>JAIUOB010000007.1 GCA_020161135.1 Gemmatimonadota bacterium | reverse complement strand
CCACGAAGCCGCGCCGCTGGCGTTGCCCTTCATCACCGAGAAAAAAGGACCCATTCGCGCTCCGAAGGCGATCCGACTCGAACCCGGAACCAAGACAACCGGCCAGGGATTCTGGACCTTCGTCGCCGCCCCGGAACTGGTCCCCGTGCCACCCGCCGCCGAACCCTTCGTGAAGGGTGCCCACGGAACAGTGATCTACGATGAACCCCGCGATATCGTGTATTGGGGCCTCAAAGGTGTTGGGTTCATCGGCTTCAGCAATCAGCTGAGCCAGTCGTGGATCGTGCCCAATCCCACCTTCGCTCGGGGCAATATCCATGGCGCCGATCTCATCCAACGCACCGGTCAACCGCCGCTGATCATCGCCGCCGACAATGAACAGGGCCAAGTCCACCTGACGGACACCACTTTCCAAAACGTCGCCAGCCTGGGGATTCCCCCGCTCGCGCCCTACGCCGACGGCAAAGGCTACGCCCCGACCGACGCCACGTTCGTCGGCCTCGACCAAATCTGGGTCACCGACGGCTACGGCAAAGCCTTCTTCATGCCCGCCACCGTTTCGCCGCTGCAATTCACCGGCGAATTCTTCGGCGGCAAGGCGATGTCCGGCACGCCGCACGGCCTCACCTACGATCCTCGCACCAAGTCGCTCCTCATCTCCGCGCGTCCGGAAGGTCGGGTACTGCAATGGGGCTTGAAGGACAAAAAGCTCGCCGCGATCGATGGTCTTCCTCCTGGCAGCACGGTGTGTGACGTCGATGTCTGGGGCGATTACGCCCTCGCCCCGTGCCTCAATGACACCGACAAAACCAAGGCCGGTCCGATCTTCATCATCAACCTCAAGAAGCGCGCGGTGGTGGCCACGCTGCGCGCGAACGTCCTGCAGCTCTTCGCGCGCGATGATTCCACCGTGGCGCCCATCACGCTCGTGCGGGACGCACCACGACGTGCCGGCGATCTGTCCATCGAGGAGATCCTCCGCGAGCAGCGCCCCACGCTCGGCGTGCGGCGCGTGAGCGCGCACACCCTGCTGATCGGCGTCCCCTCATTTCGCCCCGATCAGGTCGACTCGGTCGCGGGGCTTCTCGCAACGCACCGCGACGAGATCACGCGCACCCGAAACCTCATCATCGATGTGCGTGGGAACGGCGGCGGTCTCGATCATGTCTATCGCCCGCTGCTCGCGCTCGTGGCGAGCGGCCCGATCGCGATGCCCGGTACGAGCTTTCGATCGACACCGGGAAACATCCGCACTATCGAGCGCTACGTGGACAGCACCGACATGAGCGAGGGCACGCGAGGGTATCTGCGGACGTTGCTCGATTCCCTCAAGCGCCACCCCGGCGAGTTCGTCACCACGGGATCGACCGTGGATTCTTCGATGCGCCCGACACCCCGCCCGCGCCAGGTGGCCATCCTCACCGATCGCGGCTGTGCGAGCAGTTGTGAACAGTTCGTGCTCGAGGCGCGACAGAGCACGCGCGTGCGTGTGTACGGCGACCGGACGGCCGGGATCCTGGACTATTCCAATGTCGTACCGCGCCGCGTGGAGGGCACACCGTTCACGGTGCACGTCCCGCTCTCGCGCTCCAACCGCCTGCCCATGGCGCCGGTGGACCCGCTCGGCATCGCGCCGGACGTGCTGGTGCCGCGAGACGCGCTCCGCCTGGTCACCTGGACGCGTGAACGGCTGGAGGGGGGCGCGCGGCGCCCGCCGTCGTGATTCCCAGTGGCCCGAGCTCAGCGTCCATGCGCGCAGCACTGTTGCAGGCGGGCGGGCCATGATGCTGTGAAGCGGGCGCGTTCGACGATGAAGGACTCGTCACAGGGCGACCGCTCGCAACGCACGGTACATTGGGGCATCGGTCGCGCGTCACGCCCAGCACGCCAGCCTTGCCTGCCCCGATCACGACCCCTCACCTGCCCTCGACGCCCGCGCGGGCCCGCACGCTCGGGGCGTGGCTCGTCCGGCGCCTGCGCATGCGCATCCCGGACGACCCGCTGCAGCAGCGGGCGCAGGACGCCTTCGCCGTCATGGAGGTCGTCGCCGCGCTGGGCGCACTCATGCAGGTGTTCGTGATCGGTTCGCGCGGCGGGTGGGCCGATCCCGACCTGCGGGTGCGGTTGCTGATCAATGCGGCCATCAGCGGCCTGATGATCGCCGCGCTGCTGCTGTTCACGCGATCCGGGCGGATCCTGGCGTCCGCGCGCTTCTCGGCGGTTGGCATCATGGCGTTCAACCTCGGCTTCGCCCACGCCTACGGCCTTCGCGGTACGCCCACCCCCCACCTCCTCACGCTGGCGCTGCTCTCCGTGGTGGCGCTGGTGGAACGTCCGCGGATGATGGCCGTGTGGGTGGCGTTGAACGGCGGCGTACTGGTGTTCGGGCTGTTCAACGAGCCACGCTGGGTGATGGAGTCCACGCCGCTCAGCGTGGCCACGGGCATGCTCTTCATCCTCGGCTTCTGCACCCTGTTCGCTGTCGAGGTGCGTTCCACCGTAACCGATGCACTGCGCGCCGTCCGCGTACAGGCGGACGGCCTGGCGCGTACCAACGCGGAGCTGCGGCAGGCCATCGAGGAGCGCGATCGCCTGAGCAACGAGCTGGCCGCGACGCAGCGTATGGATGCCATGGGGCGCATGGCTGGGAGCATCGCGCACGACTTCAACAACCTGCTCACCGTCATCGCGGGCTACACGGGGCTCATTGCCGACGACACGCCGGCCGACTCCGCGCGCCGCACCGATGTGGAGCACCTGATGGGTGCCGTGTCCCGCGCGTCGCGTGTGACGCGCGAAGTGCTGGACTTCGCCTCACCGCGCCCCATCGTCCGGCAACCGACGGACCTGGCGGCGTTCCTCCACGAGCTGGCGCCCAGCCTGCGCACCCTGGTGTCGCCGCGCAACTCGCTCGTGCTCGACACCGACCGCGTCGGCGCAGCCGGTGTGGCCGATGTGGACCGCGCGCAGTTGGAGCGCCTGATCATGAATCTCGTGACCAACGCACGCGATGTGACGCCACCGGGTGGGGAGATCCATCTCGTGCTGCGTGTCGACGACGAGCGCGTGCGGTGCAGCGTGATCGATGGCGGGCCCGGTGTGGCGCCGGAACTGCGTGAGCGGATCTTCGAGCCGTTCTTCACCACCAAGGGGACAGCGGGTGGCACCGGGCTCGGCCTGGCGTCGGCCTTTGCCATCGCGCGACAGCACGGCGGCGCCATTCATGTGGACGATGCGCCCACGGGCGGTGCCGTCTTCAGTGTTGACCTGCCGCGGGCGGCGCAGCAGCCCGTCGTGGCGCCGGACCCTCGGCCTGAGGCGTCACCGCGACCGCTGAACGGCCTGCACGTCGTGCTGGTGGAGGATGACCTGCCCGTGCAACGCCTGACGACGCGGCTGCTGACGCGCGCGGGAGGACAGGTGCGCGCGTTCGACAACAGCGCAGACGCCGTCGGTTACCTGCGCGACGCTTCAACCAGCGCGGTCGATCTCGTGGTGACCGACCTGCGGTTGCCCGGAGGCAGCGGGCTCGAGGTGATCGAGGCAGCGCGTGCGCGCGTGCCGCACGCCGCGATGGTGGCCGTGTCCGGATTCCTCGACGATGCCGAGGTCGCAGAGTTGGCGGCGCGACAGGTGCTGCAGTTCCTCACCAAGCCGTTCTCTGAACAGCAGTTGCTGGAGGCGATTGCGCGGGCACGTGGTGCGGCGGTGACCTGACGCAGCACGCGCGATCGGGGCAGTCACCGCACGCCGCACACCGCGCCCAGCCTGCCGATCAGCCCCTTGGGGCCATCGTCCATGAACTCGCCGCTGCGTGAGCCACGCCCCCAACTGTTGGCGAGTACGGCGACCACCACATCGGCATCCCTCCACACGGTGAGGCCAGCCTGCACACCGGCGTTGGAGCCGCTGATGCTGAGGCGCTCGGGATTCGCCTTCGGATTCCAGCCGAAGCTCATCGTGGCGGGGACGCCCTGCACCGTCGGCGCGGTCCAGAGGCGTGCGATCGACGCGTCGTTCAGCAGCCCCGGCGTGCGCATGGCGCGCGCGAACGTGAGCAGGTCATCGACGTTCGCGATGAGCCCGCCGCCGGCCATGTTGTGGCTGTAGTTCCAGTCGGGCACAAGTTGCGGCGCATCGGTGAGCTCGTGGAAGTCGGTGAGGTCGTACCACGAGTACCGCGCGGGGCGCATGGCGCCGCCGAGTCCGGGGCGATCGAACTGCACCGATGAGAGCTGCAGTGGCTGCAGCACGAGCGTGCGGAGCGCCTGCGGAAAGGGCATTCCCGTGGCCGCCTGGATGGCCATGCCGATGATGTTGTAGCCGTAGCTCGAGTATGAGGCCTTGGTGAGCGGCGCCAGGTCGGCGACCCACGCATCGTCCCGGAAGAGCGGCAGGATCTCGTCGATGTCGGTGAACTGTCGCGCGTAGAGCGCACTGTCCCGCTCGGCGCCCCAATGCCGCACCGCCCCCAGGTGATGCGCCAGCAGACGCAGCGTGACCGGGCGTCCCGAGGGGTGTCGCGGAAATGTGGGCACGTACCGCTGCACCTCCGCGTCGAGATCGATGCGACTGGCCTCGGCGAGCTTGAGCAGGGCGACGCCGGTGAACGCCTTGGTGATGCTCGCGATGCTGAACGCCATCTCCGGACGCGCTGCGATGCGCTGCGCGCTGTTTGCGAACCCGGTGGCCTCGCGGAACACCGTGCGCCCGCCGGCACTCACGCCGACCGAGATCGCGAAGTTCTGCTGACGCGCCTGGAACTCGGTCACGATGCGGCGGAAGGCCGCCGATGAGTCGACGCAGGTGGCCGATGCCGCCGGCTGCGCGGCCGCGACGCACAGGGGGGCGGCGCACAGTGCGGCGAGCGCGAGAGGGACGAGGCGAGGCATGCGAGGCGCGTGGGTGGCGAGAGGCGGGCGAGCTACCGTGGGTTCGACACGACCGCTCGCGGAAAGGTTCTCTCGCAGATGCGCTGCGGCACTGTCGTGACCACCGTGGGGACCCTCGGCTGCGGGGCTGGGGCCGCGGCCCAGCCTCGAGCTCACCGCACCGTGATCCCCCGCTCCCCCCGCGCCACGCGACCGCCCCGCGCGCGCACCTCGACCAGCACCGCGTAGCGGCCCGGCACGAGGGGGGCGAGGTCGAGGCGCACCCGCCGGCCGACGATGCGCGCGGCCACGTCGATGGGCACGCCCGTCCCGCTCTCCGGCGCTTCGCGCCAACTGATCGCGATACTGTCACGATCGGGCGAGCCCGGTGTGATGGCACCGACGAGGCGTCGCAATGCGCCGTCCTCGCGACGCCGCGCGACACTCACGGTGATCTCGACGCTGTCGCGGCGCGCGAAGCCGTAGCTCTCCCAGTAGAGATCGAGGGTGTCGCTGCGTGTGAACACCGTCGACGGGCGCAGCGCCGCGAGCATGGTGTCGGCCAGCGCCTCGCCCCGCCACGCGTCCTGCGGCACGCCGGCGACAATGAGCAGCGGCTGCGACAGGGCGACGCTGTCTCGCGCGAGCCGCTGGAGCGCGGGCGCCGGGCGCAGGCCGAAGCGCCGCCGTGCGTGTCCCTGCCGCTCCGACGTGGCCAGCACCTCCGCACTCAGCACGCGCGGCGTGTCGTCAACCTCGGCGCGCCAGCGGAATGGCGCTCCCGCGTCGGCCGTGGTGGAATCGAGCTGCTCCAGCGCACCCGGGGCGGTGGCACCCATCAGGACCGCCACGGCCGGGAGCGACGTGGAGGCGATTGCCGCCGAGGCCGCCGCGCTGGGGCGCTGCCGCTCGTCGATACGCTCGATGGCCAGGCCGAGCCGCACCGTCGTGTCGCGCCGCAACTGCGCGAGCTGTCCCTCGGGGAGCTCGTCGAGCGGACGATCGATGCGCACGAACTCCTGCGGCCACCAGGTGAAACGGTCGATGCTGTCCGGCCGCGTGAGTCACCAGTCGTCGGGGGTGGCGCCGAACGGATCCTCGAGGGCGCGCCACTGCGGAATGAGCGAGACCTGCTGCTCGCTGTACTCCAGGGTGAGCGGCGGCGTGAACGGACACACCTGCGGCGGCGCACCGCGCGGCGGGTAGCGGTCGGTGATGAGGTAGTGATACGAGGGCCATCCGTAGCGGAGCACCTGCGATCGACGCGCCTCGCGATCGCAGAGGCGTCCCCACGGGTAGCGCTCGTCCTCGTCGGTGACCGCGCGCAGCGCCACCTGCACGCGTCGCACGTGGTGCTCGACGAAGCGCGTGTTGCCGGGTTCGCTCCACAACGGATCGGCCAACCACCACAGGGTCTGCACCAGCGAGTCGAGTCGCGCACACGGCGTCTTCTCCAGCTCGCGATCGGTGCGGGGTCGCAGCATCGCGAGTTCATCGACACGGCAGCCGACGCTGTCCGCCGCGGTGCGGCCTGCGCGGCTCACGACGGAGTCGTACGCGGTGAAGTGCGCCTCGGCCGCCACGATGTCGCCGCGCGCAGCATGCACGAGGCCGCGCAGGGAGAGGCACAGTGTGTCGTCGCCCTCGCAGCTTTGCGCGGCAGCCAACGCAGCGTCCAGTTGGACCTGGTCGAGCAGGAACCGGATCTGCTGGCCAAGAATCCAGCGATCGGCGGGATACCGCGTCGCCGCCTGCGAGATGGTGCGCAGGAGCTGCTCGCGCGCGGCGTACATCGGCCGCCGCCGCTCGAGCGACAGCGCGTGGTCGAGACGCTCCGACTCGTCGGGGTAGCCAGTCGTGGGGTCGAAGATCCAGTCGACGCACACCGCGCCCGGCGTGTCGCCGCGCTTCGTCTGGATCCAGCGCAGGACGCTGTGCTCCCCCTCCTGAAAGCGGTAGCGGACCATCATCGGGGGCAGTACCGCGCTGCTCCAGACCTTCGGACAGACTTGCATCCCCACCCGCCTCGCCCGGGGCGATTCCGGTGCGGCGCGACCGAAGCGCTCCTGCGGATCGTTACGCTCGAGCTCGGAGGCGATCCACTCCTTGCGCCAGGCCATGAAGAACTGATGCATGGCCTTGCGCAGCGTGCCATGCACGCGCGCGCTGTCCTCCTGGGCGCGGGCAGTGCCTCCCGGTGCGAGCACGAGCAGGGCCAGCGTGATGCATGCGGCAATCAGACGGACTTCACGAATACGGCGCATACGAAATCCTACGGCCTGCGCGCGCAGTCCGCTAACCGGCCCGCCACGATATCACCGCCCCCACACGCAGCACCCCCGGCCGCAACACCGTCGCGTACACGCCGGCGCACGTGGCCCGCGTGCTCGCGATGGTCTTGAGCAGCGCGGCATCGGTGCGCGCGGTGTCGGGGTCGTAGTTGACCATCGCGCAGCGCACGTCACGGTGAGTCACCGCCAGCTGCGGCGCGTCGGCCCGGTCGCCCACGGTGAGCACACCGCCCACCCAGGCATCCTCGGCGAAGGGTGCGTCTCCCCCGGCGTCGATGAGCAGGTTGGGGCGGAAACGCCGCGCATCGGCGGGGAGTCCCGCAGCGCTGCACACCGCCGAAACCGTCGCGGGGGAGATGATCGACACGCTGGCTTCGTCGAAGATGCCGCGATCGAGGTGCACCATCTCGAGCGCGAACCCGAGCGGTGCGCCGATGGCGTCCGCAAGCGACGGGTCGAAGGTGTCGTGCACGGTGCCGTCCGGCGTGCGGACCTGCGATGGCAGCGCAGTGTCGGGGGCGTCGGCGCTGCGCACGGGCGTGTGCAGGAGCAGCGCGGGGCAGCGCGACGCGGTGAGCCACGGAAACCCACCCCGATCGGCGGCACGTCGGAGCGCCAGGCGCCGGTCGCCCTCGACCCCGTGCCAGCCGACACCCGCCTCGAGCACGGCCTCGCCGCGCATCGACTTGATGGGATAGCGCGCGAGCGCCGCCAGCACGCCGACCTGCATGGACATGGTGATGCTCCCCTGGTGCTCGGTGTGACCCCGGATTGCGTGATGACGGCAAATGTAGTTGTTTACCGTCAGCCATGACGAGTCACCGACTGCCCCGCCCGGCTGATGTCGAGTACCCCGTGATCGGGGAACCCCTCGGCGTCGAGCTGGCCAACACACGCTACGGCACCGGCAGCGATGCCGTCGATTTCCTGGACACCGACGTCCTCGCGCGCGGCTGGATGCGCGAGGTGCTCGGCAGCGCGGGCGTCGACGACCTGGTGTTGCTGCGCGAGCTGCGCGACGCCGTGCACGCCGCGCTCGCGGCGCACGCCAACGGCGAGACGCCGACGCCACGCGTCATCGCCACCGTCAACCGGCACGCGGCCGCGGGGTGTGCAACGGCCGTGCTGCAGCGCACAGCCGACGACGCACTCACGGCGGGCGTGCGCTACCACGGCGCCGGTGCCACACGTGCCCGTCTCGCCACCTCGTGCATCGAGGTGCTCACCGGTCCGCACCCGGTGCGCCGCTGCGAGGGGGTGGGCTGCACGCTGTTCTTCGTGCAACAGCACGGCCGTCGCCGCTTCTGCTCGGATGAATGCAGCCATCGCCTGCGACAGCAGCGCTACTACCGGAGCACGCCATGAACGCCGCAACCGACACCGCCGAGCGCCCGCGGTCCATGACCCACTTCTATACGACCCTCGCGGAGTGGTGGCCGGTGATCTCACCGGTGGCCGACTACGCCGAGGAGGCCGAGGAGGTGCGGCACGTCATCGCCGCGCAGCATCCGGCGGCCACGACGCTGCTCGAGCTGGGGAGCGGTGGCGGGCATGTCGCGCACTACCTCGCCCCGCACTACCACTGCTGCCTCACCGATATCAGCGGCGACATGCTGGCCCTGTCGCGGCAGCTCAACCCGTCGTGCGACCACCTGGTGGGGGACATGCGCACGCTGCGGCTGGAGCGCACGTTCGATGTGGTGCTGGTGCACGACGCGATCGACTACATGACCAGCGAGCAGGCGCTGGCCGAGGTGATCGACACCGCGTGGCAGCACCTCGCGCCTGGCGGCGTGTTCGTGCTGCTCCCCGATGCGGTGGCCGAGCGTTACGAGCCCGGCGCCGATGTGTCAGGGGGCGATCACGCCGACGGCCGGTCGGCGCGGCTCATGGAGTGGAACGAGCCGCTCGCGCCGGGGGCCACGCAGGTCGCCGTGCACTACGCCTTCCTGCTGCGCGCGGCCGACGGCCAGGTGCAGCACCTCTACGAGCGGCACGAGGCCGGCGTGTTCCCCGAAGCGACCTGGGTGCGGCTGCTGGAGGCGCAGGGGTTCGCAGTGACTGTCGTGACGGAGCGCACCGGCGAGGACCGGGCCGCGCGACGCCTGTTCGTGGGGCGCCGCCAGTAGGGGCCGCGCCGACGCCCGTCGGCGGTGCGCGGGCGCATACTCGCCGCCGGCTCCGCCGCCGGCGACCTGGCACGCAGAGATCCGCCGGCGTCCCGCCGACGTACTCGCTGCATGCGCTCCCTCCTGCCTGCCGCCCTGAGCGTGGCGACCGTGCTCGCCACCCTGCCCCACCCGCTCGCCGCCCAGCGGGCCGACTCGACCGTGCGCGACACCAGCCGCACGCTCAACACCGTACGCGTCACGGGGCGTCGCGACGACCTGCGCGGCAGCGCGCTGAGCGCATCGCAGGGGCGCATCGGGCGCGTGGACCTCGCGCAGCGCCCGCTCGTGCGCGAAGGGGAGCTCCTCGAAGCGGTGCCGGGGATGATTCTCACGCAGCACAGTGGCGACGGCAAGGCCAACCAGATGTTCCTGCGCGGCTTCAACCTCGATCACGGCACCGACTTCCAGACGCGCATCGAATCGATGCCGCTCAACCTGGTCACCCACGCGCACGGCCAGGGATACAGCGACCTCAACCTCCTCATCCCCGAGCTGGTCGACCACGTGTCGTATGCGCTGGGCCCGTACTACGCCGAGCTGGGTGACTTCGGCAGCGCGGGCGGGGCGACGCTCAACCTGGTGCGCACCCTGCCGCGTCCCTTCGCCACGGCCGACGGGGGCGCGTGGGGCTTTCGACGTCTCGTGACGGCCGGCAGTGCAGCTCGCGGCGCACATACGCTGCTGGCCGGCGGCGAGGTGAAGGACTACGACGGCCCGTGGGCGGTACCGCAGGGGCTCGCCAAGCGCAGCGGCCTCGCGCGCTACAGTTGGCAGGGACAGCAGCAGACCTTCTCGCTGCTCAGCCTCAGCTACGCGAACGCATGGAACGCGAGCGACCAAGTCCCCGAACGCGCGGTGCGCGACGGATCGCTCGGCCGTTTCGGACAGGTCGACCCGAGCCTCGGCGGCAGCACGCGCCGGCACAGCCTGTCGCTGGCCTTCGAACGGCAGCGCGGTCGCACGCAAACCACGGTGGACGCGTACGCCGTGCGCTACGACTTCACGCTGTACTCCAACTTCACCTACTTCCTCGACGACCCCGCGCAGGGTGACCAGATCCGTCAGCGCGATGGCCGCACCATCTACGGCGTCGAGGCGCAGCAGCGTCGGCTGTTCACGGTGGCGGGCCGCGCGCAGCAGTGGCGCTACGGCCTGCAGTCGCGCTTCGACGACGCCGACGTGTCGCTCGCGCGCAGCCGTACGCGCACGCTCACCGACGTGGTGCGGGCCGACGTGGTGCGCCAGGGGAGCACGGGGCTCTGGACGTCGCTCGAGACCCAGTGGAGTCCGCGCGTGCGCACGGTGCTGGGCGTGCGCGGCGACGGGTACCTGTTCGATGTACGCAGTGACCGTACCGAGAACTCCGGCAACCGGCGTGCGTTCCTCGCGAGCCCCAAGGCGTCGGTCATCCTACGCGCATCGGACGCCGTGGAGCTCTACGCGGGCGGTGGCCTGGGCTTCCACAGCAACGATGCGCGCGGCACCACCATTCGCACCGATCCCGTGAGCGGCGACGCGGTTGCGGCGGTCGACCCACTCGTGCGTTCCACCGGGGGCGAGGTGGGCCTGCGCCTGCACGGCCCGCGCGAGCTGCGCACGACGCTGTCGCTGTGGACGCTGCGACTCGACAGCGAGCTGCTGTTCGTGGGTGACGCGGGCACGACGGAACCGCAGGGTCGGAGCGCACGCACCGGCCTCACGCTGGCCAACTACTGGCGTCCGCTGCCGAGCCTCGTGCTCGATGGCGACGTGTCGTTCACCACGGCGCGCTTCCGCGACGCGGCGCCCGGGGAACGACGCGTGCCCGGCGCGCTGGAGAATGTGATCGCGGCAGGCGTGCACTGGACACCACTCCGCAACGGCCCCACTGCGGTCGTGCGGCTGCGCCACCTGGGTGCGTACCCACTCATCGAGAGCAACGCCGTGCGTGCGACGCCCACCACGTTGGTCAATGCAAGCCTGGGGGTGCCGGTGCGTGGACTGCGCGACCTGCGCCTCACCGCGAGCGTGCTCAACCTGCTCGGGAGCCGCGGACGCGACATCCAGTACTGGTACGCGTCACGCCTGCCGGGCGAAGCGGCCGAAGGCGTGGAGGATGTGCACGCACACCCCGTCGAACCGCGCCAGGTGCGGGTGGGCGTGAGTATCGGCGCGCGGTGAGCGAGGGCGATGCGCGTGAGCGCGCGCGTCAGCCGTCGAGTACGCGCTCTATGCGTGGCGTGCGCTGCTCGCGCCAGCGCTGCACGCGTTCGAGCACCGACGTGGGTGTGAGCAGGTTGTCGGCGATCGCCGCCAGCGCTTC
Source organism: Gemmatimonadota bacterium (assembly GCA_020161135.1). Lineage (GTDB taxonomy): Bacteria > Gemmatimonadota > Gemmatimonadetes > Gemmatimonadales > Gemmatimonadaceae > Gemmatimonas. Next base: position 83,796 of record JAIUOB010000007.1, on the reverse strand, counting down.
GGCCTCCTGCCACGCGACCTCGAGCGCCGCGAGGTCGCCGTCGAGCGCCTTCCGCTCCGCGTCCTCGTGCAATGCCATCTCGAGCGCGAGCCAGTCGGCGGTGACGCGCGAGTGCATGGGGTTGGCCACCACGCCACCGTGGCGCGTGGCATAGTCGCGGAGAAAGGCGCTGCCCGTACCACGCTGGGCGAGTGCGTGCACCGCATCGCGCACCATGCGGTCACCACCGCCTGCATGGTTCGTGTGCGCGAGCACACGCGCGAGCACGCGCGTGGCGGCGTCGCCGGTGAGTCGCGCCACCGCCCCTCCAGAGGGCACCTGCAGCATCCATCCGCCGGGCGCGTCGGCGTCGGTCAGCAGCCGGAGACGCGACACCGACGTACCGCGTACCACGGTGGCGCGGCCATCGCCGCCCGTAAGCCGGGCAGTGGGCCGCATGGTGGTGCGATACAGGCCGAGGAGGCTGCCCACGTGCGGGAGCAGCGCGGCCATGGGGAGCGCCGCGTACAACGCGGGGCTCGCATGCTGCAGCGTCAGCGTTCCGGCCGCCACGACCGCCAGCGTCGCCGCAGTGGCGTACGCGCGCCGACGCCGCGTGACGAAGGTGCGGCCATAGCGCCACGCCGCGAACTCCTCATGCGCCGGCGCACCAACGCGGATGAGCTGCACACCGCTGGCGAGGCGGGCGAGTCCGATGTGCGCCGCCCCCGCGCGCTGCGCGGTGCGTGCATAGAGCCGGGCGCACGTCTCGATCGCATCCCAGCGCGTCTCGAGCGGGCTGAGGTTCCACCGACCGCACTGTGAACACACCACCCAGAGGCGGCCGCGCGCGTCGTCGAACGCGAGCTGCCGCCCCACCGGAAAGCCGTCGACGTCGGTATTGGTGCGCAGCGCGGCGACGCAGTAGATGCAGTGAGCGTACATGCCACCATGAACGGTGGGCGCTGGCAGCGCTTGCGCCAAGCGGGGCGATGTTCGGGAGTTGTCGGAAGCGGACGGGTGCGACCGACGCCCCCCGCCCCCCCCGCCCCCTGCCCTCTTTACGCCGAGCGCCGCAGCGCGCCCAGGTCGCTCACCGGCAGCACCACCGCGTCGCTCAGCATGGTCGCGCGCGCGCTCAGGTTGGAGAGGTCGGCGTCGTGATACGCCTCCTCGCCATGCTCGGCGATGTCGATGCCCTGCACTTCCGACTCGACGCTCACGCGGAGCGGCATGACGGCGCGCAGTGCAACGAGCAGCACCACACTGGCGCCGCCCACGAACACCATGGTCGCGGCGACGGCAGCGATCTGGATGCCCAGCAGTGACGCGTTGCCGGCGAGGAGTCCGTCGGCGCCGTTGGGGTTGACCGCCTTGGTGGCGAACACGCCGGTGAGCACGGCCCCCACGATGCCGGCCGCGCCGTGGCACGCGAACACGTCGAGCGTGTCGTCGAGGCGCGTGGTGGGGCGATAGTGCAGCGCGAGGAACGACACCGGGGCCGCGAGTGCGCCGATGAGCAGCGCCGATGCGGGCGTCACGAAGCCTGCGGCCGGGGTGATGGCGACGAGCCCCACCACCGCGCCGGTGGCGGCACCCACGGCCGTCGCACGGCCCCCCTTGCGGTACTCGAGCAGCATCCAGGTGACGAGCGCCGCAGCGGCGGCACTGTGCGTGGTGACGAGCGCATTGGCCGCGATGCCGTCGGCGGCGAGCGCCGATCCGGCGTTGAAGCCGAACCAGCCAAACCACAGGAGCCCGGCCCCGAGCAGCGTGAACGGCACGCTGTGCGGCACGTTGGGGACCTTCTTGAACTCGCGGCGCGGCCCGAGCACGAGGGCCAGCACGACCGACGTGACGCCGGCGCTGATGTGCACCACGGTGCCGCCGGCGAAGTCGAGTGCGCCGAGCGTGCGGATCCACCCGCCGTCGCCCCACACCCAGTGCGCGAGCGGGTCGTAGATGCAGGTGGTCCAGAGCACGCCAAAGACGAGATACGCCGCGAAGCGCATGCGGTCGATGATGGCGCCCGAGAAGAGCGCGACAGTGATGCCCGCGAACATCCCCTGGAAGGCGGCGAAGAGCACGTGCGGCAACGCGCCGGCATAGGTGGCGTTGGGCGCCGCGCCCACGCCGCCGAAGGCGAGGAAGGCGCCACCGCCGATGACCGACGAGCCGGGCGCGAAGGCGAGGCTGTAGCCGAACAGCACCCACTGCACCGTGACCACCGCGAGCGCGGCGAGGCACATGAGCATGGTGTTGAGGGCGCTCTTGTTGCGGACGAGCCCTCCATAGAAGAAGGCGAGCCCCGGGACCATGAGCAGCACGAGGGCGGTGCTGACGAGCACCCAGGCCGTGTCGCCGGCCGAGATGGCGGTGTCGACGGTGGCGGTCACGTCAGCGCCCCTCGATGGTCGGAATGGGATACTCGAGCTGTGTCATGCGCATGACCTGATCGGCGTTGACGGCCGTGAGGGCGTCATTGTCCTGCTCGCCGGTGCGGATGCGCACGGTCCGCTCGAGGGGGAGCACGAAGATCTTGCCGTCGCCCACCTCGCCGGTGCGCGCCCCGTCGCAGATGGCCTCGATGGTGCGGTCGACGAACTCCTCGGAGCAGGCCATCTCGATGCGCACCTTCTCGTGGAATTCGAGCACGACCTGCTCGCCCCGGTACTGCTGCACCACGTCGCGCTCGCCACCGTGGCCGCTGACGCGGGAGAGGGTCATGCCGGTGACGCCGACCCGGAACAGGGCCCGCTTGACGTCGGCGAGCTTCTCGGGGCGAATGACGGCAACGATGAGCTTCATGGGAAGTCGAGAGCGTGAACGTGCAAACCTGACACCCTGAACGCGCGTTTCGGCGCCAAAGTTCGCAGAAAATGTGTTGATGAGTCAACTACGGTGCGTTTTGCGCACAATTCTGCAGGCAGTGCGCCAAGAAATGCCATTCAACCGAACATATGCCGCATAAAACTGAGACGAGCCCGCGCGGCCTGAGTCGCGCGCGGTCCTGCCGCACACGGCGTCAGGGACTCGCCGACTGGCAGGGGACGGCCCCTCCGCAGGTTTCTTGCATCCCATATGCCTACTTTTTCGTCCCTGCCGCTGGCCCCGACCGCCACCCCGGCCCCGCCGCTCACCCTTCCCGTCGCCTTCCTGGCGGCCAGCCTCGGCTGGCTCGCCGTGGCCGCCGCGCTGCTCCCCGTGGTGGCGCCCGCGCTCGCGCGCGGCGACGTGTTCGCCCCCGCCGTGTTCGCACTCGTGCATGTGCTGACGCTCGGCGTGGTGGGCACCGCCATCACCGGCACGCTGCATCAGTTCGTGCCCGTGGGGCTCGGTGTGCCGCTGCGCAGCGTGCGACTCGGCTACCTAGCACTCGCGCTGCACAGCGCCGGCACCTTGTTGCTGGTGCTCGGCTTCTGGTGGTGGCATGGCGCGGCGCAGGGCATCGGGTGGACGCTGCTCTTTGCCGGCATGGGTGCCTCCTCGCGCAACGTGCTGCGCGCCTACCGCGTGTCCGTGCAGGGAAAGCTCGTCGGCTGGTACCTGCTCGTCGCGCACAGCGCGCTTGGCGCCGGCATGTTCGTGGCCGCGGCACGCCTGGGCGAGACGTTCGGCTGGTGGCACGTCGACCGCATGGCCCTGCTCGCGGCGCACGCGCTGCTCGGGGCCGTGGGATTCGGCACACTGTCTGCGATCGGCGTGGGCAGCCGGATGCTTCCCACGTTCCTGCAGGCACCGGGTGACGACGCGCGCCTGTTGCGTGCACTGCTCTGGCTCTGCACCCTCGCGCTCACGGCCTTCACGGCCGGCGCGGTGCTCGGTGCGGGTGTGGTCATGCGCGTGAGCGCGCTCGCGTTGCTCGCGAGCGGCATCCTGTCGCTGTCGCTCGCGCGGCGCTGGTGGCGCCGACGCGGCCGCGGGCTCGATGCGGTGCTGTGGCATCTCGTCTCGGCGTTCGCTGCGCTGGCCGTGGCCGTGTGCGTCGGCCTCCTGCTCATCGTGGGCGATGCGTACGCGTTTCGTCGCTGGGCCGCGTTGCTCGTCGCCCTCGTCGTCGGCTGGCTCGTCACGCTGCTCGCCGGCGTGCTCGCGCGCATCCTGCCGCGCATGACCGTGGCCGCGCAGGCGGCGCGTGCACGCAGCGCCGGCGGGCCCGCGGTCGCCGTGCCGCCGGCGCCGCCCAACGCGCTGCTGCGCACCGACCTGCTGTGGGGGTCGTGCGGCGCGCTGTCGTGTGGCTGGGTCGCGCTGGTCATTGCGCTCCTCGCTGGTAACCCCGCGTGGGCACGCGGCGCCGCGCTCTGCTGGAGCGGCGGCGTGGTGTGTGTGCTCGCGACGCATGTCGGGCTGTGGTGGCGCGTGCGCGTCGCGCGCGGGCGCGCGCCACGCGGCCCCGTGTCCGCGCGTCGGATCATGCTGTCCTGACGACGCGCTGTGGTGCCCGTCCTCTCCACCGTCTCATTCACGTCGACTCGGAGCTGTCATGTCACGCCACCTGCATTGGACCGCCACGCTTGCCTGCCTGTTGCTCGCCGCCTGCGGGCGAGCTGCTCAAGACCAGTCCGCTGACGCGGCCGAGGGCGCACCGCCCGCCGGCGGTCAGGCGGCCGTGGAGGACAGCACCTCCACGCCCAGTGTCGTCCGCATCGCCGTGGGCTCGAAGGACCACACCACACTCGTGACGGCGCTGCAGGCGGCCAAGCTCGTCGATCCGTTGGCCAATCCGGGTCCGTTCACCGTGTTCGCCCCCACCAACGCGGCCTTCGACAAGCTGCCGGCCGGCACCGTCGCCTCACTGCTCGAGCCCGGCAACGTGAGCCAACTCAAGGAGGTCCTGCAGCATCACGTCACCACGTCGGCGCTCGACGTCGATGCGTTCACCGACGGTCAGGAATTGGGCATGGTGAGCGGCGGCACGGAGCGCATCACGAAGAAGGACGGCAGTACATTCATTGGGAGCGCGAAGATCGTGGCGTCCGTGCGCGCATCGAACGGCTGGGTGCACGTGATCGACGCCGTGCTGGTGCCGCCTGCCAAGTAGCGCCCGCGGTGCCTTCCCGCTAGCCACGCCCACGCGCCAGGCGCGTGGGCGTCGTGCGTAGCAGCGGGACGAGCTGCTCGCGCGGCTCGAGGACGTCGGCCAACGTGCGCTGGTCGAGCACGGCGAGAAACGCGGTGAGCGCGTCGTCCAGGAAGCCCGCCAACTGACAGGCCGGGGCCACGGGACAGGCGTTTGTCCCCGGGGTGAAGCACTCGACCAGCGCGAGACTTTCCTCGGTCGCGCGCACGACATCGCCAATGCGCACCAACTCCGGCGCGCGCGCGAGCTTCACGCCGCCGTGGCGCCCGCGCACCGTCTCGACGTAGCCGAGTTCGGCGAGTCGTTGCACGATCTTCACCAGGTGCTCATAGGACATGCTCATGCTGCGCGCGATGGACTGCACGGTGTGGGCCTTGTCGGGCTCCCAGCCGAGGACCATGAGGCAGCGGAGCGCGTTGTCGGTGAAGCGGGTGAGTCGCATACCGCTAAAGCTCGCCGGGGACGGAAGGCTTCCGCGTCGGGGAATCCCCGAAGAAGTCCGGTGAATCACTGACTGGTATGAAGTATCCAAGATCCGAGATTCGTCCGTGCACGACCGGAGGCCACGACGGCCCCGCTGTCCCCCGTGCACGACCACTCATCTCTGGGTCCCTCTCCATGTCGACCTCCCACCGCACCGGTTGGCTTGCCGCCTCGGCGGCGGTTGCCGCCTTGCTCACGCTGGGCTACGCCTGCGCTCCGGCCACCGGCCGTACTGGTGCCATCGGCGCCGGCGACGCCGCACAGAAGGCCTATGTCGCCCCCGGCACGCACGACGAGTTCTACGCCTTCATGTCGGGCGGCTTCAACGGCCAGATCGGTGTCTACGGCCTGCCCAGCGGGCGGCTGCTGCGCATCGTCCCGGTCTTCTCGCAGTTCCCCGAGAACGGGTACGGCTACTCGGAAGAGACCAAGCCGATGCTGGAGACGACCTTCGGGAACATCCCGTGGGATGACCTCCACCACACGGCGCTGTCGCAGACGAACGGCGAGGACGACGGCCGCTGGATCTTCGTGAACGCCAACAACACGCCGCGCGTGGCGCGGGTGGACCTGGCGACCTTCGAGACGAGCGAGATCCTGCAGATCCCGAACTCGGGGGGCAACCACGGCTCGCCCTTCATCACGTCGAACAGCGAGTACGTGGTCGCGTCGACGCGCTTCTCGCTGCCCATCCCGCAGAAGGACGTGGCGATCAGTGAGTACAAGAAGGCCTTCCGCGGCACCATCTCGTTCGTGAAGGCCAACGAGCCCGGCAAGATGGACGTCGCGTTCCAGCTCCTCGTGCCCGGCTACAACTACGACCTCGCGCGCGCCGGCAAGGGCCCGAGCAAGGACTGGGTCTTCTTCACGAGCTACAACTCGGAGCAGGCGTACGAGAAGCTCGAGGTGAACGCGTCGAAGGCCGACAAGGACTTCATCGCCGCCATCAACTGGAAGTCGCTCGAGGCGTGTGCCGCGTCCGGCAAGGGTGAGGTGTGGCCGGCGGAGTACATGCACAACCACATGGACGAGTTCACGCGCCAGGCGACCTCGGTGACGAAGAAGCAGGTGCGGATGCTGACGCCGCAGAGCTGCCCGAACTCGATCTGGTTCCTGCCGACGCCCAAGTCGCCGCACGGCGCCGACGTGGATCCGAGCGGCGAGTACATCGTGGCCGGTGGCAAGCTGGCGACGGTCATTCCGGTGCACTCGTTCACCAAGCTGCAGCAGGCCATCAAGGACAAGGCGTACGAGACCGAGATCGACGGCATTCCGGTGGTGAAGTACGAGGCGATCCTCGCCGGTGAGGTGAAGGATCCGGGGCTCGGCCCCCTGCACACCGAGTTCGACGGCAAGGGCTACGCCTACACATCGATGTTCATCTCGTCGGAGATCGTGAAGTGGAAGCTCGGCACGTGGGAGATCGTCGACCGCGCGCCGACCTACTACTCGATTGGCCACCTCATGATTCCCGGCGGCGCGACGGCCAAGCCGGCCGGCAAGTACGTGGTGGCGATGAACAAGATCACGAAGGATCGCTACCTCCCGACGGGCCCGGAGCTCACGCAGTCGGCGCAGCTCTACGACATCTCGGGCGACAAGATGAAGCTCATCCTGGACTTCCCGACGACCGGCGAGCCGCACTATGCGAACGCCATCGCGGCCGACGTGGTCAAGAAGATCCAGAAGAAGTTCTACACGCTGGCCGAGAACCGGCACCCGCAGGTGACGAAGAGTGAGCGGGAAGTCGGGGTGAGCCGGAGCGGCAAGGTGGTGCACGTGCGCATGGCGGCCATTCGCTCGCACTTCGCGCCGGACAACATCGAGGGCGTGCAGGTGGGTGACACGGTGCTCTTCCACGTCACAAACCTCGAGCAGGACTGGGACATCCCGCACGGCTTCGCGATCCAGGGCGCGACCAACGCCGAGCTGCTCATCATGCCGGGCGAGACGCGCACGCTGAAGTGGGTGCCGAAGGCGATCGGCGTGTACCCGATGTACTGCACCGACTTCTGCTCGGCGTTGCACCAGGAGATGCAGGGGTATGTGCGCGTGTCGCCGGTGGGATCGAGCGTACCGCTGTCCGGCAACACGCTCAAGGCGCAGGGCCAGGTGGCGCGGGCCGCGGCGCGTGGCGTGACGCTGCCGACGCCGCCGGGAAGTGTGGCGCCGAGTTCGTCGCCCAACCCGCACGCCGGGCATGCGATGCCGTCGCAGACGCCCAAGCCGCGCTGAGCCCGACTGCGGACTCGCCTGCACCGACACACACCTTCCAGTTGGAGGACGGGGGCGGTGGTGCTCCAGACACCCCGCCCCACGTCTCCCTCTCTCATGAAAGTCTCGCGTAACGCCCGCTTGCTGTTCGCGCTTGCCTCCGTCGCCCTGGGGAGTGCCGTGCTGTTCCCGCTCTGGCGGGTGTCCCTCACGGCGCCGCAGTACCCCGAAGGACTGGGCATGTACATCTGGGCGCATACGGTGGCGGGCGTGGGCCCGAACGACCTGCAGAACATCAACGGGCTCAATCACTACATCGGCATGCAGCGCATCGAACCCGACGCCATTCCCGAGCTGCGCGTGATGCGCCCCGGCATCCTCGCGATGGCAGCGTTGGGGCTCCTCGTCGCCTGGATGGGGCGTCGCGCGTTCATGCGGACCTGGGCCGTGCTGCTCCTCGTGAGTGCGCTCGTGGGGCTCGCCGATTTCTGGCGCTGGGAGTACGACTACGGCCACAACCTCGACCTGGAGCACGCGCCCATCAAGGTGCCCGGCATGACCTACCAGCCGCCGCTCATCGGCAGCAAGGCGCTGCTCAACTTCACGGCCACGTCGCTCCCCGCCACGGGTGGTGTGCTCGCCCTCGGTGCCATGGTGCTGGGGTTGGGCGTCGCCTTCCGCGCGCGGGAGCAGGCATGACCGCGGCGTCGCACACGGCTCCCATCTCGCGGCGCGATGCCCTGCTCCTGCTCACCGGCTCGCTGGTCGCGATGGCGTGTGGCGACGCGCCGCGCGCGCTCGTGCCGGGCACCGACAGTTGCGCGAGGTGCCGCATGACCATCGACGACGTGCGCTTCGGCGCGCTGGTGCGCACCGCGAAGGGGAAGCTGCTCACCTTCGACTCCATCGAATGTGTGGCGGCCTACGTCGCGTCGCTCGGCACGGACTCGTCACCGGAGACGGTGTGGGTGGCCGACTTCGCGATGCCCAGTCGCTGGGTGGAGGCGACCAGTGCGCGCTACCTGCACGGGAGTGCGTTGCGGTCGCCCATGGGGCGCGACCTCGCGGCGTTCGGCGCCGACACGAATCCCGCAGCACTGGTTGCCGCGCATGGCGGCACTGCCCTCACGTGGCCCGAGGTGGTCGCCCTGACCGCGCGGCCGCTCTCGGCCCCGGGCACCTCCGACAGCGCGGAGCCAGATCATGCACGGTAGGTGCATGCTCGCCCGGCGCATGCTCGCCCGACGCTGCGCCGTCTTCGCTTGTGCGATGGCGGTCGTCCGCGCGCTGGCGCTGTCCGTGCTGGTGGCGCCGCGCGCGTCGGCGCAGGAGCGTGCCCGCGTCGTGCCGCCCGACACGATCGTGGTGGTGCCGCGTGGCGATCGTCCACTCACGCGCGCCATTGCGCGGGCCTCACGCCACGCTGTGCTCGTGCTGACGCCGGGAGTGTACCGGGAGCCCACCGTCATCGTGACGCGGCCGCTCACGCTGCAGGGGCAGCCCGGCGCCGTGCTCGATGGACAGGGCACGCAGGAAATCCTGCGCATCGGTGCCGACTCCGTCACGGTGCGTGGCCTCACCTTCCGCAATACGGGCACCAGCCAGGCGACCGACCGCGCCGCGCTGCGCGTGGTGGAAGCGGCCGGCTGCCTCATCGAGGACAACCGCTTCGAGCAGACGTTGTTTGGCATCTACCTGCAACGCGCAGAGGCGTGCCTCGTGCGCCGCAACGTGCTGCACGGCATGGAGGGGTCGCAGACGGTGACGGGCAACGGACTGCACGCGTGGTCGAGCCGCGACATCGTGCTCGAGGACAACGAGATCGTCGGGCACCGCGACGGCATCTACTTCGAGTTCACCGTGAACGGCGTCGCGCGCCGCAACGTGAGCCGCGACAGCCGCCGCTACGGCCTGCACTTCATGTTCTCCGATTCGTGCCGCTACGAAGGCAACACCTTCCGCGACAACGAATCGGGTGTGGCGGTGATGTACACGAAGCACATCACCATGGTGGACAACCGCTTCGAGCACAACCGCGGCAGCGCCGCCTACGGGCTGCTCCTCAAGGAGATCAGCGACAGCGAGTTGCGCGGCAATCGCTTCGTCGAGAACTCGGTGGGCTTGCACCTCGAGGGCGCGAACCGCAACCGGATCACCGACAACGATTTCGTGCGAAACGGCTGGGCGGTGCGACTCCTGGCCGATGCGCAGGACAACGTGCTGCAGGGCAACATCTTCCTCGGCAATGTGTTCGACGTGACCACGAACAGCCGCACCAGCTACAGCACACTCGAAGGAAACTGGTGGGATCGCTACCGCGGCTACGACCTCGACCGCAATGGGCGGGGCGATGTCCCGCATGCGCCGGTGCGCCTCTTCGCGCTGCTGATCGAGCAGGCTCCGGCCGCGCTGGTGCTCACGCGCAGCCTGCTGGTCGATGTGCTGGACGTGGCCGAGCGCATCGTGCCGACGCTCACGCCGGCGGCGTTGCGCGACACGCGGCCACTCATGCGCAAGCCGCGCACCGCCCACTGAGCGCCTCATGACTTCGACCACAGCCCCCCTCGTGCGCGTGCGCGGCCTCACGAAGCGCTACGGCACCCGCACCGTGCTGCAGGGACTCGATCTCGACATTCCGCGTGGCGCCGTCACCGCCGTCATCGGCCCCAACGGCGCCGGCAAGACGACACTCAACAAGGCGCTGCTGGGGCTCGTGCGCGCCGACGGCGGCACCGTGCACTTCGACGGCACCGACACGGCCGGCGCAATCGCCTACCGCGCACGCATCGGCTACATGCCGCAGACGCCGCGCTACCCCGACGCGTTCTCGGCCGGGGACGTGCTGCACCTGCTGCGCGACTTCCGCGGCGCCGACACCGACACCGATGACACCCTCATCGACGCGTTCGCCCTGGGGCCACTGCTGAGCCGCCCGGCCCGAGCGCTGTCGGGCGGGCAGCGACAGCGACTCAACGCGGCCGCGGCGTTTCTCTTTCGTCCCGACCTGCTGCTGCTGGATGAGCCCACGGCCGGGCTCGACCCCATTGCCAGCGGCATCCTCAAGGACGCCATCGCGCGCGTGCGTGGCGAGGGACGAGCCGTCGTCATCACATCCCACATCCTGAGTGAGCTGCAGGAGCTCGCCGACCGTGTGGTGTTTCTGCACGAGGGGCGCATCCACTGGTCGGGGCCGCTCGATGACCTGCTCACGATGTGTGGGACGAAGTCGCTCGAGCGCGCGATCGCGCAGCTCATGCGGGAGTCCATGCAGCCTGCGCCGCCGCACTCGACAGATGCCGCGCCGCAGCCCATGATGGCGACACGCGATCGGATGTCCTCATGACCCTGCCCCTTGCCTTCCTGTCCGCTGCGCAGCGCGCCGAGTCCGCGGTGACCGCACACGATGCACGACGGATACGCCACGTCGAACCGGCGCAGCGCTCGATCGTCGCGACCGTGTTGCGGCACGAGTGGCGCAGCGTGCTGCGCAATCGTGGCGTGCTCGCCTTCGGTGTCGGCACGCTCGTGCTCACCGAGGTCGTGCTGCGGCTCACCGGCTCGGCGCCGCGCGCCCTGGGGGCGCTGCTCAACCTCGTGTTGCTCATCGTGCCGCTGGTGTCGCTCATGAGCGGCATCATCTCGTGGCACGCGTCGCGCGAGTTCACCGAGCTGCTGCTCACGCAGCCGGTGCGGCGGCGTGCCCTGTTCGCGGGGCTCTTCCTCGCGCTGGTCCTGCCGCTCGCCGGCGCCTTCGCGCTGGGGCTCGTGCTCCCGTTCCTGTGGCATCGCGTCGTCGATGCGAGTGCCGCGCCGTTGCTGTTCGCGATGGTGTCGAGTGGCGTGCTGCTCACCTTCGTGTTCGGCGGGATCGCGCTGGGCATCGGCGTGGCCATCGACGACCGCCTGCGCGGGGTCATGGCCGGGCTGCTGGTGTGGCTGCTGCTCACGGTCGGGTACGACGCGCTGGTGCTGCTCGTCGCGACCACCTTCAGCGACTACGCGCTCGAGCGCCCCATGCTGGCGCTCATGCTCGGCAACCCGGTGGATCTCGCGCGCTCGCTGATCGTGCTGCAGAGCGACGCCGCTGCGCTCCTCGGCTACACCGGCGCGGTGCTGCAGCGATTCCTGGGTTCGTCACTGGGCACCCTCAGTGCGGCGGCCGGGCTGCTGCTCTGGATGGTCGTCCCGGTGCTGGCCGCACAGCGTCGCTTCGAGCGTCGCGATTTCTGATCGTCCTCACTCCCCGTCACCCGTCCATTCCTCCGGAGCTGCCCCATGCCTGTTCCTGCCGTGACATCCCGCTCCCTCGCCGGCGTCTGTGCCCTGCTGCTTGCGGTCACTGCCGCTGCCTGCGGTGGTGCCAAGGACACCCCCGCCGCCGACGCAGCTGCCGACGCGAGTGCGGCGACACCGGCCGCGACGGCCTCGTTCGACCCGGCGTCGATCACCGACACCGAGGTCGCGCTGGGCGACTCGCTGTTCCACGGGCTCATCGGCGCGACGTCCTGTCAGGCGTGCCACGGCGCCGATGCGAAGCAGTCCACCGTCGCGCCCGATCTCACCGACGCCGAGTGGCTGCACAGTGACGGCAGCTTCGAGGGGATCTACAAGACGATTCAGTCTGGCGTGATGGCGCCCAAGAAGTTCACGAGCGTGATGCCGCCATTCGGTGGCACGCCCATCACTCCGGTGCAGCATCGGGCCGTCGCCGCGTACGTCTATCGCCTCAGCCACCCGAAGTGACCGTGGACGTGGGACGTGTCGGGCACGACACGTCCGGCGTGCTGCGCGTCAGGCGTCGGCGAGCGTCTCGTACTGTCGCCCACGCCAGGCGCGCGGCACGCGGGCAGTGCTGAGCGTGAGGCGCCACGCCGCCGCCACATCAGCCAGCCACGATGTCCAGTAGCTGACGCCACGCTCCGCGTAGCTGCCGCGGAGCGCGACGAGCATGAGTAACCGCACGAGCAGCGCCGATGCGTTCACCAGCACCAGCGCCTCCCACAGCATGCGATCGGGACTCGCAGCGCCGGGGAGTGCGACCAGCGTGAGCAGCACGAGCAGCAGTGGCGCCGGCACGGCCTGCACGGCCCACACGAGCGCGACGTCGAGCCAGCGGCGCCAGCGCGGGGTCGCGTCCTTGAGATCGAAGCTGCGTCCCCACTCGCGCCACATCTCGCCGAGCGTGGTGTACGCGCGCACCTGGATGATGCGCGAGCCGTCGAGGAAGCCGACGCGCGCGCCGCGCATCGCCAGGTGTCGCGCGAGTGTCACGTCGTCGCTGAACGACGCGCGGGCCACCGCGTAGCCGCCGTGTGCCTGCAGCACGTCGCGGCGCGCCAGGAAGCACTGTCCGTTCGCGAGCACGCGATCGGCCGGCGGCTGTGTCGCACCGGCCGCCCCGCAGCGATAGACGAGCGTGACCAGCATGGCCGGCTGCACGAAGCGCTCGGCCGGCGTCTGGTCGCGAAACTGCGGACCGAAGCTGGCCACGTCGAACCCATCGCGCTCGGCGGCGTCCACCACCGCACCCACCATCCCCGGCGCCGGCACGGTGTCGGCATCGATGCCGAGCACCCACTCGCCACGCGCCTCCCGCAGGCCGGTCTCGAGCGCCCACACCTTCCCCACCCAGCCGGCAGGGAGGGGATCGTCGGTGATGAGGCGGATGCGCGGGTCCTGCTTGGCCGCTGCCTCGACCAGCTCGCGCGTGCCATCGGTGGAGCGACTGTCGACGACGAGCACTTCGGTGAGCGGCGCGCTCTGCCGCATGAGCCCGTCGAGGCAGGGGCCGATGCGCTTCGCCTCGTTGAGCGTCGCGACGATGACCGTGACCGACGTGTCGGTGCGGGGCGTCAGGCGCGGCGGCTCGGGCGGGCGGCGGCTGCGTCCGGGCACGAGTCGCACGAGCAGCAGCAGCAGCAGGGGCACCTGCACCCCCAGCAGCAGCAACCCGATCGCACGTCCGGCGTCCAACGCGAACCCGCTCATGCTCCAGCGCTCCCCTGTGAATGCGATGCGGCCGCGGGCGCCCCGCGGCTCACATGTACGCGTACGCGTTTGCGCGGGCGCCCCGGTGCGCGCCCTCCCGCGAAAGCTGGCGCGCCTCTTGTCCTCGGGGTAGCCTCACCCGATGCGCGACGCCGCCGAGCTTCCCCACCCTGCTGCCTCAACGCCCGAGGCCGTCGCGCGGTTCACGCGACACGCCGGCGTGCGCGTGCCGCTGGTGTGCGGGCCCATGTACCCCTGCAGCAACCCCGAACTGGTTGCGGCGGTGTCGGCCGCCGGCGGGCTGGGCATCGTCCAGCCCATCTCGCTCACGTTCGTGCACGGCTGGGAGCTCCGGGCAGGGCTCCGGCACATCGCGGCCCTCTCCGGCGGCGCGCCCATCGGCTTCAACGCGCTCATCGAGGCGTCCAGCAGCGCCTATCAACGGCGCATGACCCAGTGGATCGACATCGCGCTCGAGGAGGGGGTCCGCTTCTTCCTCACCTCGCTCGGCAATCCGCGATGGGTGTGTGAGCGGGTCCATGCGGTGGGTGGCGTGGTGTACCACGACGTGACCGAGCGGAAGTGGGCGCTCAAGGGGCGCGACGGTGGCGTGGACGGGCTCGTTGCGGTCAATCGCGAGGCCGGTGGGCACGCCGGGTCGCGCACACCGCAGGCGCTGCTCGACGAGATCGCCGATCTGGGGCTGCCGGTGGTGGCGGCCGGCGGCGTGGGGGACGCGGCCGGCTTCCGCGCGCTCCTGGAGATGGGGTACGCGGCGGTCCAGCTCGGGACGCGCTTCATTGCCACCACCGAGTGCACCGCCGACACGCGCTACAAGCAGGCCATCGTCGCCGCCTCCGCCGATGATGTGGTGCTCACGGAACGCCTCACCGGGGTCCCCGTGGCGGTGCTGCGTACGCCCTACGTGGAGCGGCTGGGCACGCGCGTGGGCCCGCTCGCGCGACGGCTCTTCCGCGGGCGCCGCACGAAGCACTGGATCCGTACCTGGTACGCCCTCAAGTCGTTGCGCGCACTCAAGCGGTCGAGCATCGAGGGGGCGTCGAGCGACTACTGGCAGGCCGGGCGCAGCGTTGCGGCCATCCACGACATTCGCCGCGCGGCCGATATCGTGACGGAGTTCGCGGCGGCGGTGCCGCTCGCGCAGTAGCTTCGGCGCATCCCACCCGACGCGCTCCGCGTCGTTCCCACCCGCCCGGAGGATCCATGCGTCGCATTCCCCTGCCCGTGTTCGCCTTCGCCCTCATCGCCGCGGCCCCGGCCGCGCCGGCGCCACAGCAGGACATGAGCTTCTTCATCACGAGCGCCGGCTCCGGCAATGGCGGCGACCTCGGCGGGCTCGAGGGCGCCGATCGCCACTGCGCCATGCTCGCCGAAGCGGCGGGAGTGCGTGGCAAGACGTGGCGCGCCTATCTCAGCACGGCGGCCATGGACGGCAAGGTGGCCGTCAACGCGCGCGACCGCATCGGCAAGGGCCCGTGGAAGAACGCCAAGGGTGTCGTCGTGGCGACGAGCGTCGACGACCTGCACAGCGAGAACGCCAAGCTCGGCAAGGAGCACAGCCTCACCGAGAAGGGGATGCCGGTGAACGGGCGCGGCGACACGCCCAACACGCACGACATCCTCACCGGCTCCGGGCTCGACGGGCGCATGTCGACGGACGGCTCGGACAACTGCCGCAACTGGACGAGCAGCGACAGCACCGGCGGCGCGTGGGTCGGTCACCACGACCGCAACGGCGGCGGCGCCAACCCCACCTCGTGGAACTCGGCGCACAAGTCGCGTGGCTGCAGCCAGCGGAACCTGGTCGCGACCGGCGGCGCGGGGTTGTACTACTGCTTCGCGCAGTAGGGACTCAGTCCTGCGCGTCGGTGTGTGAGAAAGGAGGCAGTGGGCAGGATGGAGGAACAGCGGAGGGAGGGTGGTTCACCTGCCCCCTGATTCCTCCCCCCTGCCTCCTGCCTCCTTCTCCTGTCACGGCGCCAGGGGAGAGGCGCCGGAACTGCGCATCAGTTCGCCGTTTTCGCACTCCCCTGCAGCCAGTACCCGAACCACTGCCGCAGCCGCCCGAGCCGATCGACCAGCAGCCACGGCTCACCCGTGCGCGACAGGTCGTGATTCGACCGCGGATAGCGCACCAGCTCCACCGGCACACCCTGCTTCTTGAGCGCCATGAACCAGATCTCGGCGCTGCCCATCGGCGTGCGGTGATCCTCCTCGCTCTGCACCATGAGCATCGGTGTCTTCACCTTGCTCACGTAGCGGATGGGTGAGAGCGAGTCGTACAGCTTCTGGTTGTCCCACGGCTTGCCGTAGAACTCGAACTCGGTGAGCCCCTGCGCGTCGCTCGAACCGTACCAGTACGTCCAGTCGGTGATGGTGCGATCGGTCTCGATGGCCTTGAAGCGCGTGGTCTTCGTGGCGAGCCACGTGGTCATGAATCCGCCGTACGAACCGCCGGTGGCGCCCATCTTCGTGCTGTCCACGTCGGGCCGCGCGGCAACGATGTCCACCGCCTTCATGAGATCCTGGTAGTCCTCCATTCCCCAGCGGCCGCGCGTGCTGTAGGTGAAATCGGCGCCGTAGTTGCTCGACCCGCGCGGATTCGTGAACAGCACGAACATCCCCTGCGCGGCGAGATTCTGGAACTCGTCGAACCACCCCTCGCCGTAGGCCGAGTGCGGGCCGCCGTGGATGTAGATGACCATCGGATACTTCTTGCCGGCCTCGTAGCCGTACGGCTTCATGAGCCAGCCTTCGATCTCGAGGTTGCCGACGCTCTTGTAGGTGAAGCGCTCGGCGTCGCTCCAGACCACGTCGGCGTTCACCGCATCGTTGAAGCCGGTCAGCCTGCGCTCGCCGGTCCCGTCGGCGTTCGCCACGAACAGCTCGGTGGGCTTCGTCATCGACGTCGCCACGAACGCCATCGTCTTTCCTGCCGCGTCGTAGCTCGTACCGCGAATCTGCCGGCGGCCACCGACGATCTCCTTCGGCGCGCCGCCGTTCATGTCCGCACGGAGGATCGCGCTGCGGCCACCGATCTCCGCCGTGAACTGGATGCCGCTCGGCAGCCAGTCGATGGCGCCGGGCTCGTACTGCCACGTGCCCAGCAGGTTCTTCGGCGTGCCGCCGGCGACGTCGACCACATAGATGCGCGCGCTCTTCGTGCGCCCCGGGCGGCCCACGAACGCGAGCTGCTTGCCGTCCGGTGACCAGGTGAGATCGGACTCGGCGCCCATCCAGTCAGTCACCTTGCGCGGCGTGCCGCCGTTGGCGCTGATGACGTAGATGTCGGCGTCGTTGCGCTCGGCTTCATCGCGCTTCTTGTCGTACGGCAGCTTGGCGATGGCTTCGCGCTCGAGGTCCACCACCGAATCGGGGCGCAGGTTCGCTTCAGCCACGAAGGCGATCCACTGCCCGTCGGGCGACACCACCGGCGACCGATGCGAGTAGAGGGTGTTGGTGAGCTGCTTGCGCGCCGTGTCGCCCATGGCCTGACGGAAGAGCTGCTGCGGACGCCAGCTCCGCTCGACCCGGCGGCCGGGGACGAAGCCGGTCGCGTTGTTCTTGTAGACCATGTCCACCACGTGCCGCCCGTCGAAGCGCGCCGGGTCGGCCGGCTTGGTGATGGCCTCGAGGGGCGGCCGCGCCATGGCCGGCATGCGGCCAAACGGGTCGGCGCCGGTGAGCGTGGGTGCCGGCGACGCGACGTCGGTGAACACCGCGAAGGCGTGGTTCTCCGGCATCGAGCCCGTCGGATAGCCGTCCACCTGGATGGCTTCGCCGGCGAGTTGGTCGAGGCGAATGGCCCAGGTGGCGCCGCGCCCACCCGAGCGCTGCGAATTGAAGAACAGGTACTTGCCGTCGTGCGACCAGCGCGGGTTGCTGCTTTCCGTGCTGGGCGAGGTCCACCGCTGCGGCGCGCCGCCGTCGGTGTTCACCACCCACACTTCGCTGTGGCGGCGATTCTCCGCCTCCACCGGCGTGGTGACCGTCATCGCGATGCGCTTGCCGTCGGGAGAGACGGCCGGCGCGCTGACGCTGGCGACCCGGTACCAGTCGTGCAGCAGCATGGCGCGTGGCCCCTTGGGGAGCGGCGTCAGCGCGGACGCGGCGACGGGGGCGGCGGTGCCGCCCGCCCCCTGCCCTCGCTGGGCGAGGAGGAGCGCGGGAGCACACAGCAGGGCGGTCAGCGCGGGAACTGCGCGCGCGGCGAGTCGGGCGCGTGCGCGTGGCCGGAGGTCGGTCGGGGCCATGGCGGGGGTGCGGAGGGGGAGTCAGTCGGACCGCCGATGCGGCGGTGCGGGGAAGCTACGCGGGCAGGGGCCACAATGCTGGTGAGGTCACAAATTTGCTTGCGCTCGGCGCGACAAACCCCTAGCATTGGCGGCGATGCGGAGGAGCGGCCGCGTCACGGAGCCCCGGCCCGGCATCGGCATCCCGTCGATCCACCGTCCCGACCGGCTTCTTCGCTGGAAATCGGTAGTCCAAGGCCCGATGTCCCACCCTTATCCTGAGGAGGTGATCATTTGTCTAGCGTCAGTACCACTGCCGGCTCGTCCAGGGCAAGCGATCTCCTGAGCTGCGCCCACTAGTACGGGTGAACCGGTTCGGCGTTCGCGCACGAGCCGGCAGGGAAAGCACCAGCGGCCGCATCTCCCTCGGGAGGTGCGGCCGTTTGCTGTGGGCCCCAACCGGTGGTGGCTATCGACGGGTCTTGAGGATCTCCGGCAGAGCCGCATCGACCCGCCGCGCGAGGGCGTAGGCGAACTCCACGGTTCCGCGATAGAACGCCGCATCGACCTTCTCGACGTCGTCGCCGGGCTTGTGGTAGTCCGGATGATCCTCGACGCCGAGGTACAGGAACGGAATCCCCTTGGCGTGGAACGGGCCGTGATCCGACGAGTTCGTCCAGTCGTCGCCGGGCTTGAGATCCTTGGTGTCGTGTCCAAAGCGAATGGGCACCGACGCGCTCTTCGCGGCGGCCTCGGCGTGGGGCTTGAGCGTCGGGTTGTGCGACGTGCCCGCCACCCACAGCGCCTTGCCATCCTGCCGCGCGATCATGTCGAGGCTGATGTCCATCGCCACACGCGCGAGGTCGAACGGCGGAGACGCCACCAGCGCGCGCGAGCCCTGCAGCCCCATCTCCTCGGCGTCGAAGAACGCAAGGATGACGTCGTGCTGTGGAGGCTCCTTGAGCAGCCGTTCGCCGATGGTGAGCAGGGCGATGCACCCGGACGCATCGTCATCGGCCCCGTTGTACGTCTCGCCGTTGCGCACGCCGAGGTGGTCGTAGTGCGCACTGATGACGAGCGCCGGCCCGCTCGGATTCTTCCCCGGAATACGCGCGACGATGTTGACGCCCACCGTGTCGGTGCTCCCCTGCCGCGGACGAATCGCGAACGGCACCTCAAAGCTGCTGCCACTCACCGGCTTGGCGCCCATGGCCGTGAGCTGGCCGATGAGCCAGGTACGCGCGCGGGCGGCGCCTGCGCTGCCGGCGCGACGCCCTTCCATGGAATCGGCGGCGAGCACGGAGAGGCGCTGCATGAGGCGCGCGGTCTCGGCGTCACCGGCCGGGCGCGCCTGCGCCGCGGCAAGCGTGGGGAGCGAGAGCAGCGCGGCGGCGCCGAGGGTGCGGAGGAGTGGAGTCGTCATGGCGGAAAGGTAGCTGCGGCGGCGACGCGCGGGTGAGGTCACTGTCGGAGGCGCCAACGCAGCGGCAAGACGTCTCCCGCGGTATAGTCTCCGGACCCTTCCTCACGCACTCCGGTCGACCACCATGTCCGCCTGTCCCCGCCCTGCACGCCGAGCGCGCGCCGCCACCGTAACGCGTGCCGCACTGGCGCTTGCCACCCCCGCGCTGCTCGCCGTCGGCGTCGCCCCACTCGCAGCCCAGCCGGCACCCACGTTCCCCGCCGCCGAGATGGCCGCCCGCCGCGCCGCGGTGGCCGAGCGTGTGGGTGATGGCGTCGTCCTGGCGTTCGGCGCACGCGCGACCGTCGGCTTCTCGGGCTTCTTCCAGCTCGCCGCGTTCCGCTACCTCACCGAGTGCAACGAACCCGACGCTGCGTTCGTGATGGTCGTCCGCGACAAGCGCCCCGTGTCGACGACACTCTTCCTCTCACCCATCGACGCACGCACGGCCTTCTACGACGGTTTCCGCGCCGACTCGGCCAGCGCGCTCGCGACGTTCGGCCTCCCCGGGCGTCCGTACGCGGCCCTGGCCGGGGTTATCGATTCGCTCGCCGCACTCGGGCTCACCGTGCACCACATCCCCGATGTGGAGACGATGGACTTCGCGCGCAACGACACGCTCACGCGCGGGCAGGAGGCGGTGAAGACCATCGCGCGGCGCTTTCCGCAGGTCGCGATCAGGAACGCGATGCCTCACGTGCTCGCCGCGCGCGCGCGCAAGAGCGAACGCGAGCTGGCGCTCATCCGGAAGGCGGCCGAGATCAGCTCGGAAGGGCACCGCGCGGCGATGCTCACCGCGAACCCGCTGCACGAGTACGAACTGCGCGCGGCGCTCGAGTACGAGTTCACCCGGCGCGGCAGCGAGCGACCCGCCTATGGCAGCATCGTGGGCGCGGGGCAGAATGGCACCACGCTGCACTACATGCGCGACAGCGACCCGGTCAAGCCCGGCGACCTGGTGGTGATGGATGCGGCTGGGGAGTATCGCGGCTACGCGGCCGACATCACCCGCACGATTCCGGTGAGCGGCACGTTCACCGCCGCGCAGAAGCAGATCTATGCACTCGTGCTCGACGCACAGAAGCGTGCCGAAGCGATGTCCAAGCCCGGCATGCGGGTGCGCGCCGCTGCCGACTCCAGCGTGGCGGTGCGCACGCGTGGCCTCACCGCGCTGGGCCTCATCATGAGCGACACGGCCACCTTCGATCCGCCCTGGCGGGTGGACTGCGCCGCGCAGCCCATGCAGTGCCGGCAGGCCAATCTGTGGATGATTCACGGCATCACGCACGGCATCGGCCTCGCGGTGCACGACCCGCTGCAGGGCACCGGCCCCGACGCGACGTTCCAGGTGGGCGACGCCTTCACCATCGAGCCGGGCATCTACATCAGCACGCGCGCGCTCGACGTGCTCCCCGACACGCCGAGGAACCGGGCGTTCATCGCCGCCGTGAAGGCGAATGTGCTCAAGTACCAGAACACCGGCGTGCGCATCGAGGACGACTACGTGATCACCGACAAGGGGCTCGAGCGCATCTCGCTGGTGCCCCGGGAGATCGACGAGATCGAGGCGCTCATGAAGCGGCGGCGCGCGATCACGCCCTGACGCACCCATGACGCGCGGTGCGGCGTGGGGACACGGTCACTGGATCCACACGCCGCTCTGCCCGGTGAGGAGCGCGCGCACCACGAACGCCGTCGCGCTCGACGTGACTTGCACGATCTGCACCGGGCGCACACTCGAGCCCATCACCACGCCCGGTGCGAGCGTGCCGTTGAGCTTGAGCATCAGTTCGGCGCGCGTCGAGTCGAGCTGCGCGCCCAGCGGCACGCGGCCGCCATTCGTGGCCTTGCGGATGGCACGGCCCACCAGCGGCGCCGCGAGTGTGCTCGTCACGCGCGACAGCGCGCCACGGCTCTGGAGCGTCCACTGCAGGTCATCCAGCCGCAGCTCGCGCGTCGCCGCATCCCACCGCAGCCGCGAGGTGAGTGCGAGTCGCCCCTTGAGGGCCCCACTCACCGCCAGCTCGACGAACACGCTGTCCCCTGCCCCGCGCAACTGCACCGAATCCACGTGCACGCTCTGTCGCGCGGTTTCCTCGGCAAGCGTCGCGGTGGCGCGGCGCGCGAGTTCGTCGAACGGCAACTCCACCGTCACCGGCACCGTGAACTCGGAGGGCGCCGAGGCCAGCGACAGCATGGGCAGCGGACGCTTCACCGACGCGGGTTTCGCGCCGGCCACGACGCGCGGCCGTGCGTACAGCACGAGCGTCGTGACGATCCCCGTGCCGGTTCCCGTGAATGGGGTGGCGCGCACCGCCTCGGGCTCGACGAGCAGCCACAGCGTACCGGTGGTGTCGAGAGGCGTCGGTTCGAGGAAGCTCCGCCACAACGAGTCGGCCAGCGTGCGGAACTCCCCGACCGCCGGAATCGCGCTGTCGGCCTGCGCGGCGAACAGCGTCATCTGCTTGTCGAGCACGCCCTGCAGCGTGTTCGTCGCGTTCACGCCCAGGGCCGTCACGCGGCATGGGTCGCGCAGGGCGGCCGTGAAGCGCGTGCCGCGTGCACCAATGCGCCAATCGCGCCGCCAGTACAGCGTGGTCGTCATGGCGACATCGGCGCGCCGCATGGTCTCCGGCGCGTAGCCACAGCTCGCGACCTTCGCGCCCCCCACGACACCGAGCCGTGCGCGGTAGGCAAGCTGCGTGGTGATGTCGAGCTGGGCCCCCGTCGCGCGCAACTGCAGCGGGTCACGTCGATAGACGTACTGGTGGCACACCAGTCCGCCCGCGTTGGCGCATCGCGCCGCGGTGAGCGAATCGCGCTCAGGGAACAGCGAGTCGAGTGCGGGGCGCAGCGCGGCCAGCACGTACGTGACGCGCACGGGGATGACGGCCATGCCTGGCACCGCCGCCACGCGCGACGAATCGACGGCGGCACCGGGTGGCGCGGCGCCCACGACCGGCGCGCCGGTCGCTGGTGTGGGGTCTGGCGCGGGTGCGGGGTTTCGACCGCAGGCGACGATGAGGACGCACGCGGCGGTGAGCGTCGGCCCGACGCGGCGCATCGGCGCGCGAGCACCGCGTGGCCCCCCTGCCGCGACCATCGTCACCAGCCCCGTTCGCTTCCCGTCCAGTCGAGGAACGCGCCTGTCCGCTCGCGCGGCAGGCGCTCCATCTGCATGAGGAGCCCCGCCGCCGCCTCGTCGATGGGGATGCGGAACTGCGGCCCCTCGGGTGACGTCGCGTAGTTGCCGGGATTGCCCAGCAGCACCGTGATGCGCTCCTCCGCGAGGTCGTGCGCCAGCGCGCGCCCCAGCATGTGCAGCGCCGCCGCGCTCGCGCACGTCGCGTAGTCGCCGCCCTGCGTTTTTCCGGCCAGCGAGCCGAGCCACGACGACACGAGCAGCACGCGCGCGCCCTCGCCCTTCGCGAGCCACGGCAGCAGCGTGCGCACGAGCAG
Organism: Gemmatimonadota bacterium; assembly: GCA_020161135.1. Classification (GTDB taxonomy): domain Bacteria; phylum Gemmatimonadota; class Gemmatimonadetes; order Gemmatimonadales; family Gemmatimonadaceae; genus Gemmatimonas. The sequence continues at coordinate 60,875 of JAIUOB010000007.1, read as the reverse complement.
CAGCGGAGCCACCGCATGGCGCCGATAGTGCTCCGTGAGCCCGGTTCCGGTGAGCGTGTCGAAGTGCGCGTCGCGCTCCGCATCACTCGCGCGGTCGTGCGCTCCCGCCTCGGCCGGCGCCACCACCAGCAGGTCGAGCGAATCGGTGAGCGTCTCGAGCACCGGCACGGCGTCGGCCACACTCGCGGCATCGGCCGGGTCGAGCGCGAGCAGCTCGAGCCCGCCGAACTCCGCTCGCAGGTCGGCCAGCACCGGTACCCGCGCGGGGTTGCGCGCGGCGGCGATGACGCGATCGCCGCGCAGCAACGCCTGCCGCACCAACTCCACACCCAGCGGGCGGCCGGCGCCGGTGACGAGGACGCGGCGCGGCGACAGGGCGTTCATGCGCCCTCCGCGCGTGCCACCAGCGCCGCCCGCTCCGCCAGCACGCGCGCCACCGACGACACACTGGCGTCGATCTCGACGGGACGGTTCGCGCGCGCGTGTCCACCGCGCTCTCCACTGCCTTGATGCAACTCCACGAGCATGCCGGGATCCTTGAGTACGTGACCGGTGAGCACCGCCACCACGCGATGCTCCGGGCGGATGATGCCACGCTGCACGAGCTGCCGCACCCCGGCTACGCTGGCGGCGCTCGCCGCCTCGCACCCCACGCCCGCAGCGTCGATGGTCATCTTGGCGTCGATGATCTCGTCGTCGGTCACGCTGGTCACGATGCCGTCGGTCTCGCGAATGGCCCGCACGGCGCGGTCCCAGCTGGCCGGATCGCCGATGCGAATGGCCGTCGCGACGGTCTCCGCCTGCACTCGCAGCCGTTCCGCGAAGCCGTCGCGGAACGCCGCCGCGAACGGTGCCGCCCCGGCCGCCTGCACACTCACGAGACGAGGCAGCCGCGCGATGAGCCCGAGCGCGTGAGCTTCACGCAGCGCCTTGCCGAACGCCGCCGTGTTGCCGAGGTTGCCCGCGGGCAGCACGAGAAAGTCGGGCGGAGTCCAGTCGAGCTGCTGCAGCAGCTCGAAGACGATCGTCTTCTGTCCTTCCACCCGCCACGGATTGATCGAGTTGAGCAGGTAGATGCCCAGCTCCCGGCTGGCCTCCTGCACGAGCCGCAGGCAGGCGTCGAAATCGCCGTGCACCAACAGCGTGGTGGCGCCGTACGCGAGGGTCTGCGCCATCTTCCCGAGCGCGACCTTGCCGGCCGGCACGAACACCAGCCCCGGAATGCCCGCCTGTGCCGCGTACGCCGCCAGCGAGGCCGACGTGTTGCCCGTGCTCGCGCACGCGACGGCGCGCGCACCGGTGCGCACCGCCTGGGTGGCGCCCACGGTCATGCCGCGATCCTTGAACGAGCCGGTCGGGTTGTACCCCTCGTGCTTGAGCAGCAGTCCGTCGCACCCGGCGTACGCCGACACCGCATCGCGCAGCAGGAGCGGCGTGTTCCCTTCCGGATGACTCGTAATGGCCGTCCCCGCGTCGGGCATCACGAGTGGCGCGAACCGCCACACCCCGCTCGCGTGGCCGCGCGCGCCGGTCACGCCCTGCGGCGCCACCAGCGCCCGCACCGCCGCCGCATCGCACGCTGACCCGTCGGCATGACGCGGCGCATGATGCACGATGGCGAGCAGGCCGCCGCACTGCGGGCAGGCCGGCGCCGGATCGAGGGCGGGCAGCGTGTGCGCGCAGGCGTCGCATCGCTGCACACTCGAGGCACCGGGCGCCTCGCCGGGGGAGAGAAACACGGTCATGACGGAGCGCGCCTCAGCGCGGCGCGAGTTGGAGGATGTCGTTGAGCACGCCGGCGGCGGTGACCACGGGACCTGCGCCAGGCCCGGTGATCACGAGCGGATGTTCGCGATAGCGCGTGGTGGTGAACACCACCTGATTGTCCGTGCCGCGCAGGCTTGCCAGCGGGTGCGAGGTGGGCACCGCCTGCAGCCCCACGCGCACCGCCGTCCGTGTCGCGCGCAGCACATAGCGCAGCACACGCCCCTGCTTGGCGGCTGCGGCCTGCCGCGCGGCCCAGGCCGCATCCTGCTCGGCGAGCGTCGCGAGAAACCGGGCGGTGGGCAACGCGCGATACGCTTCGGGCACGAGTGAGGCCACACGCACGTCGGAGAGCTCGCCCTGGAAGCCCAGCATGCGTGCCAGAATGAGCGCCTTCCGAGCCACGTCCATGCCGGACAGGTCGTCGCGCGGATCGGGCTCGGTGTAGCCGAGTCGCATGGCCTCGCGCAACGCCACGCTGAAGGGTTGCCCGCGTCCGATCTCGGTGAGCAGGAATCCCAGCGTACCGCTCGTGCTCCCTTCGATACGCAGCACGCGATCGCCGGTCTCGACCAGCTTCGCGTAGCTGTCCATCACCGGCAGGCCGGCCCCCACGGTCGTCTCGTGCAGCAACCGCACGCCCGCCGCATCGGCCGACGCGCGCAGCGCCTCCACCTCGACGCGCGACGCCGTGAGCGGTCGCTTGTTGGCCATCACGATGTGCATGCCGGCCTGCACCGCACGCTTGATGGCCGGGAGCGTCTCATCGGCAGTGACATCGACCAGCACCGGGCTCGTGAGCGCGTGGCGCGCGATGAACCCCACCGCCTGCTCCGCCGTGCCGCGATGCGCACCCGGCAGCGACGCGAGGGTGCCGCCATCGGCCTTCCGCTGCACCGCCTGCGCGATCGTGCGCGCAGACAGGCCGTCGGGTGCGAACAGGTAGCCGCTGCGATCGATCAGCCCGACCACGGTGGGGCGTCGACGCCCGGTGACTCGCGGCAGCATGCGCAGCAGTTCCCGTCCGATGGTCCCGACGCCCAGCACGACCACGTCGAGCCGCTCGCCGTCGTGCATGCCGCCGCCGCCGATCCGGTCGAGCTGGAAGGTGTCGTGCACCGCCCGTGCAGCGCGCTCGGCGTGCGCCTCCGCAATGACGACCGAGATGTTGAGCTCCGACGACCCCTGCGCGATGGCCACGATGTTCACGCCGCCCTGCGAGAGCGCGGTGAACATGCGCGCCGCAATGCCCGGTGTGCCGGCCATGCCGAGCCCGACGACGGCCAACGTCGCCATGTGCCCCTGCACGGCCACCCCTTCCAGCTCGCGTCGCGCGATCTCTGCACCGAACGCGGTCTCCAGCGCACGGCGCGCGTCGGCCCCGCGCTCGTGCGGGATGCACAGGCTGATGGAGTGCTCGGACGACGCCTGCGTGATGAGCGTGACGGAGATGCCCGCCTGCTGGAGCGCGGCAAACGTGCGCGCGGCGATGCCGGGCACGCCCAGCATGCCATTGCCCGTGACCGTGACGAGCGCCTGCCCACGCACCACGCTCAGCGCCTTCACCGGATAGCGCTTGAGCGTCTGGCGATGCGACACCTCGGTGCCCGGCGCGTCCGGCTCGGCGAACGGACGCACGAACAACGGTACGCGCAGCCGTGCCAGCGGAATGAGCGCGCGCGGATGCAGCACCTTGGCGCCGTAGTACGCCAGCTCGGCCGCCTCGCGCACGTTGAGCTGCGGCACGATGCGCGCGCTCGGCACCAGGCGCGGATCGGTGGTCATGAGGCCCGGCACGTCCTTCCACAGCGTGATGCGCGCGGCGCGCAGCGCGCGTCCCAGCACCGTGGCCGTGAGATCGCTGCCGCCGCGGCCGAGCGTCACCACCGCGCCATCCACACCACGCCCCGTGAACCCGGGCACCACCGCAAACGTGCGGCGACGCAGCAGCGGCCGCAGTGTGCGCCGCACCGCCGCGTCGGTCGCGGGCAGGTCGGGAAACGCGCCGCCGTGGACACCATCGGTGTGAATGAGCTCCGCGGCCTCGACGTACTGCGCCGCACTGCCGCGATCACGGAGCCCCGCCACCACGATGCGCGCGGAGAGCTGCTCGCCACGCGCCACCAGGAAGTCGCGTGTACGCGGCGTGAGCTCGCGCAGCGTGGCCACACCGTGGGCGAGGGCGCGCAACTCGTCGAAGGCCGCATCGAGCTCAGTCGCGAGCGCCTTGCGGGCCGCCGCACGGTCCAGCACCCCACGACCGACCGCCTGATGACGCTCGGCCAGCTTGTCGAGCGCGGCCTCGGCGGCGCGGGTGTTCCCCGCCACGGCCTTGGCCGCCACCTCCAGCAGCGCGTCGGTGACGCCCGCCAGTGCCGATACCACCGTGACCACCCGCGCCGGTCGTGGTGCGCGAATGAGGTCGATGGCGTGACGCACATGCGACGCGTCGGCCAGCGACGCGCCGCCGAACTTGAAGACTTCGGGGGCGAACGACGACCGGGTGCGAAGGCGGCGCGCTGGCATGCGAAAGTGACGTGACGAGAACGGCACGCTGGCGGTCTGCCACAGCGGGCCCAGAGTCGGAATTTCGCAGACTAGTCCCGCCCGTCTGTGCTGTCCACACCCGTCCCTAACCGCCGGTCGCCCCCCTACCTTTCGCGAGGTGGGCGGCCTCGACCGGCCGACCCTCGACTTCGCGACACCGTCCAGGCGATATGACCGCACCCGTTGAGACCCCGTCGGCACCCTCCACCCCGGACACGCCGCGCCTTCCCGCGCGACTCGAGGGGCTCGCCCAGCTCGCGCGCAACCTCGCGTGGAGCTGGAACCGCGAGGCGCGCATGCTCTTCCGCGCCATCGACGACGGTCTCTGGCATCGCCTGCGCCACAATCCCATCCGCATGCTGCAGACCGTCGCACCGGCGCGCCTGCAGGAACTGGCCAGCGACCCGACGTTCTGCGCCCGCTACGATCGCGCGATGCAGTGGCTTGCCGCCGAGCGATCGGATGAGCACACGTGGTACACCCGAACCTTTCCCGAACTCCGCGGCCGCACCGTCGCGTACTTCTGCGCGGAGTTCGGCATCCACAACTCGGTGCCCATCTATTCCGGTGGACTCGGCGTGCTGGCGGGTGACCATCTCAAGACGGCGTCCGACCTCGGCATCCCGCTGGTCGCCGTCGGCATCCTCTACCGCAACGGCTACTTCGATCAGCGCATCCGCGTCGACGGCTGGCAGGAGGATTCCGACGCGCGCATCGACTTCGGGGCCGTGCCCATTCGGCCGCTCCCAGGCAAGGACGGCGCGCCGCACCTCGTCACCGTCCGCACGTTCGGGCGCGACATCAACATCCGTGTCTGGACCATGCAGGTCGGCCGCGTGCCGGTGTACCTGCTGGACTCCGACCTCGAGAGCAACCATCCGGACGACCGTCCGCTCCTCTCGAAGCTCTACTCGGGTGGCCCCGCCATGCGGCTGCGACAGGAATGGCTGCTCGGCGTTGGCGGGGTGCGCGCACTGCGCGCGCTCGGCATCGCACCCGCAGCCTGGCACGCCAACGAGGGGCACGCAGCCTTCATGATGGTCGAGCGGGTCCGCGAACTGTGCACGCAGGGCATGTCGTACACCGAGGCGGTGCGGAGCGTGCGCAACGCGAGCGTCTTCACCACGCACACCCCGGTCCCGGCCGGCCACGATCACTTCGGCGTGCAGGAGGTGCTGCAGTGTGCCGACGGGGTGTGGACCGAGATGGGCATCGACGCCGAGACGTTCCTCCGCATCGGCTACAACCCCGGCTCCGGCGCGTCGGTGTACCACATGACCGCCGCGTCCATTCGCCTGTCGCGTCGCGTGAACGCGGTCTCGCGCCGACACGGCATCGTGACCCGCGACATGAGCCAGGCGCTCTGGCCCGGACGCGCGGCGGACCAGGTGCCCGTGGGCCATGTCACGAACGGCGTGCACCTCGCGACGTGGATGTCGAACCCCGTCATGAAGCTGCTCGACGAGCACCTCGGGCCGGCGTGGGGCTACAGCAACGATCCCGCCCTCTGGGAGCAGGTGCTCACGCTCGACGACGAACGCCTGTGGTACACGCACATGCGCCTCAAGCACACGCTCATGCGGCAGATGCGCGAGGAGGCGCGCCGAGCGTTCGCGCGTGGCTCCATGGAGGTGCAGCAGCTCGTCGGTGCCGGCACCCTGCTCGACCCGAGCGCGCTCACCATCGGCTTCGCGCGACGCTTCGCGACCTACAAGCGCGCAAGCCTCATCTTCCGCGACGTCGAGCGCCTCGCGCGGCTCGTCACCAACAGCGCGCGCCCCGTGCAGATCGTCTTCGCCGGCAAGGCGCATCCGGCCGACACGCCGGGGAAGCAGGTGCTGCAGAGCGTCTACCAGTTCACGCGCGACCCGCGCTTCGAGGGGCGCGTCGCGTTCGTCGAGGACTACGGCATGCACCTCGCACACCTGCTCGTGCAGGGTGTGGACCTCTGGATGAACCTGCCGCGCGTCCCGCTCGAGGCGTCGGGCACCAGCGGCATGAAGGCCGCGCTCAATGGTGTGCCGCAGCTCTCGACCGTCGACGGCTGGTGGGAGGAGGGGTATGACGGCACGAATGGCTGGTCCATCGAGCCCGAGGTGGACGACGACGCGGGCGATCGCACGGCCGAGCGCCTGTACACACTCCTCGAACAGGAGGTCGTGCCGCGCTACTACGATCACGACCGCAACGAACTGCCGCGGCGCTGGCTCACCACGATGAAGCACGCAATCCGCGTGGCCGGCCAGCAGTTCACGGCGCGCCGCATGGTCGAGCAGTACGCCCGTGCGTACTACGCGCCGTCGATCCTCGGCGACGCACTGCCCGACGATCCACCGACCGGCTGAGCCGATCCCCGACGTGACTGCCCTGCCCACCCCGAGCTTCGGGTCGCCGCTCGTGCGTGTCCCGGAGCACGGGGCGCCCACGATCGTCCATCTCACCGCCGAGTACCATCCGTTCGCGCGCAGCGGCGGACTGGCGGAGGCGGTGATGGGCCTCGCGACCAATCAGGTGGCGGGGGGTGCGAATGTCGTGGTGTTCCTGCCGCTCTATCGCGGCGTGCGCGACCACGCGCCCGATCTCGCGCCGATCGGCCGCCCCATCGACGTCGACCTCGGCTTTCGCACCGAGGAGGTGCGCTTCTTCCGCGAGGTGCATCCGCCCGCCGGGCCCAAGGTCGTGTTCGTCGACATTCCGGGTGCGTTTGCGCGCGCAGGGCTCTACGGCGAGGGCGGCCGCGACTATGCCGACAACGCACGGCGCTTCGCGCTCTTCTCGCGCGCGGTGCTCGATGCCATCCCGCGCCTCATCGTGGGACCGGTGCTCGTGCACGCGCACGACTGGCACACGGCGCTCGCGCTGGTCTACATGCGTACGTACGACGAGCTCCGGGCGCGCTACCGCGGCACGCCCACCGTGCTGTCGGTGCACAACGCCGGGTATCAGGGACACTTCCCCGCGTCGATGATGGGGGAGTGCGGCATTCCGCCGGAACTCTTCGACTGGCGCTATCTCGAGTGGTACGGCCGCCTCAACTTCCTCAAGGGCGGGCTGACCTTCGCGGACATGGTCGTCACCGTCAGCCCGACGCACGCTCTCGAGCTGCGTACGGCCGGCGGCGGCTTCGGGCTGCACGAGACCTTCCAGTATCTCGGCAACCGCTTCACCGGCATCGCCAACGGCATCGACCAGGCGGTGTGGGATCCGTCCACCGACCCGCACATCACTGCGCGCTACAGCGTCGACGATCTCTCCGGCAAGGCACGCTGCAAGTCGGCCCTGCAGCGGCTGTTCGGCCTGCCGCAACGCAAGCGCACGCCGCTGTTCGGCTTCACCGGGCGCATGGTGGCGCAGAAGGGGCTCGACCTCATCCTCGCGTCCCACCAGGTGTGGACGCTGGATGCGCAGTTCGTCTTCCTGGGCAGTGGTGAGGCACGCCTCGAGCAGGCGCTGCTGGCGCTCGCCAAGGCGCGGCCGCGGCACGTCGGCGTGCAACTCGCCTTCACCGACCGCCTCGAGCATCGGCTGATGGCCGGCGCCGACCTGTTCCTCATGCCGTCGCAGTACGAACCGTGCGGCCTCACGCAGCTCCGCGCCCAGCGCTACGGCGCGCTTCCCATCGGGCGGCGCGTCGGTGGCATTGCCGACACCGTCGAGGACGACGCCGGTGGCTTCCTCTTCGACGAGTTCAAGCCGGGCGCGCTCGACTGGGGCATCGCCCGTGCGCTGGCCCGCTTTGCCGACCCCGCGCAGTGGACCCCGCGCATGCAGACGGCGATGCGACGGGATTTCAGCTGGGGCATCGCGGCCGAGCGCTACGCCGACGTGTACCGCCGCGCCATCGGCATCGCACGCGACCGCGAGTGATGCGTGAGGGATGCGTAGGGGATGCGCGCATGCGCAGCGAGTGAGAAGCGCGTGAGCCGCGCGTCGAGCGGGGCGTGAGCGCATGAGTGCCGCGCACGGCATCATCGTCCATCAGCACCTGTACCAGCCGCCCCGCGAGGATCCGTGGATGGAGGCGGTGCGCGTGGAGCCGTCGGCCGCGCCCGACCATGACTGGAACGCGCGCATCGACCGCGAGTGCTACGCCCGGCTCGCCGCCGCCACCACGTACCGGCGCGATCCGCGCGCACGCCGTGATGACGCCGACGCCACGGCCGGCATCGCGCGCGTGGTCAATCTCTATGCGTGGTGCTCGTTCGATGTCGGCGCGACGCTCTGCGAATGGCTCGACGGCAACGCCCCCGACACGCTGCGCGCCATGCAGCAGGGCGATGCCGCGAGCGTGGCGCGCTGGGGGCACGGCAACGCCATCGCCGCGCCGTACCATCACGTCATCCTCCCGCTCGCCTCCCCGCGCGATCGCTCCACTGAATTGCGGTGGGGCATTCGCGACTTCCGGCAGCGCTTCGGGCGGGATCCCGAAGGGCTCTGGCTCCCCGAGTGCGCGGCCGACGAGGACACGCTCGACGCCGTCGCGGCGGCGGGCATCCGGTTCACGATCCTCGCGCCGTATCAGGTCGAGGGACACGACGGACGCGGACTGCCGGTACGCTGGCGCGGCGCGCGCGGCCGCGAGCTCATCATCGTGCCGTACGACGGCGCCGTGGCCGGCGACGTGGCCTTCGGCGGACTCCTGCGCGACCCGCGCGCGCTCGCGCAGCGGCTGGCCGGCGCCCTCCCGGGTGATGCCGACCGCACGTCGCACGAATCAGCGGCCGGGCCGCTCGCGCGCTGCGTCACCCTCGCCACCGACGGTGAGACCTTCGGACATCATCACCGGGGCGGTGAGGTCGCGCTCGCGGAGGCACTGGCGCTCGTGGCACGCACGCCGGGGCGTCGGCTACTGAACACGGCCGCGCTGGTGGCGCACACTCCGCCGGTGACCGACGTGCGCCTCGTCTCGCCCAGCGCGTGGAGCTGTGCCCATGGCGTCGAGCGGTGGCGCAGCAACTGCGGGTGCCGGCTCGACGGCAGCAAGCCGCCGGCGCAGCAGTGGCGCGGCCCGCTGCGGGAAGCGCTCACGTGGCTCGCCGCGCAGCACGAGGCCGCATTCGAACGTGACGGCCGCGCCCTCTTCACCGACGATCCGTGGGACGTGCGCGATGCGTACGGCGCGGTCGTCGCGCGTGACGGCGCCCCACTCGAGGCGTTCGCACGCGCCGCCCTGCCGCCCCAGGCGACCGATGCGCAGGTGGCGCGGGCCCGCGAACTGCTCGAGGGGGCGCGCGCCTCGTTGCGCACCTTCACGTCGTGCGCCTGGTTCTTCGATGAGGTCGATCGCATCGAGGTGCGTCAGGTGTTGCGCTACGCGGCCCGCGCGCTCGAGCTGGGCGGCGCCGGTTCGCGTCTCCTGCCCGAGTTCGTGGAACGGCTCGCCGACGCCACGAACGGCGCCCCGGGCGCACCGAGCGCCGCGGATGTGTTCGTCCGCGATGCCATGCCGGCGCGCGCACCGGTCGTCGCGGCCGCCGCCGCCGCGATCGCACTCATCGAGTCCGGGCTCCCCGCGTCGCCGGTCGCCGTGTGGGACGTGTACGCACAGGCCGACACGACGGCAGTCGACGGCATGTCGCTCCGTCGCGTGCAGCTGCGCCACCGACGCACGGGTACCGTCTCGGACTTCGAAGGACACATCGATGAAGCGCACACGGCGCACGTCGTACGACTTCGGCACCTGGATCAGGCCGGCACCAGTGGCGCGTGGTACGACATCCCCGTCCACGAGTTCCCGGAAGCGGCGGCGCGCGCGCTGCTGTCGGCCACAGCGAGCGGCCCGCACGCGCTCGACTGATCCGCAGGCGAGCGGTTCCGTCCCACGCTTGCCCTTTTCCGTGAGGCGCTGAAACGTAGAGCATGCGCCCGCGACGCATCCTCCTGCTCTGCACGGTACTTGTGGCGGCGGCCAGCCCGCAGCGCGGCCTCGGTGCGCAGGGCGATGTGCCGCGCGCACCCGCGATCGCCGAGCGCGTGGTGCTGGGAACCGTGTTGCGCGACGATGGGAGCGGCGCCCCGTACGTGCTCGTGGTCGCACAGGAGTCGGGCTCCACGCGTGAGGCGCGCGCCCTCACCGACGCGCGCGGCGGGTTCCGCCTCGCGCTCCCCACACCCAGCGCCCGCTGGACACTGCGCGCCCTGCAGGTCGGGCGCGAGCCCTCGCCGGGACCCACGCTCGGGCCGTTCGCACCGGGCGCCGCACGCGAGAGCGACGCGGGCAGCCGCGAGCCCATCACCTTCCGCCTCTCGGGCGCTGCGGTCACGCTCCCGACGGTCAGTGTGCAGGGCGCCGACTTGTGCGGCCAGCGCGCGGCGGGTGGCACCGTCGTTGCGGCCGCCTGGGAGGAAGCCCGCAAGGCGCTCCTCTCGGCACGGCTTCGCAGTGAGGCGGCCCCCGGCGACCGCGACGCGCCGCTCGTGACGGAGTTTCTCGAATACGAGCGCGAGTTGGACAGCGATGGCCGCACCGTGCGGCACCAGCGCACCGCGCGCGGGACGGGCCTCACGGCACGCGCCCTCCGCAGTCGCGACGCCGACTCCCTCGCGCGATTCGGCTATGTCGTCGATGGCGCCGATGGCATCACGACCTTCTATGCGCCCGACGCGGACGTGCTACTCTCCGCGTCGTTTGCAGCCGCGCACTGCGTGCGCCTCGAACCACCCACCGCCGGCGAACCCGGCCTCATCGGCGTCGCGTTCCGCCCCGCACGCGCGCAGGGCGCCTTCAGCGACATCGAAGGCGTGCTGTGGATCGATCGGGCGAGCAGCGAATTGCGGCGGCTCCACTTCCGCTACACGGCGCTCCCGGCCGCCGCGCAGCCTGCGGAACCCGGTGGCGAGGTGACCTTTGCACGCATCGCCTCGGGCGAGTGGATCGTGCATCGCTGGCATGTACGCATGCCCATCCTCGACGCGACCGAACGCGCGCCCAGCATCGGGCGGCGCAGCATCGTGGTGCGCGCCACCGCGCGCACGCTCACCGGCGTGCAGGTCACCGGCGGCGAGGTGCTGCGCGTGCGTCGCGGCACCGCCACGCTCTTCGAGACCGACGCCGCGGCACTCGTCGTGCAGGCGCGCAGCGACGACCCCCTGCACACACCCACCGGCGTGCGCGCCACGCTGGACGGCACCGATGACGCGTGGCGTACCGCCGCCGACGGCACGCTGCGCCTCGCGCCCATCCTCCCCGGTACCTACCGCCTCGCTGTCTCGTCGGCGCTCATGGACACGCTGGGCGTTCGCGTCGACGCGCGCGTGGTGCCGGTCGATGCCGATGGGCGCCTGGTCGAATGGCGCCTGCCGGACAGCCGCCAACTTGTCGACGCCGTCTGCCGCGATGCCGCGCTCACGGGGACGCAGGCGCTGCCACGCACCCTCCTGCGCGGTCAGGTGCGCGATGCGCGCGGCCGCGCGGTGCCACGCGCCATCGTGCGCGTGCGCGCCGTGCGCAACGGCGAGGCCAGCCCCGGAGATGCACGCGTCATCCTCAATGACGACGCGCGACGCATTCCCACGGACAGCACGGGCCACTGGCGCCTCTGTGGCGTCCCGGTCGGCGAACGGCTCGTCGTGTACGCGGCGGGGAACGCGGAGAGCACGACCGGGAGTGGAGGCATCAGTGCGGGCGACACGGTCTTCACCATGCCCGACGCGCCGCTTGCGGCCCTCGACCTCACGCTGCGCCGCCCAGTCACCGCGGCGCTCACGCTGCGCGTCCTGGATGCGCAGGGCCAGCCGCTGCGCGATGTCGTGGCCGAAGTGGAACCGCTGGGCGGCCCGACGTTCGCCCTCCGCACCACCAGCGATGGTCGCACGCCCGTGCAGGAGCTCCCGCGCGGCACGGCGACCGTGCGTCTGCGGCGCGTCGGCTATCAGGAGGGCACCGTGACCGTCGAACTGGCCGACGGGCACAACGAGGTGCCGGTCGGCCTCGACCCGGTGTCAGCGCCTTCGCTCGACACGGTGCGTGTGGTCGCGCTGCGCGAGCGCAACGTGCGCCACAGCGAGTTTCACACGCGCCGCGCGCGCGGCCTCGCGTCCGCGTCGTTCTCCCGCGAAGACATCGAAAAGCGCAACCCGGTGAGCGCGTGGCAGATGCTCTCGCGCGTGGGCTCGATCCTGATCGTGGACAGCCTCGGCTCGTACTACGCGAAGTCCACGCGCGAGCGCACGCTGGACTGCTGGATGCGGGTGGCCATCGACGGACGCGTCATGCCCGATGCCCGCTTCAACCTCGCGCTCTTGCCGGCGCCCGGCGAAATCGAAGGCATCGAGGTGTTCGCGGGGCCCGCCACCATACCACTCGGCCTCAGCTCCCAGGGCAGCAACTCGGTCGGCCTGTGGGGAGGTGGAGAGTCGACCCGCACCTTCTGCGGCCTCATCGCCATCTGGACGCGCTGACGTCACGCGCTCAGCCCGCGCGCCTCAGCGCTCCACGCCGCTCCACTTCACGCTCGCCCCCACGTAGAACTGCCGGTCGAACGCCGGCGTCCACAGCGCCGGGCGCTGTCCCAGCAGGTTGTTCACGCCGCCACTCAGCTCCGCCACCGGCGTCACCGCGAGCCGCACCTGCGCATCGACCGACAGCAGCGCACCTTGACGCCCCACCACGCCCGACTCGGTCGAGAACGGGCCCGTGATCGGCGCCCCACTCGGAATGCCGATGAGTGGCGCACCACCGGTGTAGCGCGCCGACAGGTCGCCGATGAGCCCCTCGCGCACACGCCACTCGTGGCTCGCACGCAGGCGCGCCGTGTGCGTGGCCCGGCGGCTCAGCGGCAACCCGCTGCCCAGGTCGCGTGCCCGCAGGAAGTCGTATCCCGCCGTCCACTCGGCGCCCGCCACGACCAGCCGCGCGTTGAACTCCACGCCCTGCGTGCGCGCCTCGGCCACGTTCACGTTCGCGTACTGTTGGAACCCGGCCGCATTGTCGCCCTGGTAGCGCCAGTCGATGAGGTCGCGGACGTCGTTGCGATACGCCTCGACATCGAGGCCCAGGCGTGACGACACGGCCCATGCACCACCCACGCTGGTGCTCACCGAGCGCTCCGGGCGCAGCGCCGTGTTGCCGATGAGCGTGTATCCCGCCGCCGGGTTCGTGAACGTGTAGCGGATCTCCTTGAATCCCGGCGCGCGGAAGCCCCGCGCGACATTCGCCCGCCACTGCAGCCGCGACGTGGCCTGCCACGTCGCGCCGAGCGAGGGATTCGTGGACTGTCCCCACAACGTGCTGCGCGTTGTGCGCGCCCCCGCCGTGAGCTGCCACCGCCCCACCGTCCACGCATCACGCACGAACGCCTCCGTCACCGACTCCGCCGCGCTGTCGCCCGTGAGCTTGCCGGGGGCTGCCAGATGACGCTCCGCGTGCTGCACGCCCGCGTCGATCGCGTGTCCGCCCAGCACCCGCGTGTACGACGCGAGATAGCGCGCCACCCGCTCGCGTTGTTCGAGCGAATCGGCCGAACCGCGAATGGGAAGCATCCCGCGCGATTGCCGGTACGTGTACAGGAAGCGCTGCCCCGCGGCCCGCAGACGGAGCAGTCCGCCGAGTGTGGGCCCTGCCCCCTCGACGAACGCCTGGCCGCCCCGATCGTCGATGAAGCCGTTGAAGCTCGCATCGACCGGGAAGCGCTGGCGCTCCTGCGAGCCGCGCGCGTCGAGGCGCGCCTGCCAGCCTCCCTTGAGTGGCACGCGCACATCGGTGCGCAGGTCGTACACGCGATGAAACGTGGAACCGGCGGCATCGTAGCCGGTCACCCGATCACTCTGACGCCAGCTTCCGTCGATGCGATAGCCCACGCCGCCCACGGTCTGGCTGATGCTCCCCGACGACTCCTGCCGTCCGAGTCCACCGCGACGCGCCAGCCATTCGCCCGACAGGGCCTTGGTGGGCGCCGCCCGCACGATGTTGATCACGCCGCCCAGCGCATCGCTGCCGAACTCCACGCTCGACGGCCCCTTCGTGACTTCGATGCGTTCGGTACCCACCGCACTGAGGCGGCCGATATCGCGACTCTCGACCAGCGTCCCCGACACCGGCTCCCCGTCCACCAGCACCAGCACACGCGCATCATCGAAGCCGCGAATGGAAATCGAGCTCCGACTCGGCGCGGCGGGCAGCTCCTGCAGTCCGGGCAGCTGGCGCAGCAACTGGTTCACCGACACCGCCGCCGCCGCCGCGAGCTCCTCCTTCGACACGATCGCGATGCTCCGCGGCGACTCACTCGCACGGATCACACGCTGCCCCACCGTCGTCGTGAACTTGGGCAGCAGCGTCGGCAGCGGCGTCAGCACCACACGCAGCGGCGCGGCGGCGCCAGCGGGCACCACCGTGCGCGCCTCGCGAAAGCCGAGGGCACGCACGGCGATGGTGTCGCCAGTCCGTGCACGCACCGCGAACACACCCTGTTCGTCGGCACGGACCCGCGCCCCGCTCCGTTCGTGCACCACGAGCGCACCGAGCACCGGCGCCCCGTCATCACGACCCGTCACCACGCCGCGGCGTGACGGGTCGCCCGCGCCGGAGGGCGATTGCGCCCCACTCATGTCGTGAGCCGACACCAGCAGGACCAGACCGAGTGCCACCCGCCTCGCGATGCGCACGGAGCGATCTCCTTACTGGATGCGGGCGTAGCGCAGCGTGGGCCACCCCGGCGCGCCGGTGTCACTGTAGTAGTCGATCACCTGCAGCTTGTAGACCTTCGCGCCGACCTTCACGAGGAACGTGTTGTACGACGGATGCAGGCGGTCGTTGCCGAGCAGGTTGTACCGGAACGGCGCACTCTTGTCGAGCACCGAGTTGGGAATCGGCCCCACGAGCTGCGAGAGGTACGCCGCGTACTGTGGGGCATCGTTCGCGACCGTGGCGTTCGCAAAGGTCGGCGAGGCGGGCCCCGGGTACGTGCCCGCGTTGCACGCCGTGTTCACGACGAACGAGAGCGCGTTGGCGGCCGGATTGAACTGCAGGTCCCAGTTGCACCCCGTCGCGGCCACCACGGCATTCGTCGCGAGGCTCACCGATACCACCTGGCCAGCCGGGGCGATGGCGAGCGTCTGCGGGGCCCCGAGTGTCGTGCCGGTCTGCAGGCGCGACTCGATGTACAGCGTGTCCACCGCGAACTGCGGCGTGAACTTGATGCGCGTCGCGCGCAGCAGACCGAAGCCGCCGTTCGCGAGCCGGACCTTCCAGTAGTTGGCGGAGTTCGCCGTCGGCACGCCGGCCAGGTTGAGATAGCCCTGCCGATTCTCGGTCAGGCGGTCGGTCTGGAATGCGCTCTCGACCGGAATCTGTGCCACGCGCACCGAGTCGAAGGCCGGGCGCGTCGACGCCGCCGTGAACGCCAGCACCTGCGCGTCAGTCGCCGCCTTGTTGTTGTCGAGGCCCACCCCCAGCACATTCTTGCTGGTCGCACCCCCGATGGCCGGCGAATTCAGGCGCAGCTCATAGCGACGCAGCGCGAGGTCCCAGTCCGCCGATCGCGACACCAGCGTGCCGGTGGTGAGGCTGAAGTAGACGAGGGTGTCATTGCTGCTGGCATTGAGCGGCGCCGACGTCACGATCTCGTTGATCGCGGGCTCGCGGGTCCCCCCGCCCGGACCGGTGGGGTTCGATTCGCTTTCGCACGCCGTGAGGAGCGAGAGGCCGACCACGGCCATCGCCGCGGTGATGGCCGAGCGCGGACGCGCCACGGCACGGGGCGCGCGGGGAGTCGCGGGAGCGGACAGAGACGCAAACATCGGATCGCCTGAGGGCATCGTGGTTCGTCACGGGCGCCGCGAGGGCACCTGAATGCCGGCGTCACAACGCGTCCGGCACTCCGCCACAGCACACTGCTGCGGCCTTGGACGCACGGTAGATCCGCACCACAACGGGCGGCATTCGTACTTGTCCGAGGAAGGCGGTCCGAATTTCCCTCAGGGGAATGTCCGGCATTTCGGCATTGTTGGGAACTGCGTACTACGGAAGCACGCGGACAAGCGCCGCTTCCGTTGTTGGCTTGGGGGGAGCGGAACAACGGGAGCCCAGCAACGAGACAACGGCTACCGCGGAAGCTTCCGTAGTAGCCGTTGTCTCGCCGTCCCGCTCCCGCCCCCCTGCTCCCCCCGCTTCCGTAGTAAGCAGTTGACGAAGCGAACCCTCTTCCGTGGTAAGCACTCAGGGAACCGACTGTGCCCTGACTCCGGGAGGCGTCACCGTCGCCGCGCGGCTCGACTCGAGCGGTGGGCCCAACGTGGGCTCACACACCCCCTCGGCCGTCTCGCGGATGAGCTGGTCGACCACGGCGCGCAGATCGCCCGTGCGGGCATAGGTGGCCAGTTGCCGCTGCGCGCTCGACCCCTCCTCGAGAATCCGGAAGGCGTATTCGACTTCCTTGCGGGTGCCGAGTTCGTCGAGGACGTCGTCGAGGAACCACTCGATCAGCTCGCGAATGAGCACGGGCGCGGCCAGCTCCTCCTTCTTGCCGAAGTCGATGAGCTTGCCCCCGAGCCCCCACCGCACCGCGCGCCACTTGTTCTCCTCGATGAGGTCCGAGGCATAGACGCGGAAGGTCATGTTGTCGCGGCGCAGCTTCCACATCTTGGCGACCACCGCCTGCAGGATCGCGGCGATGCACACGGCCTCGTCCACCCGCGTGTTCACGTCGCACACCCGGAACTCGAGCGTCGGGTAGGCGTGGTGCGGACGCACATCCCACCACACCTTCGAGCCGTCGGGGATGCTCTTCGTGCGAACCAGCGTGTCCACGAGGTCGGCGTAGTCGCCCCACCCGTTCAGGATCCGCGGCACGCCGGTGCGCGGGAAGTTCTTGAACACGATGCTGCGATAGCTGTGCAGCCCGGTGTTGCGCCCGAACCAGAACGGCGACGATGTGGAGAGACAGAGAATGTGAGGCAGGATGTACCGCGCGGCGTTGAGGCAGTCGATGCGGAACTCCGGATCCTCAATGCCCACATGCACATGCGTGCCGAAGATGAGCAGGCGGTGGGCAAGATCCTGCAGCTCCGCCTTCACACCCAGATACCGCTCCTTGGGCGTCATCTCCTGGTTCATCCAGTTCGAGAACGGGTGCGTGCCCGCCGACGCGATCGTCAGCCCGTGCTCCCCCGCCGCCTTGATGACCAGCCCGCGCAGCTTCACCAGCTCGTCGCGCAGCTCGGCGATGTTGCCGCAGACCCGCGTCCCGATCTCCACCTGACACTGGTGCAGCTCCGCCTTGACGTCGGCCGCCACGGCAGACGCGCTCTGGATGAGCGAGTCGAAGCCCGGTGTCAGGTCCCGCGTCACCGGATCGATGATCTGGTACTCTTCCTCGATGCCAACCGTCAGGCTCGGACCACGCATTATCCCCCCACGCTGACGCGGGATGCTGTGTTGGCTGCCGCCCACTCCTGGGCCGCCCGGATGAACCCGCCGAACAGGTGACGGGTGTGTGGATCGGTCATCTCGAACACTTCCGGGTGCCACTGCACGCCCACGCAGAAGCCGTCGCCGGTGCCCTCGATGGCTTCGATGAGGCCGTCATCCGCCGTCGCCGACGCCAGCAGATCTCGGCCGAGCGTGCGGATGCCCTGATGGTGCATGCTGTTCACACCGACCCGTGTGGATTCGAGCAATTGTGACAGGCGAGATCCCGGCAGCACATCCACCTCGTGCGCGATATGATCGCGCTCAAAGCCAGCCGTCGGGAAGAAGTCGTGCTTGTGGAACGTTGGGTTTTGTGAGGCGAGGTCCTGCCACATCGTGCCGCCCGACGCCACGTTGATGATCTGGTGCCCGCGGCACAAGCCGAGGATGGGCTTGCCGTCGGCCATCGCCCACCGCGCGAGCTGCAGCTCCACGCGATCGCGCGCAGGGTCGAGATTGCCGCACTCGGGGCGCACCGCCTCGCCGTACTGCTTCGGGTCGATATCCACACCGCCGGGGATGAGCAGGCCGTCCAGCCGCTCGTAGATCTCGCGCAGGGTGTGCAGGTCGTCATCCAGCAGCGGAATCATCCACGGCACGGCGCCCACCATGGTCGCCGCCAGGAAATACCGCTGGTTCATGACCCACGACGCGGGCAACGCCGGCGGAATGCCGTCGATGGAGTGCAGGGTCTGCGTGGTCAGCCCGATGACCGGGCGGTACAGGGACGACATCAACGCTCCTCGACGAGGAAGGTGGGCACGTTCGAACCACCACCCGCCGTGACGTTCAGGAGCGGATCCGTGGCAATGCGGGTGAGGCAGCCGTTGACCGTCACCCCATTCGCGAGGAACGGTGCGGTGTCCAGCATCCGCTCCCCGACGTGAAGACGTCCATCGACCCACGCCGGCCATGGCTCACTCGGGATCTCCACGCGCTCCTGCACGATATACGGTTCGGCAAGGGCTGTGCCGATGGCCTGCTGCCACGTCGCATCGTCCACCGTCCACCCGAGGACGATCCCCTTGCCGCCGTACTCGTCGTTCGGCTTGAGCACGAGGCGCTCGCGGTTTTCGGCGATGAACGGCAGCAGGTCGACCGACGCGCCATCGTGCTCGGTACGACGCTCCTCGACCACCCGGGTCCACGGCACATGGCGTACGACCGCCGCCCGCTGCTCCGCCGACAACAGCGAGGCCTGCCGCTCGTCACTCACCACGGCAAGTGAGGCCTTCTTGTGCAAGAGCTTGCAGCGAAACGGGTTGACCATGCACACCGCACCTTCTTTCACAGCTCGCACCACGGGCGAATCGAGCCCCTCACGCGTTACCAGCTCGTCGATGAGCACGCGCTTGTAGATGAGCGTGACCGGCTCGCCGGCGACGCGCAGCACACCGCCCTCGTACGTCGCATCACGCGGATCGCCAATCCACACGGGCAACCCACGCGCCTCGAACTCCCGCTCGTACAGCACGAACTCGCTGTACGTGGGCACCTCCTTCCAGTCCAGGATGACCGTGCGGGGCGCCTCGTGGACGCCGCGCCAGGCGTGGAACGCCTGCAGCAGCACGTCCACCACCGACGCTGCCGCGGGAATGGGCAGCGACACGTGCGACGCGGTGAACGCCTGCATGACCGGCAGGGCGAGAAAGGCGCGCGACAGGGCGTCGTTGTAGGCCGCTCCGGCTGGCGTCTCCGCGTTGTACTCCGTGAAGCGCAGCCCTGCCCCGTCGGGGCCGTCGGCATAGAAGGCGTCGAGGCGCGACGTCGGGCTCGCGGCGGCAAAGCCCGGGTCGGCGTGCACGAGCTGCTCCTCCCATGCGGTCAGGCCGAACTGGGCCCGGAGCGCGGCGTCGGTCATCGCGGCCACGCGCACCCGCTCGAACGCTACACCCACCAGCGACGACGCGCGCGCCACCGTCCGATACTGCGCGAGCGTGAGGAACCGCGGACGCAGCACACTGCACAGTGGACGGTCGCCGAAGAACAGCCCCTGTGCGCGTAGCTGCTGATCGAGCACCTCGGCAGACCCCTGGGCCAGGGTCTCGTCGGTGAGCAGCTCGTGATAGCGCGCGACCGCACTCTCTGTGGACATCGCAGCCATGTGATTCGTCCGGGGCGTCAGGTCTTCGGGGCCGCAGGCGACGACGCGCCCCCGACGGCACCGCCGCCAATCGGTGGGCCCTCGGTCAGGGCGGGCCGAGGCGCGGTGGCAAGCCGGATGGCGAGGTCGGCCATGTGCTCCACCACCCACGCGAAGTAGGTCGGGGTGAGGGAATTGATGTCCATGTCCGGCGCCGGATTCATGAAGTCGATGGCATACGGAATGCCGTCCCGGATCGCGAACTCGACCGTGTTCATGTCGTAGCCCAGCGCGCGACACAGCGTCAGCGCGTCGCGGATGCAACGGGCCTCGAGCTCCGGCGAGAGGTACCCCGGGTCGGGCACGTACCGCCGCTGCTTCGGGTCGTACGGCATGGGGAGCACCTGGTCGCGGCCCAGCACCATGCACCGGACGTACCCCTCCCAGTTGATGAACTCCTGCACCACCATCGTCAGCAGGCCGCTGTTGTTGTAGTGGTGCAGCAGCTCCTGCATCGAGTTGCAGACGTACACGTCGCGCCAGCCGCCGCCGTGCGCGTCCTTCAGGATGCACGGGAAGCCGATATAGTCGGCCACGGCGTCCCATCCCATGGGGAAGGCCAGGTTGCGCAGCGACTCCTCATGGGAGATCCCCGGGATGTAGTCCTTGTTGGGGAGCACCATGGTCTTCGGGTGCGCCACCCCGTGCTGCACGGCCAGGGTCGCGTCGTAGAACTTGTCGTCGGCCGACCACATGAAGGGGTTGTTGACCACCGTCACCCCCATCCGCGTGGCGTGCTTGAGGAAGGTGCGGTAGAAGCCGACCTCATGCGAAATGCGGTCGATGATGAGCGTGTAGGGCACCGCCTGCGCCATCCGGGTGGCGTCGAGCGAGATGAAGTCCGCCTTCACGCCGCTCTGGCGACGGGCGACAGCCTCGAGGAAGGCCGGGGGGAAGGACCATTCCCTGCCGACGAGCAGGCCGATCCGGGGATCGATGGACACGTGCGAGGGCTCCTGGTGCGGGCCAAGGAAATTCGAGGGGGACGCGGTTCGGGAGAATGGGACAGGAACGCGCGCACCGCCATGGCGAGTTGCAGCGCGCGCAGCTCTTTCGACCGCCCGTGAGAAGTGTGAGCAAACAAGCAATGAGCATGTTTGTGATTCTCCCTAGTGTGGAGAAACTGCCGTCCGGAACCCCAAAGATCGACCCGCTCACAGACGGTCTTATCCACAAAGGGCGATGCCGGATTCGTCCACCGCAGCGGTACTTACCGGGTTATCCACACCGCTTTCAACAGCTATACACAAGTATGTCAACAACTTAGCTCACCTCCCCTGTATTGCGTGGACGCGCGGATCGTCATAACATCCCCGCCCGTCGCCGCCGGAACCCGGCCTCCACGACGCGCTGTCACGATCCTGCCTCCTCACGGAATCCCTCCATGCACGTTGTCCCCTGCGACGCACCGGTTGGCCAGATGGAGCCCGCCCCCATCACAAGCCTGCCTGTACACATCGCGGCGGAGGGGGAGACCCTCGAGGCCTTCTGGGCCGACGACGACCGCTACCTCCTGCGTGCCTCCGGCACCGCGGGAGAGCGCTGGTTTGCCATGGACGCCGGCATCGACACGGCCACGGACATGAGCGAGGCCGATCGCCTCGCGCTGGGCGCCCTGCTGGCGGACATCCTGCCCATGGGCGGTGGCCGCGTGGCATTCCCCTTCGGCACCACGGGGCGTCAGGTGTACCGCGTCTGGCGCGGCCCGCGCGGCAAGGCGGGCGCCACGGGGCGTCGCCGGACTACAATCCTGGGAGTTCGAGCTGCGCGGTCACACCGCCAGCCAGCGTAACGCCGGCTGCCTGCAACCACGCCAGCAGCACGTCCTGTCCGTGATCGCCCGCCATGGCGGAGCGCGCCGCGCTCAAGTGCAGCTTGAACTCCGCGGAGACGTCGGGGAGCGTCCGTCGCAGCACCGCGACGGTCAGCAGTTCCGTCGCGTCCGCGAGGTGACGAATCGCGAACTCGGTCATGCGGGCTCGCAGGGCGGCCGCATTCAGCACGGGCCCGTCGCCGGGCGGCTCATGCTCGGCACGGCGCTCACGGAAGGCCGCCAGTCGGCTCCGCGTGGTTGTGATGGTCGGCAGGTCGTCGGCGGCATGCTCGGGCGCCGTGGCGATGGGAGCTCCCAGCAGTCCCAGCCAGGACATCCACAGCGTCCCGCGGGCGTACCCCTCCCACGGCTCAGCGTCGAGTTGGCTGGCGGCCCGTCGCACTACATCGGCCACCTGGGCCCGGACCTCCCACCAGCGGACGTAGGCATCCGTCTGTCGGGACACGAGCGCCAGCGCGCCGAGGCGGAGCGCCCACTTGATGGCGGACTCCCCATCATCGAGGGGTGGGCGCAGGGCCGCCGCGCAGCGGAAGGCGCGCGCCGCCCCCAGCGAGAGCACGGCCTGGGCCAGGTCACGGGCGGCCGAGGCGACCGGTTGGAGGGCCGCCTCAAGCTGGCTCAGGGCGGCGAGCTCGTAGGCGGTGCCCAGCAGCGCGAGGCCATCGGCGATCGGCTCACCCAGTCCGTCGCCGGGGCGCAGCGCCGCCGCGTCGGCTCGCTCGAGCAGCAGTGTGCGACGCTCGGGGGGAATGGCGGCGACGGCCCAATGCTCGTCGAGCGTGACGCGGGCCAAGGCCGCCAGATCACGCGCAACGAGATCCCGCTCGACCGCTGGGGTGAGGACGTTCATCCAGCCTGCTCCCGCGATGGGCACCAGCCGAACCGCCCCGCTGGCCACCCCACGTGGCGGCCAGTCAGGTCCCAGAGCTTCTCACTGACGTTCGAACGAACTCGGCGCCGACGATCCGCGCCCTGAGCGCCGACGCCGCCGCCTTCGCGCCACCACGCAAGCCCCTGTCCGGCCAGAACATGCGCCGTTTCCATCGGAGCTGCGTCGCTTTCACTGTCGCATTTATGTAACAGGTCGGGATCTGTCAAGAGGGCAGTCGCAACTGCCCGCCGCAGATCGCCGATCATTTCCGGAGACCAGACGTGGGATTTGAGTCGTCAGAGGTGGCACGGCGTCGTTTGGCCGTGCTGGCAGCATCGAACCCGGCCGTTCAGGAAGCGCTCGCCCCGGCCACCTACCCCGGCACCTCCGGCGGAGCGGCCCCCTCCCCGGCGCCGGCGCGCGTGGTGCGCAACCGTCGTACCGCGGCGGCCAGCTCCGAGCCGTCGGCCGCCACGGTGGCGGCCTCCCTCTCGGCGGCCACGCCGGCGCTGGCGCGGCAGCTCGACGATCTGGCACAGGACATCGTGGCCATCCCCGGCGCCGGTGGCGCGCTGCTGGCGGCGTACGCCGCGCAGGCGCGTGCGCTCTCCATGGTGGTCGAGGCCGCGCGCCGTGCGGGCGCCGCGCCGCTCCCCACGGCAGTCCTGCTGGCCGTGCAGGAGGCACTCGCCACGCCCACGCCGCTCCCCGGTCTCGCCGTCGGCTGACCGCGCAGCGAGACCGGTCCGTCGGGGCCGCTCAGGGCCCCTTGATCTCGACCTTCTTCTCTGCCTTCGGGTCCTCGAGTGTCTCGAGGACCTCGCGCCACGAAAACTTCTTGCCGCTGCCGAGCACCCAGTAGTTCATCCAGGCCATCTCGGCGGTGCTCTTCACGAGACGATTGCGGGCGTCCGGAATGCCGTGGGACGCCCCGGGGTACATGAACAGCTCGGTGGGCACGCCGACGCGCTTGAGCCCCATGTGCAGTTCGACACTCTGCGGGCTGGGCACACGCGGATCACCTTCGACCACGTGAATCATCGTGGGCGTCTTCGCGTTGCGGATGTAGCGAATGGGACTCTGCCGCCAGTACGCGTCGAAGTCGTCGTAGGGGAGCTTGTTGCCCAGGTAGTACTGGCGGTTCCGCTGCACGTCCGACTGCGCGTACATCGAGATCCAGTTCGACGTACCCGCGCCGCTCGAGATCGCCTTGAAGCGATTCGTGTGCGTGAGGATCCAGTTGCTCCAGTGTCCGCCGGCGCTCCAGCCCAGCACGCCCATCTTCGTGCTGTCGACCATGCCCTCTCGGATGAGCGCATCGACGCCGGTCATGATGTCGTCGTAGCCGGGCGCGAAGTAGTTGCCGACAATGCCGTTCTTGTGCGCCTCCCCGTAGTTGGTCGAACCACGGTAGTTGGGCATGAGCACCACCCACCCGGCGCCGGCGTACACCTGCGCGCCGTAGCCGCCGTTGAAGCTCAGCAGGTCGGCCGCCGCCGGCCCGCCATGAATGGCCACGAGCAGCGGATACTTCTTGCCGGGCTGCCAGCCGACCGGCTTGAGCAGCACGCCGCCCACCTTCTTGCCGTCCTTCGACGTCCAGGTGTACTCACTCTCGTCGCCCAGCAAGAGGCGCTCGCGCACCCACGGGTTCGGGTCGGTGAGCTGCGTCCACTTGCCGCGGTCGGTCACGTCGCTGAGTTGCGAGACCGTGAAGAGTGTGCCGGTGGTGGTGGGGTCGTTGTAATTGAAGAGGATGCGCTTGGTGTCCTGGTCCTGGTTGACGGCAATCACGCCCTGCACCGACGTGACCGGCGTGACCTTGCCGCTCGCGACGTCGAGCGCGAAGAGCTGCTGCGTGGCACGCCACCCTTCATTGAAGTAGATGGTCCGGCCGTCGGGGCTCCAGAAGCCGACACTCACGTCGCCGTCGAGGTCGCCGATCTTGCGGAAAGGCTGCCCGCGCGCACCCACGTCACGTACGTACACGCGCCGGTTCTTCATGTTGTACGCCGACAGGTCGTCGGAGCCGGAGAAGGCGATCGTCCGCGAATCCGGGGAGAAGCTCAGGGCACTCTCCCCGTTCTCCGCGTTGTTCGTGAGCCGCTCCACCGCCCCGCCCTGCGTGTCCAGCAGGTAGACGTCGGCGTAGATCCCCTCTTCGGTGATGTTCCGCTTGTAGCGGTCGTTGGGTACGGCGTTGAAGCCGATCCACCGACTGTCCGGGGAGATCGTGAAGCCGGTGACCGCCACGCTCGTATCCGCGGTGATGCGCGTGGTCGTGCGCATCGCCAGGTCGAACGCCCAGAGCGACACGGTGGGCGTCGCGCTGTTGCGCACGTTCACCGTGAACCGCTTCTCGCGACGCAGGCGCTCGTCGGTGTCGACCGTGTCGACCGTCAGGAAGTACACGCGCTTCCCGTCGGGCGAGAGCTTCCACTCGCCGATGCCGGTGGCGTGCTTCGTGAGCGCCGTGGCGGGCATCGACTCCGGCACGACCGCCCGCACGATCGACGCGACGGGCACACTGTAGAGCTGCTCCTGACCGGCCTTGCCGCTGCGATAGAGCAGCGCCTGTCCGTCGCGGGAGAAGGCAAAGGTCGAGATGCCCTCGCGCGCGCTCGTGATGCGCCGCGCCTCGCCGCCGTCGGCGCGCATGAGGAAGAGCTGGTTCTGGTTCGCGCTCGTCGCCGGTGCCTCGCGATTGGACGCGAACACGAACCAGCTGCCGTCGGGGCCCCAGCGCGGCTGCGTCTCGTTCTTCTGTGAGGTGAACGTGAGCTGCCGCGCACTCGCCACCCCGCGATCGGTGGACACGACATGGATGTCGGTCTGCGACGTCGCCTCCTTCCAGTCCGGCGTCGTGAGGGTGTAGAGCACCTGACGCCCATCGGGCGAGACCGCGAGAGAACCGGTGCTGCGCAGATACTGCGCATCCAGCCAGGTCATCGGGCGCTTGCCGGTGGCAGCCGGCTGCGCCATCAGCCACGCCGGCATGCAGAGGCCAGCGACCAGGAGGCGAGTGACTCGGAACGACATGAACGTCTCCACGAAGGAAAAGGGCGATGATCAGACCCCGACAACCCACGCTGGGTTGGATCGTGCGTCAGGCGTCGGCGTACACGTGCGTCTCGGCCGCACCCCCCGGATGCACCACCGCGCCGTAGCGCGCAGGGCCCACGGTCTGTGCGTAGCGCCAGATGGCGCCGCTCTGGTAGTCGGTGGCGCGCGGCGTCCATGCGGCGCGGCGCGCAGCGAGTTCCTCATCGCTCAGCTCCACGTTGAGCGTGCCCGCATCGGCGTCGATGGCAATCATGTCGCCGTCGCGCAGCAGGCCGATCGGGCCACCGACCGCCGCTTCGGGACCGACATGACCAATGCACAGGCCACGTGTCGCGCCGCTGAAGCGGCCGTCGGTGATGAGGGCCACCGACTCACCCATCCCCTGCCCGTAGATCGCGCTCGTGGTGGAGAGCATCTCGCGCATGCCGGGCCCTCCCACCGGCCCCTCGTAGCGGATGACCAGCACATCACCCGCCGCATACGCCCGCTGCATGACCGCGGCGAAGCAGGCGTCCTCACTGTCGAAGACGCGCGCCGGGCCACGATGCACCCGATGCGCGAGCCCGGCCACCTTCACCACCGCACCATCGGGCGCGAGGTTGCCGGTCAGGCCCACCAGCCCGCCGGTTGTCGAGATGGCCTGCGACACCGGCATCACCACCCGCTGGTTCGACGGCACCTCGATGTCGGCCAGATTCTCGGCGAGCGACTTGCCGGTTACGGTGAGGCAGTCGCCGTGCAGGAAGCCGCCATCGAGCAGCGCCTTGAGCACCACCCGCACGCCGCCGATGTCGTGCACGTCCTTCGCGAGATACTTGCCACCCGGCTTGAGGTCCGCGATGAGCGGCGTGCGCTTGAACACCTCGGCCACGTCGAACAGGTCGAACGCGATGCCGGCTTCGTGCGCGAGCGCCGGCAGGTGCAGCGTGGCATTCGTGGAGCCGCCCGTGGCCGCCACCACCGCGGCCGCATTCTCGAGGGCACGACGCGTCACGATGCGACGCGGGCGCAGCCCGGCGCGCAGACAGTGCATGACCGCCTCACCGGCGCGTTCCGCGTACGCGTCACGCGACTCGTACTCGGCCGGCGGGCTCGCCGACCCCGGCAGCGCCAGCCCAATGGCTTCGGAGACGTAGGCCATGCTGTTGGCCGTGTACTGCCCGCCGCACGAGCCCGCGCCGGGACAGGCGACCTTCTCCAGCGCCTGCAACTCCTCGAGCGGCATGCGCCCCGCCGCGTACGAGCCGACCGCCTCGAAGACATCGAGCACCGTCACGTCGCGGTCCTGCCACCGCCCCGGCAGGATGCTGCCGCCGTAGAGGAACACGCTCGGCACATCGAGACGCACCATGGCCATCATGAGCCCCGGCAGCGACTTGTCGCAGCCGGCGATGCCCACGAGCGCGTCGTAGCAGTGGCCACGCACCGTGAGTTCGACGCTGTCGGCGATGATCTCGCGGCTCACGAGCGACGCCTTCATGCCGGCGTGCCCCATCGCGATGCCGTCAGTGACGGTGATCGTGGTGAACTCGCGCGGCGTCCCGCCGCCGGCCACGACCCCGCGCTTGGCCACCTCGGCCTGGCGCTTGAGCGCGATGTTGCACGGCGCGGCCTCGTTCCAGCTCGATACGACACCCACCAGCGGCCGCGCGATCTCCTCGGCCGTGAGCCCCATGGCGTGATAGAAGGCGCGATGGGGAGCCCGCTCGGGGCCCACCGTGGCGTGACGACTCGGGAGCCCCTGCTTGTCGGTCATGCGGAAGACGAAATGGTGGGAGTGGTCAGCGTTCGCCGGTGAGGCGACGCACCTGTTCGGCACGCTCGAGGGCCTGCAGGTAGCGCTTCTCGCTCTTCTTGGTGCGGTTCTTCTTGCGGACATCGGCGCCGCCCATCACGACGAGGCCGCTGATACGCAGTACGGGCGCGTTCGGGTCCTCGCTGATGTCGCCGCCGCTCACGCTCAGGCCGCCCATGAACGCCATGCCCACGAGCTCGACGCGCACGCCGTCGGGGATGATGATCTCGACCCCGCCCCACAGGGCGAAGATCTCGATCTCGGTGACGCCGGGCCCCAGCTTCGCCTCACGAAGGTCGAGTTCACCACCGCCCATGATGGCCGTGATCTTGAGGTGGCGCGGCACGATCCACGGCCCCTTGCGCTCGAAGCCGCCCATGACGCCCCACAGCACGCCGCGATCGGCGACGATCTGCGGACTGGCGATGCGGGCGGCGCCCTCTGCCTCCCATGCGAGCGACCGGGACGCATCGGACGGATCGGCGAGCAGCATCTCCAGTTCGGCCTGCGACTGGGCGCGATACACCATCCCCAGTCGCTCGTCGAGCTGCTCGAGGCTGATGCGGTCGTTCGCGAACGCCATCGACAGGATATGGGCCACCCGTTCGCGCTGCGACGAGGAGACCGCGACCGGTGCGTACTGCGGTGACGTCATCGGGCTATCCGAGGGTCGGGCGTCGCGCGTGGAAGTCCGTCGCCTTCTGGAACTGGTGCGCGATGGAAAGGATGACGTCGTCGTTGTACAGGTTACCCGTGATGACGGCGCAGATGGGCTGCGGCTTGTACGTCGGCGCCGCCTGCGCATTCGCACCGGGCCCGCCGCCGCCGAAGGCGGGGACGTCGAACTTGTACGGCAGCACGGCGCACGGATGTCCCGTCTGCGCGTTCGGGCCGACATCGGCGTTGGGTCCGCCGATGAACGCGTCCAGGTCCTTCATGTACGCGCCCCACCGCTGCACGAGGATGTGGCGACGCCGCTGGTTGTTCACGAAGTCGAAGGCCCGCGTGTTGCGACCTCCCACGAAGCGCGGATTCCAGTCGGCTGCCGCCATCGGGTTCGGCTCACCTTCGTTCACTCCCTTGGGACGCGCGGGCGGCGTGTTGCCGAACGGTCCGTTGGCTCCCGGTCCCTGCGTCGGACGCTCAGGCAGCGCCGCCAAGTCGATGTTGAACTCCTTCGCCTTGCGCTGCACGTAGCTGTCGAACGCGGCCGCGTACTCGACGTTGAGCCCACCCCCCGCCATCCCCGCCACCGTGGGACGCGGCCCCACCTCGCGCGGCGTCATGCCGAGCGCCTTGAGCTTTTCGACGAGCTCCTTGGGTGCCTGCGGGTCGACGCCGATGCGCAGTGACGCGAGCTTGAGCGCGCGATCGAAGCGGAAGGGCGTCGTGACGGTGCTCGGATCCTTCGTGTCGACGCCGTGCAGCACGGAGAACACCAGCGCGCAGTCTTCGGCGCTGCGGCACATGGGCCCCACACGATCCTGCGACCACGACAGCACCATGCCGCCGTGCCGACTCACGCGGCCGTACGTCGGGCGCAGCGCGCTGATGCCGTTGCGAATGGACGGCGAGACGATCGAGCCCTGCGTCTCGGTGCCGATGGCGAAGGCCACGCATCCCGCTGCCGTGGCGCTCCCCGGACCCGCGCTCGAGCCACTCGCGCCGATATTGAGATTCCACGGGTTGTTGGTGCGGCCGCCGTACCACCAGTCATTCTGCGCGAAGAGCCCCGTCGACAGCTTGGCCAGCAGCACCGCCCCGGCAGCGCGCAACCGCACCACGATCTCGGCGTCGTAGTCGTAGACGGTGTCCTTGAAGTCGGCCGAGCCCCACGAGGTGGGCACGCCCTTCGTGGCGAAGAGGTCCTTCACGCCATAGGGCACGCCGTGCAGCGGCCCGCGGATCTTGCCGGCCGCGAGTTCCTTGTCGAGCACATCGGCCTCGGCCCGCGCCGAATCCGCCATCAGCGTGACCACGCAGTTGAGCGTGGGGTTGAGGCGCTCGAGCCGCTCGAGATAGATGTCGGTGATGCGCCGCGACGTGAGCTTGCGCGCACGAATGAGCGCCGCGATGCGATGGGCCGGCAGGAAGGCGAGGTCCTCGGCGCTCGTCGGCACGGTGCCCACCCACGGCTCGACCACGAACGGCGTGCGCTTGAACGCCGCTGCGCCGCGTTCGGCGATGAGCTTCTCCATCAGCGCGCCCGTCCCTTCCGGATAGGGCATGAACTGCAGCGCCGGTGCTTCGCCGTTGCCGAGCGGCACGGGCGTCTGCCCTTGCACGGGAGGTTGCAGCGAGCGCCAGACGCCGGCGCTTTCGGCAAGTGCCGACCCGATCGCATCGGCACCGATCGCGTCCGTGGGCTGCGCGCCGGCGGCGCGCGCGCCGAACGCACTGGCCGCGGCGGCCACGAGCGAGCGGAACATGAACTGGCGGCGATCGAGTCCTGCCGCCGTCTCGTCGTAGTCGATGGCCGCAAGCTCGGCCTGGGCCTGCTCCAGCAGGTCGATCGGAGAGTTCACGCGGTTCGTCCGGGTAGGGGGCACTGCACGGCGCGGTGGGAGGGGCGCCGCTCGGATGGCTCAGGGGCGGATCCGGAAGGTAAAGGGCTGCTCGACGAGTTGCGGTACCCGCCGCCCCGCCAGCACGGCCGGCCGGTACTTCATGCGCGGCAGCGCCGCGCGCACCGCCGCCACGAACTCGGGATCGGTCACCTGCAGCACACGAAAGGTCGTCATGTCGACCTGGCCGGTGGAGTCGACGATGAAACGCGCCAGTACCATCCCTTCGATCTTGAGCTTGAGCATCGCCGCGGGATACACCGGCCCATCAGCCGTCGGGTCCAGCGCCGCGGCCGAATCGACGTCGATTTCCGTGAGCGGCTTCATCGACTCCGTGACCGACTCCTCGGCCACCAGCGTCTTCTCTCCCTGTGCCTCCGCCGCGCTCACGGGCGTGGGGCGCTGCTCGTCGCCACGTGGCGCGGTGGGCGCGCTGACCGGAACGGCGGGGGCGAGCACCTGCCCGAGTCCCACGAACTCGAGGTGCTCCTGGCGCGGCGGTGGTGGCGCACGCTTCACCAGTGGTGCCAGCCATCGGACGGCGGCCGATTCCTCCGGATCGATTGCCGGCGGGCGCGACGCCTGCCACCGCTCGATGCCAACGGCGACGCCGGCGATGCCGCCGAGCGCCGCCAGTCCCAGCAGCTCACGACGCACTGCCGGCCAGAGGGGCCGGATGGCGGACTCGATGAGGTGGAGGACCAGGTGGCGGTGGGGCACCGGAACGGCTCAGGACGGGCGGGTCAGGGAGATCTCGCGCCAAGACGGCGGGTGTGCAAGACGAGAACACCGCAGGGTGAATCGAGGCCACTGTACTGCCCCGGGGTGTCGGCCGGACTGTTGTACCACTCCACGGCTTCGAGACTCGTCAGCGTCACCTGGCGCAGATCGAAGGGCGGCCTCGGGGTCCCACGGTTCTCGAGTCTCCCATCCATGTAAACCTTGGCGTAGCACGAGCAGAGGACGCCCTGGCGCCGCTCGGTTATGTCTGGGAAGTAGAACACCCCGCGCATGCCTGCGGCACGGAGCCGCGCCTGACCGTACTCACTGCACTCCTCTTTTGCTCGCCGCGGGTTGTTGTAGCGGCTGCTCACCGCGTATCGCCCGTTCACCTGAAACAGCGCAGGTGCCAAAGCCACAGCCTGTCGGAGTGTCATGTACTCTTGTCGTTCGATGGCCGCCCGATCGAGAAACCAGCCGAGTCCGAGGCGGCGATGGTCCTCGAACTCCGACATCCGGATGTCGTTGGGACGTGCCGTGGTCACCACTGAATCGAGCAGGGTGAGCGGACGCAGCACCACCTCCCGCTGCTCCTCATCGTTTGCGGCGAAGGTCACCTGTCCGGTGTACGCCGCAAACCCCACGCGGCGCACCGTCACCTCCTGCGCACCGGCCGGGATGTCGGCAATGCGGAACTCGCCCTGTGCGTTCGTGCGCGCCGGCGTGGCTGCGCCGGCCACCGACACTTCGGCGCCCTCGACGGGCTGACGCGTGGAGTCGGCAAGCACGCGCCCACTGAAGCTGGCCACGGCGGCACGTGCGCGGTCGTACTGCAGCGGCACCGTGGCGAAGCGCTGGTCGGGAGCCAGCCGCGTCTGCACCGGTGCACTGCGCCCCTCGCGAGGGAAGGCCCGCACCGTGAGCGCCGTTTCCGTGGGCACGCCACACAGCCTATAGCTGCCCGTCGCATCGGTGCGCGTCTCGAGGCGCTTGCCCTGCCCCTGCAGCAATGCGGACGCGCTGGTCGTGCTGCGCTCGACCCAGTCCGCCACCACCGACACCCCCTCCGGGCCGATCGTGTCGCCCACCGCCAGCAGCGAGCCGAAGAGCGCCCCGCGTGAGGCGCTGCCATTCGCGAAGTTCGCGCCGCACAGCGTCTGCGCCATCTGGCGCGCGGTGGGCACGCGCACCACGACGGTCGGCGCCCCTTCGCGCACGAGCACCGGCTGGCCCCGTTCCGCGCGAATCGAGTCGAGCGACGGTGTCCGCACGGCCAGCGTGTATTCGCCCGGCAGCACATCGTCGAACGCGAAGCGACCGCTGGCATCGGCCACGGCCGTCGCGCGCGTGCCGGTCAGGCGCAGCCGAGCACCGGGCACGAGCTGGTTCGACGTGGAGTCGCGCACCTCACCGACGAGGCGCACCGGCGGGCGACGGTAGAGGGTGTCGCTGCCGCGCCGCACCGCGATGAGCTGTCCACCGGTGGTCTGCACGCGATCCACCCGCGCCCGACTCGACGCCCCGTCGCGCACCGTCTCGGGCATGCGCAGTTCCCACTGCTCGATGACCACGCCACCGGAGGGCAAGCGCGCGAAGCGCATCGACCCGCCCGCCGGCACCGGCGACGGCTGCAATCCGGGCACCGTGCCGAAGGTGAACTCGGCGCGTCGCAACGCGGCAGACGCGCGATCGAGCCACAGCGTGCCGCTGATCTCCGCCACTCGGAAGCGCTCCTTGGCGGGCTCGAACGCAATGCCGATCTCGCTCGTGTCCTTCGACTGCGCGAGCTTGACGCAGTGGTCGACGAGGAACGTGGGTGCGACGAAGACGTCGATGCCGGGCGCGTTGTACGTGAGCGCGTCATCGCGCCCCAACCACACGTAGCCATGCTTGCGCAGCGTGTCGGGCGGGAGCGCGCGCCATGGCAGCAGCACATTGTCGGTGCGCATCGCCAGCGTCTGGTCGAGCACGCGGCCGCGCGCGTCGAGCGCCTGATCGATCTTGAGGGTGCTGGTGGTGAGCCCGCGTGTCGCCCCCGTGATGGTGGAGGCCGAGAGCGACGCGAGCGCCTGCTCCCAGACCTCGAAGATCTCCCCGTCGGCCGCCGTCGCACGGCAGCTCGACTTGCCCACCACCCTGACCGCCGCGAGCTGCACGCGGGCGCCGTCCATGGTGAGGGATTGCTCGACCGTTTCCCCGGCTCCGACCACGAACGGAGCCGACCGCGCCGGCACGAATCCCACGCGCAGGGCACGGAGCGTCACCGTGCCCGCGCGCGCCGCCGTGAGCCGATAGCTACCGTCGTTCTCGGTGAGCGCGCGCCCGACCGCATTCTCCACGCTGTCGGCCAGGACAACGACAACCCCGCCGAGCGGCGCACCGGTGCGATCGCGCACGGTGCCGCGTACGAGCTGGGCGCGCGCCTCGAGGGGCAGCGCCAGCAGCAACAGGAGGAGGCAGCGTGGCATGGGGAAATGCTGTGGCGTGGTGGGGTGGAGCGGAAGCGGAACGGCGGGAGCGGAACCACGGGAGCGGGACCGCGGGACGACGGTTGCTGCGGGAACGACGGAGGTGGGACGGCGGGTACCACGGGGTGCGGCGGGTACCGCGGGGTACCTCCATCTCCGGAAGCAGACCGTCCCCACGGCTCGACCGTTGCACGACGGGGGCCGCCCGCCGGTACTTTCCGCTGCCGGCCGCTTCTCGTCGTATCCGCGCTGACCGTGGTCCCGCTGTTGCGCTCCCGTGGTTCCTCTTCCGTGCTTCCGCTCCCGTTGTCTGCCCTTCCCAGCCATGCCCAGACACCTCCCCGCCTTCCTGCTTCTCCTCACCGCCGCCTGCGCCGGTGGCGCCGCGCCCGGCTCGGCGCCGGTGCCGGTGCCGGTGCCGGTGCAGAATCCACCCATCACGGTGGCGGCGGAGCCGGCGCCCGCGGCACCTGCGGGCGACGGGCCGCGGGCGGACTGGCATCGCCTGGCCGTCGAGACCGACCAGGTGCCCGGCATCGGGTCGGAGCGGGCGCTGCGTGAGCTGCTCGCCGGGCGACAGCCGCGGCGCACCGTCCTCGTCGCGGTCATCGACGGCGGCGTGGACACGGCGCACACCTATCTCGCGCCGGTGCTGTGGCGCAATCCGAAGGAGACGCCGGGCAACGGGCGCGACGATGACGGCAATGGCATCGTCGACGACGTGTTCGGCTGGAACGTGCTGGCTGGCGCCGACGGCAAGCCGGTGCATCACGACACGTTCGAACTCACACGACTGTACGCCGCCTGTCGCGGCTTGCCGGCGGGGCGCGATGTGCCCAAGCCGTCGGCCAGTGGCTGCGACTCGCTCGCCACGGCGTACACGGCCAAGAGCCGTGAGGTGAACGGCACGCTCGCACAGATTCGCAGCATCGAGAGCACGCTGCAGCAGGTCACGGCCGCATTGCAGCAGGCGATGGGACCCGGCGCGCTCACCCGCGCGCGCGTCGAACGCTACACCCCGGCGTCGGCGCAGCTCGAGCAGGCCAAGCGCATCTGGCTGCAGCTTGCCGACAACGGCCTCGGTACCGAGGAGATCGTCGAGGCGAAGAAGGCGTACGACGGGCAGGCGCGGTACGGCCTCGACACGCTGTTCAATCCGCACCCGGCCGGCCGGGTCGCGGGTGACCGCGATGTCACCGGACCGGACGCGCTGCATGGTACGCACGTCGCCGGCATCATCGGCGCGGTGCGGAGCGCGGCCAACCAGGTGCAGGGCGTCGCGCCCAACGTGGCCATCATGGCCGTGCGCGCGGTGCCCGATGGCGACGAACGCGACGACGATGTCGCGCGCTCGATTCGCTACGCGGTGGACAACGGCGCGCAGGTCGTGAACATGAGCTTCGGCAAGGGCTGGTCGCCGGGGAAGGCGGCCGTGGACAGCGCCGTGCGCTACGCCGAGAGCAAGGGCGTGCTGCTCGTGCACGCGGCAGGCAACGATGGCGAGAACAACGACGTGGTGCCGTCGTTCCCCACCGCGCGCCGCCCCGACGGCAGCGTGGCCACCAACTGGCTGGAGGTGGGTGCGACCTCGTGGAAGGGCGGTTCGAAGCTCGTCGCCGGCTTCTCGAACTACGGCAAGCAGCGCGTCGACCTGTTCGCCCCCGGCGAAGACATCCTCTCCACCGCGCCGGGCGGCGGCGTGAAGAAGGAGAGCGGCACCAGCATGGCCGCACCGGTCGTGTCCGGCGTCGCGGCGCTGCTGCTGGCCTACTTCCCCACCCTCACGCCGATGGACGTGAAGAGCATCATCCTCGAATCGGTGCGCACCTTCCCCGGACTCGAGGTGGAGAAGCCGGGGGGCGACGGGCAGAAGGTGCCGTTCGCGGCTCTCTCGCGCACCGGTGGCCTGGTGGATGCCTACGCCGCGGTGAAGCTCGCGCTCGAGCGCGAGAAGATCCGTCCGTGAGCGACCGCTGCGAAGGGACGCTGCGCCGGTGAGTGCGACGCTCGTGCTCGGGCAGCGCGAGGTGGAGACGCTGCTGTCGATGGACACCTGCATGGAGATCATGACCGACACGCTGCGCGCCCTGTCGGCCGGGCTGGCCGTGCAGCCGCTGCGCAGCGTGGTGCGTGGGCCCGAGCAGACCGGTGTGCTCGGCGTGATGCCGGGCTGGTTGCCCACGACGCAGGTCATGGGACTCAAGGCGGTGAGCGTCTTCGCGGGCAATCGCGCGGTGGGGCTCGAGTCGCACCTCGGCGCGATCCTGCTGCACGAGACGTCGCACGGCCGTCTCGTCGCGATCGTCGATGCGTCGAGCATCACCGCCATCCGCACCGCGGCGGTGAGCGGCGTGGCCACGCGAGCGCTCGCCCGCGCCGATGCGGGCGACCTCGCGTTGCTCGGCTCGGGCACCCAGGCGGAAACGCACCTCGAGGCGATGCACCTCGCGCGCCCGCTGCGGCGGGTGCGCGTGTGGAGCCGCTCGGCTGAGCGGTGTGAGGCGTTCGCCGCACGCATGCGCGCGCGCTACGCCGTGCCCGTCGAACCCATGCCCAGCGCGCAGGCGGCTGTGGACGGGGCCGACCTCATCTGCACGACCACGACGTCGCGCGAGCCCGTGCTGGAGGGCGCGTGGATCGCCGAGGGCGCGCACATCAACGCCGTGGGGTCGAGCGTCGCGTTCGCGCGCGAACTCGACACCGCCGCCGTGGTGCGCGCGCGGCTCTTCGTCGATCGGGTGGAGTCGACCGTGAACGAGGCCGGTGACTATCTCTTCCCGCTCAACGAAGGCGCCATCACACCGGCGCACATCGTGGGCGAGGTGGGCGACGTGCTGCGCGGAACGCTGGCCGGGCGGGCGCACGACGCCGAGATCACGCTGTTCAAGTCGCTGGGCGTGGCTGTGGAAGACCTGGCGGCGGCACAGTTCGTGTTCGAGACCGCGCGCGAGCGTGGTCTCGGGGTGTCGGTGGAGCTGGGCGGCACGCGTCATGCCTGACGGCGCACCGGCGGAGGCGGCGCCGTTCGGCGACCTCACGCTCGCGCACATCGAGGCCGCGCGGGAACGCATCGCGGGCGTAGCGCTGGTCACACCGCTCGTACGGCTCGAGGTGCCCGACGGCTTCCCCGACGCACCGGACGAGCTGTGGCTCAAGCTGGAGAACCTGCAGCCCATTGGCGCCTTCAAGATTCGCGGCGCCGCCAACGCGCTGGCGCTCGCCAGCGATGCCGCGCTGTCGCGTGGTGTGTTCACCTGCAGCGCGGGCAACATGGCGCAGGGCGTGGCCTATGTGGCGCGTGCGCGCGGTGTGCCCTGCACCGCCGTCGTGCCCGACCATGCGCCGGCCGCCAAGCTCGATGCCATCACCCGGCTGGGGGCGCAGTACATCAAGGTGCCGTTCGCCGCGTGGTGGGAGGTGATGATCTCGCACCGCTTCGCCGGGCTCGACGGCCTGTTCGTGCATCCCGTGAGCGACGTCGCCGTGATGGCGGGCAACGGTACCATCGGCCTCGAGATGGTCGACCAGCTTGGCGACGTGGACGCCGTGGTGGTGCCGTACGGCGGGGGTGGCCTGGCGTGCGGCATCGCGACGGCAGTGAAGGC
The DNA here is from genome assembly GCA_020161135.1 of Gemmatimonadota bacterium. GTDB lineage: Bacteria > Gemmatimonadota > Gemmatimonadetes > Gemmatimonadales > Gemmatimonadaceae > Gemmatimonas. The sequence goes on along the minus strand of JAIUOB010000007.1, from coordinate 24,096 downwards.
GCGATGCCCCACGGCGCGCGTGGTGGCCAGCGAGGTGGACACGTCGGCGGCCTTCGCCGCGGCGCTCGCGGCGAGTGAACCCACCGACGTGACCTACACGCCGAGCTTCGTGGATGGCATCGGCAGCCGTCGCGTGCTCGACGCGATGTGGCCGCGGGCGCGCACGCTGCTCGATGGGTCGGGCGTGGTGTCACTCGACGCGGTGCGTGAGGCGGTGCGGCTGCTGGCCACCCGCGCGCACGTGGTGGCGGAGGGCGCTGGTGCATCGAGCGTGGCGGCCGCGCTGGCCGGCAAGGCGGGGCGTGGCCGTGTGGTGTGCGTGGTATCCGGCGGCAATATTGACGCCGGTGTGTTGGCCCAGATCCTCCAGACGCACTAGTCCCCTCACCACTCTGACCATGCGCATCCTGCTCGCCCGTCTCGCTGGCGCCGCGCTGCTGCTGGGCGCGGGCACCCTGCACGCGCAGTCGGCCAATCCGCGCTTCGGCCGGTGGCTGCTCAAGAGCGACGCGCCGGCGCCGCAGAGCAACATCATGACCTACGAACCGTTCGGCGCGAACGGGATGCGGGTCACCATCCAGGCGGTGAATGCGCGCGGCGACACGACGCGGTGGGGGTACACCACCGACTTCGACGGCCGCGACATGCCGGTGACCGGCAATGCGGGGCAGACACACGCGGCGGTGCGCACCATCACGCCGCTCATCAACGAGATCGTGAACAAGAACAACGGCCGCGTGACGCAGCGGCTCACCAACGTGCTGTCTCCCGATCACAACACGATCGCCGTCATCTACATGCGCGAGGACGCAGACGGGAAGACGACGGGCGTGACGTTCGCGACGTACGTGCGGATGCCGTGAGCGGGGTGGTGCCGATGGTGTCGTGAACGCGAAACCCCTGCCCTCGCGCATGCGAAGGCAGGGGTTCGTGACGTGATAGCTGGGGAGAGACTCGAACTCTCGACCTCACGATTATGAGTCGTGCGCTCTAACCGGCTGAGCTACCCAGCCCCAGCGGCCAGCCGGCGCAAAGCCGACGGCCTGACCGGGACGCAAACGGCCGGCCTCGAGAGGCCGGCCGAGTGCAACTATGGCGGGGGCGGGATTTGAACCCGCGACCTTCGGGTTATGAGCCCGACGAGCTACCAGGCTGCTCCACCCCGCGGCAGTCTTCGGAAACTAGCGGGCGGAACGGGGGAGTCAACCCCACGACAGGGCGGTCTGCACGCCGGTGCACTACTTCCCGTCACCCCGCGCGCTGTCGCCGGGCACGGTGATGTACAGGAACTCCTTGTCGCCCTTGATCATGCCGTAGCGCTCGCGCGCCACCTGCTCGAGCACGGCCGGGTCGCTCTGGATCGATTCCACCATGGCCTTGAGCGTCGCCACGGAATCGCGGAGCGTCTGCACCGAATCCTCCAGCAGCGCGCGCTGCTTGCGCTGGGCGAGCAGGTCCATGGTGCCGTACTCGCCGCCGTCGACGGCGAAGACGAGCACGGACACGATGCCCACGCCCCACGCCACCCGGCGCGCGAGCACCATCGCGCGCGAGGGTTGCCCCTTCGCCTTCGTCCGGGTGGCCATGGGGTGCGCTCGCTCAGAGGCCGAAGATCGCGCCGCCGGGGTACTCGGCGTACCCCTCGAGCTGCTCCTCGATGCGCAGGAGCTGGTTGTACTTGGCCACACGGTCGCTGCGCGACGGCGCACCGGTCTTGATCTGCCCGGCCTGTGTCGCCACGGCGAGGTCGGCGATGAAGGTGTCCTCGGTCTCGCCGCTGCGATGCGAAATGATGCTGTTGTAGCCGGCGCTCTTCGCGAGCTCGATGGCTTCGAGCGTCTCGGTGAGCGTGCCGATCTGGTTCACCTTGATGAGGATCGCGTTCGCGACATCGCTCTCGATGCCCTTGGCGAGGATCTCACTGTTCGTGCAGAACAGGTCGTCGCCCACCAACTGGCAGCGATCGCCGATCATCTCGGTGAGCAGCTTCCAGCCATCCCAGTCGTTCTCCGCCATGCCGTCCTCGATGGAGACGATCGGGTACTGCTCGAGCCAGCCGGCGTACAGCTCGGCCATGGCCTGCGGGCTGCGCGACGCGCCACCGCTCTTCTTGAAGTGGTACTGCCCGTTCTGGTACAACTCGCTGGCCGCGACATCGAGCGCGAGCGCGATGTCCTGTCCGGGGCGGAAGCCCGCGCCTTCGATGGCCTCGATGATGACCTTGAGTGCCTCTTCGTCGCTGGCGAGGTTGGGCGCGAAGCCACCCTCGTCACCCACACCGGTGGAGAGCTTGCGCGCGACGAGCACCTTCTTGAGCTGATGGAACACCTGCGCGCCCATGCGCAGCCCCTCGGCGAACGAGTCGGCGCCGACGGGGATGACCATGAACTCCTGGAAGTCCACGGTGTTGGTGGCGTGCGCGCCGCCGTTGAGGATGTTCATCATGGGCACGGGGAGCGTGCGCGCCATCGGGCCACCGAGATAGCGATAGAGCGGCAGTCCCACTTCGATGGACGCCGCACGCGCGACGGCCATCGAGACACCTAGCATCGCATTCGCGCCCAGGCGCCCCTTGTTCTCGGTGCCGTCGAGGTCGAGCAGCGCACGATCGACGGCGATCTGGTCGGTCGCGTCCATCCCCTCGAGCGCTTCGGCGATCTCGGTGTTGACGTTGTTCACGGCGTTCTGCACGCCCTTGCCGAGGTAGCGCGACGGATCGCCGTCGCGGAGCTCGACCGCCTCGCGCTCGCCGGTGCTGGCGCCGCTGGGCACGGCGGCGCGTCCCGCCGCACCGGTCTCGAGGATCACGTCGACTTCGACGGTGGGGTTGCCGCGGCTGTCGAGGATCTCGCGGGCGGAGATGGAGACGATGGGGGCCATGTGACGGAGGATCCGGGAGAAGGGGGAAGAACGCAGGAAGAAGGCGGAGGAGCGACGCCTACGTGGACAGGCCAGGCTCGGCCGCGGTGCGCGCCGACGCGCCGAGGCGCAGTTCGATGGCGGGATCGACACCGTACTCGGTGCGCAGGCACTCGGCCATGCGCTGCCGCACCGTCTCGGCGAGCGCTTCGCGATCGTCGTAGGTGAGGCCGGTGGTGGGAATGGGCTCGAGAATGTGCACGTGCACGAGTCCGGGCGACGCGCGGAACTCGCCGCGCGGGTTGACCGCGATGGTGCCGTGCACGACGACGGGGACGATGGGCGCCCCCGATCCGATGGCGAGCACGAACGGCCCCTTCTTGAAGGGGCGCAGCGCATAGGAGCTGCCGCGCGTGCCCTCGGGATACACGAGCACCGACTGCCCCTCGCGGATTTTCTTCGCCGCATCGTCATACGCGCCGAACGCCGCCTTGCGATTTTCGCGATCGATGTAGATGACGCCCACGCCCCGCGCGGCAGGACCGAACAGCGGAATGCGCTCGAGTTCGCGCTTGGCCACGAAGCCGTAGTGTGGCAACACGTCGATCATCGCCGGGATGTCGAACCAGCTCACGTGATTCGCAATGAAGACACGCGGCGATCCCTCGGCCAGCGGATCATGTCCCTTGCGCACCACGCGCACCCCCGCCGCCCACAGCAACGCGCGCGCCCACCATTCCGGCGCCTTCTCGTACACGCCGCCCTTGCGCGGTGTGACACCGACGGCGCGGGCCACGAGCACGAGACTGCCCAGGATCACCGTCGCCAACGCAAGGACCACGGCCGTGAAGAGCGTGCGAATCATCGCCTGAAAACTAGCGACTTCAGGGCGTTCCGAAGTGATCGTGTCCGGCCGGCCGTGTGGTATCGCGCGCCCCCGGATGCGCGGCCTCGCGATGCGCGGCCTCGTGATGCGCAGCCGCCCGGACCTCGCCGATGACGGTGAACGGGACCGGGTGGCCCGCCGGCCATTGCGCCCGCAGCCGTTCCAGGGCGTCGGCGGGGAGCGTGGCCAGCAGCTCGTATTCCTCGCCACTGGCCAGCGCATCGGCGGCGGTGCACCCCGGGCCGCAGGGAATGCGGGCGTCGTCGATGACGAGGGCTACGTTTCCCGCCGCCTCGAGGTGTCGCGCGTCGGCGGCAAGGCCGTCGGAGATGTCGAGCATCGCGGTGGCCCCCGCTGCCGCGAGCCACTGCCCTTCGGCCAGGCGCGGCACCGGGCCGGCGAATCGCGCGCGCGCCCACGGCTCCGGGCTGCGGCCGGCGAGCAGCGCGCCCAGGGCCCTGCCCGGCCCGCCCAGCACCCCCGTGACGACCACCACGTCGCCCACGCGCGCGCCGGCGCGGGTGACCGGTCGTTCGGCCTGTCCGATGACCGTCAGGGTCACCGAAAAGGTCGCGCCTCGGCTGAGATTCCCCCCGACGATGACGGCGCCCGCATCGCGTACAGGGCCGGCAATGCCATCGGCGACGGCGCCCAGGTCGTGCCGCCAGTCGTCGGGCACCACGAACGAGACCAGCACGCTCTCGGCCGACGCGCCCATGGCGGCCAGGTCGCTGAGCGCGGCCGCTGCCGCGCGAGCACCTACCTCCTGCGGTGTGAGCCACGACCGCCAGAAGTGCACCTGCTCCACGCAGGCGTCGGTGCTCACGACGCGATACCCCGCGGTGGGAGCGAGCAGCGCGGCGTCGTCACCCAACTGCTGCGCCAGCGGCCCCCAGCGGGCCAGTAGGCCGCGAATGGTGTCGAACTCGACACCGGGGCCCATCGCCACGTGCGGTGGCGCGGCATGCGGTGGTGCGACAGGCGGCGCGACAGGCGGCGGCGTGTGCGGGTCGTCAGGCATCATGGAATGGTGCCATCGCTCGTGCGGCGCACGCGCACGAGCCCCGAAGGGGTGCCCACGAAGAACCAGTCGCGTGTGGCGACGACATCGGTGACGGCGCCGCGCAGGTCCACCCCGCTGCGCAACACGTGACGCGCGCCCGACGCGCGCGACACGATGACGAGGCCATCGGTGCCGGCGACCCACATGGCCCAGGCATCGATGCCCACACGCGTCGGTACACCCACAAGCGTGGGGTCGAGCGCGTCGACGCGTTGCGGGGCACGCGCGGCGCGCGGCGCAAGACGCAGCACGACGCCGTCGGTGGCGGCGAGGAGTACGCTGTCGCTCCAGGCGAGGGCGCGCACACCGCGCCGCAGCGCCGGGTCATCGCTGACCGGGCGACTGATCGCGCCGCCCGACAGCGCGCGTGGAATGGCGAGGAGCCCCGCCGACGTGCCCACCCACAACGTGTCACCGACGGCCTGCAGCGCCTGCACCGGCACGCCGTCGAGGAGGTGCGGCCCGACCCCGCGCGTGCGGGTGTCGCGTCGAGCGGCGCCGCCGGCGTCGACGAAATCGCTCACCCAGGTGAGTCCCCGCGGTGTGCCGATCCACGTGCCCTCACCCTGCGGCGCGAGGGCCAGCACGCGCTCGTCGGCCAGGCCGTCGAGTCGCGTCCACGCGACCAGGTCGCCGGTGCCGCGGGTGTCCACGCGCACGAGACCGCGATCGGTGCCCATCCACACGCGGTGTGCACGCGAGGCGAGCGCGAACGTGCGCGTGCCCAGGAGCGGTACCGCGATGGTGCCATCGATCCAGCGCCAGCGCTGCAGGTCGGGCGTCGCGAAGGTCAGCCCGGCGCGCGTGCGACTCTCGCCCAGGCCGGCGATCCACACACCGTCACTCGCCGGCGCAAGCGCGCCGACACCCGGTTCGAGCAGGCCGAACGCGAGCGCGCGTCCCTGCTGGAAGGTGGGATCGAGACGCACGAGTCCATCGCCGTTGGTGGCGAGCCACAGCTCACTGCTGCGATCGGGCGACGCGCTGGCGGCGACGATGTCGAGCGGGCGTTGCGGGCGCGTGGCGTCGGCACCACGCACGAAGAGTTGCGGCTGCATGCGCAACTGCGGCCACGCCTGCACGAGTTGTGGGAGTGCGGGCGGCACGATGACGGCACTGCCCGCGGGCGCTGTGGCCAGCGGGGTGGTGATGCCCACGCGGGAGACGCGTGTCCACTGCCCACCGCTCCGCACGAACGCATCGCCGGTGCCACTGCGATCGAACACGATGAGATCGGGGACGCCGGTGAGCATGGTGCGCTGCACCTGCTCGGTGAGCGGGCGATAGAGCACGATGCCGCCGGGCACCCCCATCCACAGGGCCTCCTCGACCGGGTCGCCGGCCATGACGGTGACCTGCCGATCGGTGAACCCGGCCTCGCGGGTGAGGGGCGGCAGCCAGCGATCGCCGAGTCGATCGTAGATGGCGATGCCATCGGCGCCGGCCGCGTACACATAGCGACGCGACGCCGCCACCGCCTGCAGCGACGCAAAGCTGCCAATGCGCACGACTTCGTCGCGGCGCGAGACGAAGGCGCGCCCTGGGCCATCGGCGGCGCCGCGTGCACCGGTGGCCGGCGCACACGCCGTGACGCCGGCGCCGAACCACGCCACGAGGGTCAGGCCACGCGCAGCATGCCGCGCGACGCGGCCCGTGACGACGCGCACGCGCGCGCTCAGCAGACAGCCGGCAGGTCCGCCAGCAGTCCGGGGTGCACCGCGTCGGCGGTGGTGAGCCACTCGAGCGCGGCAGGAAGCGCGTGCAGGACATCATCGAGCATGGCCCCTCGTACACCACGGCGCTGCGCGGTGATGATTTCGGCGGCGCGCCCATGCAGCGCAGCCCCGAGGAGTGCGGCGTCCATGCCGTGCGCCCCCTGTGCCACCAACGTGCCGATGATGCCCGCGAGCACATCGCCGCTGCCACCGGTGGCGAGCAGCGCGGTGCCGTACGGCGCCGCAACGATGTCGTGGCCGTCGGAGACGAGGGTGGGCGCCCCCTTGAGCAGCACGGTCACGCCCGCCCGCGCCGCGAACGTCCGCAGCGACTCGGCGCGCTCGTCCCACGCCGCGGGCAACGGCGTGCCCAGCAGGCGGGCGAACTCCCCGGGGTGCGGCGTGCACACGACGGCCAGGCCGCGCTGCACGGCCGGGCGCGTCCAGTGACGCAGCAACGCCGCGGGATCGGTGCCGAGCGTCGCCGCGACTTCGGTGACGAGGTACAGCGCGTCGGCATCGAGCACGAGCGCGGCCGCCGCGTCGGCGTGCTCGACGGCCCGCATGAGCGATTCGACGAGGCGCGCGGTGTGGCGGGTGCGACCGAGGCCCGGGCCGATGACGAGCGCATCGAGCGCGGGGAGCACGTCCGTCGCGTCATCAGGACTCGTGTCGCGCGCCGCGGGCCAGTGGTGCGCGATGGCCTGCGGCACGGCGATCTGCAGCGGCACGATGCTGGGGGCATCGACGAAGGTGTGCACCAACCCGGCGCCGACCTGCAGCGCGCCGCGTGCGGCGAGGATGGTCGCACCCGCCATGCCGGCGATGCCGCCCACGACGCCGACACGCCCGCGACGCGCCTTGTGGGCGTCCCAGGCGATGGGCGGCAGCGCTGTTTCGAGGGATGCGCGCGTGGCCCAGTACCACGCGTGGTCATCGCCCGCAGCGTGCGCGCCGAGCCCGATGTCGAGCAGCACGATGCGCCCGGCGACATCGCGGCGCAGCAGCAGGCCGCGCTTGATGGTGCCGAAGGTGAGGGTGACGTGCGCCGGCACACAGCCGTCGCAGGCATCGCCGGTGGAGGACTCGAGCCCCGATGGCACGTCGAGCGCGACGATCGTGGCGCCGCTCTCGCGGGCGCGGCGCATCTGCACACACGCGGCGGCAATGTGCGGACGCAGCGCGCCGCGGTGTCCGGTGCCGAGCAGGCCGTCGATGACGAGGCGCTCTTCGCCGTGCGGGACTTCCTGCACCGGCCACGCTGCGGCGAGCGAGGCGGCGTGGCGCGCGTCATCGGTGGCGGGGAGTGCCGCGGCATGCACCCGCACCGCGACGCCGGCGCGGGCGAGCTGTGCGGCCACGACCCAGGCATCGCCGCCGTTGTTTCCCGCTCCCGCGTACACCGCCACGCCGTGTGCCAGGCGATCGGCGAGGTGCGTGAGGATCCACTGCGCGGCGCGGGTGCCAGCCGCCACCATCAAGGTGCGGGACGGCGTGCCCGCGGCGATGGCGGCGCGGTCGCGCGACGCCGCCTCGGTGGCGGTGGTGGCGCGCGGACGGCCAGAGGCGGTCATGAGGTGGGTGGCAGCGCGGTCACGGCGCGTCGGTCAGACGTGCGCCGCGCTCCACGGATACTCGCGCTCGAACGCGTCCGCGAAATCGAACACGTCCTCGAAGTCTTCCCGCGAGTCGTCGGGCTGGCTGATGAGCAGGCCGAGGTCGACGAGGGTGAAGACGATGTCGCCGATGTCGGCCGTCGCACGCACGCCCCAGTGCTCGAGGACGAGCCGCGCCATGACGCCGAAGCGCTGCAGGGCGAGCTCGCGACAGGCGTGCGCGAGCTCGGGGCCCGAGATGTGGCGGCGCTCGATGAGCCGCGCCTGGGAATGCTCGAGCGACGAGAGCACGAACAGATATGCGCGCTCGTCGAACCGCTGCTCGCGCAGCCGGATCTGGTCCATGATGCCTTCACGGAACGCCAGCTCGGTCACTCCCCTGCTCCCTGAATGTCGGTCAGGAAAACTGCCGTGCCGCCCCGGCCGCCACAACCGGGGGGCCGGTGACGCGTCAGACGCGCGCCACCGACCGGTACAGCGGGAAGGCGTCGGCCAGCGCCTTCACGTCGGCACGGACCGCCGCGAGGGTGGCGGGGTCCTCGTGGGCCGAGAGGACACGGTCAATGAGCACCGCGACCTGCTCCATGGCCGCCGCGTCCATGCCACGCGTGGTGACCGCCGGCGTGCCGATGCGGATGCCGCTGGTGACGAAGGGCGACTGGGTCTCGTTGGGCACGGTGTTCTTGTTCACCGTGATGCCCGCAGCGTCGAGCGCCTTTTCGGCCACCTTGCCGGTGAGGCCCTTGCTGCGGAGATCGACGAGCATGAGGTGGTTGTCGGTGCCGCCCGACACGATGTGATAGCCCCGTGCCGCCAGCGCCGCCGCCAGCACCTGCGCGTTGCGCACCACCTGGCGGCAATAGTCGGTGAATGCGGGCTGCAGCGCCTCGTGGAACGCCACGGCCTTGGCGGCAATGACGTGCTCGAGCGGCCCGCCCTGCATACCCGGGAACGTCGCCTTGTCGATGGCCTTGGCGTGCGCGGCCTTGCACAGGATGATGCCGCCGCGCGGTCCGCGAAGCGTCTTGTGCGTGGTACTCGTCACGACATCGGCAAAGGGCACCGGTGACGGGTACACACCGGTGGCGGCGAGCCCGGCAAAGTGCGCCATGTCGACCATGAAGACGGCGCCGACCTCCTGCGCGACCTCGGCGAACGCCTGCCAGTCGATGACGCGCGAGTACGCACTGTAGCCGGCGATGATCATGCGCGGCTTGTGCTCACGCGCCAGCGCCCGCATGCGGTCGTAGTCGATGAGCCCTTCGGGGGTCACGCCGTACGAGATGGCGTTGTACAACAGTCCCGAGAAGTTGACCGGCGAGCCGTGCGTGAGGTGGCCGCCCTGCGACAGGTCCATGCCCAGGAACGTGTCCCCGGGCTTCATGAACGCGAGGAACACCGCCGCATTGGCCGATGCGCCGCTGTGCGCCTGCACATTGGCGTGCTCGGCACCGAAGAGCTGCTTGAGCCGATCGATGGCGAGCTGCTCGACCTGGTCGACGACCTCGCAGCCGCCGTAGTAGCGCTTGCCCGGGAGTCCTTCGGCGTACTTGTTCGTGAGCGGCGAGCCCATGGCCTCCATGACCGCCGGCGACACGAAGTTCTCACTGGCGATGAGCTCGAGTCCATCGCTCTGGCGCTGGATCTCCTCGTCGATGAGGTGCGCGATGACGGGGTCGGTGTGCTGCAGCGCCGCGCCCGGCGGCATCCGATCCCATTCCGACCAGCGTGCGCTGGCGCCTGCGTTCATGCGGAGGTCTCCCGATCGTCGGTGATGTGCGCGTTGGTCTGCTCGATCTTCTCGACGCGGCGGGTGTGCCGACCGCCCTCGAAGGGCGTCTCGAGCCAGGTGCGGAGGATCGCCTCGGCGTCCTCGTCGGACACGAAACGCGCCGGGAGCACCAGAATGTTCGCGTCGTTGTGCTGTCGGGCGAGGGCCGCGATATCGGGGGCCCAGGCCACCGCGGCCCGCACCCCCGGATAACGGTTGGCGGTGTACGACATGCCCAACCCGGTGCCGCAGAGGAGGACGCCACGCTGCACCCGCCCATCGCTCACCTGCTGCGCGAGCGGATGGGCGTAGTCGGCATAGTCGGTGCTGGCCGTGCTGTGGGTGCCGATGTCATCGACCGCATAGCCCATCCCCGTGAGGACAGCCTGCAGCCGCTGCTTGAGCTCGAAGCCCGCGTGATCGGAGGCGATCGGAATGCGCTCGCCGGTGTGCGCGACGTCCACCATGATGCCGGTCTGCCTCGGAGTCAGGATTCCTTGTTGGGATACTGCGGCCACGTGCGGATCATACCACGCACCGCCGCGATACGCTGCTCGGCCACGCGATCGGCCGCCTTGTACGTGGGCAGCCCCGTGTCCTTGGCGATCTGATACACGCTGAGCACGGTTTCGTAGATCTCGTCGGCCTTGCGCAGCGAGCGCTCGCGACTCCAGCCGGTGAGCTCGCTGTACACATTGATGACGCCGCCGGCGTTGGCCACGTAGTCGGGCGCGTACAGGATGCCGCGCGCCTCCAGTTCGTCCCCGTGACGGGCCTCGAGGAGCTGGTTGTTGGCCGCACCGGCGACGATGCCCACCTGCAGGCGCGGGATCGTCTGATCGTTGATGATGCCGCCCAGCGCGCAGGGGGCGAAGATGTCGGCCTGCACGCCGAAGATCTCGTCGCTCGCCACGACCGTGGCGCCCGTGGCCTCGACGACGCGCTCAATGCGGGCCGCGTCGATGTCCGTCACGATGAGGCGTGCGCCGGCGAGGTGCAGCGCCGTGGCGAGGTGAAAGCCGACATGCCCGAGCCCCTGGATGGCCACCGTGCGGCCGGTGAGCTCGTCACTGCCCCACTTCTGGTGCGCCGACGCCTCGATGGCGCGGAACACGCCGTGCGCGGTCACGCTCGAGGGGTCGCCGGACTTGGAGCCGATGCCGGTGACGTACGTCGTCTCCATGTGCACGAAGTCCATGTCCTCGACCGTCGTGCCCACGTCTTCGGCGGTCACGTAGCGTCCGCCGAGCGAGTCGACGAAGCGGCCGTGCGCGCGGAAGAGCATCTCGCGATTGGTCGTGCGGTTGTCACCGATGATGACCGACTTGCCGCCGCCCAGGTTGAGGCCGGCCACGGCGTTCTTGTATGTCATGCCGCGCGACAGGCGCAGGGCGTCGATCATGGCCTCCTCGTCGGAGGCGTAGTTCCAGAAGCGGGCGCCGCCGAGCGCGGGGCCCAGCGTGGTGTCATGTATCGCGATGATGCCGCGGTAGCCGGACGCCTTGTCATGGCAGAATACCACCTGCTCATGACCCATGTCGGCGATGGTTTCGAAGAAACGCATGGTCCTGGGAAGTGTGCGGGTCAGTCGGGGAGGCAGCCGTCGGCGGCTGCCGCAGCGGCGAGCGTCTCGCGCGCGATGACGATGCGCTGGATCTCCGAGGTGCCCTCGTAGATCTCCGTCACCTTCGCGTCGCGCATGTGGCGCTCGACCGAGTAGTCGGTCACGTAGCCGTAGCCGCCGAACACCTGCACGGCCTGCGTCGTGACCCACATGGCCGTCTCCGTAGCGAAGAGCTTGGCCATGCTGCAGTAGCGGGTGACCTTCTCCCCGCGTTGCTTGGCGGCCGCCGCGGTGTGCAGCAGCGTGCGGGCCGCGGTGATGCGCGTGGCCATGTCGGCCAGCTTGAACTGGATGGCCTGGAACTCGCCGATGGCGCGACCGAACTGCTTGCGCTCGCCCGCGTAGCGCACGCTGGCCTCGAGCGCCGCGCGCGCGATGCCGACCGCCTGCGCGGCGATGCCGAGGCGGCCGTGGTCGAGCGAGCCGAGCGCATACGTGAGGCCGCGCCCCACCTCGCCCACGAGCCGATCGCCCGGGACGCGGCAGCGGTCGAGCACGATCTGCACGGTGGGCGATGCGCGGAGTCCCATCTTCGCCTCCTTCTTGCTCACGGCGAAGCCCGGCAGGTCGGGGGTGAGGATGAACGTGGAGATGCCCTTGCTGCCGCGACGATTCTCGGGCGTGTCGGTGCGCGCCATGCAGAGGATCACACCGGCTTCGTTGCCGTGCGAGACCCACGCCTTGGTGCCGTCGAGGATCCAGTCGTCGCCGTCGCGCGTGGCCTGCGCGCGCAAGCTCGCGGCGTCGCTGCCGGCTTCGGGCTCCGAGAGCGCGAACGCGCCGAGCAGTTCCCCGCGCGCCAGCGGCGGCAGCCAGCGCGTGCGCTGCGCCTCGCTGCCATACGTCAGGATCATCTGCGTGGGCAGGGAGTTGTGCACGCTCAGCGTCACCGCCGCGGTGGCGTCGGCGACCGCGATCTCCTCGAGGGCCAGCAGGTAGCTGTTGGCGTCGAGCCCGAGGCCGTCATACGACTCCGGGATGAGCATGCCGAGGAAACCGAGCGCCGCCATCTGCTCGACCATGACGCGATCGAAGCGCGAGGCGCGATCGCGTTCGCCGGCGAGCGGCACGAGCTCGCGCTGCGCGTAGTCGCGCGCGAGCCGCTGGATTTCGGCCTGGGTTTCGGTGAGGGGCAGGAGCGACATGGGGGCGGATCCCTTGAAGGATCAGGAAGAAGAGAGAAGATGGCAGGGAGAAGGATGCGGGTGCGTTTCTCTCCTGCGTTCCATACGTGTTCAGTACTGGTAGAAGCCTCGACCGCTCTTCCGGCCGAGCCAACCGGCCGCGACGTACTTCCGCAGCAGCGGGCACGGGCGGTACTTCGGGTCGCCGAGCCCGTCGTGCAGCACCTCGAGAATGGCGAGGCAGGTATCGAGGCCGATGAAGTCAGCCAGCGTGAGCGGGCCCATCGGGTGGTTCATGCCGAGCTTCATGACCGTGTCGATGGCCTCGGGCGTGCCGACGCCCTCCATGACGCAGTAGATGGCCTCATTGATCATCGGCATGAGGATGCGATTGGCCACGAAGCCGGGGAAGTCGTTCACCTCGACGGGCGTCTTGCCCAGCGCCGTGGCGAGCGCCATGACGGTGGCGGTGGTCGCGTCGCTCGTCGCGAGGCCACGGATGACCTCGACGAGCTGCATGACCGGCACCGGATTCATGAAGTGCATGCCGATGACCTGCTCGGGGCGCTTGGTGCGCGCCGCGATCTCGGTGATGGCGATCGAGCTGGTGTTGCTGGCGAGGATCGCGTCGGCGGGCGCGAGGCGGTCGAGCTCCTCGAAGATGCGGAACTTGAGGTCGCTGCGTTCGGTGGCCGCTTCCACGACGACGCGGGCATCGTGCACCGCGTCGAACGCCGTGGACGTCGCCACGCGCGCGAGCGCCGCCGCCGCCGTCTCGGCGTCGACCGCGCCCTTCTTCACCTGACGGTCGAGGTTCTTCGCGATGGTGTCGCGCCCCTTCTGCAGCGCGTCGGCGTTGACGTCGATCATCGTAACCGGATGCCCGGCCGCGGCAAAGACGTGGGCGATGCCGTTGCCCATCTGCCCCGCGCCGATGACGGCCACGCGCGCGCCGGCAAGGTGCGCGGCGGCAGAGGAGGAGGACGCGGACGACGACTGCTGCGACATGACGACCTAGCTCGACGTGAGCGGTGAAGTGGATGGCGCGCCGATCCGCTCGGCGCGCGTGACGGGACGACGCCAGTACCATGCGGCACCGGCCAGCACGAGCGCCGCGATGAGGCTCCCCTCGGGGCCCCAGGCGCCACCGGAGAGCCACGCGGGGCCGCTGGGCAGCGCACGATAGCCCGGCGTGGAGAACGGCAGCCCGCTCACGGGGACGTGCAGCACGGCGGCCATGATCCAGTTCCACGCCAGATGCGCGCTGAATGCGGCCGGCAGCCCACGCTGCTCACGCACCAGCGCGAGACACCAGCCGGCGAGCATGACGATGCCGGTGGTGCGGACCCCGGCGCCGGGATTGTCGAGGTGCACGAGCCCGAACGCGATGCTCGACAGCGCGCGCGCCACCACGCGCTGGTTGGTGGCCTCATCGAGCGCCCCCTGCAACAGGCCGCGAAAGGCGAGCTCTTCCCACAGCGCCGCCGGTGCCAGCACGAGGAACAGACGCAGCGCGGCCATGCCCCACGAACCGGCAGGCGTGAGCCCGTCGGAGGTCGCCGCGCCCTCGAAGCGCAGCGCGCCCACGGCCCACAGCATGCCAGCCGTGAGCAGCACGGCCGCAGTGCCCAGCAGCGCGCCCGTGGCCAGCCGCGCCGGCGCCCAGTCGCGCGTGGTGAGTCCCACCAGCGACCATGGCGCCACGAACGCGAGTTGCAGGGCCGCCGCGATACCGCCCACCGCACCGGCGAGCATCGCGACCGGGTACAACGGCACGGGCTCGCCCAGTGCACGCGACAGCGCGGCGAACGCCGGCTGCAGCGTCGACTCGGCGATGCCCTGCACGAGGATCCATCCGGTCGCGAACGCCCCGAGGCGCCACAGGAGACGCCCGACGCGCGTGCTAGCCGACGCGCTCAACCGAGAGCGCCACGGCGTCGCCACCACCGAGGCAGAGGGTGGCCAGCCCGCGACGTGCACCACGGTCGGCGAGGGCATGCAGCAGCGTCACCAGCACGCGCGCGCCGCTCGCCCCGATGGGGTGGCCCAGCGCGATGGCACCGCCGTGCACGTTCACGCGCGACGGATCCCAGCCAAGCCCCAGGCCGTCGGCCACCGACTGACTGGCGAAGGCCTCGTTGGCCTCGATGAGGTCGTAGTCGCCGATCTGGAGGCCATCCTTGGCCATGAGGTTCTTCACCGCGGTGATGGGGGCGAAGAAGAGATCGCGCGGGTGACCGGCGCCGGTGGCATAGCTGCTGATGCGCGCGAGCACCGTGAGGCCATGCGCCTTCGCGAACGCGGCGCTCGTGACCACCACGGCCGCGGCACCATCGTTGAGCGACGAGGCATTGCCGGCGGTGACCGTGAGCGTGGTGCCATCCTCGCCGGGGAAGGCCGGGCGGAGCTTGGCGAGCGACTCGGCCGTCGTGTCGGCGCGCGGCCCCTCGTCGACGCTCACGATGGTGGGACCCTTCCGGCCGGCGATCTCCACGGGGACGATTTCGGCCGCGAACTTGCCGCCCTGCTGCGCCGCGACCGCCTTGGCGTGCGACGCCGCCGCGAACTCGTCCTGCTGCGCCCGCGTGACACCGGCCTTGGTGGCGGTGTACTCGGCGTGCGAGCCCATGTGGACGTCGCAGGTGCCGCACCAGAGGCCGTCCTTGATCATGCCGTCGACCATGGTCTGGTCGCCGATCTTCACGCCGCCGCGCATGCCGTACACGTAGTGGGGCGCGTTGCTCATGCTCTCCATGCCGCCCGCGACGATCGCCTGGGCATCGCCGGCCTTGATGGCCTGCGCCGCGAGCATGACGGCCTTGAGCCCCGAGCCGCACACCTTGTTGACGGTGACCGCGGACACGGCGGCCGGCACGCCGGCCTTGAGCATCGCCTGCCGGGCCGGCGCCTGTCCCGTGCCGCCCTGGAGCACGTGCCCCATGATGACTTCGTTGAGCGCCTCGGGGGCCACACCCGAGCGACGGATGGCCTCACGGATGGCGATAGCGCCAAGCTCCGGCGCGGAGAGCGCCGCGAGGGCGCCGAGGTACTTGCCGATGGGCGTCCGCGCCGCGGCGACGATGACAGGCTGGGTGGTGTCAGACATTTCGGGAATCTAAGCAGTGGGAGGAATGCAAACGACGGGAGCGGAGGGGCGGGAGCGGGACCACGGGAGCAGAGGGGCGGGACGACGGGTACGACGGAAGCGGTCGTCCCCGTGGTCTCCGTCGTTTCGCCGTCCCGCTCCCGTCGTTCCGCTCCCACCCCTCCGCTCCCGTAGCTCCCATCCCGTCGTACTTTACGACCACCGATCCTCTCACCGAGACGCGATGTCGCTCTTCCGCCCTGCCCGCCGCACCTCGTTCCCTACCCTCCGCCGTTTCACCGGCGGCACGCGTCACGCGGTCCCTGCCCTGACGGTCCTCGCCCTGACGGCGACGGTTCTGGCGCCGGCCCGGGACGGCGGCGCGTTGCAGGCGCAGGGGGCGACCGCCCCGTTCGCGAGAGTGTCAGGACCGGTCATCGACAGCCTCACGGGCGCGGCGCTGTCAGGCGCAGTCGTGCAGTTCGCCAATGCGCAGGACCCGCGGCGCGTGCACACCGTCATCGCTGACAGCCTCGGCCGCTACCGCGTCGACTCGATCGTGCCGGGGGTGTATCTCATCGGCCTGATCCATCCGCGCGCCGACCAGTTGGGGGTGAGCGACAAGGTCACGCCCATCCGCATCGCCGATGGTGGCGATATCGAACTGCCGCTGGGCACGCCGTCGGCGGAGGCGCTGCGCGAGCGGCACTGCCGAGGGGCCAGCGGACTGTTCCTCGGTCGCGTGCGCACCTCGTCCAACGGGCCGCTTCGTGGCCCCGCGCGGGTGCGGGTGCAGTACGTCGAGGTGACCGTCACCGCCACGGGCGTCTCACGACGGTCGCCGGCGCGATTCACCGACGCCGAGGCCAACGGCATCTTCGCGATGTGCGGGCTGCCCACGGACGCCCTCATCACGACGCGCGCGGCGGCGGGACGTGATTCGAGTGGCACGATCGAGCTGCGCATGCCGGAGAACGGCATCATTGTCCGCGACCTCTTCGTGGGGCCCAGCACCCGCCGCCAGGCCTCGGTTGGCGGACGATCGATGTCGGTGGCCAGCGGGACGGCGCGTGTGCGCGGCGTGGTGCGTGACACGCTGGGGCGCCCGGTCGACAATGCCCGCGTCGTCGTCCCCGGCAACGAGATCGAAGTGGGCACGATGCTGGGCGGGGTGTTCGCGCTCGACCAGCTCCCGAGTGGCACGTGGACCATCGAGGCGCGCGCGGTGGGCTTCCAGCCGACGCGGCAGGTGATCGACCTGGTCGAGGGACAGGAGATCACCACAGAGTTTCGCCTCGCCGACGTGCCCAAGACGGTGGACACCGTGAAGGTGCGCGCCGACCTGTCGCAGCGGAACCTGGCCGGCTTCGAGGCGCGCATGCGCGCGGGCATGGGCGGCTACTTCTTTGACGAGAAAAAGATCGCGTCGCGGCGCGTGCAGTGGATCGCCGACCTGCTGCGCGGGACTCCTGGCGTCACGATCCAGCCGGGGTCGAACGGCGGCAAGGATCAGGTACGGCTGCGCGGCCTCGGCGGCAGCGGCGACTGCTGGCCGAGCGTGTATCTGAACGGCGTGCTGGCGGTGGTGGATCGCGGCATCATCGACGACATCGTGCGCCCCGACGACATCAAGGGCATCGAAGTCTACCCGGGCACGGGAACGATGCCGCTGGAATACCGCGGCCAGACCGGGTGCGGCAGCATCGTCATCTGGACCGGACCGCGCGGGCGCTGACGCCGTCCGCGCTGACCTCTTTCGCGTTGACGCCACCCGCGCTGACCGCGCGGTGATGGTACCCGGTCAGTCGTCGTAGCCGACGACGAGGTTCATGCCGGCCTGCCGCGCACGTTCGACGGCGGTGCCGGCCGTCTCGAGCAGCCCTTCGACGCTCGTGATGGCGTCGGTCACGTCGGCGACGCCGATGCTCAGCGTGCACCGCACGCCGGGATGGTCGCCCGAGAACACGTGACGCTGCATGCGCTCGCGGATACGCTCGGCCAGCACGAGCCCGCCGGAGAGTTCGGTGCTGGGGAGCAGAACGGCGAAGGCCTCACCACCCACGCGCCCGACGACGTCGGTCGTGCGCGACTCCTGCCGGCACACCCACGCAATGGCGCGCAGCCACTCGTTGGCGAACGACTCGCCGTGCTGCTCCACGCGCTCGCGGAAGTGATCCGGGTCGACGAGCAGCATGGTGAGCGGCTGGCCGTAGCGGCGCGAACGCGCCACTTCGGACTGCGCCACCTCGAAGAACGCGCGTCGCGCGGAGACGCCCGTGAGGTAGTCGGTGCTGCTCGACGCATCCTCGCGCAGCTGCTCCTCGAGCTTGCGGCGCTCGGACACATCGTGCGTGATGACGCTGAAGCCGATCGCCTCGCCGGCCGCGTCACGCAGTGCCGTCACGACCGTACTGGCCCAGAAAGTCGTGCCGTCCTGCCGCAGACGATGTCCTTCCTCCTCGCACCAGCCGTTGCGGGCGGCCAGCGCGAGCGTGTCGTGCAGGTGTCCGTCGCCCGAGAGCCCCGGGCCGACGAGCGCGCTCATGGGCTGTCCGATGATGTCGGCCGCAGCCCACTGATGCACGCGTTCGGCCGCGGCACTCCAACTGTCCACCGTGCCCTGCGCGTCGAGCGTGTACAGCGCGTAGTCACGCACCGCACCTTCGATGGCGTTGAGCCGCTGCTCGAGGCGCGACACGAGCCCGCGCGCGACCGAGAGATCGGCCGCGTCGGAGGCGATGGCCACGAGACGTCCGGTCGCGACCTTGACCAGCGACAGAAGGATCCCGCGCGGCTGTCCCGGCGCGAGCAGTTCGAGCCGTTCGACCACGACGCCGCGCGGCGAGTCGAAGGCGCGCACGCGGGCGGCCAGGTCCGGCGCCACGTCGGCCAGCGTGGCGAAGAGGTCGTCGAGCGTGCCGGTGCGGGTGAACGGCGTGAGGAGGCGCCGCGCCGCGAGATTCGCGACCGAAACCCGGCCGGCATCATCGACTTCGACGAGGCCGACCGGTGCGAGCACGAACAGGTCGAGCAGCGCCTCGGGCATCATGTCGACGCCGTCTCGGCCGCGCCGGCCGAGGGCGCCACGGCAGCGGCCGGCAAGGCGCGGGTGCGCACCTCGTGCAACAACCGATCGACGAAGGCGTCCTGCGTCATGACTTCCTGCTTCTTGCCGGCCCCACGCGCACGCAGCGCCACCGTCTGCTCCTCGGCCTCGCGCCGCCCGATGACGACCATGTACGGCACCTTCTCGACCTCGCCCTCGCGCACGCGGTAGTTGAGCGTCTCGTTGCGCGCGTCGAGGGTGGCGCGAATGCCGTGCGTCTTGAGGCGATCGACCAGCGCCTGCGCGGCCGCATCGTAGTCGCTCGCGACCGGGATGACGCGCACCTGCTCCGGCGCCAGCCAGAGCGGGAAGGCCCCGGCGAAGTGCTCGATGAGGATGGCGATGAACCGCTCGAACGATCCGCTCACGGCGCGGTGAATGACCACCGGGCGGTGCGGCGCGTTGTCTTCACCCGTGTAGGTGAGGTCGAAGCGCTCGGGGGCGTTGTAGTCGAGCTGGATGGTGCCGAGCTGCCAGGCGCGCCCGATGCTGTCGGTGACGTCGAAGTCGATCTTCGGGCCGTAGAACGCGCCGTCGCCTTCCTTCATCTCGTACGGCCGCCCGGTGGCGTCGAGCGCGGCGCGCAGCGCCCCCTCGGCGCGGTCCCACAGGTCGTCGCTGCCGATGCGCTGTTCGGGGCGCGTGGCGAACTTGAGCGTGGCCGAGAGTCCGAACGTGTCGTAGTAGCCGAGGATGAAGTCGAGGAGGAAGTGCACCTCGCTCGCGATCTGGTCCTCACGCAGGAACACGTGACAGTCATCCTGCGAGAACTGCCGCACGCGGGTCAGCCCCGACAGCGCGCCGGAGAGTTCGTTGCGGTGCAGCACGTCGAAGGTGACGTAGCGGACCGGCAGCTCGCGGTACGAATGCTTGTGCGACCCGAAGAGCACGTAGTGCGACGGGCAGTTCATGGGCTTGAGGGACATGTCGTGCTCGCCCGTCTCGTTGTCGAGGACGAGGAACATGTTCTCCTTGTACTTGCCCCAGTGCCCGGACTGCTCCCACAGCATCTTGTTGTACAGCAGCGGCGTCTTGACCTCCTGGAAGGCCTCCCGCTGCCGCTCGCGCACGAACGCTTCGAGGGTGTTGTAGAGCGTGGTGCCCTTGGGCGTCCAGAAGGCGGCGCCGGGCGCGTGCGGGAACAGTTGGAAGAGCCCCAACTGCTTCCCCAACACCCGGTGATCGCGCTTCTTCGCCTCCTCGAGGTTGTGCAGGTGCGTGTCCAGCTCGTCCTTCTTGAAGAAGGCCGTTGCGTAGATGCGCTGCAGCATCTGCCGCTTCACGTCGCCGCGCCAGTAGGCGCCGGCCGTGTGCAGCAGCTTGAAGTGCTTGAGGTACGACGTGTCCGGGACGTGCGGGCCGCGGCACAGGTCGATGAAGGGCCCGTCGGTGTACGTCGAGATGACCTCGTCGGTGCCGTCGAAGTCGGCGAGGCGCTCGAGCTTGAGCGGGTCGTCGACGAAGAGCGTCTTCGCTTCCTCCACCGACACCTCGGCCCGCACGAACGGGTACTTCTCCGCCACCACCTTCTTCATCTCGGCTTCGAAGGCGGCGAGGTCCTCGGGCGTGAAGGGCTTCTCGACTTCGAAGTCGTAGTAGAAGCCATCGTCGATGGCCGGACCGAACCCGATCTTGGCGTCGGGGCGCAGGCGTCGTACGGCGGTGGCGAGGATGTGCGCGCCGCTGTGACGCAGCACCGCCAGCGCCCGCGGATCCTTTTCCGTGAGCACCACGAAGGCGCCCGAGCGCCGGAGCGGCGTCATGAGATCCTGCACCTCGCCGTCCACCGCGACGGCAATCGACGCCTGGAGCAGCCGGGCTCCGATGCTGGCCACGACGTCCCGCGCGAGCGTCCCCGGCGCGACCTCTCGGGTCGAACCGTCGGGGAGCGTCAGCACTACGGGGGCGTCGTGAGCGGCAACGGCGTCGGCAGGTCCAGCGATCATCGGGCGTGCGGTGCGGAGGTCTGGATGCGAGATCGGCTCCCCGACCCAAGTCGGCGAGACCGCGCAAGTTAGCCCGACTTCACAGGCCACGCCACGCACCCCACCGGGAGCCCTCGTGGCCGGTCCGGGCCACGGGCGGCAGTCCGGGTGCACCAAGCCGACGCGTTAGCTTACGCCCATGACTGCACCCGATCCGAACGGCCTTCCCGCCACCTACGACGCGGCCGCCACCGAGGCGGCCTGGTACCCCCGCTGGACCGAGCACGGGGTCTTCACCGCCGACGCCGAGCGCGCTGCGACGCGGGAACCGTTCGTCATTGTCATTCCGCCCCCCAACGTCACCGCCGTGCTGCACATGGGGCACGGCCTCAACAACACGGTCCAGGATGTCCTGATTCGCTGGCGGCGCATGGCCGGTGACGAGGCCCTTTGGGTGCCGGGCACCGACCATGCGGGCATCGCGACCCAGAACGTGGTCGAGAAGCAGCTCGCCGCGGAGGGGCAGACGCGCTTCGACGTGGGGCGCGAGGCGTTCGTGGCGCGCGTGGCCGGCTTCGTCGAGAAGACCGGCGGCGAGATCCTGAACCAGCTCAAGTCGATCGGCGCCAGCGCCGACTGGACGCGCACGGCCTACACCTTCTCGCCCGACCTCTCGCGTGCGGTGCGCGAGACGTTCGTGCGACTGTACGAAGACGGGCTCGTGTACAAGGGACACCGGGTCATCCACTGGTGCCCGCGCTGCGGCACGTCGCTGTCCGACGAGGAGGCCGAGTTCACCGAGACGGCCGGCTCGCTGTACCACCTGCGCTACGTGCTCGCCGACGACCCGTCGCAGTCGATCACGGTGGCCACCACGCGTCCTGAGACCATGCTGGGCGACGTGGCCGTGGCGGTCCACCCCGACGACGAACGCTACCAGGCGCTCATCGGCAAGGCGGTCGTGCTGCCGATCAACGGCGTGCACATCCCCATCGTGGGCGACACCTACACCGATCCCGCGTTCGGTTCGGGCGCCGTGAAGGTCACGCCGGCCCACGACGCGAACGACTTCGAGGTGGGCAAGCGGCATGCCCTGCCGATGCCCGTGGTGATCGACGCGGCGGGCGTGGTGCGCGAGGTGGACGGCGCGGCCGGGCGTGTGCCCGAGTCGCTGCGCGGCCTCGACCGCTTCGCGGCCCGCACCGCCATCGTGCCCATGCTGGAGGCGGCCGGCGCGCTGGTGAAGATCGAGAAGCACCAGCACAGCGTGCGGCACTGCTATCGCTGCGACACGGTGGTGGAGCCGCGGCTGAGCGACCAGTGGTTCGTGCGCATGCGTCCGCTCGCCGAGAAGGCGCTCGAGGCGCTGCGCAGTGGCGAACTCCGCATCCTCCCGGAGCGGTGGGAAGCGGTGTACGTGAACTGGCTCGAAGGCATTCGCGACTGGAACATCTCGCGGCAGATCTGGTGGGGCCATCGCGTGCCGGTGTGGTACTGCGACGCCGCCTGCGGCCAGGCGCCGATCGTGTCGCGTACCGATGTGAGCGCCTGCCCCGGCTGCGGCGGCACCGTGCGGCAGGACGAGGACGTGCTCGACACGTGGTTCTCGAGCTGGCTGTGGCCGTTCAGTACGCTGGGCTGGCCGGACGACACCCCCGACCTGCGCGCGTTCTACCCGGGCGACGTGCTCGTCACCGCCCCCGAGATCCTCTTCTTCTGGGTCTCGCGCATGGTCATGAGCGGCTGCTGGTTCCTCGGCAAGGCGCCGTTCCACACGGTGTACCTGCACGGCACCGTGCGCGACATGCAGCATCGCAAGATGTCCAAGTCGCTGGGCAACGGCATCGACCCGCTCGACGTCGTGCAGCTGTACGGCGCGGACGCGCTGCGATGGACGATGATCGCGGGACTCGGGCTGGGCGTGGACGTGATGCTCGACCCCGACGACCTCGAGAAGTCGTTCGCCCCGGGACGCAACTTCTGCACGAAGCTGTGGAACATCGGCCGCTTCCTGCTCTCGCGCGTGGGCACCGCTCCGGTCGCGCCGGTGACGTCGCTCGACGCGGCATCGCTGACCGCCGCCGATCGCTGGATCCTGCACCGCCTCGACGTGGCCATCGCCGACTGCGACGCGGCGCTGGGACCGGCGCGCCCGGCGCACGGAGACCGCTGGACCGAGGCCGAGCGTCCGCGCGGGCTGCGACTGTCGGAGTATGCCGAAGCCGCCCGCCGATTTGCGTGGAACGAGCTGGCCGACTGGTACCTCGAGAGCGTCAAGCCGCGGCTGGCGGCAGAGGGGCCGGGGATTCTGGGCGGCACGGCGTAGCGCGGGTGGTGTTTGGGATACGGTGCGCTAATCTGTGCCGCTTTGTGTGATTGTGGCCCCGGTTTATTTGTACATTCGGTGGCGGATGGGGTATAGTCCGTACCGTATATAGAGTTCTGCCAAGAGGTTCTATGTTTTTGCGGCCAGCCGCGCTTGAAGATCACGCTGCCATTTTGGCGCTTGCCAGGCAAGCCGGCACAGGTATGACCTCGCTGCCGCCGGATGAAGCGGTGCTTGCGGCGAAGATAGAAACCTCTGTTGCCAGTTTTAATGGCACCTATGCCAAGCCGGGGCAGGAAAGTTTTTTGTTCGTGCTGGAGGATGCGGATGCCGGGGGGCATATTGCCGGCACCTGCGGTATTAAGGCGCGGATTGGTCTGACGCAGCCGTTTTATTCCTATAAGCTGACCACGATTACGCAGGTTTCCACCCAGCTGGATATTTTTTCGCAGCAAACAATGCTGCAGGTTTCCAATGACTTAACCGGATCGACTGAAATTGGCTCCTTGTTTTTGGAGCCGGGCTACCGGCGTGACCGCATTGGGCGGATGCTTTCGCTCTCTCGCTTTTTGTTTATTGCGGCGTTCCGTGATTATTTTGCGGAGCAAGTGATTGCGGAGATTCGTGGGGTGCATGATCTGGAAGGAAATGCACCGTTTTACAATGCGTTGCCAAAGAAGTTTTTTAAGATGCCTTTCCCGAAGGCGGACTATATTAACGCCACGCAGGGGAATCAGTTTATTAACGACCTGATGCCGAAATATCCTATCTATCTGAATCTTCTGCCAAAAGCGGCGCGGGATGTGGTGGGGCAGGCCAATGCGGCTTCGCAGCCAGCCAAGATGATGCTGGAGCGTCAGGGGTTTAAGTATCTGGGGTATATTGATATTTTTGATGGCGGGCCAACGCTGTGTGCGGAGCGGGACCAGATTGATGCGGTGAAGGGGCATCGGCTTTATCGTATTGCGGCGATTGGCGACCTGCCTGAGGGGACAC
>JAIUOB010000002.1 GCA_020161135.1 Gemmatimonadota bacterium | reverse complement strand
CCGGGCTCGGCCGCCGCGGACCGCACTGTCGTGGTGCCCGTGCTCGTCTACTTCGACAACGGCACCGGCTCCGACCTGCTGCTCACCCCTCCCCGGTCGCGGCTGGAGGTCCTGGTCCCGATCTCGACGGCGCTCAGCGCGAAGGCCTCGCTCTACTCCGCGGACAGCCAGTTGCAGCGCGCCGAGCGGGCCCTCGCGCCGTCCGCGCTGGGGCTCGGGCCGGTCGCGAAGTCGGTCGCCGCGTGGCGCGGCCACACGTCGTACGTGGTCTATCAGGAGACGCGGCCCTCGGTCACCGCGCCGCTCGGGTGGGTGCTGTCGCAGGCGTCGATGGACACCATGGACGAGGCGATCGAGCGGCAGAGCCAGACGCTGCAGCCCGGCGCCTACACCGTCCAGGCCAGCGGCGTCGGCAGCACGACGGGCGTGGCGATCGTGGAAGTCTACGAGGTGCCCTGAGCGGTTTGCTGCGGCGCGCGCGACGCGTCGCGGGGGGATGGCTTCGTGCCTACGCAGGTATGCGTATCGCTCGTTTCTGCGCGGGCGGATATGATCGGAACGTTCCGTCAGGCGGTTCCTGACGAGCGCTTCCGTCATGAAAACACTTCCCCTCATGTCCTGTCTTCGTCGCATCGGCCTTTTCATCGCCGCTGCCCTTGTCACCACAGGCCTCGCCCGCGCACAGGCTCAATTCGCCGGCAACTACATCGGGACGCTCAATACCCGAGTGACCATCCCGGGTGTGACCTCGATCGAGAGCCCGTTCGGTGTCTACCTCGCGGTGGTCGGAGCCGATGGCTCGTTTAATCTCAATTCCGGCGCGCTCACCGGTACCGTGAGCGCGAGCGGCGCATCCGGGAGCTGCAGCAGCGCGCGCAGCGGTGACGGCAGCTCCACCGTGATGCGCTGCACGCCTCGCACGTCAGGCAAGCGTCTGCACCTCGACGCTCAGCACCGGCGGCAGGTCGTGCACGATGGCCTGCCAGGTGTCGCCGCCGTTCGGGGAGACGTACACCTGACCGCCGGTGGTGCCGAAGTAGATGCCGCAGTCGTCGAGCGTGTCCACGGCCATCGCATCACGCAGCACGTTCACGTAGCAGTCCTTCTCCGGGAGTCCCTTCGACAGCTCCTCCCACTCGTGCCCACCGGTGCGGCTACGCCAGACGCGCAGCTTGCCGTCGGGCGGGAAGTGGTGCGCGTCGCTGGTGATCGGCACGACGTACACCGTGTCGGCGTCGTGCGCGTGCACGTCGATGGGGAAGCCGAAGTCGGAGGGCAGGTTGCCGCTGATCTCGTACCAGTTGTCGCCGCCGTCGTCGCTGCGCATCACGTCCCAGTGCTTCTGCATGTACAACCGCTGCGGATTGCTCCGGTGCATCGCCAACCGGTGCACGCAGTGTCCCACTTCCGCGTCGGCCTTGGGGATGTAGAGCGAGTGGAGCCCCTTGTTGATGGGCTGCCACGTCACGCCGCCGTCGGTGGTGCGAAAGGCCCCGGCGGCCGAGATGGCGACGTAGATGCGCTGCGGATCGACGGGGTCGAGGAGGATGGTGTGGAGGCACATGCCGCCGGCGCCCGGCGCCCAGTGCGGTCCGCTGCCATGGCCGCGCAGCCCCGACAGCTCGGTCCACGTCGCGCCCGCATCGGTGCTCTTGAACAGCGCAGCATCCTCGATGCCGGCATACACGGTGTCGCGCTCGGTGAGCGACGGTTCGAAGTGCCACACGCGCTTGAACTCCCACGGATGCGGCGTGCCGTCGTACCACTGGTGCGTGCCCGGTACGCCGTCGTACGCGAACGCATTGTTCACCGCCGTCCACGACCGGCCACCGTCGTCGCTGCGCTGCACGAGCTGCCCGAACCAACTGCTCGACTGGGACGCGTAGATGCGATCGGGGTCGACCGGCGAGGCCTTGAGGTGATAGAGCTCCCACCCCGGGAAGTGCGGCCCGTCGACGGTCCACTTCGTCCGGCCGGCATCGGCGGTGAGGATGAACGCACCTTTGCGGGTGCCGACGAGTACGCGGACCTGACTCATGGGTGGTCTCCGACGCGGGGGATCGCTGGGGGTGGGATGCGCGCTAACATACAGGGGCTCCCGTTGGACTGTGCCACCTCTCCGGAATCATCGCCAGCAGGCTTCATGCACTCTGACGCGGCCTCACTGAACGCGGACGAACGCGCGCGATACCAGCGGCACCTCATCCTCCCGGGGGTGGGCCCGGAAGGACAGGCGCGGCTCAAGGCGTCCCGGGTGCTCCTGGTCGGCGCCGGCGGACTCGGCTCACCGGTCGCCCTGTACCTCGCGGCCGCCGGTGTTGGGACGATCGGCCTCGTGGACCACGACGTGGTGGACGTCACCAACCTGCAGCGCCAGCTCCTGCATGGCACCGCTGACGTCGGACGCAGCAAGATCCTGTCGGCCCAGGCACGCCTCAGCGACCTCAACCCGCATGTGCAGCTCGAATTGCACGATGCGTGGCTCACGCGGGACAACGCGCTCGCGCTCATCGCGCGCTACGACGTGGTCGTGGACGGCACCGACAACTTCGCGACGCGCTACCTCGTGAACGACGCGTGCGTGCTGCTGGGCAGGCCCAACGTGCACGGCGCGATCTTCCGCTGGGACGGCCAGGCGTCGGTGTTCGCGACGGCCGACGGTCCGTGCTATCGCTGCCTGTATCCCGAGCCGCCGCCCCCCGATTCCGTACCCAACTGCGCGGAGGGCGGGGTGCTGGGCGTGCTGCCGGGGCTCGTGGGGACGATTCAGGCGACGGAGACGCTGAAGCTGCTGCTCGGCCACGGCGACACACTCGCTGGCCGGCTGCTCATGGTGGACGCGCAGGCGATGCAGTTCCGCACGGTGCGCATCGCGCGTGATCCACAGTGCCCGGCGTGTGGTACCCGCACCATCACGGCACTCATCGACTACGACCAGTTCTGCGGCACGCCGGGGCTCCACGCGAGCGCTGACAGCACGACCGATCGCGTGGACGAGATCACGCCGACGGCGCTGCGCACGTGGCTCGCGCGCGGCGACGCGGTGCAGCTTGTGGACGTGCGCGAACCGTCGGAGACGGCCGCCGGCATCATTGCCGGGGCGCGCTGTGTGCCACTCGGTACGCTCGACGCGGCGCTGGGCACGCTCGACCG
The DNA here is from genome assembly GCA_020161135.1 of Gemmatimonadota bacterium. GTDB lineage: Bacteria > Gemmatimonadota > Gemmatimonadetes > Gemmatimonadales > Gemmatimonadaceae > Gemmatimonas. Next base: position 1,074,002 of record JAIUOB010000002.1, on the reverse strand, counting down.
CTCGCGCCGCACCGTGCTCGTGTGCCGGAGCGGTGTGCGCAGCGCGCGGGCCGCTCGACAGCTCATGGCGGCGGGATTCACACAGGTACATTCGCTGGCGGGCGGCATGCTGCGCTGGGACGACGAGACGGCGGAGGCCGACTGATGGCGACGACGTTCGATGCGGTGCGCTTTCTGCGCGGCGAGATCCGCCGCTCGGTGTTCGGCCCCGCGTGGCATGGGCCAGCGCTGCTGGAAGCGCTCGAGGGCGTGACGGCCGCGGAGGCGTTCGCGCGGCCCGTGGAGGGCGCGCACACGATCGCCGAGCTGGCCGTGCACTGTGTGGCGTGGATGGAGGAGGTCATGCGCCGACTCGACGGCAGCGCGCCGCAGGAGCCGGCGCGTGGCGACTGGAGTGCGGTGCACGCGCGCATGCCCGGCGGGTGGGCCGGCGTGTTGCGGCTCGTGCGGGAGACGGCCGAGGCGCTCGATGCGGCGGTGGCCGCCATGCCCCCCGCACGCTTGCTCGACACCGTGGGCGATGGCGAGCGCGACGCCCCACTCGGCAGCGGGGTGAAGTACGCGGTGATGCTGAGCGGCGTGGTGCAGCACAGCGTGTATCACGCGGGACAGGTGGTGCTGCTGGCGCGGGCGGTGCGGGGGTAGTCAGATAACGGGAATGCCGAGGGACGCGAGGTACTCGAAGGTCTCGTCGTAGTAGGCGGGCTTGATCGTCTCATCGGAGCGTCGCCCCTCGGGCACGAACAGCACCATGCCCTGTCGCGCACGGGTGAGCAGCACGCGGTAGGCGTTCAACAGGTAACGACGCTTGTCGTCCTTGTTCACGTTCACCCAACGGTCACCGCGAAAGCTGTGGTACGACCACTGTCCCTTCGCGCGGCGCAGGTCGGCGTCCCAGCTCACGACGGCCCAGTCGAGCTCGAGCCCCTGTGTCTGGAACTCCGTCGCCGCGTCCTCGAGGTAGTACGACGACCGTGTGTCGGACGCGTCGGCGAGGAAGTACTTCCGCGGGTCGACCTGTACGCGCACATCGATGCAGTACGCCTTGAGCCGCTGGGCCTGCGAGGACGCCACGAGGCCGTACCGTTCGCTGCCACGGGCCTGCGCACGCACCCACTGCTTGGCGCGCTGGCGGTTGCGCGTCAGCGCGATGGGATAGCGCGTGAGCACGCGCTGCAGCGTGTCGCGCGCCGTGGTGGTATCGGTGTCCAGCAACGCCTTCACGAAGCGCGACACCTGTCCGGCGCGGAACGAGCGCATCGACACCGAGAGATGAAGGGCCCCTTCGGTGTGCACGTGGGCGTGCCCGGCAAGGTGGGCGAGTGCCTGTCCGGCCGCATACTCGGAGTCGTGCAGCTCCGGCGAGAGATGCACTTGCCAGTCTGGGTGGTGCGCGCGCACCGCGTCGAGCCACGCGCCGATGCCGGCCTCTCCGTCGTGAATCTCCTGACCGCCGCCGACAAGACACACCACGACGGCCCAGTCGCGATGACGGTCCATGTACGACAGCAGGAACTCGGGTTCGGAGTGCGCGAAGCCGTCGATGCTCTTGCGCTGTTTCATGAAGCGCGACGTCTTGTCCCGATTCCATGCGCGCTGCGCTTCATCGAAGATGGCCACGTGCTCGACGGGCGGGTTCACCGGGTCGCGGACGGCCTCGTCGCGGAAGTGATGCACGTTCTGGATGAACGGCTTGACGCGCTGTTCGATGACACCCTTGCGCTCGCGCGTGGTGCCGGCCTCACGCGCACGGCGCTGCTCGTCCTGCACGAGCGCCTCGCGCAGCACGGCCACCAACGGGCCGTTGCCCGAGAGGAACACCGCGTGCGTGTCGTCGGCGCCGCGGTGCTGTGTCGCGATGTTGAGCCCCACGAGCGTCTTGCCGGCGCCTGGCACACCAGTCACGAACACGATCGCCTTCTGCCGCTGCGTCTTCGCGCGCTGGAGGATCTCCTCCACGCAGCGGCTCGTGTCTCGCAGGTTCACCGCGTCGGCATCACTCCGTGAGATCGCGTCGACACTGTGCCGTGCATACAGGGCCCGTGCGGCCTCGACGATGGTCGGACTGGGGCGATAGCTGGCGCGCCCCCACGCGGCGGTGTCGAGTGACAGGGGCGTGGCAAGGGAAAGGGCCGAGCGAATGGCGTCGCGCACGGTGCCCGCGTTGCAGGCACGCGGCGGGTACACACCATCCGCGTGCGGCGCGGCCCACGACACGCTGCCCTCGCGCGCCTCGGTCGCACACAGCACCGGAAAGATCGGCGCCGCGACGCTGCCCGCGTGGAAGTTCTTGAGATCGAGCCCATAGTCCCACGCCTGGTTGACGTGCGCGCGTTCGTGGCGCCGTTCGCCGACCTTGAACTCGATGGGGACGATGGCGTTCGCCGTGACCACGACACCGTCGATGCGACTGCCCAATCGCGGGACGTCGAACTCGAGATAGACCGAGCCCTCGATGCCGCCGACGGCCTCCTTGAGCAGCGCGATCTCCTGTCGCCACGCGTCGATCTGGGTGCCCTCGACCGTGCGCCCCGAGGCGCGAGTCAGTTGCCCGAGGATCGCGTCCGGATGGGCGGCAATGAACGCCTCGATGGAGGCCGCGTAGTACGCCGCGGGCGCAACAATGACGTCATGGCGATCCATCCCGACAATCTCGGCCGCACCCCGCCGATGCACCAGGACCCGCCCCCTAGTACCCGCCCCGCGGCACGCTGTCCTCGAAGTGCTGCGCCGCGCAGCTCTCGCACAGCGCATGCGTCACGTTCACCTTGTGCTCGGCCAGGTACTCCTCGATGCGCGTCCAGTAGCCGGAGTCGTCGCGCACCTTGTGGCACCAGGCGCACAGCGGGAGCATCGTGCTGAGGCGCTGCACGTTGTCGAGCGCCGCGCGCAGCTCGGCGTTGCCCTGCCGCAGGAACGCCACCAGGACGCCCACGAACAGCGCGACCATGAAGAGGCTCACCTCGAGGTCGCCCAACAGCTGCACGAACTCGCTGAGCCCCTCGCCGGGCTGCACGACGGCGCGCGTGGCGAGCAGCGACCGCACCGCATGGAACACCCCCTGCGACGCGAGCACCATGGCCGGCAGGAACATCATGCGCCGGAGCTGCGGCGCACCGCTCCACAGCGTCACCGCCGCGCCGATGGACAGGGCGCCCCAGCCGATGCCGTTGGTGACGGCGCGCCATCCACTGAGCGACGGCATCGCGATGTAGCCGAGCAGGGCGACGCCATGCAGCGCCACGACGGCGATGGCCGCGCGCGTCATCGGCTTGCGCCCCACCCAGGTCTGTGCCGCGAGCACGAGCACCACATGCCCCGCCGTCACCGTGAGCGTCGAGAGCGGACGCGGCACCACCTCGGGGAACATGGCGCGCAGCGTGAACAGCAGGTCGGCCGCGGTGAGCGTCCACGCCGCCACCACCCACCAGCGCAGCGACACGCCCCCCGACTCGAGACGCCAATACTGACTCATCACACCGGCGAGGATCGCGCCGATGATGAGGTTGATGGCGTAGACGACGGCTTCCTGACTCACGCGGGCGAGCGCCGGGGGAGTGTGGCGGCGCGGGGGGATGGCATCGCGGAAAGATGACACGGCGGTCGCAAGCACGCGCACTCACCAGCGCGCGCGGCGCCTTACATGTGCTGATCCCGAGCGGCGCACGTTTCGTCCCCGATCAGCAGGTCCGTGTAGGCGAGCTCATCCATATCTCACTGCAGAGTGGCTGCCGCGACGTGCCACACGCCGGCGCTCAACTGATCCAGGTCCCGAGCGTGCCGGCGATGACGCCGAACGCCGCGACGAGCGCGGCGACGGTGCCGACCGTGGCGGCGATTCCGCGCAGCACGCGCCATGGGCGTGTCACGCGCGGCGCGTCGTCCCATGCCGTGATCGCATCGCGCTGCTCGACCGCGCGATCGGCCCATGCCCACAGGCCGAGCATGGCGAGGGCGACGCCGACGCCGGCGAGCAGGATCCACGCGCGGGGGCGGAGCGCGACTGCTGAGGCCGCGACACCCAGACCCAGCGCCACCTCACCGCCGAGGTGGCGCGCGGGTGCGCGCTGCGCGTAGCGGTGCAGGATGGCGCCGAGCGAAGCGTCCTCGGCCGCGGCGGTAGCGTGCTCGGGGGTGTCGGGCATGGGGGTGGGTGCCGAGGCGCGCGGGGTGGTGCGGACTCCTGTGAACTCTGCGAGCGGGGTGACGGTCACGCCAGCGTGGGGTACGGTGGGATGGTAGCTTCGACGCTCCTTCCCGCCCGACGACTGGGACGAATGCACCTCACCGTCGGGCCTCCTTCACGTGATGCGAGGAACAAGATGACGCAGACCTCCCGCAGTCTGGCGCTGGCGTTTGTCACCGCCGTAGGCACCGCCACCATTGCGACCCCGGCTGCTGCGCAGATTTGCCTCGGCTTGCCGGGCAATGACGCCGCTCCGATGAATCTCTCCGCAGTGATCGGTTTCCCCGACGGGGCCAAGACGTACGGCGCGCGCTTCGGAGCCGGTAGCGACAAGCGGTTCGGTGGTGTGAGCGTGTCGCGTACCTCCGCCGACGACGCGGACGTGAGTTCGACCGGCGTGGGCGTCGACGGCGGACTGACGCTACCCATGAGCAGCAGCTCGGTGCGGGTGTGCCCGGTCGCGAGCCTCACCTACGAGCGCATTCCCGAGACGCTGGGCGTCAAGGTGTCCGGCACGACGGCGCAGGCCGGCATGCAGGTCGGCGGTCAGCTCGTGGTGAACCCCTCGATGTCGGTGGTCCCCTTCGCCGGGGCGCGCGTCGTGTACACGCGGGCCTCCGTATCCGGATACGGCGAGAGTGAGTCGGAGTCGGATACCGGCGGCGTGCTGGTCGGCGGCTTTGGTCTGCAGTTCAACCGCATCTTCACCGTGGCGCCGACCATCAGCATTCCCGTGGGCTTCGAGTCGAGCGACGCGACGTTCGGCATTCAGGCGTCGATCGGGTTCGGCAAGCGCTAGCGTCGCCGGCGTCGTACGCGACACGTCGAGGTGGGCGTGTCGCGTGCGACCCGTCGCACGTCGGCGGCGGTGATTGCATGAGCGGCCGCTACGTGAGCCGCTCCAGCCTTCCCTTCCGCTTCACGAGATTCTTGTAGTCCCACTGCACGTCGCGCGCCTCGGTGAGCCAGAGCATCAGCGCTTCGTCGTCGATCTGTGCCACGTCGGTGTAGCGCGCCTCGGCCGCCTTGAACGTGCCTTCGGCGGTAAGCCCTGGCGCGGCGAAGGACTGGCCGCTCCAGAAGAGCAGACGCACGCACGTCTTGAGCTTGCTGTAGCCCACGATCGGATTGCCATCGAGGAACCAGACGGGGTGCGCGTGCCAGATCTTGTTCTCGGCGTCCGGCAGCGCCGCATCGATGGCGGTCGCGAGCGACTCGGCGATGGCTCGGTCGCGCGGGGGGAGGGCGGCGTTGTAGCGCTGAGTGTCGGGGTGCATGAGCTGACATTGCAGCAAGAACGCCCCGGCGGCCACTTCGGCCACCGGGGCGTCCCGTCCTTCACCACATCACCGCACCACCCGCCCGCCCTACGGCGTGATCGGCCGCGGCGCGGGGCCTTCCACCTTGCTGCGCGTGATCTCGGGCTTCCCCGCCGCCTTGAGCTTGGCGTTCACCTTGGGGAGGTTCGTCGTGATCGTCCGCTCGAGGCGCGCCAGTTCGGCGTCGGTCTTGGGCGCGAGCACGGCCCACACGTCGTACGCCTGCTTGGGTGGCCGACGCTCACCGCTCATGATGAAGCCCATGAGCCCGCCCAACTGGTCGTTGAGGCGGATGGGATAGTTGAGCGGGTCCTGGCCGCTCTGGTTCTTCGTCTGGTACAGCGAGTCCTCCACCGCGTTCAGCGAATCGGCGAACACCTGCGCCAGCGGGCCGAACGTCGCGTCGGCGGTCATCTCCGCCTTGCGCGCCGCCATCTCGCGCTTGAGGTGGCGGCTCTCGATCACGCCCTCGTTGGCCTGCGTGATCTTCCCCTGCACCTGCAGCGCGAAGCGCACCTGCTCCTTGAGGTCTGCCTCGGTCGCGTCGGCGCGCGGATCGGGGAGTACGCGGAAGTCGTACGAGATGGGCGCACTGGTGCCGGCGGTCATGCGCACGCGATACGTGCCCGGCGCCATCGCGGGGCCGTTGCCGCTGCCAGCCCAGGTGACCATACCGCGGAATGTCTTCGCGTTGTCGTGGCGCATGGCCCACGTGAAGCGGTTCACGCCCTTGCGGTTGGCCGGCTTCACCACCGGCGGCGGGCCGCCGAAACCACCACCACCACGACCGGCCTGCGGTGCCGGCGTCGTGTCGTTGCTGGCCGCGGTGCCCACGAGCTTCCCGGCCGCATCGTAGAACTCGAACTTCACCACCATGCTGTCGGCCGGCAGACGATAGGTGAACGTCGCCTGCGCCTGCCCGTTGAGCCGGTAGAACGGCACCGGCTTGTACAGATACGGCGCGCTGCTCGACGCCTTCTCGGCGTCCGGCGCCCAGCGCAGCGGCGTGAGGTTCTCCATGACCCAGAAGGCGCGGCCGTGCGTCGCGATGGCGAGGTCGTCGTCGCGCAGCATCATGTCGTGCACCGGCACCGGCGGCAGGTTGCGCTGCAACGTCTGCCAGTTGGCACCGGCGTCGTAGCTCACCCACACGCCACGCTCGGTGGCGGCGTACAGCATGCCGGGGCGGTGCAGGTCCTCACGAATGGCGCGCGTGAACTGATCGCCGGCGATGCCGTTCGTGATCTTGGTCCACGTCACACCGTAGTCGGTCGTCTTGTACAGATACGGCGCGAAGTCGTCCATCTGGTAGCGATTCCCCGCGGCCCACGCCGTGCCCGGCGCATGCGGACTCGCCTCGATGATGCTCCAGCGCATCCACTCGGGGAGCCCCTTGGGCGTCACGTTCTTCCAGGTGAGGCCGTTGTCGCGCGAGATGTGAATGAGGCCGTCGTCGCTCCCCGTCCACAGCACGCCCTTCACCAGCTTCGACTCGGCGATCGTGAACACCGTGCCGTAGTACTCGACGCTGGTCTGGTCCTTCGTGATGGGCCCGCCGCTCGCGCCGAGCGTGCGCGGATCGTTGCGCGTCAGGTCGCGCGAGATGGGCGTCCAGTTGATGCCGCCATCGCGCGAACGGAACACGACGTTGCTGCCCACGTAGATCGTGTTCGCGTCGTGCGGCGAGTGCACGATGGGATACGTCCACTGGAAGCGATACTTGCTGTCCTTCGCGTCGTGTCCCATGGGGTTCAAGGGCCACGGGTCGATGGCGATGCTCTTGCCGGTGCGGCGATTGAGCATGTCCATGCTGCCGCCGTAGTTGGCGCCGTACGTGATGTCGGGGTCCTTCGGGTTGCTGCTGATGTAGCCGCTCTCGCCACCGGCCACGCCGTAGAAGGTCGAGAGGCCGCCGGTGTTGGCCGGCGCCGCACCACCGGGGCCACCTGGCCCGAAGCCGCCACCGCGCCCGAACTGCGGCGTCTCACGCACGGGGCCGCAGTTGGAGCCGGCATCCTGCTTCGCACCGCACACGTGGTACGGGAAGTGGTTCGTGAGGTGCACGTGGTACATCTGGCCGGTGGCCGTGACCGTGCGCACCTGATCGGCGCCGCCGCCATCCTTGGTGAAGATCACGCCGTTGTCGTGCGCGACCGCGATACGCTTCGGATTCGTCGGATCGATCCAGATGTCGTGGTTGTCGCCCCCACCGAAGCCGCGCGCGAACGTCTTGCCGCCATCCTTCGACACCATGGGGCTCACGTTGGGCGCGTAGACGATGTTCGTGTCCTTCGGGTCGGCGTACAGCTTGCTGTAGTACCAGGCGCGCTGGCGCAGGTTGCGATCGCCGGTCATGAAGGTCCACGTCGCGCCGCCGTCATCGCTGCGATACACGCCGCCATTCGGCTCGTGCTCGATGATGGTCCACACGCGGCTCGTCTTGGCCGGGCTCACGGTGATGCCGATCGCGCCGAGCGGACCGCTCTGCGGCAGTCCGGGGTTGCGCGTGATGTCCTTCCACGTGTCGCCGCCGTCGGTGCTCTTCCAGATGCCGCTGTGCATGCCGCCGCTCACGAGCTGCCACGGCGTGCGCCCGGCCTGCCACATGGTCACGTAGATCGTCTTCGGGTCGGACGGGTCGAGGATCATGTCCGCGACACCGGTCGAGTCGTTCTTGAAGAGGATCTGCTTCCACGTCTTGCCGCCGTCGGTGGTGCGGTAGACGCCGCGCTCCTTGTTGGGGCCGAACACGTGCCCCAGCGCGCCGACGTACACGATGTCGGGGTTGTCGGGGTGGATGCGCACGCGCGCGATGTACTGCGTCTCCTTGAGCCCCATGTACTGCCACGTCTTGCCGGCATCGGTGCTCTTCCACACGCCGTCGCCGTGCGAGACGTTGCCGCGAATAGGCGTCTCACCGCCGCCCACCCACACGACATCGGGGTTGCTCTGCTGCACCGCGATGCTGCCGATGGTGCCGCCGAAGTAGCCGTCGGTCGTGGGGACGGTGGTCTTGCCGCCGTCGACGGTCTTCCAGACCCCGCCGCCGGTGGTGCCGATGTAGTACTCGTCGGGGCGCGCGGTGCTGCCGGCGACGGCGGTCATGCGGCCGCTCTGGTTGGGGCCGATGTTGCGCCAGCGGACGTCGAAGGCGGTGTCGGCGGCCGGGGCCGCGCCGCGACCACCGCGCCCTTGGGCGACGAGCGCCGGGGCGGGCATGAGCAGGGCGGCCGCCGAAAGGGCGGCAAGGAAGCGTGGGGAACGCACGGGCAGGGGCGTTGGGGGTGGGACCGGGACCGCGTCGGGCGGCAGCGTTGGGGTCAGAGTCGGGGTCAGAGCTGGGGTCAGAGTTGGGGTCAGAGTCGTGCTCTGACCCCAACTCTGACCCCACCACGGCTCTACCCGAGGTTAACGCGCCGGGCGGCGGAACGCTCGGCCGAGCACCGCGCGGCTCAGGGCGGCGGCGCCCGGTAGGCCTCGCGCCCACCCACCACGGTGCGCTCCACGCGTGTGGTGAGCAGCGCCGCCGGCGGCAGGGCCAGAATGTCCTGCGACAGCACCACGAAGTCGGCCTGCAGCCCCGCGCGCAGCATGCCCACGTCCCGCTCCATGAAGGCCGCATACGCCGCGTCGCGCGTGAAGTGACGCAGCGCGGCCTCGACGGTGATGCGGCCGGCCGGCTGCCACCCGCCGCGCGGCGTGCCGTCCGGCAACGTGCGGGTGACGGCCGTGTAGATGCCGAGCAGCACGTCCATGGGGAACACCGGATAGTCGCTGCCGAAGGCCTGGACGGCACCGGCGCGGTCGAGGGCGCGGAAGTTGTTCGCGCGGGCAGCGCGCGTGGGCCCCAGCAGCGGCGCGTAGTTGGTGAGCGTCGTGACGTCGGGTGTCGCGAAGAGCGCCTGCGTGCTGGCGATGACGCCGAGCTGCCGGAAGCGCGGCAGGTCCGCGGGATGGGGGACCTCGAGATGCTCGATGCGATGGCGGCGTTGGTCGCGCGCAGCGGCGGGTGTACCGCGGCGCGGCGTGAGCCGTGCGAACGCATCGAGCGCCATGCGGATGGCACCGTCGCCAATGGCGTGGAGCTGCACCTGCAGCCCGGCGCTGTCGTAGCGCGCCACGGTGCGTTGCAGCAGCGACGCGGTCATGAACGGCCGCGCCAGCGTGTCCACGCCAGTGAAGGGCGTGAGCATCACGGCGGTGCGGGCGTCGACGGTGCCGTCGAGCATCCCCTTGGCGATGCCGAAGCGCAGCCACGGCGAGCGCGCCGAGTCGGCCAGGGCGCGCCAGGCGCGCAGCTCGTCGTCGCTGGCGGTGGCGCGAAAGGGCACCGACCAGCGCCAGCGTACGCGCAACGTGTCAGCGGCCGCTGCGGCCGTGAGCAACTCGAAGACGTCACCGCGCGCCTCGCGCGCCGACGCCTCCTGCAGCAGCGTGAGCCCGAACGACGCGGCCGCTCGGCTCTCGCGATCGATGGCCAGCGCGAGCGCCGCGCGCGAGGGTGGTGGCACCAGGCGCCCCACGAGGCTCATCGCCGCTTCCTTGAGCAGCCCGCTCGGTGCACCCGTCGCATCGTGCTCGATGACGCCACCGGCCGGCGCGACCGACGCAGCCGTGACCCCCGCGCGGCGGAGCGCGGCGCCGTTGGCGAGCGCCTGATGTCCGTCGCGATCGGTGAGGTACACGGGCCGATCGGGGAACGCCGCATCGAGCGCGCGACGATCGGCCGCGCCATCGGGGAAATCCGCCGGTGTCCAGCCGCGACCGAGGATCCACTCGTCGGCCGGCAGCGCGGCGCTCCAGCGCTGCAGGCGTGCGACGATCGAATCGGGTGAGCCAGCGCCGAGGAGATCGGCGCGGCTGGTGGTGGGCAGGTGCCAGTGGCTGTCGATGAACCCCGGCACCACGCGCTTGCCGCCCAGGTCGACGACCTGCGTGGCGGGCCCGATGCGCGCGCGCACGGCGGCTGCGCTTCCCACGACGAGCAGGCGTCCGTCGCGCACGGCGAGCGCGGCGGCCGTGGGGCGTGCCGCGTCGCCGGTCCAGATACGGGCGTTGAGGTAGACGGCGTCGGCGGGTTGGGCGCGGGCGACGGTGGCGAGCAGGGCGACCGCAGCGGCGGAAACCATGCCGCTGCGACGGCGCCGTGGTGCGTAGTGGCGGTGCATGACCGCGAGCATGGGGCGCCGGGGTGCGTGTGGCAAGCCTCATCGCAGCGGGCAGCACGTCACCGCCTTGCCGCGGATTTCGCGGACGGACGCGGATCACCTGCGAGAGGGTATTGGCTGACGTCGCGTGCCAGCGCCGTCGGTGGGGCTCTTGTGCAGCACGCCGGTGCACCTACGATTCCAGCGTTCGCACGCGTTCCGCAGGAAGCGTGGTGGTACTCATCCGCGCCCATCCGCGTGATCCGCGGCGGCCGTTCTTCCCCACCTCACGTCATTCGGAAGCACCCTCCATGCTCGTCCTCCACGTCACCATCCACGTGCTCCCCGAGCATGTCGACGCCTTCCGCGCGGCCACGCTCGACAACGCTTGGCACAGCCTGCAGGAGCCGGGCGTCGCGCGCTTCGATGTGCTGCAGCAGGAGGACGACCCGACGCGCTTCGTGCTGGTCGAGGCGTATCGCGACGCCGATGCGCCGGCCGCCCACAAGGAGACGGCGCACTACCTGCGCTGGCGCGACACGGTGGCACCCATGATGGCCGAGCCGCGACGCGGGGTGCGCTGCACGGCGCTGACGCCGGCGCCGCTGGGTTGACGTTGACGTTGACGCTGACGCGCTCCGCGCCGGTGCGTCAGCGCGCGGCCAGCGGACTCCACGCCACGCCGTCGCTCCCCGCCCCCACCGGCAGCGTCTTCACGATGGTTCCGGTGGCGAGGTCGACGACCGCCACCTGCGCGGCGGCCTTGAGCGTCACGTAGGCAAAGGCGCCGTCCTTCGCCACCCACACCCCCTGCGGCGAGGGATTGGCGCCGAACGTCGGCAGCGTGGCCGGCACGTCGATGGTCTTCGTGATGCGGTGCGTGGCCACATCGACCAGGTGGATCTTCTCGCTGCCGGGGTCGGAGATGACCGCGGTGGCGCCATTCGGCGTGAAGCCGATGCGATACGCCATGCCGAAGCCGTCGAGCGTGTGCGCCACCGCGCCGGTCTTCGTGTCGAGCGCGTACACGAGGTGCGAATCGTTGCCGCCCGCCCACACCTCGCGCCCGTTGGGTGTGACGGCGATGGCCTCGACGCGCGCGCCGATCTTCCACGTGGCCGCCAGTGTGCGCGTGGGCACGTCGAGCGCACTTACGCTCATGCCGGTGATGTTGGCGGTGTAGGCGCGCACGCCATCGGGCGTGGCGGCCACCATGTGCGACGTGGCCTGCCCGGTGCTCATGCTCGAATCGATCGCGCCCGTCGCCAACTGCACCGCGAGCAGCCGCTGTGCGCGCTCGCCGGTCACGAGCAGCGTCGCGCCATCGGGGAGAAAGGCGAGACCGTGCGGCCGCTGGTTGCCGGCGCCCAGCTCCACCACGCGCGGCGCCACCGCGGGCTTCGTGAGATCGAACACGGTGAGTGAACTGCCCACCGCTGCGCGGTTGCCGTAGATGGCCACCACTGCGGTGCGCCCGTCGGGCGAGACGGTCACCTCGTGCGGCCCCTGCCCCACGGCGTGTGTGGCCAGCGTGCGGCCGCTCGCCACGTCGACGATGCTCACGGTGTGCGCCTCCATGTTGGAGGCGACGAGCGTGCCCGACGGCTTGGGTTGTGCGAGGGCGGGCGCGACGCCGCCCACGTGGGCGGCAACGGCGAGGGTCGCGACGGCGACGAGGCGGGTGCGTGACATGCCCCAACTATGCGCTCCGGGGGACGCACGGCAAGCACGACGTGACAGACGGCTCGTGGGGGGTCACCTTTCGCGCGTTCCGCTGACGAGTCGTCCCCACGCTCCCCTTCGACATGCCCGCACGTCCCCACGCCCGCCGCCTGCTGACCACGCTGGCCGCCGCCCTTGGCACGGCCCTCGGCGCCGCGTTCGCCGCCACGCCGGCGGCCGCGCAGCACCCCTTTGCCGACGCCGGGGCCACCTTCGACCCGCGCGTCCCCACCCCGCGCGCCATCCTCGGCACCGAGCTGGGCGAGCGCTTCACGTCGCACCGCGCGATGATGCGCTACATCGAGCGCATCGCCGCCGCGAGCAAGCGGGTGAAGGTCGACACCGTCGGCCGTTCGTTCGAGGGGCGCGAGATGCTCCTCATCACCATCACGAGCGAAGCCAACCACGCCCGGCTGGCCGAGATCCAGCGCGACGCCAAGCGCATCGCCGACCCGCGTGGTGCGGCGAGTGGTGAGGTGGAGGCGGCCGTGAAGCGCATCCCCAGCATCGTGTGGCTGGCGCACTCGGTGCACGGCGGCGAGGCGAGTGGTGTCGAGGCGGGGCTCGGGCTGCTGTACCAGCTCGCGGCGGGCACCGATGCGGACACGCGCACGGCGCTCGACAGCACGGTGGTGCTCATCGACCCCAACCAGAACCCCGACGGGCGCGAGCGGCACACGCACGACATCGAACGCCTGTGGAGCACGCGCGGCCTCGCGGTCGAACCGGGCGCGCTCAACAACGCCGGGTCGTGGCCGGGGCCGCGCACAAGTCACTACTACTTCGACCTCAATCGCGACTGGTTCACCATGTCGCACCCCGAAAGCCAGGGGCGCGTGCGCAGCTTCCTGGCGTGGATGCCGCACGTGGCGGTCGACCTGCACGAGCAGGGGACGAGCGCGAGCTTCTACTTCGCGCCGCCGCGTGAGCCGGACAACCAGAACAACCCGAAGCACCTCTGGAAGTGGTACGACATCTTCGCGGCGGCGCATGGCGCGGGCTTCGACGTGCACGGCTGGAGCTACTTCCGGCGCGAGGGCTACGACTCGTTCTATCCGGGCTACGGCGAAGGGTGGCCGATGCTCACGGGTTCGATCGGCATGCTGTTCGAGAGCGGCTCGAGCAGCGGCGGTGCGGTGCGCCGCAACGACGGCACGCTGCGCACGCTCAAGCAGGCGGCCTGGGAGCACTTCACGGCCGAGTGGAACACGGTGAAGACGTCGGCGCGCCGGCGCACGGAGCTGGTGAGCGATTACGCGAAGGCGCGCGCCGATGCCATCACCATTCACCAGAAGGGCCCGCTGCGCGGCGTCGTGTTCGCGCGCGATGCACAGGGGCGTGCCGACTCGCTGGCCGCCAAGCTGCTCGCGAACGGCATCGACGTGGGCACGCTGCCGAACGAGACGAGCGTCGCGGCGGCCACGTCGTACATGTTGGGCACCACCGGCGCAGCGAAGTTCCCGGCCGGCAGCTACGTCGTGGACTATGCGCAACCGCAGGGCCACCTCGCCAAGGCGCTCCTCGAGCCCGACGCGGTGCTCGACTCGGCGTTCATCAAGGACGAGCTCGAACTGCGGCGACAGGGGCAGGGCAACCGCTTCTACGACATGACCGGCTGGTCGATGCCGATGACGTGGCGCCTGCAGGCGTGGGCCGTGTCGGCGATGCCGGCCGGCGTGTCGCCGCTCCCCGCCGTGCGTGGCATCACGCCGACGGTCATCCCCAAGGCCAACTACGGCTACGCGTTCGAGCCCGGCAGTGAGGCGAGCATCCGCATGCTGAGCGGGCTGCTCAACGACAGCATCCGTGTGGTGTACGCGCCCAAGCCGTTCAAGAGCGGTCGCAACTTCCCGAACGGCGCATTCCTCGTGCGTGTGGCGTACAACCGCGCGGACGTGCACGAGGTCGTGAACGCGCATGCGCGCGCGAGCGGCGCCGTGGTCTCGCCCATCGCGTCGGCCGGTGTCGAGACGGGCACGGACCTCGGTAGCAACAGCGTCGTCCCCATTCGTCGCCCGAAGGTCGCGCTCGTGGGCGGCGCGCCGATCAACGGCTCGTCGTTCGGCTTCAGTTGGTACGCGATGGACCAGCGGCTGCAGTATCCGAGCACGGTCATCGACGCGAACTTCATCGCGGGCGGCGACCTCTCGCAGTTCAACGTCATCATCCTGCCGAGTGTGCAGGCCGGGGGCTTCGACCGCCTCATCGGCGACGGTGGACGGCAGCGGCTGGTGGACTGGGTGCGCAACGGTGGTGTGCTCATCACCATCGACGCGGCCAGTGCGTGGGTGGCGCAGGAGCGTGTGGGGCTCGTGCGCACGCGCGTGCGTCGCGACTCCACGCGGGCCGACAGCACCGGCGGTGCGCCGCTGCCGGCGTCGTTGCCGGGCGTGCTGGCGCGCGCGACCATCGACACGCTCTCGCCGCTCCTGGCCGGCATCACGGAGCGGGAGATCGCCGTGTTCGCGAACAGCGACCGCGTGCTGAGCGTGCCGCGCGACCTGAGCGCGGGCGAGGCGGTCATTCGCTTTGCGCCGACGCCGCGCGTGCGCCTCACCGGCTACTTCTGGCCCGAGAGTGCCGCGCGACTGGGCGGCTCGCCGTACCTCTGGACCGAGCGCGCCGGCCGCGGCCGCGTGATCGTGTTCGCCCACGACCCGGTGTACCGCGACCAGTTGCGGGGCACGCTGCCGCTGTTCGCGAACGCGGTGTTCCTGGGCGGGATCTTCTAGGCGATGCGCTTGCGCACGATCTAGACGTCGACGGCCGCCGCGACCGCGCCGCGCACCGTGTGCGCGATCGCGGCGGCGTCGAGCCCGTGGCGGGTACGCAGGAACGCCTGCGTGCCCACCACACTCGAGAAGCGGTCGCGCACGCCGAGCCGCCGGAAGTGCCGCGGCGCGACGCCATGCTCCAGCAGCACCTCGGCGGTCGCGCCGCCGAGTCCGCCCTCGACCATGTGCTCCTCGACGGTGAGCACGACCGGCACGTCGCGGCACAGGGCGGCCAGCGCCGACGCATCGAGCGGGCGCAACGTGTGCACGCTGGCCACGCGCACCGTGATGCCCTCATGCGCGAGCGCGGCGGCGGCGGCGAGCGCCTCGCGCACCACACCGCCCACGGCCAGCACCACGGCGTCGGTGCCATCGCGCAGCAGCCGGGGCACACCCACCCGCACCGGCTGCGCACCATGGGGCGGCACCGGTGCCGCGTCACGATCGAGCCGCAGGTACGCCGCGCCCTGGCGCGCGATGACCGCGTCCACGGCGGCGCGTACTTCATCGTCGGTGCCGGGCGCCATGCACGTCACCTCGGGGAGCGCGCGCAACATGGCCAGGTCCTCGGTGGCGTGGTGCGACATGCCGAGCGCGCCGTAGCTGAAGCCGCCGCCGATCGCGACGACCTTCACGTCGGCATTGTGGTAGGCGGCGTCGTTGCGGAACTGCTCGAGACAGCGCAGCGTCGCGAAGTTCGCGATGGAGTAGACGAACACGATGTGCCCTTCGAGCGCGAGGCCCGCGGCGACGCCCATCATGTTCTGCTCGGCCACGCCGGCGTTGACGAACTGCGCGGGACAGCGCGCGCGGAAGTCGTCGAGCACGACGAAGCCCAGGTCGCCGGTGACCAGCATGATGCGCGGGTCGGCGAGCGCGTGTTCGGTGAGCCGCGCGATGAACGCGTCCCTCATGGCACGAGCGCGCCGGCGGGGTGCCGCCCATGCGGGTCCAGTGCGAGCGCCGCCGCGGCCAGCTCGCGTCGCGCCGCCTCGAGCTCGGCGCCGCGCGCCGTACGGTAGTGCCAGAGCACCTGCTGCGACGGCGCCTCCATGAACGAGACACCCTTGCCCTTGACCGTGCGCGCCAGCACCACCGACGGGCTGCCCCGATGCGCGTCGGCGGCGTCGAGCGCGGCGCGCACCGCGTCGTGATCGTGCCCGTCACAGTCGTGCACGCGCCAGCCGAAGCTCTCCCACTTGGACGCAAACGGCTCGAGCCGCATCGTGTCCTGCACGCGCCCGAGGCTCTGCACGCCGTTGTAGTCGACGATGGCGATGAGGCGGTCGAGACCGTGGTGCGCCGCGAACAGCGCCGCTTCCCACGTGGCGCCGGCGTCGCACTCGCCATCACTGAGCAGCGCGACCACGCGATGCGATGCGTCCTCGCGCGTCGAGTCCTCGCGCGTCGCGGCCAGCGCCATCCCGGCGGCGACGGACAGGCCGTGCCCCAGTGAGCCCGTGGAGAACTCGACACCGGGGATGCCGCGATGCGACACATGCCCGCTGAGCAACGCGCCATCCTGTCCGTGCGTCTCGAGCCACGCGAGCGGGAAGAAGCCGCGCAACGCGAGGGCGGCGTACACCCCGGCGCCCGCGTGTCCCTTGCTCAGGATGAACCGGTCACGCGCGGCCCAGCGCGGCTCCTCCGGGCGTACCCGCAACCATCCGCCGTAGAGCACGGCGAGCAGGTCGGCGCAGGAGAACACCGACCCGATGTGCGCGCTGCCGCCGGCACTCGTCATCTCGAGCGCATGCTGCCGCAGCGCCACGGCAAAGCGCCGCGTGTCAGTCGAGAACGGCATACGCGAGATACGGATCCCACGGCAGCCGCTGCAGCGCGAGCCGTCCGATGCCGAGGGTGTCCAGCAGCGCGCGCGTCTCGCCGGGCCACCGCGGATTGTCGAGTTCATCGAACGCGATGACGGCGCCCCGCGGCATGCGCGGCACGAACGCCTCGAGCGCCGCCTTGGTGGGCTCGTACAGGTCGCAGTCGAGCACCAGCAGGCTCACGACGAGATGCGGATGCGCGGCCACGAACGCGGGCGCGGTGTGCACAAGATCGCCCGCCACCAGCTCGACCTTGGGGATGTGCCCCAGGAACCGGTCGCGATCGTGTTGCGCGAAGAGCGCGTCGAGCTCCGCGCGACTGTCGGCGGCGAGATCGCCGGTGCGGGGCATCTCGGCGCCGTGGTCGGCGTCGCTCACCGACGGAAACCCGGTGAACGTGTCGAAGCCGTAGATGCGTCGCGTGAAGTTCTCGGGCTCGAGGATCGTGCTCAGCTTCGCCCACGACGCCACCCCGAAGCCCCGATACACGCCGCACTCCACCACCGAGCCCTTCACCGGCAGCACGAGCTTGAACAGCTCGTACATGGCGAGGAAGCGCTTGAGCGCCGTGCGTCGTACGTACTTGGGAAAGTTCTCGAGGCGCACCGCCACCGGGTCGGCGCTGGCCATGAACAGGCGCGCCACCTCGGCTTCCACCGCGCGTTCAGTGTCGGTGCGTTGAATGGACGTCATGCGACGGGAGGAGAGGTCGGTGAAGCGAGCGCGTCGAGCTGCGACCGGGCATCGGCCGGGAGCTGCCAGTCACGCGCGGCTGCCAGCTCATGCACCTGCCAGGGGTGCTTGATGCCGCACAGCACCGCATCGACGCACGGTTGCTCGAGCGCCCACCGCAACGCCACCTGCGCTGCGGGGCGCCCGAGCTGCTGTGCGACCGCGTCGAGCGTGCGCACCGCCGCAAGGTGCGTCGGCAGGGTGGGGCTGCGGAAGATGCCGTGACGCGCACGCAGGTCGGGGAGCGCGAACGTCTCGGCGGCCCGGTGTGCGCCGGCCAGGAGCCCCTGCGCGAGCGCCGAGTGCACCAGCGTGTGGAGGCCCCGCGCCTGTGCGCCGTGCAGCACGGGCGTCATCTGGCGCTCGAGCAGGTTGAAGCCCACTTGCAGGCTCGCCACCGGACCGCCGCGCTGAAGGGCGTCGACGTCCTCGATCGCCATGTTGCAGCAACCGACCGCGCGCACCACGCCCCGCGCGCGCCAGGGCTCCAGCCACGCGCGGAGCGCCGAGTAGTCGGTGCCGGGCACCGGCCAGTGCAGTTGCCACAGGTCGACGTGGTCGGTGCACAGCCGCCGCAGGCTCGCCATGAGCGCCTGTTCGAGCCACGCGGGCGACAGCGTACGCCAGGTGCGCCCGGTGGCGTCGAACGCGACTCCGGCCTTGGTCGCGATGAACGCCCGCTCACGTTGGCCGACCAGCGCGCGCCCCAGCACGGTCTCGGCGTGCCCCAGGCCATAGACATCGGCGGTGTCGAAGGCCGTGATGCCCGCGTCGAGCGCCGCGTGCACGGCACGCGTGCTGGTCGCGTCGTCCACCGGGCCGTAGTCGTGGCCGCCCATGGCGGCGCAGCCGAAGACGAGGCCCCGCGGCAGCGGCGTTGCGCTCACGCCCCCGCCCCCGCCCCCGCCACACCCAGCACGCGCCGCACCACCAGCCACGCCGTGCGCGCGAGGATCGCGACATCGACGGCCAGCGACCGCTCGTGCACGTACTGCAGCCGCAACCGGTTCTTCTCGGCCCGCACGCGCCGCACGTACTCGCCGTGCGGGTCGTCGGTACCCAGCTCGCGGGCCAAGTCGGCAAAGCGCAGCGACGCGTAGTCCGTGATGCCGGGACGCACGGAGAGGATTCTGCGCTCCTCGGCCGAGTACGCATCGGCGTGTTCGGCCACCTCGGGGCGTGGACCCACGAGGCTCATCGTGCCCGTCAGCACATGCACGAGCTGCGGCAGTTCATCGAGCTTGCTGCGGCGCAGCCAGTGTCCCACGCGCGTGATGCGTGCGTCGTCCTGGCGGGTGGTGGTGCCGGCGCGCTCGGCGCCGACGACCATCGTGCGGAACTTCCACATGCGAAAGGGCACACCGCCGCGCCCCGTGCGCACGCCGCGGTAGAGCACCGGTCCGCGCGACGACACCGCAACGAGCAGCGCCAGCGTCATGCACACCGGCAGCCACAGAGGCAGCGTGCCGAGCACCAGTACCAGGTCGAGCGCGCGCTTGGCGACCGCGTAGCCCGCACGGGTGTGGTCACCCCCAAGCGTGAGCGGCGCCGTCACGTGTCGCGCACCGGGCGCACCGGCTTGATCGGGTCGCGCATCTCGAACACCATGATCCACGCGTACTTGCCGATGGCCTGCGGTGCGAGCAGCACGCGGTCCACCGCATCGAGCAGCGCGCGCACCGGGCGGAAGAGGGGCGTCTTGCGCAGCGGCACCGCCGCGAGGGCCGCGAGGTGGAAGAAACGCACGTGCACCTGCCGGAAGTGTCGCCGCACCTCGTCCAGGCTCTCCACACCCAGGATGTGCTCCACTTCCCACGCCGTGCGCAAATGGGGGGTGCGCCGTCGGTACGCGTGGATGAACGGATTGTGCCGCAGCGCCTCGATGCAGAGCATGGCGCCGCCCGGTTTCAGCACGCGGGCCAGCTCGCCCAGCGCGCGCGGCAGGTCGACGTGGTGCAGCGCGCCGTACTCCACGCCGATGTCGAAGTGATCGTCGGGGAAGGTCATCGCCTCGCCGTCCATGACGGTGAAGCGACAGCGTGTGTGCACGCCCGCCTCGCGTGCGTTGGCTTTCGCATTCGCGACGCCCTCGGGCGAGAGGTCGATGCCGACGACCTCCGCACCGTAGTGCGCGGCGGCCACGCCGTTCTCGCCGTTGCCGCAGGCAAAGTCGAGCACGCGCGTGCCGGCAGTGCAGTGGCGCGCCATCCACGCCGCCTGGTACTGCGCGCTGGCGTGCGTGATGCTGTAGAACTTGACGTTCGAGAAGTGATACGCGAACGCCTCACGGTCGCGGATCATCCGGTCGAGATCGTGCGCCTCCTCGGCCACGTGCGTGTCGCTGCGGCGCTCACCCCCCTGCAGGATCGTGCGACGCGTGCGTGAATGCGCGATCTCGAGCCGCTTGCGTTCCTCGAGCAGCGACTCGTCGAGCGGCGACTCATCGAGTGGCGATTCATCGAGTGGCGCCGCGTCCATTGGCGGCGTGGCGTCCGGATCGCGCGGCGTCATGCCACCCCCGCCAACCGCCGGAAGGTGGCGTCGAGTGCGGCACCGGCCACATCGAGCGCGAGATGCCGGTCGTAGTACGCGCGGCCGCGCGCGCCCATGGCCTCCCGTTCGGCCGTCGACATCGCCGCCAGGCGCACCATCGCGTCGGCCATGGCGGTGGGATCTTCCGGCGGCACGGCGATGCCGCACGCCGCCTGCTCCACGAGCTGCGCAGTGTCGCCGCGCGCCCCGATGAGCAGCGGCCGTCCGCTCGCCATCGCCACCGACACCTTGCTCGGCACCGTCACGTCGAGGAAGGGCAGGGCGCGCAGGTGGGCGAGCATGACATCGCTCACGGCGTTCACGGCATTCATCTCGTGGTAGGCGCGCCGCGGCAGGAACTGCAGCGTTGGCGCGGCAGCGGCAGCGCCGAGATCGGCCGCCACCTGCTGCGCCGCCGCCAGCGTGGGACCATCGCCCACGATGCGCACTGCGATGCGGGCGTCTCGCGCACCCGCGAGGGCCGCCGCGCGCACGATCGTCTCCACACCCTGCAGCGGCCCCACGTTGCCGGCATACACGAAACCGATGCGCCCATCGAGCGCCATCGCGGTGCGCAGTGCCGGGTCGGGCGCGGCCGGCGCGAACAGCGTCTCGTCGGCCCAGTTGTACGACACGAGCAGCGTGTCGCGCGGCACCCCGCGCGCTTCCAGCAGGCGCGCGGCGCCCGCCGACAGCACGCCCACCACGGCGGCGCGCCGGTACAGGAAGCGGCAGAAGGCGCCAATGCTGGCGTCGGCCACGCGATGCAGGCCACGGGGCAGCATCCCGCTGGCCAGCACCGTGTCGGGCCACAGGTCGGCGATCTGGTGCACGATGGGGGCGCCGTGCAGCAGGCGCAGCAGCAGCGCGGGCACGCCGTTCGTGGGTGGGGGTTCGTACAGGAACACCACGTCGCCACGCCCCAGCAGCGGCACGCCGATGCACGTCGCCGACAGCATGAAGCTCAGGTAGGTCGCGATGCGACGCAGCGGGTTGGCGTCGTGACTCGGATACAGCGGCACGCGCAGCACCGGCACGCCCTCCATCACCTCGCGCATCCACGGCCGCTGCCGATAGCCGTCGAAGGTGCGTCCCAGCGGCCACTGCGGGAAGCCGGTGAGGACACGCACGTCGTACCCACGCGCCATGAGCCACCGCGCGAGCGGCAGGCCACGCTGCGCGCCCGGCTCCGGATCGAAGGTGATGGTCACGAACAGCACCCGCACGGCCCGCCCATCCCGGTGGCGCGGCGGGGGCAGTGCGGGCAGCGGCGACACGCCGTCGGCGGCAGCGCTCACGCGTAGCGGTGCAGCCAGAGGTCGAGCATGAGCAGGCCGAACACCTCACGCGCGTACTTGCTGCCGGCGGTGAAGTTGAGGCGCCGCAGGTCGTACCGGTCGCGAAAGCGCGACGTGGTGAGCTGTTCGCGGATGGCGCTCGCCGACTGGTTCACGAACGTGCCGATGGGCGTGGTGAATCCCATCTTGTCGGCGCGCTGCGCGATGGCCTCGGGCACGAACGGCGCGGCGAGCTGCCGCAGTACCGGCTTGAGCGTGTCACCGCGCAGCAGGTCGGCCGGGTCGACCGCGAGCACCTGCCGCACGAGGCGCTGGTGCAGCAGGCTCGGACGTGCCTCCAGCGAGTGGCGCCCGGCGATGCGGTCGTCCAGCGTGAGCAGGCCGGTGAGGAAGTGACGCCGGTCGAAGCGCAGCATCGCCCCCAACGCCCCCTGCTCGGGCGCACACGCGGCGAACGCCTCTGCGAACTGTCGTTCCACCGCCGGGTCGTAGAAGCGGTACAGCGACACGTCCCCCTTCACGTGTGTCGCCTCGAAGCGCGCCGCACTCGTGGGGAGCGTGCGCAGCCGCTCATGCAACGCACGATAGCTCTCCTGCGGGCACACACCGCGCGCGAGCAGGTAACGCGCGTACCCCGCGAACAGCTCGTCGCCACCGGTGCCGGTCAGCACCACCTTGTAGCGCCGACGCACCTGCGCGAACAGGTCGTCGAGCGGCAGGATGACCGCACCGATGGCGGGGTCGTCGACATCCTCCAGCAGCGACGTGAGGCGATCGACGAGCGCGACCTCCTCCTGCGCGTTCACCGTGAACAGCCGAGTGGGCAGGTCCTCCACCGCCAGCTTGGCCCACGCGGTTTCGTTGCAGTCGGGGTCGGCGTAGTTGGCGTGGTACGCGACATCCGGGCGCACGAGCCGCGTGAGCAGCGTCGAATCGAGGCCGCCACTGCAGAGCGTGGTCACCGGCGTGTCGCTCACGGTGGACGCCAGCGTGCCTTCCCGCAGCAGTGCGCGCGTGTCCTCGATCCACGCGGGCGTCACGGGCGCGGTGCCGTGCATGCCGAGCAGGTCGTCGTAGCACACCGTGCGCGTCGCCCCGCCATCGAGCGGCACCTCGAGCAGGTGCCCCGGCGGCACGGCACGCACCTCGCGAAAGAACGTCTGGCCGCCGAACGTGAACTGGTAGCGCGCATACGCCGACAGTGCCTCATCGTCGAGCGCGAGCCCGGGGCCGTGTGTCTCCGCCACGCTGCGCAGCAGGCTCGACACGATGACGCGATCGCCGCCGCGCCACAGGTACAGCGGCTTCACGCCGAACTGGTCGCGCACGCAGGTGAGCGTGCGTCGCACCTTGTCGTAGACGACGAACGCCCAGAACCCCTCGAGGCGCGGCAGCACCGCCGCGCCCCAGCGCGTCCACGCGTGCAGCAGCACCTCGGCGTCGTTGGCGCCCGGCAGCACGATGCCCTCGCGGGAAAGCGCGTCGCGCAGCGCCACGAAGTTGTAGATCTCGCCGTTGTACGCCAGCACATGCGTGGCGTTCTCGAGCGGCCCGGCTGCGCGCTCATCGAGCCCGATGATGGCGAGGCGCGTGAGCCCCATCTGCACGCGCCCGTCGGTCCAGAAGCCCAGTTGATCCGGGCCGCGCCGGCGCAGCGGTGCGAGCGACCGGTGGCTGAACGGCGCGTCGAGCCCCACGCCCACGAGAATGCCGCACATGGTCAGCGCGCCAGGACGCGGGACGCCATCAGGCGGCGCACCGTCACGTCGACGCGCGATCGGGCACACCCACCGCCGCGGCGATCGCCGCGCGATGCGTGCGGAACCACGCCACCGTCTCCTGCAGCCCTTCGGCCACCGTCACGGCAGGCGCGTGCCCCAGCACTGCGCGCGCTTTCGACACATCGGCCTGCCGGCGCGCGGCGTGGTCCCACGCACGGCGTGGGGCGTACACGATGGGGCTGTTCGATGCGCAGGCAGCAATGACGTCGCGCGCCAGGTCGATCACGCGCGTCTCCCGTCCGGTGCCGAGGTTGATCGCCTCACCGTATGCGGCGGGCGTGTGCGCACTGCGCACGAGCCCGTCGACCAGGTCATCGACGTACACGAAGTCGCGCGTCTCCTCGCCCGTCCCGGTGATGACGAGCGGCAGGTCGTGCAGCGCGCGCCAGATGAAGTTCGGGATGACGTTGCGATACGCGCCCGGCAGTTCACCCGGTCCGAAACTGTTGAAGAAGCGGCAGCGCACGGTGGGGAGCGGTCGCACGTGCGCGCCGCGCGCACTGCTGCCGAACCACGTGCAGTAGAACTCGCCGAGCGCCTTGGTGATCTGGTACGGCGTGTCGAGGTGCAGGCTCACCGGCGCATCCTCGCGAATCGCACCCGGCGTGTCGTGTCCCGCAATCGAGCACCCGGCCGACGCGTACACCACCACCCGCGCCTGCTGCGCCGCGGCCCAGTGCAGTACCGCCAGCGTGCCGTGCCCGTTGGTGTGCAGGTCAGCGAACGGATGGTCCACCGAGTTCTGGTTCGCGAAGAACGCGGCGAGGTGGAACACGATCGGTTCGTGCACCGACAGCGCGAGCGACGCGATGTCGACCACGTCGTGCACGTGCAGCTCCACGCGCGGATCGTCGGGGAGCAGCCACGCATGCCCGGATGTCAGCGTGTCGACCACCACCACCCGGCGCGCCCCGTCGGCGAGGAGCCGCCGCACCAGTCGCGAGCCGATCGCCCCCGCGCCACCGGTCACCACCACATCGCCGAGCGGATGCAACGACGCGTCGGCGGATGATGCGAGCGGTGACAACAGCGGTGATGCGGGCGATGGCGGCGCACCCGTGCCACCGGCCCCGGCATCGGCCGTGGGGTGACGGTGGCTGCGGCAGCGCGGTCCGGCGTCGGACATGCGAGTGGTGTGGAGTGAAGGCGGGCGTGTCGTCGATCGCCGCGCGGGCTGGTCCCGACTCGACGCGACAGGCAATTTACCGCCGTGAAGCCATCGGTTTGGGGAGCCCCTGTGCGCCGTGCGCTGGCCGCGCTCGTCGGCGGCGCGGCGGTGGGTCCGGCGCTGGCGCTGCTGGCGCTGCCGGTGCTCACGCGGCTCTACACGCCATCGACGGTTGGCGCGGCCGCGACCATCGTGGCCTGGGCCTCGGTGGTGAGCATCGTGGCCACCGCGCGCCTCGAGCTGCTAGTGCCCGGTGCCGACACCGACGAGGCGGCCCATGCGCTCGTACGCGCCGGCTTCTGGTGCGCCACGGTGGTGTGCCTGGGCGTCGGCATCGTGGCAACGTGGCTCGGCCTCGGCGACGGCGTTGCAGGAGGTGCGGCAACGACCACCACTTGGTCCGCCGCCATGACGGCGAGCCTCGGCGCCGCCATTGCCTGGACACTCGCCGCCACCGCGCTGCGACGGGCCGCGCTGGTGCGCGCACAGGCGTACACGCGCGCCGCGGAGGTGCAGGGGTGGCAGGGCGCCTTGCGCGCGCTGCTGCCGCTGGCCGCCGGCAGCGCGTGGCCCGGTGTGCCGGCGTTGCTCGCGAGTGAGCTGGTGGGGCGCCTGCTGCCGCTGTCGCGTGCGCACGCCGGCAGCGCGCCCCACCGCCGCGTGCCCGCCTCGCCCGTGCCTGCCTCGCCCGTGCCTGCCTCGCCCGTGAGTGCGATCGCGGCGCTGCGTACCGCGCTCCCCACCGCCGCGGTGCTCCTCCCCTCGGGGCTGCTCGACGCACTCGCCATCGCGTTGCCGCTGCCGCTGGTTGGGCGCGCGCACGGCGTCGCGGCCGCCGGCCTCTTCGCGCTCGCACAGCGGGTGGTGAGCGCACCCGCCGCACTCGTCGCGCCCGCCCTGGGCGACCTGCTACATGGAGACACCGCCGCGCAGTTGCGTGCCGCCACGCCCGGTGGCTCGGCACCGGCTGCGCCGGCACACCCCGCCGCGCCGCCCGTGCTGCGACCTGTGCTGCGACCTGTCCTGCACCACGCCCTCCGTCGCCTCGCGCTCGGCGGCGGCGCGGTGCTGCTGCTCATCGCGCTGCTGGCGCCGCGGTTCGTGGCGCCCCTCTTCGGAGATCGCTGGACCGCCGCGGCGCCATTGCTGCCGCCGCTCGCGCTCTGGAGCTGGGCGGCACTCATCGTCGTGCCCACCAGTCGTCTGCTGGTGCTCGCGGGGCGCAGTGCGTGGAAGCTTGCCTACGACGTGAGTGCGCTCACGCTGTTGCTCGCCACCGTCGTCCTCGCACCGGGCGCGACCCTGGTCGACACGGTGTGGCGCATCGCACTCGGGCAGGCGGCCGCGTATGTCGTCTATGCGTGGCTCATCGATCGCGCCTGCGCGCATCCACGCGTGACGGCAGGAGGTGTCGCGACATCGTCCACGACACCGGGCGTGGTGCCGGTCGCATGACCGTTCCGCCCCCCGCCGCCAGCCGCGCACTGCCGGCGGTCACTGCCGGCGTGCCGCTGCGGCTCACACGCACGCACCCGTTGGCGCGGGTTGCGGCCGTCGTGGGCACCGGCGTGCTCGCGTTGCTGGCCACCGCGGTCTATCGCGGTCCGCTGGCCGCGCTGGTGACGGGCTGGGAGTGGCCCGACCGCCCGCACGGCGCGCTCGTCACGGCCCTCGCGTGGAGCGTGATCCTCGCGCCGGCGTGCCTGCTGCGCCTCGATGCGGCGCGCCCCTCGCGCCCGCTCGCCTGGGTGCTGCATCTCGGCGTCCTGCTCCCCGCCGCCGTGGTCGCGCAGTGGGCGCCCATGCCCGACGCGCAGGTAGTGGGCATGCTGCTCGCCATGACCGCCGGGTTCGCGGTGGTGGCCGGTGTGGGGCTGCTGCCGCCGCTGCGCCTGCCGCAGCCGGCGCTCACAGCGCACACGGCGCTGCTCGTGTGGCTGCTGCTCGCCGGCGCCTGCACGGCTTTGCTGCTGCGCACGTGGGGCGACCTGCTGCACCTCGCCGCACCCAGCGAGGTGTACGCGCAACGCGCCCGCTGGATGGCGCGCGATGCGGGGCTACTGGCCGGATACGCGCAGTCGTGGCTCGTGCACGCCCTCGTGCCGTTCGGGGTTGCCGCCGCATGCCGGTCACGTCGCTGGTGGCCCGCGGTGCTCGCCCTGCTGCTGGCGACGTTCGCGTACGCCATCGCGGCGCAACGCATCGCGCTGGCCGCACCGCTCCTGGCGGCGGGCGCGTGGTGGCTGGCTTCGCGCGCGCCACGTCGCCTCGCCCTCGCCGGGCTCGCCGGCGCCGTCGGCGCCTTTGCGCTGCCGTTTCTGCTCGGTCCGGCGTCGCCCGTCGCGGCAGGCGTGGCCGAGCTCGTGCTCTATCGCGGTGTGCTCAACAACGGATTCCTGGCAACGCTGTACTTCGACTTCTTCGCGACGCGTCCGCCGGTGGGCTTTGCCGCGGTGAAGGGGCTCGCGCTCCTCGGCGGCGATGCCGCGCAGCGCGACTACAAGGCACAGCTGGGCTGGCACTGGTTCGGCACCGAGACGGATCCGAACGCCAGCTTCCTCGCGGACGGCTTCGCGCAGCTCGGCGTCGCGGGTGTGCTCGTCGAAGCGCTCCTGGTCGCGGCCGCGCTCTGGCTGCTCGACAGCATCGCGCACACCCGCAAGCTCCCCGCCGCGTTCGTGCTCGCCGCCATGGCCGCGCACATCGTCACGCTCACCAACGGCCAGGCACCGAATCTGCTGCTCGGCGGTGGCCTGCTCTGCTCGCTGGGCCTGCTGTGGCTGTGGCCCGCGGCGACATCGACACCCACCGACCACGCGCCGTGACACTGCGCCTGCTGCGTGTCGAGAAGACGCCGCACCCGGAGTCGTGGCGCCAGCTCTATCGCCGCACGCCCGCGCTCGCCGACGCGCCGTACGCCGAGCAGCATGCGGCATGGCTCGCGCATCGTGTGCAGGGCGCCGGAGCGTTGCAGCGCGCCATGACGCCACTCGGCTACGACGTGCACGAGGTGTTCTCGGACATCGAGCCGCTGCAGCGCGCGTGGGCACGAGAGCACGACGTGCCCGTGCCACGGGTGGGATGGTCGCAGGCCATTCCCCTCGCGCAGGCGCGTGCGCTGCGCCCCGACGTGCTGTACTCGTACGACGCGCGCAACCTCGACTTCGCGTGGCTCGACCGCCTGCGCATCGAGGTGCCGTCCGTACGCGTCGTGGCCGGCTTCATCGGGTCGTCGAGCTTCGACATCGACACCTTCCGGCGCTACGACATCCTCCTCACCTGCACCGACGAGTACGCTCGCTACTTCCGGGCGCACGGGCTCGACCCGGTGGTGGTCACGCACGTCGTCGACGAGGCGATCGCGCCGCTGCTGGGCCAGCGGGCGCCGCGCGAGGGCGTGGTGTTCAGCGGCAGCCTCTGGCGTGATGCGCAGGGGCATCACGAGCGCGAAGCCCTGCTGGAGGCCATGATCGGTCTGCCCGGCTTCACGCTGCACTCGCCGCAGGCGGTGCTCACACGCAGTCGCGACCTACTCACGACCACGGCGCGACGCGGCGTCTTTGCCACGCATCGCCTGCTGGTGGCCGTCGGTGTGCCGACCGATGCGCGGCGGCGCCTGCCGATCATCGGCAAGGGCGCGACGTGGACACACTGGCCCCGCCGGCAGTGGCACCCGCGGCTGCACGCGGCTGCGCAGCCTCCGGTCTTCGGCCTGGACATGTTCCGCCTGCTGCACGGCACGCGCGTCACGCTCAACGCGGTCGACCACGCCGAAGCGGCCAACATGCGCCTGTTCGAAGCCACCGGCGCCGGGAGCTGCCTGCTGACCAGTCACCGCGAGAACCTCGCCTCACTCTTCGTACCCGACGCCGAAGTGGTGACCTATCGCTCGCCGGCCGAGGCACGCGAGAAGGCGGCGTGGCTGATGGCACACCCCGACGAGGCGGAGGCGATCGCGCAGGCGGGGCAGCGTCGCACGCTGCGCGACTACACCTGGACGCAACGTGCCGCGCAGCTTGACGCGCTCGTGCGCGCCCGTCTCGCGGAGCGCTGACACATGTGCGGCATCGCGGGCGTGCTGGCGCCGCGGCGTGGCATCGTCGACGCGCACGAGGTGGCGCAGCTCGATGCCGCCATCGCCCATCGCGGCCCCGACGGACGCGGCGTCCTCTCGCTCACGCACGACGACCGGTGGCACCTCGGCATCGACGCGCGCGACGTGCCGGCCGGGCGGCTCGCGCTGGTGCATCGGCGTCTCGCCGTGCTCGACCCCACGGCGGCCGGCCAGCAGCCCATGCTGCATGCGTCGGCCGGGCTGGCCGTCAGCTACAACGGTGAGCTGTACAACTTCCGCGCGCTGCGTGAGACGCTGTCGCGGGAAGCCTTGTCGCGGGAGACGCTCGCGCAGGGCGGCGCACACTTCACCACGCGCACGGACACCGAGGTGCTGCTCGCTGCCTACGCGCAGTGGGGCGTCGCGGCCTTCGCCCGCTTCGAGGGCATGTTCGCCTTCGCACTGCTCGACCTGCGCCAGCGTGTACTCCATCTCGTGCGCGATCGCCGCGGCATCAAGCCGTTGCTCATCGCGCGCGTCGGCACCGGCGAGGGTGCCCGCGTGGCGTTTGCCTCCGAGCTTCGGGCCCTGCTGCCGTTGGCGAGCGGCTGGCGTCTCGCGCCGCAGGCCGCCTACGACTACCTGCGCAACGGACTCACCGGACACACCACCGCGTCCATGGTGCAGGGCATCTGGCACCTGCCCCCGGGCACGGTCCTGTCGCTCTCACTCGACGACGACCATCCCGCGACGCAGCTCGACGAGACGCTCGCGCGTGCCGTGCGGTTCGATGACGCGATGCCCAACGCACGGCGCGGCGCCGCGCCGTCCATCGCCACACGCGATGAGGCTGTCGCGCTGTTGCGCACGCGGCTCCTCGCCAGCGTCGACGCGCACCTGCAAAGCGATGTGCCGGTGGGCGCGGCGCTCTCCGGCGGCATCGACTCGTCCAGCATTGTCGCCTGCGCCTTCGCCGCGCGCGACGGTGACGCGCCAGGCGGGCAGCGCGCGACCCTGCAGCGCGCGTTCACCTTCGCCTCGGGCGACGACAGCGACGAAACGGCGTGGGCTGCGCGCGCCGCAGCGCCCTTCGGCCTGCCGCTGCAGCACGTCACCGTGCGCGATACCGACCTGGTCGACGACTTCGACGACGTCGTCACCGCGCTCGACGAACCGGCGGGCAGCACGAGCGTGTACGCGCAGTACCGCGTCTACCGCGCCGCACGGGAGTCGGGCATCCCCGTCCTGCTCGACGGGCAGGGCGCCGACGAGCTGCTGGCCGGCTACCACTCGGCGCACGCCGTGCTGGCCGCCGAGTACTGGCGCACCGGCAAGCTGCGCGACGCGTGGCGCCTGCTGCGCACACCACCGCAGGTCGTCGGTGCGTCGGTGGGGCCGTGGAAGGCCGCGCTGGCGCGCATCCTTCCGGTACCGCTGGTCGCGGTCGGTCGCGCGCTCGCGCGACGCACGTTGGTGCCGGTGTGGCTCGATCGCACGTGGCTCGAACGTCACGGCGTGCGTCCTCGCGACCTGATGAGTGCTCGCACATTGCGGGAGCAGCTCGATGGCGACCTCACGATGGGACTGCGCACGCTGCTGTCCTATCAGGATCGCAACAGCATGCGCTTTGGCGTCGAGAGCCGCGTGCCATTTCTCGATCCGCACCTCGTCCAGCTCTGTCGGTCGATTCCCGCGCCGTGGCTGTTCGGCAGCGAGGGGCGCCCCAAGGCCCTGTTGCGCGACGCCATGCGCGGCCTCGTGCCCGACGTGGTGCTCGACCGCCGCGACAAGGTGGCGTTCCGCACGCCGCAGCAGGCCTGGCTACGCGCCGGTCATGCGCGCTTCGCGCCGCTGCTCGACAGCGAGCCCCTGCGCGCCCTCGGCCTCTTCGCCCGATCGGCGCCGCTGCGCCCACTCTGGGACGCGGCCGTCCTCGGCCGCCGCCGTTACGTCGATGTCTGCTGGCGCTGGATCAACTTCGCCCGCTGGCTCGAGCAGACCGGCGTCTCCCCCCCGTAGTTCCCCTCCGCGCCTCCGCGCAGCAATCGAAGCATTCCCCCTCCGCGCCTCCGCGAAGAAATCGAAGCACTCCCCCTCCGCGCCTCCGCGTACTACCGCCAAGGCAGGTACGGCACCAGCGGATACACCCGCGTCTCATGCCCGCCGTCGTGTCGCACCGCCGTGAACCGTGCCGACACGCCGAGCGCGTCGAAGATGTGGCGCAGCTCCGCCACCTGCTGGCCGTCGTAGCGCTGGTTCGTGCCCGTGTCCGAGCCGTCGGTCTCGAACACCAGCCCCCGCGGTGCGATGAGATAGCGCAGCGCATCGTCGCTCACCGCGCACAGCTCGCTCAGCCACACCCCCGAGCTCGACCCCACCTCGGTCTGGAAGTAGAGTGGCAACACCGCCGCCGGGTTGGAGTACACCAGGCCGCCGATGCGCGCGTCGGTGGCCGTGGCAAGCAGCGCCGCGTAGCCGGCGTACGAGATGCCGTACGCACCGATGCGCGCGCGATCGACCGCCGGGAGCCCGCGCAGCAGGTCGACACCCGCTGCATAGTGCTCGAGCAGCAGCGGCCACGCACTCGCATCGTCCGCGCCACGCCCGCGCAGCAGCGCGGTCGCGCCGCGTGGCACCCAGTCGGGCACGAGCGGCGCGAACACCACGTCACCGTCGCGCGCCAGCACGCGGCCGTACTCGCCGAGGTAGGACGTCACGCCCTGCGGCGGCAGGCCGAACAGTTGCGACAGGCCGTAGTTGCCGTCGAAGCTCAGCACGCCCGCCGCGCTGCGTGCCGCGACATCCGGCGGTGCGCCCAGCAGCCCCACCAGCGGCAGCGGTGACCGCGAGGCGTTGGCCACGATCCACTCCACCACCGTGTTCTGTCGCACCGCGAGCGTGTCACGCCGCACGAGCTGCACCGCCGCGTCGGTGCGACGCGGGCCTGGGGCAGCGTCGGCGCCGGCCCACGCGGCGCCGCGCCGTGCCGCGCTGCCGAGCATGGTGGCGAGATGTCGCTGGGCGCGCGACGCCTGCAACAGCACATCGCCGCGCGACATGGCCAGCACATCGCGGGGCACGGCGCACGCGCGCTGCGAGGCGACGAAGCGCGACATCGTGCGCCGCATCGCCACGGCCTGCGCGGTGGGGTACTGCAGCGCAGCGGGCTGTGGCATCCAGTCGGCCGAACGCACCAGCGGGCGGCCGTCGTCGGTGCGGTCGCCCACCGCGCGCGCCAGGAACTGCAGCGCCCGCGCGAGCGCCGGCCGCGTCGTGTCGCCGGGTGCGTCGGCCGCCTCGAACCAGCGCGTGCTGTCGCCACCTGCGGCGCGATACGCCTCCTTCGCGGCCTGCGCGATGCGAGGGCTCACGAACGCCGCCCGACGCGGCGCGAGGGGATCCTCGCCGCTCACCACATGCGCCAGCGCGCGCGCGGCCAGCCGTCGCGCGACCGTCACGTCGTCGAACCGACAGTCCGCGTGCGTGAACGGGGCGTTGGTCTGTACGCCTGCGACCTGCTGCCGGTACGCGGCGCGATCGACGATCGGCCCCAGCGTGAGCACGCCGGACACGCGTGTGTCCACGGCGGCGAGCATGCGACCCAACGAAGCGCCCTCTTCCCACCCCACCACGACCACCGGGGCGGTCGTGTCGCTCACCTGCCGCACCGCGAAGTCGAGCGCTCCCTGCAACTGCGGCAGCACCAGCGCATAAGCCGACGCCGGGCCGCCGCGCGCGCGCCATGCCGCCGCGTGATTCTCGAGGTCGAGCCACGGCAGCAGCGGCCAGAAGCTCAGGTCGTCGCTCACCAGCGGCACGAACACGGTCCAGCCGCGCAGCACCAGCTCGGCCGCCACGCCATCGAGCGGCGTACGCGCGAAGCCGTCGGGATTGCCGCCCGGCAGGCGCCAGCCGAGCGCCGCTTCGAAGGTCGCGCCGGCCCCGTGCAGCACGAGCGCCACGCGCGGCGTGGCACTGCGGGTGTTGGGTTCGAGCAACCACCCCAGCACCTCCGTGCCGGTGTGACGCCCCGTCACCGTCTCCAGCGACACGCGATACGCGCGCCCGTCGCCGACGGGTGTGCCCTGCAGCCGTTGTCCCGCCGGTGTGCGGGGCAGCGGCCCCACGCGGCGCCAGAGCAGCGTGTCGAGCGCCGCATCGCCGCGCGGCGCGGACACCGTAGGTGTCGCGCCCCCACCCGAACCAATGCACGGCTGCTGCGCGAGATACTGCCACCACGGCAACGAGGTCGCTTCGCGAAACGCCGGCGTGTCCAGGCCGAGGGAGTCGACGCGCGGCGTGGCGGGCGAGCGTTGCGCGCTCAGCACGGTGGCCACGAGCGACCCCGTCACGGCGCCCGTGCGCAGCACCGCGCGTACCGACCCCGCGCGTACCGACGCCGCGCGTGCCCACACCGGGCGCACGCCCGGCGTCCCGCGCACGGGCCTAGTCGTTCTGCGTGACGGCGACATACGCCAGCACCAGCGACACCAGCGACGTCGCCACCTGCGCGATCGTCGTGAGCTGCTGCGACCACTGCCCCGGCGTCTTCTCGCGCCGCGTGAGCACGGTGATCGTGCTGCCACCGGTGATCGTGGGGTGCTGGTCGATCACGAACCGGCCGCGCCGCGGACGCAGCACTTCACCCGAGGGGAGCTCGATGAGCAGCTTGTTCGCGTCGCCCGCCTGCGACACGCCACCGGCCGCCGCGAGATACGCCTGGAGGTCGAGGCCGCGACGATACGGCACCGCCACCTGCCGCTCCACGGCGCCGGTCACGTACACCACACCCGGATCGGGCCCGACGCGCACCTGGTCGCCCGCCAACAGGCCGATGTTCGCCTGCGCATCCTGCGCGAGCGCGCGGTCGAGATCGACCGCCACCACGCGCCCGCCTCGAATGAGCCGGAACGACGGCCGGTACGCCGTGGGCTGCAGCCCACCCGCGCGCGCCACGAGCTCCGACAACCGCTCGCTGTCGCGCTGCAGGAAGTACGTGCCGGGATACGTGAACAGGCCGCTCACCGTGACCGGCGCCAGCGCGCGATAGCCCGGACTCGCGCGCACCTGCACCTGGTCGTCGCGCTCGAGGACGAAGCGCTGCGCCTCACCGGCACGCGCGCGCACCGCCGCCACGGGCACACGCAGTACGACCGCTGCGGTGTCGGTGTACTGCGTCGCGCGCGGACGGCGACTCACCTCCACCACCTGCGCCTCGTCGGTCAACCCCCCGGCCACGTCGATCGCATCGACGAGCGTGAGCCCCGCCGCGTGCGCCACGCGCCGCGGCGCATGCACCGCCCCGGACACAGTGATCGTGCCGCCGGGATAGAGCAGCCGCCCGTCGAGCACGCTCACCGAGTCGTACTCCTGCAACCGGAACGCGCGATCGTCGGCGCGCGCCAGGTCGAGGGAGAAACTCTCCGCACGCCCGGTGCGCGGCACGGTGCGCACCACCTTCACCCGATCGGTCAGCGCCCACGGCGTCGCGCCGTCCGCGCGCGTCACGAGGTCGCCCACCGTGAGGCCGGCCGTGAGCTCGTAGCGCCCCGGCATGTGCACTTCACCGGCAATCGCGACATGGTTGCGCCGCACCTCGTCGAGATGGAAGGCGGTCACCACGTCGCCGTCGAGCAGCGGCACCGTGTCGAGACCGGCTGGCAGCGGCACATCGAGCAGCACCCGCGTGCGCCCCGCACTCCGCTGCGCCACCGGGAGCACGCGGTCCACCTGCACCCGCGTGGCCGCCGCATCGACGCTGAAGCCGCCGGCAAAGCGCAGCACATCGGCAAAGCGCTCCCCACTGCGCAACTCGAAGGTCGACGGACGACGGAACGCGCCCACCATGCCCACCGTGCGCGCCGCGAGCGGCACATGGATCACGTCGCCCTGCTCGAGACGCTTGTCCGACGCCAGGTCGCCGCGCAGGAGCAGGTCGTACAGGTCGATGGTTGCGACGAGCGCACCGCCACGCCGCAGCTCCACCGCGCGAAAGCTCCCGCGCACCGTCGGGCCACCGGCGCGACCGAGTGCGTGCAACACCGTGCCGCCCCCACTCACCGCATACGTGCCGGGGTGCTCGACCTCGCCCACCACCAGCACCGCGATCGTGCGCACCCGCGTCACGGCGAGATCGAGGCGCACGCGCCCCGCGGCGATGCCGTCGTACGAGCGCTGCGCCACCGTGCGCAACGTCGTGCGCGCGGCCTCCACCGTGAGCCCCGACACCCCCACCTGGCCCAGACGCGGCAGCAGCACCGCCCCGTCGGGGCGCACATCCACGGTGTGCGTCGCCTCCACGTCGCCGGTCAGCACCACCTGCACCACGTCACCCGGGCCGAGGCGATACGCCCCATCCACAGGCCCACTGCGCACGGGATCGAACGCCGCGCCCCGATCGGCAAACAACGCCTTGCCGAACACCGTGGCATCCGCCGCACGCTCGGCGGCCGTGCGCGGGTCGCTCGCGCGCGACGCGCTGCCCGGCGTGGCGGCGGTCGCATCAGCCGGCTGCAGCGCATCGGCCGACACCAGCTCCGACGCCAGCAGCGCCGCCACGAACGTCGAATCGGCGGGCCGCTGCAACGCCGCCCGGTCACCCCGCATGGCGGTGAAGAACGGCTCGGCGAGTCGCCCATCGTAGCCTGCCTGCTCGAGCCGCACACGCACCTGCGCCTCGCTCAACCCCGAGCGCGTCAGCAGCGCGCCGATCTCCTCGTTGCTCACGCGACGCCCCAGCGCGCGCGACGCCGCCTCCTGTGCCGCCGTGGGTGCGGTCGGAATGACGACCTGCGGTGCGCCGCCACGCGTCGTCGGTGGCGCCCCCGTCGACTGCGCGACCAGGGGAGGCGCCGTGAGGCAGCCCACCGCCACGGACAGCAGCGCGACGACACGCGTGCGCGACACGGGCGCGCCGCGGCGCGACATCAGCGGGCCACGGCGCGAGATCAGCGCGCGCAGCACCCGCCGCGCACAGCAACCACCAGACGACAACGACCCGGAAGACACGACGCAGTGAGGTAGAGGGAGGGCCGACGCCGGAGCGTCGTGAGTCCTGCGCGTTATTATAGGCCCATGAGCGACGATGTGACGCTGCTTGCCCTCGCCAACGGTCTCCTCCGGCACCGCCGCCTCGTGCTGCTGGGCGCCCTCGCGGGGCTCGTCGTGGGCGCGGCCGACGCGGTCCGTGCGGCGCGGGCGCACACGGCAGCCACGCGATTCGTCGCGCGTACGGGCGGCCGCACCGCCTCACTGGGGGCACTGGCGCAGCAACTGGGGCTGAGCGTCCCGGTGGCCGACCAGGCCGAGTCCCCGCAGTTCTTCGCCGATCTCGTCACCACGCAGCCGGTGCTGGAGGCGCTCGCCCGCACGGCGCTGCGCGATGCGACGGGCACCACGCGCCCCCTGGTCGAGCGATGGGCCGGCGGCGCCGCGCCCGAGCAGGTCGCGCGCACCGTCGCCCAACTGCGCAAACGCGTCACCGCCACCGCCGCCGCCAAGACCGGCGTCATCACGGTGAGTGCCACGGCGGGTGACGACACCCTCGCCACCGCCATCGCCGCCCGCACCGTCGCCATTGTCGATTCCCTCAACCGCACAGCGCGCCGCTCGCAGGCGTCGGCCGAACGCCGCTTCACCGAACAGCGCGTCGACTCCGCGCGCCGCGAGCTGCGCACCGCCGAAGCCGCGCTCGAATCGTTCCTCGCGCGCAACCGCGACATCCGCGACGCGCCCGCGCTCCTGTTCACCAACGACCGGCTCGCGCGCGAGGTCGCGCTGCGGCAGCAGGTTTATGTCACGCTGTCGCAGGCCTTCGAGCAGGCCCGCATCGACGAAGTGCGCGACACGCCGGTGCTCACCGTCATCGAGCCACCCGTGCCCGCCGGCCGCCGCGGCGCGCTCGCACACACGCAAGCGCTCGTCGCGTTCACACTGGGCGGCGCGCTCGTCGGCCTGGTGCTCGTCACGCTCCGCATCGTCTTCGCCCCCTCCCGCACCGGCACGCCCGCAGAACAAGCCGAGTTCGCCGCACTCCGCGCCCGCTGATCCCCGCAGGCAGCTCTCCGCGCCTCCGCGAAGAAACGTCTACTTCCGAACCTCCGCGCCTCCGCGTGGAAATCTCTACTTCCAACTCTCCGCGTCTCCGCGCCCCAAATCCGGAATCAGCGCCGCCAGCGTCTCACGCAACGCCGCCCGCGGCGTGTCCCCCTCGAGCTGCCGTACCAACTGCAGCAGCGCCGCCCCCGCATCGTCGCGCACGGGCAGGGTGTGTGCGCGCAGCACGCGCGGGTGCGCCGTGGGCGACGTCAGCCCCGGGCCGAAGAACGGCTCCTCGTGCAGCTTCTCGCCGGGACGCACACCCGTGTACTGGATCGCGATGTCCACGTCGGGCGTGTGCCCCGCACGGCGGATCAGCTCCCGCGCGAGGTCGGCAATCGACAGCGCCTCGCCCATGTCGAGGCAGAACGTCTCGCCGCCCGTGCCCAGCACGAAGGCCTGCAGCACGAGCTGCACCGCCTCCGGGTTGGTCATGAAGTAGCGCCGCATCTCCGGATGCGTCACCAGCACCGGCCCGCCGCGCGCGATCTGTCGCAGGAAGATGGGCACCACGCTGCCGCGGCTCCCGAGCACATTGCCGAAGCGCACACTCACGTACGCATGGCCGGTGCGCTGCGCCGCCTCCTGCACCACCAGTTCGGCCACGCGCTTCGATGCCCCCATCACACTCGTGGGGCGTACCGCCTTGTCGGTGGAGATGTTCACGAGATGGCGCACGCCCGCCGCCTCGGCCGCCGCCACCACGCTGCGCGTCCCCAGCACGTTGTTGCGGAGTGCCTCGTGCGCATTGCGCTCCATGAGCGGCACGTGCTTGTGCGCCGCCGCGTGGAACACCACCCGCGGCGCGGTCGTCGTGAGCAGCGTGCGCATGCTCGCCGCGTCGCGCACATCGAGGATGACCGGCAGCCGCGCCACCTGCGGGAAGTCCTGCGCCAGCTCCTGCTCGATCTCGAAGATCGAGTTCTCGCCGCGCCCCACGAGCACGATGCGTTCGGGGTGCACCGCCGCGAGCTGTCGGCACAGCTCCGCGCCGATCGACCCGCCGGCACCCGTCACCAGCACCGTCGCCCCCCGCACGCGCGCCGTCAGCGCGGCCGCATCGGTCTCGAGCGGCGCGCGCTGTACCAGGTCGTCGAGCGACAGCGTCACGACGCCTGCGATCGCGCGCCCGCACGGGCGGTGTACCCCGTCGCCTCGCACGCCGCCCGATACGCCGCCGCGAAGCGCCCCGCATCGCTCGCCCGCATGCCGCAGATGCCCACCCGAATGCCCTCGGGCACCGGCACCACGAACACATCGTGTGCCTGCAGCGCCGTGCTCACGGCCGTCGCGTCGAACGCCGCATCCGGCGTGCCGGGCAGCGTCACGAAGAACCCGCCATCCCACGGCGCGCCGGCAAACCCTTCGGCCCGGAGCGCCGCGTCCAGCGCATCGGCGCGCGTCGTGAGCAGTGCGCGCCACTGCGCATGCTCGGCCGCGAGCGCGGCCTGCGCCGCGGCGTCCTTCGCGAGGCGCAGCAGGGTGCTCATCGGCGCGCGCGCGCAGTTGCTCCACGTGCCGCGGCAGCCGGTCACCAGCGCAGCCTGCAGCGTGCGATCGTCGCACCACGGCAGCACCAACGCACCGGCGCGCGTGCCGTACAGCGTGAACGCCTTGCTCAGCGACAGGCTCGCCGCCACCAGCACCCGCCCCTCGGCCGCGAACGCCGCATAGTCGGACAGCGCCGCGTCCACGGCCTGCGGGTCACGGGCGTAGTCGAGGTACGCGAGGTCGAGCAGCAGCGTCACCGGCCCCTGCCCGCTCAGGTCGCGCAGGATCGACAGCAGTGTCTCGCGGTCGGCCGGCGACAGGCTGCGCCCCGTCGGGTTGTGGCAGGGGTCGTTGAGCCACACGAGGAGCCGCCCCTGCGACTCCAGCAGGTCACGCGCGGCGGCTTCCCACGCGCCGGCATCGAGCGCCGCGCCCGGCGCGGGCCACGGTGCGGTCGCGACGCGCACGCCCGCCTCTCCGGCAATCGTGGAGTACGGCCCCCAGAACGGCGCCGCCGTCAGCACCGACTGCCCGCGCTCGAGGAAGTTGCGCAGCGACAACGCCAACGCCCCCGAACCGCCCGGCGTGGCCACCCCGGTGCCCACCCGCTCCAGCGCGGGCCAGTGACGCCGCGCGAGCGCCAGCAGGAACGCCGGGTCGCCGGCAATGGGGGCGTACGGCGCCACTTCCAGCGGCGTGAGCTGCCGCCACTGGGCCATCACGCTCTCGAGCACCACCAGACGACCCTCGTCGTCCAGCAGCGCCCCCACCGTGGCGTTGATGACCGGGGCCCCCGTCGCCGCCCGCTGCTGCGCCGCGGCGTTCAGGGTGAAGATGAGATCGTCGCCCGCGAACCCGCGGCGCGACGGTAGCAGATGAGCCGTGGCGTCCATGCGCGGAAAGTATGCGCCCCGCGCACCGTCCGCGCCCCACAACACACGACGGGCCGGAGCAGCACCCGCCGCTCCGGCCCGCCCACACACACCGTCACGTGTTGCCGCTTCGCGCTACGGGCGCGGCTGGCTCGACGGCGGAATCTTGTTCATGAGCCGGATGTACGTGACCAGGTTGCCGTAGTGCTCCGACACGTGCATCAGGTTGAGCGCGAGCGCCGTGACCCGCGTCGACTTCGAGCCGAAGATGTCCACCGGCTCATTGAAGCGCGTCGTGGTCAGGTTGTAGGCCTTCGTGCAGTACGTCGTCGACGCCTTGAGCGCGGCCACGATCGCCGACTTCGTCTTGGCCGTCTTCTCCACCGCGTCTTCGGCCGGCACCTTGTCGCCCAACGCCGCCGCGCACACCGAGTTCTGCGCACCGGCCACGTGCGCGAGCACCTCGCCGTACGACCGCACCGTCGACACCGGCTTGTAGTTGTACTCGGTCTCGGTCATCATCTCGGCCGCCTTGGTGACGTTCTCGATGATCCCCTTCCACTGTCCCCGCAGGCCGCCCAGGGCGTAGTCCCCGGGCGTCTGGGCGCCGAGTGAACCGGCAACACACAGCGCCGGCAGCAGCAACATCCCGGTCAGCTTCGCAACACGCATGGACATCTCCTCGCGTAAGTGTGGTCGCGCCGGCCGGTCGGGCGGCGACGGCACAGCGCAGGGAACGGGGAGATCCGGAGGGGGACCCGCCGCTCGCCCGCATAGCATACCGCGTCACAGCCCGCTTCGCCCGCGCTCCGTCTCACAGGCCGAGCGTGTTATCCCACCCATGATTGCCCTCCGGCCCTCCCGCCCTCAGGCCCCCCAGCCCCCGGCTCCCGGCCCCCGGCTCCCGGCCCACAACCCACAACCCACAACCCCCTACCACACCTGCCCGAACCCGATCAGCGACTTCCACCCGGCGCCACGCTCGGCGTTGCGCGTCGCCCCCACGAACAGCGCGTTCCCGAAGAAGCGGAGCCCCGCCGTCACACTCGCCCGCACCCGGTCGGTGGGGGTCGACACCGGCGCCCACAGCGCCAGCGACGTCGGGTCCGTCACGGCCAGGCGCCCGATAGCCGCCTGCGCCGCCGCCGAGGGCGCGTCGGCAAAGCCCGCCTGCACACCCAGCGACACCCCCGGCGCCACCGCCGGCAGCCAGAAGCGTTCGTTCACCTTCGTGGGATTCCGCAGCCACGGCGTCGTGTACTGCAGCGACGTGCGCACCGCCGCCGCCCGTGAGCCGGCAAACTGCTTGTCGGCGTAGCCGGGCAGGTTCTGGTACTTCCCCAGCTCGAACAGCTGCTGCGCGGGGATGCGGTCACCGGTCACGATGCCGGCGTCGGCGCGGGCCAGCGCGATGAACGGCCCGAGCGGCCGTCGCCCGCTCACCCGCACCTCCGCGCGCTGCCAGGCACCGTCGCCCAGCGCACGCGGTCCCACGCTGCGCAGCATGTCGCCCCGCTCGAACGACAGTCGCGCGCTCAGCCCCGGCTTCACGAACTCCGCGCTGATGTCCGGGTGCCACTCGAGCAGCACCGCCGACCGTACATAGTCGCCTTCGTCCACGCCCCGGTTGGGACGATACAGGGCGCCGCCGAAGGGGCCGCGCGCATAGGCCGACGGTCGGTAGCGATCCTGCGCGACCCCCAGCTCCGCCCGCACGATCGCGCGCCGCACCCCGACACGCCGCACCACCGCCGCCGTGGCCGTGTTGCGCGACACGTAGTCGTACGGATCGAGCGACGCGAAGAGCGCGCCGAAG
This sequence comes from Gemmatimonadota bacterium, assembly GCA_020161135.1. Classification (GTDB taxonomy): domain Bacteria; phylum Gemmatimonadota; class Gemmatimonadetes; order Gemmatimonadales; family Gemmatimonadaceae; genus Gemmatimonas. The sequence goes on along the minus strand of JAIUOB010000002.1, from coordinate 1,033,184 downwards.
GTGTTCCCCGAGTCACTCGGCACGCGGAAGTCGTTCGTGTTGTCGAGCGAACGTCCGCCGCGCAGCTCGAGCGTCCACGGTCCGCGCCGCCGCTCGACACTCACGCGGCCGCGCACGGTCTGCTCCGCCCAGGCATACCCCGCATTGGCGCGCACCACCACGCCCGGCGCGAGGTCGCGCAGCATCCACTTAACACCAAGGCCGGTGAATGCGCCCTCGACACGATTGAAGTGGAACACATCCGCCGCACGCGTGGCCGCAACGTCGAAGCGTGGCGCGCCCGTCGGCCGCCACCGGTCGGGACCGATGTCCATGAAGTCGTCGCTGTGCATCCCGGCCGACAGCGTACCCAGCCCGTGGCGCCACGCGGTGAAGCGCGCGACCGAATCGTCGGGCGCGTACGTCAGGCGACGCCGCGACCGCGCGCGCAACGAGTCGGCCGCCGCAAGCGTCGCCGCATCGAGCACGGTGTCGTTGACCGTCATGTCGGTGATGCGCGTGGCCACGCGGATCACCGCGCGTCCGTCGCCCAGGAACGGCAGCATCGCCTGCATCTCGATGCGCTGCCGCGCCGGCAGCCAGTACTGCCCCTGCCGCTCGCCGTTCTCGTACTCCACGAACGCCACCGCATCGGCCAGCGTCGTGCTCAACCCGCGACGCCTGGAGCCCGCGCGGATGAAGTGCCCGCGCAACCGCACCAGCGTGCCGCGCGACGCATCGAGCTGCAGCTCGCCATCGAACAGCACCACCGGCAGCCGCAGGTCGGGCTTGGGGTGCACACGCACATGCACGATCGGAATGGCGCGGTCGCCCGCCTGGATCGTCACGACGGTGTCACCGCCGGTGTACGTGTAGTAGTTGTCGCGATCGGCCGCGAGCGGATGCACCGCGGGCAGCGTGTCCGCCCCATCGCTCCGCACGCTGCGACGCCGCGACGACGACGTCCCCGCCGTGCTCATCGAGTCATTGAACGCGCGGATACGCAGGCGGTTGCCGTACAGCGCCGGGTTGATCCACCCGGTGCGGAAGATGGTCAGCGCCGAGAAGTTCGCGCCGAGCTGCTGGCTGCGATATCCGGTCACATGCTGATCGTAGGCGCCCGCGCGCGTCCAGCGCAGCGTGCTCGCCACCTGCTCCACCGCGCCCACGATCTCCGTGCCTTCCTCGCGGCGGAGGATCATCGTGATCTCCGACTCCACCCCCGCGCGATAGGCGATCAGGTCGTCGGGCAGTCGGTTGCGGCGACTCGCGTCGGTCAGCAGGTCCGCCAGTGGACGGGAGGCCGGCTGCGCCTCGACCGTCTGGACCGCCAAGGCCGCGCACGCCACCAGGGCGAACGCACGGACATGAATTGGAATGGCACGGAGGCGTCGCATACGGCGCCTTCTACGCTCGGCGCCGTGCCAAAGTTGCAGCTACCGCGCGACCTTGAGCTCCTGCAGCAGCTCCTCGGCCACACTCCAGGCATGCATCGCCTCGTCGAGCGCCTCGCGCTCGTCGTCGAGCTGACGCCCCAGTTGCGTGGCCTTCTGCACGCCCGCCGGCGTGTCGTAGAGCGTCGTGTCGTCGAGCTGGGCCGTGAGCGCCGCAATCGCGTCCTCGAGGGTGGCGACACGGAGCTCGGCATCGGCCAGCGCCTTCTCCGCCGCGCGGATCTGCTTGCGCAGATCGCCCGTGGGCGCCGCGCCGCCCGACGCCGCGGAGGCACGCGCCCGCTGTGCCTCCCGGTCCTTCGCCTGCCGGTCGGCCTCACGCTGCGCATCGGCACGCGCGCGCTGCTCCTCCTGCACCTGTCGCTCGGCCCGCATCTCCTCCCACTCGACGAACGTGCCGGGAAAGAGGTGCAAGCGGCCGCCGCGCACCTCCCACACCTGCGTGGCCAGGCCACGCAGCACCGCGCGGTCGTGACTCACCAGCAGCACGCTCCCCTCGTACTCGCCCAGCGCGTCCTCCAGCGCCTCGATGCTTTCGACATCGAGATGATTGGTGGGCTCGTCGAGGATGAGCAGGTTGTTCGTCGAGAGGGTGAGCAGCGCCATCGCCACCCGCGCGCGCTCACCGCCTGAGAGCGTCCCCACCGTGCGCTGCACCTCGTCGCCGCTGAAGCCGAAGCGCCCAAGGTGCCCCTGCACCTGACGCCGCTCCCAAAGCGGACGCTGCGTCGCGATGGCCTCGTAGATCGTGTGCTCGAGCGGCAGATGGGCGAGTTCCTGCCGGTAGTACGCCACCGTCGTGCTCGGCCCCACCTTCACGGTGCCCTGCAACGGCGGCATCTCGCCCAGCAGCGTCTTGATCAGCGTGCTCTTGCCGGCACCGTTGGGGCCCACCAGCGCCACCACCTCGCCGCGCTCGAGCACCACCCGCACATCCTCCACCAGCGTGCGTGGCCCGTGCGCCGTGGGCACCCCCACCGTCACGCCTTCGGCCTCGATCACGCGGTCACCGCTGCGCACACCCGCCTCGAGACGCAGCGCCATCACCCCCGACTCACCGATGGGCGCCGACAAGCGCGGCATGCGCTCCAGCCGCTTGCGACGCCCCTTCGCCTGCGCCGTGTTCTGCCCGGCGATGTTGCGGGCGATGTAGTCGCTCTCCGCGGCGATGACCTTCTGCTGCTTGTCGAACTGCCGCTGCTGCGTGAGACGTCGCTCGTCGCGCTGCTGCACGAAGCTCGCGTAGCTGCCGGTGTAGAAGAACGCCGAGCCGCCCTCGAAGTGCAGCACATGATCGGCGATGGCGTTGAGGAACGCACGATCGTGCGAGATGCACAGCAGCGTGCGATCACTGGTCGCGAGGTACTGCTCGAGCCAGCTCGTCGTCTCGAGGTCGAGATGGTTGGTTGGCTCGTCGAGCACCAGCAGGTCCGCCGGCGTGGCCAGCTGCCGCGCAAGCGCCACGCGTCCGCGTTCACCCCCCGACAACGTGCCGATGGTCGTGGCTCGCGCCCGCGCCGGGTCGAAGCCCATGCCCATCAGAATCGCATCGACCCGGGCGGCCATCTGGTAGCCGCCTTCGCGCTCGAAGCGTTCGAGATCTCGCCCATAGCGCGCCATCGCGGCCTCGCTGTGGTCGTGCTCCAACTGCTTCGCCTGCTCGGCCAGCGCGTGCTCCAGCCGACGCAGGTCAACGAAGCCGTCGGCCACGATGTCCCACAGTGGCATGTCCTCAGGGAAGCGGCGGTGCTGATCCATGATCGCAACACGCAGCCCCGGCATGCGCGCGACCGTGCCGCGCGTCGGCGGCAGCTCACCCGTGATGAGCCGCACGAGCGTCGACTTGCCCGTGCCATTGCGCCCCACCACCGCCCAGCGGTCGCCGGGGGCCACGGTGAGCGTCACGTCGCGAAAGATCTCGGTCGCGCCGAAGTCGACGCCGGCGTTGCCGATGGATAGGAGTGTCATGGGCTTCGGTGGTGGAAGCTATCGCACCGCCTCCTCCCAGCCCACGTCCCCACGGCTCCCGGCCCCACGGCCCACGGCCCCACGGCCCACGGCCCCCAACCCACTACACCGCCCGCCGCACCCGATCCGCCGCCTCGCGCAGCACCTGCTGCTGCGCAGCCGGCCACCCCCGCACGCGTCGCACGAGTCGCCACGCACGCCACGCGGCGTACCAGCGCATGGCCGAGTCGCCGCAGCGGGGCGCGACAACCACCAGCAGCACGGCCCACCACGCCGACCATCCCAGCGCGCGACAGGCCGCGGCGCCCACCACCGCGAGCAGCAGATACCACCCCACCATCACGTAGAGGCCGGGGATGAAGGACTTGAGCGCCCATTCCGCGGGCCCGCTCGCGCTGCGCCGCGCCCACCACCAGATGCCGCGCCACACCGGCGCATGCAGCGCGGCCCCGAGCAGCGCCACCGGCGCCCCCAGCCACATCCGCCCCGTCGCCACGTCGAGCACAGCGCTCGTCGACGCGCGCCCCACCCCCAGCGCGCCGCACAGCCGCGCCATGTCCATCGCAGAGGTGCCCACACCGCCCGCGCGCGCCACCGCATCGGCCAGCACCGCCGCATCGGTTCGGAGCCGTACGTCAGCCGGGTCGTCGGACACGGCCACGCGCTCGGCGTCTGGCACCAGCGCGGGCGCCACCGCCAGCGGATCCTCCGCCGACACCGCCGCCACGGCCGCCACCAGCCGGTCGCGATCGGCCGCCGCCTCCCAGGTGGGGGCGTTCCGCGTCACCCCCTCCACCGCGCGGCGAAAGCGGCGCGACAGCGCCGCCGCGCCCCGCTCCCCATCCAACTCGGCGGCCATCGCCTCCCGGACGCCGAACGGCGCGCCGACCACCACTACGACATCGCTTCCCGGGGTGTGCGGCGCCTCGTACTGCACGCCGAAGGGCACCACTTTGACGTCGTTTTTCGCATCAGCATCGACGTACTTGAGCACCATGGACGCGACACCAGTGCGAAAAGACCCCAGCGACGGCCCAACGTGCACGCCCCCCTCGGGAAAGACCCCCACCACCGCGCCCTCGGCCAACGCCAGATGCACCGCGTCGTTCGCCGCACGGTTCACAGCCACGGCGTCCACCCCGTCGGCCCTCATCGCCCGCACGTCGCGCACCCTCGCCACCGGCACCACCCCCAGCGCCGCGTAGGTGCGGGCCGAGATCCAGCTCCGGGCCGCGGAAATCGTGGCGATGTAGCGGAGCGGCCTGGGCGTGGTGAGGTACCCGAGCAGCACATCGGGCAGGTCGTTCGGGTGATTCCCGATCAGCAGCACCGCACCCGTCGCCGGGATCTGCTCCGCCCTCACCACCCGCACGTCGCGATAGAACCATCCGAGACACCGCCGCGCGATCCACAGCACCACCCGCCGCAGGGCGGGTGACTCGGCGGACGGCGGTACCGGTTCAGGTCGCATGCGGCCCAAGTAATCACACGACTCAGCCGGACGCGACAGATTCTCTCGCCACGGCCGGGGTACCACCGTTCATCACCGGCAGGGGCGGCTCCTTGCCGCGCGGTTCCACTCGCCGTCTTTCCCATGCTTCCTCCATTCACGCGAGCGCGCCGCGTCGCGCCGACGCTGCTGCTCCTCCTGGGCGCCTGCTCGCTCGACGTCACCAATCCCAACACGCAGCGGGCGGTGCTCACCCCCACCGCGGTGTTCGGCACGCGCACCTACACGTCGGTCGCGAGCGGCTTCTTTCACAGCTGCGGGCTCGACGCGTCGGGCAACGCGTGGTGCTGGGGCAGCAATCAGTTCGGACAGTTGGGCACCACGGCCGTGCTCCCCGGCTGCGGCGCCGGCAGTTGCAGTCGCATTCCCGTGAGCAGCGCCGAGGGGCGGAGTTTCCGCCAGATCGCGCCCGGTACGACGCACACCTGCGGTCTGCTCACCACCGGCCGTGTGCTCTGCTGGGGTGGCACCACGGTGCAGGGGGCTTCGCTGCTGGGCGACGTGCGCATCACCTCGAGCAGCTTTCCTGTCGCGGTCGTCGCCGATTCGCTGTTCACGCAACTCGCTGTCGGCGGCACGCACAGCTGCGCGCTCACAGCATCGGGCGAGGCGTGGTGTTGGGGGCGCAACGAGGCGGGGCAACTGGGCGACAGCTCCATCATCGCGCGCGGCGATCCCGTGCGCGTCGCGACCAGCCGGCGCTTCACCGCCATCGCGACCGGCGCCGACTTCACCTGCGCCCTCGATACCAGCAACGCCGCCTGGTGCTGGGGCGCGAACACGTTCGGGCAGCTCGGCGCCGGCGACGTGCCGTTCAACGCCATCGGGCGCAACGCCAGCACGCCGCGCGCGGTGGTCGGTGGACTCACGTGGCGCCGCCTCGCCGCCGGTGGCTCACACGCCTGTGCCCTCACGCCGACGGGCGTCGCGCACTGCTGGGGTCGGAACAACGACGCGCATCAGTTGGGCGACAGCACCGATGTCACGCATCGCGGCACCCCCGCACCCGTTGCCGGCGCGCGCAGCTACACGGAGCTGGCGGCCGGCGCCGGTACCTCCTGCGCCCGCACCGCCGACGGCGCCACATGGTGCTGGGGCGGCAACTTCTTCGGCAACGCGGGCACCGGCCGCGCCACTCCCGGCGGCGAACGCGTCCCGACCGCCGTCGTTGGTGGCCCCTTCACCTCTGTGGCCCCCGGCGGGAGCCATAGCTGCGCCATCGACAGCAGCGGCAACGCCCGCTGCTGGGGCGACAGCGCGTCCGGCCAGCTCGGCATCCGCTAGCCATCATCCTCCGCCCTCCGACGCCCGACTACCGCCGCCGCCGCAACTCCGCCTCGGCCGCGATGTACCCGAACCCCGGCCACCCCCCGCTTCGCATCGCCCGCTCCCAACTCGCGCGCGCAGCCGCGCTGTCGCCGCGCACGAGCTGCCACACGCCCAGGCCGTAGTACAGCGTCGCCTGCTGCACATCGGCGCTATCGGCCGCCGTCACGAGCTGCGCGGGCGTGATCTCCCCGCGATAGAGCCGCAGCCGCGACACGTACGCATATCCTGGAGGCGCAGGACGCGCGTCCGCCCGGGCATCGATGCGCTGCGCGAGCATCGCCTCCGCATCCGCGCGGCGCCCGGCGCGCATGAGCGACAGCCACAGCCAGTCCGTGCTCCCCGCACGCTCCCCGCCGTCGGGGGCGCGCGGTTGCGCGCGTGCGAAGAACGATGCCGCCTCGGCAAAGCGTCCCTGCACGGAGCGAAGCACGCCCAGGTGAAAGAGGATGCCGTAGTTCGTGCTGTCGAGCGCCAGCCCGCGCGTGAGATCGGCGTCGGCCTTCGCAAACTCGCGTACCGAGAGGTAGCGGTGCCCACGCCAGCGCAGCAGCATCGCGATGTCACCGCGCCGCGCCGCCGCCGCGGAGGGCGGAATGGCCGCCAGTCCGCGCGTGAACGTCGCGATGGCTTCGCGAAACTGTCGCGCCCCGCTCTGCGCCACGCCCAGCGCGATCACCTGCGCGGTGTTGCCCCACGCATCACCCAGCGCGGCACGCGCGCGGGCCACGGGCCCGGTGTCCACCTGCGCACGAAACACTTCGCCCTCGGGCGACCGGTACTGCACCGTCTCGTCGGGACGGGCCTCGAGCGGCCGCATCCACACGTTGCGGAAGCGCACCGGATGCTCGTGATCCTGCAGGCCGATGCGCAGTCGATCGGGGTGCAGCGAGAACGGCGGACGCGAACCATTCGCCGTGGGCCCCACCAGCGCGCGATGATCCTGCACCAGCACGCCATTGTGCAGCACGGTGAGCATGGCCGGTGACACCAGCACGCCACGCGCACCGAAGCGCGGTCGGCGATACACGATGTCGTACGACTGCCACTGTCCGGGCGGACGGCTCGCGTTCACGAGCGGCGGATACTGCCCGTAAATGGCGCCGGCCTGCCCGTCGGCATAGGTCGGGTTGCGATAGGAATCGAGCACCTGCACTTCGTAGCGCCCGTCGCCGAAGAACACGCCGCTGTTGCCGCGGTCCTGGTCCTGCCCGGTGGGCGGATCGGGCGCCATCCACTCGATGTGCAACTGCACGTCACCCACCGAGTCGCGTGTGAACAGCATCCCCGTGCCGGGCGCGACCTGGAAGAACCCGTCCTTCACGACCCACTTGGCCGCGCCACCATCGGCGTGCGTCCAGCGCGCGAGCGACACCCCATCGAACAGCACGATCGCATCGGCCGGCGGCAGCGCGGCCGCTGGCGGCGGCGGCGTGACGACGGCCGGAACCGGCCGCGCCCGCGAGTGCTGCGGCCATCCGCCCAGCGGCGCCTGCTGCGCCGCAACGTGTGGCGCGCTGCACAGCAGCGCCGCGCCATGCCACAGCAGCGCGTTCATCGGGCGCCAGCGCAGGTCCCTCAGTGCAATCGGCATCTCAGAGTCCGTGGAATCGCAACGTGATGGTGACGCGGTCGCCCGCGCCGAGGGTGCCGCGTACCGCCTTGGGCAGCGAGAGCAGCGTGCGTCCATCCTTGCCGCGCCAGACACTCGTTTCCCACGTCGTGGTGCCGATCGAGGCGGTCACCGGCGTTCGTCCCCACGCATGCGTCACGGGCGGCGCGTATCGTTCGGGCACCTCGACGAACGTCCAGCCGCCCGCCCCGGGGTACTTGAACAGCGTCGCCGTGAAGCGTCCGCCCAGCGGTGTGGTGCGCGCGCGCGTCATCTGTGCAGTGTGCGAGTCCGCGCCATGTTCGGCTAGGGCCCGCACCCGCTCCCTCCCGCCTCCCCACGTCTCATGCGGTTTCGCCTCCCGCTTCGCCCGCTCGCTGCCCTGATGCTGAGCGCCGGCATCACGCGCACCGCACACACCCAGACCGTACCGGTCGCGGGGCTCACCGGCACCCTGGTGGTCACCAACAAGACGCCGGCCACCGCGACCATCATCGACGTGGGTACGGGACAGACGCTCGCCACGCTCCCCACCGGCAACGGTCCGCATGAGATCGTCCTCACGCGCGACGGACGGACCGCCGTCGTCTCCGACTACGGCACCGGCCCAGCGCCCGGCAGCACGCTGACCATCATCGACGTCCCCGCGAAGCGCGTCGTGCGCACGATCTCCCTGGGCGAATATCGCCGTCCGCACGGACTCGCCTTCCTGCCGGGCGATTCGCTGGTGGCCGTCACCTCCGAGGCCAACCGTGCACTGCTCATCGTGCGGCTCGCCTCCGGTGAGATCGCGCGCGCCATTCCCACCGACCAGGCCGGCTCGCACATGGTCGGCCTCAGCGCCGACGGCAGTCGCGCCTGGACGGGCAACATCGGCAGCAACACCGTTTCCGAAATCGACCTCGTGAACGGTCGCGCCCTGCGCACGATTGCCGTGCCCGCGCAGCCCGAAGCCATCAACGTCACCCCCGATGGCCGGCAGGTCTGGGTGGGAAGCAACGCTACCGGCCGCGTCAGCGTCGTCGACCCCAGCACCGCCACGGTGTCACTCGCCGCCGAGGGCTTTGGCTGGCCCTATCGCGTGCTGTTCACGCCGGACACCCGCGCCGTGCTCATGCCCGACCTCCGCAAGGAGGAGCTGCGCATCGTCGATCGCGCCACGCGTGCCGAACTCGCGCGTCTCCCGCTCGCCGGGAAGGCGCCGCAGGGGATCACCATCACCCCCGACGGACGCTACGCGTTCCTGTCCTTCAGCGCCGCCCGCGCCGTGGCCATCATCGACGTCGCCGCGCACCGCATCGTCGGGGAAGTCGCCGCCGGCGAAACTCCCGATGGCGTCGTCTACACCGCCCGCGTCGTCCGACGCGACGAGGAGCCGTAGGCCGACACCCGGGACAGCGGACCGCAAGAGCGCAGAACAGCTGCTACGGTACGGTTCTCGTCGAAGTGAAGGCCGTCGACCGGCTGGTGGCGATCCACGTCGCGCAAGTCATCGACTACCTGAAGGCGTCGGGACTGCAGGTCGGACTCCTGCTCAACTTCGGTCAGCGCGCCGACCACCGGCGCCTCATTGTCACCCCGCGCGGACCGTAGGCCGACCACCTCGATGGCCGTCTGTCGCGCGCCACTACCCCAGCCACTGCTTGAACAGCGTCTCGTTCACGCCCACGCAGAGCTGATGCTGCAGCCGCACCAGCGGCTGCTTCAGCAGCAGCGGTTCGTCGGCCAGGATGCTCACCCACTTCTCCTCGCCGTACAGCGCGCTCCGGAGCCCCAGTTCGGCAAAGCGCTTCGACTCGCGGTCGAGGATCGCCTCCACGCCGAACTTCTGCACGAAGCGCTTGAGCTCGCCCGGTGAGGCGGCGCGTTCCATGAGATCGACGAAGTGCGTCTTCACGCGACGCTCCGAGAAGAAGCGAAGCGCCTTGCGCGTCTCCGCGTTCTTCTTCGTGCCGAAGATCTGAACCTGCAGGTCGGCCGGTGGCATGCGGGCAAACTAGTCTCAGCGCAGCGCCTTGCGAATCACCAGCTTGAGCCCCGACCACACCGCCGTCACCGCACACACCTTCACGTCGACGTACCCCATCGGGAGCACCACCGCGCGAATCGCGTCCTCCGTGATGTCCGTCGGCACCTTCGACGCCTTCTTCGGCCACGACACCCACACGGCAGCGTCCGGCGCAATCGCCGCACGCCAGTCCGACAGGCGTGCCTCGAGTACCGCGCGCTCGGTGGTGAAGAGATGGACCACGCGCGCCGACGCATCCACGGTGCGCCCGAACGTCACCCCATCCGGCAGCGGCGCGAGCAGCGTGCGATAGTCGGCCGGCGCGCCCACCGGCACCACGCGCGCACCCGCGACGATGCCCAGCTTCTTCGCCAGCGGTGTGCCGCTGTATCCCGTGGTCGGCGTCACGTCACGCGGCTCCCACGGCGGCGAACGCAACCACCAACGCAGCCACGAACGCAACCACGAACGCGGCCACGTATGCGGTCACACATGCACTCGCTCACGCCGCCGGCTCCACCGCGCCCGACTCCGCCAGCCGGCGCTTCGCGTCGTCGAACGCCCCCTCGCTGCGCGACACCACCAGCGTCGCCACCCCGTTCCCGATCAGGTTCGTGATGGCGCGGGCTTCACTCATGAACCGGTCGACGCCGAGCAGCAGCGCCACCCCCTCCACCGGTACCGTGCGGGTGGCCGCGAGCGTCGACGCGAGAACAATGAACCCCGACCCCGTCACGCCCGCCGCGCCCTTGCTCGTGAGCATGAGGATGCCAAGGAGCGCCAGCTGCTCGCCCCACGGCAGCGTGATGCCGTACACCTGCGCGATGAAGATCGCGGCCATGCTGAGGTAGATGCTCGTGCCGTCGAGGTTGAACGAGTAGCCCGTGGGAATCACCAGCCCCACCACGCTCTTCGCGCAGCCGTAGCGTTCGAGCTTCTCCAGCATGCGCGGCAGGGCGGCCTCGCTGCTCGAGGTGCCCAGCACCAGCAGGATCTCCTCGCGGATGAAGCGCAGGAACGGCCAGAGGCGGAAGCCGTAGGCGCGGCAGATGAGCCCCAGCACGACGAAGATGAACACCGCCATCGTGAGGTACACGTCGAGCATGAGGCGGCCGAGGGGCAACAGCGTGCGCAACCCGAAATTGCCGATCGTGTAGGCCATCGCGCCGAACGCGCCGATCGGCGCGACCTTCATGACGATGGCCACGACCTTGAAGAACACCGCCTGCAGCCGCACCAGCAGGTCGATGATGTCGCGCCCCGCATCACCCACGGCGGTGAGCGCCACACCGAACAGCACCGAGAAGAACACCACCGGCAGCAGCTCGCCCCCAGCGAACGCCGCCACGACATTGCTCGGCACGATGTGCAGCAGGAACTCGAGCATCCCCTGTTCCTTGCCGGCCGTCGTGTACTTGCTCACGTCGCCCATCGCCAGCGACGAGATGTCGAGCCCCGCGCCCGGCTTGGTCACGTTCACGATCACGAGCCCGATGGCCAGCGCGAACGTCGACACCAGCTCGAAGTAGAGGAGCGCCTTGCCCCCCACGCGCCCCAGGCGGCGCAGGTCGGCCATGCTCGCGATGCCGTGCACGATCGTGAGGAAGATGATCGGCGTGATCACCATCTTCACGAGGTTGATGAACGTGTCACCGATCGGCTTGAGCGCCTTCCCCGTCGATGGCGAAACCACGCCGACCAGCACGCCGAGCGACACGGCGATGAGGACCTGCACGGTGAGGTTGCGCAGCAGGCGAGCGAGCACGCGGCGGGGGCTGGAGGGAGGCGGCGTCAGGTCAGCTTGCGGAGGGCGAGGAGGCCGAGGCGCAGGGCGAGGGCCCCGGCGGCAAGCAGCGCCAAGCATAACACGTGCGACCACACGGGGACGCTGGCCATTGCGACCAACGTGGCGGATGCCGTGACGCTGCCCGCGCTCAGCGCGGCACCAAGCACCACCAGCGGCGTCGAGCCGAGGGTATCGCGCACCGTCCATGGGGCGACGCCGCGTGCCTCGAGCAACGGTCGCAGCGCGCCATGGGCGATCGTGGCCGCGATAACGGCCGCGATGAGCGCGGCCGCTCCACCCGCCGCCACTGCCGGGGTCAGAGCTGGGGTCAGAGTCGGGGTCAGCGTTGGGGTCGGAGTCGGGGTCAGAGTTGGGGTCAGAGTCGGACTCTGACCCCCGACCCACCTCCACACATATTCGCTGCATGTCGCACGCCGCGCGTTCCTATCAGGCTGCCTGGTGGCTCCCGGGCCCGCACACCGCCACGGTCTGGGGGCGACTCGGCCGCCGCGAGCGCCTGCCGGCCGTGCGCCTCGAACGCTGGGACACCCCCGACGGCGACTTCCTCGAGCTGGCGCGTCTCGACGCCCCCGCCCATGACCAGGGCGACCCGCACGACCGCCGTGGCGCGCCACCGCCGCACCTGCTCCTGCTCCACGGCCTCGAGGGCGGACTCCAGTCCCACTACGTCCGGGCCATGTTCCGCGAAGCCGCCGCCCGCGGCTGGAGCATGGACCTGCTGCTCTTCCGCTCCTGCGGTTCCGAGCCGAACCGGCTGCCGCGGAGCTACCACTCCGGCGAAACGGGCGATCCGGCCTGGATCGTCGATCGGCTGCGCGCCGCCCATCCCAATCGCCCCCTGCTCCTCATGGGCGTCTCGCTCGGGGGCAACGTGCTGTGCAAGCTGCTGGGCGAGTGGGGCGCCGCGCCGCCTCCCGAGGTGGCCGGCGCCGTAGCCATGTCGGTCCCCTTCGACCTCGCCCGCGCCTCCCGCCGCATCGGGCAGGGCTTCGGGGCGCTGTACGAATGGCTGTTCCTCCGCTCGCTCGTCCCCAAGGCGCTGGCCAAGATCGACCGCCACCCGGAGCTCTCGTCGCTTGCCGATGTCGCTCGCGTGCGAACCATCTGGGACTTCGACGACCGCTTCACCGCCCCGCTGCACGGCTTCGCCGACGCCGCCGACTACTATCGCCGCGCCAGCGCCCTCGGCTTCCTCGCCCCGATCGCCGTCCCCACGCTGCTGCTCAGCGCGGTCGACGATCCGTTCCTGCCGCCCGCCGTCCTCGACGAGGTCCGCGATGTCGTCGCCAGCTCATCTGCCGTCACACCGGAGTTCGTGCCGCGCGGCGGGCATGTCGGATTCACCGCCGGCGGCAATCCGCTGCGCCCGTGGTACTACGGCGAGTGGCGCGCCGCTGAGTTCCTCGCGCAGCACGCCGCTGCATGGCACGCCCGCGGTGCCTAGCTTGCAAGCCACACCCCCGTGGTACCCGTAGTACCCGTGGTATCCGTGGTACCCGTAGTACCCGTCGTCCCGTCGTTGCGCTTCCGCAGTCCCGCTCCCGCCGTTCCCGCTCCCGTTGTTCGCTTTCCCGTGACCGCACTCTACCTCGCCTTCCTCGTCGGCGGCCTCGTCCTCGGCGTCTACGCCATGCTGTATGGTACCGAGCGCCGCGTCGCGTCGCCGCTCGCCCCGCACGAACGCCGCAGTGAGCACGACCCGGCGGCGGAACCGTCGGCGCTGCTCAATCGCGCCAGCGTGGCCGCCTTGGCGTTTGGCGTGGGGCTCGCCGGCTCGCTCGCCATGCGCTACGCCCAGTGGCACTGGGGCGTCGTGCTGCTGCTGGCCCTGCTGAGCGGCGGCGCCGCGTACATGCTGCAGGCGGCGCTCATTGCGCGCTGGGCCATTCCCAGCGCGCGGCGCGACGCGGTCGACGAACGCTTCCTGTTGCAGGGCACGCTCGCCAAGGTCGTCGATGCCGCGCCGGCCGAGGGGCTCGGCCGCCTGGTGTACGCCCTCGACGGGCGCGAGTTCACGTTGCCCGTGCGCGCACTCGATGGACGGGCGCTCACCGCCGGGCTCGAGGTCGTCATCGATCGCATCGAGGCCGGCATCGCGTGGGCGGAGCCGTGGGCGCTCGTGGAGCAGCGCCTCTAGTGTTCGCCGCCGTGCCGGCGTGGTCGCGCCAGGACGCCGTGATCTTCATCGCGGTCATCACCGCGCTGCAGCTCGTCATGTTCTGGCTGCTCACGACGGTGTACGTGCGCATGCTCCCCGAGGGCGACCGCTGCCCCGTGTGCGATCACGGCACGTGTGCGGTGGAGCGACGCGGCTGGTGGCACATCGTGAGCTTTGGCGCGCGCAATCGGCGGAGCTGGTGCCTCGAGTGCGGCTGGGAGGGCGTCATGCGCCGCAGCGATGCGTGGCTCGCACGCGACCGTGAGCGGCGCCGTGCCTGGCGTCAGGCGCGCGCATCCATGGCGAAGAGACGCAGCCAGTCGGGCCAGTTGCCGCTCAGTTCGAAGAAGTCGTCGTAGTACACGAGCCCTTCCTCCTCGAGCTGGGCGATCACGTCGCCCAGGCTGTCCTCGCCCACGAGCGGCCCGACGGCGATGAGGTCGCCCTCGAGGCGGAACTCGTCGGCGGTGAGGTTGAGCGCCTCGTCGAACATGGCGCGCGTGAGGCCGGCGCGTTCGAACGCCGCCTTGCGGAGGATCAGCGTGGGACCGGTAATGGGGATCGGCATGACGCAAGATAGTTTCGAAGCCACGTTCGACGTGCTGGTCGTCGGCGGGGGCCATGCCGGCACCGAAGCCGCCGTGGCCGCCGCCCGCAGCGGCGCACGGGTCGCCCTCGTCACCGGCGCCCTCGAGCAGCTCGGCCAGCTCTCCTGCAATCCCGCCATCGGCGGCGTGGCCAAGGGCACCGTCGTGCGCGAGGTGGATGCGCTGGGCGGCATCATGGCGCGCGCCACCGACCTCGCCAGCCTGCAGTTCCGCATGCTCAACCGCGGCAAGGGACCGGCGGTGTGGGCCCCCCGCGCGCAGTGCGATCGCGGGCTGTATCGCCGCGCCGTGCGCACGCTGCTCGAGGAGCATCCGTCGCTCGTCACGCTGCAGGGGATGGTCGCACGCCTCCTGTTCGACGACCCGCGCGCGAGCACCCCGCGCATCGCCGGCGTCGAGACCGTCGAAGGGCGTCGCTTCGGCGCGCGCGCGGTGGTTCTCACCACCGGGACGTTCGGACGCGGCACCATGCACATCGGGACCGGCACCCGCGTGAGTGGTGGTCGGGCTGGCGAGGCGCCCAGCATCGCGCTCGGCGAACAGCTCGACGCGCTCGGGCTCACCACCGCGCGCTTCAAGACCGGCACCCCACCGCGCATCGACGGACGCAGCGTCGCGTTTGCGTCACTCGAACAGCAGGACAGCGAAGTCGACGCCTTCGACTACAGTTGGTCGCACTGGTGGCGCACACCGCGGGTGACCGACGCACACGGCGTGCGCACCACACGGCACCCTGTGCAGCTCCCGTGCTTCATCACCTGGCTCGGCGAGGAGGGGGTGCAGCACATCGCCGATCACCTCGGCGAGTCGGCCATGTACGGCGGCGCGATCGCCGCGCAGGGGCCGCGCTACTGCCCCAGCGTCGAAGACAAGGTCGTGAAGTTCCCCGACCGGCGACGGCACCAGCTCTTCCTCGAGCCCGAGGGACACGACACGCACGAGCTCTACGTGAATGGGCTGTCCACGTCGTTGCCGGCCGCGGTGCAGGTCGCTGTGCTGCAGACCATTCCCGGACTCGAGCAGGTGCGCATGACACGCGCCGGCTACGCCATCGAGTACGACTACTATCCACCCACGCAGCTGCACGCCTCACTCGGTTCCCGCGCCATTCACGGCCTGTTCTTCGCCGGACAGGTGAACGGCACCACCGGCTATGAGGAAGCGGCAGCGCAGGGTGTGGTGGCGGGCATCAACGCCGCACGCTGGGTGCACGAGCGCGAACCGCTGCTGCTCGGGCGCGAGACCAGCTACATCGGCGTGCTCGTACACGATCTCGTCACGCGCGGGGTCGACGAGCCCTACCGGCTGTTCACGTCGCGCAGTGAGTTCCGCCTCACCGTGCGGCAGGACAACGCGCTCGCGCGACTCGGGCCCATCGCGCGCGACAGCGGCCTGTTGCGCGACGACGAGTGTGCGCTGCTCGACGCGCGCCTGGGCGCGATCGACACCGCGCGGCGTCTGGCCGACGAAACCAGCATCACCCCGGCGATGGCCGAGTCGTTGCTGCAGGCCGCGGGGTCATCGCCACTCGTGCACGCCGTGCGCGCGCAGGAGCTCGCGCGTCGGCAGGAGGTATCGCTGGGGGCGCTCTTCGCGGCGGCCGGCGTGGGCGCGTCGCTCCCCGCCGATGCCGTCATCTCGGCCGAGCTCGAGCTCAAGTACGCCGGATACTTCGCCAAGGAACGAGCGCGCGCGGAACGGTTGGCCGCCCAGGGCGCCCTGCGTCTGGCGGACGGACTGCCCTACGACCGCATGACCACGCTGTCGATCGAAGCGCGGCAGAAGCTCATGCAACGCAAGCCCGCAACGCTGGCGCAGGCGGGCTCGATTCCGGGCGTGAGCCCCGCCGACCTGCAGAACCTGGTACTCGAGCTACGGCGGCATCGGCTTGACTGACGCGGTGGTGATCAGGTTGTGTTTTTATTATGGCGCCTGTTTTCTGGCGTGAAACGGGAGAACAGAAGTCGTGTGCAAGTTCGTGTCGCGGCTGCGTCTTTATATGGAAGGGGAACCGCTGAACCTCGGTGACACTTCGGGGTCACCGAGAGTAGCGAGGATGTCTGCGTAGGCCGGTTTGATCGTTCACACTACTGGAGGGGCCATGTCCCGCCGTTTCGCTGTGCGCCCGTGGGTTGGCGCGTCGTTGTTCTCTGCCGGGGCCGTGCTGTCGGCTGCCGCGCCGGTTCGTGCCCAAACCACGCCGTTGCCACCGCCGTCTATCAACGTGATGTCGCGCGGCGAGGTGCAGGTCGCGCCCGACCGTGCGCGGGTGCAGGTGGGCATCGAGACGCAGGCCAGGACGGCAGCCCTGGCCTCGCAGGAGAACAACAAGAAGCAGACGGCCATTCTCGCGGCCATTCGGGCGCTGGGTATTCCGGCCGCGCAGATCCAGACGCTGAACTACTCGGTGTCGCCCATGCAGCGGTACGACGAGAAGGAGCGGAAGGTGGTGATCGACGGCTACCGGGTGAGCAACATCGTCTCGGTGGAGACCGACAAGCTGGAGCAGACCGGAGCGATCATCGACGCCGGGCTGGCGAACGGGGCCAACCGGGTGGCTGGGTTGCAGTTCCTGGTGAAGAACCGCGACGCGGCGCAGGAGCAGGCGCTCAAGCAGGCGGTGGAGAGCGCGCGTCGACAGGCCGAGGTGGCGGCGAAGGCGGCGGGCGGCGAGGTGGCGGAGCTGCTCGAGCTGTCGATCAACGACTTTGAGCGCGCCGAGCCCATGCCGATGATGGCGATGGCGAAGATGGCGGACGGCGCGGGGGCTCCGACGCCCATCGCGGAGGGGACGACCACGATTGCGGTGAGCGTTTCGACGCGGTGGAGGTTTGCGAAGCGGTAAGTGAGGGATGGGGTCGCGATGGTGGCCCCACGATGCCGACGGGATCAGGAGGCAGGGAGCAGGAAGAAGCAAAAGAAGGGGGAAGGGGGTTGGGGCGGCCATCGGGCCCTCACCTCCTTCCCCCTTCTTCCTGTTCCCTGCCTCCTTGTGGACGACTTCCGCATCCGCCACAGCCCCACGCCCCCCCCGTGTGTACATCCGTTCCACGTGAAACACCGTGATCTTCCCCTCGCGTCAGCCCGCCCGTTCCACGTGAAACGCGCTCGCGAACGGCGAATCGCCCCGCCGCCATGGTCCTGTCGCCAGCGGCTGCCTATACTACCGCTCCCCGCGAACCCCCTCCTCCGCCGCCTGTGGGACGCATCCTCGCTATCGCCAACCAGAAGGGCGGAGTCGGCAAGACGACCACCGCCGTCAATCTCGCCGCCTCGCTCGCCGTCGCGGAGCAGCGTACCCTGCTCATCGATGCCGATCCGCAGGGGAACGCCTCCTCGGGATGCGGCCTCGCGCGCGACGAGATCGGCGCGACCACCTACGATGTGCTCCTGGGCGAAGTGCCCATCGGTGACGCCATCGTGAAGGGGGTCCAGTTCAAGCACCTCGATCTCCTGCCAGCCACCCCCGATCTGGCGGGCGCCGAGATCGAGCTGGTCGACACCGAGGACCGTGGGCTCCGCATGCGCAAGGCGCTCGAGCCCATTCGCGATCAGTACGACTACATCCTGCTGGACTGCCCGCCATCGCTGACGCTCATCACGGTCAACATGCTGGCCGCCGCCGACGGCCTGCTCATTCCGCTACAGTGCGAGTACTACGCCCTCGAAGGGCTGTCGCAGCTCCTGGCCACCGTGCAGCGCGTGCAGGATGCGCTCAACCCGGCGCTCGACATCGACGCGGTGCTCCTCACGATGTTCGACAACCGCCTCAACCTCTCACGCCAGGTTGTCGCCGACGCCCGCGCCCACTTTGGAGAGAAGGTTTTTCAGACGGTCATCCCCCGCAACATCCGGCTCGCCGAAGCGCCAAGCTTCGGCAAGCCCATTGTCGTGTACGACGTCGCGTCGGTGGGTGCGCAGGCGTACATGGCGGTCGCGCGTGAGCTCATCACTCGGCGTGCACAGAGCGACGCGCAGACCGCGCCTCACGTGCCCGAACAGACACCGGCATGACCCCAGAGCCTCCCCGCCGCCTCGGTCGCGGACTCGACGCGCTGCTCGCGCGCCGCGAGCCGGCCAAGCCTGCGGCCGCACCCGCGGCACCTGAAGCGCCCGCGGCCTCCGCGTCGCCCGCCGGCACACCGGCCCCCGACGACCCCAACGCCGAGGGGCTGCGGACGCTCGCTGTGGCGGACATTCGCCCCAACCCGTATCAGCCGCGTCAGGAGTTCCGGGCCGACGAGCTGGCCGACCTCGAGGCCAGCCTGCGGGTGAACGGCCTGCTGCAGCCCATCACGGTGCGCCCCGCGCCCAACGGGCGCGGCTACGAGCTCATCGCTGGCGAGCGGCGCCTCCGCGCCGCCACTCGACTGGGGTGGACCGAGATCCCGGCGCTGGTCAAGCCGGTCGACGATCGCGCGCTCATGACGCTCGCGATGATCGAGAACCTCCAGCGCGCCGACCTCGATCCCATCGAGGAAGCCGACGGGTACCAGCGGCTCATCGATGTCTTCGCGTTGACCACCCAGGAGGTGGCGGACGTCGTCGGCAAGGACCGCACGACGGTCGCCAACGCCATCCGCCTGCGGCAGCTTCCCGCCTCGGTGCGGCGCATGCTGCAGGAGCGGCAGCTCTCCGCCGGGCACGCCCGGGCCCTGCTGGGTCTTCCGCATGAGCGCGCCATCGTCGATCTGGCGCGTGCGGTGCAAGCCGAGGGGCTCTCGGTGCGCGAGGTGGAGCGTCGCGTGGCGGCACAGCGCACGCCGGCCAGCACCAAGGCGGGGGGCAAGACGGCCAAGGGGGGTGCCGGTGACGCGGCAAGTGCCGCGACCGGTTCGGTTCCGGCCGGCGCGTCGTCGGCTGTGGTTCGGCAGTTGGAGGAGCGGTTGCGTCGGCGGCTGCAGACGTCGGTGTCCATCGCGCTGACGGCCAAGGACAAGGGCGAGGTCCGCATCGCGTTTTACTCGAACGACGACCTGGAGCGGGTGTTGGAGCTCCTCGGCGTTTCCCTCGATTGACCAGAAATACCGCGACACTTACAGGACACAACGGGGACATGATGTCAGCACGTAAGCTCATCTCCGCGCTCACGCTGGCGGCGACCATGGTGGCCGCGGCCGCCTGCGGCGACAAGTCCGCAGGCGAGACCGCCGGCGACTCGACCGCCGGCCGCACGCTGCGCGTCGCACTCCTCACCCCGGGCCCGATCTCCGACAAGTCCTGGAACGGCGTCGCCTACGAGGGTCTCCTCGCCCTCCGCGACTCCCTCGGCGCGCAGATCAGCCACATCCAGACCAAGACCCCGGCCGAGTTCGAGGAGAACTTCCGGCAGTATGGTGCGCAGGGGTACGACCTCGTCATCGGCAACGGCTTCGAGTACCAGGAGGCGGCCATCCGCGTCGCCCCCACCTATCCGAACACCAAGTACGCCATCACCTCCGGGCGCGCGACCGCGACCAACGTGGCCGGCTTCGCCTTCGCCTTCGAGGAGGCGTCGTATCAGGCCGGCATGATCGCCGGCGCGACCACCAAGACCAACCGCATCGGACTCATCGCGGGGCAGGAGCTTCCGCCCGTGAAGGCGAGCTTCGACGCCTTCGTGGCCGGCGCACGACGCATGAACCCCAAGGTCGAGGTCATCACGTCGTACCTGGGCAACTGGGAGGACGTCGGCGCGGGCAAGGAGCAGGCGCTCGCGCAGATCGCCCGCGGCGTCGACATCATCTTCCAGAACGCCGACGCGGCAGGGCTCGGCGTCTTCCAGGCGGCCAAGGAGAAGAAGATCTACGCCTTCGGCACCAACGCCAACCAGAACAGTGTCGCCCCCGATGTCATCCTGGGCAGCGTGGTCATCGACCTCGCCAAGGCGTTTCTCCAGGTGGGTCGCGAAGTGCAGGGTGGCACCTTCACGGGGCGCGTGATCGCCCTCGGCGTACGCGAGAACATCGTGCGTCTCGAGCTCAACGCCGCGCTGGCCGATCGCATCCCCGCCGCGGCGCGCGCGGCCTCCGATTCCGTGGGCGCCGAAATGCACGCCGGCACCTTCACGGCGCTGCGCACCATCACCGAACCGGCGGCACCGCCGCCGCCCGCCGCGCGCTGACGTGTCCACCCCCGCGCGCGATCGCGTCCTGGCGGGCGCCGACGGCATGACCGCCGACGGCGCAGCGGCGACCGTGCCACACGCCGCGCTGCGCGACATCGTCGCCGCACTCGACACCGAGCTGCGAACGGCCGACGTGCCCGACTATCCGGGCGCCGTGAACGGGCTGCAGGTGGCCAATCGCGGCACCGTGCGGCGCATCGCGGTCGCGGTGGATGCGTCGCGCGCGGCCATCACCGAAGCGGCCAT
Organism: Gemmatimonadota bacterium; assembly: GCA_020161135.1. Classification (GTDB taxonomy): domain Bacteria; phylum Gemmatimonadota; class Gemmatimonadetes; order Gemmatimonadales; family Gemmatimonadaceae; genus Gemmatimonas. Next base: position 1,012,402 of record JAIUOB010000002.1, on the reverse strand, counting down.
CTCGGGGGCCAACCTGCTGGTGGTGCACCACGGGCTCTTCTGGGGCGGCGTGCAGCCGCTCGTGGGAGTGACCTACGAGAAGTACCGCGCGCTGCTGGGCGCCGACATCGCCGTGTACAGCACGCATCTCCCGCTCGACCTGCACCCCACCCTCGGCAACAACGCACGCCTGGCGCAGGCGCTCGGCCTCACCCCCGATGGCGGCTTCGCGCGCTTCAAGACCGTCGACGTGGGGCTCACGGGCGCCGCGCACGAGGACACCGCGGCGCTCGTCACACGCGTGGAGGCGTTCGCGGCGCGGTATGGCGGCACCGTGCGCACCTCGCTGCCGGCCGCTGGACGCACGACGCGGCGGTGGGCCCTGTGCACCGGCGGCGGCGCCTCGAGCGACACCCTGCGCGAAGCCCGCGAGCGCGGCGTCGACACGCTCATTGTGGGTGAAGGGCCGCATCACACCACCGTCGATGCCATCGAGCACGACCTGTGCATCGTGTACGCCGGGCACTACGCCACCGAGACGCTCGGCGTGCAAGCGCTCGGCGCGTTCCTCGAGGCGCGCTTCGGCGTGCCCTGGACGTTCCTGCACCTCCCCACCGGTTCGTGATGCTCACGCTCGAGGCCATCACGCGCCGCTTCGGCGCCGTGACTGCGCTCGAGAAGGTCACGATGGTCGTGCGCCCGGGCACGGTGCACGCGTTGCTCGGCGAGAACGGCGCAGGCAAGTCGACGCTCATGCGCATCGCGTTCGGCGCGCTGGCGCCCACCAGCGGCACGGTGCGCTGGAACGGCGCGCCGGTGGTGTTTCGCTCGCCCGCGCAGGCGCTCGACGCCGGCATCGGCATGGTGCACCAGCACTTCACGCTGGTGCCGGCCATGACCGTGGCGGAAAACGTCGCGTTGGGCGGACGCGGGCGCTTCGATCCCGCACAGGCGCACGCGCGGGTGCACGAGGTGGCGGCGCGCGCGGGGCTCGCGCTCGACCCGGCGGCGCGCGTGGACACCCTCGCGGTGGGCGCGCAGCAGCGGTGCGAGATCGTGAAGGCTCTCGCACGCGACGTGCGGCTGCTCATCCTCGACGAACCCACCGCCGTGCTCGCGCCGGAGGAAGCGCGCGAACTGCTCGCGTGGGTGCGTCGTCACGCCGACGCGGGGCATGCCGTGGTGCTCATCACGCACAAGCTGCGCGATGCGCTGGCCGTGGCTGACGACGTGACCGTGTTGCATCGCGGTCGCGTGGCGCTCGCCGCGGCGGCGCGCGACACCACCGAGACCGCGCTGGCGCAGGCTATGCTCGGCGGCGCGGTGACTGCCGCCGCCACGCCGCAGGCCGCGGCGACGCGCGCGTCGGTATCCGCGTCGGCACCTTCGTCGGCGCCCGCGCAGCCGCCGGTGCTGGCGCTCGCCGACGTGCGCTGGCGCGATGCGCGCGACGTCGAGGTGGTGCGCGGCGCCTCGCTCGCCGTGCGCGCCGGCGAGATCGTGGGCGTGGCGGCCGTGGAAGGCTCCGGGCAGCACGCGCTGCTGCGACTCCTGTCGGGTCGCCTCACGGCGACGCAGGGCGTGGTGACCCGACCGGCCGACGTGGGGTTCGTGCCGGAAGACCGGCATCGCGAAGCGCTGCTGCTCGAAGCGCCGCTGTTCGAGAACCTCGCGCTGCAGGGCGCAGGCACTCGGCGCGGGCTGGTGCCGTGGACGCGGGTGCGTGACGCCACGCGCGGTGTGCTCACGCGCTTCGACGTGCGTGCAGCAGGTGCCGACGCCGCCGCGCAGACGTTGTCGGGGGGCAACCAGCAGAAGTTCGTGCTCGGCCGAGCGCTCGACGACGCGCCGGCGGCGCTGGTGGTGGAGAACCCGTCGCGCGGGCTCGACTTCAACGCCACGGCGGCGGTGCACGCCGCGCTGCGCGCCGCACGCGATCGGGGGCTCGCCATCGTGGTGTATTCGAGCGACCTCGACGAAGTGCTGCAGTTGGCCGATCGCGTGGTGGTGATGTACGACGGGCGCGTGCGCGAGGTGCCGGCCGAACGCGAGGTGGTGGGGCAGGCGATGCTGGGGAGCGGTTTCCGGTGACGCCGACGCTCACCGCCTCGGAGGTACCTGCGCCCACGGACGGCGCGCATCCGCGCGCCGCGCCTCGTGCGCTGCAGCGCGTGCTGAAGCAGGTGCTGCAGCTCGCGGCGATGCTCGCGATCGCGTTGGCGATGCTCACGGTGATCCTGCTGGCCACCGGGCACGCGGTGGGGCCGGCGCTCGCGGCGCTGGTGCGTGGCGCGTTCGGCTCGTGGTACGCGATCACGTCGGCCACGCTGGTGCGCGCGGTGCCGCTGGGGCTCGCGGGGCTGGCGGTGGCCATGGCGTTTCGCGCGGGGTTGCTCAACATCGGCGCGGAAGGACAACTGCTGGTGGGCGCGGTCGCGGCGGCCGCGCTGGCCGCGCCGCTCGCCGCGACGTCGCCCTGGCTCGCGATACCGCTGCTGCTGCTGGCAGGTGCGGCGGCGGGGGCGCTGTGGGCCGGTGTCGCGGCGCTGCTGCGCCTGCGCTTCGGGGTGCTCGAGGTGATCAGCACGATCATGCTCAACTTCCTGGCGCTCTACCTCACGGGATGGTTGGTGCGTGGGCCACTCCAGGAGCCGACGCACATCAATCCGCAGAGTGCGACGCTGGCCACGGCGTTACAGCTCCCTGTGCTGGTGGATGGCACACGGTTGCACGCTGGCGTACCACTGCTGGTAGTGGTCGCGGTGGCGGCATGGTGGTGGCTCGCGCGCACGGCCGCGGGCTTCCGGTTGCGCGCCGTGGGGATGAATCCGTTCGCGGCGCACACGACGGGGCGCATCGTGGTGCCGCGCACCCTGCTGCTGGCGTTCGTGCTGAGTGGAGTGTTGGCAGGGCTGGCGGGTGCCGTCGAGTACACCGGCGTGACCTTCTCGCTGTACGAGAACCTGTCGCCCGGTTACGGCTATACCGCCATCGCGGTGGCGCTGCTGGCGCGGCTGCATCCGCTGGGTGTGCTGGGCACGGCGCTGCTCTTCGGCGCACTCGAAGCGGGCGCCAACGCAATGCAGCGTGATGCCGGCGTGCCCAGTGTGGTGGTGAACGTGGTGGAGGCGTTGCTCATCCTGCTCGTGGTGTCGGCCGACCGGCTGCGCGCGCGCGCGCCCGGCGAGGTGGGGACGTGAGGGGCTCCCCATGAGCGTCGTCGACCTGAACGGACTGGGCGCGATCGACGGCGGCGCGCTCTCGGCGGGCGGCGCGTTCCTCGAGGCGACCGTGCGCACCGCCACGCCGCTCGCGCTGGCAGCGATGGGAGAGTGCGTCAGTGAGCGCGCGGGCGTGATCAACATCGGGCTCGAGGGGTCGATCATCGCGGGCGCGCTCGGCGGCACGGTGGCCGCGGGCGTGGTGGGGGTGGGCGGCGGTTTTGTCGCGGGGGCGCTGGCGGGGTTGGCGGTCGCGGCGGTGTTCGCGCTGTTCACCGTGCGACTGCGCGCCGACCAGATCATCACCGGCACGGCGATCACGCTGTTCGCGCTGGGGCTCACGGGTACGCTGTACCGCTCGCTGTTCGGCACGAGTGGTGTGGCGCTGTCGACACCGACCGCGGGTGCCGTGACCATTCCGGGGCTGTCGCAGCTCCCGCTGGTGGGAGCGGCACTCTTCGCGCAGCCGCTGGTGACCTACCTGACGATGGTGTTGGCGCCGCTGCTCGCGTGGTGGCTCATGCGCACGCACAGCGGTCTCGCGGTGCGGGCGGTGGGCGAGTACCCCGAGGCGGCGGTGGTGGCGGGTATCGCGCCGCGGCGCGTGCAGGCGCTGGCGGTGCTGTTCGCGGGCGCGATGGCCGGGCTGGCGGGCGCGACGCTCGTGCTGGCGCAGGCCGGCACGTTCGTGGAGGGGATGAGCGCGGGGCGCGGGTTCATCGCGATTGCCATCGTCGTGCTCGGGCGGTGGAAGCCGCTCGGCGTGGCCGCCGCGGCGCTGCTGTTCGGGGCGGCGAACTCGCTGCAGACGCTGTTTCAGTCCATGGGGTGGAGCGGCGTGCCCTACCAGGCGTTCCTGGCGCTGCCGTACCTGCTGACGCTGCTGGTACTCGCGGGTGCGAGCGGCCGGGCGGCAGCGCCCGCGGCGCTGGGGAAGCGGTAGGGCGGCAGCGGGATGACGGCGGGGGGTCAGAGTTGGGGTCAGAGTTCGACTCTGACCCCGACTCTGACCCCAACTTTGACCCCGACTCTGACCCCGCCGGCGGCGCGGCCGCAGCATTGTAGTGCGCGCCTGCGTTGCCTCACGCAGGCTCTGTCGCTCCTCCCACCCGCGCTCTCATGACCTCGCGTTCTCTCCCTCGCTTCCTCGCCGCCGGGCTGGCGGTGGGGCTGCTGCTCCCCACCGATCCGGCCACGGCGCAGTCCGGTCGCAAGCCCGCCGACGAAGCCTCGGCCATGGCCACGGCCAAGGCGATCCACGCCAAGGTGCTGTCGATCGACACGCACGTGGACATCGCGCCGAACAACTTCATGGCCGGGCGGCCGAACTACACGCAGAAGCTGCCCAACACGCAGGTCGACCTCGTGAAGATGGAAGAGGGTGGCCTCGTGGGCGCCTTCCTCATCGTTTACGTCGGGCAGAACCAGGTCATCAACGACTCGACGATGGCCGCCGCGCACCGGCAGGCGCTCGAGAAGTTCGACGCGGTGCATCGCCTCACCGAGGAGCTCGCGCCGACGCGCGCCGAGATCGCGTACACCGCCGCCGACGCGCGCCGCATCCACAAGGCCGGCAAGCGCGTGATCTTCATCGGCGTCGAGAACGGCTTCCCGATCGGCAGCGACATCACGAACGTCAAGAAGTTCTACGACAAGGGCGGCCGCTACATGTCGCTCGCACACAACGGCCACAGCCAGCTCTCCGACAGCAACACGGGCGAGCGCGACGGTGTGTGGCTGCACAACGGGCTCTCGGCGCTTGGCAAGCAGGTCATCGCCGAGATGAACCGGCTGGGCATGATGATCGACGTGTCGCACCCGTCGAAGGCGTCGATGCTGCAGACCGTCGCGCTCAGCAAGGCGCCGATCATCGGGTCGCACAGCGGCGTGCGCGCCATCTGCAACCACAGCCGCAACATGGACGACGAGCAGCTCGACGCGCTCAAGAAGAACGGCGGCGTCATCCAGCTGGTCGCGTTCAACAGCTACGCGAAGTGCGATCCGACGCGTGACATCCCGCGTGAGCAGGCACGCGCCGCGGCCATGGCGCAGCTCCGCAAGGACTACGGACTCCCCGAGCCCGCCGGCGGCCGTGGCGGTGGCGCCGCCATGCAGGCCGCCATCCAGGCGCTGCCCAACGACAAGCGCAACGCCTACCTCGCGGCGCAGGAAGACATCACCGCGCGCCGCTATCCGAGCGATCCGCCGGCCACGGTGAAGGACTTCGTCGACCACATCGACTACGTGGTCAAGCGCATCGGCATCGACCACGTCGGCATCAGCAGCGACTTCGACGGCGGCGGCGGCGTGGACGGTTGGCGCAACGCCGGCGAGTCACTCAACGTCACGGCTGAGCTCGTTCGCCGCGGCTACACCGAGGCCGAGATCGCCAAGATCTGGGGCGGCAACCTGCTGCGGGTCATGGAGCAGGTGGAGAAGGTGGCCAAGCAGATGCAGGGCGGGCGCTGACGGTCAGGCGGTGACGGGCGGGGAATGGCTGAGCCCGATTGCCCTGCCCGACCGATGAGCGGAAGTTCCTCCGTTCGACGCGTTGTCAGATGAGCCAGCGGCCACCCTCGGCCGCCCCCGCCCCCCTCCCACTCGGAGCACCCCATGCGCCGTTGGATCCGCGCCGCCGCCGTCGGCGTCGCCCTGCTGTCTGCCCGCACCGCGCAGGCACAGACCTACAACTTCCTGGTCGACTACTTCGGCGGCGGCAACGCCGCACAGGCGGCCGGAAGCGACAACATCATCGGCACGAACATCCTGCCCGGTGATTCGTTCTTCTGGCGCATCGCCGCCAACGGCGGCCAGTGGTCGATCAACGGCCCGGTGAGCCAGTTCCCGTTCATGGCGTTCCAGGTGAACGAGACGGCCAATCGTGTCGGCGATTACACGCTCAACCTGTTCCTCGGCAACTCCACCGTGTTCACCGAGACGGCATCGAACGTACCGCATTCGTTCGTGCACCTCGGCACCAACACCGTGTCGCTCACCGGGCCCATGGCCTGGGATCGCATGGAGCTGACGTTCTCGCTCTCGAGCTCCATCGAAGATCCGCAGTACGCCGCCGATCCGAACAACCTGCAGAACACCAACAGCACGATCAGCTCGCTGCTTCCGATCTTCGGCGCCCCCGAGAACAACTCGTTCTACCCCGGCGTGACGTACTCGGCCCGTGTGGTGCCCGAGCCGGCCACGTTCGTGCTCATGGGCCTCGGCCTCGGCATCGTGGGCATCGTCGCCCGGCGGCGTCGCGCGTAAGCTGAACCGGCTGTTCAAAACTCGAACCCCCAACCCATGAACTGATCAGTTCGTGCGTTGGGGGTTCAGGTTTTTGGGGTGCTGCGTTTCTACACGGCCTCGGACAAGCTCGTGAAGTTGAAGTCGCGGACGCGCAGTGACGGCATCACCACATCACCCCCCTGCTCGGTGCCGGCCAGCCGCTCGGCCCTGCCCAGCGCCTCGATGTTGTTGAGCAGGAAGAGCGGGCTCTCGTTGAAGCGGAAGTTCCTGAGTGACTTGGTGATCTTGCCGTTCTCGACGAGGAACGTGCCGTCGCGTGTGAGGCCGGTGTAGAGAATCGTGCGCGGATCGACTTCGCGCAGGTACCACAGCCGCGTGACGAGCACGCCGCGGGTGGTGCCCTTGATGAGATCCTCCACGCTCTGCGTACCGCCGGCCATCTTGAGCGTGCTGGGGCCACCGGTGGGCGTCTTCCCCTGCTTCTTGGCCCAGAAGCGCGCGTACTGGAGCTGCTTGAGCACGCCGTTCTCGATCCACACCTGACGGCCGAGCGGCATCCCTTCGAAGTCCCACGGGCGTCCGTTGAGCTGCGGGTCGGCCGGGTCGGAGAAGAGCGTGACGCGCTCGTCGACGATCTTCTCGCCGATCTTGTTGCCGCCGCCCTGCTTCACGAACGGGCTGCGCCCTTCGTCGGCGCTGCGTGCATCGCTGTAGTTGGCGATGAGCTGCACGAGATCGCCCACCGCCTGCGGCTCCAGGATGACGGTGTAGCGCCCGGGCTCGATGGCGACGGGATTGCGCGAGAGACGCGCCTTCTCGGTGGCCGTCTCGGCGACACGCTTCGCATCGAGCTGCGCCCAGTCGGCATGATCGGCGGCGGCCCAGCCGGAGCCGGTGCCGTCGGTGGTGCGCACGGTGAGCGTGTAGTTCGCGTTGGTGCTGCGGTGGTAGGCGAACATGCCCGTGCTGTTGCCGATGGCGAGGGCGCCTGCGCCAGTCACGAGATAGCCGGCAGCCTTGAGGTCGCCCGCCTTGCGCGCGAGGTCGAGCGCGCCGAGGGCGGCGTTGGCCCGATCGGCGGCCGTGAGGTTGGCGGTGGCGTCGAACCAGGCGTTGACCGGCGTGTACGTCTGCGCGCCGAGCTGCGGCATCGCTTCCGGATCGTCGGGGGCGAGCTTCGCGAGCCGTTCGCTTTCGCGCACCGCACGCTCGATGGCCGCGTCGGAGAGGTCGTTGGTGGTGACGACCGCGTGCTTGGGGCCGAACGCGCTCTGGATGCCAAGCTGCGCGTCGGTGGTGCTGCCGGCCGTGCTCACCTGGTTGTCGGCGAAGCGGATGTTCCCCTGCGTGTAGGTGTTGACCTGCACGTCGACCGCATCGGCCTTGGAGAGCTTCACCGCCTTCTCGACGATGGCCTGCGCCTGCTCGCGCGTGAGGATCGCGCCGTTCTCTGCTGCCAGGGATGAATTGCGCGTGGTCATCAGCCCTTCCTCCCGGTGTTGATGACGTTGACGTTGCGGAAGCGCGCGGGCGGCGAGCCGTGACTCACCGCGTTCACCTGGGGAGGCTGTCCCTTGCCGTCGAAGAACGATCCGCCGAGCTGGTAGCTGCGCTTGCCGCCGATCATGTCCATGCTGTTCCAGAAGTCCGGGGTGCGAATCTGGTAGGCCACATCCTTCAGCACGCCGACGATCTTGCCGCCCTTGATCTCGTGGAAGAGCTGGCCGCCGAACTGCGCGTTGTAGCGCTGCTGGTCAATGGAGAACGAGCCGTCGCCCGTGATGAGAATGCCGCGGTCGGTGGCGGCGATGAGGTCGTCTTGCGTGAGGTCGCGCTCGCCCGGCAGCAGCGACACGTTGGGCATGCGCTGGAACTGCACGTTGTCCCACCCCTGCGCGTAGGCGCAGCCGTGTGAGCGCACGGGGCGGTTGTTCTTCTCGTACCACCAGCGCAGCCACGGCGCCTGTTCACGGGTGGTCTGGTAGTCGTTGAACACGCCGTTCTTGACGATGAGGAACTCGTCGGGCTTCACGCCGTCGTCGTCCCAGCCGATGGTGCTGAGCGCGCCTTCCTGCGTGCGGTCGCCCTGCACGTTCATGATGCTTGGCCCGTACTTGAGCGTGCCCAGCATCTTGTCCGGCGGCGCGATGAAGCTGGTGCCGGCGTAGTTGGCTTCGTAGCCCATGGCGCGATCGAGCTCGGTGGGGTGCCCGATGCTTTCGTGGATGGTGAGCCAGAGGTTCTGCGGGTCGAGCACGAGGTCGTAGCGCCCCACCTCGACCGGCTTCGCGGTGAGCTTGGCGGCGGCCTCCTCGCCCCACTTGGGCGCGTTGCCCACCAGGTCGGCGCCGAGCACATACTCCCAGCCACGCGCCATGGGGGCCACCATGTTGCTGCGATTCTGGAAGTCGGTGAAGTCGGCGTTGACGGCGGTGATCTGCATGGTGGGCCAACTGCGCACCGTGTCCTGCTTGGTGACCGTGCCGTCGGTGTTGGCGTAGTTGCGTTCGTCCTTCACGAAGAAGAAGCCGCTGAAGACGAACTTGACGCCCTTGGCCTTCATGGCGGCGGCGTTGGCGCGGATGAGCAGGTCGGCCTTCTGTTCGACGGGAATGTCGAACGGGTCCTGCGTGTAGGCGCCCTTCCACACGCCGTCCTTCACGACGGGCGCGGGGAGCCACTCGATGGGCGTGGCGCGGGCGACCTTGGACGCCTTGGCGATGGCGACCGCTTCGCGCGCGGCCGCAGCGGCCCCGTCGGTGGTGAGGATGCGCGTGGCGGCAAAGCCCCACGTGCCGTCCACCAGGGCGCGCACGCCGATGCCGACGGTGTCGGTGTCGACGACCTGCTGGATCTGCTGCTCGCGGGTGAACACGAAGTTCTGGCGCTGGCGGCTGCAGCGGACGTCGGCGTAGGTGGCGCCGGCCATCTTCGCGGCATTGAGCGCGGCGTCCATAAGGGCGCGGACGTTCTGGATGTCGGCGAAGGCCTCGAGGGCGCGCGCGTCGGGCGCGGGGGTTGCCGAGAGGAGCCGCGGGATGGCACCCAGGGCGGTACCGCCGAGGAGCGAGGCTCCGGCGGCGCCGCCAAGGGCCGTGCCGCCGAGGCGGAGGAAGTCACGACGGGAGGTCATGGTGTGCGGATGAGGCCGGCAGGGGCGAGGAAGGGGGTGCAGAAGGATGCACCGTTCGCTTGCGACGTGCGCCCCGTTTCGACACCGGAAGGGGGCGGGATGTTTGCTTGGTCTGGGAACTGCCCACCCTCGTGGCGTCTGCATTGTGACGCGCGACGGCACAGACGCACTGAGCTCGGCAACGGGCGGTTGGACCGATCAGAAACTTTGTGTGTGAGGCATATCATGACACCAGAGCGGAGTCAGGATGCCACGGAAGTCGGCAGGGGAAGACGCGGGAGCCGGGGGCTCGGCGATCTCGATCCCCAGCGCGTTGTTGGATGAGCTGGTGAAGGGGCCGATGACGGCCGCCGACGTCCAAGCGGCGTCGTTGGCGTTCAAGAAGGCGCTGATCGAGCGGGCGATGGAGGTCGAGCTCAGCCATCACCTGGGGAATCGACCGGGTGAGCCGCCGCCAGCGGCGCAGACGAATCAGCGCAATGGCCACTCGGCCAAGACGGTCCTCACGGAAGATGGGCCGGTGCGGATCGCCGTGCCCCGGGATCGCGACGGGGACTTTGCGCCGCTCCTGTTCCCCGAGCACGCCCGCCGCTTCCCCGGCTTCGATGACCAGATCATCGCGATGTACGCCCGCGGGATGACGGTGCGGGAGATCCAGGGCTTCCTGCGCGAGCAGTACGCCACGGAGGTCTCGCCCGACCTCATCAGCACGGTGACCGATGCCGTGCTCGCCGAGGTCACGGCGTGGCAGCAGCGGCCGCTCGAGCCCCTCTATCCGGTCATCTTCTTCGATGCGCTCCGCGTCAAGATTCGCGACGACGGGGGCGTGCGCAACAAGGCGGTGTACGTGGCGCTCGGCGTGCTGGCCGATGGCACGCGCGAGGTGCTGGGGCGGTGGATCGAGCAGACGGAGGGTGCCCAGTTCTGGCTCAAGGTCTTCAACGAGCTGCGCACGCGCGGGGTGCAGGATGTGCTCATCGCCGTCGTCGATAGCCTCACCGGCCTCGTGGACGCGCTGGAGACCGCGTTTCCGCAGACGACCGTGCAGACGTGCCTCGTGCACCTGCTGCGCAACAGCTTGGACTACACGCGCTGGAAGGACCGCAAGGCGCTCGCGGCCGCGCTGCGCCCGATCTACACCGCCGTCTCGGCCGACGCCGCCCGCGCCGCGCTGACGGCCTTCGCCACGGGCTCCTGGGGGCAGCGCTATCCGACGATCGTGACCCAGTGGGAACGGCACTGGCCGCAGATCATTCCCTTCTTTGCGTTTCCCCCCGCCGTCCGGCGCGTGATCTACACGACCAACGGAATCGAGAGTCCGCACATGCGCCTCCGGAAGATCAGCAAGACCCGCAGCCGCTTCCCGAGTGACGAGGCCGCGATCAAGCTCCTGTGGCTCGCCCTCAGCAACCTCCACGGCCACACCACCCGCGCCGCGAAAGCCTGGCGGGAAGCCATGAATCAGTTTGCGATCTTCTACGGGGACCGCTTCACCCAGCGGGCCTCGTAGCTTCACGCCTCATACACAAAATTCCTGACACGTCGGTGCGGTTCTCACTCCCAAGCTCTCCGATCCAACCACCGACTCTCAGGAACTTGTCAGGACAGAGGCATGACAAACGTCACCGTTGTCTCGCCGGGAAACGCCGGAGCACAACCTCGATTTTTCGCGTCATTCGCGCTACACGCGAGGTCTCGCGCGATGATGAACTAGCAAGCGCGGCGGAACTCTATTCGCGCGTTCGCGCGGCAAGCCGAGCTCCGAATCGACTATTCGGTCCTTCCTGTCGCCGGATTGTGCAACTCAACCTACGAATCCAGGCCTTTGGTCGTGCTTCGCGGGGCGCGCAGTACTCATTCGCTCACCACTCCAAGCTCAGCCCGCGCTGGATTCGTCCTGTCACGTCTCACTTCTCAACCCTTTCGTGCTTCAAGATGCCCAAACGATCCCAACTGATGCTGAAGCGCAACTCGTGCGCGCTTCTTTGCAGGCTGATGGCCCGAGCTCACCGTCGGCGAGGATCGAGTTGGCACCAACGAGGCCCTGCGAGGACGACGCTTCTGGGATATCGAAGGCTGCGCGTTCGTCTGAGAGATACTGGTGATCGCGGCTCGCCGGCGTTCCAAACGTCAGCGCGACCGACTCCCGGAATCGGTGCGTGACGGGTCTCGCAGGTGGGCATCTGTTTGGCGAGACTATGGCTTGCCTCGGCGTGCATCGACGGTCTTTGCGTCCAGCGCGAAGATTCGCTCAAAGCCATCGATGTCCTTCTTCAGTACGTATACGTGCTCCCCATCGACGCCGAGTAGTGTAGCTCTCTCTGGCAATCGAACGACTCGATGAGTGCGAAGATCCCTTGCCAGCACGTCGACGATCGACGACATCGAATCAGATGCAGGAACAACTCGCTGAATCCAGAGCGCTCCGAAGGGGTCGGCAATAGCCGGCCGCAGCACGTGCGGCTTGAGAAGCGGCCAGATCGTGCCTGGCGGATCCGACTCGTCTGTCAGCCCCGAAATTCCCGCCGCAGGCCGGGGACGCGGATTTCGCGTGCCGACGCCTACAAGTTGTATGCTCCCTGCGATGACCTGTGACTGCCTGAATGCGCGCTTCTCAGCGGCGTCGATCTTGATTCGCTGGACGACCGGTAGTTTCGACGACGAACGCACTCCTCGAGCGTAGCGATCAATTGCTCCGTCCGTCGCACGGAGGACGTAGACGGTACCGTCCTTGCAAACAGTCACTTGGTCCTTCGCGAACATCGGCCTGCTGGTGGAACTACGGAGGAGTCCGGCACCAACTGTTCGGGTGGCAGACCATTCGTTTGCGGGAAGGCGCACGAACGCTATCGTGTCCGGAGGGGTGCTGCTTTCGCACCATCGAAGCAACGGTGCTCGTAGCTCGTAAGCGTCTGGCGACGTTGCGGAAACTTTCGGTGACGAATACAGACAGCCGAGCGTGTCGCCTCCCCAGAGGGTTCCTCCTAACACCCGGCTCATCATGCCATTGAGGTTGGTAACGCCGATCGGCTCACCTTGGGGCGAAACCTCGAGCCAACGAAGACTCGCGAGATCAGTGACTCGTGCGCCACCACCCTTCATTGGAAGCAGCCCGACTGGTCGCTGCAGCTCTTTGGGACCACTTCCTTTGCGCGCCGTGAGTGCGTTGGTTCCGCGTGAAGTCGAGATCGTGAAGACCTCGCGCACCGCAGCATCCAGCACCAGGAAGTTTCCGGGTGCGAGCGGCTGAAACGAAGTGACCCTCAAGTACTCGCCAGGAAGTACCACCGGTTGCGAAGAGTGTCGTGTCGACTGCGACGACAGGGTCGGAGAATCTAGCAAGCATAAAACTGCTAGCTGTATCACTACTGGGTTCAGTCTCACCCGCTTCCCCCCGTCGGTGGTTTGTTCCGGCGTCGTCGTCCTTGGTCGGCTGTCGCTCTTTGCCGATCGGAAGTGGCTCGCGGCGCAGCGTCTTCTCTCACGAGCCACTCCGAAGGCTCGGCTACGACCGACTAGCTAGTCGGGTTCCGTGAAGCAGCACGTGTCTGGCCCAGGAAGAGTGCAGTCGGGATTCCCGCACCAGTCGAAAAGGATCCAGTCGTGGAAAGTCTTCTGCTCCAACACCTGCGAATACGCCGTGGTGTGTGGCACGGCGATTACGACGCCAACTGCGAGCAGTGCGAGCGTGAGTCTCTTCGTCATACTAGCGTCCTCCGAAATGTCTGGACTAGTCACGACCCTTGTCCCGTAAAGCGCGCTCCCTCCAAGGATAGAGAAACGAACACTAGTCGAAGGAACTTCGACAAAGCTCAGCGTACGACGGCCGGGACGAACGCGTCCACCACTGCGCCTCACTGGTGCCCCTTCGAAGGAAAACGCCTGGAGTACTTCCCTTGACGACGGCCACTTCTGTGAGTGTCGGCTTCCTAACCTCACCGTCGAGGTCATACTGATCCAACAAGCCCCTGAAGGACCTGAGGCTGTCACCAACCACAAGCACGGTGAGCTTGGTTTCAGCCTGCTCGCCCACAAGGCGTCGTATCGCGGCGAGCGGATTCTCGCAGCTCTGACAGTCGGTGTCACGAGCGATCCAGACGACAGTCGTCTGCGACGCTCTCTGCAACTCAGATTCTGCGAAGATGCTGGGCCGCTCGATGTTTGCGCGGAGATCTGCACTCCGTTCGCTGCACGACGCGAGCGCTACGAGCACGAGAAGGTGTCGCAGTCGACTCATTTGAACCTGACCGAAAGCAGCGTGGTCGGATCAACGACGGACCGCAGGGCAACGCCAGCGCCGTTGTCTCCGGACAACAACAGTCCGACACTCTCGACTTCGGTAGTTGCTTGCCCATTGCGGAGATCGACCATGAACCACCGCGCGGTGAGTGTTCTCTCGCGACCAGCGACCAACTGGACAATCGCCGTTGAATCACTCACCTGCGCATGCCCACCCAACCTAACGATCCTCGCGAGAGCATTGTCGCTCGGTGGCCTGCTTGCCATTCCTCCGACGCTCGCGAAGCTCAGCGGCATGTCGAGCTTCACCCTGCTTACCTGGGCGCTCGACGGATCGCTGAGAACGTATAGCGTGTCAATCGCGCCGATCGAAAGCGTTAGCGACGCTCTGAACAGGCTCAGTTGCGCCCGACTGAACGCGGTGACGTTTCTGCGATTGCGCCCGATGGTGATGCCAACTGCCCGACGCCGTACTGCGCAACTTGGAGTGTCGACGAACGTGATCCAGTCCGCCTGGACTGTTGAGCTCCAACGGGGACCCGCTACTGCAATCGTCGAATCGTCGACAGGCAGCGCATCCCCTATGACTTGCGGTAGATCCGTCACGTTGCACACGATTGTTCCGCTTGCGGGGTCGACGGCGAACAGTCCGTTGGAGGCATCCGCAATCCAGTACCGATTCTTCAGGCTCATCACCGAGACGGGCACGCGCAGCCGCCCCGTAGAATCCCCGCGTGCGTCGTAGCTCCAAACCAGCTCGCCCCGACTTGAGAAATGTGCGACGCGCCCGTCGCGAGGATCAGCCACGAAGACGTTTCCGTTCGTGTCGCTCCGCGCGAGCGCCGTGACGAAAGCACGGCCAGACTCAAGTTTCAGCGGGCGGACTGCGGATACAGCTGACGCAGGCGCATCGCCCGATGCGCAAGCCGACGAGAGCAGCGATGCAACAACGAAAATGAACCGCGCGAAAGTGCCCGCCATTGCCGCACGCAGCATAGGACATACCTCGAATCCGTGGTAGATGGCGAGATGGGATTCTCGCGAGCACGCCGACAGCTCTCTTGCCCGACCTACTCCGCGAGTCGCCTTCTCGGGCCGCTCCACCACGCGGCTCTGACCGAATGTCGGCTCTTGTAGGGAGCATAGTGGATTCCCGACTCGCGCAACCAGCCACGGTGGACAAATAGCTGCCGCCGTGGGCAAGCGGCTGCCCTTCGCCTGAAGGACTGAGTCTTGAATCGAGGCCTTCTCGTCGGAAAATGCATCGAGCGCGACGCTTTCCCGGGCTTCGGGGGGGTTCGACTGTTGGCAAGAGGCTAGAGAGCCGAGTGGTCCCGCGTCGGTGAGGTGTGAAGACGCGCGGCGACCGCGTCTCGTACCGCTCAAGAGCAACGCGCACACCGCACCAAGCAGGTACAGTGCCACCCCGCCGGCTGACGCCGCGCGTAGAGGTCAACCGGTGTGGATAGGTCGGAGAGCGGCGAGCGGTGCGTCACCTGCGATGAGGACGACGGCCTGGGTCGCACGGGCGCGGCGCGGCTGGAACTTATTTTCTCCGCCGGTGTACCCCGGATCATCACCGGGCGGGGGCGGGATGTTTGCCGCTCTGGCATCTCGGACCGGCCGTCATCTGGTTCGACCTCCGCTACTGACTCGTACTTGCGGCGACCCGCTCAATCGGCCATGTCCTCGACGCGCCTGCGGTGGCAGGAGATGTTGCCGTTCCTCCTCGCGCTCATCGGCGTAGGGCTGCTCGCGTGGCACCATGCGTCGTTCGAGACCCGCGTCGAGCGGCAGGTACAGCGTGCACGAGCGCACGCGGCGGACTATTGGACGGGGATGGTGCAGGCGGGTGTGTCGCCCGACAGCGCCACGCCGGTGGCGCTCAGGCAGCTGCGCGAGCGGCTCGCCGGCACGGCGGCGCGCACCAGCTACCCCTTCGTCGCACGCACGGAAATCGACTCCCTCTGGCAGGCGGTCTATCTCAACCCGTTCCTGCCTCGTGCGGTGCACACGCCGCGCACGGACGCGGAGCTGAGCGCGGTGCGGGCCTCCGAAGTCGATGTGCGCCTCGCGCTGGCTGCGGGCGCGCCGCTGGTGCGGGCGCGCGAAGTGCAGCGGCTCCGTCGGCTCGATGCGCTGGTTGGCCTCGGCGTGGCTTGTCTCGTGATGTGGAGCGCATGGCAGCGGCGCGCGCGGCGCAGGCGAGAGCGGGTGCTGGAGGAGTTGCGGGGGGCGGGGCGATAGTGGGGCGCGTGAGTTGCTCGCTGTTCGGCAGCGCTACGCTTCGAGCTGCGGCTCACCATCCTCGATCAACATCGCGACCACTTCCCGGAGATTCGCTTCCAGCTCCTCCATCGTCGCACCTTGGCTGTGCGCGCCTCGGAAGCCGGGAGTGCGGCCCACGAGCGGCCCCGTTTCGGTGTCGCACTCGACGACAGCGATGTAGGGCGACACTCACTCCCGATACACCTCCGCCCGCCGCCCAGGCGCCCCCTCCTCCACCAGCACCGCCACGACGGGCGCGTTCGCGTTCACCCGCCGCGCCGTCCACGTGAGCACGGTCGGCGCCCCGTCGTGCAGCGTCGCCCCCTGCACCACCGTCTTCGCCGGCACCGTGAGGTTCTCCGCCCGCAGCGACCAGCGATGCGCGCCGCGCCCGGTGATGGTGGCGGTGATGCGCACCGTCGCGCCCTGCTCCGCCGCGCTCAGCACCACCCGCGGCGCATCGGCGTCCGCCACCGGCCTGGCCAGCAGGTCTTCCATGAGCCAGATCCACCGGTTGCTGCTGTGCACCCACACTTCCTTGTACACGTACATGTTCTGCGACGGCCAGTAGGGGAGATCGGTCACCCCCTTGCTCTGCATGCCCACGGGCAGTGCGCCCACGAGGTCGCCGCTCGACACGCTGTACTGCTGCGCCCAGTCGTAGCCCTCGCCGTACATCGTGCTCTGGGTGAACGGATTGCGCCCCACCACCCACTCGGCCTGCCGAAACGCGAGCGCCATGCCACTGCTGTCGCCGCGCAGGCGTGACGCCGCGCTCAACCCCTTGGCCTGCGAGAGCAGCACGCCGTAGTTGCCGCGCCGCTGGAACCACACGGGAAACGTGCGCAGAAACCACCCGCCGCCCATGGGCGTGCCGGCGCGCACCTGCTCGGCGTACTCGCCCTGCTTCTCCATGTAGCGCCCACCCGAGTCGGGCACCTGCACGCTGTCCACCACGCGGTACACGTACGCCGGCAACACGTCGTACGGCGCCGTCACCTGCGCAGTGCGCTTCTGGTACTCGGCGTAGCGCGCGATGGTGGCATACCAGCTCATCCACTCGGCGTGGTCGGGGAGCGCCTCGACGAGCTGTGCCAGCGCCACGATGGGCGCCTGGTCGGCCGCGCGATGGAACTGGTGGAAGATCGTGTCGCGGTCGGGGCCGGTGTAGAAGAAGCCGCTGAGCGGCAGCGTGCTGCCCACGCGCGTGACCTGCTGCGACTGCACCACCGTGCGCGCCAGCTCGACGGCCTTGTCGCGGTACTTCGCCTCGCGCGTCGCGTGCCACAGCTCGAGCGACGCCGTGATGCCGATACCGGCCAGCTCCATGCGCGACGCCGCGAACGCCGGCGTGTGCCACGTGCTGGGTCCCTCGATGCCGACGATGGCGGCGTCCCAGTCGGCGCGCGCGGTGCGCAGCGCGCGTTCGGCCAGCGCGGTGTCCCGCGTGCGCAGCAGGCGCGCCGCGAGCGCCTCGGCGGCCGCGCTGATGTAGTTGGCGTTCGGGTTGTTCTTCGCCTCGACGGTGCGGTCGTCGCCGTCGCCGACGATGTTGTTGGTCCAGAAGTTGTGACTGCCGAAGCCGACGCGGTATCCGCCATCGAAGCGCAGCCGCAGCACCCAGTCGAGCCCCCAGCGCGCCTCCTCCAGCAGCCGCTCGACGAGCGCCGGGTCGCCACCGTCGCGCTCCACCTGCCGCGCCAGCGCGAACAGCGCGTACGTGCCCTCGCCGGTGTTGATGACACCCTGCGACAGGTCGCCCGCATCGTGCCAGCCGCCGCTCATGCTGATGCGCTGCGAGCCCAGCGTGGCGAACCAGTCGCGGTGGTCGATGTCGTGCACACCGGGCACCTCGAAGCCGCAGCGATTGCCGTAGTAGAAGTTGAGCGTCTTGTCGATGCTGCCGCGCCACGCCTGCGGGCCCACCACGAACGGCTTGCTGGTGTAGCTCGCAACACGCAGCACGTACGTCCCCGGCGCGGTGAGGCGCGTGAAGTCGAGGAGCTGGTGCGTGCCGGTGGCCGTGGTGACGGCGCGTACGGGGAGGCGCAGCACATGCTCGCTGAAGGCGTTGTCACCAACCCGCACCACGTCGAACTCCTGCGCGGCCAGGCCGCTCATCACTGCGACCTTGCTCTGCTGCGGCAGGTAGCCGCTGTGGCTGAACGCAAAGCGCCCGGCGCCGGCGGCCCAGCCGGTGTGCACATCGGGCTCGACCCGCTGCAGCTCGATGCGCCCGATCTCGAAGGCCACGCGATCGTCGGGGCCGGCCAGCATGCGGTTCACGAAGTAGCCGATCTCGAGCAGCGTGACCTTGTCGCGCGCCAGCGGATCGATCTCCCACAGCACCTGCTGCCACCCCTGCCGCGCCAGCGTGATGACGTGCGTCCCCTCGCGGTTGTAGCGGTCGGGCACCTTGGTGGCACCGTCGTTGTGCATGACGAGCTGCAGCGGCAGCACCGGCACGCTGTTGAAGTCCGGCTTGATCCAGATCGCGATGCGGTTGTACTGGCTCCAGTCCTCGCCGGCGATCACGCGGCGCAGATTCACCGCCGGCAAACGCAGCCGTTCAGGGAGCGGCGGGCGGTTGAGCGTCAGGTCCACGCGCAGGCTGCGCATGTCGCCGAGGGCGTTGGCCACGTACGAGCCCTTGCCGGCGCCGCTCACGCGCCAGCGCGTGGTGTCAGTCATGTCGTCCACCACGCGGCTCGCCAGCACCGGCTTCGTGAACCAGCCGTACTCGGCCGAATGCACGAACTCGATGGGCATGACGCCGCGCGGCGCGGTGTTGGCCTGGGCGTGGCTGCGCGTGGGGGCGAGCGTGGAGAAAGCCAGCGCGGCGAGCGCGGGGGCGGCGCGGCGAAGAACGGCGAGGCGCATGGGCAGAGCGGTGGAGGTGGGCCCCCCAATCTACCCCAGCAGCAGCTCCAGCTCCGCGCGCCCGATGCCCGACAGCCCGCCGCGGTCCTCGTTGAGAATCGCATCGGCCAGTGCGCGCTTCCCCGCCTGCAGCTCGAGGATCTTGCTCTCGATGGTGTCGCGCGCGACGACGCGGGTGGCGAACACCTGCCGCTCCTGCCCGATGCGATGCGCGCGGTCGATGGCCTGTGCCTCCACCGCCGGGTTCCACCACGGGTCGAGCAGGTACACGTACTCCGCCGCGGTGAGGTTGAGCCCGTGCCCGCCGGCCTTGAGGCTGATGAGGAACACCGGCGGACCATCGGCGCTCTGGAAGCGGTCGACGCGCGCCTGCCGGTCGCGGGTGCGGCCGTCGAGGTACTCGTACGGCACTCCCAGGACATCGAGGCGGTGCCGCAACTGGGACAGGAAGCTGGTGAACTGCGAGAAGACGAGCGCCTTGTACCCTTCGCTGGCGATCTCCTGCAGCGCCGGCACCACCGCATCGAGCTTGGCGCTGGGTGTGCCGCCGCGCGTCGGGTCGACGAGCACGGGGTGACACGCCGCCTGCCGCAGGCGCAGCAACGCCTCGAGGATGTGCATGCGCGACTTGTGCATGCCTTCGCGATCGACCTGCGCGAGCACACTCTCGGCGTAGCGACGGCGCAACTGCTCGTAGAAGGTGCGCTGGCGCGGCTCGAGCGTCACCTCGAGCGTCTGTTCGACGCGCGCGGGCAGCTCGCTGGCCACCGCGGCCTTCGTGCGCCGCAGGATGACCGGGCGCAGCGCGCGCGACAGCAGTGCCGCATCGGCCGTGGCCAGTCGCGCGGACGCGCCGAGCATGCCGGGGTTGAGGAACTCGAAGAGACTCCACAGCTCCTCGAGGCGGTTCTCGACGGGCGTGCCGCTCAGCGCGAGGCGGTGCCGCGCGCGCAGCAGGCGCGACGCCTTGGCGGTGGCGGTGCCGGCGTTCTTGATGGCCTGCGCCTCGTCGAGCACGACGTAGTCGAACTCGTGCGCGCCGAGCTCCTCGACATCGACGCGCAGCGTGCCATACGTGGTGATGAACACGTCGGCGTCCTCCCGCGCCAGGCGGCCCACGTCACGATCACTGCCACTCAGGTCGTGCACCCGCAGCGATGGCACGAAGCGTTCGGCTTCACGCTGCCAGTTGAACACGAGTGAACGCGGCACCACCAGCAGCGAGGGGCCGTGCCCCTGCACGCGACGCTCCTCGAGCAACGCGAGCACCTGGATGGTCTTGCCGAGTCCCATGTCGTCGGCGAGGCAGCCACCGAGGCCGAAGTCGCGCAGGAAGCCGAACCAGCCGAGCCCTTCGCGCTGATAGCCGCGCAAGGTGCCCTGGAAGCCCGGGGGCGCGTCGGGGGTGTCGATGCCGTTGAAGCGCGCGAGTCGCGCGCGCGCCTCGGCGAGCTGTTCGTCGACGTCGACGTGGGGCAGCGCCGCCAGCAGCGCATCAAGCAGCAGCAGTTGCGTGCGCGGGAAGCGCACACGCCCCTCGCGCGTGACGCCCATGGCGAGCAGGCGTGACAGGCGCGCGACATCGTCCATCGACACGAGCCCCCAGTCGCCACCCGGCAGCGCGATGAGGCCGTCGTGTGCGCCCGGATCGAGCGCGAGGAGCTGGGCGAGCGACAGTTCGTGCGGCCCGAACGGGACCGTGCCTTCGAGGTCGAACCAGTCGATGTCGGTGGACACGCGCAGGAGCGGTGCACTGGCCACGTGCAACGCACGACCGGCCAGCGTGACTTCCCAGACGTCGCCCGCAACCGCGCCGTTGCCGCTCGCGCCGTTACCGGCGGCAGCGTTCGCGCCCGTGGCTGCGGCCGGCCCCGACATCGTGCTCGTGCCGCTCAAGGCGGCGACGAGGGCGGCTACGCGTCCGCGCAGCAGCGTGAAGGCATCGCCCGACTGCGTGCCCTGCCAGTGTTCCTGCGCACCGAGCTGCAGCAGTCGTGCACGGCAGCGCCGTTCGAATGCAGCGTCGCGCCGGTGGAGCGTGCGCGTGCTCGTGTCGTAGCTGCTGGTGCCACGCAGCGACGGCGGCACCAGCACCGTGCCGTAGCGGAAGCGCAGGGCGAGCGTGGCCGGCGCGTTGCGCACGCCATGCTCGTCGAGATCGATGGTGAGCACCGGCACCGGCGGCGTGTCGACGCTCGCGAGCGGCTCCTCAGCGGGCACCACCAGCGTGGGCGCGTCGGTCAGCGCATTCCACTGCGTCAGGAAGGCGTTGAGCTGGTCGCCCAGGGCAAGCGGCTCGTCCTGCAGTTGCTGCACCAGCGGGAAGCTCCCCTGCCAGTCGACGCGGGCCAAGGTGTCGTCGAGCAGGAGGAGGCCGGCAGGATGCACCCACGTGACGCGCTCGAGCGAAAGCATGCGGTCGTCGCGATGCAGCGTGGCGCGCAGCGTGTGACGCGCGATGGCATCGGGCTCGATGCGAAACTGCACGCGCCACGCGGCGCCGTCGTCCCAGCGCAGCGTCCGGCCGTCGCGGGCGGCATCGCGCGACAGCGTGCGGCAACGCTCGGTGTCGCAGATGAGGCGCAGCGTGGTGCCGAAGGCGCGCGGGCGCACCGCGAAGCCGTGGGCCGGCATGCCGGTGAGGCCGTGCGTGTCGTTCGCGCCCACGAGCATCTCGGCCACCTGCCGATCGACCGCGTTGGCGGCGGTGAACCACGCGCTCGACGCGAAGTGAAAGCGGCGCGGATCGCCCCAGTTGCCGTCACGGTCACGTCGCTCGGTGCCGATCTCGACGAGCAGCCCGTCGGCGCGCAGGCGTTGGTCGAGATCGACCAGGTACACGATGCGGCGATCGGCGGGGAGCGTGGAGACGCGCGGCCCCTCCTGTCCGGCGGCCACCATGCGCTCCACGGCCATGCGCGCGAGCGCGGACGACCAGCCGGGGGCAGCCGGCATATCGGCGTCGCCGGCGGATGCATCGGCGCCACGCGGTGCAGCGTCCGACCCGGCGTCTGTCGGCGCGGTGAGCGTCGACGCCGTGAGCGACGACGCAATGCCTGTCGACGTCGCGAGCGGCTGTTCCGTCGGCACGCCGTCAGCGGGCGCGTCGAGCGATGCGTCGAGCGGCGCCGCGCGTGACGCGAGATCGAGCGTGAACCCCGAGCCGGCCGTGTCGAGCAGCGTGACCAGCTTGCGACGAATCGCGGCGAGCGTGAGCACCGCGAAGAGATGCGGGCACGCGCCGCGCTCGGCGGCGGTGGTGCAGGTGCAGGTGGCGGTGATGCGTCCGCGTGTGGCGAGCAGCTGCACGGTGCAGGGCGCGTCGCCGGACACCTCGGCGCGCACCTCGGTGCCCGTCATCGCGACCAGGCGCACCGTGCCGTCGACGAGGAGCGGGTGCGCCCGCGACTGGATGTCGGCGGGAAAGCTGCGGGTGATGGCGAGCGGGAGGTTCACGCGGTCCGGGAAGCGGGAGGGGAACCCGGAATAGTAAGGGATCATCCCGGTCTGCCCCAACCACGCACGCCCCACCCACCCCTACCCCCGCCGGTACGGCCCTCCCCGACGCCACAGCAGGAGCAGCGCGCCACCGATCACCAGCAGCAGCAGCGTGGACGGCTCCGGCACGAGCGCGAGCTGGAGGGACACCTCGGTGGCCGGCACAGGCGGTCCGTCGGCGTGCGTGACGTGCTCCGCATAGACGAGGTTGAGGTTCACGAACTGCGGCCGCCAATCGAGCGGCGCGCGAAAGCCGCCGCCGCCCCAGTCATCGTCGGCGTGGGGGCCACACAGGTGCCCCGTGCTCACCACCGGCGTCGGGTGGCTCTGGCGATCGACGTAGGCCCAGCAGAAGGCGCTGGCGTGGCGCAGATCGAGCAGGCCGCTCCCCAGGGGTGGCAGGTTGCTGTTCCACGCGCAGCCGGTGCCGCAGTCCGAAAAGGCGCCCCGCTCGATCCATCGCGTCGCGCCCAGGAACGTCACCAGCATCTCGCCGGGATGCTCGTCGAAGGTGCTCGCGAAGAACTGCATGGTGTGGCAGGAGCGCGCGGCGTCGCACCCCGCAAAGGTGATCGGGCCCTGCCACTGCGCCGCGGCGGTGCGCGGCGTGGCCGCTACGGCCGCGGCACACAGCAATGCTGCCAAGGTCGAACGCATCGGATCATCCTCCAGCCAGTGTCGCGCACTGCCGGTCGGACGCACGGCGCGTCCGACCCGGTCGCTAATTGCAAGCTGGTGTGTTCCGGACTGCCCGGTCGGTGATGTGGCTTACTTGAAGCGCATGCCGTTGGGCGCGACGGAACCCTTCGTGGGTACGAACGGCTTGCCCGCGGGACGTGCGTCACGCCCGCCGCGCGGCCCGCCCTCGCGAGAGCCCCCGTCACGCGCGCCTTCACGTACGTTGCTGCGCTGTCCGTCACGCGCCGCGTCACGCGTGGCATCACGCGCTCCCGGTGCGCGCGGCACGCCGCCATCGCTGCGCATGGTGAGCGCGATGCGATTGCGCGCGAGATCGATCTGCTGCACGGTGACCTTCACCTTCTGCCCGACCTTCACGACCTCGTTGGCGTCCTTGATGTAACGATCGGCGAGCTGGCTCACGTGCACGAGTCCATCCTGATGCACGCCGATGTCCACGAACGCGCCGAAGGCGACGATGTTCGTCACCACCCCCTCGAGCACCATGCCGGGGAGCAGGTCGCTCGGCTTCTGGATATCGTCACGGAAGGCGGGCGGCTCGAACGCCGCGCGCGGGTCACGTCCGGGCTTCTTGAGTTCGGCCACGATGTCGCGCAGCGTGGGCAGCCCCACATCGTCGCGCACGTACTGCGGCAGCGCGATGCGATCGACAAGAGCCTCGTTGCCCACCAGTGCGCGCACCTCGACGCCCAGGTCGGCGGCCATGCGCTCCACCAGCGTGTAGCGCTCCGGGTGCACCGCGCTCGCGTCGAGCGGATGCGCGCCGCCCCGCACGCGCAGGAAGCCCGCCGCCTGCTCGAACGCCTTGGCGCCCAGTCGCGGCACCTCCTTGAGATCGGCACGGCTGGTGAAGCCGCCCTTCCGGTCGCGCAGCGTGACGATGGCCTGCGCGAGACTCGGGCCGATGCCGGCGACGTAGCCCAGCAGCGCCGCCGACGCCGTGTTCACCTCGACCCCCACGCGATTCACCGCGCTCTCCACCGTCTCGTCGAGACGCTGCTTGAGCTTCGTCTGGTTCACGTCGTGCTGGTACTGCCCCACGCCGATGCTCTTGGGGTCGATCTTCACCAGCTCGGCCAGCGGATCCTGCAGGCGGCGCGCGATGCTCACTGCGCCGCGCAGCGACACGTCGAGCTCGGGGAACTCCTCACGCGCCAGGTCGCTCGCGCTGTACACCGACGCGCCGGCCTCGTTGACCACGACCACCTGCGGACGCGGCGCATCCATTTCGCGCAGCGCCGCCTTGGTGAGCGTCTCGGTTTCGCGGCTCGCCGTGCCGTTGCCGATCGCGATGAGCTCCGGCGTGAAGCGCTGCACGAGCGCCCGGATGGCCCCCGCGAAGCGATCCTCCTGATGCAGGTACAGCGTGTCGGTGTGCACCAGCGCACCGGTCGCGCTCACCACGGCCACCTTCACACCGGTGCGGAAGCCCGGGTCGAGACCAATGGTGCGCTGCTCACCCGCAGGACTCGCCAGCAGCAGTTGCTCGAGATTGCGGCCAAAGATGGTGATGGCCTCGTCGTCGGCGCGCGTCTTGAGCTCGACACGCAACTCGACTTCGATGGCCGGCGCGAGCAGCCGCTTGTAGGCATCGGCCGCCACGAGCGTGAGCTGCTGCACGGCCTTGCGCGCCCCGATCACCTCGCGCTGCAGCCGCGCCGTGATGACATCGACCGGCGCCTCGATGCGCCACAGCAGTTCGTTCTCCGCCTCGCCACGACGGATGGCCAGCATGCGATGACTCGGAATGGTGCCGAGTGCCTCGCTGAAGTCGAAGTAGTCCTTGAACTTCGAGTCGTCGCGCGCCTTACCCTCGGACACGAGGCTCTTGACCACGCCCTTCGCGCGCGTCACTTCACGCACCCAGCCGCGCACGACCGCGTCTTCGGCCACCTGCTCGGCGAGGATGTCGCGCGCGCCCTGCAGCGCGGCCTCCGGGGTGGGCACCTCGCTCGGCTTGCCGTCCACCTCGGGAAGCACGAACGCGGCGGCCTGCGCGAGCAGCGCGGCATCGTCCACGTCGCCAGCCCACAGCGCGTCGGCCAGCGGCCCCAGGCCACGCTCCCGCGCGATCATCGCCCGCGTGCGGCGCTTCGGCTTGTACGGCAGGTACAGGTCTTCGAGCGCCTGCTTGGTGTCGGCGGCGAGGATGTTGGCCTTGAGCACGTCGTCGAGCTTGCCCTGCTCGTCGATGCTCTTGAGGATCGCCGCGCGACGCTCCTCCATCTCCTGCAGGTACTCGGCCCGCTCGCGCACGTCGCGGAGCTGCACCTCGTCCAGCCCGCCGGTGACTTCCTTGCGGTAGCGGGCAATGAAGGGGAGCGTGGCGCCCTCGCCGAAGAGGGCGAGGGTGCGCTGCACCTGGCCGGGGTTGAGCGCCAGCTCGGTGGCGACGCGCGCGACGATCGCGGGCGTGAGCGAATCGGTGGTGGGAGCAGTCATGGGCGGCGGAGTCTATGCGCCGCACGCGCCGGTGTGCAGGGCTTGCGTTTGCGGCCGCAGCGCCCGATCACGACCGCGCCCTCAGCGCCGCAGCACCCCCCACGCGAAGTCGCGCGTGCCCAGCACGCCGCTGGCCGTGATCCAGAGCAGCGCGGCGGGCTCGAGCATGCGTGCGCGAACCAGCGGCCCCAGCCGCAACGGCTCGAAACCGATGTCGTGCGCCAGCGTGGCCACCTGCGCGCATGCCTCGGCATCATCGCCGCACAGCCACAGCACCGCCCGGGCATCGCCGAAGCGCGCGTCGGCCATGATCTCCATGCCGATGCTGTTGAACGCCTTCACCACGCGCGCCCCCGGCGCCCATCGCGCCACCTGCTCCGCACCCGAGTCGGTGGTGCCGTGCGTGAGCACCATGCCGGGGCCAATGGGATTGGTGGCATCGATGAGCACCTTGCCGCTGAGATCGCCCGCCGCGGCGAGTGCATCCGCCGCGCCGGCCCAACTGGTGGTGAGGACGAGCACCTCGGCGCGTGCCGCCGCGCCGGCCAGCGTGTCGCGTGCGTCGCGCGGCATGGTGTGCTTCGCGTCGTCGGGGTCGCGCATGCCGTACACGACCGTGTGACCGGCCTCCGCGAAGCGGCGGCCCAGGGTGGAGCCGACGCGGCCGGCGCCGAGGATGGCGATGTGCATGATGTCTGGCTCTGGGTTGGTGATGATGATGCTGAACGCGCAGTGCGCCGCCGCCGTGCCCCGCCTGGCAGCGGTGCGTGCGCTCAGCGCGCGGGCGGCTCGAGCAGCCCGATGCGATTGCCCTCGGTGTCGACAATGAGTGCCGCCGTGCCGAAGGTGCCCAGGTCGATGTGCGGCGCGAGCACGATGCCCCCGGCGGCGGTCACACGCGCGACGGCGGGCGCGAGCGGGCCGAAGAGGTTGAGGTAGAGCACCACGCCGTCCGCCGAGGGGTGGAGCCCCTCCCGCTGCACGATGCTGCCACCCACGGCACTGCCGTCGTGGAAGGGGACATCGAACAGCGCGAGCGGTGCACCGCCGAACGTCCCCATGCGGACATGTCCGTCGAGCACGGTGGCGTAGAAGGTGAAGGCCCGCGCGAGGTCGCGCGCGGGGATCTCGAACCAGTGCAGCGCGTGTGCCGCCATGATGTCCTCAGCGTCCGAGGGTTTCGATGACGAGGCGCGCCGCCGCCGCGCCGGAGAACTGCTGCTGCCCCGTGACGAGTCGTCCATCGCGTACGGCGAACGGGCGGAAGCGCTGGTCGACGACGAAGTTCGTGTCCGGCAGAGCGCGCGCCTCGCTCTCGATCCAGAACGGCTGGATGCGCATGCCCACGAACGCATCGGCGTACTGCTCCTCGCTGTCGGCGAAGCTCGTCCACGTCTTGCCCTGCACCAGCAGCGCGCCCGTGGACAGGCGCGTCTCGAGGAGCAGGCAGGTTCCGTGGCACACGAGGGCCACCACCTTGCCGGCCTCGTAGAAGCGCGCCACCAGCGATTGCATCGCTGCGTTGCCGCGGAAGGTGATCATGGGCGACTGGCCCCCGGTCACGAAGAGCGCGTCGTACGCGTGCACGTCCACGTCGTCGATGCTGCGCGTGTCCTGCAGCAGCGCGGCATGCGCCGCCGACCGCTTGAAGCCCAGCGACAGGATGTCGTGCGCCGAGTAGCCGCTGGCGTCGTCGGGGTCGGAGTACGCGTCAGCCTGCAGGGTGCCACCGGCGGGGCTGCGGATCTCGACCGTGTAGCCGGCTTCGGTGAACTCCCAGTACGGGTGCGTCAGCTCGGCCCACCAGAAGCCCACGGGCCACTGCGTGACGGGCGAGACGGCGGCGTTGGCGGCGATGAGCAGGACGCGCTTGGGACGCGCGGCGTCGGTGACATTCGTGTTGGCACTCAGGGGACCGCTCCTGTTGAAAGGGACGGCCGGAGGGTACGATTGCATACCCGATCGCGACAGTATGCACCTTTCGGGGAGATACACACCAAAAGGAGAGTGCGGTGCCCGAGTTCACCTTCGAAGGGCAGGTCTTCCAGAGTCCCGTCGAGCTCGCGCTGCACGCGATCGGCGGCAAGTGGAAGATGCCGATCCTCTGGCGGCTCAATCAGCGCACGTGGCGCTACAACGCGCTGCACCGCGACCTCAAGCGCGTCTCGCACAAGATGCTCACGCAGCAGTTGCGCGAGCTCGAAGAGGCCGGGCTGCTCGTGCGCACGGTGCACCCGGTGGTGCCGCCGCACGTGGACTACGACATCACGCCGCTGGGGCGCACCGCGCTGCCGGCCATCGAGGCGTTGCGGGACTGGGGCGGGCGCTATCGGCGCAACCGGGAGCGCGCCGCCGGATGAGAGGCGGCAGACGACGCGCGCGCCGCGGGCGGTCCCGCCCCGCGGCGCACACCATCGTCGTCAGCGATCGTTACTCGAGATCTTCCCCGGCAGCGCCTTGAGCATCTTCATCGCTTCCTCGATCGCCGTCTTGAGCTCGCGATCGAGCTTCTGCACCTCGTCGTTGGGCGAATTCTTCACCCACACGTCGGGCGGCACACCGAGGTTCTCGAGGTTCACGCCGTAGTTGTTGGGCTTGGTCGGATCGTAGGTGATCACCTGCGACCCCGGCGTGCGAATCGACCCGCCGTTGATCAGCGCGTAGCTGCCGGTCGCGATCACCGCCGCCGCCGTGGGATTGCCCACGATGCGGCCCAGGTTGAGCTGCCGGAACGCCATCGGCGTCACCTCGCTGTCCGACCCCGACCGCGCGTTGATCATCATCACCTTGGGCCCGGCGATCGCCTGCCGCGGACGGCGCCCCCAGGTGCGCGCCCCGGTGCGCGGATTCCAGAACTGGTACGGCTGCCGCTCCAGGATGTCGATCAGCTCCTGGTCGATGTTGCCGCCGCCGTTGTACCGGATGTCGACGATCAGCCCCTTCTTGTTCGAGAACTGGTCGATCTCGTTGCGGAAGCGCGCCAGCGACGGCTGGTCCATGGACCGGATGTGCACGTACGCGATGTCGCCGTTGGTTTCCTTCTCCACCTGCGCGCGATTCGTCGCGACCCACTCCTCGTACTTGATGTCCGTGAGCGACGTGACCGTCGCCACGCGCACCGTCCGCGCGCCCTCGCCCGTCGCACTCTTCGCGAGCCGCACCGGCACGTACTCGTTGAGCGCCGTCGCCAGCAGCTTCTCGTAGTTGTCACCGCTCCGAAGCTCCTGCCCGTTCACCGCCAGCACGTAGTCGCCTTCGGCGATGTCGAGCCACTCCTTGTCCGCCGGGCCGTCCTTGTAGATGTGTCCCACGCGGTAGCGCCCCGCGGGGCTCGGCTCGAGCTCGAAGCCCAGGTGCCGCGACGTGTACACGCGCGGCATCTGCCGGCTCGGCGGTCCCGACACGCCGGTGTGCGACGCGTTCAGCTCGCCGATCATCTCGTTGGCCAAGTCGTACACGTCCTCGTTGGTGCCGACGTACTTGAGCAGCGGCTTGTACTTCGCCTTCACCGCGTCCCAGTCGCGACCGTGCATCTGCTCGTCGTAGAAGCGGTACTTCATCACGCGCCACGCCTCCTCGAACAGCTGCGTGCGCTCGGCGCGATGGTCGATCGTCACCGGGAAGGTGAAGCTCACCGGGTCGGCCCGCTGCGGCGTGGCGAGCGTCAGCTTCGCGATCTCGAAGCCGGGCGCCGCATTGTCGCCCCCGTCCCCACCGCGGGCGGCGCGACGGAAGAACACGGTGCGTCGGTCGGCCGTGGGCGTGAGCTGTGGATAGACGCCGCCCGCCAACCGGCGCCGATTCGTGCCGTCGAGGTTCATCGCGAACAGCCCCACGTTCGGGCTCTCCGGATCGACGGCGACCGCCTGACCGCCGCCACCACCGCCCCCGCCACCACCCACGGTGAAGTACACCGTGCGCCCGTCGCGCGCGAGGAAGTACTGCCCCACCGCCGTGCCACCGCGCGTGAGCTGCACCGCGCGCCGCGCGATCCCGGCCTCGTCGATCGTGAGCGTCGCGGCAGCGGCAGTCGCGGCAGCGGCAGTCGCGGCAGCGGCAGTCGCGGCAGCGGCAGTCGCGGCAGCGGCAGTCGCCGCAGTCGCCCCGCTTGTCGCGTTGCTGTCCGCCCGCTCACCGCGCCCCCCCGCCGCGCGCCGTAGCCGCTCCTTCACCAGCGGGTCATTCGGATCCTCCGCGAGCTTCGCCAGCGAGACGGCAAAGAGCTGCGACACGCCGCCGTCCCGCGTCGAGGTGAACAGCAGCGTCTTCGCGTCCGGCGTGAGCACCGGGTTCGCATCGGTGAACGGATTGCGCGACACGTTCACGGCCCGACGCGTGCGCAGGTCGTGCACGTACACATCGGCGTTCTGGTCGTCGTCCCGCTTCGTGTAGGTGATCACGTTGCCGTCGGCCGCGTACTGCCCGATGGTGAAGCCGCCCGCCGGGTTGTACGCCAGCTCGCGCGGCGCGCCACCCGCCGCATCCACCTCCCACAGCCGGTTGTTGCCGGTGTACGCCAGCTTCTGCGAGTTCGGCGCCCACGTGAGGTCGGCCTTCACGCTCGCCTGCGTCGTCAGCTTGCGCCGCTGCGCCGTGGCCAGGTCGTACACCCACACTTCCTCCTCGCCCGACTCGTCGCTGACGTACGCGAGGCGCCGCCCGTCGGGCGACCACGCCTGGAAGCGCTCGCGCCACGGACTCTGCGTCACCGCCGTGCGCTCGCCGATCCCCGCCTCCGTCGGCACGATCACGATCTCCCCGTGCTGATCCACCGCCAGGTAGTCGCCACTCGGCGACGGCGTGAACCCTTCGGCGCGGTTCGTCGTCACCAGCGTCTCGATGTCGTTCTCCTTCGGGTCGGCGGCGATCTGCAGCGTCAGCTTGCGCGGCGTGCCCCCCGGCACGTCGAGCGTCCACAGGTCGAAGTCGTTCTCGTAGATGAGGTGGCGCCCATCCGGCGACATCGCCGGGAACTGCACGCCGTCCTCCTTGTGTCGCGTCACCTGCTGCGGCGTGCCTCCCGTGGGCGGCAACCGCCAGATGTTGAAGATCCCGTCGCGCTCCGACGCGAAGTAGATGAGGCCGTCCGCGCCCCACATGGGGTGCACGTCGTGCGTGAATCCCTTGTAGCCCTTGAGGTCGGTGTCCGTCAGCTCGGTGATGGTACCGGTCTTGAGGTCCTGCACCGCGATGTCGGCGTTCGCGTTGCCGCGATACCCCTTGCGCCAGTAGCTGGGCAGCGTGCGGTTGAACGCCACCAGCGTCGCGTCCTGCTTGATCATCCCGCTGCGACCAAAGTCCATCGCCATCGCGCGCGGCTGGCTGCCATCCACCGGCAGGCGGTACAACGGCGAGCCGAACGGATGCGCGCCGCGGTTGCTCGTGAACACGATCTCGCGACCATCGGGCGTCCAGTACAGCGCCTGGTCGTCGCCGCTGAACCACGTCAGCTGCTGCGGCTCGCCACCGCTCACCGGCACCACGTACACATCGTTGTTGCCCATGCGATTGCTCGTGAAGGCAATCGTCCTGCCGTCGGGCGAGAAGCGCGGCATGAAGTCGCGCGCGACATGGGCCGTCAGGCGACGGGGGTTCGCGCCGTCCTTGTCGGCCACCCAGATGTCATCCTGCCAGGTGAACGCAATCGTGCCGTCGTTCGCGACATGCGCGTAGCGTGCGAACTTGATTGGTGCCGCCCCCTGCGCGAGCGCGATGGCAGGCAGGGCGAACAGGGCTGGTGCGAGGCGACGCACGCCACGCAGACAGCGGAGGAATCGGGACACGGGACACTCCGGCGAGAAGGGACGCCCCTATTCTGCGTCCCCAGCACGTCCACCGCAGCGTCCCTCCGTCCCACCCCGCTGGTCGCACCCCGCTGATCACGCAGCCGGCTCGTCGCACCCGGCTTAGTCGCACCCCGCCACGGCGCTCTCCCACTGCACCCGCCACACGCCGCCGCGGCGCACCAGCACCGCCGCCCCCAACGCGACGCCGTCGTCACGGCCGAACAGCAGGTGCGCGTCGTCGCGGCCCGCGAGGCGATACGCCAGCAGCGGCTCGGCCACCACCAGCTCTTCCTCACGCCCGGCGGCGCGCTCGTGCCACCCCACGCGCCACCCCGTCACGTCGTCCGTCGGCGCATCGACCACCAGCACGAGACGTTCCTCGCGCGGATCGTCCTCCTGGTTCACACGCCGCACCAACGTCGCCACCACGAAGCCGTCCGCGCCCGCACGCATGCGCCACGCGCGCAGCGTCACGAATGGCAGCGCGCGGAACGTCCCGCTCGTGTCGTCCGGCAGCGCCGATGCCAGCGCAGCCAGACGCGCCACCAGTGCCGCCGAATCGCGGGGCGACGCACCTTCGATGGAATCGAGCGGCATCGCCGTGAGGCGCCCCGCGGGAAACGCGGCCGTCCACGGCGTCACGGACGACGCGCCCTGCAACGTGAGGCGCGCGACCGGCCAGGCGGTGCACCCCTCCTCCATGGTGGGCGCGCGCTCGACGCGGAGCTGCGCCGAGCCGACCGCCCCCGCGCGCGAGAACAGGTCGACCAGCCCGGTGCCCAGTTCGGCTGCGATGCCCGTGGTATCTCCCACCGTCATTTCGGTCGCGTCCGGGCGCAGCAACGACCCCGACACCAGTCCGCCATCGACCGTCGGCAACACCACGAACGCGCCGGCCGCGACGTCCCAACCACTCGTCGTGGCGGGCGCGTCGGTCGACACACCGGCACCCGTCGCACGCGCGCTGTCGCCCGACGTCGACGCGCCCGGGGTGGCCGGACGGTCACAGCCGACCACCAGCAGCGCCACGACTCCACCGCGCAGCCACACGCGTCGCAACCGACCGATCATCATGCGTCCCAATCTGGCATGCCTCGGACTGGACAGCGACGGGCACCCCCCAGACGTTTCCGCCACCCGCTCCACTCCCCGCTTCTGTTGCCCACCATGGCCGATTCCGCCGCCGCGTCCCCCCGCCCCCCCTCGCGTGGCGTTCTCCACGCGCTCGGCTTGCATCGCCCCGAGCTGCGCGCCTGGGCCATGTACGACTGGGGCATCTCGGGGATGCAGACCATCATCATGGCGGCGGTGTTCCCGATCTTCTACGTCTCCGTCGCCGGCGCCGACCGGCCGGCCGGCAGCGCCTCCGCCACCGAGTGGTATGGATGGTCGCAGACGGTCGCCTCCATCCTCATCGCCGTGCTCAGCCCGGTGCTCGGCGCCGTCGCCGACTTCAAGGCGGCCAAGAAGCGGTTCCTCACGCTCTTCATGCTGCTGGGCGCGTTCGCGACGATGGCCATGTACTTCATCCATCGCGGCGACCTCTTCCTGGCGTCCACGCTGCTCGTGCTGTCGCTCGCGGGCGCCACGGGCAGCATGACCTTCTACGAATCGCTGCTGCCACACATCGCCAGCGAAGACGAGATCGATCGCGTCTCCACCGGCGCGTACGCACTGGGCTACATCGGCGGCGGGCTGCTCCTCGCCGCGAATCTCGCGTGGATCACCAATCCCGCCCTCATCGGCCTCCCCACGGGCGACAACCTGCCCCCCGATGCCGCGTCGCTGCCGGTGCGCATCGGCTTCGTGGTCGTGGGGTTCTGGTGGATCGCCTTCGCCCTCCCCGTGCTGCGCCGCGTCCCCGAACCACCGCGCACCCTCGAGGCCGATGAGCGCGCCGGTCAGCCCGCACTGCGCGTCGCGTTCGCCCGCCTCCGCGAGACCCTCGGCGAGTTGCGCCAGTTCCGGCAGGCGGCGCTCGCGATGGTCGCCTTCACGATCTACAACGACGGCATCCAGACCGTCATCAAGATGGCCACACCCTTCGGCGCCGAGATCGGCCTGCCGACGTCGTCGCTCATCACGGCCATCCTCATCGTGCAGTTCGTCGGCATTCCGTTCGCCTTCGCCTTCGGGCTGCTCGCCGGGCGCATCGGCACCAAGGCGGCCATCCTGCTCGGACTCGTCGCGTACACTGGCATCTGCACGTATGCGTACTTCATCCACACGATGACCGAGTTCTACATCCTCGCGCTGCTCGTGGGCGCGGTGCAGGGCGGCACGCAGGCGCTCAGTCGCTCGCTCTTCGCGAACATGGTGCCCAAACACAAGAGCGGCGAGTTCTTCGGCTTCTACTCCGTCTTCGAGAAGTTCGGCGGCATCCTCGGCCCGGCCGTCTTTGCGGTGGCCGTTGGGCAGGGTGGCTCGAGCCGATCGGCCATCGTCTGGCTCATCGTCTTCTTCGTCATCGGTGGCGCCCTCCTCACGCGCGTCGATCTCGCCGAAGGCGAACGCCTCGCCCGCGAAGCCGACGCCAAGCTGCTCAACGCGTAAACGGGTCGTCGAACAGCCGCTCGTCGTGCGGCAGGTACACGGGGCCACCCAGGTCCCAGTGCCAGGCCGCACGTCGCACGCCGGTGCGCGGATCCTTGAGGGGCTTGTCCTGCAGCCGCGACGCGTCGAGCCCCAACGCCGCGCCAAAGGCCAGCAGCCGCGCGCGATCGACACTCACCAGGTGCACCAGCGGCTTGCCCTGCCACAGATGACGGTGCAGCCAGAGTCCGCCATCCATCGCGTGCACCATGCCGTCACGCCGCTTGGCGAACTCGCGACACCCGTGCGCAAACGACAGCGCCCGCAGGCGCGCAAGGCGGCGGCGGGCGTCCGGGTCCTCCACGACGGGAGGCAGCGCGTCGGTGTGGTCGGTGGTGCGAGGGGTGGAATCGGCGGCGCTCACACCGCCCATCCAACACCGTTACTGGCAGTTGATCAAGCCTTCCTGGGTCGCCGGCGCCAGCGGAGCCGCCTGGCCGTAGAACACGGCGCAGGTGAGCGGGAACGCGGCCGGATGCGTCGCGGTCGCCGACCAGCCCCGTCCATCGGCCTCGACGATCGTGATCGTCACGCCGTTCGTGGGCGTCACGTTCAGCCCGGCCAGCGTGGTCGAGTACGTCTCGTTGTCGTAGAAGTAGCTCTCCTGCATCGATGCGAGGTTCTTGATGTCGCTCTTGATGCTGGAGGCGTAGGCCTTGCCCTTGGTGTTCTGGAACTTCGGCACCGCGATCGCGGCCAGTACACCGATCACCACCACCACGATCAGCAGTTCGACAAGCGTGAAGCCCCGGGCAGGGCGGCGCTGGAATCGCGGATGACGCATGGAGGAAGTCTCGAATCGGTTCCGGCTCGACGTGGCCGGCGCGTGGGCCGCGGGGAATCGCGGCGCTGCCCACGTCTATAGCAACCCCGATGCCGCGCCGGCGCGCGCGCGCAAGTCCTTATATCACAACGCATTGTGAATGGCGTGCCGGCGCCGTCGCAGGACGCCGCTCTCGCACCCCCCGCCAACTGCCGCACATTGCAAGAGCGTCCGAACCGCCCGCCGTATCGTGAGACGAGGCAAGCGGTCCGGCGTTTCGGGCGCGCTCAGGCCTTCGCCGCCACCCAGTCGGCGCCCACCCCCATCTCCACCAGCAGCGGCACATCGAGCGTCGCTGCCCCCTCCATTTCCCGCTTCACCAGCGCCGAGAGCGTGGTCTCCTCCTCCGGCGGCAATTCGAACACCAGTTCGTCGTGCACCTGCAGCAGCATGCGCGCCTGCAGCCCCTCCTGCGCCAGCGCGGCGTGCACACGCAACATCGCCATCTTGATGAGGTCCGCCGCCGAGCCCTGGATGGGCGTGTTCGCGGCCACGCGCTCACCGAAGGCGCGGATGTTGAAGTTGCGGTCGTTGAGCTCCGGAATGAACCGACGCCGATGGAAGAGCGTCTCCGCGTAGCCGCGCGCACGCGCATCCACCACGCACTGCTCGAGGAACGCCTTCACCCCCGCGAACCGCTCGAAGTACGTGTCGATGAACGCCTTCGCCTCGGCGTTCGTGATCTTGAGCTGCCGCGACAGCGCGAACGCACCCTGCCCGTAGATCGTCGCGAAGTTGATCGTCTTCGCGCGTGACCGCATCTCACTCGTCACGTCGCCCACGTCCACACCGAAGATCACCGCCGCCGTCTGCTTGTGGATGTCGCCGCCGGCGCGGAACGCCTGCACGAACGCCGCGTCGTGCGACAGGTGCGCCAGCAGGCGCAACTCGATCTGGGAATAGTCGGCGCTGAGCAGCCGCCACCCGCTGCGCGGCACGAAGCCGCGACGGATGTCGCGCCCGAGCTCCCGGCGAATGGGGATGTTCTGCAGGTTCGGGTCGCTGCTCGACAGGCGCCCGGTGGCCGAGATGGTCTGGTTGTACGACGTGTGCAACCGGCGGTCGCGTGGGTGCACGAGACGCGGCAACGCGTCGATGTACGTGCCCTCCAGCTTGAACAGCTCGCGGTACTCCATGAGCAGCGTCGGCAGCGCGTGCCCCTCGTCCGCCAGCTCCTGCAGCACGCTCGCGTCGGTGCTCGGTCCCGTTGCCGTCTTCTTCTTCACCGGCAGGCCAAGCTCCTCGAACAGGATCGTGCGCAGCTGCGGATTGCTGTTGATGTTGAACTCGCGCCCCGCGGCCGCGTAGATCGCCTGCTCCACCCTGCCACGCTCGGCCGCGAAGCGCGTCTTGAGCCCCGCGAACCAGTCGAGATCGATGGCCACGCCGTCGAATTCCATGTCCGCCAGCACGTCCACCAGCGGCACCTCGATGGCATCGAACAGCGCGCGCACCCCGTGCGCATCGAGCAGCGGCTCCAGCACCGCCCGCAGCCGCAGCGTGATGTCGACATCCTCGCACGAGTAGTCGCGCGCGGCATCCACCGGCACCACGTCGAACGCGAGCTGCTGCTTTCCCTTGCCCACGAGCTGGTCGTACGACGTCATCGTGTGGCCCAGGAACTCGAGCGCCAGCAGGTCGAGCCCGTGCGAGCGACGCCCCGGGTCGAGCACGTAGCTCGCGAGCATGGTGTCGAACGCCAGTCCCGCCACGCGCACGCCCGCACCGCGCAGCACGAGCAGGTCGTACTTGGCGTTCTGCGCCATCTTCTTCACCGACGCGTCTTCCAGCATCGCGCGCAGCGGCGCGCACGCCGCACTGTCGAACGGCGGCAGGTTCACCGGCTCTGGCGCCCCCTCGTGAATGCGGCGCCCCGCGATGCCGCCGTCGCCCGCGAGCAGCGCGAGATTGCCCGCGCCATCGTCGCGTCGATGCGCGAACGGCAGGTAGTACGCCTCGCCCGGCGCCACTGCGATGGAGAGCCCCACCAGGCGCGACCGCATCGCGTCCACCGCATACGGGGCGTCCGGCTCGATGACCGTCTCGGTGTCGAACGCGATGCACGGCACCTCACGCACCCGCGCCAGCAGCGCCGAGAGCGCCTCCACCGTGTCCACCGTCTGGTAGCGCGCATCCTCCAGCACCGCCACGCCCGACGGCGACACCACCGTGCCCACCGTCAGCGGTTGCGCGCCCGATGCCACCGGCGCCGTCGCCGGACGCGACACCACCGTGCCCACCGGTGCCGGCGCCGCCGCCGGCGGTGCGCCACCCACATCCTTGAGCAGCGATGTGAACTCGAGCTCGAGATACAACGCACGCAGCGCGTCGACATCGGGCGCGCTCATCGTGAGCTGTGCCGGATCGAGCGGCACCGGCACGTCGCGCCGGATGGTCACCAGCACCTTCGACAGGCGCGCATTGGCCTCGTGCTCGATGAGCGCCTCGCGCGGCCGCTTCTTCGTGATCTCCTGCACGTGCGCGAGGATCTCCTCGAGCGGCCCATACTGGTTGATCAGCTCGATCGCCCCCTTCTCACCGATGCCCTTCACCCCCGGCACGTTGTCGCTGCTGTCGCCGACGATCGCGAGATAGTCCACCACGCGCTCTGGCGGCACGCCCAGCCGCTCGCTCGCGTTCTCCATGCCGACCCACTGCTCATCCACACTCGCCGGTCCACCGCGTCCGGGGTTGAGCAGCCACACGCCGGGCTCGACGAGCTGCTGGAAGTCCTTGTCCCCCGACACGATCACCACGTTGTAGCCGGCCGCCTTCCCCTTCGCCGCCAAGGTGCCGATCACATCGTCCGCCTCGAACCCCTCGGCTGTGAGCACGGGAATGCCGTATGCCGCGAGCAACTGCAGCACCCGCGCGCGCCCCTGGTCGAAGTCGGCCTGCAGGTCGTCGGCCAGCTTCTCGCGCGTCGCCTTGTAGTCCGGGTAGAGATCGTCGCGGAACGTCTTGCCGCTGTCGTGCACCCACCCGAGCAGCTCCGGCTTGTGCGTCGCCAGCAGCCGCTTGAGGAACGACGCGATGCCCCACGCAATGGAGGTGTTCTCGCCGCGACTCGTGGCGAGCGGGCGCTGCAGCAGGGCAAAGAAGGCGCGATAGATCAGCGCATAGCCGTCGACCAGGAACAGTCGCGGCGCAACCGGAGGAGTGACGTCAGCCATCCCGGGAATCTGGACACCGCGCCACGACCCCGGCCACCCAAGCGCGGCGCCGCCGGCGCCGGGCGGTTACCGCGACGCGCTCAGCTTCCGCCGGATCGCGTTGTCCAGCTCGGTCCGCTGCTGCGTCGAGAGCCGCCACCGCCCGAACCCCGTCTGGTCGACGAAGATCAACTGCAGCCGCAGGTCGCGGTATTCCCACACCTGCTGCCGCACGCGTGCGTTGGGGTCGTTGAGCCCCGTGTCGAGCACGTTGTCCGGGTCGCCCAGCGCCACGAACGCGATGCCGCGATCGGTCTGCCACCCCATAAGCCCCTCGTCACGGTAGCGCAGGTTGGCCTGGCGAATGCGTGCGAAGTAGTCTCGCAGCCCCTCGTGCTCGGCCGTGGCCGGCACCGGGTCGGTCTCCTTGAGGAAGGCCGACCACACCGAACCCCGGTCGGCCGGCGCGGCGTCCCGCAACGGCTTGAGCCGCTCGGGCAGCGCGTAGTAGCGCAGGTAGCCCACCATCTCCTCGAAGGTGGCGATCGGCAGGTCGTCGCCCAGGCTCACCAGCACCCGCGTGCGCACCGTGTCGGCGCGCCCCGGCGCCGACACCTGCACCGTGTTGATGCCGATCCCCAGCCGCTCGACCGGCACCGCCAGCGTCGTGCTGTGCGACCCACCCCGGGTCGGCAGCGACACCCGGCTGTCCCAGGTCACCACATCCCCCTCGGCCAGCACGCGCACCTGCACCTCACTCGGGGTGTCGGCGCCCACGGCATCGAGATACACCGGGAAGACGCTGTCCTGCCCGAACACCACCGACGAGCGCGGACGCGCCAGGATGCGGGGCAGCGAATCCAGCGCCAGGCGGGGTATGGCTTCGTACACGGGCAGCGGCGTGCCCAGCCCCCCGGGCGTCAGGCGCGGCACCTCGAGCGCCACCTCCTCCACCGACGACCGCGTGCTCCCCTCGTCGCGCACCCCCACCGTCATGGTGTAGCGCCCCGGCGCGAGCCGCACGAACTGCTGCCAGATGACGCTCTCGTCGGTCCGCGCGGTCTCCCGGAAGGTTGGCACCCGAACCGTCTCGGTCGCCTCGACGGTGCGCACGATCGCCTGTCCGCGACGGAGCTGTACCCGGGCAGAGTAGGTGGCGGCGTACCGGTCGCCCTCGCGCTGGAACCCCAGCACCCGCGACGGCAGCGATACGGCGACCAGCATTAGCGTACTGTCGGCGGGCGTCGTGCGCAGGAAACTCACGCTGGCCACGAAGGGCATGCCGCCGGCGCCGGCGATGAGCCCCATGGAGCGATAGACGCGCTGCATCTCACTCGGCTGGGGAGGCTGACCGGCCGCCCCCGGACCACCGGGCCCACCAGGACCGCCAGGGCGTCCGCCTGCCCCCGCCCCCGCCGCCGGCGCGCTCGCGCATCCGCCCAGCGCCACACTCGCGGCCGCCAACACCACCGCGCCGCGCGTGACATCGCGTGCCATGGCACGCATGACACGACCAACACGGGGGTGAGCGCCACGGGGCGCATTCGAGCCTGCACGGTGCGTTCGCACACGCATGTTACCATCCCTGCTGGTGGAAGGTGCCGACGCGCATGACGTGCACTGTCGCCGGGGTCATGTGGAGCGAGCTCGCCCGCATGCGCACGCGTTGCACATGTGACACGCCAAGCCGCTGCACGGGTCGTGCGCTGCCTTGCTGCCACTGTCGGTCGGCGTTACGTTCGCCCCGTGCCTATCGAGACGCTAGTCGGGACGACGCTGGCCGGATATACGGTTCGCGGAAAAGTGGGAGAAGGCGGCACCTCGACGGTGTTTCGCGCTGAGCACGCTCAGCACGGCACCGTGGCGCTCAAGGTGCTGCGCGAAAAGCTCCAGCATGACAAGACCGCGGTCCAGCGGTTCCTGCGTGAGGCGCAGTTCGGTGCTCGGGTGGAACACCCGAACATCGTGCGCACCCTAGACTACGGGCAGTCCGACTCCGATCGGTACTACCTGGCCATCGAGTGGGCAGGCGGCGAGATCCTCGACAAGTTCGCGGACAAGGCCGGCCCGCTGCCGATGCGCGACGTCGCGCTGATCATGACGCAGATCTGCAGCGCCGTGCAGGCCGCGCACAACGTGGGCATCGTCCACCGCGACCTGAAGCCGGAGAACGTCATGTACGATCCGGCCACGCGACAGGTGAAGCTCCTCGACTTCGGCATCGCCGCCGACACCGACGCCGCCCCCGACCAGCGCCTCACCCGCGCCGGATTCTTCGTGGGCACGCTCATGTACGTGGCCCCCGAAGCCCTCTCCGGCGAGCTCGTCGGCCCCGCGGCCGACCAGTACTCGCTGGCGACCATCGCGTACTACCTGCTCACCGGCACCCTGCCGTACACGGGCAAGTCGCCGCGCGAGCTGTTCTCGCAGCTCCTCACGCAGCCGCCGGTCGCGCTCAACAAGGCCAAGCCCACGCTCACCTTCCCGGCGGCCGTCGAGATGGTCGTCATGAAGGCGCTCTCCAAGCAGCCGGCCGAGCGCTACCCCTCGGTCGAGGCCTTCGCCCAGGCGTTCGACGCGGCCACCGCCGGGACGCTCGTCACCCCCGCCTCCGCCACGGGTGCCGTCCCCGCCCCCACCCCGCCGGCATCGCCCGCCCAGGACGACGACAGCGGCGGCGGATTCTTCGGCAAGATGAAGGGCCTGTTCAAGCGGTGAACGACTCCACCATCGCGCGTCTCGTCGCCCTGCTGGCCGAGCGATCGGCAAAGCGGGGCGATTTCGTGCTGGCCTCAGGCCGCCGGTCGAACCTCTACGTCGACTGCCGCCTCACGGCCATGAGCCCCGACGGACAGCTCCTCATCGGCCGCGCCGGCCTCGCGCGGCTCCGCGCCACCGGCTGGACGGTCGACGCCGTCGGCGGACTCACTCTGGGCGCCGACCCGATCGCCTACGCCATCGCGCACGCCAGCGCCCTGGCCGCCGAGTCGGGGGCGAACGAGCCGATGGTTCGGGCCTTTACCGTCCGGAAGGAGCCAAAGCAGCACGGCACCGGCAAACTCATCGAGGGGCCGTTCCGCGAGGGCGACCGGGTGGTCGTGGTGGAAGACGTCATCACCACCGGCG
The DNA here is from genome assembly GCA_020161135.1 of Gemmatimonadota bacterium. GTDB lineage: Bacteria > Gemmatimonadota > Gemmatimonadetes > Gemmatimonadales > Gemmatimonadaceae > Gemmatimonas. The sequence goes on along the minus strand of JAIUOB010000002.1, from coordinate 971,318 downwards.
GCTCTGCCCTCAAGGCGGTCGATGCCGTGCGCCACGCCGGCGGCACGGTGCTTGGGGTCCTCGCCCTCGTCGACCGGCAGGAAGGGGGGCGCGAGGCGCTCGAGGCGGCCGGACTCGAGGTGCTCCCCCTCGCCACCGCCGCCGACCTGCTCCCGCTCATCGGCGGCGCCTGATCGCGTCCTGACCGCGACCTGAGCGCACCTCTGGATCCCCGCCCCCCGGACGCGAGACGTCCGGGGGGCGTCGTGCGTCTCCGGGTAGCATGTCCAGCGCCCCTTTCCCCATCCCGCAGCACGACGAAGAGCGGGCCCGCGACCTGGCCACCTTCCGGGTGGCCAGCCGGCGCCGCTTCTGGAGCATCTGCTGCGTCGCCGTCGCACTGCTCGCCGCCCTGCAGTTCGGGCTGGCCGAGGTGTCGCTCACGGTGGTGTTCGGCATGCTGGCGGGCGCGCTGGCGCTCAATCAGGCGCTGACGTGGGTCGCACGAACTCCCACGATGTATCGTTGGTGGCTGAAATATGTTGTGGCAGTGTTCGATACAGTCCTCGTCAGCAGCGTCGTGCTGGTCTTCGGCTCGCCGGTGCTGGTGCTGGCCTACACGCTGGCCATCGTCCCGTACTCGTTCGATCAGGGCAAGGCGCTGGGCTATGTGACCAGCGCGGCCAGCGTGGCGGGCTATCTGGCGGCCAGCGCGGGGCATGCGTGGCTGTGGCCGCAAAGCGCCGCCGCGTGGCCGCAGGTGCTCCTGGCGGCCGGTTTGCTGGTGCTCGTGTCCCAGCAGCTCATCCAGATGCCGTCGCGGCTCATCGGCCGCATCCGGCGCACGCGCGACCGTATGGCGCGGGTCGAGCGGGGGGAGTTGCTCGTGCGGGCCGATGCGCGGCACGACGACGAGCTGGGCTACCTCGAGCGCGGGCTCAACCGCATGCTCGACGAGCTGACGTTGCTCATCGGCACGGTGCAGGAGGAAGCCGAGTCGGTGGCGGCGGTGGCGGTGCAGGTGGTGGCGACCACCGGGGCGCTGCAGCGGCGGGCCACCGAGGTCACGGCGCACGCCGATGCGTTGCGCGATGCGCTGGCCGTGCAGCGGGCGCAGGCGGCGGCGGGGGTGCAGGCGGGGCGCGACGCGCGCACCACGGCCGACCTCACGCGTCGCACGGCCGACGTGACCGCGGCGGACGCGCACGCCCTGGACGAGGCGGCCAGCGTGAGCCGATCGGCCATCGAACGGGCCGCGCAGTCGCTGGTGCGGGTGGGTGACGATGTGACCGAGGCGGCGCGGCAGGTGCGGGCGCTGGCGCCGGCGTCGGAGCAGGTGGGCGAGTTCATCGCGACCGTCTCGCGCATTGCGCGGCAGACCAACCTGCTGGCGCTCAACGCGGCCATGGAGGCGTCGCGTGCGGGCGAGGATGGGGTGGGCTTCGCGGTGGTGGCCGACGAGATCCGGGCCTTGGCCACCGAGAGTGCGGCGGCGGCCAAGCGGGTGGCGGCCACGGTGCAGCGGGTGCGCGACGACATCGCGGCGGCGGTGGGGGCCATGGACGCGACCGCGAGCGAGGTGCAGGGCGCCGGTGTCATCGCGCGCGACGCAACGCGGGCGTTGGGGGCGATGGTCGATGGCATCGGCCGCGTCACGCGTCAGGGCGACGAGGCGGCCGGTCTGGCGCAGCAGCAGGCGCGGCTGGCGGTGGGTGCGGCCGGGGCATTCGAGGCGCTGGATGCGACGGCGCAGCGTGCCACGCAGGGTGCCCGCGCTGCCGCCGATGCGGCCCAGGCGCAGCGCGCGAGCATCGAGGAGCTGTCACGCAGCGCCGAGGTGTTGCGATCGACGGCGGCACGGCTGCGGCAGGTGGTGTCGCGGCACGCGCCGGACGTCGACATGCCGCAGGCTAGACCGCAGGCCGGGCCGCTGGGAGGGCCGCTGGGAGGGCCGCTGGGAGGGCCGCTGGGAGGGCGGTACGCGGGCACCGCCGCACGGGGGCACGCGCCCGACGCGTTTGCATTGCAGGCCGAGGATGCGTGGCCTGAGGACTACGGCGTGTTTCCCGCCCTGTCGTCCGGGACCATGCGCAGCGGCACGGCCCACGCCGCCGGCGAGGCGAGCGGATCGAAGCGCAGCAGCGCGTCGCGATAGGGCGAGATCAGCGTCTCGCTGAAGAGGTCGAGCATCGTCTCGCCGGTGTGCTGACGGCGGAAGTCGAGCGCTCCCATCTGCAGCACGCCGTGCAGGTGGCGCGAGAAGCTCTGTGGTGATGAGAAGTCGAGCTGGAAGGCCACCTGGGTGATGGAGAGGCCGGGACTCTCGAGCAGCCGCGCCGCCCGCATGAGCCGCGCATACGACACGAAGCGCTTGGCCGGCGGCAACCCCGCGCGGAAGAAGCGCGACATGAGCGTGGTGGAGTGCACCTGCAGTGCGCGCGCAAATTGCCGTACGGTGGTGAACGTGGTCTCACCGAACAGCGTGTCGAACATCCGGAGGCTGTGCGGATGCGCCCCTCGCAGCAGGGCATGCACCCGCGCACGCGCACGTGCCTCGATGGCATCGGGATCTTCGCGGGTGACAAGCTGGCGCAGGTCGCGCCATCCGGTGGGTTCGCGCGCGTCCACCAGCGTCCGCACGCCGTGGTGGCCGAGTGCGAGCACGGCCTGTGTGGCGCGGCCCTCGCTGGCGGTGAGCAACGCGACCGCCGGCACGCCGGGAAACTCGCGCACGAGACGCGCCACCGTGGGTGCGTGCTGCTGCTGGTAGCGCGACACCGACACCACCACCGCACAGTACGGGCGCGTACGCAGCTCGCTGAGCAGTTGCTCCGCCGAATCGCGATGCACGCTGGTGAACACCCCCTGGCCGGCCGCATCGATGCGATGCTGCTCGCTGGGCGTGACGAACGTGAGGACGGCGCGCGACTGCACCGTGGTGGTCGTGCCGCGCGTCACGGATGCGGGTGAGGTAGGCATGGGCCGCAGCGTACACGCGCTCGTCACTCGTGCGTCAGCGTGCCGCAAGGATTCGCGGGGGCGGCACTATATTTCGGGCACACGGTTGGCACCGGCCGGACGGTCGCGAAGCCGGAGGACGGACCCTCGTGGTCGCGCTCCGGTTCCGAGGAAAGTCCGGGCTCCACAGGGCAGATCGCCAGGTAACGCCTGGGCACGCACGGCGCGAGCCGTACGTGACGGACAGTGCAACAGAAAGCAAACCGCCGTGACGGCAACGTCGCGGTAAGGGTGAAAGGGTGGGGTAAGAGCCCACCGCGCGGGCGGCAACGTCCGTGGCTCGGCAAACCCCGGTCGGAGCAAGGCCAAATAGGCGGTGAGAGACGGCCCGTCTCGAACAACGGTGTCAGCGCTTCGGCGTTGGCGGCGAACCGCGGGTAGGCTGCTGGAGCGTGCGGGCGACTGCACGCCGAGAGGAATGACCGTCCGATGCACGCGAGTGTATCGACAGAACCCGGCTTACAGGCCGGTGCCAACCGTGTGCTCGCCCGTCCTTTTCCTCCCCGCATGCCCTTCACGCCCCACCGACGTGCTCGGCGCTTGTCACGCGGGCTGCCACCGATGCCTCAGGCGCTCGCGGCCATGCCTGTGCTCGCCTGGGCGCTCGGCGGTGCGCTGCTCGCCGCCTGTGCGGGTGGTCGCATCGCACCCGCACCACCCAGCCCCGCGGCACCGGTCGTAACCGACAGCGCCGTGCCGCGGCCTGCGGTGCGTGCACTCATGCTGCCGGCCACCACCGGCTCGCTCACGTGGCGCGTCACCAACAGCGCCGTGCTGCGCGTCTCGGCGAGCGGGGCACCCGCAAGTGGGGCACAACCCGCCGAGCAGCGCACCAGCACGCAGGCGCTCGTGAACTGGACGGCCACGCGCACCCCCACGGGCGGCCTGCGTGCCACGGGACAGGTGGACTCGTTCGTGGTGCGCAGCACGCTCGATACGGGCCGCGCACGTGCCGGCAGCGCGCCGTCCGCCGCGGCGCGCGATGCCGCACCCACCCTCGTGCTGCTCGACGCCACCCTCGATAGTGCGTTTGCGCGGGTGGTCACGCGTCCGCCACTCACCAACGAATGCGATCGCGTGGAAGCGGCGGCCGCGCAGCTCGCGCGCGAACTGCTGCTCCGCATCCCCGACGGCATGGTCGTGGGCGCGCAGTGGCGCGACAGCAGCGTCGCCCTGGTCTGTCGCAGCGGGGTCCCCATGGCGGTCCACACCACCACCCTCTCGACGCTCGAGGGCTTCGACGACGAGGTGGCCACACTGGTGCGCACCACGCAGCAGCGCGTCGACGGCAAGGGCGGCTCGCCCTTTCAGGCGCTCGAAGTGAGCGGCTCCGGCAGCGGGACGCAGCGGGTGCGCCTGCGGGTGCGTGACGGCGCGATCGAGACGCTCGATGACACGAGCACCCTGACGCTGCTCCTCACCGATCGCGTACCGGCGGCGGCGGCGCGCACCCAGCAGGTGGTGCAGCAGCGCACGCTCCATGCGGAGCGTGTGCGGCGCTGATCACGCCGACCGGGATCGACACCGGTCGGCGTGCAGCGCGCGCCGCCATGCTCAATCCATCAGGCGGAGCGGCATGACCAGGCAGAGGTACTTCGCGTTGTCATCCCACCCTTCCGGCTCGATGGTCGCCGCGCGCTCCGGCGCCTTGAACGTCAGCTTCACCTGCTCGGTGGGCATGAAGCGCAGGATCTCGAGCAGGTAGGTGGCGTTGAAGCCGATGTCGAGCTGGTCGCCGTTGTAGTTCACCGGCAGCTCGTCGCTCGCTTCACCCAGGTCGGGGGTGGTGACGCTGAACTTCAGCATCCCCGTGTTGAAGGACATCTTGATGCGATGCGTCTGGTCGGACGCGATGACGCTCATGCGCTTGAGCGCGCTCGTGAGCGCCGCCTTGTCGGCCAGGCAGCTGCGGTCGTTGTCCTTCGGGATGACCTGCTCGTAGTTCGGGTACGGGCCTTCGACCAGGCGCGTGAACACCGAGGTGAACGGCGAGCGGAAGCCCAGATGATTGTCGCCGCGCGCGATCTCGAGCTCCTCTTCGGCCGGGAACAGGCGGCGGATCTGCTCGAGCGCCTTCGGGGGCACGATGAGGTCGCCCGGCGGCGCGCTGCTGGCCTCGACCTCGAGCTCCATCTTGGCGAGGCGATGGCCGTTGGTGGCCACCATGCGCATGCGCGACTCGCGCAGCTCCCACAGCACGCCGTTGAGGATCGGACGCGACTCCTCGGTGCTCACGGCGAACGCGGTATGGGCGATGAGCTTCTGCAGCTCGCCCGACTTGACGCGCCACGAGTCGTTGAAGCGCACGCTCGGGAAGGTGGGGAACTCGTCGCGCGGAAGCCCGAGCAGCTTGAACTTCGACCGTCCGCATTCGAGCGTGACGCGCTGTTCGCCACTGGCCGCGATCTTGACCGGCGACGGCGGCAGTTCCCGCGCGATTTCGCCGAGCTTCTTGGCAGGGATGGTGATCGCCCCGCCCGACTCGACGTCGGCGCTGACCTCGGTGCTGACCGCGATGTCGAGGTCGGTGGCCGAGAAGCGGATACCGCGCTCGGTCGTCTCGACCAGGAGATTGGCGAGCACGGGGAGCGTGGTCTTGGCCGGCACCGCAGCGGTGACCGCCTGAAGACCTTCCTGCAGCTTCTCGCGCGAGATGGTGAACTTCATGCCCGGAATTGTGGAAGGGCTGCTTTTACAGCAGGTCTAGAGAAAAAACCAGCAGTAGTAGCAGTGTATGTGGGCTTGTTGAGAAACGCCGCAAACTACGAGATGGAAAGCACTTTCGCCATGTCCCCTGATGTGAACTGCCTGTGGGATTGGCGGGGGAATCCCCGCCCGTGCACAGACCGGGGTGCCGCGGCTGTGGATGACGGGGTGTGCCGTGTGGAGTGCTGGGGACTCAGCTCCCCAGTTGTCCGGTTGTCCGCAGGGTTTCCAACATCCCGCGCACCTTGAGGACGCGGTCGCTGAACCCGGGCTCGCCCGCCATGTCCTCGGCCACGCGATCGAGGGAATGGATGACGGTGGAGTGATCGCGTCCACCGAACGCGTTGCCGATCTCGACGAGCTGCAGCGCCAGCAGCTCCCGGCAAAGGTACATGGCCACCTGGCGCGGCACGGTGAGCTGCTTGGTGCGCGTCTTGGAGCGGAGGCCGTCGGGCGTCACCCCCCACTCCCGCGCGACCACCTGCTGGATGGTGGCGACGGTGATGGCGGTGGGCGGGACGTCCGGGAAGTCGGACGACGCGCCGCCCCGGAGCTTGTCGCGCAGCGCCTCGCGCGCGAGGTCGACGGAGATGTCGCGGTGCTTGAGCGACGCGTACGCCAGCAGCTTGATGATCGACCCTTCGAGTTCGCGCACCGACGACTTCACGTGCTGGGCGATGAACTCGATGACCTCGTCGGGGATGGTGAGCTCGAGATGATCGAGGCTCGCCTTCTTCTTGAGGATCGCGATGCGATGCTCGAGGTCGGGGGCATCGATGTTGGCGACCATCCCCCACTCGAAGCGGGAGACGAGACGCGACTCGAGGCCGGGGATCTCCTTCGGCGGCCGGTCGGAGGTGAGGACGATCTGGCGCCCCGCCTCGTAGATGGCGTTGAAGGTGTGGAAGAACTCTTCCTGCGTGGACTCCTTGCCCTTGAGGAACTGGACGTCGTCGACAAGGAGGAGGTCGATCTCGCGGAAGCGGCGCCGGAAGTCGCCCATCTGGCCGGCCTGGATGGCCGAGATGAACTCGTTGGTGAATTGCTCGGTGCCGACGTAGGCGAGGCGCAGGGTGGGGGTGCGCTTGAGGAGCTCGTGCGCGATGCCCTGCATGAGGTGGGTCTTGCCGAGCCCGGTTTCGCCGTAGATGAAGAGCGGGTTGTAGACCTTGCCCGGTGCTTGGGCGGCGGCCTGGGCGGCGGCGGCGGCAACGTCGTTGGACTTGCCGATGACGAACTGGTCGAAGGTGTAACGCGGGTTCAGTGGCGTCGACATGCGCGGCTGCTGCGCCGCTGGTGTCGCGACAATTGGAGCCGGCGGCGGCGCCACGAACATGTCCATCTGCCGCTGGGTGACCCTATCCTCGTGCACCCGGAAGCGCACCTTGATGGGGTGACCGAGCGCGACCGGGGCGAATCCGGCGAGGAGGTCGGCGTGCTTGGACTCGTTCCAGTCGGCCGAGAACTGGTCGGGGGCGCCGACCAGGAGGGTGTCGCCTTCGACGCCGAGCGCGGCGGTGGGCTCGAGCCACGTCTTCACGGTTTGCTCTGGGAGGACTTGCCGCGCGCGCAGGCGCAGGCGGTCCCAGATTTCCGTGGCGGAGAGTGACATCGGGCGGGCGCGGGGTGGTGGCAGAGCGTCGGGGACCCGTGTGGCCCGGAGGTGGGCCGCAGGTCGGCGGCGCGGAGTGGGGCGCCGGATCGGGGGGGCGAAGGTACCCGCGCCGCTGTGGATAAGTCAACCAAACGGGCGGGGTCGGCGGGGCGCGGGCCGCGCGTGATACGTGAGGGCAGGCAAATGCCGGAGATGGGCGCCAACTCGTTGTCCCGGGCCCATTTATCACCCGTTTCCCCACTTGACCACGCCCACCGACCGGGCTACTCTTCAAGGCTCCGGTTGAGCCGCATGGCGCCATGCAGGTGGTGCCGTCCGTCCTCGTCGGGGCACCGACCCGATCACATTCCTCGCGATACCACGAGCAGCATATGGGCAAGCCCACCTATCGTCCGCGCAACACGCGTCGTATCCGCAAGCACGGCTTCCGTGCGCGCATGGAGACGAAGTGGGGTCGCGAAGTGCTGAGCCGCCGCCGCCGCAAGGGGCGCAAGCAGCTCACCGTCAAGCTCCCGTCGAAGTACGCCGGCGCCTGAGCCGCGGCCGTTTCCGCGTCAGCAACGGCTGACGCGGGGCGTCGACCTCGAGCGGGTCAGACACGAAGGGAAGCGTGCGCGCACCGCGTCCATGGACGTGCGTGCCACCGCTTCCCTTCTGCCGTTTCCACGGGTCGGATTCGTCGTGCCGCGCTACAAGCAGTCGGCGGTGGCGCGCAATCGACTGAAACGGCGTCTCCGCGAGGTCGTACGATTGCACATGCTCCCCACGCTGGCGCCGGTGGACCTGGTCATTCGTGTGCTCCCCGTGGCGTACACGCGGCCGCTCGACACCCTGCGCGACGAGCTGGCCGCCGCCGTCCGGCGGCTTTCGTGAGCGAGCCGGCCGTGGCCGACACCCCCGCACCGCGCGCGCTCGCCGCGTGGCCGCGACGCCTCCTGATTCTTACCGTTCGCGGATATCAGGTGGCGCTCTCGCCCATCTTCGGGGGGGGCTGCCGGTATTATCCTTCGTGCTCTGCCTACGCCATCGAGGCGCTGGAGAAGCACGGTGCCCTGCGGGGTGGGTGGATGGCGTTGCGCCGTATCGGCCGCTGCCATCCGTTCCGCCCCGGCGGCTTCGATCCTGTGCCCTGATTCCCGACCGTCGCGCCGACGCGACCGCTCGCTCCGCGCGATTCCCGTCACTCTCCCATGGAACCACGCCGTCTCGTCCTCGCCGTCGTCCTGATGGCGGCGGTCCTGCTCGCCACGCCCTACCTCTTTCCCACGCCGCCGTCGGCACCCCTCGCCGACAGCACGCGGGCCGCCCAGACCGACGCGTCGCCCTCGGCCACCCCCACCGTGAGCGGGACGGCAGGTGCTGCCTCGGCGGGCGCTGCGTCTGCAGGCACCGCGTCGGCTGCCCCGGCCGCGCCGACGGCCGCGATGGGCGCTGCAACGAGCGCCATGGACAGTGCGCAGCTTGCGCAGGCGCAGCTCGCCCAGCCGACGCGGGTCGACACGGCGGTGGTGACCACCACGCCGGCGATCTATCGCACGTCGAGCCGCGGCGCCGCGCTCGTGAGTGCGGAGATGACGCGCTACCCCGCGCTCTCCGACAAGGGACGCACGCGCACGGGCACCGTCGAACTCGCGCTGCCACAGTCGCCGCTGCTCGCGTACCGCCTCGTCGTGCCGGGCGACACCATCGACCTGTCGCGCGTCAACTTCACGGCCACGACGGCCGACGCCGCCAACGGTGGGCGCGAGGTGCGCTATGAGGCGGTGCTCGGTGCGCGCTCGGTGCGCATCGCGTACAGCTTCCTCCCCGACAGCTATCGGGTGAACGTCGCGGCCGCCGTGGCCGGCGTCCCCGACAACAGCTATCTCCTCGTCGACCTGCCGCGCGGCATTCGCAGCTCCGAAGCGGATACCGTCGAGGATCACCGCCACCTCGAGTACGCGTTCAAGCCCGAGGCGAGCAGCGCCGGCAAGGTGACCTTCGAGTCACTCGACCCGGGTGAGCGTGAGATCGAGGCCGGGCCCATCACCTGGGCGGTGGCGAAGAGCAAGTACTTCATTGTCGGCGTGCTCGCGCCCCAGGGCGCCTCGGGGTTCGCCGAGGTGAACTTCACGGGCGGCCCGCGCGTGGCCAAGGCCGCGACGCGCAGCGAAGCGACACTCGTGACGCCGCTCAAGGCCGGCAACGCCGCCTTCGAAGTGTACGCCGGGCCGCAGGAGTTCAAGCGCCTCGTGGCGATGGGACGCGAGTTCGAAACGTCCAATCCGTACGGCGGCTGGCTGCAGGGCATCGTGCAGCCGTTCGCCACGCTGGTCATTCGCACACTGCTCTGGATGAAGGCCACGCTCGGCCTCTCCTACGGCTGGATTCTCGTGCTGTTCGGTGTGGCCATCCGCATCGTGCTGTGGCCGCTCAACCAGAAGGCGATGCGCAGCTCGATGCAGATGCAGCGCATCCAGCCCGAACTGCAGGCCATCCAGACGCGCTACAAGGGCGATCCGCAGAAGCTGCAGGCGGCCATGATGCAGGTGTACAAGGAGCACGGCATGAGTCCGTTCTCCTCGCTCTCGGGCTGCCTGCCCATGCTCATCCCGCTGCCGGTGTTCATGGCGTTGTTCTTCGTCTTCCAGAACACCATCGAGTTCCGCGGCGTGCCGTTCCTCTGGTTCCCGGACATCTCGCTCAAGGACCCGTACTTCATCATCCCGATCCTCGTCGCGGTCACGACGCTGCTCATGTCGTGGATCAGCATGCGCGGGGTCAAGACGAACGAGCAGCAGAAGATGATGATGTACCTGATGCCGGGGATGATGCTGGTGCTCTTCTTCAGCATGGCATCGGGGCTCAACCTCTACTACTTCATCCAGAACCTCGCGTCGTTGCCGCAGCAGTGGCTCATCGCGCGCGAGCGTGGCAAGAACGTGCCGCTGGTGCGCGGCTAGCGGGCGGATGCCGTGGCCTCGGATGGCGTGGCATCGCTGACGGCGTGGTCCGCGCAGGTGCCGGGTGGCGATGACACGATCGTCGCCCGCGCGACGCCGGCTGGCCGGGGTGCCCTGGCCGTGATACGACTCTCGGGGGCGCGGGCGACCATGATCGCCCGCGCCCTTGGCGCAGGGACCCTCGCGCCGCGCCGTGCCACGCGCGTGCACCTGCGGGACGCCGAGTCCGGCGTCGCGTTGGACGACGCGATCGTGACCTGGTACGCGGCGCCCCGCTCGTACACCGGCGAGGATGTCGTCGAGATCACCACGCATGGTGGCGCGGTGGCGCCGGCGGCCGTGGAGGCGGCGTGCCTGCGCGCCGGCGCGCGGGCGGCATGGCCCGGGGAGTTCACGCGGCGCGCCGTGCTGAACGGGCGGCTCGATCTCGTGCAGGCCGAGGCGGTGGGCGACCTGATCGATGCCCGCACGGACGCCGAACGCCGTCTCGCGCTGGCCCAGCTCGATGGCGGACTCTCCCGCCGACTCGGCGCGTTGCGCGAGCAGGTGCTCGCGCTCGAAGCGTTGCTGGCCTACGCGGTGGACTTTCCCGAGGAGGACGACGGCCCCATCGCCCCCGCGCGCATCACCGACGCCAGTGCGGCGCTGCACGAGGCGCTCGCGGCGCTCCTGGCCACCGCGAGGATGGGCACGCTGGTGCGCGACGGCGCGCTGGTGGTCATCGCGGGACCACCCAATGCGGGCAAATCGTCGCTGTTCAACGCCCTGCTGGGCCAGGCGCGCGCCATCGTGACCGATGTGCCGGGTACCACGCGCGACGCGGTCGAGGCGCTGCTCGATCGCGAGCCGTGGCCCCTGCGCCTGGTGGATACCGCCGGGCTGCGCGACACCGACGATGTGGTCGAACGCCTCGGCATCGAGGTGAGCACGCGCTATGTGGGTGAGGCGACGCTCGTGCTGGCGTGCGCCGAGCACGACGCCGAGGTGGAGGCGACGCGCACGGCGCTCGCGACGCTCACGCGCGCGCCGGTGCTGGGTGTCCGCACGAAGAGCGATCGGGATGGTAAGACACCGCCCGACGCGTCAGCCGGAGCCGCGACCGTCACCGTGAGCGCCGAGTCCGGCGCCGGGTTGCCGGCGTTGCTGGCGGCCATCGATACGCAGCTCGGGGCGATGCTCGCGGACGACCGGGGCGCTGGTGCGTCTGGCGGCGGCGTCGCCGACGCCGGTGCGGTGCTCACTCGCGAGCGGCATCGCGTGGGAATCGCGACGGCGCTGGCCGAGATCGCGGCGTTCCGCGAAGCCTGGGCGTCGGCTCAGCTCCCGCCGACCGTGGCGGCGGTGCATCTGTTCGCCGCGCGCGAGGCGCTCACGGAGCTGATCGGCCGTGTGGATGTCGAGGACGTGCTGGATCGCGTGTTCGCGACCTTCTGCATCGGCAAGTAGCGGCACGTCCCCGCGCCGCGCTCTGCGGTGCCGACGTCGTCGCGTCAGCTCACGATGGTGAGTCGCGGGCGCTCGACGACGGGTTCGGCCACCGCGGCCAGTTCGTGCGCACTCGCCCGCACCGACCAGGCGAAGCCGCGCGCGGCAAGCGCCGGCTCAACCATGCGCGCGCCCAGGAAGTAGCCGGCGCGCTCGGGCAGGATGGTGCGCTCGACGGTGCGCGCGTCGTCGCTCATGCCGCCCGACAGGTAGCGGAGGCGCAGGCCGAGTGCGGCGCGATCGAAGTCGGCGGCGGCGGCGCGATGCAGCACCGGCTCGACTTCGCGGACGCGCGCATACTGGCGCCGCGTGAAGCCGAAGTATTCCCAGGTCGCGTGCCCGGGGCTCACGGCCCGCGAGACGTGCACCGCCAGCCCTTCATTGATGAGCAGCTCGCGCAGCGCGGCCTGCCGCCCCGTTTCCCAGTACGAGTAGTACCCGCTGGCGTCGGTCACGAGGTCGCGCATGCTGCTGCGCGAGGTGGGCGACGTGTAGCGCACGACGTGGGTGATCTCGTGCGCGAGCCAGAGCGGAATGAGCTCGGGATCGAGGCCGAGCCCCTGCGTGTCGGGATTGGTGATGCCGGTGAAGTGCTCGAGGCAGACGAACGCGATGCCGCGGCCGTTGACGACCAGTTCACCGGCGTTGGCGGCCCCGACGCCGACCATGAGGACGATGTCGTAGGCGACGTCGATGTCGAGCAGGGTGCGGACGCGCTCCTCGGCGAGCTGCGCGAGGGCGACGATGTCGGTGCTGGCGAGGAGGGCGCGCAGGTCGCTGCGATCGGCGGCGACGGTGGCGCGCACGACCTCCTCGAAGTGCGGGCCTTCGGGCTCGAGGACGTAGTTGTCCCAGTAGGCGTGCAGCAGGGCCCGATGGCGATCGAAGTACGCGAGGTAGGCCGCGTGTCGATCGTCGGCGTCGAGAACGGCGAGGAAATCGGGAACGAGGTTGATCAACATCAACGACCCGGGGTCGGGAAGCCGGCGCGATCGTGAAACGGGCGCGCGGTCGCGCGCGCCACTCGCCGAACAAGACGCGGCAAGATAGCCCGCCGGGAGGGGCGCAACAAGACAGGGGCGGGGGCGACGCTCAACCCCGTGCGCCCCGCTGCCGAGACTCCATCGCGCACCCTGAGTCCCGCATCATCATGACGACCCTGCATCTCATCGACCTCGCCTGTCCCGTGTGCGAGCGGCAGTTCCGCTCGCAGACCGTGGTGGCCACGAACGGCTACGGCGGCAAGCGCACCGACTTTCACGAGCGCGCGGCCGGCATGCAGCCGTTGCCGTACTTCGTGCACCTGTGCTCGACGTGTGGCTATGCCGGGACGACGCGCGATTTCGGCGAGGGGGTGGAGGTGAGCGCGTTGCTGCGCGACCAGGTGTGGACGGTGCTGGCGCCGGCGCTGCGTGCGGCGCTGCCGTCCGGCTCGCTCAAGTACGAGCATGCGGCCAAGGTCGCGGCGTGGCAAGGACACGAGCCGCGCTACCTGGCCGACCTGTTCCTGCGTGCCGCGTGGTGCTGTGTCGACGAGGGGGACATCGAGGCGGAGCGGTACTTCCGTCGTCTTGCGGCGTGGCGTTTCGCCGATGCGCTCGCGGCGTTCGATGGCGTGCCGGACGACGAGCGCGCGGTGCTCACCTATCTCGTGGGCGAGCTGTGGCGCCGCATCGGTGACGAAGCGCAGGCGCGCGCGTGGTTCGATCGGGTCCCCGACGAGGTCGTGGCACCCGACGATCAGGGCTGGGTGCTCGAAGCGGCGAGTCAGCAGAAGCACGAACCGCGCGAGTGGTTCGGCTGACGCGACGTCGCGCGTCAACGCGTCCCGAAGAGGCGATCGCCGGCGTCGCCGAGTCCGGGCAGGATGTAGCCGTGCTCGTTGAGTTCGCGATCGAGCGAGGCCGCGAGCACCGGCACGTCCGGATGCTCGCGCGTGAGTCGCGCCACCCCTTCGGGTGCGGCGACCAGGCACAGGAAGCGAATACGCGTCGCGCCCGCGCGCTTGAGTGAGGACACGGCCGCGGCCGCGCTGCCGCCGGTGGCGAGCATCGGATCGAGCAGTAGGAAATCGCGTTCGCTGGCGTCGCCCGGCACCTTGAAGTAGTAGTCGACCGGCTCGAGGGTGTCGTGATCGCGATAGAGGCCGATGTGTCCGACGCGCGCCGACGGCATGAGCCGCAGGATCCCCTCGACCATGCCGAGCCCGGCGCGCAGGATGGGCACCAGCGTGAGCTTCTTGCCGCGCACCGCCCAGCCGGTGGCGTGCTCGAGTGGTGTTTCCACGCCGACGGGCTCGAGGATGAGATCGCGCGTCGCCTCGTAGGCCATGAGCATCGCGATCTCGTCGACGAGCTCCTTGAACAGCTTCGTCGGCGTCGCCCGATCGCGGAGCAACGTGAGCTTGTGGCGGACCAGCGGGTGGTCTACGATGGTCAGCGACGGGAAGTCGTGCGGCTGGGACATGATGACGGAGGCCGGGCGCGGGCGATGACGTGACGAGCGAAGGTAGCGTCGAGTCGGCGTCGTTCGCCACGCGGTGGGCGGTGGTGGCGCGGCATGGTCGCACGGCGACGGCGTTCCGCGCGGTCGGTCCCGACCTTGCGGTCTGGGTACCGCCGGGCACACCGGAGGCGTTGGTGCCGTATGCGCCCACGGGTCGCGCCGCCGTGGCGGCGGGGGAGCCGGTGGCTGCGCTCGACGCGCTCGTGCCGGTTGCCGAGGCCTTCGTCGCGGCGCAGCGCGCCGCCGGACGTCGCACCTGCTTCTTTGCCACGGAAGGGCGCCTCGCGTCGTCCCCGCAGCTCGCACGCCGCCTCGTGGGTGAGCAGCCGGCGTGGGATCCACGCCGCTGGGACATGCACGTGCGCGCGCATCGCTCGTTGCGGGAGCAGCTGCGCCGCGCGCGCGCCAAGCGCGTGATCGTGCACCGCATCACGCCGGCACATCTCGCGCGCGCGCCCTGGCGCGCCGCCGTGGACGCCCTGCTCGCGCGGTGGCGCGCGACCCGCAGCATGGCCGCGATGCACTTCCATGTGCACGTCGACCTGACCGACGGCGACGCGCAGGGCCTGTTGCATCGCCGCTGCTACGTGGCCGTGCAGGATGCGGAGCTCGTGGGACTGCTGGCGCTCGCGCCGGTACCCGCGCGTGACGGCTGGCTGTTCGAGCACCTGCTGCGCGATCCCGATGCCCCCAACGGCACGGCGGAGCTGCTCGTCGATCACGCCATGCGCGACCTCTCCGCAGCGCAGGTGCCGTGGGCGACGCTCGGCCTCGCGCCGCTGCATGGCCCCATCGACCGGTCACTCGCGCGGGTGCGGAGGCTCGCGCGGCCGCTGTTCAACTTCACCGGCCTCTCGGCATTCAAGCGGAAGCTGGACCCCGACGGGTGGGAACCGATCTACCTCGCGTGGCCGCGGGAGCAGTCGGGGTGGTTGGCGCTGGTCGACGGCCTGCGCGCCTTCGCCGGCGGCTCGCTGGGGCGATTCGGCGTCGCGACACTGCTGCGCGGTCCGCGCCCGATCCTCCAGGCGCTGGTCGTGCTGCTGGTCCCGTGGACGCTGTTGCTGGCGCTGTTGCCCACCGCACCCTGGTTCCCGTCGCGCACCGTGCAGCTGGCGTGGGTGGGCTTCGACCTCGCGCTGCTCCTCGCGCTCGTGCGTCTGCTCACGCTCGCGGCGCGCCATGGCGCCGCAGCCCGCCGCGCGACGGCGCGGTGGGCCACCGGAGTGGCCGTCGCCGTGAGTCTCGATGCGCTGTGCACCGCCGGCGAGGCGATCGGCTGGCGCAGCAGTTGGCAGGCGGGTGTGGGGGGACGCGTGGGCACGATCGTCGCGTGCCTCGGGCCGCTCGTCGCGGCCGCGGTGCTGTGGGGTGCCGCCCGTCGCGCGCGCCGCCTGGCAGGTGCACGACCGCGCGTACCGGCCGAGCACGGCGGCGACGGTTAGCTTCGACGCATGACCCTCCAGACGTATCGACGCATCGGGATCTACTGCGGGTCGAACGATGGCGTGCACGCCGGCCATCGTGAGGCGGCCCGCGCGTTGGGCGCGCTGCTGGCGTCGCAGGGCATCGCGGTGGTGTACGGCGGCGGCCGCATCGGGCTCATGGGCGCACTCGCCGACGCGGCGCTGGCGACCGGGGGCGAGGTGATCGGGGTGATGCCGCATGCGCTCGTGCAGCGCGAGGTCGCGCATCATGGCCTCACCGCGCTGCACATCGTCGACTCGATGCACGAGCGGAAGGCGCTCATGGCGGAGCTCTCCGACGCCTTCATCACCCTGCCCGGCGGCATCGGCACACTCGAGGAGTTCTTCGAGACATGGACGTGGGCCCAACTGGGCGTGCACACCAAGCCGATGGGACTGCTCGACACGGACGGCTTCTGGCATCCGCTGCGGGCGCTGCTCGCGCATCTCGACACGGCCGGCTTCCTGCGCGGCGCGCCGCAGCAGTGGCTCGTGCAGGCGGCCACCCCGGACGCGCTGCTGGCCGCGCTGCACCGGTTCGAGGCCCCCGTCACCCGCCGCTGGCTGCGGTTGGGCGAGACCTGACGTGTCGACGCGCCCGTCCGTGACGTCGTCGGCCGCACCGCCGGTGGACGGCGCGGCGCGCGGCGAGCGCGATACGACGCGTCCCGCGCGGTGGCTCGCGCTGGCCGCACTGACCACGTCGCTCCCGGCCCTGGTGGGGTGGCTGCTCGGTGTGCGCAGCCTTGTGCAGCCGGTGGCGACGTTCGCGCCGACACATCCATGGAGCGCCGCGCTCCCGATCCTCGCGTCGAGTGCAATGCTCGCGAAGCTTGGCGGACATCGCCGGGTGGCCGCGTGGCTGGCCGTGCTCGGGACCGGGCTCGCCCTGCTGGGCGTGGGGTTCGGGCTGGGCAATGTGGTGCTCCCGGGTGATGCGTGGTTGCATGCGCGCTTTCCGTCGCTCACGGCCGTCGATCGTGCACTGCCGGTGTCGCTGGGGCTGCTGTACGTGCTGCATGCCTCGGCGCTGCTGCTGCTGCTGGCGGCGCGGCGCGGCCCGCAGGCCGAGCAGCGACAGCAGGTGGTGGGGGCACTGGCGTCGCTGCAGGTGGGCATCGCCGGCGCGCAGTTCCTGACGCAGCTCGTCGGCCTGTCCGAAGGCACGTGGGTGGCGGCGTGGCGTGCGCCGCTCTCGGGGCTGCTCGCGATGCTGCTGCTCGGTGCGGCCTTGCTGCAGCGCGTCGGTGGCGGGGAGCCGACGCCAACGGTCTCGCCGCGATGGGGGCCGCTCCTGGTGGCCGTCAGCGGAACACTGGTGGTGGCGTCCCTGTGGCAGGCGCTGCGGGTGCGGGAGCAGGCGAACGCGCAGGCGCGCGACGCGCTGACCTACGCCTCGCTCGACCGCGCGGTGCAGCGGCAGTTCCGCTCGCTGAATCGCGCGATCGGACGCACCGCCGCCTTCCTCGCGGCGTCGGGCGACGAGGTGCCGTGGCGCACGACGCTGCCACGTCTCGTCGCGGAGACCGATGGCCTGCAGGGCATTGCGTGGCTGGACTCGACCGGACGGGTGCTGCAGTCGGTGGTGCCGGAGCAGAGTGCGCTCGCCGCGGTGCTGCAGCCCGCGTACACGCCGGCGTTCACGCGCTTCGTGCAGCGGCACGCCGACGCATTGGATGACGCCATGCCGGCGCGGATGACCGACACGATCGCCGCGCGGCACACCGACCTGCTCGGCGCCGCGCCGTCGCGGCTCGTGCTGTGGTATCCCGTGGTCTCGCCGGTGCGTGGACCCACGCTGCTCGTCGCGTTCGTCGATGAGCGCGCGTTGCTGCAGCTCCTCCAGGACGAGTCGAACGGCGACGTGGCACTGCGCGTGTCGGTGGGCGACTCGGTGCTGCTTGCGCGTGGTCGCCTGGGGAACGCGCCGTCGCGTCGCACCCTGCGACTGGGGGTGCGCGACTTCCAGGTCGAGCTGACGCAGGGCGGCGGCGCACCGTCGACGTTGCCGGGCGTGGTGCTCACCCTTGGCCTCGCGGTGGTGTGGCTGCTGGCCGTGACGCTCTGGCAGCAGCGTCGGCTGTTCGAGCAGGCGCGGGGCGAAGGGATGGCCCGGATGCAGCGCGCGATCGAAGGCGCCACCGACGGCGTGTGGGAGCTGGACGTCGCCACGGGGCTCGCCTCACGCAGCGCGGGCCTGCTGCGCCACCTGGGACTCGATGCGGCGGAGGCCCCCGACGGTCTCGTGCCGTGGCGCGCGCGGGTGCATCCGGAGGACGCCGCACGACTGCAGCAGGCGCTCGACCAGCATCTGGCCGGACGCACCGAGGTGTTCGAGTGCGCGTATCGGGTGCAGGCGGTCGACGGGTCGTGGCACACGCTCGTCGACCGTGGTCGCGTGGTGGAGCGCGATGCCCGTGGTGCCGCGCGGCGTCTGCTGGGGGTGTCGGCCGAGGTGACGGAGCGGGAGCGCGCCGAGGCGGCGCGCGATGCGAGTGAGCGTCGCTTCCGCGCGATGTTCGACACGGCCTACCAGGTGCAGGTGCTGCTTGATCTCGACGGGACGATTCTCGAGGCGAACCGGGCGGCCGCGGAGCTGGCCGGGGTCAGCCCCGACGCGTTGCAGGGCGCGACGCTCTGGCGCGCCCCCTGGTGGGCGGAGCAGCCGCAGACGGTGCAGCGCGTCGAGGAACGGTTCCGTCGCGCCGCCGCCGGGGAGCTGCAGCGCTTCGAAGTGGAGGTGACGAGCGGCGGCGATCGTGCCGTCACCATCGACTTCTCGCTCACGCCCATTCTCGACGCGCAGCGCGCGGTGACGCAGGTGATCGCCGAGGGACGCGACCTGACGCTGCGCATTCGGGCCGAGGAGGCGCTGCGCGAGGCGAGCACGTTGACGACGCTGGGCCAGTTGGCGGCGCGCGTCGCGCACGAGATCAACAACCCGCTGGCCGGCATCCAGAATGCGTTCCTGCTCGTACGCGGCGCGATTCCGCCGGAGCATCCGCATCATCATTTCGTCGGTGCGATCGAGCGCGAGATCGGCCGCATCGCGGCGGTCACGCGGCAATTGTACGAGACGTATCGTCCCGATCCGGCGCACGCGACGCAGGCGTCGGTGGTGCTGGCGGTGGGCGACGCAGTGAGCTTTCTCGAGCAGGTGAATCGCGGACGGCAGGTGCGGGTGGTCACCGACCTCGCCCAGGCGCCCTCCATGGTGCCGGTGCCGGATGCGCTGCTGCGACAGGCGCTGTACAACCTCGTGCAGAACGCCTTCGACGTGTCCCCGCCGCAGGGCACCATCGCGGTGCGTGCCGCCGTGGACGGGGACGCCTGCGTGCTGACCGTGAGCGATGAAGGACCGGGGGTCCCCGCGGCGCTGCGCGAGCGCATCTTCGAACCGTTCTTCAGCACGAAGGACCGCTCGACCAAGACCGGTGGTATGGGCATCGGACTCGCGCTGGTGCGCCAGTCGGTGCATGCCGTGGGCGGTCGCGTGTCGGTGCACGAGCGTCCGGGCGGTGGCGCCGCGTTCGAGGTGCGCCTGCCGCTCACTCCTCTCGAGACCGGAGCGTTGACATGAGTCGTGGTCGCATCCTGATCGCCGACGACGAGCCCACCTTCCTCACGTCCACGGCGGAGCTGCTGCGTCGCGAGGGGTTCGCGGTGGACACCGCGGCCGACGCGACGTCGGCGGTGGCGGCAATCGCGGCGGCGCGGAGCGCCACCGCCGGCAGCGCGTGGGGTGAGGGCGCGTTCGACCTGCTCATCACCGATCTCGAGATGCCCGGCAATGCCGATCTCGACCTGGTGCGGCAGGTCGCGCACCTGAGCGGTGGGTTGCCGATCATCATCATCACCGGCTTCCCGTCGGTGCGGTCGGCGGTCGCGTCCATTGAACTGCCGGTGGCGGCGTACCTCGTGAAGCCGGTGCACTTCCCGGACCTGCTGGCGCGGGTGACGCAGGCGGTGGCGCGCTTCCGGTCGTATCGCGCCGCGCAGGCGGCCGAAGCGCGGCTGGAGGCGCGCGCGACGACCGCATTGGGCGAGGTCCGCGACACGCTGCTGACGACGAGCCCGACGGCTCCGGCGTCGTCGGAGATCGATCAGTTCCTCGGCCTTACGCTGCGCAATGTCATGGGCAGCCTGACCGATCTCGAGCAACTGGGTCGCGCGCTCGCGGGACAGGCTCCCGGGGAGGGGCATCCCTGTCAGCTCATCAATTGCCCCCGTGGGGCTCAACTGCGCGCCGCCATCGAGGAGACGATCAGCGTGCTGGAGGCCACACGGGCATCGTTCAAGTCCAAGGCACTCGGCGACTTACGCCACAAATTGGAGCTCGTGCTGCGACATGCGTAGGTGACGAACCGTGCGTGATGCATGACACACCTGGGACCAGCCGGGGGTTGCATGGTCCCGCACTCCTCGCAATCTTGGCAGGGACAAACGGATCGCCAGACGATCCACCCTTGACGGACGGGACACTTGGTTCCGGGCAGTCGAAGGCGCGAAGGCACGCTCCCCGCAGAGCGGCTCTCGCGCCTTTTTTGTTTCCCGGGTCCCCTCA
Source organism: Gemmatimonadota bacterium (assembly GCA_020161135.1). Taxonomy (GTDB): domain Bacteria; phylum Gemmatimonadota; class Gemmatimonadetes; order Gemmatimonadales; family Gemmatimonadaceae; genus Gemmatimonas. The sequence goes on along the minus strand of JAIUOB010000002.1, from coordinate 951,038 downwards.
CCAGGGCCAGTGCACATGAGTCATGCAACGATGGTGGAAGCGAGCGTCGCGCGGCTTGTGCCCGCGCTGCGCGCCCCGCACGCGTTCCATGGGCTGTACGGCGACGCGGCGGTGATGCGGGTGTTGTATCGCGCGCTCGGGCGCGCGGGGCGCGCGGAGATGCCCGTGCTGCTCACGGGTGAAGGCGGGAGCGGCAAGTCGCTGGCGGCGCGGGCGCTGCACGAAGAGAGCGCGCGTCGTGATGGTCCGTTCGTGGCGGTGCACTGCGCGTCGCACGCCACCGCCCATGTCGAGCGCGAGCTGTTCGGATCGGTGCGCGGCGCGTACCCCGGTGCCGTGCGCGATCATGCGGGCCTGGTGGAAGCGGCGCACGGCGGCACGCTCTTTCTCGACCAGGTGGACGCCCTGAGCGCCTCGGCGCAGGCCCGGTTGCTGCGGCTGCTCGCGACGGGCGAGACCACGCGACTGGGCGCCGAGTCGCCGACACAGGTGGACGTGCGCATCGTGGCGTCGAGTGCGCGTCCGCTCGAGGCGCTGGTCCAGGAGGACCGCTTTCGCGACGACCTGCTGTACCGTCTCAACGTCGTCACGCTGGCGATGCCGCCGCTGCGTGAGCACAAGACGGACATCCCGCTGCTCGCGACACGGTTCATGCAGCTCTTCGCCGAGCGTCACGGGTTGCCGCCGCGTCGCCTGTCCACTGCGGCGTTGGCGCGGCTCATGCGGCACGAGTGGCCGGGCAACGTGCGTGAGTTGCGCAACGTCATCGAGGGGGCGCTGGTGATGTGCGACAGCGACGAGATCGATGCCGGCGACCTGCCGGCGACGCTCGCGCTGGGGCACCCGTCGGTGTCGTCAGGCGCGACGTCGTCTGCCATGCTGCCGGCACCGGCTCCGACGCGCGCCGCGACCACGCCGTCGGTCATGTCTCCGGTGATGCCACCGGTCGTGTCGCTGGTAGAGGCGGCGGCGGGCTTGCCGTTCGCCGAGGCCCGCGCGGTGGCGCTCCGGGAATTCGACCGGGCGTATCTCGGTGCGGCGCTCGCGCGACACGACGGCAACATCGCGCGCACGGCGCGCGCGCTGGGGCTGCATCGCCAGTCGTTGCAGAAGCTGCTGGTTCGGCGCGCCCTGCGGGGCGGCGACTACGTCGGTGGCGACTACGCCGGCGGCGAGCCGGTCGACGGCGCGCCCGCGCAAGCCTAGCGCGCGGGCCGTAAGGCACGTGCTGCGGTACGCGCACCCCGTGCGTCGCAGCGCGTGACCGGCAGGATGTGACGCACCCAACACGCCGCGATGCGATGTCGCGCACAGGGTGACGTGGCTCGCGGCGCGGGCGACGGGGTCGGTGACAGTGTCCCGGACGAGCTGGACGGTCGAGTGCCGGCGTGGATCGATCGTGGCACCTGTCACGCAGGAGGCGGACGGTGCCGGCAGTGCCCACGCGACGAAGCGGAGGGAGGGAACCGATGAGCAGCATGCCGATGCACAGCAGACCGGCGCAGAGCCGGCAGCGGTACGGCGCGGACCCGCAGGCGCGCATGCGGGTCCACCACGCGGGTGGCGGCTGGGCGCCGCCCGACGCCGCCCGTCTCTCGTGGCGGGATGCGGCGCGACGCTGGTGGTACCGGGCTCGGAGTTGGCGACCCGGTCCGCTGGCGGAGTGGCCGCGCGACCGGGAGTGGTAGGGGCACCGGTCAGGGAAGTTGGAGGACAACCGATGCGGGGGCGGACGTCGCGAATCAGTATTCGATGACGCCGCCCCCGCGTCCTGCCATCTCCTCCCCGTCTCCCCTGCGCATGCACATCGAATTTTCCGGCGCAGCCGGTGAAGTCACCGGCTCCTGCCACATCCTGCGGATCGGCACCGGCTCCCACGCCCGCACCGTGCTGCTCGACTGCGGCATGTTCCAGGGCAAGCGCAGCGAATCGCGCGCGAAGAACGAGCGGCTGCCGGTGCCGGTCGACGAGATCGATGCGGTGGTGCTGTCGCATGCGCACATCGATCATGCGGGACGGCTGCCCTATCTCGTGGCCCAGGGCTACCGGGGCACCATCTGGTGCACGGCGGCCACGCGCGACCTGTGCGCGATCATGCTCGCCGACAGCGCGCAGATCCAGGAGAAGGACGCCGACTATCTCGCGCGGCATCGCGACGAGCACATCGAGCCGCTGTATCGCGTGGAGGATGCGCGTCGCACGCAGGAGGCGATGATCGGGATGCCCTATCACAAGTGGTTCGAGGTCACCGATGGCGTGCGCGCGATGTTCACCGAGGCAGGACACATCCTCGGCAGCGCGTCGGTGACCCTCGAAGTCCGCGAGGGCGACACGTTCAAGCGGGTGGTCTTCTCGGGCGACATCGGTCGGTCGGGACTGCCGATCATCCGCGACCCGGAGCCGCCGCCGCACGGCGCCGACGTGATCCTCTGCGAGAGCACCTACGGCAATCGCGACCACGAGTCGGTCGAGGGCGCGCGGGCGCAGCTCGCGCAGGTGGTGCGCGAGACGGCGGCGCGTGGGGGACGGGTGCTCATCCCGGCGTTCGCGGTGGGGCGCACGCAGGAGCTGCTGTACGACCTGCATGCGCTGCAGCGCGCCGGGGAGATCCCGGCGATCCCGATCTTCGTCGATTCGCCGCTCGCGACCGATGCGACGAGTGTGTTCGCGATGCACCCCGAGGTGTTCGACCACAGCGAGGAGCTCGTGCGGCGCACCACGACGCTGTTCGACTTCCCGATGGTGGAGTTCACCCGGGACGTCGCGGCCTCGAAGGCGCTCAACAGCCGCCACGGGCCGATGATCATCATCGCCGCGAGCGGGATGGTCGAATCGGGACGCATCCTGCATCACCTGCGCGGTGGGGCGGCCGATGCGCGCAACACGATTCTCATCGTCGGCTTCCAGGCGGAGCACACGCTGGGCCGGCGCATCGTGGAGCGTCGGCCGGTGCTCAAGATCTTCGGCGAGGAGGTACCGCTCGCGGCGCAGGTCGTGGTGCTGAACGGGTACAGTGCACACGGCGACCGTGGCGAGCTGCACCGCTGGCTGCAGGCGGTGCGCCAGCATGGTGTCGCGGACGGCCGTTCGCGTCCGCACGTCTACCTGGTACACGGCGAACCGCCGGCGCAGGAGGCCTTCGCGGAACGGCTGCGCGCCGACGACTTCCATGTGACGATTCCGCAGCCAGGCGACCGCGCGCCGCTCGCCTGACCCTGCCGGGTGCGGGTGGCTAGTTTGGCAGCATGGCCCGCGCGTCCCGCACCCGATTCACCCGCCTCGTGTTGCGGCTCGGCACGGTGCTGCTGGCGGGGTGGCTGCTCGTGCTGGGCGGCATCGGCGTGTGGGCACGGCGCAGCGCGGCCGGCCCGGCCGACGCGATCGTCGTGCTTGGCGCGGCGCAGTACGGCGGACGTCCCTCGCCGGTGCTGCGCTCACGGCTCGACCACGCGCTGGCGTTGTGGAAGGGACGGCGCGCGCCCCGCGTGGTGGTGACGGGCGGTCGTCGCCCCGGCGATCTCATCAGCGAGGCCGCGGCGGGGCGCCGCTATCTCGTGCGCCGTGGTGTGCCGACGACGGTCATTCTCATGGAGCCCGCAGGGCGCACGACGCTGGCCTCGATGTCGGGCGCGTCCACCCTGCTCCGTGCGCTGCGGGACTCGCTGCCGGGGGACAGGCCGCGCGTGCTGCTCGTGAGCGATCCGTTTCACATGCTCCGTCTCGACCTGCTCGCACGCCTGCACGGCCTCGAGCCGCTGCCGTCGCCCACGCGCACGAGCCCCATCTCGGCAAGTCGCGCCGTGCTGGAGTACATGGTGCGCGAGTCGGTGGCGATTCCCACCGACGTCGCGCTGGCCACCATCACCCAGCTGACCGGGTGGCGCCCGACGCCGCGCGCGGACCGCTAGCGCCGCGCGCGGCGACTATCGACGAATCGACGCGCGGATGCGGCGCGGCGTGCCATCGGGTTGCAACTGATACAACGGCCGATCGGGGATGTCGGCGCCGAGTTCGAGAGTCTCCGCGCCCGGCTGGAACGGGAAGCTGTACAGGGCGGCGGTGAGCGTGAACACATCGGCCTGCTGATAGTTCACGACGTAGCCGAGGTCCTGCATGGCGCCCACGGTCACGCGACTGAGCGGATTCACGGCACCGACGTTGTAGAAGCCGGTGAGCAGTTCGCGTCCGAAGACGCTCTCGCGCCAATGGGCATCGCGCGTGCCGCCACCACCGGTGTTCTCGATGGGCACCGGGTTGCCGCTGTACGTGACCGTATTGATCGCGGCGAACTGCCCACGCGCGCCGGCCCCGACGAAGTAGGGATCGCTGCCGCCGATGTTGGCTGCGAGGTTGCGGCGGTAGTTCCACAGTGTGCCGAAGCCGAGCACGTGTCCCATCTCGTGGACGATCACGTCGGTGAGCCCGCCGCGCGAGATGAGCAGGTCCATGTCCGCGCTGTCGAACTCCATGTAGCCCAGCGCCGTCAACTCGGACGCCGTGTGCGTGGCGCAGGGACCGGCCTGGCCGAGCACCTGCCCTGCGCCGTCGATCGGCCGGATGCGCGCGAAGATCACGACATTCGTGATGGGCTCGGCCAGTGCGGGCGTGGAGTCACCGCAGAAGCCGGCGGGAATGTTGGCGAGGCTGGTGCCGGAGACGCCGACGATGACACGCCGCCACCGGTCGGCGGCGGCAAGGAACGCGTCGCGCACGAGGGTGCTGGCACCGGTGCCGATGAAACGCACGTCGATGCTGAAGGTCGACGCGACGGTTGTGGCCGTGAAGGTGGTGGAGCGCCCCGGGATGACGCTGCTGGTGACCACGAGCGTCTGCTGCGGTGCGGTGCCCAGGATCCAGCTGCCGACGAAGGCCGTGCCGTTGGCGGGATCGGAGAGCTGCGTCGCGCCGGTGACGGAGCCCGAGAACGGCCCGGGCGTGAAGGTGACCGGCACGCCACCCTTCGGGTTGCCGAAGCCGTCGACCACCCGAACGCCCGGCGTGATGGGCACGGGCAGGCCGGCGATGCCCTGCTGGTTGTCGCCCGTGACCTTGACGAGATCGGCAGCGGCGGCGGCAACACTCACGACGGTGAAGGTGACCCCGACGCCACCCGCCGCGACGGCCCGCACCTGCTGCGTGCCCGCCAGCGTGCCGAGCAGCCAGCCGCCCACGGTGGCGATGCCATTGCCGTCGGTGATCTGCTGGGCGCCGGTGATGGTGCCAGTGCCGGTGATGACGCTGAACGTGACCGGGACCGTGGGAATCGGATTGCCGTACTGATCGGTGACACGCACGCTCGGCGTGGGTGCCACGGCGGTCGCCACGACCGGGTTGACCGGATCGACGGAGACACGTGTGACCTGGGCGACGGGGCCGGGTGCCGCCTGCGCCGTGAAGGTGACCGTGGGCACGCCGTCGGCGCTCGCCTGGAGGGACTGCTGTCCCGCGGTCGTGCCCAACGTCCAGCCGCCGGAGCTGGCGTTGCCGTCGGCGTCGGTGCGGACCGAGTCGTTCGTGACGGTGCCGCCCCCCGCGGTCACACGCCACCGCACCATGACATTGCGCACCGCACGGCCGCGATCGTCGGTGATGCGGACGGCGGGCACCGTGCCCACACTCGCCGCCACGGTGGCGCTGAGGGTGGTGACGCCGGCGGGCGTGGCCACGCTGGGCACGAGCGGGTCGCTGCCGCAGGCCGCGAGGCCCCACGCCAAGACGCCCGCCAGCAGTGTCTCCAGCAGTGCACGGGGGCGAGCCCGGCGGAGCGCCGGGTGCGCGATCAGGGTCATGACATCACCGAAAAAAGGAAAGGACCACGCGCGTCGCCGCGCGCGGCGGGGTTCCGGGTTGCTGTACCGCGCCTGAAATTTGGCCCATGCGCATCCCTGTCGAGAGCTCTCACCTGTCGAATGGACTGCACGTGGTGCTCTCGGAGGATCACACCGCCCCGATCGTCGCGGTGAATCTCTGGTACCACGTCGGCTCCGCCAACGAGCGCCTTGAGCGCACCGGCTTCGCCCACCTCTTCGAACACATGCTGTTCCAGGGGTCCGCCAGCGTCGAGGCCAACGAACACTTCGAACTCGTGCAGCGGGCCGGTGGCACGCTCAATGGCTCGACGTGGCTCGATCGCACCAACTACTACGAAACGCTGCCGAGTCACCAGTTGGCGCTCGCGCTGTGGCTCGAGGCCGATCGCATGGCGCGGCTGCTCCCCGCCATGACGCAGCAGAAGCTGGACACGCAGCGCGACGTCGTGAAGAACGAGCGCCGCTGGAGCGTGGACAACCAGCCCTACGGCACGTGGTGGGAGCGCCTGCCGGCGCTCACGTTCCCGCCGGACCATCCGTTTCATCACTCGCTGATCGGGTCGATGGAGCACCTGTCGGATGCGTCGCTCGAGGACGTGGCCGAGTTCTTCCGCACGTACTACACCCCCGACAACGCGGTGCTCACGATCGCCGGGGACTTCGATCGCACCGAGACGCTGCGGCTGGTGTCAGAGTACTTCGGTCCGATCCCGCGGGGCGGCGCGCGCCCCCCGCTCCGCGACATGACCGTCCCGCCCGTCTTCGGTGACACCCGGCGCGAGGTGGTACCCGATGCCATCGCGCTGCCGCGGCTGTTCGTGGCGTGCCGCACACCGGTGTTCGGCACCGACGGCTACTACGCCGCCAGCCTCGCCTCGGCGGTGTTGGGGCTGCGCACGGGCAGTCGGCTCGAGCAGTCCCTCGTGCGGCGGCAACAAGTGGCGTCGCAGGCGAGTGCGTTCACCTACGACCTCGCGAAGGGCAGCGATCTGTTGGTGATCGACGCCACCGCGCACCCGGGCGTGTCGCCGGAGCAGCTCGAGGCGGCGGTGCTGGCGGAGCTCGATCTAATCCACCGCGACGGCGTGAGCGAGGCCGAGGTGCAGCGTGCGCGTGCCCTCATCGAAACGAGTGTGGTGACGAGCCTGCAGAGTGCCGCCGAACGCGCCGATCAGCTCTCACGCTTCGCGACGTACTTCGGCGACGCGTCGCTCGTGAACCAGCAGGTCGATCGCTATCGCGCCATCGACGCGGCGGCGGTATCGCGTCTCGCGCGGGAGCGCCTGGGCCCGGACAACCGCGCGCTGTTGCTGTATGTCCCCGACGAGCAGGCCGCCGATGCCGCCGACGCGGCACACGCCGAGGCCGTCTCGTGAGCGCGGACACGACCGCCGCGACGCCGCCTGCGGTGCCGATGATCCCGGCCCCGGCGCGCCCCGGCCCGGGGGCACCGCGCCCGTATCGCTTTCCCGCCTTCGAGACCCGCATCCTGGCGAACGGGCTGCGCATCATCGTCGCACCGGTGCGCGCGCATCCGGTGGTCACCACGCTGGCCGTGGTGGAAGCCGGTGCGACGCGCGACCGGCCGGGCATGGAAGGGCTCGCGCAGCTCACCACGCGTGCGCTGGCCGAGGGGACGCGCGACATGGACGCGCTGACGCTCACGACGCGTCTCGAGATGCTGGGCACGACACTCGACACGGGTGCCGACTGGGATTCGGCGATCGTGCAGCTCACCGCGCTGTCGACGCGTATCGACGACGCGGTGGCGGTGCTGGCCGAAGTGCTGCGGCATCCGTCGTTTCCGGAGGCGGAGCTGGCGCGGCTGCGCGCCGAGCGCCTGGCCGACCTCGCGCAGCTGCGCACCGAGCCACGCGGGCTGGCCGACGTGTTCTTTTCGCGCCTGTTGTATGCGCGCGACTCGCGCTTCGCACGACTCGCCGGGGGCGACGAGACGTCGGTGCAGCGTCTCACGCACGACGTGGTGTCCGCCTGGCACGCCGAGCACTTCCGCCCCGACGCGACGGCCCTGATGATCGTCGGCGATATCGAGGTGGAGCACGCGGTGCAGCTTGCGGCGACGTACCTGGGCGACTGGGACGGGAGCGCGCCGCCGGTCACCGAGCCACACGACGCCGCGCGCTTCGAGACGCCGCGCGTGCACCTGGTGCACAAGGCCGACGCGCCGCAGAGCGAGGTGCGCGTGGGGCATGTCGCGCTGCCGCGCTTGCACGAGGACTACTTCCCCGTGGTCGTGATGAACGCCATTCTCGGCGGGCTCTTCTCGTCGCGGCTCAACCTCAACCTGCGCGAGCAGCACGCGTACACCTATGGCGCGCACTCGGCCTTCGACTGGCGGCGCGCGGCCAGCCCGTTCGAGATCTCGACGGCGGTGGAGACGGCGGTGACGGCCGACGCGCTGCGCGAGATCGGGCACGAGCTCGCGCGCATCCGCAGCGAGCCGGTGTCGGAGGCCGAGCTGTCGCTCGCGATCAGCTACCTCATCGGGGTGTTTCCCATTCGCTTCGAGACGACGGCCGAGGTGGCCGGCGGACTGGCGAACGTGGAGATCTTCCGGCTCCCCACCAACTACTTCGGCACGTACCGGGACCGCGTGGCGGCCGTGACGGCCGACGATGTGTTGCGGGTGGCGCAGCGCCATCTCGACCCGGCGCGCCTGCAGGTGGTGGTGGTCGGCGACGCCGATGCCATTCGTGGTCCCATCGAGGCCCTTGGCCTCGGCCCCGTCGCGGTGTATCAACCGAGCGACGACGACGCGCCGTGAATCGCGCGCACGCTTCCCCTACCCCCTGCTCGTGTCCCCACTGAAGAAGAGCGTCTCGCGGCCGGTGAAGAAGTCCTCCACCAAGCCGGCGACGAAGAAGGCGACGAAGAAGGCGACGAAGAAGGCGACGAAGAAGGCGGCGAAGAAGGCGACCAAGAAGGCGACCAAGAAGGTCGCGGCGAAGAAGGCTGCCGCGCCGAAGCTGGTGAAGCCGCCCAAGTCGACGCTGTACGAAGTGCGACGCTCGAGGATCCAGGGGCGCGGCGCGTTCGCGATCAAGCCGATTCGCACCGGACAGATCGTGGACGAATACTGGGGCCAGCGCATCTCGCACGAGGAGGCCGACCGTCGCTACGACGACAACGACGGGCGGCATCACACCTTCCTCTTCGTGCTCGATGACGACGTGGTGCTCGACGCGCGCTATGGCGGCAACGATGCGCGCTTCATCAACCACTCGTGCGAGCCGAACTGCGAGACGGAGATCGAGGATGGCCACATCTACATCAAGGCCATCAAGCCGATCGCGCCCGAGACGGAGCTGACGTACGACTATCGGTTCGAGTGGCAGGACGAGTACGAGCCGGAAGACGTGCGCTACTATGCCTGCCGGTGCGGGTCGAAGAAGTGCCGCGGGACGATCCTGCGCGTGCCCGTGTACCTGCGTCCGACGATCCGCGAGTGGCTCGCGGGGAACGACGTGCGGAAGCCGCGTCGGCCGCAGAGGCGCGGAGACAAGAAGGCGTCGACCTCTACGCGGAGGCGCGGAGCCAAGAAGACATCGGTTTCCACGCGGAGCCGCGGAGCCACGCATCCGCATGTGGCGGAGCGGCACGCGGCGCGTGGGGAGAAGCACCGCCGGTCCGGCACGCGGTGAGCACAGGGCGTATCGGCGGGGAGCGGTCTACCACGGGCGCATCATCTCGGTCGACCTGGACCAGGTGCGCTTCCCCGACGGGACGGTGGGTACGATGGAAATGATCCGGCACCCCGGCGCGAGCGCGGTGGTGCCGGCGCTGGGAGAATGGGCGGGCGATCCGGAGGTGCTGCTCATCCGGCAGTACCGCTACGCCGCCGAGGGGTACCTGTACGAAGTGCCCGCCGGACGTCTCGATCCGGGGGAGTCGCCGGCCGCCTGCGCCCATCGTGAGCTGCAGGAGGAAACCGGATATCGGGCGGCGCGTGTCGAACCGTTGTTCACGATGTACACGACCCCCGGCTTCACCGACGAGACGATTCACCTGTTTCTGGCCACTGGCCTGACGCCGGGGGACGCGGCGCGCGAGGCGGACGAGTTCATGGAGCTGGTGCCCATGCGGCTGTCCGCGGCGCTCGAGCTCGTCAGGCGGGGCGATATCCGGGACGCCAAAACGGCGCTCGCCCTGCTGTACGCGGCAGCTTTTCGTCCAGCCTGATCCGTATCCTGCACGAAGTCGTCCACTTTTCTGGACGGTGCGTGCCGGAATGAGGACGCCTTCAGGTGGTGACGCGGCGGGGTGACGTGGGGTACTGAAGTGCAACTCGTGTTCTATCAACGTGTTGCACGACTTGGTTCCACCGGGTTCCATCCGGCACGGGCCGTGCGAGAGGGAACAGTGTGCAGCGGACAGGCCTGCCGGAACGTCCGGAACCCTGCCGCGCCGCGAGTCCCTGGCTCGCGTCACCGAAGTGAAGGAGGGCTCCAGCAATGGCCGATCAGGCTCGTACCCGGACGTTGACCCCCATCGCGGCGCTGCCCGTGCGCGAGCAGTTGCGCGCACTGGAAGATGGCGACGTCGTTTCCGCCTTCCTGGGCGGTGAGGAGCGCGCGTTCGAGGAACTCGTCGAGCGCTACCAGGGGCGGCTGCTGAACTTCGTCTATCGCACCATCGGCGATCGGGATCGCGCCGAGGACCTGGTGCAGGAAGTCTTCATCCGCGTCTATCGCCACATCGGGCGCTTCGACCGCTCGAAGAAGTTCAGCACGTGGATCTACACCATCGCCTCCAACCTGGCGAAGAACGAGCTGCGCAACCGTTCGCGCAATCCGCTCGTGCTCTTCCAGACCATCAAGGCGAAGTTCGATGACGAGGAGCGCCCGCTCCAGTTCGAGGATGTGCACACGCGCCCGGACGACCTGTTCCGCAAGCGCCACCTGCGCGAGATGGTGGAGCAGACGGTGGGCAAGCTGCCGACGCATCACCGTGAGGTGTTCGTGCTCCGCGAGCTGGAAGGGAAGAGCTACGAGGAGATCGCCGACATCACCGGCGTGAACCTTGGCACGGTCAAGTCGCGCCTCAATCGCGCGCGCACGGCGTTCGCGGACATCATCGCGCCGCTGGTGCGGTAGGCGGTGACGCGGTAAGGGCAGGCCCAGCGGGGAGGCCCATCGGGCGAGGCCCGTTGGGCCGAACCCGCCAGGCCGGCGGCGGGGTGGGTGGAGGGGCCCGGAGGGGGCTTCCACCCCGCCGTCTGGCCAGGCGAATGCAAACCGGGGCGGTTGCGGACTGTCCCGTCCGTCAGGAGAATTCCCGGAACCGGCCGATACCCCATGGGTATCGCACCGTGTACCTCCGGCGGCTACGTCTCGCGTAGCACGTTTGGTTCCGCTCCGACGGCTCCGATGGACTGCAAGCGATTCCGCAAGCATCATCTCGCGTATCTCGACGATACGCTTCCCGGCACCCAGATGGCCGCCGCGCAGCGCCACGTGCTGGCGTGCGACGCCTGCGCCGCACACGACACCCTCGTGCGGCGGTCGCTCATGGTGGTGCAGAGCCTCCCGACGCTCGAACCGTCGGCGGCATTTCAGGCCAAGTTGCGCGCGCGCCTCGAGGCGTGCCGACAGGGCGACGAGCCCGTACCCACGGGGCGATGGCGTGACCGGGCTGACGGCACACCGCGCCCCGTTCGCACACCCCGCATCTGGGCCGCCGCGGCGGCCAGCGCCGTGATCGGTGTGCTGGCCTATCAGGCCTGGCAGGCGTCCCACCCGCGCATGCTGTCCATCCAGCCGGTCATGGCCATGGGCCCGGTGCCGGTCTCGCCGGCGCCGTACCTCACGCCGCGTCTCGTGCGCGCCATGAGCACCGGCAACCCCGTGTGGCCGGCCGCCCTGATGGTCGAGGATGCGCCGATGCAGGCGATGGCCGACGGCTTCGTGCTGACCCAGGCGACGATGCGCTGAGCGCGGCGCCCCTCGGGGCACCGCACCACACGCGGCACGCCGCCCAGCGTCCTTAGATTGCCGGGATGTCGCACGCGCCGCACATCCCGCCCGAGACGCCCGCCCGTGGCCGGTAAGGAAGCGAACCCGCTGCGCGTGGTGCAGGCCGCGGTGCAGGCACGTCAGTTCGCGCCGGTATACTACCTGCACGGCGACGACGACTTCCTCAAGGAAGACGCGGTCCGCACGCTACTCGACGCCGCCATCGATGCGTCGACGCGCGACTTCAATTGCGAAGTGCGTCGCGCCGCCGAGCTCGACGCCGAAACACTCGGCAGCCTGCTGGGCACGCCCCCGATGCTGGCCGAACGCCGCGCGGTGGTGCTGCGCGACGTGACCGCGCTCAAGAAGGCCGCACGCCAGCAGCTCGACCGCTATCTCGCGCGCCCAGCCGCCGACACGCTGCTGCTGCTCGTGTCGCCCGCGGGCACCAAGGTCGACAAGGAGCTCGCGGCCGCGTCGGAGGCGCTCGACTTCGCGCCACTCACCCCCGACCGTGTGCGGCGCTGGATCGCGCATCATGCGCAGACCGTGCTGCGCGCCACGGTGACCGACGATGCGACCGCGCTGCTGCAGCAGGCGGTGGGGAACGACCTGCACCAGCTCGCGTCGGAGCTCGACAAGTGCGCGAGCTATGTGCTGGGGCAGACGAGCGGCGACGCCGCGGTGCAGATCGACGTCGACGTCGTGGCGGCGGTGGTGGGCGTGCGGCGCGGCGAGACGGTGACCGACCTGCTCGATGCCGTCGCCCGGCAGGATGCCAAGGCCGCCGTTGCCCTCGTGGCGCATGTGTTGGGCCAGCCCAAGGTGACGGCGGTGCAGGTGGTGATCCTGCTCAGCACCCAAGCGTTCGCGCTCGCCTTTGGCCGCGCGCGGCGCGACGCGGGTGTGCCGACGAATCGCCTGCCGACGGAGTACTTCGCCTTTCTCAAGGAGACCGGTGGCTTTCCGGGGCGGCCGTGGGGCGAGGCGGCGTCGGCGTGGACGAAGGTGACCGATCAGTGGAGCGCCGACGCCTGCGCGCGCGCGCTCGACCTCTTGCTGGAGGCCGACATGGCGCTCAAGGAAACAACCGTCTCGAACGCGGAGCAGAACCTGATGTCGTTGGTGTTGGCGTTGTGCGCGACGCGCACTCGGCGGGCGGCGTGATGCGCGCCCGAGCCTGGCGGTCGCCGTCGGTGCGTGGCGGTGCACGCGCACTGCTGGCCCTCGCGTGCGCCATGCTGCCTGCGGCGCGGGCCGCAGAGGCGCAGGAGACGGTCGCGCCGGCGGTGCAGGCGGCGATCGCGCGCGCCCGCACGCTCCTGGAGAGTGGCGAGGGAGCCGCGGCGCGCACGTTGCTCGACTCGCTCGTCGGGGCGCAGGGGAGCGGCAGTGCGAACCTGGCCGAAGCACTCTTCTGGCGCGCGACGCTGTCGGAGCGAGCCAGCGACGCGGAGCTCGACTGGAAGCGTCTCGCCATCGAGGCCCCGCTGTCGGCCCGTACCCCCGACGCCCTCGTGCGCCTCGGCGAACTGGAGCTGCTGCGCGGCCGCACGGCGAGCGCACGCACCTACTTCGAACGTGCGGTGCGCGACTTTCCCGATGCGCCGCAGCGCGTGAAGAGCACGCTGTGGATCGCGCGGAGCTGGTTCGACGATCGGGACGTGGCGAAGGCGTGTGGAGCGCTGGGGACGCTCGCCGGCGTGGCGATTCCGGCCGGGGAGCTCACGCTGCAGAGGGAGGAGATGGGAAAACGCTGCTCGCTCGCGGGCACTGCGAACAGCGTGAGCGCGAACAGCGCGAGCGCTGTGGGCGACAGGCGTGACAGCGTGCGCGCGGGGAGCGACAGGCTCGACGCCGGTCGCGGTGGTACTACGGGTACGACGGGCGCCTTGGCTTCGCCGGCGCGGACTACGGGTACTGCGGGTACTACGGGTAGGACGGCTACTACGGGGTTTACGGTGCAGTTGGCGGCGTATGAGACACGCCGGGATGCGGAGGCGAGTGTGCGGCGGCTGAAGGCGCGAGGGGTGGACGCCCGCGTCGATGGTGAGGCGCGTCCCTTCCGCGTGCGAGTGGGGCGCTACGACACACGGGCGGCCGCCAACGCGGCGCTCAATCGGCTCAAGAAGGCGGGGCACAAGGGCTTCGTGGCGGAGATCACGCCGTGAGCGGTGCGGCGACGCCGCTGATGCAGCAGTACCGGGAGATCAAGGCGCGTCATCAGGACGCGATCCTGTTCTTCCGCATGGGTGACTTCTACGAAATGTTCTACGACGACGCCGAGAAGGCGTCGCGCGTGTTGGGGCTGACGCTCACGTCGCGCAACAACGGTGGCGCGAGCGAAGTGCCGTTGGCGGGCATTCCCGTGAAGGCGGCGGCGGAGTATCTGCGTCGTCTCGTGGGCCAGGGTCATCGCGTGGCCATCTGCGAGCAGGTCGAAGACCCGAAGCTCGCGAAGGGGATCGTGCGGCGCGAAGTGATCGAGACGATCACGCCCGGCGCCGTGTTCGCCGACGACCTGCTCGACGGCGCGCGGGCCAACTACGTCGTGGCGGTGGCCACCGCGCGCGAGACGACACCGCGTGCGGCCCGCGGGCGCGACGCCACTGGCGTGCGTGTGGGCGTGGCGGCGGGCGATCTCTCGACCGGCGAGTTCCGCCTGTTCGTCGTCGAACCCGGCGACGTGAGTGCGGTGCTCGCGCGTCTCGCGCCGCGCGAGCTGCTGCTGGTGCGCGGGCGCGAGAGCGCGGACGCGTCCGGGCCGGACCGCGTGTCGGCCGCGCTCGCGGCGCTCGATGGTGTGCTCGTGACCGAACGCGAGGGGTGGGAGTTCGACGCGCAGCTCGGCGCCGACGACCTCGCGCGCCAGTTCGCGGTGCAGGGGCTCGATGGCTTCGGGTTGGGCGCCGACGACGCGCCGGCGGTGGGCGCGGGCGGTGCGCTGCTGCGCTACCTGCGTGAGCTGCAGCCCGGTGGGCTGCCGCACCTCGCGCGTCCCGTCGTGGAGCGGCCGGGCGGCGTGATGCCGCTGGACGAGATGACGCGGCGCAACCTCGAGCTGGTGGAGTCGTTGCGCGGCGGCGATCTCGCGGGGACGCTGCTGAGTGTGCTGGACCGCACGGTGACGCCCATGGGGCAGCGCCTGCTGCGGCAGTGGCTGCTCGCGCCGCTGCTCGAACACCACGCGATCCATCAGCGCCTCGACGCCGTCACCACCTTCGTGCGCGATGCCATCGGGCGCGGGGCGCTGCGCGAGGCGCTCGACGGCGTGCGTGATGTGGAGCGGCTGGCGAGCAAGGCCGCGGCCGCGCGCGCGACGCCCCGCGAACTGCGCGCGCTGGGCGATTCGCTGGCGCGCCTGCCGCAGGTGGCGGCGGCGTTGCGCGCGGTGGTGGCCCCGCATGCGCGCGAGGCGACCGGTGCGCTGGCGGCCCTGCTCGACACGTGGGACGACGGTGCCGACTGCAGCGCACGCCTCACCACGATGCTCGTGCCGCGGCCCCCGCTCGCGATCGGTGACGAGGATACGATTGCGCCGGGTGTGGACGCCGAGCTGGACGAGCTGCGCGCGCTCCGTGACGGCGGCCGCGATGCGATCGCGACGATCCAGGCCGAGGAGCGGGCACGCACGGGCATCACGTCGCTCAAGGTCGGCTACAACCGTGTCTTCGGGTACTACCTCGAGATTTCGAACGCCAACCGGCACCTGGTGCCGGACGACTACCAGCGGCGGCAGACGCTGACCGGCGCCGAGCGCTACGTGACACCCGCGCTCAAGAGCTACGAGGAGAAGGTGCTCACCGCCGCCGAACGCATCGAGTCGCGCGAGCGCGCGCTGTTCGAAGGGTTGCGGCGCGAAGCCGGGGACGCGATCGCGCGGTGGCAGGCAGTGGGCCAACGCGTGGCCACGCTCGATGTGCTGGCGGCGCTGGCGGAGGTGGCCGAGCGCGAGCAGTACGTGCGCCCCGAGCTGCACGACGGCTTCGACCTCGAGATCGTCGCGGGGCGGCATCCGGTGGTGGAGCGCATGATGCCGCGCGAGCAGTTCATCCCGAACGACCTCGTGCTCACGGACGGCGCGCAGCTCATCGTGCTCACCGGCCCCAACATGGCCGGCAAGAGCACGGTGCTGCGGCAGGTGGGGCTCATCCAGCTCCTCGCGCAGGTGGGGGCGTACGTGCCGGCGCGGCGCGCGCGGCTGCCCATCGTGGACCGGCTGTTCACGCGCGTGGGCGCCAGCGACAACCTCGTGCGTGGCCAGTCGACGTTCATGGTGGAGATGAGCGAGACGAGCGCCATCCTGCACGCGGCGACGCGGCGCTCGCTGGTGCTGCTCGACGAGATCGGGCGTGGCACGAGCACGTACGATGGCGTGTCGATCGCGTGGAGCGTGAGCGAGCACCTGCACGACGCCATCGGCTGCAAGACGGTGTTCGCGACACACTATCACGAGCTCACGCAGCTCGCCGGCGAGCTGGCCGGCGTGCGCAACTTCACCGTGGCGGTGCGCGAAGTGGGCGACCGCGTGCTGTTCCTGCACACGCTCGTGCCCGGCGGCGCCGACCGCAGCTATGGCATCGAGGTGGGGCGGCTGGCCGGGTTGCCGGCGCCGGTCATCGCCCGCGCGAAGGAAGTGCTCGCGCTGCTCGAGGGCGAAGGCGAGCAGATGGCGGCCCGCCTCACGGCCGACGGCATGCAGGCGCCGAGGAGCACGCGCAAGGGACCGCGCCTGAAGCACCAGACGGCACCGACGCCGCAACTGGGCTTCTTCGGCGATGCCATCGCGACGGTCGCCGCACCCGATCCGCAGCTCGCGCGCCTCGCCGATGCGGTCGATGCACTCGAGCCGGAGCAGATGACACCGCTGCAGGCGCTGACAGTGCTGGCCGAGCTCAAGGCGTCGCGCGCGAAGGAACCGGGGTCGTGACCGTGGCGCCGCCCAAGCCCTCCAAGGCCGACCTCGCCGCGGCGGTGCACAAGGTCGTCCCCGACCTCGTTGCGCCCGGGCTCACGGTGCTCTTCTGTGGCATCAACCCGGGGCTCTACACGGCGGCCATCGGCCACCACTTCGGGCGCCCGGGCAATCGCTTCTGGCCCGCCCTGTACGGCGCCGGCTTCACCCCGCGGCTGTTCGCGCCGTGGGAAGAGGCCGACCTGTTGCCGCTGGGGTATGGCATCACCAACATGGTGGCGCGGACCACGGCCACAGCGGCCGAGCTGTCGGCCGACGAGATTGTCGCGGGCGGTGAGCGGCTGCGCGCACTCGTGGCGCGCGTGCGCCCGCGTGTCGTGGCCTTCCTCGGCATCGGCGCGTACCGCACCGCGTTCCGCGCACCCAAAGCCGCGCTCGGTCTCCAACCCGAGACGCTCGGCGACACGGCGTTGTGGGCGCTGCCGAGTCCGAGCGGTCTCAACGCGAATCACTCGCTGTCCGATCTCATTGCGCTGCTCGCGGAGCTGCGCACGTGGGCCACGTCGACGTCCTGACGCGATCGTTGTTCGTCCCGCCTTCACCTCTCGCTGCAGCACTGCCATGCCGATCCTGACCACGCTCCGTCGCTCCCGCGCTGCTGCCGTGATGATCCTGCTCGCCACCGTGGGCCTCGTGGGCACTGCCGGTGCGTTCGGTGCCTGCAGCGATCGCCGCGAAGCCGATGCGGCGCGCGCCAACGACACGCTCGACACGCCCGCCGCGCGGACCCCTGCGTACACCTACGACGTGGTCGCCACCTATCCGCACGACCCCAAGGCCTGGACCCAGGGGTTGCAGTGGCACCAGAATCGCCTCTTCGAGAGCACCGGCGAGGTGGGCCGCTCCGGCATTCGTGAGGTGGAGCTGACCACCGGAAAGGTGCTGCGTCAGCAGCCGCTCGAGGCGCCCCACTTCGGCGAGGGCATTGTCATCCTGGGCAGCACGCTCTACCAGATCACCTGGCAGAGCGGCAAGGCGTTCACGTACGACTGGAAGACCTTCGCGCGTCAGGCCAAGGAGTTCCGCTACGATGGCGACGGGTGGGGACTCACGAGCGACGGCACGTCGCTCATCATGAGCAACGGCAGCGAGGCACTGGTGTGGCGTGATCCGCAGACGTTCGCCATCACGCGCTCCCTCACCGTGACCGACCACGGCACACCGGTGAAGCAGCTCAACGAGCTGGAGTGGGTGAAGGGGGAGATCTGGGCCAACGTCTGGCAGAC
This sequence comes from Gemmatimonadota bacterium, assembly GCA_020161135.1. GTDB lineage: Bacteria > Gemmatimonadota > Gemmatimonadetes > Gemmatimonadales > Gemmatimonadaceae > Gemmatimonas. The sequence continues at coordinate 933,055 of JAIUOB010000002.1, read as the reverse complement.
CGACTCCATCGCCCGCATCGACCCGGCCACCGGCATCGTGGTGGGGTGGATCGACCTCACCGGCATCCTCTCCACTCTCGACCGCACCGGAGAGGAAGATGTGCTCAACGGGATCGCCTACGACGCGGAGAAGGACCGCATCTTCGTGACCGGCAAGCAGTGGAGCAAGCTGTTCGAGATCACGCTCAAGCCGCGCCGCTGAGGCGCCAGCGCAGGCACGCTCAGCGCACCTACTGTCAGCGCACCCGCACGAAGCTGTAGCGCACCGTGCTGGGTGGCAGCGCGCCGTTCGCGCCCAGCGTGATGAGCGCGGTGCGCCCGGCGGGGATCGCGAAGCGGATGTAGCTGCTGGTGCCCCCGGCGAGTGCGAGGCGCTGCGGCACGTTGCTGTTGAGCAGGCGCGCCGAGATGGGGTAGACACCCAGCGGCACATTCGAGCCGATGCGCAGCCCGGGGTAGATGCTGCGGAAGCTCCAGGCCGGGTTTGTGTAGCGCGGATCGAGCGCCGCCGTGGTGGCGGGGATGTGGTCGTCGGCGATGAGTGCCACGCTCCAGTCGGCGAGATAGTCGCCGAAGGTGCCGCCGCTCAGCACGCTCTGCAGGTTCGCGAGCCCGGAGGTGCGCGAGTTGACGAGCGCCCGGAAGAACGCCGCCTCGTTGCCGGCCCCCTGCCGCGCCGCCGCATAGCGCAGGAAGTTCCACGTCGCACCGCGTGTCGCGAGGGAGTCGTTGGGCGCGTACGGGGAGTTCCCTTCGGTGGCGGTGAGGAAGCGCTGGAAGCGGAAGAAGTTGGACGACGCGTAGGTGTTGAACTGTGACTGGCGGGTCGCGTTCTGCGCGACATCGGCCAGCACGAGGTTCTGCCGGTCACCGAAGCCGGCCACGCGGAAGTACAGCAGCTCCTCGGCGATGTGCGCGAGCCCCTCGTCGAGCCACGTGACCTCGGTCTGCTCGGCGCCGGTGTTCACATAGAGGCGCCGCGACGAGTTGATGAGGTGCTGCAGCTCGTGCGCGATGGAGGTGATGTTGCCCAGCGTGACTTCGTCCTTGGTGCGGCGATTGCCGTTCACCTCGCCGTTGGGGTCGGGGACGAGGAGGTAGAACATCTCGTTCTCGTTCGACCCGGCGCATGCGGCGAGCCCGTTGGCCGCCTTCTTGGGATAGAGGTCGCGCGCGAAGAAGAAGCCGCCGATGGTGAACGTGGCGTTGCGCGGCGTGAGCTCGTTGACGGCCTTGGTGAAGAACAGGATGACGCGGCCGTAGCTGCTGATGTTCGACGGCGCGCCGAACGCCGTCGTGTCCATCGGGAAGACGAGCGTGTCGAAGGTGGCGAGCACCGACTGGTAGTCGGCATCGGTGTAGCCGCCGGCCGGGTTGTTCACGTCGGCCACGACCATCGCGCGCGCGCTCACCGCCGCGACGCGACCGGAGCGCGTGTCGGGCGACGAGCAGGCCACGCTCGCGTTGGTGTTGAGCTTGATGACGTCACCCACCTTGGGATCGGCGACGGCGCGGGCGAAGCGGTTCCGCGAGGCGTACCAGTCGCGCGCGGTGCCCACGAGCGGTGCGAGCTCGCGCCGGGCCATCTCGCGCCGCGCCGTCTCGAGCACCTGCACCGTGTCGACATCCTGCGCGCCGTGCCCCTCGGGGAGGAGCAGGGGCCCCGCGGTCGCCACATCGACATCGCCACGCGGGTCGAGGGTGAGCGCGGCGGTGGCGGGGAGCGTGTTGCCGATGCCATGCACGTCGAGGATGGTCGACGTGCCGAACGAGGACCCCGTTGAAATGAGGGCCAGCGCGTAATCGCCGGTGCCGGTGGCGGGCCCCGTGATGCAGAGGCCGATCGAGCTGGCGCCGGCAGCGGGGCGGCGTACCTCTCCGAGGGCGAGCGAGACCGGAGCCAGGGCGCCGCAGGCCACCGACCCGGCGGCCCCGACGGTCACGGGCACGGTGTCCGCGCGACCGGAGGCCTCGGCGGCCACCACACGGCCGGCGCCCTGCGAGAGCGCCGTCACGAGACCGGTGGTCGGATCGATGGAGACGATGGACGGCGTGAGCGAGGAAAAGGCAATCGTTTGCCCCTGAATCGTATTGCCAAGGGCGTCGCGGACGGCCCCACGGACGCGGAGCGTGTCACCCACACCCAGCGTGAGCAGGTCGGGCGTGGCCACCACACTCGCGGCAGCGCCCGGCACGATGGTCGCGGTGAACACGGCCGGATTGAGCCCGGCGATCTGTGCCGCGATACGGATGGTCCCCGCCACCGAACCGGCAGTCCACGTGGTGGTGGCCACGCCGCTGGCGTTGGTGTTGCTCGCGGTGGGTGACAGCGTCCCGGCGCCGGCCGCGACGTCCCAGTCGACGCGACGGTTCGGCACCGGCTTGCCGCTGGCATCGGTCACCGCGACCGACAGCTGCGTGGGGAGCGCCTGCAGCACGGTGGCCGTCTGGTTGTTCCCCCCCTGGATCGTGATGGCAGCCGGCACCGGGCCGGGCCCGCTGGCCGAGCGCGAACAGGCGGCGAGCAGCGCGCCCGCAGCGAGGGCGGGCGCGAGCAGACCGCGTCGCGCGATCAGCGCAAGGACGGCAGGGCGGCGGGGCGGGCGGCAGGCGGGACGCGGCATGCGGGAACGATGGCGGGGAAAGGTGCCGAGGGACAACGGCGGGTAGATTGGGGGATGGCCACGACTCTCGCATCCACTGCGGCTGCAGCCACGGCTGCGGCGCCAGGCGCTTCGACGCCCACGTCTGAGGAACACCTCCGGCATCGCCGTCCCTACGAGAACGTCCTCGAGACGATCGGGTGGACGCCCCTGATACGCCTGTCCCGCCTCGCGAAGGGGATCCGGACGCCGATCTACGGCAAGGCCGACTTCTTCAACCCCGGTGGGAGCGTGAAGGATCGCATCGGCCTGCCGATGATCGAGGCCCACGAGGCGGCCGGCACGCTCAAGCCCGGCGGGACCATTGTCGAGGCGACGAGCGGCAACACGGGTGTCGGCATCGCCATCGCGGCCGCGCTCAAGGGCTACAAGTGCATCTTCACCATGCCAGACAAGATGAGCCAGGAGAAGGTGCGGCTGCTGCGGGCCTTCGGGGCGCAGGTCATCATTACGCCCACGGCCGTCGGTCCGGACCATCCGCAGCACTACGTGCAGATGGCCAAGCGCATCGTCGCGGAAACGCCGGGCGCGGTGCTCGCGGGGCAGTTTGAGAACGCGGCCAATCCGGCGGCGCACGTGGCCACCACCGGGCCCGAGCTGTGGGAGCAGACGCAGGGGCGCATCACACACTTCGTGGCCGGCGCCGGCACAGGCGGCACGATCTCCGGCACGGCGCGCTACCTCAAGGCGATGAATCCGAACATCAAGATCATCGCTGCCGACCCGCAGGGGAGCGTGCTGGCCGAGCTGTGGCGCACGAAGGGTGAGGGACACCCGACGGGTGCGCCGTACAAGGTGGAGGGGGTGGGGCAGGACTGCGTGCCGGCGACGCTCGACATGAGTGTCATCGACGAGTTCATCTCGGTGAGCGACAAGGATGCATTCACGGTCGCGCGGCGCCTCACGCGTGAGGAAGGCATCTTCGTGGGCGGCAGCGCGGGGATGATCGCGCACGCCGCACTCACGGTCGCGCGCCGGCTCGACGACCCGAACGCGCTGGTGGTGACGTTCCTGTGCGACACCGGCGAGCGCTACCTCAGCAAGGTGTTCAACGACGAGTGGATGCGGGAGAACCAGTTGCTCGACGCGCCGCCGTCGCACATCGCGCAGGTGCTGGGCAACAAGAGCGACACCGCGCCCACCATCGTGAGCGTCACGCCCGGCACCACGGTGCGTCAGGCCATTGGGCTGCTGTCGCTGCACGACGTGTCGCAGGTGCCGGTCATGGACGGCACGGTGTGCGTGGGCAGCGTGTCGGAGTCGCTGCTCACGACGCGCTCACTGGCCGAGCCGAAGGTGCTCGACCAGACGGTGAGCGACGTGATGGACCAGCCGTTCCCGATGGTCGAGCACGACCAGCCGGTGGAGAGCGTGGCGAAGCTGCTGAGCAAGTCGAACCGCGCGGTACTCGTGCGGCGCGATGGCCGCGTGGAAGGGATCGTGACGCGGTTCGACGTGCTGGAGTACCTGATGCACCGGTAGAAGCGGCGTGTACGGATCAGGGTGAAGGGCCAAGCAGAAAGGGAGAAGGTCGACGGTGCGCTCCGTCCTCCTTCTCCCTTCGTCCTTCTGCCTACGGCACCACCACCACGCCCGCCGTCCCGCCGAAGCCGTCGTCGACGGCGGCCAGTCCGCGCGGTGCGCGCCACGCGCCGCCGCCCACGCGCACGGCCACCTTGTGCGTGCCGCGCGGCAGCACGAGGCGGTGGGTGAAGCGCGCGCCGTCGTGCGCGACGGCCACGGGGGCCCACTCGGTCGCGCTGCACGCGACCTCCACCACGCTGCCGGCCGGCGCGTCGATGGAGAGCTGCAGCGCTCCGCCGCTCGCATCGCGCACGAGTTGCACCTCACCGGCGCGCAGCACGGGGAGCGCGTCGGCGTTCGCGGGCGTCACGCCGTCGGCGGCGCGTGCGGTCGCGCGCGGTGTGCGCGACGGAATCCATCGCACACTCGCGCCCACATAGCGGGCCTGCGGCACGCCTCGCACCACATCGGCCAGTTGCTCGCCCGCCTGGGCGACCAGCAACAGCGCGCTCGTGAACTGCCACGAGACCGACGCCGCATCGACACGCGCCTTGCCGAACGTCGGGTAGCGCGCATCGCGCCACGTCCGCGACGCCTGCACGCCCACCGCATGGCCCGCCACCGTGCCACGCCACGCCAGCGCGCCGCCGTGGTCGTCCATCACGTACATCGCGGCCTGCCGCCGCAATCCGAAACGCGCGGCCTCCATGAGCTGCCAGTCGTCGGTGGCACTGCGTTGCGCGTGCGCGCGCAGCTCCCATCCGCGATGCTGTGCGGCGAGCGCCGCGCCGAACGCGTGCCCCTCGAACGCGGCGCCGAAACGAGAGGTCGTGCCCAGCCCGCCGTGTGCACTGAGCGTGACGGGCCCGCGCTGCAACGACTGCTGCAGCGACGCGCTGCGCGTCCCGCTGCGCCCCGGCATGACGAGCCCCACGGTCGTGGCGACGAGATCGAGGTCGGTGCGCGCGGCGCCCAGCCACCCAAGCGTGGTGCGCGGTGCCCACGCGGTGCGCAGCACGAGCTGCGCGGCGGCGAGGCTGTCGCTCGCAAAGCTCATCGCGCCTTCGCCGATGAGAGCGAGCGTGCCCCGCTGATGCCACACGCCGCCGCCCGCCGACCCGGTCATGCGCGTGTCGCTCTCCGGCTGGCGCACCTGCGCGCTGCCGACATCGAGCCACGCCTGGGTGCGCGTCGGCGCGCGTTGCGCGCGCGCCGACGGTGCGATGATCGACGCGACGAGCGGCACGGTCAGCACGACCCGCGCCACCCAGCGCGCGGGTCTACTTCTTGACCGGAGGCCGGACGCGTGTGGGTGCGGCGATGCCGATGCCGGCGGTGAAGGCTTCGTTGGCCTGGATGACGGAGAGCACACCCTTGGAGCGTAGCTCCATGGCCGCATCCGGCGCGAGTCCCGCCGCGATATCGGCCTGGACGCTGGTGCCCATCGCCGCCACCTGTGTCGTGGTCGCCCCGCGTGCGAGCAGCTCGCGCACCCGCCGCGTCGCGTTCGCGTGGGACACGCCGTTGGCGACCATCTCGGCCAACACACCCAAGGGGACGGTGAGCGAGCGATTGGGCCACAGCTTGCGCAGGTCGCGCAGCGTGGCGGTGGACACGCCGGCCTGCAGCGCATCGGCACCGGCCGTGAGTTCATCCGCGGCGCGCGTGGGCGCGAGGGCCGCGGCTGCGGCCGTGAGTCGGTCGACGAGCGTGGCTGTGGCGACCCGAATGCGATCGGGGGCGGCTCGCTTGGCCACGCCCTCGCGCACCTTCGTCACAAGCGGCGCCGTGGGAAGGCCGCGGGCGGCGGCATCGGCGATCATCGTGCGAATCGCGCCGCGCGCATCGACATCGGTGATGGCATCGAACGGCGCCGCATCGGCCTGCTGGGCGGACGCGCTGCGCGTGGCGGCGGCAAGCAGCAGGAGCGCGCCGACCGCCGCGGCATGCGCACGCTGGGTCAGGCGTCGCCCGGGCGCGCGACCGGTGGGGTGTCGCATCATCGTCGAGTACGTCATCGGGTTCCTCACGGTGTCTGCACGATGACGACGGAGCCGGGGCGACCGAAGTCGGCGTCGGGCGCGCGCGGCGCGCGCGGATCGGCGACCCAGCGTTCCCCATCGACGACGAAGGCGTAGACATGACGCCCGGGCGTGATGGGCAGTGTGACCGTCCAGGCGCCCGCATCACGCTGCAGCGGGGTGGCCTGTGCATCCCAGTCGTTGAAGTCGCCCACGAGGCTCACCGAGGCGGCGCCGCTCACTTCGCGCGCATCGAGCAGGAACTGTACCGGCACCATGCGTGCCTCGGGGTCGGACGCGGCGGCCTGCAGCGTGGTGGCTGAGGGCGCCGCGATCGTCGGGGACGCGGCACCCGGCGCGCTGGCGACGGTGGCGCTCGGCGTCGCGCGCGACGTGCCGTTGGCGGACGTGCCATCCATGACGGTACCCCGCACCACGAAGCCCACCACGAGGGCCGCGGTCACGAGTGCGGAGCCGCGTGCGAACGGCGGCACGCTGAAGCGCCACCACTCGAGCGCCGCGTCCCACTGCAGCCCCAGTCGGGCGCGCAGCGTGCGACGCGGGGCGCGCTCCTTCTCGGCCACCGCGGACAGGATCTGCGCGATGGCGCGCCGATCGACCGTGGGCATGGGGGTGAGCACCGCGCGCACCTGGCGCAGCAGCAGCTCGTCGTCGGAATCGGGGGGCAGGCCACCCGGCAGGGGCGAACGCGGATCATTCACGGACGGCACCCTCCTGCAGATGGACACGGAGCGTGTCGATGGCGCGCTTCACGCGCATGCGGAGCGTCGAACCCTTGGCGCCGGTCACGAGGCTCATCTCTTCGTAGTCCATGTCGTTCACGTGGCGAAGCAGGAACGCTTCGCGCTGTTCAGGGGGCAGTGAGGCCAGCGCGCGATGCACCTCGCGCGTGAACACCTCGCTGAGCACATCACCATCGGTGCTGCCGGCGGCGGCGGCATCGAGCGGCAGGTCACCGTAGTCGATCGTCTCCTCGTGCCGCTTGCGCTTGGCGAGCAGCGTGCGGCAGCGGTTGCCGAGGATGCGGAAGAACCACGGGTCGAAGGGCGCGTCCTCGCGGAACGAGGCGAGGTGATCGTGGACGCGCAGGAAGGCATCCTGCACCGCTTCCTCGGCGTCGGCACGCCGACGCACCATCTGCAACGCGAAGCGGAGCGCGCGCGGATAGTAGTGCTCCACCAACCGCGCGAAGCTGGCGCGGTCGCCGGCGCGGGCCTGCAGCAGCACGAGGCGCAGCGTGGCGGCGTCGAGGGTGGACACGGGAGCGAGGGGCGAGGGCGAGGGAATGCGGTGCGGGGCGACGCCGGATGCTGAGGACATTCCGGCGTCGCCGTGCGATCAGAGGCGGACGCGGGTGCTGTTCACGCCACCGGTGGGCGCGAGCGTGCCGTCGGCGGCGCGCTGGTAGGTCCACCACATGACGATGGCCTCGGTGGAGCGCTCGGTGTAGCCCGCGATGCGACTGTAGTCGACCGTGGCCTGCTGCCCCTGGACGATGGTGGGGCAATTCTGCCCGCACGGCGGGAAGAGGGCGACGGTCGCCATGTCCTTGTCGACCACCATGTACCCCACGACGAATTCGGTCGTGTTGCGCAGGGTGAGCGTGGGCTTGGCGGCGGTGGCCTCGAGGGTGCCGGCCACGATGCCCTGACTGGGCCGCGGGGTGGTCGGCGCGGCGGCGTCGTTGCTGTTGCAGGCGACGAGCGTGAGGGCGAGGCCGGCGGCCATGGCGGCGTACCGGCCGCGTGTCTTGAAGGTGGTGCTGAAGTGGCGCATCTGTGTTGTTCTCGGTCGCCCAGTCGCGGGCGGTTGCGTAAGCGTGCTGATGAGCAACGGGTCCGGTGGACCTCTCGTGGGGCAGTACCCGCGGCGAGGGACGGGCGTCACCAACGGCCTACGGGGTCAGAGTTGGGGTCAGAGCTGGACTCTGACCCCAACTCTGACCCCAACTCCGACCCCAACTCTGACCCCGCTGCGCTTCACTACCTTTGGGCCCATGAGCCAGCACGCCCCCACCGACGCGGGCGCCCCCGTCGCGCCGCTCCGCATCACCGTCCTCCTCGGCGGCGTCTCGGCCGAACGCGAGGTCTCGCTGTCCTCCGGCCTCCGCATCGCCGTGGCGCTCCGGGAGCGTGGACACACGGTCACCTGCCTCGATCCGGCGGAGGAGCACGTGCTCACCCCCGCGCAGGAGGCGGCGCTGCTGGCCGCCGGCGTGGGCAGCGCGCCCCCGTCGCTCGAGGCGCTGGCGGGGCTGGGGCGCCGCTCGCTGTCTCCCACGCTCGCCATGCACCCCGCCGTGGTGACTGCCGATTGTGTGTTCCTTGCGCTGCACGGTGGGCAGGGGGAGGACGGCACGGTGCAGGCGCTTTTCGACCTGGCCGGCGTTCGCTACACCGGGAGCGGCCACCTCGGGAGCGCGCTGGCCATGGACAAGCACCTCTCCAAGGTCCTCATGCGGGCGGCCGGTGTGTCCACGGCCGACTGGATCATGGCAGCGGCTGCCGCGGCCCACGACGCGACGGCGCTCGACGCCGAGGCGGTGGGCGCACAGCTCGGCTGGCCTGTGGTGGTCAAGCCGAGCAAGCAGGGGAGCACGGTGGGGCTGTCGATCGTCCGCGAGCCCGGTGCCCTGGCCGCCGCGGTGGCCGAGGCGTTCCGCTACGACGACGAGGTGATGATCGAGGCGTTCGTCCCCGGCCGGGAGCTGACCGTCGGCATCCTGGGCGAGCAGGTGCTGCCCGCCATCGAGATCGAGCCGGTGAAGGAGCTGTACGACTACGAGTGCAAGTACACGCCGGGGATGGCGCGCGAGTTCGTCGCGCCGCTCGACTCGGGGGTGCAGGCAATGCTGGCCGACCAGGCACGCCGCGCCTTCGACGCGCTCGCGCTGCGCGGCTACGCCCGCATCGACTTCCGGCTGGACCCTGCGGGGCAGCCGTGGTGTCTCGAAGCAAACACGTTGCCGGGGATGACGCCGACCAGTCTCATCCCGCAGGCGGCGGCCGCAGCCGGCGTCTTGTTTCCGGTCCTGTGCGAACGCATCGTCATGACGGCGCTCGCGTAGGTCGTGTCTGGCGGGTCGCAGCGTCATTCGTTCTGCCCCGCCCCTTTCGCGCGTTTCCGCTCCCGCTCGCTGTCCGCCATGTCCTTCGCCACCTACGACGAGTTCGAGCCGCCCCGCAGCCCCGTCGCCGTCTGGTGGCTGATCGGGTTGTGCGTGGGCGTGTACTTCGTGCAGGCCACGCTGGTGGGCGACGCCAACATGGCGCGCTGGTTCGGCTACGCGCCGGGCGACCTCGCATCGCGGTCGTTGTGGACGGTCGTGACGTACATGTTCGTGCACGCCGACCTGATGCACCTGCTGCTCAACATGTGGACGCTGTGGATCTTCGGGCCACGCGTCGAGCGGGCGTGGGGCGCGAGCACGTTCACCTGGTTCTACCTCTGGTGTGGGCTCGGCGGGTGGGCGCTGCACTACGCGCTGCAGCGCGAGGGGAGCATTCTCGTGGGGGCGTCGGCCGCCATCCTTGGCGTGGCGGTGGCGTACGCCAGTCGCTGGCCCGAAGACGAGGTGCTCTTCTTCGGCGTCGTGCCGATGAAGGTGCGCTGGCTCGTGGTGTTCATGGCGCTCATCAACATCACCATGGCGATGGTCGAGGCCGGGAGCGTCGGTGGTACCGCGTATGCGGCGCACCTCGGCGGCATGGCGGCCGGGTGGCTGTACCTGCGCGCGCCCGGCGCGGGGAGCTTCCACCGCTTCCGGCGCGGCATCGCGTCGGCCCCCGACTACGGCGACGAGCCGCCGCGGGCGGTGCCCAAGAGCAGCCGGCCGCGCGAGCGCGAGGTCGACGACATCGTTGCGCAGAGCAAGGCCGCCATGGCGCGCGTGCGTCCGCAGGTGCAGCGCCCCACGCCGGCCCCCACACCGGCGGCGACGGCCGCCCCGGCCGCGCACACGGCCCTCGACGCCGTGCTCGACAAGATCGCGGCGGAAGGGATGACGAGCCTCACGCCGGCCGAGCGGCTGCTGCTCGACGAGTGGAGTGCGCGGCTCCGCAAGCTGAGCTGAGCTGAGACGCGGCCGCTGGGCCGCCGCTGCGCGACTGATGCGCCGCTGCTGTGCGGGTGATTCGCGCGGCCCGGGCGAGTTAACTTTCGGCCATGCCCAAGCCCGAGTTGCTGGAAACGTTTCCGAATCCGTACGCCGACCGGGCGTACGAGATCTACATGGAAACCGATGAATTCACGTCGCTGTGCCCCCTCGGCGGCGTCGAGACCGATGCGGTGGAGCTCAAGCTCCTCGAAGGCGGCGCGCCCGACTTCGCGACCATCCGCATCACGTACACGCCCGGCGCGACCTGCCTCGAGCTCAAGAGCCTCAAGCTCTACTTCTGGAGTTTCCGCAACGACGGGATCTTCTACGAGCGCGTCGTGAACCGCATCCTCGACGACCTCGTCGCGGCGTGCGCGCCGCGCGCGATGACCGTGGTGGGGGACTTCAAGGTGCGCGGCGGTCTCAAGAGCATCATCACCGCGACGCACACGGTGGCGTAGCCGCGGCGCGCATGACAACCCGGTGACGTGCTCATGACGGCGACGCGCCCGCTGCGCTACGCGGAAATGCGTCCCGGCGCCGACGCCGCGTCGGTCGCGCTGACGTACTGGGTGTTCGACGTGCACGCGCTCCCCGATCCGGCATTTCAGCATCGGGTGTGGCCCGATGGCTGCACGTCGCTGGTGCTGGTGGTCGCGGGCGGCCAGGTGGTGGCGGCGCGTGTGCAGGGGGTGTGCACCGCGCCGCTCGATGTTCCCGTGCACCCCGGCGTGCGCTACTGCGGCGTGCGCTTCCGCCCCGAGGTGGGCGCGCTGTGGTGTGGTCAGCCGGCGCTGTCGCTGGTGAATGCCAACCTCGATGCGCACGCAGTGTTCGGTGCCGCGCTGGCGCCGCTGCTGCATACGGTTCCGGTCGCGCCCGACGACTACGCGCTCGCCGCCGCGTTCGATGCGTGGATCGCCACGCAGGCCGCTACGCAGGCCGCCGCACGGGCGCCGTCGCGCGTGCCGTCGGGCGTGTTGCCGGGGCTCGATGTCGTGGTACGCGACGCCGTCGATCGGCTCATAGCCGACGATGGGCGCACACGCATTGCCGATCTGGCGGCAGCGCTGGGCGTGTCGCCGCGCACGCTGCAACGCCGCTTCGTGGCGGCGGTGGGGCTCACCCCCAAGGCCTTCGCACAGATCCGTCGCGCGCGGCGCATGCTGCAGCGCACCGTGCAGGACGGACGCGCGGCGATGGGCGGCTGGTCGGCGATTGCCGCCGAGGCCGGATACGCGGACCAGGCACATCTCACGCGCGAAGTGGGACGACTGACGCGCTTCTCGCCGTCGCGGCTCGAAGAGCGACTCGACGTCATCGACCACGCCCGTCTCGTGGACTGAGCGCGGGCGCGGGCGTGTCGCATTCCTTCAAGACCACGCCGACCGCTGTGACGACCTTGCGTCCATGCCCAACTGCTCCCGCCTCCGACGCGTGCGCCTCCTGCTGGCGCTCTCGGCCGCCACGGTGCTCGCCACACCGCCCATGACCGCCCATGCGCAGGACCCGCGTGCCGCCAGCACCAAGGCGGCGACCGATGCCATGGCGCGCTTCGCCTGGATGGCCGGCGCATGGGAAGGACCGGCCTCGGTGCAGAACGCCGGTCGCACGTTCACGCTCACGCAGCGGGAAGAGGTGCGAACCTCGGCACGAGGGACCGCGCTCATCATCGAGGGGCGTGGCAGCATGCGCATGGCGCCGGATCAGCCCGAGCGTGAGGTGTTCGCGGCGGCCGGCGTGCTCACGTATGACGCCACCACCAGCCGCTACAAGTTCTTCTCGGCCAGCGGCTCCGGGCAGGCGGGCGAGTCGCAGATCGAGCCGCTGGGTCCCGATGGACTCGTGTGGGGGTTCAGCGACGCGCAGGGTCACCGCACGCGCTACACCATCACCCGCACGTCGGCGGGCGCCTGGCACGAGCTGGGCGAGACGAGCACCGACGGTGGCACCACCTGGACGAAGATCATGGAGATGACGCTCACGAAGCGTCCGTAGCGGCGCGCCTCCCGGCGTGCGCGTGATGCCGTCGTGCGGTATCGTCTGCGCATGCCTCCCGTGTCCCGACTTCTCAGCGGCTGGCGCGCGTGCGCCGCCACCCTGGCGCTCGCGCCGATCGCCCTCGCCGCGCAGGGCGCGCCTCCCGCGGCATCGAGCAACGCGGCATCGGCCAACGCGCCGTGGAACATCGCGGCGCGGCGCGCCACCGCGCGCGATGTGTCCTTCACCACGAGCGAAGGCACGTGGATGTCGGTGGATGTGTCGCCCGACGGCCGCACGCTCGTCTTCGACCTGCTGGGCGACCTCTACACGCTGCCCATCGCGGGCGGCACGGCGACGCGCCTGCTCACCGGTGCGGCCTTCGAGACGATGCCCCGCTTCTCTCCCGACGGCGCGCGCATCGCCTTCACGAGCGATCGCGACGGGATCGAGAACCTGTGGACGATGAAGGCCGACGGCACCGACCTGCGGCAGGTCTCGCGCGAGCGTGAGCGGCAGGTGTCGAACCCTGCGTGGACCCCCGACGGCCGTTACCTCGTGGGCCGCAAGCACTATCGCAACACGCGCTCGCTGGGCGCGGGCGAGATGTGGCTGTACCACGCGTCCGGCACCTCGGGGATCAAGCTCACCGACCGGCGCAACTGGGAGCAGAACGCCACCGAGCCGGTGGTGTCCCCCGATGGCCGCTTCGTGTACTTCACGGAGGACGTGTCGCCCGGCGGCGGCTTCGACTACAACCGCAACCCGCATGCGGGCATCTACGTCATCCAGCGTCTCGATCGCGAGACGGGGCGTCGCGAGACCGTGCTGGGGGGCAGTGGCAGCGCCCTGCGTCCACAGCCGTCGCCGGACGGCAAGACGTTGGCGTTCCTGCGGCGCGTCGACACCGCCACGGTGCTGTTCCTGCACGACCTCGAGAGCGGCCGCACGCGCCCGCTGTGGGACGGCCTCGACCACGATCAGCAGGAGGCGTGGGCGCTCTTCGGCACGTATCCGGGCTACGCGTGGACGCCGGACAGCAAGTCACTCGTCGTGAGCGCGCAGGGCAAGTTGTGGCGCATCGACGCCCAGACCGGCGTGCGGGTGAACATTCCGTTCACGGCGCAGGTGGACCAGGTCATCACCGACGCCGTGCGCTTCCCGCAGCAGGTCGCGCCCGCGCAGTTCGACGTGAAGATGCTGCGCTGGGTGACGGTGTCCCCCGATGCGCGGCGCGTGGCCTACAGCGCGCTGGGCAAGCTGTATGTGCGCGACCTGACCGGCCCGAAAACCGCGCCGCGCCGCGTGACGACGCAGACGGCGGCCGAGGAGCTGTATCCGTCGTGGTCACCCGATGGCACGACGCTCGTGTACACGACGTGGCATGACGATTCGCTGGGCGCCGTGCGGACAGTGCGGGTGGATGCCGTGGGGGCGGCGGCCGTGCCGCGGACGCTCACGTCGGCGCGTGGCCACTACACCGAGCCGCGCTACGCGGCCGACGGCAAGCAGGTGGTGTATCGCAAGGTGGGTGGCGACGGGTTGCGCGGCGATCTCTACACGCGTGATCCCGGGGTGTACATCGTGCCGGCGGCGGGCGGCGCGAGTGTGTTCGTGACGCGCGAGGGGAGCGAGCCGCGCTTCTGGCCCACGGGCGACCGGCTCTTCCTCACGGGCACCGAGCAGGGAAAGGTGGCGCTGCTCAGCGTGAACCTGAGCGGCGGCGACCGGCGGGTGCACGCGACCAGCGACAACGCGACACAGGTGGTGCCGAGCCCCGACGGGCAGTACGTGGCGTGGGTGGAGCGCTTCAACGCGTACATCGCGCCGCTGCCGCGTACCGGCGCGGCCGTGGCGCTGGCGCCGGCCATGAGCGAGCTGCCGGTGCGCCGCGTGTCGCGAGACGCCGGCGCGTACCTGGGATGGTCACCCGACGGACGTCGGCTCACGTGGTCGCTGGGCGCGACGCTCTATCAGCGCGACCTCGCGCAGACGTTCGCGTTCGAGGCGAGCGACACGAGTGCGGTGAAGCGCGACCCCGAGGCTACCGGCACGCCCATCGGATTTCAAGCAGCGCACGATGCGCCGAGCGGGGTGGTGGCGCTGGTGGGCGCGACGGTCATCACCATGCAGGGCGATCGGGTGATGCCCAACGCGACGGTGATCGTGACGGGCAATCGCATCACGGCCGTGGGACCGAGTGCCAGCACGCCGGTGCCGGCGGGGGCGCATCGGGTGGATGTGGCCGGCAAGTACATCATGCCCGGGCTCGTGGATGTGCACGCGCACATCGGGGCCGGCTCGCAGGGGTTCGTGCCGCGCACGAACTGGGGGTTCCTCGCCAACCTCGCCTTCGGCGTGACGACGATGCACGACCCGTCGAACAGCACCGAGCATGTGTTCAGCGCGTCGGAGCGCATCAAGGCCGGCGACATCGTGGCGCCGCGCCTCTTCTCCACCGGCACCATCCTGTACGGCGCCGAGTCGAACGCGAAGGCAATCGTGGGGAGCTACGAGGAGGCGCTCACGCACCTGCGGCGCATGCAGGCGGTGGGCGCGTTCAGCGTGAAGAGCTACAACCAGCCGCGGCGCGATGCGCGACAGATGCTGGTCGAGGCGGCGCGCGCACTGCGCATGATGGTCGTGCCCGAGGGTGGCAGCACCTACTTCTTCAACATGACGCACGTGCTGGACGGGCACACCGGCGTGGAGCACAACGTGCCGGTGTATCCGCTGTTCGAGGATGTGCGGCAGCTGTGGAGTGCGAGCAAGACCGGCTACACGCCGACGCTCATCGTGAACTTCGGCGGCTTGAGCGGCGAGTTCTGGTGGTACCAGGAGAGCGACGTGTGGAAGAACGCGCGCCTGGCGCGGTTCACGCCGGCGGCCGTGCTCGATGCGCGGTCGCGGCGGCGGCAGATGGCCGCGCCCGCGGACTACACGTACGTGCAGACGTCGAAGGCCGCGAAGAGCCTCCGTGACCGCGGGGTGAGCGTGCAACTGGGCGCACACGGCCAGTTGCAGGGACTCGGCGCGCACTGGGAGCTCTGGATGCTGCAGCAGGGCGGGATGACGAACCATGAGGCGCTCGAGGCGGCGACGATCGCAGGCGCGCGCTATCTGGGGCTCGACGGCGACATCGGCTCGATCGAGGTGGGGAAGCTGGCCGACCTGCTGGTCCTCGACGCCGATCCGCTCGCGAACATCCGCAACAGCACCAGCCTGCGGTACACGATGGTGAACGGGCGCCTGTTCGACGCGAACACGCTGGCGCAGCTCGGGAACCACCCGACGGCGGCGCCCAACCCCACGCTGTGGCAGCGGGTGACGATGGCGGCGACCGTGGGGGAGACGCACGAGCACTGAGGGGGAAGCCGGTGCGGCCCCCTCGGCCCGCTCCGTCATTCCCGGCTGATCAATTACGAATGGTGCTGGCGGCGAACAGCAGTGTACACCATGTTCGCGGCCCCTTCGGTCCCTCACCCACGCCCGTCATGCTTCGTTCTCTCGCCTCCCTTATGCGCCTGCGGCGCCGTGCTGCCGCGTGGGCCGCCGTCGCGAGCCTCGCGGCTGGGGCCCCACTGCTGGCGCAGCAGCCGCAACACCAAATCGGCGGCAACGAGGGGAAGCGTCCCCCCGGCTGGCAGGTGCGCGCGGACGGCGCCGCCGACGCCCATGCGGGCAGCGACACGCTGTCGTTCGTGCAGATGACGCCGGGATTCCACGTGACCACCGGCCCAGGCACGATCTTCTGGCACCCCGACAGCGCGGCCCGCGGCACGTACGCCGTGGAGGCGGGGATCTTTCTCTTTCCCACCAAGGGCCGGGATCAGGAAGGGTATGGCATCTTTGTGGGCGGTGCCGACCTGGCTGGTGCGGGGCAGCGCTACACGTACTTCCTGCTGCGCAACGATGGGAAGTTCCTGGTGAAGCAGCGGGTGGGCGCGACCACCTCGACGCTGGTGGACTGGACGGCGCATGCGGCGATCAAGCGGCAGTCGGGCAACGACGCCATGCGCAACGACTTGCGCATCGAGGCGGATGCCGAGACCGTGCGGTTTCTGGTGAATGGCGCGGAGGCGGCGCAGGTGCCGCGGGCGCGGGTTCGCCCGGACGGTGTCTTCGGGCTGCGGCTCAACCACGCGATCAACGCGCATGTGGTGCATGTGAAGCGGGGGAGCTGAGACGGGCCGGACTGCCAGCACGGGCAGGGCGACCGGCGGCCCCCGGTTCCATTCCCCGGCCTCGGAGCTATACTTCACGGCTCCCCGTGGGTGTGCCCTGAGGCGCACCGGCAGGGTGGTACGGCTTGGTAGCTCAGTTGGTAGAGCAGCGGACTGAAAATCCGCGTGTCGGCGGTTCGATTCCGTCCCAAGCCACTGTATTGCATCAGCATCAACGACGCACGCGAACGGCGCCCTGCTTCGGCAGGGCGCCGTTCTTGTGTTCTTGCCGCTGAGTTCAGCGCTCGGTGCCGCTCCGCGATCTCGCCGACCGCCGACGTGTGGCTATCCGTGTCGAGCTAGGCGTTCATGAGTTCACGGGGGACATAGATACGCCATCTTGGATCGTATGTTGGCGCATCTATGCGGTTGCATAGGTAGAAGTCGTAGTGGGTACCACGTTCGCGCAGTGCATCTAGATCGACCCGGTGTACTCCCGCCATCTCAAGGTAGAATCCGATGGCTTGATGATACGGGTATGCGTGGGCCAGGGTCTCAAGCGTGTTGACAAGGTCCGCGACCAGTTCGTGTGGATGTGCCCTTGTGAGCGCATGCCGGTAGGCTTCGAGCACCGCGCTGGGTCCACCTGCGTACGCTGGGCGGACCGTTACGTCCACAAGCGTTCTTGGAAGGTCGGTCACCGGTAAGGCGATGTCGCTTCCGGAGTGGTCGAGTTCAATGACGCGGTGATTGCCTGAGTGCTTCCCCGCAAGCAGCACCAAACGCGTACCGCCGTACTCGAATACGTAGCGGGAGGTCCGGGCGTGATTGCCAAAGGCACGGTCTATCGCGTCTTGCGTCAGCATCCCCCGTGGGGGCGGTTTTGGGCTCTGTTCTTGGTTGACGTATATCGCGTCGACATTCGCTCCGCTGATTCCGTGGGCGCGCAATGCTGACCCGTGTGACAAGTAGCTTCGTGGCCGTAGTGAAGCGGCCAGCTCCTCAGGCGAGGCGGTGCCTATCACGTATCGGTGGAAGGAACGGTATGGGCGGGTGGTCTCCCCCTCTGCAGGCACGGAGGGTATCTCCTCTTCTCGGAGACCGGCCTCTGTCTGCAGTGCCTCCAGAAAGCGTCTTCCAGAGACTCCGGTTGGGACGGTTTTTGCGTCCCTGAGCTTCTCAAGTAGACGCTGAAGGTCAACGGTGGAGAAGACTCGCCGATTCGTCCTTGCAATGGCGCGGACAGCTTCGCGATGCCATTCGACGGGCTTGGGCACCCACTCCTCCTCGCGCGGCGTTTAGCAGGTATATATACCTACTAAACGCGAGTAGCATCATTTCTAGGGATAGACCGGCTGGTATATATACCAGCCGGTCTGGCCCTAGGATTGAGCTGCTTAAGTGGTGTCGGCCAGTCCAAGGAAGGGGTCGAGCGTTTCCCTGCTCCAAAGGATTTGACCGCCGCGATTGTTTGCTCACGGGGGACACTGGTCTAGTAACCTATAAGTTTCTATCATAGTGTGAAATTTATATATTACTTGCATGAAACCTATAAGTTTCTTTATGTGAAAGAAACCTACAGGATTCCTTTCAAAAAGGAAATCTGTAGATTTCCCACAAAGAAACTTATAGATTACATAACAAGGTCCACAGGAGGAAGGCATGGCAGAGTACGCGATTGGCAGCGGAGAGCAGCTACACACGTACCTGCGGGCACTACGCAAGGCGCGAGGACTTACCCAGCAAGATCTCGCGGATCGTCTCGGCGTGGCCCGCCCCCGCGTATCGAAGATCGAGCGATCCCCGGGTGATGTGAGCGTGGGAAATCTTCTCTCGGTGCTACGGGCGCTCGGTGTGCAGCTCACGATTCGAGATCCAAACGAGCCGGAAAGGAGCGCGACCATACCGACCCCCCACGGGAGCTGGTAGTGACGGCTCGCCGATCCCGTCCCGACACGCTTGGCGTCTGGATGAACGGAGAGCAGGTCGGTCAGTGGACTAGCGGAACGAGGACGAGTTCCGAGTTCGCGTACGCGGAGACCTGGTGGGAGTCCACAAGCGCCCGCCCACTCTCGATCTCCATGCCGCGACTGCCGGGTGACGCACCGCATCGCGGACCCTATGTCACCGCCTGGTTCGAGAACCTTCTGCCCGACTCCCCGACTATTCGCGAGCGCTTACGACGGCGCTTCCGGGCGCCCACCGCAGAGGCTATCGACCTCCTCGCGGCGATCGGGCGTGACTGCGTCGGGGCCGTCCAACTGCTGCCGATCGGAGAAGCGCCGTCAGGAACGCGACAGATCGAGTCGGTTCCGCTGAGCGACGCAGACGTCGCGCAGGCGTTACGCGCGGTCACAACTGGTGCGCCCTTCGGCACAGGCAGCTCGTCCGAAATGCCGTTCCGAATATCCATCGCCGGCGCCCAAGAGAAGACCGCGTTGCTTCGACACAACGGAGGGTGGTGCGAGCCGCTGGGGGCAACACCGACGACCCACATCCTCAAGTTGCCGCTCGGGCTGGTCGGCAACGTGAGGGCGGACATGACGAACTCGGTTGAGAACGAGTGGCTCTGCCTGCAACTCCTCTCATCCTGGGGACTGCCGACCGCACGCGCCG
Source organism: Gemmatimonadota bacterium (assembly GCA_020161135.1). Lineage (GTDB taxonomy): Bacteria > Gemmatimonadota > Gemmatimonadetes > Gemmatimonadales > Gemmatimonadaceae > Gemmatimonas. The sequence goes on along the minus strand of JAIUOB010000002.1, from coordinate 913,971 downwards.
AGATCGCACGATTCAGCGATCACATCAGCGAAGAAACCGTGCTTGTCGTTGAACGCTTTGACCGACGTCTTCACATCGAGCCGGATTCCGGTCAGGCATGGTTCATCCGCCTGCCGCAGGAGGATCTGTGCCAAGCCTTCGGTCTTCCACGAGACAAGAAGTACGAGGCGGACGACGGGCCCGGAATCCGAAAGATCATCGAGCTGCTGGCCATGGGAGCAACCCCGAGCGCTGACATCAGGCTGTTTGTCCTCGCCCAACTGGCCGGTTGGCTCTTGGCTGCCCCGGACGGTCACGCCAAGAACTACTCCGTGTTCCTCAAGCGAGACGGATACACCCTGACACCCCTCTACGACGTCCTGTCCGGCTGGCCAGTCATTGGCCAAGGCGCGAACGAGTTGGCCGAGCAGGATGTGGAGCTTGCGATGGGGCTGCGCAGAAGGACCACTCTCGAGCGGAAGCTCAGGCGAATCGCGACGGTGCACTGGAAGGCGCTGGCGGACCAGTCGGCAGTACCGGGAATGTTCCAGATGATGGAGCAGCTCGTCGACCGCGCCGACAAGTCATTCGATAAGCTCGCGACATCCCTGCCCCCGGACTTCCCGCAGCTCGTGTGGGAGCGCATCGAGCAGGGCGTACGGTCCCAATGCGAAAAGTTCAGACTTGGCCTAGCCGCGCTCGCCGGAGAGTGAGCTGTACCTCAGGGCAGATCTCCACGACTGAGGGACCCTCAAGAACCAACCAGGTACGTATTCTCTGGAGAACGCCTGAGTACGTCCGAGTGGCACAGGAACCGAAAATCCGCGTGTCGTCGGTTCGATTCCGTCCCAAGCCACTGTGTGGTGAGGCAACGACTTCTGCGAACGGCGCTCCACTTCGGCGGGGCGCCGTTGTGCGTTCCGGGGCGCTCGCGTCGCGTGCGTGAGGGCCACCGGTTCACCCAATCGTAATGCGGACCTCACGCGACGCTCATACGTCCCCGTCGCACCGGTCGTACAATCGCGCGAGTCGATGACGTCGCGGCCAACGCCGCGCGCCAGATGCCGCAGGCCGGCACCTGCCACCCGGGAGGCCCCCATTGCCAATGCACCGATGGCTCGCCACGCCGCGACTTGCGATCTGTATGGTGGCGTGCCTCGCGCTCGTGACGGTCGTGGGGCTGCAGACGCCGGCGCATTCGGTGGGGCTGCGGTGGGTTCCCGGGCCGCGCTCCCGCACCCTGGAGCTCATTCCGCTCGACCTGGGCGGTGGCATCGAGCTCTCGTTCGGCGGGACGGGGGACGGCGAGTGGCCGGCGTGGCTCACGCGTCTGCTCGTCGTACTTGCTGCCGGGGCGCTCCTCGTGGGGCTCGCGCGCTGGCTGCGCCACCGCCTGCGGCGCCAACCCCTGGTGCACGTGGTGCGCACGGGCGTCGACCGCTCCCCCGCCAGCGACGCGGATGCCCGTGTGCTCCAGTCGGGGCTCATCGCCGCCATCGACATCCTGCGCGACGCGCGGGATCCCGGCAATGCGGTGGTGCGCGCCTGGCAGGAGCTGCAGGACGCCGCCGCAGTGGCTGGCGTCACGCGGCAGCCGGCCGAGACGGCGTCGGAGTTCACCGCGCGCATCCTGTATCGCTCGCGTGGCTCCACGGAGCCCATCGCCGTGTTGCTCGCGCTGTACCATCGCGTGCGTTTCGGCGAACACACGCCCAGCGAGCAGGAGATCAGTGCGGCGCAGCGCGCCCTCGTCACGCTCGTCGAACTGTGGCGCACCGACCTGCCCGAGCGGCGCCCAGTCAGGGCGACGCGCGCATGACGACCAGCCTGCTGGCCGGCGTCGGCGTCGGCGTCGGCGTGGCGTGCGCGGCGTGCCTCGTGTGGTTCTTCGGCTTTGACGTGCCGTGGGCCATCGCAATTGCTGTCGCCGTGACGGCGGTGGGTGGCGTGCTGGCGATGCTGTCCTTCGACGACCCCGCCGCTTGGGACGCCCCTGCGCGCGAGACGCCACGGGCCACCCGCCTGACCATCGGCATGCTGGAGCAATCGCTCGCCGCCTGTGATCGCCTCGCCGCGCCGGCGCTGCTGCGGCGCGTGTACCGCCTCACGAACGCCGAGCGTGACGATCGCCTCGCACGCGCCACCGTGGTGCGTCAGCTCCGCGCACTCCTGCTCGCGGCGCTGCACGATCACGGACTCGACGCCACCGCCCCGCCGCAGGACATCGCGGCGCTGGTGGGTCCCGACGCACTCGCCGTCGTGTCACTGCACGACACCACCGTGACCAGCGCGACCATCGCACGGTGTCTCGACGCGCTCGAGCACCTCGTTCTCCCGACGCCTCCACGCTCATGACCGCCATTGCCGAGACATCGGACACCATCGTCACGCCGCTGACCATCCCCGAGATCACGGAGCTCGTGGCGCGCATCCGCGCCGAGGTGGCCACGGCGGTGGTGGGCATGGATCAGGCCATCGAGCTCGCGCTCGCCGCCATACTCGCCGGCGGACACACGCTCTTCGAGGATGTACCGGGACTCGGCAAGACGCTCGCGGCACGCAGCATCGCGACGGCGATCGGTCTCGACTTCCGTCGCCTGCAGTGCACACCGGATCTTCTTCCCGCCGACATCACCGGGTCGTTCATCTATGCGCCGGCGACCATGTCGTTCGAGTTTCGCGCGGGTCCGGTGTTCACCGGGCTGTTTCTGGCCGACGAGATCAACCGCACGGCGCCGAAGACGCAGTCCGCGTTGCTCGAGGCGATGGCGGAAGGCCAGGTGACCGTAGAGGGGCAGAGCTTTCCGCTGCCGCGTCCGTTTCACGTCATTGCGACCGCGAATCCGATCGAGTACGAGGGCACCTACGCGCTGCCCGAGGCGCAGCTCGACCGTTTCATGGTGCGGCTCGCGGTCGGCTATCCCGGGCGTGAGGGTGAGCAGCGGGTGTTGCTCAACCGCGTGGCGCGTCGGCGGGAGCGGGCGGAGGTCGCGCGTGTCGTCGACGGCGAGACGCTCGCGCGCATGCAGGCGGGTGTGGAGACCGTCACGGTCGACACGGACATCGTGCGGTATTGCGTCGACCTCGCGGAGGCGACGCGGGCTCACGCGGCCATCGCGGTGGGTGCGTCGCCGCGTGGCTCGCAGGCGCTGCTGCTCATGGCCCGGTCGCTCGCGGTCATCGCGGGCCGGGACTTCGTGCTGCCGGAGGATGTGAAGCGCGTGGCGGTGGCTGTGCTGGCCCATCGCGTGTCGCTCACGACACAGGCCTGGGCCGCGGGCACGCAGGCCGCCGACGTGGTGGCCGAGATCGTCGAGCGTGTACCCGGCCCGCTCGTGGCCGGTGTGTCGCGCGCGTGAGCGAGGGCTCGATGTACGTCGACGCACCCGCTGCGATCGACGCGACGTATCGGCCGCGGTGGCGCCGTACGGGCGGCATCGAGCTGGCGATGGCGCTGGGTCTGGTGCTCGCCACACTCGGTGTGCTCACGAGCCGCGTGGATGTCGTGCTGCTCGCGCTGCCGTTGCTGGCGTCGGCGGCGCTCGCACGCGACGGTGCACCGGGCGCGGATGGCGCGAGCCGCGTTCGCATCGACCTCACGCGGCACGACGATCCAGCTCGCCCCAGCGTGTTTCGCTATCGGGTGGCCATCGAGGCCCCGGTCACGACGACGCTCGTGCATCTGCGCCTCACGACACCGGGCGCGCGCGTGCACGACCTGCTGCTTGCACCGCGTGCGCTCGTGACGGTGATGGGTGCGGTGCCGGTGGTGCATTCCGGGAGACAGCGCGTGGTCGCGGTGGGTATGCGTCTTGTCGGCGGCGACGGCGCGTGGATGACCGCGGCGACGCCGACGGTGGCAGCGGAGCGCGTCGTCGACCCCGAGCTCTCCCTGCTCGGTTCGATTCCGTTGCCCCACCGCCTCACCGGCATGGCCGGTGCGCACGCGTCGGTACGCCCCGGCGACGGCGGGGAGTTTCGCGACCTCCACGCCTATGCCCCGGGTGATCGGTTGCGTCGCATTGACTGGAAGGCCACGGCGCGACGGTCGCGTGGACTCGGTGACCTCTACGTGCGTCGTACCGATGCGACCTCGGACGCCACGGTGGTCCTGGTGCTCGACAGCCGTGATGATGTGGGGGAACGTGTCGCCAGTTGGTCGGGCGCACCCGGCGGCGCATCGGGGCTCACGACCATGGATCTCACGCGCGAGGCCGCAACGTCGCTGGCGGCGGCGGCGATTGGTGCGGGAGATCGGGTGAGCCTCATCGACCTCGCAGCCCATGAGGGGATGGTCGTGGCCGGGAGCGGGAAGCGGCACCTTGATCGCTTGCGACGTCGCATCGCGGTGAGCGGGCCAGTGGGTGTGCGACCAAGCCGCCGACGTGCGCCCATCGTGCCGGTCGGTGCCATCGTGTACCTGCTGTCGCCCCTCCTCGACGACGACGTGACGTGGATCGCGACGGTGTGGCGAGCTGCCGGTCATCGGCTGATCGTGGTCGACGTGTTGCCCGCGCCGCAGCTCGACGGCAGTGCCGCGCACACACGCCTGGCGCATCGTCTCCTGATGGCGGAGCGACAGCGCCGCGTCGCGATGCTGCGGGACCACGGCGTGGAGTTGCTGCGCTGGCAGGAGGATGCGGCGCAGCCTTCGCGCGTCGTGGCGCTCCGCACGTTGGCCCGGGGAGGCGCGCGCAGGACCGTGTCGTCGGTGCGTCGCGCATGACGAGTGTCGGCAGGCCGACCGCGGCGCCGATCACCTGCACGGACGCGACCACGCCGTCGATGGGCCGGTCGGTGCCCGTCGCCACACTGCACGTGGCGCACGTCATCATCGCCGCGGTGTTGTGCGTGCTGGTGCTCGAGGGTCCGCTCTGGCGCGCGGTCGGGTTGGCACTCCTCCTGGCTGGCGCGTTCGCACCCGGCCGGATCTCCCCGTGGTGGCTGTTGCTGGCGCTCGCGGCCAGCCAACTGCGGCGCACGCCGTCGGCCACCGACCCGACCTTCTACCTCTTGCTGGCCGGCGTACACCTGCTGCACGTGCTCGCCAGCCTCACGCGCCTGCTGCCGTGGCGCGGGCGGCTCGAGGTGCGTGCGCTCGTTGGGCCGCTCTGGCGCTTTGCGATGGTGCAGATGGTCTCGCAGGCTGTCGCGGTAGGGGCGCTCCTCGCATTCCGGGGTGAGCGCGGCGCGTGGCCCGGGCTCCCAATCGTCGCCGCGGGCTTGCTTGCCGTGGTGGCGCTGGCGCTGGGGCGCGGGGTGCGAACAGCGGGGGCGGACGCGGCGTGAACCGGTCGGGGTGAGAACGCACCCCGTTCCGACGCGCCGATGCGCTATCCTGCGGCGGCAGATGCAGTCGCGCGGCAGGCAGGCGCTCCGCACTCCTCACACCCCGATCCTCCCGGATGCCCTCACCCGGTCGCATCGCCCGCATCTTCGCGCTCTGGACGCTCACCTGCTGGCTGCTCATCGGACTCCCGATCGCGCCGGTCGTGCGTGGCGGGTGGCTCACGATCGCCGCACTGGCCGTGCTGGGTGCGGCGCCGCTCGCGGTGCTGCTGCGCGGCTTCGTGCAACGCCGTACGCCGTCGGCCGCGACGCGACTGTTCGTCCTGCGCCCGTTCTGGTACGTGCAGCTCGCACTGCCGCTGCTCGCCATCGCGTCGGCCCTGGGGATGCTCGCGGGACTCTTCGTCGCCGCGCCGCTGGTGGCGGGGCGCTGGACGCTCGCGCTGGCGGGCGCGCTGCTCGTGCTCATCGCCCTCGTGGGGTACGTGGGGTCGCGGCAGCTCGTCACGCGACACTTCGTGGCCGAACATCCCGCGCTGCCCGACGCGCTCGACGGGCTGCGTGTCGTGCAACTCTCCGACCTGCACGTGGGGCCGCACACCTCGCGCGGTTTCCTCGCGCGCATCGTCGAGGCGACGCACGCGGCCGCGCCCGACCTCATCGCGATCACCGGCGACCAGGTGGACGATCACGCACCGGATGTCATGCACTTCGCCGATGCGTTTCGCGCGCTGCGCGCGCCACTCGGCGTGTTTGCCATTCCCGGCAACCACGATGTGTATGCGGGATGGCCGGCGGTGCGTGACGGCCTGTCGGCGATGGGGCTCGAGGTGCTGGTGAACGACGCCGTGCCACGCACGCGGGGTGACACGACCTTCTGGGTGGCGGGCACCGGCGACCCGGCGGCGAAAGGGCAGCCTGGCGCGGCCACGGGCCATTCCGCACCAGACCCCATGCGGACGCTCGCGCGTGTGCCGGCCGGTGCGTTTCACATCGTGCTCGCGCACAACCCGGCGCTGTGGCCCGCCCTCGCGCAGCGCGGCGTGCCCCTCACGCTGAGCGGCCACACGCACTACGGCCAGTTCGCCATTCCGCAGCTTGGCTGGAGCCTCGCATCGCCGTTCCTCACGCACGCCATGGGCAGCCATCGCGACGGCGACGCGCTGCTCTACATCAACCCCGGCACCAACTCCTGGGGCCTCCCGTTGCGCATCGGGGCGTTGCCGGAAGTCACCGTGATCACGCTGCGCCGCGGTGGGGCCCACCCGCAGTTCGTCCGTGCGGGGACGGCATGACGGACACTCCGATCGTCCGACTCGGCAACGCGACGGGCGACACCTCTGCGGGCGGCGCTCCCGCTGGCGGTGCCGCGCTCGCCGCCACCGTCGCCTGCATCTGCTTCGGCGCGTCCGTGGTGGTCACGCGGTACGTGGTGCCGCAGACGACGCCCGTGGTGCTCGCGTTCCTGCGCTACGCGATCGCGAGCGTGTGCATGGTCGCGCTGCTGCGCCGCGCCGCGTTTCCGCCGATGCCGGCACGCGAGCGGAGGCAGATGGCCGCGCTCGGTGTGCTCTTCTTCGCGGTGTTTCCGTGGAGCTTCAGCGCATCGCTCACGCACCTGCCCGCCGCCACGGTGGCGCTCGTGGTGGCCACGAATCCGCTCGGGACGCTCGCGCTGTCTGCCGTGCGTGGCACGGAGCGGCTGTCGACGCGGCTGGTGACGGGGCAACTGCTCGCGCTCGCCGGCATCGTGTTGGCGCTGCCACCGCTGCGCACGGGTACGGCCGGCACGGACATGTGGATCGGCTATGCCGAAGTGTTCACGACGGTGCTGTGCGGTGCCACGTACAACGTGCTGTCACGCCCCCTCCTGCTGCGCTACCCGTCGGCGGTGCTCACCACGCACGCGATGCTCGCCGGTACCGTGGCGCTGGCCCCACTCGCGTTGTGGCAGGGGCTCGGCGCGCACACGCGCACGCTGTCGGTTGCCGGCTGGAGCGCGGTGGTCTTCCTGGGCACACTCGGCGGCGCGCTGGGCTTTGGGCTGTGGGGGTTTGCGCTGCGCCGCTCCACGCCGTCGCGCGTTGCGGTGTTCCTGGCCCTCAACCCGATCACCGCCATCGCACTGGGTGTGGTGCTGCTGGGCGAACCGCTCACGGTGCGGTTGCTGCTGGCACTGGCCGCCGTGCTTGGCGGGATCTGGTTGGCGACCGGCGCGCGCGCCGCGCGCTGACGCCGGTATCGTGGGCTGAGGCGTGGGGTCAGAGTCGGGGTCAGAGTTGGGGTCAGAGTCGGGGTCAGAGTCGGGGTCAGAGTCGGGGTCAGAGCACGACTCTGACCCCGGTCGTCCCCCCGCGCCCGCGTCGTCTATCCTCTGAGCCGCGTGAGTGCAGCGCGCGCTTCGGCGCGCACGGCGGCCGTGCGCGGGTCGTCGACAGTCCAGCGTTGCAGCAGTTCACGCCACGCGGCGATGGCGACGTCGCGCTGCCCGAGTCGTTCGGCCAGCGTGGCGCGCAGTGCGAGCGAGCGGACGTACCACGCGAGGCCAGGCTCGAGCGCGTTGATGTTGAAGCGTGCGGGCTCGATGGCCAGGTGCTGCGCGAGCGCTTCCGTGCTGTCGCCGAGCGCCAGCAACACGTGCACACGCTGCTGTGAGCGCAAGCCCGCGAGGCCGAGGTTGCTGCCGCGCACGCGCGCCACGGTGGCAAAGGTGCGTCGCACCTCGCGTGCCCGGGCCGTGTCGCCGCGCGCCAGATGCAGGGCCGCGTCGAGCTCGGGGTAGGGGCCCGTCGCATCGAGCTGTCGCACGAACGCGGCGTGCACGGTGTCGCCGGTGAGCATGAACGCGGCATACGCGCTGCCGAGGAGCCACGAGCGATCGAAGACGTTGGCGCGAAAGCGCGTGGCGGCGGCGCGCGTGACGCGCGCGAGCTCGGCGCGCGTGGCCGCGGTGACGGGTTCCCCGAGGGCGCCGCGCAGGATCGTGGTCCACCACGGTTCGAGGAGCGTGCGCCAGGCGTGACGCTCGGAGAGCGACGGGTGCTGCAGATTGCCCGACCGCATGACGGCCGGGTCGGCGGCGTCGATCGCATTCTGTCGCGCCCACACGGCGATGATGTCATCGACGAGCGCACCGTCTCCGCCGCCCGCCGCGAGTCCCGTGGCGAAGGCGAGCAACCCCTGCGCGTTCGCGCGCGATCCCTGCCACCACCGCAGCGGCCCACTGCCGAGCGTCGCACGCAGGTGGCGTGCGAGATCGGGCGACGCGGCGATGTAGTCCCAATAGGCCGCGCGCAGGCCGAGCCCATCGGCGTCGGCGCCCAGGCGCGCGTCCACCGCGCGCGCGAGTCGGGCAGCAGAATCCGGGCGTCCGATGAGCGCGAGCGCGTCACCCATCGCCTGCCACGAGCGCGGCGCGTCCGGATCGGCGACGGTCCAGCGCTGCGCCACCTCGAGCATGCGTTGCCGGCTGGCGGCGCGTGCCGCACGCCGTCCAGTGGAGTCGGTCCACGTCGACTCGGGGACGACCGTGGTGCCGCGCACGATCCAGCGTGCCACGTCGGCGCCGAGTTGGCGGTGCAGCTCGACCAGGTGCGAGTAGGCGAGGTGCATCGTCGGATCGACTTCGAGGGCGCGTTCGAAGCCGGCCTGCGCTTCGGCGATGAGCGTGCCGTACGCGGAGGTGTCCTGCCGGAACTGTGCGAAGTGCCACAGGGCGTCCGCCAGGCCGTACCACGCCTCGGCCGGGGCGCCTTCGCGCGCCACGCCGCCGCGGTACTCGCGGATGGCGTTCAGGTAGAAGCGCAACCGGGTCGTGTCGGGCACCACCTCATCGAGTGCCGACCACAGCCAGCGATGCCCCGCGACGTAGTGGCGTTCACGCTCCGGAAGCCGCGCCGCGTGACGCAGCGCGATCTCGGCGCTGGACGGTGTGGTGTCGCCGAAGCCGTTCCAGCCTCGCGCGATGCCACGCTTGTACCACGCCAGCGCAAAGGTGGAGTCGCGCCGCACGGCTTCGGTGAACAGGGAGTCGGCCCGCGTGAGTTGCCACCGATTGAGCGCCTGCAGGCCCTCGAGGTAATCCCGATAGGCCTGCAGCGATGACGTCGTCGCACTCGTGAGCGCGATGAGGGAACCGGAGGGGGGCAGGTCGAGGAGGCGCACCGCGAGCTGGTCGAACGTGGCGCGCGGATCGGCCGTGCGCGCCATGGAGAGCTGCACGGTGCGCCGCAGTGCGCCGCGGCGATCGTAGCGGCGCGCGACGACGAGCAACGAATCCCGTCCCGGCGTGACCTGCCCCATGATGAAGCCGGCGGCGTCGGCGCGGCGCGCGACGGCGGTGGCCTGCGACAGGGTGATGCGCCCCTCGCCCGACTCCACCTCGCGCACGAGGTCGAGGGTGCGCTCGTAGTCGACGACATCGACGTCGCGCCACTGCGCAAGGTCGAGCGTGAGCATGTTGACGGCGCCCTCGCGCAGCCACGTCTGGTCGGTCAGGCTCGACGGCACGTCGAACGGGAGCACGACGAGCCCGCGCGACGTCGCGGCCTCGCGCGCGCGCCACCACAGCCCCGCACCGACGCCGGCGGCCGCCAGCACCACGGCGGCGACCGCCAGCCACGTGCGCTGTCGTGTGCGGCGTGCACTGCGCAGGCGCAGCGCGCCGGACCCGCCGGTGCCACCGCCACCCGTGGAATTGCCCGCGGGTGTGACACCCATCGCCTGCAGCATCGCCCGCGCATCGCCCCAGCGCCCATCGGCGTGCTTCGCGAGTGCGCCGTCGATGGCGTCCGCAAGCTCAGCGGGCACGTCGGGTACCACGGAGCGCACTGGCGGTGCGGGCGTGGTGAGCTGCTCGACGAGCATGGCCGACGGATGCGTCGCCTGCACCACCGGACGTCCGGCGAGCATCTCGTGTCCGACGAGCGCGAGCGCGTAGAGGTCGGCGCGTCCGTCGATGGAGGCATCGCCCGACACCTGCTCGGGGCTCATGTACCGCGGCGACCCCAGGATGATACCCGTGCCGGTGTGCTGCGCGTCGGCCTCGAGGGCGCGCGCGACACCGAAGTCGGCGAGGCGCACGCGGCCGCTGTCGTGCTCGACGAGAATGTTCTCCGGCTTCACGTCCCGGTGCACGACGCCGCGCCGATGCGCCGCGTCGAGTGCGCCCGCGAGCTCGGCGAGCATGGCGTGCACCCGATCGGCGGGGAGGCGCCCTTCGCGCGTGAGCAGGTCGCGCAGCGATTCGCCCTCGACGAACTCCATCGCGAACCAGAGGAGCCCGTCGTGTTCGCCGGCGGCAAAGACGGTGACGATGGCCGGGTGGCGCAGCGCCGCGACGACGCGCGCCTCCTGCAGGAACCGCTCGCGCGCCGCCGGGCGGCTGGCGTGGTCGTGGCGAATGACCTTGATGGCGACGCGGCGCTGCAGCGCCTCGTCGAGGCCGAGATACACGCGTCCCATGCCGCCCTCGCCCAGCAGGCGCTCGACGACGTAGCGCCCCTCGAGGGCGACTTTCAGGCGGGACAGGATGTCATCGTCCGCTGTGATCATCCGTTCCGTCATGAGGCGCGCCGGACGCGAAAGGCGAAACGCTGCTCGACCTGTTGGGCCACCGGGGTCGCACCGCGCTTGGCGGGTGTGAACTTCATGCGGGGCAGCGCCTCACGGACCGCGCGCGTGAAGAGCGAGTCACTCGACTCGATCGCGAGGAAGGTGCGTTCATCGACGCGGCCGGCGGCGTCGACGACGAACGTGGCCAGCACCGCTCCTTCGACTCCGCGCGCCAGCAGCGCCGGCGGATACTCGGGGCCACCGCTCGCGGGATCGGCCACGGCTGCCGTGTCCACCTCGATATCGGAGAAGGCGAGCACCGGAGGGCTGTCCTCGGCGGCCGCGACCACCGTGGTGTGCGCACTGTCGGGCGCGGGGCGCCCACGGTCGGGACGCAAGACCTCAGCCCGAGGCGTCGCGTCGTGCGCAGCCACCGACGGTCGCGGGGGGGCCTCACCGAGCACGAGGTCGTGCACCACGTCGGTGCGTGGCGCGCGCGCCGACGGGCGCGTGATGAGTGGCTGCAGGAAGCGGGGACGCTCGCGGGTGGCGGCGTCGCGGGCGTCGACGCGCGCAGCCATCACCGCCGTGACGAGCGGCACGCTCATGACGAGCGCGCCGACGGCGAAGCGGCGTGACGCACCGGACACGTCGGCGGTGCGCGCCGATTCGAGGAGCGTGAAATGGAGACGCCGCGCCGCGGCGGCATGGGGGTGGCGCGACATGGGTGGAGGGTGACCCGGCGACCCGGGTGCCGTCGCGACGCCTGTGATGAACGGCGCGATGCCGGGGGCGAGCGGGCGCCGCATGGGGGTGCGAGGTCGATCACCCCTGCGCGGTCGTTCGCCACCGCGTCCGCACACTTCGTCACACGATGTCGACCGCGCGCAGGGCGCTGTGTCGAACATGCGCGTCGCACTCCCAATGACGGCGCGTCATGCGGCCCTGCATGCCGTCCATCCTCCACGCCCCTTCCGACATGCTCCTCACACCTCCTGCACAGGCCCGTCCCGGAGCGGAGCCCGCGCGTCACAGGCACGAGCTCGCGCGCCGCGTGACCGTCACCATCGTGCTGGCGCTTGCTGCCGCCACGCTTTGGCTGCTGCCGGCGCGCGCGTCGGCCCAGCCGGCACGCACCCCCGTCCTGACCGACCGCGCGAAGGACGCGTTTCAGGGGCTGACGGCGGTGCGTGAACTGGCGGACGGCGACCTGCTGGTGTCCGACAGCGAGGGGGCCGCGCTCTTCCGGGTGCGCGGCGACGGCTCCCGCGTGAACGCGGTGCGCAGCGGAACCCTTGGCGCGCCAGGAGCACTGGTGCCCATGGCGGGCGATTCGACGCTGGTGTTCGACCGCAGCAACAGTGTGTTCAAGGTGCTGCGCAAGGATGGGATCGTCACCGACGCGGCCGCGACGCTCGGGCCACCGCAGGGCCCGATGCGGCTCGGGGCCATGACGGACCTGTATCGCGCCGACGCGGCCGGCCGCCTGTACTGGGCTGATCGGCAGCGCGAGCCCACCGGTGTCCTCATCCGGCGCGACGTCGACGGCACGACGCACGAGGTCGCCACGCTGCGCAATCCGCCCATGCGCTCGGTGCGCACCGGTGCCATCGGCATGTCGATCTCGACGCCATTCGCGCCGCTCGACGACTGGGACGTGCTTCCCGACGGCACGCTCGCGCTGGCGCGCGGCGAGCCCTATCACGTGGAAGTCATCCGCAATGGCACGACCGCACGCGGAACGCCGCGTGCCGTGACGCCCGTCGCCGTGACCGAGGCCGATCGGCAGCAGTTCCGGAAGCAGCAGGAGCAGTCCATGCGCCGGGTGAACATCAACGGCATGACCGCGCCGGAGATGCCCGCGGACATCTTCCCCGCCACCAAGGGTCCGTTCGCGCGCGGCCAGATGCGCGTCGGGGCCGACGGCAGTGTGTGGTTGGCGCGTGCGATGGCGTCGGACGCGACCACGCAGGAGGTCGACGTGTTCGGGCCCGACGGCGCGTGGCGCGAGACGCTCGCCCTCCCGGCGCGCAGTCGGGTCGTCGGGGTGGGGGCGCGGCACGTCTACATCACCGTCCCCGACGGCGACCAGCAGCGCCTCAAGAGCTTCGCCCGATGAGCGCGTCGTGGCGGCGACGGGCCGCGCTGGCGATGGCGTTGTCCTTCATCATCACCCGCGACGATGTCGACGAGGCGCAGTACCGTGCGCTTGGCGCGCACGCCGACTTCGCCGCTGCGACGCGCATTCTCGTGGACAGCGCGGGGAGCGGCACCGGCGTGCTGGTGGCGCCGCGCTGGGTGATCACGGCCGGTCACGTCGTGCTCGATCGTCCCGTGGGCGCGCTGCGCGTGCTGGTCGGTGGGCAGACGGTTGCCGTGCGTCGGGCGGTCGTGCACCCGCAGTACATCACGACCCCGCGCGGCATCGCGCGTACGGCGCACGACGTGGCGCTGCTCGAACTTGCGGAGGCGTCGTGCGTGTCGCCCATGCCGCTGGCCACACGACCACCGGAGATCGGCAGCCGGGCCGCACTGGTCGGCTACGGCGTGGGAGGGCCCGGGGCGCGCGACACCGCTGGTACGCGCCGGGGCGCCTTCAACCGCATCGACCAGCTGGGCGGACCGTGGCGCGGCAACAACCTGCCGGCGCACATGCTGCTGCTCGACTTCGACGACGGGCGCCCCGGCAGCCGCAACCCGCTCGGCGGCTCGACCCCGGAACCGCTCGAGGGGATCGCAAGCGGTGGTGACAGCGGCGGCGGGCTGTTCGTGCAGCAGGATGGGCGCTGGCACGTGGTCGGCACCTTCTCCGTGTCGATGGTCGACATCGGAGGCGCCATGGTTCAACAATTCGGAGGGACCGTGAATCTCTACGTGGGCATCGACGGACACCGCGACTGGATCGGGGAGACGATTGGCGGCACCGATGGACAGCGGGGCGTTCGCCCTGCAGGTTGCGGCACATGATCGAGCGCGTGCTGATCGTCGATGACGAACCGCTGGCGCGCGAGCGCCTCGCCGACCTCGTGCGTGCGCAGGCGCCCGGCGCCGTGCTGCGCGAGGCCGGCAACGGCGACGATGCGATCGCCATGATCACCGAGTGGGCACCGCAGCTCGTGCTGCTCGACATGCAGATGCCCGAGCGCACGGGGCTCGAGGTGGTGGCGGCGGTGGGCGCGGCACGCATGCCCCCCACGATCTTCGTGACGGCCTACGACGAGTACGCCGTGCAGGCGTTCGATGTGGCCGCGCTCGACTACCTGCTCAAGCCGTTCGACGACGAGCGCTTCGCGGCGGCGTGGCAGCGCGCGATCACGCGTGACGCGACCGCGACGGTGGTGGCACAGGCGCGCCTCCTGGGCGCGCTCGCCGGGGCGACGCCTGCCGCAGTCGAGGCGGCATCGGCCTCGCGCGCGGCGGCACCGCGCTACATCGACCGCATGGTCGTGAAGCACGACCAGCGCACCATCGTGGTGATGCTGAGCGACGTGCAGTGGATCGCGTCCGACGGCAACTACGTCGTGCTGCATGCCGGCCGCGACAAGTACCAGGTGCGCGAGACCCTCACGAGCCTGGAGTCGCGCCTCGATCCGCGGCGGTTCCTGCGCATCCATCGCCGCACCATCGTGGACATGCGCGCCATGAAGGAGCTGCAACCGTGGTTCGGCGGCGACCAGATCATGATCCTGCGTGACGGCACGCGCCTCAAGGTCAGTCGCAACCTGCGCGCCACGGTGGCGAAGCGGCTGGCCGGCGAGTGGTGAGCCTGATGACGGCGCCATCCGCCACCGCACGGGCCGAGTGGCGGCTGCGCGCGTGGCTGCTGCTCTTCTGGTTCGTGCCGGCCACCATGGGCACGCTGGGCTTCGTGCTGGTGCCGTCGCGCCTCAATCCCACGTTGTCGGTGGTGAGCCTCTTCGCGGCGCAGGTGCTCATCTGGAGCCTGTGGGCGGTGCACACACTGGTGCTGTGGTGGGTGGGCGATCGGCTCCCGTGGCGCCCGGGCTCGCGCCTGCGCGCCGGGGGCGCCTATCTCGCGCTGGGCGTGGTGGTGGTGGTGGTGCAGATCTTCTGGCAGGCCATCTGCGGCACGGCCTTCGGCATCGCCGAGCGGCGCGGGTTCGAGAGCACACTGGTCATCGGCCTGCGCAGCAACGGCGACTACTTCGTCGTCATCTACTGCGCGGTGGTGGTCGCGCAGCTCGCGACCCGCTGGTACGCGCAGTGGCAGGCCGAGCGCATCGAAGCCGCCCGTCTCGGCGAAGACCTGGCCCAGGCGCACCTGCGTGCGCTGCAGGCGCAGCTCAATCCGCACTTCCTGTTCAACGCCCTCAATTCGATCGTCACGCTCATCGGGCGTGATCCGGCGCTGGCGCAGCAGCTCGTCGTGCGCCTCGCCGACCTGCTGCGCGCGACGCTCAAGGCCGGCGAGCTGCAGGAGGTGCCACTGGCGCAGGAGCTGGAGGTGACGCGCCGCTATCTCGACATCGAGCAGGTGCGCTTCGCCGATCGCCTGCGGGTGGTGTGGCCGCACGATCCGCCTGCGGCGCTGGTGCCGGCCTTCGCCCTGCAGCCGCTGGTGGAGAACGCGCTGCTGCACGGCATTGCGCGCCAGGCCGGCCCCGGCGTCATCGACATCGGGGCGCGCATCGCGCCGGCGGCCGAGGGCGACCAGCTCGTGCTCACGGTGCGCGACACCGGGCCGGGGCTGCGTGCGCCGTCCGCGTCACGTGGCACCGGCACCGGACTCGCGAACCTGCGCGCACGACTCGCGCGACTCTACGGCGACGCGAGCTTGCTGGCGCTGCACGACCGGGCCGAAGGGGGCACCGAAGCGGTGTTGCGACTCCCGTTGCGCGTGGTGGTCGTCGAGCCCGTCGCGGTGGGTGGGAGCGGAATGCACCAGACGCGCGTGGGCGAGAACGCGGTACCCGCGCGCGGCTGACCCTGCGCGTCGTACGCGCTCCACTGGCTGTTCGCCACGAACACATAGGCGTCGCCGAAACGGGCACCGATGGTGGGTTCGGGCAGGGTCGTCGCGTCGCGCGCGAGCACATCCACGTGCGCCACCTGCTGCAGCGCACGGTCGAAGCCGATGTGGACGATTCGCGCCGGCTCGACCCCATTCTGCACCGCGATGATCCCGTTGCCCGACCAGGTCAGTCCATCGAGGCCGAGCACGGTGGTGGCAGGCCGGTCCGCGATGCGATGGACGGCGTGCGTGGCGAGGTCGACGCGGAACAGTCCGTGCGAGTAGTCGGCCACGATCGCCGTGCGCCCGTCGGGCACGAGCGCGATGCCCTGCAGGCTGCGAAAGCGCGCGTCGGTCACGACGTCCCAACGCCGCGTGGCAGGATGCCAGTGGAGCAGCGCTGCGTCGTCGCTGTCGGTGACGAGCACCGAGCCATCGGCCGCAATCGCGAGATCGCCGGGGAGGCGGTCCTGCGTGCCGCGCGGCAGCGGGACGATGTCGAGGATGCGCCCATCGTCGACCCGCACCTGCACCAGCGCGGCCACCGGACGCATGCTGTCGGCACGCGTCGCAACCGCGCGCGTGCTGTCACGCTGCATGTTGACGTGGGGCGCCGTCGTGCACCACAGCGTGCGCCCGTCAGCGGCCACGCGCACGCCGAATACCGCGCCGATGCGGGCGTCACGCGCGAGCTGCAGGTCTCGCACGCGGCCCGCGTGCCACGCCACCACGGTGCGCTGCCGGATGCTGGCGACATACACCGTGCCGCTGGCCGTGTGCGCGTCGAGCCCCTCGGCGAAGAAGTGGGGATCGTCCACGGTGGCGAGCACGCCGCCGGTCGCGATGGGCGCGGCGTGCGCACGCAGTGCCGCCAGTGGCGCCGCTTCGAGCAGCGCGGTCGCGGCCGTCGCCAGCCGCGGGTCGCCCAGGAGCGCGGGTGCGAGATTCATGGCATCGAGCGTGGCAGCGGCACGCCGGAAGCGCACGGTGTCGCTCGCCTGCGCGGCAACGCGCGCGAGACCCGCCCAGTACGCCGGTTGCAGGGGCCACGCGGTGGCGGCGCGCTCCACCAGCGCGAGGGCCTCCGCCACCGAGCCGGCGCGCGCTGCCGCGCGCCACGCCTCACGGGCCACCGCCGCCGAGTCGCGGACGGGATCGCCGGTGGTCACGGCGGACGTCGTGGCGGAGGTCGTGGCGCCCTGTGCGACGGCGGACGACGTGGGCACGGCCGCGCAGCAACTCGCCGCCAGGACCACGCCGCAGACACGGTGGCGCGACGCGTGCGCACGCATGGTCACTGCGGGACGGCGTTGCCGTTGCGCTGGATGGCGGTCCACGCCGCCGCCTGCAGCTTGCGCACGGTGATGGAGTCGACCGACGCGCCCGGGATGACCGGCGGGAAGCGATCGGGGCGCACCCCCGCGACCTTCTCGAGCACCGTGAGGGCCGCGAGGTAGCTGCCGTAGATCGTCGGGTGCAGGCCGTCGGAGTAGAGCTGCGAATAGTTGCCGAACGCGACCCAGGCATCACCGGCCGGTGCGAACAATCCGTTCACCGACGCGGCGGCGTTGCGATACGACTGCTGCACGTTGGGGAAGTCGAAGAGGCGGTCCTGCGTGGGCCACACCATGAGCAGCACCGGCTTGGCACCCGCGTCGCGGATGAGCGGGGCGAAGGCCTCGGTCCACGTGCGCAGGTGCACCTGGCTGGCTGGCAGCGCCGAGGAGCCCTGCTGCAGGACGACGAACTCCCAGCGGTCGTTCTTGAGCCAGCGTGCCGCGACGCCCTCGTTCCAGTGATCCTCGAGCGCGAAGTCAGGGCCGGCCAGGACGGCAGTGCGCAGGTTGCTCACGCCGGCCATGGGCGCGAGGGTCTCGACCAGGCGCGGCAGGTCGTTGGTGTACGTAAGCGAGTTGCCGAGGAAGAGCACGCGGGTGGTGCCATCGGCAAATCGCGGAGCGGTGGGCGTGCTGGCGCAGTTCGTGGTGACGAGCACCAGTGCGGCCAGTGCGACGGCGCGTGCTGCGCCGTGCGTCCGGAGTCGGGAGAGTGAGAGCATGAGGCACACTCGCCGGACGCGTTGGGCATCGGCCTGCATGCGGTGGCGAACGGCGACGACGCGAGGGCGAACGGCAGCAGGCGGGGGACTGCGGGCGGCGAAACGTCGGCGGCGCGAGGGCCGTACGGCCAACATGACCCGTTCATCACGACACCCATGACGCGCGACGCCCGCCTGCACGCGTTGCTCGAAACGCACGCGACCGCGATCGAAGCCGTCGTGCAACGTTACGTCGACGATGCCATGGAGCGCGACGACCTGCGCCAGGAGATCGTCATCGCGATCTGGCGTGCGCTGCCGCGTCTCGACAGCGCGGACGATCCGAGAGCCTACGTGCTGCGCATCGCGCGCAATCGCGCGGTCACCTTCTGCCTCCGTCGGGCACGGCGTCACGCACGCCTCCTGCCGCTCGACGATTCGCTGCGCAGCGCGCACAGCATCTCCGGCGAGTTCGACGTGCGCCAATTGCTGCAGCACGCCACGGGCGCGCTCGCGCACCTGTCCCCGTCACAGCAGCACCTGCTCGCCCTCGCGGCCACCGGGCGCACGCCGGCCGAGATCGCGCGCGACACCGGGCGCGAGGCGGGCGCGGTGCGGGTGGCGTTGCACCGGGCGCGCACGCTGCTCCGACGCTGGATGGATCGCGCCACGGAGGATCGATGAGCAGCGTGCTGCAGGCGGAAGACGCCATGGCGTCGGCGACGGTCCAGGCGTGGTCGCAGGCGGCGCGTCGTGCACGCACCCGCCGCACTCGGCGCTGGGTGCGCGTGGCGCTGCTGGCCCCGATCGCGGTGCTCAGCGCGGCCTGGATCGGCATGATTCTCTGGTGGGCCGTGCGTGGTGCCGTGTGGTGGGCGCTTGTGCCCATGCTCGCACACGTCGGGGCCATCCTCCTCGCGCTCGGCTGGCCCACGCAGCCGTCACTCGCCGCCACGGCGCCGCAGGACTTCACCGCACGCATCGTCGCCACCGTGCACGATCGGCTGGCGCGACTCCGCGCGCTGCGGCAGGCGCTGCTGGTGGAGTGGGCGCTGTTGCTCGCCCTCCCGCTCGTGCAGTATCTGGTCTCCGCACAGCCGGTCCGCTGGGGGATCACCTTCACCGCGGCGCTCAGCGCGCTGTGTGTCGTGTGGCCCCTCGAGTGCATCGCGCGCGCGCAGCGTGAGGAGGGCGCCCGCCTCCTCGCGCTGCACGGCGATGACCGATGACCCGCGCCGGCGCTACTTCACGACGGGCGTGCTGGGCGTCATGGTGCGTGTGAACACGAACCCGTCGACATGCCGCGGCCAGCGCGTCGTCATGGGGCTGTAGCCGAGCGGTCGCGCCGTGAGCGGCTCGGCGAGCCATGCCCCGTCGGCGCGCAACGTGCGCAGGTCGATGAAGCCGAGCGACTGTCCGCTGTCGCGCCACAGCCCGTCGAGGGAGGCGGAGTCGGCCGGCGGCAGCTCCTGCCGCGGGATCGCGGTGCCGCGACGCGCCATGCCCAGTGCACCATCGGCCGCGAGGAAGGCGATCGTGTACACCTGGCCCGGCAGCGCGGTGTGGATGCGATGCCCGGCCGGCACCATGCCCGGCGCCGGGTCGCCGACGATGTCGACACGGTCGCGAACCCAATGCGAGCTCGCCCCCCACACGACGATGCGCCGCTTCGGGTCGCGTTGCGCGAGCCACACCAGGTTGGCGGCCATGACCGAATCGCGACTGTTCATGATGGCGGGCGTCTGGATGCCGTTGAGCAGCGGATGCAGGAAGTCGACCAGCGCACCCGCGCCCGTGAGCGTCTGCCGCCAGAAGCCCACCTCACCCAGCGCGCCCAGTGCGGGGACATCAGCCGTCAGGCGCGCGAGCACGCGCGCAACGGTGGCGTGCAGCCGTGCCCGCGTCGTGTCCGCGAGCGCCTTCACGGCGGGCATGGGCGCGCCCACCGCGCCGCGCAGGACGGCGAGGTCGGCGTCGAGTTCGACGGTGTCACGCTGCGCCCGCGCCATGCGCTCGAGATCGGCCAGGAGGAATCGCGACCGGGACCCGGAGGGCTGGAAGTCGAGCCCTGCCAGTTCGAGGGGGCGCTGCGTGCCCTTGAGGCTGTCGACGTACGCGAGCAGAGGCCGCACCTGCGTGCTGTTCGACCACAGCTCGAACATGCAGGTGTCGGCGGAGTCGCGGAGCGCGAGTCCACTGCGGGCATCGCGCCAGGCACGCCGGCAGTCGTAGAAGCCGCTCTCGAACACGAGCAGATCGAACTGCTTGCGTTCGTGCAGGTAGCGGATGAGGCGGGCCTTGGCCTCGAAGGTGGTGCCGTCGCCGTGGCTCTGCTCCCCCAGCAGCACGATGCGGCGGTTGCCGATGGCGCGCCCGATCGGTTCGAGGTCGCGGAAGTCGCCGTCGGCGATGTCGAGCGAGCGAAGGGGATAGGCGTGCGCCGCGAGCCACGCGCGGCGCGCCGCGAGATCACGGGTGGCAGCATCACCCGCCGCGCGGCCCTGTGCCGCGAGCGGATGGAGGGCGGTACTGCAGGCCACGAGGGCCACGAACAGCGCAGGAAGACGGGACACGGGACTCCGGAAGGTGAAAGGTCCGGAGTCCCAGTCTCCCGCGCCGCGCGAGCGTTACATGATGCGGGGCGCGCCGCCCGCGCCGGCGGTGCGCGGTGTGCTCAGAACACCCACGGCACGAGCTGCACCTGCCGCGTGATGAGCACGCGCGTGTCACGCCCGCCAATGACGCCGATCTTGGCGGCGCCCCACCCCACGAAGCCGCCGATGCGCGACTGGCCGGAGAACGGCGACACGAACGCGCCGTCCCGCGCGCCAGCCGCCAGCAGGCCGAACGACACGAACCCCGGACGCAACGCGCCCCCGCTCTTGCCGCCCCAGCCGTCGCGCCAGATGTAGAGGCGCACGCCGGCTTCGGCGGCCGTCACGGCGCTCGTCTTGCCGCCGTCGCGCGGCACCGCGAGATACGTGGGCACGTACGAGGCGATGAGCTCGGCGCGCGAGGGCCACTCGTCGCGATTCGCCCGAAAGCCCGGCACGAACTGCGCGGCGAAGTTGAGCGCCACCTCGGCGCCGTTGCGCGTGGGGGCATCGGGGCCGTACTTGCGCTCGAAGCGCGCCAGCTTCTCGCGGCTGTCGAGCATCGACCGACTGCGTCGCCCCGCATTGAAGGCATCAACCGGCGCCATGAGCGGTACGGCGCGCGTGCGCCCCACCGCGGCGTCGAGGGGCGTGCGCACCTCCTCTTCCAGAATGGCCGCCAGCGTGTCGAGCGCGGCGGCCTCGGCGGTGGAGAGCGCCGCGTATCGGCGGCGCGCCACGGTCACGAAGCCCACGTGGGCATCGCCCAGGGCCCAGAGCCTCTGCGACTGCACTTCGGCGCGCGTGAGACGCTGTGTGAGCTCGACGCGCTTGGCGCGCACCGCCGGCGCCACGGCGGCGAGGGAATCGGCCACGCGGGCACTGTCCAGCAGGTCGCCCAGCGTGAGTGTGCGCAGTGCGGCGGTATCGAGGCGCGCCGCAGCCGGTTGCGCCTGCGTCGCGGTCGGCCACGCGCTCGCGCCGGCCACGACGCCGGCGAGCAGCAGTCGGCATGCCATGCGGCGCGCACTCATGTCAGCCACCCCTTCAGCTTGTCGGTGTTGCGTTCGACGTACGCGGTCCAGCTGTGCGGATTCTGCGGCGTGATGACGGGCGCCTCGTGGTCGCGCAGCGACGCCTTGAGTGTGGCCACCAGTTGCGCCTTGGTGGAGATGTTGAGCGCCGACTGCGCGTCGATGAGCGCCTCCGAGGTGCCGGGCACGTCCATGTATGCCCAATCGGCCTTGCTGCGGAAGAAGTGCCCGCCCACCGGGTCGAGGGCACCGGTGATGGAGATCCATCGCTGCACCGATGTCACCGTGCCGCCCAGCGTCTTCACCTGCGACGGAATCGACAGCGCCTCGTCGCGCCCCGTGTACAGCGTGCGCCGGTTGGGCACGAGCGACCCGAGCTTCATGGCCACGGTGCGGATGAGCTGCACCGGCGACGCCATGAAGACGACATTCTCGAAGCGCACGCCATGCGTGGCCGGCTGCAGCATCGCCGACTTCGTGACCGCCGCGTGGTGCAGCGTCTCGTAGGTGTGGAAGCAGCCGAGCGAGTGGCAGATGATGCTGAGCCGCTGATGCGCGGCGGGAATGCCGGCGGCCACGCCGTCGCTCACGATCTGCTTGAGCTGCAGCAGGTACGCTTCGCGCACCGCAGCCCGCGCATCGGCCACGAGCACGGGCCAGAGCACATCACCGAGCACGTCGGCCAGCACCGGCCCCAGCACCTCGTCGTCGATCTGGTCGGCCACCGCATCGAGCGCCTGCGCGAACAATGCGCCGAGGTTGTTCTTGGCTGCGAACCAGTCGTTCACCTGATCGTAGAACAACTGGTAGATGGCGATCCCATCGGCCTCGCTGCCGAGAGCGGTGCGCACGGCCTGCACGAGATCCTGATAGTCGCCCGGCTTCGCATTGCCGATGCCATGCACGAGGAGCAGGGCGCGATTGTCCTTCCACACGTGTGACTGCACTGGCAGCGGCATACTTCCCTCATGGCGCGCGGGCGCCGTCGGCGTCGACACGACCCGCGGTTCCGTCCGCGGGACGCCCGGGAAAGGTGACGCCGCAAGCCGGTGGCCGCCATGCGGCGCGCATGCCGCTCAGCGCCAGAGACGCAGCTGTTCGGCGCCGAAGTCGAGCTCCACCCGGGACACGACGCGCAGGGCGTCGAAGCCGAGCAGCCCGACGCCGGCGCTGCGGATCTTCGCGAGGACCGGCAGGTCGGCCACGCGCACCTGCGTGATCGGCACGGCGGCCGAGCGTCCCGCTGCGCCCACCTGCAGCGTGCCGATAGCCGCATCCGACATCGTCAGCGGCGCACCGTCGAGCCCGCGTGGCGCCGGGCCCGGCGACGGCGTGAGCGCGAGGGCGGCTGCGCGCGCGGCGGCGGACCCGAGCACGGTGAACGGCGCCCCCGAGTCGAGCACGAGGAAGAGTGGAGTGACCGGTGCGGCTGCGCTCGGTGCGCGCACTGTCGCGTCGATGCCCCACAGCGCCCCCACCGCGCGCATCGTCGCCGTCGCGTCGGGGGCGCGGGGCGCCGGGGACGGCCCCAGCGTGAGGAGCGTTCGCACGCTGTCCTGTCGGGTGAACGAGAGCCGCCCTGCGGTGCGCAGCAGGTCGAGCCCGACGATGGCATCGAGCGGCGCGCCACCGATGTTCGGCAGCGCCTCGAGGACGAGGACCTCGACGTTGCGCAGCGTGGTGGCACCGATCGTGAGCGTGGGGAGCGTCGCTGCGGAGAATCCGTCCACGCTGCCGCCCGCGCCTTCGCCAGCGAGCGGAAGGACTCGCACACCCTCGGCCGACTGCTGACGCATGCTCACCGGTCGTGGCGTCACGCCGGACGGCAGCGCCGCACGCCGGACGATGGTGGTGGCTGCGGCAAGATCGACGACCGCGCGGCGCGGCGCCGCGGTGGCCGTGGCGCCGAACGACAGGGTGGCGATGGGATAGCCCGATCGTGTGTCGAGGGGGATCTGCGCGACCAGCGAGGGTGCCGGTACGAACGCATCCACGACGGTGGTGATGGCGTGATCGCCCGCGCCCATCGGTACGGCGCCGCGGAACATGTCGACGACCGGGGCGTTGTCGCGCGCGGCCTTCTCCCAGCCGTCGAGGCGCCACCGCGCGGTCACGCCATCGCCGCCCGTCACGTTCACCACCACGCGGCGCGCCTGCAGCGTGGCGAGCGGCTGACGCATGAGTTCGCGCGCCGCGCCGTCGCGGAGCAGCGACACCACGAGCGTGTCCCGCTGGCAACGACTCACCACCTGCCCGCCGCGCGCGCGTTGCACGATATCGCCCGCCTGACCCTCCGACACGGCGAGGACCACGGTCACGATGGGTGTGCCGTCGAGGGGGACCGTGTCGGCGGCGCCGGGGGCCACCGTGCGCGCGCGCAGCTCGATGGTGTTGGCGGTGCGGGCGACGAACCAGCTGCGACACTGCGCGTGGGCGTGCGGTGCCACGCCGGCGAACAGGAGCGTGGCAAGAGCGAGGCGGAGTCCGGACATGAGGATGCGGCGGTGGAGTCAGGGAGGCGTGAGGGCCACGCGATACGTGCGGTCGCCCCAGGCGATGGTGAGCGTCGCGTCGCGCACGGCGAGGGTGAGGCGCTCGGTCGGCGGCACGCCCGTGTCGACGGCGAGCGGCACGCGCACGAGATCCTGCGCGGGGGTGTACTGCGTGCCGAAGACGCGCTGCAGGCGGCTCACGACGAGCAGCGGCTGCGTGGGCGATGGCAGCATCCAGAGGGTGTACTCGCCGGCGGGGATGCGCGCGGGGCCGATCTGCAGCGTGTCGGTGAGGTGCAGGCGCGTGGCGAAGTCGGCACCGAGGCGCCAGATGCGATCCCACGGCACCACGCCGCCCCAGATCGAGCGCCCGCGCGCCGCAGGTCGTGCATACACGATCGCGCCGGACGCGCGGCCAACCGTGAACGGCACGGAGTCGCGCGGCGACAACGCGCCGGCGCCGCGGCCCGCCACGTCATCGGCGTGCCACGCCGCGCCGATGCGCTCCACGTCGATGGCCGGCACTCGCGTGACGACCACCTGATACGTCGTGTTGCGCCAGTCGGAGCGCAGCAGCGCACCGTCCCGATCGAAGGTGGCGCCGAATCGCCCCTGTCCGAAATAGTCCACGTCCACCGAATCCCGCGCTGCATACAACACGCTCGTGTGCGACGGCGTGCGTTGCGTCGGGAGGAGGGCGAGCCGATGCAGCATGGCCGGCGTGCCGGACGACAGTCGCGCGCGGCCAAGGGCGTGCTCGAGCACCAGGAAGGACATGCCCAGCGGAATCGTGCCGAGCGGGAACGCGCCCTCCGGCGCCGCGATGCGATCGGTCACCAGCGCGCCGCTGCGGTCGGGCGCCTCACGCACGATCGTGTCGCCCTGGTACGTGAGCGAGGCGCGCGCGGTGGTGGCGCCCAGCGGCGCGCCGTCGCCGCGCCACGTCGTCTGCACGTAGGACGCGAACCGCCCGTCCGGGGCAAGCGTGATCTCGTAGCGCAGCAGGCGCGCCGTGGGCGCGCGGGTGACGATCGCGCCCGTGATGCGCGCGCCGCTGCGGGCGAACGTCTCGACCTGCACCGTGTCGGTGCCGAGGCGGGTGATGAAGGCGCCGCCCTGCGCTGCGGCGGTGACCGGCATGGTCGTGAGCACCACGAGCGCCGCGTCGAGCGGGCGCAGTCGGCGCAGCCGGCGTGCGGCTGAAGAGGAGAGGAAGCGCATGCATCCATACGGCGCTGCAGCGCGACCATGGGTTTCTCCCCTGTGACGAAACGTCAGCGCGTCGCGGTCATCGGTGACGGCGCGGTGACCGGCGCGCTGTGCCGGTGGGAGCACATGCGGCTAGATTGGCCGCGAACAGTTGGCACGACGGCGGAATGATCCGGCGCGTGACCGACCGGAGATCAGTCATGCGCGTCGCCATCGTCGGTGGACCCGGAGTGGGGAAGAGCACCCTCGTGCGCCAACTCGGCGATCTCTATCGCAACGGCTCGTACGGCGAAGGCGAGCAGGGCGTGTGGGATCCGCGGGTGCTCGCCGACATCGCGGCCGGCCGCAATCCCGTGGGTGTGACCGAGTACTTCGCGCGCCTCTACGACGCCAACTACCGGCATGCCGCCACGCACGACGAGCCCGGCGCGGTCGTGCTCATCGAAGGGGCGCGCATCACCCTCGAGGCGCACATCGCCGAGTATCCCGTCGAGGTGCACGAGGCGCTGCACGGCGTGTTGGCGATCGGGGATGCGTGGGCGCCCGACTGCACGGTGGTGCTCACGTCGAGCACCGACACGATCGAGCAGCACATTCGCCGTCGCGGTCGCCCGCACGAGGCAGTCGAGCGCATGATCGAGCGATTCCGCCTCATCGACGGCGAGTTTCGTCGTCTCGTGGCGTCGTACCCGGGTGCCGTGCAGGTCGATCGCGACGGCATGGAGTTTCACACGCGCGAAGGGCTGCTCGCGGTGATCGAGGCGGCGGGGTTGCCGGCGTTCCGGGAGATTCCCTATGAAGACCGGCAGGAATAGCAAACCACGGGAGCAGAACGACGGGAGCGGAACGACGGAAGCCCACCAACGAGACGACGGCAACCACGGGTGATGCGCGCCGCGATCGTCCCAGTGGTTACCGTCGTCCCGCCGTCCCGTTCTCGTAGTCGCTGCTCCCGTTGTTCTGCTGCCGTGGTTCGCCGTTCCCCACGAACAGCGCCTTCGGAATCATGACGTGCGCGCCCATCGTGCCATCCACGAGCTGCGTGATGCGCACGTCGCAGGCGGTGCTCACCAGCATGTAGGCATCTTCGCGCGTCATGCGTTGCACCTCGACGAGCAGCGCGATCGCCTCCTTCACGGCGATCTTGGTGGCGGTGGTGAGGTTGCTGTCGGCTCCCATGGCAATCCAATGCGTCGGCGTCTCGCCGCGCGGCCAGGTGAGGTGCAGGTCCTTGCGCACCACGAGCTGCATGCGGCCGCGAAGCGCGGTCTCGAGCGCCGTGATATCCACCTCGCCGTCACCCTGTGCGGCGTGACCGTCGCCCACGAGCAGCAGGGCACCCGGCACGTGCACCGGGATGTACAGCACCGTTCCGGCCACCATCTCCTTGTTGTCGAGATTGCCGGCGTGGATCCCCGGCGGTGCGCTGTTGATGCGCCCCATGGCCGGCGGCGGCGCAACGCCGATGCTGCCGAAGAACGGCCGCAGCGGGATGTGAATGCCGAGCGTGTCGTCGAAGTGACCGAGCATGCGCGTACGGTCGAGCGGCACGATGCGCGACTTGGATTGCCCGGGGAACGCTTCGGGAATGAAACCGCTGCGCGGGCCGAACGAGTTGCAGGCGTACGGCACATCGAGCGCGATGTCGAGCAGGCGCACCTCGAGGACGTCGCCGGGCTCCGCGCCCTCGACGTGCACCGGTCCGGTGAGCACATGGCCGCCCGGGCCGCGGCGCAGCGTCGAGTCACGCACCGCCGCCTGGATCGCGCGGATGGCCGGCTCGATGCGACCACTGTCGAGTCCCGGCTGCAGCAGTCGCGTCCCGCAGGTCGACACACTTCCCACATCGAGCACATCGCCGGACGCCACGCGTAGCGCGGGGCGCGCCTGCGGGTCGTAGCCGCCATACACGACGGTGGTCGGCGACGGCAGGAGCGTGTGCGTGCGCCCCGCAGCCGGCGCGCCCCAGAACGGGCGCGTGGACCGAGGCGTGGCGCCCTGCGGGGACGCGCAGGCGGCGACGAGCAGCAGCGGCAGCGCCGCCACGAGCGGGGGTCGGTTCAGGGCGTGCCGCATGGGGGGGCAGCGTTGAGGCGTGGTGGGCGGGGGACGGTGGGGAGAAGTACCACGGAAGCCGTACGACGGGAGCGGAACGACGGGAGCTCAACCACGAGACGACGGTGACGACGGTGACGACGGTGACGACGGCACCTCGTCCGCCCGTCGTTCCCGTCGTCCCGCAGTCCCGCTCCCGTCGTTCCCTTCCCGCAGTCCCGCTCCCGCCGTATGCAGTTCACCTGCGTACCGCGTGCTCCCACACCACCCGTCCGCCCGTGGCGGAGTCGAGCCCTGCGACCAGCGCGCTCACGGCGGCGGGGGTGCTCACCGACACGCTGCGTCCGAGATCAGTGTACCAGCGCGCAGTCACGAGATCGGCGACGGCAGCCACGTCGCGCACGCTGCTGTAGATGACGAGCGGACCGGTGGGCGGCAGGGTGAGTTGCGTCCACGTCGCGGTGCGATCGGCAACGAGCGTCGGCGTGCCATCGGCACCCACCTGGTAGCCCACATCGCCACCGGTCACGAACGCGCGCGCACGCGTGGCGCGCGGCAGCACCCACGCTTCCACGGCACCGTTCGCCGCGATGGGGAGCACGGTGAACGGTCGGTTGCGCCGACGCCATGCCGGTGCCACCAGCGCGTTCACGTCGCGCGCGAGCTTGGCGCCCCGCGCGAGACGCGCAGTATCCACCGGCTCGGTGTAGCGCACGCGACCACCGCCATCGAGCCGCACCAGCGCGAGGCGGCGCACGGTGCGGAAGCTGCTGTCGATGTCATAGACACCACCCACCGGCACGCCGTCGGCGGTGCGCTCGCAGTGAATGGCCTTGGGCGCCGCTGCGGCTGCCCCGAAGGTGCCGCCGGCGCGCAGGCGTGCCACGTTGCTCGTGCACTGCAGCCCGTACACCAGCGCGCGGGCGCGCGCGTCGGCGTCGGCAAAGGCCGCGCGGAAGCCCGCGGGCAACGCGTCCACCGGTGGTGCCGGGGCCGTCACCGCCGGCTCCGGCGCGGGCGCCGGCGGCGGCGCGGCGGCTGGCGGCGCGCTGCACGCGCTCCACACCACGGCGCCACCAACACACACACCGATGACACGGGCGCGCACGCGCGCACCGAGCACGCGTGCAACGCGCTGCTCGCGTGCAGGGCGCATCGGGACAGCAGGACGGAAGGGCACCAGCAGACTCAGGGCAGGGGGAACGGACGCGCGCGATCGTCCGAATAGTGCACCACCGCCGCGTCCCCTGTGGACCGGTCGCGCTACATTCCCTGCATGGAGCTGTACAAGACCTTCACCATCGAAGCCGCGCATCGCCTGCCGCACGTCCCCGCAGGCCACAAGTGCGCGCGCCTGCACGGCCACTCGTTCCGCATCGAACTGCGCGTCACGGGTCCCCTCGATCCGCACCTGGGCTGGGTCATGGACTTCGCCGACGTGAAGCGCGCCTTCCAGCCGCTGTACGATCAGCTCGACCATCACTACCTGAACGACATCCCGGGTCTCGAGAACCCGACCAGCGAAATGCTGGCCCTGTGGATCTGGGAGCGCCTCAAGCCCACGCTCCCCCTGCTCAGCGCCGTCGCTGTCCACGAGACCTGCACCTCCGGCTGCACCTACCGCGGCCCCTGACGAGCCCGGGCTCGCCGTCCGCGCGCGCGGCCCCGCGCTACTTGCAGCTCAGCGACCCCTCGTACCCGCGCACGATCTCCGCCTGACGCATCGTGCGCGCCATCCGGCTCGCCGCCTGCAACGCCGAGCAGGCGCTGCGCTCATCGTCGCGCAGCAGGTGCGCCTCGAGCACGCGGATGTAGGCCCAGGTGCTGTCGTCGGCCGTGGTGAGCTTGGGCATCAGCGCCCGCAGCGCACTGAGCGCAGCCGTCACCGTGGCCGCCGACGGGTCGCCCATGGACGGATCGAGCTCGCGCGAGATGCTGTCGAGCGATGCCCGCGCCGGCGACACGGCGCTCGGCGCCGGTGTAGACCCACCCCCCGGCGCACCAGCCGGCGCACCTGCCGGGGCCGATGTCGTACCGTTCGCCGCCGTACCACGCGCGCCAGCGCCTGAAGCCGAGATCGGCGCCCCCCCCGCGCCACCGCTCTGCGCACCGCCGTTGGCACCACCGGCTGGCGTGCTGGGTGTTGCGGGCGGCGCGTCCGCGCCCGCCGTCGTCGGGCCAGCCGCCCCGGTGCTGTCTGCGGCCGGAGGCGCCGCCGCACTGTCGCCGCGCGTGGCGTACCATGCGCCGCCCCCGCCCAGCACCAGCACCGCTGCGGCGATCCCGATGAGTCCTCCCGACCCCTTCTTCGCGGCCGGCGCCGCGGCGGGCGCCGTGGCTCCCGCCCCCGCCGCCGCCTGACGGCCACCAACGGTGGCGCTGGCCACCGGCGTCGCGGAGAGAGGCGTGGTCGAGAGCGGGGTGTTCGACAGCGGCGTCGCAGAGATCGGCACCGACGCCATGGGCGTCATGCGCGTGTTGCGACGTCCCACCACCACGCCCGCCTCGGCGGCCGCGGCCTCGAAGGCGTCGGCAAAGTCACCGGCGCTCGGGGTGCGCGCGTCGCGGTCGCTGGTGAGCGCTTCATCGAATGCCCGCTGCAATGCCAGCGGCCACGGCAGGTCGGGGCGTACCGCCGCCAGGCCACGCGGCTGCGACACGAGACGCGCGGTCATGCCGCGGTCGGGCGACCGGGTATCGAAGGGGAGGTCGAGCGTGAGGCACTGATAGGCCACCAGCGCCAGCGCGTACACGTCGCTCCGCTGGTCGAGATCCTCCGAGAGCAGCTGCTCGGGACTCATGAACTCCGGCGTCCCCACCACCATGCCGGTGCGCGTGAGCTGCGTCTGTCCGCTGGGCGCCCCGACGGCCTTGGCGATGCCGAAGTCCACCACCTTGCAGCGCATCTCGTGGGTGCCCTCGTCTTCGGCGACGAGGATGTTGTCGGGCTTGAGATCGCGATGCACGATGCCCAGCCGGTGCGCGGCGTCGAGGCCGTCCGCCACCTGTCGCACGAGCGACGCCGTCTTGGCCAGGTCGAGCGCGCCATCCTGGTCGAGCACATCGCGCAGCGAGCGGCCCGGCACGTATTCCATCGCGAGGTATACCATGCCGCCGGCCGTCTCTCCGAAGTCGAAGACGCGGGCGACCCCCTCGTGCTCGATCTGGCTGGCGTTGGCCGCCTCGCGATTGAAGCGCGCGACGCTGGCCGAGTCGGCCAGCATCTCCGGGCGCAGCACCTTGATGGCCGCCTGCTTGGGCAGGCGCACGTGCTTGGCCAGGTAGACCGCCCCCATGCCGCCCTCTCCCAGCTTCTTCTGGACGAGGTAGCGGTCGGCGATCACCTGCCCGACGAGGTCGTTCTCGGTTTCGGTAGAGCGCAGCGTCGACCCATCGGCAGGGCAGAAAGCGCTCTCATCCGTATAGTCCTTCCCACAGACAGGACAGATCTTCGCCATGGATGCCGCCGGGTGGCCGGAAAAGCGTTAATGTTGTCGCGTCCCACCTTCCGCGGAGAATATCGCATGGCAGCAGTCCCGTTCGCACGTCGCGTCCTCGCCCCGCGCGTGCGCGTTCTTTCCGCCCGACAGCTCGTGGCGGCGCTGGCCCTCGTCGGCACCACCACCGTGGTCGCGCAGGCGCAGGCGAAGCCGACCGTCGCGGTCATGTATTTCACGAACGGTGCCGTCGGCAACACCGCCGAGTACGCGCCGCTCTCGAAGGGGCTGGCCGAGATGCTCATCACCGAGCTGTCGACCAACACCAACATCCGCGTCGTCGAGCGCGACCGTCTGCAGGCGCTGCTCGAGGAGCAGAACCTCGGCGCCACCAATCGGGTCGAAGCCGGCACGGCCGCGAAGCTCGGCAAGACGCTCGGCGCGATGCACATGCTCATGGGCTCCTTCGTCATCGACGGCAAGGGCAGCATGCGCATGGATGTGCGTGCGGTGAACACCGAGACGTCGGAGCTCGTGTACGCGACGTCGGTGACCGGCAAGGCTGACGGCATGCTCGGCCTCCTCGCCGACCTCGGCAAGCAGGTGAACACCGGGCTCAAGCTGCCGGCGCGTCCGGCGGGCGGGAGCAACAACGACGGCGCGGCACTCGGGGCAAAGGGCCCCAACCAACTCCGTTCGATGATGCTGCTGAGCCGCGCCCTCGAGGCGCAGGACAAGAAGAACACCACGTCGGCGGTCGCGCTGCTCAAGGAATCGATCCAGTCGAACCCCGAGAACGCGCGCGCGAAGACCATCCTCGCGTCGCTCGAGCGCACGAAGTAAGTCCAGCGTCACATCGGCCCGCATCACGCGGGCCCCGAACGCACCGAGCCCCCACGTCGTCATCGGATCCGAACGATCCGTGCGACGTGGGGGCTCGGTGTTTCCGGCGGCGCCGGCCTACTGCATCTGCGCCGTCACCTGCGTGTTCGCGGTGGGCGTGATCGTGCAGGCGTTGCTGCCGCCGAACGACAGGCAGGCGCCGCCCCACGTGAGCAGCCCGTTGCCGATCGAGGGATCGACATTGAGCGTCACCGTGGTCCCCGACTGCACACTCAGCACGCAGTTCCCCGATGTGCCGGTGAGCGTGATGTTGCACCGCTGATTGCCGACGCCCATGAGGATCGAGCCCACGCCGCCGGCGCCCGCCGCACGCGACAGCGTGATGTTCACCATCAGCGGGGAGAACGTGCCGGTCACCGCCGCCGCGGAGAGCGGCGTGAAGGTGCAGACGTTGGTGACGGTGGCGCAGTCGCCGGTGAAGCCGGTGAAGCTGAAGTGTGTCGTGGGGGTCGCGGTCAGCGTGACCGGCAGCCCCATCGGCACGGTGCGCGTGCACAGGGTCGGGGTGCTGTTCGCGCTGATGGTGCAGGGCGGGAGCGCATTGACCTGCACGCTGCCACTGCCCGTGCCGTTGAGCGTGAGCGAGAGCAGCACCGTACGCCGCGCGAAGCTCGCGCCGATCGCGACGGGCTGGTCGGGAGTCACGGTGCAGGGATTCGTGCCGCTGCAATCACCGGTGAAGCCGTCGAACTGCATGACGGAACCGGTGGGTGTCGCGGTGAAGGTGAGCGGCTTCCCGGCGTCGACCTGCCAGGTGCAGAACCGGCCGGCGGAGTTCTCGCTCACCGCGCACGGCGTGAGCGCACCCGGCGCGATGGATCCGGCGCCGCTGCCCGTGATGGTGAGCGTCACGGTGACCTGACGCCGCGTGAAGCCGGCAGTGACGGTGAGGTCCTGCTGGTCGGGGAGGAGCTGGCAGGTGTTGATGCCGCTGCAGCTTCCGGTGAAGCCACCGAACACGCCGTACTGCGCCGCGCTGCCGGCGAGCTGCACGACGCGGCCGGCATCGACGAGCTGCGTGCAGGTGCGCGCCGGCCCGCCGTCGACCACGATGCAGGTGAGCCCGGTGTTGGTCGTCACCGAGCCGCCGCCCGGGCCGTTCGCGATGAGCGTGAGCGTGACTTGCCGGCGCGTGAAGGCGCCGCGCACACTGCGCGCCTGGTCGACCAGCACGCTGCAACTGCCGGTGCCGGTGCAGGCTCCGCTCCAGCCGGTGAACCGCTGATACGTGCCCGGCGTCGCGCCGAGCGTGACCGTGGTGCCGACGTCGACGAGATACGTGCACGTCTGGTCGCCTGCCCCTTCACTCACCACGCAGGCGTTGCCGGCGCTCACGGCGAGACTGCCGCCACCCGGGCCGCCCGCCGTGACGGTGAGCGTGACCTGCTTGCGCTTGAAGGCGGCCGACACGCTCGCCGCCTGCTGTGGCGTGACGGTGCAGCTGCCGGTGCCGCTGCACGCGCCGCTCCAGCCGGTGAAGTCGCTGGTGCCGTCGGGCGTCGCGGTGAGCGTGACGGGCACGCCGCGCGGCACGTTGGCCGAGCAGGTGCCGGTGGTCGTGTTGTTGGCGAGCGTGCAGGCGATGGGGCCACCCGACACCTGTCCGCCACCCGTGCCGGACAGCGCGACCGAGAGTGACACCGGCGCGGTGAAGCCGACGCTCGCGGTGTTCTGCCCAGCGCTCACATTCACGGTGCACGTCGCGCCCGCGGCCTGGGCGCACGCTGCGCCCCACGCGTTGAGCACATGCCCGGCTGCCGCGGTCGCGGTGAGTGTCACCGACGTGCCCACGGGGAAGTCGACGGCGCAGGTGCCGCTCGCCGCGCCGTTCACCACGGCGCAGTTGAGGCCCGCCGGGCTCGAGGTGATGGCGCCGGTACCGTTGCCGGCGCCGGCCGCGATCACGAGGCTGCCGAGGCGGTCGAAGCGCGCGGTGGTGGTGAGCGCGGCGCTGGCGGTGACGGTGCAGGTGGGCGTCGTGCCCGTGCAGGCGCCGCTCCAGCCGCCGAAGGTGCTGCCATTGGTGGGCGACGCGGTGAGTGTCACCACGGTGCCGTCGGGGTAGTTGCCGCTGCAGCTGCCGGAGCTGACGGCGTTGCTGGCGGCGCAGTCGATGCCGCCGCTGTTGGCGGTGATGACACCACTGCCGTTGCCGCTCGCGTCGACACGCACCGTGTGGCGCGCGCGGAAAGAGACGGTCACGCGGCGCGAGGGCGCCGTGCTCACCTGGCAGTTCGTGCCCTGCACGACCGCGCAGTCGCCGGTGAACGACAGGAAGTCGGTCCCCGTGGCCGGGCTCGCGACGATCTGCACGGCGACATCACCGGGGAACGCCGCGCTGCACGTGCCGGTGGTGGCCGCGCCCTGCACCGCGCACGTGATGCCGGCCGGCACGGACGACACCGCGCCGGAACCACTCGTGCCGCCTGCGGTGACGGTGACGACCTGCGGCGGCGGCACGACGTTCACGTCGACGCTCACCGACTGCGTGCCGACATCGACGGTGATGGTGGCGCGTCCCGCGGCCACGCCCGTGACGACACCGTTGGCGTCGACGCTCGCGACCGCGGGATTGCTGCTGCGCCACGTGCCGGTGCGACCCGCCACGGGCTGCTGCTGCGCGTCGCGCACGTCGAGCACCAGCGACATCGTCTTGCCCGCCTCGAGGCGGAGCGGCTGCCCGGGGCCGACGACGTTGGCGGCCGGCAGCACGAGCCGGAGCTGGATGATGTCGCTGAGCGCGACCGGCTGGGCGACGGTGGCCACCTGGCCCGGCTTCACCGAGATGTTGGTGAGCACCTGTCGATCGACGACGACGCCGTCGAGGAGCAGTTCGAGATCGAGGCGCAGCACGCACTCGTCGGCGGCGGCCGCGCCGCCATTGATCCCCGCGCGCGTGTCATCGGCCAGGCACGGCCCGACGTCGAGCGTGATGGGCACCTGCTGCGTGGCGGCGCTCCCGAGCGTGAGCGTCTGCGGTCCGCCCATGGGCACCGTGCTTCCACCTTGGCGGATGTACGCGGCGCTCACGCGCACCTGCGCGAGGCCGGCGCGCGACGAGGCGGCCACCGACGCGTTGAGGGCGATGCGCGCCGGCTGCGCCTGTTCGACGGCGGCCGGCTGGTCGGTGGCGCAGGCGCTGGCGCCGACGAGCAACGTCGCGACCCCGACGCCGCGCAGCGCGCGACTCAGGGGCAGGGCGCGCTCGGCGATCCAGCGGCGGGCGGTGGCGATGGGGGACATGGGATTCCGGTCAGAACCGCGTGACGAGGACGAGCCCCGTGGACAGTCCGCTGAAGGGCAACGACGTGGCTCCGGTGGCGCGCGGGGTCAGCGACCCGGTGTGCCCACGGAGGTACGGCTGCAGGGAGTAGCGCCCCCGCTGCACCACGAGGCCGGCGGTGAGGCCGACGCTGCGGGTGCGGGCGGTGGCGATGCCCTGGTTGATGGCGAGCCCCGAATGCGCGCGGCCATCGGCCGTGAGCAGCAGGTCGACGGTGCGCGCCAGCGGCACGCGGGTGCGCACGCCTCCGTCGAGGTAGTTGCCATTGGATCCTGCAACTTCGGCGCCATCGCGCTCGAACCGCTGCCGGAACCGGTTGGCGCCCCACACCACGAACTCACGCACCCGCGCGATGCCGAGGTGGAGCTGCGCGTCGGTGGTGAACACGGGGCCGAGGGTGACCGACGCGACCGCCGGCACACCATTGCTGCCGCTGGCCGCGGCGCCGTCGCGCAACACGTCTTCGCTGAAGAGATCGGCGGCACCGGTGAGCACGAGGCGATGCCGCCCGACGAGGCGATCGAAGCCCAGCGACAGGCGCGTGACATCGCCGGGGCGGAAGTCGGCACTGGGGGCGCCCGCCGTGAGGGCGGCGATGGGCTGGTAGGTGCCACGCCGCTCGTACGAGATGCCTGCCGCGAGTGCGCCACCGAACAGCTGTCGCGCCGCCACCACACCCACGGTGCCGCTGGGGCCGGTGCCCACCGGCGGACTGCCGAGCCCGAAGGCGGGCGCCGACGCCGTCTGCAGCACGAGGAAGTCGCTTCCCGACAGGTGCGTCTGCCCCGTGGGGAGGTTCGCGCCCACGGTCACGACCATCGCGTCACCCAGCAGGCGCCCGGTCATGCGGAGACGCACGTCGCTCACCCCCGACAGCGTCGCGCGCCCCTCCGGCGCGTTCACACCGGTCCGCGGCCCATACGCGGCGCGGATCTGCGACAGCAGCGACTGCACATCGAGCGTCCACGCCGCACCCACCGGCACGGACACGTTCACCGGAATACCGACCTGATCGAGACGCCGCACGCGCACCGAATCGCGCCCCAGCGCGCCGGGCTGCGTGTAGCCGCCCTTGCCGATGCGGATGCCATCGGCCACCGCACCGATCGCGACGACGCCGGTCGAGATGAGCCGATCCTGCGCCGACAACGAACGCGCACCGACGGCCATGCCGACGGCGCTCACGGCGGCCGCTGCGCCCCACGTCGTGCGTCGTACGGCCCTGCGCGAGAAACCCGAAGCGCTCACAGCCGGTCGCTCACGGGCGGTTGATGGTGATGACGATGGTCGCCTGCGTGCCGGGGAACGCCGGGTCGGCGGGCGTGCCCACCGAGCGACCCAGGTTGGTCACCAGGTCGAGCGGACGGTTGAGGCGGTCCACGGTGCTGGCAATGGCGGCATCGAGCGCGCGCACACCCGGCACGGCCACCGGGCTGGCGGTGCCCATCGCGCCGATCGAACGCGATTCGACCTCGCGTGTACGAGCACCGGTGAACGACGGATCGAGTCGGTAGGCTTCACGGAACGCCTGCGAGGCCCCGCGGAAGTCGCCCTCGTACGTGCGCTGCACACCACGCCCGTATGCCAGCAACGACTCGAGATTGCGCGTCGGCTGCTGCTCGATGCGGCTGCGCTCCTGCGGGGTGAGCGTCACACCCATCGCGTCGAGCAGGCGGAACACCAGCGCCTTCTCGGCCGCGAGAATCTCGGCCAACGGCGCCTGTGCGTCGACGGCGGTGGTCACGGCGCCGCTCGCCACGTCGCCGATGCGCGCGCCAAGGCGAATGGTGCGCGCATCGAGCGGCTCGACGGAACCGAAGATGAGGCGTTCGGCACTCACCAGCTTGCCGACGCGCGGGGCGGTCGCGGAGTCGACGCGGCCGCTGGCGGCGAGGTCGAGTTCGCGCAGCACTTCCCCCAACCGGGCCCGTTCGACTACGGTGACGCGCGCACTGCGCGACAGGTCGGTGGCGACGAGGTCGGCGAGGGCGAAGGCGAGTGGCGTGAGCGACGTGTCGCGTGTCCCCGCCGAGAAGGGCGGGACACCGACGGCGCCGCGTCGCACGGGGGCGCGCTGTTCTGCGGAGAGCTGACGTGACTCGGCGTCGGCCGCGGGGGCGGCGCCGGGGGCAGCCGAACGACCCGCGCAGGCAGCCAGCGTGATCGCCAGCACCGCCGTGAGCGCGGGCCTGATAGAGCAATGCATCGGGAGGTTGGGCAGGAGCGAGCGGTTGCGGCGCCGTGAGGCCGCGCACGGGGGCAAATTGCCTTCCATAATCATGTGGGTCAAGCAAATCCGTGATGTCTCACGGATCGGGTGCCCTTCGACGGAGGCGGGATGCGACAGCACAAGTTGGAACAGGGTGAAGAAGCGGTTGGCAGGCTCAACCGTGAGCACTGGTCGCGGCGTGTGACGGTGGCCGGGCTGGCCATCGTCGCGGCGCTGGCCGGCTGTGCCACCAACCCCGTGACGGGGCGACGTGAGCTGTCGCTCATCTCCGAGGCGCAGGAGATCCAGATGGGGAAGCAGGCGGCGCAGGGCGACCTGCAACGCCTTGGCGAGCTGCCCAGCCAGCCGTTGCGGGACCTGGTGCGCACCATGGGACTGCGCATGGCCGCCCAATCCGAGCGCCCGCAACTCCCCTGGGAGTTCCATGTGCTCGACGATGCGGCGGTGAACGCGTTCGCCTACCCGGGCGGCTTCATCTTCGTCACGCGGGGCCTGCTCACGCATCTCAACAGCGAGGCGGAGTTGGCCGAGGTGGTGGGGCACGAGATCGGCCACGTGACGGCGAAGCACTCGGTGGTGCAGATGAGCCAGGCGCAAGCAGCGCAGATCGGGCTCGTGGGCGCGAGCATCTTCTCGAGCACCGTGGCCAAGTACAGCGACGTGCTGGGCGGCGGCGCCGGACTGCTGTTCCTCAAGTTCGGACGCGACGACGAGCTGCAGGCCGATGACCTCGGGTTTCGCTACTCGCTGGCGCAGGGGTACGATGTGCGTGAGGCGCCCAAGGTGTTCACGATGCTGGGCCGCCTGAGTGGCGGCGGGGGGCGCGTGCCCGAGTGGCAGAGCACGCACCCCGACCCCGGCAATCGCGCGCAGCTCGCGCAGCGTCGCGTCGCGTCGAAGCCCGATTCGACGTTCCGCTCGCTGCGCATCAATCGCGACGGCTTCCTGCGCCTGCTCGATGGCATGGTGTACGGGGAGAATCCGCGGCAGGGCTACTTCCGTGGTACGCGCTTCCTGCACCCCGACGGGAAGTTCCAGCTCGATTTCCCCACCGGCTGGCAGGTCGCCAACCTCCCCGACGCGGTCGTGGGCATGAGCCCCGACAAGGGCGCGCAGCTGCAGCTGTCCTATGCGCAGGGCACGCCGGCGCAGGCGGCGCAGGCGTTCGCGTCGCAGCAGGGCATCACGGTGCGGCAGCGCGGCAGCGCGCCCGTGAACGGCCTGCCGGCGGAGCAGGTGGTGTTCGACGCGCAGACGCAGCAGGGAGTGGTGCAGGGGCAACTGGTGACCGTGGCGTACGGCGGCACGACGTACGCGCTGCTGGGCATCATGGCCCCCGCGGCGGCGGCGCGTGCGCCGGAGGTGGACGCGGCGTCCCGGTCGTTCCGCGCGCTCACCGACCCGGCGGCACTCAATGTGCAGCCGGCGCGCCTGCAGCTTGTTACCCTCGACCAGGCCATGACCGGTGCGCAGTTCGCGCAGCGTCACGCCACCGGCGGGGTGACGGCCGAGACACTGTACCTGATCAACAACATCGACGCGACGACGGCGCTGCCGAAGGGGATGGTGCTCAAGCGGGTGGTGAGCGGCTGAGTCGCAGCGCACATTGAGGCGGCTCCAGAAGAATGGCACGGTGCGCATCGCGAATGGCGACGCGCGCCGTGCCGCGCGACTCCCGCCTCAACCCTCGCGTCGATGTCCATCATCCGCCCCTGGTCGCGCCTGCGTGCGGCCACCCTGTGCGCCGCCACGTGTGCGGCGCTCGCGCCTCACGCGGCCCGCGCGCAGGCCGCCGCGTCGATATCCAACGCGCCGCGTCGTGTCACCGCCGACGACTACGCGCGCGCCGAGCAGTTGCTGTCGTGGAACGCCGGCCGCCTGGTGACGGGCGACGAGGTGACGCCGACGTTCTTCAAGGATGGCAACCGCTTCTGGTACCGCAACAAGACGCGCAGTGGCGCCGAGTTCGTGGTCATCGATCCGGTGGCCAACACGCGCGCCCTGCTGTTCGACAATGCGCGGCTTGCGGCCGTCATGAGTCTCGCGGCCGACAGCACCTACGACCCCGACCGGCTGCCGTTCCGCGCCTTCCGCTTCGGCAACGACGGCGACGACGAGAAGACGATCGAGTTCCGGACCGGTCGGCGGCAGTTCGCGTGCAACATCGTGGCGTACACCTGCACGACGAAGGACACGACGTACAACGAGACGCCGTACGTGCTGAGCCCCGACAAGACGAAGGAAGCGTTCGTCGTGGGGCACGACCTCTACGTGCGCAGCCGCGGCGGCCGCGACACGGTGCGCCTCACCACCGACGGCGAGGAGTACTTCAGCTACGGGGTGGTGGCGATTCGCCCGCAGCAGGCGCTGCGCCCCGGCTTCCTGCGCCGCCCGAATGTGCGCTGGAGCCCCGACTCGAAGAAGCTGCTGGTGGTGCGCCAAGACGAGCGCCGCGTGGGGCTCATGCCGTACGTGTCGTACACGTCGCAGCGGCCGCGGATGTTCACGCAGCCGTACGCGCTGCCGGGCGACACCATCGTGCCGACGCCGAACTTCTACGTGATCGACGTGGCCAGCAAGGCGAGCCGCAAGGTCGAGCTGCCGGTGCGCTTCAACATCGCCAACGTGGGCGGCTCGCTGCGTGACTCGACGTGGGCGCCGGGGTCGGACAAGCTGTACATCAGCGGTCTCGCGCGGGCCTCGAAGGCCACGTACCTCGTGGAGGTCGACGCGGCCACCGCCAAGGGCACCCTCATCGCCAAGGACACCGGCAAGACGTACGTCGAGATCGCGAGCCCGCGCGACCCCGAGAGCTGGTACGTGCTCAAGAGCGGGGAAGTGGTCTGGTGGAGCGAGCGCGATGGCTATGGCCACCTGTGGCTGCTCAACCACGATGGCACGGTGAAGCGGCAGATCACGAGTGGCCCGTGGCAGGTGGGCGCGGTGGTGCATGTGGACGAAGCCACGCGCACGGTGTGGTTCACCGGCCGTGGTCGCGAAACCGACCAGCTCGTGTACAACACGCACCTGTACAAGGCCGGGCTCGACGGCGCGCCGGTGGTGAAGCTCACCGCCGAAGCGGCCAATCACGAGCTCACCATGAGCCCGAGCGGCCGCTTCGTGGTGGACCGCTACAGCACGATCGCGCAGGCCCCCGTCACCGTGCTGCGTGACGCGCTCACGGGGCGCATCATCCGCCCGCTCGAGAAGGCCGATGCGTCGCAGCTCGTGGCGCAGGGCTTCAAGGGCGCGGTGCCGTTCACGGTAAAGGCGCGCGACGGCCTCACCGACATCCACGGCGTGATGTACCTGCCGCAGCAGCTCGACACCACACGCCGCTACCCGATCATCTCGCACATCTACCCCGGCCCGCAGGTGGGGAGCGTGGGCGCGTGGAGCTGGAAGGGGAACGGTGAGCCGTTCGCGCTGGCCGAGCTGGGCTTCATCGTCGTGCAGATCGACCACCTCGGCACGCCCGGGCGCTCGAAGGCCTTCCACGACAACTACTACGGCAACTTCACCGACAACGGGCTCCCCGACCACATCGCCGCCATCAAGCAGCTCGGCGCGCGGCACCGCTACATCGACCTCGAGCGCGTCGGCATCTTCGGCCACTCGGGCGGTGGCTTCGCCAGTACCGACGCGGTGCTCAAGTTCCCCGAGTTCTTCAAGGTGGCCGTGTCGGGCGCAGGCAACCACGACAACCGCTCGTACAACATCTACTGGGCGGAGAAGTACCAGGGGCTGCTCAAGCGCGACTCGACGCGCCGCGGCGAGGACAACTTCACCGCGTCGGCCAACAAGACGTACGTGAACAACCTGCAGGGCAAGCTGCTGCTCATGCACGGCGACATGGATGACAACGTGCACCCGGCCATGACCATC
Organism: Gemmatimonadota bacterium; assembly: GCA_020161135.1. GTDB lineage: Bacteria > Gemmatimonadota > Gemmatimonadetes > Gemmatimonadales > Gemmatimonadaceae > Gemmatimonas. The sequence continues at coordinate 873,018 of JAIUOB010000002.1, read as the reverse complement.
CAGGTGGTCGATGAGCTCATCAAGGCGAACAAGACCTTCGACCTCATCATGGCGCCCAATCGTGCGCACGGCCTCAACGAGCCGTACTTCATCCGTCGCCGGTGGGACTACTTCGTCGAGCACCTGCTGGGCGCCGTGCCGCCGGTGAACTACAAGATGACGCCGGCCGACAACCAGGGCGGCTTCGACAGCACGCCGGTGGACTCGCCCTTCGACCTGCCCTACGACGAGCTGTGGAACCGCGGTGCACTCGATGCACTCGCGCGTCCCGCGGTGCAGACGCCGCTTGGCGTGCGCACCCCGTGAGTGAGGCGGCCGGCAGCCACGAGGCCGGACAGGCGCGCATCCTCGACGAGCTGCACGATGCGGTCTCGCGGCTGCATGTGGTGCGCGCCGCCGGGCCGCGCGTGGTGGTGGCGACCGGGCGCCGCGACAGCGGCGCCCGCGCCATGGCCTGGCAGGTGCTGTTCGAGCGCAGCCTCGGACCCGACGCGCCGGTGCTCGCGTGGCGCGGCGCACCGGCGGTGACGCTTCCCACCGTGCTGCGCGAGGGGTTCGATCGCGAACCCACGCTCGAAGGGGGCTGGGCCTTCACGCGCCTTGGCGACGCGATGCGCGAAGGGCCGGTGCTGCAGGCGTTCCGGCGCGATCGACTCCCCGACGATGTTGCCCAGGCCCTGGTGGGGCTACTGGTGTTCGAGGAGGACGGTCTCTCGCTGGCGGGCGTGCGCGCGCTGGTGCAGGAGCTGCGCGTCTGACCGGCGCGCACCCGTGACGCCGGCATGAGGCGCCCATGACGCTGCTCGCGCTGTACGATCGCGCGCTGGTGGGGCGCGCCGATGCGCCGGCGCTCACCTTCGAGGACGACGAAGGCGCCCTGCACCACGACACCTTCGGCACGCTCGATGCGCGCAGCACGCAGTGCGCGGCGGAGCTCGTGGCGCGCGGCGTGCGCGCCGGCGACCGGCTGGCGCTGTGGCTGGCCAACAGCCCCGCGTTCATCGACCTGTGGCTGGCGTGCGTGAAGCTCGGTGTCATCGTCGTGCCCATCAACGTGCTGTACCGCGAGCGCGAGCTGTCGCACATCGTGCACGATGCCGCGCCGGTGGCGGTGGTCACGACGGTCGCACAGGCTTCGCTGCTCCCCGCCGGCACCACGTGGTGGGATGTGGGCACGTTGCGCGCCGCGGCCGCGGCGCACGACACCGCGCGCGACGCGCTCCCCGCCGTGCGCTGCACCGCCGACACGCCGGCGGCGCTGGTGTACACGAGCGGCACGACGGGTGCATCGAAGGGGGCGATCCTCACGCACGGCAACTTCGCCGCGAACGGGCTGCAGCTCGTGCAGCAGTGGGAACTCACCCAGGGCGACCGCTACCTGTGCCCGTTGCCGCTGTTCCATGTGCACGGGCTGGGCAATGGGCTCCACTGCTGGCTGTTCAGCGGCTGTCACTGCACGCTGGTGTCGCGCTTCGCGCACGACCGCGCGGCCGCACTGTTCGCGCGCCACCGCCCCACGGTGTTGTTCGGCGTGCCCACGATGTACGTGCGGCTGCTCGACCTGCCTGCGGATGCGGCACGCGCCATCGGAAGCGCGGCGCGCCTGTTCGTGTGCGGCAGCGCCCCGCTGCCGGCGGCGGTGCTCGATGCGTTCGCCGAGCGCTTCGGGCACACCATTCTCGAGCGGTACGGCATGACCGAGACGCTCATGAACACCGCCAACCCGTTTCGTGGCGTGCGCCGTGCGGGCACGGTGGGAATGCCCATGCCGCTCACGGCACTGCGCGTGGTGGATGACGCCGGTCGCGATGTGCCCGATGGCACGAGCGGCGAGGTGTGGGTGCGCGGCCCGTCGGTGTGCGCCGGCTACTGGCAGCGCCCGGACGCCACGGCGCAAGCGTTCACCGACGGCTGGTTCCGCACCGGCGACATCGGCGTGCGTGATGCGCAGGGATACCTCACCCTCGAAGGACGCCGCAGCGATCTGATCATCTCGGCGGGCTTCAACATCTACCCGCGCGAGGTGGAGGAGCTGCTGCTCACACTCCCCGGCGTCCGAGAGGCGGCCGTGATCGGTGTGCCCGATGCGGTGCGCGGTGAAGTACCCGTGGCCTACATCGTGAGCGATGACGCCGCGGTGCCGGCGACGCTGGAGACGGCGGTGCGCTCGCAGCTCGCCTCGTTCAAGGTGCCGCGCGCCTTCGTGCGCGTGGACGCGCTGCCCCGCACGGCGCTGGGCAAGGTGCAGCGCCACCTGCTGCCACCGTACACGCCGTGACCACTCACAGGCCGTACAGGCCGCATACGCCGTGACGCCAGCCGAGTGGTCGCTGGCGGCGCTGCTCGTGGTCATCGCCGCGAGCCTCACGACGCGCCTCAACGTGGGCGTGCTCGCGGTGGCGCTGGCGTGGCCCATCGCGCTGTTCGCCGCGGGGTGGAAGGTGGAGCAGGTCATGACGACGTTTCCGTCGTCGCTGTTCCTCACGCTGTTGGGGGTCACGCTGCTGTTCGGGGTGGCGCAGGCCAACGGCACCATGGCGGCCATCACGCATGCCGCGGTGCGGCGGCTGCACGGCCGTGCGGCGTGGCTGCCGCCGCTGCTCTTTGCGCTGGCGTGCGTCATCTCGACGAGCGGCCCCGGCGCGATTGCGACCGTCGCCCTGCTCGCGCCCATCGCCATGGGGCTTGGCCACGAGGCGAAGGTGCGGCCGCTGCTCACCGCGCTCATGGTGGGCAACGGGGCCAACGCCGGCAACCTGTCGCCCATCAGCGCCATCGGTGTGCTGGTGCAGGAGCTGATGACGCGCGCTGGCCTGGGTGGTCACGCGACAGTCGTGTGGGGCGCCAACTTCCTCGCACATGCTCTCGCGGCGGTGGTCGCGTGGAGCCTGTTCGGTGGACCTGCGCTCATGCGTGCGGAAGCACAGGCCACATTGCCCTCGGCGCCGCCGTTCACGCGCACGCATCGGCTCACGATGGCCGTGGGGCTCGCGTGGATGGCCGGCGTGCTGCTGCTGCAACTGCACCCCGGGCTCACCGCGTTCGTGGCGGCGTCGGTGCTCGTGCTTGCGCGCCTGGGTGACGACAGCGCCATGGTGAAGCAGGTGCCGTGGGCGGTGCTGGTGATGGTGTGCGGCGTGAGTGTGCTGGTGGGGGTGCTGGAGAAGACCGGCGGCATGGACCTCTTCACCACGTTGCTCGCACGCCTCGCGACGCCGGCCAGCGTGAATGGCGTCATCGCCGGCGTGACGGGGCTGCTGAGCACCTACAGCTCGACGTCGGGCGTGGTGTATCCCGCCTTTCTGCCGGCGGTGCCCGGACTCGTGACCAAGTTGGGTGGCGGCAATCCGCTGGCCATCGCGCTCAGCATCAATGTGGGCGCGGCCCTGGTCGATGTGTCGCCGCTGTCGACGCTCGGAAGCCTCTGCATTGCCGGCGCGCCGGCCGGAACCGACACCAAGCGCCTCTTCCGGCAGCTCCTCGTGTGGGGCTTCTCGATGGCACTGGGCGGCGCGCTGTTCGCGCAGCTCGTGGTGCCACTCCTCGTGCGATGACGCTGCCCGACGCGCCATCGCGTGCCACGGGGTCGCGTGAGACGACCACGCACGCCATTGCGCCGCTGCGGCGACGGTCGCGTTTCGCGCGCGCGTGGGCCGCGGCGCGTGCGCTCGACGGAGGCGTGCGCAATCCCGGGTTCCGCGCGCTGGTGCATCTCATCGATCGCGGACCGCTGCACGCGGCACCCACACCGCGGTTTCTCACCGACGGCGCCGAGGCCTTCGCGTGCATGCACGACGCCATCGCGGCCGCACGCGAGGAGGTGCTGCTCGAGACGTACATCATGCGTGACGACCGCATCGGGGAACGCATGCGTGCGGCGCTGGCGGCCGCGGCGGCGCGTGGGGTGCGGGTGTCGGTGCTGGCCGATGCCTACGGGTCGTTCAGCACCGGCGGGCGCTTCTGGGAGGCGCTCACGGAGGGCGGCGTCGAGCTGCGTCGCTTCCACCGCTTCTGGCATCACCCGCTCGACGTGCTGCGTCGCGATCATCGCAAGCTGCTGGTGGTCGATCGCACCGTGGCGTACACCGGCGGGATGAACATCGGCGAGGAATACGGATCGAGCGTGCGGCATCATGCCGACGCGTGGCGCGACACGCTGGTCGAGGTGCGCGGGGCGGTGGTGGGCGAGCTCGCGGCGGTGTTCGCCGAGGGGTGGGAGCGCGCGCGCGGGCCGGCATTGCCGGGGCTCGAGTATGTGAGCTGGAGCGAGGGCGTCGTCCTCCCCGCGGATGCGTCGCCACTGGCGCGTCTCGCGCCCATGCGGCGCCTGCGTCTCGCGCTGGCGCGCCAACGCGACCGGCGGCTGGGGCGGCGCGTGCGACGCGCAGCACCGTCCGGCGCCGCGACCTCCGGTGCATCACCGCACGACGCGACCGGTGGTGAGGTGCTCGTGCTCGACCCGCGCCCCGGGCGTGCGCAGCGCGAGACGCTGCTGGTGCTCGCGGCGCTCGTGGGGGCTGCGCGCGCGCGGCTGTGGATCACCACGCCGTACTTCGCGCCGCCCACGCGGGCGCTGCGTCTGCTCGCGTCGGCCGCTCGGCGTGGCGTCGACGTGCGGCTGCTGCTGCCCAGTGCGCGCTCGGATGTGCCGCTCGCGCGGCATGCGGCGCACGGTGCGTACGCGTGGTTGCTCGCGCGGGGTGTGCGCATCTTCGAATACCAGCGCGCGACGCTGCACGCCAAGACGCTGGTGGTGGACGGGCACGTCGGACTCGTGGGCTCGTCCAACCTCGACTTCCGCAGCTTCTGGCTCAACGCCGAGTGCAACCTGCTCACCTTCGACGACCGGGCCGGGGCGGCGCTGGAGTCGGCATTTCTCACCGACGTGTCCGACAGCGACGAGGTGAGCGCGGCGGCGTGGCGCGCGCGGGGCTGGGCGCATCGACTCGGTGACACCGTGGCCCGGGCGTTGCGCTGGGCACTTTAAGCCATGGCCGAGTCCGACTTCGTGTTACACACTTTAGGACCGTAAGTCCGGACCTCTGTGCGGGAATCCCCGACACAGTTGCCCGCTCTCCCCGATAGAGTGGCGCCGCCCGTGGTGCGAGCCTATTCCGCAGTCTCTGGACTCGCCCACCCTCATGGTTGCCATCGCCCCGACACTCACCCCGCTCGTGTCCACCGACGTCTCGCCGTCCGGAGCGCCGATCCTCGTTGCCAGCGATGGTGACGCGGCGCTTGTGGACGCGCTGTGCTCGGCGGCGCGTCTCGCTGCGGCTGCCCTGGGGGGCACGCCAGCGGTCGTCGGCGTCAGCGAAGCGCTTCCCGGGGTGGCGGCGGGCTTCGACGCGCTCACGATTCCCGTCACCCTCGACGAGGAGCGGCGCACCACGCTGCAGGCCGATCTCGAACGGGCGCTCTCCATCGCGGCCGCGGCCGATCCGTCGTGGACGGTCACCACGCGCACGGGCAGTCCATCGCGGGTGCTGGCTGACGAGGCCACCACGCGCGGGGCGTCACTGCTGGTCATGGGCATCGGCCGCCACAATCCGCTCGACCGCCTGTTCGGTACCGAGACGACGCTCGCCACGCTGCGTGAATCGCGCGTGCCCATCCTCGCGGTGCCGTCGCACTTCGTCGGCGCGCCGATGCATGCGGTCGCGGGCCTCGACTTCAGCGCGGCCAGCATCGAGGCGGCGCGCCTCGCACTGCGCATGCTCGCGCCGGGTGGGCGGCTCACGCTGGTGCATGTGCGCCCGCGCTTCGCGCACCCGTCGGCCGACTGGCAGGCGTGGGATGTCGAGTATGGCCGCACGCTGCCGCCGCTGTTTGCCCAGGTGCGCGAGCAGCTTGCCGCCCCCGAGGGCGTGACGGTCGAGACGGTCACGGTGCGTGGCGATCCGGCGCAGGCGCTCCTCGCCTTTGCGCACAACGCCGACGCGGGGTTGGTCGCAGTCGGCACCCAGCGTCATTCGCTGGTCGAGCGTCTCGTGGTGGGCTCGGTGGCCACGCGCGTGCTGCGCGCGGCGCGCAGCGCAGTCCTGGCCGTGCCGGCGCGCGCCTGAAGCGGCGCCGCAGGGTCAGAACACGCGCAGGTTGAGATAGCGGCGCGGGTTCTTGCGAATGTCGGCCACCAGCGACCGCAACTCGCGCACCAGCGAATCGCTCTGCTGATACAGCGCCGGGTCGTTCACCAGGCGGCCCAGTGTGCCGTCGCCGCGGTTGGCACGCGTGAACAGCGAATCGGCCTGCGCCACCGCACTCGAGAGCTGCTGCTGCGTGCGCCCCACGTCGCCGGCCACCTCGCGGAGGCGGGTGGCGGTGGCCAGCAGCTCACGTGCGGCCTGCTGCGAGTTCTGCACCACCTGCTGCAGCTCGCCGCGGCTGGTGGCCGAATCGATGCGCGAGGAGACGGCGCCGAGCTTTGCGGCCGCGAGGTTGATGTCGCGCAGCCCGGTCTGCACGTCGGTGCCGATGCGGTCGAGCTGCGCCGATTGCTTCGTGACCGTGCGCGACAGCACCGCCGACAGCTCGGCGAAGTTGCGGATCGACTCACGCAGCTCGCGGGCGGCCGAGTCGTCGAAGGCCACCTGCACGCGATCGGCCACCTTGGCCACGTCGCCCGCGAGGCGGCCGGCCACGGTGGTGAGCTGCGCGATGTCGGGGAGCACCGCGCCGGGCAGCGTATCGCCGCTCGTGCGTGCCTCGGTGATCGCGGCGCGCACATCGCGGTCGGGAGGCACCGCGCTGGCGTCGGTGATGGTGGCCTGCCATTCGCCGAAGAGGCTGGACGCGGCCAGCATGACCACCGGATCGGCGGGGAGCGACACGTCGCGCTCGAGCCCGAGGGTGAGCACCACCCAGCCACGCTCGCCGAGGGCGATGGACTCGACGCGGCCGGCGCGCACGCCACGGATGACCACCGGGTTGCCGAGTGCGACGCCGCCCACGTCGCGCGCACGCACCGCCACGCGACGCGTACGGCCACCCAGATCAGCCTGCTTGAGCCACAGCACGGCGCCCACGAGCACCACCGTGACGACGAGCACGGTGAGGCCCACGAGGAAGTCGTTGGTGCGGCGAGAAGTGGTCATGCCCTGAAGAATGTCACGGGTGCGCGCCCGGCGCTCATCGCAGCTGCCGGTTGGTGAGCCACACCAGCGCCCAGAACGCGTCGAGCACGAGGATCATGACGGCGGAGATGACCACCGCCCGCGTGGCCCCGCGCCCCACACCCTGCGCACCACCGGCGGTGGTGAGTCCGGCGCGCGCGCCGATGAGCGACACCGCGGCGCCGAAGCTCGCGCTCTTCACCAGCCCGTAGCGCACGTCGAACGCCTGGAAGAACACGCGCACCCCCTTGAGGAACTGTGGCGTGGTGAGGTCGAGCAGCGACAGCGACGCCATCCACCCCGACAGCAGACCGACGAGCATGGCCACGCCCACCACCACGGGGAACATGAGCGTGGACGCGAGCACACGCGGCACCACGAGATGCCGCAGTGGTTCGTAGCCGAGCGTCTCGAGCGCATCGATCTGTTCGGTGACGCGCATGGTGCCCAGCTCGGCCGCGATGTTGGCTCCCAGGCGCCCGGCCAGCGCGAGGCCGGTGAGCACGGGTGCGAGTTCGAGCGTGACGGTCTTCTGCACGAGCGTGCCCACGAAGTACGGTGGCACGAGATCGCCCACGCTGTAGCTGGCCAGCAGCGCGAGCACGATGCCGGTGAACAGCGCGATGAAGATGCCGATGGGCAGCGAGTCGATACCCAGCGAGCGGGCCTGCGCCGAGAACTCGGGCATCCACGTGCGGGTGTCGCGCATGGCGCGCACGACCGACAGCGTGAAGCGCGCGCCCGTGCCCACCGGCTCGACGAGCCGCCGGACGAGGGCACCCAGTGCGCTGATCGCGTCGTTCACGGCCATGCATAAATGAGTCCCGCGGCACTCCCCGCCGCGAGAGCCAACAGCCCCGCCCCGGCCCGCAGTCGGAAGCGCGGCGCCCCGAGCACCAGCACCAGCGTCAGCTTGAGCGCCGTGTTCGCCACCACCCCGAGCCCCACCGCCACCGCCGCCGTGCGCACCAGCGTCGTCTCCGCGGCGTAGCGCGTCATCGACACCGTGAGCGCGTCCATGTCGGTAAGGCCGAGCACCAGCGCCGACGTGAGCACGCCGCGTTCACCCACATGCTCCTGCACCCAGGCGAGCCCGAAGAGCACGAGCTGGAAGAGCACGGCCATCTGGAGCGCGGAGGACGCGGAGAGTATGGACGCGGAGGGCGCGGAGGCGGAGGAAGGCGTCGATCTCTCCGCGGAGGCGGCGGAGGGGCGCTCCTCCTCTGCTGCCTCCGCGGCGAAAAGGTTGTTGTTCCTTACCTCCGCGCCCTCCGCGACCAACGCGCCCTCCGCGACCAACGAGACCGCCACCACCCCGATGCCCGCGACGAGCACGGGCAGCAGCACCGGCAGCGCGGCCACGGCGAGTGGGGTGTGCAGCACCGACATCGTCACCAGCAGTCGCGGAATGAGCACCGTGCAGGCGGCCACGACGCCGAGCGCGAGCGGCGCTGACAGCGCGGGTTCTTCGCGACTCCGGCGACTGAAGGTGAGACTCACCGCCGTCGACGACACGAGCCCACCCAGCAATCCGGTCACGCCCAGCCCGCGCGTTTCTCCCACGGCTCGCCGTGCGATGTGGCCGGCGAAGTTGAGCCCCATGAACAGCAGCACCACGATCCACAGCGCGCGTGGGCGGAACGCCCCGAACGGGCCGTAGCCGCCGGTCGGCAGCAGCGGCAACACGACGAGCGCCAGCACCGCGAGCTGCAGCGCGGCGCGCATCTCCGCCGGCGCCACCTTGAGGAGCGCGCGCTGCACCGACGACTTCTCGGCCAGCAGCAGCACCGCCACCGCGGTGGCGGCGCTCGCGGCGGAGCGATAGCCGAGTCCCGACACCGCGCCGAGGAGCACGACGAGGATGGCGGCGGTCTCGGTGGTGCCGTCGACCGTGGTGCCGGGGCGGCGTACGGTGACGGCCCACGCGACGATGGGGAGCAGCACGCCCCCTGCCACGGCGACGACGGCCAGTTCGACGTGGCCGAGCCGCACGAACCACCCGGCCAGCCCACCCACGGCCCCCAGCAGGGTGAAGGTGCGCGCCCCCGCGAAGCGGCCGTCGGGCCCTGAGGCGTGCCCCGACCACTCGCGTTCGACGCCGACGGCCAGCCCGAGCAGGGCCGCCACCAGCAGATCGGCGAGGAAGGGAAAGTCAAGCACGAGTAGAGGTTAGCACACGGACCGCAGCCGCACACGCGGGGTTCTCCCGACGCGGCCGCCGACGAGGTCATTGATCTATCCGGATCGGCGGATATACTTCGCGGCCGTGACCTCCCCACGCCTCGCGATCCACGACCGCATGGTCGAACTGGCCGACGCCACCCGGTGCCGGCTGCTCGCTGCCCTCGAGATGCACGAGCTCACCGTGGGTGAGCTGGCGGCCGGGCTGCGGCTGCCGCAGAGCACGGCCAGTCGGCACCTCAAGATCCTCGCCGACCAGTCCTGGGTGACCTCGCGCGCCGAGGGCACGAGCCGCTGGTATCGCCGCAACCCGGAGCTGCCGGCCGACATGGTGCAGCTCTGGACGTTTGTGCGGGGCGCGATGGCGCAGACGCCGGCCACGGCGCAGGACACGGCGCGCATCGAGGCCATCGTGGCGGCGCGGCGCGCGCGCAGCGAGACCTACTTCGCCACCGCGAGCGCGGAGTGGGATTCGCTGCGCACCGAGCTGTTCGGCACGCGGGCCGACCTGGGCGCGATGATGGCGCTGCTCGATCCATCGTGGACGGTGGGCGACCTGGGCTGCGGTACGGGCTCCCTGGCCGAAGCGATCGCGCCGCACGTGCGCCGCGTGCACGCGGTGGATGCCTCGCCCGCGATGCTCACGGCGGCCACCGCGCGTCTCACGCCCTACACGAACGTGACCGTGGCGGAGGGGTCGCTCGAGCACCTGCCGCTCGCCGATCGGTGCCTCGACGTCGCGGTGCTCATGCTGGTGCTGCACCATGTGCCCAATCCGGTGAAGGCGCTGCAGGAGGTGCATCGCGTGCTCAAGCCGCACGGGCGCCTGCTCATCACCGACATGCGCACGCATGTGCACGACCGCTTCCGCGAGCAGATGGGCCATGTGTGGCTCGGCTTCGACGCCGGATCGCTCGACGGCTGGCTGCGCGACGCGGGCTTCTCCGGCACGCGCTACGTGCCGCTGCCGGTGGACCCGAATGCGCAGGGTCCGGCGTTGTTCAGTTGTACGGCGACCATGATGCCGAAACCGGCCTTTGTCGTCGCCTGACACGTGAAACTGATCGGTTGATGAGTGGTGAGTTCGCGTTGCGGGTTCGTCGTTGTACAACCCACACCCGAGACCCAAACCCACCACGCACCAACTGATCAGGTGAGCGAATCTCCCTCTTCACCCGCACCATACACATGTCCACCTCCGTCATGACTGAACGCGGCGTCGCCCTGCTGACGTCGCTCGATCGCCCTGCCTTTGCCGTGCGCGACCTCGCGCTGGCGGAGTGGGGGCGCAAGGAAATCCGCCTGGCCGAGCAGGAGATGCCGGGGCTCATGGCGTTGCGCGCGGAGCATGGCGCGTCGCAGCCGCTCAAGGGCGCGAAGATCATGGGCTCGCTGCACATGACCGTGCAGACGGCCGTGCTCATCGAGACGCTCACCGCGCTGGGCGCCGACGTGCGCTGGGTGTCGTGCAACATCTTCAGCACGCAGGACCATGCGGCGGCCGCGGTCGCGGTCGGCCCGACGGGCACGGTCGAGAATCCGAAGGGGACGCCGGTCTTCGCGTGGAAGGGCGAGACGCTCGAGGAGTACTGGTGGTGCACCGAGCAGGCGCTCATGTGGCCCGACGGCACGGGCCCGAACCTGCTGCTCGATGACGGCGGCGACGCGACGCTGCTCGTGCACCGCGGGGCGGAGTTCGAGGGCGTGGGTGCGGTGCCGTCGTTCGACGCCGACAACGAGCCCGAGGAGTGGGGTGTCATTCTCGACCTGTTGCGCGCCGAGCAGCAGAAGCACCCCGGCCGCTGGACCAAGGTGCTGGCGGGCATCCGTGGCGTGTCGGAGGAGACCACCACGGGCGTGCATCGCCTGTACGAGATGGAGCGCGCCGGCACGCTGGCCTTCCCGGCCATCAACGTGAACGACGCCGTCACCAAGTCGAAGTTCGACAACCTGTACGGCTGCCGTCACTCGGTGGTCGACGGCCTCAATCGCGCGACCGACGTCATGCTGGCCGGCAAGATCGTCGTGGTGCTCGGCTACGGCGACGTGGGCAAGGGGTGCGCGCAGGCGCTCAAGGGGCAGGGCGCGCGCGTGGTCGTCACCGAGATCGATCCCATCTGCGCGCTGCAGGCGGCGCTCGAGGGGTATCAGGTCACGACGCTCGAGGACATCGTCGAGCAGGCGGACATCTTCGTGAGCGCGACGGGCAACAAGAACGTCATCACCGTCGAGCACATGAGCCGCATGAAGGACAAGGCCATCGTGTCCAACATCGGCCACTTCGACAACGAGATCGACATGGCCGGTCTCAAGAAGGTCGAAGGGATGAAGCGCATCAACATCAAGCCGCAGTACGACGAGTTCGTGCTGCCCAACGGGCGCAGCATCCTCGTGCTGGCCGAAGGCCGCCTGATGAACCTCGGCTGCGCCACCGGGCACCCGAGCTTCGTGATGAGCGCGAGCTTCAGCAATCAGGTGCTGGCGCAGCTCGAGCTGCACGCCAATGCCGACGCGTACGGGAAGAAGGTGTACACCCTGCCCAAGCACCTCGACGAAAAGGTGGCCCGCTTGCATCTCCCCAAGCTGGGGGTGAAGCTCACGGAGCTCACGACGGAACAAGCCGCCTACATCGGGGTTCCGGTCGAGGGGCCGTACAAGGCTGGCCACTACAAGTACTGAGCGATCCGTGCGGCACACGACGCGCCCCGTTCCGGCTTCGTGTCGGGCGGGGCGCGTTGGTGTTCCCACCCCTGCCCGATTCGCTATGCGTTGTACCATTGCCGTTGCCCTCGCCGGTCTCGGGGTCGTCGCCGCCCGCCCGGCCCATGCCCAGACGGCCCGCGTGAGCGGCGTCGTGTATGACTCCGTGGCCCGGGCGCCCCTCGGCGCCGCCACGGTCCAGTTGGTGTCAGCCGACCGCGCCACGGTGCGCGCGGTCCGCACGGACAGCCTCGGCCAGTTCGCCTTCGACACCGTGGCGAGTGGGACCTGGCTGGTGGGGGCGCAGCATCCGCGCCTCGACGCGCTCGGGGTCACGCAGCTCGCGCGCGACGTGAAGGTGGGGCGCTCGGGTACCGTGAAGACGACGCTCGCCGTGCCCTCGCCGCGCCGGCTGGTGGCGCACGTGTGTGGCGACAGCATTGCCGGCGACACGCTGGGCTACCTGCGCGGCACGCTGCGCGGCGCCACGTCGGCACGTGCGGGCGTGGCAGGGCGGGTGCGGGCCGAGTGGCTCGAGTGGACGCTCGCCAAGGGGGGGCCGCGCACGAGCATCGCGTCGCTGGAGGTGCCCACCGCTGGCGACGGGGCGTTCGTGGTGTGCGGCGTGCCCCGCGAGGCACACCTGCGCGTGCGGGCGTGGAACGATGCCGACAGCACCGGCGCGCTGGATGTCGAGACGCCCGAGAGCGGCATCTATGCGCGCGACCTCTACCTCGGCCCGACGGCGACGCGCGTGGTGCGCGACAGCGCGACGGTGCTGCGTGGCCCCGCGCGACTGGTCGGACGCACGGTGCGCGCCGACGGGCAGCCGGTGGAAGGGGTGCGCGTGACGGTGCGCGAAAGCGGACAGGAGGCGCTGAGCGGCCCCGACGGCCGGTTCCTCCTCGACTCGCTGCCGCTGGGCACGTGGACACTGGGCGCGCGGGCCGTGGGGTACGCGCCCAGCGTGGCGCCGGTGGATCTCATTGCCGGTGATGACGCCAGTGCGGTGGTCGCGCTCGAGCGGCTGCAGTATCTCGACCCGGTGCAGGTCAATGCACGACGCTCGCGCCTGGTGGGGGTGGACCTGCGCGAGTTCGAGCAGCGCGCCAAGTCGGGCATGGGGCGCTATCTCGACGTGACCGCCATCGACAAGTACGCGCCCATCTGGCCGAGTGACCTGTTCATCCGCTTTCCCGGCCTGCAAGTGGCGTGGGGGCTGAGCGGCCCGCAGGTGCGCATGAAGCAGGACTTCGGCACCTACTGCGGACCGCTGGTCTTCGTCGATGGTCGGCAGGTGTCGGGCGACGACCGCTTTGTCGAGGGCGATCTCGACTACCTCGTCGATCTCGACGACGTACTCGGCGTGGAGATCTACAATCGCAAGACGCTGGCGCCTCCGCAGTTCCAGAGTTTCACGTCGGATTGTGGTGCGCTCGTGTTCTGGACGGGGCGCAAGCGCCTCGAGCGCATCGGCGTGCTGCAGGCGCGCAAGCGATGAGCCGCCTCACCGGGTATGGCCGGCAGCGGTCGGTCGCGAAGGTCGTGGCGTGCGTGAGTGCGTTCGCCGCGGCGCAGCTGCAGGCACAGGGTGGCGCGTCGGTCGCACCACCGGGGCGGGTCGACATCACGACCGTCGACAGCATCACGAGCACCCCACTCGCCGGCGCCACCGTGCGCCTCGTGTCGGTGCTCGACACGACGCGGGTGCGTGAGGCGACGCTCGATGCACGGGGACGTGCGCGGGTGGACAGCCTGCCGGCCGGACCGTGGGTGCTCACGGCGCGCCACGCGCGGCTCGACACGCTGGGCGTGGGCAACGTGGTGGTGCCGTTCACCGTGCGCAGCGGGCGCGGCGTGACGGTGCGTGCGGCGGTGCCGTCGGTGCGCACGCTCGTGGCGCGCGTGTGTGGCAGCGCGTCTGCACCGGGCACCGGCTACGTGTTCGGGACGTTGCGACGGGCGGTGCCGGCTGGCGCGAGGGGGCGAGATGCATCGCCACTCGCTACGTCGCCTCTCAGCGCACTGCCGCCCAGCGCCGGACACGTGACCGTGCAGTGGCTCGACCTGCGTGTCGATGCGCGGCGTGTCGAACGCACCATCGTGACCACCGAGGTGCCGGTGGGCGACAACGGTCGCTATGTGGTGTGCGGCGTGCCCAGCGAGACCATCGTGCGGCTGCGTGCGGTGGGCGCCGAGGGGGTGAGCGGCGTGGCGACGTTCAACTCGGCGGGCACCGCGATTGTGCCGCGCGACCTGGTGCTCGGGCGTGCGGACACGGTCGTGTCGACGCCAAGCGGTCCGCAGGCACCGGAAGACAGTGGCGTGGTGGACATCGCGCTGCGCGGCGCGGGTGGGGTGCGCGGCACGGTGCAGACGCCCGAAGGGCGTCCGCTCGCCAATGCCCTGGTGGGGCTGAGTGCGACCGGGCTCGACACGCGCACCGACAGCGCGGGGCGCTTCCTGCTTGCGGGCACGCCCACCGGCACGTGGACGCTCGATGTGCGGGCGCTGGGCTATGCGCCGCGGCAGCTGCCGGTGGACCTCGTGCCCGGCGACACCGTGCGACAGATGGTGGCGATGGTGCGCGCGCAGGTCATGGACACGGTGCGGGTGCGGGCGAACGCGGTGGCACGCACGGCCCTCGGGCGCAACCTCGCGCGCTTCGAAGAACGTCGACGGCAAGGCTTCGGCCGTTTCCTGGGGCCGGGCGACCTGGAGAAGATGCTGCTGTTCCGCTTCACGGACGCGCTTCGCACGATGCCCGGTGTGCGGCTCGAGCTGAGCGGCAGTACCGACCGGGTGATCACGATGCGTGGCACGCGCGGCCGATGCGTGCCCACGGTGTTCGTCGACCGCATGCGCATGGCCGGCACCGAAGCGCTCGACAGCTTCCTCCCGCCCGACTTCGTGGCGGCGATCGAGGTGTATCAGGCCGGCTTCGCCCCGGCGGAGTTCCAGGACATCTTCAGCGACTGCGGCACGATCGTGGTGTGGACGGGCGCGCGGCGGTGAGGGGCGCGGCACCCGTGCCCGCGCGGTACGAGGTGCTGCTAGCCCGAAAGCGCGTCCGGCGTCATCCGAAACGGACTGCACACCAGCAGGCCGTCGAGATCCTGCCCGTGCTGCAGGTCTTCGGTGAGGAGGTACCGACAGCCCGACGCCTGCGCGCTCGCGACGATGAGGGCATCCCACCACGAGAACTGATATCGCTGCTCGACATGGCAGGCCCGCTCCATCGTGGTCATGCCGATCTCGAGGGGGCTCCAGGCGGTAAGCGCGCGCACTTCGCGCTGCGCCTCATCGGCGGAGAGACCGGGGCGGAGTTTGCGGGTGGTGGTGACGTAGAACTCCTGCAGCACCTGCGTGCTCACGCGTCCGCGCTGCGAGGCCCACAGCGCGTCCATCCACGTGCGCGCCTGCACGTGTCGATCGCCGGCGGCCGCGTCGAGGGCGTACACCAGGACGTTGGTGTCCACGAACACAGTCGCGTTCATGCGCGCTCGTGAAGCTGGTCGCGGGTGGGGTACGGCGTCACGCCATCGCTGAGCGCCCGGGGTTCCTGCACCTGCCGACGTTGCCGCTCCGTGTCATAGCGGAGCTCCCGCTGCATCTGCTCCCGCAGCAGGTCGCCAAGCAGCCGGGAGACGCTGGTGTCGAGCTCGGCGGCGCGGATGCGTGCCCACCGGGCGACATCCTCTTCGAGGGTGACGGTGACGTTTCGCATGACACGAATATCGTGAAACACGAATATTGTGTCAAATCGCGTCGCACATCGGTCTCAACCCGGACGCGAACGGGCCCTGTTGCCGCTCCCATCACCCGGCGCGACTGTTCGGCATGGCACGTCCTCTCGCCTCCTGGCAGCCGCGCACGCGACGCGCCTTCATCGCGTCGGCCATGGTGGTGGTCGGTGTGCCGACGATCGCGTGTGCCCAGGACGCTCCGCCCGCCGCCCCTCCGCCGGCAGAGTTCCGCTGGATCGCCCCCGGTGACTCGCTGCTGCGCGGCGCACGGGTGGTGCCCGGTGTCGCGCGCTTTGCACTCACCGCCTACCGCGACGCCGACGAGTTCCCGATCGGGCGCATCCAGGAGGAGGTGAAGGTCGACACGGTGGGCGGCGTGCCGGTGCTGCGTCGAGTCGTCCAGTTGCAGCGCAGCGGCCCCAACGGCACCCAGCGCATCACCGACTCGAGCACCACCGAGCTGCTGACGCTCGCGCCGCGCTGGCATCGCAGTGAGCAGCCGAACCGCCGCATCACGATCGACTTCGCGGGGCGCAAGGTGCGCGCGCTCATCGGGCTGCCGGACGCGTCGCCAGCGGTGGTGGACACCACGGTCGCGCGCCCGCCGTTCGATTCGGGCAACTGGGAGCTGCTGCTGCGCGCCCTGCCGCTCGCGCCCGGGTTGCGCGTGCGCTTTCTCGTGTACGACACCGACGCGGGCATCCACGAGTACCGCCTCGCCGTCACCGGCACCGCGACCATCCAGGGCGAGGAGGCGCACGTGGTGACGTTCGCCCTGTCCCGCACGAGCGAGGCGATGGTGTGGGTGAGCAAGGCCTCAGGGCAGCTGCTGCAGATGGAGACGATGATCGGCGGCAACACGCTCCTGCGGCAGGTGCGGACGACGCGATAGGTCGCGCGCGGCCAGCGCTCCCTGGTCGCCGTTCGCGCCGCTAGCTGCCGACCAGCCGGAAGCGGCACTGCGTACCGCCCTGCGCGGCGCACCGCTCCTCATGCACATGCCAGCGCACGTCGACGAGCACGCGCACGAGCCGCTCGAAGGTGGCCGCGAAGAAGTCGCATCGCGCGCGTGACGCATGCACGCCATCGCACAGCGGACACTGCGCGATGCCGAGTACCACGCCGGCCGGGTCGCGCCAGGCGGTGAAGCGCCCGCTGCCGGCGAAGGTCCACGCGTGCGCCCGCATGGCGCGCAGCAGCACCGCGAGGGCGAGGCGTCGCGGCAGGAAGGGCAGCACGCGCCGTGCGAGCGGCGGAATGCGATTGGCGAGCAGGTAGTCGCCGGTGCGCGTGCCCGCCTCGCGCAGCAGCGTGGACGCGCGCGCCTCGCCAAAGGCGGCCACGACCTGCAGCATGAGCGCGCGCGCCATGGACGCCGGCACCATGTCGTGCGGCAGCGTGTCGAGCGTCAGGCCGGTGGCGTCGTGCAGGAGCCGTTCCGCCACCTCGGCGCCCAGCCGGTCGCGCAGCACGTGCGCGACCTGGATGACCGCGTTGGGGCCAATGGGGCCGTCGGCGTGGTCAGACGGCGCGGGAGAAGCGGAGTACGGCGCCGTCGGCGTCGCCCGGAGCATCGCGGTAGGCATCGAGCGTGAAGGCGAGATTGCGGAGGAAGAAGCGACCGAGCGTCGTCACGCGGAACTGGTCGGCCTCGGCGACGACGAGACCGTCGTCGATGAAGGGGTGCCAGCGTGCGCGCAGCTGCGCCCGGTCGCCGGGGATGAGCGCATAGGGGAGCGCGGCGTTGCACAGCAGGTGCGCGATGGCCGCGCTACGCTGCGTATCGTCGGGTGAGCAGATGTGGCCGCGGTGCACCGGGAGGGCGCCGCCGTCGATGGCGCGCTGCCACTCGCCCAGGTGTGCCGTGTTCTGCAGGTGCCAGCCGTGCACTTCGGAGATGGAGCTCACGCCGACGCCGAGCAGCGACGAGCTGACGCGCGTGGTGTAGCCCATGAAGTCGCGCCGCAGCGTGCCGTTGGCGGCGGCCTCGGCCAGCGGATCGTCGGGGCGCGCGAAGTGATCGAGCCCGATCCACACGTAGCCGGCGTCGACGAAGCGGGCCACAGCCTGCCGGAAGAGCGCGAGCCGTTCGAACGACACCGGCAGCGCCATCGTCTCGATGCGGCGCTGGTGCGCGCGCATCCACGGCACGTGCGCGTAGCCGAAGCAGGCGATGCGGTCAGGCCCGAGCGCGACGACCCCCTCGAGCGTGCGGGCGAATCGGTCGGGCGTCTGGTGCGGCAGGCCGTAGATGAGGTCGACGTTGAGGCCGGAGAAACCCTCCTCGCGCGCCATGATCACGGCGTCGCGCACGAGCGACTCCGGCTGCACACGCCCGATGGCCTCCTGCACCACGGGGTCGAGGTCCTGCACCCCGTAGCTGATGCGATGGAAGCCGAGCCGTGCGAGCGCACGCAACTGCGCGCGGGTCACGAGGCGTGGGTCGGCCTCGATCGAGCATTCGGTGTCGCGATCGATCTGGACCACTTCGTCGAGCTGGGCGACGAGGGCGTCGAACTGCCGATCGGTGAGGAAGTTGGGCGTGCCGCCACCCCAGTGCATGGCGCTGATGCGCGGCCGCGCCCCGATGGCGTCGCGCAGCATGTGCAGCTCGCGCCGCAGGCGCCGAAGGTACTGCTCGACCACCTCCTCGCGCGTCGTGACGGTGGCGTTGCAACCGCAATAGAGGCAGCGCGACACGCAGAACGGGAGGTGCACGTACAGCGCGAGCGGCGTGCGCTCGCCCGTGGCGGCGTCGGGTGCGAGGGAGCGGAGCTGCGTGGCCCAGCGGTCGGCGGTGACGCCGCCGGTCCAGTCGGGCACCGGCGGATAGCTCGTATAGCGCGGGCCCGACACGTCGTACCGCTCGCCGAGCGCGCGGGGCACGTCGGGGATGCGCGCAGGCCGGTGCGTGGCCTGCGCGCGGCGATCGTCGCAGAAGAGGGGCGCGTGGAGCGGCGCGTGGAGCTGAGCGGTCATGCGATGCGCTGCAGAGGAGGCATGCGCACAGCGTGCCCATTACGGACGTCGGGGTCAGTCAGCGATGTCCGCGCCGCGCTGTCCGGTGTTGACCTACACGCGGAAACGCATGTATCCGTGCGGGAACCGCGGTGGTGTCGCGCTCATTGGGGGAGGTTCGGCACGGCGGCGCGGACGCGACGCTTCGCGGCCTCGAGGGCGGCAGTCAGGTCGAGCGGCGCCGACGCAATCTCGGGAATCCGGTCGATGGCCTGGATATAGTAGTCGCGCCAGACCTCGAGGATGTGCTGCTCGTGCGCGCGTGTGCCGCCGCGGGCGAGCGTATCGCGCGACAGTTGCCCCTGCGTGCGCAGGGTGCGTTCGGCGGTCGCGACGAGCTCGTCGAGCACGCCCCGTACGATGGCGGCCGACCCGTCGGCCAGCAGCAGGCCGGCGGTGAGCGCGCAGCTTCCCACGTGCCCCAGGGTCGTGGCGCTCACCATGCCGATGCGATCGGCGTCGGTGTGGTAGAACTGGTCGGTGAAGTGCCAGAGCAGCACGGCCGGAATCTGCGCGGTGAGGAACGGCGTGTGATCGCTGCCGCCTTCGAACGGATTGGCCTTCACCACCCACCCCGTCGCGCGCGCGCGATCGAGACAGCGGCTGCGCACATAGTCATTGAACCAGTGGGCGCGGATGTCCTTCTCCGCCAGCACCCGTCCACCCCACTCGGTGTGCTGGTCCTCGCCGCGCACCCACACGGCGCTGGGGTCGGGCATCTTCTCGATGAGGAACGTGCCGCCGGTGAGCGCGGTGTTCTCGCCCACCATGTCGAGCGACATGCCCCACTTCACACCGGCGCGCCGCACGGAGTCTTCCTTGAGGTAGCGATCGGTGGCGCGGATCTCGTCGCCCCAGAGGAAGGTGAGCGTCCGCTGCGGCCGTGCGATGTTGCGCTTCACGAGGTCGGCGGCCACACGCGCCATCTCGGCCAGCGCGCCGACGCCCGACGCGTTGTCGTTGGCGCCCGGTTCCTGCACATGCGCGGAGTAGACGAAGCGCTCGCCGGGGCGCGTGGCGCCACGCACTTCGGCGACGATGGTGCGCTCGGGGCGCACTTCACTGAGGGTGCGCACGAGCGCGTGCACGCGGAGCGGTGCCGCCGGCGTCGCGGCGGCGAGTGCAGCGCGCAGCGCATCGTGTGTGGCCAGCGAGATGAAGATGGTCCAGCCGTTGCGGATCGTGTCGCGCGGGACACTGTTGAACTGGATCGCGGTGCGGTTCTTCTCCTGCTGGTTGTACGCGGGGAGCTTCTGCGTGGCCAGGAGACCGATGGCGCCCGCGGCCATGGCGCGTGGAAAGACGCCGCGCGCGGCGCCCGTGGTGAGTGCGATGCGCCCCTGCACGTTCACCTTCGCGAAGTCGGCGTCGGTGCCAGCGCCCACATCGACGACCTCGGCGGTGACGCCACCCTCGGGGGTCGCACCCGAGTTGATCGCGAGCATGTTGAGGTTGGTCGCGAATGCCTGCAGGGGCTGCGCCTGGCCCGCGATGGTGAGGCGCCCGTCGAGCGGCGTCCACGCCGGCTGCGCCATCGGGCGCGACTCGATGCGATAGACGAGGCGCGCCGTGGGCGGGGCGCTGTCCTCCCGCACGTAGCCCGCGGCGCGGAGCAGCGCGGCGACGGTGTCGATGGCGGCGTCGAAGCCGCGGTTGCCGGGGAGGCGGAAGTACTGCTGCACGAATGACACCGTGCGCAGCGCGCGCTCGCCGTCGATGCCGCGATGCACGGCGTTGGTGAGGGGCGCGAAGGGCGCGGGCGTGGCGGCGGGCTGCGCGCGGAGGACGTAGGGGGCGGCGATGACCGCGAGGGAGAGCAGGCCAGTGCGTGCGATGGGCATGGAGGCTCGAGGCGGCGGTGGGGTCAGGGGCGGGAGACGACGACGAACCGTGTCCAGTTCGCGGGCATGTCCTCGATGAAGCGGGCGAGCACGGAGAGGCCGTAGCGCGTGGCGGCGACATCGCTGGCGACGGCGGCGCGCGTGCGGTCCGTGCCGGCGGCGATCTCGCGTGCGGCGCCGGCGGTGTCGGCGTGAGGCAGCGGCTCGAGCCAGTCGTGGCGCGCGAGGAAGATGCGGCACTGGGCGAGTGCGGCAGGGTGGCTGAGCACGGTGCGCAGTTCGTCGAGACGCACGCCGGGGAGCGCCATGAGGCAGAGATGCACCGGCACCTGCACCTCGCCGCGAACCGTCACCGCGTCGCCCACCGCATCGAGCGCCTCCTGCGCGATCATGACCGGGCCGATGATCGCGTTCTCGACGGGAATGACCGCGAAGTCGGCGCCGCCCGCGACGACGGTCTGCAGCGCCTCGGGGAACGTCATGCACGGCACGGCATCGGCGCCATCGGGCCACCGACGCTGCACCGCCAATTCACTGAAGGCGCCCAACACGCCCTGAAATGCCACGCGCGGCCGACGGCGCGGCGGATCCAGCGGAAATTCCGTCATGCCGCAACATAGCGGTCACGGCGCGCGGTGGCTCCGATTCACGTCTTGACGCCTGCGTGTGCGTGGCCTAGGCTGCGGGTGATGACGCGGATCACCTTCGCCTGCCGATACTATTTTACGCCGTCCCGCATGGGTCCCGGCGTCCTTGGCATGCGCGGCTGAGCCGCAACGCAACCGACACCGAGAGGCCCGTGCACTGCACGGGCCTCGGTCGTTTCCGGGACTCCTGCAGCGCGTCGCGGCCTCGTGGTGCCACACCCACCCATGAGGACCCGATGATCATCGTCACCACCCCGGACATCACCCCCGACGCGCTCGACCGGCTCATCGAGCATGTCGAAGCCGCCGGCCTGCGCACCCACGTCTCCCGCGGCGCCCACCGCACCATTGTCGGCTGCATTGGCGACGATGCCGCCCTCGGCGAGCACGGACTCACGCACCTCGAGGGTGTCGAGCGTGTGCTGCCGGTGCTCAAGCCCTACAAGCGGGCGTCGCGCGAATTCTCCGTGGGCGACACCGCCGTGCGGCTGGGCGATGCGCGCGACACGGTCATCGGCGGGCGGGCGCTGGTGGTCATGGCCGGCCCGTGCAGCGTCGAGGGACGCGCGATGCTGCACACGACGGCGCAGGCGGTGCAGGCGGCGGGCGCGCGCGTGCTGCGCGGCGGGGCGTTCAAGCCGCGCACGAGTCCCTATGCCTTCCAGGGGATGGGGAGTGACGGCCTCGCGCTGCTGGCCGAGGTGCGTGCCGCGACCGGGATGCCGGTGGTGACGGAGGTGATGGATCCGCGGCACGTGGACATGGTGGCCGCGCACGCGGACATCCTGCAGATCGGCGCGCGCAACATGCAGAACTTCGCGCTGCTGAGTGAGGTGGGACGGGTGCAGCGACCGGTGCTGCTCAAGCGCGGCCTGTCGGCCACCATCACGGAACTGCTCATGGCGGCGGAGTACGTCATGGCGCAGGGAAACGGCGATGTGATCCTGTGTGAGCGTGGCATTCGCACGTACGAGACGGCGACGCGCAACACGCTCGACGTCGCGGCCATCCCGGTGCTCAAGCGCGAGACCCATTTGCCGGTGATCGTCGACCCGAGTCATGCCGGTGGGCGGGCCGAGCTGGTGACGCCGCTGGCGATGGCGGCGGTGGCGGCCGGGGCCGACGGGCTCATCGTGGAAGTGCACCCGGATCCGGCCCATGCGCTGAGCGACGGCGAGCAGAGCCTCGAGCCGGGCGCGTTCGCGGCGATGATGGCGGCGGTGGCGCGTGTGGCGGAGGCGGTGGGACGCGGGGTGGGGTCAGAGTTGGGGTCAGAGTTGGGGTCAGAGTTGGGGTCAGAGTTGGGGTCAGAGTTGGGGTCAGAGTTGGGGTCAGAGTTGGGGTCAGAGCACGGCGCGGCGACGGCTGCGACGCGGGGGGCGTGGTGATGCGCTCGCCCAATGCGGGGTCAGAGTTGGGGTCAGAGTTGGGGTCAGAGCCCACCTCCGACCCCGCTCGCGAGCTTGCCGACGCGCGTGAGGCTATCGAGGCGGTGGACGCCAGGATCATCGATGCGCTGGCACAGCGGGTGGCGCTTGGGCGCGTGGTGCGCGCGGCCAAGCGCCGGGCCGGGCAGCCGGTGGTCGATCCATCGCGCGAGGCGGCGGTCGTGGCGCGCGCGGGCGCGCGGGCGCGTGCCGCAGGACTGCCGGAGGACGACGTGCGCGCGCTCTACTGGCAGCTCGTGGCCATGACGCGGCGCGCGCAGTTGGAGTGAGCGGCCTGCGGGCGCGCGCGCGGCCTCACCGCAACCGCGGGGCCCACAGCAGCAGCCACGCGGCGCCCACGCCGGCCGCGGTGATCACGGTGAGCGCCGCGAGGCCAACCGCGGCCGCCAGGTGGACACCGCCCCGCGCGCTGCGTCGCGCCCGCTCCACGAGGGCGAGCCCCAGCGGCGGCAGGACGACGTACACGCTCCACGCGAGCACCGTGAGGAAGGGGCCCGCGAAACGCTGGGGGTCGAACCCGACGGGGCCGCGGTGCAGCACGAGCCACAGTGCGAGCAGGATGCGGAAGTGAAACACGCCGCTGGCGAAGAGCACCACGTGCAGCGCCCAGCGGCGGTGCGCGGCGATGTCGCGGGCTCGCGCCGTGCGCCACGCCATGACGGTGCTCGCTACCAGCAGGAGCGCGTTGCCGGTGATCGCGAGGTGCTGGCTGGTGTCGCCCACCGTGCCGCGCGCCCACACCAGCCACACGCCGGCGACACTCGTTGCGAGGCAACTGCCGAGATAGACGCGGCCACTCCAGCGGTGCAGCGCCGGCAGGCGCCGCCGGACGACCGGCAAGAGCTGGACGGCCCCGGCGGCGAGGATGACGACCGCGAGCGCGATGTGCGCGACGACGGCCGTGTTGCCGACGCCGTCACCGGGGACGAGCCCGCGCGGCATCGTCGTGGCCCACGCGGCCCGGTCACCCCGCAGCGTGGCGCGACCGTAGAGTCCCAGCACATACAGCAGGAAGACGCCCTGTCCCGCGACCATGACGGCGAGCCAACTGGCGCCCATCCACCGCTGCGCCCGGCGGGCGAATCCCACGCGGGCGGTTTGCCGTTCTGGAAGAGAGAGCATGCTGGCACACTGTCACCACGCGTCGCCCCCGCCCATGATCGACGAGACCACGTTCTTGACGCCCGGTTGCACGGTGGCGGCCGGCTACCTCGATGGTGTCGTGCGGCACGCCGCGCAGCGCGGGGCCGACCGTGCCGCGTTGCTGCGCGCCATCGGGGTGGACGCGCGCGATGTGGCCGATCCGCTCGCGCGCCTGCCGCTCTCCGCACTGGCGCGTGCGTTCGAGGCGGGAGCCACACTCGTGCACGACGCGGCGTTCGCGCTGCACTTCGGGCGCGCCGTCGCGTGCGACCAGCTCACGCTCGCGTCGCCCATGGCGGCCTCGGGGAACGCGCAGGCAGCGCCGTCGGCACCGGTCACGGTGCGCGACGCCCTCGACGGACTCAATCGCTACGTCGCACTGGGCGTCGACTTCGGCGCGCAGGCACCGAGCCCGCGCTTCGCGTTCGCGCCGCAGCCGGGCGGCGCCGTGCACCTGGTCGATCATCGCCCGGGGGCACCGTGGCCCGCACTGACCGAGTCGACATTCGCGCGCATGGCGTTCGGCCTGCGCACGCGATTCGGCCAGGCGGTGGTGCGCGCCGTGCACGTGCGGCACGCAGCGCCGCCGCATGCGGCGGCATACGCCGACGTCTTCGGCGTGCCGGTGCACTTCGGCGCGCCGCACGATGCGCTCGAGCTCGACGGCGCCGTGCAGCACGCCACGGTCGCCCCCGCATCACGCGTGGTGGCGGCAGTGCTGCGCCCGGTCGCCGACCAGCAGCTCGCGGCGCTGCGCGCCCACGCCACCTGGCGCGGACGTGTCGAGGCGGAGCTGCGGCGTCAGCTCGCGGACGACGCGGTCGACATGCAACGCACCTGCCGTTCGCTCGCGGTGAGCCGGCAGACGTTGTTCCGACGCCTCCGCGATGAAGGGACGAGCTACGCGGCGCTGCTCGCCGAGGTGCGCCGCCGCGAGGCCGAAGCGCTGCTCGCGGCGGGGACGCATTCAGTCGGGGACATCGCGCGACGGCTCGGCTTCTCCGAGACCGCCGCGTTCAGTCGGGCATTCTCGCGCTGGACGGGACGTTCGCCGTCGGCGCGACGGTCACCCGATCGGCTTGCGATTCGCGGGCGGCACCACCGCCTTGCCGATCGTGCCGCGGTCGCTGCCGAACCAGATGGTGTGGGTGCTCCGGTCGTAGACCATGTGTCGCACGGTGTTGGCCTGCGCGGGACCGAGGTCCTTCTCGCCGAAGAACGTGCTGGTCTGCGGATCGAAGCCGACGAGTCGATTGGGCTGGCGCCCGGTCTCGACCACCCACAGGCGGTCGTACTCGTCGACGGTCATGGCGTAGGGGAGTGAGGTCGCGCCACCCGGCAGCGCCCACTCCTTGACCACGCCACTCACCGGGTCGAGACGCCCGAGGAAGCCGCGCGAGTAGTCGCCGTACCACACGGCGCCGTCACTGGTGACCGCGATGCGCCGCGGCCGCGCGCGCTCCTCGGGGAGCGGATACTCGCGCACGCGCAGGCTCTGCGGATCGATGGTGCCGATCTTGTTCGTGCCGAACAGGTCGAACCACGGCCGGCCGTTCCGGTCCATGACGATGCCGTACGGCCGTGAGCGCGGCGTGGGCATCTTCACGAGCTGCACCTGTCCCGTGGCCTTGCTGAGGAAGCCCACGAAGTTGCTGTTCTGCAGCGTGAACCAGAGGTTGCCGTTCCGATCGAACGTGATCGTGTGCGGATCGCGCGCGGTGCTGTCGGGCATCGGGTAGCGCGTGATCTTGCCGGTCTTGCCGTCGATGCGGCCGATCATGCCGTTGCGATTGCCGGCATACCACGCGTCGCCCAGCGGATCGACGTTCACCGTGTGCGGGTTGGTGCCCGGGTCGATCTCGTAGCGCTCGAACTTCGCGGTCTTCGGGTCGAACCGCGCGACGTAGTTGCCTTCCTGGCCCACGAACCAGACGCGCCCCTGCGGATCGACCGACGGATCACGCGGGCGTCCGGCCGCGCCCCACGGCACGTCCCACTCGGTGAGCGCGACGGTGTCCTTCGTGGCACGCGGCTCGGCACGCTGCGCGGAGAGCTCGTGCAGCGGCGTGGTGAGGGCCGTGAGCAGCGCGATGGGCGTGAGCAACGACATCGTCGACAGCACGGGCACGGCACAACGACGGGACGTCATGGCGCGGAGTCTCCAGAAGGCGGGATGGTCGGCAGCAGCAGTTCAAACGTGGCGCCGCGGGGCGTCTCCAGCAACGCAAGCCGTCCCCGGTGTGCATGCGCGATGGCCTCGGCGATGGCGAGGCCGAGTCCGGCCCCGGTGCGCTCGGGGGCAGCGGTACTCGCCACGCCGTGGACGAAGCGCTGGAAGATGCGGGCGCGCAGCGCCGGCGGAATGCCGGGGCCGTCATCCCGCACCTGCACCCGCACCGTGCCGGCCGCCGCCGCGTAGGCCACGGTCACGGTGCCGCCGGCCGGGGTGTGCTTGATGGCGTTGTCGAGCAGGTTGACGAGCAGGCGTCGCAGCAGCGCCGGGTCGCCCGACACGCGCGCGGGCGCGGACGCCGCCGCCGAGGGTTCGGCGACGCACTGCAGCCCGCGCGCCTCCGCCAGCGACCGCAGCGAGCGCACGGCATCGTGCACGAGCTCCTCCACGTCGACCGCCTGCGACGCCGACCCGACCCCGCCGGCGTCGACGCGTGCGAGCAGGAACAGGTCGTCGACGATGCGGGTGAGACGCACCGACTCGTCCTGGATGACCTTCAGCGCCTCGCGATACTCCTCTTCAGTGCGTATCGCGCGGCGCAGTGTCACCTCGGCTTCGCCGCGAATGACGGCGATGGGGGTGCGCAGCTCGTGCGAGGCGTCGGCGACGAACTGCCGCTGCGTGCGGAACGCGTCGCCCACGCGCCCCAGCAGGCCGTTGATGATGGTCGCGAGGCGGCCGAGTTCGTCGGGCGGATTGTCGACCGGGAGGCGCTCGTCGAGGTTTGCGGCGGTGATGCGCGAGGTGCGCGCGTTGATGGCCTCGAGCGGTGCGAGGCTGCGCCGGGCGAGCGCGAAGCCTGCCACGAGCGACGCGAGCAGCGCCAGCGGAATGGCGAGAAGCAGTGTCGTGCGCACCTGCCGCAGCAGTTGCACGTCGTCGGCCGACGAGCGCACCGCCACGATGAGCAGTGTGGGTTCACCCACCATCTGCGGCGATGGCACGAGGCGCAGCAGCGCTGCGCGGGCGGGGGCGCTGTCGAGCGTGAGGGCGCCCACGAGCACGCCCGTGTCGGCCAGTGCCCGCAGCGTCCCGTCGTCGCGCGCGGTCTCGATGAGCGCGCGCACCGCGGCGGGCATCGTGGCCGCCTCGCCCGATGGCGCGGCCGTGGCGTCGCCGGCCACCTCCACCGTGGCCTCGACCGGACGCGGCTTGCGCGCCGCCATCACCTGTTCGGCCTCGTCCGCGACGAAGATGTCGAGGTCGCCGGCGCGGAACTCGCGCAGCACGGCCTCCTCGGTGGCGCCGCGCTCCTTCTCCACCTCGCCGCGTTCGAGGAGCGCCTGCTGCCCCGCGCGGATGGCGCCGGCAACGGCGCGCGCCGATTCGCGCACGGTGGCGGCGGCACGACGGTCGAGCGCCTCGGTGAGGGTGAGCCACCCCGCCGCCGCGAAGCAACTCAGCACGAGCGCCAGCACGCTCGAGTTCCAGAGCGTGAGGCGCTGCCGAATGGAGAGATGGGTCACGGCGACGGGTGGGCGGCGGCGACCGGGTGGGTCAGGCGGGGGGTGTGTCGCTCAGCATGTAGCCGGCGCCGCGCTTGGTGTGGAGCAGCGGCGTCCACGGCGCGCGATCGATCTTGCCCCGCAGCCGGTTGATGTACACCTCGACGGCGTTGGTGAACGGATCGTGGTTGTCGTCCCACACGTGCGCGACGATCTGCGCGCGGGGCAGGATGCGCCCCGCGTGGCGTGCGAGCAGCTCGAGCAGCGCGAACTCCTTGGCCGTGAGCGCAATGCGCTCGCCGGCGCGGTGCACCGCGTGCGAGTGCAGGTCGATGCTGAGATCGCCCACCTGCACCACCGATGGCTGCAGCCCCTCGGGGCGACGCAGCAGCGCCCGCAGGCGTGCGAGCAGTTCACCGAAGTCGAAGGGCTTGGTGAGGTAGTCGTCGGCGCCGGCATCGAGGCCCCCGATGCGGTCGGCGACGGCCTCGCGCGCCGTGAGCATGAGCACCGGAGAGCGGACGTCGCTGGCGCGCAGGCGCCGCACCACCTCGAAACCGTCGATGCCGGGGAGCATGACGTCGAGCACGATGGCGTCGTAGCGGGTGACCGTCGCCTGGGACACGGCCGATTCCCCGTCCCCCGAGGCGTCCACGGCGTACGCCTCCTCGCGCAGCCCGCGGGCGAGGAGGTGGGCCAGTTTGGGGTCGTCTTCGACGAGGAGCAGGCGCATGTCGGGTGGCCGCAGGGGCGGCGAGCGCGGGTGGGTCCGGGCAAATTCCGCCCGGGACGGCGGTGTTAGGTTGCTGTCAGGTACGCGTCATAGGTTCCGCCCCGTATCACTGCTGCGCCAACCCAGGGGCGGGACCCGAAGCAAGCGTACGGTGATATCGAAGCGGCGTGTCCGGAGCAATCCGGCGCGCCGTTTCGCTTTCCGGCCCGTCCGTCTCGGACGCGTACGGGCCGGGACGGCTGAGCCGGGCCCGTTCGGCCGCATGACGCCGGAACCAGCTCGCGACGAGGGCGAACTCGTCGAGATCGTGGGTGGGGAGGTCGATCACGCCGCGTTCGGCCGCCTGCCTGGGCCCGCCGAACACCTGCGCCTCGAGGGCCGCCAACGCCGCGGCGTCCTCGGCCGAGCTCGGTGCGGCGCAGTCGGCGCGCACCGTGCCGCGCCGGATGAGGTACACCCACTGGCCGCCGTCGACGGTGGGCGCGGTGTAGCGGAAGGTGAGCCGGTCGACGTTCGCGCGGAACTGCTGCACGCGTGCATGCAGCCACTGCACCAGGGCGAGCCGATCGCGCAGCACGCCGGCGCGTTCGAAGGCGAGGTCGTTCGCGGCGGCGTGCATGGCCTGCGTGAGCCGCTGCACGGGCGCATCCCCGAGCCCTTCGAGGAAGTCGTGCAGCTCCCGCACCGTGGTGTCGTAGGCCGTGCGATCGATGGGACCGAGGCAGGGGCCGGGGCAACTGCCCACGGCGTCGCGCAGGCATCCCGGCGCGCGGGCGCGGGAGGCCGTGGCCAGCGCATCGCCATCGAGCGAACAGTCACGCACGCCGGTGGCGTCGGCGAGGGCGCGCACGGCGTCGCGGAGCTGGGCGACGCGGCGGAAGGGGCCGAACAGCGCCGTGGCCCCGGGATAGTCCGAGCGGTCGACGACGCGCAGCCCGGGAATCGCGCCGCCGGTGAGGGCGACATAGGCGCGCGGCCACTCGTCGCCCACGAACACGGCGTTGAAGTGCGGCCGGTACTGCTTGATGAGCCGCAGTTCGCGCAGGAGCGCGCCGAATGCGGTGGGGGTGTACTCCCACTCGATGGTGAAGGCGTGGCGCACGATGCGCGCCGCCTTGTTGCGGCGTCCCTTGGCGCGGAAGTACGAGAGCAGGCGCGTGCGCAGCCGCTTCGACTGCCCCACGTACAGCACGGTGCCGGTGGGGCCGAGCATGCGGTAGACGCCCGGGCGGTTCTCACAGCCGGTGCGCACGAGGGCGCGGAGCTGCTTGCGGTGCGCGGGGGGCGTGACCGGCGGGCGGGTGTGCGCGCGGGGGGAGGGTTGGCTCTCCATCTGCGGAGTAAGCTACCGAGGCGCCGTGCCTCCCGGCGCATGGGCTCATGGCTCATGGCTCGCGGCTCACGGCCCAGCGCCTCACCGGCACATGGCGCACGACCGTCCCCGAGATTACGACAGAAGGCGGAGGCGGTGCGCAGTCAGATCTTGACAATCAGCGGGGGGGGGGTACGCTAGCCGTGAACGAGGAATCCTCGTTCGACGTGGGCGGTGTGGCCCCGTCTGTGTTCACTTCCGCGACGAGGTGCGACATGCGTGGAATTATTCTGCGGTCGGCAGTCATCTTGGCACTCGCTGGATGGCGCCTCAGTCACCCGATTCCCGCTGCTGCAGCCGCGGGCCCATGCAACATTCAGTTCTGCGACGGCGACTGCTCGAGCGGTTCGATGTGCCCGGAGGGTTGTCCTTCGGCCTGCATCATCACCGCGAACTGTCCTGGCGGCGGCAGCGACTACCAGTTGGCGACCACCTGCAACTACATCGAGTAGTCGCGATGTCGCAACGTCGTCTGGAGATCACACTCTCCGCGACGCTCACCGTCGCCGCAGTAGTCCTAGCGGCGACGGTGCTAGCCGGAGAGGTTCGCGCGCGTTCGGTGGTGCCGCCGGCTTCCTCACTGCGAGAGCCAGCCAGAATTTCTGACTGGGAGTCGCTGCCAAGTCGGGTGCTCTACAACGCCGGGCCTGGGTCGATCTCAATAGTGGAGTTTGCCGACCTCGAGTGCCCGGCGTGCAGAGTGTTTCATCAGACCGTCCTGCCAGCCCTCAAGGAGAGGTTCGGAGAGAAGATCCGGGTCGAGATGATTCATTTCCCCCTTCCGACGCACAAGTTTGCCCGCATGGCGGCGATCGCTGCTGAGTGTGCCGAGAGGCAGGCGCGGATGCCAGAGATGGTGCAATTGCTCTACCAGCATCAGGACTCGATCGGCCTTCGCAGCTGGAACAGCTACGCTCAGGCTGCAGGTGTGGTGGACTCCTCTGCGTTCTCCGCATGCATGTCCTCACCAACCGCGAGTCAGGCAGTGGATTCGTCGCAGTCAATCGCAGATCGGCTTGGCCTGCGCTCGACGCCGACGGTCGCCGTCAATGGCTGGGTTATCGGACACACGGTTCCCGAGATGTCCCGCGTGATCAACGACCTGCTCAGGCATCGCAACCCATTCCCCGAGGTTGACTCCTCACGCCTGCGACGCCTTGTCTGGAAGGCCGACAGCACGCCCTGACGAGCGCCGCCGAAAGCGGCAGCGAGGTACTCGCAATGTGGGGGCAATCCAGGCGGCGTGCGAAGCCGATGCGCCCTTCACGGCCTCGTCGTGACGGCCGCACCAACCGCAAGGTCCCGCCTGGTCACGCGAGCGACGCACAGGCAGCGAGCCAGGGCGCCGAACAACGCGGACAGCCGTAAACGCATGACGCGCACAGGTTCGATACGAAGCCGCACACAATCTTGAGCGCTGACCATGATGCCTAAGCGAAGGGCGGTCGCAGGCGGCGGAATGACCCGCCACAGCAAGTGTATTGATCCGCCCAGCATCCGATGGACGGGTCTCGCTCTGATCGTAAGTGGACTCCCGGCATTTGCGGCGGCTCAGTCCGTGTCAGGCCTCGTGCTCCAAACGGACGGTGCCCCGGTCATCGGTGTCGTGGTCGAAGCACTCGACACGGCCGATCGCGTTCAGGCGCGTGCTCTCAGCGGTGATCGCGGGGCGTACGCGATCACGGGCCTCTCGCCTGGCACTGTGCGACTTCGGGCGCGGCGCATCGGATATCAGCCGCAGACATCGGAGTCGTTCACTGTGGCGCGCGACGAGCATCGGCAGTTCGACATCCGGCTGTCCCAACTTCCGGTGATCCTGCAAACCGTTCGCGTCTCGCAGCAGGCACCGTGCAGTGGTCGCCGGCCGAGCACCTCCGATGCCGTCGAGGCATGGGAGCAGGCGCGTACGGCACTGACTGCCAGCACGATCGGCGCCGAAGCCACCGCGCAGGTCGATCTGGCGGAGTTCGAGCGCACGCTGACTCCACAGGAGAAGCTTATCGCCGAGCGTTGGCAACTGCGTTCGGTTGCCACGTTGCGTCCATGGTCCTCCGTATCGACGGAGGCATTGCAAGCGACAGGGTACATTGTGGTCGATCGGAGTGATTCGGTCGTGTTTCGGGCGCCGGATGCGGAGGTGCTGGCTTCGGAAGAATTTCGGCGGGATCACTGCTTTCAGATCCTGACCAGCGACTCCGCTGCAGGTCTTGAGATCGCGTTCGAGCCGACGAACAATCGGCGTCGCATTCCTGAACTCGCCGGTTCGCTCGTGCTCGATCCTGCCACACTGGAACTGCGTCACCTCGAGTATCGGTACGTGAATACCGACCGCATTCCAGGCGCGCAGTATGCCCACGCACGGCTGGAGTTCCGTCGCGCACCAAGTGGGGCTTGGATCGTGAACCGGTGGCATCTGCGCATGCCAGTCATGGAGCGGCGCACCGCAGTGGTGAGCAGCGGCTTCCGTGCGCGCACCAGCACAACACCGACACTCACATCGCTGTTGGAAGTCGGCGGTGATGTGCTCGCTTGGCGGCGGGGCAGGGACACGTTGTGGGCCGCAGATGCCGTGACGCTCTCCGGACGAGTCGTCGACTCGACAACACAGCGTCCCATCGAACTGGCGCGCATCGGGCTCGCTGGGCACTCGACGACCGCCACCACGGATGGTCGCGGCGTCTTCTCGCTGACCGGAATCAGGCCGGGAGTCCACCGAGTCGAGGTTCGTACCCCGTCGCTGGATTCGATTCATGCGGTGCACGAGGTCCACGTGCTCCTTCCGGCGGTGTCGACGCCCCTTCTGCTCAAAGTCCCATCTGGTCGATCCCTGCGCACAAGGGTCTGCGGGGCCGACCACTCCCGCGCAGATGACCACACAGAGGGGGTGGTGACGGGCGCCGTGATGGGCGACTGGCCAATTGACGACTTGCGGACGGTCGAGGTCAACGCAGAGTGGTTCGACGCGTCGCGCAAGCACAATATTTCTCGAGCAATGGCGGCCTCAGCGGACGGTGCGTTTCGGGTGTGCAACCTTCCCCTGCATGTGCCAATCCGCATGGTCGCGCGCGATTCGCTTGGTCGCTCGGAGGCACACACGGTGACGCTTTCCGCAGCGTCGCCGGTCGCGCGCATTGCGCTGCTGCTCAAGCGCAGCGCGATTGCGACCGCATCACTGGTAGGTACCGTCGTCGATTCATCCGGTATTGCGCTTTCCGGAGCTACAATCACGCTGCCAGATGTCGAACGCGACGTGCGCACAAACGAGCGCGGCGAGTTCACACTCTCACGAGTCGCCCCCGGTGTGCACCGGGTGGAGGTACGACGCATCGGCTCGGTATCGCATGACACGATCGTTCGGGTCGCGGCAGGCGACACCATGCGTCTGACTATCCGCCTCGCCAAGGCCGTGGTACTCGGCGAGGTTGAAACCAAGGCCGACGCGCACCGAACGGGGGATTTTGAGGACAACAGGCGCATAGGCCTCGGGCACTTCTTCACGGCTGACGAGATAGCGAAGCTTCAGCCAAGCACGATGGCCGATCTTCTCTCCGCCACGCCGGGTCTGCGTGTGGTGCGTCCGTCAGCCGGCCCCCCCTACGTTGTCTCAAGCCGCCCACCACGGTCGTTGCAGGGACGCCCATGCGGAGCAACCCGGGCCGCCGACGTCTACATCGACAACGTCCGCATCTACGCGGGGCGCGCGTATGAGCAACCATTCAACATCAACCTGCTCGATCCCAGGACTATCGCGGCGATCGAGTACTACGCCGGCCCGGCACAGACGCCGGCGCGCTACCAGAATCTCGATACCGTGTGTGGCGTGCTGGTGATCTGGCTCAAGCGATAGGCGCCCGAGCGAGCCGACAGCGCGCTCGGCGAGCGTTCCCCATCCCAACAGACTCCCGGCCCAAGGCCCCCGGCTCACGGTGCAGCGCCTCACGGGCTCATGGCGCATGACCACCGGAGCGCGGATGGTCATGGGCCGTGCGCCGGTGAGGGGCTGGGCCGGGGCTGGGCCGGGGCCTTGGGCCGGGAGCCGTGGGTCAGAGTGGCGCGAGGGGGGCCTCGCACGCGATGCCCTCGCGGATTGCCGTTGCCTCGCGACGGATCTGCACCAGCTCCGCCGCCGGGATCTTGTCGACGTGCACCGTCATGAGCTTCATGCGCGGATGGTTCGCGAAGCGGTCGCGATGCCGCGCGAGGAAATCCCAGTACAGCACGTTCACGGGGCACGCGCCCGGGCCACTGCGGCGCTTCACGTCGTAGGTGCACGACGTGCAGTAGTTGCTCATGCGGTCGATGTAGGCGCCGCTCGCGACATACGGCTTGGAGGCGATGGTGCCGCCGTCGCCCCAGGTGGCCATGCCCACCACGTTGGGCAGCTCCACCCACTCGTAGGCATCGGTGAACGCGCTCCAGTACCAGCGCGACAGCGCCGCCGGCTGCACACCAAGCAGCGTGGCGATGTTGCACTGCACCATGAGGCGCGCGATGTGGTGCACTCGGCCATGATCGCGCACCTGCACGAGCGTGTCGTGGAGACAGCGCATGGCACACGGCGCACCGGCTGCCGCGCTCACGACCGCACCCGACGCATCGAGCGTCTCGTACGCCTCACCATCGGGCGCCCAGAACCAGTGCGGCAGGCCGAGTGGCGCGCCCAGCGCGTTGGCGGTGCGCAGCCCGGGCATGAGCTGCCAGTACATGCCGCGGATGTATTCGCGCCAGCCGAGGATCTGCCGCACGAACCCTTCCACACTCTCGATGGGCGCGAGCCCGTCGCGCCACGCCCGTTCGGCGCGGCGCACCACTTCGAGGGGATGTAGCAGCCCGACGTTGAGGATGGATGACAGCGTCGAGTGCAGCAGGTCGGGCGCGCCGTGCATGAGGGCGTCCTCGTACGGACCGAACTCGGGGAGGCGCTCGGCAATGAACCGCTCGAGCCACGCCTTCGCGTCGCGCCGCGTGACCGGCAGCGCGAAGCGGTCCACGGTGCCCCACCGGCCCTTCCAGCGCGCAATGCGCGCCATCTGCTCGCGCGTGATGGCGTCGGGCTCGACACGCCACACCGGCGGCAGCGGGCGCCCCTTGGGCCACGGCTTGCGATTGGCCACGTCGAAGTTCCACGCGCCGCCGCTGGGCGTGCCGTCCGCCTCCATGAGGATGCCGTGCTGCTTGCGCATGGTGCGATAGAACCACTCCATGCGATACTCGCGCCGCCCGGCGGCCCACTGCGCGAACTGCTCGCGCGTGCACGCAAAGCCGCGATCGGGTCGCAGCACGAGCGGCACGCCCTGCGCGCGCAGCAGCGCCTCGGCGCGTGCGAGCTCCTCCACCATGTCCTGCTCGCGCCCTTCGGTGGCCACCACCTTGCTCGCGCCGAGCTCACGGGCGAGCGCGGCCAACCCCTCGGCGTAGCTCGGTGCGTTGCGGAACACGACGCGATAGCCCGCGCGCTCGAGCGAGGCGGCGAAGTGCCGCATGGCGCTGAGCAGCAGCACCAGCTTCTGCCGGTGCCACGGCAGCGATGCCCCCTTGGCGACGGACTCGAGCAGCACCACGGTGACATCGTCGTGCGGTGCGGCCGGAATGTTCGCGACGAGCCGCGAGCATTCCCACGGCGCCACGAAGGCGAGGATCACGCGGCGGTCAGTCGGTGGGGTCCATGTCCACCTGCCCGCTCAACTGTCGCGAGAGGTGACTCCAGTTCATGCCGACCGCGAGGAGCAGTGCGGTGCAGACGAGCACCACCCAGGCGATGCCACGCGCCGATGTGGCGCTCACGATGCCCACGTCGATGAGCACCCACACCAGCACACCCGACACGGCGAGCACGAGGAGCGCGCCGGCGAGACCAATGGCGCGCCGCGTGGCGTTGAGGAACACGCCCCAGCCGGCAAGCAGCAGCAGCCCGACGAGCACCTTGACCGACAGCGGGCCCGGCGTCGCGGTGCCGGTGCGCAGTGGCACGAGCGCCCAATGCACGTACGACCAGCCTTCGGGATTGTAGGTGCCCACGACAAGCACGAGGGCAGCGAGGGTGCGCAGGGCGAGTCCGCGGAGGCTCGGGGAGGCAGGCATCGCAGGCGGGTGATCGGGGAACGGTCAGGCGCGGGGGCTGGGACGCGACGACGTACGTCCGATGCGGCGCGAGAGTGCCACGAGGCACCAGCAGCCCGTGGCGACGACCAGCAGGAACTTGACGGTCGCGGCGACGCCGGCGAGCGCCGCGAGCGCGCCGCTGGGCGACGCAGGGGGCACGGTCTCGACCAAGCGCCAGAGCGCAAGGTTCTCGGCCAGATCGAGGGGGGTGCAGAAGAGCACGAACGCCGCCAACTGCTGCCCAACGCGATCGAAGCCGGTCGCGACCGGCTCCGGCGCCGCGAGCAACTGCACCGAGCTGCGGAAGAACCACGGGTAGACCAGCAGGAAGCCGACATCGACGCCGAGGCTCACGCGTGCGGCGTCGAGGGCACCGGCGGCACGCCACGCGTCGAGCATCGCGGCGGCGCGTGCCGCGGTGACGGCGAACTCGAAGGAGAGGATGCCGAGCGGCGTCGCGGCGGTGCGAAGCGGCGCGTCGAGCCCGCGCAGTTGCAGCAGCAGGATCGTGGAGAGCGACGCGAAGAAGAACCAGCGGAGAAACCGCGACATGCCGGACGCTAGCGCGCCGCCCAGCCGGGCGGAACCGTGCGCCGCCCGGCGCGTCGTGCTATCTCTCGACATCATGACACTCGACCTGCCGTACGAGGCGCTGCTGGGCGTGGCGGTGGGGCTGGGGCTCGCGGCGGCGGCCGGGTTCCGCGTGTTCGTGCCGCTGCTGGCGACCGCCATCGCCGCCAAGTCCGGCGTGCTGTCGCTCGCCCCCGAGTTTGCCTGGCTCGCCACCACGCCGGCGCTCGCCGCGCTGGGCACCGCGACGATCCTCGAGGTGGGCGCCTACGCGATCCCCTGGCTCGACCAGTTGCTCGACGTGGTCGCGTCGCCGGCGGCGGTGCTGGCGGGGATGCTGGCGGCAGCGAGCGTGGTGGTGGACCTGCCCCCGGTGCTCAAGTGGAGCGTGGTGCTGCTGGCGGGCGGCGCGGCCAGTGCGACGCAGGGTGCGACGGTGTTCACGCGCTTCAAGAGCACGACGCTCACCGGCGGCGGGGCGAATCCCGTCATCGCCCTGCTCGAACTCGTGGGGGCCGTGGTCACCAGCGTGCTGGCCATCTTCCTGCCGGTGGTGACACTCGTTGCGGTGCTGCTGCTGCTGGTGTTCTTCTCACGACGCGTGCACGGCGTGCTGTTCAGGCGTCGCGCGCGCTAGTCCGGGGGAGTGGGGAACCCGTCGCGCTGCAGCGCCGCGATGACGCGGGCGCGCAGCTCCTGGCTGGTCGCATCGGACGGCGTTGACGGCGCCCGCATCGCACCGGGTGACGAGGCCGGCGGTGCGCCGAGTGCGGCCAGGAAGGGTCGCGCGAAGGCGTAGTGCTCGCCGCACGAACGGCACTGCTCCACGTGCGCGGCGATGTCCGCGTAGCGGTCGGCGTCGAGCTCGCCGTCGAGATAGTCCCAGAGCTGCCGCACGGCATCGCGACAGTCGATGGGTGGCCGCGGCGGGGCGTGCGTGACCATGGCGTTCATGTGTCGGAGCGGGATGAGGGGTCGGGCGTCCTGTCGGCGCGCCCGGCGCGGCCAAAACCGAGGTCGCGCGCGTGGGCGAACAGCGCCTCCTGCAACAGTCGGCGCGCGCGAAAGAGTCGTGAGCGGATCGTGCCGACGGGCACGCCCAGCACGGCGGCCGCGTCGTCGTACGAGAATCCCTCGACATCGACGAGCTGCGTGGCCACGCGGAACGCCGCCGGCAGCGCGTCGAGCGCCTGCGCAATGGCGGTCGGCAGGTCGATGGTGTCGAGGGCGACCGTGAGCCCTTCGCGGTGCGCCGACGCATGCCCGCGCACCGCCGCCAGCGTCTCCAACTCCGCGTCGAGCCCCTCGTCGGTGAGCTGATAGCGCTGCTCGCGCTGCGCGAGGCGCAGCCACGCATGGTGACAGATGGCGAACAGCCAGCGCCGCATGTCGGCATCGGCGCGGAAGCTGGCGGCACCGCGCCACGCGTTGAGATAGGTCTCCTGCACCAGGTCATCGGCCAGCATCGCATCGCGCGTGAGCGACCGCGCGAAGCGCGACACATCGGGCAGCCACCGCAACGCCTCCGCCTCGAACTCGGCGCTCGGCGCGGCGGGCGGTGCGACGACGTGGTCAGGCGGAGGCGAGGCGGACATGCGCAGGGTGCGAGAGCCGACGAGGATGCGTGGTGGTGCGTCGTGCTGCGTGGCGGCGACGTCAGCGCGTGGGGAGGGCGCGCTTCACCGCCGCGTCGATATCCTGCTCACCGCCAACGCCGGTGTACACGACCTTGCCGGCGGCATCGAGCACGACCACGTACGACGTGTGCGGCGACGCGAACGCCTTGACCGCGGCGCTCTCCTTGTCGAACAGGAACATGCCCTGCATGCCGCGCTCGCGCACGAACTGCTGCTGACGTTCGGCCGTCTGGTTGTCGGGCACCCCGATACCGATGAAGGCGACCTCCTTGCCGTAGCGGGTGCGCGCGGCCTGCATGGCCGGCTCGAGCTTGCGGCAGAGCGGACACCAGGTGGCCCAGAACTCGATCACCGCCGGCTTCTTCCCGATGGCGTCGGCGAGCGGCATCGGCTTGCCGTCGAGCGTCTCGAGGGTGAGCCCGGTGGGCATGCTTGCGCCGACGGCGATGCCACCGGCCTGCGCGCGAAGGGCGGCGGGGAGTGCGAGGGCGACGGCGAGGCCGGCGAGGACGATGCGGAGTGTACGCGTGAGGCGGGGCATGGGCGTGAGGATCAGGGTGAAGGACGAAGGAGGAAGGACGAAGGAGGAGGGGGAGGAAACCGGGCGCACCTTCACCACATCAGAACCAGACCTGGCCGGCCTGGAGGACGTAGTACTGGGACATGGCGAGCATGGCGATCGCGAACACGCGCTTGACGTGCACCATCCACGTGCCGGCGCGGGGGAGACGCTGCGCGGTGCCGGCGGCGAGTCCGACAGCGACGAGCAGCACCGACATGCCGAGCGAGAAGACGAAGAGGTAGCTGAAGCCGCGGAGGGCGCTCTTGGTGGTGGCGACCCAGGTGAGCAGGGCGGCCATGACCGGTGCGCCGCACGGCGCCGCGACGAGTCCACTCGCCGCGCCCATCGCGAAGGCACCGAGCACGCGTCCACCGGCGTCGAGTGTGGCGGCGCGGGTGAGGAGCGCCTGCGGCACGGGCACCGGCAGCACGTCGAGCATCATGAGCGCGAACAGCAGCAGCAGATTGCCCATGGCCAGCAGCAGCCACTTGTTGGTGCTCACGCTGCCGAAGAGTGCACCGGTCATGCCGGCGAGCAGGCCGAGCGAGGCGTACGCGAGGGCGAGTCCGATGACGTATGCGCCGGTGAGCAGCCAGGGCGACGCTCCGCGCCGCGCGGTACCGTCTGCGCGCGACGTCGCGCGATGCTGTCCGCCCACGACCGCCGCCGTGATGGGAATCATCGGATAGAGGCACGGCGTGAGGCTCGTGAGCACACCGCCGGCGAACACGGCGGGGTAGACGAGCCAGGAGTTCGCCTGCAGCAGGGCACCGACATCAGGAAGGAGCATGCCGGCACCTAGACCGCACCCCGGAAATCGGTTCCCGGCGGTCGCGCGGAACTCGCGGGTGCGGTCGTGTCTACGTGGCGACATGCGCACCGCATCGCACCCCGACCAGCCGCAGCCCAACCCGCGGCACCATCCCATCGCGCGGCTCACGCACTGGATCTCGGCCGCGGCGCTTGCCGTCATGGCGGCGTCGGGGCTGCGCATCTTCAATGCGTCACCGGCGTTCGCGCCCAAGGGCACGCCGCCCTTTCCGCTGTGGCCGTGGGAGGGCACGCCAGCGCCGGCGTGGCTCACGCTCGGCGGGTGGCTGGGCGGTGCACGGCACTGGCACTTCGCCATGATGTGGCTGCTGGTGCTCAACGGCGCGGTGTACCTGCTGCACCTGTTCCGGCGAGGCCGCTGGCGCACCATCGTGCCGCGCGTGGGGGGGTGGCGCGATGCGATCGAGATGGCGCGCTTCTACCTGTACCTGCGACGCGACCATCCCGTGCAGGGCAAGCACAACGCGCTGCAGCAGTACGCCTACACGACCATGCTCGTGATCGGCGTGCTGCTGGTGCTAAGTGGCCTGGCCATCTGGAAGCCGGTCACGCTGGGGTGGCTGACGCGGGCATTGGGTGGCTACGCCTGGGCGCGGTGGTGGCACTTCGCGGCCATGCTGCTGCTCGCCGTGCTGGTGCTGGTGCACGTGGTCATGGTCTTCACCGTCGATCCGTATGCGCTGCGCGCGATGACCACCGGCAAGTACGACGCGGCCCGCTGGAGCCCCGAAGCGCGCCACGCACGGCCGCTGCAGCACCTCGCGCCGGCGCGGGTGATGCCCGCTCGGACGGCATCCGCCGGTGCGGTGCCCGCCACGACGGAGGCACCATGAGCGCACGCACGGATCGCGCGCTCTCGACGCTCGTCGACGAGACCGCCGAACGCCTGCGGGATCGCGGGGCGCTCGACCGGCGCGACTTCCTGCGGCTGGCGTCCGTGGGCGCCACCGCGGCGCTCGTGAGTGCGTGCAACGCACGTGGCGGAAGCGAGACGCGCGCGCTGCTCACGGCCATCGGGCGCCGCAACGAGCGGCTCGAGCGGTGGCTGCTGCGGGTGGGGCGTGGTCGCGACGTCGTGCCACGCGGTGTGGCAGTGGCGGGCGAGGCGTTTCCGTCGTACTTCGTCTCGCGCACGGTGCCGCTCTGGAACAGCGACACGCGCGGGGCGTGGCGTCTCGCAATCGGCGGTGCGGTGGCACGTCCGGTGCAGCTCTCGCTCGACGAGCTGCGCGGGCTCGGGGTGGTGACGCAGCGGGTGCACCACTACTGCGTCGAGGGGTGGAGCGCGGTGGCGGAGTTCACCGGGGTGCCCCTCACGACGCTCGCGCGCCTCGTGCAGCCGCGCCCCGATGCCGGCTACGTGGACTTCACGAGCTTCGACGGCGGTTACCACGAAAGCTGGGACCTCGAGAGCGCGCTGCATGCGCAGACGATGGTGGTGCTGGCCAAGGATGGCGCGCCGCTCTCGCCGATGTACGGTGCGCCGGCCCGCATTCACTCGCCGGTCAAGCTGGGCTACAAGAACACCAAGTACCTCACGGGGCTCACCTTTCTCCCCGCGCGCAACGGGGGCTACTGGAGTGACCGCGGCTACGAATGGTTCGGCGGCACCTGAGCCGGCGCGGGCGCGTCGGGACGCGCGTCGCTTTGCTGCGCCGCTGAAGACATTGCCTGCGCGGCATCGTGAATCGCCGCACGGATGCGTGGATAGGTACCGCAGCGACAGAGATTCCCCGCCATCGCGCGGTCGATATCGGCATCGGTGGGGGCGGGGTGCGTGGTGAGCAGCGCCACCGCACTCATGATCTGCCCGGCCTGACAGTAGCCGCACTGGGGCACCGTGCGCCGCAGCCACGCGTCGCGCACGGCGTCGGCCGCAGGGCCGGCCACGCCCTCGATGGTGGTGATGCGCGCCGCTCCCACTGCGCTCACCGGGGTCACGCAACTACGCGTGGGCACACCATTCACATGCACGGTGCAGGCCCCGCACTGCGCCATGCCGCAGCCGTAGTGCGTGCCGGTGAGCCCGAGCCATTCGCGCAGCGCCCACAACAGCGGCGTATCCGGCGGGACCTCGATGGTGAACGGCTGGCCATTCACCTGCAGCGTAATGGACGTCGCGCGTGGGTCGGTCATCGCACGCTCGACGTGTCGGTGGTGGTCGTGGTCGTGGTCGTGATCGCGGTCGTGCGCGTCGGACGCAGCGGCAGGGTGCGCAGCCGCTCGCCCGTGAGCGCGAACAGGGCATTGGCCACGGCCGGCGCCACCGGAGGCACACCGGCCTCGCCCACACCACTCGGCACCTCGGCGCTGGGCATCACGTGCACCTCGATGGCGGGGCAGGCATCCATGCGCAGCACCGGATAGGTGTCGAAGTTGCCCTGGCGCACGGCTCCTCCCGCGATCGTGATCTCGCCCGACAACGCCGCCGACAGGCCGAACACGATCGCGCCTTCGATCT
This sequence comes from Gemmatimonadota bacterium, assembly GCA_020161135.1. GTDB lineage: Bacteria > Gemmatimonadota > Gemmatimonadetes > Gemmatimonadales > Gemmatimonadaceae > Gemmatimonas. The sequence continues at coordinate 831,236 of JAIUOB010000002.1, read as the reverse complement.
GCTGCTTCACGCCGTCCGGGTGGATGGCCAGGCCGCAGTCGACGGCACTCACCGCCCGATGCACACGCACCGTGCCCGCAGGTGACAGCGACACCTCGACCACGAGGGCGACGATCGTGTCCACCATCCAGTGCAACGCCACGCCACGCGCGCGGGGTTGGCCATCGGCGGCGGGAACGAGCGACGTGCCCCACCCACTCTGCTCGGCCACGGTGCGCAGGACCCGCGCAGCGCGCGGATGTGCGCGCAACAACGACTGCCGATACGCGAGCGGATCGACGCCGGCTGCGGACGCGAGTTCATCGATGAACGACTCGAGGAAGAAGCCGTGCAACGAGTGTCCCACCGAGCGCCACGAACCCACCGGGACGGGCAGCTCGACCTCGCGCTGCGTGAAGCGGACGGCGGGAAACGCGTAGGGCTGGTCCCACGCGCCTTCGCCCGCGTAGCGATCCGGGCCGTGCGACGTCCACACGATGCCCACGCGACGACTCACCGCCTTGAACGGCGCCTGGCTCACGCCGTGCCCGACGACGCCCAGCAGTTGCCCCTGAGCATCGAGCGCCGCCCGCCAGCGTGCGACGGCCGCGGGACGATACACATCATGCCGCATGTCGTCCTCGCGCGACCAGGCAAGGCGCACCGGGCTCCCGGGGCGTGCAGCGGCGACGCGCACGGCCTGCAGGATGAAGTCGATGTCGAGGCGACGGCCGAATGAGCCACCCATCTCCACCTGATGCACCGTCACGGCATCCTCGGGGACTCCGTGCTGCTCGGCCACGGCGGCGCGCGCATGCGCGGGCACCTGCGTGGCCGCCCACACCGTCACCTGCGTCACGCGCCCCTGAAGCGCGGTGACCTGCGCGGTGGCGCTGAGTGGCTCGAGCGCGGCGTGTGCGAGGTAGGGGGCCTCATAGGTGACGTCGATGGTGCGGGCGGCGCGTGCGAGCGCACCCCGGGCGTCGCCACGACTGCGAAACGGAAAGCCCCCGTCCTCGCGCACCGCGCGCCGCAGCGTGCGGGAGATGCCCGCGCTGTCGAGCGTCGCGTGCGGGCTGGTGCTCCACGCGATCCCGAGCGTGGCGAGCGCACGGTGTGCCTGCCACCACCGATCGGCGATGATTGCGACACCGGCGCGCGTGCCCCGCTCGTCGGCCGGCACCGTCACCACATCGCGCACGCCCGGTGCGGCACGCGCGGCGCGATCGTCGACGCGCAGCGGCACACAGCCAAGGGCGGGCGGCATGGCGATGGCCGCGTGCAGCAGCCCCGGCAGCGGCAGGTCGATGCCGTAGACGGCGGTGCCGCGGCTCTTCGCGTGCAGGTCGACGCGGGGCAGCGCCGTGCCGACGCGCGTGAACTGCGCCGGAGCCTTGAGTGTGACATCGCGCGGCGTGCGTGTGGCCGCGTCGGCCACGAGCTCGCCGTACCGGAACTGCCCGCCCGGTACGGTCACCACGCCGTCCGCCGCGCGACAGGCGCTCACAGGCACGCCCGCGCGCGCCGCGGCCGCCTCGACCAGTGCACTGCGTGCGGTCGCACCGGCGAGGCGCGCCACCTCCCACAGGTCGCGTACACTCGACGAGCCGGCCGTGGTCATGACGCCCGCTTCGCGCGCGATCTTCGCGGCCTGCCAGCGGAGCAGGCGCACGAGGCGGGTGTCGCGGTCGTCCGCGTGCAGCGGCATCGCGTCCACGAAGGCGGCGATGTTGAAGTAGATCGCGTCGATGCCGCTCGCGGTGACCGTCACGCGATCCCACGGCACGTCGAGCTCCTCCGCCACCAGCAGGGCAAGCGCCGTGTGGATGCCCTGCCCCATCTCGACCTTGGGGGAGAGCACCTGCACGCGGTCGTCGGTGCCGATGGCGATCCAGCCGTTGAGCGGCGTGACCCCCGGGGGCAGCTCGGGGAAGGCGTCGGGGATGAGGCGCTGCCGCGGCGGGAGGAACGACCAGCCGAGGGCCAGCGCGCCGCCCGCGCCGAGCCCTGCCAGCAGGAACGCGCGCCGTCTCATATAGTCATGGAGTATGCGTCCCCACCTCCGCTCCGCCAACCGTCGCCGTGCATGGCGCACGCCGGGCACCGCGCTCCTCGCCGTGGTGTTGCTCACCGCCGCCTGCGAGAACGAGCAATCGCGCATTGCCCGCGCCGCCGCACAGGCGGTGGCCAGGACGCCGGTGCTCGGCCCCAATGACGTGCAGATCGTCAGCTCCGACGAAACGGTCGCGCTGGAAGTGATCGGCGATTCCGTGCACGTGGCGATGGCCAACAGCTCCATCTGGGTGCCGGCCACGCACATCGAGAACGCGCGCTACGCCGATGGTCGCCTGCGCTTCGACATCCGCGGCTTCGGCATGCGCATGTTCGACGTGGGCGACGGCACCGAGGGGGCGATGTTCCGGCCGCAGGACGCGTTGGCGTTCGTGGCCGCGGTGCTGGCGAAACAGAATGAGTTGGAGGCTCGGGGCGCGGAGGCGCGGAGATGAGGAGTGACCACTGTTGCGTCGCGGAGGCGCGGAGGGTGGACAACCTTGATGGCTTCGCGGAGGCGCGGAGCGCGGAGGGGGCGGGATGAAGCGGATGATGACGGTGGTGCTGGTGCTCGCGCTCGCGGCGTGCGGTGGCGACGCGAAGGTCGCGGTGACGATGGGCAATGGCGAGACGGGGCCGGTGCTCAACGAGGGCGACGTGCAGGTGACGAGCACCGACGGTGCGCTCATTCTCTCGGTGGCGGGCGACTCGGTGTTCATGCAGCTCTCCGACAGCCTGCGGGAGTCGGTCACGTCGGAGGTCGCACAGAAGACGACGCCCCGCAGCGAGGGGGTCGGTGGCGCCATCGAGAAGCTCGTGGGCGGCGCCGTGGGTGCCGCGGTGAAGGCGGCCATGGGCTTTACCGTGCGCGTGCCGGCGGATGCCATCGAGCATCTCCGGTACGAGGACGGAAACCTGCGCTTCGACGTGAAGGGCTCGAACATCCACATGTCGAGCAAGGGCGGTGACACCGGCAACAGCGACAACGGCGGTGCTTTCCTGGAGGAAGACGCCACACGTTTCATTCAGGCCGTAAACGACGCCCAGGCCCGCATTCTGCAGCGCTCCCCGCGGTAGCTCCGCGCTACGACGAGCAGGACAGCATCGAACACCCCGCCTTGGTGCGTGCCCACTCGGGGCGTCGGGCGGCGAAGCGCGCGGATGGCGACGATGCGTGGTCCGGCGGCGTCGTGTAGGGATCGCGCAGCACGTCGAGCAGCGTGTGCACCAGCGACAGGTCGCCGCGCGTGGCCGCGTCGATGGCCTCCTGCGCGATGTAGTTGCGCAGCACGAACCACGGATTCACCGCGTGCATGGCCGCGCGGCGCGCCGCGAACGGGCGGCCGTCGGTGCGGGTGGCGGCGTGCCACCGGCGCAGCCACGCCGCGAACGCGTCGCGCAGGGCCTCGCGTTTCGGCTCGTCGTACCACACGTCGTCGAACACCACGGCGATGACGTCGCGCGCGAGCGCGTCGTCGCCTTCGGGCAGTTCGTCGGGCACCTCGCCCAGCGCGCGAAAGGTGCGGGTGAAATCCATTGCCGCGTCGTACAGCAGGCGATAGCCCTCACGGATGATCGTCGTCGCGTCCGCGTGTCGGTGTGTCGGGCGCACATCGAAGCCGAACTTGGCGGCGTTCATGGCATCGTAGGCCGCCGTGTAGGTATCGGCGAATGCGTCGATGCCCCCCTGCAGCAGCGTCACGTCGCCGAACAGCGGCGCGATGGCATCGGCGAGGCGCAGCAGGTTCCACTGCGCGATGGCCGGCTGCTGGCTGAAGCGATAGCGGCGTCCCTGCGCGTCGGTGGTGTTGGGCGTCCAGTGCGGGTCGAAATCATCGAGCCAGCCGTATGGGCCGTAGTCGATGGTGAGCCCGAGGATGGACATGTTGTCGGTGTTGAGCACGCCGTGCACGAAGCCCACGCGCATCCAGTGCACCACCAGCGTGGCGGTGCGCTCGCACACCGCACGAAACCACGCGCCCCGCACCGCGTCGTCGATGACGGCGCCGTCGGGCACCAGCGCGGGGAAGTCGCGTGCGATGGTGAAGTCGACGAGCTGCGCGAGCCGCGCGCGATCGTTGCGGGCCGCGAAGATCTCGAACGAGCCGAAGCGGATGAACGACGGCGCCACGCGGCAGACGATCGCGCCGGGCTCCATGGCGGGGTGGCCGTCGTAGAACATGTCGCGCAGCACCGGCTCGCCGGTGGCCACGAGTGACAGCGCCCGCGTGGTGGGCACGCCCAGGTGGTGCATGGCCTCGCTGCACAGGAACTCGCGCACGCTCGAGCGCAGCACCGCGCGTCCATCGGCGGTGCGGGAGTACGGCGTGGGGCCGGCGCCCTTGAGCTGCAGCTCCCACCGCTCGCCGGCCGCGTTGACCACCTCCCCGAGGCTGATCGCGCGTCCGTCACCCAACTGCCCCGCCCAATTGCCGAACTGGTGGCCGCCGTAGCAGGCGGCCCAGGGGTCCATGCCGTCCACCAGCGCGTTGCCACCGAACACCTGCGCGAAGGCGGGCGACGCGGTGTCAGCCGCCGAAAGACCCAGGCGCGCGCACAGGTCGCCGCTCGTGGCCAGCAAGTTGGGGGCGGCCACGGGTGTCGGGAGCACGCGGCTGTAGGCGGCACCCAGCACTTGTCGGCGCAGGTTGCGGGTGTCAGGATCTCCGGGCAGCTCGCGTACGAATCGGTTGTCGAAGGCGAGCCGAGCCTCCGGCAGCGACGTCACCGCACCGGTGGCGGGCGCGGCGTGCGATACGGATGCGGTCGGCTCGAGGACGCGGGAATCCATATGGAGAAAGCTATGCGGCATGCGCAGCGCGGGACGATCGGGCGAGCCGGGACCAGGCGGGTGACGTCCATGAGTGGCGTGCTCCTGGCTGCCGCGCTGGCGGGGTGTGGTGGCGGTGCCGACACCGCACGCGCGAGCGACAGCTCGGCCGCCGCCTCGGCCCCGGCGCCCGCGGCGCTCGCGGTGCCGGCGTCGTTCACGGGGACGCTGCCGTGCGCCGATTGTCCGGGCATCGCGACCACGGTGACGTTGTTCGGCGATTCGACCTACCGCCTGCGCGAGGTGTATCAGGACCGTCCCGGTGGCCCGCAACTGAGCATGGGGCGCTGGTTGCTCGACGGTGGGCAGGTGAGGCTGGAGGGGGTCGGGCGCGCGCTGCGCTTCGCGCGCGCGGGAGAGGACACCATCCGCCTGCTCGATGGGGCGGGAGGCCCCATCACGTCGGCGCCGCCTCACGAGCTCGTGCGGACCGATTCCGTGCAGTGGCTCCGCGACGACGCGGTGTACGTGGGGACGTTCACGTACATGGCCGACGCGCCGAGCTTTCGCGAGTGCGGGTCGGGGCAGGAGTATCCCGTGCGCATGCAGGGCGCGTATCGGGCACTCGAGCGCGCGTACCTGGCGGCGAAGCTGCCGCCGGGGAGCGGTCAGCAGGTGGAAGTGCGGGCGCGCTTCGAGCCGCGTCCGGCCGACATGGAGGGCGCGCGCGACCGCGACGTGCTGCACGTGGTCCAGTACATCGGCCCCGGTGCCAATCCCGACTGTCGCTGACGGTGTCTCGGGAACCTCTCCACTCGCCTGCGTCTACTAGGAGATATGACTGACAAGACGTTTTCCAAGCCGGCCGACGACGCGCTCCGCAGCGCGCTGACGCCCGAGCAGTACGCCGTGACGCAGCAGTGCGGCACCGAACCGCCCTTCCGCAACGCCTACTGGGACAACCACGAGGCGGGGCTGTACGTGGACATCGTGAGCGGTGAGCCGCTGTTCGCGAGCACCGACAAGTTCGACTCCGGCACGGGCTGGCCGAGCTTCACGAAGCCGGTGGCGCCCAACGTGACCGAGCACGCCGACACGACCTACGGCATGCGTCGTGTGGAGGTGCGCAGCAAGCATGGCGACTCGCACCTCGGGCACGTGTTCCCCGACGGCCCGCGCAGTGCCGGCGGGCTGCGCTACTGCATCAACTCGGCGTCGCTGCGCTTCATTCCCGTGGCCGACCTCGCGAAGGAAGGCTACGGCGAGTACGCGCACCTGTTCAGCGATGCCCAGCAGGGTGGCGCGCATGGCGGTACCGCGCATGGCTGAGTCGCCCGACACCCGCCCGCAGGAGGTGGCGATCCTCGCGGGCGGCTGCTTCTGGGGCATGGAGGAGCTGCTGCGCGCGATTCCCGGCGTGCTCGACACCGACGTGGGCTACACCGGGGGCTGGCTCGAGCATCCCACGTATCACGACACGCACGACAGCAAGAGCGGTCACGCGGAGAGCGTGCGGGTGGTGTTCGACCCCACGGTGCTCAGCTACGAGACGCTGCTCGAGGACTGGTTCTTCCGCATGCACGACCCCACCACGCTCAACCGGCAGGGGAACGACATCGGCACGCAGTACCGCAGCGCGATCTTCTACACGAGCGAGGCGCAGCGGGAGACGGCCGAGCAGGTGAAGGCGCGCGTGCAGGCGAGCGGGCTGTGGAGCAAGCCGATCACGACGGAAATCGTGCCGGAAGCCACGTGGTGGAGCGCCGAGGGGTACCACCAGGATTATCTGAAGAAGAATCCGGGCGGGTACACCTGCCACTGGATGCGGTGACTGGTTGCGCGTCCCGCGGTTGCTCAGACCTCAGACTTCTGAGACAGTCTGGATTCTGAGTTCTATCGTCGTCTGGCGTCGGACTTCAGATACGGTTCCAGATTCTGCTCCAGAGGTCTGACCGCAGACGACGATAGAGGTCGGAAACGAGATCGGGAGTCAGAGGTCAGAGCTCTGAGTGCCGGTGGCGCGCCGGATCTGCAGCGCGCCGCTGGGACACTTCGCCACCGCGGCCTCGATCTCGGCGTCGGTGCCATGATCGGTGGCAATCCACGGTTGCCGCCGCGGATTGAACACGCGCGGCAGGGCGCGCACGCAGTTGCCGCTGTGCTGGCAGCGTCCCTGTCGCCATTCGACAGTGAGTGAGCCGGCGGGGTACTCGCGGGTGAGGGCGTCGGGGTCGGTCATGGGGCTGGCTCCGGGGACGGCTGGCGTGCCCACTCGCTCAACGGCGGATGAACGCGCACGTTAATGGGACGGTCACCTCCCGTCCCCACCTCTCGCTTCTCACCACAATGTCCCCCTCCCCGCGCAGGATCGCCACCGCGGCGGTCCTCTCCCTCAGCGGCGCGCTGACCCTGCTCGGTCCGGCCCACGCGGCAGCCCAGACGCAGCGCGTCCGGGTGCGCGCCGCGAACGAGCCGGCCCCCGCGCCGACGCCCGCTCTCGTCGCCACCGAGTTCGACAAGCTGCACTTCCGCTCCATCGGCCCGGCCACCATGTCGGGGCGTGTCGCCGACCTCGCCGTGTACGAGGCCAACCCGGCCATCTACTACGTCGGCACCGCGCACGGCGGCGTGTGGAAGACCACCAACAACGGCACGACCTTCTCGGCCCTCTTCCAGGACCAGGGGCTCATCGCCATCGGTGATGTGGCCGTGTCGCAGACCAACCCCGACCTGCTGTGGGTCGGCACGGGCGAGAGCAACAACCGCCAGAGCGGCTCGTGGGGGAGCGGCGTCTACAAGAGCACCGACGGCGGCAAGACGTTCGCCCTCATGGGGCTCCCCAACTCGAAGCACATCAACCGCATCGTCATCCACCCCACCAACAACGACGTGGTGCTGGTGGCGGCGACCGGTCCGCTCTACGGCCCCGGTGGGGAGCGCGGCATCTACAAGACCACTGACGGCGGCAAGAGCTGGAAGCAGGTGCTCAAGGGCGACGACGACACGGGCGCGAACGACCTCGCGATGGCGGGGAGCGATCCGAACGTGCTGTACGCGAGCATGTATCAGCGCCGGCGCAGCGCCTGCTGCATGAATGGCGGCGGCCCCGGCAGCGCGCTGTTCAAGAGCACCGACGGTGGCGAGACGTGGACCAAGATCACCGGTACCGGCTTCCCGGGCGGGTCGCTGGGTCGCATCGCGGTGGACGTGTTCCGCAGCAATCCGAACATCGTGTACGCGCTGGTCGAAGGCCCGGCGCTCGGTGGTGGCGGTCGTGGTGCGCCGCCGGCGGACGAGAGTGCCGCGCCCGGTGCCGCGCCCGGCATGGCCGCCGCCGCGGGTGGTCGCGGTGGCGCCGCGCAGGGGCAGGGCGCCACGGGCACGTATCGCAGCACCGACGGCGGCGCGACGTGGACCAAGCAGAGCAGCACGAATGCGCGCCCGATGTACTTCAGCCAGTTGCGCATCGATCCGGTGAACAGCGATCGGCTCTACCTCGGCGGCGTGGGCCTGCACCTCTCGAACGACGGGGGCAAGACGTTCGAGGCGGACGCGGCGCTCGTGACGCACGACGACGTGCACGGCATCTGGATCAACCCGAAGAACACCGACCATGTGCTCATCGGCAACGACGGTGGCCTCGCGGTGTCGTACGACCAGGCCAAGGGGTGGCAGTTCATCCCCAACCTGCCGGTGGGGCTGTTCTACCATGTCAGCTACGACATGGAGTTCCCGTACAACATCTGCGGGGGCATGCAGGACAACTACGACTGGTGTGGCCCGAGCGCGTCGCGGCACAGCCGCGGCATCTTCAACTACGACTGGTTCCAGATCCTCGGCGGCGACGGCTTCGTGGCCATCCCCGACCTGATCGACTCACGCATCGTCTACACCGAGTCGCAGGACGGCAACATGATCCGGCGCAACAAGGTGACGGGTGAGTCGCGCAGCATCCGCCCGACCAACCAGAACGTCACCAACGCGACGCGTGGCGAAGCCTATCGCTTCCACTGGGATACGCCACTCATGCTGTCGCCGAACGACCCGAAGATCCTGCTCGCGGCGGCCAACAAGGTGTTTCGCTCGCGCGACCGCGGCGACTCGTGGGAAGCGATCAGCCCCGACCTCACGAAGAACGAGGTGCGCGACTCCATCGTGACGATGGGGCTCAAGGGCAAGGACATCACGATCGCCAAGAACGACGGCATCTCGCAGTGGCCGGCCATCGTCGCGCTGGCCGAGAGCCCGAAGCAGGCCGGCATCTTCTACGCGGGCACGGACGACGGCACCGTGCAGATGACGCGCGATGACGGCAAGACGTGGGTGAACATCACGAAGAACCTGCCCGGCTTCCCCGCCGGCCACGCGTTCGTGAGCGAAGTGGTGCCGAGCCGGTTCGATGCGGCCACGGTGTACGTCACGGTCGACAACCACCGGTTGAACGACTACGACCCGTACATCTGGGTGAGCACCAACTACGGCCAGACGTTCACCAAGCTCACGAACAACCTGGCCGGCGAGGTGGTGCGCACGCTCACCGAGGACACGCGCAACCCGGACGTGCTGTACATCGGCACGGAGACGGGGATCTTCCTCACGCTCGACCGCGGCAAGACGTGGAAGCGCCTCAAGGCCAACTTCCCGACCGTGCGGGTCGACGAGCTGACCATCCACCCGCGCGACAACGCGCTGCTGGTGGCCACGCACGGCCGCGCGATCTGGGTGCTCGACCACCTCGAGCCGATCCAGGAGTACACGAAGGCGCAGGTGGCCGATGCCGCGCTGTTCTCGCCGGGGATGTCGCTGCAGTGGAAGAGCAAGGACGACCGCAACGACGAGTTCTGGGGGCACCAGTTCTTCACCGGCGAGAATCCGCCGACGGAGGCGGTGATCCAGTTGCACTTCAAGAAGCCGGTCACCAACCCGGTCCTCCGCATCAGCAACGCGAACGGGGCGGTGCTGCGCGAACTCCCGGTGCCGGCCAACAAGAACGTCGCGGGCATCCAGACGGTGTGCTGGGATCAGCGCGTCGAGTCGGTGCGTGATGCTGGCGCACCCGTCGTGCCGCCGCCGCCGGGTGGTCGCGGTGGCGCGGGTGGCGGTGGCGGTGGCGGCTTCGGTGGGGGCGGTGCGCGTCCGATTCCGGGCTATCCGGAGCCGCTGCCGCCGGTGGGCTACATGGCGGAGAACCCGTGCGCCAGTGCAGGCGGCGGATTCGGTGGTGGTGGCTTCGGCCGCGGTGGTGGCGGTGGCGGTCAGGGGCCGCACGTCATGCCGGGCACCTACAACGTCGCGCTCGTCGTGGACGGCAAGACGGTCGAGACGAAGCCGATCACGATCGTGATGGATCCCGAGGTGAAGCTGACCGGCGCCGAGCGGGCGGCGTACAACGCACTCGCGATGCAGCTCCACGAGACGCAGCAGCGCGCGACGGGTCCGGTGGCGACGCTCACTGCGCTGCTGACCGAGGTGCGCAAGACCAAGGCGAAGATCGATTCGACGCCGTCGCTGTCGGCCGACCTCAAGACGCAGTTCACCAACTTCAGCACGCAGTTCGATGCGTTGCGCGCGAAGTTCGGCGTGGGGGTCGCGCCGGCGTTCGGTGGCCCCGGCGGCGGCGGTGGCTTCGGCGGTGGTGGTGGTGCGAACGACGCGAACCTCGTCGCGCGCATCGGCACCATCAAGGGCAACCTGCTCTCGGTGTGGGAAGCGCCGAGTGCGTCGCTCACGCAGCAGGCCAATGCCACGCGCACGGCGCTCGAGGCGGCCATCGGGGAGACGCAGGCGGTGCTGGCCAATGCCCGGGCGGTGAGTGCCGCGCTGCAGGCGGCGGGGGTGACGATGACGGTGCCGGCGGGGATGTAGCGGTACCGCGTGGACGAGGGGCGGCGCGTGGTGCGCGGCCCCTCGTGACGGATCTAGGAACAGGCAGAAGGGGGAAGGCGAGAGGAGGAAGGCGGTGGGTGGAACCCCACTTCCTTCTTCCTCTCGCCTTCCCCCTTCGTCCTGATCCTGGCGCGCCGTCGCAACCCGGCGCGCGTTCTCCCCCTACACCCCCCGCCGCGCCACCAACTCGATCTCCACCATCGCATTGAGCGGCAGCCCCGCCACCGCCACCGTCGTGCGCGCCGGATACGGCGCCGTGAACCGCGCCTTGTACGCCGTGTTCATCGCCTGGAAGTTCGCCATGTCGGTGAGATACACGTTGCACTTGATCACGTCGTCCATCGTGAGCCCGGCGTCCTCCACCACGGCCTGCAGGTTGTCGAACACCCGATGCGTCTGCGCCTCGACGTCGCCGTCGATGAGCTGGTTGGTGGCCGGGTCGATGGGCGTCTGCCCCGAGCAGTAGAGCAACTCGCCCGCCCAGATGGCGTGGGAGTAGGGGCCGAGGGCGGCGGGGCCGCGCGGGCTGGCAGCAGCGTGACGAGGCATGGCAGGGCTGTGACGGTGGGGGATTAAGATCGGGCCACGAACCGAAAAATACGCCGGGACGCGTCGATACCCACAGGGAGCATGTCTCTCTCCCTCCGCGCCTCCGCCACCGCCGCCCACGGCCCTGACGGCGACGAACCGTCGCCCGTCCAGCTCCGGCTGCGCCGCATCCTCGAAGGGGCCGACTTCCCCGCGCTGTCGAAGCAGATCGTCGACACCGTCTCGGCCCTCGATGACGATGCGACGTCGCTGCAGCGGCTCGCCAACGTCGTGCTGCGCGAGTACAGCCTCACGCTGGGTGTCGTGCGCACTGCCAACAGCGTGCACTATCGCCGGGGCCATCGCCCCATCCAGAGCGCCACGCACGCGATGATGATGCTGGGCGCGAAGGTGGTGCGGCAGATCGCCGGCAGCCTGCTGCTGTTCGAGAACTACAGCCGCAAGTCGCCCGCGCTCAAGGAGCTCATGCTGCTGTCGCTGCTCACCGCGAATCACGCGCGCGCAGCGGCCATGCAGCTCGGCCTCATGGAGCCCGAGGAGGCGCACCTCTGCGGCATGTTCCGCAACCTCGGCGAGGTGCTCGTGGCCGGGCACTTCCCCGAGGAGTACGTGCGCATCCAGACGCTCATCGTCGACGGACGGAGCGAGAACGCGGCGTGCAAGGACATCCTTGGCTTTCCGTACGCCGACCTGGCCGTCGAGGTGTGCCGCCACTGGGGCATGCCGGACGCGGTGGTGCAGGGGATCCGCGCGCGCGCGGCGGCGGCGGCCTCGCGGACGGCGTCGGTGACGGCGTTCAGCCATGACCTCACGCAGGCGCTCTATCGCCTGGGCACCGATGAGGCGGCGGTGTCACAGGCGGTGGACGTGGTGCTCGAGCAGCATGGCGCGCGCGTCAAGCTCACGCGCGAGCAGGTGGGCAAGGTGGTGACGGAGGCGCTGCAGGAGACGCGCGAACTCTTCGTGCATCCGCAGATCGCCACCGACCGGATGCGCTTCAAGCAGCTCACGCATTCGGCGCGCGCGGCCCTGGGGGAGCACGTCACGGCGAGCGAGGACGACACCGAGTCGCCGCGCGTGTCCCATCACGCCTCGCTGCGCGTCAAGCTGCGGCAAGAGCTCGACGAGCGCGTCGATCCCGCGAGCGGCGCAAGCGTCGGCGAGGTGCTCATGCTGGCGCTCGAGACGGTGCTGCGTGGCGGACCGTTCGATCGCGTTATCGCCTGCTTCCTGTCACCCGACCGCACGCGCCTCACCGCGCGCACCGCCCTGGGCGACAACGCCGAGGCGCTGATGGCGCACTTCGACTTCCCCGTGTCGGTGCGCGGCGGGCCCATCGTGGCGCTCACGCAGCAACGCGCGGCCGTGTACGTGCCCACCGATCGCGCCCTCACGACCATCGAGCACCGGTGGGCGCAGGGGCTCGGGCTGCGGCAGTTCGGCGTGTTCCCCATCCTCGTGCAGGGGAAGGTGGTCGGGTGCATCTACTGCGATCGCGAAGGCGACGCGGAGTCACCGGACCGTGCGACGGTACGCTTCGTGAAGGCGGTGGTGGATCAGGTGGTGGAGGGGATCCTGAAACGCCGCGGGTAACGCGACCGGCAGCACGACTTCAGACTTCTGACTTCAGACCACCGTCTGGTCTCTGACCTCTATCGTTGTCTGAGGTCAGACTTCTGGAAGACCCGCTGTACAGACCCGGTGTTCAGAGGTCTGACCCCCGACAACGATAGAAGTCAGATTCCAGACGGTTGCCAGAGGTCGGAGGTCTGAGCAACAAAGCTCGTGCGCTAGCGGTAGCGCCGCGCGGCGAGGATGCCGCCGAGGAAGCCGCCGAGGTGCGCCTGCCAGCTGATCGTCGCCGATTGCGGTGCGATGCCGAGCACGAGGCCGCCCCACAGCACCGCCGTCGCGAGACTCAGCACGATGCTCTTCGCGCTCCGCGTGTAGATGCCCGTCGCGAGCAGGTAGCCGAGGTAGCCGAACACGACACCGCTCGCGCCGATGTGCACTGACCCCGGCGCGCCGAGCGTCCACGCCAGCAGCCCCGCGCCCAGCATCGCGTACAGCGTGACCGGCAGGAAGCGGCGCTGATCGCGCAGCATCACCATCCAGCCGAGCGCCACGAACGGCACCGTGTTGGCGATGAGGTGCTGCAGGTTGCCGTGCAGGAACGGTGCGAAGACGATGCCGCGCAGCCCGTCGAGGGAGCGCGGCACGATGCCGAAGCGCGTGAGCGCGCCCCCCACCGCGGTGTTGGCCACGAACACGAGCCACGTGGCGCCCAGCAGCGAGCCGAGCGTCGTGACCTGTGTCTTGAGCGACCGGGTGACCTGCCGCGTGGTGCGTGCGGCCGATCGCGTGATGGAGGAGCTGGCCATGAGGGCGGGTGGGCGGACCAGGGAGTAACTTCGCGGCATGTCGAACCTGGACCGCCCTACGCCGCACGAGGAAGCCACGTTTCGGCGGGTGGGCCGGCGCCTGCTGCCGCTGCTCTTCACCTGCTATATCGTGGCGTTCCTCGACCGCGTCAACGTCGGGTTCGCCAAGCTGCAGATGACCACCGCGCTGGGGTGGAGCGATGCGGTGTACGGCTTCGGCGCCGGCATCTTCTTCATCGGCTATTTCCTGTTCGAAGTGCCGAGCAACCTGCTGCTCGAGCGCGTCGGGGCGCGGCGGTGGATCGCGCGCATCATGATCACCTGGGCCGTCGTGTCGGCGGCGTTCGCGGTGGTCGATCGCATTCCCTGGGGACCGCTGCCGGCGCTGTTCGGCCTCGAGCGCACCGTGTTCAGCTTCTACGCGCTGCGCTTCCTGCTGGGTGTGGCCGAGGCCGGCTTCTTTCCCGGCATCGTGTTGTACCTCACGTACTGGTTTCCCGCGGCGCGGCGTGGGCGTGCCTTCGCGACGTTCATGATGGCGGTCACCGTGGCCAACGTGGTGGGCGCGCCGCTCTCCGGGTTCATCATGGATACGCTCGACGGCGCCGCCGGGTGGAGCGGGTGGCGGTGGCTGTTCGTGGTGGAAAGCCTGCCGTCGCTGGCAATGGGCGTGGCTGTCTTCTTCGCGCTCCCCGACGGGCCCGCGCAGGCCGCGTGGCTCTCGGCCGATGAGCGGGGCGTGATTGCGCGCGCGCTCGCCGCCGACGCCCCGCACGCGAGTCATGCCGCACACGGCACCGCGATGGCCGCGCTGCTCAGCACGCGCGTGTGGGCGCTGGCATTCGTCTACTTCTCGAGTGCCGTGGCGCTGTATGGTGTGAACTTCTGGATGCCCACCATCATCCAGGAGCTGGGCGTGGGGCGCACCGCGTACCTCACCATCGGCCTGCTGTCGATGATTCCGTGGGGTGTGGCGGGCGTCGTCATGCGCGTGGTGGGCACGCATTCCGACCGCACCGGCGAGCGGCGGTGGCACGTGAGCGTGTCGCTCGGCGCCACCGCGGCCGGGCTCGCGCTGCTCGCGGTGACGGGGCAGGCGGTGGTGCCGTCGCTGGTGGCGCTCGCCATCGTCGCGTCGGGGGTGCTGGCCGCCATGAGCACCTTCTGGGCCATTCCCACCGCGTTCCTGCGGGGCACCGCGGCCGCCGCCGGCATTGCCTGGATCAACAGCATCGGCAACCTGGGCGGCCACTTCGGTCCCGACCTCATTGGACGGGTGCGCACCGCCACCGGCAGCGGCGCGGTGGCGCTGGGACTGCTCGCGGCGCTGGCGCTGTCGGGGGCCGTGGTGACGCTGCTGGCCACGCGGGGCGACCCGCGCATGGGGACGAAGCGCGCGGTGTGACCCGGTCGGCGCGACCCGCCTGAGCGACCGCTCGAAAATTCCTGCGCATCGGTGTCGATTGCGTGTCGATTCCGGCGCGGCTCGTTCGACGCAGGAGTGGAGGGCCGCGGCACGACCGCCGCACCGCCCCGTTCCGCGATACCCACCCCGCAGCAACTCAGGAGACACTCCCATGCGCGTCATGGTCTTCGTCAAGGCGACCGAGGATTCCGAGAACGGCGTCATGCCCAGCACCGAGCTGATGACGGCGATGATGCAGTACAACGAGGAGCTCGTGAAGGCCGGCATCATGCTCGCCGGTGACGGACTCAAGCCCTCGAAGGAGGCGAAGCGCGTGCGCTTCTCGGGCACGTCGCGCACCGTCATCGACGGTCCGTTCGCCGAAACGAAGGAGCTCGTGGCCGGCTACTGGATGTGGCAGGTGAAGGACATGGACGAGGCGGTGGAGTGGGTGCGCCGCTGCCCGAACCCGATGTTCACCGACAGCGACATCGACATCCGTCCGCTGTTCGAGATGGAGGACTTCGGCGACGTGGCCACGCCCGAGCTCATCGCGAAGGAAGCCGAGCTCCGCGCGCGCACCCAGCAGTCGTGAGCCTGGCGTGAGCCTGGACACCGATGCCGCCCACCGCGCGACGGTCGATCGGGCCATCGACGCGGTGTGGCGTATCGAGTCGAGTCGTCTCATCGCCGGACTGACGCGGCACACCGGCGACGTGGCCCTCGCGGAAGACCTGGCGCAGGACGCGCTGCTGGCGGCGCTGCAGCAGTGGCCGGCGTCGGGCATTCCGCACAACCCCGGCGCGTGGCTCATGACGGCCGCGCGACGCCGTGCCATCGATGTGCGGCGCCGCGCGCCGATGCTGGAGCGCACGCACGCGCGCCTCGGGGCCGAGGCCGACGCGCAGGCCGATGACCCCGTGCACGCGCTGCACGACGCGCTCGAGGATCCGGTCGGCGACGAGCGACTCGGCCTCATGCTCATGACGTGCCACCCGGTGCTGTCGCGCGAGGCACGGGTGGCGCTCACGCTGCGGCTGCTGGGCGGACTCACCACCGACGAGATCGCGCGCGCGTATCTCGTGCCCGAGGCCACCGTCGCGCAGCGCATCGTGCGCGCCAAGCGCACGCTGACGGCGGCGCAGGTGCCGTTCGAGGTGCCGCGTGGTGCCGCGCTGGCCGAACGCCTCCAGATGGCGCTCGAGGTGCTGTACCTCGTGTTCAACGAAG
The DNA here is from genome assembly GCA_020161135.1 of Gemmatimonadota bacterium. Lineage (GTDB taxonomy): Bacteria > Gemmatimonadota > Gemmatimonadetes > Gemmatimonadales > Gemmatimonadaceae > Gemmatimonas. Next base: position 814,984 of record JAIUOB010000002.1, on the reverse strand, counting down.
GCTACGCCGCCACCGCCGGCGAGACGTGGATGCGCGCGGATCTGTGCGACGAAGCCATGCGCCTGGGACGCGTGGTGGCTGCGCTCGCACCCGACAACGCCGAGGTGCATGGCCTCGTGGCGCTCATGGAGCTGCAGGCGTCGCGGTTGCGCGCGCGCGTGGGCAAGGACGGCGCGCCGGTGCTGCTCCTCGACCAGAATCGTGCGCGGTGGGATTGGACGCTCATCGCGCACGGCCTCGCCGCGTTGCGCCGCGCCGAACAGCTCGCGCACCGCGCCGGTGCGGCGCTGGGGCCGTACACCATGCAGGCCGCCATCGCCGCGTGTCATGCACGCGCACGCGTGGCGGCCGACACCGACTGGGTACGCATCGCGGCGCTGTACGACGCGCTGTACGAGGCCGTACCGGGCCCGGTGGTGGCGCTCAACCGGGCGGTGGCGGTGGGGATGGCCTACGGTGCGGCCGCTGGGCTCGCGGCGGTGGACGCGCTGATGGCCGACGCGCACGACGGCGCCGCCCTGCGCGACTATCACCTGCTGCCCAGCGTGCGCGGCGACCTGCTGGCCAAGCTGGGGCGTGGTGATGAAGCGCGGGCCGAGTTCCTGCGCGCCGCACGGCTCACGCGGAATGCGCGCGAGCGTGCGGTGCTGCTGGGGCGGGCGGAAGCGCTTTAGCGCCGTCGCGCGGCGGGCGGCGCCGCGACGCGCGTGAAGGCGAGGAACACGTTGCCCGGCATGGCGCCGTACATGCCGTAGCCCGAGCCGATGTACAGGCTGGTGCCCGCGACGACCGGGCCGCCCACATCGAGCGATCCTCCGCGCGCGACGCCGCCGTTGCGCACCGGGTACTCGCGCACCGTGTCCTCGTCCCACACCACGCGGCCGGTCGCCGCGTCGTAGCCGCGCAGGTGACCGTCGAGCGCACCCGACCAGACAATGCCATGCGCGACCGTCACGGCGGCGCTCTGCGCCGGGCTGCACCCCTGGCGATTCGTGCACACGGGCGCGGGAGCGCGCCACCGCAGCGCGCCGGTACGCACATCGAGCGCGACCAGGCCGCCGCCCGCGCGGGCATCGGCCTGCAGGCGCATGCCATCCGGTGCCGTGGAGTCGGGGACGGGTACGGTGAGTTGCCCGCCATACGCCGCATACACGCGCGTGCCGTCGCTCGCCGAGCCCCAATGCAGCCCGCCCAGCTTGCCGCTTGGGCCGACCTGGTACTCCCAGCGGAGCGCGCCGTCACGATCGGGGTCGAGTGCGCGCATCCACCCGCTCTTCGCCCCCACGAGCAGCACACGGGTGCCATCCCGCAGCGCGACCAGCATCGGCGGCTGCCCCACGTCGGCGTCGGGGCCATCGGCCTTCGGACAGTTGTACTTGCCGGGCATGTCACAGCTCACGTTGTAGCCATCCCGTGCGGTGAACTGCCGGCTCCACACGACCGCGCCGGTGCGCAGGTCGAGCGCGATGACCGCGTCACTGCGAGCACTCTGCGGATCGGAGTAGTTGTTGCCGGTGCCCACGTACAGCCGCCCGCGACGCACGTCGATGGTGGGCGTCGACCACACCGCGGCGCCCGACGGGCCGCGCACCTCGGCGCCCGATGGACTCGTGCCGGACGGTGCCGGCGTTTCGTCGATGGTGTGGCGCTTCCACCGCTGCGCTCCCGTGCGTGCGTCGAGCGCCACCACACTGCCGCGGAAGGTGCAGCAGGCGTACTTCGGCTGCAGCGCCATGGCCGACTCGTAGGACGACACGCCCACGTACAGCACACCCGCGTGCAACTGCGGCGCGCCCGTCACGATGGCCGTGGGGTGGGCGTCCACCTTCACGCGCCAGCGCACCGCACCCGTCGCGGCGTCGAGCGCCTGCACCTGTCCCGTGGCATCACCCACGTACACGGTCTGCGCCTCACCACGCGCGTCGGTGGCGAGCACGGGGCTCGTGCGCAACGGCACGCCGAGCGATGCCCGCCACCACTGGCATCCCCGCGCGGCGTCGAGCGCCCACACACTACCGGCCTCGCTCACGACGAACACGCGATCGTTGGCCACGGCCGCCTGCGCACGCGCATTCGCGACCTCGCCGAGTCGCAGCGCCCAGCGGAGCACGAGCGAATCGGCCGCAACGCGCGCGGCCGGAGCGACCGCGCGCGTGTTGGCGAGGTCACCGCCCCAGACGGTCCACTGCGCACCGGCAGGCGCGGCCGGTCGACGCGTGGAGGCCGACACGGCGGCACACGACGGTGCATCGTCGCGCGCGGGCGGCTGTGGCGGACGCGGCAATGCGTAGAGGGGCGCCTGCACAAGGCAGGTGAGGAGCAGGACAGACCGGGCGCGGGGATGCCGCATGATGCGAGACCTCGGGACAGGGGCGACGATGTCGAGGGGCGACGATGTCGAGGGGCGACGATGTCGAGGGGCGACGATGTCGAGGGGCGACGATGTCGGGTGATGGTCGCGCTACGGGCACGGAGTGCCGCGTGATTCGCGCGGGCACCACCCGTGTCGTGAGCGGTGGCATCGATGTCGCGAGCGGCTGTCGGCGTCTGCGTGCGCATCCTATGCTTCGCCATGGCCACGCCGCTGCCCCTTCGCTTCGAGGAGACGCCCATTGCCGGCGCACGTCTGCGCACGCGGCTGCTGGTGTGGAGCGCACCGGCGCTGCTGGGCGTGCTGTACGCGCAGCGGATGGGCGCGCACCCCGACAACGACGTGCCGGCGTGGAAGCTCGCGGTCATCGCGCTCGCGACGTGGTACGTGTGGGTGGCCTTCACGCCGTTCGTCGAGCGCCTGGCCGATCGCTGGCCGTTGCGGGCGGCGCCGGTGCGGCACGCGGTGTTTCACCTGGCCGCGGCCGCGTTCTGCACACTGCTCCAGGCGCTCGCGACGGCACTCAGCACGGCGGTCGTCGGGGCGGCCTCGTGGGCCCTGCTCCCCGGCATCGTCGGCGACTGGTTCTGGGTGCTGCTGCCCGCCGGCGTCGTGGTGTACGCCGCGGTGCACGTGGCGCGGCAGGCCGCGGTCGCGCGCGCGCGTCTCGAGCAGCGCGAGCGTCACACCGAGCGGCTGGCGCTGGCGCTGCGCGAGTCGCAACTGACCGCGCTGCGTGCCCAGCTGCAACCGCATTTCCTCTTCAACAGCCTCACCGCGATCACCGCGCTCGTGCGTGACGGCGACACGACGCGCGCGGCGTCGGCGCTCGAGCAGTTGAGCGCCCTGCTCCGCGATGCCCTGCGCGCGACGGACGTGCACGAGGTGCCGCTGCGCGACGAGGTCGAGCGCCTCACGCACTACCTGCGCATCGAGGAGTTGCGACTGGGGCGTGCGCTGGCACTCACGGTGCAGTGTGACGCCGAGGCGGAGGCGGCGCTCGTGCCGGCGTGGATCCTGCAGCCGCTCGTCGAGAACGCCGTGCGCCACGGCCTCCGGCATCGCGCAGCGGCGGGCACCATCGTCCTCACGGCACGGGTGTACGATGCGACGCTCACCCTCACGCTCACCGACGACGGTGCCGGGCTTGCACCCGACTGGGAACGCCGCGCCGCGCTCGGCCACGGGCTCGCCAACTCGCGTGCGCGTCTCGACGTGCTGCACGGCGCGGCCGCGTCGCTGGTGCTCGCGCCGGCGCGCAGCACCGGCGCCTGCGTGACCCTGGTGATCCCCGTGCGCCACGTGGAGGGTTGATGCTGCGCCTCCTGCTCGTCGACGACGAACCGCTCTCCCGGCGGGCCCTGCGCCAACTGCTCGACCTGCAGGACGACGTCGAGGTGGTCGCCGAATGCGCGGATGTCGCCACGGCGTTGCCGTGGCTGGATGGGGTGGACGGTGTGCTGCTCGACATCGAGATGCCCGGCGACACCGGCCTCGCGCTGGCCCGCGCACGCACCGGCCTGGCCCTGCCCGCGATCGTCTTCGTCACGGCCTTCGATCGCTACGCGCTGCCGGCATTCGCCACCGAGGCGCTCGACTATCTGTGCAAGCCCGTGACCGCCGTCGAACTCGCGCGTGCGCTGGCGCGCGTGCGCGCCCATGTGGCGCACCATCGCCCGCCGAGTCCACCAGCGGCACCGACGCTCATCGTCCGCACCGGGCGCACGGAAGAGCGTCTCGCGGTGGCGGACATCGACTGCGTGGAGGCCGACGATGTGTACGCGGCCGTGTACATCGGCGCACGCCGCTGGCTGGTGCGGCAGCCCCTCGCCGCACTTGCCGCGTCGCTCCCCTCGACGTTCCTGCGCGTGCACCGCCGGTGGATCGTGCAGCGTCGCGCGGTGCGTGCGCTGCGCACGGGGCCCGATGGCCTGCACCTGCTGCTGCACGCCGGACGCGCCGTACCGGTGAGCCGTCGCAGTGCGGCGGCCGTGCGGGCCTGGCTGCGGCAGGAGTAGCCGCGCCCGGCCGCCGCGTCAGATCACGTTCTTCTCCAGCAGCGGTGCGTTCTCCGCGATGCGCTCGACGCGGAACGGCGCCAAGTCGAGCGTGCGGTACGCGCCCGTCGCGATCAGCTCGGCCAGCCCGCGCCCCACGGCGGGTGCCTGCTGCAGCCCGTGCCCCGAGAAGCCGCAGGCGGTGTAGGCGTTGCGCCACGGCCGCAGCGCGCCCACGAGCCCGTTGTGATCGAAGTCGTTCATCTCGTAGTAGCCGGCCCAGCTCGACGTCACGCGCAGCGCGTCGAACGCGGGAATGCGCGCCGCGAGGATGGGCCAGATGTGCTCCTCGAACAGGCCGTGATCGACACGGTCGAGCGGGACATCGTCGGGGTCGCCGTCGCGCGGCGGGGCGCCGCAGAGGAACTGTCCGCGCGCCTTCTCGGGGCGCATCCACACCCCGCTCGGGTCGATGAGCAGCGGCCCGTCCTGCAGCTCGGCGTCGGCTTCGATGGCGAAGACATCGCGCTTGCGCGCGGCCACGGGGAGCGTGACGCCAAGGTGCGCGGCCACCTTGGCCGACCAGGCGCCGGCGGCGATCACCACCGCGCTGGCCGGGAACGACGCGCCGTCGGCGGTGTGCACCGCGGTCACCTGCGTGCCGTCGGTCGCAAAGCCCGTGGCCTCCGCTTCGACGAACGTCGCGCCGGCCGCGATGGCGGCCTTCCGGAAGGCCTGCATGGCCACGTAGCCGTCGAACCACCCTTCGCCGCTGGTCGGGGTCGACAGCCCCAGGGACCCGAGCACGACATCATCGACGTGCATCCACGGATACCGCTCGCGCAGCGCGTCGGGGAGCATGAGGGCGGTCATCGCGCCGAGTGAGCCCTGCAGCGCATGCTGGTCGCGCAACTGCTGCGCGCCGGCCTCGGTGGCGGCGAGGTAGAGGTAGCCGGGCTCGACGAGGCCGATGTCGGGGGTGTCGTCGGCCGTGGCGAGCGTGACGCCGATGGTGCGGTAGAACGCGAGGCTCGCCTGCGAGACGCGGATGTTGATGGCGGTGGAGAATTGCTGCCGGATGGCGCAGGCCGACAGCGCGCTCGACGCCATCGCGTAGCTCGCATCACGCTCGAGCACGGTGACGGCCACACCGTGTGCGCGCGCGAGATGCCACGCCGTCGCCGCCCCCATCACACCACCCCCCACGATCACCACCGTCATCGCGTCCTGGTCTCCCCGAGTGTGAACCGACTGGTGCCCGCCCACTGCAGACTGCCGCCGATCGTCCCTGTCCGCTGCCGTCTGCGGTTCCGGCCGTTTGCCGCCACACGCGCGCACGTCTTTCCCCAGCCCCGCGCCGCGCCGTACCTTCCCCGCATGTCCCGCAAGTTGCTCGCCCATCTCGACGCTGAACAGGTCCACCGCGCCCTGCCGTGGCCGGCGCTCGCGGAGGCGCTGTCGGCCGCGTTCGTGACGCCGCCCCTGGCGCCCACGCGGCACGCGCACCCGCTCGACGCGGCAGGCACCGAGCACCTGCTGCTCATGCCGGCGTGGAACGACCGGCACATCGGGCTCAAGGTGGTCACCGTCATTCCCGGGGCACCGGCGCGGGGCGGGCGCACGGTCGACGCGACGTACCTGCTGAGCGATCGCGCCACGGGTGCGCCGGTCGCGCTCCTCGATGGCGAGGCGCTCACGGTGCGCCGCACGGCGTGCGTGTCGGCGGTGGCCGCGCGCGCGCTGGCGCGGACCGACGCGACCACGCTGCTCATGGTGGGTACCGGGCAGCTCGCGCCGTGGATGGTGCGGGCACACTGCGCGCTGCGCCCGGGGCTCACGCGGGTGCGCTGGTGGGGGCGCGACACGACGCGCGCGGCGGCGCTCGCCCACGCACTGCGCGCCGACGCGTCGTGCGCACACCTCGACATCGACACGGTCACCTCCCTCGAGGCCGGCGTGCGCGACGCCGACATCATCTGCTGCGCGACCACGTCGACGACGCCGCTGGTCGAGGGCGCCTGGCTGCGCGCGGGCGCGCATCTCGACCTCGTGGGCGCCTTCACGCCGTCCATGCGCGAGACCGACGATGCGGCCATCGCGCGGGCGCGCGTGATCGTGGACAGTCGCGACGGCGCGCGCGCCGAAGCGGGCGACCTGCTCGCGCCCATTGCCGCGGGCGTCATCACCGAAGCCCACATCGTGGGCGAACTGGGCGCCGTCCTGCGCGGCGACATCGTCGGACGCGAGACACCGCAGGACATCACCTGCTTCAAGTCGGTCGGCCTTGCCCTCGAAGACCTGGCGGCGGCCGAGCTGGCGGTGCAGGCGCCGCCCCGGATCGCGGAGACCTCGGCATGAGACGCATCACCACCCTCGCCGCCGCCTGTGCGCTCGGCGTGTCACTCGATGCTGCCCCCGCCCTGCACGCGCAGGCGCGCCCCGACACGCTCGACGTGCTCATCACTGGCGGGCAGGTGTACGACGGCAACGGCGCCGCGCCGCGCCTGGTCAGCGTGGGCATGCGTGGCGATCGCATCGTGTTCGTGGGAGCGCCGCCGCGCGGCACGGTGGCGCGGACGACCATCAACGCGGCGGGGCTCATCGTCGCGCCGGGGTTCATCGACCCGCACACGCACGCCTACGAAGGGCTCCCGCGCCTCAACGCCGAGGCGCGCCGCAACGCGGGGTCGCTCATGCAGGGCGTCACCACCGTCGTGCTGGGTGCCGATGGTCGCGGCCCGCTCGACGTGAAGGCGGTGCTGGACAGTGCGCAGGCGCTGGGACTCGGCACCAACACCTACGCCCTCACCGGCTTCGGCACGGTGCGCAGCCGTGTCATGGGCGCGTCGGGCGCGGCGGCCACGCCAGCGCAGGTGGCACAGATGCGCGCGCTCATCGCGCAGGCGATGCGCGAAGGCGCATACGGCGTGGGCTCGGGGCTGTTCTACGCGCCGCAGTCGTACGCGAGCACCGAGGAAGTGCTGGCGGTCGTGAGCGCGGCCAAGCCGTTCGGCGGTGTGTACGACACGCACCAGCGCGACGAGAGCTCGTACAGCATCGGCCTCTTCGCGTCGGTGGAGGAGGCCATTGCCATCGGCTGCGGCTCGGGGCTCACCACCAACATCGGCCATATCAAGGCGCTCGGCGTCGACGTGTGGGGGCAGGCCGACAGCGTGCTGCGCATCATGCGTGCTGCACGCCGGCGCGGTTGCCGCGTGGTGGCCGACCAGTATCCCTGGACCGCGAGCGGCACCGGCATCAGCGCGTCGCTGCTGCCCCGGTGGGTGCAGTCGGGCGGGCGTGACTCGATGCTGCTGCGCATGGGCGACGTGAGCCAGCGCGAAGCCATCCTGAGCGAGATGGCCGACAACATGCGCCGCCGCGGAGGCGACAGCACGCTACTCCTCACCGGCGGCGGCGGCGTGGAGGGGCTCAAGTTCATCGGCAAGACGCTGCGCGACGTCGCGGCCGAGCGGGGGAAGACGCCGGTGCAGACCGCGTTCGAGATGATCCGCGATGGTGTCGACATGAGCGTCGCGTCGTTCAACATGACCGAGCGCGACATCGAGACGTTCATGAAGGACCCGTTCGTGATGACGAGCAGCGACGGCTCCGGCGGCCATCCGCGCCTCTTCGGCACGTATCCGCGCAAGATCCGCCGCTACGTGCTCGACAAGCCGGTCATCACGATGCAGCGCATGGTGCAGGCGTCGAGCGCGCAGGTGGCGCAGGTGTACGGGCTCACCGACCGCGGCGTGCTGCGCGCCGGCGCGTTCGCCGATGTGATCGTGTTCGACCCCAAAACCATCCGCGACGAGGCGACGTACGTCGAACCGCGCAAGCTCGCGACCGGGATGCGCTGGGTGTTCGTGAACGGGGTGGCGGCGGTGCGCGACGGTGCGCCGACCGGGGCGCTGGGGGGGCGGGCGCTGCGGAAGCGGTAGGGCGCTTGGTTGGGATCGCAACTGCCACACGCGAAGGCGCGAAGACGCGAAGGGTCCCGTTGATCACTTCGCGTCTTCGCGGCTTCGCGTGATGCTGTTGTCGAGCCGGCTCTCACGCCCTGCTATCCGGAGCCGCGACGACCCTGACGGTACGTGGCCATTCACCACACGTCGAATGCCCTCCTTCAGCCGCGGCACATTGAAGTTGATGAGCAATCCAAGCTGTATTCCGGTAAGCCGCAGGTAGGTCAGCACTTGCCGTGCGTGGACCGGCGCCAGGTGCTCAACGGATTTCAGCTCCACCAGCACCAGCCCCTCAACCACGAGATCGACGCGATACGCGTTGGGAACGACCGCACCCTCGAAGTGCACGGCAACCGGCACCTGCAACTCGAAGCACAGGCCGTCGTTGCGCAATGCCGTTGTCAGCATGACCTGATACGCGGACTCGAGGAGCCCTGGTCCCGCCGCCCGGTGCACCCGCAGCGCCGCATTGATCACGCACCAGCTGATCTCCTCCGCGGACAGCTCGACCGCCATCGCCACCACCCCTTCGCGTCTTCGCGCCTTCGCGCCTTCGCGCCTTCGCGTGTTGCAGTTCAAGAGCGTCCACCCACGATGCATCGACATGCCCCGAGGCGCGTCATCGATCCTCCGCGCGTCCCATCAAACCGACGCAAGCGGGCCAAGCCGTGCGCGCGTCGCGACAGGACGCCACGTCCGCGCAAGCGTTCCGTGTCGAACCGCGACAATCCGAGGGTGACCAAACCCTCCTGCGGGGTCCGCTGTCACAGGTGGGTCGACGGTGCGCGCGCCTGCGGGTGCGCGGCGCTGTGTGCCTCGCCCTCCTGCTGCCGCCCCCGCCGTGCCTGCGATGCGCCCCTCCGTACTCCTGCTGCGTGCCGCCGTGTGCGCACTGCTGCTTGTCCCCGCGATCGTCCCTGCGCGCGTCACGGCGCAGCCGTCGACGTCGCGCCCCGGTCCCGGCCGGCGCGAGCCGGAGCCGGCGTCGGCGTCAACCGAGCGGCGCAGCGTCGCCACGCGCGCCCTCAAGACGCCGGTCCTCGATGGCCGTGACGACGACGCGGCGTGGAAGGATGCGCGTGTCATCGATCAGTTCCTCGAGTACGAGCCGCAGCAGGGTGCCGTGCCGCGCTTCCGCACCGAGGTGCGCGTCCTCTACGACGACCGCTACCTCTACGTGCTCGGCCGCATGCACGACCCCGCGCCCGACAGCATCATCTCGCTCCTCTCACGCCGCGATGTGCGCACCGAGAGTGAGCAGCTCAAGCTCGTCATCGACTCGTACCACGACCGTCGCACCGCCTTCCAGTTCATCACGAACCCGGCGGGCGTCAAGCGTGACTTCTACGTCTACAACGACAACACCGAGGACGTGACGTGGGACGCGGTGTGGGACGTCGCCACCAGCGTCGACTCGCTCGGCTGGGTGGCCGAGTTCCGCATTCCGTTCAGCCAGATGCGCTTCGCGCCCGGTGACGAGAAGACCTTTGGGCTGCTCATCGTGCGTGACGTGGCGCGCACGCGCCAGCGCATCTCGTGGCCGCTGTACCGGCGCGATGTGCAGGGGTACGTGTCGCAGGGTGGCGAGCTCGGTGGCATCGCGAAGCTGCCGTCCCCGCGCCGGGTCGAGGTGACGCCGTACGTGGTGGAGAAGAGCGCGACACGCCAGACCGCCACCGGCTACACCGCGCCACTCACCAGCACCGTGGGCGCCGACCTCAAGCTCGGCATCGGCAGCAACCTCACGGTCGACGCGACCATCAACCCCGACTTCGGACAGGTCGAGGCCGACCCGTCGGTGCTCAACCTCTCGGCCTTCGAGCAATTCTTCGAGGAGCGGCGACCCTTCTTCCTCGAGGGGGCCGGCATCTTCCAGTTCCGCACCGCCTGCAACGACATCGACACCGGCTGCACGGGGCTCTTCTACTCGCGGCGCATCGGCCGCTCGCCGCAACTGCTGGGTCGCTACGGCGACAGCGAGAGCGCGACCGCGTCCCGCATCCTCGGCGCGGGCAAGCTGAGCGGGCGCCTGGCGAACGGGCTGTCGGTGGGTGCGCTCACTGCCATCACCGAGCGTGAGCTGGGCAGCGCGCGCCGCACCATCGAGCCCACGACCAGCTACGGCGTGCTGCGGCTGCAGCAGGACCTGCGCAACGGGCAAAGCGGCATCGGCCTCATGCTCACCGGTGTCGAGCGGCAGGGCGACCAGTGGACGCGCGATTTCCTCCGCAACAGCGCGTACACCGGCGGCATCGACCTGCGCCACCGCTTCGCGAAGAACAACTACGAGGTGGCCGCGTCTCTCTCCGGCAGCCTCGTGCGCGGCAGCGCAAAGTCCATCACGGCGTTGCAGCGCAACAGCGTGCACCAGTACGACCGGCCGGATGACGCGCTCGTGCTCGACACCACCGCCACGTCGATGGTGGGAGACGCGCAGCGCATCTCGCTCAGCAAGTTCGGCGGTGGCGTGACGCGCTTCCAGAGTGTGCTGCAGCGCTACTCCGCCGGCTTCGAGACCAACGACCTCGGGTTCCAGTCACGCGCCGACGAAGTGCTCTTCCGCAACTGGTTCTCCCTGCAGTTCATCCGCCCGACCCGCTTCTACCGGCGCGCGCAGCTCAACTTCAACACCAACAATCGGTGGAGCGCCGCCGGGCTCGCGATCGGGCAGGGGCTCAACACCAATTGGCACGTCGAGCTGCCCAACACATGGTGGCTGCACTGGGGAATGAACGCGAATTCACTGATTCCCGTCTACAACGACCGCATGGCCCGCGGCGGTCCGGCGGTGCGCCTCAACCGCAACCTGAACACCTTTCTCGGGTGGGAGGGCGACCGGCGCACCTGGTACACGCCCGTGCTCTTCATGGGCGGCTTCAAGGGCGCCGGGAACTCCAACGGCTGGTGGATCGAGCCGTCGCTGCAGTTCCGCGTGTCGAGTCGCTTCAGCGCGTCGCTGGCCGGCAACTACGACCGCACCATCGATGACGGGCAGTGGCATTCCAACCCCGTGGTGGCCGGCACCCCGCACTACACCTTCGCGCGGCTCTACCAGTCGACGTTCCGCTCCACGGCGCGCGTGAACTACACCGTGACGCCGACGCTCTCGCTGCAGGTGTACGGGCAGCCGTTCGTGAGCACGGGGCGGTACACCAACTGGCGTGAACTGGCCGACCCCCGGGCCGATACGTGGGAAGCGCGCTTCCGTCCGTGGGCCGGCGACCCGGGTGGATTCCGTCTGCGTGAATTCCGCTCCAACACCGTGGTGCGCTGGGAGTATCGACCGGCGTCGGTGCTGTTCCTCGTCTGGCAGCAGGGGCGCAGCCTCTACGACCCGCGCGCCTCCGATTTCGACTTCCCGCGCGATGTGGGTCGCGTGTTCGAGCTGCATCCCATGAACACGTTGCTGCTCAAGGCGTCGTGGTGGTTCAACCCCTAAGCGCGTACTACGGGAGCAGAGGCACGGGAGCGGGACGGCGGGAGCGGGTGGGGCGGGACGACGGGTACCACGGGTACCACGGGTAGCACGGGCGGATCGCCTCCACTGCGTTCCGCACTCCCCCTGCGTGGGCTAACTTCGACAGACGAGCGCTGCGGCGCTCGCGAGCTCCCCACCCGACCGGAGGATCGATGTCCATCCGCCCCGTCGTTCGCGCACTCGCGGCGACGCTTGCCCTCTTCACTGCCCTCGCGCACAGCGAGCCGCTCGCTGCGCAGGGTGCGCCAGGTCGCATGAGCGGCGTTGTCACCGACTCGGCCACCGGCCAGCCGCTCGTCGCGGCGCAACTGCTCCTGCAGGGCGGCTCCACCCGCCTCGAGGCGCGCACCAACGCCGAAGGTCGCTACAGCTTCGCCGCCGTTCCTGCGGGGACGTACGGGCTCGAGGTGCTGCGCCTTGGCTATCGCCGCGCGCTGCGCGCGAACATCGCGATCGCACCGGGACAGGCGCTCACCTACAACGTCGGCATGGTCGCCGCGGCGCTCAACCTGCAGGCGATCGTCACGACCGGTGTCGTCGATCCGGCGAGCGGCACCCGCGTGCCGTTCAGTGTCGGGCGCGTGGCCGCGGAAGACGCGCCGGTGCCCGCGACCAACGCCCTCGAGACCATCCAGGGCAAGATTGCCGGCGTGAGCGTGGTGCCCACCGGCCAGCCCGGCAGCGGCACGAACATCCAGCTCCGCACGCCGACCTCCATCAGCAAGGGGAACTCGCCACTCATCGTCGTCGACGGCGTGATCCAGTCGGCGTCGTTCGACGCGTCGAGCGCCGACCTCCAGTCGATGGACATCGAGAGTGTCGAGGTCGTGAAGGGCGCCGCCGCGGCGTCGCTGTACGGGTCGCGCGCGTCGTCCGGTGTCATCCAGATCCGCACGCGCCGCGGCACGAACATCGCCGACGGCGCCACGCGCTTCAGCGTGCGCAGCGAGTACGGCTCCAACTCCATCCCCAACAAGGTGGACTGGGCGCGCTACCACTACTTCCTCGCGAACAGCACGGGGGCGTACACCAACGCCGGCGGCACGGTGGTGCCGCGTGAGCAGCGCGTGCCGCGTCCGGCGTACGAGCGCTTCCAGGACCAGCCGTACGCGCCGGGGACGTACTTCAACCAGGTCGACCGCTTCTTCGACCCGGGCAACTACTCGCGCAACTCGCTCAACATCGCGCAGAACGGCGGCAAGACGAACTGGTTCTTCTCGTACGTGAACCTGCGGGAGGATGGCGTGGTGCTCAACAGCGGGCGCTACGACCAGAACGACTTCCGCCTCAACCTCGATCACCGGCCGCGCAGCGACCTGAGCATCGGGGTGAGCACGTACTACATGAAGTCGAAGCGCCTCAACCTGTACGACGACGTCTTCTTCGACCTCATCAACCAGGCCCCCGACGTCGACCTGCGGAAGCCCGATCCCGACGGCACGCCGTACATCTTCCAGCCCGACTTCGAGGGGCGTGAGGAGAACCCGCTCTACGTCATCTCCACCGAACAGCGCAATCGCAACCGCGGTCGCCTCAACGGCAGCATCGAGTCGCGCTGGACGCCGCGCTCGTGGCTCACCGTCGACGGCAACCTGTCGTTCGACCGCTCCGACCGCGCCACCGACTTCTTCCTCGACCAGGGCGTCAAGACCGAGGGCTTCGGCAACGGCGGCCCCGGTGAGATCTCGCGCTTCAACGGCGTGACCAACGCGCTCAACGCGGCGATCTCGGCCAACCTCCTCCGGAAGGTCGGCGACTTCACGCTGCGCAGCACGGTGCGCGGCCTGCTCGAGCGCGAGACCAACGACCTCACCACCGCGAGCGGGCAGATCTTCGCCGTGCCCGGGGTGAACTCGCTCAACAACGCAACGGTGCGCTTCGTCTCGTCGACCAGCCAGACAATCCGCACCAACTCGTTCTTCGTGAGTGGCGCGGCCGACTATCAGGGCAAGCTCATCATCGACGGCCTCGCGCGCAGCGACGGCAGCTCGCTGTTCGGCCCGGAGGAGCAGACGAACTGGTACTACCGCGCCTCGGGCGCGTACCGCATCGGCGAGGAGAGCTGGTTCCCGCTCAAGAGCCTGTTCAGCGAGTTCAAGGTGCGCGCGTCGCAGGGCACGGCCGGCGGGCGTCCCGATTTCGACGACCAGTACGAGACGTTCAACTTCGTCGAGGGGGGCGGCCTGGTGAAGCAGAACCTGGGCAACCGCTTCCTCAAGCCGGAGTACTCGAAGGAGACGGAGATCGGCATCGACGCGATCATCAAGAACCGCTACTCCTTCCAGATCTCGCGCGCCCGGCAGGTCACCACCGACCAGCTCATCCTGATTCCGCTGGCCGGTTACTTCGGCTACGCCAACCAGTGGCAGAACGCCGGCACGGTCACGGGCAACACGTGGGAAGGCACGTTCGAGGCGCAGCTCGTGCGCAAGCCGAACTTCACGTGGCGGGCCGGCCTCGTCGGCGACCGCTCGCGCAACAAGATCACCGAGTTCAACCGCTCCTGCTTCACCGTCAACACGATCCAGTTCCGCTGCGCCGGTGAGACCATCGGCAACATGTACGGCTTCAAGTTCATGCGCAGCGACAAGGAGCTGCCCGCCAGCGTCGGCACGCGCGCGAACGAGTTCCAGGTGAACGACGACGGGCTGCTCGTGTGGGTGGGTCCGGGCAACCAGTACACCGAGGGACAGACCAAGCAGTTGTGGGGCACCAGCACCACCATCGGCAGTGGCGTCTACCGGTGGGGCCAGCCGATCACCTCGGTCGACTCGCTCGGCAACGCGGCCGTCGTGAAGATCGGCGACGGCAACCCCGACTTCCGCCTCGGCTTCAGCAACACGATCGGCTGGCGCAACCTGCAGATCTTCATGCTGTGGGACGCGCAGGTGGGGGGTGACGTGTACAACAACACCAACCAGCGCATGTACCAGTACGGCCGCAGCACCGATGTCGACCAGGCCGGCAAGCCGCAGGAGCTCAAGAAGACGACGGACTACTACGTCGCCCTCTACAGCGCCGCGAGCCCGACCGACTGGTTCGTCGAGGATGCGAGCTTCGTCAAGCTGCGCGAACTCTCGGTCAAGTACCGCCTGCCGCGCAGCTTCAACGCCGCCCTCGCGCGTCTCGGCGCGAATCAGGCGTCGCTGTCGCTCATCGGCCGCAACCTGCTGACCTTCACCGGCTACAAGGGATACGACCCCGAGGTCGGCTCCGTGACCAACCGGTTCGACAGCTTCGCCTATCCGCGCTATCGCACGGTGACGGGCAGCGTCGAGATCATCTTCTGACCGGCGACCTCACCATGACATCACTCAAGAAGTTCGTCCTGCCGGTCGGTCTCGCCCTCGTCGCGGCCTCGTGTCAGGACCTCGACGTGGCGAATCCCAACCGCCCCGACGCCGCGCGCGCGACGTCGCAGCCGCTCACGACGGAGACGTTCGTCGCCACCTCGTTCCGCACCTGGTGGCCGGTGGCGGGACACGACGACTATCCCTCGTGGGCCTTCTCCACGATGGCCCGCGAGATCACCTCGGGCTTCGCCGACTTCGGCCAGCTCGAACTCTCGGCCGAACCGCGCGCCGCGTGGAACAACAGCCCGGTCAACGTGCGGCGCTTCGTGAACGAGACGCCGTGGTACCAGCTCTATCGCACCATCTCGTCGGTCAACGACGTCGTGTCGGCGGTGAACCGCGGCCTCGTCATCGTCGACGCACCCCGCACGGCGCGGGCGAAGGCGATGGGCAAGTTCATGCAGGGCGTGTCGTACGGGCATGTGGGCCTCTACTTCGACAAGGGCCCGCTCATCGACGAACGCACGCAGCTCGACACCATCCGCACGCCGAGCTTCTCCGACTACAAGACGGTCACCACCTTCGCGATCGCGCAGCTCGATTCGGCCATCGCCGTGGCGAACAGCCAGCCGACGATGACCTTCCCGCCGGATGCGTGGTTCTTCCAGGCCATGACGAAGGATCAGTTCGTGCGCCTCGCGAACTCCTTCGCGGCGCGCTTCCTCGTCTATTCGGCGCGCACGCGGGCCGAGCGGGCGGCGGTGAACTGGGCCGAAGTGATCCGTCGCATCGATGCCGGCATCCAGACCGACTTCGCGCCGGTCGCGCAGCCCGACATCCTGTGGGACGACTGGAAGCGTCTCATCGCACGCCTGCGCACGGCGGGCCGCCCGTCGGACTTCGGCCGCCCGAGCTACTGGCTCATCGGCCCCGCCGACTCGACGAATGGGTGGGTGAACTGGGTCGCGACGGCCAACGACAGCCGCCTGCCGTTCCAGATGCGCACGAAGGATCGCCGCATCGCGGGCACCGGTGGTCCCGCGACGCCGGGCAAGTACGTGGGCTACAACCTGAACAACATCTTCGCCGCCGATCGCGGCACGTATCGCTGGTCGCACTACTACTACCTCCGCAACGGCACCGACCTCACCTGGCAGACGGGCGCGCAGGTGGCGATGACGGTGACGGAGATGGACCTGCTCAAGGCCGAGGCGCTCATCCGTCTCAACCGCGCGAGCGAAGCCGTGGCGCTGATCAACAAGACGCGTGTCGCGAACGGCCAGCTGCCGGCGGTCACGATCGACGGTCCGCCGAACGAGGCCGGCTGCGTGCCGCGCAAGGAGAACGGCACGTGCGGCAGCCTGTGGGACGCACTGCGCTACGAGAAGGGCATCGAGGGACTTGGCGTGAGTGGCGTCGTCGCGTTCTTCGACGCGCGCGGCTGGCAGACGCTGCCGGAGAACACGCCGGTGCAGCTCCCGATCCCCGGCCGCGAGCTCGCGACGCTGCAGTTGCCGACGTACACGTTCGGCGGCCCCGGCGGCCAGAGCGTCGCCCCCGCACGCGATCCGGAGCGCTGCCCGGTGGCGGGGTTGGCGAGGTGTCCGTAGCCAAGGGTTGGAGCCGACCCACGGCGAACGCGTAACGGCAAGGCCGTAACCGCTGCACGCGAAGACGCGAAGGCGCGAAGGGGAGCAGCTGTTCCCTTCGCGCCTTCGCGTCTTCGCGTGTTGCCGTAGTGGAGCCGGCCCCCGCGTCGACCCTTACCCGATCAAACCGGTCACCACCTCACACACCCGCTCCGCCGTGATCCCGTACTCCTTGTACAGCCGCTGATACGGCGCGCTCGCCCCGAACGTCTCGATGCCCACGATCGCGCCCGTCTCACCCACCCAGCGGTACCACGGCATCGGATGCGCGGCCTCGATGGCCACACGCGGCACACCGGCGGGGAGCAGCGCGGCGCGGGACTCGGCGTTCTGCTGCGCGAGCAGCTCGAGGCTCGGGCAGCTCACGACACGTGCCCGCACGCCCTGCGCGGCGAGTTGCGTGTGCGCAGCGAGGGCGACCTCGACTTCGCTGCCACTCGCCATCAGGACCACCTGCGGCGCGCCACCTGTGGCGTCGGCCACGACGTAGCCACCCTGCGGCACGCCGGCATGCGCGCGCGCGGGCGCGCCCATCCACGGCAGCTTCTGGCGCGTGAGCACGAGCGCCACCGGACCGCCACGATGCGCGAGCGCAACGCGCCACGCCGCGGCCGTCTCGTCGGCGTCGGCGGGGCGCAGCACGAGCAGGTTGGGAATGCAGCGCAGCGCCGCGAGATGCTCCACCGGCTGGTGCGTGGGGCCGTCTTCGCCCAGGCCGATCGAGTCGTGCGTGAACACGTACACCGCGTGCACACCCATGAGCGCCGCGAGGCGGATGGCCGGGCGCATGTAGTCGCTGAACACGAGGAACGTGCCGCCGTACGGGATGCAGCCGCCGTGCAGTCCCATGCCGTTCATCACGGCGCCCATCGCATGCTCGCGAATGCCGAAGTGGAAGTTGCGCCCTTCCGGCGTGGCCGCGGTGTACGACGTCGCGCCCTTCACGTTGGTGAGATTCGACCCCGTGAGGTCGGCGCTGCCGCCGATGAGCTCCGGCACCAGCGGCGCGATCGCGTTGAGCACCGTGCCGCTCGCAGCGCGGCTCGCCACGCTGCCCGTCTTCTCGTCGAACGTGGGGAATGCGGCGTCGAGCCCGTCGTGCGGGGTGCCCGCCAGGCGACGCGACAGCTCGGCCGCGAGCGCAGGGTGGGCGGCCTCGTACGCCACGAAGCGATCACGCCACTCGGCGTGTGCCGCAGCGCGCTGCGCCACCTGCTGGTGCCAGTGTTCACGCGCCTCGTCGGGCACCGTGAACGGCTCGGTGGCCGCCCAGCCGTACGCCTGCTTCGTGAGCGCGATCTCGGCCGTGCCCAGCGGTTCGCCGTGCGCCTTGGCCGTGTCCTGCTTGTTGGGCGAACCAAAGCCGATGTGCGTCTTCGTGATGATGAGCGACGGACGCGTGGTGTCGGCCTTCGCGGCGGCGATGGCCGCATCGAGCTGCGCGAGGTCGTTCACGTCACTCACGTGCAGCACCTGCCAGCCGTACGCCGCGAAGCGCTGCGCCGCGTCATCGCTGCAGGTGAGCGCGGTGCTGCCGTCGATCGTGATGCCGTTGTCGTCGAAGAAGCCGATCAGCTTGCCCAGCTTGAGGTGTCCCGCGAGGCTCGCCGCCTCGTGCGAGATGCCTTCCATGAGGCAGCCGTCGCCGGCGATGAACCACGTCGTGTGGTCGATGATCGTGTGCCCGGGGCGATTGAACGTCGCCGCCAGGTGCGCCTCCGCGATCGCGAAGCCCACCGCGTTCGCGACACCCTGGCCGAGCGGGCCCGTGGTGGTCTCGACGCCGGGCGTGTGATGCACTTCCGGGTGCCCCGGCGTGCGGCTCCCCCACTGCCGGAAGGCCTTGAGCTCGTCGAGCGACAGGTCGTAGCCCGCCATGTGCAGCGCGCCGTACAGCCACATCGATGCATGACCCACCGACAGCACGAGCCGATCGCGATCGGCCCACGTCGGAGCCGCGGGATCGTGCCGCAGGTGTCGCGCGTAGAGCGCGTACGCCAGCGGCGCGAGCGCCATCGGCGTGCCGGGGTGCCCCGACTCGGCCGCCTGCACGGCGTCCATGGCGAGCGTGCGAATGGTGTCGATCGCGAGCCGCACGGTGGCGGGCGACGACGGAACGGCAACGGACGGGGCAGCGGACACGACGAAGGGCTCCGGAGAGGCGAAGAAGGGGCTGCGCGCGCCGTTCTGCCGACGCACCGCAGCCCCGAAATCTAAAAGCGCCGGCGCCGCGTCGCCGCCGGTGCCCGGTCCGTCACACCGCGAGATAGCGCGTTCGCGTGAGCTCCAGATGGTGCGCCATGTGACCAGCCAGCATCCACACCAGGGCCCGTGCTGTGACAGGGTGATTGCTGGCCGTCCCCCGCTGCGCGAGGGCGGTCGCATCGAGCGAACGCAACAGCGCCATCGTGGCGCCACGCACCGCGCCCAGCTCGGCCAGCACGTCGGCGAGCGACCGCGTGGTGGAACGACTCTCCGGCACCCACGCATCCTGGTCGAAGCCGGGGAGCGGCGTGCTGTCTCCACGGGCAATGCGCAGCAGCCGGTAGGCGAACACCCGCTCGGTGTCGCTCACGTGCACCAGCGACTCGGCCAGCGTCCACTTGCCCGGGGCGTACGCGAACGACGCGATCGACGCATCGACCCCGTCGAGCAGTGCGTGGAAGGCCGCCGGCTGCGAGGCCATGAGCGCGACCACGTCGTCGTCACCGCGTACCGCGAGCGCGGCGGCCGTGTCGGCAATGTAGGTGGCCGCGAACGGCGCGTGCTCGTCGGGGGTCGGGCGGGGAATGGAGAGGGTCATGGAAAGGTCGGGGTCAGGGAGCCAGCGGCTCGATCTTCACGGCCGTGCCGTAGCACAGCACTTCGGTGACACCACGCATGATCTCGGTGGCGTCGTAGCGGATGCCGATCACGGCGTCGGCGTGCGCCATCTCGGCCTGCACGAGCATCGTGTTGAACGCATCCTGCCGCGTGCGTTCGGCCAGCTCGGTGAACAGCGAGATGTTGCCGCCGACCAGCGTCTGCAGCGACGCGCCGAGGGTGCCCACCACGGAGCGGGACCGCACGACGACCCCGCGCACCACACCCAGCGACGACACGATGCGGTAGCCGGGCAGCTCGAAGCCCGTCGTCGTCATGTGATACGGAAAGTCGAGCGCCTGCATGTGCACGATGTCGCTCATGGTGGCTGTCCCTCAGAAGCCGACGGTGCGAACGAGGGCGTCGAGCGCATCCGCGCCCGCGCTGGCGGGAAGACTGCCCTGCGCAACACGTGGTGACCCGCCGCCACGTCCACCGGCCGCCTGCAGCGCGGCGCGGAGCTGCGCGCCGGCGTCGACGCCCGTGTCCTCCGATGCCGCGAGCAGCACACCGGTGGGCGCCGCCGCCTGCACTGCACCCACCACCAGCACCACGCACGCACCGCGCGCCGTGAGCTGCTGGGCGAGTGCCTCGCGCTCCTTCACCGGGCCGTCGGTGTCGAGACGCACACGCCGCACGCCCGCCGCATCCGACGCCGCATCGCGCCACAGCGCGTCCGCCTCGTACGAGGCGAGTGCACCCGACAGGCGGCGCCGCTCGCGCTCGAGATCGGTGACACGCCCCTGCAACTGCTCCACCAGCGCCGGCAGGTCGGCCGGTGCCGCCGAGAGCGGACGCGATGCGCGCGTGAGGAGGTCGGCGTCATCGTGCGCACGCTGCACGGCGCGATGCCCGCACACGAACTCGATGCGCACCGCCCCGCGTGTCCGCTCGGCGCGGCGCAGCAGGATCGCGCCGATCGCGCCCGTGCGCTCGACATGCGTGCCGCCGCAGGCGCTGCGGTCGAGCCCCTCGATGGTGACGATGCGCAGCACACCCGCGCGGTCGCTGGCCTTGCGGAGCCCCGTGGCCGCTGCGGCGTCCTCGTACGAGACGGTCACGGCGCGGTCCTCCACCGCGAGGGCGTTCGCCTCGTGCTCGATGGTGCGAAGCTGCGCGGCGCTCACGTCGGCGGCCGTCACGTCGACGGTGTTGGTCTCGTCGCCGAAGTGCACACTCACCGTGGGCCAGCCGTAGCGGTCGTGCAGCAACGCCGACAGCAGGTGCTGCCCGGTGTGCTGCTGCATGTGGTCGAAGCGGCGTGTCATGTCCACCTGCCCCACCACCATCGCGCCCAGCGGCAACCCGAGCGGTTCGGCGAGCACGTGCGCCACGCGGTCGTCCTCGTCGATGACATCGACCACCGCGATGTCGGCCAGCGTCCCCACATCGTGCGGCTGCCCGCCCGAGGTGGGGTAGAACGCCGTGCGATCGAGATACACCGTGCGCCCGTCGTCGGTGCTCGCGGTCACCGTCGCCGTGAAGCGCGCCAGGCGGGCGTCATCGTAGTAGAGGCGCGTGGTGGCGCCCGGTACGGCCGCGGCGTGTGACGTGGCGCGTGACGTGGCGTATGATGCGCCAGCGTCTGCGCTGGCGGGTGAATCGGCGTCGGACATGGCGAGGGCGTCGTGGTGCGCGCGCCCGGACCGCGCGGCGCACGGTCGGCGCTTGCGCGTATCTTGCACGCATGGTCGAGCATCGGAATATGAACGCGCGCCGACAGCACCGCAGCGGTACCACCGCCACGCGACGGGCCCTGGCACTCGCGGCGGCCGCCGCGCTGTCGAGCGGCGTGGCGTGTACCGCCCTGCTCCCCCGCGCCGTTCCGCCGGCACCGCCCGCCAGTGACCCGTTGCCCCAGCCCGCCCGCCCGCCCGCGCGGCCGCTCCCGGTCGTGTCGCCGCAGGCCGAACCCGACCCGGCGCCATCGGACGCGGCCGGCGTGGAGCGGCTGGTCACGCTCGCGTGGGTGTGGCATCTCGCGTCGCTGCATCACCCCGCCGCCGCCGTGCGCGGCCTCCCGCTCGACTCGGCGTTCATTCGCGCCGTGACCGTCGTGCGCACCGCCACCGATGCCACCGCGCTCGAGCAAGGCTACGCGCGCTTCCTCTCCGTGCTCGGCGATCCGCTCACGCGCGTCGAGCCGGCAATCAATGGCGACGACACGTCGCGCACCCCGAGCGCGACGCCGGCCGCGGTGACCGCCGAACGCACGGGCGACAGCATCCTCGTGCTGCGCGTGCCCGGCGCGGCGCACTACACGCCGGCGGCCGAGGTGACGGTGCGTGAGGCGCTCACGCGGGCGCCCGCGCGCGTCGTGCTCGACCTGCGCACACCGCGCGGGGCCACCCCGCAGGCCGACAGTGTCGCCGCGTTCGTCGCGCGCACCGGCATGGTGGAGGCGCTCGCGTCGCTGCCGTTCACTGCCAGCACGGTGCGCACCCGCCGCGTGGGCGGCGCGCGGCTCGTGCAGGGTACCTGGCAGCACGACGACGCCTGGCTCGTGCGCGATGGGGCGCTGGTGCTGCCGCGCGACACCAGCACGCGTCGCGTCATGCTCCTCGTCGACTCGGCCACGGTGCTGCCGCCCACGCTGCTGGGTCTCGTGTCCACGCTGCGCGCCACGCTGGTGGCCACCGGTGCGCTGCGCGACGACGCGCTCGTCCCCAGTGTGAAGGTCGACATCGGCCAGGGACTCGCCGTGCGTCTCCGACTCGGCGAGCTGGTGCACGCCGACGGCAGCGCGGGGCTGGTGCCCGACACCGTGGTGGCGGATGCCGGAGTGGCCGACGCGCCCGTCACGATCGCAGTGACTGTCGACAGCACGCCCGCGATGCGTGCGGCGCTGGCGTTCCTGCGGGGTACGCGTGTGCCGCGGGCGTTCCGCTTTCCTGCCGTGCGCGCGCCCGCCACACTGCCGGGCTACTACGACAGCGATCCGTGGCCGTTCATGGGCGCGCGTGTGTTGGCCGGCGCGCGCCTGTGGAGCACGATGCGCGCGCGGCACGCGCACCGCGACCTGTACGACGACGACATCGATGCGCGCTTCCGCGAGCAGGTGCCGCGCCTCGAGGCGGCACGCTCCGCACGCGAGTACGCGCGCGCGCTCGAGCCGCTGGTGAGTGCGTTCGACGATGCCGCCGTCACGCTGCAGGGGCCGAGCGTCGACACGCTGCGCGGCGTGGCCAGTGCGCCGTTCCGCGTGCGGTGGATCGACGAGCGCGCCATCATCACCGACGTGGCGCCCACGGCCGAGGCGAGGGCGTTGGCGCTCGAGCGTGGCGTGGAGATCGTGCAGGTCGATGGCTATCCCATGACCAACTGGCTGTCCGAACAGCGGCGTCGCGTGTCGGCGCCGAACGACTGGGCGCGCACCGACCTGCTCATGCGGTTGCTGCCCCGCGGCGACGAGGGTGCGCTGCTGCTGCGGGTGCGCGATGTGACGGGGCGCGAGCGGGCCATCAGCGTGCCGCGTCGTGCCGACGTCATCGCGCAACTGCCCATGGTGGAGCGCCCGACGCAGCCCGCGACGCGCACGCTCGCACCGGGCGTCGCCTATCTCGATGTCGAGCGCCTGGCTGCACCGGCCATGCCCGACGCCATGGCGGCCGTGCGAGGGGCCGGAAGTCTCGTGCTCGACCTGCGCGGCACGTTGGAAAATGAAGCGGGTGTCGGCGGTGCGCTCGTCGCCGCACTGCGCACGCGCGACGTGGCCGTCGTGGCGCGCGAGCTGCACCGCACGCGTGCCACGCCGTGTCTGGCCGTCACGCTGCGCGATGCGATGGTGCAGTGCCCCGATGCACGCGAGGAGCGCGCGCGCCTGTCGCGCGGTGATACCGCAGGGCACTATGCCGGGCGCGTGGTCGCGCTCGTGGACGAGCGCACGCGCGGCGCGATGGAACGCCTCGCGCTCGCGCTGCTCGAAACCACCGACGCGGTGTTCATCGGCAGTGCGACGGCAGGGTCACCGGCCGAGGGCGTGCCGTTGGCACTGCCGGGCGGGTTGTCGCTGGCGGTGCCCGCGCACGAACTGCGACGCAGCGATGGCTCGGTGTGGCAGCGCGTCGGGCTCAACCCGGTGGTCGATGTGCGCCCCACCGTGCGGGGGGCGCGCAGCGGGGCCGACGAGGTCATCGACCGCGCGGTGCAGTGGATCGCGCAGCAGGGCACGTCGCCGCGGCGCCGGCGGTGAGCACCGGTCGTGGCGCGGGCGCCGCGCCCCTTCCCATCGACGACGCGCTCCCCGCGCTGCGTGACGCCCTCGCGTCGCGCCCGAGCGCGGTGCTCGAGGCGCCGCCGGGTGCCGGCAAGACCACGCGCGTCCCCCTCGCGCTGCTGCACGAACCGTGGCTCGGCGCGCAGCGCATCGTCATGCTCGAACCGCGGCGCCTCGCCGCGCGCGCTGCCGCCACGTACATGGCGCGCACCCTCAACGAACCGGTGGGGCACACGGTCGGATATCGCGTGCGCGGCGACACACGCATCTCGGCCCGCACGCGCATCGAGGTGGTCACCGAAGGCGTGCTCACGCGGCTGCTGGCCGCCGATGCCGCGCTCGAGCCGTACGGCGCCGTGCTGTTCGATGAGTTCCACGAACGCTCCCTGCACGCCGACCTCGGGCTCGCGCTGGTGCTCGAGATGCGCGCGGTGCTGCGCCCCGACCTGCGCGTGCTCGTCATGTCGGCCACGCTCGATGGTGATGCCGTCGCGCGCCTGCTCGCCGACGACATGGGCGCGGCGCCGGTCGTGCGCAGCAGTGGGCGACTCTTTCCCATCACCACGCACCATCGCCCGCCACGCGCCGACGAACGCATCGAGGCCGCCACCGCCCGCGTGGTGCGCGAAGCGCTCGCGGCCAATGACGGCGACGTGCTGGTGTTTCTCCCCGGCTTCGCCGAGCAGCGTCGCGTGGCCGAACTGCTGGGTGGGCTGCCGCCGCAGGTGCGCGTGCATCAGTTGCACGGCTCGATGCCGCTGGCCGAGCAGGATGCCGCGCTGGCGCCGGCCCCGGCCGGCACACGCAAGGTGGTGCTCAGCACCAACGTGGCGGAGACGAGCCTCACGGTGGAAGGGGTCCGCATCGTGGTGGACAGCGGCATGGCGCGTGTGGCCCGCTACGACGCGGGTGTGGGCATGACACGCCTGCGCACGGCGCGCATCTCACGCGCCTCGGCCGACCAGCGACGTGGACGCGCGGGACGCGTGGCGCCGGGCGTGTGCTGGCGGCTGTGGGATGCGCACGAGGAGCACGGACTGCTCCCCGCGACGCCGCCGGAGATCGTCGACGCCGATCTCGCGGAGCTCGCGCTCGAGCTGGCGGATGCCGGCGTGCACGATCCGGCCACGCTGCGCTGGCTCGATGTGCCAAAGGCAGGGCCGTTCACGGCGGCGCGCACGCTGCTCGCGCAGCTCGGCGCGCTCGATGCCAATGGACGCATCACGGCGCATGGCAAGCGCATGGCGGAGCTGCCGCTGGCGCCGCGGTTGGCGCATATGGTGCTCGTCGCGGAGGAGAGAGGAGAGCTGGAGCTGGCGGCGGCGTTGGCGGTTGGGGTGGAAGGGCGCGGAGAACAGCGGCAGCTTGGGCGGGAACTGGTGGCGCGCGTGCGTGGTGCAACGGCGAACGGCGTGAGCGGGGACGGCGGGAGCGGTGGGGGCGACAGGCGTCACGGCGTGCGCTTGACGGGCGACAGGCGTAACGGCGGGGGCGGTGGGGACCACGGGTACTACGGGTACTACGGGGATCCGTTCCTCATCGATGGCGCGG
This sequence comes from Gemmatimonadota bacterium, assembly GCA_020161135.1. Taxonomy (GTDB): domain Bacteria; phylum Gemmatimonadota; class Gemmatimonadetes; order Gemmatimonadales; family Gemmatimonadaceae; genus Gemmatimonas. Next base: position 789,599 of record JAIUOB010000002.1, on the reverse strand, counting down.
GGGCGTTGTTGGCGCTCGCGTTTCCTGATCGGGTGGCGCAGCGGCGGGCGGGACCTGATTCGCGCTACCTCCTGCGCAATGGAGCGGGGGCGGTGTTGCCCACGGGGCATGCACACTACGATCTGCTGCACGATGCGCCGTTCCTGGCGATCGCGGAGCTCGAAGGGCAACCGCCGGAGTACCGCATCGCGCGGGCGGCGGCGTTGTCGCGAGCGGAGCTGGACGACGACTTCGGCGATCAGGTGGTGCGCGAGCAGCGCGTCGCGTGGGACGATCGCACCGCACGCGTGCAGGCGGTGCAGCGCGTCACGCTCGGCGCCATCGTGCTCGAGGAGAAGCCGCTGCGCGAGCCCAGCGACGACCACGTGCGTGCGGCGGTGCTCGCGCAGCTCACGCGCATCGGCGTGGAGGCGTGGCCCCTGAGCGTGGGTGCGCGGCGGCTGCGCGAGCGGCTGGCGTTCGTGCATGCGCACATGGGTGACGCGTGGCCCGAGGTGTCGGATGACGCGCTGGTGCGCGACCTGTCCACGTGGCTCGCGCCGTACCTGGATGGCGTCCGCACGTGGGCGCAGCTCGAGGCACTCGACTGGCACGAGGCGCTGCTGGCGCCGCTCGACTGGCAGCAGCGCGGTGCGCTCGACCGTCTCGCGCCCACACATCTCGAGGTGCCGAGCGGGTCACGCATTGCCATCGACTACAGCGATGCGCAGGCGCCCGTGCTCGCGGTCAAGCTGCAGGAAGTGTTCGGGTGGACCACCACCCCGCGGGTGTGCGACGGGCGTGTGCCGGTCACGCTGCACCTCCTTTCGCCCGCGCAGCGTCCCGTGCAGGTCACGCGCGACCTCGCCGGCTTCTGGGCCAGCAGCTACTTCGAGGTGCGCAAGGAGCTGCGCGGGCGCTATCCGCGACACCCGTGGCCGGAGGACCCGCTCACGGCCGAGGCGACGCGGCGGGCGAAGCCGCGGGGGACGTGAGCTCTGGCGTGAGTGCTGACGCGCGCTACCGACGACGCGCCGCCCACGCGCCCGTGCACCACAGTGCCCACGCCACCAGCACCGGCTGAAAGAACAGCCGTACCAGCCGCTCCCGATCGGTGTCGAGCCCGAAGGCGTCGAGGTGGTGCACGTACTGGTTGATGTTGCCGGGGAAGATGGCCACGAAGAACGCGGCGGTGAGCCAGCCCACCAGTACGCGGTGTCTGGGCAGCAGCAGCAACGCCGCACCGAGGGCGATCTCCACGACCCCGGAAGCGAGCACCACGAAGTCGGCGTCGAGCGGAAGCCAGCGCGGCACCTGCGCCAGGAACGCCGCGCGAGCGAAGGTGAGGTGCGCGACGCCTGCGCCGACGAGCGCGAGGCCGAGGAGGAGGCGTGCGATCAGCGTCATCAGTCCCGACACACCAGCGGCTCCCGCGAGATCCGCTCTCCGCGAATGGTGAACGCGCCGAGCAACGGCACGGTGATGGTACCCTCGATGCGCATGGGCCCCTCAGCGTCCTGCGTCACACGCAGCGGGCGGTCGGGGATGAAGACGAACGGCTGATTGTGGCGGAGTGCCCGCACGGAGTCGGGCGCCGTCCGCAGCGACTCGGCGGCCGCCGCCGACGCCGCGCGCCGACGCGCGTACCACGCGGCGGTCTCGTCCGCGGAGAGCAGCACGGCAAGCAGGCGTGCATCGATCCCGCCCTGCCATTCGCCGGTGCCGTTCGCGGGCATCGGGGCGTGCCAGTCGAGGTCGACATAGGCGATCGTCGAGCGATCGCGCGCGGGACACCGCGAATGCAGCTGCTCGAGCGTCGTGGCCGCCGTCGCGAAGGCGTAGTAGCCCTCCGGCAGACGCGGCACGAGCGCCGTGTCGGGCATGCCGCGCGCCGAGTCCTGCAGTGACGCGACCGTGGTGCCGACGCGCAGGAAGAGCGGGCGTGGGAGCTGACCGTCGATCGAGACGTCGAGTCGAAAGGTGCCGGCCACCGGGACAACGACCGCCGCGGCGCGTGCGCGTGCGAACTGTGCGCGCGCGTCGTGCATGAACGCGGTCACCGGATACCGACCGGCGAGCGCCGTGTCCGCTCGGGTGCGCGTCATCCACTGCAGCGCCGCGAGCGTGTCCGGCGTGCGCCCCGACGGCGGCAGTACATCGTAGAACGACAGCAACGCCAGCGCGCCCAGACGTGGCTCGCGCGACAGCACGCCGTCGAACGTCACCGTGCGCTCCGCACGTTCGCGATACGGCTGGAATGCCGCATCGAGCAGGTCGAAGGTGGGCAGGCCCTCGGCCCACGCTGCACGCGGACGCAGGCGCGCGCGGAACAGGCTGCTTGGCGCATCGGGAAGCCAGCGCGCGCTCTGTCCCCACGCCACCGGCGTGCAGTCGGGCGCATAGTCCCACGGCACGAGCACGACCTCGCGGGTGTCAGGCGGCAGGGCGCGTCGCGCCGCGTCGCCCATGCGGTCGACCCGCACGCGCTGGCCATACACCGTTCGCGCTGCGCCCCGGCCCGAGTGCCCCATCGCCACGACCGGGAGCATCGCGCCGTTGCCGGCCCGCACCGTATCGGGCAACGGCGACCCCATGAACGCCAGCATGCGTGGGTCGTTGATCTCCCACGGCGCCCGCAGGGAGCAGGCAGCGACCGACCGGGGCAACGCGGCCATGGTGAGCAGGATCGCGGCGCGGCGAAGCAGGGCGGTCACGTTACGGTTCAGCATTCATGCACCTCCGCGAGCGCGCACCGCCCGCCACCGGTCGCTCAGCCGACCCGCGCCAACGGCTCCAGCCGCTGAATCTCGGCCGCCTCATCGGAGCGCAGGGCGTGCCACAGGTCCCAGTCCTGCTGCAGGCCAAGCCAGAAATCCGCACTCATGCCGGTGACGCGGGCGAGACGCAACGCCGTGTCCGGTGTCACGGCGCGCTTGCCGTTCACGACCTCGTTCAAGCGGGGGAAGGAGACGCCGAGGCGGATCGCGAACGCCGACTGCGAGATCCCGAGTGGCTTCAGGAACTCCTCGAGCAGCATCTCTCCCGGATGCGTGGGCGGTCGGTGCGAGGGCAGGGGCCGAGCGACGAGCGTGGTCGTACGGCGCGACTTAGTGGTAGTCCGTGACTTCGACATCGTCGGCATGACCGTCCTCCCAGCGGAAACAGATCCGGTACTGGTCGTTGATGCGGATACTGTGCTGTCCGCGCCGTGCGCCCTTGAGTGCCTCGAGCCGATTGCCGGGGGGAATGGCAAGCTCCCGGAGATCGCGGACGCGATTGAGTTGTGTGAGCTTGCGCGCCACGACGGGCCACAGCGTCACCGGACACGCCTGTCGCGCGCGGCGGCTGTCGATGCCGTTGAAGAGATCCTCCGTGGCGCCATCGGCGAACGAACCTATCACGGAGTGTATTATAACGGCACTCGAGCTAACCGGGTACCCCCGGCAGGGCCATGCCGAGGGGACGAGCGGAGGGCGGGCCAGCGGAACGCCCATCCCTCCCGTGGGTATCGCCCCTCGTCCACCACAGTGCTGCCCATTCAGTGCCCGTCCCGTTGCAACGCACGCCAATGCCATTCCTGCACACCCGCACCATGTTCCTCGCGCTCGCCGCCGGCATGGCCGCGGGCAGCGCTGCCTGCGACCGCGGCAGTCACATTGGGCAAGGCAACCCCAGGATCACCGGCGTGGCCATCGAGCGCAGCGTCGTCGTCGAGCCCGGTGTGTCGGTCGCGTACGTGTACGAGCGCGCGCGCACGGCCCCGGGCGGCAGGCCGTGCATCGTGCTCGTGACCGGCGAAGGGGCGCACGACCGCAGCTACCCGGCGCCCATGGGTGATACGCTGCTTTCCGCCTACGACTTCCTCGCGCGCGTGCTGCACTCGCACGGCTATGGCGTGCTGCGTGTCGACGAGCGTGGCACCGGGCGCTCCACGGGCTCCTACGCGAACACGGCCACCACCACGCGGCTCGCGGCCGACCTGCGTGCCGTGCTGCGCGACTTCCAATCGTTCGACCCCGACACGAGCCGCTTCTTCGTGCTCGTGGGTCATGGTGAAGGTGCGGTGATCGCCGCGATGGTCGCGCGGGAACTCGACGCGCGAAGCGGCACGGTGTTCCTCGGCGCGCCCGCGCGGCCCGGTGAGGTGCTCGTGCGCCAGCGGCAGCCGCATCAGGTGCGCGACGCGCGGCAGTGGTCGCGCAGCGCGTCCATGGCCGACCGCCAGCAGGCGCTCGCGCGCGAACATGCGCGGCGCGCCGAGGGTGACGTGTGGTATCGCGAGTTCCTCACGCTCGACCCCATGCCGCACTACGCCGGCGTGCAGGGGCCCATGCTGCTGCTGCATGGAGCAAGCGACTGGCAGGTGTCGCCCGATCAGGCCGAGGCGATCGCCGCGCAGCAGCGCCGGCGCGGCGCGCGTGATGTCACGGTGACCGTGCTGGACGGTGTCGACCACTTCTTCCGGCGCGATCGCAACGATCTCCCCATCGCCACGCCGGTGGTGTGGGATGCGGTGCTCGGCTGGCTCGGGGCGCGGTGGCCGGGGGTGTCGCGACGTGGTTCGCGCGCGGGTGCACCCGCTACCGCGACGCCGCCTGCCCCTTCGGCGTCCACCCCATGAGCAGTGGACAGAGCGTGTCACCCGTGTCCGATTCCCGTACCGGCGCGCGCTGACGCGCGGCGGCGGTGACCGACTGCCGGCCCCAGGCCGCGCGCCTGATGACGAGCGCGCCGCTGTCGCTGCCGACGCGATCCTTCCCGCGGCCGAGGCGCCGCACCACCACCACCGTGGAATCGGTCGTGATGCACGACAACCCCTGGGGCGCGCTGCGGAGCGCGGCGCAGTTGGCATGGGCCACGTCCAGGCGCAGCCGCTCCTGCGCGCCCGCGTCGCCGTCGAGCGACAGCTCAAGGTGCCCCACCGGCACGCGCCACGTGCGATACTCGCTCCCCACGAGCCGAGTGGGCGCGACATGCTCGGCCCACTCGCCCACCGCGAACGGATCGTCCACCCGATCGACCACGCTCACCCCGATGGTCGTGCGGCAGTCGCCGGCGCGCACGCGCAGCGCGGTGCCGCCCGGGCGCTTCGCGCGCACCCGACTGCCACCCACCAACTCCGCCACCGCCGTGTCCACCACCCCCACCTCGGCCGCCAGGTCGGTGATCGGCTCGTCGTCGGTGCCGATGGCGTAGATGGGGAACGGCTGCGGCGCGCTGCCCGGGCGCAGCAGCACCTCGGCCCCCCACACGAACCCCTTGAGCGGGCGGCAGCGCACCACGAACTGTCGCGATACCGCGCCCGCCTCGGCCGCCACCACCGTTTCGCTGCGCCGCGTGCAGTGCACCGTGCCGGTGTCCGCGAGCGCGACCGTGTCGCCACTCACCCGCCGCCACCGCGTGATGCCGCCCGGCAGCGTGTCCCCCGCCGCGTTCACCGCCACCGCCGGCAGCGCGATCGGGCGCGTGTGGTGGATGACCAGCGTGTCCGTGCGCCCGGCGACGATGCGCGCGGGGGTGGGGGTGGTGCAGGCGGGGGCGGCGAGGAGGAGGGCGAGTACGGCGACGCAAGCGACACGGGCTTGCGAACGTATGTCTTGAACCATCACGAGAATCGCCTCACAGAGATGAGTCGCACGCCAAACTCCAACTTCCGCTGCGCGCGGTCGCTCCCGCGCTGCGGTCGCGAGTGCGGGGTGTGGAATTGGCAATAGTCCTGAAGAAGCGATCAGCTTGTGGTGATCACGTCGAAGTGACGTCCTACATGCCCGATGACGAAACGTGGTTCGAGTGGTGCGCGTGACGTGAAGTAGATACGGAGACAGTAGCGCGGGTCATGCGACGAACCAAGAACGATGTGCTCGAGGCACGCGTAGATCTGGCCGCTTCGATCGGCTAATTGGTATTGAGCGCGCTGCTTTCCTGGCGTAGTCTCAGAGATCGTACTTCGATAGTCGATGCCATAGTCACGAAACGCCTGACGTACGGGGAGGCCGAGCGTGCCGTGCTGCCGTCGTCGGGCGATGTCGGCCATAGCGTCCAGTACCTTGGCCACACGGTCAACATCCTCGTAAGGACTGTCGATCGCGCTCCCTTCTGCACTCTCGAGAAAGAGAAGGGCGTCGGTATGCCGAGCCGACGCTTGGCGAACGATGTCGATGAGAGCGGTGCGCTCCTCTTGCTCTGACTCGATGTCGGGAGCGCCCTCCGGTGACCTAGCGAGAAGGCGCGGGACTTCGTTGAGCATGAACGTATCGATTCGCTCGATGCGTCGTTCGATCGATGCGATGCTCGCCAGACGCACGGCGCTGCCGGTGCGAAGCTGGGCCACCTCATCGAAGAGCTCCCGGTTGGCTGCGGTGAGATTCGTGATCGCGCCAGCGAGTACTTCAAGTTGCGCAGCGACCGCTCCAATAGCGGCGGCGATCGCGTCGGCTGCCGCATTGCCTGGTGTCGCGACGCTCGAATCCGCAGGAGCCGAAAGCGGCGTAGGCGACTGAGGCTGCGGGGAATTGGCTTCGTCTTCGGAGCTGTTCTTGTCCGGGGTGGTTACCGCCGGCGCTGAGGGACTCGCCTCCGAAGCGCCGATTGCCGGTGTGCCGACTGCCGACGTAACTGAGCGTGGTCGGCTACGTCGAGCGCGCCTCGCTGCAATCCCCTCAGCGATCGGAACAGAAGATCGTAGGCCAACGGCAAGCTCGCCAACGAGTTCGGCGCGGGAAGCCGGGTCCAGCAGGTCGTCCGGGAACAGCAACGGATGCTCCAACCCGGGATCGGCGCACGAGAAGCGAGGTAGATACACGCGCGTGGCCCCCCAAAAGCAGCTCAGCTCCTTGCCACCCAAGAGGTCGGTAAGTCGGAACGAGGTGGCGTGATTGCCGAGGTAATAGACCCGGGCGAGGCCGAGCAATTCGTCGGCCAAGGCCTCCGGTGGCACCACGTAGCCACCTTGTTCGAAGGCGGAGAGCACGATCACAGGCCATTCACGGCTATCGGCGAACAGCACGTCGCCAACGAATTCACCGATATTCTGCTCATCCAGGCAGACTGGAGTCGTCTCACCCCAGGACGCGACGAGGCGGCAATCCCGAGCGAGCGTGGAAAGCCATGTCGGTCGTGCCTGACCGGCACCCACGAGCCCTCCCAGAGCATTCACACCCCCGTCCGCGAAGACACGAACGGTAAGCTGCACGTGTGTCCCGACCTCGCTGATCATCACGTGGGTGGTGCAGGGAACGCGTCGCATGACTGCGTGGGGGTGCCGCCACCACAGCTCGCCCATCCACGCCGTGCGCTCGCCGTCCACGTCCCACGAGAGGCCCTCGAAGCGCGTCGCAGGAAGCACCGCGGGGCGGTCGATCGCCAGAGCTGGCGCGTCGCGCACCTCGCGTGCGATGGCACCGCCGAGTGCCTCAAGTGCCCGTGCGAGGGGGTCGCTGCTGGCCAACCAAGGGCGCAGGGCGAAACGCGCCGCGAACACGCAGTCGCCAGGATCGGTCGCATCGACCGGGCGGACGTCCGGCACCAGTTCGGCGGCCTTTCCCACAAGCCGCCAACCGGTTTCGGTGGTGCGATTGCGATACGTCGACATTGAAGCCCCGTGAAGGAATCTAGAGCGCGTAGGGTCCGCCGAACCGGGCAAAGGACAAGCTGAATCGATGCCGCGAGGACGTGAGAAACGGCGAAGTGCAACGTCCACAGGGAGGTAGGGGTGGCCGGTCGCGGCGACTCCAGTAAACTGGATCCACGCTCATGATGCGGCAAACACGGCGCGGTTAGGTCCTTGTCACCGGTGGGGCGTTGGCGCTCTCCGCCGGGGCGGGCTCGACCGCGAGCGTTCGCCGGCCGCGTCATCTCTCCGTACTTACTTGATGGCCCGACGCCAAGATGCGTTCGCAGCGGGGCGAGCGCGGTCCGAGGTGGGCATTGGTTGCCAGGCCCGTTCATCCGGGCAGATTGGATGCAGACCAAGCAGGCTGAGGCAGTCGGGTGACGTCATGGAACAACCCGTCGCATTCTGGACGCCGCGCCTTGGCCGGTCACGCCGGTTCAACGACCCACCACGCCCTCCGGGATCGAATGTCAACCGTTCCGAAAGAAGCGTCCGCAATCTGGGAACAGTTTCGCGCGCTCTTCCGCCGCTATAGTTCGAGCGATCCGGCCGGGTTCGCCGCAGACTTCCGAAGCGCTCTGTACCAGGCCACCAAGACGGGCACGCTCACCGATGATCAGCAGGCTGGTCTACTGCGACTGCGTGCGCTGGTAGAGGCCTGGGGCGCGCAGGAGACGGGGCTCGGGGACGAACTGCTACGCGCATGGCTCGCGCTGCGGAGTGAGGTCACGAGAGCACTGCCGTCCTCGCTGGTCGACTCGGTGTTGTACAGGTTTCCGAGACACGCTCGGTCGTCGATCACCTGGTCGGTCCATCTTGCGGCCGACATCGGTTCCGATGCTCTGGAGGCCATGCTCGAGCAGAAGGTGCTCAAGCCGGGCGACCTCGTCGGTTACGCCAAGCAGCATCCGCAAGAGTTCTTGGATTCAGCGGCACTTGATGTCCTTCTGGAGCACGGCACGGCAGTACCACGGAACGTGTGGGATGCCTTCCTTGGGCAGGTTGAGCAGGGCCCGGAGCTGGCCTCACTTGCTTCGGCTCTGGCCCGGTCGTTCGCGGTGGACAACGGGGGCGATGCTGGGTCTTGGTTGATCGGTGTCCTTACCGACCACGAGGCGTTGCGTCGTCCTGTCGTGAAGCTCGTCCTCGCCAATCCCGTGAGCACCGAGCGAGTTGCTAGAGCGCTCACCACCGCGGCTGTGAACGCCGTCGCTGCCCGCAAGGGAGGACCCTCCGGCGACGCGAGCCCCATCCTCGATACGCTTCTGGCGGCCATTGAGGATCAGCTCGATGCCAATGGCCAGCTTGAGACCCATCATATATGGGCGCTCGGAACGCTCGGGCTCGCTACGTATTCTCAATCGGCGTCCTTCACCCGCGAGCATCAGGGACGGCTGGACTCGCTGCTCGGACGGGTGGCAGGAATCCAGATTCCATCCGTGCTGAGGGCACTAGACGGCGGATCCGTGGGTACGGCACCGCTCGTTGTCGTACCCGCGCCGCGTTTGGTGACGGTGATTCGCGACTACCTCGAGGACTTGCCGATCGGCGGCGGCGCGGAGCCCATGGATCGTGGTACACGATACCAGCGATTCCTCGGTCAGAAGGACGTGCTGCAGGAAATCCTGCAGACGCTGGCTGCAACGGGACCGGACGGGGATCTTCGCCAGGCAATCGACATCTCCCTCTTCAATCTCGGCGTGCGGCCGCTCGCGGAAGTCAGTTCCACAACCCAATTTGACCCCTCACGTCACGAGTCCCGCAGCAGCGGTGTTGTGCCGGGTGACCCTGTGCGTGTCATGAGCGCCGGCGCCCAGTTGGGGGAAGCGGAGAGTGGGATCATACTGGTCAAGGCAGGCGTCGTATCGCAAACCCAATGCTGAGCGGGAGTGAGCGATGGTCAACGAAAGGTTGCTGTGCATCGACCTTGGGAGCGCCTATACCAAGGTCGCCGTGAGACAGGGGTGGAGCTCGAAAGCGGAGGTGCTCCGCGGGCTTCCCGCGTTCTCAAGTGGTGAAGACTCCATGCTCATCCCAACGGTCGTGGCGCTCGATGAGCGGAAATCACCACCCCGATGGATCGTTGGTGCCGCCGCAGCCGGTACCACCGGCGGAGTTGGGATCCAGGTGTTCAGCGATTGGAAGCGAAGTCTCTTCGCGACCGAAGCCGGTGCGATAGCCAACAGTGGGCTCACCCGCAAAAGTGCGCTCAAGATCGCCGGCGCGTTCCTGCGGGAGCTTCGTGGGATTGTGCACAAGGAGAAGCCGGAGTTGGCCGACGTTCCTGTCAGGCTCACCGTACCGCAGCTCGATGACGTCCAACCACCGGACGAGTGGATCAGTGCGCTACTCGACGGTGCCGGCTGGCGGCCGGCCAGGAATCGCGCGGCCCTTACCGAGCCGGAGACCAATGCGCTCGGTGTCTTCAGTCGCGGCTTGAATGTCACGTGGATCCCTCCGCAGCAAGACCACCGTGGGCCGCCAAGCAGGCAGATCAATATGCAGCGAATGCTCGATCCTCGACTTGCCCGTCCGTTCCGGCATATGCGCGAGGGTTTCGCAGTGCTCACGACCGATGTCGGTGCCTTCACCACCGACTTCGGCTACATCTGGTTCGACAGCTCTTTCAGGGACGATCGATGGAGTGAGCCGGTGGTCCGCCAGCGCTCGGTTCGCCTTGGCATACACGAACTTGATGCTGCAGTCCTCGATCTTCTCGAACCTGCTGTCCAGCGTCACTTCAAGGCCGGGCCGCGCGTCGAGTGGGAGCGGCGCAAGCGGGAGCTCTACGCGGGGAACTCTCAGAGGGTGAGCGTCAACGGGCGCGTCATGGAGATTGGAGCGGATTTCGAAGCGGAGTCAATCCGTGACCAGATCAAGCAGTTCGCGGACCGCATCGTTCGGGCTCGCGATCGCTTCTGCTCGGCGCTCGGCATCACTGCGGTCGATGCTGAAGCCGTAACCGGTGGCGGAGCCGCCATTGAGACGCTGCGCGCGCGTATAGTTGGCCACGCAGAAGCTCACGCACGCACAGTGATCGATTTGCGCTCGTCGGCGGAGCCCGAACATGCAACGGCCGCAGGCGCTGGCAAGTTCACGGAGGCCAAGCGCGATAGGAGGCTCTCCGAGAACGCAGAACTCGTCCGCACCGCTTCTGCTATCGGTGGTGCCAGTGTGTTCTTCGAATAGCCTATCTTCTCCACTATCCTGTCCGGTATGTCTCCTGTGACGTCCCCCCAGAAATTGTGGGCAGGTCGAAACTGGAGTCCTCGGGTGGTAGGTTAGCGGTCCAGCGCCCCAGGCGGGGCAAGGAGCGGGACCGTGAAGAAGTCCAAGTTCAGCGAAGAGCAGATCGCGTTTGCGCTGCGGCAGGCCGAGAGTGGCACAGCGGTGGCCGACGTGTGCCGGCAGCTCGGGGTGAGCGAGGCGACGTCTTACGTATGGAAGAAGCGGTTTGCCCACCTCGGCGTCAGCGAGCTGCGGCGGATCCGGTCGTTGGAGGAGGAGAATGCGCGCCTCAAGCAGGTCGTCGCTGACCTGACGCTCGACAAGCACATGCTGAGCGAGGCGCTCCGAGAAAAAAGGTCTGAAGCCGGCACGCCGTCGCGCCCTCGCCACGTGCTTTCGGACCACCTTCGGCGTGAGTGTGTGGCGCGCGTGTCGGCTCGCGCAGTTCAGTCGGGCCGCGTGGTATCGCGCGAGCACCGCCCGTGATCAGACCGCCTTGCGGCTTCGCATTCGGGAGCTGGCGCATGCGCGTCCGCGCTTTGGGTATGAACGGATTCACACCTTGCTGCGCCGCGAGGGCTGGGTCGTGAATCACAAGCGGGTGCGCCGCCTGTATCGCCTCGAGGGGCTCCAAGTGCGGATGCGCGTGCGGCGGCGGAAGCACCTGGCCCTGCACCGCGGGCCCGCGCCCCGAGCGACGGCCTTGGGACAGCGGTGGAGCATGGACTTTGTCCATGATCAGCTGCTCGATGGGCGGGCCTTTCGGGTGCTGACGACGATCGATCAGTGGAGTCGCCAGAGCCCGGTACTGGAGGTGGGTCTCTCACTGACGGGGAAGCACGTCGTTGCGGCCTTCGAGACGGCCGTCGCTCCGTCCCATCTGCCACAGTCCATCACCTGCGACCATGGGACCGAGTTCACCTCGAAGGCCGTCGACGCGTGGGCGTTCTATCGCGGGGTAGCGCTCGACTTCACCCGGCCCGGTAAGCCGACCGACAACGGACACATCGAATCGTTCAACGGACACTTGCGAGACGAGTGTCTAAACGTGCATCAGTTCCTCTCGATCGAGAATGCGCGCGGCGTCATCGAGGCGTGGCGACAGGACTACAACGCGGAACGTCCACACAGCGCACTGGGTGGCCTGACGCCCAACGCCTTTGTGACCCAACATCAGGCACACACCACCGCGACCACCGCCTGAACTCTTGCTGCGAGCTGTCCACCAACGGGGCTGACGTCAGAAGGACGGGGGGACCGTCAATCAACTGTCTGCTTGACGGGGAAGCTTACGCACGAAGTCGAAGTTCTTGAGTCCAAGCTTAACGATGAGTTCGCCCAAGAGATCTGTGGTTGACGGAGCCTGTGCGCGCGGCTTACGCCAGCGGAGATAAAATAGGAAAGCGGGTTCCAGGATGTATAGGCGCTGATCTCTCGCACTCCACTCCAAGATCTCGATGCCGAGACGCTGCTGAAAGCTACCAAGAGCACCAAACGTCGAGTTCAGCGAACCGTCCGGAGGTACTTGATCGCCATGAAGAGGCAACTTCTTCAGTCGTTCGATGATCTCCTCCCGTTTCAGCGAGAATACCAGCGGATCAAGCGTGAACGTCGACAGGATAAGTTCATAGGTATCAAACTTTCGTGCGCGCTTTCTTGGGCCTCTGATCAGCCTGTCGTAGTTTGACTCGAATGCTTGGAATCTCTCAAGCGCCACGCGGTGAAGCGCGTCGTAGGCATCGCGACGCTTCCAGTCAACGCGAGTGATCTGCGGTCGCGCCTCTGTGATCCCGGCCTCAAGTAGGAGACTCAGACAGACGGCTTGGGTTATGATTGGCAAACCCACAGACTCAGCAGCGATCGCTTTGCTCGTCTCCGCGGCTACGTCGAGGTTGAGATACTTAAAGCCCTCGGAAGCAATCTTGGATAGATCGTTGTCGCTCCAAGTGGTAAGGTCGATCTGAAAGACGCGTCCGACGAGGTCCTTGTTTGCGTGAGCGAGGTCGGCGGCATGATGCGTCGTGCCCACGACAAGAACCGACACCTCCTCGTCGACGAAAGTCTTCCACTGTTGGAATACCGTTGTCTGCTCCTTCGGATCGAGATAGTGAAAATCCTCCAATACCAGAAGGAGCGGTAGCTGCTTCAGCAAGGGAACAAGGTGCTCCGGACCAGGGTCGGAAAGAACGCGCTGGCGAGCCTCTGCTTCTGTCCACGACGCAACTCCTTCAGCGCTGACTTCGCCGAGCATGCCGGCCAGCCACTTCCATCCAAGAGTGGCACCAAGCTTGGCGCCGACTGATATCTCTCTTGTACGATCTGACTGGAGTTCAGCGACGCGAGTGAAGTTGACCTGTTCCAGTGCCTTCTTCCAAAGCTCGCTCGCCCGTAGCGAGCCGTCACATCGAACCCGCAAAGCCTCAATACTGCGTTCAGCGAGAATTCGGGAGTACAGCGAAGTCTTTCCCGTCTTCGACGGTCCAGTTAGGACGCACACGGACCCACGGCTGTTCAGTGCCTGCGATAGCTTAGCTTCGAAGTAGCCGTTCTGCCGACTGACATAGGTGATGGTCGGTTGGCCCTGCACCTTGAACACATCGAAAACGCGATCGATCGGCATAAGCTTGGCGATTGAGAGTAGCGCGGAAGAGCCAGTGGACGCCACCGAAACACCTCAAGAGAAACGCAAGGGCCGAATTGGCGGCTGGAGAGCCTCGGTTCTCGGCATCCACCTTGCCGGTCGATGAAGTCCGGCAAGAAGAGTACGTCTGACGCCGAATGTAGACTTGAGCGCGTCGCCGTTGCTTGCCTCCGCGTGCCGAGCCGCCCTCATTAGCAGGCAGAGCGGAGGTGCCAAGCGACCCATCCCCTCGACCCTCACCCCCAAGCCCCCGGCAACACCTCACAAAACCCCTTCATCTCCTCCGGCGTCCCCACACTCACCCGGCACCAGTCCGTATACGGCGGAAACGCACGCCCGATGAGATAGCCCTTGCTGCGGAAGTACCCTTGCATCGCCTCGACCGGCTTGCCGGCCTGGAAGAACACGAAGTTCGTCTGGCTCGGCGCGGCCTTCTTGCCCAGCTTGGCCAACGTGTCCAGCAGCAGGGTGCGCCCCTCGCGGTTCTTGGCCTTCGCGAAGGTCTGATACTCGGTGTCCTGCAGGCTCGCGTTGGCGGCGTGCAGGCCGAACACATTGGGGTCGCCAGTCACGTACTGCTGCAGCTTGCGCACGATGTCGGCGCGCGCGATCGCGAAGCCCACACGCAGCCCGGCCAGGCCGTGCAGCTTGCTCGCGGTGCGCGACACGACCACGTTCTCGCCCTTGAGCACGAGGTCCACCATGCTCTTGTGGCCGGGCGTGTCCACAAAGTCGATGTACGCCTCGTCCACCACCACCAGCGCGCGCTTGCTCGCGGTGCCCACGAAGTCGCGCAGCGCCTTGTCGTCGTTGAGGTTGCTGGTGGGGTTGTTGGGGTTGCACACGAACACCAGCTTGGTCGCGCCGCCGATCTTCGCGTCCATCTGGTACAGGTCGTGATCGAGGTTGTGGTCGAGCGGCACGCGATGCACACGCATCTTGAGCGTGTCCCCCCACCGCGGCAGGTCCTCGAACGTGGGCCACGGCGCCACGATCTCGCCGCCATCCATGTTGTACGCCAGCGCGAGGATCGACAGCACCTCGCTCGACCCCTGCGTCACGAGCACGTTCTCGACGGGCACGCCCACATGCTTCGCGAACGTCGCCGCCACCTCCTGGCGGATGGGCGGCACATACCATGTATGCTCGGCCCAGTGCCCCATGAGCGCATCCTTGGCCTTGGGACTCATGCCGAACGGATTCTCGTTGTACATGAGACGAATGGGCCCCGCCGCGGCGCGCGCGGTGGTCACGTCGCGCTCCATCTGCCGCAGCATGTCGGCGTACGACACGCCGCCGCCCATCGCATGCGCCATCTGCGACGCGGGGAGGAGGCCGGGCAGGGCCACACCGGCACCCACGCCCAAACCGGTGGTGCGCAGCCACTCACGACGGGACAGCATGCTCATCTTCGCCTCGGGGGGAACGTCGGGGCCTTCGGTGGAGGAACCGCACGGCGCGCCGAGCGTGCGGGCGCGGGCGGCGGCGGTGTTCGGTCACGATTCGCCTCGTAATCGACCGCATGCCCCCGCCTTGCGCCAGCACCCGTTTACGTTGCGTCCATGCTTGGGGCCGTTTCGTGGCGTCGTTGGGTGGTGACCGTGCTCTCGTTCGCGCTCATGCTGGGCGTGTCGGGATGGGTCGTGGCACGCAACTGGCCGGCCGGCGGCATGCCCTGGCTCCCCCTCGTGGCGCACGCCGGGCTGCTCGCCGCCTTCGCCATCGAAGTGCTCGCGCGGACCTTCAAGATGCAGGCGTCGGCCGCGGCGTGTCGCATTCCGCTGCGCTTCGGCACCGCGCTCCGGACCTGCCTGGCCGGCGACTTCGCCGCCTCGGTCACCCCAGCCAGGAGCGGGGCCGAGCCGGCGCGCTTTTTGGTGCTCGCCGAAGGCGGCGCCACGGCCGCGCAACGCGTGCTGGTGCTCTTTCTGGAGCTCTTCCTCGAGCTGGGCTCCCTCGTGCTCGTCTGCGGCGGGCTCGCCTTCGCCTTCCGCGGCCGAGGCGCCTCGAGCGTGGGGCTGCTCGCGCTGGTGGGCGGGTACGCGACGTTCGTGCTCGGCCTCGCGGCCGTCGGGTGGGTGCTCTCGCGCAACAACGCGCACGGCCCGCCGCCGGCGTGGGCGCGCCGCCTGCACCTGCATGCGGGGCGCTGGCGTGTGGTGCAGCGTGCCCTGCGCGAACTGCGCCATACTGCCCAGGCGCTGCGCGACGCGCACAAGGGACGCATGGCGCTCGCCTTCAGCGGCTCGCTGCTGCACGTGCTCGGCAAGGTGGCCGCCCTGCCGCTGCTCGTGTACCTCGGCGATCCGACCTTTCCGCGCACCATGGACACGCTCGCGCCGCTCGTGCTGTGGCCGCTCGCGCTCTTCTATGGTGGCGTGGCCGTGCCGGCTCCGGGTGGCGGCGGCGCCATCGAGGGGGCGTTCGCGGCCGTGCTGACCGACGCCATTCCGCCGGCGATCTTTGCGTCGAGTCTCCTCTGGTGGCGCTTCTACACCTTCTATCTGTACATCCTCGTGGGCGGTGCGGCCGCCGGTGACGCCGCGCTGCGCGCGCTGCGTGGGGCGCCGTCGCGGAGGCACGCATGACCCCGCACGGCAGCACACTGCGGTGGAGGCTCGTCGGCGGCTTCTTCATCATCTGGGTGGTGTGGGGGTCGACGTACCTCGCCATCAAGTGGGCGGTGCAGACGATTCCGCCGTTCACCATGGGTGCCCTCCGCTTCCTCACGGCGGGAGCGCTGCTGTACGGCTGGTCACGCTGGCGCGGAGCGCCTCGCCCCACGGCGCAGAACTGGCGGGCGAGTGCGCTCATCGGCGCGCTGCTGCTGTTCATCGGCAACGCGGCGGTATCGTGGTCGAGCCAGCGGGTGAGCTCGGGCGTGGTGTCGGTCATCATCGCCACGGTGCCGCTGTTCCTGGTGCTGTGCGAAGCGTGGCAGGGGAAGCGCCCGCGCCTCGCGCAGCTCGCCGGTGTGGGCATCGGCCTCGCGGGGGTCGCGCTGCTCGTGCTGCCGGCGCACGGCGCGGGTGCCGCGGGCACGTCGTCGCGCGCCGCGATCGATCCCATCGCCGCAGCGGTGCTCGCGAGCGGTGCACTCGCGTGGACCATCGGCTCGCTCTACTCGCGCACCGCGCCGCAGGCCAAGCCGGCGTCGCTCGCCATCGGCATGCAGATGCTCACCGGCGGCGTGCTGCTGTCGCTCGCGTCACTCGCCACCGGCGAATGGCACCAGCTTCTCGCGCACGACGTCACGATGCGCTCGGCTGCGTCGCTGCTCTATCTCATCGTCTTCGGGTCGCTCATCGGCTTCAGCACCTACATGTGGCTGCTCACCGTGGCGAGCCCGGCGGCGGTGGGCACCTACGCCTACGTGAACCCGGTCATCGCCGTGCTCCTGGGCGTGGTGCTGGGCGGCGAGCGCCTACCCCCCACGGCCCTGCTCGCCATGAGCGTCATCGTGGGCGGCGTCGCCCTCGTGAGCCTGGCGGCCCGTGTCGCCCCGACACGCCCGCGCCCCCCTGAATCCCCCGCCGCCGACCCCGCGTAAGTTCTCCCATCTTCAACGGCGGAGCATCTGCGGTGCGCACCCACATCAAGGTCGTCGGTCTCGTCAATCTGCTCTTCAGCGCCCTGGGCCTGCTCGGCGCGCTGGGCGTCTTCTTCGGCGGACTGTTCGGCTCGCTCGCGACGCTCAATCCCGTCGCGTTCGTGGTCGGCTCGGTCACCAGCCTGCTCGTGGCGAGCGTCATGGGGCTCGTGAGCCTGTTCGGCCTCATTGCCGGCTTCGCGCTGCTCAGTCACCGGCCGTGGGCGCGCATCGTCATCATCGTCGTGTCCACCTTCCGCCTCTTCAAGTGGCCCTGGGGGACGGCGTTCGGCGCCTACTCGCTGTGGGTGCTGCTGAATGACGAGACGAAGCAGATCTTTGAAAGCAGCGTCTGAGGGCGACTGCGTACCACGGAAGCGGGAACGACGGGAGCGGCGGGGCGGGAGCGGTAGGGGCGGGACGACGGGTACGACGGGTACGACGGCTGACACGACGGGGGTCAGAACAATTGTTCTGACCTCCGTTCGTTTCCTTCTCAACCTCGTGTCACAGCAGCTCGCGGAACGCCTCTGGCGATAGCCCCGCATCGCGTACGATGCCGCCCATCGTGAACGCGTTGATCGGGTTGTGGCGCGGAATGGTCAAGATGCGCTGACCATCGGTCAGCACCGCGTGCTTGCCCTGTCGCACCACCCGAAACCCGGCCTTCTCCAGCGCGCGGATGGCGTCAAGATGATTGATCCCTGGAATCCGTCCCACGCCACCTACGCCGCGACTTCGACTTCGCGCACATCGGCGCCGTCCAGCAGTTCATCGCGAACCGCGAGATACTCGGTGATTGCCGCCTGAATATTCGCCAGCGCCTCTGCCTCGGTGGCTCCCTGGGACCAACACCCCGGCAACCCGGGAACCCAGACGCTGACGCCGTCCTCGTCACGCGCGATGGCAACCTTGAACGTCATCGGGTCATCCTCCTGTTCGGACCTTGTCGAAATCTAGTGTTGGTCGGCGAGGACCACTGAGCATTCTGTTGCTCCGCCCATCCATCGCTTCCGTGGCGCGCCTGCTCCGCGTTGTCCCACCCTCAGCGTCTCCGCGGTAGACTCCCCATGTGTCTACCCCGAGTCCCTCCTCCCCTCCAGGGTTGAGCCCGCGGCAGCGAACCCAGTTGGGCGCGCTGGCCCGCGCGATACTCAGCCAGGCGCCCCCTGCGGCCGACCGGGTGGACGCCCGCGATGCGCACCTCGAGCGTCGTCTGGGCGCGCTGCCCGCACACCGGCACCGTGAGTTCGGCCACGCCATCGGTCTCCTCGCCTCACCCCTGGGCGTCCTGCTGGCCGGGCTGCCCCCGCGCGCCTTCGCCGCGCTGGCGCCGGCCACGCAGCAGCGGTGCTTGGGCGCCTGGATGGACTCGCCGCTGCCGATCGTGCGTTCGGCGGTGCAGGCCGTCCGCAAGCTGGTGCAGTCCGTGCACTACGCGCGCCCCGACGTGCTGGCCGTCATTGGCTACGCGGGCGGGCTGCGTCATCGCGCGCCGGCACTGCCGTGGGAGGGGCCGCTGCCGGCCGGGAGTCCCGCGGACGCGCCCGACGCCGCCGGCCCGGTGGCGCGGCAGCCGCTGGTCATTGCCCCGCACCCCACGCCGGCCGTCGACCCGCCGGGGCTGGTGCGGCACACCGCCGTCACCACCGACACGCACCGCACCGCCGACGTGGTGGTGGTGGGCAGCGGCGCCGGCGGCGCGGTCATGGCGGCGCACCTGGCCGAGGCGGGGCTCGAGGTGGTGGTGCTGGAGAGCGGCGGCTGGCACGATCGCCGCGACTTTGCCGAGGACGAAGCGGCCATGGCGGCGCGCCTCATGGCCGACGGCGGCCTGCGCAGCACCGACGACGGCAGCGTGTTGATCGTGCAGGGCGACACGGTGGGCGGCAGCACCACCGTGAACTGGATGATCATGCTGCGCACGCCCGACGCGGTGCTCGACGAATGGGCGCGCGACGCCGGCACCGAGGGCATGACGCCGCGCGACATGGCGCCGGTGTTCGACGAGGTGGAGCGCACGGTGCACGCGCGTCTCGTGCCCGACGCCGCGCACTCGGCCAACAACCGCATCGTCCTCGACGGTGCCCGCGCACTGGGGTGGCGCGCGCGCGGCGGCGCCATCAATGCGCGCGGCTGTGTGCGCTGCGGCTTCTGCAGCGCAGGGTGCAGCCACGATGCCAAGCAGAGTGCGCTGGTCACGTGGCTGCCGCGCGCACTCGCTGCCGGCGCGACGCTGTACGAACGCGCCACCGCGCTGCGTATCGAGCCACGCGAACGCGACACCGGCAGCTACACGAGCAGCGGCACGCCGCCCATGAAGCGCGTGCACGTGGCCATCGGCGCACATGGGGGTGCGGGCCGGGCGCGCACGCTCACCATCGACGCGCCGCTCGTGGTGGTCGCGGCCGGCGCCGTCGGCACGCCGGTGCTGCTCGAGCGCTCGGGGTTGGGTGGTGGCGGGGTAGGGCAGTACCTGCGGCTGCATCCGGTGACGGGCGTCATGGGGCGCTACGACCGCCCCATCGTCACCAGCACCGGCATTCCCCTCACCACCGTGTGCGACGAGCACACGCGCTTCGACGGCACCGACTACGGCTTCTGGATCGAGACGCCGCCGATGCATCCGTGGTTCATGGCGGCCGCCCTGCCGTATGTCGGTCGCGCGCATGCCGCGCACATGACGGCACACGCGCAGCTCGGCGTGCTCATCGGCCTCACGCGTGACGGTGCGGCCCTGCGGCATTCGAGCGGACGGGTGCGGTTGAACCGTCACGGCGCGGTGTCGATCGGGTACCGGCTGCACGACAGCGACGCACGCCGCGTGCGCGCGTCCATTGCCGCCACGGCGCAACTGCACATCGCCGCCGGCGCGCGCGAGGTGGCCACGCTGCACGCGCCACCGCGCGTCGCCCGTCACGCGCGTGAGGTCGCGGCACTGGCCGAGGGGAGTGTCGCCCCCAATCGGCTCGGCCTGTTCAGCGCGCACGTCAACGGCACGTGCCGTATCGGTACCGACGCGCGCACGTCGGGTGCGGCGCCGGACGGCCAGCGCCATGGCGTGCGTGGTCTGTACATTTCCGACGGTGCGCTGCTGCCGACCGCTCCCGGGGCGAACCCGCAGGAGACGATCATGGCCGTGGCCACCGTGCTCGCGCGTCGCCTGGTGGACCGCCATGCGCCGCGCGCCGCCGTCGGGGCGGCTCCCCGGCACTCCGAGTCCCGCGATCATGCGCAAGGGTGAGAAGAAGCGTCGCAAGGCACTGGACGCGTACGGCACACTGCAACGCGCAGCCGCGTTCGCCGCGGCGCAGGTCGACGATGCGCTGAACCCGTTCGGACTCTCGGCCTCGCAGTACGGAGTGCTCGACACGCTGCAGCAGCGCGGCCCGGTGCATCAGCAGGAGCTGGCCGAGGCGCTGGGGCGCAGCAAGGCGCAGATGACCGCCATCATCGACGCGCTCGAGCACCGCGAGCTGGTGCGTCGCGAACGGCACGCCGTCGATCGCCGGTTCATCTCGGTGCACCTCACCGAAGCCGGACGCAACGTGCTGGCCGAGGCCACCCCCGCCCGCACCGAGGCCATCGTCGCGCTCATGCGCGAGCTCAGCGGTGACCAGCGCCAACGGCTCACACGCCTCTGCCGCCGACTGTTTGACGCGGAGAGCGTGAACGCGGAGACGCGGAGGGGGGATAACCTCGATATCAACGCGGAGGCCGCGGAGGAGGAGCAGGGCCGCGGTGCCGCCGAGTCCACGCCAGCGCCGGCGCCGCACGACGACTAACGTCACCATGCCCCCTCTCCGCGCCTCCGCGTAGAGATCGTTTTTCCTACCCTATCTCCGCGCCTCCGCGATGGGACGACACTTCCTCCAGATCCCCGGCCCCACGCCGGTCCCCGACCGCCTCCAGCGGGCCATGCACCGCCAGATGGAGGACCATCGTTCGGCGGTCTTCCCCGAGTTCGCGCGCCGCATCCTGTCGCGGCTGCCGCAGGTGGTGCACCAGACGCGGGGTGAGGCGTTCGTCTTCCCGGCCAGCGGCAGCGCGATGTGGGAAGCGGCGCTGGTGAACACGCAGCAACCGGGCGCGCGTCTCCTCGCGCCGCGCTTCGGCCAGTTCTCGCACCTGTTCATCCAGACCGCGCGCAACCTGGGTTACACGGTCGACGTGCTCGAGGAACCGTGGGGCGAGGCGCCCGACGTGGCACGCATCGAGGCGGCGCTCGCGGCCGACACGGCCCACGCCATCACCGGCGTGCTGCTCGTGCACAACGAGACCGCCACCGGCGTCACGAGCGATGTGGCGGCGGTGCGTGCGGCCATCGACCGCGCGAAGCACCCGGCGCTGCTGTACGTCGATGGCGTGAGCAGCATCGCGAGCCTCGACTTCCGCTTCGACGACTGGCGTGTCGACTGCGCCATCACCGGCTCGCAGAAGGGGTTCATGCTGCCGGCGGGGCTGGGCATCCTGTACATGAGTGAGCGCGCGCTGGCGCTGGGCGAGACGGTCACCACGCCGCGCGCCTACTTCGACCTGCGCCCCATGCGCGCGAACAACGCGCAGGGCTACTTCCCCAGCACACCGGCGCTGTCGCTGCTGTACGGGCTCGACGAAGCGCTCACCATGCTCCTCGACGAAGGCATGGCGCAGGTGGCCGCACGGCATCGCACGCTGGCCAACGGCGTGCGCGCCGCGGTCGCGGCATGGGGGCTCAGCACGTGTGCCAGGCGCGCGGCCATTGCCAGCGACACCGTCACCGGGGTCGTCGTGCCTGCCGACCGCGATGCGCGCACCGTCATCGACCTCGCCTTCCGCCGCTACGACCTCGCACTCGGCTCGGGGCTGGCCGAGCTGGCGGGGAAGGTGTTCCGCATCGGGCACCTCGGCGACATGAACGCCTTGACGCTTGCGGCGGCGCTCACCGGCGTCGAGATGGCGCTCACCGATGCGGGCATCGCCATCACGCCGGGCAGCGGTGTGGGCGCCGCGCAGGCGCACTGGCGCGTCACCACCTGAGCCGCCGTTCCGGCCCCGACCTCCTCCGACTCCCCATGGCTTCTCCGCTCCGCGTCGTCGTCACACGCAAGTTGCCCGCCGCCGTCGAAGAGGCACTCGCCTCGCGCTACGACGTGCTGCTCAATCGCACCGACATCGGGCTCTCCAGTGACCAGCTCGTGCAGGTGCTGCAGCAGGCCGATGTCATCGTCCCCACCGTCACCGACAAGTTCCACCCCGGCATCTTCGACACCACCGGCATTCGCACGAAGCTGCTGGCCAACGTGGGCGTGGGCGTCAATCACATCGCGCTCGAGGCGGCGAAGCGCGCGGGCATCGCGGTGACGAACACCCCCGACGTGCTCACCGAGGACACCGCCGACATCGCCATCGCGCTCATGCTCATGGTCATGCGGCGACTTGGCGAAGGCGAGCGGCACCTGCGGAGCGGCGCGTGGGCGGGCCTCCGCCCGACGTTCATGCTCGGCCGCACGCTGCGCGGGCGCACGCTCGGCATCATCGGCTACGGGCGCATCGGCCGCGCGGTGGCGCGCGCGGCGCACGCGGCCTTCGGCATGCACGTGCTGTACCATGCGCCGCGCCCGCCGCGCATCGACGATCCCGCCACCGACGGCCCCGCCGGCGCCGAACGCGTGGCGACGCTCGAGGAGCTGCTGCGTCGCAGTGATGTCGTGTCGCTGCACTGCCCGGCCACGCCGGAGACGCGGCACCTCATCAACGCCAGCACGCTGGCGATGATGCCGCCGCACGCCTACCTCGTGAACACCGCGCGCGGCGACGTGGTGGACGAGGCGGCACTCACGCACGCACTCAAGGAACGGCAGATCGCGGGCGCCGGACTCGACGTGTTCGAGTTCGAACCCAGCGTGACCGCGGAGCTCAAGGACATGGAGCACGTGGTGCTGCTGCCGCACCTCGGCAGTGCCACGATGGAGACGCGCACCGCCATGGGCATGCGCGCGCTGCGCAACGTCGACGCGTTCGCGGCCGGCGAGGCGCTCCCCGATCGCGTGGTGTGACGCACCACCTCCACCTCGGTCTCGACACGGAGCTGCACCCCACGCCGCCAGTGCCCGAGCGCGTGGGGTCGTTGCTGCACTTCCCGGAGATCCGCTCGCGCTTCCTGCCACAGGCGCATGATGTGATCGTGGCGCTGCCGCCCGGGTATGCGCGCGACACGCATCGGCACTATCCGGTGCTGTACCTGCACGACGGGCAGAACGTGTTCGACGACCTGCCGCTCTCGCCGTTCGGGGTGCAGTGGGGCGTGGACACGACCGCACGCGCCCTCGCACACGCCGGCGTCATCGAGCCGCTCATCATCGTGGCCGTCGGCAACGCCGGCCGCGACCGCATCGACGAGTACACACCCACCCGCGACCAGATGCACGACGCGGGCGGCCTCGCCGATCGCTATGGCCAGATGCTCGTGTACGAGCTCAAGCCGTGGATCGACCAGCAGTGGCGCACGAAGCGGGGCCCGCACGACACGGGGCTGGCCGGCAGCTCGCTGGGGGGGCTGCTCACGTTGCATCTCGGGCTCGAGCACCCGGCGGTGTTCGGCAAGCTCGGCGTGCTCTCGCCCAGCGTGTGGTGGGACGATCGCTGGATCGTGCGACAGCTCGGCTCCGACCGCAGCCGTCGCGCCGACCTGCGCATCTGGCTCGACGTGGGCACCGGCGAACGGCGCATGCTCAAGGGCACGCGCCTCCTGCATCGCATGCTGCTGCGCAAGGGATGGCGCACCGGCATCGACCTGCAGTATCTCGAGGTGGAGGGCGCGCTGCACGACGAGCGCGCCTGGGGGGAGCGCACCGGTCTCTTCCTCCGCTTTCTCTTTCCCCTGCACGACGCGCGCGCATGACACCCAAGGCCCCCCGCTCGCGATTCACCCCCAAGGCCTTCACCTTCCTGCGCGGCCTCGCCCGCAACAACCGCAAGGAATGGTTCGAGGCGCATCGCGAGACGTACGAGACGGAGCTCAAGCAGCCGCTCGCGCTGCTCATCGAGGAGGTCGATGTGCACCTCGCACGCATCGCCCCCGAGATCATCGGCTCGCCGAAGAAGAGCGCGTTCCGCATCCATCGCGACGTGCGCTTCAGCAAGGACAAGAGTCCGTACAAGACGCACGTGGCCTGCTGGTTCTTCCATCGCGACGCGGGACACGGCGTGGGGAGTGAGGCGGCGCACGGCGGTGCCGGCTTCTACTTCCACCTGGCCCCCACCGGCAGCTTCTGCGGCGGCGGCATCTGGATGCCCCCGCGTCCGGCGCTCGCCCGCATCCGGCAGTCGCTTGTCGACGACACGGAGGGGTGGGAGGAGCTGGTGCTCGACCGCGGCTTCAAGCGCCGGTTCGGGGAGCTCGACCCCGAGCACATGCTCACCCGCCCGCCGCGCGGAGTGGCCCCCGACCACCCCGCGCTGCGCTGGCTGCGCTACCAGTCGTTCACCGCCGGGTGCGCACTGACCGAGACGACCGTCACCAGCACGGCGCTCCCGGCGACGTTGGCGCGCCACTTCGAGGCCATGACCCCGTTCGTGCGGTGGCTCAACACCGCCCTCGGGCTGGCACCCAGCACGCGGCGCTGAGCGTCACCGCGGTCCGCGCCTCCGTACAAGCCCCGGTACCGCCACGGGGCAGCGCCGGTGAGATTGCGGGGCCATGTCGAAGACCGTGAAGCTCGCGCTGGACATCATCATCGGGGCCGTCGTCCCGGTGGTCGTCCTCAAGTACGGCACTGCCCCCCTGGGGACGCTGCCCGCGTACCTCGCGGCCGCGCTCGTGCCGGTCGCGTGGGTGCTCATCGATCTCTTCGTCATCACGCGCCGCTTCAACTTCATCACCACGTACGGTGGCGCGTCGGCCATCATGCGCGGGGCGCTGGCCTTCTGGTATGTCGACGGCGCGCTCTTCGCCTTCAAGGACAGCGCCAGCTACATCCTCGCCTTCTTCGTGTTCGGCGTGGGGGCGCTGCTGGGCAAGCCGGTCACGCGCAGCATCGCCCTGCAGGGGCTCGGCCCCGACACCCCCGAGCGCGAGGCGCAGATGGCGCGCCTCCTCGACGAGCCCTCCGTGCGCCGCGCCATGAGTCGCGCGGCCCTGCTCATCGGCGTGACCAACCTCGCCGCCGGCGCGGTCAACTACGTCATCAACTACCGCATGGTGCTCGCGCCGTTCAACACGGCCGCGTTCAACGATCAGGTGGCGAACGTCAACGCCATCACGCGCATCGTGCTGGTGCTGCCGGACATGCTGGCGCTCTTCTTCGCCTTCAGTCTCATGTACAAGGCGATGTATGCGCTGCTCCCCGAGGACGACGCCCCGGGCGACGACCCCGGCGAGTTCTGGACGCTTCTGGCCCGCCGCGAGGACGCCATGCAGCTCCGGCGCGGTGCCCCGCGCACCGGCACCACGCCCCCTGCCGGCGCCCCCGTCGTGCCTGCCGTGGGCGACACTGCGGCCCCGGCCGACGGCATGCTGAACGACGAGGCGGTGCAGCACCGGGCCGCCCGGCAGGCCCGCGGGGAGTTCGGGCTGGGCTGACGTCGGGCCGACGCGGGGCAGGAGCTGGGCATTGAGGAGACTATGCCGGTTCCCAGTATGAGGAATTGAGTTGGGCGGAACAGGAGCCGATGCTCTGGTCCGAGGCGTCGCAACGTCGCGTAGCCAAGACCACCTCCCCACCCGACCGTGTCGCTGATGCCCATCGATGTTCCCGTGCCGCAGGGCGCCGTGTCGTACGACGACCGCGGCGGTGTCCTCCGGATCACCGGTCAGAAGGACGGACCGCTGGAGCTGCGCGTGGACGAGGGGTTGGTGTTTGCCCGCTATCTCTCCCGCGAGCCGCGCACATGGGCCGACGTGACACTGCCCTCGGTGCTGGCGATGTTCGCCGAGAACTCGCCGGTGGCCACCTTCCTGCGCCGTCAGGGCGCGGTGCCGCTCCGCCAGCTTGTGCTCGACGCGATGACCACTGGTGACGATGCCGCCGCATGAGCGCCTCGGTCGCCGAGTCCTCCGGACCTCAGCTTTCGCCTGAAGCCGAGGCGTTCGTCAACGCCGTCGGTGCGGCGGCGAGCCTGCCCGCGTTCGTGCGCAACGTGCGCGCGATCTCGACGGTGGCCAGCAACCTCGATGCGCGCGTCGCGCAGCTCGAGTCGGCCATCATGCAGGACGTGGCCCTGTCGGCCAAGGTGCTGCGCATCGCCAAGTCGGTGACGGGCAGCAGCGGTGAAGGCGTCGATTCGGTGAAGCAGGCCATCATGCTGCTCGGCTACGATCGCGTGCAGCACCTGTCGACGGCGGCCAGCGTCTTCGAAAAGCTCGAGCAGGATGCGCCATCCACGCGCGACCTGCTCGTCGAGTCGATCCTTTCCGCCAACCACAGCCTGCAGCTCGCGATGTCGGCGGGCTACGAGGCTCCCGAGCTCGCCTACCTGTGCGGCCTGTTCCGCCGGCTGGGTGAGGTGCTCGTGGCCTGCTATCGCACGCGCCCCTATCGCACGTGGCTCGACAAGCTGCAGGCCGGCGCGCCCGGCACCGACGGCGCGCAGACCAAGCACTTCGGCTTCACCTTCGACGAGGTGGGCATCGCGCTCGCGCGGAAGTGGGGCATTCCCCCCGCGGTGGTGCGCACGATGCGCCCGTGCAACGAGCTCACGTCCGACGGCGACGTGCTGCACATGATCACGCAGAGCAGCGCCGACATCGCCCGCGACCAGTACGGGGCCGTGCCCTCGACGCGCGACGTGACCGAGCTGCGTGAACGCATGGCGCTGGCCCTCGGCATCGAGGCCAAGGATGTCGAGGGAGCGATGGCGGTGGCGCTGAAGGAGTCGAAGCCGACGCTGAACACCATGTCGGTCGACCTCGACCGGTGGCTGGCGGGTCACGCCGACGCCATGGCCGTCGTGAAGCAGAAGCAGGCCGTGCGCGCCGCGAAGCACGAGCAGCGCCTCCAGGCGCGTCGCGGGGCGGGGGAGACGATCAGCGAGGACGAGCTGCTCTTCCCCGTGTACGACGATGCGCACGAGGCGCGGGAGCAGGAGGCCGCCGAGACGCAGGCGATGCTCGAGCGCCTCGCGCCTTCGGACCACGACAGCGCGCACGAGAAGAAGCTGCGCGACACGGTGCGCCTGCTCGTCGAGCAGAAGCAGCGCGACGCCAGCCGGCTCGACGTCGGATCGGTCACGCAGTCGGCACTCGGCGCCGCCTGCGAGGCCGGCTACGAGCGCGGTGTGCTGGGCATCAGCAGCGAAGACTTCAAGATGATCCGCGGCAAGCTGGGTATCGGCCGCGGCGGGCACGAGCTGTCGCGCACCTTCCTGCTGCGCCCCACCGCGAGCTTCGGCCCGCTCGGCGCCGCACTGCAGCAGCGGCAGGACCTGTTCGTCATGCTCAGTGGCGCCGAGCTCAAGACCTACGGCAAGGATCGCCTGCTGCGTGACCTCACGCCGGCGCATTTCGCGCTGCTGCCGCTCGTGCTCGAGGACAAGCTGATCGGCTGCCTCTACTTCGACGGCGCAGAGCCGGTGGAGACCACCGAGACGGCGCGCCAACTCATTCGCGACATGCGCGACCAGTTGGTGGGTGCCTTCGCCCGCCGCCGCGCGAGTGAGTCGGCCACGGCGGGCACCGCATCGAACGCGGCCTGACCGCGCCCTGACGCGCCCGGCGGCGCGTCAGGGTGCGGGCAGGGGTCAGCCGCCCTGGAAGCCGAAGCGGCGTCCGAGCTCGCCGAGGTTGCCGAAGCGCTGGTTGACGATGGTGTTGTAGATCGAGCCGAACGTGTAGCCGATGCCGATGTTCGTGTTGTAGCGGAAGTTCGTCTGCAACTGCTG
Source organism: Gemmatimonadota bacterium (assembly GCA_020161135.1). Classification (GTDB taxonomy): domain Bacteria; phylum Gemmatimonadota; class Gemmatimonadetes; order Gemmatimonadales; family Gemmatimonadaceae; genus Gemmatimonas. The sequence goes on along the minus strand of JAIUOB010000002.1, from coordinate 761,690 downwards.
CCGCTGCGTGAGGATGTCGCGCTCCGACTGCGCCGTGCCGCGGATGTAGATCTGGTCGCGCACGCGGGACGCCGACCCACGGATGTTGAGCGAGAAGCCGCGCCCCAGCCGCAGGTCCATCGACCCCGACAGCGTCACGTGGTTGCGCTGCAGGTCGTGCAGGTACTGCGACCCCTCGAGCGAGAGGTTGGTGTTGCCCCACTTCTGTCGCTGCGTGAGCGCGAGCAGCAGCGTCTGGTTGATGCGCGTCTCCGACACCTGGTCGAACACCGTGCGCTCGTAGTACTCGTAGTGATACGGGCCCACATAGTACAGCGCGGTGAGTTGGCGCACCGTGGCTTCGGTCCACGGGAAGATGTTGTACTCGAGCGCCGGCGAGAAACGCACCGTGAGCTTTTGGTTGAGCACCTCGCTGAAGCCCACCGAGGTCTTCACCCCGGCGGTGAGGTGCCCGGTGATGGTGCGCCCGATGAGGGCGTTCGCCGTGCCGGCGCGCTGCAGCACCGTCACGCCGATCGTGTCGCGCTTGGTCGGATCGACGGCGTTGGTCTCGAAGATCTTGAAGTCGCGCGCGTTGTAGCTGCTGTTGGCGCTCAGGTTGATCTTCCACTTCTCCGTCGTGCGCGCGGCCGAGAGGTTGGTGGAGAAGTTCGTGGTCTTCACGAGCTGCTCGCCGTTGGCCGACATGTTGCCGTCGATGCGATACAGCCAGAGGTTCCAGCGATCCTTCACCGCGCGCGTGGAGACGACGGGCGCGACGACGCCGTTCGCGAGCCCGAGCCGCATGCGCGACGCGATGGGCGTGCGGGCCACGAACGGCGCGAGCCCCAACTGGAAGGTGCGCAGCAGGTCACGGCGCACGCGGTCGTCGGCATCGTTGGGCAGCGTGGTGATGACCAGCGTGTCGACCTTGCCCGCGTAGCCCTTCTGCCCGAGGAAGTTGACCGTGATCTGCCGGCCGCCATTGGCCGCATTGAGCGAGGTGAGCAGCAGGTGCACGTCGCTGTCGAAGCGGTCGCGCACCCAGTTCACGAAGCCCATCTCCTGCACGAAGAACGTCCGGTCGCACCCCCGCACGCCGCCCTGGCAGTCGAGGAACACGCGCAGCGAGGTCTGGAGGATGCTGTCCGGGAGGACTTCCGAGCCGAAGGCGTCGCCGCGGGGGCGTCCGGCCCCCGCAGGGCCGCCGGCCCGGCCGCCGGGTGGGGGCGGCTCCTGGGCCGCAGCCAACGCAGGAACGAGCAGCAGGGCGAACGCGCCCTGCCGCACGCGGGATGTCAGTCGAAGCAACATGCTGAATGTCGGGGAGGGGGCATCGCGCCCGGGCGGGATTCCACCAAGGCAGCGAGGGCCGGACGCCAACCTGACAGTCAGATAACAGCGAGCGGGCCAGCCGGATAACGTACGCGCATTCACGATCGTTCGGTGCGGCTTCAAGGCCGGGACGAAACGCGTGAAGGCGCTGGCGCGACGGCCCGCCCCCGTCGCATTCTCACGAGGCGGCGGGGCGACCCCGCCGACTCTCCCCTTTGGGCCTTCCCTCCATGGCCACGCTCGTCTCCCCCGAGGCTTCGCCCACCCCCGCCTCGCGCCGCGCCTTCCCCGCCCCCACCGGCACCCCCTGGGGCCGGCCGCGCACGCGACGCCATGAGCCCGGCTTCCACGAGCTCACCGGGCAGTACCGCATCGACCTGCGCACGCAGCCGCCCGACCTCTTTCGCGATGTGAGCACCACCAACTGGGGCGCACTCACGGCGCTCGATGTCGGCACGCCCTATCGCACCGAGAAGTGGTCGCGTGCGCGACGCGAGTACGAGGCCACGCACGATGCGCCGCTCCCCATCATCGATGGCTGGCGGCTGTTCAACACGTCGTTCCATCGCTTCTTCCTCACCGACGTGCCGGCCGCACAGCAGCAGGCCAAGGCGGCGTTCGGCGCGGCGCTGGCGCGCATGGATGTGCACGAGGCGCAGGAGGCACTCGCCGACCTCGCGCACCTGGCCATCTGGAACAAGATCATGCGCGTCGAGGACGCGGTGTGGGATCCGCGCGGCAAGCGCGCGCTCTTCCAGGGGCTCGACGTGCGGAAGCCGCGCATCCTGTTCCTGGGCGCGGCCGATGGCTACGAGGCGATGCAGCTCGCCGCCATGTATCCGGGCGGCGAGATCGTACTCGTGGACTACGACGCCTTCTGCGCCACCGACCGCTTCGGTGCGTTTCCCACCGAGTATCCGTTTCTCGGCGTCGACCCCACGACGGGACATCCGCGCGCCTGGTATCGCGACGAGATGCCCATCCACTTCGAGGTCGCGGACATCCGCGACCTCACGTACGGCGCCGAGTTCGACGTGGTCGTGTCCATCGGGCTGCTCGAGCACTTCCCCGATGAACACAAGCCGCTGTGCATCGACATGCACCGTCGCTTCGTGAAGCCCGGCGGGTACGTCGTCATGACCACGCCACGCAACCAGTTCCGCACCCGCGCCTTCTACAACCTCATGGCCGACTGGATGAACCACGGCTACCGGGAGCTCATGACGGTCGAGCAGATGGGGCGCTACTGCTTCACCAACGGTCTCGACATCCTGCGCGCCGGGGTGATCAAGGCGCACAACGGGTTGATCATGCGGGTGCGGTAGGCGCGCGCGCGCTACTTCTTCTTCGCGTCGGGCTTGACCGGCGCATCGATGAACTCGATGCGGTCGTTCTTGCCGAACTGGATCGCGAGGCTCGCCGCATCGGTGAGTGCCTTGGTCGCGTCGCCCGAGCTGGAGAGGGCCACGCGCATCGACACGGGACGATCACCCAGCGCCTCGTCGCCGAGCGCGGCGTCCATGCTGAACCACCGTACGAGCTCCGGCACGACCGTCTTGAGCGGTGCGTTGTCGAAGACGATGCTGTCGCGCACCCACGCGAGTGCCACGTCGCGCGCGACGCCCTCGAGCGGCGTCATCGTGCCGTCGGGTGCGAGGCGCAGCGCCTCGCCGGCCTTGAGCTCGCGCTCGGCCTTCTGCGCGCGGTTCTTCACCTGCACCGCGCCCTCGGCCACCTCGACGTACGCGGCGTCTTCGCCTTCGTAGTGGCGCACGGTGAACACGGCGCCACCCGCCGCGCCCGTCACGGCGTAGTCGCCGGTGCGCACCGAGAACAGCAACGCCTCGGGACCCGTCGCGGGGGCGACGGTGAATGTCGCGGTGCCATCGAGGCCGATGGCGCGCTGTGTCGTCGCGAACGGCTCGGGAATGCGCAGCCGCGTGTCGCTGCCGATGCGCACCTTGGTGCTGTCGCGCAGGGCGAGCGACCCGCGCTGGCCCTTGGCTGCGGAGAGCGTCTGCACATTCTCGCCCTTGAGGGCGCGATCGACGGCCGCGTCGGCACCGGCGACCTCCACGTAGCGCTGCAGTGCGATGATGCCCACCACCGCGACCGCGCCGATGATCGTGGGCACCACCCACTTCGGGCGGCCGCCGACACGCTGCACGTGCTCGCGCGCGTGCGCCTTCTTGGCCTCGTGGGCTTCCGCGCGCGCCTTGTCGTGATCGACCTGCGCGTGCAGGGAGGCGACCAGCGACTCGGCCGATTCCTCGGCGGTGGGCACCGTGACGTGGGCGGTGGCCTGCGGGGCGCCTTCGCGGCGGTGGAGTGCCGCGTGCTTGCGCTTCTGTACGTCGACTTCGGCCTGGACGGCTTCGCCGAGGTAGGCCGCGACCGCGATGGGGTTCTGGAAGCGGTCACGGGCGCGCCACGCGCTCAGCATGGCCTTCTCGGCCACCCGGCCGCGGTAGTGTGCGAGGTCCGGCCCGAGCGCGGTGGCCGCGGCGCCGCACAGGGCGTCGTACAACTGGATGTAGAGCGCCTTCAGCGCGGATTCATCGCCGGCCACCATGCGGGTGACGAGCGCGGCATCGGGGGTGGGAAGATCGACCGACATGAGGCAGGGCTCCTGAGCCTGGCAGAGGGGAGCAGGGGGGGAGTGTCACTCCCAGATGCTGCACCCCGGACCGCACTGGCGCAAACAGACTATCCCCGACCAATCCGTCCTGTCCCCACCCCGCGCCGGTCGTGCGACCGGCTACTTGCCGGCCAGTTCCGTGGCGCGCGTGATGTCGCTGGCGTGCGCCTGGTACTCCGGGAGATTCTTGGCCAGTTCGGCCGTCCGCGCCTCACGGAAGCGCGCCCAGAACCTGGTGGCGTCGGCCTTGCGCCCCCCTTGCTCCGCCGTGCGGGCCGCGAGCGCCAGCCCCAGCAGGTGCGTGGGCGCCTGGGCGAGGATGGTGTCGGCCTGCGCCCTGGCGATCTCGGGGCTCCCCACTTCCATGGCCACCCGCCCGTAGTCGTACCGCGCGTCGAGGTCGAGCTCGGCCCCGAGCGCTTCGTAACTGCCCAGCGCCATGGGGGCGAAGAACTGGATGCTGTCGGTCTTCCCCTGCTCCACGTAGCGCATGATGCGGTCGTAGAGGCGGCCGGCGCGTTCGCGGGGGGACATGTTGCTGATGTCCGGCGCCGCGCCACCACCAGACGCGAAAGGCGCCACCACGCCGGCACTGGCGCTATCCGTGGCGGCTGCTGGCTCTGTGGTGCTACGCGCGACCATGAACGACACGACGCCCACCACGCACGCGGCCGCGATGGTCCAGGGGATCCAGGTTGCCGGCGTGGCGGGTGCGTTCCCTGCGCCGACCGACTCGCCCGCCTGCGCCCCGACGAGGGTGCCACACTCATTGCAGAAGCGCGCGCCGGTGGCCAGCGGGGCCTGACAGCCGCGGCAGACGCCGCCGCCCAGGGACACGCCGCAGTTGCTGCAGAACTTGCCGGAGGACTTGGTGCCGCAGGAGGGACAGGTGCTCATCGGTGGCCGGTCGGGAAGAGAAGAGGCGTGTCTGGCGCGTTGGGGTCAGAGCAATTGTCCTGACCCCTTTGGGCCCTTTGGGCACCAATCAGATGCCGCGCACGCGGGGGCGCTATCGCGGGAATCCGGATGTCTTCGTCCGGAGAACGCCGATAGACACTCTCCGACGCATCCTCTAACTATAGCCCAGCCACCCCCTCGTTCGCCGACGCTCCCTCTCGTATCCCGCCCACGTGACTGCCATTGCCCTGCACGATGTCGCCCACCGGTTCGGCCGGCGCTGGGCGTTGCGTGGCGTGTCACTGGCCGTGCCGCAGGGTGAGGTGTTGGCGCTGCTGGGGCACAACGGCAGCGGGAAGAGCACGCTGCTCCGGGTCGTCGCCACGGCCATCCGCCCCACGCGCGGCAGCGTCCGCGTGCACGGGCTCGACGCGGTGCGCGGTCCGGAAGCGGTGCGCGAGATCGTCGCGTTGCTCTCCACCGAACCCGGCGTGTACGGCGACCTGTCGGCGCTCGAGAACCTCACCTTCGCCGCGAAGATGCTGGGCAGCGACAGCGAGCCGCTGGCGCTGCGCCGCGCGCTCGACCGGGTGGGGCTGGGGCGCGAGGAGCACACGCTCGCGCGGACCATGTCGAGCGGCATGCAGCGGCGCCTCAGCATCGCCCGCCTGCTGCTGCGGCAGCCGTCGGTGCTGCTCCTCGACGAGCCCTACAACTCGCTCGACGCCGAAGGCACCGAGCTGGTGAACACGCTCATCCGGGAGACTCGCGACCGCGGGGGCACGGTGGTGCTGGTGGCGCACGACATCGCGCGCGCCGGCGCGCTCCCCGACCGGACGCTGCTCATGGAAGACGGCGTGCTGGTGGACGACAGCGCCGATGAGACGCCCGACCCGGTGGTCGTTCCCATCGACTCGGTGCGCAATGGCCGCGCGGGCGGGCACCCGCGATGAGCGCCTCCGCCATCCGCCCCACCGTCTCTCCGTGGCGCGCCGATCTCCGGCGTGTGCTCGCTGTGGCCCAGAAGGACCTCATGGCCGAACGGCGCACCAAGGCCAACTTCAACAGCGTCGTGGCCATGGCGGCGCTCATCCTGCTCTTCTTCGGCTTCGCCCTCGGCCCCGACGCCGAGGGGCTGCAGAATGCGGCGGCCGGGGTGCTGTGGCTGACCATCCTGTTCAGCGGGGTGCTGGCCTTCAACCGGTCGTACCAGCTCGAGCTCGAGGCCGGGGCGCTGGAGCAGCTCCTCCTCTATCCCGGGGAGCGGTGGACGATCTTTGCCGGCAAGGTGCTGGCCAACCTCGCCTTCATCTTCCTGATGGAGGCGGTGACGCTTCCGCTGACGGCGGTGCTGTACCACGTGGCCTTCCCCGAGATGTGGGCCCGCATCCTGCTGGTGCTGGTGCTGGGTACGGTCGGGTTCGTCACGCTCGGGACGGTCTATGCGGCCATGGCCAGCCGGAGCCGGTCGCGTGAGGTGCTGCTGCCGCTGCTGCTCTTTCCCATGCTGGTGCCGCTGCTGCTGTCGGCCAGCGGCGCCACGGGGGCGCTGCTGGTGGGCGATGTGATGGGGGACAGCCGCGCCTGGATCCGACTGCTGGCTGCGTTCGACGTCATCTTTCTGGTGGGCGCCACCTGGGCGTTCCCATACGTCATGGAGGGGTAGCAGGCACGATGTCCGAGTCGACTTTGCGACCGACCGTCGCGGCGGGAAGCCGTGCCGTGGCAGCGGGAACGCTGACGCTGCCCGCGCCGGCGCCGTGGCTCACGGTGCTCTCCTGGGCCACTCCGGTGCTGCTGCTGGTCTCGCAGGCCGTGTTCGTGGCGCTCTCGGTGCCCGACCGCGACATGGGGCACCTGCAGAAGATCATGTATGTGCACGTGCCGGCGGCGTGGAATGCGTTCCTCGCCTTCCTATGGGTGCTCATCCAGAGCGTGCGCTACCTCATCAAGCGCGACGAGCGATTCGACCTCATGGCCGCCGCCGGCGCCGAGGCGGGCGCCGTGCTCACCGGGCTGACGCTGGCGCTCGGCTCCATCTGGGGCCGTCCCACCTGGGGCGTGTGGTGGACGTGGGATGCGCGCCTGACATCAACGGCGGTGCTCTTCCTCGTCTATGTGGGGTATCTGGCGCTGCGCGGGCTCACCGACGACCCCGAGCGGCGCGCCCGCTGGAGCGCGGCGGTGGGGATCCTCGGCGCGCTCAACGTGCCCATCGTGTACATGTCGGTGAAGTGGTGGCGCACGCTGCACCAGCCGCAGTCGTCGCCGGGGACGCTCGACCCGACGTACACGTGGGGGCTGCGGGTGAATGCGATCGCGTTCCTCGTGGCGCTGGTGGTGTTCGTGGCGCACCGCTATCGCGCGCTGGTGGCGGAGCGGGTGCGTGAGATGCGTGAGGACGAAGCGGCACTTGCCCGGAGGCGTGGCGCATGAACGGCATGGCGCAGGACGTGTGGTCGTACGTGATTGCGGCGTATGCGGTCACGTGGGTGGTGCTCGGTGGTTATGCCCTCTATCTCCGCCGCGTCGTGAAGGCGTCGCGCGCGGGGACTCCCGAATCGAGGTAGCAGGCGATGGCATCACAGCAGGAGCTGGGTCAGGCGGCGTCGGACATGCCCACGCCGGAATCGTCCCGTCGGTCGTCGCGTCGGCCGCTCATCATCGGCGCGGTGGTGGCGCTGGTGGGCGCCTTCGCGTACCTCGCGTACGGCGGCGTCGAGGAGAACCTCGTGTACTTCCTCACCCCCACCGAGTTGGTGGCCAAGGGCGACGGTGTGGTCGGCCGGCCCGTGCGCCTCGGCGGACAGGTGGTGCCGGGCTCGGTGCAATGGAACGCGGAAACGCTGCACCTCGCCTTCCGCGTCACCGATGGCACCAAGGAAGTCGCCGTGCAGAGCAGCGGCGCGCCGCCGCAGATGTTCCGCGCCGGCATCGGCGTGGTGGTCGAGGGGAAGCTCGGGCGCAACGGCACCTTCGACAGCAAGAGCCTCATGGTGAAGCACTCCAACGAGTATCGCGCACCCACCGAGGGCGAGGGGCAGCACCCCGCGCGCCTCGACAAGTCGCTCATCCGGAGCTGACGTGACGCGCATCCTCGGGCTGGTGGCCACGTGGGTCGCACTCGGCATCGCGATCTACGGGCTGGTGGCGCTGGTCGTCGGCATCACGAAGCAGCGCAGCGCCTGGGTCACGAGCGGGCTGCAGGCGGTGTACGTGAACTTCGCGCTGCTCAGCGTGTCCACCGGGGCGATGCTGTACGCGCTGGTCACGCACGATTTCAGCGTGGGCTACGTGGCCCAGGTGGGGAGCCGCAGCACGCCCCTGCTGTTCACGGTCATTTCGCTGTGGGGCGCGCTCGAGGGGTCCATCCTCTTCTGGGGGTGGGTGCTCACGCTGTACGCGGCCATCGTGGTGTACACGAACCGGCATCGCGCGGGTGGCCTCGTGCCGTGGAGCGCCGTCGCGCTCACCACGGTGTCGCTCTTCTTCTTCATCCTGCTGGTGGGGCCCGCCAATCCGTGGCACCTGGTGAACCCGGTGCCGCCCGATGGTCCCGGGCCCAATCCGCTGCTGCAGAACCACATCCTCATGGCGGTGCATCCGCCGCTGCTGTACCTGGGCTATGTGGGGATGACGGTGCCGTTCGCCTTCGCGGTGGGCGCGCTGCTGTCGGGTGAGGTGCACAAGGACGACTGGATCCGGCTCACGCGTCGCTGGACGCTGAGCGCGTGGGCGTTCCTGTCGCTCGCGATCATCGCCGGCATGTGGTGGAGCTACGAAGTGCTCGGCTGGGGCGGCTACTGGGCCTGGGATCCCGTCGAGAACGCGTCGTTCATGCCGTGGCTCACGGCCACCGCGTTCCTGCACTCGGTCATGGTGCAGGAGCGGCGCGGCATGCTGAAGCTGTGGAACGTCAACCTCATCGTGGGCACGTTCCTGCTCACGATCCTCGGCACGTTCCTCACGCGCAGCGGCATCATCTCGAGTGTGCACGCCTTCACCACCGGCACGATCGGCTACTACTTCCTCGCGTTCATCGCGCTGTGCCTCATCGTGAGCCTCGTGCTGGTGGCGGGAAACAGCGCCGGCTTGCGCAGCGAGGGGCGCCTCGACGCCATGGCGTCGCGCGAGACGGTGTTCCTCTTCAACAACCTGTTCCTCACCGGCTTCACGCTGGTGGTGATCCTCGGGACGCTCTATCCGCTGGTGGCCGAGGCGGCGACGGGCGCGAAGGTGAGCGTGGGCGGGCCGTTCTTCAACCGCATGTCGATCCCGATCTGCGTGGCGCTCATCTTCCTCATGGGAGTGGGGCCGTCGCTGCCGTGGAAGGCCGCGAGCAACGCGCAGGTGAAGCAGGCGCTGCTGCCGCCGCTCGCGGTGGCGGTGCTGGTGGCCATTGCGGTGGTCGCGTTCGGTTCGCGTGATGTGTATGCGGTGGCGTCGTACGCCTTCGTGGCGTTCGCGGTGGTGTGCAACCTGCGCGAGTACGGCGTGGGCGTGCTCGCGCGGCGCAAGGCGCACGGCGAATCGGCGCCGGTGGCGCTCGGGCGGCTCGTGGCGGCCAACCAGCGGCGCTACGGCGGCTATCTCGCGCACCTCGGCATTCTCATGGTCGCGGCGGCGGTGACGGCCAGCTCGAGCGGCAAGGTCGAGCGCGAAGGCACCCTCAAGCCCGGCCAGACGATGGACATCGACGGCACGCTGTCGGTGCGCCTCAAGGGGCTGTGGGGCAAGGAGGAGCCGCAGCGGCAGGTCGTGGGCGCGGACGTGGAGCTCATCAAGGGCGGCAAGGTCATCGGCCTCGTCGATCCGCGCATGAACTTCTATCGCTCGCAGGATCAGCCCGTGCCCACGCCGGCGGTGCGCAGCCGTCCGCAGGGTGACGTGTACATGAACCTCATGGCGTTCACCCCCGACGGGCAGAGTGCGACGGTCAAGGTGATCCTCGAGCCGTTCGTGCCGTGGATCTGGTTCGGCGGGCTCGTGGTGGCGCTGGGCGCGGTGGTGAGCGCGTGGCCCACGGCGCGCACGTCGCGTCGAGCCGTGCGGGCGTCGGTGCCGCGTCAGGTGCCGCCGTCGGCCGTCGCCGTGTCGAGCTGAGGCGCGCCATGGATTGGAAGCGGGCCTTCACGGTCACGGCGCTGGTGGGCGTGCCCATCATCGCGCTCCTCAGCTACGGCATGACGCGCAACCCGCGCGACATTCCGTCGCCGTTGCCCGGCAAGCCGGCGCCGGCGTTCGCGCGCCCCGTGTTTGCCATCGGCGACGACAGCGTGCAGCGGCGCAACGTGGGCGACACCGTCGACCTCGGTGACCTCAAGGGACAGGTGGTGGTGCTCAACTTCTGGGCGTCGTGGTGCCTGGCCTGTCGTGACGAGCACGCCGACCTCAGCGCGGCGTCGAAGGCGCTGCATGCCCGCGGCGTCCGCTTCTACGGCATGCTGTACAACGACAAGGAAGCCAACGGCCTGCAGTGGATCGAGCAGATGGGTGGACAGGCGTATCCGTCGCTCAGCGATCCGGCGGCGCGCACGGCCATCGACTACGGGCTGTACGGCGTGCCCGAAACCTTCGTGATCGACGGGAACGGGCGCATCGCGCACAAGTTCATCGGCCCCGTCACCGAAGCGGCGATGATCAAGGTCGTGGATTCGGTGCTCACCGCAGGGACGAAGTGATGCGCGTGACACGCGGCGTGCGCATGACGGCGCTGGTCCTGTGCCTGCTGACCACGGCGGGCGCGTCGCAGCCGGCGCGCGCGCAGGCGACGTCCGCGGGCGCAGATGCGGCGGCGTTGCAAACCGCACCTGCAGGTGTGCAAGTGCCGCTCCCCGGTGCGGACAGCGTGCTCGACCGCCGCGTGAAGGCCGTGGCCCAGCGGTTGCGCTGCCCGGTGTGTCAGGGCGAGAGCATCCAGGACTCGCCGGCCGAGCTCGCGACGCAGATGAAGGGGTTGGTGCGTGAGCAGCTCGCGAACGGACGGAGCGAGCAGCAGGTGCTCGACTACTTCCTCGCCAAGTACGGGGACTGGATCCTGCTCGAGCCGCGTCGATCGGGGCTCAACCTGCTGCTGTATTGGGTGCCGGTGGTGTTCCTGCTGACCGGTGGCATTGCGGTCTATTTCGTCGCGCGCCGCTGGATGCAGGCGGGCGCGCCGGGTGTCGAAGTCGCACCTGGTGGGGTGGATTCACCTCGTCCCTGATCGGTTCGTGCGCAAAGCGACAACCTCGTAGTATTACGCACGAGCCCGGTGCGCCTCCGTAAATGTTCGGGGAAACCCGGACGGCATGAATATGGGCGAATCGTCATTTGTGTAGCGCGACACTCCCTTATCGCGCACCAAGCCCCGCGCACCATGCGACGCACGACGATTCACCACGAACGAGAGGCGACAATGCGGACGCTCACGTCCCATTCGCGCACCACAATGGCGGCCCTGCTGCTGCTGGCCGGAGCGGCCGGCTGCACCGACGAGAAGATCGTCTATCGCGACCGCCCGCTGTTCGAGACGCCCGCGGCCACGGCCGCCGGCTTCGTCGGCTACCAGAGCACGACCTCCAAGACGCCCACCTGCGGCGCCTGCCACGTCGAAGTGCTTGGCAAGTGGAAGGAGACCAAGCACGCCAACGCCTGGGCCACCCTGCAGGCGAACGCCGGCAAGAAGGGCTACTGCGAGGCGTGCCACACGGTGAACAACAACGGCAACGGCAAGACGGACACGATTGCCGGCTGGCGTTCCACGAAGGATGCGCGCTACCAGGACGTGCAGTGCGAGTCGTGCCATGGAGCGGGCACCGCGCACATCACGAATCCCACGAAGGCCAATGTGCCGCTCGTGTCGCTCAAGGCCGGCAGTGGCTTCAGCAACGGCTGCGGCGCCTGCCACAGCGGCGTGCACAACCCCTTCTACGACGAGTGGAAGGTGTCGGGGCACGGCACGCTCGCGAAGTCGAAGGCGTCGGCGTGGCGCGCGTCGGCCGACTCGGCGTACTGCCAGGGGTGCCACACGGGGCAGGGCGCGCTGGCCAACTGGGGCATCGCGCAGCGCACGAACTATCAGGAGAAGGCGAAGGGTCGTGGTGACACGCTCACCATCACCTGCGCCATCTGCCACGACCCGCACGCGAAGAACAACAACGCACAGCTCCGCTTCAGCATCGCGGTGAACAACACCGAGCAGAACCTGTGCATGAAGTGCCACAACCGCCGCAGCGTCCCCGATCCGACGTCGTCGCGTGGGGCCCACTCGGCCGAAGGCGCACTGCTGACGGGTGAGTTCGGGTGGGTGCCGCCGGGCATGGAGATTCCGGCGGGCGTCTCGAAGATCACGACGACGCACGGTTCGACGGCCAACCCGCGCCTCTGCGCCGGCTGCCACGTCAACAAGTACACGGTCACCGACGCGACCGGCTCGTTCCAGCAGAACGTCACGGGCCACCGCTTCCTGCCGACGCCGTGCGTCGACGCGAACGGCGCGCCCACGGCGGACCAGAACTGCACGTCGGACAAGCGCTCCTTCAAGAGCTGCGCGACGGGTGGCTGCCATGGCAGCGAGGCGGCAGCGCGCAGTGCCGAGCTGGTGGCGGAGACCCGCGTCAGGACGCTGGCCACGGAAGTGAATCGCCTGGTGGCGCTGGTGCGGGTGCAGCGTCCGACGGAGTTCAGCACGACCGACAACAAGATCACGACGGCCGAAGGCGCGAACTTCAACTCGGCGAGCGTCTACAACGCGACGACCGGGTCGGCGACGGCGGCGGTGATCCACAATCCGTACCTCGTCGAGGCGCTCCTCACCGCCAGCATCGCGCAGCTCAAGAAGGACTACGGCGTGTCGGTGATGGCCGGGCTCGACCTCCGCAACACGTTCCTGCAGAAGTGAGGCGCGCGTGATGCAGGCACCGCACGGCCCCGGCTCGGGAGTCATCCTCGAGAATCCCGTACCGGGGCCGATCGGCCAGATCCTCCAGTTCGGCTTCAATCTCCCCGCGTGGGTCCAGTTCTCCCTGGTCCTCGCGGGGATGGCCGTTGGCGGCTTCGTGTTCTTCACACTCTGGCGCCGCCGAGTCGAGATCGCGGCGTGGCTGGGGGTGAAGTCGCGCGGTTATCGGATCGGACTCGGCGCGGTGGGGCTCGTAGCGTTGTCGAGCATCGGCGCGGTGGGGTACGCCGGCAATCACTACATGGAGCACAACAACGACTTCTGCATGAGCTGCCACGTGATGGGTGATGCGTGGACGGCCTTCCAGAAGTCCGAGCATCGCAAGCTCGAGTGTCATGCCTGCCACCGGCAGGGGATGGTCGCCAACGTCCGCCAGCTCTACTTCTGGATCGCCGAGCGACCGATCGAGATCCCTGAGCACGCGAAGGTGCCCACGAAGATCTGCGCGGAGTGCCACGTGCAGAATCGCGCCGACAGCAGTTGGAAGCGCATCGTGCGCACCGCAGGACATCGCCTGCACCTCGAGAGCGACTCATCGGCGCTCAAGGAAGTTGCCTGCGTGACCTGCCACGGGCAGGAGGTGCATCGCTTCCGCCCCGTCGACAAGACGTGCGGACAGAGCGGTTGCCACAAGGAGTCGGAGACGAAGGTCGTGCTGGGCAAGATGGCCGGACAGGCCCGGCAGCATTGCACGGGATGCCACACCTTCCTGCGCGTCGCCCCTGAGGACGCGCCGACCGATACGCTGCGCAAGATGCTCACGCCGGTCGGGTCGGATGGCAGTTGCCTCGGCTGTCACCAGATGCAGCAGCGGCTCAAGGATTTCGCCCCGGAGCAGGACAAGGGCCACAAGGCCGTCTGCGGCACCTGCCACAATCCGCACACCCAGAAGGAGCCGAAGGGCGCATACGAGACGTGCGCCAACAGCGGCTGTCACACCAACCTCACCGAGCGGTCGCCCGTGCACGCGAAGGACGGACCGCATGGCAAGGCGACGTGCGGGCAGTGTCATGAGGCGCACAGTTGGAAGCCCAAGGGCGTGGAGTGCGTGGACTGCCACAAGACGATCACGAGGTCCGGTGCCAGACCCAGCGCCAAACCCATCAGTCGGTGGCGCGATGACCCGATGACGCGCGGACGGAGGGCGCGCGGCGCAGCGCAGGCCGCGCGCCGTGTCATTGGGAGGGTGGCGCGCCGCGCATTGGACACGCGGGTGACGCTGCAGCTCGTGCGGCAGGTGCAGCCCGCACAGCCGACGCAACGGGCCGTCGGCAAGCCGCCCAAGGATTCGCCGTCGTTCTCGCACGGTACGCACGGCGTGCTGGCGTGCAGCGGATGCCACCGCGCGAACGGGGCGCTGTTCGTCCGCACCAAGGCCGACTGTGCCGGGTGCCATCATGCGACGGACCGTCCGGTGGCGTGTGAGGGATGTCATCGCATGCGCACGCAACTGGCCACGCCGCTTCCGGCCACGTTGCAGGTGACGCCGGCCGCCGGCCGTGCGCCCCGCACGCAGCAGACGACCTTTGCACACGTCGCGCATCGCGACCTCGAGTGCCGTGGGTGTCATGTGCAGGGTCCGCTGCTGGGCGTGAACCGCACCTGCGCCTCGTGCCATGTCGAACACCACGACGAGGCGCGCGCGTGCAGCGCCTGTCACACGCCGCGATTGTCGACGCACACGCGTGCGGCGCACGACGGCTGCGCCGGGTCGGGGTGCCATGCGAACGCGGCGGTGCTCGCGCTCCCGGCATCGCGCCAGGTGTGCCTCGCCTGTCATGCGGCGCAGCGGCAGGCGCACTATCCGCGGCGCGAGTGTGCCGACTGTCATGCCACGCACTGGACGCCTGCCGCGCGCCCGCCGCGGTGAGGTGCGTGGTGAGCGACGCCGTGTCCGGTGCGGTGAGAGGCGGACCATGAGACGCCACGCCATGCGGCGTGCCTGCACGCTGGCCCTGGGCGGTGCGCTCGTGCTGGGGGGCGTGTCGCACCGCGCGGACGCCCAGGGGGTGCTCGTGCGGGGTACCACCACCGCACAGTTCCTCGAGCTGCGCCCGTTCGAGCGCGATTCGGTGCCGTTTGCACAGACCACGCCGGTCACCGACGCGCTGCGTCAGCTCCCCAACGGCGCGCTGGCGGCGTGCAGCAGCGGCGAGGCCTACTGTCGCTTTCATCGCGCCGGTGCGACCTCCAGCACCGTCCCGCTGCTGCAGGATCTGGACGTGACGGCGTGGGGGCTCGGGCGCGGCGTGAGTGTGCACGCCAGTGTGCGCGTGCGCGGGGCGGTCGGGTCGCAGCCGGACCTGTGGCCGCGCGTGGGCGACCGCGTCGACGCGCTGAGTGCGTACCTGCAGCTCGATCGCGACCGCGCCACCGTGCGCGCCGGACGTCAGTTCGCCGGCACCGGGCTCGGGGTGTACAACTTCGATGGTGCGTCGGTGGCGCTGCGGCCGTGGCGTACGCTGCGCGTCGAGGCGTTCGGCGGATGGAGTCTGCTGCAGGGTGTGAACGAAGGATTCACGAGCAGCGAGCTGGCCGCGCTGGACGAGCTGCCGCCCGATCGCAACGCGTACCTCGTGGGCGCGCAGTTGCAGGCGCGTCCCACCGCACAAACCAGCGTGCATGCCGCCTGGCAGCGCGAGGTGCGCGACAATCGCTCGGCGCTGTACAGCGAGCGCGTGGCGCTCGACGCCACATGGCGCGCGCGGGGGCACCAGCTCGAGGGCGCGTGGCAGGAGGACATCGCCACCGGCACGACGAACGAGCTGCGCCTGCGGTGGCGACTGCCGGCCGTGCGCGGCGTGACGGTGTCCAGCGAGGTGCACCGGTTCCGTCCGTTCTTCGAGCTGTGGACCATCTGGGGGGCCTTCTCCCCGGTCGGTTTCGATGAGGGACGGGTGCAGGCACACTGGCAACGCGCCGACGGCGCCCTGTCGTTCGACGCGCATGGTGCGCGTCGGCGCTGGCAGGCCACCGACGCCGGGTTCGGTTTCGCCTCGCTGCGCACCGACGGCTGGCGACTGGGTGGCGCTGCCCGCTGGCGCGCCGCGTCGCGCTGGGAGCTCGACGGCAGCTACAGCGCCGACGTGGGCGCCGGCGCCGCGCGCACCGAGGGCGATGTGGGCGCGCACTACACGCGCGGCGCCTTCGTGGGTGGGGCAAGCGCCACGGCGTTCGAGAGCATCTACGAGTTTCGTGTGGGCACCGGGCGCGTGCTCGGGCTGAGCGTCGACGGCGGCTGGCAGTTCGCGCCGGACCTCCGCCTGAGTGCCACGGCCGCGCTGTATCGCCAGCTCGCGCGCAACGGCGCGCCCAGCACCGACTGGACGCAACGACGGGCCACCGTGCGCCTCGACTGGACGGTGGGCGGTGACCCGGGATTGCGCGCCGCGCGTCGGGCGGCACGCAGCGATGCGGCGCGGGCCGGTGCGACCACCGTGCGGGCGACTGCTGCGGGAGGGTCGCGATGACGCGCGCGCTTCGTCTGCTCGCGCCGCCCGTCACGCGGCTGCTGGCCCTCATCGGTTTCGTGGCGGCGGTCGCGGCGACGCCGGCGGGCGCGCAGCCCTCTGCGTTTCCCCACGACAAGCATGCGCGACTCTTTCCGCAGTGCGCCGGCTGTCATGCCGGCATCACCAGCGGTGAGCGGGCGCAGGTGTACCCCGATACCGCGCGCTGCACGTCGTGCCACAACGGACGCGTCCAGAAGCGCGTGCCCTGGCGCGGGCCGACGCGCGCGCCGTCCAACCTCAAGTTCGAGCACAGCTCCCACGCCGCCGCCACGGCCAGCGATGGCGCCGCCTGCACGAACTGCCACGCCACGGGCGGCGGATGGATGCAGGTCGGGCGTGCGACGCCCACCGCCTGCCTGGGGTGCCACACGCATCGCGCGCCGTCGCACCTCGCGGCCGAAGCGCGCTGCGGAAGCTGTCATGTCCCGCTGGTGCAGGCGACGGCACTGAGTGCGGCCCGCGTCGGCGCATTTCCCAAGCCGCCGTCGCACGACACGGCAGGCTTCGCCACCGCGCACGCGGCGAGTGCGGCGGCCACGCCGCAGCAGTGCGTCACCTGTCATGCACGCGAGACGTGCACGACGTGCCATGTGAATGGCCGTGCGGTCGCCGCGCGCTTCGGGCTCGAGCCCGACGCGCGCGTCGCATCGCTCGTGCGTGGTCGCGCGCCGCGCTACGTGGCGCCGGCGTCGCACGGCGCGCGCGACTTTTCCGACACGCACAGCGCGGCCGCGCGCGCGCCGACCGCCACCTGTGCCACCTGTCACACCCGCAGCAGTTGCGCGCAGTGTCACACCGGCACGTTGGGCGCCGACGCGATCGCGCGCCTGCAGGAGGCCGAACCGGGTAGCGCGCCGGGCGTGGCGCTGCGGGTGCAGGTGCCGCGCGGCGCCGATCGTACGGCCGACGCCCGCGCGCCGCTCGGCGCCCACGCCACCCTTGGCGACACGGTGCCGGCGCGTACGACGCGCACGGTGCAGATCCATGCGCCGGGCTTCTCGCGCACGCACGGCGTGCAGGCGGCCACGCAGCGCCCCAGTTGCGAGGGGTGCCACGCCAAGAGCTACTGCGTGCAGTGTCACGCGGGCGAATCGTCACGCCGCTTCCACAAGGCCAACTTCGTCGCGCGGCACGCGCCGGAGGCGTATGGCCGCGAGACCGACTGCCAGCAGTGCCACAGCCGCGAGGTGTTCTGCCGCAGCTGCCATGTGCAGGTGGGACTGTCGGCGCAGGGGCGCACCGCCGGCGGCTATCACAACGGCACCTCGCTGTGGATCATCCAGCACGGGCAGGCAGCGCGTCAGTCGCTGCCCACCTGCACCACCTGCCACCAGCAACGCGACTGCATGCAGTGTCACTCGCGTGCGGGGCGCAACATCAATCCGCACGGCCCGGGCTTCGACGCCGAACGCGCGTGGAAGGCCAACCGTCTCATCTGCCTGCGATGCCATTTCAAGGATCCCCTCGGCCGCTGATCGCCACCTGCGCGTCGACCGCGCTGCTGCTGCTGGCCGCCTGCGTCGGTGATCGGCCGGCGGACACCGCCACGACGAACGGCCTGCCGCTCGGCGCGGGCGGCAGTGCCGGCGCGAGCGCCGACGCCAACCGCCTGCCGCTCCCCGTGCGCGCAGCGCTCGATTCCGGCAACAACGCCATGCGTGCCAAGGACTACGACGCGGCCATCGCGCAGTATCGCGTCGCGGCGGCGGGTGCGCCGCAGCACGCGGCGCCGTGGTTCGGGCTGCACATGGCCGCGCGTGCCGCGTCGTACGAGGCGCTGGCCGACAGCGCCATGCGCCAGGTGCAGGCGCTCACCAACGACCCCACGGTGCTGCCGTCGCACGACGAAGTCGCGGCCGCGGCCATGCCGCCGCACAGTGGTGGCACGCTGCCGGCAGGCCATCCGACCGGCACGGGTCCGGCGAGCGGAGCGGCCGCGCCCGGCAACACACCCGCCGGTCACCCGCCGGCGGGCACACGACCCCCGTCGCCGCACTGATCACGGATCTCCTCGCACGCGTGTCCCCGCTGTGCCCATGCGTTCCACGCCACCCCCTTTCGCCGACCTCGCCGGATTCCTGCAGGCGCTCGAGCGTCGGGGGGAGCTGCATCGCATTCGCTGTGAAGTCGATCCCTACCTCGAAGTCTCCGAGATCACGCAGCGGGTGATGCGAGGCGGCGGCCCGGCGTTGCTCTTCGAGCGCGTCCGGGGCGCCGACTTCCCGCTTGCCACGAACATCTACGGCACGATGGACCGCCTCGTGCTGGGCATGGGGTGCGAACCCCGCGCGCTCGGCGAGTCGCTCATCGGTCTCATCGAACGGCTCAATCCGCCCTCGCTCGCGGCGTTCTGGAACGAACGGGCGCTGCTCGCGCGGGCGCGCCACCTGCGTGTGCGCACGGTGCGCACCGCCCGCGCGCAGGAGGTCGTGGAGGCGCCGCAGCTCACGCGCATGCCGCACCTCACCGGCTGGCCGCGCGACGGCGGGCCGTTCATCACGTGGGGGCCGATGCTGACGCAGGATCCGCGCAACGGCCGTCGCAACATCGGGCTCTATCGCTGCCAGGTGTACGACGACACCACCACGGGCGTGCACTGGCAGTCGCTCAAGGGCGGACGCGGTCATCACTTCGAAGCCGAACGGCTCAACCGGCCGCTCGAGACGGCCATCGTGCTGGGCGGCGATCCACTCACCATGCTGGCGGCCATCCTGCCGCTCCCCGAGGGCTACGACGAACTCGCGTTCGTGGGGTGGGTGCGTGGTGCGCCGACACCCATGGTGCAGGCGAAGACGCTGGGCATGCTCGTGCCGGCCAACGCCGAGTTCGTCGTCGAGGGGCATGTCGCGGCGCACGAGCGGCGCTCGGAGGGCCCGTTCGGTGATCACTACGGGCACTACTCCGAGGCGGCCGACTTTCCGGTGTTCCACGCCACGGCGGTCACCCGCGCGGCCAATGCGATCTATCCCGGCACGGTGGTGGGGAAGCCGCCGCAGGAGGACAAGATCGTCGGCATCGCGGCCGGCGAGATGATCGGCCCCCTGGTCAAGCTCGTGCAGCCGAGTGTGCGCGACCTGTACGCCTACGACGCGGCGAGCTTCCACAACCTCGTGGGCGTGTCGATGGTCGAGCGGCACCCGACCGAGGTGCTCAAGATCGCGATCGGCCTGAACGGCACGGGGCAGATGGCGCTCACGAAGGTCATGGTGATGGTGCCCGAGGACGTCGACTGTCGCGACTTCCGTGCGCTGTTTCGCGCGCTGTGGCACCGCTTCGAGCCGCGTGAGCGCATGCTGCTCATGCCCATCGCACCGCTCGACACGCTCGACTACACGAGCTACGTGATGCATGTGGGCTCGAAGGTCATCCTCGACGCCACCGGCCCGGTGCGCGAGACCGAGCCGCCGCCGCGCGCCATCGCCGACCCGCGGGGGTGCGACGACCGCATCACCGACCATCGGTTGTACGAGGGATTCCTCGTCGTCGTGGTCCAGCGGGACCCGCGCGCGGTGCTCGAGCGGCTCATCCGCTGGGAACCGCTGGGGCGCATCCGCTTCGTCGCGGCGGTGAGCGACGACGTGGATCTCGACGACGATGCGCGGTTGCTGTGGGGGCTGTTCAACCGCTTCGACCCGGCGCGCGACATGCTGTTCACGTCGCAGACGTTCGTGGGTGCGAAGCCCGTGTACGATGGCCGCATCGGCATCGACGCGACGATGAAGGACGGCTATCCGCTGCCGGTCACCATGCCGGAGGAGATCGTCGCGCGCGTGGACCGTCGCTGGGCGGAGTACGGATTGTGACCGCCTCGCCTGCGCAGCAGCGTGGGCCGCTCGACGGGCAGGTGATCGCCGGCCAGCACGTGGTCGTGCGGTTCCTCAACCTCGTGAAGTTTCCGCACACGCTGTTCGCGCTGCCGTTCGCGCTGGTGGGCGTGGTGGCCGCGTCGCGCCACGCGCCGGTCACCGGACGCCTGCTGGTGCTGGTGGTGCTTGCGTTCACGGCGGCGCGCTGGGCGGCGCTGGCGTTCAACATGATCGCCGACCTGCGTTTCGACCGGGCGAACCCGCGCAACGCGCAGCGCGAACTGGCACGCGGCGCGCTGTCGACGGGGCAGGCGTGGGCGTCCATCGTCATCGCGGGCGTCGTGTTCTTCTGGGCCGCGGGCGCCATCAGCCCGCTCACGCGCGCGCTCAGCCCCATCGCGTTCGCCTGGATCCTCGGCTACAGCCTGTCGAAGCGCTGGTTCGACTTCACGCAGCTCTGGCTCGGGCTGTCGCTCGCCATCGCGCCGGTGGGCGCCTGGCTCGCCATCACCGGTGCATGGAGCACGCCGTGGTGGGTGCTTTGTGCGATCGCACTCGCGGTCACGGCGTGGGTGGCAGGCTTCGACATCTTCCACGCGCTCCCCGACGAGGAGTTCGACCGCGCGCACGGGTTGCACAGCACCGTCACGCGCCTTGGTCGGGTGGCCGCGCTGCGCTTGGCGCGCGTGCTGCACGCCGCCACGGTGCCGCTGCTGCTCCTGTTCGGCTGGGGCGCCGGCTTCGGTGCGTGGTACGTGGCCGGCGTGGCGGCGGCGGCGCTGCTGCTGCTGCACGAGCATCGGCTGGTGCGCGTCGATGATCTCTCACGCATCGGGCCGGCGTTCTTCCATTGGAACGCGATCCTGAGCGCGACGGTGTTCGCCGCCGCGCTCGTCGATCGCGTGCTGCATGCGTGAGGCGGCGCTAGACTGCGGCCCCTGCCATGGGCCTGGCCGGCGACGCCTCTGCCGCATCGTAGCGCTGCAGCAGCCGCGTGATGCGTCCGGCCGCATGCTCGAGGACGGTGATGCCGCGGAACGTCACGGCCCCCGTGTCGCCCGTCATGCGGCTCGTCCACGAGAGCGTCGCCACCCCAGGGGCCTCCTGCACCACGTCGATGGTGGTGCGCACGTTGGGGAACGTGTCGCGCCAGGTGCTCCAGAAGCGGCGCGCGCCGTCGGGCCCCTGTTCTACCGCTGCTGCGCGCGGACTGCTGAGCGTCGCGCCACCGTCGAAGCAGGACACCATGGTGTCGAGCGTGCCATCCACCTCGACGGCGCGCAGCGCGACCCGGAACGCCTCCACCACGGGCGACAGCGGCGCGGCGGACTCGCTGCGCTCACCGCGCCGCTCCGGACGTATCTGCGTCACCATCTGCATCATCTGCCGTGCGGCGGACTCGATGGGGCCCGCCACCCAGGTGTGCAGCACTTCGGCGGCCGCGCCCACCGAGCCCGTCAGCGACTGGTCGCTCACGCCGAGGGCGCGGATCTCGTCCTCGAGCCAGGCGTAGTGACGTCGCTCGTCGTCGGACGCCTGTGTCACCAGCGGCGCCAGGTCGGCCGGCCACGTCAGGCTCGCGAAACGCGTGTACTTGTCACGCACCTGCCCCTCCACCACGCGCAGCGCGAGCAGCACATGCGCATCGCGGCGCGTGGCCATGCTCACCGCGGCACCCATGGCTTGCACGGCGATCTTGAAGGGGCCGGTGATGTGCGGCAGTTCGATAGCCATGGCTCCGCGCGCGCGAATCGCGGTGGCGAGCGCATCAGCATGCCGATGGTGATCGGCACGGAAGGCCACGAGCTGCTCGCGTCGCGCGTCATCTTGCACGCTGTTGATGGCGACGGTATACGTCTCGATCGCATCGCGATCGAGCTGCAGCAGGTCATTGAGATCGGCGATGAGCGTCGCGCGATCGGCACGCCACGTCGAAGACATCAGGGGTCGGCTCCGGTCAGTGGGATGTCCCCAAGTATCATCGTCGTGCGGGCACGTCGCCATCAGGCGAATCACCGCGCACGAGCAGGCATCGGCAACTCGCACCCGGACATGCGGTGACGGCGCGCGCACATCTCTCGCGGTATCTGCAGCTCCTGCAACTCGCCGTGCGGCACGGACGGCGCGACCTGCTCGAACATGCGCAGGCCACCGACCTGCTGAGCGGCGACCTGCCACAGGAACCGGCCACGCCAGCGGAGACGGCGCGCGCCGAGGCGCTCGCGCACGAGCTCGAACGGATGGGGCCGACGTTCATCAAGTTCGGGCAACTGCTCTCCACGCGCGCGGACCTGCTGCCGCCCGCCTATCTCGAAGCGCTGGAGCGTCTGCAGGACAAGGTCGCCCCGTTCCCCTTCGCCCAGGTGCGCGCCATCATCGAGCGCGAGCTCGGCCGTCCGCTGCACGAGGCGTATCAGTCGTTCGACGAGGTGCCGGTGGCTGCGGCGTCGCTCGGCCAGGTGCATCGCGCGGTGCTGCCGTCGGGCGAGCCGGTTGCGGTGAAGGTGCTGCGTCCCGGCATTCGTGAGCGGGTGCGCGGCGACATCGCGGCCATGCAGTCGCTGCTGCGCGTCGCGCAGCGTGTCAGCGAGACGGCGTACCGCTTCGACCTGCTGGCCACCGTCGACGAGTTCCGCCGCGTCGTCGGTCGCGAGCTCGACTATCGGGCCGAGGCGGTGCATCTCGAGCGGCTGCGGACGAACCTGACCGCCTTCCCCAACCTCATCGTGCCGCGCCCCATCGCGAGCCACACCCGCTCGCGCGTGCTCACGATGCAGTGGATGGAGGGGCGCAAGGTCACCGAGCTGACCCCGGCTGAGCTGGCCCAGGTGCGCGGTCACGCGTTGGCGCAGGAGCTGTTTCGCGCCTACCTGCAGCAGATCCTCGTCGACGGCTTCTATCACGCCGATCCACACCCGGGCAACGTGCTGGTCACGCCCGACGGGCGGCTCGCGCTGCTCGACCTGGGCATGGTCGCGGCTGTGCCCGAGGAGTTCCGCGATGCGCTGCTCCGTCTCCTCGTGGCGCTGGCCGAGGGCAAGGGCGATGCGGTGGCCGACGTGAGCATCGAGACGGGCGAGCGGACCGAGCTGTTCGAGGAGCGTCGGTTCCGGCGGCTCATGCGCGATGTGGTGGCGAACTACTCGGCCACGCCGGCGGCAAGCGTGAAGGGTGGGCGGTTGTTCTTCGTGCTCGGGCGTGCGGCCGCCGAGGCGGGGCTCCGCATGCCGCCGGAGTTCGCGCTGTTCGGCAAGACGCTTATGAATCTCGAGCACGTCGGCATGACGCTCGACCCGCAGTTCGATCCCAACGACGCGGTGCAGCGGTATGCGAACGACGTGTTCGGGGAGCGGCTGCGTCAGGGATTCACCCCTCGCGCGGTGCTCCAGGGCGTCGTAGATGTCGAGCGTCTGCGCCAGCAACTGCCGATGCGGCTGCAGCGCCTGCTCGATCAGTCGGACGACGGCATCCCGGTGCGGCTGCGGCTCGCCGAGACCGACCGGTTCATCCGCGCCATCGATCGCATCGCGAATCGCATCACCGTGGGGTTGTTGGTCGCGGCACTCATCGTGTCGGGCACCATGTGGGTCAACTACCAGAACTTCACCCTGTGGGGATTCCCCGGCATGGTGGTGATCGGGTATGCGCTGGCGGCAGGCGGTGCGCTCGTGCTCATCCGCAATGTGATGACGAGCAACGACTGACCGGGGCGGCGCGCGGCGACGGCATGGCCGGCACCACAAAATCGGACCTCAGGAGCGCCTATGTGGGATCGTGACCGGATCATCGCCGCCATTCTCGACAGCGGTGCGTTCATTGCCGAGCGGAAGTACGTCGAGCGCGGCGGCTACACCGTCTCGCGGGAGCCGCGGCTGTTCAAGGTGCTGCACGACGACACCCTGGTGCGCGTGGTCTTCCCGACCGACTGTGCGGAGATCACGGAAGGCGCCGTCGTGTGCATCACGACGTTGTTCGACATGCGGGCGGGCGAGAACATCTACGGCCACATCATCTGCGCCGGACCGGGGGTGAACACGCTGCTGCGCGCCAAGGACAATCCCATGCCGCCGGCCCCGCCGCAGGCGCCGCCGCTCGGCGAGCGGGAGGTGCGGCGCCTCGTGGCGTGGAAGGAGGCGAGCTGGGTGCAGTTCCTCACCGAGGAGCTCGACCTGGGCGCCGAGGTGGCGAGTGCGCTGTGGATCGCGCGCTTCTGGAAGGCGCTCGATCGCATGTTCGGCTACGGGCATCTCGTGAACTACGACCCCGACGCGGAGATCGCGGCCGTACAGACGCGCGTCGGTTGATACGCGCGGTCACGTCCGTGGGCTGACGCGCGACATCGCCCGCCCGCGGTGCTTCGCGGCGGACGGCATGGGCCATCTTGCCCGTGCCGTCCGCCGGTCGTACCATGGCGCACATCGTTCCCCGCCCTCGATCCCGAGCCCCGCCATGCGTCGCGCCCTCCTCGCCGCTCTCGCGTTCTCACCGGCCCTGGTCGCACCGGCCGCCCTGCCTGCCCAGCAGCCCGCCACGTCCGAGCTGGCCAGGCTCATCGAGACGAAGCTGCCAGCGGTCATGCCCAAGGTGGTCGCATGGCGCCGCGACATTCATGAGCACCCCGAGCTGAGCGGGCAGGAGGTGCGCACCGCGAAGCTCGTCACCGATCACCTGCGCGCGCTCGGCATCGAGGTGCAGGAGAAGATGGGCATGACTGGCGTGGTGGGCGTGCTGAAGGGCGGCAAGCCTGGCCCCGTGGTGGCGCTGCGCGCCGACATGGATGGCCTGCCGGTCACCGAGCTCGTCGACCTGCCGTTCAAGAGCAAGGCGAAGGCGCAGTGGCAGGGGCAGGAGGTGGGCGTCATGCACGCCTGCGGTCACGACAATCATGTCGCGATCCTCATGGGTGTCGCCGAGGTGCTGGCGGGCATGAAGGCGCAGGTGCCGGGCACGGTGAAGTTCCTCTTCCAGCCCGCCGAGGAAGGGTTGGGCGGCGCGCAGGCGATGGTGGACGCGGGCGCGCTCGCCGCGCCGACCCCCAGTGCGGTGTTCGGGCTGCACGTGTGGCCGACGCGTGTGGGGAGCATCGGCATTCGCGTGGGGCCGCAGATGGCCGCCGCCGGCAACTTCACCATCATCGTGAAGGGCAAGCAGACGCACGGCTCGCAGCCGTGGAGCGGTGTCGACCCCATCGTCGTCGCGTCGCAGATCGTGCTGGGGCTGCAGACGATCGCGAGCCGTCAGGTGAATGTCGCCTACCTGCCCACGGTGCTCACGGTGGGGCAGATCGCCGGCGGCAACCGCAGCAACATCATCCCCGACAGCGTGGTCATGGTGGGGACGCTGCGCACCTTCGATGACGCGATGCGCAAGGACATCGCCGCGCGCATCACGCGCACGGCCGAGCAGATCGCGGCGAGCGCGGGGGCCACGGCCCTGGTGCGCATCGACCGCGGCGGGCTCGTGCAGGCCAACGACACGTCGCTCACCGAGCGCATGCTGCCGACGCTCAAGCGCACGGCGGGCTACGGCGGCTTCCAGACGATCGGCCCCATCATGGGCTCGGAAGACTTCCCGGTGTTCGCCAGGGAAATCCCCAGCGTGTTCTTCTTCCTGGGCGTGACGCCCAAGGACAAGGACCTCGCGACGGTGGCCGTGAATCACTCACCCCTCTTCTTCGCCGACGAAGGCGCCCTCGAGACCGGCGTGCGCGCGATGGCGAACCTGGCCACCGACTACCTCAGCGGCGCGAAGCCCAAGCCGTGAGCCAGTCGTGAGGACGCGATGACGCTGCTGCATGTGAACCTCATGTGGGCCATCGTCCTCTTCGGCATCCTGCTGTGGACGACGGCCTGCGTGGTGCTCAACGCGGCGCTGCGGCGCGGCATGGGGCTCATGGGGATGGTGCTGAGCTACGGCGTGCTGGTGTGGATGCTGATCGACCTGCCGGTGGTCGATGCGCTGGTCACGTGGGCGCTGTTCGCCGCGGTGGGGGGCGTGCTCACGAGCGTGTACGAGCTGTGGGCCCGCCGCCGGTACGCGGGCACCGGGCGTCGCGCGCGGCCCATCGTGCGCCTCGAAGGACTGGTGCTGTGGCCCGCGATGGTGCCCGATGCGGTGGGGCTCATGCTCAACGAAGCGGGCATCATTCCGGCCGACGAGCGCAGCGAATCGCACGAGGAGGACACGCGGCGCATCACGGCGGAGCACGCGGCGGCGGGTTACGGGGCGGGCGACGGGACGTAGTCGGGGCGTGCGTGTGGGGGATGAGACGCGCATCGAAACGATGACGCATGCGGCGGCGAGGTCGCGCATCGTGCGTCATGTCCTCTTGCCGCCGTCCCTCTCGCCACCGCAGACTATGGCCATGCCCGCGATCGAGCCCCGCGTTTGGACCGCTGCCGACGTGCAGGCGTTGCCCGACGACTCTGCGCACCGGTCCGAGTGCGTGGACGGGGTGCTGCTGGTGAGCCCAACGCCGAGTCTGGCACACCAGCTCGCTGTGACCGAGCTGTGGCGTGCGCTGGATCAGATTGTCCGACCCCATGGGCTTGGCGCGGCGGTGGTGGCGCCGTCGGAGTGGGTGCTGGACGCGCGAACGCTTGTGCAACCGGATGTGTACGTGATCCCGCTCGTCGACGGTCGTCGGCCACGAACCGACGCGGAGCGTGGGCATCCGCTGCTGTTCGTGGAGATCCTCTCGCCGAGCACGGCCCGCACCGATCGCGTGGTCAAACGGGAGCGCTACCAGCGGGCTGGCATCGAGTACTGGATCGTCGATCTCGACTCGCGCCTGATCGAGCGCTGGATGCCGGGCGACGAGCGCCCGACCATTCACGATGAGCAGCTCGTCTGGCAGCCGGCCGGCGCGCCCACGCCATTCGACATCGCGCTCGCGCCGTTCTTCGACGCGGTGCTGGGGCCGGGTTAGTCGCCGGCGCGGCACGCCTCACCGCCTCGCCCGCGCCTCCGCATCCACCGCCCGCTCCCACGCATCCAGCTTCTGCTTGAGCGTACGCACCGCCGCCGGCTCCAGCCGCGCGAGGTCGCGTCGCTCGCCCGGATCGCGCCGCACGTCGAACAGGAGCATGTGGTTCCCCTCGACGACCAGCTTGCGATCACCATCGCGCACGGCGCGCATGTCGCGCCGCGCCTGCGTGGACCGCCAGAATAGCGTGCGTGCGCTCGGCCGTGCCGCACCGGTGAGCACCGGGAACAGGTCGATGCCGTCGAGCGCCGCGTCCGTCGGCACGGTGGTGCGCGTGGCCGCGAGCACCGACGCCGTGAGGTCCATCGTGATCCCCACCTGCGACGTGACGGTGCCGGCGCGGATGCGGCCGGGCCACCGCACGATGGCCGGTACGCGGATGCCACCTTCCCACGTGCTCCACTTGCGGTTGAAGAGCGGCGTGTTGTCCGACAGCCACTCGCCGCCGTTGTCGTTGGTGAAGATCACGATGGTGTTGCGCGCCACGCCGGCCTGCTCCAGTGCGGCGAGCACCCGCCCCACCTGCGCATCGAGCGCCTCCACCATGCTCACATAGTCGGCGCGCGTGTTCGCGAGCGAGTCGGCGGGCCGGAGGAAGCGGGCGTTGCCCACCGCACGGCTGGGCGTGTCGGGGCGCTGGAACGGCCAGTGTGGCGCATTGAACGCCACGTCGACAAAGAACGGCGTGCCGGCGCGCGCCTGCTGCGTGATGAACGCGATCGCCCGGTCGGCGATGAGCGTCGTGCTGTAGCCCGCCACCTCCACGCGTGCGTCGTTCTCCCACAGGTCGGGCGCACCGCGGCTGTCATTGTGATGCCAGTAGTCGTGATAGCCGCTCTTGAGTCCGAAGAAGCTGTCGAAACCGTGCGCGCGCGGGCTCTGCGCCGCGCTGTAGCCGAGGTGCCACTTGCCGACGAGCGCGGTGGCGTAGCCGGTGCCCTTGAGCAGGCGCGGCAATGAGTACGGTGAGGCATCGAGCCCGCGCTCGCCCGCGTCGGGGGTCGCGCCGTCGGCCGACAACGGCATCTCGACGCCGTAGCGCTGCTGATAGCGCCCCGTGATGAGTCCGGCGCGCGTCGGTGAGCACGTGGTGGCGTTGGCGTAGAAGTCCGTGAAGCGCACCCCCTCGCGCGCGAGGCGATCGATGTGCGGCGTGCGGATGTCCCTCGCGCCGTACACGCCCAGATCGGCGTAGCCCATGTCATCGGTGATGATGAGCACGACGTTGGGGCGCGCTGGTGCTGCGGCGGCGGGGGGCGTGGACTGCGCCCGCAGCGGTGCGGCCGCCGAGAACAGGGCACAGGCCGCCAGCAGCAGCCCGGCCACGCGGTGTCGACTCCAGGGGGTGGTCACGACCCGAACATACATCCGCCGCCACGCGTCCGGCGTACCTCCCGTGCCGGGTCACCACGACCCTCAACCTCTCACTGGAGTCTCCGCCCATGTTCGTCTTCCGTTTCCCCCGCCTCACGGCCACAGCGCTCGCGCTCTCGGTCACCCTCTTCACGGCCACCAGCGCCACGGCGCAGGGCGCAGCGCAGGGCGCGCTCGACGACCCGGCCATCGTGGGCATCTTCGATGCCGCCAACGGGTTCGACATCGCCACCGGGACGCTCGCCGCGAAGCAGGGCGCCAGCGCGGCGGTGAAGGAGTTCGGGGCCATGCTCGCGCGTGATCACACCGGGGTGCGCCAGATGGGGCGCGACCTGGCGAAGAAGCTCGGCGTGACGCCGACCCCGGTGGCGAAGGACTTTGCGCTCAAGGTGGGCAACGAGGAGGCGCTCAAGCGGCTCGGCATGCTCCAAGGCGCGGCCTTCGACAAGGCGTTCCTCGAGCACGAGGTCGCGTATCACACGGCGGTGATCGACGCGGTCACCAAGACGCTGCTCCCCGCCATCCGCAACGCCGAGCTCAAGGCGCTCGTGGAGAAGGTGGCCCCGGCGTTCGTCGCGCATCGAGATGCCGCAGCCGGCATGCTCAAGAAGATGTCGGCCAACTGATGCGGTACGGGCCCGGTGGGGATGGCGTGGCGCGCGTCGCTACGGAGGGCTTCGGCGGATACATTGGCCGCGTTCCCGCGCCACTCCTCACCGGGCCCTCCGCATGCGCACCCGTCTCCTCCTCACCGCCCTGCTGACTCTCGTACCCGCCGCCGGCAGGGCGCAGTCCTCCGACGCCACGCGCGCGGTCATCGCGGTGGCCGACTCGGCACTCGCCGCCATCACGCGTGGCGATGTCGTGGCGCTCACCGACCTCATGGTGCCCGAAGCGCAGATGTACCCGACCGCCACGCGCGACGGCGTGTCGATGTACCGGATGCGCACGCGCGAGGCGCAGCGGACGAGTCCGCTCACGGGCATTGTGGAGCGGGGTTTCGCACCGCAGGCCATGGTGAGTGGTGCGGTGGCCATGGTGTGGATGCCGTACGACCTCTACGTGAACGGCGCGTGGTCGCACTGCGGCGTGGATGTGTTCACGCTGGTCAAGAGCGGCAGCGTGTGGCGCATCGCGACGCTCGCCTGGAGTGCAGAGCAGCCACCGGTGTGTGCGAAGCATCCGGCGGGGCCGCCCAAGCCGCCGCAGTGATTCGCGATGGCGGCGCTCAGCCGCGTTGGGCCCGCACGGTGGCCAGCGCCCGCGCCAGTCGCTCCACGCCGAGGACCAGCGCCGCCACGTCGTAGTGCGCGAAGCTGAGACGCAGGGTGTCGCCGTACACGTCGCGCGTGACGAAACGGCGCCCCGCGTGAAAGGTCACGCCCGCGCGACGCGCGACCTCGAGCAGTGCGGCGGCCGAGACACCGGGAATGCGCACCCACACGAAGTAGCCACCCTGCGGCGCCGTGAACTCGGCGTCGGGGATGGCGTCGCGCAGCGCGTCACACAGCGCACCGGCCCGGTCGGCGTACACGCGCTTGAGGCTCGCCAGTCCTGATTCGAGCAGCCCGAGCGTGATGAGGCTGCGCATGACGCCCGACGTGAAGGGATTGAGACCACCGCCGCTCTGCACGAGCCCCGCGCGCGTGCACTGCTCGAGCAATGTCGGCGCACCGTGGATCCACCCGAGGCGCAGCCCCGGTGCGCAGATCTTCGAGAAGGAGCCGAGCGAGAGGACGCGCGCGTTGCCGTCGAGGGTCGCGAGGGACGGCGGCGGTGCCACGCCGAAGTCGAGCAACTGATAGACCTCGTCGGCCACCACGAGCACGTCGTGTGCGGCACAGGCCGCCAGCACGGCCGTGCGGCGCGCGGCCGACAGGGTGATGCCGGTGGGGTTCTGAAACGAGGGGATGGTGTACAGCAGCACCGGGCGATGTGCCGTGAGCGCCTCCTGCAGCGCGTCCGGACGCATGCCCTCGTCGTCGATGGGAACGCCGACGACGTGCAGGCCGTGATCGCGGAACACCTCGAGGGCCAGGAAGTACGTGGGCTCCTCGACCAGGATCGTGTCACCGGGACGCGTGAAGCGCGTGCAGATGAGATCGAGTGCCTGCGAGTTGCCGGTGGTGGTCATGAGCTGCACAGCATCCACCGGTGAGGCGCCCACGGGTGCCGCGTAGTGTCGTGTCAGGAATTCGGCGAGCGTCTCGCGAAAGGGCGTCTCGCCGGGGTCGGCGCCGTACTGCAGCCACGCGGCATCGGCCTGTGCGAGGAAGTGGTCGGCGGCGGTGCGCAGCGCCTGCACCGGCAGCAGCGACAGGGAGGGCTGGCCGTTGCCGAAATCGATGACGTCGGACGTCGTCACAGTGCGCGGGGAATGGTCTGGCCCACGATGATGGTGATGTTGTCGGTGCCGCCGCCGTCGAGCGCCTCCTGCAGCAGCCGCTCGGCCGTCTCACGCGCGCTGGTCATGGAGGCGAGCGCGTCGGCGATCCGCTCGTCGCTCACGTGCTTGGTGAGGCCGTCGGAGCAGATCAGGTGACGATTGTCCCAATGAAACGGGTGCTTTGTGACGACGGGAGCGGTCTTGTCGGCGCCGAGGGCGCTGGACAGGACGTGGGCCAGCGGCGTGCGCGCGGCATCGGCCGCGGAGAGCACCCCGCCGTCGAGGAGGTCCTGGGCGACGGTCTGGTCGCGCGTCATCTGCTGCAGCCTGCCGTCGCGCCACACGTAGTAGCGCGAGTCGCCCACCTGCAGCAGGTAGTACCAGGGCCACACGCCGAAGTACATGGTGAGCGTGGTGGCCATGGTGCCCTGCAATCCGCGCGCATCGCGCCGCGCACGGATCGCGTCATGCGCCTCCATGGCCGCGGCCTGCAGCAGCGCCGGAAAGTCGTCGTCGCCCACGTCCGCGCCGTAGTACGCGGTCACACCGCTCTCGACGTAGCGCATGGTGGCCTCGAGGGCCACGGCGCTCGCCTCCGCTCCTCCGACCCCGCCGCCGACCCCGTCGGCGATCATCGCGACCATGGCGAGACGCCGCGTCGGCTCCGGAAAGCGACGCTCGAGCTCGGTGAGGTTGCTGCTGAGCACCTGCATGCGCTTCTGGATGGTGGCGAGCAGGAACGCGTCCTGATTCTCGCGGCGCACCTTGCCGGCGTGGGACACGCCGAACACGTCGAGCTCATCATCACGCGGACGGCGCGGGGGATTGCGGAGGTCGGTCATTGCGCGGGCGGGCGGGGGGAGAGGGCAAACGTGCCGAGCATGATGCGGCAGGGCAAGGCGCAGGGACGGAGACCCTGACACGATTGTGCGGACTTTCCGCATGGCGGGAACCGACATCGCACCCCATCGTGCAGTGGTCCCACCAGGAGGCTCCATGTCCAGCACGTCCACGGTCCAGCCGGTCGACTTTCTCGGCCGCCTCGATCCCGTATTGTCCCCGCGCGGCCCGCTCATGGTCGCCAGCGACGCGACGCCGGCGTCGGACTCGGCCATCCCGTTCGCGCAGGTGCTGGCACAGCACACGCACGCGCCCGTGTCGGTGGTGAGCGCCATGCGGCCGGCGACGCTGCCGGCGTTCGCCTTCGATGCGGTGCCGTATCCGGTGGCGCCCACGCCCGAGATGCTCGATGCGCGGGAGGCGATGGTGCAGGCGCAGCTCGCGCGGCTCCTGCCCAGCGTGCCGGCGTGGCCGGTGCTCGTCCGCGCGGGCGATCCGATCCGGGAGATCCTCGCGGCCGCCGATGCGACCGATGCGCGTGTGATCCTCACGGGACGGGGCAAGCACGGCCTGCTCGAACGCATGTTCACCGGTGAATCGGTCATGCGGCTGCTGCAGTTGGGTGACACGCCGGTGTTCGCGGTCGACCGGCAGCTCACGGCGCTGCCTCGGGAAGTGCTGATCGCGACCGACTTCAGCGTGTTCAGCATCTACGCCGCGCAGGTCGCGCTGGACTGGCTGGCGCCGGATGCGCACGTGCGGCTGGTGCATGTCGCGCCCATGCTGAGTGACAACGGCGCGGTGCTGGGGGCCTTTGCCGACGAGTACCGGCAGCAGGCCCAGGCGAGCTTTCGTCAACTGGTCGAGCGGCTCGCGCGTCCGGGCATGCGCTTCGAGACGCACCTACTCGAGGGGAACGCGGCCAGCAAGATCGTCGACTACGCGGCGGCCGTGCGTGCCGATCTCGTGGTGACGGCGGCACACGGATACGGCTTCGTGCGGCGCATGGTGCTGGGCAGTGTCGCGGCGGAGCTGGTGCGTGAGGCCCCGTGCTCGGTGCTGTGTGTGCCGGGGGGCGCGCGCACGCACGCGGCGGCGCGGGCGGCCACCCGCTCGACGCACGACCGCACGCATGTGCTGGCCGATGCGACCCTCGACGACGCGCTCGCGGCGTTCACGCTGCGCAACGCGGGACGGAACTGCACGGTGGAGGTCGATCGGCGTGACATCGGCGCGCAGTCGCTGGGCCATCACCTGCCCCTGGTCGGCATCACGTACGACCTGACCGCACGCATCGTCACCGTGATGTTCGGCGCGTCCAAGCTGGACGGCGCGCACCTGTCGCACGCCATCCCCCGCGTGAGCGCCGTGGACGTGGTGCGCGACCCGCAGGGGCGCGACCTCATCCTCCGTGTGCAGCACGACGACGGCCAGACGCTGCTGATGCTGGAGTGAGCGTCGCCGTCGCGCGACGTGCTACGCGGTGGCCTGCACGAAGCTGCCGGTCTGCCGCACGAACAGGGCGGTGACGAACGCGCCGTGCACGACGTGCACGGTGCCGTGCTGATGGCACGATTTGACCTGCACCACGGCATCGACCGCGTCGGTGGTGATGCGTACGCGCTGATGCGGCGCCAGCGGGATGCCGGAGAAGACGCTCACGCCACCCACGGACAGGTTGCGCATGCGCACATCGATGGGTGGCGCGTCCCAGCGGGGCCGCAGTTGCGCCCAGTCGGTGCGTGAGACGCGGGGCAGGCGGCGTCGGTCGCCCGCGCGATCGCTGCCACCGGTGGCTGCCATCTGCGTGAGCGGTGCGCTGCAGCGCGGGCAGCGCAGCTCGCTGATGGCGAGCGGCAGCGCGCAGAAGGCACAGTGTCCGCGTGGGGCGCTGCTGTCGGTCGCCGTCGGTGCGGCGCCGGTGGCTCCCGTCGCGCGGTGCTGCGCGCGGTCGGCGGCGCGTACCGCCCGCTCTGCGTCGTAGGCGGCGCGTGCCGCGGGATCACCGAGCACCTGCCAGGCTGTGTTGAGCAGGACGGCGCGCTCGGTGTCACCGCCCGCGTCCGGGTGGGCGCGCGCCATCAGCGCCCGGTAGGCCGCGCGGATCACCTCCGGCGGCGCATCGGGCTGCACGTGCAGCAGGCGGTAGTAGTTGCGACGGTTGGGACGGGCGGGCTGGTCCATGTACGGCGATTCCCGGGACGAATGACGCGTGCCCGGGAGACGACCGGCCCGGCAGGGGGGAAACGCCCGCCGAGGGGGGAGCCGCGCTAGCTGGCTGCGGGCGGATCGCGGCGCACGGCCTGCGCGCGCACCGTGGCCATGATGCGCGCCATGTCGTCCTCGCAGCGGGCCCGCTCCTCGGGGGTCCACAGGTCGACGTTGGCGGCGGCGCGAATCGAGGCCAGCATCTCGTCGACCAGCTCGCGGAGGTGCGCGTTGTGGCGGCGTTCAGGGCGCGTCGCGCGATCGGACGCCGAGCCCTCGGCGTCAGCGCCGGGTGTGATGGGGGTCATACCGGCAATGTCGGGCGCGCCCCCCGACCCGACAAGAGGGCGCGGAACGACGGGGGCACCGGATGGCCGGCGCCGGACGGACGCCTCAGCGCGCCTCGTCGTGCAACACGCGCACGGCCGGCGTGTCGAGGTCGTCGAACTGCCCGCTGCGGGCACTCCAGACAAACGCTGCCACCGCCGCGCCCACTACCACCAGCGCGAGCGGCAGCACCAGGAACAGGACACTCATGTGCTGCCTCCCGCGCGCGTCGTGCGCGCAAATGTGCGTCCGTACCATGAACCCAGCACCACGGTCACGGAGCTGGTGGGCATGAGAATGGCCGCGATGAGCGGCGACAGGATGCCTGCCACCGCCAACCCCGCGCCGATGATGTTGTAACCGATCGAGAAGGCGATGTTGCGCCGGATCACGCGCATCGTGCGCTGCGCGCCCTCGGTGAGCTCCACCAGGGCACCCAGCCCCGGGCGCGTGAGATAGATGTCCGCCGAGGCGAGGCATGCTTCCGCGCCGCCATGCACGCCGACCCCCACACTCGCCGCCGCCATCGCTGCCGCGTCGTTCACGCCGTCGCCCACCATGACCACGGTGCGCGCCTCGCGCGGCGCCGCCGCCACGGCGCGTTCGATGAACGCGAGCTTGGACTCCGGTGTCGCACCGCCAATGACCTCGTCGGGCGCAAAGCCCAGCGCGTCGCCCACCGCGCGCGCCACCCCGGGGGTGTCGCCGCTGAGCATGACGGTGCGCCACCCCGCGGCGCGCAGCGTCGCGAGGGCACTCGGCGCATCGTCGCGCACGCGGTCGCCGAGTGCGGCCACGGCCACGAGCATCCCGTCGACGGCCACGTGCACCGGCGTGTAGCGCACATCGGCCGTGCGCGCTGCCGCATCGGCGGCGGCGTCACGCTGCGTAGCGCCGGCCGCGACGAACTGCGGCGACCCGATGCGCACGGTCCGGCCCTCGATGACGCCCTCGAGTCCGCCGCCGGCGACATGCCGGGCGTCGTGCACCGCGGGGAGCGTGCCGCTCGCGGCGAGCTCAGGCCACGCACGCCGGAAGCCCTCGGCCAGCGGATGCGAGGAACCCGCCTCGAGCGCGAGCACATACGGCTTGACCCACACCGGGCCCGTCCAGTCGACGAGGGCCGTGCGCCCCTCGGTGAGCGTGCCCGTCTTGTCGAGCACCAGCAGCCCCGGCTTCGCGAGCTGCTCGAGTGCGTCACCGCCGCGGATGAGCACACCGCGTCCGGCCGCGCGCCCCACGGCCACGGTGATCGCGAGCGGCGTCGCCAGGGCGAGCGCGCAGGGGCAGGTCACGATGAGCAGCGCGATGGCATCGTCCAGCGCGTGTGCCGCGATGCTCGGCGCGAGCTGCGCCTTCACGAGATACGTGAGCGCGGCGACCACCAGCACGACCGCCGTGAACACGCCCGCCAGGCGGTTGGCCAGCAGCACGATGGGCGCGCGCCGCAACGCGCTCGACTCC
Organism: Gemmatimonadota bacterium; assembly: GCA_020161135.1. GTDB lineage: Bacteria > Gemmatimonadota > Gemmatimonadetes > Gemmatimonadales > Gemmatimonadaceae > Gemmatimonas. Next base: position 725,997 of record JAIUOB010000002.1, on the reverse strand, counting down.
ACCTGACGCATGAGCGTCGCGATGCGGCTCGACTCGCCGGCCTGCTCGACACGCACGCGCAGCGGCGCCTCGACGTTCTCCGTGCCCGCGAAGACGCGCTGTCCGACGGTGACGGCCGCCGGGACCGACTCGCCCGTGAGCAGCGCGGCATTCACCGTCGAACGGCCATGCACCACCACGCCGTCGGCGGCGAACACGTCGCCGGTGCGCACGTCGAGCACCATGCCCGGCAGCAGCGCCTCCGCCGGCAGTTCGCGCACGCGCGGCGACGCGGCCGTGGCCTCGGCCTCATCCACCACGCGAGCCGTCCGTGGCGCGAGTGCATGCAGCAGCTCCGCCGCGTCCGCCGCGAGGCGTTGACCCCGCTGCTGCAGGAACCGTCCCACGAGCAGCGCGAAGATGAGGATCGCGAGACCATCGAAGTACACCGGCCCGCGGCCGGTGATGGTGTTCACGGCGCCCTGCACGAAGCCCGCGGCCAGCGCGATCGCGATGGGCAGGTCCATGTGCAGCGTGCGGGTGCGCAGCGCACTCAGCGCGCCCGTGAAGAAGACGCGCCCCGGCCAGATGAACGTCGGCACGACGAGCGCGAAGCTCACCCACCGGAAGAGGTGCGCGTACGTCGACTCCATGCTGTTCACCTCGCCCGCGTAGAGGGCGAGTGCGGCCAGCATGATGTTGATCGCGATGGCACCGGCCACGCCGATGCGCACCAGCATCGCGCGGTCTTCCTTGCGGCGCATGGCCGCACGCGTCACGCCCCGATACGGATGCGGCGCGTAGCCCAGCGCGTCGAGCGCGCGCGCGATGGTCGAGAGCGACACGGCCGCCGCGTCCCACTCCACCACGGCCAGCGCACGTCGCACGTCCAGCTCGGCCCGCGCCACACCGCCCTGCAGCAGGGGCAGCCGCTCCACCAGCCACACGCACGAGGCGCAGTGCACGCCTTCGAGATACAGCTCGGTGCGACGCCGCCCGCCGGCCGTGTCCCGCACGTACAGCTCGGCGAACGCGGGATGATCGAACTCCTCGTAGCTCCGGCCGCTGGGCCGCACCGGCGCGTCACGCCGCTCGGCGAAGCCGTAGTAGCCCGTGAGCCCGTGCGACTGCAGCAGCGCGTACGCGGTGCCGCATCCGGTGCAGCAGAAGCTCGGGTCGGCGCCGTCCTGCACGAACGCCAGCGGCACCGGCAACCCGCAGTGCGCGCAGGCGACGTCGGTGGCCTCCGTGCTCGCGGACGGTGCCGGCGATGTCGCCACCAGCGACAGGGTCTCCATCACGTCAGTGCGCATGATCATCCATGTGTTGGTCTGCACGGGCGTCCGCGCGGGCGTGCCCAGGCGCCGCGACCGGTGGTGCCGCCGTCATCGTCGCGGCGGCGACATGCCCCGTGTGCGTGCTGCCCAGACGGCCACTCATGGAGAGCAACCCCATCACGAGCACGACCACCGCCTGGACGGTGGGCAGGCGGCGACCGAGTGGCGCGAGCAGGCGACGCGCGCCCACGGCGACCACGAGCAGTGCCGGCACCGTGCCGACCCAGAAGAACGCCATGGTGGTCATGGCCGACGACACGCTCCCCGTGCCCCCGGCCGTCGCGACGAACACATAGAGCCAGCCGCAGGGAAGGAGCGAGGTGAGCAGCCCCGTGGCGCCGGCCCGCACCACGGGCGGCTGCGTCTGCAGGCGCTGCATGGCCCCGCCGAGCAGGCGCTGCCAGGCGAGTGGCGCGCCCATGCCTGCGCGCCCGAGTCCGATGACGTGCCCGTGCCGCGCGGCGATGGCCGAGAGGGCCCACGCGACCATCAGCGCGCCGGCGATGACTGCGGCGCCACGCTGCAGCCCCGCCAGGGTGCCCGCGTGCGTGACCTGTGCGCCCAAAGCGCCGGCCAGCGCGCCCAGCGCGACGTACGCGGCCAGGCGGCCGCCATGATACGCGAGTTGCGTGAGCGTCGGCGTCCAACGCGCCGTGCGCGCTGTGTGCGCCGCCGCCGTGTCAGCCGCGGGCGTGCCCATCGGCACGGTGCCCATGCAGGCAAAGCCGCCGCACATGCCGGCGCAGTGCACACTCCCCACCACGCTCGCCGCCAGCACGCCGATGGCGGCTGGGGCGATCATCGTGGGGTCTCCGTCGCGCGCACTGCCGCCGTCACGGGCGTCAGGGCCGTCACGCGCAGGCGATGCGAGTACTGCGCGTCGTCCTTGGTGGCGTCGATGCGCACTTCCCACTCGCCGGCGTGCGCCACGGGAATGGCCGCCGTGTAGACGCCCGCACGCTCCTCCCGCAGCACGGCCGTCACCGAATCGTTGGCGCGGGCGTTGAAGCGCGCCACCACGCGCACCGTCGCGCCGGCCAGCGGGGCCGCGTCGGCGCCGCGGAGCTGCACGGTGAGCAGGCCATGCCCGTCCCGGTCGACCGGCGCGAGGGCGGCATCGACGCCCCACCCGAGCGCAAGCGTGCGCCGCTCAGCGGCCATGAGGGAGTCGAAGGCGACGGCCTTCGCGTAGTAGTCGGGCTCGATGGCGAACGCCGGATCGGCATTCGCGATGCGCATCACCCACAGGTTGGCCGCAACCGTCGCACCGAGGATGACGGTCACGCCCAACGGCCATGACATACCGGGCTTCACTTGGTCTCTCCAGGAGTGGCGCCCGTCGCCGTCGCGGGCCCCAGGAGGCGCCAGCGCACGGTTTCGTGCCACCCCTCCGTGTCGGTGACCGTGAGCGTCATCCACTTCTCGCCGCCGACGAAGGCGCGCGATGGCAGGAGGATGAACAGGCTGGTCGTGCGCGTGGCGCCCGCCGGGACGGCGAACGGGTTTTCGGGAATGGCCACCGTGACGTCCTCGGCGCGGAGGTCACCGCCGATGAGACTGTCGAGGGTGATGGTGTACGCGGTGCCCTGGCTCCGGCGGTTGGTGAGCTTCACGCGCACCTGGTTGGCGACACGCCCGTCGGCCTCCTGCGTGAAGGGCGCACCGATGCCGCGCAGCACCGTGAAGTCGGCGGGGGCCTTCTGCAGCAGCGCCGTGGCGAGGCCGCCGAGGAGCACGAACAGCACCAAGGGATAGAGGACGGTGCGCAGGCTCAGGAGCTTGCGCGGCGCGCCGGCGATGGCGTCCTGCGACGCGTAGCGGATGAGCCCCGTGGGCTTGCCGACGCGCGTCATGATCTCGTCGCAGGCATCGATGCACTGCGTGCAGTGCACGCACTCCATCTGCAGGCCGTTGCGGATGTCGATGCCGGTGGGGCAGGTCTGCACGCAGGCCGAGCAATCGATGCAGTCGCCGGCGTTCGGGTCGCGCGGGGCGCCCTTGGCACCGGCGGCGTGCGCGCGCGGTTCGCCGCGCGTGTAGTCGTACGCGACGATCGTGCTCTGGCGGTCGATGAGCGCGCTCTGCCACCGGCCGTACGGGCAGACGATGAGGCAGGTCTGCTCGCGGAAGTAGGTGAAGTTGAACCACACGATGCCGGTGAACGCCACCACGAAGGCGAACGCCGCCGGGTGCGCGGCCGGGCTGTGCACCATCCACGTATAGAGCTGGTCGGTGCCGACGAAGAACGCCAGCATCGTGTGCGACACGAACAGCGACATCAGGAAGAACGTGACGTACTTCGCGATGCGACGTGGCGTGAACCACGCGCCCTTCTTGTCGAGGTTTCGCGACTGCGCATAGCCGCCGTCGAACCAGCGGCCGATGGGGCGGAAGAGGAACTCGAGGTAGACCGTCTGCGGACACGCCCAGCCGCACCACGCCCGCCCCGCCAGCGCCGTGACCAGGAAGATCCCGATCACGCCACTGGCCAGCACGAGCATGAAGAGCAGCGTGTCGGTGGGGAGGAACGTGTAGCCCATCAGCGTGAACTGCCGCCGTGGGAGGTCCATCAGGAAGATCGGCTTGCCGAACAGCCGCAGGTGCGGCGCGGCGAAGAAGATCGCCATGAGCGCGTACGCCACCACGCGCCGCCTGCGCCACCACGCCCCGTGCGACGGCTTCGGGCGGATCCACCGCCGCGTGCCGTCTTCATTGAGCGTGGGGAGCACGCGCCGCCCGGCGCCCGGATGCACACTGCCGGGCGTCGCGGGGGTGCTGCGCGTGGGAGCGTCGAGAGAGCTCATGGAGTGGGCGCGGGCGCCTGCGCCGGTCCTTGCGGCGGCTTCGGGTTGGGCGGGTTGGTGCCCTGCAGCGACACCACGTACGCGACGACCTCCTGGAGCTGCGCCGGCTTGAGCAGCTTGCCCCAGTTCGGCATCCCCTTCTCGAGGACGCCGAGGTTGATGGTGCGATAGACGTCGACGGGCGTACCGCCGTGGATCCACGCATCGTCGGCGAGGTTCGGGCCGATGAGGCCACCACCGTCGGCACGGTGGCACGAGGCACAGTTGGTGGCGTACACCGTCTTGCCGCGCTCCCGCGCGCCGGCGTCGGCCACGATGGCCGCGAGCTGCTCCGGCGGCAGCGTGGCCTCAGGCTCGGGGTGCGCCGCCTTGTACGCCGCCACCGAGGCGTCGTAGTCGGCGATGCGTCCCTTGCCGCTGCCCACGGGACCCACGTTGAACATGTAGATGACGGAGAAGATCACCGTGCCCGCGAAGGTGAGCAGCCACCAGCGGGGCATCGGGTTGTCGTACTCCTGGATCCCGTCGTACGTGTGATCGAGGAGCTTGTCGGTGGGCGCGCTCGGCGGGGCGCCCGGGCCAGTGCGAGGTCCGGTCATGGTCAGCGCTCCGGCCGGCGCGCCGGCACGAGCGATCCGTCGTCGAAGGGGAGCCGCGCGGCGTCGTCGAGCTCCTGACGACGCGACGGCAGGAAGGTGCGGATGGCCACCGCGATGAACACCGCAAGGAAGAGGACGAGCGCCACCTGGGTGTAGAAGGACAGCCCCGCGTGGCTCATGATGTCGGAGAGCTTCATTTCTGACTCACCTTGATGTCCATGCCGAGGCGCTGCATGTAGGCGACCATGGCGATGATCTGCTTGTCGGCGAGCCCCTGCGGGCCGCCTTCCTGCACGATCGCGTCGGCGAGCCGCTGCGCCTGTGCCCGCGCCTGCGCCGGGGCGGTGTTCACCGCATCGCCGTACGGGACGCCCACCATGGCCATCGCGTCGACGCGGGCCTGGATGCCGTCGAAGTCGAGCGACTTGGTGAGGAAGTGCGCGTACGACGGCATGATCGACTTCGCGGTGACGGCCCGCGGGTTCTCGAAGTGCCGCACGTGCCAGAGGTTCGGGTACTTGCCGCCCTCACGCGCGAGATCGGGGCCGATGCGGCGCGAGCCCCAGAGGAACGGGTGCTCGTACACCGACTCGCCCGGCTTGCTGTAGTCGCCGAACCGCTCGGTCTCGTAGCGGAACGGACGCACCATCTGCGAGTGGCAGTTGAAGCACCCCTCGGCGATGTACAGGTCGCGGCCGGCCAGTTCGAGCGGCGTGTACGGCTTGACGCTCGCGATGGTCGGCACGTTCGACTTGATGAGGAACGTGGGGATGATCTCGAAGAGCGACGCGACGATCACCGCGAGCGTGGTGAGCACCGTGAAGAGCATCGGCGCGCGCTCCCAGGCGCGGTGCCACTGCACCTGGTTGAAGCGGCCCCAGAGCGTGGTGGCCGGCACCGGCGCGTGCGTGTCGACATAGCGCGGCGCCAGCGGCGCGGCCTCGACCACGGGCACGTCGTACGTCTTCGGGCGGTTGGCCCACGTCTTGAGCACGTTCCAGCCGAAGAGCACCATGCCGGCGATGTAGAACGTGCCACCCACGACACGCATCCAGTACATCGGCATCAGCTTGAGCACGGTCTCGACGAAGTCGGGATACGCGAGGCGTCCCGTCTCGTCGAAGGCACGCCACATGAGCCCCTGCGTCACGCCGGCGCTGTAGATGGCGACGACGTACAGCACGATGCCCACCGAGGCGATCCAGAAGTGCATCTCCATGGCCTTCTTGCTGTACACCGGCGCCTGGAAGAGGCGCGGCAGCAGCCAGTAGATCATGCCGAACGTCAGGAAGCCGTTCCAGCCCAGCGCGCCCGTGTGCACGTGCGCGATGATCCAGTCGGTGTAGTGCGCGAGGGCATTGACGCTCTTGATGGAGAGCATCGGCCCCTCGAACGTCGACATGCCGTATGCCGTCACGCCGACCACGAAGAACTTGAGGATCGGATCCTGCGCGACCTTGTGCCAGGCGCCCCGCAGCGTGAGCAGGCCGTTGATCATGCCGCCCCAACTCGGCGCCCACAGCATCACGCTGAAGAGCATGCCCACCGTGCTCGCCCACTCGGGCAGCGCGGTGTAGTGCAGGTGGTGCGGGCCGGCCCAGATGTACATGAACACCAGCGACCAGAAGTGCAGGATGGACAGCTTGTAGCTGAACACCGGCCCTTCGGCCGCCTTGGGCATGAAGTAGTACATGAGTCCGAGGAACGGCGTCGTGAGGAAGAACGCGACGGCGTTGTGCCCGTACCACCACTGCATGAAGGCGTCCTGCACGCCCGCATAGATGCTGTAGCTCTTCAGCATCCCGGCCGGCATGGACAGGTTGTTGAAGATGTGCAGGATCGCGACCGTCACGATGGACGCGATGTAGAACCACAGCGCCACGTAGAGGTGGCGCTCACGCCGCTTGATGAGCGTGCCGAAGAAGTTCACGGCGAACGCCACCCACACCACCGCGATCGCGATGTCGATGGGCCATTCGAGCTCCGCGTACTCCTTGGCCTGCGTGAAGCCCAGCGGGAGCGTCAGGGCGGCCGAGACGATGATCGCCTGCCACCCCCAGAAGTGGAACCGGCTCAGCCCATCGGAGAACATCCGCGCCTTGAGCAGGCGCTGCGAGCTGTAGTAGCAGCCGGTGAAGAACGCATTGCCGGCAAACGCGAAGATGACGGCGTTGGTGTGCAGCGGACGCAGGCGACCGAAGGAGAGGAATTCGGTGCCGAAGTTGAAGATCGGGTTCGCAAGCTGCAGCGCGATCAGCAGGCCGACCAGCATGCCCACGACGCCCCACAGGATGGTGGCGAAGAGGAACTTGCGGACGATGTCGTCGTCGTAGCTGAACCGATCGAGTGCGGCGACCGATGGGCGAATGCCACCCATATCGGCCGCCGCGCTGGAGGCGGGGGTCATCGAGTGCCCTCAGGCAGGGGGAGTGAACGTGTGCCCGAGAGTGTAGGCCGAGGGGGGAATTCCCTCCGTCAGGGTGCGGTTGGAGTTCGGTCGGGGATTGCCTGATCTGGCCATAGGGTCTCCAGGCCCAAGCCCATGCCGGCGCCGTCCGGCTCACGGAGTCCGTACGCTCTACTGCAGGCGAAGGACCTCGATGTGCTGAAGCTCCGAGGCCGTCCGACGCGCAACGATCAGGTACGGCTCGAAGACTGCGAGAATCAGCGCCCCTTGAGGCAGGTCAACTCGCTGCGGCTTTCGCTCTCCCCGGGCGAATCCATACCACACGCTTCGCCCATTCGTGGCCGGCATCGCCCGAAGCCACACGCGGTCGCGCGACGAGCGGACCGCAATCTCCCCATCGAAGGGTGGAAAGCGCTCGTCCAGATGGGCCTGCAACTGCATCGGCCGTACCGCCTTGCGTACAGAATCCGGAATCAGAATCGGCTCTCCCGGAAACGCCTGCTTCTCCAGGACTCGGCCATCGTTTCCCAGCCACAACACCGCACGCGAGTCACAGTGCGCCACGACCCGCGTGCCGTCGCGAAGAATCAGGAGCGCGTCCCATGCGGTGTAGGGCACCCGATAGGACACCGCAACAGGTGCAGTGGAACGGCCTCCGGCCGGGGCGTCCAAGGCCACTGTAGACCACTTCGGACCACGAAGCGTGCCGTCCAGCCTGAGCGCGTGAAGCTCGCCGGCCGGGTATTGCCAGCCGAATGGTGGCAGCTCCCGTGAGGCAGCACCGAGAGCCGGTGCGACGAAGACGAACGTGCCGCTGTCGTCAATGGAACGCGCCATATCGAGGCTGGAGGCGCCTCGACCCGCCGGAAACGGCGAGGAGCGCACGAACTGAGCGCTTGCGTTGTACTCGGACACGCGCCGCAGCTCCGGATCGATGACGAGTGCGCCGGACCCACGCGGAATCACGAACTGAGGAAGGCGGTACTCCCCAGGGCCCGATCCCGTGCGGCCGACGACGCGGACCTTTCCTCGCGAGTCCACGATGGTGAGTTCTCGGGCGCCCGCGTCCGCAACGAGTAGCCGACCATCAGGTAAGCGCACGGCGCTTGTAGCGCTCGTGAAGTGTGCGTCAGTAACGAGAACTGGCAGCAGTCGCTGCGCGGCGGCTCCCCGGGGCACGGCAAGGCCTGCAATCGCGACGAGGGCGAGAAGGCTGGTGTGACGAAGCGAGGTCCACGGGAGCCGGCGTGAAGGGAGAAGCATGATCCGCCTATTGAGAGCAAACACAGCGTGCAGCCGCTGACATCAGGCCGGGAGAGACTAGGGACGTAGTTCGTAGGTCGTTCGCAGGGTCTCGCGCGTACTTGTGAGCACACCTCGTCGATGAATGACGCTCGGCGTGCGTGCGCTACTCACCGTTGCGAGCAACGCACGTGCGAGGCGATCACTCACCGTTGTGACTGGTAGCGAGATGGCTTCGCGGCGCAGGTAACGCTCAAGTACACGCAGCGAGTCTGCCGGAGCCATAGCAACCACAAGCACCTTTGGCCCGCCCCGATTTCGTTGACGCTCGAGGCTTGCGAGATTCTCGAGCAGCTGGCTGCACTCCGACGGCTCAACGACGACCAGTTTGACTGGATCCGCGGGAGCCGCGCCCAGCACGCGCCAGCTCAGATAGGTCGAAACCAAGTGCCCGCCCGCCGTTGCGAGGGGCGATACCGAGCCACGACGGAAAGCGAGCACAGCCAGGAACGCGAAGGCGAAGATCGCGGCGGTTCGGTGCCTGCTCATCCGGGCGAACACAGAGGCAAGGTTTGCAGAAAGCGGCGAGGTCGATCCTTGTGCGCGCCCGTCCTTCATTCCAGACGCGCACAAGGTCTGCCGAGAGCGCTAGTCCTTCTTGATGTTCCGGTAGTCCATCTCAGTGCACACGCCGTTGGTCCACTTCACACAGAAGTGGTAATAGCCGCAGAAGTAGGTACCCGTCCAGCAGCCTCCGCCCGGTACTTCGTCCTCGACCGCCGCGGCCGTCCTCTGAGGGACGGCAAGAGCGCCAAGGGCTCCCGCCATCACGACCGTCTGGACCGCAGTCCGCCAGTGCTTCGCCATCGATCGGCTCATCTCACGCAACGATCGGCTGTACTGCTGCTGCATTGAATCCTCCTCGTGACTGATTTTCACCTAACTTGCTCCACAGCACTTTCGACACCCAGCTCGTCGGATCACCAGCATTGCCATGAGCGCAAGTTCCGTGACCGACATTGGTCGTCGTGACGCCATCGTACCCCCCCCCGTCGACCGCCGTCAAGAGGCGCGGAGACAGATGAGGCGGCGCCTCAGGTCAGTTCCCCCAAACGCGGCCTCCACCCTACCTCCGCCCCCTACGCCGCTCGCCGCCGCCGCCCCTCCGCGCTCCGCGCCTCGGCGCTCCGCGCCTCCGCGTGGCGACGGTGGTCGTTCCTCACCTCCGCGCCCTCCGCGGTCCGAAAGCGCTCGCTCTGTTCCCGCTGGGCTGCCGCCTGCGCCTGCAGCGCCCGCGCCGCCGCTGCCGTCTCCTCGGCGTTCTCCGCCGCCGTGTGCACCGTGGCGGTGAGCGACTGCGCCGCCGCCCGGATGCTCGACAGCCCCTCGCGCTGCGCCTCCGCCGCCGTGCCGATCTCGCCCATCACCACGTCCACCGACCCGATCTGCGTCGACACCTCGCGCAACTGCACACCCACGTCGCCGCTGATCGCCACACCGCCTTCCACGCGGTGCACCGCCTCCTCGATGAGCTGCGCCGTCGTGCGTGCCGCCTCGGCACAGCGCATCGCGAGCGCGCGCACCTCGTCCGCCACGACCGCGAAGCCGCGCCCCGCGTCGCCGGCACGCGCCGCCTCCACGCTCGCATTGAGCGCGAGCAGGTTGGTCTGGAACGCGATCTCGTCGATCGTGCGCACGATCTTGGCCGTCTCCCGGGCCGCGTCGCGCGTGCTGTCCATGGCCGCGATGAGTCGCTCCACGCCCGCCACGCCCGCCTCGGCGGCGCGGCGCGCTCCCTCGGTGGTCTCACGCGCCGTGCGCGCATTGGCCGCCGTGTCCGCGCCCAACGACACCAGCTCGTCGAGTCGCGTGCTCACCACGGTCAGCGTCTCCGCCTGTTCGGCGGTGACGTTGGCCAGCGCCGCCGCGCCTTCGGCGATCTCCTGCGACGTGCCGTCGACCTGCTGCGCCGTCTCGCGCAGCGCCCCGATGGCCGAGCGCAGGTCGCTGAGCGCGTCGTTCATGTCGGCGGCGGTCTGGTCGTACTCGGCGCTGAATCCGCTCCCCACGACGCGCGTGAGATCGCCCGCCCGCATCGCACCCACCACCGGCGACAGCGACGCCAGGAACTGCGTCGTGACCGCGTGCGCCGCCTCCTGCTGGGCGCGCAACGACTCCACCAGCGCCCCCGCTTCGGCAATGCGCGACGCGACCGCCGCGAACGTCCCCTGCAGCGCCGCGACCGTACCCGACGTCCGCATGGCGCGCCGCTCGGCGATGGCCGCGCCCAGCTCGGTGGCCTGTGCGTCGAGGGCCTGCACGGCGGAGATCACCTCGCGCACTGCCGCCGCCACGCCATCACCGGCTGGCACGACATCGAGTCGTCCCACACCGACTTCGTGCAGCGACTCGAACACCGACTGGGTGGCGTGCGCTTCGTCGGCGAGCTGACGACTCAGGAACACCAGCACCGCCGTCTCGAAGACGACGAAGAGCGCGTGCACGACCACCATGGGGAGCCCACCGCCGTGGTTGAGCAGGTGCACGCCGGTGCCGGCCGCCTGCAGCAGGTGGAAGCCCACGTGATGCACGGCGATGAGCGCTGCCGCCGAGAGCGGCACACGCCAGTCGCGATAGACCAGCAGGAACGCCAGCGACGCGAAGACGTGGAAGTGCATCTCCACCAGGCCGTGCGACAACTGGATGAAGAGCGCCGAGTAGCCCATGAACGCCGCGCCCACGAGGTGCCGGGTGCCGGCGGCGCCCGCCGCGCGCCGCGACGCGACAAACGGGGCGAGGGAGAGCGGCAGCGCGCCGGCCACGGCGAGCAGCAGGGCGTGGTAGTGCCAGCCGACGAGCACGGCGACGGGCAGGTGCGCGAGGAGGACAACGCCAAGCAGGCGGTCGGCCGCAATGCGGCTGCGGCCGAGGACGGTCTCGGTGGACATGGCTCTGGGGTGCGACAAGGAGCGGACAACCGGCTGGCCAGCGCCATCGTCGACGCAGAACACGAGCGCATTGCGGGGGGGCGGACGGGCCGGGCCCTGTCCGCGCTCCTCCCCAGTTATCGGCCATGGTGGGCAACGGCTTGACCCTGCGTGACAGCCCATGCCGCCGCGCGAACGCGGACTTCGCCGTCCGGAATGGGGTCGCCGCGCCGCGTGCGGCGGGCACATTCGTGGCGTGGCGGCACTATAATGAGCGCATGTCGAGCCACCCTTCCTTCGACGGCGCCGGCGCTGCGACCCCACGGTCGCGGCGGGCCGTGCTGGCCGCCCTCGCCGGTGCTGCCGGCGCCCTCGTTCTGGGACGCCCGGTCGCGGCGTTCGCGGCATCCGCGCCGCTCCCCAAGATGGTCGTCTACAAGGATCCGGGCTGCGGGTGCTGCAAGGAGTGGGTCGCGCACGTGCAGAAGGCCGGCTTCACGGTCGAGTCGCACGACACAGCCGACATGGACAGCGTGAAGAAGAACTTCGGCATCCCGGCCGCGCTGGCGAGCTGTCACACGGCGCGCGTCGGCACGCTGGTGGTGGAAGGACATGTGCCGGCCGATCTCATCATCAAGCTGCTGAACGAGAAGGGCACGACGCGCGGCCTCGCCGTACCGGGCATGCCCATCGGCTCGCCGGGCATGGAGGTGGGCACGCGCAAGGATGCCTACGACGTGCTCGCGATCGAGAAGGACGGCCGTACGCGCGTGTACGCCAAGCGGTGAGCGCCGCCACGGCCGCTGCCGCGACGGACGCCGCGGTGCTGAACCTCGCGCCCGACTTCGAACCACCCGCCGACATCTACCACGCGCCGCCGCCCATCGCGGTGGGCGACCTGTTCGTGCACCACGCCGAGGAAGCGGACATCCCGGCGATCGTCACGCTCAACAACCTGTATGCGCCCGACGGCCTGACGCTGCACCGCAGCGAGGCCTTCGTGACCGCGCACCTGCAGGACTACCAGGTCATCCGCGACGGCAACGGCACCATCCTGGGACAGGTGGCGCTCGACGAGTACTCGCCGAGCCTGGTGGAGCTGGTCTCGCTCGCCGTCGCGCCCGAGGCGCAGGGGCGCGGCATCGGGCAACGGCTCATCACCGCGGCGCTGCAGCTTGCGAAGGAGCGGGGCTACCCCGAGCTGTTCGCGATCTCGCTGGCCGAGCCGCTGTTCCTGCGCATGGGCTTCGTGGAGAGCACGATCCTCCACTATCCCGAGAAGATCGCGCGCTACAAGACCATCTCGCGGTCGGAGCTGTCGATCGGGCGGAAGTTCTGTTTCACGGTGAAGCTGCTATAGTGCGCGCATGACACTCTTCGACGCCCTCGCCGCCCGCCGTTCCGTCCGTCAGTTCACCGACCGCACGCCCACGCGCGACGAACTCGAGCAGATGCTCGATGCCGCCGTGCTCGCGCCGAATCATCGCCTCACCAATCCCTGGCGCTTCTATGTGCTCGGCCCCGAGGCGCGTGCCGCGTACGGCCTGGCGCTGGGGCACCGCAAGGCGAAGAAGGCCACCGATGAGGCACAGGCCGCGCAAATCCGGCAGGCCACCAGCGACGACCATCGCGCGTGGCCGTGCATGCTGGTGGTGGCCATGACGCAGCACGAGAATCCGGAGATCCGCGAGGAAGACTACGCCGCCACGTTCATGGCGGTGCAGAACGTCTGCCTCGCGGCCACGGCCCTCGGGCTCGGTACGCACATCCGCACCGGTGCGATCATGGGCGACCCGGCCGCGCGCGCGGCGGTGGGCGTGTCCGACGCCGAGCGCATCGTCGCCGTGCTCACTGTGGGCACCCCCGCGGTGGTGCCCGACGCCAAGCCGCGCACGCCGGCCCGCGAGCTCACGCGCTGGGTGCCCTGACCCGCACCACCCGGCGCACTCAGTCGTAGTGCGCCGGCTTCACCAGCTTGATGCGCGTGCCGTTGATGGCGGTGAGCTGCCCCGACCACACCTTCTGGTACAACGTGCGCAGGTCGTTGCGGTCGGCGTCGGTCATGAGGCTCTTGGCGCCGTAGTTCATGATGCTGAACGGCTTGTGCGTGCCGAAGATCTCGCTGGCCCACTCGCGTTCGCTGATCTTCGCGAAGAAGTGGCGCAGGCCGAACACGTGCCCGAACTCGTGCGCGAGCGTCTCCACCTGCTCCTTCTCGCTCTGCCCGAGCATCATGGGATAGATGGTGAGCTCGTGACGCCCGGAGTCGGGAAAGAACGCACTCGCGAGCGTGCAGCCGCTGATGTCGCAGTCATCGGCGTTGCGCACCGCCACCTCGAAGTCCCACGCATCCCTGCGCTCGGCGAACTTGATGGGCACCGCGTCGCCCCACGCCAGCAGCGCCTTGCCCAGGAGTGTGCGCACGCGCGCCTTGGCCTGCTCCGGGTTGCGGAAGCGCCGGATGGACTGCTCCTGGAAGCGCCAGCGGAGCGTGCAGTTCTTCGCCCACAGCGGGATGAAGCCCTCTGACGCATCGACGACGATGCGGACGCGCGCGTCGTTGCCCGGCGTCGCGAAGCCGCGCGTGTCGGTCACGCACTTGATCTTCTTGCCGTAGACGTGCTGCTCCGACGTGCGCGCGCGTGCGGCCTCGGTGGGGGGAAGCAGGGCGAGATCGTCGTCCGCTGCCGCTCCGGTGCGGGCGCCCGACCGTTTTGTCGCCTGCTTCGATGCCTGCTTCGTCGCCCGCGTCGTCACGCGCGTGGTGGTGCGCTTCGTGGTGGTGCGACGGCGTGTGCCTGCCATGGGTGCTCCTGCGCGAGAGGTCCCGCCCGGTGTGGTGACTGCGACGGCGCGCTTCAGGGGGCGCGCCGTCGGGCCCGGCGGTGGGACGTTGCGCCGCCGGGCCCCGCGCCGCGAGCGTGCTCGAGCATTCGCGGTGCGGGGCCGGCCTCAGGTTCGTCGCGAGGCAGCGTCAGAACAGGAAGAACGCGAAGCGGCCGCCACTCGCGCCCAGGCTGCTGAAGCGCTGGTTCACGATCGTGTTGTAGATGGAGCCGAACGTGTACCGGATGCCGATATTCGTCGTGATGCGGAAGCCGGTCTGGAGTGCCTGGCGCTGCAGCAGGATCTCCTCCTCGGTGTTGCCGGCACGCGGGAGGTAGATCTGGTCGTTCACCCGGGCCGCCGAGCCGCCCACGTTGAGCGAGAAGCCGCGCCCGAGCCGCAGGTCGACGTTGCCACTGAGTGTCAGCGCGTGGCGGTCGAAGTCGTGCAGGTAGTTGAGCCAATCGAGCGAGACGTTGCTCGAGCCCCAGGACTGGCGCGCCACGTACGACGCGGTGGCCTGCTGGCTGAAGCGCGTCTCCGAGTCGCGGTCGAACACCGTGGTCCGCTGGTAGTCGTAGTAGTTGGGGCCGACGTTGTACAGGAACGTGAGCTGGCGTCGCGTCTGCTCCGTCCACGGGAACACGTTGTACTCGATGGCGGGCTGCGCACGCAGCGCGAGGTCCTGGTTGAGGAAGTCCGAGTAGCCCGCGCCGAGCTTGAGTCCCGCCGACCAATGCGTGTTGAGCGAGCGTACCACGAGCGCGTTCGCATTGTACGTGCGCTGCTCGTTGCGCACGGTGAACGCGGGGCGCGACGCCGTGGCCGGGATCTCGAAGCGCTGTTCGTTGAGATTGGAGCTCACCGACACGTTGAGCTTCCACTTCTCCGTGGCTCGGTTGGCCGAGAGCGCCAGCGACCCGTTGAAGGACGACTGCTGCTCTTCGGCGCGGATGAAGGCGTTGAAGTTGGTGGTGTACGTCCAGAGGTTCCACTTGTCCTTCAGGGACGCCGCCGACGGCTGCGCCGCCTGCTGTCCGAAGGGCGCGAGGTACGCCATCTGGAGGCGTGTGGCGATGGGCGACTTCGCGACGTACCGCGCGAGCCCGAGCTTGAACGTGCGGGCCAGCTCGCGGCGGATGCGATCGTCGGGATCGTTGGGGAGCGTGTTGAGGACCAGCGTGTCGGCCATGCCTTCGAACCGCCGACGGCCGATGAAGGTGATCGTGTTCTCCGTGCCGCCGCCGCCGTTCTGCAGCCCGGACACCAGGATCTGCACGTCGGCGTCGAAGCGGTCACGCATCCAGTTCACGAAGTTGACGTCGGTGACGATGAAGTCGCGGTCGCAGCCGCGAATGCGTCCCTGACAGTCGAGGAAGACGCGGATGGCCTGCGACTGCAGCGTCGCCGAGTCGGGGGCAGCGAGGCGGGGCGCGCCGCCGGGAACGCCGGCGGGAACGCCACCGACACCGCCCGTCGGGGGGCGTCCCGGCGGACCGCCTTGCGCGAGGGTCGGACGCGCTGCGGAGAGCGCGAGGAGGACGAGTGCGATAGACGTGGGGCGGGAACGCAGCATGCGAGAGGAGAGCGAGGGGGACAGGACATCCAGACCGACGGCGAACGCGGCAAGACGCCTCCGGGTTGCCGATGCGCCGTGACGGCTCAGCACCTGAGGCGTGCAGGTGCAACCGCTCGGCCCCGTTCGGTGGAGATCTGCTTGACACTGTCACAACTGCGTCGGATGATGAGCGCCCGCAGGATCCCGCCGCGGTCGCGCTCTCCCCTCTCTCGCCACGCGACCGCATTTTCCCATTAGGAGAAAGTCTGGATGAGTGCTCGCGAACATTCGCGCAGGCACCGCGTGCGCCTGGCCGCCGCGATCATGCTGGTCGCCCTGGGCGGCCTTCCGCAGTCCGCACACGCGCAACAGGGGGGTGCCGTCCGCGGCACCGTCACCGATTCGGCGACCGGCCGCCCCATTGCCAGTGCCCAGGTGACCATTCCCGGCAGCACGCGCGGGACCGTCACCAACGAGTCCGGCACCTATCAGCTCACCGGCGTGCCGGCGGGTGCGGTGTCGCTGCGAGTGCAGCGCATCGGGTACGCGGCGGCCACCCGCGCGGTGACCGTCACGAGTGGCGGCACGGTCACGGCCGACGTGGCGCTCGCGCCGGTGGCGACGGTGCTCACCACGGTCGTGGCCACCGGCTACGGCAGCAGCCAGCGCGCGACGGTCAGTGCGGCCATCGCATCGGTCGATTCGACCGCGTTCGCGCGGCTCCCCGTGACCAGCATCGACAATGCGCTGCAGGGGCGCATCGCCGGTGTGCAGGTCATGCAGAACAGCGGTGAGCCGGGCACCGGCGTGTCGGTGCGCGTGCGCGGCCCGGCGTCGCTCAACGCGGGGAACCAGCCGCTCTACGTCATCGACGGCGTGCCGATGCTGCAGGGCACCTTCGAGCAGATCACGAGCACGAGCGGCCAGCGCATGACGCCCATCTCGGGGCTCAACCCGGACGACATCGCGTCGATCGACGTGCTCAAGGACGCGGCGGCGGCGGCCATCTACGGCTCGCGCGGCTCCAATGGCGTGGTGCTCATCACCACCAAGCGCGGCGCCGGCGGCAACAAGTTCCGCTTCAACATCAACAGCTCGCTGAGCTCGCAGAGCGTGGAGAAGACGCTCGACCTGCTCAACGCGACGCAGTACGTGACGCTCATGAACGAAGGGCGCGCGAACCAGGGGCAGGCGCCGCTGTTCGCGGCCGGCACCGACAGCATCAACACCGACTGGCAGGGCGCCGTGTTCCGCAACGCGCCCATGAGCGACGTGCAGCTCAGCGTGAGCGGCGGCAGTGACCGCCTGCGCATGTTCCTGTCCGGCGCCAACGTGTCGCAGACGGGCATCGTGATCGGCTCGCGGTACCAGCGCCAGACGATGCGTCTCAACATGGATGCGCAGGCCACGTCGAAGCTCTCGCTCATGGGCTCGGTCGGGCTCACGCGCGAATCCAACGACCGCGTGCCGGGCGACCTCAACGTCGACGGCATCGTGACGAATGCGATGTCGCTGCAGCCGTTCTCGCCCGTTCGCGGCACGTCGTTCGGCTACGGCGGCAATGCGCAGAACCTGCTGTACTCCAACCCGGTCGCGTTCGCGGCCTACAGCTCGCTCAACGCGCGCACGTTGCGGGCGCTCGGCAACATCGAGGCGCGCCTGCAGGCCACCGACCGCCTGACGCTCACCGGCCGCGCCGGCGCCGACGTGTACGGCGTCGACGAACTGCGCTGGCGCTCACCCAAGGTCGACCGCGCCACCAGCGCCAGTGTGGGCGGCGAAGGCGCCAACGGCCGCACGTCGGCCACGCGCTACGTGACCGAGGCGTTCGGCAACTACGACCTGGTGCGCAACGAGCGGCAGCAGCTCGCGCTCACGGCGGGCACGAGCCTCGAGCGCAACAAGAGCGACTTCAACTACGTCGCCGGCAACGGCTTCCCCACCGGCTTCGAGCGCTACGTGCGCAACGCGGCTGCCGTGTCCACCTTCGACGGCGGCGCGACGGAGAACACGCTGGTGTCGTACTTCGCGCGGGCCAACTGGTCGATGCGCGACAAGTACCTCCTCTCCGCCAGCTTCCGCACCGATGGCTCGTCGCGCTTCGGCTCGGCCAACCAGTACGGCCAGTTCCTCGCGGCCTCCGGCGCGTGGACGGTGTCCGACGAAGCGTACATGAGCGGACTGGCGAAGTACGCGACGCTCAAGCTGCGCGCCAGCTACGGCACCACCGGCAACCAGGGGATCAGCGACTTCGCGAGCCGCACGCTGGCCACGTCGCAGGCGTACTCCGGCACCACCGGGCTCGCCAACTCGCAGCTCGGCAATCCCAACCTCAAGTGGGAGCTGACCAAGGAGACCGATCTCGGGGCCGACGTCGGCTTCTTCGACGGGCGCGTCAACCTCATCGTCGACTGGTACGACCGCGCGACCAGCAACCTGCTCGTGCAGCGCCCCGTGCCGGCCACCAGCGGGTACACCAGCGTGTGGGACAACGTCGGTGCGATCAGCAACCGCGGCTTCGACCTCAACCTGCAGACGGTCAACGTCCGCGCTGGCGGCGCGGGCGGCTTCGAGTGGAAGAGCGACCTCAACGTCACCTTCAACAAGAACGAAGTCACCGAGCTGTACGACGGCCTGCCCATCACGGCGACCGTGTCGGGGCGCGTGACCAGCGTGGCGGCGGTGGGTCAGCCGCTCGGCACGTTCTTCGTGTACCAGTTCCTGCGCGTCGATCCGGCCAACGGCAACGCGCTGTATCGCAAGGCCGATGGCACCGAGACCGCGGCACCCGTCGCGGCCGACCTCACCTTCGCGGGCAACCCGCAGCCCAAGTACTTCGGTGGCCTCACCAACACCGTGACCTGGCGCAACTTCGACCTCAAGGGGTTCCTGCAGTTCAGCCAGGGCGGCAAGGTGCTCAACCTCGCGCGCATCTTCATGGATGACGGCGGCAACTCGCGCGACAACAAGTACGCGTCGGTGCTCAAGCGGTGGCAGAAGCCGGGCGACATCACCGACCAGCCGCGCATGGGCTCCACCGGCGGTGCGCGCTTCCTCTCGTCGCGCTTCGTCGAAGACGGCTCATTCGCCCGCCTGCAGGAGGTCACGCTCGGCTATCGCCTGCCGTCGGTGCTCGCCCGCAGCATGCGCGCCGACAACGCGCGCCTCTACGTGTCGGGGCGCAACCTCGTCACGTGGAGCAAGTACATGGGCTACAACCCCGACGTGAACAGCAACGGGGCCAATGCCAACACGGTCATGGGCGTCGACTACTACGCCTATCCGCTCGCCCGCATCGTCACCTTCGGCGTGAGCGCCGGCTGGTGATCACCATGACTCCTTCCTCCGACTCGCGCACGCCCTCGTCGCGTGCGCCCCTCTTCATGCGCCTTCGCCACACGACGTATCGGGCCACGCTGCTCGCCACGCTGGTCGGCGTCGCCGCCTGCGGCGACATCCTCAACGTCCAGCCGGTCACGTCGCTGCCGCAGGACCAGCTCATCGTCGACAACGCCACCGCCACCGCCGCCCTCAACGGTGCGTACGATGGCCTGCAGTCGGGGAGCTACTACGGCCTCTCGGCGCTGCTCGTGGGCGACCTCGCGGCCGACAACACGGTGTGGACCGGCACCTTCCAGTACCTCGGGGAGATGGCCACCAACCGCATGCAGGCCGACAACCCCGAAGTCACCGCGATGTGGACCGCGATCTACCAGCAGATCGATCGCGACAACGTCCTCATCAACAAGGTGCCCCAGGTGACGCTTGTGACCGACCCCGTGCGCAGCGACGTCATGGGACAGGCGTACTTCCTGCGCGCGCTGGGCTTCCACAACCTCGTGAAGTTCTGGGGCGGCGTGCCGATCCCCACGAAGCCCATCAACTCGCCCGCCGATGCGCAGGCGTACACGCGGGCGACGGTGAACGAGGTGTACACGCAGATCCTCAAGGACCTCGACAGCGCGCAGGCACTCATCCGCAACACCACCAATACCCGCTACGCCACGCTCAACGCGACCCGGGCGCTGCGGGCCCGCGTGCTGTTCTATCGCGCGGGGCTGCCGGGCAATGCCGGCGCGGCGGCGGACTACCAGGCGGCGCTCAACGAGGCGAACGCCGTGCTGCAGGGCCGTGACACGCTCACCGTGCCGTACGCCGATCTCTTCACCGCGGCAGGCACGAACACGAGCGAGGACCTCTTCCGCGTGTCGTTCAACGCGACGGAGACGAACGGCATCTCGAACTACTACCTGCAGGTGGGACGCGCCGAAGTGGCGCCGAGCACCAGCATCGACCAGGCCTACCCGGCCGGCGATGCACGCAAGGCGTGGTCGATCCGGCCGAGCGGCAACGCGGGACGTCCGTTGAACGGCAACAAGTACGCCGCGCGACCGGGCACGGAGCATGTGCACGTCATCCGTCTCGCGGAGGTCGTGCTCATCAAGGCCGAGGCACTCGCACGGCTCAACCGCCTGCCGGAAGCGGTGGCGCAGTACAACAAGGTGCGCGTCCGGGCGGGGCTCGCGCCGCACACGTTCACCACGCAGACACAGCAGGCGGTCATCGACGCGATCGAACTCGAGCGGCGTCTCGAGCTCGCCTTCGAAGGGGATCGCTGGCCCGACCTCAACCGGCTGGGCAAGGCGGTCGCGGTGAAGGGCATCGCTGACCGTCCGGGGCAGGCGCTCTTCCCGATCCCGCTGCGCGATACGCGCACATCGCCCAACCTGACGCAGAACCCGGGCTACTGAGCCGCACCGCTGGTGTGTGTACACGAAGGGCGACCGGTGTGATGCCGGTCGCCCTTCGTCGTGGTGGCCCCGCGCGCGTCGCCGCGCTACTTGAGCTTCGCGAGCGCCTCGTCGAGCATCTTCACGAGCGTGTCGCGATCGTAGCTGAACGGGTGCCCCTGGTTGAGCTGCACGAGTTCATCCATCGCCTTGCGAATGGTCGCGAGCCCCTGGTTGGCTGCCGGCACGACCATGTAGCGCGGCCGCGGCGTGGGCGACGTGAACGCATGCAGCGCCGCCGACGCGACGCTGTCGGGCGCGGGGTAGTTCTCGTAGTTGCCCATCGCGCGCACGAAGTTCTGCATCGCGGCCTCGAACGGCGTGCCCTTGGCCTTCTCGGCGGCCGCCACGGCGGCCGACATCGTGTTCTTGCCGATGTCCGAGCGGTAGTTGCCGGGCTCGATGAGGCTCGACGTGACGCCGAACTGCGCCATCTCCGCGCCGAGCGCGTCACTGAAGGCCTCGACGGCGTGCTTGCTCATGCTGTACACACCCAGCATGGCGCCGGAGAGGATCCCCGAGATGGACGACGTGGTGACCACACGCCCCTTGGAGGCAATGAGCAGCGGGCTCACGGCACGCGTCACCCGCAGCGGCCCCATCACGTTCACGTCGAGCACGCGCCGCAGCTCCTCGTCCTCGGTCATGACGAGCGGGCCGCCGGTGGCGATGCCCGCGTTGTTGACGAGGCCGTAGAGGCCGCGGCCGTCGCGCTGGATCTGCTGGACCACGGCGGAGATCTCGGCGTTCGACGTGACGTCGAGCCGCACCCCCTTCATGTTCGGGATCTTCGACAGCTCGGCGATGTCGTCCGCCTGACGGGCGCCGGCGTAGACGTAGAACCCCTCCTTGGCGAGCCGCTCGGCGATGGTGCGGCCGATGCCCGAGCTGGCGCCGGTGACGAGGACGGCGCGCTGGGGGGCGGACTGTGATGCCGCGAGGGTGGGGAGGCTGGCCGTGGCGGCGGCCACGAGCGCGGTGCGCAACAGGGCGCGACGGGAGAGGCGCATGGAGTCGGAGCTGGGGAGGGAAGGGCGAGAGGGCCGGGTGGATCGTACGCTGGTGGGACACCGCGCACCATGCCGGGGATGCCGGGCTGGTTCGCCGTGGACGCCGCATCTGAAACCGCACGGGACAACCCCGGCGTAGGTTTGCGTGTCTCCCTGCCGACACGCGTCGCCGTTCCCGCCCTTTGCCTGCCGAGCCCGCCATGCCTCAATCGTCCGGATCCGCCGGCGGTGCCCCTGCCGCCGACGTCATTGCCCGCGCGGATGCGCAGCTCGCGCAGCTCAACGCCCTGCAGCAGCGGCGCGAGCTCGCAGGCGAGCAGTACCGCGCCCTCACGGCCGAACGGGGACGCATCGGCCAGGAGCGCCTGAACGCGAAGGCGCGCGGTGACGAAGCCATGGTGAAGGAGTTCGACGGCACGATCGCCCGCATGACCGCACGCATCGAGGAGCTGGAACGGACCGCGTCGCAGTTGGACGAGCAGCTCTCGCGGTCGCTGGCCGCCGGCGCGCACGCGCCCGATCTCGCAGATGCGCCCGCCATCGCGGATGCGCCGTCGCCTGAGCCGGTCGCCATCACGGTGGTCCCGCCCCGGGGCGCCGGGTCGATCGACTTTGCGCTGCAGGCCCAGCGTGTCGAGTTCCAGCGCATGATGCTCATCGAGGGCGGCGTGCTGCTCCTGCTCGGCGCGCTGCTCTGGCGCTTCGGCTGGGCGCGCGGCCGGCGACAGGCCGCGCGCGAGCAGGCGCCGCAGGTCGAGGCCTCGGCGGCGGAGGCGCGCATGCTGCAGGCTGTCGATGCCATCGCCATCGAGGTCGAGCGGCTGAGCGAGGGGCAGCGCTTCATCAACAACCTGCTGGCCAACCGCAAGCCCGAGCGCGACGTGCTGCCCGTGGCGCCGCGCAAGGCGACCACACCCAGCGACGGGTCGCGCATCACGCCGCACTGACGGGGCGCGCGGCTGGCGGTGACGGCGTGCGCGCCGTGCTCGCGGCCGCCGCGGGCGCTCTGTAGTTTCGCGACACCCGCCCAGCGCCGCGTGTGTCGGCGCGGACATGCCCCTCCGCGTGGAGCGTCGTCATGACCGATCGTCCGAGTCGTCGCGAGTTCATGGGCTTCACGGCGATCGGCGCGGCCGGCGCGCTCACGCCAGCCTGGTTGCACGCGGCGGGCGCACCCGCGTGGGCACCTGCCACCGTCGACCCCGACCTCGTCGTGCTCAACGCGACGGTGCACACCATGGATGCCGCGCGTCCGCGCGCGCAGGCGTTTGCCGTGCACGCCGGCCGCATCGTGGCCGTGGGCACGACGGCCGAGATGCAGGCGCTCGCGGGGCGCGGCACGCAGCGCTACGACGCCAAGGGCATGACCATCGTGCCGGGCTTCATCGACACGCACAACCACGCCGGCGGCACGACGCTGCTGTACGAAGTGCTGGTGGGGAATCCGTTCGAAGTGGAGTTCGTGAGCATCGCGAGCATCATCGCGAAACTGCGGGCCCGTGCGGCGCAGACGCCGGCGGGGCAGTGGGTGTCGGGGTACTTCCACGACGACACCAAGCTCACCGACAAGCGGCAGCTCACCCGGCAGGACCTCGACCAGGTGAGTACCGAGCACCCGGTGGTGGTGCGGCACCGCGGCGGGCACACGAGCTTCTACAACAGCAAGGCCTTCGAGCTGGCCAAGGTCACGAAGGACACACCGGCCCCGGCGGGCGGCACGTTCGACAAGGACGCGAATGGGGAGCTGTCCGGTCGCGCGACCGACCGGGCCATGAACGTGCTCAACGCGGCCGGCGCGCGCCCCACGCTGAGCGAGGCCGAGCGCGAGCGGCGCGAACGCGACGGCATCGCGCACATCTCGAAGGAGTTCGCCCGCTACGGCCTCACCACAGTGCATCACGAGGGCGGCGACCTGGCGGCCATCCAGGACGTGCGCGCCCGCGGCGACCTGCGGCATCGCGTGAACTACGAGGTGAGCGGTCGCACGCTCGACGCGATGATCACCAACGGCATCCGCACCGGCTTCGGCGACGAGTGGATCCGCTTCGGCGCGACGTCGGAATACACGGTGGACGGTTCGTTCAGCGAGCGCACGATGGCGCTGAGCACGCCGTACCCCGGCGGCACGTACAAGGGCAACGTGACGCAGACGCAGGAAGGGCTCGACGCGTGGGTGGAGCGGGTGCACCGCGCCGGCATCCAGGTGAACTGCCACGCCAACGGCGACGTGGCCATCGACATGTACCTCACGGCGTTCGAGCGGGCGCAGAAGGCGTTTCCGCGTCCGGATGCGCGCCCCAAGATCACGCACTGCACGCTCATCAACGACGATCTGGTGCGACGGATGAAGGCGCTCGATGCCGTGCCGTCGATGTTCACCACCTACGCGTACTACAACACCGACAAGTTCCCGTTCTACGGCGCCGAGCTGATGCAGCGGTGCATGGCGTTTCGCACGTTGCTGGATGCCGGCATCAAGGCGGCGGCCGGCAGTGACTTCAGCCCCGGCCCGTTCGCTCCGCTCATGGGCATCCAGGGCATGGTGACGCGCACCGGCTGGGACAACACCACCTGGGGTGCCAACCAGCGGGTGAGTGTGAGCGAGGCCATTCGCATCAACACGCTGCACGGCGCGTACGCCGCGCACGAGGAAGGGGTGAAGGGATCGATCAGCGTGGGCAAGCTGGCCGACTACGTGGTGCTGTCGGACGATCCGCACACCGTGGCCCCCTCGAAGATCAAGGACATCACGATCGTGCGCACGGTGGTGGGCGGGGCGACGATGCATGCGGCGTAGGAGGCCTGGTGGTGCGCCGTGCACGGTGCGGCGCGGGCCGCGCGACACACGGTTGTGATCCACGATGTCGTGATCATCGGTGCCGGGATCGCCGGCACCGCCGCCGCGCGCCTGCTGGCGTCATGGGGACACGATGTGCTGCTCGTGGAGCGGGAGCGCGCGGCGCGTCCCCCGCTCGCGCTGTCGCTGCCGCCCAGCTGCGCACCCCTGCTCGACGCCATCGGCGTGCGCGACGCGATCGATGCGGCCGGCTTTGTGCGTGGCACCGGCAACAGCGTGTGGTGGGGCGGTACCCCCGAGGCGCCCGCGCGCCTGCGCCTCGAGCCCTACGCGAGTGGACGCGCTGGCTGGCAGGTGGAACGCGGGGCGCTGGAGGCGCTGCTGCGCCGCGCCGCGCGCGAGGCCGGTGTCGCGGTGTGTGCCCCGGCCGTGGTACGGCAGGTCGCGCCACAGCCGCACCGCGCCGACGCGTCGCCGATGCTGGATGTCACGATCGACGACGACCAGACCGACGGCGCGACGACCCGGCATGCGCGCTGGGTGCTCGACTGCTCCGGGCGCGCCGGCCTGCTCGCCCGCGCGCAGCGCGACGTGCCGGCCGAAGCGCGCACACTCGCGCTCGTGGCCACCTGGGAGCGCGCGAGCGGCTGGCCGGTGGTGGAAGCGACCCACACCCTGGTCGAGAGCGCGCCGTGGGGGTGGGGGTGGTCGGTGCCCATCTCCGACACCCAGCGATGCTTCACGGCGATGATCGATCCGCGACGCACGGCGCGCGCCGGCGCCACGGGGTGGTCGGATGCGCACGGCGACCTGGCCGGCCGGTATCATGCGCGACTCGCCGACCTCCCCAACCTCGGCGCGCTCGTCACCGATGCGCAGCTCGTGCACGCCCCGTGGGCGTGCGATGCGACCCCGTACACGAGCCGCGAGGTCGCCTGGCCCGGCCAGCTGCTCGTGGGCGACGCGGCCAGCATGCTCGACCCGCTGTCGAGCTTCGGTGTGAAGAAGGCCCTGGCCTCGGCCTGGCTCGCTGCGGTCACGGTGCACACCACGCTGCTCACACCGGAACACACGCAGGCCGCGCTCACGCTGTACCGCGACCGCGAAGCCGCGTACGTGGCGAGCGCCGACGCCGCACTGCGCGCCGTGGCGCACGCGACGCGTGGTGAGGCCGCGGATGCCCCGTTCTGGTCGGATCGCGGAGAGCTCGACCCCGACGCCCGGGCGCCGGGGGACGCGCTGGCCGTGACGCTGCGTGACGATGCCGCCGTCCGTGCGGCCTTCGCCCACCTGCGGGCCGCGCCGACGCTCACGCTGCCCGCCCTCGCCGCCTATGCGCAGCGCACCGCGCCGGTCGTGCGGGGCAACGTGATTCGCCCGGAACCGCATCTCGTGCTGTCCGGCATCACACAGCCCGTCCGGTACCTGCGTGGTGTCGACCTGGTGCTGGTGCTCGAGCTTGCGGCCGGGGAGCACGACGTCGGGGCGCTGTTCGATCGCTACACCCGGCAGGTGGCGCCGGTGACCCTTCCCGACTTCCTCGGCGCGGTGAGCGTGCTGCTGGCCAAGGCGCCGACGGGCGCGGCTTGACAGACCGGCACCGGCGCCGCATTTGGGTGCATCCACATCCTCAGGTGTCGTTCATGCGGCTCGGCCGACTGAATCGCGCGATCACACGGGTCGCGCGAGCGACCATCAGGGTCGCGATGGTGCTCGCGTCACTCTCCGCCTCTGTGCTGGCGGTGCCGGCCACGCCGTTGCGCGCGCAAGCGCGTCCGGCCGCCGACACGGGCGGATTCGTCATTCGCGACTCGCTCATCATCGCGAAGTGCCAGCGGTGCCACGTGCGCGACAGCACCGGACGCATGGGACGCCTCAGCTACCTGCGCAAGACGCCCGAAGGCTGGGAGGCGTCGGTGCGCCGCATGGCGAGCCTCAGCGACGTGAAGTTCACGCCGGCGGAGGCGCGCGCGATGGTGAAGTACTTCGCCAACCGGCAGGGGCTCGCGCCGGCCGAGGTGAAGGCGGGGCGCTTCGAGCTGGAGCGACGCTCGATCGACTATCGCTACACCGGGGACGCGAACACCGAGCGTACCTGCCGCGCCTGTCATTCGTTCGGCCGCGTGCTGCTGCAGCGCCGCACCCGTAACGAGTGGGAGCTGCTGGTGGCGACGCATCGCGGCTACTACCCCAACTCCGACTTCCAGGCGTTCCGACGCTTCGGCCCGGTGAACGACAGCGCGCCGCAGCCGCATCCGATGGATCAGGCCATCGGGCATCTCGCGCGCACCTTCCCGCTGCAGACCGCCGACTGGACGGCGTGGTCGACCACGATGCGCCCGGCGCCGATGGAAGGCACGTGGCTGCTGTCCGGCTACGAGGTGGGCCGCGGGGCGCTGTACGGGCGTCTCACCGTCACCAAGGTGCCCGGCACCGACGATGAGTTCACCACGCGCGCGGTGTATCGCTATGCGAACGGCGGGGCACCTGTCACGCGGACCGGGCGCACGGTGGTGTACACCGGGCATCAGTGGCGCGGACGCTCGCAGGCCGCCGCACCGACGGACAGTGCGTGGCGCGAGGTGCTGAGCATCGAGCCCGGATGGCAGGAGATGAGTGGCCGCTGGTTCCGTGGCGGCTACGACGAGTTCGGCATCGACATCACGGCCCGGCGTCTCTCCGCCGCGCCCACGATCGCCGGGGTGCTGCCCAAGGCGTTGCCACGCGGCGCGCGCGACGCCGAACTCACGGTGTATGGCGCGAACCTGCCGAAGGTCGCGAACGCCGCCGCACTCGACTTCGGGCCCGGCGTGACCGTCTCGCGCGTCGTGCGCGCCACGCCCGAGGAGATCGTCGTGCGGGTGTCGGTGGACACGGCCGCGCGACAGGGCGCGCGTGACCTCTTCGTGGCCGGTGCGACCATGAGCGGTGCGCTCACGACGTACGCGCGCATCGATCGCATTCGCGTGCTCCCCAATTCGAACCTCGCGCGTGTCGGCGGCATCCGCTTTCCGCGGCAGTACGCGCGCTTCGAGGCGGTCGGCATCTCGAATGGCGCCGATGGCAAGCCCGACACGCCCGATGACATCGTGACCGGCCCGGTGCCGGCCACGTGGAGTGTCGAGGAGTACGGCGCGACCTACAAGGATGACGATGTGCGCTGGGTGGGGGCGATCGACGCGACGGGGCTGTTCACGCCCAGTCTCGATGGGCCCAATCCGCAGCGTCCCGGCGACCGCAACAACATCGGCGACGTGTACGCGGTGGCCACGTGGACGCCGCCCGGCGCGACGCGCCCGCTCAAGGCCCGCTCGCTGCTCATCGTCACGGTGCCGCTCTACATGCGGTGGGAACCCCTCGGAACGGTGCCCTGATCATGCGTCTGCTCGCTCCCGGTGACTACCACACGTTCACGGCGGATGGCGCGCCGCACGTCTACCTGCTCCCTTCGGCGGCGGTGTTCCGTCTCGACGGACCCTCGGCCGCGGTGCTCGAGGCCGTGCGCGAGGCGCCGCTCGACGCCGATGGCCTGCTCGACCGGCTGGCGCCGCGCTACACGCGCGCCCTCGTGCAGGAGACCATCGACGAACTGCTGAGCGCACAGGCGCTGCGCACCGTGGTGCCCCCGCGGGCACCGGCGCCGGTCGCGGCACCCGTCGCGGCGCCGGCCCCCGCGCCGCCGGCCCCCGCGCCGCCGCGCAAGCGCATCCCGCTCACCACGCTCGTCATGAACGTGACGAGCAAGTGCAACCTGAGCTGCAAGTACTGTTACGAGTACGGCGAGGATCGCATCACCGAGCCGAGCAGCAAGCCGCGCTTCATGAGCGAGGAGACGGCGCGGCAGAGCGTCGACTTCATGTTCGCCGAGGCGGGGGACAGCCCGCACGTGCACCTCACGTTCTTCGGCGGCGAGACGCTGCTCAACTTCAAGGTGCTGCGCGCGGCGCTGGCGTATGCGCAGGAGAAGGGTGCGGCGAGCGGCAAGACCGTCGATGCGAGCCTCACCACCAATGCCACGCTGCTGCGCGACGAGATCATCGACTGGATGGTCGAGCAGAACGTCGGGGTCACGGTGAGCATGGATGGGGCGCGCGAGCAGCAGGACGCGTCGCGCATCTTCGCGAACGGCCAGGGCAGCTACGACGTGGTGCTGCCACGCGTGCGGGCGCTGCTCGCGCGGCACACGCGCCGCCCCATCGGCGCGCGGGTCACGCTCACGCGCGACAACCTCGATGTGCGCAGCATCTACCGGCACCTCAAGGAAGAGATCGGCTTCTGGGAGGTGGGGTTCGCGCCGGTGACCACCTCGTGGCAGCGCGACTACGCCATTCCCGACGAGGGGTTCGAGGAGATGCTCGCGGGCTTCCAGTCGTTGGCGCGGGACTACCTCGACTACGCGCTGGCCGGGCGGCATCACGGCTTCTCCAACGTGCGCGACACCATCCAGGAGATCCACAAGGGGGTCGCCAAGGCGTATCCGTGCGGCGCCGGATTCGGCTTGCTGGGTGTGGCCACCGACGGCGAGGTGGGGCTGTGTCATCGCTTCGCCGGCTCCTCCACGCACAGCCTCGGCACCGTGACGGGCGGCATCGATCACGCGATGCGCGAGGACTTCCTCGACAAGCACCACATCGACCACAAGACCGACTGCCGCCAGTGCTGGGCGCGGTCGCTGTGTGCCGGCGGCTGCTACCACGAGGCGCACACGCGCTACGGCGACACCGCGCGTTCCAATCTCCATTACTGCGAGTGGATCCGCCGCTGGAGCGCCACCTGTCTCGAGACGTACGCCACGCTCGCCGCGCGGCGCCCCGACTACCTGCGCCAGTTCGACGCCTGACCCCCACGGAGCTCCCATGCGTCACCTGAAGGCCATCAACCGCAAGGCGCGCAGCATCGCGGCGCTGCACGACGCGCAGGACGCGCCCGATGTCGTCGCGCTGCAGGGCGCGGCCGGGCCGCACATTCCGCTCGGCTGCTCGTTCGTGTTCTCTCCCGGGTGGGAGGTCGACTCGAGCGGCGGCACCGCCGGCCTGTGCCAGCCCGTGGAGCGCGACCTGTACGACTGCTACATCACCTGCTTCTGGCCCATCCACGTGCCGGACCTCTACAACCATGCGCCCGACTGGACCAACACCTGCGCGGCGGCGCAGCAGGATTGGCGCAAGATCGACCTGATCTTCCCGTGAGCATGCATCGGAGGGCCTCACCCGGACGGCTGTGTGCCGTGCTGGCCGCGCTGGCGGCGGCCGTTCTGCCGCCCCGCGGGATGCACGCGCAGGCGGTGCCCTACGGCGGCAACGGCACGCTGTACTACGGCGCGTACGACAAGTTCATCCGGGTCATCGACGAAGCCACGCTCACCGTGCGCGACTCGATGCCGGTGAAGATCGGCATCCCGATCGGGCTCCAGCTCTCGCAGGACCGCAGCAAGATGTACGCGATCGACGCGGCCTACCAGCACGTCGAGATCTTCGACCTCGCGCGCCGGACGTCGCTCGGCGCGTTCACGCTCAATGATGGGCCGCTGCAGGTGCGCATCGGCGGGCTCAACGTCGATCCGCTCGACCGCTATGCCATCCTGTTCGTGCGCACCGCACGCAAGCGGCAGGACCGGTGGGAGATCGGCCGGCCGACGCTGCTGCGCTACGACCTGGGCAAGCGCGCGGTCACCGACACCATCAAGTGGCCCGACGGGCAGGAGCGCGAAGGGGTCCAGATCCTCTTCTCGCCCGAGGGGAAGTACATGTACTTCTTCACGGACGAGGATATCCTCGTGTACGACGCGGTCACGCTCAAGCAGGTGGACAAGTGGGACCTGCAGCGTTCGGTCGATGATGGGCTCGGCAACTTCGGCTTCGGCTTCCCATTCAGCCTGTACGACGACGTCGGCATCTCCACCGGCCTGTTCCGCACGACCGACCCGGTGAATCGGCGCTCGCTCATGGGCGTCGCGCGCGTCGACCTCGCGCAGCGCACGGTGGACTACTACACGCTTGGCCCGAGCGACGGGGTGAGCTTCACGCTCGCGCCGGGGCGCCAGAAGGCGTACGGGCTCAAGCAGCAGGTGGGCTTCTACCAGTTCTGGGAGTACGACCTGGTGAACCGCCGGGTCGCGCGCCGCGTCGAGTTCGAGGGGCGTCCACGCATGGGGCTGTCGGTGAGCACGTCGGGGAACCAACTCTACGTGCACACCGCCGGCGCCACCATCGATGTGTACGATGCCGCGACGCTGCAGAAGGTGCGCACGGCCACGTTCCGTTCGGACATGACGCGGCTCCTGGTGGTGCCGCCGGCCCGCTAGGGCTGCGTCGCATGCGCGGGGCCCTCCGGTATCTGCGCCCATACCGGGGGGCACTGGCACTCGTGCTGGTGCTCTCGCTGGTGAGCACCGCATTCACCCTGCTCCAGCCCATGCTGTCGCGGTTGCTCGTCGACCGCGCGCTGCTGGGCAAGGATGTGCGCGCCCTCGCGCTCATCATCGGCGGGTTCCTCGCGCTCACCGCCGCGTCGTTCGTGCTCAGCATCGTGAGCGGCCTGCGCTACACGCGCGTGTCCGCGGCCATGCTCTTCGACATGCGGCGGGATGTGTTCCGCCACCTGCAGCGCCTCTCGCCGCGCTGGTTCGTGCGCACACCGCTCGGCCAGATCGCCGCGCGTGTGAACAGCGACATCGCGGAGATCCAGCGCGTCGTGTCGGAGCTGGCGCTCGCGTGGGTGGGGCAGGTGGTGTACCTCGTGGGCAGCGTGGTGCTGCTCGTCTTCCTCGACCGCACGCTGTTCCTCGTGGCGCTGGCCTGCGTGCCGCCGGCGGTGTGGGCCACGGTGCGCTATCGCCGGCAGCTCGAGGGGCAGGTGGCGCGCGTGCGCGCCGAGAGTGCGCAGGTGGGCACCTGGCTGCTCGATGCGCTCATGGGCATGCGCCTGCTCGTGTCGCACAATGCGCAGGCCCGCGCGGAGCTCGACTTCGCGCGGCGCAACGGCACGTTCGTGCACGCGCTCATGGACATGAAGCGGGTGAGCTATCTCGCCGGCGGGTTGCCGGGCGTGATCCTCGCGATGGGCGCGGCGGTGGTGTTCTTCACCGGTGGCTGGCGCGTCATTCACGGTTCGATGTCGCTGGGCACGCTGGTGGCATTCGCGGCCTACCAGATGCGGCTCATGGCGCCCATCCAGGGGCTCATGGGGCTGTACACGAGTGTGGCGACCGCGCGGGTGAGCTGGGCGCGCGTGCGCGAGATTCTCGATGCACCGGTCGACGTGGTGGAAGCCGCGCATCCGGTGGCCCTGCCGCGCGCGCAGGGCGCGCTGGCGCTCGAGGGGGTGCACTGCGCCACCGATCGCGCGCCCGTGCTCACCGACGTGACGCTGCACATCGGGGCGGGAGAGCAGGTGGCGGTGGTGGGGCCCAGCGGCATCGGCAAGAGCACACTGGCTGACCTGCTGGCGCGACACGCCGATCCCGCCGCGGGCACCGTGCGACTCGATGGCCACGACCTGCGCACGCTGTCGCTCGCGGACGTGCGTCGCCAGGTGCTCGTGGTGGAGGGAGAACCCTACGTGTTCCACGCGACACTGGCCGAGAACCTGCGCATGGCCGCGCCGGAGGCCAGCGATGCGGATCTGGAGCACGCGCTCGATGCGGTGATGCTGGGCGCGTGGCGGCGCGCGCTGCCGCAGCAGCTCCAGACCGTGCTGGGCGAACGCGGGCGCGCGATGAGCACGGGCGAGCGACAGCGGTTGGCGCTCGCGCGTGCCGTGCTCGCCGACCCGCGGGTGCTCGTGATCGACGAGGCCACCGGCGCGCTCGACGCGGCCACAGAGGAGGCACTGTTCGCTTCGCTGGCGTCGTGGCTGGCGGCGCGCACCGTGGTGTGCATCACGCATCGCGCCGCGGTGGCGGAGCGCTTCCCGCGGGTGGTGGCCCTCACCGGGACGTCGCTGGTGGACGTGTCGTCGGCGCACCCGTCGCGCGCGCACGGCGCGCAACCGGCAGGGGTGGCGTGACGGTGCCGGTGGCCGCCGCATGACGACACCGCGCTGGGTGGGGCTCGACGTGCCGGTGCTGGCCGCGTCGCGCGGGGAGGGCGTGCGCGTGGCGGTGGTGGACAGCGGCATCGCGCCGGCGCACCCGCATGTGGGCGCGGTGGCGCAGGGAGTGTCGCTGGTGGGCGACGAGCCCCTCGACACCGCCGATCGCCTGGGGCACGGCACGGCGGTGGCGGCGGCCATGCGTGATCTCGCGCCGGAGGTCGTGTTGGTGCCGGTGCGGGTGCTCGAGCGCGACCTCGCGACCACGGCACGACTGCTGACGCGCGCGATCCTGTGGGCGGTCGATCACGACATCGCCATCGTGAACCTGTCGTTCGGCACGACGAATGCCGCGCACATTCCGCTGTTCGACGAGGTGCTCGCGACCGCGCGTGACGCGGGGGTGCTGGTGGTGTCCGCTGCGCGGCAGGCGTCGACCACCTGGTATCCGGGCTCGTTGCCTGGCGCACTGGGCGTGGAGGCCGATGCCGCACTCGCGCGGACGGGGGTGCTGCTCACCGACGGTGGCCTCGCGGCGAGCCCATATCCGCGCAGCATCCCCGGTGTGCCGGTCACGCGCAACCTGGCGGGGGTGTCGTTCGCCGTGGCGAATGCCTGCGGCGTGCTCGCACGGGCGGTGGCGTGTGGGGCACCTCGCACACCCGAGGCGATGCGCGCGTGGTTGCACGCCACGGCGCCCGACCAGCCCCACCACCAGCCATCACCCGCCGACGCGTAGTGCACGCGCCGCGGCGCCGCGTCAGCAGGCGCGAATGCCCTCCGGCTCCTTCACGGCCTTGCGCATGGTCGAACGGCTGGGCGCGATGAACTCGTCGGCCGGAATGTCGTGCCCGGCCACATGCACCATCGGATGGCGCTCCGCTGAGCCCTCGTGCACATGCTGGATCTCGCGCTTGCTGCGCAGCCGCACCAGCTCCTGTTTCGACGTGGTCTTGTCCTCGTCGAACTTCCAGTCGACCGTCGACTGCCCCCAGTAGTTGATGCGGCCGAGGTCGTAGAACCGGCGCTCCATCGCGCTCTTGAGGTACGCCTTGAGGCAACCACGCAGGTACTTGCGGCGATACGGGTCGCGATCCCACAGGTAGCCGCCCGTCGCCTTCTTGAAGTAGAAGCGGCGATAGTTGTGCAGCACGCCCTTGAGCACCTCGTCGCGCGTCATCGTGTCCGGCTGGATGATCGGCGTGACGAAGTTGTACTTCGCGTAGTCGCGCACCTCGACCTTGTCACCGAGGTCCTGGAAGAGGTCGGAGAAGGGCCACGGCGTGTAGCAGTTCCAGTTGACGAGGTCGGGCTTCCAGTCCTGCGCCATCGCGTACGTCTCCTCGAGCGTCTCGGGAGTCTCGTTCTCGAGACCCACGATGAACTGCGCCTCGGTCACGATGCCGTTCTGCCGCAGCAGCTCGATGGCGCGCTTGCTCTGTTCGACCTTGATCTCCTTGTTGAAGCGGTCGAGCTTGAGCTGCGCCGCCGCCTCGGTGCCCAGCGACACGTGCACGAGCCCTGCCCGGCGATAGAGCGGCAGCAGCTCCTCATCGCGCAGGATGTCGGTGACGCGCGTGTTGATGCCCCACGTGATGCCGAGGTCGCGCGCGATGAGCTCCTCGCAGAGCGCGACGAACTTCTTGCGGTTGATCGTCGGCTCCTCGTCGGCCAGGATGAAGAAGCCCACCTGGTGTTCCTTCACCAGCAGCTCGATCTCGTCGACGAACTTCTTCGGGTCGCGCGTGCGATACTGGCGCCAGAACTTCCACTGCGAGCAGAACGAGCAGGTGAAGGGGCACCCGCGCGCGAAGTTCGGGATCGCGACGCGGCAGTTGAGCGGGATGTAGATGTACTTCGACCAGTCGAGGATGCCCCAGTCGGGGGTGAGGCTGTCGAGGTCCTGGATGGGCGGGTGCGGCGTGGTGGCCACCGGCGCGCCGTCCTGGAGGAATGCGATCCCCTGGATGTCGCGCCGCGCCGCCGGCAGGGTGCCCTGGTCGAGCGCGCGGATGAGGTTGACGACCACTTCCTCGCCTTCACCGCGCACGATGTAGTCGATCCACGGGGCCTCGGTGAGCACCTGCCCGTACATGAAGGTGCCGTGGATGCCGCCGAGCACGGTGGTGGCCTGCGGGTGCAGGCGACGCACCATAGCCAGCGTCTCCTGCGCCTTGTAGATGGCCGGCGTGATCGCGGTGCACAGCACGGCGTCGGGACGCTCCTCCCGCAGGATCGCCTCGAGCGCGTCGTCGTCGATGTGATTCGTCATCGCATCGATGAAGCGGATGTCGCGATACCCCGCCTGCTTGAGCGCGCCACTCAGGTAGGCGACCCACGCGGGCGGCCAGTTGCCTGCGATCTCGGCGCCGCCGGAGTGGTAGTTCGGGTGGATCAGCAGGATCCGCATGCCATGTCCTCGGGAGAGTGTGCCGGTCGATGCCTGCACCGATCATCGATCGGCGTGCCACGATGGGCGTGCAACGCGACTCGGAGTCGCCCCAGAACGTGTGCATTCACGGACGGCGTCACCGTCGGCACGCGGCGGACCTGTTGTCGGGCAGCACCTGACGTGCTGCACCGAATCGTGCGCGCACGCAAAAGGGAGTGCACATCGGTGCACTCCCTTCTGGCCTGCTTGTGCTAGCTGGTTCGCGCCAGTCGCGTGCAGCGAAGCGCGTGGGGCGACGTGCGCGCGTGCGCGACTACTTGCGACCGCCGAGCTTGCGTCCGACTTCGATGGCCTGATACGCCGTGGTGTCGCGACGCTGGAAGATGTGCACCGACCAGCCGTCCTTCGTGCGCTGCTCCATCTCGGCCGGCGTGAACGTCGGGAAGCCGCACGGCTTCTTGAACTCCTTGCACGCGGCGAGAATCGTCGCGACCGCCTGCTCGCGCCCGGCCGGGTCGTCGCGGAACACACCGCCCAGCGTGCCGTAGCCGGCGAACACCTGCGCGACGGCGGGGTCCTTCACGATCTCGCGCACATTCTTGATGCCTTCCTTGCTCTCGATGATGACGCCGATGAAGAGCTCACCACGCGGGTTGAGCGGCCACACGTCGGCCTTCTCCTTGTACTTGTCGACCGAGAGTCCCCAGTAGGCGGCCGCCGCGGCAAGGCCGGTGTCGGGGCGTGTGCCGCCCTTCGACGCGAAACGCATGGCCTTCACCACGTCGTGCACTTCCTGCACGGTCTCGACGGCTTCCATGGACACGCTGACATGACCGGCGTTGAGCTGCCGGATGATGTTCGTGTTCACCTGCTCCGGATTGGCGTGCCAGATGCCGATCTTGGCCGTGAACGGATGCGTCCGCATCGAGCCGCCGGCCTTCGTGATCTCCTGGAGGTACTTGAGGAAGGTGTCACTCGTGCCCGACGTGTAGATGTAGTCGGCGCGGGTGAAGCCGACGGTCTCCTTGGCCACATCGGCCAGCACGATCTCCGGCTGCGCAGCAGGCGGCGCGGCCGGCGTGGCGCTGGCCGGGGGCGCGCCCGGCGGACCGCCGCCCGGCATGCCGCCGCGTCCCATCGGGCGGCGCATGATGGCCGGGTGCGAGATGCCGAAGATGGGGAGCCCCTTCTCCTGCAACGCGATGATGGGGTTCA
The DNA here is from genome assembly GCA_020161135.1 of Gemmatimonadota bacterium. GTDB lineage: Bacteria > Gemmatimonadota > Gemmatimonadetes > Gemmatimonadales > Gemmatimonadaceae > Gemmatimonas. The sequence continues at coordinate 690,083 of JAIUOB010000002.1, read as the reverse complement.
TGCGGTCGTTCGCCTGCGCGTGCGCGGCGGCTGGCGCGGCCACGAGGGCGGTGGCGAGGGTGGCGAGGGCGATGCGATGCATGGCTGGGCTTGGGCGGGGGGGCAGCGGAGGCGCCGTTCGGGGGCCGACAGCGCGGCGGTGGGGGGACAGAGAATGTACGCCCGAATGCGCCGAGGGGTTGGGGTCAGAGTTGGGGTCAGAGTCGAGCTCTGACCCCAACTCTGACCCCAACTCTGACCCCACCCCCAACCGGCCGCGGCCACCCGGCGCCGGGCGCATGGACACGTTGCGTGCCACGCGCTGTGTCGCGCCCACCGGGCCCACCATCGTGGATGGGCGCGGTGCATGTCGCCCGTGCCTGACCCGGAGGACACTTCCATGGACTTCACGAAGCTCCGCTTCCTGGGCGCCACCATGCTCGGCGCCTACCTCGTGCTCAACACCCTCATGCTCCTGCTGCGACCGTTCACGCAGGGCATGTCTCCCTTCCTCAGCACCGCCCTGCTGGTGCCGCCCATGGTACTGGCCATGGTGTACGCGGTGATCCCGCTCGCGCGTCGGGCGGGGCACGCCCGCGCGCAGTAGGCGCGCGGGCACACCCACGCCGGGGTTGCGCGTGTCAGTCGAGCACGCGCCACGCCGCGGCGTACGCCCACCCGTAGAGTGCCAGCCCATACACCGTGTGGGTGACCAGACTCTTCAGTCGCGCGCGCCACGGTGTGCGCGTGGCGGCCGCGGCCACGCCGAATCCGAGTGCCGGTTGGAGTACGAAGAAGGGGAGCACGACCGTGCCGACGCCGAAGGCGAGCGCCGGAAGCATCGTGGGACGCGCGAGCCAGGCGGGAAGCGCCCACGCGAACACCAGCGCGAGCCCCGCGCCAATGCCGTAATGGGCCATCCATCCCCACACGCATTCCCCGCGGCGTGGTGCGGCGGCACCAATGTGCCGATGTCGCACCACGCCGCGTGGCATGTGCGCCACCCAGCGGCCGAGCAGGCAGAAGTCGAGCGACGCGACACCGAAGCCGCGCGCGAGCAGCAGGTTCCACGCGTCCAGTGTGGCGGTGGCGGCCACGCCTACGCCGCACGCGACGGCAACGTGCAGCAGAGTCATGCGACCCCCCGCGTGCGCACCACATACTCGGCTACCGCGGCATTGATGAGCCAGGCGCCGCCCATGGCGATGGTGCGCGGCAGGCCGCGCGGTGTGCCCATGACCAGGAAGAGCGGCACATGCGTGAGCACCTGCGTGCCCGCCCCCATCGCGATGGAGTAGGCGCGCGTCATCCAGGCGCCGTGCACCGCGTAGCGTCGCACCACGAGCGCCTGCGTGGCGCGCCACAGCGTGAACAGCATCCAGAGGCCGACCGCGAGGCGCATGGCCGTCAGCGCCACATCATCGGTGTCGGGGCGTGGGAACGTCGCGGCCATCCAGAGACCGGTCACCGCGGTCACGACACCGGAGGGGAGCAGCAGGCGCCCGACCCGCGCATGCCACCGCTGCCGCCGCAGCGCCGGCGCGAACTGCAGCGCGCCGAGCAGCGCGAAGGGGATCATGGCCACCACATGCAACAGCACCGGCGCCGGGGCGTCGAGGAATCGCTGGGCCACGCCGCTCGCTGCGCCGGATGCCGCGGTGAACGTTGCCGCGGAGGTTGCCGCGGACGCGAGCGAGTCGTGCGCGAGCAGCGTGCGGACCACGCGGACCGCCAGCACGGTGCCGGCCAGGCAGGGGATCACCGCCAGGGCGAGCAGCGCCGCCACCACCCGCGAGATGCGCGGGCGTGCCACTGCGTGCGCGGGCGCGTCCGCGCGCGCAGCGTTCGCTGCGCGCAACGGGAACGAGGGCGCGCTCATCGACGGATCAGGCGCAGGCCGGCCAGCACGAGCACGTCGTGGTGCGTGTGACGCACGCCGGGCGAGAGGCGGCTCGACGCACTGACGTAGTCGCGGACATCCACACGGAGTCGCACGCGCGTCGTGCCCACCTCGGCGCCGGTGCTCACGTACGCGGCAGGATCGTACCGGCGATGTGCCGCCAACGTACGTCCGGTGTAGTGCCGGACACCCGCCCCGGCGCCGGCGAAGGGGCTCAGCGAGAACCGCGAGGAGAGGGCGCGGCTGCCTCGCCACTCGGCGCCGGCGTCGAGCATGACGACATCGAGCCGCGGCGCGTCGGCGGCGCGCATGCCGGCCTGCACGGCGTGGCTGCGGGTCCAGCCGAGGGTGGTGTGCAGCGCGAGGTGCGGCCTGGCGTGCAGGCTGAGCTGTGCGGCCGTGTGATCACCGCTCACGAGGGCGTCGCGCTGCGCGCCGGTGGGCATGAAGCGCCCGGTCGTGACGAGCAGCTCGACGCGCGGGTGGTGGGTGGTGTCACGCGCCTGTGCGGCGACCGGCGCAGGCGTGACGAGGCTGAGCGGCAGGAGAAGCGAGAGTGCGGAAACCAGCGTGATGGCGCGGGACATGGACGACCTCCGGTGTGCGGGTGGGAAGGGGGACCGACACCCGCAGGCTACCGGCGACGTGGCATGGCAGGAATCGCAACAGTCGCACGGTATAGTTGCATTTGACGCCATGTCATAGCGGCGCGACATTGGCGCATGGACACGCCCGACCTCAACCTGCTCATCGCGCTCGATGTGCTCCTCGCGGAGGGGAGCGTGACGCGCGCCGGTGACCGCCTGCGCCTGAGTCCCTCGGCGATGAGTCGCACCCTCGCACGGCTGCGCGAGGCCACCGGCGATCCGCTCATGGTGCGCGCCGGCCGCGGCCTGGTGCCCACGCCGCGCGCGCTCGCGCTGCGCGAGCAGACGGCGCGCCTCGTGCAGGAGGCACAGGCGGTGCTGCGCCCGGCGGCGACGCTGCGTCTCGACCAGCTCGTGCGCACGTTCACGCTGCGCGTGAGTGATGGCTTCGTCGAGCAGTTCGGCGCCGCGTTGCTCACACGCGTGCAGGGCGAGGCACCCGGGGTGCGGCTCCGCTTCGTGCAGAAGGTGGACAAGGACAGCACGCTGCTGCGTGATGGACTGGTCGACCTGGAAACCGGCGTGGTGGTGCAGGACACCGCGCCCGAGTTGCGGCAGCAGACGCTCTTCCACGACCGCCATGTCGGCGTCGTGCGCGCCGGGCACCCGCTCGCGCGTGGGCGGGTCACGCTCGCGCGCTACACGGCCGGACGCCACGTGAGTGTCGCGCGGCGCGGAAGCAGCAACGCGCCCATCGACGACGCGCTGGCGGAGCACGATGCGCGACGGGACATCGCCGCGGTGGTGAGCGGCTTCGCGGCCGCGGTCGCGCTGGCACGCGACACCGATCTCATTGCCACGGTGCCCGGTGCGCACACGCGCCGCCTGCGCGAGGGGATGGCGCACTTCCCGCTGCCGTTCGCGACGCGCGACCTCGCGGTGGCCATGCTCTGGCATCCGCGCATGGAGGCGGACGCGGCGCATCGCTGGCTGCGCGCCGCGGTGAAGGCGGTGTGCGCGGGGGCCGGGCCGCGCAGGTAGGTGCGAGGTGGGTCAGAGTTGGGGTCAGCGTTGGGGTCAGCGTTGGGGTCAGCGTTGGGGTCAGAGTTTGACTCTGACCCCAGTCCGCCCGTAGACTCCGGCCACGGCGCCGGAGGGGCGCCACTGGATCCGCGGGAAGAGCGCAGCTCACCCTCAGTCACACCAGCAGGACACTTCCGACACGATGACTCTCACGTGCGGCGTGTTGCGGATCCGGCTGCGCATGGAGGCATCATGTCGTTGCATCCGTCCTCGCCCGCGTCGCTCCCCTCGCGCCCCGACCTCGACCACCTGCGGCGCCAGGCAAAGCACCTGCTCGCGGCGTTGCAGGCCCGTGACCCGGAGGCGGCCGCCGTGTGCATCGCGCACCTGCCGGCGGCGGCGTCACGCACACCGGAACAGGTGTTCGACGCCGGCTATCGTCTCGCTGACGCACAAAGCGCTGTCGCGCGGCGGCTGGGTTTCGCGGGGTGGCCCGCACTCGCCCGCCACGTCGCGCAGTTGCGCGCGCTCGAAGGCGACTGGCGCTTCGTGTCGCTCGAGGTGGACGGACAGCCGGTACCCGCCACGATGCTCGGTGCGTCGCGCATCCTCATCGATGGCGATCGGTTCCGCACGGAGTCACCCGAGGCCACGTACGACGGCGAGTTCCTCATCGACGTCGAGGCCGATCCGCACACCATCGACATCCACTTCGTCGAGGGGCCCGAGGCGGGGCAGCAGTCGCTCGGCATCTTTCGACTCGATGGCGAGACCGTGACGTTCTGTCTCGGGCTCACCGGAGCCGCACGGCCGGCGCGCTTCGCGACGTCGCCGGGCACGCGTCACGCGCTGGAGACGCTGCGCCGGCACGCGTCGACGCGTCCGGTCGGTGTCACGGGGGGCGACGCGACACATGCCGCCTCGACGACCGCGCAGGCCGCCGCGGTGCCGCACGCGCACGGAAGTGCGGGCGCGTTCCCCGCATCGGCGTGCGCGCTCGACGCGCAAGTGGCTGGCACGTGGGTGCCCGTTGCACTGGTACGCGATGGGGTCCCCATGCCGGCCGCCTGGTTGCCCGCCGGACGTCGCATCGTGCAGGACGGTATCGTCGAGGTGCGCTTCGGTGGTCAGCGCATGGTGCATGCGCGCATTCGCCACGACGACGCGCACGCACCGGCGCACGTGGACTACCTGCATCTCTCCAGTGACGCGCAGGGTCAGGTGACGCTCGGCATCTGCGCGTACGATGGCACCGAGGTGCGCGTCAACATGGCGCCTCCGGGGGCGCCGCGCCCAACCGACTGGGAGAGCGCTCCGGGGAGCGGTCGGTCGTTCAGCCGATGGACGCGGAGCGGCTGAGACGCCGCTGCCGACTCTGCAACACCTACCGGATCTGCTTCATCTGCGTCGCCGTGATGCCGTACTGCCCGGGGTTGAAGTTCGGGTCCTTGGTGAGGATGTAGGCATCCTGGTTGTTCACGCGCCACGCGTTGCCGTAGGTGTGGTCGAGCTGCACCGCGCTGCCGGAGACGGGGTCGTGGTACGTGTCCACGCCGCGGATGGCCTCGATGCTGCGCCGCTGGCTGCGGTCACTCGACGCGTCACCGGGGTACATCCCCTCGCTCGCACGTGAGCCGTCGGCGCCGCTCATGCGCTGGAAGCTCTCGATGTTGGCCTTGGTCGCGGCCGCGCCGCCCGCCACGATGATGGCGGCGCGTTCGCGCGTCCCCTGCACGGCGATCTCGCCGAGCTGGTTCTTGACAGAGAAGAGCTGCTGCAGCCACTCGGCGTTGGGCACGATGGAGCGGCGCGATGCCTCGACGAGATCCTTGTCCCACGACGCGACCGGCGCGGTGGCGCCAAACGTGCCAAGCGTGCCGGCGGAGAGCGACGAGAGCGGCGGGCCGCCCATGGCGTTGGGGAGCTGGCTCAGGTAGAACGCCGCGGTGGCGGCGAGCATGCCGTGCATCTCGACGCCGTTCTGCGTGAAGGTGAAGTGCAGCTCGCCGCCTTCGGCCTTCCCCTGGAAGCCACTGCCGAGTGTCTGCAGTCGCTGCAGGTTGCGCTGCACCATCTGCACCGCGCTCTCGGCGAAGTCGGGTCGGTTCGTGAACTCGACCACGCGCGCGCCGGGATAGGTGCGCTCCATGCGCGCCGTGAGATAGTCTTGCACGCTCATGAACTCGCCGAGCGGGCAGTTGCCGGTCGCGCCCGTGTTCGACGCGCTCCACACCTCGGTGGGGAAGATCGAAAGCGTGGACTGACCGTCGGCCGAGGTGGCCGTCCAGTCGACGGCGTAGGGTTCGTCACAGGCACTCGCGCCGCGGATGACCCCACCCTGCGCGCGCCAACCGGCCGGCACGAGCGCCGTCATGGCCGTCGTCGACGCGATGACGCCAGGGTCCGGGATGGACGCGCGCTGGAGCATGAGCACGCCGGGAGGGAGTGGCCGCGCCGGGCCGACGGCGTTGGCGCCTGCGGTCAGGCCACCGCCGCCGCTCGCGTCGGCCGTGGCATCGGGAGCGCCGGCGCCGTCCTCGCCCTGCGCCGTGCCGCTACCGCCGCTGCAGGCGGCGAGTGCCGAGAGCGTGAGCGCCGTGATCAGGCGACGCCCACTCACGGGCAGGGGGCGGGACATCGGGCGAGCAACGGAGGGTCGTGTCATGGCTACTCCACGGCGGGCTGGGAGTCGGGGTGCGGCGTGCTGATGGATGCGTCGACAGGACACGCGTCAGAACGTACGCCGCGGGCTCATCGGCCGTGCGCAGGGGCTGCGCGGGAGGCGCGGGGGAGCGGTGCGCGCGGTGTCGCCGCGCCGTTGACGCGCCGGCGGGCTGCGCGGGTACAGCGGCGTGTCCCCGTCACCTGGCATCCCTCGGCACCGTACGCGTGTCGTAAGGACGTCGCAGCCGAGCTCGCATCTCACCGCGACGCGGTCGCATCCTGCCCCTGCCCCCTTCCGCTCGCCTTCACCGGCCTCCGCATGCGCCTCCTGCCTGCTTTCCTGTCACGTGGCGCCTGGCGCCGCCTGCTCACGACCGCGCGCGCCGCCCACGCGGGACGTCGGGGCGCCATTGCCGCGCTCGTCGTGGTGCCCATCGCCACCGGCGCGTGGACGCTCCAGCGTGCCGCCGAGCAGCGTGGGGCGGCGCTGCTCGAGCAGGTCATGACGCTGGTGATGCTGCGCTACGCGGACACCCTGTCGGCGCAAGCACTGTACGAGCGCGCGGCGCGCGGTGTCGTGCGGGAGTTGCAGGACCCGTACTCGGAGCTGCTCACGCCGGCCGACCTCGCCGACTTCGAGCGCACGACCAACGGCAACTACAGCGGACTGGGCGTGCTGCTCACGCCGCCCGTGAACGGCGCGGTCACCATCGAGAAGGTGTACGACGGCACGCCGGCCGCCGAAGCCGGGGTGCAACCGGGCGATCGCATCGTGCGCATCGATGATTCGAGCAGCGTGGGGTGGAGCACGGAGCGCGTGCACCGGCATCTCGTGGGGCAGGACGGCACACCCGTCGTGGTGCACTTCGAGCGTGCCGGATTCAGCGAGCCGCTCACGCACCGCTTCCTGCGCCGCCGCGTGCACGTGTCGTCGGTGCCGTTCCACCTGCAGCTCACGCAGGGAGTGGGCTATGTGCCCATCACGCGCTTCGGTGAGCACACGGCGCAGGAGCTGCGCGATGCGCTCGTGGCGCTGCGTGCAGGGGGCAGTCGCGGCGTCGTGCTCGACCTGCGCGGCAATCCGGGCGGTGTGGTCGAAGAGGCCCTTGCCACCGCCAACCTGTTCCTGCCGCGCGGCGCGCCGCTGCTCGAGGTGCGCTCGCGCGAGGGGACGCAGCGCTTCGGTGCGGAGCTGGCCCCTCTGGTGCAGGACGTGCCGCTCGTCGTGCTGCTCGACGGCGGCTCGGCGTCGTCGTCGGAAATCGTCGCCGGCGCGCTCAAGGACAATCGGCGCGCGCTGCTCGTGGGCAGCCGTTCCTACGGCAAGGGGCTCGTGCAGACGGTGTACGGCCTCGACGAGGGGTACGCGCTCAAGATCACGACCGGGCGCTGGTACACGCCGTCGGGGCGTTCCATCTCGAAGCTGCCTGATGGCACCGGCGCGATCTCTCCCGACGTGGCCGTGGCCGACGATACGCTCACGAGCGGCGAGCGCGCGCTGCGCGAGGCGCTCGCGCCGCATGCGGGTGCGGTGTACTCGCACATGACGAGCATCGCGCAGTCGGCGGTGCAGCAGCGGCGCGCGCGAGGCGCCGCGCCACTGCGTCCGGGGTTCGCGGTCGACTCGGCGTGGGGCGATTCGCTGTTCGTGCGGCTCCGCGCCGACAATGTGCCGCTCACGCGGGCGCAGTTCGACGCCGGGCGCGCCGACATCGATCGGTCGTTCGCGCAGCGCGTGGCCACCCTCGCGCAGGGCGACACGCTCGCGTTTCGCGTGACGAGCGTGTGGGATGCGCCGCTCCAGCGGGCGGTGCAGTTGCTCGAGCGGTCGGCCACGACGGCGGAGCTGCTGCGGGCCGCGCCGCGGCCGGCCGGGTCGGGTGACGCGGGGGCGGGGGCGGGGGCGGGGGACGAGGTCGTCGCCTAGGTGGGGAGGGGGTGGGCGCTGGGGTCAGAGTCCAACTCTGACCCCAACTCTGACCCCAACTCTGACCCCAACCCGGCTCTGACCGCGTGATGTCGCGGCGCGCCCCGCGACCTACCGCCGTTTCCGCATCCGGAACAGCTCCAGCGCAATGGCCTTGCCCATGGCCGCGTAGCCCGCGCCGCCCGGATGCAGGTGATCGCCCGAGTCGTACGCCGGCAGGAAGCGCGTGGTGTCGGCGGGATCCCAGGTGGCCTTCTCGAAGTCGATCACGCCGTCGTACTCGCCGCTCGTGCGGACCCAGCGGTTGAAGGCGGCGTGCTTGGCCTGCATCTCGACCTGGGCTGGGCGGTTCATGCCGCCGATGGGGGTGAGCGTGGCGCCGATGATGGTCAGCCCGCGCTCATGGGCGCGGGCGATGAGCTGGCGGTGTCCAGCGATCAGCTCCTCGATGGGCATCTCGTCGAGCGGATTGGCGGCGCGCGACCCGCGCGAGATGTCGTTGATCCCCTCGAGTACCACCACGTGCGTCACGCCCGGCTGCATGAGCACATCGCGATCGAAGCGGAGCAACGCGCTCGGGCCGGTCACGTTCGAGAGCACGCGATTCCCGCTGATGCCGGCGTTCACGACGGCCTTGGGCGATTCGCGGCTCGCGAGCAGGCGCGCGGCGAGCACATCGGGCCAGCGCGCATTGCTGTCCACCGGTGCGGCGAAGCCATCGGTGATGGAGTTGCCGAGGGTGACGATCACGCCGGTCGCGCGCGGGTTCACCACATCGAGGCCGGCGACGAAGGCCCACGCGACGACGGAGGTGTCGGGCGTGAAGGTCGCGTCGGCGGTGTGATCGCCGGGCGGCGAGACCCAGCTGCGCTGCACCGACAGGCTGTGTCGCGTGCTCGTGCGCGCCGAGTCGGCGATCGCGAGGCTGATCATCACGTCGGCGCGATCGGGGATCACGAAGTCCACCCCGTCGCTGACGAGGGCACTGCCGGGGCGCACAACCACCGTGTGGCGCCCGTCGAACGTAAGGACGTGATCGGTGGCCGGGTCGATGGCCGGCTCTGCCGCCGCTCCACCCCGACGCAGCGCGACGCGCGCCGACAGGATGCGCAGGGGGCGGTCGCCGTACTCATTCGACAGCCGGAGGCGCACCCGCGTACCGCCGATGGAGACGCGTGCGACCTGCCGGAGCGTGCGACCGACCACCGTGAACACGCGGTCGACCGAATCGGCCGGCGGACGTGGCGCCGACGGTTGCAGACTGGGCGCCCATGTGGCCAGCCAACGCGGTGACGTGGCGGGCGGGCGCGGTTGCGCCAAGAGCGTGTGGGATCCACCGGCCAACGCGATCGTCAAGCCAAGGATCATCGATGCGCCACGATGCGACACGGGAAGCCTCGGAGGTGACGGGGAGCGCAGTGGGTGGTGGCGCGAAGATGCACCGTGCCGGACCCGACCGCGAGCACGGAGAGGCACGCCGGGTGAGGTCGTGGGGGTCAGAGTTGGGGTCAGAGTTGGGGTCAGAGTCGGGGTCAGAGTTGGACTTTGACCCCAGGCTCGAGCGCGCGCTACAATCACGCCTCCCCCACCCGAGATCCGCCGAGATGACTGCACCGCACGCGCCCGACTACCTCGTCATCGGCGCCGGCGCCACGGCGCTTGCGTTCGTGGACAGCCTCACGACGCATAGCGCGGCGACGGTGATGATCGTGGACGGCCATGACGCGCCGGGCGGACACTGGAATGACGCGTATCCGTTCGTGCGACTGCACCAGCCGTCCGCGTACTACGGCGTGGACTCGGTGCCGCTGGGGCGTGGTCTGCGTGACCGCGCCGGCCTCAACGCCGGCATGATGGAGCTGTCGTCCGGTGCCGAAGTACTCGCGTACTTCGATCATGTCATGCGGCAGCAGCTGCTGCCCACGGGGCGGGTGACGTATCACCCGCGCACCTGGGCTGCGGTGCACCCCGACGGCGTTGTGGCGCTGACCTCGCAGGTCACGGGCGCCGTGACCCAGGTGCGGCCACGAACGATCGTCGACGGAACGCTGGCACGCACGGAGGTGCCGGCGACCCATCCGCCACGGTACCCGGTGGCCTCCGAGGTCCCGTGCATTCCGCTCAACGCGTTGCCCGGGCGTGCGGCGCCCGCCGCGTTCTACACGGTCGTGGGGTCCGGCAAGACGGGCATCGACGCCGTGCTGTGGCTGCTCGCGCACGAGGTGCCCGCCGACCACATCCGTTGGATCATGCCGCGGGATGCCTGGATGCTCGATCGCGCCAACTTCCAGATGGATCCCGCGTCGTTCCCCATCGTGATCGGGGGCATGATCGCGCAGCTCGAGGCGATCGCGACGGCCACATCGGCCAGCGATGTGTTCACGCGCCTCGAGGCCGCCGGGCAGCTCGTGCGCCTCGACCCCGCCATCGAACCGACGGCGTACAAGTGCTGCACGGTTTCGCAGCCGGAGCTCCGCGCACTGCGCACCGTGCGCGACGTCGTGCGACTCGGCCACGTGCGAGCCGTGACCGCGCAGGCGGTGCAGCTCACCGCGGGGGTCGTGCCGCTGCGCGCGGGCGAGATCGTGGTGGATTGCAGCAGCTGCGCCGTCGTGCCGCCACCTCCGGTGCCGGTGTTCGAGGACGGACGCATCAACCTCCTCATGGTGCGTACCTGCCAGCCCACCTTCAGTGGCGCACTCATCGGTCTCATCGCGGCGGTCGAGTCGGACACGGCTGCGCGCAACGCGCTCGCCCATCCGGTGGTGAGTCCGAATCGTCCGATCGACTGGCTGCGCATGTGGGCCGGCACCATTCGCAATCGGGTCGCATGGGCGCAGCATCCTGCGGTGGATGCGTGGCTGCGGGCCACGCGCCTCGATCCGATCGCGATCATGGCGCGCACCGTGGGCCCGGACGACGGCGAGCAGCTGGCGCTGCTGAGGCGGCTGCGTGACACGATGATGCAGGCCGGCGTCCGTTTGCCTGCGCTCCTCGCCGACGCGGCGTGAGACCCGGTGGGGGGAAAGCAATGGGGTCAGAGTTGAACTCTGACCCCAACTCTGACCCCAACTATGACCCCAACTCTGACCCCAACGCGCTGGGGGCGGTATCGGGGTCAGAACAATTGTTCTGACCCCACGTCGCCGCGGGTCGCCGCGCCGTCAGCCGATCGCCATCTGCGACGCGTGCGCGGCGAGCCACGCGTCGAAGTCCTGCAGCGCGGGATACAGCTGCCGCGAGCGCACTGGGTCGCGATAGCGCTGGAACTCGTCGCCCAGGATGACCTGAAACTGGAACATGTTGCCGAGGTCCTCGGCGCCGGGGAAGCCGAACGCGCGATAGGTGTCGAACGGCACGTCGTAGAAGTGCACGGTCCGACCGAGCGCCTTCCCCATCTTGGCCGCCACGTCGGCACCGAACAGCGACTCGCCCGCGATGCCGATGCGCTGGCCCACCGTCCCGGTGCCTTCGGCAAAGATGCCGAGCGCGCAGCCGCCGATGTCGCCAGCACCGATGCCGGGGAGCTTCACGCCGCCCAACGGCATGGCGAGCACGAGATTGCCGTCCTCACCGACGCGCGGGCCCATGCCGAAGTGGATGAAGTTCTCCCAGTAGAACGCCACCATCATGTAAGTCGTGGGCGCGCCCTCGGTGGCGAAGATCTCATCCACCTGGCCCTTGGCATCGAAGTGCGGGCACTTGTACTGCCCGTGCAGCGTGGGCAGGCGCGTGTCGGAGAGCGGGATCCACTTGCGCGTATCCTCGAGCGTCGACCACACGACGTGCTGCACACCGGCCGCCTTCGTGGCGCGCGCCATGGCCGCCGCCTGCGCGCCCTCGCGCTCGGCCGAGAAGTGCTCCCAGAAGTTGGTGACGCAGAAGGCGCCGTATGCGCCGGCGAGTGCCGGGGCGAGTGTCTCCGGGTGATCGGCGTCGGCCGCGACGACCTCGACGCCGAGCGCGGCGAGGGCCTGCGCCTTGTCCGAGGTCGGGTTGCGCGTGATCGCCCGCGCCGTGAAGCCGCGTTCGGGGTGCGCGGCGATGGCCCGCACGAGACCGCCGCCCTGGGCGCCGGTGGCACCGAACACGGCAATGACTTTCTGTTGCGACACGCAAGAACTCCGAGATGGGGATGGGAAGTGGTGTAGCGATCGAGGAGAGCCGTCCCGCAGGGGTCCGTCCCGCGGGGGTCCGTCCCCAAGGGGTCAGAACAATTGTTCTGACCCCTGAGGGACGACCTGTGGGCCCCGCCGGCCCGGTTGCCCGACGGCGCACGGGATCAACGCGGCGACCACCGGCAAATGATCCGACAGGAAGCGCCCGTCCCACCGGTCACTCAGGATGCCGTGCCGCAGCACGCGCACGCCATCGCTCACGAAGACGAAATCGATGCGCCGGTCGGGCTCGATCTCCTTGAAGGCGTTCCAGGTGGACAGTGGGCCGAAGTGCGGGGTGACGGTCACGTCGAGCGCATCGCGCAGGGGACGGGACCCATCGGGCAACGTGCCGCGCGTGAGCGCGGCGTAGGCGGGGTGCGAGGGATTGGCGTTGAAGTCGCCGGTCATGGTGAGCGGCCGGCCCTCGGCCAACGCGCCAAGGCGGCGCCGGATGAGACGCGCACTCTCGACGCGCGCACTGTCGCCCACGTGGTCGAAGTGCGTGTTGACGTGCACCCACGTGCACCCGGTGACGCGATCCCGGAAGCGTGCCCACGTGGCAATGCGTTCGAGCGCGGCGTCCCACCCGCGACTTCCCACCACGTCCGGGGTGGGAGAAAGCCAGAAGGTGCCGCTGGCCAGCGCCTCGACGCGCGTGCTGTCGTAGAGAATGGCGCTGAACTCGCCGCGGGCAACGCCGTCGGTGCGTCCGACACCGACACGCGCATACCCGGGCAGCCGCGTGTCGAGATCGCGCAGCATGCCCGCCAGCGCCTCCTGCACGCCCACTACCTGCGCGCCGTGAAAGCGGATGACGCCCGCCACGCGATCGCGCCGGTTGGGCCACGCGTTCACGCCGTCGGCCGGGTTGTCGTAGCGGAGGTTGAACGACATGACGGTGAGTGGCGCGCCGACGGCCGCGGCCGCCGTGGTCGTTGCGCGCCCGCGCCCGCCGGCGTGACAGGCTGCCAGTCCACCGAGCAGCAGCGCACCGTACCACCACCGTTCGACACGTCGAGGGGCCCGCATGGCTCAGTCTCCGGTCATGTCACGCGCCACATCGTACAGCATCACGTCCACGAGCGCGATGAACACCTGCAGGAACAGCGCCGTGGTGAACGCGAAGCACGCGGCGAGGGTGAGCACAACGGTACGCGCCATGCCGCCCACACCGAGCAGCGCCGAGACGCCGTACGCGCACAGCAACGCGAGGATGGGGAGCAGCAGGATCGCACTCAACTGTGCGATCATCATGCTCGCGAACGCGCCGCCCGGCAGCGTGGCGCCCATGCGCGCCAGGCGCTCCGGCGCCGTGCGGGTACCGCCGTGTCGATACCGGTCGACGAAGTGCAGCATGACGGCGACGCCGCCGCTTCGGACGCTCCGCACCGTCTCCAGGTAGCGCCCGAGTGCCGCACGCACCCACGCCGCGTACAGCGCCACGGCCCCGTGCGGTGCGGCCGCGCCGCGTTCCTGCACGACACCCGCCGCGACCGCGCGCCAGGTGATGGTCGTGAAGGGCTGCTCGCGCAGCGCATGGAACACCGTCGCGATGCCGGCCATGGCCACGGGCGTGCTGCAGAACAGCGCGACGTTGAGCAGCAGCATCCACGGGAGCAGGTTGAACGGCATGGGCACCCACGCCAGTCCGATCGCGAAGCCGAGCACGGTGGCCACGACACCCGGCAGCGCGAAGCACAGGCCGAGCACGCTCAACTCGGGCATGCGTTCGGCGAACACGGTGAGGGCTCGTCGCATGCTCTCGCCAAACCCCATCGCATGCGCGCGCAGCGCCGCCGCGAAGGCCGGTGCCGACTGGAAGCGCGCGGCGGGGTCCTTGCTGAGGGCACGACGCACCACCGCCTCGACCGGTGCCGGCACGTTGGCGGTAGCCGGCAGCGGTGGCACCTCGGCCACGAAGTGCTGCCGCAGCAGCGACACCGTGTCGCCGCGAAAGGGCAGCGCCCCCGAGAGCATCTGGTACACCACGACGCCGAGGCTGTAGAGATCGCTGCGGGCGTCGATGGCGTCGCCCACACACTGCTCGGGGGACATGTATGCCGGCGTGCCGAGCGACTCGCCTGCCTGCGTGGTCATGGGTGAGGCCGCGGCAGGCGCCACGGCGATCGACGGCGGCGTCTCGTCGTGGGCCACGGTGCGCGTGGCCGGCACGAAGGTGTCGTCGCGCAGCTTCGCGATGCCGAAGTCGAGCAGCGTGACGTGAAAGCCGCCGCGGTGGTCAGGGGTGAGCCAGATGTTGGCCGGCTTGAGGTCGCGATGCACCACGCCGCGCGCATGCGCGGCCTCGAGCGCGGCTGCCACCTGGGCGACGATATCCACGACCTGCGGCAGCCGCAGCGCGCCGCGCGCCTCGAGGACCGACTCCAGTGTCTCCCCCTGCAGCGCCTCCATGACGAGGTAGGCCACGTCATGGCCGGCCACGCGATCGACACCGAAGTCGGTGACGTTGACAACGTGCGGGTGCTGGAGGCCCCCGGCCGCGCGTGCTTCGCGGGTGAAGCGTTCGGCGGCCGTCGCGTCGGCGAGCAGCTCCGGACGAATGACCTTGAGCGCCACACGCCGACCGATGCCGACGTGCTCGGCCAGATAGACCGCGCCCATGCCGCCTTCGCCCAGCGGCCGTTCGATGCGGTACTTGCCGTGCAGCACGGCGTCCGTGAGGAACTCCATGCGGCGTGTTACCGGCCGCCGCGCTGCGCCCGCTCCATCAATGCGACGACTTCGGTGAGCGTCTTCACGCCCTTGTCCTCGTCATACCAGACCATCTTGCGGGCGTTGGCCTCGCTGTCGGCCAGTACGCCCTTCTGCGCGAGCATCCACGTCTGCAGCTCGGCCGGGCGCTCGATGAACGCACCGCGCTCCGTGAAGGTGGCGTCGAGCAGCAGCACCGTGGGCGTGGCGCCGCGGCCGTCGGGGGTCTTGTGTGCATCCATGATGGCGCGCCCGATGTCGCTGCCGATGATGCGCAGCTCGACGCCGGGGAGCAGGGCCACGAGCTGCGCGATGTAGGGAATGGTGTTCACGCTGTCCGAGCAGCCGTCGACCGCGACCGCCAGCAGCTTCCAGCCGCTCCCCGTGGCACGGGCGCGTGCAACGAGTGCATCCGGCGGCGTGGTCCACGTGCTGTTGCGCTGCCACATCTCGCGGCGTGCCTTCGCATTCGCGAGGAACTCGGCGTACGGGATGCCGCGCTCGAAGAGTGCACGGTGCGTGGAGTCGCGCGCGGCGGCGGACACGGCGAGTGGCGTCTGCGCGTGCGCGACGGGTGCGACCGTCTGGACGAGCAGCGTGGCCAGCAGCGACAGGAGCGTAGGCATCGGGCGCGAGGAGAGAGACGGGTGGGCGAGGAGTGCTACGGCCGGCTGAACACCGCGCCGTGCGGCACGGCAGCGCCGCGCCCGCCGTGCGGCCACGCGACCCCTTCCATGCGGAAGCCCGGTGCCGTACTGCCCGGCGGGTGGAAGCGTGTATCAAGAGTAAGGGCGCCCGTGCGGATGTCGAAGCGCGCGAGCAGCACCCGCGTCTTCATGCCCTGATATCCCGTGATGACCACTCGCTGCTGGTTGGGCTCGAGGCCGATCCAGTGTGGTACCTCGTCGGGTCCGAGCGTGACGCGTGAGACCTCGCGGGGGCGCTGTGGGTCGGAGACGTCGAGACTCACCACTGCGCTCCACGCCGGTACGGTGATGAGGTAGTACGAGCCGGCCACGACCGGCACGGCACAGGAGGTGCCCGGCTTGCGCGGGAAACTCGCCACCAGCCGCGGCTGCGGCGCGGGTCCCGCGACGTCATCGAGCAGGTAGAGCCCGCAATTGAAGGTGCTCACCAGTACCGACGTGCCGTTGGCCAGCACGCGCGGCTCTGCGGACCGGTAGCCTTCGTCGCCGCGGGCACCGACGGGCAGATCGAGCGTGCGCAGCAGCGTCAGGTCGGAGAGGCGCCAGAGTTGCAGCGTCCGCGTGGTGTCGCGGTTGTCCATGTCGGAGGTGGTCACCACGATACGATCGAGCTGCGGCAGGATGGCTGCCGAGTACGGGCGCACGCGACGGTCGACCCCGGGGCGCAGCGCCGACGACGACCGCACGACGGCACCGCCGGGTGTCATCTCGACGAGCCCGCCCGGCGCCATCCCCTGCGCATCGTGCTGCATCTGGAAGGTGGCCAGCACGTTGCCGTTCGGCAGCCGCCAGAAGCTGTGCGGGTGCATGAGCGGGCCCACGTCGCCGAACTGTGCGACGAGGCGCGGTGCGGTCGGGTTGGTGAGGTCGAAGATGAAGCTCTCGCCCGATCCGAAGTCATTGGCGAAGAGCTGCCGGTCGGCGGCGAGTGTGTGCTCGGTGTGGTGCGTGCGATGTCCGCGCCCCGGCACCGGCAGCGTCGTCACCAGCGCGCCGTAGCGATCGGCGCCCTGGCGGTCGCGCACGTCGTACACGGCCAGGAAGTCCGGCGCCGTGCTGTCGGCCGACGAGGCCCACAGGTACAGATAGTCGCTCGGCGCCGAGGGTGGCTGAGCGGGCCACGAAGGCGCGAGCAGGCACACGGCGGCGGCGCAGAGGAGCGCACGGCGAGCGGGCATCGGGGCGAAACGCATGCCGACAACGATGCGCGCAAGAATCGGAGGGCGCCAGCACGGCCAATGCGCACAGGTTGCAGGTCACGGTTGATTCGCTCTCCCACCGCCGGGGCCCCATGACGTCCATGCTCCTCACGCCCGACATGCACGCGACGCACAACAGCGACACGCACAGCCACGACATGTACAGCAGCGACACGCACAGCAGCGCCGCGCGCGACAGCGCTCCCCACGTGCAGATCGACCCAGCGATCCTCTACTTCGGCACCCCGGTGGTGCTGGTGAGTTCGCGCAATGCTGACGGCAGCGCCAACCTCGCGCCCATGTCGTCCGCGTGGTGGCTGG
The DNA here is from genome assembly GCA_020161135.1 of Gemmatimonadota bacterium. GTDB lineage: Bacteria > Gemmatimonadota > Gemmatimonadetes > Gemmatimonadales > Gemmatimonadaceae > Gemmatimonas. The sequence goes on along the minus strand of JAIUOB010000002.1, from coordinate 672,904 downwards.
GGCGTAGCTGCATGCTCGGATTCGGCGCCCGCTCGGCCACGCCCGCCAACATCCAGCGCACCGGGCAGTGCGTGCTCAACCTCCCGTCGGCGCACGAGGCGTCGCTGGTGAACCGTCTCGTGCGTACGACGGCCAGCGACCCTGTACCACCGCACAAGCTGGCCATGGGGTACGAGCACGAAGCGGACAAGTTCGCGCGCGCCGGGGCCACGGCGGTGCCGTCGGTGCACGTCGATGTGCCGCGGGTGGCCGAGTGTCCGGTGCAGCTCGAAGCCGAGCTCGAGGCCGTGCATCCGATGGCGGTGCGTGACCCGCTGCGGCGCGGCGGGCTGGTGGCGCTCGAGCTGCGGATCGTGGCGGTACACGTGGCGCCGCACATCCGCATGGCCGGGCACGCGCATCGTGTCGAACCCGACGCGTGGCGACCGCTCATCATGTCGTTCCAGCGGCTCTATGGCCTGTCGGACGTGCCGGTCGAGAGTGAACTGGCCCGCATTCCGGAGGAGGCCTATCGGCGGGGCGCGGCGGGTGCGGTGGTGGCGAGCCCGTCGGCGTCGTAGGAGACCGGGACGAACGCGATCGCGCGCTGGCGCCCGCCTTCTGCTCGCCGCACATTGGCGATCAGTTCGCTCATGAAGACGTCCGTTCACCCGATGTCCCGACCCACCGGGAGGACCAATGATCATGTCCCGTCGCACACGGCTGTCGCTCTCGCTCGCCCTGCTCGCCACCGCCACCGCCGCCGGTGCGCAAGCGGCACCCGACACGGTGCGCACCGTCGACCTCGCCTCGCTGTCGCGGCGTGCGCGCATCGAGGTGCTGGACAGTCGCAGCCTCACCGCCGACCTGCGCGCGTTCGAGGAACGCCAGCGCAAGGGCAAGGGGGTGTTCCTCGGTCCCGACGACCTGGACAAGCTGCGGCCCGTGCTGTTCCAGGACCTCTTCGCGGGGCGCAACGATGTGGTGCTCGCCGACAACGCGCCGACACTGATGATGCGGCGCCTCGCTACCGGTGAGATCTCGCGTCAGGCCGCGTCCCCCTCGTCCGCGCGGAGTACGACGGGCGGAGGCGCGGTGGTTGCGCGCAGCAGCACGACGCTCGCCGCAGACGCGGCGTCGTCGCAGGGCGTCCCCTTCTGCCGTCCCGAGATCTTCATCGACAACGTCTGGATCAGCCGCACCACGGGCACGGTGTCGCTCACCCAGCTCGACCAGCAGTGGGGCGCTGCCTCGGTGGTGGCGGTGGAGATCTACGAGTCGCCGTGGCGCATCCCGGACAGCTTCGTGGTGATGAAGGGCGGCGAGTGCGGCCTTGTGGCGTTCTGGACGTCGCGTCGCGGCGACGTGAAGAAGTAGTCGGTCGCTACACCGTGATCGCCAACCCTCTATAGATGCGCGCCTTGTAGCGGCTGTCCTCGGGCTCGGGGAGCGGCGCGCTGGCCAGCAGCACCGCGTGGGCGAACCGCTCCTGCTCCTCGGCCTGCTCGGCCACGTCACGCGGCTCCTCCGAGCGCACACGCCGCGTGAGGTTGATCTGGTTCACCGGCACGTTGTGCACGAGCCGCTCGTTCTCCACGCCCAGCGTGGCGGTAAGCGCGTGCAACGTGGTCTTCACGAAGTTGGCCAGCGCGAACTCGGCGTGCGTGGGGCGCACGGGTACGTCGGGCGTCACCAGCACGAGCCGCACGTGGTCGAGCAGCGACACCTTGCGCGCCACGCGGAAGTGGTGCGTGAGGTGCGCCTCCACCAACGCCGCGAAGCCGGCCGCGTCGAGCACCGGGGCGCCATCGTCGCCGAAGATCTGCGACGGCAGCGGTGTGAACGGTGTGGACACCACGGCCGCCGGCGCACCGCCGAGTTGCAACGCACGGTCCATCCCCGCCTCGAGGGCATCGCCCACGACGAGGTTCTCGATGCGCTCGGCGCCCAGCACGATGCGCAGCAGCGACTGCACCTCACGCCCCGCCTCCGCCGTGCGCGTCAGCAGCATGATACGCCCCACGTGGCTCTGCTCGAGCGCGAGGCGCGCCGCGCGTGCGAGGTGGGAGGTGAGGTACTCGCCGATGAGCCAGATGGTTTGCCCGCGCATCTGCGCGACGCGCTCGGGCTTCGCGCGGCCGAACAGCTCGCGTTCGGTGATGGTGCGCTCCTGGTGCAGCCCGCCCGACGGCTGGAACGTCTCGCCGCTCACGGCGCGGTCGCTGAGGAAGAACACCGTGGCCAGCGCGACTTCCACCTCGGTGGGCATGTTGTGCAGGTGCAGCATCCCCACGACGCCCTTGGCAATCTTGTCCGCCTCGCGGCGGATGTCCTGCGTGCTGATGAACGGCTCCGGCGGCTCGGGCATCGCCGCCAGCCACGCGTCGTCGTAGGCGGCGCCGGCGTCGCGCGCGGCGAGCAGCTTGCCGCCCAGGCGCAGGCGCGCGATGAGCCTTTGCGCGATGCCGCGATGCATGAGGTAGCGGTGACTCGACGCGTCGTCCTCACTGGCTCGGCCGTCCTTCGCGAGGCGCTCGCCCAGCGCGCGCAGCGGGGCGGGGGCGTCAGGCAGCGAGGCCAGCACGGCGGCATCGTTGCCGCGGACGAGCTCGAGCAGGACGTCGATCTGCGCACCCTGGCGCAGCGCCTCGATGATCGCGGCGTACACCGCGTTGAGGCGGCGGTTCTCGAGGATCAACCGCCCGCGCCGCGCGAACAGTCCCGGCTTGCCGCCGGTCCCGCGCAGCCGATCACCATCGACCGGGCCCGGTGCGATGGCGTTCACCTGGATCTCCGGCCCCACGAAGCGCGCGAAGTTCTCGGTGATGGCGCGCTGCCCCGCCTTGGACACGGCGTAGTCGGCGCGGTTGGGGTAGGGCACGGCCACGTACTTCTCGCCCCCGAAGTACGACGACACGTTGAGGATGTACCCCGTGCCCTGGCGCTTCATGATGGGCACGACCTTCTCGATGAGCGAGTAGTTGGACACGAGGTTGGCGTTGAGCGTGCTGCGCCACGCATCCACGTCCATGTCCACCACCATCTGCTCGGCGCCGGCCACACCGGCGTTGTTCACGAGATAGTCGATGCGCCCGAAGGCCTCCATGGTGGCCGCCACCGCACGGCCCAATGACGCCTCGTCGGCCACGTCGATGTCGGGAAGCGTGTGCACCCGGTCGTGCGCGCCGAAGTAGCCAATGTCCTCGAGCTCGCGCACGATGCCGCTGCGCATCTCCTCGAGTTGGTCGGCACGGCGCGCCACGAGCATCACGCGCGCGCCGGCAATGGCCAGTAGCCGCCCGAGCTGTCCGCCGATGCCGGCCGAGCCGCCGGTGATGAGCGCCACCTTACCCAGATGGAGCCCCATGAGCGACTCCATCCAACCGAAGATCGCACGTCGCGAGCCCGTCGCTTCGATGATCGACGCGGGCAGGTAGAGGTTCACCTGCCGGATGCGGCGCCGCGTGAACAGCAGGCGCGCGGCCTGCCCCGCGGCGAACGGCACTTCCTCCGGATCGCGGTTCCCCCACCGGATGATCTGATTCGACCACTCGACATGGGGACGCTCGCCCGCGAGCTGCTGCGACTCCGACTCGTCGCGCCACACACGGCAGAGCTGCTCCACGGCGCCGCGCAGCACGTCGGCGTACACGTTCCCCTGGCCATCGTCGCCATTGGAGAGGAACACGACACGCGGGTCGCTGGTGAGGCCCGTCGCCTGCTGCCAGCAGCGCGTCAACGCGCGCGCGAGCGCCATCATGCCGGCAATCTCGCCGTCGAGGAACGCGCCCACGTCGCTGTCCGACAGTGACACGAAGTCGCCGCGGAAGCGCCATGCCCCGTACGCCGGCATGATGATCGCACCGTGCAGCGTCACCTCCTCCGCCGCCATCGCGTCAAAGAACGCGCGCACGGTTTCCTCGCGCGTGCGGTCGAGCAGTGCCACACGGATGCGCGCGTCGTGCGGCTCGTGCCCCAGCGCCTCCTCGGCGGCGCGCACGCCTTCCTCACTGCCGAGCGTGAGGCGCACGTTGGCGCCACAGCCGGCCTGCACCCGTGCCACCGCGAGCGCGTCGGCCACCTGGTCGCCCGCCGCCACCAGCACGCACAGCCCCGTGCCATCGACCGTGCGCAACTCGGGGCGCGACACCCAGGTGCTGCGCGACTCCTGCCGCACGGTCATGCCGTGCGTGACCTCGAGATTGTGGCCATTGATGGCGGCGGCGTCGTCGCTGGCCAGGAACACGATGGTGTTGGCCACGTCGGCGACCGTCGGGAACCCCTTGGCCGGCGCGACCACATCCGCCGCCGCCGGCACGGTGCTCGCCTCGGCGACGCGCGTGAGTGCCGGGTTGCGCGTGAGTGTCATCATGCCGAGGAAGTCGTCGGCCGTCTGCCCGGCGGCGACCTTGCGCAGCGCGTCCATGGCCGCGAACACCGTACGGATGCGCGGCGACTCGATGGGCCCGGGGAACACCGTATTCACGCGAATCCCGCGCGGCCCCAACTGCGCCGCCAGCAGCCGCGAGAAGGTGTTGAGCGCCGCCTTGGGCACCACGTACGCGGCACGGCCGTAGTACTGCGTGCGCGAGAAGATGGTGGACACGTTGATGACCGACGCGCCGGCCTCGAGATGCGGCGCGAGCGCGCGCACCAGGTTCCACCCCAGCCCGAGCAGGTTGCGTGCGGCGGCGCTCACCGTTTCCGACTCCACGAGCCCGCGCTCGGCCAGCGCAGCCAGGTCGTCGGCATCGAGCGGCAGGTCGAGCAGCCGACACTTGGGGCCCGCGGTGCCGGCATTGTTCACCAGCACATCGATGCGCCCCACCTGTGCCAGCAACTGCGCGATGGCACTCCGCACCTGCCCCGGCTCGGCGGCATCCATGGCGAGCACCACGAGACGTGACGCCGGCACATGCATCGCGTCGCGCAACGCCGTGCGCGCGGCGTCGAGCTTGGCCTTGTTGCGTCCCGTCATCACCACGGTCGCGCCTTCCTGCAGGAAGCGCCGCGTGATCTCGGTGCCGATGTTCCCCGCCGCACCCGTGATGAGCGCGACCTTGCCGGCGAGGCGCCCGCGAGGTACGCGTCGGCGATCGCTACTGCGGTCCTGCATGGATTCACTCATCGCGACGGCTCCTGCGCAGCCCAGGCTTCGTAAAGTTGATCGATGGTGCGCAACCCGAGGGCGGGGAGCGCGTGATTCACCACGTACGTCGCACCGGTGTGCCGGTTGTCCCACATCGCCTGGTGCGCCTCGGCCAGGCCGTTCCACGGCACCACGGTGGGCGCAGTGACCTCGAGCAGCCCGGCGTCGACCATCTCATTCATGCGCACCACTTCGTACGCATTGCAGAGATGCGTGCCGAGGATGCTCGCGGTGGGCATGAGGATGCGACGCTGCCGGGTCCACACCTGCGGCGCGTAGAAGCTGTAGCGACGCCCCTGCATGGCCTCGAAGTACACGACGCGCCCGGTGAACGGCTGCACCAGCGACGTGGAGACGGCAAGTGCATCGTGCCCCGCACGTTCGACGATGACCGATGGCGCGCCGCGCGGGTTGTCGGCCGAGCGCAGGACACGCCCCACCGCCGTGCCGAACGGCTTGAGCGTGCGCTCCTGGAAGGCGCGCACGGCATCGCGGAACGCTGCCGAGTCGCGGCGCACGTCGGGAAGCGGCGGCATCGTGCACGGCCAGTCGAAGTCGTCGCCCTGCCGGCGCTGCAACTCCTCGATGGAGATGACGCCGCGAATGCGGTCGCCGAAGCCGAGCGACTGCACGAACTCGCGCTGCGCATCGGTGCGGGCCACGATGCAGCCGCGCGCCCCCGCCGCCGCGATGGCCTCGATGGCCACGAGTCCGTCGGTGTCCACCAACTCGCTGTCGGGAAGCCCCACGCCGTAGTACGCGAGCACCGCCTCGCCGGCGCGGAGAGCCGCGCGGCGCAGCATGACGTCGGGGGCCACGGCGCCGGGCTTGCCGACAAAGGTGAAGTGATAGCCCGACGAGGCGCCGTAGAAGGTGAGCGCGCCGCCCTCGGCGAGGAGCTGGAACGAGCGCGGGAAGGCGCGCTCGCCGGCGTGCGACACGACATAGTCGGCGAGACGACCGCCATGCTGCGCGCGGAACGCGTCGCACAGCGCTGCGCCCTCGGCTTCCCACGCCGCAATCGCATCGGCTCCGTCGGGCACCATGCGGAACGCGTCGCGCCACGCCGGCTCGGCGCGGTTGATCCACCCGCGTCCACCGTACTGCGTCACCACGGCGCCGCGTTCGGCGCTCGAGACGAGCCCCGTGACCGCGCAACCGTGCTGCGACGCCGCCTTGAGCGCCTCGAGCCCCGTGCCGGTGGCGGCCCCTTCGACGAACATCGTGCGCCCCGGCTCGATGCGCAGCGTGGTGAACAGCGCGCGCACGATGGTGCCGAGGTTGAGGATGTACGAACCCGCCGCCTCGAGCGTGCAGTCCTGTGGCACCGGGTGCAGTTGCGGCGCCTGCACGGCGAGGAACTGCTGGTGACTCCCCGTGCGCGATTCGTAGCCCTGGATGCGGAAGTCCGCCGACATGGGGTCGCGCGCCGCGAACGGCGACAGCAGTTCACTCTGCCCCGAGTAGATCGCGACGAGGTCGCCGACGCGCAGCCGTCCTTCGGCCTTGGCTTCGCTGCCGAGTGCGACAATGAGGCCCACGCCACCGGAGCCGGTCACCTGCCAGTCCTGGTCGTGATTGTCGAACGGCGACACCGGAATGCCGGTGATGGCCCAGATGTCGTTGAAGTTCACCTCGGAGGCCAGCACGTACACGAGCGCCTCGTTGGGCGACGGGGTGTCCACCGGCACGAGCAGCTCGCGCTCCACATCCTTGGGCAGGCCATGCACCGGCGCACCGGTGTCGGCGTCGCGCTCGACGCCCTGGCCGTACTGCCAGGCGGGAATGGGCGTGACGCCCGGCAGGAACGGGGCGCCGACGGGCAGTAGCTCACCGCGCTCGATGAGGTCGGCCGCGTCGTCGATGGTGACGGTGCGACGTCGTGTGGGGAGCGGCGCACTGCGACGGTCGAAGAAGGCGCGGATGCCAGCCTTGCCGCCCGCGGGATCGACCACCGCTTCCGCGAACAGGCGTGCTTCGCGCGCGAGCCCCGCTTCGAGTCCATCACGCCACCCGGTGCGCACGGCATCGAGGATGCGCGTCGTCGCGTGCGTGCGCCCCACGCGCTCGGCCTGCGCGAGCAGGCGGGCAATGGGGGCGAGCGTGAGGAGTGCGTCGACATCGAGATGTCCCGGCCGCTCCCACGCATTCCGCCGCTCGGCCACCACCGTGAGGTGCGTGCCGAACGCGGTGCGCCCGTCCTGCGCGAGCCATTCGCGCACCAGCGCCGCCGCGCGCGCGACCGCGTGGTCGCTGCCGGAGACGACCTCGTCGATCACACCGGCAGAAAGTGCGTCGTCGGCGTCGAGCTGTCGGCCGCCAAGGATGATCTCCATGGCCTGCACGAAGCCTTCAGCGCCGTCCCGATCGGCGAGCAGGCGCGTGAGGCGCTGCGTGCCGCCGTAGCCGGGGAGCAGGTTCAGGCGGATCTCCGGCTGACCGAACAGCGCCACCGGCTCGGCAATGCGATAATGACAGGCCAGCGCGAACTCGAGCCCGCCGCCCAGCGCCACACCGTTGATGGCGGCGATGCAGGGCTTGCCGAGGCGCGCGAGCATGCGCTCGATGTGACGGAAGGCGAGGTGCGCCACGTTCGGCAGAGGCAGCGCCTCCTCGAGCGTGTGCACGTCTTCCAGCAGCTGCCGCACATCGGCGCCGGCCACGAACGAACTGCTGCCGCTGCCGGTGAACACGACGGCCCGCACGTCGTCCTGTCGCGCGAGGTGTTCCACCACGGTGCACAGTTCGTCGAGCGCGCGCTCGTTGAGCGCGTTGACCGGCGGGTTGGTGACGGTCACCACGGCCAGGCGTGCGCCCGGCTGCACCGGGTGGTAGTGCACGCGGAAGTAGCGCCACGACACCAGCACCCGCTGCGCGTCGCTGATGCGCTGCACCGCCTGCCACTGCTCGATTACGTGTGCAAGCGCCGGGATGCTCTCCGGGTTGCGCAGCGTCGTCGTGTCGCCGATCGGTTCGCCGTCGACCAGCGCGCGCACCATGCGCCGCATGTACTTGCCGCTGCGTGTCTCCGGGAACGCGGCCACCTCGAGGAACTCCTCGGGCACCGCCACCGCGCCCTTCTCCTGCCGCACGAGCTCGGTGAGACGCCTGCGGTCGTCCATCGTGAGGCGACGCCCGGGCGCCGGGACCACGAATGCCAGTGGCGTGAGCCCCTTCTCGCGATGCGGTGCACCCACGACGATCACGTTGCCCACCGGCGAGTCGGGGTTGACCTGCTTGTCGCGCAGGATCGCCCCCTCGATCTCCTCGGTGCCCATGCGATGGCCGCTCACGTTGATCACATCATCGCTGCGGCCGTGCAGCGATACACTACCGTCGGCGTGACGAATGGCGACATCGCCCTGCGTGTACGCCCAGGTGTCGCGCCACCGCGCCCAGTACGTCTGGCGATAGCGATCGCCGTCACCGCGCCACGCGGCGTCCACGCTGCCGTCGCGCACGACGAAGCCCTCGGCGTTCCCCCAGATGGTGCGCGCGAGGTACGGATACGGTGCACGAATGACGATCTCGCCCTTCTCACCATCGGCGGCGCGGCGCGCGGCCACGCGCCCCGTGGCATCCGGCTCGCCGTCGGGAAGCCACACGTCGCCCATCACCCACGGCAGCGCCCAGGTGTGCGCATCGGCACGCAGTGGGAAGTCGTCGTTGCCGTAGAAGTGCGTCCACACGATGCCGCCATGCTCGGTGGCCCAGTAAGAGTTGATGTACTGCGGGCACAGGTGCTCCATGCCGAACTGCTGCACCGCTGGCGACACCGGTTCGGCGCAGAAGGTTGCGACGCGCAGGCCGTCCACGCGATAGCGCCGCACATCCTCGAGGTTCTGCGGGTCGGTCATCACCGACTTGAGGAACGTCACGCCGGCCTTGAAGATCGTGACGCCGTAGCGCTCGATGATGGACGCGAAACGCCCCGCGCTCGGGAACACCGGCGCGCCCTCGGCCAGCACCGACGTCACGCGCGTGGCCAGCGCAGCGGCAATCATGTACGACTGCCCGGTGATCCACCCCGGGTCGGCCACGACATACATCACGTCGCCCGGCTGCGCGTCGAATGACACGCGCATGGTGTGCGCCACGCCGGCCAGCCAGCCGCCGTGCACGTGCACCACGCCCTTGGGCTTGCCGGTGGAGCCCGACGTGTAGATGAAGAACAGCGGGAACTCCGCATCCACCGGCAGCGGCGGCACGACCTGCCAGAGCGTGCGCACGAGCGTGGCGTCGTCGAGCCCGCGCAGCGCATCCATGCTGTCCACCGTGCTCCCCGCGGTGCGCAGCGATGCCAGCAGCGCGTCCTCGGCGTCGCGCAGCAGCTCGTGTGCCCAGCGGTCGCGCCCCGCACGCCAGGGCACGTCGGCCTGTCCGGTGTGCCGCACCACGACGACATGCTCCACATCGCCCGTCACCTGCACCAGGGCGCGCGCGCATCCCGTGCGCGCGGCACTCGCGGCCGCGGCATCGAGCGCGCCCACCTCGACCAGCGCGGCGAGCGCACGCCCCACGCCGCGCATCACGTCGCTCCGTTCGACGGTGATCTCGCCGGCCAGCGCGCGCGTCACCTCGGCCACCAGGCGCTCGACCGTGTCGGCGCCGAGCGCGAGGGCCACGGCCGCCTCGCGCACGGCCGCGATGGCGCGTGGCACCGGCACATAGCGGTCGAGCGCCGGATCGGTGTACGCCGCCTTGAACGGCACGATCTGCGCGTTGCGATAGCCCCCGTCGGCAGTGATCACCACACGAGCGCCGGCATCACACACGCGATCGGCGAGTGTCTTGTCGGAGAAGCCGCCGAACACCGGCGTGTACACGATGCCAAGGCGCTTGGCGGCCTCGGTCCACGCGATCTGCTCGGGGATGTTGGGCAGGTTGAGCGCGATGCGATCACCGGTGCGGAGCCCGAGCTGCTGCAACGCCACCGCGCATCGTGCCACGTCGATGAGCAGCGCGCGGCGGGTGTAGGGCCACGCGACCACCGGACCGCCGCGTCCGCCATCGAGGCTCTGGTCCCAGCGGTCGCCCTCCACGAGGAACGCCGGCTCGGCGCCGTGGCCGGCGAGCACATGCCGGTCCACTTCATTGAAGCAGGCGTTGGTGCGCGCCCCGACGAACCAGCGGTAGAACGGCGGGTCGTGCGCGTCGAACGCCGTCGCCCACGGCGTGAACGGCGCGTCGCCGGGTGTGCGCCACGTCACCGGCGCACCGGTGGCGGCATCGAACCCACGCCACGCGCCGTCGGTCTCGCGAGTGAGCCACGCGTTGGCAGCCTGCACATACCAGTGCAGCGTCTCGGCGGCGATCGCGCCGTGCCAGGCGCCCGGATCGCGCTCGCAGGCCTCGCGCATGGCCTGCCAATCGTCGCGGGTGCGGATCGGATTGGTGGCGGCCGCGCGCGCATCGGCAGCGCGGGGCACAGCGGTGACGGGTGGCGTGGCGGTCATGGCCTGATCATGCGGCATCGGGGAGTGTGTCGCGGCGCCTGCACACACACGACAGCCCCGTGCCCCTGCGGCGCACGCCGCAACGTCACGAAGCTGTCACATGCTGCTGAATGACCGCACCGGCGTTCGACGCATGCCGGGAGATTCCGATGACCCGAGGCCGCGCTCCGTGCGGAGCCGGCGGAGTGCACACAATGCGGACCGACGCGTCAGCTACTCGACCGTGGCAGCGACAGCGGCGACTTCTACATGAACACACGGAGCGACCGGGAAGTGCCCGCTGAGCGCGGGGCGCCCGGAAGATGTCGGCGCGGCGTATCGTCCGCGACGTCGCCGGCCTCACCCCGTCGCGAGGACCTGCGTACTCTGCAGCGCTGCCGGATGAATATCGTCGGTGACGATCGTGGCAAACCGCCGGCTCACCGCCTCTTCCTCGCTTACGGTCTCGCGCAGCAGCGCGGCCACACCGTCCTGACCGAGGGCGTCGGCCAGGGCCACACCGGTGCGGTACGCGGCCATGGTGTAGTGCCCGACCCGTTGCGCCGATCCCACCAGCCCCGCGTCCCGCACGACGCCCGTGCCCGGCCGCACCGTCATGGCCTGCACGTCCGCGAGCAGCCCGCCCACGGTGGCGCACGGGCAGCTACCGGGTGCCGTACCCAGCAGCGCGAAGCACTCCTCGAGGCGCGACAGGTGGCGCGGGCTCTGCCGGAAGTGGTCCTTGAACGCGGTCGCGAGTCGCGGCGAGGCCGTGGCCGCCGCCATGGTCGTCAACGCCGAGACCAACTGCTGTTCGGCGCAGTAGAGGTGCTGCAGGTCGTGGACCAGCAGGTCGTGCAGCGAGTGCATGGTCAGATCGTGGTCCGACGCCGGGCCAGCGTCCGCAGCAGCGCGGTGAGCGCGATGTGCAGGATCACGTAGGCGATCAGCGCGATCACGATGGGAAAGGCCAGTGTGTTGCCGCTCGAGCGCGCGGCGCCTCAGCGCGCCTGCATGTCCTCGAACCAGAAGGCGCCGAGGGCGCCCGCTGCCGAGCGCGTGACGACGAGCGTGTACGACTTGCCCGCGTCCAGCATCAGGGGAGCGGTGCTGTACAGCACGCTTCGGCCGTCACCGGTCCGGATGTCGAGGATGCCCGACATGGGCGCGAACTCGGAGAAGTCCTCGTCGGCACCGTACTTCACGCTCTTGAAGAGCGTCTCACCGCCCCGCGTGCGCAGCTGGATCTCGCCGGCGCCGGGGGCCGCGTGCACCACCCGCAGGCGCGTGCGCCCCGCGACGTTCTGGATGGCATCGGTGAGCACGCGGGTCTCGTACCCGGTGCCATTCTCGGCGCGCAGCACGACCAGCGTGTACCGGCGGCCGTCGATGAGGAGGGTGTTGTCCGTGCTGAGGGGCACGAACGCGGTGCCCGCCGAATCGCCCGCCTCGAAGGTGGTCCACGTGCGATCGATGGTCACATAGTCGCTGACCTTCTGGAACCCGACCGCCGGCATCATCCGCTGGTCGTCGGCGCGGACGCGCAGCGTCGGCGACGCGGGGACCGCATTGACGACGCGCACGAGGGCCACGTCGCGGGAGGCGGCGGAGTCGGCCGACATGGACGGGGGCAGGGTGCCGGCGGCGGTGTTCGTGTCAACGACGGCGTCCGTTTGCGCGGTGTCGCGGCAGGCCGCCAGTGAGACGACCGTGAACAGGGCGAGTGCTGCAGGAACGCGAGCGCGCATGGGAGTCTCGAGGGAGGCAGGACGAGGCGCGCCGACCCGCCTTGGACACGGTGCACGGGAGCGTCGGCGATCCCACGCGACGCAGCCGGGCGAGCCGGCGTACCGGGGCCCTCTGGATCATCGCGCCCCCTGTCGTGGGGAACCATCGCGCACGTGGCGGAGGGCAGGTCCGTCGAAAGAACGACTCGCGGGGCCGGTCCCGCCGACAGGGACCCTCGGGTCACCCGCCCGCGCGGTGACCGGAACACACCCCGAAACAGTTGCAGCAGACTACCCCGCGCGCTCGTATACACGGTGCAGCGGTGCCCCGTCTCCGGGGCGCCGTCGTCCCCATCCTACCGGAGTACCCCACGATGACCGGCCTCAAGACCGGCCCGATGACCGGACGCCCGCTCATCTTCCTGGCCGCCCTGGCCCTGCTGACCACCACCTCCGCCGTCGCCTCCGCCCAGGGGAGCATGGGGGGGATGAGCCACGCCGGGCACCACATGGGCCCTGAAATCGTCATCCCCCCCGGCGCCATCTATACGAAGGCCGACGTCGAGTTCATGCAGGGGATGATCGCCCACCATGCCCAGGCCATCGTCATGTCGCGCATGGCCGAGAAGAACAGCACGAACACCCAGTTGCTCATGCTCTCGCGCAAGATCGACCAGTCGCAGATGCCCGAGATCATGATCATGCAGGACTGGCTGCGGCGCTACAAGCAGTTCGCCCCGGACACCTCGTCGTGGCACAACATGCGCATGGACGGCATGCTCACCGACGAGGAGCTCAAGGCCATGGAAGTGGCCAAGGGCGCCGAGTTCGATCGCCTGTTCCTCAACGGCATGATCAAGCACCACGCCGGTGCCATCAAGATGGTGGAAGATCTCTTCAAGGCACCCGGCGCTGGTCAGGAGGTCGATGCCAACGTCTTCGCCAACGATGTCGTCGCGGCGCAGACGGCGGAGATCATGATCATGCGTCGCCTGCTCTCCCAGCTCCCGAAGAAGTAGCCACGCGACCCTCGTCGCCGTGACCCTTGTTGCCGCGCGCCAGGCCCGGTGCGCGGCGATGCCTCCCCTGCTGCACCTCACCTCTGGAGGGTGATTCGATGCGTGTAGTCCGTAGTCTGCTCCTGCTTGCCGCGGCGGTGGCCGTGCCGGCGCTCAGTGCGCCCGGTGCGCTGTCGGCGCAAACCTATCCGTCCGCCAAGGATCCCCGCAGCACGCTCAAGCCCGGGCGCTTCGATGCGGGGATCGCGATCAGCGGCATGAAGCAGGTGTCGTTCGTGCCCAAGCCGGCGGAGCTCGACACGGTGCGCGGGTTGACGTTCATCAATTCCGACGTCGCCTTCGCCACGCACTACATCTATCAAGCCAACTTCGCCGGCTTCACCATCTGGGACATCACCGATCCCGCCAAGCCGGTCATGGCGTCGGTCACGAAGTGCATCACCTCGCAGGGCGACCCGACCATCTACGGCACACTCCTGTTCCTCTCGGCTGAAGGCGCCGGCAATCGCAAGGACTGCGGGGCGGGCGGCGTGCAGGATCCGAAGGATCACATGGCCGGCATTCGCATCTTCGACGTGTCCAACCCGAAGGCGCCCAAGCTGGTCAAGAACGTCGAGACGTGCAAAGGCTCGCACACGCACACGCTCGTTCCGAGCCCGACGGACAAGAACATCATCTACCTGTACGTGTCGGGGCAGCAGGGCGCGCGTCCGGACACCGAGCTCGCCGGGTGCAAGAACGGCAACGACCCGAAGGACCCGACGAACTCGCTCTACCAGCTCGACATCGTGAAGGTGTTCCTCAACGCGCCGGAGAAGTCGATGGTCATTCCGGGCGCGCGCATCTTCGCCGACCTCGAGGGCGCGGGCGAGTGCCAGCGGTACTGCCTGCCGGCGCGCACCGGTGGACGCGCGGGCGGGCGTCCGCAGCCGGCGGCCGACATGCCAGCCGGGCCGCGCAACTGCCATGACGTGACGGCGTATCCCGAGATGAACATGCTACTCGCGTCCTGCTCGACGCACTCGATTCTCGTGGACATCAGGAACCCCGAGAAGCCGTTCCGCATCAACGCCATCATGGACACGAACAACTTCCAGGGGCGTCACACGGCCGCGTTCAGCAACGACGGCAAGAAGTTGATCCAGACCGAGGAGTGGGGCGGCGGCACGGGCCCGATGTGCCAGGCGTCCAGCATGCAGCAGCTCGGCGGCAACACGATCATCACGCTCGACGCGCAGAAGCGGCAGAAGCAGCGCGCGTACTTCAAGCTGCCGTCGGCACAGGCGGCGGAAGAGAACTGCGTGGCGCACAACGGCGGCATCATCCCGGTGCCGGGGCGTGACCTGTACGTGCAGGGGTGGTACCAGGGCGGCGTGAACATCATGGACTTCACCGACGCCGACAACGCCTTCGAGATCGCCTACTTCGATCGCGGCTCGATCAACCCGCCGCGTCCGGTGGACGTGCCGGCGGCGGCCGCGCCCGATCCGAGCGTGCGTGGCGGTGGCAACACGATTGGCGGGTCGTGGGGCGCGTACTACTGGAACGGCCTCATCGTCTCCTCCGAGCTCGATCGCGGCCTCGACATCCTCGAGCTGGTGCCCAGCGCGCAGCTCTCGGCCAACGAGATCGCGGCGGCGAAGCTGGTGCGCTTCGAGCAGTTCAACCCGCAGAGCCAGCCGAAGTACGTGTGGCCGCCGGCGTTCGTCGTCGTGCGCTCGTACCTCGACCAGCTCGTGCGTGGCAACGGCCTCGCGGCCGAGCGCACCACCGCGATTGCGCAGGCGCTCGACGTGGCTGAAATGAAGACGGGGGCCGCGCGTGGCCTGGCGCTCGGCGCGCTGGCGCTCCAGGTGGACAAGGATGCCGCGGGCGCGAAGGATGCGGCGCGCGTGCGCACGATGGCCAGCGAGATCCGTCGCCTCGCGGCGGTGTCGAAGTAACATCCACGTGACCCCGACCGGAGGCATCGTGCGGACACAGCTCATGGCACTGCTGGCAAGCGCGGTGCTCGCGGTCAACGCCTCGGCGCAGGGTGCGCCGGGGCAGGCGGGTGGGGCCGCGGGGCGCGGCGGAGCGGGACAACCGCCGCGCCGTGACCCCAACGCCCCGCGGACCATCGAGGGCATCAACACCGTGTGGCTCGAGGAGCTCACGCAGCCCGAGTTCCGCGACCTGCTCAAGGACGGCTACACCACCGTGCTCATCATGACGGGGGGCGTCGAGAACAACGACGGCAACCTGTCCATGAACAAGCACAACATCAACAACCGGCTGCACGGCGAACTGATCGCGCGGCGCATGGGCAAGACGCTCGTCGCGCCGCTCGTCACGCTCGAACCCGGCAATGCGGGGCAGGCCATCACGCCGGGGAAGGCCGGTCCGATGATCTCGCAGGCCACATATGTCGCGCTGCTGTACGACATCGGCAACTACCTGCGCAGCATGGGCTTCAAGGAGATCTATTACCTCGGCGACAGCGGCGGGAACGGGCGCGGCATGCAGGCCGCCGCGGATTCGCTCACCAAGGTGTACGCCGAGAGCCCCGACAAGGTGTACTTCAAGCACGTGCCGGAGTACTACAACCACACGAGTGTGGTGCAGCCGTACATCCAGAACGAGCTCAAGATTCCCGAGGGGATCCGCATCGGCGCCAGCACCGGCACGAGCGGGCTGCACGAGGAACTCGCCATCGACGCCACGCTCGCGCTGGCCGACCCCACCAGCATCCGCTACGAGCAGCGCAAGAAGGTGGGGCAGGACGAGATCAACGGCATCAAGTTCCAGTCGCTCGCGTGGCTGCAGGACCTCGGCCGCAAGGTGGCCGAGCTGCGCGTGACGACGACGGTGAAGGCGATCGAGGCGTATCGGGCGACGCTGGTGAAGTAGTCGCGCGGCGCTGTGCGGTACATCACGGTCGACACGTGTGGGCAATCCACCGTGCTCGACCGTGACGCGTTTGTGGCGGTCCCATTACCGCGAAATGTCTGCACCTGTGCCTGCTGAATGATGGCCAACGCGATCGGGGCACCGCATGTTCTTCGCACCGCGCCCCATTGGTTCCCTCGCGACGCCGCGCTGCAGGAGCATGACATGAGCACACTGGTCCTCGACTACACACTCGATTCGCTCACTCCGGCCAATGCGGACGGGACACACGCCGCCACGGTGACCAACGCGACCGTCGTCGCGGGGCCCGGCACCACGACGCTCGGCAGCTTCCCCAGTGCGCTGCAGTTTGCCGGGAGTGGCGGCCTCACGGTGAGCCTGCCGGTCGCGACGCTGCAGCGTGATCGCTTCGCGGTGCGCGTTGTGTTCCGTCTCGATGCCAAGCCCGCCGCGCGCCAGACGCTGGTCGCGTGTGGAGCGCTGCCGCTGTCGGTGCACGTCGAACCCGGTACCGGCACGAGCGACTTCGACCTGGTGGCGGTGCCGGGGCTCGCGGTGGCCAATGCGGGCGGCGCCTCCACGCGCTTCCTCTTCGATCTCACCGTCGGGACGTGGTACGCCGCCGACATCGTGTACGACACGGACACGCTGGCCGTCAGCATCGACGATGTCGTGCGCACGGTGCATGCGTATCCCGCGGGCACGCTCGCGCCGGCCAACGGCGACCTGCTGCGGCTTGGCGTCGCACTGGATGGAAGCAGTCATGCACTCGTCGGCTCCGTCGCGGCGCTGCAGCTCCTCTCCGACCTCCCCATCGCGCTCGAGGCCCCGCTCGATGAGCGGCGTGCACATCCGCAGTGGTACCTCACCTACAAGGAGGAGGAACTGCGCGGGACGCTCAACGCCGGGGCCCCGACCGCCGGCTATGTCTACGACGCGCCCAGTGGCGCGTGGATCCAGCAGTTCGCCGGCGTGACACTCATGTACGCGGACGCCGTGGGCCTCGCCTTCGAGATGCACGGCGCGATTCGCGACGCGTACTGGGCGTATCCGCAGCGCATGGCGCTCGGTCACCTCATCAGTGACGAGATCGACACAGCGCGCGGTGGCGGTCGACGCAACCTCTTCAGCCGGAGCGGCCT
The DNA here is from genome assembly GCA_020161135.1 of Gemmatimonadota bacterium. GTDB lineage: Bacteria > Gemmatimonadota > Gemmatimonadetes > Gemmatimonadales > Gemmatimonadaceae > Gemmatimonas. The sequence goes on along the minus strand of JAIUOB010000002.1, from coordinate 655,564 downwards.
GTACTGGTCGCGCGCCACGGGCGTGCGCGCGGTGGTCGGCCAACTGTGGGTGGACTACGAGGCGGGTGGCGAGAGCGCCTGGATCGGCCTGCCCGTCGGCGGTGAGGAGCCGGTGCCTGGTGGTTTGCGCCAACGCTTCCAGGGTGGGCACCTGTATCATCGGGCCGGCGCCCCGCGTGCCTTCGAGGTGCATGGTGCGATCCTCGCGCACTACCTCGCCACCGGCGAAGTGCAGGCGTGGGGCTTCCCCACCACCAACGAAGGCGACGTGCGCGACGGCGCGACCGTCCTCGGGCGCAGCAGCGAGTTCGAGCGCTGCACGATCTACTGGAGCGGCGCCAGCGGCGCGTTCGCAGTGTACGGCGACATCCGCACGACCTGGCGCAACGCCGGTGGGCCCGCCGGCCCCCTCGGCTTTCCCACCAGCGATGAAGGCGACGTGCCCGGCGCGGCGGGAGCGCGCTACAACACCTTCCAGCGCGGCAGCGTGGTCTGGTTCGGCAGCCTGGGCGAGACGTACGTCTGCCAGCCGTTCGACATCACGCTCGGTCGCTTCGACACCAAGGAGAGCGAAGGATGGGGGCGCGGGTCGAACGACGTCTACGTGCATGCGGGTGTCGAGGACAACGGGACGGTCATCCATCATGAGCGCATCCCCGGCAGCGGCGACTCGAATGGCCGCAACGTCTACACCGTCAATCGCACCCTCAACGTCGCGCCGAACGGCATCATGCCCAATCGCGCCGACCGCGTCATCACGCTCACGCTCGACGTGTGGGACAGCGACTGGCCGGACGACGACGACCACCTGGGCTACTACGAGTACCGCCTCGAGATGGCCAACGCGTGGGGGCTGCGTGGCAACCGCACCGGACTGTTCAGCAGCGGCAGCTTCAGTCACATCAACACCATCACCTGGTCGGTGTCGCCCCGGGTGAACGAGGCGCTGCTCACCGACAACCAGCGCTGGTGGGGGGTCGACAATCGCGGCACGCCCGAACTCACCTGGGCGCAGTACGCCACGGCGTTTCGCGACGTCGACAGCGACACCGAGTGGTGGGACCCCACCGACTGGCTGGCGGCCATCTTCTACGAAGCCGCCGTGAAGGGGCTCGCCAAGAGCGGCAACTGCTTCGGCATGTCACTCGAAGCCATCAACAGCTACAAGCATCGCAGCCTGTTGCGCCTCCCCCTCGACCGCTTCGCCGACGCCACCAACCAGTGGGAGGCGGTGCGCGGCGAGTTCAACGTGCGGCATCAGTACCAGGTGGGTGCGTCGGCCATCTGGTGGTTCGCGGGGCAGTTCGTCTCCGGCAACACGCACGACCCGGTCGATGTCTTCCGCGCGACGCGCCGTGCACACGCCCGCGGCGAGGATCCCGTGCTCTGCCTCTCGCAGAACTGGGACTTCAGCGGCGCCCCGCACTGCATCCTTCCCGTCGGGTGGGATGACAGTGCGAAGCCGTGGCGCATCTTCGTCCGCGATCCGAACTTCCCCTCGCCGCAGACGCCGGCACGGCGTGTCGTCGAGGTCGACCCCGACGCGAACACCTTCCGGTACGTGGGCAGCAGCACGTACACCGGCGCCGAGTGGTCAGGTGGGCGGCTGCACTACATGCCCTACAGCGTGCTGTGCGAGCAGCCCCGGACGCCGGTGTTCGAGGCGCTCATGCTGCTCATGTCCGGTGCCATCCTCATCGTCGGCGACGATGGCGAGACGGTGAGCCTCACCGATGACAACGGCGTCGACCTCGATGCGTTCGGCGCGGACGCCGTGGCGCGTCTCCAGTCGGGGCGCTCGGTGGCCGACAAGTTCGTGCCGTTCCGCGGGTTCGATGGGCACACCGACCGGTGCGCCGTCGAGCGCGAGGGGGAGAAGCCGGTGCCGCCGCGCTTCGACAAGCCGCCACGTCCGCGCGGCATCTCGCCGGCGGAGCTGCACCTGCGACCGCGTCCGCGCGTGGTGGGGCGGCATACGCGCCCCGATCGACGCACGGGCACCGACTGGCAGCGGCTCACGTTGCGCGAGTACCTGTGTCAGTGGGCGCCTGCGCGCATCCGCCGCACCATCGAGGCCAACAGTGCGTTCGTGTCCGCCAACGGTGAACGCCTCATGATTCACCTGCTGCAGGGGGCCGCGTCGCGTACCGGTGCCACGCTTTCGAATGCGGCCGGCGCCGCGGTGCGTGTCGATGCCCTGCGGGCGGCCGCGCCCGCGCTGCCCACGGGCAACACGGTGGTCCACACGCTGCGCGGCGTGCGGCGTGGCACGCTGCACTACGCGCTGAAGATGGGGCTCACCGAGGTGCTCGTCGGCGGCGCGTCGATGCCGGGCGACGAGCATCGCATCCGCCTGGCGGATGTCGGCACGCAGACCGGCACCGTGCGCATCACGTCGAGTCGCGATCAGCGGCTCACGCTGCGCATCGAGACCCGCTGGGGTGCCGGCCGCGACCGACTGCGTCTCGACCTCGAGGGCGTGCCGGTGGCGCAGGGGCAGGAGCTCGCGCTCAACGTCAAGCCGGGACTGGGTGGCGTCGACGTGGTGGGCGCCGGCGCGCTCCAGGCGCGCGTCACGCTCGAGGTCGTGCGGCGCGGCGTGCGCTACGCGGGACGCTTCGATGTGGCGTCCGACAACGGGCTGCGGGTGGTGCCCTCCACGTACCTCACGCGCCAGCAGCTCAAGGTCGCGCAGATCGGCGCGCTGTTCGGCCCGTCGCTGCGCACCGAGCTGGTGCAGCCGTTGTAGGCGGGCACGGGCGTCGCGACGGAGGGCGCGACGCCCGTGCGTCATCGCGTCATCGCGTCGCGCGCCGCCGCCGGCCGATGAGCACGCCGGCCAGCCCCACGCTCACCAGCAGCACCGTGCCCGGTTCCGGCACGGTGCTGCGGGCCTGTCCCGGTGCGAACGCCAGCCCGCCCAACGCACCGAACTCGATACCCGTGCCACCAATGAGTGTGGCCTGTCCGTTGGTGAGGTTCATCGAAAAGAGGCCGCTCGTGCTTGGACTCGTCGAGCCCAGGCTGTACATGATGCCGTTGGCGCCGTAGGCGAGGCCACTGTACGTGGTGCCGGCGCCCGTGAAGCCGATGCGCGTGGGCACGCCGGTTATGTCGCTGAGCGTGTACAACGCCGTCGTGAATGTCAGGCCGGTCCACTCCCACCCATTGCCGTACAGCACGTTGCCGGGGCCGTAGCCCAGCCCGTACACGTAGGTCAGGTGCGGATGATTGCCCACCAGCGTCGCCGCGCCCGTCGTGCGGTCGACCGCATAGAACGCCGACCCGGGTGTCGAGCCGGTCGCGTACATCGCGCCGGTGTTGGGGTGGATCACGAGGCCCCCACCATTGAGCCGCGCGCCGGTCGGTCCCACATAGGAGGTGGCGCCCGTGAAGCGGTCGATGCGCCAGAGACCATCCACGCTGTGCTGGTCGTATCCCGTGGCGTACAGCTGGTCGGTCGCGGCGTCGTACGCCAAGCCCCCCTGATGCACCCAGAACGGCAGCACGAACAGCTTGCTCGCATTTCCGGTGGCCGGGTTGATCGCATACAGCCCGCCGGGTCCCCCGGGGCCGACATTGACTCCCGTAGCGTACAGGATGGGAGCGGACTGTGCCGTCACGACAGCGCCTGTCACGGCGGAGCTCGCGAGGACGAGGCCGGCGCACAGCCTTCGGGTCAAGCGCAACATCGGGGATCTCTCCTGCAGGGGGGATCGGTCGGGCGGCCCGACGGGGTCGCAACGGCTCCGCCACCGCGGCGGGAGCACACGACCGAATCTCCCCGACGACGTCAGGCCATCCTCATCCCGTCGTCAAACGGGCCAGTTGATCGGGGGCGACCCACCCGAAACCGCGCAACGCTGCAGTCTTACGGCCGCGTCGCCGCGTCGCCGCGCCGATGCGGTCGAGCCACGCACGGGCGCGCGCGGCGGCAAGCCATCCCTCGAACCCAAAGCCGTGGCGCCGGGCGACGATTGCCCGCCCCAGCCCGCTGGCGCTGCTCGTGTCACCCGCCTGCAGGGTGACCCACGCCAGCGTTTCATCACTGATCGTCGAACTGTCCCCTCGCGCCGCCTCGGCCAGTGCCGGCAGCGCCACGCGGCGCGTCTGCCCGCTGGCAACGGCGATCTCGGCGGCGAGCAGCGCGCGATCGGCGGCATGGGTCCGGGAGGTGGGCACCATGCTGCGCTCGAGCGCGCCGAGCACGGCGCGCGCCTCGGTCACCCGCCCGAGCCGCGCGAGAAACACGCCGATCCAGTACTGCACGGGCGGCTCGTGCAGGCGCACCGCTTCCCTGGCGAGCGAGTCGACGTGCACGCGTCCCCGGGTGCTGTCGCCGACCATATGGAGCGCGCTGGCCAGCCACAGCCGAGACCGCACCCACGACAACGTATCGGACTGCGCGCGACTGGCCCGCACCGCCGCTTCGAACGGCGCGACGGCCGCCCCGGGACGACCGCGCAACAGCTCCATCTGCCCGAGCGCCCGCATGGCGCGTCCGTGCAGGCGTTGATCGCTCGCCCCGATCGACTGGAAGAGTCGTGCGGCACTGTCGTACAACTGGGCGCGCACGAGGAGACCGCCGTAAAGCTGCGGAGTCATCACATTGCGCACCTGCGACGGGTCGAGCTGCAAGGCGCGTGCGTACAGCGCCACGGCGCGCTGGCGTGTTGCCGGGTCCTCGCCGGGGTAGGCGAGCGCGAGATTGGCTAGCACGTTCTCGTTGGCCGAGTCCACCGCGACCAGACGCTCGCCCACCGCGACCGCCTCGCCCGGGCGCCCGCGGGTGAGCAGGTCGTAGAGCTGAGCTTCCAGCATCTCCCGGTCGTCGGGGTGGGCCGCCAGCCATGCCCCGCGCACCTGTATGGCACTGTCGGCGAGCCCGTTGGCGCGCAAAACCGCCACGCGCACGAGCAGCCGTTCCCGCTCGGACAGCCTCGCCGCGTACCGCTGCGCGGCGGCAAGCGCCGTGTCGGCCGCCTGCGGCAGGTTGAGCATCACGCGCGCGCGGCCGAGCCCCATCCACGCGAGCGCGAACGTGGAGTCGACGGCGAGCGCGGCCTGATAGTGCCGGGCCGCCGTCAGGAAGTCCTGCCGCGCAAAGGCGCGCGCCCCTTGGGCAAAGAGTCGCAGCGCCGGCAACGACGCGGTGGTGAGATCGGGCAACGGGCGCGCCGCCGCGAGCGCCGCGCGCGAGGCACCCAACGCCCGGTCGCTGCGCCGGACGACCTCATCGACGGCGTCGAGCAAGGCCCCCGAGTCGACCACGTCCGACTGTGCGATGGTGAGGTTGCTGCCGTCTGTGGCGTTCACCACGCGCAGCGACACGCGGTAGCGCGCGCCCATGCTCACCACGACCGGCACCGCGACCACCGCAGCGCCCGCGCGGGCCGCTACCGTGCGCGCGAGCGTCTCGGTGAACGGACCATGACGCGACAGGGAGTCGGTCGCGTCGGTGGTCAGGCGACGCAGCTCGCGTACGCGACTCGGCGGCAGGGGTTGCACCACCGTGCTCTGCGCCAGCGCCGTCGTCATCGCGAGCGTGATGGCATGGCCGAGCAGCGTGTCGGCGGTGGCGATGTCGGCGTCGGCGACCACGAGCGTGCGCTGGGACGCGGACGCACCGCCACCGAGGCCACCCACGCCGGGGACTGCGCCGGAGCGCCACAACGCCACCACCAGCGGCAACGCCATGAGCAGGACCAGGAGCGCGGCGCCGGGCATCCTGCGTCGCGGTCGGGGTGTGGGCGCGGTGGCCGTTGCCGAGTCGATCGATGCCGCCGACACCGGACCATCGAACGCGGTGGGTGCCTCGGGTTCGGGCGCCGGGTGCGGCCGTGCGACCGGGTTCGTCACCGGTCGACCGCGCGCCTCTTCGGGCGCGCGACGCGCGAGATCACGCTCGGCGTCATCGAGCAGCTGCTCCAGCTCCGGAGCGGGGCGTACGTCATACTCCGACGCCAACAGCGACGCATGCTGCATGAACCGCTGACGAGCGACGTGAACGGCTTCGGCGGTGCCGGGCGCGAGCTGCGCGCGCATCCACGCTGCTGCCGCCTCTGCCGACAGCGGCGCCGCGTCCAACCAGCGCCGCGCAACGGCAACCGCCGCCGCGTGTTCACCGTGTTCGATCAGGCGACGGCACTCGGCGGCGCACGAGGCGAGGAACGCGCGCTGGAGCGTGTCGCGCTGGCGATCCACCCAACCGTCGAACCGCGGGGCGCGCTCCACGTACACGCCGTCGAGAAAATCGGCGCGGTAGAGTGTCACCACCTCGGCGTGATCCCCGCGGGCGTGGGCGGCCAGGCATTGCACGGCGTCCACCTCGAGTGGCGCGCCGGGCGCGAGCGCGAGGTCGGCGGCGCGCGCGGCGATCGCCTCCTCGCCGAGCACGCGCCGCAGCAGGCGCAACGCCTCGGCCACCGAGTGTCGCGCGCGCGCCGGCTCGCTGTCGCCCCAGAAGAAGTCGGCGAGCTGGTCGCGCGTGAGCGGGCGCTCCGACACCGCGAGCACGGTGAGCACGGCCAGCACCCGCCGCCGATTCTCGAGCAGCGCAGCGCGTGCCAGTTCGTCGTCGGCGGCGTCGGCTGGCGCGAGGAGCTGCATGCCACCCAACACGCGCAGGCGAAACGGTCCGGTCATGGGCGAACGGGTGCGGGGTGCCGGGTGCCGCAGGCGGCCACGGGTTGTCCGGTCGTCGGCAACACGCGCCTGGTCGATAGTGCCGTCATCGCACCGCGGTTGTCAAACGCTGCCCCACCAACGACTTGATCGGGCCGGCGCGATGCCCAGGCAGCCACGCGCGACGCGTCATCGCCGAGCGGTGACCATTCCGCCACCGAGTCGCGACACCGCCCCCATGGAGCGCGACCTGCGCGGCACCCTCCGCACGCTGCGCGCCATGCAGGGCGCCACGGAACCCACCACGATCGATGCCGACCTCCGGCGCGTGCGCGCACCGGTACGCCTGCTCGTGGGCGACCATCGCACCCCGCACGCGCCCACCGACGAGCAAGTGCAGCGGCTGCAGCACACCCTGGCCCAGGTGCGCGTCGACACCGTCGCGCGTGCCGGCACCATGCTGCACGAGGAGCGCGCCGATGCCGTCATCGCGGCTGTCCTCGACATGCTGCACGCGGCGCGCGAACGCTGACGCCGCAACGCGAGCCCGGCAGCGTCAGCCGAAGCGCCCGTTGAGATAGTCGCGGGTACGATGGTCTGCGGCGTCGGCAAAGAGCGCGGCCGTGTCGCCGGTCTCCACCAGGTCGCCCAGCAGCATGAACGCCATGCGCCCGCCGAGGCGCAGCGCCTGTTGCATGTTGTGGGTGACCACGAGCACCGGATGCTCGCGCGCGAGGTCCAGCATGAGCGTCTCGACCACGGCCGTCCCCGCCGGGTCGAGCGTCGAGCAGGGCTCGTCGAAGAGCAGCACCGACGGCGCGGTCGTGAGCATGCGGGCGATGCAGAGCCGCTGCTGCTGTTCGGGCGGCAGCGCGAGCGCGCGCTCGTGCCAGCGTGCGCCCAGCACGCTCCAGAGCCCCACGCGCTCCAGCGCGTCACGCGCGATCTGGTCGAGTTGGGCCCGCCCGCGCACACCCGCGGCGGCCGGGCCGAAGGTGAGGTTGTCGCGGATGCTCAGCGGGAACGGATTGGGCTTCTGGAACACCATCCCCACCGTGCGTCGCAGCGCATCGACGTCGACCGCGGCGCCGAGCACGTTCGTGCCGCCCACCAGCACCTCGCCCGTGACGCGCGTGTCCGGCACGAGATCGTTCATGCGGTTGAGGCAGCGCAGCAACGTCGACTTGCCGCACCCCGATGGGCCCACGAGCGCCAGGATCCCCGTCGCCGGAATCTCGAGGGTGACGCCGTGCAGCGCGTGGAAGCGACCGTACCACAGGTCGAGCGCGCGCACCTCCACCGCGGGCGCGTGGGCGGCGGTCGCGACCGGCGACGCGTCGACCGCGGGCGTGTCCACCGTCGGCGTGAAGCGCGTCGGCAGTGGCGTGCGGCGGGGAAGGGCGGTGGTGCTCATCCGAAGCGTCCTGCGACGTAGTCCCGGGTCCGCGCGTCCTGCGGATCGGTGAAGAGCTGCGCAGTAGGGCCCGTCTCGACGAGACGCCCTCCGAGCAGGAAGGTGGTGTCGTCCGACACCCGCCGCGCCTGGGCGAGTGAATTGGTCACCAGCACACAGGTCATCGTACCGGCCAGCACGCGCAACGTCTCCTCGATCTGGGCGGTGGAGATCGGGTCGAGTCCGGAGCACGGCTCGTCCAGCAGCAGCACCTGCGGCTGCACCGCGAGTGCGCGGGCGAGGCACAGCCGCTGCTGCTGTCCGCCCGACAGGCGCGCCGCTGGCAGGTCGAGCCGGTCGTGCACCTCCTCCCAGAGGCGTGCGTGCCGCAGCGCCTCCTCGACGCGCGCCGTGAGCGTGGTGCCCTGCACGCCGGCGCGTCGTGCCCCGAACGCGACATTCTCGAAGATCGAGCCCGGCAACGGATGCGGCACCGCAAAGACGATCCCCACGCGGCGGCGATGCGTCGCGACCACACGCGGATCGGGCCATCGCACCGCCGACAGCGCCACGATGTCGGTGTCGGCCACCCGCGCCGTCCCCGACAGCCGCGCATCGTCGCGGTGCGGGCCCAGCAGGTCGAGGGCACGCAGCAGCGTCGTCTTCCCCGAGCCGGCGGGCCCGATGATCGCGTGCAGCGTGGCGTGCGGAATGCGCAGCGTCAGGTGCTGCACCTTCGCACGCTGCCCCACATGCACGGAGAAGTCGTCGAGGTGAATCATGTGTGGCGGGTCATGTGCGATACCGCCGCGTGGCAAGGTGCAACAGCACATACGCCACCGCATTGATGCACAGCACGGTGAGCACCAGCACCGCCGCCGTGCCATCGGCCATGCGGTCGGAGATGCTCTCCATGGTAAGTGTGTAGAAGTGCACCGCCATGGTGCGCGTACTGTCGAAGAGCGACCGCGGCGCCTCGAGAGCCACACCGGCGGTGAAGATGACGGCGGCCGTCTCGCTCACCGCGCGCCCCATGCCCAGCACGAGGCCGGTGAGGATGCCGGGGGCCGCCGCCGGAATGATCACGTGCCGCACCGCCTCCCACCGCGACGCACCCAGCGACAGCGCGACATCACGGTGCAGCGGCGGCACCGCACGCAACGCCTCTTCACTGGTACGCACCACCGTGGGCAGGATCATGCACGCCAGCGTGAGGGCGCCGGACAACACCGACCATCCGAGATTGAGGAAGCGCACAAAGAGCGCAAAGCCGAAGAGCCCGAGCACGATGGACGGCACGCCGGCCAACGCCTCCGTCGCGGCGCGAATCAGGCGTGTCGTGCGCCCTTCGCGCGTGTACTCGACCAGGTACACCGCCGCGCCCACGCCCAGCGGGGCTGCGAGCAGCACGCCCAGCACCGCGACAGCGAGGGTGCCGAGGATGGTGACGCCGATGCCACCCGCGGCGCCGGCCTGCGACGGCGCGTCCACCAGGAATCGCCAGGACAGCACCGGCGCACCGCGCACCAGCACGGTGCCCACGATGAGCACGAGCAGCGCCACCGCCAGCCACGTGCCCGCCCACAGCAACCAGAGCGGCCAGTCGGTGCGCCAGCGCATGCGCAGCGTACGGCGCGCCGTCATGTGCCCCGTCATGCGCCCCGTCATGCGCTCCGTCCTCGCACGACGCCGGCCAGCGCGTTGAGCGTGAGCACGACCACGAACAGCACGATCGCCGTCGCGAAGAGCGCCTGCGCATGGCGGCCGGTGGCGTACGACATCTCGAGCGCCACGTTCGCGGTGAGCGTGCGTACCGGATCGAGCCAGCTGTGCGGTACACGCACCGCGTTGCCGGCCACCATGATCACCGCCATCGTCTCGCCCACTGCGCGCCCCAGCGCCAGGATGATCGCGGCCACGATCCCCGAGCGCGCCGCCGGCACCACCACACCGCGGATGCTCTGCCACCGTGTGGCGCCAAGCGCCCGTGCGCCGGCGCGATAGCTCGCGGGAACCGCCTCGAGCGCGTCCACACTCACCGACGCGAGCGTGGGCAGGATCATGATCGCCAGCACCACGCTGGCTGCGAGCGCCGATTGTCCGGTGCCGCCCAGCCATGACGTGTCGCGGATGCGGGGCACGACCATCGAGAGGCCGAGCCAGCCGAACACCACGCTCGGAATGCCGGCCAGCAGCTCCAGCAGCGGCTTGAGCACGGTGCGCATGCGCGCACTGGCCAGCTCGGCCAGCGTGATCGCGCAGGCGAGCCCCAGCGGCAGCGCGAGCAGCAGCGCGCCTGCCGTGACCATCGCACTGCCGGCCAGCATCGCCCCCAGGCCGAACTTGCCGCGCGTCGGCGACCAGCGCGTGCGCGCGAGCAACGCGACCGGCCCCTCGTCGACGATGATCGGCATGCCTTCGCGCGCAATGAACGCCGCGACGAGCACGAGCACCCCCAACGCGCCGAAAGCCGCACAGCGCAGCAGCGCTTCGATGACGCGATCGCTCAGCGACCAGCGCGGCGTGCTCATGACGCGGGCGGTTCCGGCGGCGGTGCCACGAACTTCATGGCCCGCACCACCGCGAGGCCGGGCGCGCTGCGCACCCACGTCAGCAACGCACGCGCCGCCGGCGACGCATCGCGCCGCGTGAGGAAGAAGAGCGGTCGGTGCAGTGGATAGCGCCCCGTCGCGATCGCGGCGTCGTCCGGCAGCACGCCATCCACCGCCAGCGGACGCACCCCCGGGCCCACCTGCGACAGCGTCATGTAGCCAATGGCGCGACGATCGTCGGCCACTGTGCGCCGCACGGTGCCCGAGAACGCCGTGATGAGGGCGCGATCATCGAGGCGCGCCGTGTCGAGCACCAGTTCGTCGAAGGTCGCACGGGTCCCCGATCCCTCTTCGCGCGACAGCACCACGACGAGGCCGTCGGCGCCGCCGACCGCACGCCAAGACCGCACCGCCCCGCTGAACAGCGCCTGCACCTGCGCGCGCGTCAGTGCCTGCACGGGGTTCTCCGGATGCACCACGACCGCCAGCCCATCGATCGCCACCACGGTTTGCTCGAGCCCGTCGGCCTCGGCCGCCGTGAGTGGACGCGAGCTCATGCCGATGTCCACCGCGCCATCGCGCACGGCCCGGATGCCCGCCGTCGAGCCGCCCGACTGCACCACCAGCCGCATCGGCTGCGGCGCGCGCGCGTCGGCGTGCGCGAGCGCCTCCGCCCACCGCTCGGCCAGCGGCTGCAGCGAGGTCGATCCGGCGAGCGTGACGGTCACCGCGCCCGACGCACCGGCGGCGCCAGCGCCCGCGTCGGTCGCACGACACCCCGCCACCGGCATGACCAGGAGCGCGAACCGCAGGCCGCGAAGCGACAGACGCATATGGACTCTAACTTCCCTGTCCCACCCGAGAGGGGCCATCAGCACTCTGCTGACCCCGCGTCACGAAACGGCGACGATTCCGTGACGGCGCGGATCCGGCATTCGCAGTTCGCCATCAGAGATGACCACCACCACCCCACGCACGGCCATCGTCCTTGGCGCCTCCGGCTCCGTCGGCAGCGCACTCATGCGCACGCTCTGCGCGAGCGGCGCGTTCTCGCGCGTCGTCACCATCGCGCGACGCACGCAGCCGGCAGTCGCGGCGGTGGCGGCAGGGTCGCAGACGGTGGTGCACGAAGTGCTGATACCCACGATGGACCCGGCCAGCCTCGAAGCGGCCACGCGCGACGCCGTGGCGGCCGAAGACCCCGCCGCCGCCGTGGTGGGCTTCAGCGTGCTCGGCATTGGTGCGGGCACCGCGAAACTCACCATCGACCAGCATCGTGCCGTCGATGTGGCGCTCAACGCGGCTTTCGCGCGCGGACTCGCCTCGTCGGGGCGTGTGCAGCACCTGGCCTTCATGTCGGCCGTCGGCGCCGATCCGCAGGCGTCGCCCGGTGGCTCCGGCGCCGCCGGCACCTCGCGCTACAACCGCGTGAAGGGCGAAGCCGAGGCGGCGGTGCGCGCGAGCGGCATTCCAATCGTGAGCATCTTCCGTCCATCGCTCATCCTGGGCTCGCAGCACACACCCACGGTGCTGGCGTGGATCCTGCCGTTGCTGTCCGTGGTCACGCCCGCGAAGTTCCGCTCCATCAGCACCGGTCAGATCGCGCGCGCGATGGTGGCCGCCGCGCGCGACACGCCCGCGGTGTCGGCCGTGTACCATTGGCCCGAGATGATGCAGCTGCTCAAGCCGACCACGCCGGAGCCACCGCCTGACGGGCGCTGACTCCCCCCCTGCCCGCCCAACGAACACTCCCGTGATTGCCGACCTCGACGCCCTCGAGCTGGAGAAGGACCAGCGCGTGGCGTGGGCCACACTCGCGCTGCTGCTGGTGCCGACACTCTGGTTCACGCGCACCGACCTTGCCGTGGCCGAGCACAGCGCCGAGCTGCTGAACGGGCGCTTCTTCGTCCGTCTCACCTTTCTCGCCGTGCTGGTGCTCGGCATGGTGCAGGTGCGTCGCGCGCGCGATCGGGCGCAGTACGCGCGGGTCATTCTCGTGGTGGGCGTGGTCACGGCCGCCTGCATCTCCCTGCTCAACGTCCTCCGGCCCGCCGGCAGCACGCTGCCGTTGCGCACGCCCCTCATGTGGCTGCTGGCGTACTACGCCGGGCTGGTGAACCGGCCGCGCCTGCAGCTCATCCCGCCGCTCTTCGTCTCCGCCAACCTCATCCTGCTGCGTCTGTTCTGGGTGGACAGCGGCGCATCGGGCACCATCGATGGCGACATCCTCGTCATCGTCGTCATGAACGCCATCGGTGCCTTGCTCGTGTGGTACCGGCACGAGGCGCAGGTGCGCGGCAACGCGGCGTGGAACGCCGAGCGTCTGTCCCGCGCATCGCTCGAGCAGACCCTCTCCGAGCTCAAGCAACTGCGCGGCGTCATCCCCATCTGCGCGCACTGCAAGGAGGTCCGCACCGATGTCGGCGACTGGCAGCAGCTCGAGGCGTACGTCCGCGCGCACACCGAGGCCGAGTTCTCGCACGCGATCTGCCCGCGCTGCATCGTGACACACTTCCCCGAGCACGCGGACATGGTCGCGGGGCGGTGAGCGGCAGCGCGTGTCGTGACCGGGTGGCCCCGGCGTCGCTGGCTCTTCGGGCGTCCGTCCCGAGGCGCGGGGCAGGCGGTAGCCGCCTCGCAGTCCTGCTGTGCGCCGTGGCCAGCCTGACCACGGCGGCCGTCGCCCGCTCGCAGCCCGCCGCCGCTTCGCCCCCCGACGTGCCGCGGGTCCTGCGAACGTCCCGTCTGATCCGACTCGATGGCGAGCTCACCGAGCCCGAGTGGCTCCAGGCCGACTCCATCACCGACTTCCTCCAGCGCGATCCGCAGGAGGGGCAGCCGGCCTCCGAACGCACGGTGGTGCGTCTGCTGGCCACGCCGAACGGCCTCGCCATCGGCTGGTGGTGCTACGACCGGCAACCCGAACTCATCGTGCGCTCGCAGTTGCGTCGCGATGCGTCGCTCAGCTCGGACGACTACGTGACCGTGGCCATCGATGGCCTGCACGACCAGCGCAGCGGCTTCTACTTCCGCACCAATGCCAACGGCGCGCTCTGGGATGGCGAACACCTCACGTTCGAGTCGGGCAACGACAACTGGGATGGCGTGTGGGATGCGCGCGCGCGCGTGACGGCCGACGGCTACGTGGTGGAGATGCTCATCCCGTGGGCCACGTTGCGCTATCGCGACGATAGGGCAGTCTGGGGCATGAACTTCCGACGCTTCGTCCGCCGCAAGAACGAGGAGCAGTTGTGGCGGGCGTGGAAACGCACCGAAGGCATCCGCTTCCTCGAGCGCGAAGGCGAAGTCGCCGGCTTCGACAGCCTGCCACCGCGTGCGCGCGTCGAGCTGCGCCCGTACGCGCTCGGCGAAGGTCGCCTCGCCAATCGGGTGCTGCTGCCCACCGGAGGGGACTCGGCCACCCGCACCGCCGGCGCCTACGGACACGTCGGGCTCGACGTGAAGATCCCCATCACCCGCACCCTCACCGGCGACATCACGCTCAATCCGGACTTCGCGCAGGCCGAGGTCGACCGGCAGATCGTGAACCTCACGCGCTTTCCGCTCTTCTTCCCCGAGCAGCGCCTGTTCTTCACCGAAGGCGCCGGCATCTTCGACTTCGGCCGGATCCAGCAGACGCAGATGTTCTACTCGCGTCGGATCGGCCTGAGCAGCAGCGGCACGCCTGTGCACATCCCCATCGGCGTGCGCATGCAGGGGCGAGCGGGTCGCAACCAGCTTGGCCTGCTGGCCGCACGCACGGCCGCAGGCGACGACGCCACCAACCTGGTGGCCCGCGTGAAGCGGGACGTGCTGGGGCGCGGGTATGTGGGCGCGATGGCGACCCTCGATGACCGGGTGAACGGCACGACCAGTGTCGCGGGTGGCGTGGACTTCAACCTGCCCTGGATCGTGGGTGACGACCAGAACCTCGTGCTGCTTGGCAACGCCGCGTGGAGCCAGGACAGCGTCGGCGGACCGGTTGGCGGGCACTATCGCGTCATCGTCGACTATCCCAACGACCGCGCGGACATCGTCGTGCGTCTCGATCGCATCGATCGTGCGTACAACCCGTCGCTCGGCTTCGTGCAGCAGCGCGGCGTGACCCGGCTGGGCGGTGGCACCAGCATCACGCCACGTCCGCGCGGCGGGCCGATTCGGCGCCTCGAGTTCGACCTGTTGTCGTACAACGTGGTGTGGGATCTCGACGGACGCCTGAGCAACGCCTCGTTCGAGGTGAAGCCCCTTGGCCTGCAGTTCCAGTCGGGCGACCAGTTCGAGATCAACGTGCAGCGGGCGTTCGACGCGCCCGACGAGGCGTTCGAGATCTTCCCCGGCACCACGCTCGCCGCCGGTCCGTACTGGTGGAACCGGGTGGAGGTGCAGTACAGCGGCAACGAAGCGCGCCCGGTGCGCTACTCCGTGAACGCGAGCACGGGCGCATTCTACGATGGCCGCTCCAGCGAAGTGAGCGTCGGCATGCGGGTGCGGCGCACGCCACACCTGCTCGCGCAGCTCGACTTCGTGCACTCCGACGTACGGCTGGGCGATGCGGCGTTCGCCGCACAGACGGCGCGCCTGCGCGCGGACTACGCGGTCGGCCCGCGGCTCAACACCACGCTGTTCGCGCAGTGGGACAACGAATCCGATCGCGCGTCCGTGAACGCGCGGCTGCGCTGGACCGTCGTGCCGGGCAGCGATCTCTACGTGGTGTGGAACAGCAACTGGGACACCGACGTGCTGTCACGCGTGCGGTGGTCGCGCCCGCAGCGTGGAGGGCTGGTGGCCAAGTACGTGTACTTCTTCCGCCGGTAGCGCTCAGCGGGCACCGCGGTGCCCGTCACGCTGCCGGCCTGCCTCACGGCCGACTGCGCGTCCCCGGCACCTCGAACAGTTGCCGGTGCGGCGCCTTCGTCACACTCGGCGGGTCCGGCAACGCCTCGGCACCGCGCGCCGCCATCGGTGTGAGCCACGACGACAGCCACCACTTGTACTTCTGGTCCTGGTGCAGCACCAGGAAGCGTGGCCCCGAGCCCGCCATCGCTGACGCGGTGAACGGCAGCATCGCGCTTTGCAGGTAGCGGCCGTCGTTGTCGTAGTAGTCGATGAGACGCCCCTGCCGGTCGTTCTCCATGCCCACCAGCACCACGTAGCCGCCGTCGACGATCGCCGCGTCGACGATGAACGGCTGCGGCACACGTCCTGCGCTCGTGGGTGCGGTCACGACGCCCGTGTCGTTGAACGCGCGCGGCACCGAGTCGCCCACCAGGCGCACGCGCTCCACCCGCGGTGTCGCGATGCCGCTCGTGGGCTCCGGCGCGCGGACGATGTGCAGCGAGTGCTGCGTGATGAGCAGGCAGCGGTGCGAATCGCCGCTGCCGAAGCGCATGCGTCCGGTGGTGTCGTCGCGGATGCGATGCCGCCCCAGCAGGGAGTCCTCGCTGGCCAGCGCGGTGATCGTGAACGACTCGAGCGTGCGTCGCGTGCCCACCTGCCGCACATGCAGCAGCGTGGCCGGCGTCACCGTGCAGATGCGTCCGCTGCCGCCACGCAGCATCGGCAGGTCGCGGCGGAACACGAAGCCGCCGATCGATTCGCGCACGAGCGTCGTCGTCGCGCTGTCGATGATGTCCACGTCGGCGTCGTCCGTGACGCGCGAGAGGTCGGTGGGCGCGTCGATGCTGCGCGGCACCTGCGCATGCAGCACCGCGTCCACCGGACCCGGGCGTGTCGACAGCAGGCCGCCATGGCTGTGCAGCTCGAACTGCGAGATGCGCGTCGGCGAGGCCTGCAGCAGCGCGACCGTCGTGCGGCTCGCGCGGAACACCAGCGGCACCATCGTGCTGTCCACGTGGTGCGTGATGTCCGTGCGCCACTCCTCGCGCTTGGCCGGATACACTGTGCGGGCCGCGATCGACGCCTGCAGCGCGAGCGGTGCGTCGGCCGTGGCATCGACGCGGTCGGAACACCCGGCGGCGAGTGCCAGGCCGAGCAGCGTGACCGGACCGCGCATCGCGCGAACTACAGGGAGCACACGTTCCAGCGCACCACCGTGTCGTCGTTGCAGCGGTAGGCGCAGAAGCCGCACGAGCTGCCCCCGATGTTCGTGCAGGCGCCATAGCCCGGAACGCGCGCGAAGCGCGGGCACGAGCGGTTGGCCTGTGTCTGCGAGGCGGTGGGAACGAGGGTCAGGATGAGCGCGGCGAGCGCGAAGCGGAGGCCGCTGCGGCGGAGGCGGCTGCGGCGGAGGCGGCGATGCGGCAACGGCCGGGCGGAGAGCATGTCGGTAGTCATGCTGGGTACTACGTTGCGGGGCGGCGGTCGGCAAGGGACCGCCACGCACGCGCCCCTCCACCGCCCGTCGCATGCCCTCGCTGACGTCGTCGTCCCTCTCGATCGCCATCATGCTCCTCGCCGGCGCCATGGTCGCCGTCCAGGGGCCCATCAACGCGACCCTCGGTCGCGCCATCGGGTCGCCGGTCAACGCCGCGCTCGTGTCCTTCCTCGTGGGCACCGTCCTGCTGGCGCTCGTCGCCCTTGTCCAACGGGTGGGTGCAGACACGGCCGCACTGCGTGCCCTGCCCTGGTGGGCGTGGGTTGGCGGCGTGTGCGGCACCATCTTCGTCACCGGGGCCGCGTACGCCGTGCCCCGCATCGGGGTGGCCAGCATGCTCACCATCGGCATCGCCAGCCAGCTCCTCATGGCCGTCCTCCTCGATCACCTCGGCGCGCTCAATGTGCCGCAGCGCAGCGTCTCCCTCACGCGCCTGATGGGTGTCGCGCTGGTGATGCTCGGCACGATCATCGTGCGACGGGCGTGAACGTCGCGACGCACGCACGCGCCGCGACGTGCTGAGCGGCCGCTACGGGCGTGGGTCCAGCACCGCGCGCACCCGCTCGGCCAGGTCGCGCCAGTGCGCCTGCACCGTGCCCGTCGTCGTCAGGGCGCTCGCGGTCGCCTCGCGCTGCACGGCACGCAGTTGTTCGCGCGCCAGCGCCGGCAGGTCGCTCAGCGGCACGGTGGGTGCCGTCACGAACGGCGTGTAGCGCGGTGGCGCACCACCACCGCCCGCTCCGGGTGCGGCCGGTGCGGCAGCGGGCGGCCGGATGAGCGCTTCGAGGCGCTGCACGTAGACCCGCTGCAACTGTCGCCGCCCGGCATCGGGGGCGCCTGCCGTGAACAGGGCGCGCCGCACATCGGTCATGTACTCGACAAGCGGATACGCCGCGCTCGCGTCGTACGACTCCGACTCCGCCAGGCGCCCCAGCCGCGCCGGCGTCAGCAGCGCGCTCAGCACACCCGCCTGCCGCTGGGCCACGACATTGGTGGGGCCGAGGCGCGTGACGATCTCGCGCGGCGCGAGCCACGTGGGCGTGGTGAACACCTGCTCGGCCAGGAACGCGAGCGCCTCCTTCTGTCGTGCCTTCGGGACGACGCGATACACCGCGCCCGACTGCTCGCCGCTCTTGAGATCCACCTCCACGCCGCCCAGCACCGTGGTCACGTGCTGCATGTTGCCGAACCACCGCCCCACCGACTCCTCGTACACCTCGCGCAGCTCGCTGAAGTCCTCGCCCGGGCGCGCGATCCACGTGACCAGGCTCGGGATCATGCGCTTGTAGTTCATCGTGCTGTAGCGGCCGGCCTTCACCGGATCGTCGCCCAGGTCTTCTGTCTGGTTGCGCGGGTCCCCCGCCGCGAGCCCCTGCGACACGAAGCGATACGGGAACGGCCCGCTCTGCTGCGTCAGCCAGCGGTTCAGTGTGCTGCGCTCGGCCTCCGGCGACGGCGCGGCGATGACGCGGTAGCCCCAATTGATGGCAAAGTCGTCGAACGGGCCCACCCGACGAATGAAGTCCCGCGGTTCGAGCCCGTCACCCGGCTGCGCGATGTAGTTCTGCCGAGCGTAGTCCATGATGGTGGCGCTCACGCCGTACACGCGCGTGAACGAGGGCTTGCGCAGCGAGTCCACCGGGAAGCTCGCCGACGCGATCATGTTGTGCTGCAGCCCCAGCGCGTGCCCGATCTCGTGCGTGATGACCTGGCGCATCGTCTCGCCCATCAGCTCATCGGGAATGTCGAGCGAGCGCGCCGACGGATTGGCCGCGCCCGTCTCCATGATGAGCCAGTTGCGATACGAGCGCATGTGGTTGTGGTACCACGTGATCTCGCTGTTGAGGATCTCCCCCGACCGCGGATCATGCGTGTGCGGGCCCGTGGCGTTGCGCACGAGGCTCGCCGCCCAGCGCACCACCGAGTAGCGCGCATCATCCATGTCGAAGTCCGGGTTCTCGGCCTTGCTGGGCGCCTCCTTCGCCATGATGGCGTTCTTGAAGCCGGCCTTCTCGAACACGCGCTGCCAGTTCTCCACGCCTTCCTTCACGTAGCGCTTCCAGCGCGTCGGCGTCGCGGGGTCGAGGTAGTAGACGATCGGCTTGATCGGCTCCACCAGTTCGCCGCGCGCGTAGGCGGCCGGGTCCTTGGGCTCGAGGCGCCAGCGCGTGATGAACTCCTCGCTGCCGGCCTTCTGCACGTCGAGACCATAGTTCACGCGTTCGACGGTGAAATAGCCGACGCGCGCATCGGCATGACGCGGGCGCATGGGCACTGCCGGCAGCAGCACGATGGATTGGCGCGTCTCCATCGTCACCGAGGCGCCATCCGGGTCACTCGGCGGCGTCGCGGCGTCGAACGTCTGCACCTGACGCACTTCAATGTTGATCGGGAACGCGCGCATGCCGGCGACGTAGCTGCGGGCGGGGTCGAAGCGACGGACGCCGTAGGTGCGGCGGCTGGCCGCGTCCATGCCCGAGGTGGCCGGGTTGTCGGTGCCGAAGAAGTCGGTCACGTCGATGACGTACGACGTGCTGTCGCGCCCGTAGGCCGCCACCGCGAACGCCCCGATGATGGCCGGATAGTTGTTCTGCGCCACGCTCTGCGCGATCGGCAGCGACGGATCCGCGACGGCGCCGGTGTTGATGCTCTTGAGGAACAGGCGATCCCCCACGCGCTCCCAGCGGATGAGCCGCTCCGTGAGCGAACTGCCGGCGCTCTGGAAGCCACCCGATCCGCCCGGCACGCCTGCCGCGCGCGTGACCATCAGGAAGTCGCGCGTGAGGAGCGAGTCGGGCACCTCGAAGAACCACCGATCATCGACCTTGTGCACCGTGATCCCACCACGCTCCGACCGGGCGCGCGCCGGGATGACCTGCGCATACGGACGCGGACCGCGCGCCGCTCCGGCGCCGCCAGGCGCGCCACCGGCGGGCGGTTGGGTGGCGGCCGGTGGCGTCGCGCCACCCGTTGGCGGCTGCTGCGCCGCTGCGCGCACGAGTGGCAGTGCAGACGTCGCCCACAGCAGGGCGAGAGAGAGGCGCGCAGGACGAACGGACATGGACGGTGCTCGGTGAGAGGTCGGATCAAGCTACGGAGCGCACCGGGCCTTCGCTGGCGGGCACGTTCACCCCCACGCATCGCGTTACATCGACATGCCCGGTCCACCGTGTCCCCCAGCCGTTCGTCGCCGCCTCGCCGCAGCGCTGGCGTTCGCCGCCCTCGCCGGAGGCGCTGCCGCCTGCGGGACTGCCGCCTCGCCGCCGCGCGCCACACGCACCGCCGACACCACCGCCGACACCACCGCCGGCTATCCGGCACCGCGCCGCCCCGTGAGTGACATCGTCGCGCCACGCTGGACCGACGAGCGTGTGCGCGACCGGCAGGGCGAAGCCGCGCGCGTCTTCGCACATCTCGCACTCGCGCCGGGCATGGCCGTCGCCGACATCGGCGCTGGCGACGGCTACTACGTCGCGCGGCTGGTACCGTTGCTCGGCGACAGCGGCGTCATCTACGGACAGGACGTGCGCGATGACTATCTCGACCTGCTGCGCGATCGCGCTCGCAGGGCAGGGTGGCGCACTGTGCGCATCGTGCTGGGCACCGAGGATGACGCGCGGCTTCCCGCCAGCGCGGTGGACGTCGCGCTCATGATCCACATGTACCACGAGATTGCGCAGCCGTTCGCGCTGCTCGCGCGGCTCGCCACCTCCATGCGCCCCGGCGGTCGGCTCGCGATCCTCGATCGCGACGCGCCCACGGATGCGCACGGTACGCCCATTGCGCTCCTCAACTGCGAGCTGCGTGCCGTCGGGTACGAGCCGGTGAGTCGCATCGACATGGAGCCGGGCGAGTATCTCGCGGTCTTTCGCGCGCCGCCCACGGCGCCGGCGCCGCAGGACATCGCCGAGCGCCTGCGTGCGGGACGCTGCGGCTGACGCCCGCCCGGTAGTGCGCTCAGCATTGGGGTCAGAGTTGGGGTCAGAGTTGGGGTCAGAGTTGAACGCTGACCCCAACGACCGCGCGGTTCCGCGCCATCACGGAAACCCCGGCGGAGCCTGCCGCCGCTTCGTCGCCTGTTCGAACGCGAACGCCAGCGCCACCAGTTTCGGCTCGGCGCACGCGCTCGCCGTGAACGTGATGCCGTACGGCGCGGACTTGGGGTCGAACCCTGTGGGATACGGGGCCCCGGCTGGCGACGTGACCGGCAGTCGCGTGAACGGCACCGTGATGCTCGGATAGCCGGGCCGCGCGCCGATGTTGGCGCTGCTCACGCCGGGAAACAGCAGCGCATCGAGCGTGTGCTGCCGCATCACCGCGTCGATTCCCTGGGTGGCCGACAGGCGGATGTCCTTGCGGCGGTCGGCCTCGTAGCGCGCCCGGTCGAGCGCGAGGTCCATCTCGTCGGAGATGTCGAGCTGCGCCTGTCCGTACTTGATGGCCCCCGCGCGCTGGTGCGCGATGTTCCACTGCCGCAGCGCGGTGAGCGACGCGACCGGGGCGCTGCTGCCGAGCGTGGCCAGGAAGGCGTTGAAGTCACGCTTCATGCCGTACTTGAAGGCAATCGAGCACCCGGCGTCCATGCCGCGCGCGCCCTCGAGGCCGCTGCACGGGTTCCAGTCCAGCAGGTTGTCGTCGGCCCTGGGCGCCACGATGCTCGGAATGTCCACTGGATCCACAATCGTCGCGCCCTGCGCGCGCAGCACCGCCAGCACCTCGTTCATGGCCGTGCGCTGCGCCGGCGTGAGGCCACCACGCGGGCGCGTGCTGCTGCCCGACACCACGCTGTCGTAGAAGAACGCGCGCGGCACGCCGATGCGCGCGCCCTTGAGGGCGTTCGCATCGAGGAACCTCGTGTAGTCGCGGTTGGGCGGCGGCGTGCACGTGCGCGTGGCCGGGTCGTTCGCATCCGGCGTGGCGCCCTCCATCGCGCCCAGCAGGATCGCCGCATCGGTCACCGTGCGCGTCATCGGCCCCGGCGTGTCCTGATCGGCCGTGATGGGGATGACGCCATGGCGGCTGATGCGCCCCACCGTGGGCTTGATGCCCACCAGCATGTTCGCGTGCGACGGCGACAGGATCGATCCCGACGTCTCCGTGCCCACGTTGCCGGCCCAGAACGACACGTTGGTGCCGATGCCGCTCGACGAGCCGCCGGTGGTGAGCACCGCGCGCCCATCGTCGAACCCCGGGCGCGGATCGGGGCGCGGGTCCCACGGGTTCATCCCCTGGCCGTTCACCGCGTTGTAGTTGCCCGGCATTCCGCTCGCGACCCAGTTGGCGAGCTCGGTGAGCTGCGCCTTGGCCAGAATGATGGCGCCGGCGGCGCGCAGGTTGGCCGTGAGCGTCGCGTCGTACGGCGGCACCAGCGACGCGAACGCGAGCGCGCCACCTGTCGTGCGCAGGTCCTTCGTGAGGATGTTGTCCTTGAGCGCCACCGGGATGCCGTGCAGCGGCCCGCGCACCCGGCCCGCCGCACGCTCCCGGTCCAGCGCATCCGCCTCGGCCAGCGCGCGCGGGTTCACCGTGATCGTCGCGCGCAGTGGCTGGTCGTACGTCGCGATGCGCACGAGGTACTGCTCGACGAGCTGCCGCGACGTGACCCGCTTCGCGGCGAGCGCCGCCTGCAGTTCGGGGATGCCGGCTTCGACGACGGTGAAGGGCGCGGCGGGGGGTGTGGCGCGCTGGGCGTGTGCGGCGGCGGGGAGAAGGAGTAGCGCGGCGATGCGCGCACGGCGGGCGGAGCCTGGCATCGACAGACGGACTCGGTCCTGAGGGACATCGGGGATGCGGCGAAGGACGCGCCGCGTGATCACGCGCGGCAAAGGTGCGGTCGCCCGGCTGCCGCGCGCCAGTCGGACAACCCTGCCGGCGTCATCAGCTGCCAACCACCTCCGCACCGCTCCCTGCCATTCCGTACCGTTTCATCGACCGTCTCCGTGCTGCAGCGAACGTTTCATGAAACGTCGTACGCGCCCCAGTGTCGCGCGGCCAGCGCTCCTCTCGCGCGCGCAAGTTGCTGCTACGCAACAACCTGCCCGGCGCCGCGCGTGGCGTTCGGCTCGTGGCCCCCGCCTTGCCCAGACACCGAGTGTGGTCGGCGAATCGCGCACGACCATGCACACCGGCTCCTGGAGGCACGCTTGTTCACATCAGCACGGTACCACGTCCCCGCGCCCCGTCTCACGACGCTCGCCATCGCGCTGCTCGCCACCGGCCTGACGGCGTGCCGCGACGACGACACCACACCACCGACCGTCGGGCGCACCATCGCCTTCTCCTTCGCCGGGCTCGAGCCACTCGCGAACGGCTTCCACTACGAGGGCTGGGTCATCCTCAACGGACAGCCCGTCTCGACCGGCAAGTTCAACCTCACCGCGAGCGGGGGCCTCGTTGCGCTCAGCGGCACCCCGATTCCCAACGGCGCGTTCGTCGTCGGACGCGACGTGCGCGGCAGCAGCGCCGTCGTCCTCACTGTGGAGCCCAACGGCGATACCGATGCGCTGCCCGCCGACTCCAAGCTGATGGGTGGCAGCGTCACCGGTGGGTCGGCCGCGATGTCCGTCGCCTTCAGCGGCGCGATCGGCAACAGCTTTGCCAGCGTGGCCGGCAACTATGTGCTGGCCACGCCCACCAGCGCCGCCACCACCGATGAACTGAGCGGCATCTGGTTCATGCGGCTCGTGAACGGCGCGCCGCAGTCAGGTCTCACGCTGCCCACGTTGCCGACCGGGTGGATCTACGAGGGCTGGGCGGTCATCAACGGTCGCCCGGTCACCACCGGACGGTTCACCAGCGTGTCGCTCGCCGATCTCGCGGCGCCCTTCAGCGGACCGGGAGGCGGCCCGCCGTTCCCGGGCGAGGACTTCATCACCAACGCACCCGCCGGCCTCACCTTCCCGACCTCGCTGCGTGGTGGCATGGCCGTCATCAGCATCGAGCCGCAGCCTGATGATTCGCCCGCGCCGTTCGCGCCCAAGCCGCTGTTGGCCATGATCACCGCAGACGCCGCGCAGCACGTCACTCACGCGATGGCCCAGAATCTGGGCAGCCTGCCCACCGGCACCGCCACGATTCGCTGAGTCACGGCCGTCGCCAACCCGTCAGGCGCCGTGCGCGCGCCGGTGCTACGCCGGCTCGCGCACCGTCAGGCCATACTGCTTGAACTTGCGCCAGAGGGTCGTGCGCCCCATGCCGAGCAGGTCGGCCGCGCGGGTGAAGGACCCCTCGGTGGTGCTCAGCGCCCACTCGATGCGGGCCCGTTCGGCGTCACCCGTGTCACCGGCGCGATACCGCGGGTGTGCGAATCCCTCCAGGCTCTCGCGCACCTCAGCCGGCAGGTGCTGCACCTCGATGCGACGTCCACCCGCCTGCACCGCCGCGCTCTCCACCGCCCCCATGAGGTGCCGCACATTGCCCGGCCATCCGAAGGCCCGCAATGCGCGCATCGCGTAGGGCGAGCAACTCAGCTCCGCCCAGTGCGGCACCCGCTGGCGCAGCCGCAGCAGCGCGTGCTCCACCAGCATGGGGATGTCGTCACGACGGTCGCGCAACGGCGGGACATCGATCCGGAACACCGACAGGCGATAGTACAGGTCCTCGCGGAACTGCCCACGCAGCATCAGCAGGCGCAGGTCGCGGTTGGAGGCCGAGACCACGCGCACATCCACCGGCTTGCTCCGCACGCTTCCCACCGGCGTGACCTCGCGTTCCTGCAACACCCGCAGCAGGCGCTGCTGCAGCGCCGTGCTCATCTCGCCCACTTCATCGAGGAAGATGGTGCCGCCGTGCGCCGCCTCGATGACGCCGACGCGGTCGCGCGTCGCGCCGGTGAAGGCACCGCGCGTGTGGCCGAACAGTTCGCTCTCCAGCAGGCTTTCGCTCAGCGCCGCGCAGTTGACGGCCTGGAACGTGCCGCTGCGGCGTGGCGACAGGTCGTGCAGTGCGCGCGCCACCAGCTCCTTGCCGACACCCGTCTCCCCAGCCACCAGCACCGTGGTTTCCGTCGGGGCCACCCGCGCCACATCGGCCAGCACCGCCCGGATCGCGTCCGAGCGGCCCACGATGGACGCGACGACCTGCGGATCGGTGCCCGTGGGGCGGCGGTCGAGCAGCTCCGCCGTGCGCGCAATCAGCACCGAGGGCTCGACCGGCTTGGTGAGGAAGTCGTCGGCGCCACGGTGCAGCGAGCGCACCGCGAGATCGACCGTGCCGACGCCGCTGATCATGAGAATCGGCAGGCGCAGGCCGCGCACCCGCAACGCCTCCACCAGCTGCATGCCGTCGAGACCCGGCATCTTGAGGTCGAGCAGCAAGAGATCGTAGCGCTGCTCCTTCAGTTGCTGGGCAGCGACATGCCCGTCGGGCGCCTCGTCCACGACGTAGCCCTCGTCGCGCAGCAGCGCGGCGGTCGACCGGCGAAACACCGCATCATCGTCGACCACCAGCAGGCGTCGCGTGCTCACGCGCGTACCGCCTGTGGGCGCGCGTGCGCCGCATCCGCATCCGCGTCGGCATCGGCGGACCGCGCGTCCACCGCCGGCACCGCAGCGCGGAAGTGCGCGCCGCCTGTACTCGACGGCTGCAGCGTGAGCCCGCCGCCTGCCGACCGGACCAGCCCCTCGGCCACGAACAGTCCGAGGCCGACACCATGCAGGTCGGCCTTGGTGGTGAAGAACGGATCGAAGATGCGCGCGTGCAACGCCTCGGGAATGCCGGGACCGTTGTCCGACACATCGATCGTCACGAGGGCGCCCTGCTGGGCCACCGACACCAGGATCACCGCACCACGCGACGCGTCCATGCCACGGACCGCCTCGCGGGCATTCTGCAGCAGGTTGAGCAGCACCTGCTTCAGCGCGTCCGGCGCGATGCGGGCCCGGATCTCCTCGGCGCCCCGCACCTGGATCGCCAGCTCGTCGTGCGGTACGCCGGCCGTGAGCAGCCGCGCGACGTCGCGTGCCACCGGTACGACTGGCGCGTGCGACGGACCGCCTCGACGGGGACGGCTCACATCCAGCATCTGCTCGGTCAGCTCGTGCATGCGCAACAGCTCATCGATCGCCAGCTCGGTGAACTCGTGCGCCTCGGGGTCGTGCGTCACCCGCCGACGGACCACCTCCAGCGTGTTGCGCAGCGCCGCGATGGGGTTGCGGATCTCGTGGGCGAGCTGGCCTACGAGACGTCCCGCAACAGCCAGCCGCTCCCGCTGCATCAGGTCCGACTGCAGCGCGCTCAGGCGCTGCGTGCGGTCCTGCAGCGCGTCATTCACCTGCTGCAGCTCCTCGAGCTGGCGACGCAGCGCCGTGCGCATCTCGGAGAACTGCTGGGCCACCTGTGCGACTTCGGCGATACGCGACAGCGGCAGGGGCGTGTCGAAGGCACCATCCCGCATGGCCGTCGCGGCAGCAGCCAGCTGCTGCACCGGCCTCGTGACGCGACGCATCAGCAGGGTGCCGAGCAGCAGCACGATCAGGGCGGCGGCCACCGCAGCAAGCGCCGCCGTGCGTCGCAGCGATGGCAGCACCGCCAGCTCGTCGCGAACGCGGCGGGTGAACACGACGAAGCCCGCGTCGCCCAGCGGCGCGCGCACCGCCAGGAAGGCCTCACCATCGATGGTCACCTCCATCCCGTCGTCGATTCGGTCGCGCACGCCCCGCGCCAGTGCGTCGGCCGTGACGGTGTCCATCGTGGACGCCGTCACGCGTCCGTCGCGCGACACCACGATCACCTCGGCGCGGGTGAGTCCCTCGAGACCGGCTGCCTCGGTGGCATCGAGGGCGCGGCTCACCCCCGCCGCACCAAGCCAACCGCCCTCGTGCTCGATGGGCGCCAGCGCCAGGGTGCGGATCGTCGCGCCGTCCATCGTCGTCGTCACCGGCATCCGACCCGCGCGGGTTTCCGCGAGCAGCGAGTCGCCGGGCGGCGGCCCGATGGCGATGCCGGACGCCGCCGCGGACACCAGCGGTTGGCTGGCCCCCAGCGAGCCGCGCACTTGCTCCAGCACGCCGGCCACAGCCGCCGCGTCGCGCAGCGCCACCGCGTCGATCAGTCCACGCTGATGCGCGAGCTCCTTGGCGTGCATCATCATCGCGTCGGCGATGGCGGTGTTGCGATCGGCCAGGATGCGCGGCGCCCGCTGCAGGTCATCCCGCGCGCGATCGACCAGCCCGCGCGCGAGCTCGCGGTCGAGCGCCATGCCGGCGGGCACGAAGCCGACGAGCATCGCGCCGGCAATGACGGCCACGAGCACGCGCGTCAGCGGAACCTGTCGCGTCCCGGCGTGGCGCGTCATGAGATGCCCGGCATGAGGGTCGGCGGAATCGGGGGCGGGAAGGCGAACGCGATACGACGCCCCTCAAGTATAGGAGCGCCGCTCGGCGAAACACGCCCATGAAACATGCACCGTGCGTCCGGACTGGCCCGTCCTCGTGTTCCGTGACGGTGTTTCATGACGTCCCGAAGTAGTGTCCGCATGTTGAGCGTAGCAGTACCGACCCTGCAGACGGAGATCGCATCATGCATCGCAGTCAGCTGTGCATTCCACTCCTTGTGCTGGCCGCTGCGTGCGGTGGCAGCGATGTCACCGGCAGCGCCCCGGGCGGCGGCGGGCCCTCGGACGCGGAGGTGAGCGCCCTCGCACGAGCGGCGAGCGGATGGACCTACTACAAGGCGCGCGGTGACACGCTGCTGCGGTCGCAGGGCTCGGGGCATGCCGAGGCACGCCTGCGCACCCGCTACAACGCGAAAGCGGCCACGCAGCTCGATGCCAACGGCAAGGTCCGCGCTGGCGTGAGCTTCCCGGACTCCTCACTCATCGTGAAGGAGCTCATCATCGGCTCCACACTCACTCGCTACGCCGTGATGTACAAGCTGCGCGGATCGGCGAACGCCGCGACCGGTGGGTGGCTGTGGGCCTACTACGCGCCCGACGGGTCACCGCAGATCGGCATCGGCGCGCGCGGCTCGGCCTGTGTCGGGTGCCATGCCTCCGGCATCGATCAGACACGCATGAACGACAGCCATCCGTAGCGGCGTCGCTCGGCGTACCACGGGTCGGTTGGCGGCGCTCGCAGGCCCCGTGCGGTCACGCGCGACGCACCACCGCATGGGGCCGGCACGCTACGCGCGAACGAGCACCACCGACTGGCCCACGGTCACGGCACCCCCGTGCGTGACCGCAGCATTCAACGCGAGTCGCCCGCCGAATCGCCGCCCGATATCGCGCAGCACCTCCGGGTCGCGCGTGATCGCATCCGGATCGACCGTGGTCATCGGACACCGTGCGCGCAGCGAGTCGAGATGGACCTTGGTCGTACCCAGTCGCAAGGTCGCGCCCTCCCACGTCGTCTCGTCCATCCCCGGCACGCCCGCGATGAGGAGGTTGGGCCGCAGTCGCCGGATGTCTCGGCCGAAGGCCGCGACGGCCCCGTCGGTGGCGACCAGCAGGGGCAGGATGTCGAACTGATAGCCGCTCGGCGCCTGCTCCAACCAGGCGTCGTCGCCGGCAGCCTCGCGCACGAGCTGCGCGGCCGCCGGCGAGTCCCACGGGTGCCCGTTCACGCGCACTTCGCCCTCGGGAGACTGCGTGCCGCGCAAGCCGAGCAGTCGATACTGCCGGCGAGCGGTGCGCACCCCTTCGGGACCACGCACCCACACGGCACGGTCACCCGGAATGCCATCCGAGGTGAGCGTTGTCGTCGTGAGGCTCTCGCCCGCCATCGACTTGACCGGGTAGCGCCAGATCCCTCCGAGGACGAGCGACACCGTCCTACGCCGCCTGCTCGAGCGGCACCACGGGGAAGTCGATCGCGGTGTCGGCGAGGTTGTTGAGGTAGTTGGTGAACAGGTTGAGCGCGACGTGGCCGACGACCTCCACGATGGCGCTGTCGTCGAGCCCCGCCGCGCGCGCGCGGGCGAGCGCCGCATCCGACACGCGACCACGAGTGTGCACGATCTCGAGCGCGAGCGTGATGGCGGCCTGTGCGGTCGGGTCGTCGCTCCGGCCATGACGGGCCGCCGCGAGGTTGGCCGGGCTCACGCGATGCATGCCGCCGATGGCCGTGTGTGCCGACAGGCAGTAGCCACAGCCGTTGGCCTGCGCGACCGCGATGGCGACCTGCTCGCCGACCGCGCCACCGAGCGGGGCCTTGCCGAGTGCGGCGAAGAAGGCGTTGAGCGCGGCCAGCGTGGGCGCCGACTGGGCGGCCGTGGCGAACATGTTGGGGACCGAACCGAACATCTGCCGGGTGACGGCGAGCTGCTCGGCAGCAGCGGGCGACGTGGTGGTGGCGTCGACGGGACGGATGCGCGACATGGGGAACTCCGGGAAAGAGGGCGTCCGGCACTGTACCGAACGTTCGGTACACTACGGCGCCCGAGCCGGTGCCGCAAGGGGGGCCCGCCGCCCGTCAGCGGCGCAGCAGCTCTGTCGGCAGCGCGCGCAGCGTGCGCGCAAACACCGTCGAGTCCTGCAGCGACCGCGCCAACACCACCGCGCCCTGGATGCGCGCAATCGCGTCCTCGGCCCGCGTGCGGGCGACCGACGGCGACAGCCCCGCGGCCCGGAGCGGCGCGGCGAGCGCCTCGATCCAACGGGCGAAGATCTGCCGGATGCGCGGATGGAACGGGCGGGACGATTCGCCGATGCCGAGGTTGGCGAGCAGGCACGCATCCTGCCCGTGGTCGTAGAAGGCATCGAGCGTGCGGTTCATCGCCCGCAGCCGCGCCGCGGGTGGCCCATCGCCGCGCAGGGGCGCGAACAGATCGGCCTCGAGCGTCTGCTCGAGATGCGCCAGCACCGCCCCCACCATGTCGTCCTTCCCGTCGGGGAAGTGATGGTACAGGCTGGACTTGCCGAGTCCCGTCGCCCT
Organism: Gemmatimonadota bacterium; assembly: GCA_020161135.1. Taxonomy (GTDB): domain Bacteria; phylum Gemmatimonadota; class Gemmatimonadetes; order Gemmatimonadales; family Gemmatimonadaceae; genus Gemmatimonas. The sequence goes on along the minus strand of JAIUOB010000002.1, from coordinate 625,789 downwards.
GGATAGCTCGGACAGGGACGCGCCGTCGTACCCCTGCTGGCGGAGCACCGCCATGACACGGGCCACGACGTCGTCGCGGGAAAGGAGTGGCGCAGGCATGGGGATCGGGTACCGGTAGACCGATCGGTACAATGGCACGGAACGCGGCCGTGTGGCAAGGGCCGGCGCCCGGTCGGCATGTGACCTCACAGGGGGCTGGGCACTCTTGGGAGGGGCTGCCGACGCTGTGCGCCAGCCTCCGCTCCACGCTCCCACACACTGCCCCGGATGCACGTCCGCTCTGTCGACGTTCCGCTCGTCGCCCCATACCGGGTGCCTCGCGTCCCCGCGCACGCGGCGCGTGGGTTCGGCAGCGTCTGGTCGCGCGTCCTCGAGGCCCTGAACGCGACCAGCGTGCGTGGCGCGCTGGCGCTCACGATCGGCACCCTTCTGTTCATGGCGGTCGGGACGGCGCTCTTCACGCGCTATCACCTGACACGCCGGGTGCACGACTACGCGATCCTGACCCTCTCCGGGCAACTTCGCGAACTCGCCAACGGCATGCGTCTCGATGCGCGGCAGCTCGAATCGCTCCCGCCCACGCTCCAGACGCCCGACGCCGTCGAGTACTATCGGGTCAAGCTCACGGCCGCCGTCGAGCAGTACGAGCGGATCGTGCAGAGCTTCGTCACGCGTGAACTGCGCCCGGACCTCACTGGCCTCGATGCCCCGGTGAGCTGCAACTGGGACTCCCCGTCGCTCAGTCAGCTCGAGCGCAGCGCGGCGACATGGCGCATCATCCATCGCGGCATCGCCCCGGCGACCCGGCCAGGCGCCACGCGCGAGGAGGTGCTCGAGGCCGCGGAGATCGTCAGCCGGCACGGCGGGCGCCTGCTCGAATCCAGCCGGTCGTTGAACTACGCGTTCAAGACCATGATGCAGCAGAAGCTGGACCGTGTCATCCTCACGCAGCTGCTCAGCGTGCTGGCCACCTGCATCATCGGCCTGCTGCTGATCGGGCTCGTGCGGCGGCATGTGCTCGCGCCGCTGGTGGACGTGGAGCGGCTGGCGACGCGCGTCATGTCGGGCGACCTCGCGACGCCGGTGCAGGTGGCCGGCAGCGCAGAGATCGCCGCGATCGGCGAGGCGATGAACGCGCTCACGCAACGCATCCGCCTGCTGTTCACGCTGTCGGAGCAGACGGCCGCCGGCATGACCACGTCCGAGTTGCTGACGGCACTGCAACGCGAGCTGGCGACGCAGGTACCGGTGGACCTGACGGCGGTGGCCGTGCGCACCGATGGTGACCGCGGCGGCTGGCGTGTGCTGCGTGCGGCCGGTGAGCTGCCCGAGGCGCTCGCCGACCGCCGCATGCCGCTCGCCGAATGGTCGTCACACGAGGTCGAGGGTGCCCTGAACGACTGGGCGCACAGCGCGGGTTACGCCTCCTCCATGACGGTCCGGCTCAACACCGACACCCGTGATGGTTCCGTGCTGCTCTTCGCCGCGCGCGAGCCGAGCGCCTACGCCGAACCGAACGCGACCCTGCTGCGCGCCGTCGCGGAGCATGTGCGGACGCAGATCGAGCGCACGTTCTCCACGGACGCGCTCATCGTGGCCGCCGTGGAAGGGCTGGCGCGGCTCGCCGAGAGCCGCGATCCGGAGACCGGCAATCACCTCGTGCGCATGAGCGCCTACTCGGCGCTGGTGGCCGAGGAGCTCGTGCGCGCGGGCGCCCACGCGGACGCGCTGGATGCGCGCTTCGTCGACGAGATCCGCCGCTTCGCGCCCATGCATGACATCGGCAAGGTGGGCGTGCCCGACGGCGTGCTGCGCAAGGCCGGCGCCCTGGACGCGGACGAGCGCGCAGAGATGCAGCGCCATCCGAGCATCGGCGCCGAGGTGTTGCAGCGTTGCGAGGCGCAGATGAGCGCGCGCGGTCGGACGGTGTTCCGGCGCGGCATCGAGATCGCTGTCGCCCATCATGAGCGATGGGACGGCACGGGTTACCCCAACCAGCTCGCGGGTGAGGCCATCCCGCTCGCAGCGCGGGTGGTCGCCATTGCCGACGTCTTCGACGCACTCACCTCACGACGCCCGTACAAGGAGCCCTGGTCGGTGGATCGCGCCGTGGCGTGGATCGCCGAGGGGAGCGGGACGCAGTTCGACCCGCAGGTCGTGGTGGCCTTCGAGCGGGCGCTACCACGCATCACCCAATGCTACCTCCAGTACCGGCACGTGGGCTGATCCTCCCGCCGGTGCTCGACGGCAGCGGCGTTCTGCCGCGGTCCTGGCGGCCCCGCCTGCACCGGCCGCCGCGGCACCGTCACGTCACCCCAGCCGCTCCAACGTCGCCGCGAACAGGTCGTACAGCGCGCGCAACTGCGCCGCATTGTCCACGAACCCCGGCACGTCGAGTGTGATCGGGTCGGCATCGGGCGTCGGATCGCCGAAAATCGACGCATCATCGCGGCGGTGCAGCTGCCCCTGGAAGTCACGCAGGTAGCGCGCCCGCAGCGCGTCGTCAGCGAACAGCGCCCGCACCAGGTCGGGTGTCTCGCCCTTGAGCACGAACGCCTGGTCGAACGTCGCGTCGTCCACATGGATGTCCAGCGCGCCGAACCACTCCGCCACCGCCGTCGCGAAGCTCGCCCGCGACACGGAGAAGCGCTGCGCCGCCACCGACGGGCGCGTCGTTGCGAACCGGGTGGTCACGACGGGTACGAGCACCTTGCCGACGAAGATCGGCGTCACGTGCTTCTCGATGCGGATGGCGCCGCGCGGGTGCGCCACTTCGATCGCGGTCACACCGCTGAGCGACGTGGTGATGGTGCCACCGAGTTCCCGCGCCACGGCGGTCCAGGCATCGTCGGCGGTGCCGTGCAGAAAGCGGTCGAGCTTCATGGAAGACCTTGATCGGAGCGTGAAGAGGGAAGAGGGAATGGCGTTCGGTCCATCGTCGGTACTGGATGTCGCGCGACCAGCGCCGACAGCGCGAGCCAGACCGTGAACATGAGCGCGTAAGGCCATCTCCGCGGCAGCAGGCGCGCCACGAGCAGGGTGGTGGTGGCCGTGCCCGCGAGCGCCACCAGCACCGCGGCGGCGTCGCGCGTGCCACCGCCGGCAATCGCTGCCTGGAGGGCGGCGCTCGCCCACTGCGCCGGCAGCAGCACCAGCAGCCACGCCGGCAACACCGAGGCGGTGAGCAGCGTCGCCGCTTCGCCACTCACCACGAGCACCGCGATGATCCAGCCATGGCGTGGATGGGCGCGCGTGAACAGCGTGCCGCGCGCCGCGAAGCTGACGCTGGCAATGACCAGCGCGAGCGCGGTGGACCACGGATGCGCGATCGGCGCCATCCCCATCGCGTGCGCCAGCGCGATGAGCCCCATGCCGGCCAGCAGCGCGAGCGCGACGCCTACCCCGACACGCGCCGCGACCGCGGCGGCGATCATTCCCATGCCCATCAGGCCGGCGGCGAGGATCGCGCCACTGTGTGCGGGCAGCGTCATTGCATCGAACTGCAGCACGGCCACTGCCGGTGCCACGACGCCGGCCGCCCCGGCCGCCAGCCAGCCCCAGTGGGATGTACGCGAATCCTCGGTCAACGCCGCCTCATGTCACCGGCAGTGTCGCCCGCGTCCGCCACACACGCAAGACGGGGCCGCCTGCGTATCGCGCGCATGCGGCCCCGCCCGCCTCCTCAGCCTCTTCGGCCTCTTCAGCCTCCGCCGAACGGCGCCCACCCCGCGCGACCGCGACGGTACACCGCGCCATCACCCGGATCGATGCGGAACAGGTGCAGCCACTCGTGCTCCACCAGGTGCCGCACCACCGCGTGCTGCGCGATGACCCCCTCGATCATCGCCGCCGGCGCCTCCACGAACACCGACAGCCGCAGCGGCTCGTGCATCCAGTCACGACCGTCGTGCACCGACTGTCGCGCGAGTCCGATGCGCAGGTCGCCGCCGGCCCCCTCGAACACGCCCACGTGACCGCCGGCCACGTTGTGCAGCACCTTGTCGCCGCTGCCGAAGCGCTCCGGGTCCACCGTGGACGCGTGGTACTGCAGGTTGATCCAGTTCGTCACGACCATGGGCGCGGTCAGGATGAGCGTGAGCACGCCGTGTGTCGTGTCCTCCTGCCAGCGATACTCGTGCAGGAACGCGCGACCGTCGAGGTGGAGGCCACGCGTACGCTCCCGCGGCGCGATGATGAACGCCGCGTTGCGCGCGAGCGCCCACTCCGGACGCACCTCCGACCAGTCGGTCGCGCGCCGCGCCATGGCCGCCGCCAGCGCGCGCGCGTCGTCGGCCACCGCGCCCAGCCCGAGACGTGGCGCCCGCTCCCGCCGCGCGATCTGCGACGCGCGCTCGCAGGCCCGCACCAGCGACTGCAGCTCGCCGGCGTGCGCTGCCGGCACGGCGTCCACATCGAAGAAGGTGATCGCGTCGGTCACGGTGTCGTGCAGCCCGGGCACGAAGTGCGTCGCCGCCGGCACCGTGACGCCCTCCGCCACCAGCGCCGCCCGCACTTCGGTGTCGTTGAGCAGCGCAGCGAGCGCACGCGCGTTCACCTCGCCGCTCTGGCCACCGCATGCACCACACGCCAGCCCCGCCGCCTGCGGGTTGTTGCAGGTGGTCGCCCCATGCCCGATCAGCGCCACCAGGCGCCCCATCCCCTGCGTGAGGCTCATGCCGCGCAGCACACCGGCCGCGAGCCCCGCGCGCGCGGCGAGATCGAGCGCGGCGCCATCGCTGGCGCGCGCCACCAGACGAGGAGAGAGCGTCGACGCCGGCGTGGCGAGTGCACCGCGCAGCGGATCGGCATCGGCCGCCCCGCCACCGAACGTGCGCCGCGCCAGCGACACGGCGGCGGTCAGGCCGGTCGCCTCGACGGCCGTGAACGCCGACGCCGCGGTGGTCGTGAAGCGCTTCCACGTGTCGGCGAGCGTGGCCGCCGCCGTGCGCGACGCTCCCTGCGCCGCTGCGTCCGCGCCCGTGTCGGCCACGAGCAGCGACGGGGCGAGCAGCCCCGGGAGCTGCGGACGCGTGACGCCGTCCGCCGCCGCATAAGCGATCGGCACGCCGAAGAAGCCGGCAAAGCCGAGCGTGCCCACGTCGGGTGACACGGCCTCGAGTGCGCGCCGCATGACTTCACTGCGCACATCGATGCAGAACACCGCCTGCACGCGCGGCGTCGTGGGACGGGGCCGCACCCCGCGCAACTGTCGCGCGACGGGTTCCTGATACGCCAGCTCGATCGCGCACTGCAGCACCCAATCGATTTCCTGGGCGTCGCGCACCGCCGCGGCCAGCCCTGACCACCGACGGCGCGCGGTCGCCCACCCGGCGGTCAGCCCCGGTGCGCCGCTCGTCCGGTACAGCACGAGCTCCCACGCAGCTCGCATGGCAAGCTGATGCACGAGCTGATCGTCGTCACGCCCCGCGAGGCGCGCCTCCCACCGCTGGAAGGCGCAGGCGGCGGCCCACCCCGACACGCTCAGCAGGAGCGCCGTCGCATAGGCGGGCTGCAACGCGGCCGGCACACCGAGTTCGTCGAAGACCAGCGCGATCGTCGCTTCGGGGTCGTCCGGGAGCGCTTCCACCGACGCACGGAAGCCGCGGAGTCCCATGAGCAGCCGCACGCCCGCGTCCTGTCGCGACATCTCGCGCCAGAGGCCGTACAATCCCGCCTCGCGCGCCGCCGGCCAAGTCGCCTGTCCCTCGCCGAACCACGCGCCGCAGGTGTGACTCAGATGCTCCACCACGAAGTCGCGCCAGCTCGAGTGGCGCACGACGTCACGCGTCGCGTCCACCACATCGGGCATCAGCGCCACGACCGGCCACGCCGGCTCCGCCTCGGCGCGCAGCGCGTCCATCACGTCGGCCACCTCGAGGCGCGACGCGCCCTGGTCGGCGCCGGCGAGCAGCGCGAGCGCGCTGCGCACATGCGCCTCGGTGAGCTGTCCCCGCGCGGCCTGTGCCGCGAACCAGCTCCGCGGCATGGTGAGCCGCGCCCCGCCAAGCGCACCCAACTCTGCCGCCGCGTCGCGGATGTTGCGGTCCACGAACCCCCACCACGGGTTGACGGCGATGAGGCGATCGAGCGGCCACGCGGGGGCGATGCGCGCACAGGCGATGTCGATGGCCTGCCGGACCTGCGCGTCGATGGGGGCCATGGGCATGGTCATCGTCACGCCGCCCGCTCCACCGCGGAGCGCATCCGGGCCGCCGGCGCAGGCTGCGCGCGGCGCACATGGCGCGGCGGCCACACGAGGAACGTGAGTCGCGTGAAGCCTTCATCGAGGTGGAAGCCCGCGAACGCCCACGCCTGCAGCGTGCGCGCCGCGCGACTCGTCGGCCGGGCCGAGACGAGGACCTGGACCAGGAAGAGCGTCAGGAACGCCCCGAGCGCGGCGAACACCACCATGACCGGCGGTGGGGCACTCACCCGCGGCACCAGCGCGCCGAAGGCCACATGCCAGGCGGCATACAGCGTGGCGACGAGCACAGCCGAGCCCACGAGACCGGCGTTGGTAAGCGGCGGCAACGCTCCATCGACTCGCACGAAGAACGGCGTGATGGCGAGTGCGAGCAGGGTCACCGCGATCCACGCGCGTGGGTCGGTGCCCAGCGTCGGCCAGGCTACCCACCCGGCGATCGCCGCAACCAGCGATCCACCGACAGCGGCGGCAATCCAGCGCAGCAGGGTGGGCCGGGCATGCGGCGCGGCGAGCTGCCGCTGCACATGGGTGGCCACCACGCCCCCCGACCCGAGGAACGCGTACGCCTTGTAGCAGGAGTGTGCGACAATGTGGAGCAGCGCCAGCTCCCACGCGCCCAGGCCGCATTCGAGCAGCATGAAGCCCATCTGCGCCGCCGTCGACCAGGCGAGGGCGACCTTGATGCTCACCCGGGTCATCGTCACCAGCGCGGCGAGCACCGCCGTGGAGCCACCCACCAGCACGAGTGCGAGCTCCATGCCGGGCAGCGCTTCGACGAGGGACGCGAGTCGGAGCAGCAGGTAGCCACCGATGTTCACCACCCCGGCGTGCAGCAGCGCCGACACCGGCGTCGGCGCTTCCATCACCTGGATGAGCCAGCCGTGGAAAGGCAGTTGGGCGGAGCGGAGCGCGACACCTGCCACCAGCAGGTAGCCGGCGGCATGCGCCGTCGCCGGAAGATTCGCGAGCGCGCTGGCCTGCGCGTTGATGACCGACAGGTCGTAGCTGCCGAAGGCGCGACCGAGCAGCGCCACCGCCGTGTAGATGGCGACGTCCGCGAGGCGGCTGAGCAGGAACTTCTTGTGCGCCGCCACCTGCGCGGGCTGTCGGTCGCTGAAGAAGGTGAGGAGCTGGTGCAGCGAAAGGCTCGACAGCGTCCAGGCGACGGCGAGCAGCCGCAGGTCACCCGCAGTGACCAGCAGTGACGTCGCCGCGATCGTCGCGAGGAACCACCGCTCGAACCGCGCCGCCGCAGCCTGTCCGTCGAGATAGCGGCGCGCGTAGCTGTGGATCACCACCGCGATGAACGTGACGAGCGCCAGCATGACCAGCACCAGCGCGTCGAGCTGCGGCGCGAGGAGCAGGGCAAGCAGGGGTGCGGCCAGCAGGCCGAGCAAACCGGAAAGGCGCGACATGGGGCTCCGATGGAGGACGCCGAAAGGTGCCCCGACCCATTCATTCGTCAAAATGCAGATTGTGATACCAATCCATAGAGAATCTCTAACTTCTTGGACGGCACCCTGTCGTGCCAGCGTACTCAGGCGCGCGTCAGGCAGCTCCGACAGTGAGGGACACTCCCCGCCGCCGCTCCAACCCGTCGAGAATGAGGTCCAGCCCGAACGCGAAGTCGAGCGTCCCGTCGTGCGACCCCTCGGCCACCTGCACCGACAGCGCGTGCATGTACGGGTACGACTCGGCGGGGAGCATGGGCAGGAATGCCGCCGCCGCGGCGGCGTACTCGTCGGGATTCACCGGAAAGTGCTGCTGCTGCAGCGCGAACCCGAAGATGTAGTTGTCCATCGCATTCCACCCGCGATCGGCCTCGAACCACGAGAATCCCGCGTCGCGCAACGTGCCGAGCGTGGTGTCGATGTAGCGCAGCCGATTGGGGCCCATGGTGATGCGCGACGTGATGAGCATCGGCGCCCATGGATGTGCAGTCATCACCGCGAGGGTCGCCGCCGCACGCGCGCGCAGCGCCGCCTTCCAGTCCCGGCCGCCCACGGGCCACGTGATGTCGCCCATCACGACATCGACCATGTCGTCCAGCAACGCGTCCTTGTTCGCGACGTGATTGTACAGCGACATCACGCCCACCTTGAGCGCCTCGGCGAGCGTGCGCATGGAGAGCGCCTCGAGCCCGTGCCGGTCGGCCAGCTTGATGGCCGCACGCAGGATGCGCTCACGACTGAGGGGGGCTCGGCGGGCGGGAGACATGCGACAGACGCTACCCGTACCGCCCGCACAAGACAAGCCGCCCTCGGCCCGCCCCCGCTTGACCACGCCAGACGTACAGTGTACGGTACGACGTACACTGTACGTCCCCGCGACCCTGTCCCCACTGCGCATGCGCTCCGCTCTCATCGCCCTCACCGGGCTGCTCGCCTTCACCGCCTCCACTCCCGTCCGCGCCCAGTCCACCGCCGCCCGCCCGGACACTGCGGCTGCACCCTCCGCCACCGACACCGTCGTACGCCGTCTCCCCCGCTGGCGCGCCGGCGTGGCCGCCGACATCGGACAACCCGTCGGCGACTTCAAGCAGCATGTGAAGAACGCCGTGGGCGGGCAGGGACACGTCCTCCTGCGCCTCGATACGCGCGGCGTCGCATCGCTGCGCCTGCAGGGCGGGTGGCTCAACTACGGCAGTGAAGGCCAACGCAGTTGCCTCGGCACCGCACCGCACTGCCGCGTGAACGTCAACCTCACCACCGCCAACGGCATCTTCTCGCTCGCAATCGGCCCGCAGCTCGCCCTGCCACTCGGCGCCGTGCGTGCCTACGGCTACGGACTTGTGGGCATGAGCCGCTTCATGACCGTGAGCGGCCTCAACGCCGGACTCATCCCCGACATCACCGCCGCCACCGAGAACTTCGGCGACGGCGGGGCCATGTGGCGCGGCGGCGTGGGCCTGCAACTCCCGCTCGACGCGCGCACCAGCGTGGACATCGGCGTCGGATACGAGCAGCACGGCACGCGCCGCTATCTGCTCGAGGGCGGGCTCGCCGACCGGCCCGACGGTTCGCTCGGCTACACCATCACCCGCTCGCGCGCGTCGCTCTACAGCGTGCGCCTCGGCGTCACCACCGCACTCGGCAGGAAGCTCCGCCAGGGCGCCGCCACGCCGTGAACGCACGCGGACAGGCGTCCATGCAGGCGGCGGTGTGCACGCGCTACGGTCCGCCGAGTGTCGTGCGCATCGAAGAGCGCCCTGTGCCCGTGCCGGCCGCGAACGAAGTGTGCATTCGCGTGCGCGCCACCACGGTGTCCACAGCCGACTGGCGCGTACGCAGCCAGTGCATGCCCCACGGCTTTGGCCTGGCCGGGCGACTCGCCTTCGGGCTGCACGCGCCGCGTCAGCCCATTCTCGGCACCGAGCTGGCCGGCGACATCGACGCCGTGGGCGCGCACGTCACCGCCTTCGCCGAGGGCGACGCGGTGGTGGCGTTCACCGGTGCGGCCATGGGCGCGCACGCCGAGTACCGCTGTGTGCGCGCCGATCGCGTCATCGTGCGCAAGCCGGCAACGCTGTCGTACGACGTGGCCGCCGCCCTCGCGTTCGGTGGCACCACCGCGCTCGACTTCTTCCGACGTGCCGCGCTGTGTGCGGACGAGCACGTGCTGGTGAACGGCGCGTCGGGCACCGTGGGCTCGGCCATGGTGCAGCTCGCGGTGCACGCCGGCGCGGAGGTGACGGCCGTATGCAGTGGTGCGAACGCCGACGCCATGCGCCAACTCGGCGCAGCCCACGTGGTCGACTACGCACACACCGACTTCGCGCGGGAACGTGCGCGCTACGACGTGATTGCCGACTGCGTGGGCAACGCACCGTACGCGCGCGTGCGCGATGCGCTCACCCCGCGCGGGCGTCTGCTGGCCGTGCTCGCCACGCTCCCAGCCATGCTGCGTGCGCCGTGGGTGAATGCCACCACAGGGCGTCGGGTCATTGCTGGCCCGGCGGCCGAGCGGGTGGACGACCTGCGCACGCTGGTGGACCTGGCGGTGGCGGGCGTGTTCACGCCGTGCCTCGACGCGCACTTCGCATTCGCGGATATCGCGCGCGCGCACGCACGCGTGGACACCGGGCGCAAACGGGGCAGTGTGTTGGTCGAGGTGGCGTAGCACCGGCGCGTCGTGACCGTGCCGAGACATCATCGCGCGACGCCCGTGACGATGTGGTGAGGAGTTCATGGGGCTCAGCGCCGTCGTGCGTCGACGGCTGCTGCCCCCACCACATCGCCACCCGGGTGCCGCCGTGACTCGCAGGACTCTCTCCGCCGTAACCACCGCGCTCGCTCTCGCGCTGCTCGCGAGCTGCGCGCCCGACCGCAACGCCACCGGCCCTGACGCGCTGTCGCGGAACGCTGCAGCGCAGTCGCTGTCGCTCGCCGCGGGCATCAAGGTCAACGAAGTCGAGTCGAGTGGCGGCGTCCCGGGCGACTGGGTCGAGTTCTACAACGCCGGCTCGGTGGCCGTCGACCTGGGCGGCTACCAGTTCCTCGACAACGACAACACGCACACGCCGTACGTCATCCCCGCCAACACCATCGTGCAGCCGGGCGGGTTCCTGGTGCTCGATGAGACGCAGCTCGGCTTCGGGCTCGGTGCGGGCGACGAAGCGCGACTCTTCGCCCCCGATGGCACGACGCTCGTGGACAGCTACGCATGGACGGCGCACTCGTCGCTCACCTACGGCCGCTGCCCGGACGGCACCGGCGCATGGGCCACCACGAGCATTTCCACCAAGGGTGCGGCGAACGACTGCAGCGTGCTCATTCGCATCAACGAGGTCGAGTCGCAGAACGGCGTCCCGGGCGACTGGGTCGAGCTCTACAACCCGTCGTCGTCGCCGGTCGACATCGGCGGCTACGTGTTCCGTGACAACGGCACGGTTGGCTACACGCTGCCGGCCGGCACCACGATTCCGGCCAATGGCTACTACGTGATCGACGAGGCAGCGCTGCCCTTCGGGATCGGCGCGCCCGACGAGGCGCGCCTGTTCCGCCCCGATGGCACGACGCTCGTGGACAGCTACGCGTGGTCGGCGCACGCCGCGACGACGTACGGCCGCTGCCCGGACGGCACCGGCGGTTTCGTCACCACGGCAGCGCCTACGAAGGGTGCGGCCAATAGCTGCGCGGCCCCCGCGACGAGCGTCAAGATCAACGAAGTCGAGTCGAATGGTGGCGTGCCGGGCGACTGGGTCGAGCTCTACAACACCAGCGTCCTGCCGGTCGACCTCGGTGGCTACTACTTCCGCGACAACGACAACACGCGCCAGTACATCATTCCTGCGAACACTGTCATCCAGCCGGGTGGCTTTCTCGTGCTCGACGAAGCGCAGTTCGGCTTCGGGCTCGGCGCGGGCGATCAGGCCCGCCTGTTCGCACCGGGCGGCGTCACGCTCATCGACAGCTACACCTGGACGGCGCACGCGTCCACGACCTACGCACGCTGCCCCGACGGCACCGGCGCGTTCCAGACGGCCGCCACGTCCACCAAAGGCGCGGCCAACGATTGCGGCGCGGGGGTCGTGCACTCGCCGTGGCCCGGCGCGCAGACCATCACCACCGCTGATGCGGGCGGCGTGTTCGGCGGCAACATGAGCGGCCTCTTCTACCAGCCGCTGGCGGGCCTGCCCACCGGCATCGTGTGGGCGGTGAAGAACGGACCGGGCACACTCTACCGTCTCACGCTCGTGAACGGCGTGTGGACGCCCAAGGCCGCGCGCACGTGGACCAACGGCAAGGCACTGCGTTATCCCAATGGCACCGGCGATGTCGATGCCGAAGGCGTGACCGTCGTCGGCACGAACGTGTATGTCGCGGCCGAGCGCAACAACGCGGCCAACTCCGTGAGTCGCAACAGCATCCTCCGCTACAGCGTGGCCACCGAAGCCGGGTCCGTGCTCGTGGCCAACATGGAGTGGAACCTCACACCCGACCTGCCGGCCAACGGCGCCAACCTCGGCCTCGAAGCCATCACGCGCGTGCCCGACAGCTACCTCGTGGCGCAGGGCTTCTACGACGAGAGCAAGGCGCGCGCCTACAACCCCGCCGACTATCCGAACAACGGCGGTGGCCTGTTCTTCGTGGGTGTCGAGGCGACTGGCAACGTGTACGCGTACGCGCTCGATCACGCCAACGGCACCTACACACGCGTGGCGACCTTCTCGAGCGGCTACACCAGCATCATGGACCTCACCTTCGACACCGAGCTCGGGCACATGTGGGCCACGTGCGACAACACCTGCCTCGGTCGGTCGGCGGTGCTCAAGATCGACACGCAGGTGGCGTCGCCGCTGCGCGGCCGCTTCGTGGTCACGCAGCGCTTCGACCGCCCGACGGGCATGCCCGACCTCAACAACGAAGGCTTCACGTACGGGCCGCTGGCTGAGTGCGTGAACGGCACGCGTCCGGCGCTGTGGGCCGATGACGGCGAGACCGGCGGCTTCGCGCTGCGGCGCGGCTTCATCACCTGCTCGCCGTTCTGACACGGTTTCGATCCGCCGCGTCGGGTCGCGACGCGGCGGGCCTCACTTCACACGACAAGGTGTTCCAGCACATGCGCTTGCCCTCGCTCCTCCGCCTCGCTGCCACGCTCGTCCTCGTCGCCCTCCCCGCGACGGCGCGCGCCCAGTTCGCCGTGTACACCGACTTCGCCTCGTTCCTCGCGGCCACGTCCAACGCCGGCACCGACACCTTCGGGGATCTCTTCTCCGGCGACACGCCCAACGGTCCGCTCAACCGCACGGCCGGCGCGTTCGCCTACACGGCCAATGTCAACACGTCGTCGTTCTACGTGAACGGCGGCCTCGGCGGCACGTGGCTGTCCACGAATGTCTCCACCGACATCGTCACGTTCGATGGGTTCAGCCCGTCGATGTTCGGCATCGGTGGCACCTTCTTCAACACCGACGAGATGGGCGCGGAGGCGGCGGGCACCAGCCTGACGCTCACGGCCTTCACGGCCGGTGGCTCGTTCACGCATACATTGACGAACCCCGGTGCGTCCAGCTTCTTCGGTATCGTGGCCACCGACCCGTTCGCGTCGGTCACCGTGCAGAGCGTGACGCCCGCGCAGGGCTTCGCCTGGCCCACGGTGGGCAGCCTCACCCTCGCCGCTGCGCCTCAGGTCGTGCCGGAGCCCTCGACGTTCGTGCTGCTGGCGGTTGGCGTGGTGGGCATGGTGGCGGTGGCGCGGAGGCGTCGGGCGGCGTAAGCAGTCAGCTCAGGAGGCAGGTATCTCGTCCAAGGTCATCATCATCACCGGCGCCAGCGCCGGCATTGGAGCCGCCACCACGCACCTGCTCGCCGCACAGGGGCATCGCGTGGTGGCCGTGGCACGTCGCGGTGCGCCGCTCGAGGCGCTCGCGCAGCAGCATGGCTCCGCGGTACTGCCGCTGGTGGCCGACATGACCGTGCGCGCCGAGGTCGAGCGGGTGGTGGCGGAGGCGCTCGCGGCGTTCGGCGGCATCGACGTGTGGGTGAACAACGTGGGCCAGGGGATCACGCGCCCGCCGTCGCAACTCACCGACGACGACATCGATGACATCATGCGCGTCAACGTGAAGTCGGCGCTGTACGGCATACAGGCCATCCTGCCGCACTTCCAGGCGCGCGGCGCGGGGCAGGTGGTCAACATCTCGTCGATGCTGGGGCGCATTCCCATGGCCACGTTTCGCTCGGCCTACTGCGGCGCCAAGCACTTCCTCAACGCGCTCACGGCGTCGTTTCGTGCGGAAGTGCAGGCCACACACCCCGGCATCCAGATCACGATCGTGTCACCGGGCGTGGTGCGCACCGACTTCGGCGCCAACGCGCTGCACGGCGGCCCCGACTCGCGCACGCTGCCGTATTCGCAGAGCGCGGAGGAGGTAGCCAAGGTGATCGCGCGGGTGATCGAGACGCGCGAGCCGGATGTGTACACGCGCCCGGGGTCGGCGGCGCAGGTGGCGGGGTACTACGCGGGCATTGGGGTGGACTGACGGGCGCCGGAACCCGCTATCTTTCGAGGTTCCACCATCCGCCGGGAGGCAGCATGTCGATGGCATTTCTGCGCGATGACGCCGAGGGCGAGAAGCCGCGCCGCAATTATGGGTTGCCCGACAAGCACGACCCGGACTTCGACCGCGTCGCGGCCCGCGCCCTGCTCGAAGCCGCACGCGTGGGGGAAACGGAATTGGCCGAGCGCGCCACCGGCTACTACTGGGGCGAGCCCGGCCTCAGGCCGTACGTGGAAGTCATGCTGCAGGAAGCCGAACAGGCCGGTGACGACCGCCTCGAACAGGTGGCGCGGCGGTTCCTGCGCTGACGCAGGCGTGCCTCGCGACGCTACCGCCGCCGCAACGGATGAATCGCCACATCCACCGGCTCGGCCGCCAGGATCGACACCGGCGCCCCACGCAGCGTGAACCCCGCCAGCGCCGCCGGACCGGTGTCGTAGCGCTCCACGGTGGGCACGTGGATGCGATAGGGCGCATGCGACACCTGTCCGCGATACAGCCGACCGCGGGCATCGGCGCTGTACAGCACGTACCGCTCGACGAGGAAGTGTTCGAGGGTCGCGTGGGCGGCCGGTTGCCCCGGGCCATGCGTGCGCCAGGCGTACTCCCACGGGTCTCCCGCGACACCACTGCGCTGGCTGCGGTACACCAGTGCGTTGGCCGTGCGCGTGGCGTGCATGCGCGCGTGCAGGTACGGCAGGTGAAACAGGGTGCGCGCGATCGTCACGGCGAGCGGCTGGTTGCAGTCGAGCGAGTGGAACCACACGCCCGGCACACCCTGCGCGTCGCGCACATAGGTGCGCACGTTGAGCTCCAAAAACCACGACAGCCATGGCAGGGGCGGAAGCCATCGTGGGCGCACGCGGGCCATGGCGAACGGCACGATGCCCAGCCACGCGTCGCCGTCGAACGTGTCCACGACCAACCCCGGCGGCAGCGTGGCCTGCACCGCCTGCACCGGCACGCGCCAATGCAGGAAGAGCAGGTCACGCCACTGCTGGAAGCCGACGGCGGGCGTGGTGGGGTGTGGAGCGGGCACGTGGGGGTGGTGAGTGGAGACCGCCTAGCGTCCTGCGCACTTGTACAGATGCTGACGCGCTCACGGGTGTTCCAGATGCGGCGCGACGTGCTCGGCGACCGCGACGGCGTCACCCGCAGCCGCACAGCTCCTGGACTTCGAGGAGATCGGCTGCACGCAGAGCGGCGGTCCGGTGCAGGCCGGCTACGGTAGCTTCACCTGGCTGCCCACCTCGCACTGCGCCCTCGGCACCGCGCAGCCGAACTCCGGCTACTACACGGCGGGCGGTGGGTCGAGCGTGCTGTACGGCACCTTCTCGGCGCCCTTTGGCTTCTTCCGGGCGACGCCGTTCACCCTCGTCTCGTTCGACGCGGCCCCCGCGTGGCACGACAACCTGCAGCTCACGGTGGTCGGGTCGCTGCTCGGCGCGCAGCAGTACTCGTCCGTGATCAACCTGACCGGCCCGTTCACGCTTCAGAGCGTGTCGTTCTACTGGGCCAACATCGATCGCGTCGACATCTCGACGTCGGGCGGCACCGACAACCCCATCGCCGGCCCGCTGACCGGCCCCTAGGTCGCGATCGATCGCATCAGCACGACCATCGTCGTGCCCGAGCCGGCCACCTACCTGCTCGTCGCGGCCAGGCTGTCGGCGCTGGCGGTAGTGCGTCGGCGGAAGGCGTAGCGCGCGGAGCGGCGGAGGGGCTCGCGGACGAAAGCGGCGCTGTGCGAGCGAGTGGATGGGCAGAAGGCCACGTGCATGAGGGGCTGCACGTGGCCTTCTGCGAAATTCCGGAAGTTGGTTGCTCGCGACCAGTCCGCCAACGAGGCTGAAGCCAAGTCAACCATACAGACTGGCTCCGATGCAAGGTACGCGGATCAATCACCAGCGGTATCTTAGGCCGATGGAAACCATGAACATACGGATCGACTCTCCGTCCCACGAATATTGTCGCATTGGCCCGCTACCGGTGCGTGCGACGCTCCTCCCTTCTACGAACAGCCGCGACTGACCAGTTCGGCTCCCGAGTTCAAGCCCGCCATGCGCCGTCGGAACGCGAAACGCAGACCGCGGACCGAGTCTTGCACGCAGTTCGTGAGCTCCAAGGCCGCCGTAGATCGACGCGCCACCTCCCAAGGGAACGTGAAGATCGGCCTCGCCGCCAAAGCTGAACACCGTTGAGTCTTCAGCATCTGCGTCTGTGGAGGTCGCTGGCCAAGCGCTTGCGACGCCGCGCAAGCCCAAGAAGAACCACCGTAGGCCAACATCCACTCCAAGAGACGGCGCAACAATCGCGTCATCTGACAGACCGGAAGTATTTCCAGAGCGTCCAGAAACCTCAGCGTAGCCAGCCGAGAACCCGATCGAAGGCGATGCCGAACATCGATGCCGCTTGCAGAACGACGGGTACTCGCGGGCCGTCACCTGCGAGGTGCGCCGTCGCACACCAAGAAACTGAAGGTCGTCGCGTCTTGGGTCAGGACGCGTCCTCGAAAAAAGCACCCCGAAATCCTCAGAAAGCAACAACTCCGTGACTTGGACGATCGGTTGAGCTCCACCGCCGATCCTTCGCTCTTCCGCTCGGGTTGCGCGGAAGACACGAGTTCGACGACCCGAGATGACTGAGTCGACTGGCGGAGCATCAGAGATCCGAAATGAGTACCGCGTACCCTCGTTGCTCCAAGACCACGTCAAGCTCGCCCTGAGCGAAGTCGCCGGAAGAACAAGAACCGGTGCAGCGCTTCCCCCGGAAACGATGATGCCATCCGGGGTGCGGGTGAATACGATTTCCTCGGCAGCGCCAGATCCGACTCTTCGCAGGACCCGCCGTCTGGTCTCGGAGGATTCGGCAATCGAGTCTCGAACAATAGAGCCAATCGCTCCGCTTGATCTCACGTACTCCACGACGTCTCCGGGTCCACCCAATCCCGGAAGTGGAGGCCGCGCCTGCTGCGCAGCTAGCTGACCTGCAAGCAGAAAGGCAGACAGGAAAGAGGTCAGGGTAGGCATCCGAGGGGTTCCAGTGAATGATCAGCGCCTGTTGGCCAGATCTCCAGCCTACCGGCCAATCATGTCCCTGTACAACGGGAGGTCAAGTTGAGCAAACGGAAGCCAAGCCTCCGTTCCGTCGGATATGCGACAACGGGCGAAATCTGCCACGATCTCTAGGACGAGAAAGCGCTCCCCGCTACGAAGGACATACCTTCGCGAATCCGTTGGCGCCGGTGAGGCGCGCAGGCAAGCAAGAAGCTCATCGCATCCCCGAGGTGGTACGGCGAAGATCTCTCTCTGCCGCGGCGTCGCTGAGAGCTGCAAATCTCGGGTCAATCTGACACTGTCAGTCGATGTTCTGGCAGAGAGCTCGGCGCTAGTCAATGGAGATGCGACTGAAGACGCTGGCGGATTCGGCGGAAGCGATGACGTAGTCGTATCGATCGCAGAGCCTGGTGTCTCAGAGGCAGGTGGAGGTAGCGCAGATGCGGAGGCCCTGGGCTCGACCGTGGTAAGGTCGAGTGCCGCCGGAGCTTGAGAAGGCGTCCGTGTACCTGAGTCCGAGGCAACCGCTAACGCTTCCGGTCGCGCGCTGTCAATCTGAGCGGCACCAGACCTAGGTACCACGATCGCAAAGCGATTAGATGGTCGACCGAATGCGAGATATGCAAAGCACAAGAGTCCTGTGGTAGTTGCCACCCTAGTCAGGACCGGAAGCGAGGCTGCGGCATCAAATGGAGATCGCATCGTGGTCAACGTTCAGGGCTAGACGAGTGAGGATCCCACGAAAAGCGCGGAAGCACATGGTCGCACCTTCAACCAATCTCATTCACGTCAACGTACGCGAAGGAATCACAGCAGGCGAGACCAGGATACGACAGTCATGGCGAGCAAACGTTGCAAGCGCGATAGCCTGCGGATCTTGCAGCGCTCGCAGAACCAAATGAAACACGGTTTCTTCCTGAGATCTTTTGTGCCCATCTGCAACCAGGCCGGTGGAATGTGAACCGGATGCTGCTCGCAACAACAACGGTACCTGCAGATCCTGAGGGCGTTGCGATAGAGCGTCGGTGAGCTCCGGGTATCGTCGGCGCACTCAACGTAGTCCCTAGCGGAGACGGACGGTTGTGAGCACTCGCTTGCATCGGAGTACTTGCCGTACCGACTGACGGAGCCGGTGTGATTACTGTCGACTGGATGTTCGATTGAGTGAAGGCTGCATGCCTGTCGGCCTTCGTCCGACGAACTCCCAGGAGGAGACAGAAGCTCAGAAAGATCGCCACTGCGAGCGCAAACTGATCAACCTCAGGGGGAACAACGCCGCGAAGCACCACCAGTAGCACCGGCATCCACACAAAGAAGCACAGTGAGCCGATGAATGCGTATGTCACGGCATGGCTCAATACGGTCGCTGTGAACGACCGGGGCGCCTTCGGCGTGGGGGGCACAACGCTAGGTGTCGTGGCGGCACCCCAAGGCAGTTGCATGCTTGGAGCTGGCGAAGCACTTGTCGACGACTGCGCCTGCTGCCACCAAGGGGTACTAACCGGCTTCACTGACTGCACGTGGTGGTCGGCGCGTTCCCTTCGCGACTGTACCTCCCGAGATGCGGTCGGAATTTCGCGTGTTGGAGCTGACAACATCCAGATGGGCAGTCGCTGTGACTTCACCCCGGCAATGTCGAGGACTGACGGACAGGCCGTGGGCTCATCGCGACAGGCCGCCGCCAAGACCTGTGTGAGGTGGGCACACTCCGATGTCAGTGAGCTGACCAAACGGAAGACAGGCGAGCTGTCAGGGCTCTGAAAGTCGGCGCGCGAGAATATCAGATTCTCATCGTGATACTTGCTCCACAAGGACGGCGATTCGCGCAAAGCAACTAGGGACAAATAGATTACCAACCCAGCAAAGTTATCAAGATCGATCCCAAAATGCGATTCCGATCTCCGCGGGTGCTGGTAGTGTCGATGTCCAAGTTCCGTCGCGCGCTGACCCTCCATGGTTGGTACGAACATTCCGTCAAGGTCTACGAGGCGGACCGCTCTCGACGTGTCAACGATGACATTGCCGTGCTGGAGGTCGCCGTGCGCGATTTGGCTGGTGCGGAGCGAGTGGAGAACCTTTAGCCAGACATCTGCTAGATAGTCCATCTCGAGTCGGTTAGCCACAACGCGACCTACGAACGAGTCGAGCGTGTGACCGTCAATCCACTCCATCACCAAAGTTGGCCACTTCTGGCCCCGGACACGGATCCCCGACGAATCGTACTCGAAGGGGGTCAAGAACGTCGTGGGCACCCGCTCGAGGTACTGCTCCAGCAACGTGTATCGGCGTTCGCGATCCGGGGAGGCACCTCGGAAGCATCGTACCGCTTGTGAAGGCACGCCACCGATCGGGTTCAGCTTGAACACATATGCAAACTGACCAGACGTGACCGTAGGCATCCCCAGTCGATCAAGCGCGGGGCTGGAGGCGCGAAGGCTTGGATCGTCGAAGGAGAGATGTGGGTTCTGGATTGCTTCTTGGTACTCGCGGGCAGTTGGCCATATTGCAGTCGGCAAGAGATCCTCCTACCGCGCCTTCGAAGATTCAACGGCCGAGAGCCTTAGTAGAACAGCAGCCACGTCGTCGTTCCTCAGGCGTCTCGACCGTCTCTCGTTCGACACAAGATCTGCAAGGGATTCTGGGGAAGCTGACTCAAGAAGCCGAAGGAAGTTCTGGGTCAGCTCCGGCTCTGACTTACTGTACCGAAGCATCCACGCTGCGAGCGCATCGGTGAGCAGCAGAAACGCATCGCCTGAACGTGCAGTCCCAGATACGCACCGCACCTCTCCTTCCACCGCGGCTTGAAGTGACGGTTTCGACGGAAGCAATTGAGGATGACTTCCAAACTCGTCCGCCTCATCTAGCGGAAAAGAAAGAACAATCTCGCCACCTCGGAGCTGCACCAGACAGGAATCGCCCAACGCAACAGCCTGCCAGCGGAACCCCTGCTCCGTCGTCTCGGCAACTTCGAATCCCAAGAAGGTCGCGAAGGCGCCAACGGCGGCCTTCTCCTCCGCATACCAAGGTAGCGGACGCTCGCTCCAGCGCCTTGTATGCCGCTCTCCAAGACGCTTCCACCATGACTGCAGTTCATGGGGCTGGGTGAGACCGTTGCACTGCGACCAGTGCTTGGTCAGCAGCCGTGCCCACGTGCGGGAGTCGAAGGATTCAGTGGCACCGTCCGCAACGCAGAAGCGTCCGAGATCGGATCGGATGCCAATAGCGTCCTCGCATTCATGCGGGTGAAGTCCGTCCTTGGGTAGGAGCAAAGAGTGAGCGTTCAGCACAAGTGGATTCAGCTATCGCAGATTTGCGGGTCTGGTGCCGATCTCGAAGAACTGCGCGACGGACACCGGATCGCCGTTAAAGACGAAGCCGTAAGCGCCCTCCTCCACGGCAACCCCCATGCTCACAGCAGCCTGCCGAAAGGACTCAGGCAATCTGGACGAGCAGCGAAACAGCGATCTTGCGTACTCGTCCGGGAGCCTCGACTCATCGTTGGGGTACGCCACCTTCATAGCGTGCTTGGAGGAGACATGACAGTTGAAGAGCAGCGTCGCACCGTCGCTGGTGCCCGTGCCTAGAATCTGTCTTGCGTGTTCAGTTGGATCCCCGTCGGTCGACTCTCCGTCGGTCAGGTGGAGCACCGTCGGCGGAAAGGAATGCGGATGTGTTGCTGTCCACTCGGCGAGTAACCTCTGAGCGAGCGAAAAGGCCTGACACATGGGTGTTCCACCGTTCGACGTCGGATCCACCCAGATCGGGAAACGCACCGTCTGCTCCACAAGTCCCCCCGCACCGTCGGGCACCTTCTTGGAGCGAGTCTCAAGTCGAGCGGGAGAATCTGCAACTTCCGAAATCGGTACGTGGTTTCGGCCGGACAGTCCGCCGCTAAGCATTGAACCAACTGAGGAGCCGTAGCCGATGACAGAAACCTCATAGTAACTGCGGATCTCTTCTGTTCGCGTGCAGCGGATGACTAAGTCGTGAAGAGTCCGATTCACGACGTCTGCAACGAAGTCAGCTTTACGAGCGGCGCTCTCCGTGCCAAATGACTCGCTCATTGAGCCGGACTGATCGATCAAGAAGATGAAACATGTCGGGTTTGAGCGACTGATCTCGGCGGAGTATGGCAAGTAAGCTCCTAGCAGAGGGTACAGAGGTGAATGAGCCGGGCCTCGCTAACGTGACGAGCTCATGACACAAATCCCGTCAGGAGACAGCGGAGGTCAGGCCAAGAACTCCGCAGAATCTGGGCTGAGAGGAACGGGCAACGCAATATTGGCGATTTCCTCTAATGCTGAGATCTCTCCATTAGCCGCCGCAATGGTCGAACGAGTCACATCTTGCGAGTGGACAGCTGTCTTGGGGGGTAGCGAAGGCCTGCGGAAGTCGCGGCGTGCCCTGATGTGGCCCAATTGTCTGCTGCCATGCGACCTTTCCGGTTGATCTGTGCTAGGTCCAGAGGATGGTTCTGCAGGACCCAACCTACTTTGCAGTTCGAAGAGATCGACTGCTAGAATCCTCCCGCAAATCACGTCAACGCCATCAGTCGTCGTGGCCAGGACAGCGTAGCCGAGCAGCCAGAATCGACATCCGCCCCGCCTATCCATCACGCCCCGCAAGACAACACCCCACCCCGCCGCGCGCACCCACCACCCCCCAACGCAAGACGCCCCACTCCGTCTCCGAAGCAGGGCGCCCGCCGTAACCGCGTGAACCGCTGTACCCGCAGTCCCAACCCAACCAGCAACCCTACTGCAACCCGCCCCCCGGTGCCCCCGGCCGACGCAGCCGGAACGCCGTATGGCTCTCGCGCTGATGCGCACGCATCTCGTCCAGGATCTTCGCCGCTTCGGTGTTGTTGTTCGCCTTCACCGCCGCCTGCAGCTTGCCGGTGGTCTCGATGAGCTTGTTGATGCCGGCCTTGTAGTCGGCCATGAACTTCGCCTGCTCGGGCGCGGGCGTCTTGGCCTTCTTCTCGGGCTCGAAATCGAGCGCCGCCTTGGCGTTGGTCTGGATGGTCGCGATGAGCTCGAGCGAGTTCGCGTTCTTGCTGGGGTCCTCGATCTGACGGCCCAGCGCGCGGAACGCCGTGTTCAGCGCCGCCATCTTCTTGCCGAGCGGGGTCTTCTCCTCATCCTGCTGCGCGCGCAGCCCGCTGGTCATCAGCGTGAGCGCCAGAACGGACAGGGTACCGAGGTGCCGGAATCGCAGGTGCATGGGGTCGGTCGGTGGTCAGGACGGGAGTGATGAATTGCGGCACACCCTCCCCCGGCAGCCCGGCCGGGTGGCGGTGCGACGGACGCGCGACAGCCAGCACCCTCATATAGTTGCTGGTCGACGCATCGGCCCTCGCTTCTACCTACGGACGGGGCCGGAGGTTCGCTGGCCAGTTGCTGGCCAGCCCAGCGCTCCCCCCGCATCTTGCGTACCCAGAGAGCACCGGGGGCGGGTACGCCCGCCCCGACCCGCCACGCCGTCCCCGCCCATGACCGAGCCGCACCAGCCGCCGGCCTCCGCGCCCTCCGCCAGCTCCGCGCCCTCCGCGAATCGCCGCAACTTCGTCTCCAAGGCCGCCGCACTCGTCGTGGGCGGCCTCATTTCCGTCGTGGCCCCGGTCGCCGGCCTCTTCACCCTGCTCGACCCGCTCCGCCGGAAGGGCGACACCCGCGGCATGGTCCGCATCACCTCCCTCGCCGCTCTCCCCGACAGCGGCGAACCGCGCAAGTTCCCCGTCCTCGACACCCTGGTGGACGCCTGGAACCGTACCGAGAACGTCCCGGTGGGCTCCGTCTACATCCAGAAGACGGGCGAGAACACGGTGCGCGTTCTCAACTCGGTGTGCCCGCACCTGGGATGCTCGGTGGGGTGGAACGCCGCCAACCACGGCTACTTCTGCCCCTGCCACAAGAGCGCCTTCGCGGTCGACGGCAGCATCGCCGACCCGAAGAGCCCGAGCCCGCGCGCCATGGACGCCCTCGAGGCCGAAGTCCGCAACGGGGAGGTCTGGGTGCGCTTCCAGAACTTCCGGAAGGGCTCCCCCGACAAAGTCCCGGTCTGATGGCGCAGCGACTGGACGACCTGCGCGCCTGGCTCGACTCGCGCACCGGCTACAAGGGGCTGCTGCACGAAGCACTGTTCGAGAACGTCCCCGGCGGCGCCCGCTGGCGCTACGTCTGGGGGAGCACGCTCACCTTCTTCTTCGTCGTCCAGGTCATCACGGGACTCTTCCTGTGGATGTCCTACAGCCCGAGCTCGCAGACGGCCTGGGAGAGCGTCTACTTCATCCAGCACCAGATGTGGGGCGGCTGGTTCCTGCGCGGCCTGCACCACTTCGTCGCACAGGCCATGACGGTGCTGCTGGTGCTGCACCTCATGCAGGTGGTCATCGACGGCGCGTACAAGGCGCCGCGCGAAGTCAACTTCTGGTTCGGCGTCGCGCTGCTGCTGCTGGTGCTCGCGCTGTCGCTCACGGGCTACCTGCTGCCGTGGGACCAGAACGGCTACTGGGCCACCGCGGTCTCCACGAACATCGTGGGCATGAGCCCGCTTGTGGGCTCGCCGATGCAGACGGTCGTCGTGGGCGGTGCCGCGTACGGGCATCACACGCTCACGCGGTTCTTCGCGCTGCACGCCGGCGTCATCCCGGTGCTCATCGCGCTCCTCATCGTGGGGCACGTCGCGCTCTTCCGGCGCCACGGCATCACCCCGAAGCTGCCGCCGAAGGGCCCCGACGAAGGCTTCTGGCCGGAGCAGGTGCTGCGCGATGCCGTCGCCTGCCTCGCGGTCCTCGCGGTCGTCGTCTTCTTCATCGTGCGCGAACACGGCGCCCCACTCGGCGCACCGGCCGACCCGGCCGAACAGTTCGCCGCGGCGCGCCCCGAGTGGTACTTCCTGTTCCTCTTCCAGCTCCTCAAGTACTTCCCGGGCAAGACGGAGATCATCGGCGCCATCATCCTGCCCACGCTGGTCATGGTGCTGCTCGTCGCCATGCCCATCCTCGGCAAGTGGCGCCTGGGACACCGCTTCAACGTGGGACTCATGGGCGCGCTGCTCGCGGGCATCGCGCTGCTGACGTGGCAGGCCATGGCCGCCGACAAGGGCGACGTCGAATACCAGGTGGCCCGTCAGGTCGCCGCGCGTGACGCCGAGCGTGCGGTCGCGCTGGCCAATGCCGGCGTGCCCATCACCGGCGCGCTCACGCTCCTGCGCGACGATGCCTACACACAGGGACCGCGCATCTTCTCGCGCAACTGCGCTTCGTGTCACCGCTACGACGGGCACGATGGTCTGGGCAACGCGCTCCCCAAGGACTCGATCAGCGCGTCGGACCTCAAGGGCTTCGGCTCGCGCGCGTGGCTCACCGGCTTCCTCGACGCCGACACCATTCTCACGCGGCGCTACTGGGGCGGCACGATCCACGCCGAAGGCGACATGGCGGCGTGGCTGGCCGACCACATGCCGGAGAGCGACGAGGAGCTGGAGACGCGCAAGAACGTGGTCCTCGCGCTCTCGGCGCAGGCCCAGCTCAGGAGTCAGGCCGCGCTCGACGTGCAGGACAGTGCCCGCATCGCGCTGGGCACGATGTTCATCCGCAACACGAGCTACGGCTGCGCCGAGTGCCACGTGTTCCAGGATGTCGGCACCGACAGCCCGGAACTCACCGGCTGGGGCTCACGGCAGTGGATGATCGACTTCGTCAATGATCCCGAACACCCCCGCTTCTTCGGCCGCGACAACGACCGCATGCCGAGCTACGGCAAGGAGAAGAGTCTCACGCCGCGCGAGATCGAAATGGTGGTCGATTGGATCCGCGGCGAATGGGTGACGCCAAAGGGAACCATTCGGGGTAGATAGGGCATGTCCCAGGCATTCCTGCGCGATGACGCCGAAGGCGAGATGCCCCGCCGCAACTACGGGCTGCCCGAACGCGACGACCCCGACTACGACCGCGTGGCGGCGCGTGCGTTGCTGGAGGCCGCGCGGGTGGGCGAGACGCAGCTCGCCGAGCGCGCCACGGGTTACTACTGGGGCGAGCCGCAGCTGCGGCCGTATGTCGAGGCTATTCTGGCCGAGGCGGAGACGGCACTCGACGAACGCCTCGAAACGGTCGCGCGGCGCTTTCTCAGATAGGGCGTCGGTTGCGCCCGCGGGCTCACGATGAACCCCTCGCGCCAGGAGCCGCTTTCGAACACGGGCGGCTCGCCACAGACGTGCGCGGCCGCGACCCCGCCGCGCACGAGCTGCACACCGCCGATCCCGGCCACGACGGCCTGCAGCTCGTCGTGCGTGACCGCGCCGAGTGGTGCCGACAGCCAGTGCTGTTCGAGATGCTGCTGCCACGGCGTCCAGTCGCCGCGGCGGCGCTTGGCCGGCAACGCCGCGCGCCCCAGCATGCGCCACGCATGCGTCGGAAAGCTCTCCACGGCAAAGGGCGCGTCCGTCCACGTGGCGTCGAGACGCGGAAACCCGCGCGCGTCGAGCGCGTCGAACAGCGCGATGGAGAACTCCGCCATGCGCGTCCAGGTGCGCGGCTTCACGACACCCGGCGGCCCCGTCTTGCCGGGGGTGCGGGTGGCCAGCTCGCAGACCCGTGCATGCGGCAGCGGTTCGCTCCCGCGCCGCCACGCCTGCGGCCCGTCGATGAGGATGCCGCGCACGTCGTGCGTGCGCGCGAGGTGCAGCAACGCGTCGGCGAAGTGTTCGACGTGCGGCGGGTCGGAAAGCCCGAGTGATGCCGGCGGGACGATGTGCGCGTGCACACGGCCCGGCGGCGCGGGCGTGAGCAGCGCGATGCCGTTGTCGGCGTAGCGTGCGGCGGCGAGGTCGACCGACAGGATCACCGCGCCATGCCGCTACTTGGGCGCAGTCGGTGACCCCGTGTCGATGTAGCGGGCGAGTCGGTCGATCTGCTCGCGCAGCACCATGCCCACCAGCGGCCCCATCTTGTCGAGGCCACCCTCCGACCAGCCGCCCACGATGTACGACGCGGCGATGCGCGTGCCGGTGCCGTCGGCCGTGAGCTGGACGGCGAAGTGCCCCGTGGCGCCCATGGTCTGCAGCGGGCCCAAGGCGCCGGCCATGCGCAGCAGTTCGTTGGGCTTGAAGAACACCACGCGCAGGTGCTCGACCCCACCGCCCCCCGGCAGCGTTTCGCAGAAGCAGCCGCCGACGCGCGGGTCGATGGTGAGGTTCTTCGCGTCACCCGACCAACTGTGCGAGGGGTTCCACCAGCGCCCCACCTGCAGCAGCGCCTCCCACGTGCGCGCGGGGGCCGCCTTCACCTGCACCTCGTGCTTCACCACGAACCCGGCGGCGGGGACCGGTGTGGAGGTGGGCGCGCCCTGCGCGCCGAGGAGGCCGGTGGTGCGCGACGGCACCGTGACGGCCGCGAACAGGAGCGCGACCAGCGTGTGGCGATGGCGGAGAGCGTGGCGCATGGCGGGGGATGAGAAAAGGCGACGGATGGACATCTCTCTTCGTCCATTCGTCGCCTGATCTTCGCGTTCTTGGCGGGCCGGTGGCAAGACCGGCCGCCGCGCCGTCAGGGGGATTCGTCCACCGGCTGCACCAGCTCGCGGGCCTCGTCGAGGGCGGCGCTGGGCACCATGACGGTGTAGCCGCGCGTGGTGGCGCCCTGGAAGCCGGCGCCGAAGATACCGGCGCTGTCGTTGTTGTCGCGCACGGCGGGGATCTCCGCCGCCTCGAGCTGCGCGATGGCGAAGTCGGCCTCGAAGCCGGTCGCGTAGGTGGCCAGCACACTCCAGCCGGGGGCATTCATGGGATGACGCCTCGCTGCTCAGGGGACAGCCGCACGGTGACAACCGCAGGGGGACCCTCGAAGCATAGCGCGCGGGCGCGCCGGTGGCATGTGCCGTGTCCCCCGTCAGGCCGCAGCCTGCCCCTGCCGCCGCGCCGCCACCTCCGCGGCCACGCGCTGCCGCACCACGGGCAGGTACGCGCCGAAGAACTCGGGTTCGCGCTCCAGCACGAGCAGCGCCGCCGCGGTGTCGTCTCGGCGTTGCACGCCGAACAGTCGCGCGATGAGCCACTCGAGCCCCGCCCAGAAGCGCATGCGGTCGAGCACGGGGTTGAGCAGGTCGGTGAGCACGCAGTAGGCCGCGTTGCGGCCGCGCACGTGGTGGCGATGGTGCTGCGATGGCGACTGGATGAGGTGCAGGCGCTGCAGCCACTGCACGAGCGGCGGGTTCTCACGTCGCGCGCGATGACTCCACTTGTGCACCTGGTTCGCGTTGAGCCCGAGCACCAGGCCGAGCGCGATCATCCAGTTGAACACACCCAGCGTCCACGCCCCCAGCGCGAGCAGGAGGCAGATGACCAGCAGCAGGCGCGAGCTGCGCCACCACGAGTTGCTGACGAACGCACGGGGCGCGTAGTGATGCAGGATGTTGGGGCGTGTGACGTGTCGGCCGAAGATGGGCCAGTACGGCCCGCCGTACGCATCCTCGATCCAGTGAAAGACACCGGAGAGGAAGTCGGTGATGAGCCAGACGGCGAGGACCTGCGCGGCGACGAGCATGACGGACACGCGAGCTCCGGGAGTGTGGTGTCCGGAACTTCCGCGCGTTCGGCGTGGTGCGCCATGCGTCGACCGACGTAGCAGACTGTCCGGACGCGCGCCTCAGCGGCGTGCGGCCCTGATGGAGTCCCAGCGCGCGGCGCGCGCCGCCGGTGACAGCGCGAGGGCGGCGTCCCACGCGCCGGGGTAGATGCCGCCGCGGCGCTTCTCGACGGCGACCTCCGTATGTGCAAAAGTGGTGCCGTACGCGCGCTCCCATGCCTCGAAGAGCCAGAGGAACAGCGTGATGTGCTCGTTCTCGTTGGGCGGAAACACCCCGACACCGAGGCGATGTCCCAGCTCGTGCATGAGGGCCGAGCGCCTGGTGTCGAGCGGATAGCTGGCCCGCATGCGCATGGGGCTGACGCGGTCGCCGGAGTAGCTCACCCCCTCGAACACGATGACGCGGATGCTGGTGTCGCCCAGCGCCGAGAAGCGGCGCTTCGCGGCCGCCTCGAGGGCCGCCACCATGCGCGTGCCCTCGTGCACCCACAGCGAATCGTACGCGCGCGCGGCCTCGGCGAAGCGCGGCGACTCCGGCTCGAAGTGCAGGCGCACCGGCGATACGACAGCCGGCTCGGCGGTGCGCGGCGCTGCACCATGGCAGGCACTCGCGAGCAGCGCGACCACGACGGAAAGGAGGCGACAACGCAGCCGGCCGGAGCCGGGCGCGCGAAGGCGGGGAGCGGACATGATCCGGCCGGGTTGGGGTCTCCTCACGAGACACCTCCACACCACATCGCGCGGCGCGACCTGGTGCGTCCGGTGTGTCGAAGGGGGCGAACGGGTGGTGTGGCGCGGTGTATTGCGACCCCACGCGCACCCGCGCGCGCCCATTCAGAACTTCCGGCTGTACCCCACCCGCACCACCTGCGTCTCCAGGTAGTCGGTGCTCACGACGCGGAAGCCGTTGCCACGAATCGTGCGCTGGGCCTGGTTGGTGTTCAGCACGTCGGTCGCGTTGATCACGATCTCGCCCTTTCCCTGCTGCACGCTGCGCTTGGCGCCGATGTCGAGCGCGTAGCGCCCCTCGATGCGCCCCTGCGGCAGCAGGTCGGGAGCGAGCCACGTGCTGGCCAGCTGCGTCTGCCAGCCGGTGGGCATGCGCAGCGTGGCGTTGAGCTTGATGTTCCCCGACGTGAGCTGCTCGCGCGGTGCGCTGTAGGTGCTGGGGCGCGGGTAGCGGTTCACCACCGTGAACGCGTCGAAGGTGCGCTGGAAGAGGCTCGCGTTGGCGTTGAGTGACACCCGCGGCGACACCGTCTGCTGCCACGTCACCTCGCCGCCCGTGCTCCAGCTCCGCCCGGCGTTCTGGAACACGTTGTACAGCAGCACGCTGCCGGGCACCTGCGTGGCAATGCGCGTGATGGTCTGGTCGACGATGCGATGGAACGCCGCCGCGTACACACTGCCGCGGGCCCACGCCGCCTTGTAGCCCACTTCGGCGTTGGTGGCATACTGCGGCTGCAGCGCCGGGTTGCCCACCTTGATGAGCTCCGGCTCGTCGTACTTGGGGAAGATGCGGATGTCGACCTCGTTGGGCCGGTCCACCCGCCGGTTCACGAACAGCGACAGCTTGCGATCGCCGCCCAGCTTCCACGCCGCCCGCACGTTGGGGAACGGCTGGAAGTAGGTGTAGCCGTCGCTCTTGTACGTGTTGTGCGTGGGATTCACGTCGTAGTCCACGCGCACGCCCTCGACCCGCAGCCCACCTTCCAGCTCGACCCGGTCTCCTTCGAAGACATAGGTGCCGTACGCGGCCGGAATGGTCTCGCGGTAGTCGGCCCAGCCACCGGCGCCGCTGTCGATCTGCGAGATCAGGCCGGGGAAGAACTGCATGTTCACGGGAATGCTGCGGTAGCGCCCCTTGAGCCCCGCCTCGAGCCGTCCCTGCCGCAGCGG
Source organism: Gemmatimonadota bacterium (assembly GCA_020161135.1). GTDB lineage: Bacteria > Gemmatimonadota > Gemmatimonadetes > Gemmatimonadales > Gemmatimonadaceae > Gemmatimonas. The sequence continues at coordinate 596,042 of JAIUOB010000002.1, read as the reverse complement.
CTTCACGTAGTCGGCCGCGAGGTCCACCACGTGCTCATCGGAGATGAGCGCGAAGGCATCGGTGCTGGTCGCCTGCGGCAGCGAGTTGGTGAAGAAGTACTTCTCGTCTTCCCGGTGAAACGAGTAGGTGGTGCCGAGGGTGAACACATGCCCCGCCTCGGGGAAGCGGTGCGTGAACGTGCCCGTGCCGTAGGCCGTGTACTTCACCTCGTCCTCGAGGAACTGCCACAGCCGCAGGCGATCGTTGATGGCCTCGTTGAAGTACGGGTTGTCGCCCTTGTCGAGGATCTTCTCGCGGTTGAAGAGTCCGGTCACCGCCAGCGTGTTGTGGTCGTCGAAGGCGTGATCGACGCCGGCGTTGAGCGTCGCGTAGTCCGTGCGCCGGTTGCGCTTCACCTGCTGCACGATCACGGTCCCGTCGTCGTACGTGCGCGTGGCGAACTCGTTCTTGTTGAGCGTGGGCGCATACAGCCAGTCGCCCTGCACGTACACGTTGGTCGCGCCGCTCCGGTGATTCACCGCGAGCGACGGGTTGAACTTCGGGGTGTTGCGTGACTGCGGCCGGATGGTGGGAAGGTTGGCCCGCTTCTCCCACAACGCCCCGGCGCCGCCCACGAGGCCAGCCTTGCCGCTCCAGCCATCCTGGTTCTGCTTCTTGAGCACCAGGTTGATGATGCCGGCGCTCGCATTCGCGTCGTAGCGCGCGCCGGGATTGTTGATGAGTTCGATGCGCTCGATGGCCGACGCCGGCAGGTTGTCGAGACCGCTCTGTGTTCCCGAACCCGTCAGCGCGGTCTGCTTGCCGTCGATGAGCACGAGCACCTTGTCGCTGCCGCGCACCAGCACCTTGCCGTCCTGCCCCACCGTCACGCCGGGCACGGTGGACATGGCCTGCAGCACCGAGCCGCCCGCCTGGCTCACATTCTCGCTCACCGTGAACGTCTTCCGATCGAGCGTCTCGGCCACGCCCTCCTGCGCCCCGGTCACACGAACAGCGGCGAGCGCCTGCGCGGTGGTGTCGCGCACCAGGGCCAGCACTCCCACGTCGAGAAACGCGCTCAGCTCACCCACCAACACGCGCTGGCGCAGCGGGCGATACCCGACCGAGCGCACGAACAGCACGTAGGCGCCCTTCGCGAGACCGGTGAAGGTGAACGCCCCCGCGTCGCTGGTGAGGCGCCCGCCCACGAAGGCGCTGTCGCGCTCCGTGAGGAGCTGCACCGTGAGGAAGGGGAGCGGCGCGCGCGACGCCGCGTCCTGCACGCGGCCGGAGAGGGTGACGCCGGCGCCCTGAGCCCGCGCGTTCGGCGCGGCGACTGCGCCCAGGGTGACGAAGACGAGCAGTACCGCGAGGGTGCGGCGAGCGTGATGCATGAGGAGCAGGGGGCAGGGTCGTGAGCGGGCCGGCATCGGCGCCACACATGATACCTACCGCTGATACCTACCGCGGCCGAGATCGACGCGGCCCACGCTGCAGGCTCACCGACGGCACCACGACCAGGTCGCCTCGGCGCATGCCCAGTGCGGAGCGGTCGTAGAAGACGCCGAGCTCGACGGCGACGCCGCCCGAGCGGCCGCCGAATCGCGTGCCGCCGAAGAGGCCCACGGTCGGGTGGTCGTGGACGGCGCGGCTGTTGAGCGGCGCGATCTGGATGAGGCGCAGGCCGCCGTAGGGGGTGACCGTGCCGGTATCGCTGCGGCTGTGCAGGAGCGTCGCCTCGAAATGGGCGTGGCTGGCCCAGTTCACGACCCCGCCACCGACCATGAGTGCGGTGGCCGCAGAAGGCGACGAAGATGGAGCATCCAAGCGCCGCTTATAGGTCACAATGGCGCCACTTGCAGAGTTCAGGCGAAAACCGACATCGGACCGATCGTCGAGGCCCACCCGCTGCTCATAGTCGAAGCTCGGCACGGCCATGCCGGTGCTGTCGTCCAGTTCGAGCCCGCGTGGCACGACGATCATCATGAGTGCGGACGAGCGTTCGCCGGCCACGAGCGGACGGGCGCTGGTGTGCACCCCGTACGGGGTGCAGGCGGCGAGCGCGAGGGGGGCGACGGCGAGGGCGATGGTGAACACCGTGCGACGCATGGACAGGCTCCGTGAGGGGGACGCCTGCAACGTCGGCGGGCCGAGGGTGCGGCTCCATGCGTCATGTGACGTAGGCGGGGATGCCCCGGGCCTGTCAGACCGGGTCCGACCACCCCTGAGCGGCGCGCCACGAGGCGGTCAGCCCCAGTGCTGCTGCCCGAGTCGCAACGGCGTCGACATCGATGGACACCAGGTGGCGTTCCAGCATGCGCCTGATGTCCCGCAGGTGCCGGTCGCCGCCGCCGGCCGCCGCATACTGCAGCTTGCGGACGATCACGTACTCGGGGGGCGCGATCGCGACGCGCTGGCCAGCCACGTCGATCACACGGCGTCCGCGCAGGCCCCACGCGTGCAACGGGTCGTCGCCCGCCACGTAGACGTCGGCCCGCAGCGCACTTGGCCCATGAATGACGTTGAAGTGGCCGTGGAGCGGCCGCTCCGCCTCCACCTCGAGCACCTCGACCGGCGGGACGTAGGTGTCGTCGGCCGCAAACGCCGCGGCGACGCCGGCGGCATCGCGGGCGCGCATGGCAAGCACCAGGTCCAGATCGTTCGTGAGACGCGGCTCGCCATACACGATGGCCGCCGCACCCCCCGTGATCATGTACGGAAGGCCGAGTCGCTCGAGCGGCGCCGCGAAACGAACGAGGAGGTCGTCGACCACGCGCGGCGCCTACCCGCCGGTCCGGCGAAACAAGGCGCGCACCTCGGCCTGCACCTCGGCCTCGGTCAGCTCCGGACGGAAGGTGCGCACGCCGGCCGCGCTCAGCTCCCAGGCGGTGGCGCGCAACTGCATGGCAACGGAGAGGTTACGCGCAGCCGCCGCGCTCAGCACCGGGTCGACCGGTAGTCCGGCAGTGCTGGACGCCGCGTCGTGTGCCGTGGAGTGGTCGGGTCGCCCCATCATGCAGCAAAGGTACTGTCCCGCCCCCCGCTCGCGCCTTGACACCATCGGCTCGCCGAGAGACTTTGCAGCGCAAAGCACTTGGCAAGCACCCCTCCCCGCCCGTCCATGGACGTCTTCCCTCCGGCGCGCCGCGCCCCATTCGCCCGGGCCGCCGCCACGGCCGCCGTCGTCGCCCTCGCCGGCATTCCGCTCGCGCTCTCGATGTGCAGCCGCGAGGTGTACGCGCAGCCCGCGCCGGCTCAGGCCACGACCACAACGGCGGTCGCCGCCACGCTCGACTCCATCGCCGCGTCGTTCGTACGCACCAACCGCACCGTCGGGCTGGTCGCCGCCGTCGTGCAGGGGCGCGACACGCTGCTGCACCGCGCCTATGGCAAGGCCGATGTCGAATGGGATGTGCCCATGCCCGCCGACGCGATGTTCGAGATCGGCTCGGTGTCGAAGCAGTTCGCGGCCGTCGCCATCCTGCAACTGCAGGACGCGGGGACGCTCTCCGTCGACGACGCCCTCACGACGTGGCTCCCCACGCTCGACACCGGCGGTCGCACGGTGACGCTGCGTCACCTGCTCACGCACACGGCGGGCATCGCGCGCTTCAGCGAAGCGTACGAGTGGGAGCGCAACATGTTCGTCCCCGGCATGCCGCGCGACAGCGCCATGCGGCTGGTGCACCTCACGCCGTTCACCTTCACCCCCGGCGAGGCGCAGGCGTACAGCAACGGCGGCTTCTGGCTGCTGGGGCAGGTGGTCGAGAAGGCCAGCGGCCTCCGCTACGAGGACTATCTCGCGCAGCGCCTCTTCACGCCGCTCGGCATGACGCGCTCGATGTTCTGCAACAGCCTGCAGCATGTGCCGCGCCGAGCACACGGCTATGGCCTCGTGAACGGCGTGCTCAATCGTGCGCCGATGGTGTCGTACACGTGGGTGTCCGCGCCGGGCGCCATCTGCAGCACCGCGGCCGATCTCGTCACCTGGCTGCAGGCGCTGCACGGCGGCAAGGTGCTCTCGCCGCGCGCGTATGCGGAACTCACCACGCCCGCGCGTCTCAGCGACGGCAACACGGTGCGCTACGGCATGGGCATCAAGGTCGCCACCGACTTTCGCGGGGTGCGCTACATCGGCCACGGGGGCACCGCGCCCGGCTTCCGCGCCGACGCGATGTGGTATCCCGACACCCGCACGGCCGTCGTGGTGCTCATGAACACGTCGGCGCCCAACCTCTCGGCCGCCGACCTCGGTGCACGCCTCACGCGCGTCGTGGTGCCCGGCACCCGCAGCATGCCGCCGTTCTACACCGGCGATGCGACCGCGTACGTGGGCACCTATCGTCTCGTGCGCGGCGGCAATCAGGCACAGGCCACGCTGGTGGTGTCGAGCACGCCGGCCGGCCTCGCGTTCTCCATGAACGGCTCACCGCCGCAGCCGCTGCCATGGGTGGGCGGTGGCACCTTCTACGCGGGGGAGACCACGACGCTCACCTTCACGCGCAGCGGCGGAGCCGCGAGCGGAGCGGCCGCGAACGGTACGGGGCCGTACACCGAGGTGCGGCGTGATGATGCGGGGAACCACGCGGTGCTGGTGCGGCGGTAGCGGTGGTGCGGTGGACTAGTACGTCACCACGAACGCATTCGACTCCCGCTGCGGGAGCGGGAGCGGTACACAGTAGTCCGAGTCGCTCACGGCCGCGGCGCACAGCGCGAAGGTCACGCGCATGCGGCCGATCAGATGCTCGGGGCGCAACGGCGGCGACATGTTGGGTTGATCCACACTGCCCAGCGGCACGCGAACCGACACCGACTGCCCGGGGAGCAGGCGTCCGGTGGGCACGCCGCCCACACACGCCCATGCCCAGTCGCTGAACAGCGTTCGTGCGCTGTCGGGGCCGGTGCGACGCAGTCCGTACATGGGCGTGGTGCTGCCGGGCATGCACCGGGCGAAGTGCAGCGGCTCGGTCGTGGTGTTGGTGAGCGTCGCCGTGACATGCGCGCGATACTCCCCCTGCCGGCGCACCAGCGTGTAGCTGAGGGCATCGGTCTGCACCGGCGCCGCGTCGCGCGGCGGGATGCGCACGTCCACCCCGAACGGGGTGTCGCTGCCGCAGCCGGTCAGCACGAGCGCCAGCAGGATAGGGCACGCGAGTTGTCTTGGTGTGGACATGATCACGTGCGCGTGACCCCCTCCACCTGCAGCACGAGCGACTCGATCGCCAGCGCGTCCGTTGCCCCCGAGCCGGTCGCGGACCCGGTCACCGCACTGGCCCAACAGCCAACCAAGTCGAATCGCACCACCTCCTCGCCGCCGGCGTCGCGCACCGCCACCACAAGCGTTCGTGTGCGCTCGGACAGCATCTCGGGGGTGTCGTGTACGCCGCCGGACACCGCGGCCAGTAGCCAGCCCTGAAACGCCGCATCGTCCGTGATGCCGCGTTGCAAGGTCACGTGCGTCGTCATCGGCGATGTCGCGACACGTCGCAGTGACGCGGGGACTCGGTCGTCGCGATAATCGATGTCGCCGAGTGACGGTTGCAGGCCGCTCACCTCGGAAAACCCCGCCACGTCCCGCTCGCCCTCGCGCACGACGAACGGGAACGCGTCGTAGCGCGTGCGCGCACTCACCCCGCCCCCTCGCGTTCCCACACCCAGGCGATGTAGTCCACACCCACCGGCTCGGCGCCCATGGCCCGCAGCGCGGCGTTGGCCTTGCCGCGGTGCATCTGACCGTGCGTGAAGAGATGCAGCAGGATGTCACCCAGTCGCGTGCGGCGCGCCGCACCGGCGAGGTTGCGGTACTCGACGTACTGCGCGAGGGTGTCGTCGGTGAGCGTCTCGAGCACGCGCTCCCACGCCGCGTCGAGTGTCGCACCATGCTGCGCGAGTTCGTCGGGGGTGAGCGTGGGCCACACACCCAGCAGCGGCACGCCCCCGGTGATGCGCGACAGCCAGATGGCCTGCGCGCCGCGGATGTGACCGAGTTCGCGCAGCACGGCGGTGGCGTCACCGGAGAGGGACTGCACGGCGCGCAGCAAGCGGGCGTCGGCCCAGGTGCTGTGGGCGGCGAGGCGGAGGAGGTGGGTGCGCATGCGGGTTCAAGCAGAGGTGACGTGTCGTGTCGTGAAGATACGAGTCATCGCCGCACCGCGTCGAGCGCCGCCTGCACGCCCGCAGAATCGCCCAGCACCGCCCACGCACGTGGACCCTGACGCAGGTGCATCGCCGCGAACTGTGCAAACTGCCCACTCGTGAGTCGATGCAGTGTGGCCGCGTAGTCTCGCCAGTAGGTCGGCGCGCCGTTGACCTCCTGTACGACGACATGGTCCACCACGCGCGCCGCCGTGACGGACTCGCTGAGCCGCAGCATCACGACGGCGTTGCGTGCGACATCCGTCTCGACCGACGCAAGCGGTCGCGTGACGAGCGCGTCCAGCTCCTCCTGCATGGCCCGCACGGCTTGGGCGGCCTGCGCTGCGGGCACGCTCACCTGCACCGAGACGGCGCGTGCGCAGGAGCTCTGGGCGACCTGTACGCGATGGCCGTAGCTGACCCAACGCTCGGTCAGGGCGCGATCGCCGATGCGCGCACGAAGCACCGCGGCGGCGACAGCCAACAGCGCGTGGTCGGCACCAGTGCGCGTGGGGATGATGGTTGCGAGCGTGACCGTGGTCTGCGCTGAACCGGCGCGTCGCTCGGAGTCGACCGGCGGCGCCGTGCGCATCGTGTCCACCGACGCTCTGGCATCGCAGCCCATCGCAGTCGATCGTGGGCGCGAAGTCGCAACGGATGGCCCGCCCCAGGTTCCCAACGCGCGCTCCGCCCATCGACGCACGTCAGCCAGGGCGACGGGCCCTGCCACGACCAGCGACGTGATCTCGGGCCGATAGGTCGCGCGGTGCAGCGCGTGCACCTGCGCCGCGAGGGTCGCGTCGGCCGAAGGCGCGCGGGCAGCGAGATCCGACGATGCACCAGCCGAACGCGTCCCGCTCAGGAGTGACCACGCGCGCATCTGTGTAAAGGCACGGGGATCGCCGGGCACAGTCGCCGCAGTGCGGTTGTGTTGCTGCATGACAGCGCGAATGTCGTCCGCGCGCAGCGCGGGCGCGCGCACGAGTGCACCAAGCACGCCCATGGCCGCCTCGAACTCTGACGCGAGCCCGGTGATGCGGAACGTCGTGGTACGGCCATCTTCGTCGGTGGCGCCCTGGCCAACGACGAGCGTAAGGCCGAGCGAATCGAGCGTGGCTTGCAGCTGCGCACGGGACTGCGTTGCCGTGCCGTACGGCACGACGTCACGAACGACCGCCGCGAGCGGCGACGTCCGCAACGCGGCGGCCGGGCCGTCATGCCGGATCACAAGGCGCACATCGAAGAAGGGCGTCCGCGGATCCACGACGTGCAGAACCTGCACGCCGTTTGCCAGTGTCACCCGCGCTGGCGAGGGCACCGAGAAGGAAGGCGACACGACCGCTGGCATGACAACGGTCGCGCGCGGTGGCGCAGGGCTGGAGGTGGTCGCGGTGGTCGTCGCTTGGGGGCTTGTCGTCGTGGTGGCAGTCACGATGGTCGCGGATGTGCCCGGCGCGCGCGCTGCGCTATCGGGCAGGGTGTGCATCACGACCTGCGCCGGCACCAGCAGATACCGCCGAGCGGCGGCCAGCACGTCCGCCAGCGTCACCGCGTCGAGTTCGTCGACCCAGCCATTGATGCGAGCGGTCTGACCGTCCACCGCCAGTTCGGATAGCAAATAGGCCAGCGCGTCCGGGCCGCGCGCCCGCGTCTCCTCCACGAACGATCGGGCGAGACGCGCCTTGGCCTGCTCGACCAGTCTGGCCGTGAGCCGCTCGTTCACAATCGTGGAGAAGGCGCTGGTGAGGGCCTGTTCGAGGCTGTCCGGCTGACCCTGTGCGCGGCCCACGATTCCGATACCGATCGGCGCGGGCTCGGTGGACCCGGGAAAGCCCTCGCCCCACGACTCGACACGTGCTGCCACCTGGCGCTCATCGATCAGCAGGCGGGACAACAGTGCGGATCCACTCCCGACAAGGAGGTCCTGCAGCACCGCTACCGCTGCGAAGTCCCGGGCGCCGCTCGGCGTGCCGCGAAAGGCGACGTCGACTCGTGGTGCGGTCGCGAGACGATCCGTGACGGCGAGACGAATCTGCGGGCGCACCTGCGCGGGCGCTGCGGCGCGACGCGCGGGGATCGGCTGCGCCGGACGTGCACCCACGAAGCGGGCGATGCTGCGCAGTGCGCGTGGCGCATCGACGTCACCCGCGAGCACCAGCACGGCGTTGTCGGGCCGATAGCGCTCCCGGAACAGCGTGCGCAGTTCGTCGACGGTGGCCGCCCGCACATCGCGCTCGATGTCCTCGGGCGAGCGACACCGTGTGATGCCACGCCAGTAGGCCTCCCACGCGCAGAGGCCGGAGAGTCCATAGGCTTGGTTGTAGACACCCTGAGCATGCTCGGCGAGCACGCCACGCACGCCGCGCTCGAGACCCATCTCGCCGATGTGCTCGCGCTGCAGCAGGTCGGCGAAGTCGAACAGGACCGCGTCGAGATTGGCCGAGGGTGTGCGCGCCGAGTAGCCGGTGTCGCTGAAGCCGGTGAACCCAGGCAGGAAGCCTCCCGACGCCCAACCACCGAATCTCCGTTGTGATGCGAACGCGGGGTCACCCGCAAGATGCTCCAGCAGGTGCGCGATGCCCGTGCGCCCCGGCGTGTCATCGCGACTGCCGACTCGCAGCATCAGCGAGACCGACACGATCGGCGCAAAGCGCTGTGGCACCAGCACGACGCGGAGTCCGTTCGCCAGCGTTGTGTCCACGAAGCTGACGCGAAAGCCCGGCGTATCGCGTATCCGCGAAAGAGTCGGCTGCGAATCGACAACGGACGGCGCAAGCAGCAGAGTCATGCAGGCCGCCGCGCTGCGAGCCGACCACCGGCCGCCGATGTGCGAACCGCGTCGTCCAAACGGTGTCACGCTGGCTCGGCTCCCGACGAGTGCTGCACCTCGTAGTGCAGCGCCACCATGCCCGTCGTGTACGCCTTGGTGCCGACGAGATGCAGCGCCACGTCGGTGTCGAGCCCGGCGAAGAACGGCACGCCCGCGCCGAGCACGACGGGGAGGATGGACCAGCGCACCTCGTCGGCGAGCCCGAGCCGCAGGCAGTCGCCGCACACTGCGCCGCCGCCCACCACCCAGATGGTGCGATGCCGCGTGCGCAGCTCGCCCACGAGCGCGGCCAGGTCACCGCGGTGCAGTGAGACGGTGCTGCGCGTGCGGGGCAGGTCGCGCGTGGTGAGCACCACCACCGGCGTCTCACCATACGCCCAGCCGGCGCCCTTCGCCTCGAAGGCGAGCGCCGTCTCGTAGGTGCGCGACCCCATCACCTAGCAGTCGATGGTGGCGAGGAACGCGCGCGCATCGTCGGCGCTCATCGTCTCGCCGGCGGCGTAGTGGTCGGGGGTCTCCATCCAGTCCACCGCGCCATTGGCCCGGGCGATGAAGCCGTCGAGGCTGGCGGCCATGTGGATCGTGACGCGCGAGTCGGTGTGGGGCATGCCTGATTGTCCGCCCACACGCGACGCCCCGCAACCCTGACGGGTGCCTCGCTCCCCGCGCTCAGCGCGTCATCGCGTCCCACCGCCGAGGCGACGCCGCGCCTCGTCCAGCACCTCGTCGCGACCGGCGCGCACGCCGGCGAGGGTTCGACGCACCTCCACGTCGGGTCGCACGCCGATGCCATCGAACTCGGTGCCGTCGGGCGCGGCATCGTGCTTGGTGCGCACCCGGGCGCTGCCGCCGCCGGGGAGGTCGAAGCTGTAGGGCTGGCCGGTGCTGCCGCCGGTGGCCTCGCCAATGAGCGGGCCGCGTCCGATGCTGCGCCACGCAACCGCGAAGTCCTCGGCGGCGGAGAACGTCGCCGGACCGATGAGCAGCGCGACCGGCCCGCGGATGCGCGTCGTGCTGTCCGGTGCGACCATGCCGCTGGGCAGATGCATGGGCACGCCGTTGAATCCGCGCACGCGCCAGAAGCCCGAGGAGGCGAGGACCCACTGCGTCGACAGCGGAAAGGGGCGCTCGGCCAGCGCCTGCAGGATCGGGAAGCCGGCCGAGGTGTTGCCGCCGCCGTTGTTGCGGACATCGACCACGAGCGCCCGCGCGCCGGCCAGTCGCCGCACGGCCGCGCGCAGCAGCCGGGGAATCGAGTCGGCCCCGAAGTCGTCGACACGCAGGTAGCCGATCCCGTCGGGAAAGATGGTGTCGCGCACCACCGCACCCGCGACCACGTCGGTGGGCCGCGTGCGCGGCACCACGACGCGGCGACGCGCGCCGTCGGGTGCCGTGAGCGACAGCACGACGGGACGATCGACCGGTCCCCGCAGCATGGCGTATCCGTACGCCCGTACCGCGAGGTCCTGCGGCGTCGATGCGCTCTCGAAGGGCGCGATCACCCGCGCCACGTACGGCTCGACGGCCTCCCCGTCGATCGAGTCGACCACCGCGCCCACGGTGACGCCGAGTGCGCGCAGGCTCGCGCTGGGCACATCCGTGACGACCACACGCCCGTCGATGCGGCGCGTCACGATGGGCGGCCGCACCCAGTGGCGCGCAACGAGGCTGTCGGGGGGATACACGTTCGTGTGACCGTCCTCGACCCGCGCCACGAAGCGCTGCAGCTCGCGCCACGCCAGCCACGGCGACGCCGCGTCGCGGACGCGCGGGATCGTGGCCCGATAGAGCGAATCCCACACCGGGATCGCGCCCCGATCGAGGTCGGGGTAGCTGTGACGCACCTCCGACCACACGAGGCTCAACGCAGCCACCCGATCGTCCACGTCGAAGCTGCTCGAGCGCAGCGTGCGACCCAGGCGTCGCGTCTCCCGCCGCCGTGCGCCGTCGATGGCGCGCGCGACGGCGCTGTCGCCGAGCAGCGGCTGCAGCAGCGAATCCCGGCTCACGAAGGCCGGATCGCCGAACAGCGGATCGGATAGCGCGGTGGACAGCCATCGCGCAGCCACCACGCGGTTGCCACGCAGTTGCGTCGCGCGCGCCAGGTCGAGCGCGATGTTGGTGCGCCGGTTCGCCAGGAAGGGATAGCCGTTGGCCAGGTCGCGAATGTCCGGCCGCTGGAGGTAGCGCTGCAGCGCCTCGAGCATCGCGATGCCCGCGGTGTCGCGCGCTCGCCAGCGCAGCTCGGCGCGTGCGCGCTCCGCCTGCACATGCTCGTACGCCGCCTGCGCGGTGATGCCTGGCGCGGGCGCGCCTTGCTCGGGTGCGCCTTGCGCGAGTGCGCCTTGCGCGCCGGCCAGTGGCGTCCAGGCAGCGAGCGCGCCGCAGGCCGCGAGTGCCGTGCGGAGAAGGTGGCGACGAACGCGGACGGGACGGGTGGTCATGGCGCGAGCGGGTGGGGGTCGGGACGGCGCCGCGCAGGCGGCGGATGCCCCTTGTGGACACGGCGGCGATGCAGACTGCCGCACGCGCGATGCGAGGCGGGCGCCGGCAGGGTGCATCGGTGTGTGCGCGGTGACGAACGGCGGCGCGCCGGTGATCGCGCCATTCGGCCCACCCTCACCTAGATTGCCTCCCATGCGCATCGTCGGCGGCAAATGGGCTGGGCGGACCCTCACTTCCCCCAATGACTTTCGCGTGCGTCCTACCGCGGAGCACGTGCGGGTCGCCCTCATGGGGCTGCTCACGGCAGACCTCCCCAAGGCGCGCGTCATCGACCTGTTCGCCGGGACGGGCGCGCTGGGGCTCGAGGCGCTGTCGCGCGGTGCGCGCTACGTGGACTTCGTGGAGTACGGCCCGTCGAGCCTGCATGCGCTCAAGGCCAACATCGCTGCGCTGCGGGTGCGCGAGAAGACGAAGGTGTTCAAGAAGGATGCGCTGCCGTTTGCGGCCACCATTCCCACCGATCGCTTCGACATCGCCTTCGCCGACCCGCCCTACGGATCGCGCATGCTCGACCGCCTCATCGAGACGTGGCAGCGCTCGCACTTCGCACGCGTGCTGGCGGTGGAGCATGCCGCCGATCACGTGCTGCCGCGTGGTGGTGTGCTGCGGCTGTTCGAGGAGTCGGCGGTGACGATCTACCGCGCGCCCGCGCCGCCGCCGCCGCCGGAACCCGACGCGCCGTTGACCTCGCCGACGGCCTGAAGCTCCTCGGCCGAGAGGCCGACCTGCGCGAGCACATCGAGGATGAACGCGGTCTTGCCGGCGATGTAGCGGTCGATGTCGTCGGGGAACTGCTGCGCGAGCGACACCTTGAGCGCGCCGTACGCCGCCGCCACCTCCGGATGCGCACGCAAGTGGTCGCGCAGGCCGAGGTGATTGCGCAGGCTCACACTGTGGCGCGGGCTGGCGTACAGGTGATGCGCGGGCAGCGGTGACGACGCCGGCGCGCGGAACGCCTCGCGACCGGGGACGCCGAGGTCGCCGCGGTGCGCGTAGCCGATCGTCACGAGCCCCTTCACCACGAACGGGATGTCACGCGGCGACGCCACGACGATGGTCGCGTCGATGACCGGCTTGGCGGCGAGACCGGGCACCGCGGTGCTGCCGACATGCTCGAGGCGCAGCGACGCGTGCTGCACGGCGGGCCACACCAGCGCGTGCAGGCGCGCGAAGGTGTCGGGCCAACTCGGGTCGTACGGGACGACCGTGACGGCGCTCATGGCGGCGAGGCCGACATCCGCTCGTACACGCAGTACGCGAACGCCGCCTCGTCGCCCGGGCCCTGCACCTGCGACTCGCGTGACACCAACTGCCATGCCTGCGCGTCGATAACGGGAAAGTGCGCGTCGCCCTCGGGCGACAGCGCCACCTCGGTGATCTCGAGTCGTGTGGCGTGCGGCATGGCCTGGCGGTACACGTCGCCGCCACCCACCACCATGATCTCGTCTGCCCCAAGCGTCTGCGCGCACACCGTGGCGCGCGCGATCGCGTCGTCGAGCGACGCTGCCACATGCGCGCCGCTGGCCTGGAACGCGGCATCGCGTGTGAGCACGATCGTCTCGCGTCCGGGCAGCGGCCGACCGATGGACTGAAACGTGAGCCGCCCCATGATGAGCGGCTTGCCCATGGTCAGCGCGCGGAACCGCTTGAGATCGGACGACAGCCGCCACAGCAGTCGGTTGTCGCCACCGATGACGCCGTTCTCGGCCACGGCGGCCACCAGCACGAGCGGCAGTCGTGACGCAGGCACCGCGCTCACACCGCCACCGGCGCCTTGATGTGCGGGTGCGGGTCGTAGTCGACGATGCGGATGTCGTCGAACGTGAAGTCGAACACCGACGTCACCGCCGGGTTGAGCTCGAGCTTCGGCAGTGCGCGCGGCTCACGCGAGAGCTGCAGCCTGGCCTGCTCGACGTGGTTGAGATAGAGATGCGCGTCGCCGAAGGTGTGCACGAAGTCGCCGGGCTGGAGACCACACCCCTGCGCGATCATCGCCGTGAGCAGCGCATAGCTGGCGATGTTGAACGGCACGCCGAGGAAGATGTCGGCCGAGCGCTGGTAGAGCTGGCAGGAGAGGCGGCCGTCGGCGACGTAGAACTGGAAGAGGCAGTGGCAGGGCGCGAGCGCCATGCGGTCGAGATCGCCCACGTTCCACGCCGACAGCACGAGGCGCCGGGAGTCCGGGTTGCGGCGGATCTCGTCGACGAGCCAGCGGAGCTGGTCGTGCGTGCGTCCGTCGGCACCCTCCCACGACCGCCACTGCTTGCCGTACACCGGCCCCAGGTTGCCGTCCGCGTCGGCCCAGTCGTCCCAGATGGAGACGCCGTGTTCCTTGAGGTAGCGGATGTTCGTGTCGCCGGCGATGAACCAGAGCAGTTCATGCACGATCGACTTGAGGTGCAGGCGCTTGGTGGTGACGAGCGGGAAACCCTGCGCGAGGTCGAAGCGCATCTGGTGCCCGAACACGGACAGCGTGCCCGTGCCGGTGCGATCCATCTTCCGGGTGCCGGTGTCGAGCACCAGCCGCATGAGGTCGAGATACTGCTGCACGACGGGAGTCTAGCGCGTGCCGCGCCCACCTGCCACGGCGCCGGACCCTGTGGCCCGCACGAATCGCAGCGTCGCGGGACGACGTCGCAGGGCACCACCCGACGTCCGTCGGGCGACGGCCTCGTGCGCGCCGCAGGTGAGCTGCTTGCGCACCCACCCCGGCGCGGCACCAGCAGGCACCACGACATCGCGGCGCGCCAGCGCCGGCGCCGCCCACACCTCCACGCGCGGCGCGCGCAGCGCCCACACCCGCGGCAGGTTCGCGGCGAGCGTTTCGTCGCCGATCCAGCAGAGCGCGCGGACATCGCCCGCGGCGCACGAGGCCCGGAGAGCGAGGGGCACGACGGGCACCCCGGCGCGCACTGCGGCCTCGACCAGCGCACTCTTGAACGGCAAGAGCACGCGCCCATCGGTGGTGGTGCCCTCGGCGAAGAGCAGCACCCGCTGCCCGCGGCGCAGGGCCGCCTCGAGCGCCGGCACGGCACGCAACAGGTCGCGCTTGCGCGTGCGGTCGATGAACACCACACCGAGCGCGCGGGCCAGCACGCCCACCACCGGCCAGCGCGCCACTTCGCGCTTGGCCACGAAGGTGCAGTCGACGCGCGCCCCGATGGCCACGATGTCGAGCCACGACAGGTGATTGGCCACCAGCAGCGCTCCACCGCGGGGCACCGCGCCGCGCATCGTCACGCGCACGCCGAGCACCCGCAGCACGAGCCGGCAGAGGACGCGCGCGATCCCGCGCGCCCCCATCACCCGAAGAATGACTGGTACGTCATCGCGTCGAGCTCCTGCACATCGAGCAGCACGAGGAAGTCGGTGGTGCCGAACTCGCGATCGAAGGCCGGCGCCCCGCACACCCGCGCGCCCAGCGACAGGTAGCCGTCGAACAGCGGTGGCAGCGCCGCGTTCAGCGCCTCGGCCGTGAGCAGCGGCCGCGTGCGCTCGTCGGCGAGGGCACGCGCCTCGGCGCGCGGCCGCACGAGCACGCGGTCGTGCAGCACGCGTCGCGCATGCAGCGCGCGCCACGCCTCGAGGGCCACCGTGTCGTCGCAGCCGGCCAGTGAGCAGCAGCCGAACAGGTAGCGCTTGCTGTTCCACTGCACGTAGCGCGCGAGCCCCTTCCACAGCAGGCGCAGCACGCGTCCGCTGCGGTGTGCGCGCGCGACGCACGCCCGACCGACTTCCACCGACTCGCCGAGGATGGCTCCGGGGACGGCGCCGAGTTCGAAGAGGGTGGCGCTGTAGAACCCGAAGCGTGTGGCCGCCATGATCGCCGTCTGCAGGCGGTACGTGCCCACCACCGTGCCGCTCGCGCGATGCACGATCATGAGGTGATGGAACCACGGGTCGCGCGCGTCTTCGTCGCGCCCCGCGCCACTCGGGGCGGCCTCGCCGAGCTCCTCGTGGAACACCTGATAGCGCAGCGCCTGCACGGCATGGAGGTCGGCGCGCGTCCACGCGAAGCGCAGGTCGTACGCGCCCGCACTCACCACACCGGGCGGGATCGCGTCGGGGTGGTGCGGAAACACCTCGGTGTCGATGGCGGGGGGCGTCGGCGCCGAATCAGCGGCAGCGGGGCGCACGTAGGGCGATGACGACGCGTCGTAGGCGCGGGCGAGCATGAGCGGGCTCCTGGGTGCGGGTCGCGTCGGCGTCGGACGCCGACCGTGCCTGTCCGGACGTCGCACGCTCACCCCCGCACGTCTCGACGGCACCGTCGCTGCGCCACGCGTACGTCACCTGCCCGCAACGATTGCGTCGTGAGCGGTGGCGTCGTGCGCGGTTGCGTCGTGAACGGTCGTCGCGTGACGCCCGCGCGGGACGAGAGGTAGGGCGTGCATCACCATTCACACCGAGCACTTCATGCCTGGTCGCACGTATAGAACCGCCGCAGTCCTGTTGTTCGTATCCGTCCTGCAGGGCGCCTGCAGCGACACGTCCCCCACGCAGCCGGGTGATCCCACGCCGGGCAATCCGACGCCGATCGTGCGCGTCGCCACCACGGTCACCATCGCCGATCCCGGTCCGCTCACCGACGGCGATGTGCGCACGCTGCAGGCCACCGTCGCCGATCAGTTCGGCGCGCCGATGACGGGGGTGCCCGTCCAGTGGGCGCTCTCCGACTCCACGCGCGCCTCGCTCACGGCGGCTGGCGTGCTGCGCGCGCACACCGAGGGCAGCACGACGGTGGTCGCCACGGCCGCGGCGCGTTCGGCCTCGCGCCCGCTCACCATCGCGCGCCATCCGGCCGCGCGCATCGAGCTCAATCACGGCGCGCTCGACCTGGTCGTGGGGGCCCAACGACAGCTCGCGGCCACGGTACGCGGCGCGGACGACCGCATCCTGCTGGGGCGCCTGGTGACGTGGGAGTCGAGCCAGCCGCTGGTCGCGCGCGTCGCCGAAAGCGGTGCGATCGTGGCGGTGTCACCGGGACAGACGACCGTCACCGCGCGGTTCGGTGCCGTGACCGCCACGATGCAGGTGACCGTGGCCGGCTACGCCGATCGCTACCAGGCGGTGACCGTCGATGGTCGGGCGTTGCCCGCCGTCGTGGAGCAGGACGACCTCACCGACCCGCAGGGCTATCCGTATCAGCTCGTGCAGCGCCTCGAGCAGGCCACCGTCCAGTTCGATGGTCGCTACAGCATCGACCTCACGCTGGGGCTGTATCGTCGGTACAGCTTCCAGGGCAACGTGATCGAGCAACTGGTGCAGCGGCAGGTCCTCCGTGACCGCGGCGCGGTGGAGTACAACTGGCTCGACGGGTCGGCGCGGCTGGAGTCGGAGATGGTCGGCGGCGTGCAGCACCAGCTGCGACCCGAGGGCAGCGGCGTACGGATCGCCTTCCGCATCCCCGGCACGGATACGGTGCTGGGCCTGTCGATGCGACGCGTCCCCTAGGGCGCCGCCGTCGTGAGACGGCGCCCCGCGAGGGCTGTCCCGGAGGGGCCGACGGCGCATGCGGTCGGCCCCTCCGCGTTTCCGGGGTGTCAGCGTGTCCCCGGCGCACTGGCCCCCCGGTGCCACCGCCGCGACTATATGTAGATGTCGCCTCAGTTCGTGGATCCGTCCCTCCCCAAGCGCATCGACCGCTGGCGCAGCCCCGCGCTCGGTCTCGAGATGCCGATCGTCAGCTACGGCTGGCGCGGGCAGCCGGTGCTGCTCTTCCCCACCGCCGCCGCCGACTTCCTGGAGAACGAGCGCTTCTGGCTCGTGAAGGCGGTCGAGCCGCTGCTCAAGCAGGGGCGCATTCGCGTCTTCTCCATCGACAGCATCAACCGGCTCGCGTGGATGGACCGCGACCTGCCGGTGCGTGAAGCGGCTCGGCGCCAGGCGCTGTACTCGCGCTATGTCGAGGACGAGGTCGTGCCGTACATCCGGCATGCCTGCGGCGACGGCGGCGCGCGCGCACTGACCACCGGTGCCAGCTTCGGCTGCTTCCACGCGGCCAACGCCTTCTTCCGCCGCCCTGACCTCTTCGGCGGCGTGATCGGCATGAGCGGCTTCTACGACCTCGCGCCGAGCTACCTCAAGGGGTACTCGGACGACAACTGCTACTACAACAACCCCATGTGGTACGTGGCGAACCTCGGGGGCGCGGCCCTCGATACGCTGCAGCACCACTCCCGCATCGCGCTGGTGGCGGGGCAGGGCGCGTACGAGGCGCCCGACGCCACGCGCGCGTTTCATGACCTGCTCGACCGCAAGGGCGTCGGCCACATCTTCGACCTGTGGGGGCACGACGTGAATCACGACTGGCCGTGGTGGCGGAAGATGCTGCCACATTACTTGGAGCGTATCGGGTGCTGACTTTCAACAGATCAGTTCTGGGTTTCGGGTTGCTGGTGGTGGGTGGTGGGTGGGGTTCGGACCTTGTTGCTCAGCAGCCGTTGAGAAACGCCCCGCTCGCTGCGCGCGTCGCGCATGTGCGCGCGCTGCTCAAGGCCTCGCCGCTCGTCGATGGGCACAACGACCTGCCGTGGGCGATGCGCGAGGAGAAGGAGAAGCCGCTCGATGTCGTCGCGTACGACCTGCGCAGCACGCGCGGCATGACGGACATCGCGCGCCTGCGTCGCGGCGGCGTGGGCGGACAGTTCTGGAGCGTGTACATCCCCGGCGAGATCCGCGATTCGGGCTATGCGCGCGTGCAGCTCGAGCAGATCGACATCGCCAAGCGGGTCATCGCGCGCTACCCGGATGTGTTCACGCCGGCGTTCACCGCCGCCGATGTGCGCCGCGCCTTCGCGAACCGCAAGATCGGGTCGCTGCTCGGCATGGAGGGCGGCCACGCCATCGAGAACTCGCTGGGCGCCCTGCGCGCGTACTACGACCTGGGCGTGCGCTACATGACGCTCACGCACAACGTCACGCTCGACTGGGCCGACGCGGCGAACGACAAGGCCACCCACGGCGGCCTCACGAACTTCGGCAAGGAAGTCGTGCGCGAGATGAACCGGCTCGGCATGCTCGTCGACCTGTCGCACACGAGCCCGGGCGTGATGAGCGCCGCGCTCAACACCACCGAGGCGCCGGTCATCTTCTCGCACTCGAGTGCCCGCGGCGTCACCAACGTGCCGCGCAACGTGCCCGACAGCATCCTGCGCCGCCTCCCGCAGAACGGGGGCGTGGTGATGGTGACGTTCGTCCCCGGCTTCGTGTCGCAGAAGGTGGCCGACCAGGGTGCCGCCATGACCGCCGTGCGCGACTCCATCGCCCGGCGCTACCCGAACGACAACGACGCGCAGTTCAAGGCCATCGCCGCGTGGCGGGAGACACACCCGACCCCCATCGCGACCATCGCCGATGTGGCCGACCACCTCGACCACATCAAGCGCACCGCCAGCGCCGCGAACGTCGGCATCGGGGGCGATTTCGACGGCATCACGGAAACCGTGCAGGGGCTCGAGGATGTCTCAAAGTATCCGGACCTCCTGGCCGAGCTCGTGAAGCGCGGCTGGACCGACGTCGAGCTCCGGGGGCTGATGGGCGAGAACGTCCTGCGCGCCCTCGCCCGCGCCGAGGTGGTTGCCGCAAAGCTCAGGAAGGAACGCCCCGCCAGCACCAAGACCATCCAGCAGCTCGATCGCAAGATCACGCCGTGACCCGGGACCTCGAGCCATGACCATCGATCGCCGCCAGTTCCTCAAGACCTCCGCCCTCGTGGGCGGTGCCATCGGCCTGGGCCTCCCGAACGCTGCGCAGGCGTTCACCGCCGAGGGCGTGCGTGCGTATCGCCCCGAAGCGGGTGACGCGCAGCCCAAGCCGCTGCGCATCCTCATTCTTGGCGGCACCGGCTTCATCGGACCCGGCCAGGTGCCGTACGCGCTCGATCGCAAGCACAAGGTCACGCTGTTCAATCGCGGCAAGACCAACGCCGATCTGTTCCCGAAAGTCCCGCGCCTCATCGGCGACCGCAACGAGCCCGGCGGGCACGATGCGCTCAAGAAGGGCACGTGGGACGTCGTGATCGACAACCCGACGACGAACCCCAAGTGGGTGCGCGATGCGGGGCTCGCGCTCAAGGGGCGCGTGGGGCAGTACATCTTCGTGTCGACCATCTCGGTGTTCAGCGACAACTCGATCGTCGACATGGACGAGAACGGGCCGCTGCACAAGCCGGTGGACATCGACGCGCCCTTCGACCGCAACCTGTACGGCCAGAGCAAGGTGCGGAGCGAGATGGAGGCCGTCGCGCAGTTCGGCGCCGACAAGGTGACCATCGTGCGCCCGGGGCTCATCGTCGGTCCCGGCGATCTCTCCGATCGCTTCAGCTACTGGCCGGTGCGCATCGACAAGGGTGGCGAGATCCTCGCGCCGGGCACCCCCAACGACCCGGTGCAGTACGTCGACTATCGCGACCTGGGCGAATGGATCGTGCGGCTGGGTGAGCAGCATGTCATCGGCACCTTCAACGCGACCGGCCCGAAGACGAAGACCACGATTGCCGAGATGCTGTACGGCATCAAGGCGGTGACGACGAGCGAGGCGAAGTTCACTTGGGTACCGGCGGACTTCCTGGCCGAGAAGCAGGTGCGGCCGTGGAGCGACATGCCGGTGTGGGTGCCGCCTGTTGGTCGTACGGCGGGCTTCACGAGTGTGAACTGCAAGAAGGCGTACGCCGCTGGGCTCACGTTCCGTCCGCTCGCCGATACCGCCGCTGACACACTCGCGTGGTATCACAAGCGGCCGGCGGCCGAGCAGGAGAAGGCGCGCGCGGGGCTGGCGGCGGACAAGGAGAAGGCGGTGCTGGCGGAGTGGCACGCGAAGATCGGCAAGTGAGCCGGCCATGACCACGCCCAGCGCCCAGCCCCCTCGCAAGCTCCGCATCCTCATCCTCGGCGGCACCGGCTTCATCGGGCCGCATCAGGTCGAGTACGCGCTGTCGCGCGGCCACACCGTCACGCTGTTCAATCGTGGCAGGACGAATCCCGGGCTCTTCCCGAAGGTCGAGAAGCTCTTCGGCGACCGCAACGCGCCCGATGGCTACAAGGCGCTCGCGGGTCGGCAGTGGGATGTCGTCATCGACAATCCGGTGCAGGTGCCGCGCTGGGTGCGCGAAGCCGGTGCGGTGCTCGCCCCCAACGTCAAGAAGTACGTGTTCGTGAGCACGCTCAGCACGTACCGGAATCGCGGCAAGGTGGGGATCAGCGAGGCCGACACCGATCTGCTCAACGCGCCGTCGGCGCCCGACGCCACCGAGCGGGAGGCGAGCTACGGTGAGCGCAAGGTGCGCGGCGAGATGGATGCGAAGGCGACGTTCGGCGAGGGCAAGACGCTCATCGTCCGCCCCGGACTCATCGTGGGGCCGGGCGACCTCACCGATCGCTTCTCGTACTGGCCCATTCGTGTCGAGCAGGGCGGCGAGATGCTCGCGCCCGGCACGATGGACGATCCCGTCGCCTTCATCGACCAGCGCGACCTCACGGAGTTCATGATCCGCCTGTGCGAGCAGGACGCGACCGGTACGTACAACGTCGTTGGCCCGCGCGGCGGACTCACCGTGGCCGAGATGCTGTTCGGGTGCAAGGCGGTCACGACGAGCGATGTGCGCTTCACGTGGGTCGACACCGATTTCCTGCTGGCCCGCAAGCTGCGCCCGTACGCCGACCTGCCCGTGTGGATGCCGCCGCGCGGCGACAGCGCCGGGTGGGCGCGCATGGACATCACGAAGGCACTCGCGGCCGGCCTCACCTTCCGGCCGCTGGCCGACACCGCGCGCGAAACGCTCCGCTACTTCCACGCGCAGCCGCCCGAGCGCCAGGCAGCGCTCAAGGCGGGGCTGCCGCCCGAGAAGGAGCGCGAGACGCTCGCGGCCTGGCACGCCGCCGGTCACTGACCTGCCGGTCACCGAGCGCGACGCCGCTCCGGACTTCGACACTCCCCGCGCTGATCATGCCGAAACGCATCCTCGTCCTCGGCGGCACCGGATACATCGGGCCGCACCTCGTGAACTACGCGCTGTCGCGCGGGCACACGATCACGCTGTTCAACCGCGGCCGCACCAAGCCCGGGCTCTTCCCCAAGGCCGAGCAGCTCATCGGTGATCGCAACGCGCCCGATGGGCACGCCGCGCTCAAGGGACGCACGTGGGATGTGGTGTACGACCTCCCCACCACGAATCCGCAGTGGATCGTGAACGCCGCGGCGGTGCTCAAGGGCAATGTGGGGCAGTACGTGTACGTGTCGAGCACGGCCGCGTACAAGGATTTCACGCGGTCGTTCCCCGACGAGACGCACCCCACGCAGGATCCCGCCCCCATCAGTGGCCCCGACGCCGCGAGCGCGCAGTACGGCCCCAAGAAGGTGCGCTGCGAGCAGCTCGTGCAGGAGGCGATGGGCGCGGGCGCGACGGTCGTGCGCCCGGGACTCATCGTCGGGCCCGGTGACCTCACCGATCGCTTCACCTACTGGCCCGTGCGCATCGAGCGCGGCGGCGAGATTCTCGCGCCCGGCAAGCTCGACGACCCCGCGCAATGGATCGATGTGCGAGACCTGACCGAGTGGATGGTGCGACTGGGCGAGAACGGCACCGGTGGGGTGTTCAACGCCGTCGGGCCGCGCACCGTGTGCGGCATCGGCGAGTTGCTGTTCGGCATCAAGGCGTGCTACAGCAACGACGCGCACTTCACGTGGGTGCCGGAAGCGTTCCTCACCGCGCAGAAGGTGCGCTCGTGGGCGGAAATGCCCGTGTGGAGCTTCACGGGGTCGAGCACCGTGGCGTTCTGCACGTCGGTCGTCGAGAAGGCCAAGGCGGCGGGGCTCACCTTCCGCCCGCTCGCGACCACGGTGCGTGATGCGATGACGTGGTACCACTCGCGGCCGGCCGAAGAGCAGGCGCGGTTGCGCGCCGGCATCACCGCGGAGCGGGAGAAGGAGGTCCTGGCCGCGTGGCACGCAACCTGATCGACCGCCTCGGCAACATGGAACCGGGTGAGGAGCGCTCGACGCTCCTCGCCGCCCTCTACTTCTTCTTCGCGCTCGCCAGCTACTTCATCCTGCGCGCGATGCGCGATGCGGTGGGCGTCGCGGCCGGCACCGGCAACCTGCCATGGCTCTTCACCGGCACGCTCATCACCACGCTGGTGATGAACCCGGTGTACGCGAGCGTGGTGGCGAAGCTGCCGGTGCGGCGTTTCATCCCCATCGTCTACCGCGTCTTCATCGCGCTGCTGCTGGGCTTCGCGGCCATCCTCAAGTATGGGCCGCACACGTGGGAGCCGTGGCTCGGGCCGGCGTTCTGGATCCTCACCAGCATCTACAGCCTGTTCATCCCCTCGGTGTTCTGGGGGTTCATGGCCGACACGTTCACGCCGGAGCAGGGGAAGCGGCTCTTCGGCATCATCAGCGTGGGGGGGACGCTGGGCGCGCTGGCGGGGGCGTTCCTCACGTCGCGCCTCGCGGAGACGGTGGGCACACCGGTGCTCATGGTGCTGAGCGTGCTGCTGCTCGAGTGTGCGGTGCAGAGTGCCAGGCGCTTTCCTCCCAGCTTCCGCCCGGACACCCGCGCGCGTGACGAGGCGCAGCAGAGCGTCGGTGGCTCGTCGCTGGCCGGCATCACCAACGTGTTGCGTTCGCCGTACCTGCTGAGCATCTGCGTCTACATGCTGATGTTCACCATCGGGTCGACGGTGCTGTACTTCCAGCAGGCCGAGATCGTGGGCGCGCGCTACAGTGATCGCGAGTCGCGCACGGCGTTCCTCGCCAGCATCGACACCATCGTGCAGTTGATCACGGTGCTCGCGCAGCTCTTCATCACCGGGCGGGTGATCAAGTGGCTCGGCGTGGCGTTCACGCTGGCCATCATGCCCGTGCTGAGCCTCGTGGGCTTCGGCACGCTGGGTATCTACGGCACGCTCGGCGTGTTCGTGGTGTTCCAGGTGCTGCGTCGCAGCGGTGAGTACGCCTTCGGGCGACCGGCGCGCGAGGTGCTGTACACCGTCGTGAAGGCCGAGGACAAGTACAAGGCCAAGAACTTCATCGACACGTTCGTGTACCGTGGCGGCGACCAGATCGGGGCGTGGAGCTACGCAGGGCTGAGTGCGCTGGGGCTCACGGCGGCGTCCATCTCGCTGGCGGCTGCGCCGATGAGCGCGATCTGGCTCGCGGTGGCCATGTGGCTCGGGCGCGAGCAGACCAAGCGGCAGCAGGCCGAACCGACGGCATGAGGGTGGCATGAGCTTTCTGGCGGGCCCGCAGGGGGCCGTGGTACGCGCGGTGCTGCTGCTCACCGCATCGAACGTGTTCATGACGTTCGCCTGGTACGCGCACCTCAAGGACCTGAGTGGCAGGCCGTGGTGGATTGCCGCCTTCGTGAGCTGGGGCGTGGCGCTGGCGGAGTACCTGCTGCAGGTGCCCGCGAATCGCATTGGCTACACGGCGCTGTCGCTGGGGCAGCTCAAGATCCTGCAGGAAGCGATCGCGCTCACGGTGTTCGTGCCGTTCGCGGTGCTCTATATGAAGCAGCGGCTCACGCTGGACTACCTGTGGGCGGGGCTGTGCATCCTGGGGGCGCTGTACTTCATGTTTCGGGGGAGCGCCTCGGGGTGAAGGACCAGAGGTCTGACGTCAGACGGGTATAGAGGTCAGAGACGAGACGGTTGGCGGAGTTCTGAGGTCTGAGGGTGGGCGGCCGGTGGGCGGCCGGTGGGCGGCTGTCGGTCGGCCGGCCCGACACACTCTGACCCGGACCTCTGCCAACCGTCTGATTTCTGACCTCTATCGTTGTCTGATCTCAGACCTCAGGGCAGTTACCCCGCAGTTCACTTGACACCGTTAAGTGGCTGACGCACCTTACCGTCATGTCCACCGACGCCATCCGCAGCGGCTCGCTCGCCCGCCGGGAACGCCAGAAGGCTGAGACGCGCCAGGCGATCCTCGACGCGGCGCGGGAGCTGTTCGTGCAGGACGGGGTCGAGGCCACGACCATGCGGGCCATTGCGGCCAAGATCGGCTATACGCCGACGGCCATCTACCACCACTTCCGCGACAAGGACGCGCTGCTGGTTGAGCTGTGCGTGGCGGACTTCAGCGCCTTGGGTGCGGCGCTGCACCGCATTGGCCGCATCGAGGATCCGGTGGAGCGGCTCAAGCGGATGGGCATGGCCTACACCGATTTTGCGCTCGACAATCCGAGCCAGTATCGGTTCATGTTCATGACAGTACACGATCACCACATGGTCGACGAGGGCGGCATGCCCCTCAAGTCGCCGGAAGAGGACGCCTACGGGTTCCTCCTCGCGACCGTCCAGGAGGGGATCGACGCCGGGCGCTTCCGCCCCGAACTGAACGACGCCCCCGAGCTGGCCATGATGGTGTGGGGCGGCATCCACGGGGTCATCTCCCTCTGGTTCACCCACCAGAACGACCCCAACATCACCTTCCGCGATGTCCGCGAAACCGTCCGCACCATGTGCGATACCATGATGCGCGGGGCCATCCGAAACCCGTCCTGACCTCACGCCGTTAGGTGAAGCGAATTTCCCAGGGCGCCGCGGCGCCCTTCTTCAGGCTCCACACTTAACACTGTTACTTCGCCAACCGATGGAAACCGAGAACTGCGAACTGCATCACGCGAAGACGCGAAGGCGCGAAGGGACGGCGCTCGCCGACTCGCCGGCCCGTCGCGTCCATCCACTCCTTCGCGCCTTCGCGACTTCGCGTGCGGCCGTTGCCGTCCTCGCTCTGCTCGCCACAGCCGGCATCGGCGCACCACTCCACGCGCAGCCCACCCGCTCGCCCCTCGACGCGCTGGTGGCCGAGGCCCTCGCCAACAACCTCGGCCTCGCCCAGCAGACCGTCGCCACGCAGCGCGCTGCCGCCGCCGTGCGCGAAGCCAACGGCCGCTTCCTCCCGAGCGCCACGGTGAACGCTCGTCGCTCCGAGTTCTCCGGCGTCGTGAACATCGGCGACTTCATCAACCCGGCGTACGCGGCGCTCAACCAGCTCATCGGGCAGTCGCGCTTCCCCACCGATGTGAACGCGACGCTGCCGTTCAAGCAGGAAACCAAGCTCGACGTCACGCTGCCGCTGTACAACGACGCGCTCTTCGCCGCGCGCGACGCCGCCCGCGCGCAGCGCGACCTCACCGGCAGCGCCCGACGCACGGCCATGCGGCAACTCGCCGCCGACATCCAGCTCGCCTGGCTGGGCTACGCCACCGCGAGCCGCGCCGTCGAGACGCTCGAGGCCACACTCCCGGTGCTCGACGAGAACCAGCGCGTGAGCGAACGCCTCATCGGCGCAGGGCAGGCCACCCCCGACGTCCTGCTCCGCGCGCGCGCCGAACGCAGCGACGTGGGCCAGCAGCTCGCCGACGCGCAACGCCAGCGCGATGCCGCGCGCCGCACGGTGAACCTGCTGCGCAATCGCGACGACGACACGCCGCTCCCGCCGGCCACCACCACCGGCGCCGACAGTCTCCTGGCCACCAGTGACTCGCTCGCGGCGCTGACGCTCGATGCGCTCATCGCGCATGCCCTGACGCACCGCGACGAACTCGCGCAGGCCAGCGCCGGCACCCGCATGGCCGATGCGCAGACTCGCGCCGTGCGCGCGAGCTTCAAGCCCACCGTCGCCCTCGCGACGAGCTACGGCGTGCAGGGGGCCGACTACCAGTTCGACCGCGACCACGACGTGGCGCTCGCCTCGCTCGTGCTCTCATGGAATGTGTTCAACGGCGGGCAGGACGCCGCACGCCGGGAACAGGCGCTCGCCACCCGCAGCGAAGCCGACTATCGCCGTCGCGAGATCGAACGCGCCGTGCGCCTGCAGGTGGCCAACGCCCACGATGCGCTCCGCACCGCGCGCACCACACTCGGCGTGGCCGCCGACCGCCTCGCGGCTGCCGAACGCGCCTTCACGCTCGTGCAGCGCCGCTACGCCGAGGGACTCGCGACGCAGGTCGAGTTCCTGAGTGCCCGCAGCGCCTTCACGGCCGCCGCACTCAACCAAGTCGTGACGCGCTACAGCGTCGCCGCCCGTGCCGTCGATCTCGAACGCGCCGCC
The DNA here is from genome assembly GCA_020161135.1 of Gemmatimonadota bacterium. Taxonomy (GTDB): domain Bacteria; phylum Gemmatimonadota; class Gemmatimonadetes; order Gemmatimonadales; family Gemmatimonadaceae; genus Gemmatimonas. Next base: position 569,535 of record JAIUOB010000002.1, on the reverse strand, counting down.
GCCTTGCGCGCGCTCCCCAACTGACCCGCCTGAGCTGACCTCTCCCATGCCGACCTCCTCCACCCAATCGCCCGTCATGCGCACCGCCCACTTGGCTCCCACGGTCTTCCGCGCCGGCAAGGCCACGCTGGCGGGTGCGACGTTCGCCGGCACGACGCTCCTCGCGGCCTGCAGCGATGCCCCCAAGCCTGCCGCCGAGTCCACGACGCCGGCGATTCCCGTGTCCGTCGCGACGGTGAGCGACGCGGCGCAACCGGCCGTGGTGTCCGCCACCGGCACGTACCTCTCACGCGACGAAATCCCGCTCGCCTTCAAGATCGGCGGCGTCGTGGCGCGCGTGCTCGTCGACGAAGGACAGTCGGTGCACCGCGGCCAGCTCCTCGCCGCTCTCGACGTGCGCGAGATCGACGCGCTGGTGAGCAAGGCGCAGGCCGCCACCGACAAGGCGCAGCGCGATCAGGCCCGCGTGCAGCGCCTCGTCACCGACAGTGTGGCCACCGCCGTGCAACTCCAGGACGCCACCACGGCGCTCGACGCCGCGCGCGCCGACCTGCAGGCCGCGCGCGTCAATCGCGAGTACGCGCTCATCACCGCGCCGGAAGAGGGGGTCGTGCTGCGTCGCATGCTCACGCCGGGGAGCAACGTGGCCGCCGGCACACCGGCCTTCATGCTGGGCGGTTCGCGACGCGGCCGCGTGCTGCGCGTGGGGCTCCCCGATCGCGATGCGCTGCGCGTGCAACTGGGTGACAGCGCCGATGTCGCGTTCGATGCCGTCCCGGGCACACACTTCCGCGGCAGCGTCGTGCTGGTGGGGCAGTCGGCCGACCCGCGCACCGGCACCTACGCGGTGGAAGTGGTGCTGCGCGGTGCGGACGCACTCCCCAGCGGGCTCGTCGGACGCGTGACGCTGCAGGTGCGTGAGCGCCGCCGCGCCCGTGGCCTCACGGTGCCGGTCGAGGCGCTGCTCGAAGCCGACAAGGACTCGGCCACGGTCTACACCGTGCCCGCCAGCGGCGACCTCATTGCGCAGCCGCAGCGCGTGTCCGTCGCGCAGCTCACGGGTGAGCGCGTGGCGGTCCAGGGCCTCGCGCCCGACACGCGCGTGGTGACGCGTGGCGCCGCGTACCTCATGCCCGGCGCCCGCGTGCGCATCGTGCCATGAACCTGCTCTCGCAACTCGCCGCCTTCAGCGTGAAGCGGTGGCAGTTCACGATCCTCATCTTCCTCATGTTCGTGGCGCTGGGGGTCACGAGCTGGTTCGCGATTCCGCGCGCCGAGGACCCCGACTTCCCGGTACCGATCTTCACCGCCGTGGCCGTGTACCCGGGCGCGTCGCCGGAGGACATGGAGCAGCTCGTCACCGAGCCCATCGAGCGCAAGCTCAAGGGGCTCACGGAGGTGAAGAAGCTGGAGAGCACGAGCAGCGACGGCCTCGCGGTCGTGCGCGTCGAGTTCTTCCCCAACGTCGACGTCGAACGCAAGTACGACCAGGTGGTGCGCGAGGTGAACGCGCTGCGCACGTCGCTGCCGCCGGCCATCCGCACGCTCGAGGTGAAGCGCAACGAGAACTCCGACCTCACGGTGTTCCAGATTGCCTTGGTCGCGCCAGCCGCGCCGTACCCGCAGGTGGACGACGCGGCCAAGCGGCTGAGCGATGCGCTCGAGCAGATCCCGGGCGTGAAGAAGTCGGAGCGCTGGGCTGCGCCGCCGCGCGAGATGCAGGTGACGCTCGACCTGGGCCGCCTCGCGCGGCTCGGCATCACGCCGGGACAGGTGCTGCAGGCGCTGGGCAGCGACAACACGCAGATCCCCGGTGGCTCGGTGGACGTGGGCGCGCGCCGCTTCAACCTGGCCACGCAGGGGCGCTACCAGAGTGAGGAGGACGTGCGGCGCACCGTGGTGACCGGCGCCAACGGGAGCGTCGTGCGCGTGGCCGACATCGCGACCGTGGCGTGGAGCGACGGCGACGCGGTGCACCTGGGGCGGTGGAACGGGCAGCGCGCGATGTTCGTGACCGTTGCGGTGCAGAAGGGGCAGAATGTGTCAGCGGTGAAGGAGCGCGTGTGGGAGGCGCTCGACGCCATCGAGCCGACGCTGGCCAAGGGCATCACGCTCGAGCGTGGCTTTGACCAGACCGCCAACGTCGACCGGCGGCTGTCACGGCTGGGCGAGGACTTCGCGATCGCCATCGGGCTGGTGCTCATCACGCTCCTGCCGCTCGGTGTGCGCGCGTCGCTCATCGTGATGATCTCGATTCCGCTGTCGCTCGCGATGGGCGTCATGCTGCTCTACGTGACCGGCTACTCCATCAACCAGCTCAGCATCGTCGGCTTCGTGATCGCGCTCGGCCTGCTGGTGGACGACTCCATCGTGGTGGTCGAGAACATCACGCGCTTCCTGCGCAGCGGCGCCACGCGGGCGCAGGCCGCGGTCGAAGCCACCAAGCAGATCGGCGTGGCGGTGGTGGGTGCCACGGCGACGCTCATCTTCGCCTTCGTGCCGCTGCTCTTCCTGCCGGGGCTGCCGGGGAAGTACATCGCGGTGCTGCCGTTGGCGCTCGTGTACACGGTCCTGGCGTCGCTCGTGGTGTCCATCACCATCATCCCGTTCCTCGCCAGCCGCTTGCTGCCGCAGACCGAGCACGCCGACGGGAATCGCGTGCTGCAGTGGCTCGACCGGGGCATCCACCGCACGTACGCGCCGCTGCTGCAGCGGGCCATGGCGCATCCGCGCGCCACGCTCGTGCTGAGCTTCGCCCTCGTGGTGGGTGCCTTCGCGCTGGTGCCGGCGGTGGGCTTCTCGCTCTTCCCCAAGGCCGGCACGCCGCAGTATCACGTCGACATCACGACGCCCGAGGGCACCTCGCTGGCCGAGACCGACAAGGCCGTGCGCTTCGCCGAGCGGGTGATTGGGACGCACCCGGGCACGCGGGGCGTGTTCGCCAATGTGGGCAAGGACAACCCGCAGGTGTACTACAACGTGTTCCAGCGCTTCGAGGCGCCCAACCGCGGGCAGCTCATCGTGCTGCTGCACGAGTACGACAACGTGCGCACGCCCATCGTGCTCGACTCGCTGCGGGAGCAGCTCGCGCAGTATCCGGGTGCGCGCATCGAGCTCAAGGAGTTCGAGAACGGCCCGCCCATCGACGCGCCGGTGGCCATGCGCCTGTCGGGCACCAATCTCGACACGCTGCAGCAGCTCGCCGCGCAGTACGAGGCGGTGCTGCGCAGCACCGAGGGGACGCAGTACGTGAACAACCCCGTGCGGTTGCGGCGCACCGACCTGCGGCTCGAGGTCGATCGCCAGAAGGCCGGGCTGCTGGGAGTGCCGAGTGCGGAGATCGAGCGCACGCTGCGCCTCGGCGTGGCCGGGCTCGAAGCCGGGATGATCCGAGCCGGCAACGGTGACGAGTATCCGCTGGTGGTGCGCATCGCGCATGCGGGGCGTCCCACGCCGGCCGACCTCGAGCGCATCCACGTGAGCAGCGTGACCGGTGCGCTGGTGCCGCTGTCGCAGATCGCGCGACTCCACTTCGAGGCGTCCCCCACGACCATCGATCACACCGACCGGCAGCGGAGCGTCACGGTCACGAGCTACGTGCGCTCGGGGTACAACACCGACGCCGTCACCAAGGCGGTCATCGCGCGGCTCGACTCGATCGCGCTGCCGGCGGGGTATGCGCTCACGCCGGCCGGCGAGATCGAGAGCCGCGAGGAGAGCTTCGGCGGCATCGGCGGGGCGATCATTGTGGCGGTGTTCGCGATCCTGGCGATTCTCGTGCTCGAGTTCCGCGACTTCCGCACCACGCTGGTGGTGGCGAGCGTCATTCCGCTGGGTATCGTGGGCGGCATCGGCGCGCTCTTCCTGAGCGGCTACACGCTCAGCTTCACCGCGATGATCGGCTTCGTGGCGCTCGTCGGGATCGAGATCAAGACGAGCATCCTGCTGGTGGACTTCACCGACCAACTGCGGCGCGAGGGGATGGCGCTCGACGAGGCCATCCGGAAGGCCGGCGAGATCCGGTTCCTCCCCATCGTGCTCACGACCTTCACCGCCATCGGTGGCCTGCTGCCGCTCGCCCTGCAGGGGAGCGGGCTGTACTCACCGCTGGCGTGGGTGATCATCGGCGGGCTGGTGTCGAGTACGCTCATCGCGCGGCTCGTCACGCCGGTGCTGTACCGCATGCTGGCGCCGAAGGAGCTGGTGTACACGGCGGAGCATGCGGTGGTGGGGGCGGTGTAATCCAGCCTGCATCCTGACCCCTCCTCTCTGCCCCCTGCCTCCTGTGGTTCGGCGATCGCAACCGCAGGAGGCAGGGGGCAGGGGGGAGGAGTCAGGGGGGAGGGTGGACTCGTCGCGCCGCAGCGCTCCCCCCTCCCGTGCCGTAGCATACAGGAGCCTCCCCCCCATCCCGCTCATGCCCCTCCCCCGCGCCCTCGCCATCGGTGCCGCCCTCGTGGTCGCGACGTCCCTCGCGGCCACGTATGCGTGGTCGCAGCGCGGCGGGCGGATGTACATCGAGCCGAATGTGCCGTACGACGGCAAGTACGCCTTCGCGCGGCTGCGCTACACCGAGGGCTACCGCATGGCGTGGAGTGCGGACTATCCCAAGATGGAGCGCAACTTCATGACGATCCTCAAGGATCTCACGCGCATGCGGGTGCACACGCAGGGGAGCAACGTGTACACGCTCGACGATCGCGCGCTGGGGCAGCAGGCCGTCGCGTATCTCACCGAGCCCGGCTACTGGTATCCCAACGACCGCGAGGCGCTGGGGCTCCGCACGTGGCTGCAGAAGGGCGGCTTCCTGATCGTCGACGACTTCTACTTCGACCAGCAGTGGCGCGTGTTCGAGGAAGGGATGCGGCGCGTGCTTCCCGAGGGGCGCATCGTGCCGATGGACCTCTCGCATCCGGTCTTCGACACCTTCTTCCGCATCAAGTCGCTCGACGGGATGACCCACCCGGCCACGCCCATGGCCAAGGCGCAGTACCTCGGCATCTACGAGGACAATGACCCCACCAAGCGGCTCATGGTGATCATCAACTTCAACAATGACATCGGCGACTACATGGAGTGGTCGGGTGAGGGGTGGTACCCGATCAACTTCTCCAACGACGCCTACAAGTTCGCCACCAACTACGTCATCTACGGCCTGACGCACTGACGGCGGGTCGCGCCTGCGCGTGACGCCGCTGCGCGTCTCGTCACGGCGCGCGCGTTGCTACGGCTCCGCCTCGATGGCCGCGAGGCGCTGCCCGAGCTCGAGGTGGCCCCGTGCGGTGGCAAGCATGGCCGGCGTGGTGCCGCCCTCCATGGTCGGGTGCGGCTCGGCGCCGCGCGCCAGCAGCAGGTCGCAGAGCGCGCCGTCGCCGCGTGACGCAGCCAGGTGCAGCGGCGTGATGTGATGCGCGCCCTGTGCATCGACATCGGCGCCGGCAAAGATGAGCCGCCGCACGATGGTCGCGTTGGTGGCGCCGGCCAGCGCCGCGTGCAGCGGAGTGTTGCGCGTGGCGTTGGTGGAGTGCGCGTCGAGCGGCGCGCCGTGGTCGATGAGCAGCGCGACGGCATCCACATGGCCGAAGAACGCCGCCAGGTGCAGCGGCGTCCACCCGTCGCTGCTGCGGCGCACGCGCGCATCGTCGTCCTCCTCGATGGCGCGCCGCAGGTGCACGACGTCGCCCAGGGCCGCGGCCTCGCAGGCATCGGGCGCGCGGCCGCGCAGCAGCATCGGGGCGAGCTCGACGGCGCCGGTGTAGCAGGCGTGGAGGACGAGCGACTCCCCGCCGGGGCCGCGGTGTGTGGCCAGCGCGGGATCCTCGCGCAGCAGGCGTTCGAGGGTCACCTGGTCGCGGCCACGGATGGCGGCGAGGAGCGGTTCGGGCGCGGTCGGCTGCATGACGCGATACCCTACCGCGCGAACCGGGGCGGCACCAGTGACGGGCGCGCACGGCGGGGCGAAACGGTCGGGGGCAAACCGTGACCGAACGCACGCTGGCCGTCGGGGGCCCGCGACGGGTAGCATAGAGCATGACGCGCGCCTGTCTTGTCCTGCTGCTCCTCCTGGCTGCCTGCGCCGGTCCCCCTCGCGCGCCCCTCGCCGCGCCGCTGCCGCGCCCCGCCGCCGGGCCCATCGTCATCGCGCATCGCGGCGCGAGCGGGCACCGCCCCGAGCACACCCTCGAGGCGTACGCGCTGGCGGTGCAGATGGGGGCCGACTTCATCGAGCCCGACCTCGTGAGTACGCGGGACGGCGTGCTGGTGGCGCGGCACGAGAACGAGATCGGCGGCACCACCGACGTGGCCCAGAAGTTCCCGGCGCGGCGCACCCGCAAGGTCATCGACGACGACACGCTCGACGGCTGGTTCACCGAGGATTTCACGCTGGCCGAGCTAAAGACGCTGCGCGCGAAGGAGCGGCTGGCGGCGCGTTCGCATGCGTACGACGGGCAGTTCGCTATTCCGACCTTCGACGAGGTGCTGGCGCTGGCCGACTCGCTGGGGCGCGCGCGCGGGCGGGCGGTGGGGGTGTACCCCGAGACCAAGCATCCCACGCACCTCAAGCGCATCGGGTTGCCGCTCGAGCGGCCGCTGCTGCGTGCACTGCGGGCGCGGGGGCTCGACCGGCGCGATGCGCCGGTGTTCATCCAGAGCTTCGAGGTGTGGAACCTCATCGCGCTGCGTCTCGAGACACAGGTGCCGCTGGTGCTGCTGCTGTCCGGCGGTGAGGCGCCCTACGATCGCCGCCTGGCGGGTGACCGGCGTACGGGGCGCGAATGGACCACGCCCGCAGGGCTCCGGGAGATTGCCGGCTTTGCCGATGCGGTGGGGGTGAACACGCGGATGCTGGTGGGCGCCGACTCCGCCGCCCGCCCCACGTCGTTGGTGCGCGACGCGCATGCGGCGGGGCTGCTGGTGCACGCGTGGACGCTGCGCTCCGAGCCCACCTTCCTGCCGCGCCGCTACGGCGGCGACCCGCTGGCCGAGGTGCGCGAGATCGCATCGCTCGGCGTGGACGGGATCTTCGGGGACTTTCCGGACGTGGTGGTGCGGGGGCTCGGGCGCTGATGCGGTGCGTGGAACGCTAGCGTGTCACCGTGAGCTCGTGGAATCCACTCGGCACCGGTGAGCGCGGCTCCTGTGCGTTGATGGTGACGCGTCCCGGCCGCCATGCGTAGATCCACCCGGTCGCCGAATCGACGGCGGCGATCGTCGGGTCGGATGACCAGTACCAGTACTCGCGAAGCTCGTAGATCCGGCCTCCGCAGGTGCGCACCATGGCGCGTGCGCGCGTCATCTCGCCGACGCGCAATGTTGCACTGGCGTCCTGCATGACGACGGTACCTTCGAGGGTGCAGGGGACGAGGATGTCGTCGGCACAGGCGGTGGCGGTGAGTGTGGCAACGACGGCGAACGTTGCGATGACACTGGTACGTGCGCGGGTCGGCATCAGTCTGGCGTTCCGTTGCGTGGGCATCGCGCTTCGGTACCGCGCTCGCGGCGCGGCAACGACGTCGTCATGGCACCACGTCGATGCCGGTTGTGGCATCGGCCGTGAAGATGGGAAGGGTCACTCGACGTGCCAGAAGCCTCGTGCTGCCGATCGCGCGCCCAGTGACCAGACCTGAAATCGAAACCACGGTCGCCCGAAAGTCCGCTGGGCAGGGCATCAGGACGTCCTCCCCCGCGCAGGCAGCGGCGACGGCAAGGCAGAACGCAACTGTGAGCAACGCGCGCGAGCTTGGCATGGTGATCGCACCATCATGCGTCACGGGCTCGCAGACAAGCCACGACGACATCCTCGCGGGGACAAGCCGTTCGCGCCGGCCACCGTGGGCAACGCCACGCGCCATGGCGTGACACTTGTCACGCTCGCGGACACCTCAGTACAGCAGGTACGTCCCCCGCACCCGCTCGAACGCCCGCACTTCGTCGCGCCACGCGCCGGCGATGTCGTCCGGCGTCTTCCCCGCCTGCAGCATGGCCTTGAGTCGCGGCGTGGCCACAAGCCGGTCGAGCACGGCATCGTTCCACACGAGCTTGTCGGCGTGCAGCGTGTGTACGGCCCACAGCAGCGCGATGCCGGTCGTGTAGGGCGCGAACGCGTTGCGATCGGTGACGTGCAGCCGAATGCCACGCAGCCGCTCGCCGGCCAGCTTGGGCGGCCGACCGTGATACGGCTGCTGCACCGGCGTGAACTCCACGGCCTCGAACCGCACACCCGGCAGGTTGAGGTCACGCAGCAATGCGACGGCACGCGTGTGGTCGAGCCACGACGCCCCGATGGTCTCGAACGGGTGGTCGGTGCCACGCCCCTCGCTCACGTTCACGGCCTCGAACAGGCAGGTGCCGACGTACGCGAGCACCGACCCGAGCGTGAGCAGGTTGGGCGACGGCTTCCGCCACGCGAGCCCGGTCTCGTCGTACCACATCGCCCGCGTCCACCCGGTCATGGGCACCACGTCGAGTGGCACCGTGCGCCCACCGCGCAGCATCCGCTCGCCGTTGTACAGCCGCGCGAGCTCGCCCATGGTCATGCCGTGCACCACCGGCACCGGCGCATACGAGCCGAAGCGGAACCGCGTGGCCGAGTCGGTGACGAACCCCTCGACCTTGATGCCGGTGATGGGATTCGGCCGGTCGAGCACGACCACGCGAATGCCCAGCTCCGACGCCGCCTCCATGACGAAGCCCAGGATGTTGATGTGCTCGTAGAAGCGCGCACCGACCTCCTGGATGTCGAAGACGATCACGTCGACGCCCTGGAGCATCGCGGGCGTCGGCTTGTGCGTCTCGCCGTACAGGTCGTACTTCGTGAGCCCGGTTGTGCGGTCGGTCGCGACCTCGCCATCAGGCGTCACGCTGTAGTCGTTCGACCGGATGTCGTAGTTCATCCCGAACAGCACGGTGAGCCGCACACCCGGCGCGCGGAAGAGCGCGTCGGCCAGGTGCGTGCCGTCAGCGAGGCGCGCGCTGTGGTTGGCGACCAGCGCCACCCGCTTGCCGCGCACGAGGTGGGCGTACTCGCCCAGCAGGCGGTCGGCGCCCACCTGCACGGCGCGACGGGGGGCACGGTCCACCGCGCGGGGCTCGCCAGGCGCACGATCCGGCCCGGCGGCGAGGTGCAGTGACAGGAGCGTCGCGAGGAACATGGCGTGGGCGGCGATCATGCGGTACTCACGCGGCAGTCATGGTCGGATAGGTGGACACGACGCTACGCGTCGATGCCGTTCGGTTCAGCGCGAGCGCGCCACGCCTCGAGCGCACGCACCCGGGCATCGAGCGCCTCGATCCGGGCGGTACCATCTGCACCGCTGGCGTGCGACGGCGCCGCCGGCTCCGTGAGCGACCCGCTGTTCTCGCGCGCCACACGCGCGGTCGAGGCGCTCGTGGGCGCGGAGCGCACCGGCGTTGCCGTCGCCGGTGTGGACCTCACCGGCGTGGACCCGGGCGCCGCCGTGACCGGTGTGCGTGCCTGCGTGGGCGGCACGGTCACGCCGCCGCGGGAGGGCAGCCCCAGTCCCGTACCCAGCGCCCGCAGCAGCCACTGTCCGGGCGCGCCGGCCCACGTGACCGCGAACAGCCGTTCGCCGAGCGACGGGCGCAGCGGCGAGCGCACCAGCTGCACGATGGAGACGCCGCGCATGACGTACGCCGCATACAGGATGATGACCCCCGGCAGCGACACCTGATACCAGCCGGGGCGCACCTCGGTGCGCATGCTGGCGACCACCCACGCGCGCAGCGCGAACGACAGGGCGAGGAATCCACTCGCGCTCACCACCTGCCGCCGCCGACGCAGCACCGCGGTGGGCGTCGCCCGCAGCTGCGCCCGCTCGGCGTCACGTTCGGCGCGCAGCGCGGCAAAGCCGCTCCGGATGGCCGCGGGGGTGAAGCCGCGCGTCAGCAGCCCTCGCGCCTGCTGCAGCGCCTGCGCCAGGCGCCCCCAGGCGATCGCGGCAATGAGCACCACCGGCAGCACGACGTCGAGTGCCCCCCGCCCCCAACTCGCCAGCAGCTGGTACACCACCGGGATGAGGATCGCCGAGAAGACGAGCACCTGCGACACCTTCGACAGCTCCTCGGCGAAGAGGCGCACCGGCAACGGCACGTCACCGCCGCGGAGCGCTCCGGCGTCGAGCGCTTCGATGAGCGCCTCGGCGTTGGCGAAGCGTGCCTCGGGGGCCTTCTCGACGCAGCGGGCGATGACCTCGGAGAGCGGCGTGGGGACGTCGCTGCGCCGAGTGTGCACCGGTGGCACCGTCTCGGTGAGCTGCCGCACCAGCACCTTCTGCGTGCTCTCCCCCTGCATCGCGCTCTCGCCGGCCAGCGCGAACCAGGCCACGAGTCCCAGCGCGTACAGGTCGCTGCGTCCGTCGACGTCGTCGCCCGAGGCCTGCTCGGGGCTCATGAACTCCGGCGTGCCGACCACCTCGCCCACGCGCGTGAGCGCCGTGGCGCCCGCGGCCCGCGCCGGCACGGCGCCCGCCGACACCGACCGCGAGATGCCGAAGTCCATGAGGAGCGCGCGTCCGGTGGCGCGCTCGATCATGATGTTGTCCGGCTTGAGGTCGCGGTGCACCACGCCGCGGCCGTGGGCGTAGGCCAGCGCGTAGCCGATGTCCTGCAGCATGCGCACGACGTCGCGCACCGGCAGCGGGCCCACGCGTCGCACCAGCTCGGCCAGCGTCTCCCCCTCGACGAACCCCATGACGTACGCCAGGAGGTCGCCATGGGCCTCGATGCTGAAGACCGGGACGATGTTGGGGTGCGAGAAGCCGGCCGTGACGCGCGTCTCGCGCAGGAAGCGCTCGCGGAGCTCGACTCGCTGCGCGAACTCCGGCGGCAGCACCTTGATGGCCACCGCGCGCTCGAGCTGGCGGTCGCGCGCGAGGTACACCGCGCCCATGCCCCCCTGCCCGAGGGCGCGCTCGACGGCAAAGCGGTCGCCGAGCGCGTCGCGGAGCGGGCCGACGAGGTGGGACATCGACCCGGACTCCATGGCGGCGGTCCCGCTCACTCCATCGCGAATTCGCGGTTGAACGCCACCGCGAACGAGAAGGTCTTGGCGCGGCTGCGCGTCTCCATCACGTCCGCCACGCGCTCGAGGCGCGCCGTGATCTCCATGATCTTCTCCTGCGCCTTCCGCCCCATCTCGTTCAGCCCCTCGATCTTGTCGATGGCCCAGAACCGGATGAGATCCTCGACAATGCGGATGTAGTCGCGCGGGCCGTAGATGCCGGCGCGACGGATCACGTCGGCCATCTCGCGGAAGTGTGGCATGTTGATGCCGGGCATGTCGATGCTGGGCATGACCAGCGACGCACTGTGCAACGCGCGGTTGGGGTCGCGCTCCAGCACCCGCTTGAAGATCTCGCGGTAGAACACGTAGTGCCGCGCCTCTTCCTTGGCCACGTTGTTGAGCACCGTGCCGATGAGCGGCTCGTACTCACCGGCCAGCTTGCCGGTGTTGGCGTGGCTCACCTGCGTCGCCCGCTCCTGCAGCGACGTGTACACGAACACGCGGTACGGGTCCTTGTCCCAACTGGGCTCGAAGCCGGCCTTGAGGTACTCGAACTGCATGCGCTCGAACACCGGGTTCTCCAGCAACTGGCTGTCCCGCGTGTAGTCGTGCAGGATGGCGCCATGCCGGTCCTCCTCGGCCGTCCACAGATTGTTCCACTTGGCCCAGAACGTGTCGCCCCCCAGGTAGGTGGCCAGCAGCCGGTGAAAGTGCGGCAGTCCCTCCTCGGTGAGCGTGTTCAGGCAGATGGCCACCCGGGCCGGCATGCTGATGCCGCGCGCCCGCTCCCGCAGCCCCTTGCTATGAAGGTCGGGGTCCGTGTCGGGCTCCGGGGCGAGCAGCTCCGAGGGGAACCACAGGATGCGCTTGGACTCGTGTGAGTCCATCAGGGTGTGCACATCGGCTTCCAGGTCGGCGAGCACCTCGACCTTGGCAAGCGTTTCGGAATCTGGAACGAGCATGGCAGGGACGTTTTGAGGGGGGTACCCTCGGAACCTAGCGCCTCCCGGGGGCGGCGTCAGGCGGGCGTGACAGGGAATACCCGACTCAGGAAATCGGAAGCCGCCCGATACTCGCGCTCAAGAGCGCGTCACGCTCCGCGCGGCCACCGCCACTTCGATGCAGAAGGGGAGCCTTTGCCGCGCGCCCTGGACCACGGCGCGGGAGTCGTTCCCGCGCCCAGAGGAACGCTGGAATGCTGGTGAACGTCAAGATCGGCCCCAAGCTCATTGGCGGCTTCGTCGCGGTGGCCGCGCTGTGTGTCCTGGTCGGCATCGCCGGCCTTGTGTCCATGTCCCGCATGAGCACCCAATCGGAGACGGTCACATTGGTGACCGTGCCGCAGTTGGACAAGCTGGGGGACTATCAGGTCGCCCTGGCCTCCGTCCGTCGCTACGAATTCGGACTGCTCGTTGCTCGCCAGACCGGCAACCAGGCGCTCTTCGAGAAGTACACGCGGGAGTACCAGGCCGCGCTGACCGACCAGGTCCAACGCGGCGCCGACGTCTTCGAGGCCATTCCGCGGAGCCCGAAGGCGGAAGCCCTGTAGCGTGACGCCCAGCGCAAGGCGGCCGAGTACCTCGCCAGCGCCGCCAGCTCGCTGAACGCGCTGAACGCGCTGAACGCCAACCAACTGGCCGATGCGACCGAGAAGGTGCTGGGACGGTCCCGCACGAGCTACGAGGTCGCCGACAACGCGCTGAAGGCGCTGAATGTGCAGGCCACGACCACGTCGGTCGAGCGCGCGACCGCCCTGTCGAACATTTCGACGCTCGGCACGCGCATCATCTACGCGACCTCGGCCGCAGCCGTCCTCCTCGCCCTCGCGTTGGGTGTCCTGCTGACACGCTCCCTGACCACGCCGATCGCGGAAGTGGCGGCGCGTGCGGAGCAGTTGAAGACCGTCTGCATCTCCGACCTGGACAGGGGGCTCGCCGCCCTGGGCCGAGGCGACACGTCCATCGCGGTTGTGCCCTCGACCAGGCCGCTGAATTACGACCGGAAAAACGAGGTGGGTGACGTGGCCCGGACGCTCGACAGCATGATCCAGAAGGCGCAGGCATCGGTGGCGTCCTACACGACCGTGCGTGGGGTGATCGCGACACTCGTGCAGGAGACCTCGATGCTGGCGGATGCCGGACGTGACGGACATCTCGCCACGCGCGGACGTGCCGAGCAGTTCGAAGGCTCGTACCGGGCGCTGGTCCAGGGCATCAACGACACGCTCGACGCCGTGATCCATCCGGTGAACGAGGCCGCGGCCGTGCTCGATCGTGTCGCCGCGCGTGACCTGACCGCACGGGTGGAGGGCGCCTACAAGGGCGACCACGCCCGCATCAAGGAGGCACTCAACCGGGCGGTGGACGACCTGGCCAACGCGCTCGCCGATGTCGCGAAGGCGTCGGAGCAGGTGGCGACGGCCTCCGACCAGATCGCGACGGGGTCCACCTCGCTCGCGCAGAGCGCGTCGGAGCAGGCCAGCACCATCGAGGAAGTGAGTGCCAGTCTGACCGAGATGACGGCCATGGCGCAGCAGTCGGCGCAGAACGCCCGCGACGCCCGTGTCATGGCGGAGACGGCCAAGGCCGCGACGCTCAAGGGCGTGTCGTCGATGCAGTCGCTGTCGGGTGCGGTCGAGCGCATCAAGGCATCGTCGGAGCGCACGGCGAAGATCGTGAAGACGATCGACGAGATCGCGTTCCAGACGAATCTGCTGGCGCTCAACGCGGCCGTGGAAGCGGCGCGGGCCGGCGACGCGGGCAAGGGCTTCGCGGTGGTGGCCGAGGAGGTGCGGGCCCTCGCGATCCGCTCGGCGGAGGCGTCGAAGCAGACCGCAGACCTCATCGAGGAATCGGGCCGCCATGCCGCCGATGGCGTGTCGTACACCGGCGAGGTGGTGGCGGCGCTCGACGAGATCGCCGACCGCGCGACGGCGGTGACCGAGGTGATGGGTGAAATCGCCCTCGCCAGCGAGCAGCAGCAGACCGGCGTGGTGCAGGTGAACACCGCCATCGAGCAGATGAACGTCGTGACGCAGCAGGTGGCGTCGAACAGTGAGGAATCGGCGTCGGCCGCCGAGGAGCTCTCGAGCCAGGCCATGCAACTGCAGGACATGCTGGGCCGGTTCACGCTGTCGGCGGCGACGTCGTCGGCGCATACGCGGCGGGGGGTGCGGCGCGCCGCGTGACTGCGGTGCCGCCCACCCGGTGACGGGGCCGGCGTGCGCTGCCGCGAGGCGCACACGCCGGCCCCGTGCCCTATGGCCGTCCGCTAGATTGGGGGAATGAATCCACCGGCCAAGGGGAAGCCCAAGTACGACACGAAGCGCGCCTGGGGCGAGGCCCGCGCGCTCATGTGGACCCATCGCAAGTCGGTGACCATCGGCCTCGGGCTGATGCTCATCAGTCGCGCCAGCGGCTTCGTGCTGCCGTACTCCGTGAAGTACGTGCTGGACGACGTGGTGCCCAACCGCGACGTGCGGTTGCTCGGGCTCATCGCGCTGGCGGGGTTCGTGGCCACGGTGGTGCAGTCCATCACCGGGTACGCGCTGTCGCAGGTGGTGAGTGTGGCGGCGCAGCAGGCCATCGCGCGGCTGCGTGAGGAGGTGCAGGGGCACCTCATTCGCCTGCCGGTGCGCTACTTCGACAGCACCAAGAGCGGTGTGCTGGTGTCGCGGGTCATGAACGACCCGGAAGGCATCCGCAACCTCATCGGCACGGGGCTCATCCAGCTCACCGGTGGCATCCTGAGCGCGCTGGCTGCGCTCGGTGTGCTCATCAGCCTCAACTGGAAGCTCACGCTGGCCACAGTGGTGTTCCTCGCCGTCTTCGGTGCCGGCATGAGCATCGCATTCAAGCGGCTGCGCCCGATCTTCCGCGAGCGCAGCGTGATCAACGCCGAGGTCACCGGCCGCCTCACCGAAACGCTGGGTGGCATCCGCCTCGTGAAGGTGTACACCGCCGAGGAGCGGGAGAAGGCGGTGTTCGGCAAGGGTGTGCAGCGGCTCTTCGAGAACATCGCGAAGACGATCACCGGTACCTCGCTCACCGGCACGCTCGGGTTTGCCGTGGTGGGCGTGATCGGCGTCATCACGATGTACGTGGGCGGCAGCGACGTGATCGCGGGGACGATGTCGCTCGGCTCGCTCGTGACGTTCATGATCTTCATCGCGATGGTCACCGCGCCGCTCGTGCAGGTGGCGAGCATCGGCACGCAGATCACCGAGGCGTTCGCGGGGCTCGACCGCATCCGCGAGCTGCGCGACATGGCCACCGAGGACCAGGAGGACGCCTCCAAGCAGGCCGTGCCCACGGTGGTCGGGCATGTGGAGTTCGATGATGTGTCGTTCGAGTACGAGCCGGGCGTGCCCGTCCTCCGGCACGTGACCTTCGACGCACCGGCCGGCACCACCACCGCGTTGGTCGGTTCGAGTGGCAGCGGCAAGAGCACGCTCATCTCGCTGGTCATGGCGTTCGCGCAGCCGCAGCAGGGGCGCATCAAGGTGGACGGCACGCCGGTGAGCGACCTCAAGTTGCGTGAGTACCGGCATCATCTTGGCGTCGTGATGCAGGACAACTTCCTGTTCGACGGCACGGTGAAGGAGAACATCGCCTTCACCAAGCCGGGCGCGAGCGACGACGAGATCATGCAGGTGGCGAAGATCGCCAACGCGCACGATTTCATCATGGGCTTTCCGCAGCAGTACGACACGATCGTGGGCGAACGCGGCGTGAAGCTCTCCGGCGGTCAGCGACAGCGCGTGGCCATCGCGCGCGCCATCCTGGCCGACCCGCGCGTGCTGATCCTCGACGAGGCCACGTCGAGCCTCGACTCCGAGAGTGAGCACCTCATCCAGGAGGGGCTCCGCCGCCTGCGCGCAGGTCGCACGACCTTCGTCATCGCGCACCGGCTCTCCACCATCACCAGCAGCGACCAGATCCTCGTGCTGGAGAAGGGCGAGATTGTCGAGCGGGGCACCCACCAGCAGTTGCTGGCGCTGGGCGGGCGGTACCGCGACCTGTACAACCGCCAGTATCAGATGGAGCAGGACCAGTTCATCAATCCCGGCGAGGAGATCGCGGCCACCGGGTGAGCCGAGTCCCAGCGCCTGCCGCACCGTCGCCCACGCGACGCCTGCTCGTCGCCGCCCTGCTGCTGGGCGGCGCGGTGCTGTGGCTGTACGGCGGCCTGCTCACCGCCCCCGCGCTGTCGTGGGACGACGGTGAGCACATCTTCGACAATCCGCTCATCGTGCAGGGCGATGTCGCGCCGTTCTGGCGCGGGCCCCGCTTCGGGCTCTACATCCCGCTCGTGAGCAGTGCGTGGGCGGCGCTGTACGCCGTGGGCGACGGCGCGGTGTGGCCATTCCGCGCGTTCAACCTGCTGCTGCACGTCGTCAACGTGCTGCTGGTCGCCCGGCTGGTGCAGACGATGTTGCACACGTCCCATTCGAGCGACGAGCCCCACGCGGCGCCTGTCACCGGGGTCGCGGTGCTGATGGGTGCCACGCTGTTCGCCCTGCATCCGCTGCAGGTGGCGACGGTGGCGTGGATCTCCGGGGGGCGCGACCTGGCCGCGACGGCGTGGGCACTGGGGGCGCTGCTGCTGGTGTTGCGCCGAGCGCCTTCCGGCGTACCTGCCATGCCTGCGACAACGCGTGCGACATGGCGTCCCGGCATGCGTGAGGCGCTCGCCACGCTGGCGTTTGCCGCCGCGTTGCTGTGCAAGCCTCAGGTGGCGGCGGTGCCGCTCGCGCTGGGCGTGTGGTGGTGGTGCACCGACCGGGCGCGCCTCCGCGCGGCGCTGCCCATGCTGCTCGTGTGGTGCCTGCTGGTGGTCGGTGCCGCATGGCTCACGCGGGGCGCACAGCAGGCGCCGCCCGCGGTGAGCATGGGGGCTCGGCTGTTCGTGGCGCTCGATGCACTGGGGTTCCACACCCGCTCCCTGCTCTGGCCCGCGACGCTTGCCACCGACTACGGGCGCACACCGCAGGCGCTGCTGGCACATCCGCAGTGGGCGGCACCCGGCCTCGTCGTACTGGGCGTCTTCGGCACCATGCTCTGGCGCGCGCGCGCGCCACGCACTGTGGGGGTGGCCGCCGCGCTCTGCTGGGCGACGTTGCTGCTGCCGGTGCTCGGGCTCGTCCCCTTCGAGTATCAGCGCATCTCGACCGTGGCCGACCACTACACCTACCTGCCCATGGCCGCGGCGGCGCTGTTGGTCGCGTGGCTGGCGCAGCGCGTGTTGGCACCGCGCGGCGGCGAGCCGAGCACCAGCGAATCGCGCACCGGCGAGCCGCCCACCGGCGCAACCCGCACCACGACGCCCTGGGGTGCGGCGGCGCTCGCGTGGGGGGTGCTCGTGGTGGTGTGCAGCGGTTTCACGGCCGCACGTCTCACGGTGTGGCGCGCCGGTGACGCGGTGTTCTATCGCGCCATGCTCGACGCCAACCCCGCGTCGTACTCGGCGCGCACCAACCTCGCCGTGCTGCTGTGTGAGGAAGGCGGTGTCGGCGAGGCGTTGGCGTTGCTCGATGGCATCACCGCCGACGCAGCACACGACGCTCCCGTGCTGGCCAATCGCGCCTTCTGCCTCTTGCGCGCCGACCGCGCGGAGGCGGTGCTCGCACTCACGCCGGCGGTGCGCGACAGCGCCATGCAGCGCGCGCTGGCGGGCAATACGCGCGCCGCGGCGGTCTTCGTGAACAGCGTGGCCGAGGCGTTGCATCGGCGTGGCGACGAGGTCGCGGCGTTCGCGTGGCTCTGTCAGGCGCAGCGGCTGCACCCAGGCGATGCGACGACCGCCGCGAATCTCGCGACGGCGCGACGCATCCTCGGCGGTGACGGGCCACCGGTCACGTGCCCCGATGGCCTCACCTGGGTGCAGCTCGCGGAGAGCGTCGTGCCGTAGGATGCGGTGGTGCGCGGTCCGGGCCCGCCCGATCGATTAGGTTGCGGGATGTCGACATTCAGCGCGCTGCAACTGCACCCCAGCCTCCTGCAGGGGCTCAAGGACCTGGGCTTCGCCCGTCCCACGCCCATTCAGGGCGAAGCCATTCCGCCCGCCCTCGAGGGGAAGGACGTCCTTGCCTGCGCCATGACCGGCAGCGGCAAGACGTACGCCTTCCTGCTCCCGATCCTGCACCAGCTCATCACGAAGCCGCGCGGCCACACCCGCGCGCTGGTGCTCACGCCCACGCGTGAGCTGGCCGCGCAGATCCTCGAGAGCTTCAACGACGTGGCGGTGCACACGCCGCTCACCGGGGCCGCCGTGTTCGGCGGGGTGGGGATGGGACCGCAGGAGCATGCCTTCCGCACGGGCGTCGATGTCATGATTGCCACGCCGGGGCGCCTGCTCGACCACTTCCGCGCGCCGTACGCCAAGCTCGACCACCTCGAGTATCTCGTGCTCGATGAGGCCGACCGCATGCTCGACATGGGCTTCCTGCCCGAGATCAAGAAGGTGTTGCGGCACCTGCCCAGCAAGCGGCGGCAGACGCTGTTCTTCAGCGCCACCATGCCGCCGCCGATCGCGGCGCTGACGCAGGAGATGCTGCACAAGCCGGTCACGCTCAACCTGCAGCGACAGGCCGCGCCCGCGAAGGGGATCACGCAGGCGGTGTACCCGGTGTCGCAGGACCTCAAGAGCGCGCTGCTGGTGGCGCTGCTCAAGCGCGGCGACATGCCGCAGGCGCTGGTGTTCACGCGCACCAAGCATCGGGCCAATCGGCTCGCCAGCCAGCTCGTCACGGCCGGCATCAAGGCCGAACGCATTCACGGCAATCGCTCGCAGTCGCAGCGCACGCAGGCGCTGGCCGGCTTCAAGGACGGCGCGTACCAGGTGCTCGTGGCCACGGACATCGCCGCGCGCGGCATCGATGTGGAAGCGCTGGGCCACGTGGTCAACTTCGACGTGCCGGTGGCGCCGGAAGACTACATCCACCGGGTGGGCCGCACGGCACGCGCCGAGGCCACGGGTGAGGCGTTCACCTTCGTGAGCCCGGAGGAGGAGAACGAGCTGCGCGACATCGAGCGCGCCATCAAGAAGTCGCTGCCGCGCGTGACCGTCCCCGACTTCGACTACACGGCCAAGCCGCAGGTGAAGCTCGAGGTGCCCATCGCCGAGCGCATTGCGGAGATCCGCAAGAAGAAGGCGGAAGATCGGGCGCGGGCGGCCGAGAAGGCGGCGCGGCGCACGGCGGCGCAGGAGGCAGAGGCGGCCCGTCGCGCGCAGAAGGAGCAGCGACAGCAGTCGATCGCCGGGCAGCCGTCGCGCGGGCCGGCGCGCAAGCGGTCGGGCCCGGCGCGTGGCGCCGCGCCGTCGGGTGGCGGCGGCGGTGCGCGTGGCGGCAGTGGCCCGTCGCGCGGGAACGCACCGTCGCGTGGGAACGGACCGTCGCGTGGTGGTCGCAACGACAGCCCGTACAAGGGCTGACGCTGGTGGCAGCGCGCTACCCGGTGCCGGCGGCGCGACACCGCGTCGAGCAGGTCATCGACCGGAGCCGCTTCCTGTGCACCGTCGAGCGCGTGGAGTCGGTGAGTGACGCGCAGGCGTTCATCAAGGCGGTGTCGGCGGAGTTCGCCGATGCCACCCACAACTGCTGGGCGTACGTGGTGGGTGCGCCCGGCAGCACCGATCGCATCGGGCTGAGTGACGATGGCGAGCCGCATGGCACCGCCGGCCGCCCGATGCTCACCGTGCTCGCGCACAGCGGCGTGGGTGACATCGCCGCCGTGGTGACGCGGTACTACGGTGGCACCAAGCTCGGCACCGGTGGCCTCGTGAAGTCCTACGGCGGCAGCGTGCAGCAGGCGCTGGCCACGCTGCCCACGGTGGAGCGTGTCGACACCATCGACCTGCGTTTCGCCGTGGGCCACGCGCAGGTGGGCGCGGTGCTGCAGGCGTTGCCCACGCTCACCGCCGAATTGCTGTCGCAGCAGTACGGGGCCGACGCGGCGTTCGTGGTGCGCCTGCCGGTCGAACAACGCCCCGCGCTCGAAGCGCTCGTGGCGCATCTCACGCGGGGCCAGGGGACAGTCGTCTAGCTCAGCCCCTCGATCGTGCCGTCGGCCGCGAGGCGCATTCCCTCGGCGGCGGGCTTCTTGGCCAGCCCCGGCATGGTCATGATGTCGCCGCACTTGGCCACCACGAAGCCGGCGCCGGCGCTTCCCCACACTTCGTTCACGGTGATGCGGAAGTCCGTCGGCACGCCCAGGCGCGTCGCGTCGTCGGTGAGCGAGTACTGCGTCTTGGCCATGCACACCGGTGTGTCGGCCATGCCGTTGGCCTCGAGCCAGTCGATGCTCTTGTCGGCGCCGGGCCCGAAATCGACGCCACTCGCGCCGTACACGCGCTGCGCGATGGTGCGCACCTTGTCGCGAATGGGCAGCGCCGTGTCGTAGAGGGGGGCGAACTGCGCGGTCTTGCCGTCGAGCAGGGCGAGCACCTCGTGCGCGAGCGACTCGCCGCCGGCGCCGCCATCGGCCCACACCGTGCACAGCGACACCGGCACGCCGAGCTTCGCGCAGTAGTCGTGCACCATCTGGAGCTCGGCGTCGGTGTCGGAGAGGCGCCGATTGATGGCCACCACCACCGGCACGCCGAACTGCCGCACGTTCTTCACGTGATGGGCGACGTGCGGCAAGCCGCGCTCGAGGGCCCCGAGGTCCTCGGTGTCGAGCTGCGACTTGGGGAGGCCACCCTGCATCTTGAGGCTGCGCACCGTGGCCACGAGCACGGCGGCCTCGGGGTTGAGCCCGCCGAAGCGGCACTTGATGTCGAAGAACTTCTCGGCGCCCAGGTCACTGCCGAAGCCGGCCTCGGTGACGACGATGTCGCCCAGCGCGAGCCCGGCGCGGGTGGCCAGCAGCGAGTTGCAGCCGTGCGCGATGTTGCCGAACGGCCCGCAGTGCAGGATGGCGGGCCCGCCCTCGAGCGTCTGCACGAGGTTGGGGCGCATGGCGTCCTTGAGCAGCAGCGTCATGGCGCCGGTGGCCCCGAGGTCGCGCGCGCGCACGGGTGCCTTGGACGCGCCGCCGGTGGTGCCCACCACGATGTTGCCCAGGCGCTGCGCGAGGTCGTCGGCGCCCGTGGCGAGGGCGGTGATGGCCATGACCTCGCTGGCGGGGATGATGACCCAGCGCTCCTCACGCACGGTGCCGTTGCCGGTGCCCACCCCGATGATCGCGTTGCGGAGCGCGCGGTCGTTCATGTCGATGGTGCGCGGCCAGGTGATGCGCTTGGTGTCGAGCCCGAGGGCATTGCCGTGATACAGGTGGTTGTCGAGCATCGCCGACAGCAGCCCGTGCGCACTCGCGATGGCGTGGAAGTCGCCGGTGAAGTGCAGGTTGATGTCATCCATGGGCACCACCTGCGACCAGCCGCCGCCGGCGGCGCCCCCCTTCACGCCGAAGACGGGCCCCAGGCTGGGTTCACGCATGCACAGCACGGCGTTCTTGCCGAGGCGACGCAGCGCCTGCGAGAGCCCGACGCTCACCGTGCTCTTGCCTTCGCCGGCGGGGGTGGGGTTGATGGCGGTGACGAGGACAAGGCGCCCCTTGGCCGGGGCCATGGCGACGTCGAGCGGGAGCTTGGCCTTGGTGCGTCCGTAGGGATCGATGTCGTCGGGGCCGAGGCCCAGGTCGGCGGCGACGTCGGCGATGGGACGCAGGCGGGCCTGCTGGGCGATCTCGATGTCCGAGGCGGGTGCGCGAAGCGGCGGGGGAGTGGTCGACACGAGGGCGGCGCCAGGGTGGCGGGAGAGGAGGGCGTGGGGAGCGTCGGCGAGCCGGATCGCGGGGGGAATGCTCCCCCCGATCCTGTCCCCGGTGCAGTTTAGGGTGATGCAGAGCTCCTATCGTGCCGCCGGGTTCGCCGCGCGTCCACCCCACCGTTGCCGTCGTCCCCTGTCGCGGTCATGACCATCGCCATCTTCGGCGCCTCCTCGCGCCTTGGACAGGAGGTCATCCGGCAGGCAGACGCCGCGGATATCCCCCTGCGTCTCCACTATCGGTCGAAGCCCTCGGAGCAGGTGCCGAGCGACTTCACGGTGGTCGTGGGTTCGCTGACCGACCCGGCGGCGGTGCGGGAGGTGCTGCGCGGGAGTGAGGTGGCGCTCGTGCTCTTCGGTCACAAACAGGATGCGCGGGTGCCGTATTGTGCGGCGGCCACCAAGGTCATCGTGCAGACGATGCGCGCGCTCGAGCAGTCGCGGCTGATCGTGGTGACCGACGCTCTCGTGGGCGAGCTGCCGGGGAACGTGGGACTGGGCGCCCGCCTCGTGAACATGTTCCAGCGGCGGTCGGCGCACGACGGCATGCTGGAGGACCGCGAGGAGCAGGAGCGTCTCGTGCGCAACAGCAAGCTGGGGGGCTGGACGCTGGTCAAGCCGCCGCGCTTCACCGATGGGCCGGCGACCCCCGTGCGCGCTGCGCCCACCGTGCCGATCGGCGTCGGGAGCAAGGTGTCGCGCGCCTCCGTGGCGCGGATGCTGCTGCAGGAGGTGCAGGTGCCGCAGTTCGCGCAACAGACCGTGTACGTCGCGGAGGGCGCGGAGATGACGAAGTAGGCTGTTGCTTCGCGGAGACGCGGAGACGCGGAAGTGGGCTGTTTCACCGCGGAGACGCGGAGGGCGCCAACGTCGTGGAGAAGTTCCTGCACCCGATGTTCCTGTTCGACGCGATCCTGCCGTTCGGCGCGGGATTGCTGTTCTGTATCTGGATGCTGTGGGACCTGCGTCGGGAGAACCAGAAGGCGGCGCAGCGGGCCGCGCAGCTGGTGACGCCCACCGTCCCGTCAGGTCAGACGCTGTCATCCCCCACCTCACCCGACATGTCCACCTGGAAGAAGATCCCGTGGGAGTCGCTTCCCATCGAGGAGATGACGCCGCTCATCGGTCGGCGCCTCATCTACACCGAGCGGCAGATGCTCGCGCACGTCTACCTCACCAAGGGGGCGATCGTGCCGGCGCACCAGCATCACAACGAACAGCTCACCTACGTGGTGAGCGGCGCGCTGCGCTTCTGGATGGATGCGGCGGCGGACAATCCCGGCGACGACTACGTCGACATCCGCGCCGGCGAGGTGCTGGTGATTCCGTCGAACGTGCGGCACCGCGCCGAGGCGCTCGAGGACACGCTCGACGTGGACATCTTCAACCCGCCGCGCGAGGACTGGATCAACAAGACCGACGACTACCTGCGCACGGGCGTGCCCATGGCGCAGGTCGACGCACCGCAGGGCTGAGGCACTCATGGATCTCGGTATTGGTGGCAAGGTCGCGTTGGTGTGCGGCGCGAGCCGGGGCATCGCGTACGCTGCGGCCGAGGCCTTCGCGCGCGAGGGGTGTGCGCTGATCATCTGCTCGCGCGACGCCGTGTCGCTCGAGGCATCGCGGGCGAAGCTGGCGGCGCAGGGTGCGCCGGTCACGGCCATCGTGGCCGACCTCGCGACGGCCGAGGGCATCGCGACGCTCGTGACACAGGCACAGGCGGCGCACGATCGCGTCGACATTCTCGTGTGCAACACCGGGGGGCCGCCGCCGGGGCCGCCCATGTCGCAGGACTGGACGGCGTGGACACAGGCCAGTGAGCTGCTGCTGCGGAGCGTCACCGAGCTCACGCGTGCCTTCGTGCCAGGCATGCAGGCGCGCGGCTGGGGGCGCGTCGTGGCCATCACGTCCATCGCGGTGAAGAAGCCGCAGGCCAACCTCATTCTCAGCAACAGCCTGCGTGCGGCGGTGACGGGCTATCTGCGCACCCTGGCGGACGAGGTGGGCAAGGACGGCGTGACCATCAACACGGTGCTGCCGGGCTTCACCGCCACCGAGCGGCTGGATGCGCTCGCGACGGCCAATGCGGAGCGCAGTGGCCAGCCGCGAGACAGCGTGTTCGCGGGGTGGGCGGCGGAATCGGCGCTCAAGCGCCTCGGTCGCCCCGATGAGCTCGGCGCGGTGATAGCTTTCCTCTGTTCCGAGCCCGCCGGTTTCGTCACCGGGCAGGCGCTCCTCGTCGACGGCGGCGCGATGAAGTCGCTGCTCTGAGCCGGTCGACGTTCCGCACCATTCGGTTGTGCACACTTTCCGCGAAGGCAGATGAGCAAGATCAGCGAGACGCAGTGGATCTGGCGCGATGGCCAGTTCATCCCGTGGGCCGACGCCACGATTCACGTGCTGTCGCACTCGGTGCAGTTCGGCTCGTCGGCGTTCGAGGGGATCCGCGCCTACAGCACGCCGCAGGGGCCGGCCATCTTCCGCCTGCGGGAGCACCTCGAGCGGCTCTTCCACTCCTGCCGCATCTATCGCATGGAAGTGCCGTGGACGATGGACCAGCTCGTCGCGGCGTCGCGTGAGCTGATCGTGCGCAACGGCCTCGAGAGCTGCTACCTGCGTCCGATGGTCGTGCGTGGCTACGGCACGGCGGGCATGGTGCCCACCGGGGCGCCCATCGAGACGTATCTCCCCTGCTGGCCGTGGGGGGCGTACCTCGGTGACGAGGCGCTCGAGGCCGGCGTGGACGCGTGCGTGTCGAGCTGGCATCGCGTCGAGCCCAACACGATCCCGGCGATGGCGAAGATCGCCGGCAACTACCTCAGCGGGCAGCTCATCAAGATGGAGGCGATGGCGAACGGCTATGCCGAAGGCATCGCGCTCTCACCCAGCGGCATGGTGAGCGAGGGCTCGGGGCAGAACGTCTTCATCGTGTCGAAGGGGACGCTCATCACGACGCCGCTCGATGGCAGCATCCTGGGGGGCATCACGCGCGCCACCATCATGCAGTTGGCCGAGGACGCCGGCATCCCGGTGCGCGAGCTGCACATTCCGCGCGAGATGCTGTACATGGCCGACGAGGTGTTCTTCACCGGCACCGCGGCAGAGCTCACGCCGGTGCGCAGCGTCGATCGCATCCAGATCGGGGCCGGGCGCGTGGGCCCCATCACGAAGCAGTTGCAGGTGGAGTATCTCGGCATCGCCAAGGGCACGCTTCCCGATCGGCACGGGTGGCTGACGCACTGCCGCTGAGCGCACGCGGTCAGGCACAGGCGATGGCAGTCTCGGACACCTACAGGGCGTTCGTGGTGGAGCAGCTCGGCCGGGTGCTCCCCGAGGTGCGGGCGCGCGCGATGTTCGGTGGTGTGGGCGTGTACTCGACGACGCTGTTCTTCGCGCTCATCGACGACGATGTGTTGTACTTCAAGGTCGACGACCGCACGCGGCCGGAGTACGAAGCCCGGCAGATGCCGCCGTTCCGGCCCTTCGGTGAAGGGGGCGAGGTGATGCAGTACTACGAAGTGCCGGCCGACGTGCTCGAGGATGAGGACGCGCTGCGGCGCTGGAGTGAGGCCGCGGTCGACGTCGCCCGTCGCGCGAAACAGCGGCGGGGTCGACGGGGCGCGTGACCCGGGTAGGCGCGCGGCAGGTGTGGGCCCTCGTGGCGATCGCGATCGCCGGACACCTGCTGGTGAACGTCATCACGCCGTTCGGCGTCCACCGCGATGAGCTGCTCTATCGGGCGATGGGCACGCATCTGCGCCTCTGGCGCATGGACTTCCCGCCGTTCATCGCGCTCGTGGCCAATCTGCAGCGCGTGCTGCTCGGCGATGCGTTGTGGGCGATGCGCCTGCTGCCCGCGATCGCGGGCGGGGCGCTGCTGTGGTGTGTGGCCGCCGGCGTGCGGATCGTGTCGCCGCTCCGGGCGGTATCCGTCGCAGCGCTCGTGTGCGCCATGCTCCTGCTGCTCGGGGCGCCGGTGTTCCTGCGCCCGGCCAACCTGCTGCAGCCCGTGGTGTTCGACCAACTATGGTGGACACTGGCCCTCCTCGCGCTGGCCCAGCGCCTCCGCACCGACGGCACGCATTGGTGGCTGGCCGTCGGGGCGGCGCTCGGTCTCGGCCTGCTCACCAAGTTCAGCATCGTGTTCATTGGCGTCGGCATCGTGGTCGGTGTGCTGGCGACGCCGCTGCGTCGCGACCTGCGCACGCCGTGGCCGTACCTGGCGCTGCTCCTCGCGCTCGTGATCGGCGCGCCGTCGCTGGTGGGGCAGTGGCGGCTGGACTTCCCCATCGGATGGCAGTTGCGCGACCTGGCCGCCGTGCAGCTCGAGCGACGCAGCATCGTCGCCTTCGTGGCGGAACAGCCGCTCACGGTGGGTCCGGTGGCGTTCGCTGTCGCGATGACCGGCCTGTGGTGGCTGTGGCGTGCGGCGCACGTCTCGGACGGCCGACCGGTGTCGTATCGCGCCATTGCCGTCGCCGTGCTCGTGAGCTGGCTGCTGCTGACCGTGCAGCGCGGCAAGGGCTACTACGGCGCGCCGGTGTATCCGGTGCTGCTGGCTGCCGGTACCTGCGCGCTGGCCGCATGGCGAAGGTGGCTGCCACCGCTGGCAGCGGCGGTCCACATCGCGTTCGCGGTCATCGCCCTGCCGATCGCCCTGCCCATCCTCTCGCCGGCGCGCACGGTGCAGTGGGCGGCACGACTGGGCGTGGCCGAGGCCACGCGCACCAACACCGGCGGCCAGCTCGCGCTGCCGCAGGATTTCGCCGACATGCTGGGCTGGCGCGAGCAGGCGGTCGCCGTGGCCGAGGCATTTCGCGCCCTGACCCCGGCCGATCAGGACGTCGTGGTGATCGGCGCCAGCAACTACGGGCGCGCCGGTGCGCTCGACCTGTACGGTCCCGCGCTGGGGCTGCCGCCCGTGGTGAGTGGCGCGGGGAGCTGGTGGTACTGGGGGCCCGGCGTGCGCCGCGGCGATGTGCTGCTGGTCCTCACCGATCACGAGCGTGATCTCGCCGACGCCTTCCGGCAGTGCGTCCGACTGCGCACCGTGGGGACGCCTTGGGGAGTGGAGGAGGAGCGCGCCGTGGCCCTGGTGCGCTGCGACGGACCGAAGCAGCCGCTGCAGGCCATGTGGGCCGCGTTCGACCCGGCACGCCCGTGACGGCCGCATGAGCGGCGGGTCCGAGTGGGGCGGCGTCCCCGATCCGGCTAGCTTGTACGCATGACTTCGCTGCTGGTCATCCGCCGGGCCCGCGAGGACGACGCGGCCGAGCTGTCCGTGTTCGCCGAGCGTGCGTTCGTGCAGGCGTTCGGGGCGCAGAACGACCCCATCGACCTGCACCTGTACATCAGCGAGGCGTTCACGCCGGCCAGGCAACTGCAGGAGCTGAGCACGCCGGGCGTGACCTGCCTGCTGGCCGACTGCGACGGCACGATGGTGGCGTATGCCATGCTGCGTGCCGCGGCGCCGCACCATCTGGTGCAGGCCGATGCGCCCATGGAGCTGCAGCGCTTCTACGTGGACGCCGGATGGCATGGCCGCGGGCTGGCGGCGTCGCTCATGGAGGCGGTGCTGGAGGAGGCCCGCACGCAGGGCGCGGATACGCTGTGGCTCGGGGTGTGGGAGCAGAACCCGCGCGCCATCCGCTTCTACGAAAAGCAGGAATTCACGGACGTGGGGTTCCATGAATTCCTGCTCGGGAAGGACCTGCAGCGCGACCGCGTGATGACGCGGCGCGTCACGCCGCAGTCGTAGCCGTCGTCGCCGCCGCCGGGGCGCTCAGCGCCCCTTGACCTTCTGCATGGGCATGGGGACATCGCGCCGGCGCTGCGGCACCGGCTGCGCGGGGACGTCCATGGTGTTGGGCATGTGCGGCGTGCCGCGGTGGCACATGGTGCACGTGACCTTCGGGATCTCGTCGTCGAGCTCCTTCACGTTGACGAGGTACTTCGCGTTCACGTCGCGCTGCATGCGCTCCATCTGCCGGGCGATGACCTTGTTCTTGCGTTCGTCGCTGGCCCAGTTGCCGTTCTCCATGTGGCAGTTGGTGCACAGGAACGACATGCTGCGGCTGTAGTCGACGTCCATCATCTCGAGGAACGCCTTCGCGGGCATGTCCTTGTGCAGCTTGACGTTCTTGAAGACGGTGCCGGCCGGTTCGTTCTCGCGCCCCTTGATGGTGGCGAGCACCTCGGCGATGGCCTGCTTGCGCAGCGTGTCGAGGCGCATGGGGCTCGGCGGTGCCGGGCGCGGGCGGGCGGGTTGCGCTGCGCCCCCGGCCGGGGCGGCTCCCGCAGGCGCCGGCGCTTGGGCGACGGGCGTAGCGGTGGCGGCGGTGCCCGAGCTGGAGCGGGCGCAGGCCACGACGGTGAGGGCGACGGCAGTGCCGGCCACGATGACAAGACGCATCGGAAGTCCGTGAGGGTGGAGGAACCTGCAATATGGCGTGGCCGAATGAACGGCGGATGAGCGCGATGGAGGCGTGGCGGGCGCTACCGCTTCCGCGCCAGAATCGTGCCGCGGCAGGTGATGGCGCCGCAATGACAGGGATAGCGACGCTTGGCGGCCGGGGTGTGCCGCTCGTCGAGCACGAAGGCGTAGTCGTAGACCAGCTCCTCGCCCACCTCGATGTCCTGCAGTGTCTCGATCCAGAGGCGACCGTCGTCGACCACCACATCGCAGTTGGGGGCGCAGGAGTGGTTGAGGAAGCGCGCCTCGTTGCCGTTCACCGACGCGTCCACGACGACGTGATCGTCGATCGCGAAGAGGTACGTGTGGTGCCGCGTCTCGCCGCCGGTGTCCGGATAGCGCGCCTCGGCCTCGGCGGGTGTGAGCCGCTCACCGGCGTACTCGATGAGACGGACGCCGGCCGCGATGGGCCGGGTGGCGAAGGCGCCGAGTCCCTGGATGGGGGAGGCGCGGACTTCGAAGGGGAGGGAAGACGAGGGCACGCTGCAATCTGGTCCCGCGCGTGTCGGCCGGTAGTATTCACCGATGCCGTTCGGGGTCGCTGCCCCGGGATGCCGGACCGGCGCCGCACTTCCCTCCCCACACGTGTGCATTCCGTGGAGTCGTCGTGATCCAGAGCAGTCCCAAGTCGCAGACCCAGTACGACGTCATCGTGGTCGGTTCGGGTGCCGGCGGTGGCATGGCCGCCTACCAGCTCGCGGTCGCGGGCCTCAAGGTGCTCGTGCTCGAAGCCGGCCGCAGCTACGACCCCGTGCGCGAGACGCCGATGTTCAAGCTCCCGCGCGAGGCGCCGCTCATGGGCGCCGGCGGGCGCGAGAAGCCCTTCGGCTTCTATGACGCCACCGTCGATGGCGGCTGGGAGGTGCCGGGCGAACCGTACACCAATGCGCCGGGCACCGACTTCCGCTGGTGGCGCGCGCGCATGATGGGCGGCCGCACGAATCACTGGGGACGCATCTCGCTCCGCATGGGCGAGTACGACTTCAAGCCCAAGACACGCGACGGCCTCGGCGCCGACTGGCCCCTCGCGTACAAGGACCTCGCGCCGTACTACGACAAGACCGAGATGCTCATCGGCGTGTACGGCGGCGACGACGACCTCGAGAACACGCCGCGCTCATCGCCGGGCGTGCTCATGCCGGCGCCGGCGCCGCGCGTCGTCGAGATGCTCGTGAAGAAGCACGCGACCCCCATGGGCATTCCGGTCATTCCGGCGCACCTCGCCATCATGACGCAGCGCCAGAACGCCGACCGCCTGCCCAAGCTGCTGCATCCGGGCAACGCGCTCGCACAGCGGGTGCTGCGCCAGTCGATGCTGTCGCGTCAGGCGTGCTTCTATGCCACACCGTGCGGCTGGGGGTGCAGCATCAAGGCCAACTTCCAGAGCACCACCGTGCTGCTGCCGCCGGCGCTCGCCACCGGCAACGTCGACATCGTGCCCGATGCGATGGTGCGCGAGGTGACCATCGGCAAGGATGGGCGCGCGACGGGCGTCAACTACATCGACAAGCGCACGCGTCAGGACCGGCATGTCGGCGCGCGCGTGGTCGTGCTCGCGGCCAGCGCCGCGGAAACCGCGCGCATCCTGCTCAACTCGAAGTCGTCGCAGTTCCCGCAGGGCGTGTCGAACTCGAGCGGCCTGGTGGGCAAGTATCTCATGGACACCGTCGGCGCGGGGCTCGGCGGACAGATTCCGGCGCTCGAGAACCTGCCGCCGTACAACAACGACGGCGCGTCCGGCATGCACCAGTACATCCCGTGGTGGCTGTACAAGGAGCAACTGGGCGGCAAGCTCGACTTCGCACGCGGCTACCATGTGGAATTTGGTGGCGGCCGCGGCATGCCGGGCGGCGGCTCGATGAACTCCATCGAGGGGCTCACGCAGGGCGCGTACGGCAAGGCGTTCAAGGAGGCCGCGCGGCGCTACTACGGCTCGTACGTGTGGTTCGACGGCCGCGGCGAGATGATCCCCAACGAGGACAGCTTCTGCGAGATCGACCCCGAGGTGGTGGACCAGTGGGGCATCCCCGTGCTGCGCTTCCACTGGAAGTGGTCGGATCATGAGCTCAAGCAGGCCGTGCACATGCAGAAGACCTTTGCCGAGATCATCACGGCGATGGGCGGCAAGCCGACGAGTCAGCCGCAGACTGACGGCAGCCGTGCGATCGCGCGTGGCGGGCAGATCATCCACGAAGTGGGCACCTGCCGCATGGGCGACGATGCGCGCACGTCGGTGCTCAACCCGTACTGCCAGTCGTGGGACGTGAAGAACCTGTTCGTGACCGACGGCGCGCCCTTCGTCTCGAACGCCGACAAGAACCCGACGTTGTCGATCCTCGCGCTCGCGTGGCGCACGACCGACTACCTGCTCGACCAACTCGCGAAGAAGGAGATCGGCTGATGGACGACGAGACGCCCACCCCGGTCGGGCGCCGCGACGCGCTCAAGGCGCTCGCCGCCACCGCCAGCCTGCCGATCCTCACCAGCCTGCCGCTCGACGAGCTCGAGGCGCAGGCCAAGGTGGCAGCACCCGCCGCGCCGGCCACCCCCGGTGCGCAACCCGCGCGGCCGCGGTCCGGACCCCGCGGTGATGCGTGGGACCCCGATCTCCTCCGCCCGAAGAAGGACTGGCCGCGCAAGCTCACGACGGCCGAGATGGCGACGCTGGGTGCACTGGCCGACATGATCATCCCGGCCGATGCGAAGTCGCCGAGCGCGACGGCGGTGGGGGCGCACCACTACATCAACGAGCATGTCAGCGCGCCGTTCGACAACAATGCGCGCGACCTGGTGCGCATCCGCGGCGGCGTGAGCTGGCTCAACCTCGAGAGCCAGCAGCGCTTCGGGAAGCCCTTCACCGGGCTCACGGTGGCGCAGAAGACCGCCATCTGCGACGACATCTGCTACCTGCCCAAGGCGAAGCCCGGCTATCAGGCCGGCGCCCGCTTCTTTTCGCTCGTGCGCAATCTCACCGCGACGGGTTTCTACGCCAGCGACGCCGGCATGAAGGACATCGGCTATGTGGGCAATGTGGCGCTGCCGGAGTGGAAGCTGCCGCCGCTGGAGATTCGGCAGAAGCTGGGGCTCGAGTAGCGACACGCTGGAAATCGGCCGGCGTCCGACGGGGGGCGCCGGCATCCACTAGCTTTCGGGATGGACACCTCCGACAGTACCCACGTCGACACCGGCAGCTTCGCCGCGCTCGGCATTGACCCTCGCATTGCCGAGGCGCTGCAGGCGCTTGGCTACGAAGAGCCCACCCCCGTGCAACGCGCGGCCATCCCGTCGTTGCTCGAGGGACGTGACGTGCTGGCCCAGGCGGCCACCGGCACCGGCAAGACCGCCGCGTTCGCGCTGCCCCTGCTGACCCGCCTCGGCGCGTCGAGCCGCGCGCGGACGGCGCCGGGGGTGCTCATCCTCGTCCCGACGCGCGAGCTGGCCATGCAGGTGGCCGAGGCGGTGCACCGCTACGGCAAGCCGCTCGGCCTGCACGCGCTGGCGGTGTACGGCGGGGCGAGCATGGAGCAGCAGGTGCGCGCACTCCGTCGCGGCGTCGATGTCGTGGTGGCCACACCGGGGCGCGCCCTCGACCACATCCGCCGCGAGACGCTGCAGCTCGCGACGCTGCAGTCGGTGGTGCTCGACGAAGCCGACGAGATGCTCGACATGGGCTTCGCCGAGGAGCTGGAGGCGATCCTCTCGGCCACGCCGCCCACACGGCAAACGGCGCTGTTCAGCGCGACGCTGCCGCCGCGCATCGCCGGCATCGCCCAGCGGCACCTGCGCAACGCGGTGCCCGTCACCGTCGAGCGGGAAGTGGTGGCCGATGGCGAGACGGCGCGCGTGCGGCAGGTGGCGTACGTGGTGAGCCGCGCCTTCAAGATGCCGGCGCTCGCGCGCGTGCTCGACATCGAGCAGCCCACCAGCGCGATTGTGTTCTGTCGCACCCGCACCGAGGTGGACGAACTGAGCGAGACGCTGGGGGCGCGCGGGCTGCGCGCCGATGCGCTGCACGGCGGCCTGTCGCAGGACCAGCGCGACCGCGTCATGCAACGCTTCCGTGCCAAGCGCGTCGAGCTGCTGATCGCCACCGACGTGGCGGCGCGTGGCCTCGACGTGAAGCACGTGAGTCATGTGGTCAACTTCGATGTGCCGGCCGACGCCGAGACGTACGTGCACCGCATCGGGCGCACGGGTCGTGCAGGACGCGAGGGGGTGGCGATCACGCTGGCCGAGCCACGCGAGCATCGACTGCTGCGCAACATCGAGCGGCAGACGGGGCAGCGCATCGAGGTGAGCCAGGTGCCCACGGTCGCCGACCTGCGGGCGCACCGGCGCGAGCTGCTGCGTGCCACGCTGCGCGAGGCCGTGCTGGCGGGCGGGCTCGAGCCGTTCCAGGGGATCGTGGAGTCGCTGGCCACGGAGATCGACATCATGGATCTCGCGGCCGCGGCCGTGAAGCTCGTGGCGACGCAGGACGATGGCGACGAGCCGGAGATCCCGGGTGCGGTGGTGCGTGAGCCGCGCGAAGGGAGTGGCGCGCGCGAGGGCGGTCGTGAGCGCGGCGCGCGCGACGGCCGCGAGGCGCGCACCCCACGGGCCGCGCGACGCGACCAGCCGTGGAGCGCGGTCACGCTGTGGATCAGCGCGGGGCGCAAGCTGGGCATCCGCCCCGGCGACCTCGTCGGAGCCATCGCGAACGAAGCGGGGCTCGACGCGAGCGAGATCGGCTCGATCCAGATCGCCGATGGCTTCTCGACCGTCGAGGTACCTGAGGCGCGCGCCGAGGACGTGATCGCGGCCGTGAAGCGCGGCAAGGTGAAGGGGAAGAAGGTGCAGGTGCGGCGGGATCGGCGCCGGTGATGATGCGCGGGACGCTCGACGACGCCTGCACGGCCCTCGCGCAGGTCCATGTGTTGCCCGACGAGCCGCCCTCGGTGTCGCTCTACGAGGTTGCGCGCATCGTCACGGCCGCCCTCGACATCGAGCGGTTCGGCGTGTGGTGCACGACGGAAGACCGATCGGCGATCCGGCTGTACTTCCTGTACTGTCGTTCCACAGACTCGGTGTCCGACGGGACCATCCTGCGGAAGCAGGAGTTCCCGCGGTACTTCGAGGCGCTCGACGGTCGCGCGATCTCCATCGAGGACACGGCGGTCGACCTCGCGGCCAGCGACCTGCGCGAGTCGTACCTGGAACCGCTCGGCATTGGCGCCCTGCTCGACGCGCCACTCTACGCCGACGGCGAACCGGCCGGCATGGTCTGTCACGAGCATGTCGGTGGGCCGCGCCAGTGGAGCAGCGAAGAGCGGCTGTTCGTGGCCACCGTGGCGGACAACGTGAGCCGGCTGCTCGAGGTGCTGCAGCGGCAGCGCGCCGAGCAGAACCTGCGGGCGTTCCGCGAGGAGCTGCGCGCGCTCAACCGGCTCGAGGAGATGGCGCGCATCGCGTCCGGCGTCGCGCACGACCTGCGCAACATCCTCACCATCGTGCTCGCCAACGCCGAGCTGCTGGACGATGAGCTGCCGGCAGGACAGGACCGCGCGCCCGTCGAGGCGATCCGTCGTGAGATCGGGCGCGGTCGTGACCTCGCGCGTGAACTCATGGACTTCGGGCGCCGTGTCGCTGGGCGCCCGGCGGTGCAGACCGTGCGCGCCTTCGTGGAGACCGTCGTGCGCGGCGCCGCCCCCACGCTCGACGGCTGCACGGTGGACGTCGTCGACCACGGCGCGGTGAGCCGGGTGTTCATCGACCCGACCGATTTCGAGCGGGTGCTGGTGAACCTGCTCTACAACGCCCGTGACGCGATGAGCGGGCAGGGCACCATCCGCATCGAGCTGTCGACCGTGCGTGGCGTGCGCCATTCACCGTCGCTCGGACGGGCCGTGCGCGTGAGCGTGTGCGACACCGGGATCGGCATGGACGCGGACACGCGTCTGCGCATCTTCGAGCCGTTCTTCACGCGCAAGACTCAGGGCACCGGGCTCGGGCTGTGCATCGTGCAGCAGGTCGTCACGCGCGCCGGTGGCGTGGTCGAAGTGGAGAGCGAACCCGGGCGCGGCACCAGCGTGCATGTGCTCCTCCCCGCCATCGACTGAGGTGCGGGCGTGACCACCAACCCGCTCGCGCTCACCGAGTCGCAGCGCGCCGTGCTGCGCACCGCGCGCCTGCTGTTCGTCGCCATCGCCAACGAGATCATCGGCGTGCTGCTGCTGGTGGCACTGGTGGCGCTGTCGCGCCCGACCACGCAGGCCGAGGCCAATGCGCTGGCGCAGCAGATGGGCGCGTGGGAGGGGCCGTTGAGTGGCTTCGTGCTCACCCTGTTCGGTGCGCGCTTCATCGCGCGCCGCACGCCGCATCCCCTGCGCGACGGGCTCACGCTCGGTGTCGTGGCGGCGGTGCTCGATGGCGCGCTGCTGGCGATGTCGGGGGTGCCGTTCGCGTGGCTGTACGTGTTCAGCAACGCCGGGCGTGTGCTGGCCGGTGGGTTGGGTGGGTGGTGGGCGACGCGACGCACTTCATGACGAGCGCCGCCTGGCGTCGTGCCGCCGGCGAGTTCGACCAGGAGGTGGAGGCGTTTGCGGTCGCGATCGCGGATATCGACCCCGCGCGGTGGACCACGCCCCGTGCGCCGGGACGGTGGAGCTGCGCGGCCCTCGCGCTGCACGTCTGCCGCGCGTACGAGTTCGGCGTATCCGCCGCGCGCGGTGAGGGCGGCATGCGCCTCCTCGTCTCGCCCGTCGCGGCGTGGTTTGCCCGCTCGACGGTGCTCCCCGTGCTGCTCGCCCTGCGTCGCTTTCCGCGCGACGCACCGGCACCGCGCGAGGTGGTCCCCGACGCCGAGGAAGCGGTCGCCTTCGACCAGCCGGCCATGGTGATGCGCCTGCGCGCGTCGTCGGCTCTCGCCCTGCAGGCGTTGCAGGATGCGGCGCGCACCACGCCGTCCCGGCGCATCCAGCACGCCTACTTCGGACCACTCACCCCTCGTGTCACCGTGCGCCTGCTGTCGGCGCACACTCGGCATCATCGCGGGGGCATGGTGGCCTGATGGTGGGTACGGCACCCACCCCGCCGCGCCTCACGGCTGACACGCTCGCCGCCGGTACCCGGGCGCTCGCCCGCCGCGAGCCCGCCTTCGCGCGCATCGTCGCCCAGCATGGCCCGCCACCACTCTGGGTGCGCGCGCCCGGCTTCGCCACGCTGGTGCGCCTCATCCTCGAGCAGCAGGTGTCGCTCGTGTCGGCACGCGCCGTGTGGCTCCGCCTGCGCACCGCCGCAGGCGCCGTCTCCGCCAGGCGCGTCTACGACCTGGGCGAGCAGCGGCTGCGCGAGGTGGGGTGCACGCGACAGAAGGCGTCGTACGTGCACGGCCTCGCGGCGGACATCGTGACGCGGCGCCTGTCGCTCGCGCGTCTCGCCACGATGCCCGACGATGCCGCGCGCGCCACGCTGCTGTCGATCCGCGGCATCGGCCCGTGGACGGCCGACGTGTATCGCCTGGTGGCGCTGCGCGCGCTCGACGTGTGGCCCCCGGGCGATGTGGCGCTCGCGGATGCGGCGCATCGGGTGTTCGACTGGCCCGCGCGCCCGGCGCAGGACGCCCTCACCGCGCACGCCGAGCAGTGGGCGCCGTGGCGGTCAGTGGCCGCGCGGCTGCTCTGGCACCACTACCTGTCGGTGCGCGCCGCGCGTTGAGTGTGCCGCGCACGCGTGCCGCGCGCCACCTCGGTGGCCAACGCGTCGAGGCGCGCGTCCCAGAACCCGCGGAACTGCGCCAGCCACGCATCCACCTGCTGCAGCGGCGCCGCATCCACCCGATACAAGCGGCGCGTGCCGTCGGCGCGCACCTGCGCGAACCCGCTGTCGCGCAGCACGCGCAGGTGCTGCGACACGGCCGGCTGCGAGATGCCGAACTCCTGCTGGATCACCTCGACGAGATCGCCCGAGCTGTGCTCGCCCGCAGCGAGCAGCTCGAGGAGGCGCCGGCGCACCGGATCGCCGAGGACGTCGAAGGCGTGCATGTGGTGCGGGCCTGCCGCGTCAGGCGGGCGGGACGCCGGTGTAGAACGCCGTCGTGCGCGCCGCAGCCGCGCGCGCGGCGGTCGCGTCGGTGCCGGCGGCGATCGACGCCTCGCCCCACGCCTCGCTGCTGAGCGTGTAGAAGCGGCGCCCTTCGTCGCTCATCATCCACGCCATCGCGGTCTCGGGTGTGACCGACGCATCGCCCGCCACGTGCAGCGCGAGGCCAAGCAGTCCACCTTCCCACCCCACCCCCACGGCGCCCGGGCCGTACTGCGTCCAGAACTCGTCTGGCACCGCCGCCTCATGCTCGAGCGTGAGGCGCGTGCGCTCCGCCGTTTCGGCGGTGAGGGTGACCGTCACCCAGCTCACCTGCCCCTGCATGCCCCACGTGACCCGCACGCGTTGCGGCGGTTCGCAGGCGAGAATCTCGCCGCCGGCGTTCCCCTGGAACTGGAAGTGTCCGCCGACACGCAGGTCGCCACTGATGGGCAGGAACCAGCGCGGGATGCGCTCCCCATTCGTGAGCGCGTCCCACAGGTCGTCGATATCGGTGGCGTAGGTGCGGGTGGCCGTCAGCACGCGCAGGGTCGTGCCGTCCTGCTCGCGGCTGGTGAGCGTGCGCTGCACTGCGCCGAGGTGATGGGAGAGGTCGAGCGGCATGGTGGGGTGGCGGGTGGAGCGAGAATATAAGTGAACGCTAATATAAGACAAGGCCGCGTGACCAGCGGCGCGCGGTGCGGGCCCAGCGGCAGGTCGTCACGCTTGTCGTGGCGCGCGGGCGCGTGGAGCTTCCGACGATGCCTACTCCACTCCGGCGGCGCCCGTGGCGCGCCCGCGCCCGCATCGTGGGCGCCTGCATCGTGGGCGCCTGCGGGGCGCTCGCGGCCGTCAGCACGGCACTCCCCGCGCAGCCAGTCGACACGACGTGGATCCGCGCGCACTACCGCAAGGTCGAAGCGCGCATCCCCATGCGCGACGGCGTGAAGCTGTTCACGTCGGTGTACATCCCGCGCGACACGGGCGGCAAGCGCTTCCCGATCCTCCTGTCGCGCACGCCGTACAGTGCGCAGCCGTACGGCGACGTCATGCGCGCGTCGCTCGGGCCCAGCGGCAATCCGCGCTTCGCGCGCGACGGCTACATCTTCGTCACGCAGGATGTGCGCGGGCGCTACCTGTCCGAAGGCAACTTCACCAGCATGACGCCGCACATCGCGAACAAGCGGCCGGGGCAGGTGGACGAGAGCACCGACACGTACGATACGATCGCCTGGCTGCTCGCGAACGCGACACCCAACAACGGACGGGTGGGGATCTACGGCACGTCGTGGCCGGGGTTCTACGCCACCGCGAGCTGCATCGATGCGCATCCGGCGCTCGTGGCCTGCTCACCGCAGGCGCCGATGACCGACGTGTGGATGGGCGACGACAACTTCCACAACGGCGCGTTCCTGCTGGCCCACAACTTCGGCTTCTTCTACCGCTTCGGTCGCCCCGACGGCAGCGCTCCCGGCGTCGAGCGCGGCAGCCGGCTCGACATCGGCCCCGATGCCTACGCGTACTACCTGCGACTCGGCGCCGTGGGCACGGCGGCGCGGCGGCTCATGACGCGCGACTCGTCGCCGGTGTGGTACGAGTTCGCGCCGCACGTCACGTACGACCAGTACAACCAGGACCGCGACATCAGCCGGCATGTGAAGGACATGAAGCCGGCCATGCTCATCGTGGGTGGCCACTTCGACACGGAAGACCTGCAGGGGCCGTGGCGCACCTGGCGGGCGGTCGAGCGGCTCTCGCCCGGCAACAACGCGCGCCTCATCGTCGGGCCGTGGTCGCACGGCGGCTGGTCGCGTGGTGATGCCAACACGCTCGGTGTGCAGCGCTTCGGCAGCGCGTCGCTGGGCACGTACTTCCGTGATTCGGTGGAGTACCCGTTCTTCGCGCATCACCTGGCCGGCGGTCCCGATCCGCGCCTGGCCGAGGCGACGGTGTTCGAGACCGGCACGAACGTGTGGAAGCAGTACGACGTGTTTCCGCCGGCCAACGCCGCGCGGCGGACGCTGTATTTCCACCCGAACGGCCGGCTGGCGTTCACGCCGCCCCCGGCCGCGAGCGGTGCGGCGGCGTACGACAGCTACGTGAGCGACCCCATGAAGCCGGTGCCCACAATGGACCGCATCGAGGGGCAGGGGATGCCGCGCGACTATATCGTGGCCGATCAGCGCTACGCGTCGCGGCGTCCCGATGTGCTCACCTATGTCACCGACGTGCTCACCGAGGACGTGACCATCGTGGGCCCGGTCCGCCCGGCGCTGCACGTGGCCACCAGCGGCACCGACGCCGACTTCATGGTCAAGCTCATCGACGTCGAGCCCGATTCCGCGCGCAACCTGCCGAACGACGAGCCGGGTTTCCTGCGCGCCGGCGCGCAACTGCTCATTCGCGGCGAGCCGTTCCGCGCCCGCTTTCGTCGCAGTTGGCAGACGCCGGTGCCCTTCGTGCCCAACATGGTGGATTCGCTCGCCTTCGACATGCCCGACGTGAACCACACCTTTCGTCGCGGACATCGCATCATGGTGCAGGTGCAGAGCACCTGGTTCCCCTTCATCGAGCGCAACCCGCAAACGTTCGTCCCGAACATCTTCGAGGCGAAGCCCTCGGACTATCGCACGGCCACCATGCGCGTGTATCGCGCGGCGGCGCATCCGTCGCGGGTCGAGGTGCGCACACTCAAGTGAGGACCTGCCCGTGACCCCACCGTCTGCCACGCCACCGCCGGTCACCGTCGAGAAGATCCACCCCACGCTGCGCGTGGCCGACCTCGCCGCCGCGATCGACTACTACACGACGAAGCTCGGGTTCACCGAGGGGTTCCGGTGGGGCGACCCACCGGCGTTCGGCGGCGTGAACCTCGGCGGCGTGCAGCTCTTCCTCGATGCCAATGACGGACCGCCCAGCGGACCCGGCAGCGTGTTCTTCGTCGTCGACGACGTCGACCTGCTGCACGCGCACCATGTCGCGCAGGGCGTTCCCATCGCGCACCCCATCGGTGTGCGCGACTACGAGATCCGCGACTACACGGTGCGCGACCGTGATGGGCACTTCCTCACCTTCGGCAGCTACGCGGCCGTCATCGACCCCTCGATGGTCATCGAGCGCGTCGATGTGCCCGTGCGCCTCGAGAAGCGACTCGCCGCCGTCCTGCAGGAGTTGGCGGAGGTGAAGGGCATGAGCCTCTCGAGCGTGCTCGAGGAGACGCTGTTGCACACGTTCGAACCCCTCGGCGACGGCGTCGCGAGCCCGCACACGAAGGCGCAGCTCCGCGCCATCCAGGCCCTCAAGGCGAAGCACGGCATCGACTACGACTGCCATGCGAGCTATCGCTTCACGGAAGCGCCACCGGCGTGACGGCAGCGTGAGTGCGACGCGCCCCGCGCGACTGGCGCGGCTGTTCACGCCCGCCCGCCTCGTCGCGGCTGCGTGGCTCCTCCCCGCCATCCTGAGCGGGTTCGAGGGCGTCATCCAGGCGCAGTTCACCGGCGAGGCGCGGAGCTGGCGACAGGTCCTCTTCAACTCGCTCGACTGGTTGGTGTACGCGTTCCTCACGCCCGGTGTGTTCGCGCTGGCGCGGCGGTGGCCGCTCACCGCGCCGCCCTTCTGGCGCCGCGCGCTCGCCCAGTTCGGCGGCGCCCTCCTCTTCTGCGCTGCCTGGGCCGTGCTGGGCACCGCGCTGCGCGCGGTCATCCAGCCGGAGATGCTCCGCGGCGGGGTCGCGCTGTACATGCTGCGCTGGTTCGTGATCACGCTCCCGTTCGGGGTGGCCGTGTACCTCGCGCTGGTGGGCGTGGAGCACGCGTTGTTCGCCGTGGCCGAGGTGCGGGCGCGCGATGTGCGCATGGCGCGCCTCGCGGAGCAGCTGTCGGAGGCGCGGCTGAGCGCGCTCGAGGCACGCGTCAATCCGCATTTCCTCTTCAACAGCCTCAATACCATCACTGTGCTCGTGCGCGACGGCGACGCGCGTGCCGCGACGCAGGTCATCGAGCAGCTCAGCCTCGTGCTGCGCGCGTCGCTCGACGCGGCCGCGCCGTCGGACGTGACGCTGCGAGAGGAGCTGGAGGTCACGCAACACTATCTCGCGGTGGAGACAGCGCGCTTCCCCGACCGCCTGCGCGTGACGCTCGATGTTGCCCCGGACGCCCTCGAGGGCCACGTGCCCCGTCTCGCCGTGCAGCACCTGGTCGAGAACGCCATCCGCCACGGGGTCGCACCGCGCATCGATGCGGGCCACCTGCACGTGGCAGCACGTCGCGACGGCACCGCGCTCGTCGTGACGGTGACGGACGACGGGCCAGGGGTATCCACCGCCGAGTGGCCGGCCGGACATGGCCTCGCAGGCACCGTCGAGCGCCTCGCGACGCTGTACGGACCCGCCGCGCAGCTCCATGTGGGTGCGCGCACCGATGGGCAGCGCGGCGCGCAGGCCACGCTGCGCCTGCCGTGGCGCGCACACGCCGCCGCTGGGTCACCCGACACGCACGAGCCATCCCGTGGCTGAGTGGCGCGTGCTCATTGCCGACGACGAGCCGGCGGCGCGGCGTGGCGTACGGCAGTTGCTCGCGCCATATCCGGACTTCGCGGTGGTGGGCGAGTGTCGCGACGGTGCGGACGTGCTCGTGCAGCTCGATCGGCTACAGCCCGATGTGGTGTTCCTCGACGTGCAGATGCCCGAACTGAGCGGGCTGGAGGTCGTCGCGCAGCGCAGGCCGGAGACGCTCCCCGCGATCGTCTTCCTCACGGCGTACGACCGCTATGCGCTCGCGGCATTCGACGCGGCCGCCCACGACTACCTCGTGAAGCCGGTGGGTGAGGCACGCTTCGCCGAAGCCATGCGGCGCCTCACGGAACGCCTCGCACGACGCGCGCCCGCCACACCGCCGGCGCCACTGCACGCGGCATCGGGGGTCGCGGCCGTTCCGGAACGACTGCTCGTCAGCTCGGCACATGAGACCATCCCCGTCGCGCCGGCCGACATCGCCTGGGTGGAGGCGGCGGGCAACTATGCGCAGGTGTGGGTCGCCGGCAAGCCGTACCTGTTGCGCGAGCCGCTCGCGCGTCTCGCGACGCGTCTCGCGCCGGCGGGCTTCGTGCGCGTGCACCGGGGCGCGCTCGTGCGGCTGGGCGCGGTGCGGGCCTGGCGCGTGACCGGGGACGGCGGCCTGATGTTGACACTCGACGGCGCGCGCCGCGTAGGAGTGTCGCGGCGCCGACGCGCCGATATCCTCTCCCTGCTCAAGGCACTTGGTCAGTGACTCCTGACATCCAGCCGGTGCGCCGCATGCACGACGGCGACCATGACGAGGTGGTGCGCATGCGCTGCGCGCTCTGGCCCGACGCCACGGCCGCGGAGCACGCCGAAGAGGTGCGCGAGACCGCGGCACGTGACGACCTCGTCGTGTTGGTCGCGCCACGCGCCACCGGTGGCCTGGCCGGCTTCGCCGAGGTGGGCACGCGCGCGTATGCCGAAGGGTGCGACACGAGCCCCGTCGGCTTCCTCGAAGGGTGGTACGTCGACGACGACCTGCGCCGTCGCGGTGTCGGCGCGGCCCTGGTGCGCGCCGCCGAGGACTGGGCGCGTGCCCGCGGCCTCACGGAGTTCGGCTCCGACGCGCTCCTCGACAACACGCTCTCGCACACCGCGCATCGCGCCCTCGGCTTCGACGAGGTCGAGCGCATCGTCTGCTTTCGGAAGGCCCTGTGAATCATCGCACGCATTCGCACCGCACGCGCCGTTTGGCGTGGGGACTCCTCGCGGCATGCACCGCGCCGCTGGCCACGCTCACGGCGCAGGGCACGCGCCCGTCGACGCCATCCGCCGCGGCGGCGCTGCCGAGCGTGACGCTTCCGCCCGCGCTCGCGCGCGTGCTGCGCGACTACGAGGCGGCGTGGGGCACCGGCAACGCTGCGGCGCTCGCGGCGCTCTTCACCGAGGACGGTTTCGTGCTGCAGAGCGGCAAGCCGCCGGTGCGCGGACGCGCGGCCATCACCGCGGCGTACACGGGGCAGGGCGGCGCCCCGCTGCGCCTGCGTGCGTTGGCCCACGCCACCGCCGACTCCGTGGGCTACATCATCGGCGCGTATCGCTACGGCGACGACCCGGGCGACATCGGCAAGTTCACGCTCACGCTGCGCCGCGCACGCGACGGGCGGTGGCTGATCGCCTCCGACATGGACAACAGCAGCCGCGCGCGCTGACGGCCGCGTCGCGCGCGCGGCGTGCTGGCTACGCCGGCAGGTCGTCGGCGGTGCGATCGGCGAGGAGCGTCGCGCGCCCGACCACGCCGTGCGGCCCGCCCCGCGCGGGGACCACACCGCGCAGGCGATCATAGTTGAGCCGGAAGAGCGCGACGGCGTGCGGCACGTCGTGCTCGCTGCGCATGCGCAGGCTGATCCACCCGGAGTGCGGCAGCGCGTGATGCGCCTGGGCGCGCCCTGCCGCGACGAGATCGCGACGCAGGCGCACCGACACCAGCAGGTCGGCCACGCCGCCAACGTGCACGTGCCCGATTTCCCGCGTGCCGAGTCGGAACTCGACACCGCCGAAGCGATGCGGCACGACGGTCACGCCCTCCCAAGCACCGACGACGCCTGCCACCACCGCGCCGAAATCGAGC
Source organism: Gemmatimonadota bacterium (assembly GCA_020161135.1). GTDB lineage: Bacteria > Gemmatimonadota > Gemmatimonadetes > Gemmatimonadales > Gemmatimonadaceae > Gemmatimonas. Next base: position 526,582 of record JAIUOB010000002.1, on the reverse strand, counting down.
GTGCCCATGCGAGCTCCGGGGAGAAGGGCGAGATGCCGGCACGGTCGTGCCGATGCACGAGCATGCAGTTGCACGGCCGAATAGGCAAGGCGCGCGCACAACTTGCTCCCGTCATGCACGGGTAGCAGCTTCTGCCATGACCCGCGCAGGAGGCGCAATGGAAGGCGCGCACGCACGTCACATGCAACTCGATACCGTAACGACCGCCGCGCTCGACGCCGCCACGCGCGCCGACCTGTTGCGCCTGCTCGACGCGGCGTATGACGAGCCGATGGCCGAGTACGTCGGCCACATTGGCGAAGGGCTGCACCTGCTGGGTCGTGTCGATGGGCAGCTCGTGTCGCATCTCATGGTGGTGCCGCGTACGCTCGGGCTCGATGACCGCTGGCTGCACACGGCGTACATCGAGCTGGTCGCGACCGATCCCACCTGGCAGGGACGTGGGTACGCCAGTCACCTGCTGCAACACTGCGTGCCCCTGCTGCGTGAGTTCGACATTGCGGCGCTCTCGCCGTCCGATGCGGCGTTCTACGAGCGACGCGGCTGGCTGCGCTGGATCGGACCGCTGGGCGTGCGCACGTCGCACGGCGTGCAGTGGATCCCCGGCGAGGAGGCCATGGTGCTGCCGCTCGCGGGCACGCCCATGCCGCTCGACCGTACGCGGCCACTCACGATCGACGACCGGCCGGGTGAGGTGTGGTGACCGCGCGTCCGCGCGGCACGCTCACGGTGCCGTGACGATGACCAGCTCCTGTGCCGCCGCCGCGCCACCGTGGACGACGCGATAGCGTCCGCCCGGCTGCAGCGTGAAGGGCGCATAGCGGCAGCCGTTGTTCCCGCAGGTCCAGACGCTCACCGTGAGCGGAAAGGATGAGTTGAGCGTCACCGTCGCCCCTGGACGCAGCAGGCCGCCGGGACTCAGGGTGATGTCCCCCGTGAACTCGTTGCGCACGGTGATCGTCGACGCGGCCGTCGAGAGGCGCGCGCCGCTGCCGATGGCCGCGTCCCAGTCGCCGGTGAACTGCCACCAGTTGGTCATCTGCCCCGTGCCGTGCGCGATCGCGTTGCCGCGCCCCGGCATGTTCTGCATCCAGTAGACGTACCACTGCGATTCGTCCTTCTGTGCGATGGCCGGCTCGCCGGGGGCGAGCGCGGTGGGCCAGCGATACGCAATGCTTGCCCACGTCGGCAGTGACGTCGGCGCGAGCGTACCACCACCCGGCCGCCAGTCGGCGATGTCGCTCGGCACCACGCGCGTGTTGAGATAGTCGTAGTCCACCAGCGTGTTGGGTGGCATGTGCGTCCACCCGGCGCGCCCCATGATGAACTTGTCGTTCGCGTCACGTCCCACGAACTCGCGCCAGAACAGCCCCTGGTCGACGTGCGACAGGATTGCCTCGAGCTGGTGCCCGTGGTTGTGCACGGCCTCCGCCTGTGTGCGCGCGAAGTTGTAGCCGTACACGGTGTAGCTCTTCGCGAACACGGGCAGGTCGTCGGCGAAGCGCGAGCTGTTCGAGATGTCCCCGGTGAGGGGGCTCGACATGTTCGACTCGGGCTGCTCGAAGGTGTTCGAGTGGTAGCCCCACACCCAGAATTCCTTCACGCCGCGCTGCTCGACCCACCGCTGCGCGTCGATGAGACCGAGGATGCGATGATAGTCCGGGAAGTAGTGGCCCGGATTCCACGGCACCTCGCGGCCCCGCGGGAAGTAGTCGTACACGGTCACGATATGCAGGACGCGATAACCCAGTGACGGCAGCGCGGACGCATCGCGATAGCCGCGGAAGCGCGAGCCCTCCTCGAGCATGAACTTCACGCGGTCCTCCAGCACGGCGATGCGCTGCCGCATCTCGTCGAGCGAACCGCGGATGACGGATTCCGTGCTGTCGACGCGCCGCCCATCGCGGCTGGGCAGGTAGCGCACGATGACGACCGGGATCTCCCAGGTCGCACCCGCCGCCGGTGTCGCCAGGCTCGCCGGGATGGTCTCGAGGCGGAGGTCCGCCACGTCCACCGTCACCTCGAGGGTGCCGGTGGCCGGCGGCGCACTCGCCGTCAGGCGCACGGTGCCCTTTCGTAGTGCACGCACCCGTGCGGTGCCCTCGACCGTCGCGATGCCGATGTCGCTGGAGCTCCAGGTAGGCGACAGCCCCGCAATGCGGAAGCCGTTCCGGTCCTGCACCTCCGCCTGCAGTGTGAGCGTATCACCGACGGCCACGGCGCGCGTGTTCGCCCCGACGAGCACCAGACGCGCCGGCTGCTGCGCGACCGTGGCGATCGCGCTCCAGCGCTGGGTGCCATCGGTCGCACTCACGGTCGCCGACCCTGCGCCGACGGCGCGTACCACGCCCGCGCTGTTCACGGTCGCGACGCGCTCGTCGGTACTGCTCCACTGCAGTGCCGCGTTCGCGATCGTCACGCCGTTGGCGTCCTGCGCGAGCACGGCCACCACGACCGAGTCACGGAGGGCGGTGAAGGTGATCGGACCCGTGGGGCCCGACAGGCGTGCCGCGGCCTGCGCCACGCGCAGGGACAGCGCACCGGTCGCATTCCCCGCCGTCGCCGTGATCGTCACCGATCCGTTGGCGACCGCCGTGACCGCCCCCGTAGCGGAGACGCGTGCGACCAGGCTGTCGCTGCTCTGCCACGTCACCGTTGCCGACGGCATCACGGCGCCCGCGCGATCCCGGACGACCGCCGTCATCTGGGTCGTCGCTCCGATTGCCGTGAGCGTGGCGGCCGGGCTCGTCACCTCGATTGTGGTGGCCACCGCCGGTGTGGTGGGCGTCGTCGGTGTGGTGGGTGTGGCGACGATATCCCCGCCGCCGCAGCCGACGAGGAGAAGGGCAAGTGCGCATGCAAGCCGACGGCGCACAGGCTGCGCCACGTGCACGCCCAAACACCAGTTGCGGGGAATCATCGTTATCACGAAGCACCAGGTGAAGGAGGGATGTCCCGAAGCTGTCGCCGCCGACGGCGTGGTGCAACAGCCGGGTCATCTGACCCGAAACCGTCACCGCCGCGCAGGCGTACGCCCCCGACACCTGAACGGAGACGGCGATGGAGTGGACCCGAGCGCAGGATGATGTGCGGCGCGCCTATCTCGATGGCGCACCGGGGATGCTGGTCAGTGGCACGCTCTGGGTGGCATCGGCCGCCATCGCCCAGCGCGGCGACGTGCGGCTGGCGATGATCGTGCTGTTCGTCGGCGGCATGTTCATCTTCCCGGTCAGCGCGGTGCTCACCCGCCTGCTCGGCGGCGCGGCGACGCTCCCCAAGGGACACCCGATGACCGCGCTCGCGATGCAGTCGGCGTTCATCATGCCGTTCGGCTGGCCGCTCGTGGTGGCGGCGGGCATGGCGCGCCCCGCGTGGTACTTCGCGGGGGCGGGTCTGCTGGTGGCCGTGCACTACTTCCCGTTCATCACGCTCTACGGCATGCGTCTCTATGGCGTGCTCGCGGGGGCCATCATGCTCGCTGCCGGCGCGGCGTTGTGGTGGGCGCCCGCATCAGTCAGCGCCTCCGCGTGGACGACGGGTCTCGCCGAAGTGATTGCCGGTGGCGTGACGCTCTGGTCGGTGCGGCAGCGTGCACGGACCGCCGCAGCGCCCATGCCGGCCTGACCGCGCCGGCGCAGGCGCGCTGGCGAAGGAACGCTGGCGGAGGAACGCTGGCGGAGGGACGAGAGGCACCGTAGCGTTCATCGCAACCCCAATGGAGCATGCGATGGACGATGCGACGGTGCGCGCCTCGGTGCGCAGGTTGTTCGCGATGGTCGCGGTACTGGCTGGCGCAGTGGCGTGCGGCGAGTCGACGGCGCCGGGCGCCGAGTTGCGGCTCACGCTGCTCGATGACGCAGGCCGCTCCGCCGGCCGACATCAGGTCCTCATTACGCAGCCCGATGGCACGGTCGACACCACCGGCACCGGTCGCGAAGGTGTGCTGACCTTCCGTGTGCGGACCTCCGGTGCCCACGAGATCCGGGTGGTGCCCAGTACCGGCTTCGACGGCGGCCTGCCCGGGCTGCGGCGCGCGATCGTGCTCGACGAGGCGCAGCCCACGCAGTTGCGCTTCACGTTGCATCGTTCGGGCGCCGAGCCGTACCCGTGGTGGATCGAGGAGTGCCAGGGGTGGTGCGGCTGATGCGACGGTGATCAGCGCGGCGCGGGACGCGTACCGTACTTCTGCGTCGCGTAGCCCACGATGAGCCCGACGATCGAACCGGGGATGATGATCTCCCAGAAGTAGACCTCACCCTTGGGCGGCTGCGCTTGCACCGCGATGGGCAGCGCCAGCAGTGCACCGGTCACGAGCCCTACCCCGAGTCCAATCGCCAGGTTGTTCACCTTACGCGCGACCGCACCGATGATCACGCCGGCGACGAGTCCCTTGACCGTCGATCCGGCCACGATGCTCGCGATCTGTGGTGCGACCTCGGGTGTCGACACGAGCGCGCTGAGTCCGTCGAGCGTGCCGAGCACGCCGCCAAGGATCAGGCCAAGCACGGGCTTCTTCATGGAGTCTCCGGTGGTGGTGAGGAGCGGGAGGGGCAGGGGAGTCGATCGAGGTCGGTCGAATGGCGGCACGCGCTGAAGGCGCCGCCATCAGCGCCCGCGCCAGAGCAGGAATGCGACGCGCAGGATGAGATAGGCCACGACGAGCAGGATCGCGGTCTGGTATGTCGTGGCGAACCGCTGCAGACGCTCGATGTACGACTCGCGATGCGCGGCGACGCGATCACCGGCAGCGTACTGGCGCAGGTCGTCGCGGAGCGCGAGCGCGCTCGCGTAGCGCGCGTCAGGGTCGTGTGCCGTGGCGCACGCGATGATCGAATGCAGCGCGCGCGGCACCGGCTCGTCGTGTACCGACACCAGCCACCGCAGCAGCGCGCCGAGGCTGTACACGTCGCTGCGCGCATCGGCCGGCGCGCCAGCCGCCTGCTCGGGCGCCATGAACCCGGGCGTGCCCACCGCCTGACCGTCGGCAAGGTCGGGGGCGGTGCCCCGCGTCGCATGGGCCACACCCCAGTCGAGCACCAGCACTTCGCCGAACGGACCCAGCATCACGTTGCCTGGGGTGAGGTCCCGATGCACGACACCCTGCGCATGCGCGTAGGCCACCGTCTCGCCCAGCGTCTCCACGATGCGCAGCAGGTCGCGCCGTGCCCGTCCGTCGCGTGCAGCGACATCGAGCCGTGTTCCGTGCACGAGCCGCATCGCGTACCACGGCGTGCCGTCGTCGCTCGTGCCCACGTCGAACACCGGGACGATGCCGGGGTGCTCGAGCGACGCCAGCAGGCGCGCCTCCTGCATCAACTGCCCGCCAAGGGGGCCGTCGGCGAACGCGCTGTCGGCGAGATGCGGCGCGAGCAACTTGAGCGCGACGTCGCGCCCCAGCGCGAGATCGTGGGCACGCCACACGACGCCCATGCCGCCTTCGCCCAGCACATCGCGCAACTGGTAGCGCGACGGCACCATCGGGGTGTCGAGCACCGCACGCAGTCGCGAGACGGTGCGGTCGGACAGCGGGGTCGGCGCGCGACGCACCTCGACCGCGCTCACGGCGCGGCGCTCCGCCCGCCGAGCAGGCTGCGCACATCGTCGCGAAACTCGACCTCGTTGCCGGCCAGCGCGCGCAAAGCCGCCAGCACCTGTCGCCGATAGGCGCGACGTGCCCAGGTGAGGTAGTTCGTGACCTGGGTATCGGGAATGCCGAAACGCTGCGCGAGCGCGCGATACGTCGGGCGTTCGGCGTCGGGCACATCGGCCACGTCGTAGGCTTCGAAGAGCTGCACCTGCACGGTACGGCCGGTGTTCGCGCCCTCGTCCCGCAGCGCGTCGAGCGCCAGGGCCAGCACGCTGCGCACCCACTCGGCGTGCACCCGCGCGTCGGTTTCGTCGGGCGTATCGGGGGCCTGCAGGTCGGCCGCGTCGAGCGACTCGGCGGTGAGTCCGCCGCCGCGCTTGAGACGGTGACGCGCCCGCACGGCGTCGGCCGCGAAGCGATCGAGCAGCGTGCGCAGGAAGGTGCGGAAGCGTCCGCGCTCCGGTGCGTAGCGGCTGAACCACTGCTTCTCGAACGCCGCCGCGAAGAACTCCTGCGCCAGGTCCTCGGCGTCGGCGCGGTCGAGGTGCCAGCGCAGCGCGAGCAGCGCCACCACAGGGCCCCAGTAGCCGCGTGCCAGCACGTCGGCCGATAAGGTGCGCACCTCGCCGTCCGCGTCGGTGAGCCCGGCGACGAGGGAGACACGGGTCGGGGGAAAGGTGCGGCGGACCGTGGGCATCTGCCGCGATTCTACCGCATGACGGCCGCGCTCACCATGCGCGAGCGGCTCCCCGGCGCGCAGCGGCTCACGCGAGCGTGGGCGGCGGTCGGTGCGGGGTAATGCGGCGGTGATCATGCCCTCTCATTCGTCGCGGCCGGGGGCAGTCATTGAGCGAGGCAAGACCTGCCCCGGGCGACGACGAACAGGAGAGTGGTCCCCACTTCCCATCTCATCCCGGAGTCCCGATGCGACGCCCCGCACTCTCCGCCCGCGCCACCGACAGCGCCACCTGCCGCGCCGAGACCGGCCGCAGCATCGACGAGTGGATCGCGTGGATGACCGCCACCGGCGCCAGCGGCCGTTCCGCGCTCGGCAAGGCGTTGCTTGCCGAAAAGGTCGACGCGTGGTGGGCGACCGTCCTGCAGGTGTCCTTCGAGGCCGCGACCGGCATCGTCGAGAGGGACGGTCGGCCGAAGGGCTACTCGCTGTGCACCACCAAGACCGTGAGCGCGCCGGTGGCTCGCGTCTGGCAGGCGATCACCACCCACCCCGAGTTCGCGTGCGGCCCGGTCACCAAGTCGCGCGACGAGAAGGCGCTCGTGATGCCGTGGGCCGCGAGCGACTGGGCGCCGTCATCGGTGGTCGAGATCCTGCTGCAGCCCAAGGACGGCAAGACGGGGCTCGTGGTGAATCACACGCGCATCCAGGACCGTCATGACGCCGACCTCGCGCGCGCCGCGTGGGAACGCGCGCTCGCCGAGCTCAAGGCGCAACTGGAGGAGTAGGCGTCGGCGGCGCCACCGGCCGCGCATGTCGGCGCTCGAGCGCCGTCACGATCACATACGCGATGAGTGCCACCACGAAGAACACCAGCAGCATCCACGCGGTCGCCTGCAGGCTGCCGACGATGGTGCGGTACACCTCCAGCACCCACCGATTCGTGGTCAGCGCGGGCGGCGTGAACTGCTCGGCCGCCGGGCGCACGTACGCTTCGAGCTCGTAGATGCGCACGCCGCCGGAGATGCCCACGACGTAGATCGCGAAGCGCAGGAACTGCGTCCACGCCCCCGCCAGCTCCGGCGCCACGATGCGCGAGAGGATGGACGCGATGGGTTTGCTGAAGAAGCGCGCCACCAGCACCGACGTGAGGGTCGCGATGGCCAGTGTGGCGGCGAGCAGCGTAATGAACATGCACAGGCTCCGGGATGCGGCCTCGGCAGGCCGGATGGGCGGGCGCCCACCGGCGCCCGCCCATAGTTACCCCATCGCCTGACGGTCGGTCACTGCGTCACACGACGTAGACCGGGCTGACATTCGGTGTTCCCGCGCGGTCCGATGCGGCGGCCTCACGGCCCGCCGATGCGCCCCGTGACGGTGATGGGCGCCGGCTGCGACGTGATCGACTGCCCCAGCACGGTTTCGCGCGGCCGGCGGATGCGCTGGGTGCCGGTGAAGCTGAAGGTCGCCGTGAACGGGCTCAGCGACGTCACGGTGATCATGCCGGCGTCGATGAGGAAGTGATCCACCTGGTCGGCGCCGACGGGCACGATGAGACGTGCCTGCACCTTGGCGACCCCGGGCACCGTGCCTTCGCGGTGGATCCGATAGCTGCCGGTCTCGATCGGTCCGAGCAGGTTGAGCGAGAGCTGCGGCGACGTCGAGAGCGAGGACGTCGACTGCACGAGCATCACCGGTGTGAGGTCGACCGCGTACTCGCGGCCGTTCACCGTCTCCCGATAGCCGCCCACCTGCGTCGGCAGCTTCAGGGTGGTGCCGGTCAGCTCCACGGTGGTGCTGCCCGAGGCGGTCAGGCTGAAGGCCGCATCCGACAGGGGCGGCGTGGGCGTGCTGTCCGTGCAGGCCGCGGTGGTGGCGGCGAGCGCGAGCACGCCAAGACGAGCGAAGAGACGCGACATGGGGGGCGGGGCTGGAGGTCGACACATGGCCTGAGGCGGGGTGCCTCGGCCGACTCGGTGCCACACTTACCAGATCGTATGAGCGCCCCCTCACGTTTCACCGTACGGACCAACGGTGACGGCTCGGTGATGGAGCGCGAGCGCAAAGGGGCCCGGAGCGCTTGCCCCGGACCCCTCGATGCCCATGGAGCGCGACCCGCGGGTCGATCACACCGGGAAGAGCATCTCCCGGTAGCGCGGGAGCGGCCAGAACTCGTCGCCCACCACCAGCTCGAGCGCGTCGCACGCCTCACGCACTTCGGTCATCGTATCGCAGCCGGTGCTCGTCAGGTACGTCGCCTGGCCATGCGCATCGTCGTGCATCGCCTCGGCGCGCGCGATCGCCTTGGCCAGCTCGGCGCGCTTCTTCTGCAGCGTGGCGACCAGCTTCGACACGCCGTTCGCCGCGTCGACCACCGGCTGCATGTTGATGCCGGCCGCGGCGCCCTGGCCCGCCGTGCCCGCGAGCTGCGCGAGATACGCGTAGGCCGCCGGCAGCACCTGCGTGTCCACCATCTGCTGCAGTGTGTGCAGTTCGATGAGGATGTCCTTGATGTAGCGCTCGAGACGCACGTGGAAGCGGCTCTCGAGCTCCACGACCGAAAGAATGCCAGTGTCCTGGAAGAGGGCCTTGGCCGATTCGGTGCGAAGCTGCGCCAGTGCTTCCGGGGTGCGACGGAGGTTGAGCAGGCCACGCTTGTTGGCTTCGACCACCCACTCGTCGGAGTAGTTGTTGCCTTCGAAGCGCACCGCCGCCGTTTCCTTGAACGCCTTGCGCACGACCTTGAGCGCGGCGTTGTCGGTGCTGACACCGCCGGCGATCTCCTTCTTGAGCTCCTCGATCATGTCGCCGATGGCTTCCGCGACGGCCGCCTGCAACAGCATGACCGGGAACGCGATGCTCTGCGAGGCGCCCACCGCGCGGAACTCGAACTTCGCGCCCGTGAACGCGAACGGCGACGTGCGGTTGCGGTCGGTGTTGTCCTGCTCGACTTCGGGCAGCTTGGCCACGCCGAGCTTGAGCATCGCCTGTTCGGCGTTGTTGGCCGAGGTCTTCCCCGCCGCAATGTCCTCGACGACCTGCGTGAGGCCCGAGCCGAGGAACGCCGAGATGATGGCCGGCGGCGCTTCGTTGGCGCCGAGGCGGTGTTCATTGCCCGTCACGGCGATGCCGGCGCGCAGCAGGCCGGCGTGCTTGTGCACACCCTTGAGCACCGCGCCCAGGAACAGCAGGAAGCGGATGTTCTGGTGCGGCGTCTTGCCGGGCTTGAGCAGGTTGGTGCCGTCGAGCGCGTTGTCCGCGACGATGGCCATGGACCAGTTGCAGTGCTTGCCCGAGCCATTGATGCCGGCGAACGGCTTCTCGTGCACGAGCGCCTGCAGGCCATGGCGCAGCGCGACCTTGCGCATGATGGCCATGACGAGATGGTTGTGATCGACCGCGATCTCGGAGTCTTCGAAATACGGCGCCATCTCGAACTGCGACGGCGCGACCTCGTTGTGACGCGTGGTGATGGGCACGCCGAGCTTGTAGAGCTCGTGCTCGACTTCACTGATGCACGCCTGCACGCGCTCGGGGATGCCCCCGAAGTAGTGGTCCTCGAGCTGCTGGCCACGCGGCGGCGGCGACCCCACGAGCGTGCGGCCGGCCATGACGAGGTCGGGGCGCAGCGCGAAGTGTCCGCGGTCGATCATGAAGAACTCCTGCTCCACGCCGAGCGTCGTGATCACGCGCAGCACGCCGGTGTCGCCGATGAGGCCGAGCAGTTCGGTGGCCCGCGCCGAGAGCACGTCGCAGCTGCGAAGCAGCGGCGTCATCTCGTCAAGCGCTTCGCCGTTGTAGCCGATGAAGACCGACGGGATGCAGAGGTACTTCACCCCGCCCGTTTCGCTGATGAACACCGGCGACGCGGGGTTCCACGCGGTGTAGCCGCGCGCTTCCCACGTGGCGCGGAGGCCGCCCGACGGGAACGACGACGCATCCGGCTCGGACTGGATGAGCTGCTCGCCGGTGAACGTCTCGATGGCCAGGCCGTGCTCGTCGAAGTTCAGGAAGGCGTCATGCTTCTCGGCCGTGAGGCCGGTCTGCGGCTGGAACCAGTGCGTGAAGTGGGTCACGCCACGCGACATCGCCCACTCCTTGATGACCTGCGCGACGACGGGCGCGATGTCGGAGTCGAGCTTTTTGCCGAGGCGGATGGAGGCCGCAAGCTTCTTGTAGACGTCCTTGGGCAGCTTCGCGCGCATCTGGCGAATGCCGAAGGTGTTCATGCCGAACCAGGCGCTCGTGGGGAGCTGGACGCCGTTCTCCTCGGGGCGCGAGGTGTGGCGCGGCGCACGGTGCGAGATCTCGCGCATGGCGATCGCGCGCGGATTGTTGTTGGTAGCCATGGAGACGTGATGAAGGAGGCGATGCCGGAGCAGTCCGGAACGGACGGTACAAACCAATGACGGCTGTGTGGTGCGATCGTGACACAAATATGCCCGGTCATTCGGCAGAAATGAACCCGGAGTGGACCGAATGTGCTGGAAAACGTGCATGAAGTGCACGAAACGCCTATCACCGCGCAGTTGACGCCACTTGAAGCGAAGAAAACCCGAACAAAAGTCGCATCGGGTGGCCGGCCCCATTGGGGTCAGAACAATTGTTCTGACCCCAGTACGCTCGCCCCATGGGGCCGGCCAATACGCTCGCCGATCCGCGCGATCCCCCGCCGGCGCGCGAACGGCTACACTCTGCCTCCATGTCGACCTTCCGATTCCCTCGCGCGCCGCGCGCCGCGCTGACGCTCTCCGTGAGCGCCCTGGCCCTGAGCCTCTTGGTCGCCTGCGGCGGCGACACGCCGCCGCCGAAGACGCAGGTCGCGGCGGACACCGCTCCGGTGCCGCGCCCGCTCACGCCGAGCGACTCGGCGTGCCCGCGTGATGGGCGCTGGAAGGCCTGCCATCTGGAGGACCGCATCAACAAGGCGGGGATGCCGATCAGCGTCATCGACACGCTGCGGCTGCCCGGCGTCGCCGAGCCGGGGGTGCGCTACAAGATCGGGAAGACCGCGAAGATGGTGGTGTTCTTCTTCGGCGATTCCGCGGCGGGTGTGGCGGCCACCGCCGCGCTCGACCCGCAGCGGCTCACGCCCAAGGGAGACACGATCGGCACGTGGCCCACGCGCCCCGCCGAGGTGGTGCGCAGCGCCAACCTCATCGCGGTGCTGTTCGAGGTGAATCCGACGCAGGCCGAACGCGTGCGTCTCGCCATCACCGCCGGGGCGCCACAACCCTACTCGGCGCCGCCGCCGCAACTGCCGGAGATGCAGGCGCGGTAGTCGCGCGCGCCCAAGCTACTCGCGCAGGCGCACGCGGTTGTCCGAACGATCGGCATCGATACGGCGATAGTCGGGGTCGATGGTGGCCCAGAGCGCACCGCGCGGGGCCGCGATGGATGTGTCGACGACCACCACGCCGTTCGCCACGCGCCGCACGAGCCGCGCCAGCGTCACCGGTGTGCCCGCGGAGTCGGCGGTGATCGCCACGGTCACCTGTCGCCCGTCGGCCGGGAGCCGCTGCTCGACGATCCCCGCCGCGGTGGAGTCGGTGCGCACCCGCGTCACCGCAAAGCGCGCCGACACCCGCACGCCACCCGCGGCGGGCACCACCCCGTGTGACCCGGGTGTCGTGTCGGCCACCATCGCGTACACCACGCGATCGGTGAACCACTCGTCGATCTCGGCGCGCGCCACGCTGTCGGGCGCTGCGGCGCGGAGCTGCGCCACGAACGCGTCGGCGCGGGCAGCGCCTCGCGGCCCGCCCTCGGTGGCGAGCAGCGTGCGCAGGGCGCCGACGATCGCGCTGTCCCCCAGCAGGTCGCGCATCGCATGGAAGGCGAGTGCGCCCTTGCCGTAGTAGAGATGGTCTTCGCCCACCATGGTGCGCAGGGTGGGCTCGAGACCGGTGGTGTTCGCGCGACCGCGCAGGTAGCGGTCATGGTCGAACGCCATCATGCGTGCGACACCCGCCCCCCCCTGGGCCTGCGCAATGAGCAACTGCTCGCTGTACTTCGCGAGCGACTCGACGAGCAGCAGGCTTCCCTCCATCGGGAGCGGATCGACCACATGCCCCCACCATTCATGGGCGACCTCGTGGCCGATGCGGCGGACGAGCAGGTCCACGTCTCCCGGTCGCGCGTCCGACAGCATACCGCGGGACTCGGTGAGGAACAGCACGCTGTTCGACGCGTACGCGCCGAACCCCCAGCTCGCCGGCACCTCGACGATCCGCAGGGTGCGGTGCGGATATGGCCCGAACAGCGGTTGCAGCGTCGCGAGGGATGTGGCAGCGATGTCCACGATGCGGCGCGCCTGCACGCCATGCAGCGCGTGATGCCACAACTCCACACGCACGCCCCCCTGCGTGGCCTCGGCGATCGCGTAGCGCCCCGACGCCAGTGAGAAGTACGGCGTGGAGGGGCGTGTCATGGTGTAGCGCGCGTGGGTCCGACCTCCCGCCTGCCAGCTCCGCACCAGGTCGCCGGGCGCGACCGCGCGCTGGTCGGCACTCGTGCTCACGGTGATGTCGAGTGTGAGCCACGCCGGCTCGGCGCCCCGCGCGTGTGCGATGGCGGCGAGGGAGTCGCCCGCGCTCGCAGGCGCCACACGGCGCGACGGCGCGCCGAGTCCGGCCTGCCGGCGCTGCTCGGCGTCCTCATCGCTCAGTTCGAAGCGCGGTTGGTATCCGAACACCGGCATGAATGTCGTCGAACGCACGTAGCTGCCGTTGCCCGCGACGTCCTGCTGGAAGCCGTCGGCGCGCAGTCCGCCACGATCCAGCGTGAGTGCGAAGCGCAACGTGTCGCGCGCGCCCGGCGCCAGCGGCGTGCGCAATGCGAGCGTCGTGACGCCGAACCGGGCGTCATGACGCGATGTGGCCGTGCGCCACGATACCGACGGCGCCTGCACCTCCTGCGGCAGCATCACCCACAGCGTGTCGATGGCCACGTCGTGGCGATTCTCGACGACGAGCGCGCCCTCCACGGTCGCGCGTCGCCGCTCGGGGAAGAGCGCGACGTCGAGCGCGGCGTGCACCACCTCGGGCTGCGCACGGCCGGCGAGGTGGCGATAGCTGCGCTCGTAGTCTGCGCGCCACGCGATGGCGGCACGCTCGGGTTCCCATCGCGCGACGAACACGGTCTGCCACACCATGGCCGCGTAGGCGCCGGCAAACACCACCGTCGTGCCCGCGAGCACCAACCGGCCGCGTGGTGAGAGACCGTCGCGCATCGCACGCGGCACACCACGCAGACGCGCGCTCCACGGCAGCGTTGTGCCTCGCGGCCACAACGCGGCCGCCATGCCCAGCAGGACGCAGGCGCCCAGCAGCCAGAGCGCGTTGAACGCGATCCATGATGGCAGTGGCGCGCCGAAGCCATCGAGGTCGGACCATCGCAGCGTGGGCGCCGCGCCGAAGCGCAACAACGGATGTGCAAGCCCTATGAGGTCGCCGGCGCGCGCGATGATCGCGACGACCAGCCCGAGCACCAACGCGACCCACCGATTGCCGACCACCAACTGCAGCGCCACCGCGACGACCGTCGTGATGCCCAACGGTACCAGCGACGTGAGGGCGTGGGCGCCATAGACACGCCACTCCACCGGCAGCCCGTCCTGCGTGAGGTGCACCACCATGACCGCGCCGAAGCCCGCCACGGTGAGCAGCACCGGCACCAGCAGCAGTGCGCCAAGCTTGCCGAGCAGCAGCGCCGCGTTGCGCACCGGCGTCGCATCACGGATGCCGTCCAGGCGCAACAGGTGCTCACGCCACACCACCTCGGTCGCGAAGTAGAGCGCGCAGATCGTCCCGATGAGCCAGAGGGCCTCGGGCACCGCGTCCGCCAGTCGTGCGCTCGACGCCAGCAGGCGCGTACCGTACTCGCCGCCGCCCAACTGCTCGTGCCCTTCGATGCCGATCATCACCACCCACAGCACCAGCAGCACACGCAGCGGCCAACTCCGCAACAGGTGCACGACTTCGAGGCGCAGCACCGACCACGTCGCGACGAAGAGCGTGCGCGCGCCCGCTGCGGTGGGTGTCACGCGATCGAACGCGGTGCGCGCGCCGGTCACGGCCGTCGGCGTCGTGCTCCCCGCTGTCGCGCCACCGAGCGTGGCAGGCGCGCCACCACGCCGACGCCGTCCGTGCGTGGCGCGGCCGTCGAGCCAGCGCAACGGCAACACACACGCTGCGGCGAGCACCAGCACGCCCACGCGGTTCCACAGCAGATGTCCCGTGAGCTGCGGCAGGCGCGCGTTGCTCTCGGCCGGCGTCCAGTAGCGTGACTGCTCGAAGAAGGCGGACAGTCCGAAGGGATCGAGACGCGCGGCCCAGGCCAGCAACTCCGGCGTGGCCGGACGTGCGCCCGCCATGAGTGGCGAGTCGACCAGCAGCGCGGTCACGAAGTACCCCGCGTAGATGCCGATCGCCGCCACGAACGTGGCCAGCGTGCTGCGCGTCCACGCACCCACGAGGTACAGCAGCCCCGCACAGAGCAGCGTGTTGGGCACCACGAACAACAGGTAGGTCCACAGGTACGGTGCCGCACGCAGCGGCAACAGGCGCCCCTCACGCACCGGTACCGCGAACGGGAGTGTCGCGAGCAGCAACGTCGCGACGGCCAGCGCCGCGAGCGCTGCCAGCACCACGCCGGCGAAACGCACACCCAGCAGGCTCCCGCGCGGCATCGGCGTGGCCGCGACGAGGTCGCGCATCCGATGCTCGTCGTCGCGCACCGCAGCGCTCACGCAGAGGATGGGCAGCGCAAAGACACTCACCAGCGTGAGCAGGGCCGTCGTCTCGGCCACGATGTACGGACTGTTCACCGCAAGGGCACGCGGCCCGAAGCCGGTGGCCACCGTGGTGAGCGGGATGCAGGCCAGCAGCAGGATCGTCGCCGCGAACGAGAGGCGTCGGGTGTGGAACCGCCACTCGAAGGCGAGCAGCGCGGGCAGCGCCGCGCGCGACGCGAAGGCCATGGGGCGCGCCGTCATGACGGTTCGCCGACGGCGTGGAAGTAGACGTCCTCGAGTGTCGCGCTCGCGGGCGCGGACGACGCATCGGGCGCGTGTTCGGCCAGGAGGCGCACGCGCGTCATGCCGGCGTGTAACGTGGTCGTGAGCGCCTGCGCGCTGGCAAAGGCGAGATGCTCGCCGCGCGCGACCGTGCGCTGCCAGATGCGCCCCTCGAGCGCGTGGACGAGGTCGTCCGGCACCCCCTCGCGCACCACAACGCCGTTGGCGATGATTGCCATGCGCGTGCACAGTTGCCGCACATCCTCGACGATGTGCGTGGACAGGATGACCGTCGCCTGCTCCCCCACCGCGCCCAGCAGGTTGTAGAAGCGCCCCCGCTCGGCCGGGTCGAGCCCGGCGGTGGGTTCGTCGACGATGAGCAGCTCCGGGGCGCCCAACAGCGCCTGCGCAATGCCGAAGCGTTGCCGCATGCCGCCCGAGAAGCCGCTCACCGCACGATCACGATGCTCCCAGAGGTTCACCTGCTGCAGGAGCGCGTCCACCTGCGCGCGCCGGGGGCCGCGGTCGGTGAGCCCCTTGAGCACGGCGAGATGATCGAGCAGCGCGCGCGCCGAGAGGCCGGGATACACGCCGAAGTCCTGCGGCAGGTATCCCAGCCGCGCGCGGTGCGCGGTCACATCGGCGAAAACGTCGGTGCCGCCGAACGTGATCGCGCCGGTGTCCGCGGCCTGGAGCGTGGCGATGGTCCGCATGAGCGTCGACTTGCCGGCCCCATTCGGACCGAGCAGGCCGAACAGGCCGGGGCCGATGTCGAGCGAGACGCCGCGCAGGGCGCGCACGCCGTTCGGATAGGTACGGGAGACGTCGCGCAGCACGAGACGCGGCGCGGGAGCGGCAGGGTGGGGAGCGGTCATGCCGATCAGGACGTGAAGCCGCGCGTCAAGTTTCTCCGTAATGCCCATAACTTCACCCTTAAGGCCCACCTGAATGCTCACCACCGCCGACCTCACATTCTTCGCCACCATCGCCCGCACCCCGTCGCTCGCGGCGGCGGCCCGCGTGCTCGACGTGACACCCTCCGCCGTGACGCAGCGGCTGCAGGAGCTCGAGCGCCGCGTCGGGGTCCGCCTGCTCGAACGGCGTGGCCGGCGCCCCACGCTCACCGCCGAGGGCGAGCTGCTGGCCACGCGCGGGCAGGCCATCGGCGACGAACTGGAGGCGCTCGCCGAGGCGCTCGCGCAGCGACGCGGTGTGGTGGCGGGACACCTGCGCGTCCTGGCCCCCTTCGGCTTCGGGCGACGCTACATCGCGCCGGTCGCCGCGGCCTTCTGCCGGGCGCACCCCGACATCACGCTCGACCTGGCACTGTCGGAGAGCGTGGCGCGCGTCCCCGACCACAGTTGGGATGTGGCCGTGCACATCGGTGGCGAACCGCACCATTCACTGCGCGCCGAGCAACTCGCGCCCAACGCGCGGTGGCTGGTGGCCTCGCCCGCATACGTCGCACAGCATGGCGCGCCGGAAACGCCCGACGCACTCCGGTCGGCCCGCTGCATCGCGCTGCGTGAGAACGACGAGGACGTCACGCTCTGGCGCTTCACCGACGGCGCCGGACGCACCACACAGGTGCGCGTGCGTCCGGCGCTGGCCAGCAACGATGGCGACGTGGTGCGCGAGTGGGCGCTGGCCGGTGAGGGCGTCATCGTGCGGTCGGAGTGGAGTGTGCACGACGATGTCGCGGCGGGTCGCCTCGTGCGTCTCCTCCCCGACTTCGCACTCCCGGCGGCCGACGTCGTTGCGTTCGTCGGAGCCCGACGCGGACGCTCAGCGCGCACCACGGCGTTCGTGGCACGCTTGCGGGATGCGTTCCAGCGTGTACCGTGGCGCACATGAGGCATCGGGACATCACCCGCCGCACGTTCGTGTCGCAGCTCGCCCTCGCGGGTGCGCTGCCGGTCGTGGCGCGCGACCTGCTTGCGGCGGCCCAGCAGCCCGCCGAGCGCCGGGCCGATCTCGTCGTCATCGGTGGCGGGGTGGGCGGGTGCGCCGCCGCGCTGGCCGCCTGCGAGGCCGGGCTGCGCGTGATCATGACCGAGGAGACGGCGTGGATCGGCGGCCAGTTCACCGCGCAGGCCGTGCCCCCCGACGAGAACAAGTGGATCGAGACCATCGGCGGTACGCAGCGCTACCGCGCGTTGCGCGAGGCCGTGCGCGCGCACTACCGCGCCGACGCCACGCTGCTGCCGCGTGCGCGCGCGAACGCGCGCCTCAATCCCGGCAACGGGTGGGTGTCGCGGCTCTGCGCTGAGCCGCGCGTCTGGCTGTCGGCGCTGGAGACCATGCTGGCTCCGCACGTTGCGAGCGGGCGCCTGATCGTGCTGCGACACACCCGCGCCGTGCGCGCCGATGTCGAGCGTGACACGGTGCGCGCCATCGTCGTGCGCGACGCGGCCGGGCGCGAAACGGTGCTCCGCGGGGCCTACGTGGCGGACGCGACCGAACTCGGCGACCTGCTGCCGTTGTGCGGCGCCGAGCACGTCATGGGAGCCGAGGCGCGCGGTGACACGGGCGAGCCGCACGCAGCGGACGTCGCGCAGCCCGACAACCAGCAAAGCATCACGGTGGTGTTCGCCATGGAGCATCGCGCCGGCGAGACGCACACCATTGGCCGGCCGCGCGACTACGCCCGCTGGCGCGACGCGACCGTGACGGTCGATGGCGCCGCGTACCGGCAGCTCAGTTTCGACGAACCGGCCAATGCGCGCATCGGCTTCGACCCGGCGAAGCGTACCGGATACTGGTCCTACCGTCGCATCATCGATCACACGCTGTTCACGCCCGGCACGCATGCGAGCGACGTGACGCTCGTGAACTGGTGGCAGAACGACTACGCCGACGGGCCGCTCGTGGGCGGCAGCGTAGCCGATGCGGCGCGGCATGTCGACGCGGCGCGCGCGCTGAGTGCGTGTCTGCTGTACTGGCTGCAGACCGAGGCGCCGCGCCCCGATGGCGGCGCGGGGTGGCCGGGGCTGCGTCTGCGCGCCGATATCGTCGGCACCGACGACGGTCTGGCCATGTACCCGTACATCCGCGAGAGCCGCCGGATGCGCACACGCACCATCGTCCGCGAGCAGGACGTGCTGCGCCCGCTGCTGCCACCCGGCACCGTCACCACGGCCTTCGCCGACAGCGTCGGCATCGGGCACTACGCGATGGACCTGCACCGCACCACGCGCGGCGACACGGGCGGCTACGGCGACACGGTGCCGTTTCAGATTCCTCTCGGGGCACTCGTGCCGGTGCGCCTGAGGAACCTCTTGCCGGCGTGCAAAAATCTCGGTGTCACGCACCTCACCAACGGCTGCTATCGCCTGCATCCGATCGAGTGGAACATCGGCGAGGCGGTGGGACACCTCGTGTCCGAGGCGCTGCGCACGCGGCGCCCGCCTGCGGGTATCCACGAACGCGCCGATCGCACCGCCGACCTGCAGCGCGTGCTGCGTCAGGCGGGGGTGCCGCTGGCCTGGCCCACACCGTTGCCGGCGGAGTGAGCCCGCACACGCGAGCGGCGCTCGCGCGCTATTTCATTCCCTTCACGAACTGCTCGAGCGCAGCGCGCTGCGCGCTCACCTTGGCGGTCGCGCCGAACAGTTTTAAGAAGAGCGTGCCCTTGGGCGTCTCGGCGATGACCGCGACCAGCGACTGACCCGGCTTGGCGGCCGCGGCGTCCCCTGCGCCTACGCCGCGCGCGTAGGTGCCGCGATACTCCGCGATGGTGATGGGAAATGGGCCGGTCTTCTCGGTGGACACCTTCTCGTACACCGGCGAGCCGTCGGGCGTCGAGAACTGCGCCTTCCACCGCTCGAGGTTGGCGTCGACCCCGCCGCCCTGTCCGGGGCCGAAGAAGTACACCACCACTTCGGCGGCGACACTCTGGTCGGTGTCGCGAATCGTGTACTGCGCGAGGCGCATCGACGACGAGCCGGGGGCGCTGGTCCAGCCCGCAGGCACGGCCGTGGTGTAGCCGAGGAAGGAGGCGGTTTGCTGCGCGGCGGCCGGAGTGGACACGGCGAGCAGCAGCGCGGCAGCGAGGGCGGTGACGTGGCGTGGCATGGGCGGAATGTACCGCGCCCCGCCCGCGCTTACCCGGCGCGCCTGAGCCCCGCTCCCGTCCCCGCTCCCGCCCCCGCCGGCTCCAGTGCCGCGCTCAACGCCTCCGCCGTCCAGACGATCGCGTTCGTGTAGAACTCGCTGATCTTGTCCGGGTTCACGCCCAGGTCGCGCGCAAGCTGCGTGGCATGCTCGAAGAGGCCCAGTTCGTAGCTCTCCGCGAAGGTGAGGGCGTCGGCATAGGGACCCTCGCGGCGCAGCAGCGCTGCCACCGCGTCGTCGCTCAGCACCACGCGCTGCAGGATCTCGTCGAGCGGCATGCGGAACACGCCGTCGAGCAGGGAGAAGAGCCCCACGAGGAAGAGCGTACCGCCATCGCGTCCGCCACCCGCCAACTGTTCGAGCAGGCGTCCGCGCTCGACCGCCTGCCGCACCAGCTCCTGGTCGACGCCCGTCTTGCTCTTGCGCGTCGCGGCCACGGCCACGGCGAGCCAGCGCAGGAACGCACTGCGCCCGATCAGGCGCAACGCCTGCCCGATGCTGCTCACGCCGCGTCCGCCGAGGGCAGCGCTGTTCACCAGGCGCAGCAACTGGAACGTGAGCACCGGATCGGTGGCGATGACATCCTCGAGCTGCCGGTCGCTGCAGTCGGGGTTGCGGGCCATGCCCATGAGGCGCATCGCCGCCACGGTGCCCTGCGGCATCTGCGCACTCGGCAGCGGCTCCGGACGACTGAAGAAGCTCCCCTGGAAGCCGGCGAAGCCGAGCGCGCGCACCGCCTCGTACTCGGCGTTCTGCTCGATGTCGCAGGCCAGCAGGCTGGGGGCCGTCGCACCGGGCACGCTCGCGATGATCTCGCCGATGCGGCGATGCACCTGCGCCATCTGCTCCGCGCTGGCTCCACGCGCCGGCACCCGGGCCCACTGCGCCCACGGCAGGAACACGTCTGCGGGCGCGGCGTCGGTGCGGACCGCCTCGAGCGCGAGCACGCCACCAGCCTGGCGATAGCGCTTGACCGCCTCGATCACGTCGGCGTCCGGCGCGAGGTCGCGCGGGAGCATGACGATGGTGCTGCCCGCCTCGGCCACCAGAAAGGCGTCGCCCAGCAGTTGCTCACGCGTCGCGGCCACGAAGGCCGGCTGTCGGTTGCGCACCAGGTCGAACGTGCCGTTCAGCAAGCTCTGTGCGAACGCCTGCTGTCCCTCCTCCGGATCGTTGAAGCGGAGGTCGTACGCGATGAGTGCGCCGTTGACGCCGAAGACGGGCTGGCGGACGAGGCAGAAATCGGTCATGGGACGGGGCGGTCGCGTGCGGAATGAGGGCGCGGAGCACTCCCGGCCACGTCACCGACGCGGTGGCGCAAGGGGTGGCGCGAGGAGCGGACTCCTGACGAGCTTGAGACGATCCAACGGCCCCCCCGTTTCCACCCCAAAGTGCCCGCGTGAGCCTCGCTACTCTCGACGGTACCCTCCACCGCGGCTGCGGCGGACGGTACGCCCTGCACACCGAAGAGGTCGCGATGCGCCTCTCCGGGATGACCGCGGAGGTGACCCGCGAGTTCTACCGCTGTGAGAAGTGCGCCCACGAACAGCGCACCATCGACCAGCGGGACGCCGCCGAGAAGATGGCCACCGAGCGCATCCGGGCGGCCCACGGTCTGCTTCTCCCGAAGGAAATTCGCCAGCTGCGCGAGTCCATCGGGCTGACCGTCGCGCAGTTCGCCGACATCATCTACGGCACGCCCAAGGGCATCGTCGACGGCTGGGAGAAGGGGAAGTACCTGCAGAACCGCGAAGCGGACGCGCTCATCCGCAGCCTGTCCGACCGGGAGACGCTCGAGCGCCGCGCCGCCAAGGCCGGCGTGACCCTGCCCGAGCTGCCCGGCGCGCCCGAGGCCCTGCCGGCCGCGTAGCCGGGGAAATCCCTCTTCCGCCGCTGGGACGAACGGCGGAATTTGTGCGCTCATGCGCGCAGACCCCGACGCCACCCGGCCCGCAACGCTGCTGGAGAAACTGGCCCGGCAGGTCCCGGGGGTGCTCTACCAGTATCAGCTGTTCCCGGACGGGCGCTCCTGTTTCCCGTTTGCCACGCACGGCCTCGAGGACGTCTACGAGGTGCGGCCGGACGAGGTCCTCCTCGATGCCACGCCGGTGTTCGGCCGGCTGCACCCCGACGACCTCGCGCGGGTGGCCGAGAGCATCACGGTGTCGGCGACCACGCTGGAGCCGTGGCGCTGCACCTATCGCGTGTGCCTGCCGGTGCGCGGTGAGCGCTGGCTGCAGGGGGATGCCCGTCCCGAGCGCCTCCCGGATGGCAGCACGCTCTGGCACGGCCACATCAGCGACATCACCGAGAGCGAGCGCGCGCGGCAGGCGCTCCGCGAGAGCGAGGCGCACTACCGGCTGCTCGTCGACGCCGCGCCCGAGGCGATCGTGGTGTACGATGCGCTCTCCGAACGCTTCGTCGACGCCAACCAGCACGCCGAGCAGCTCTTCGACATGACGCGCGCGGCGCTGCTCGCCAGCCGCGTTCTCGATGTGAGCGCGGCCGTGCAGCCCGATGGCCGACGGTCGGAGGACGCGGCCCGGGAGTACATCGGGGAGGCGCTGCGCGGCGGCAGCCCCGTCTTCGAGTGGCTGCATCGCACCGCGGGCGGCGAGCAGATCCTGTGCGAGGTGCGCCTTGGGTCGTTGCCGCTGGCCGGGCGCACGATGGTGCGTGGCAGTATCACGGACATTCGCGCGCGTCGCCGCCTCGATGACACGCTGCGCCAGCTCGAAGCGGCCATCGCCTCGTCGCTCAGCGCGATCGCCATCGCCGATCTTGCCGGCACGATCACCTACGTCAACCAGGCCACGCTCTCGCTGTGGGGCTTCGACACCGCGGAGGACGTGCTGGGACGGTCGGTGAGCGAGTTCTGGAGTGACCTCGATGCAGCGGCCGAGGTCGCGTCGGCGCTGCGCGCGCGCGGATCGTGGAACGGCGAACTCACGGCCGAGCGCGCGAACGGGGGCACGCGCCACCTCTACCTGCAGGCGAGTCTCTTTCGCGATACCGACGGTGCGCCACGCGGCATGCTGGCGTCGTTCATCGACATCACCGAGGAGCGTCACCTGCGCGCGCAGCTCGAGCAGGCGCAGCGACTCGAGACGGTCGGTCGGCTGGCCGGCGGCGTCGCGCACGACTTCAACAACCTGCTGACCGTGATGAAGGGCTTCCTCGAACTCTCCCTGTCCGAGCTGGAGCCCAGTGCGCCCGTGTGCGCCAACCTGCACGAGATCGACCATGCCGTCGAATCGGCGGCGAGCCTCACCCGCCAGCTCCTCGCGTTCTCGCGCAAGCAGGTCATCGCGCCGCGCGTGCTCGACCTCGATGAGGTGGTACGCCGCACCCTCGGCATGCTGCAGCGCCTGCTGGGCGAGCACATCAGCGTGCACTACACCACCCGCTCGGTCGGCAATCTCGTCCGCTTCGACCCGGGGCAGGCCGAGCAGATCCTGGTGAACCTCGCGGCCAATGCGCGCGACGCCATGCCGGACGGCGGCAGCGTGACCATCGAGATCTCCCAGCTCGAGCTTGACGCCGCGTCGGCGGGACGGCATCCGGGCACTTCGCCGGGCGCCTACGTACTGCTGCGTGTGGCCGACACCGGGCAGGGCATGTCGCCGGAGACACGCGATCACGCCTTTGAGCCCTTCTACACCACGAAGTTGCCCGGGCATGGCACCGGACTCGGGCTGGCCATGATTCATGGTGCGGTGTCGCAGAACGGCGGACACATCGAGATCGACTCGGAAGTCGGCCGCGGCACGGCGTTTCGCATCTATCTGCCACGTGTCGACGGCGAGTCGGTGACGATGCGGGAGGTGCCGCCCGCCCAGGTGCCGCGCGGCACCGAGCGGATCCTCCTCGTGGAGGACGACCGGCCGCTGCGACGTCTCACCGAGCGGTTGCTGCGGCAGTTCGGGTACGAGGTGGTGGCCGCGGACGGCGGGGAGGCGGCGCTCGCCTGGCTGGCCCGCGAGGAAGCACCCGTCGACCTGCTGCTCACCGATGTCATCATGCCGCGCATGAACGGCAAGGTGCTGGCCGATCGCGTCTGCG
The DNA here is from genome assembly GCA_020161135.1 of Gemmatimonadota bacterium. GTDB lineage: Bacteria > Gemmatimonadota > Gemmatimonadetes > Gemmatimonadales > Gemmatimonadaceae > Gemmatimonas. The sequence continues at coordinate 503,128 of JAIUOB010000002.1, read as the reverse complement.
CGCTGCGGCCTGAGGTGCGGGTGCTGTTCATGTCCGGCTACACCGCGAATGTCATCGAGGAGCCCACCGTGATGCGGCCCGGCGTCGAGTTCCTGCCCAAGCCGTTCACCATGGCGTCGCTGGCGCTCCGCGTGCGCGAGGTGCTGGACAAGCCGCCGGCCGGAGAAACCACGCACGGCGGGTGGCGTAGGGGCGGTGCGCCGGGTTAGGTCTCCGGTCGGTTCCCCAACCCCATCCCACCTGTGCCGCTCGCCACGACCGCGCCCACCAGAGCCGTCTCCGACGGCGTCGGGGCGCCCCTCATCACTGCCCGCGAGCTCACGCGCCGTTACGGCGCGGTGACGGCGCTCGACAGCCTCACGGTGACCGTACCCGAGGGGATCACGGGGCTGGTGGGCGCTAACGGCGCCGGCAAGAGCACCTTCGTGAAGGTGTTGCTGGGGCTCATCGACCCCACCAGCGGTGACGCCGCGGTGCTGGGACACGACGTGGTGCGTGATCGCGAGGCCATCCGTGCGCTGGTGGGCTACATGCCGGAGCACGACTGCCTGCCCCCCGAGATGAGCGCGGCCGAGTTCGTGAGCTTCATGGCGCGCTGCAGCGGGCTGCCCGCGACGGCCGCGCGGGAACGCGCCGCCGAGGTGTTGCGGCACGTGGGGCTGTTCGAGGAGCGCTATCGCCCGATGGGCGGCTACTCCACCGGCATGGCACAGCGGGTCAAGCTGGCGCAGGCACTGGTGCACGATCCGCGTCTCCTCATCCTCGACGAACCCACGAACGGGCTCGATCCGGCGGGACGCGACGAGATGCTTGCGCTCGTCGAGCGGACCGGGCGCGAGTTCGGCATCGCGGTGCTGGTGTCGTCGCACCTGCTGGGCGAGCTCGAGCGCATCTGCGATCATGTCGTGCTCATCGACGGCGGCCGGCTGGTGCGGGCCGAGACGATGCGCGCGCTGACCGGCGAGACGGGCACGCTCGTTGTCGAGGTCGATGGCGATGCCGTGGCCGTCGCGGCGGCGCTCTCGGCGCGCGGGCTGGCGGTGCGTGAGGAGCGTGGGCGCCTGGCCATCGAGCTGGGCGACGATCCGGTGGAGCACACGCTCGACGCCGTGCGCGACGCGATCGTGGCCCACGATGCCGGCCTGTTGCGGCTCGAACGGCGACGCGGGCGCCTCGAAGACCTCTTTGCTGCGGCGGGTGCGCTGTGAGCGACACGCTTCCCACGACGAGCACGGCCGAGATCCACGATCTCGGCTATCGCCGCTACGACGGCGCGCGCGAGGGCGGGCGCGGCGCCTTCCGCGCACTCTACTGGCAGGGCTTCCGCACCATCTGGGGCATCGGGCGCCCGCTCAAGGCGAAGGTGGTGCCGGTGTTCGTGCCCGTGGTGACCATGCTGCCCGTGCTCGGATCGCTCGCGGCGTCGAGCGCCTCGAACGGACAGTTGCCCATTCGCTACGCCATGCTGTTCACGCCGCAGCTCATCCTGTTCGTGCTGTTCGCGGCTGCGCAGGTGCCCGAGGTGTTGAGTCGCGACCAGCAGCATCGCGTGCTCCCGCTCATGCTCACGCGCAACCTCACGCGTTCGCGCTATGCGCTGGCGCGCCTGCTGGCCGTGTGGAGCGCGCTGCTCTGCCTCACGTGTGCGCCCTTGCTGTTCACCTGGATCGGGGAGATCGGCATCGCGACGGTACCCTCCACCGCGTTCCGCGAGGGACTCCCCAAGCTCTCGCGGGTGGCACTCATGGCCGCCTTGCCCGCCTTCACCTTCGGGGCTGTGGCCGCGGCCATCGCGAGCATCACGCCGCGCCGCGCGTGGGCCACGGCCGGCATCATCGGCACATTCCTCGTGCTCACGGCGGTGGCGGCCGGCCTACGCGACCTCGCCGGCATGTCGTACTTCAGTGCGATCTACCTCGACCCCGTCGAGGCCATGCGAACGCTCGCGATGCTGCTCTTCGACGAGAAGACGCGCGCGCTCGAAGTGAACACGCCGCCGCCACACTGGCACTTCGCGCTGGCCCCTCTCGCCCTCACCGCGCTCGGGACGGCGCTCATGCAGTGGCGACTCCGGAAGGTGTCGCTGTGACCGGCCCCGCGGGCATGGCGCCCGTGCGCGCAGCGCCTGTCGGCGCGGCGCCGCTCGTCTTCGACCACGTGTCGCACTGGTATGGCGACGTGGTTGCGGTGAACGATGTGAGCTGCACCGTCGAACCGGGCATCACGGGCCTGCTGGGCCCCAACGGCGCCGGCAAGAGCACCCTGCTGCACCTCGCCGCGGGGCTCGTGAAGCCGGCCAGCGGGGCGGTGCGCGTCTACGGCGAGACGCCCCTCGAGCGCCCGTCGGTGTTCCGGCATGTCGCGCTGGTGCCCGAGCGCGAGGCGATGCCCCCCATGCTCACCGCGCGCGCGTTTGTCGAAGCGCGGGCCGTGCTGCTGGGGCTGCCCGATGCGCGGGACGCGGCCGCGCGGGCGCTCGCCACCGTGGAGCTCGAGGGGGCGGCCGACCGCGCCGTGGGTGGTTTCTCCAAGGGCATGCGGCAGCGCACGAAGCTGGCCGCCGCGCTGGTGCACGAGCCCACCCTGCTGCTGCTCGACGAGCCGTTCAACGGCCTCGATCCGCGGCAACGCATGCAGATGATGCGGCTGCTGGAGGCGCGCGCCGCCGCCGGCGCGGCCGTGCTCCTCTCGAGTCACATCCTCGAGGAGATCGAGGGGGTCGCGAGCCGCATCCTCGTGGTGCTCGCCGGGCGTCTCGCCGCGAGCGGCGACCATCGCACGCTGCGCCGCCTCATGACCGACCGGCCGCATACCGTGCGCGTGCAGGCCAGCGACACGCGGGCCCTCGCCGCCGGGCTCGTGCGCGAGTCCGTCGTGGTGGGGCTCGAAGTCGACGCGCAGGGAGTACTCACCGTGCGCACCACCGACTTCACCAGTCTTGGCCGGCTGCTGGTGCGCGTCGCGCAGGCGGGCGGGATTCACCTCGAAGCCGTCGAGCCGCTCGACGAGGGGCTCGAGCATGTCTTCTCGTATCTCGTGGAGCGCTGACGCATGGCGACATCGATGACGACGGCGCCCACCGACGCCGCCACGTCCGGCACGGTGCGGGTGCGCTGGCTGGCGAGTGCGCGCGTGCTCATCCAGCTCGCGTGGGCGCGTACCGCGTCGCCGGTCATGCGCCTGGGCATGCTGGCGCTCGTGCTGCTCCCCATGCTCTTCGCGATCCTCTTCGCCTCGCGCGGCACGCTGAGTGGCGACCCGGTCGTGTTCCTCGTCTCGCGTTACGACCAACTCGTGTGCGCCCTCGCGACGCCGCTGCTGGCGCTGCTGCTGGGCACCAGCGCGTTCAGCGCCGAGTCGGAAGACGGCACGCTGCTCTACCTCGTCACCACCACCACGCCCCGCTGGTGGATCGTCGCGGTGCGCACGCTCTTCGCGGCGCTGGGGGCCGGCGCCCTGTCGTCACTCGCAGTGTGGGGCACCGGCTACTTCGCCGCCGCCGGCGCCGACCCCGACGGTGTGACGCGCGCCTTCACGATCGCGACCTTCTACGGCGGCGCGGCGTACGCGTCGCTGTTCACGGCGCTCGCGCTGCTCACGCGGCGCTCGCTCGTGGTGGGACTCGTCTACGTGCTGTTCTGGGAGGGGGTGCTGAGCAGCACCTTCCGCGCACTCGACTGGCTGAGCGTCCGACGCTGGATGGGCGCCGTGGCCGCGGTGTACACCGAGGCCGACGGTGTCGGACGCGACAGTGGCCCCACCGCGACCTTCGCGCTCGCCGCCGCCGCCGTGCTGGTGGTGTTCACGGTGTACGTGGGCGGGCGCCAGCTCCACGAGCCGCGCCTGACGCGCCTGGGCACCTAGCGCGCCCGCCCAGCGCGCCTGGCTGGCTGGCACCTACCGCGCGCTACCGGAACGTCGCGACGCGCGCCACGTCGTGGCGATGCGACACGAAGCCCTCCTCGGCGCCGCGACCGAGGGCCACCATGGCCGTCACGGTGGCGTGCGACGGAATGTCGAGCAGTGCCTTCACGCGCGTCGCGTCGAAGCCCAGCATCGGCGAGGTGTCGAACCCCTCCGACCGCGCGATGAGCAGCAGGTAGCCGAGGGCGATGTTGGCCTGCGCGTTGGCCCACTGCGCGCGCGCCTCCGGGGGCATGGCGCCCAGGTTGTTGCGCACCACGGCCATGGTCGCCTCGCGCTTCTCGGCCGGGAGCCCCGGGTGCACGACCTCGTCGAGATGGGCGAGCGCGTCCTCGATGTCGGCGTACATGACGATGAGCGCCGGTGCCTCGGTGACCTGCTTCTGTCCGTAGGCCACCTCGCGCAGCGCCGCCTTGGTGTCGACGTCGCGCACGACCACGAAGCGCCACGGCTGGACGTTGAAGGCGCTGGGCGCGCGGCCGGTGAGCGTGAGGAGCCGCGCGATCTCGGCCTCGGTGACCGGCTCGTCGCGGTAGGCCCGGACAGAGCGACGGGTGAGGGCGGCATCGGCCGCGGACAGGGGCGTGGCGGCGCCGGTGACGTCAGCGGCGAACTCGCCGGTGAGGAGCGCGGTGGCGACGCGGTCGGATCGGATCATGTCGGAAGTTCCTGTGGTGTGCGGTCGGTATGACGGAGATCGGTAAACCGGAGATCGTGTAAACAGATATTGCAGTGAAGGAAGTTCCGGGGAGGGCCCGGCAACTAGCGGTCGAGGGTGCGCTGGACGCCGCCGAGCAGCTCGGCCAGGGTGTCCTGCTGGTCACCGGCCAGGCCGCCGAAGATGGTCTGTTCGGCCTTCCGCACCACCGGGGCGGCCTCGGCGAGGAGCGCGCGTCCTTTCTCGGTAAGCACCGCGTGGACCACTCGCCGGTCGTTTTCGTTACGGTGACGCGCCACCAACCCGGCAGCAAGAAGCCTGTCGATCATGCGCGTAATGTCCGGGCCTGGCGCCGCGACGCGGCGGCCCAGTTCGCTGCAGCCGCCGCCGCTTGCCTCGATGGCCTCGATGGCCTGCAGCAGCTCGTACTGCCCCGCGGTCACGCCGAACGGCTCCAACGCCCGCGCCAGGAATCGCTCGGCGTTGGCGGCGGCGGCACGCAGGGCGTGCAGGGTGGTGGCGGTATCGACGGGGCTCATTTCGGTTTGCACGATATATGTTCTAACAACTAACCGCAAGAGGGGCCGACCGACACCCCATACCCACAGCCCACCACGCCGCATACATTGCCCCCTCCGACGCCGCGCGCCTCCGAGGCACGCCGAGTCGGGCAACACCCAGGCGCCGTAGCCAAGTGGTAAGGCAGGAGACTGCAAATCTCCCACCGTCGGTTCGATTCCGACCGGCGCCTCTTCGATGTCCGCGCACCCCCCTGATCAGGCCTTGGGCGACGACGCCCCCCTGTCCGACGCGCGCGTTGTGCGCTCGTGGCAGCGCAACGCGGCGCCGTGGACGCGCGCCGTGCGCGAAGGCGCCATTGGCAGCCGCATCGCGGTCACGAACGCGGCCATCCTCGACACCGTCCGCGCCGTCAGGCCACGCACCGTGCTCGACATCGGCTGCGGCGAAGGGTGGCTCAGTCACGCCCTCGCCGCCGACGGCATGATCTGCGCCGGGGTCGATGTCGTTCCCGCGCTGGTCGAACAGGCGCGCCTCGCCCACCCTGCGGGCACGCCACCCGGCGACTACCGCGTCGCCTCGTACGAGGACATCGCCGACGGTGCCCTGACCGACCCGGCGCGCCTGGCGGATTGGCGCGGCCGCTTCGATGTGGCGGTGAGCAATTTCGCCCTCATCGGGGACGACGCGGTGGCGCGCATGCTGGCGGCGGTCCCCGCGCTGCTCGCCCCGGCCGGGCACCTCATCATCCAGACCCTCCACCCCGTGGTCGCCGGCGGCGATGCGCCCTACGTGGACGGGTGGCGCGAGGGGTCGTGGTCCGGCTTCAGCGACGATTTCACCGATCCCGCGCCGTGGTACTTCCGCACCATCGCAAGCTGGATCGCACTCGTGCACGCGGCGGGATTCCAGCTCGTGGCACTCCACGAACCCATCCATCCGGGCACCGGACGCCCGGCCTCGCTCGTTCTCTGTGCACGGCCTCGCGCCTGACGGTCAGCCGCGTCAGGCACCGACTAATGCACGTTGTGCAGTTCCCCGCAGTCGTCGCCCCTCCGCGTCGCCTGCTCTCTCCCTCCGGAGGTTTCGCATGATGCGCCATCTGGTGCGACGGTGGGTCTTCCCCCGCGCACTCCTGCTTCTCCCCACGCTGGGCGCCGCCGCCACCGCGACGGCTGCGCGCGCCGTCGCGCAGTCACCCACCGGCACCGTGCGCGGCACCATCACCGATGCGGGCACCAACGCGCCGCTCGCCGATGCGCAGGTGTTCGTCACCGGGACGCGCCTCGGGGCCTCCACCGCGGCGAACGGCACCTTCACCCTCGTGGGTGTGCCGACCGGCCCGCGCATCCTCAGCATCCGTCGTCTCGGCTATCAGCCGGTCACGCGCACCGTGACGGTCGACGCCGGCGGCACGGCCACGGTGACCGTGGCGCTCACCGTGAGTGCAGTGAACCTCAGCGAAGTTGTGGTGACCGGCTCGGCGGCGCCCACCGAGAAGCGCAAGATCGGCACGAGTGTCTCGAGCGTGGACTCCACCTTGCTGACGCGTGCGCAGGCCGTGACGCTCGACCAGGCGCTGCAGGGGAAGGTTGCCGGCGCGCAGATCTCGCAGAACAGTGGCGGTCCGGGCGGCGGCGGCATGTCGGTGCGCCTGCGCGGCACCAACTCGTTCATCTCCGGCAGCGATCCGCTGTACATCGTCGACGGCGTGATCGTCGACAACGGGTCGGCGCAGCTCGCCGACCTCGGCGGTCGCTCGAATCCGCAGAACCGTCTCGCGGACCTCAACCCGCAGGACATCGAGCGGGTCGAGATCATCCGCGGGGCGGCGGCGGCGGCGCTCTACGGCTCGCGCGCCAACAACGGCGTGGTGCAGATCTTCACCAAGCGCGGCAGCATCGGCGCGCCGCGCTTCACGCTCACGAGCCGCATGGCGACCAACGTGCTGCGCGAGAAGCAGCCGTTCAATCTGTACCCGTACGACATCAACGGGCTGGCCATCCCGCGGTTCGACTACCAGGACGACATCTTCCGGCGCGCGACGACGCTGGAGAACAACCTGACCGTCGAGGGCGGCACCGATGCCACGCGCTACTTTGCGAGCGCCAACGTGGCCGACGACCAGGGCATCCTGCGCTCGACCAGCTCGCAGCGCACGGGCGCCCGCCTCAACCTGCAGCAGCAGCTCGCGCCGACGCTCATCGCGAACCTCACGTCGAACTTCGTGACGACGCGCAACCAGTTCCAGGCGTTCGGTGAGCAGAATGACTACGGCATCATGGGGTCGCTGTTCTTCGCGCCCACCAGCGTCAACTTCCGCCCCGTGAACGGCGTGTACCCGCTGCCGCCGTCGCTGGGCACGAACCCGCTGCTGGCCATCGATCGCATCCGCAATCCGCAGACGATCAACCGCTTCATCGGCTCGACGAAGTTCACCTGGACGCCGCATCCGCGGCTCCTCGTCGACTACACGCTGGGTCTCGACAACGTCGGCTTCGAGCAGCGCCAGTTCGTGCCCCGCAACGCGGTGCTCGGCACCGCGCCGCTCGCCACCGGGCGCTCGCAGTCGGTGTTCCAGGACACCCGCGTCGTGAACCAGGACGGTGTCGCCTCGTACTCGTGGCGCCTGAGTGATGCGCTCGGCATGCGCACCACGGCCGGCTTCAACTACACGTCGCAGAAGATCCGCACCACGTCGGCCACGGCCAACGGCCTCGCCCCGGTGGGTGAGCTGGTGAGTGCGGGCTCGGTGTTCGCGGCCGCGCAGAGCGAGATCGCGCTGCGCACGCTGGGCTTCTACGCGCAGCAGGAAGTCGACTGGAACAACCGTCTCTTCCTGAGCGGCGCCGTGCGCTACGACGCGTCGAGCACCTTCGCGCCGAGCGAGCGGTGGCAGGCGTTCCCCAAGCTGTCGCTCTCGTACGTGGCGCTCGAGAACCGGCAGGGGTGGCTCAACAACCTGCGCCTCCGCACCGCGCTCGGCTGGGCGGGCTCGCAGCCGGGGCTCGTGAACGCGTACTCGCAGTACATCACCTACACGCAGTTGCCGTTCGCCGGTCGCCCCGGGTTCGTGAACGACGTGACCTTCGGCAACCCGACGCTCCGCAACGAGCGCGCGCGCGAGGCCGAGGTGGGCGCCGAGGCGGGATTCCTGAACGGCAAGGTGGCGGTGGAGGCGACGTACTACGACCGCCTCGTCTCCGACCTGCTGTTCTTCCGGCCGCTCGCCACCAGCACGGGCTTCTCGCGACAGTTCGCGCCCATCGGCTCGATGTCGAACAAGGGCGTGGAGCTGATGCTGCGCTCGACCAACGTCGACACGAAGAACCTGCGGTGGGAGAGCACGGTCACCTACACGCGCAACCGCAACCTCGTCGAGTCGCTGGCCATCCAGGACTTCCAGAGCGCCGGTGGCTACCCCAACCGCATTCGCGTCGGACAGCCGGCGGGTGTGTTTTACGGCTCGTACGCGGCGCGTGATTGCCGCACTGGTGCGCTGCTGGTCGACTCGCTGGGCCGCTACCGTCGCAGCAACCAGACGGTGGACATGGGCGCCACGCTGGCGCAGCGCCAGGCGCTGTCGGGCGGCACCTGCAATGACTCGCTCAACGCGGTCATCGGCGACCCGAATCCCGACTGGATGGGGTCGCTGCTCAACGAGATCACGATCGGCGGCAAGCTGCGCGTACGCATGCTGCTGGACGGGGTGTTCGGCAACGACATCATGAACCTCTCGACGCGCGCGCAGAACGCCGGCATCGCGAGCAACTCACGCACCTTCGAGCGCGAGCTGCTGCCGTATGGCGACCCGCGCAAGGTGGCGCCGAACTTCAACGCGCGCACACAGGGCATCTTCGAGTACTGGGTGGAGGATGGAAGCTTCGTGAAGCTGCGCGAACTGAGTGCGTCGTACCTGTTCGACATGCCCACGGTGAAGCGCCTGTTCCGTGACGGCGTCGAGCTGACGCTGTCGGGGCGCAACCTGGCGGTGTGGACCAAGTACAGCGGCTACGATCCGGAGATCAACCTGTTCGGCACCAACGCCGGTGGCGTGGGCTCGGCACAGACGACGGCGGCCGACCGCGGCTTCGACTTTGGCGGCTATCCCATTCCGCGGACGTGGTCGCTCAGCGCCCGCTTCACCTACTGACCGGAGACGACGACATGCGCACGACTTCGCGCGGCGCGGCGTACTCCGCCGCCCTCTTCACCCTCGGCGCGCTGGCGCTTGGCGGCTGCAGCCTCGACCTGCAGAACCCCAACGCCCCGACCGAGACGCAGGTCACCACGAGTCCCGACGGCGTGATCGCGCTGGCCACGGGACTGCAGGCCCGCTTTGCCACCTCGTACTTCAGCTTCGCCTACACGGCGGGGTTGGTGACGGACGAGTTCGCGGCGACCAGCGCGGCCCTCATCTCCATCTCGGACGCGGAGCAGGGCGCCGTGCCGAGCGGGACGGGCATCGCCGACAACGTGTTCAACAGCGTCTATCGCACGGTCCGTACGGCCGACGATCTGCTGGCCGGCGCGGATGCGCTGGCGTCGCAGCTCGACGCCGGCACGCGCAGTGGCCTGCGTGCGCTCGCGTTCACGCTCAAGGCGGAGGCGCTCGGCGAGGCGTTGCAGGCGTACCAGAAGGTGCCGGTGAACACGTACGGCCAGACGAGTCCGACGTACGTGCCGCGCGCCGAGGCGCTCCCGCTCGTGCGGGCGCTGCTCGACTCGGCCGCGACGCAGGTGGCGACCACGCCGCCGTCGGCCTTCTTCACCAGCAACATTCTCACGCCAGGCGTCAACCTGAACGGCATGATCCAGATGTTCCGCGCGCGGTACGCGCGGCTCGCCAACGATCATGCGAATGCCGTGGCGTATGCGAACCTCGTGCCGCGCACGGGCACGGCGGCGCTGTCGCTGCTGCAGTTCCCGGCGCCCACGGTCAATCCGTACGCCAACGTCACGGGCGGCACCAACGGCATCGCCCCGCGTCGGCAGTTCCGGCTGTCGATGGCTGCGGGTGACCAGCGGGCCACGTACTTCGTGGTCCCGTCGACGACGCTGAGCGGTCGTATCGGCGCACTGCTGGACAACTGGAACCGTTACGCCAACGCCAATGCGCCGCTGCCGGTGTACATGCCGGACGAGGCGCTGCTGGTGAAGGCGGAAGCGCTGGTGGCGCAGGGGCAACTCGCGGCGGCGCAGGCGACGCTCGATTCGGTGCGCACCGACTGCACGGGTGGCCGTGGCCTCGATGACCCGAAGGCGTGCCTCCCGGCGCTGAGCGGATCGCTCACGCAGGCACAGCTCCTCGACGAGATCTACACGCAGCGGCGCTACGAGCTGTTCTCGACGGGCGCGCGGTGGGAGGACGCGCGGCGTCGCAGTGCGATTCGCGGTCCGGTGGCGGCGCCGGCGGTGCCCGTCGATGGCCAGCGGTGCTGGCTGCCGTACGCCCTCGGCGATCGCAACGCGAACCCCAACGCGACGTTCGCGGCGCTGCCGGATCCGGCGGAGCCGAGCACGTTCCCCAGCGGCTGCCAGCAGTGAGCGCACCCATGACGCATTTCCTGACTCGTTCCCTGACACGGAGGGTGCGCGTGGCGCGCTCTGGACGCTCGACCCTGGCGGCCGCCGCGGCGGTACTCGCGCTCGCGGCCTGCGGCACGACGGATGCCGCCGATCCCTTCTCGCCCACGGGCGAGACTGGACGCGTGCGCTTCGTCTCGCTCATCACCGACACGACGCGGGGGCGCGTGAACGCGATCCTCGAGGGCGTGCCGTTCGGCGTGAACCTCACGTACACGCAGAGCACGCCGGCCACGTTGCCGGCGCCCAACACCGCGAACTATTCGGCCATCTACACGGGCAACCGCACGCTGGTGCTCAAGCGCACGGCCGACACGAACACGGTGGTGGCGACGATTCCGTTCACGGTGGCAGCCAACCAGGATCGCACCATCTACGCAATCGGCGGGGCGGCGGGGACGGCGGTGACGTCGTACCTGACGACCGACGACAACACCTTGCCGTCGGCGACCCAGGTGAAGGTGCGCGTGGTGCACCTGAGCCCGACGGCTGGCGCGGTGGATGTGTTCGTGACGGCGCCCGGTGCCGACCTGGCCACCGCCACGCCCGTGCTCTCGAACGTCGCGTACCAGGTGGCCTCGCCTTACCTCACGGTGGTGCCGGGCACCTATCAGGTGCGCACGGTTCCGGCGGGAACGGCGCCGGCGGCACGCGCCGCAGCGGTGAACATCAACCTCGCGTCGCTCGCGCTCGCCGGTGGCACGGTGCGCACCGTGGTGGCGGCGGACAACAGCACGGGCGGTGCGCCGCTGCGGGCGTTTGCGTTGAGTGACCGCTAGTTGACGCGGAGACGCGGAGATGAGGTAGAAACACCGTTGCTACGCGGAGACGCGGAGGGGTCGACGTCCCCCTCCGCGCCTCCGCGGAGAAATAGTTCCTCTACCTCACCTCCGCGTCTCCGCGTCCACTACCAACGCACCATGATGTCGTAGAAGTCTGCGCCGGACCGATTGTCGTCAATGCGCACCACGGCCGTCCACCCGTTCCACGGGCTCGGCTGCTGTGCGAGGGTCACGCTCCCACGACCGTTGGCGCGATCGACGTCGATGGAGACGGGGCGTGCCGGAAGTCCGGCGCCGTCGAAGCGCGCGTTGATCTCGCTCACGCGCACCCCGCTGCGGGTGATCGCTTCCACGCGGCGTCCCGAGATTCGCAGCTCGACCACATCATCGACGCGACCGCTCCAGCGCAGCATGCCGGCGTCGGCGCGCCCACGATTGTCCCACCGATCATCGCGGCGGTCGTCACGACGGTCGTCACGACGGTCATCACGACGGTCGTCCCGACGATCATCACGGCGGTCATCCCCCCACCAGCCGTCGTAGCGACCGCGGTCGTCGCGGCCCCGATTGTCGCGGCCGCGGTTGTCGTAGCGATCGTCGTCGTTCCAGAAGGCCACGATGCGATAGTTGTCCGCGCCGGCGCGCGGGTCGCGCACGCGCAGCGTCGCCTGCCAGCCGTTGCGCGCTGATGGCTGCTCGACGACATCGACGTCACCGCGCCCATCGGCAAGACGCGCCATCACGTACCCGCGGCTGCGCGGCAGGGCCTCGTCGACCCGTGCACGGTTGGGGAGGTATGCGTCGGGGCCGGTGGTGCGGACGTCGCGCCCGCGGACGGTGATGTACACCTCGCGGTCGACGCGGCCGGTCCAGGTGAAGAGCGAACGGTCGGCGGGCAGCGCGTCCGCCGTGAGGGGAAGCGCGACGAGCGAGCCAACGGCGATGCGTACCGCGTTCCGACGAAGCAGGGACATACAGGCCTCCAATGAGGGGTTCGCCTGTATCCAGCGCATTGGGAGTGCCACGCACCTGTTCATGGTGCCGGCGTGGTGGTCGGGCGTGCTGCACGTCACCCAACTCGTCGTGGAGCTTCGACTTAGCGGCGCGTCATGTGACGCGCGTGGGGCCCCTGCTGGTGACGGCGGTCGCCTGCGGTGTCCTCAATCGCGGACAACACCCCGTGTTCCAACGCGGACGCCCCGCAATCGCTGCCAGAACGTGGGGCGCTCAGGGACCGTGACGGCCACCGGTGCAGCCGGGTCGCTGAAGATGGCGCGATAGGGGGCGATGGCTGCCTCGGCATGCGCCAGGATCTCCCGCACCTGCTCGCGCTTGAGCGGTTCGAACGGCTTGAGATGGAACGGGTGGCGTCGAGCGGCATCGGCGAACGCGTGGATCGCGGGAAACTCCCGCGACAGGCGTGGCATGAGTTCGAGCACCGACGCGAGCAACTGCTTGGGGCTGGGCTGTTCGCCAAACGAGTAGGCGAGATAGCGATCCTGCGCGAGTCGCCAGAACGCATCGGTGGCTTCGTTGATGGCCACGGCATCGTATTCAAGCGCCGTGCACATGAGCCCCCACAGCACATGCCGCTCGCGGCCGCTCATGTTGCGGGTGGGCGACTCGGGCGCGCGATGCCAGTGTCGCAGGTAGCCGCGATCGAGGATGTAGCCGGTGGGAAAGCCGTGGCGCCACATGCGCAGGTTGAGCTCGGTCCACTCGCCCCAGAACTCGCGGCGCGGATTGAAGCCGCCGATGTCGCTGAACAGGCGCCGATAGCCCGCGACGAGCATCCCCTGCACGGGCATGTAGCGCACCCGACCGAGTTGCACCGACGGCGTGCTGTCGCGTGGCTTGAAGCGTGTCTCGGTGTCTTCTTCATAGCTGGGGAGGCCGACAATGCCGAGGGGCGTGCTGCGGAGCGTGTCCTCGATGGCGTCGAAGATGTCGCCGTGGAGCGTGAGGTCGTCGTCGATGAACGCGACCAGCGGCGTGCGGCAGACGTCGAGCTGCATGCGGCGTCCGCTGCCGATCGTGGGTGTCGAGGCGTTGAGGTAGACGCGCACCGGCAATCCCGGGGCCATCGCCTGGATGCGGCGCTCGAGGACACGCGGTTCCTCGTCGGTGGGCGCGTTGTGGACGACCACCACCTCGAAGCGCGCGCGCGCGGGCAGCGCGGCAAGCGACTGCAGCGCGCGCGCGAGGAATTCCGTGCGCGACGGAATGGTGAGCAGCGACAGCGTCCACTGCGGGTGGCGCTCGGTGAGGTCGGCCACGAGGTCGGCGGTGCGCGGCGAGCGCAGCGTGCCCGTCCGGACCCGCACTAGTCGTGCTCCGGGGCGCGAGTCGTGAGCCGTGTGAGCATGTCCATCCATCCTCCGGTGCCGGGAACCTGCAGGATGATCGCACCGGCGATGCCGGCCAGGGCGGGGTGTGGGCCGCGCCCCGGATTGTCGATCACGAAGGCGACGTCTGCGGCGGCAAGCAACGAGCGGTCATTCTCCTCGTTGCCGATGGCGGCGATGGTCGGTGATACATCGCACATCGCCAGATGGTTCCGCAGATGCATCAGTGCAGCGCCCTTGCCGGCCGCGCCGCTCACCGTAAGCCACCGTCCCCCGCGCAGGCAATGCAGCCCGTGGGCTGCACACGCCGTTCGCGCGCGCGCCAGTGTCGCGCCATCGAGCGGCGTGGGATCGACGAGCAGGCTGTAGTGGCGACTCACGAGCGCACGACGTCGCGCGCCGCGGCTACGGAACCCGAGGGCCTCCTGCTGCGACGTGCCTTGCGCCGCGGCATCGGCGGCGAGCAGCGGCGCGAGTGCCTCGTCGCTGCGCAGTACCTGGCGCAGCGCAGCCGCGCGCGGCGCCAGGGGTTCGCACACGAGCGGGCGCCGGCCGAAGCGGACGATCTCACGTTCGACATCATGTTCAGGATCACGTTCGCGATCGCGCGCGGCGTCGTGTGGCGCGCGACGCATGTCGTCCACATCGAGCGCGAGCACACCGCCGTCCTCGGCGATGAGGGGGCCACGCACGCCCAAGGCGCGCTGCAGCACGACGAGCTCGCGCACGGTGCGACTCGATGCGAGCGCGAAGTACACCGGAGTGCCCCGCGTGCGGGCCAGCGCGGCGAGCGCCGCGCGGAGTGTGGCCGGCGACACCGGGAGCTGCCCGCGATCGTCCAGCAGCGTGCCGTCCACATCGCTGACGAGCAGCAGCGGTGCGGGCGACGGGGCCGTTGGCGCGACTGCCCCGCGCGCGCCGCCGGTCGTCACCCCACGGGCACACTCGGCGTGGGCGTGACCACACGTCGCGGCTGCTCCACGCAGCGTGACATGCGCGACAGCCAGAGTGCGCCCACCGCGCCGGTCACGAAGGAGCCGATGAGCACGCCGATGGTCGCCGCGCCGAGACGCGGCCCCTCGCCGAACGCGAGCGCGGCGATGAAGAGCGACATCGTGAAGCCGATGCCGCCGAGCGTTGCCACACCGAAGACGCGCCGCCAGTCGGCCTGCTCCGGGAGCGACGCGATGCCCAGCTTCACGGACAGCCACGCCGCGCCGAAAATGCCGAACGGCTTGCCGATGACGAGGCCCGCCGCACTCGCGATGACCGCCGGTTCGCGCAGGAACGTGCCGACATCGGCGGGGATAGTGACGCCCGCATTGGCGATGGCGAAAAGCGGCACCACACCGAACGTGATGGGCCCACCGAGGGCGTGTTCGATGCGCTCGGGGAGGCGTCGCGCCTCGTGCGTCGGAATCGTGGCGGCCAGCAGCACGCCCGCGATGCTCGCGTGCACGCCCGACAGGTGCACCGCATACCACAGCACCAGGCCAAGCAGTGCGTAGGGCCACACGGTGAGCACGCGTCGGGCGTTGAGCCCCATGAGCGCCGCCATGATGCCCGCGACGGCGCCCAACGCCACGACGTTGACGTCGGGGGTGTAGAAGATGGCGATGACGAGCACCGCGCCGATGTCGTCGGCGATGGCCAGCGCCGCCAGGAACACCCGCAGCCCCGGCGGCACGCGATTGCCGAGCAGCGCCACGATGCCAAGGGCGAAGGCGATGTCGGTGGCCATGGGGATGCCCCACCCGGAGATGGCCGTCGTCCCGCGCGCGAGGAGCACGTAGATGGCCGCCGGGAGCACCATGCCGCCAATGGCACCCATCACGGGGAGTGACGCCTGCCGCCAGCTGCTGAGCGCTCCGTCCTGCATCTCGTGCTTGATCTCGAGCCCGACGAGCAGGAAGAAGAGGGCCATGAGCCCGTCGTTCACGAGGTGCCGCAGTGACCAGCCGCCAATGCCGGCGTGCCAGAATGCCTCGTAGGTGGAGGCCCACCCCGAGTTCGCCCACACGAGGGCCAAGGCCGCGCACCCGAGCAGCACGACGCCCCCCACCGCCTGTGAGACGGGTTGGGGTTCGAGCGAGATGAGTCCTTCCTCCTCATCGAGGACGGCGGGGACCTCCGGCGGAGGCGGGGTGGTCTCGTCGGTGGTGGTCATGCGGCGCACTCGGTTGAACTCATGGGGGCCATCTACGCAATGTACGGGTATCATCAGACACTGCGAAGTCTCCTCGTCGAGGCTGCGTGATCGCGCAGCGCACTCTCCTCCGTTCGCCGGCGGACCCTCGAATGTTCCGCGTCCCGTCCCCGCTTCGCCGACACTGGCGCCTGCCGGCTCTCGCCGCGGCGCTGGCGTTGGCGTACGCGGCGGGCGTCACGGTGGAACGGCGACGTCTCGCGCGCGAGGCGGATTGGCAGGGGGCGCGCCTCCTGTCGCAGGCCATCGACTCGGTGCGCGTCAACGCGCTGGATTCGCTGCCCAGCGAAGAGCTCATCCGTCGTGCGGTGGCGGGCATGCTCCGCGAGCTGCACGACCCGTACGCGGCCGTGCTGCGCAGCGAGGGGGTCGAGCAGTGGCGCGGCACGCTGCAGGGCGAGGGGCACGGGCTCGGCCTCACCCTGCGGCGCGAGGCGAGCGGGGCGAGCGTCGTGCGCGTGGCGTCGGGCTCGCCCGCGATGACGGCCGGGCTGCGTCCGGGCGATCGCATCCTCACCGTGGATGGCCAGCCGGTGCTGCAGGCGTGGCGCGCACGTCCGGCGGACGGTACGACCCGCGCGCCGGTGCAGGTCATGACGGTCTGGCGCGCGCCGACGGGCGATGTCGATACCGTGCTGGTTCGACGCGTGCCGTGGCACCTGCCGGCGGTGTCCGAGCAGGCGATGCTCACCGATGGCGTGGGCTACGTGCGGCTCGCGAGCATCACGCTGCGCGCGGCCGAGGAGCTCGAGGCGGCGGTGATGCGTCTCGAAGCGCGTGGCGCCCGCGCGCTGGTGCTCGACCTGCGTGACAACGGTGGGGGGCTGTTCGACGAAGGCGTGAAGGTGGCGGGGCTCTTCCTGCCGCGCGGCGCCGTGGTGGCGTCGCTGGCAACACGACCGGGGGTGGCCACGACGGCGTTCCGGGCCCGCAGCGGGCGGTGGACGACGTTGCCGCTCACGGTGCTCGTGAACGGGGGCACGGCGAGCGCAGCCGAAGTGATCGCGGCGGCGTTGCGCGACCACGATCGCGCCCTGCTCGTGGGCGCACCGACCTACGGCAAGGGAGTCGTGCAACGTGTGGTGCGGCTCTCCTCGGACCTGTCGCTGCGGCTCACGACGGCGCGGTGGCTCACGCCGGAGGGTGCGACGCTGGAGCGTCGGCACAACACGCCCCGCGGCGCGGTGGGTGGCCTCGCCCCCAACGTGCGGCTCGACGATGCCGCGCGCCGCGAGGCGTTCACGGTGCCGACGTGGTGGACGCCCGAGCTTGCGCAGCGCACCGCGCAGCTCGCCGACTCGGCGGCGATGCAGGCGTTGCGCGACCGATGGGCGGTGACGCCACTCGCCCTGCTCGAGGCGCGCCTGCGCCTCGTGCTCGACACGCTGGCGCCGCGCGGGGGGGCGGCGGCGGGCGCTGGCGCGCGGCAGGAGTGGCTGATGGTGGCAACGCGCCAGGCCACGGTGCGCATGCTGGAGATCGAGCGTGCGAACGAACCGCTGCTGCGTCTCGCTGCCCGTGACGATGCGGCGATGCGGGCCGCGCTCGATGTGCTCGAGGCGCCGACGGTGCGTGTGGCGATGACCGATGCGCGTGCCACCGACAGCACGTCGCGTGCGGCGGCGGGCGACACGATCCGTGCGGAGAGGGCGCGTGCGCGCGGCGCGCGCACGGTGCGGCAGGCCGATGCGTCGCGCGACCGACTCGATCGCTGGCTGGTGCAGCGGTACGGGCCGGCCATGCTGCGCCCTGACACCGGTGGCACGACGCCGGTGCTGGCCACGCTCGATCTCGCCCCGCGTGTCGAGGGGGTGATGGCGGGGCGGCAGCGCGACACGCTCGTGGTGCTGCACTTCGGCGACGGGGCGAGCACCGCCGCGTTCGAGGCCGGTCACGACGCGCGGCTGGTGCACGACGCCACCCCGGCGATCGGCGGCGCGAAGGTGTTGTCGCGCCGCGCCTTCCGCGTGCCGCATGTGCCGTCGGCGCGCTCGGCCGACAGCACGGCCTGGCGCGCCGGTTGGGCCTATCTCGTCGCGGTGCCGCACGTCGAGGCGCGTCCGGCCGCGCGGTGGCGGGGCTGGCAGCTCACCCGGGTGCCCGAACCCACGCGGCGCGTCGCGTCGTCGCGTGCGGTCGCGCGCCCCGCGCCCGCCGACTCGATGGCGCGCCCGTGAGCGAAGGGTTGGCGCAGGACGGAGAGGAGGCCTCGCGCGGTCGTGCGGGGCGCGGTGCGCGCCTTGTTGCCCGCGCGGTCGTGTGCGCGCTGGGGTGTGTGGGAGGCAGCGCGCTCGTGCTGCCGGCGCGCGCGCAGGCGCAACGCGACACCACCGCGGCGCGACCGGCCGAGGTGCGCTCCGCCGCGACCTGGCGTAGCGCATCGGCCGACTCGCTCGTGCAGCGCGCGATCGCGCGCCGCGGCGTGCAGCTCGCCGACAGCACGCTCCTGAGCTACACCGCCGACGCGCATGGCTTTCTCGCGTTCCTGGTGCAGCTCGGCGAGGGCGTGCTGTTGCCGCCCAAGGTGGTGCAGAGCGAGGAACTCGCCCTCACCATCGCGTGGTGGCAGCCGGGACGCAGTGCGCAGCAGCTCGTGGGGCGTCGCGACACGACGCTCCTGCCCGCCGACGTGGCGTACTATCGTGATCGCTACGGCGTGGTGCTCGACAACCTGCCCGATCGCATTCGCCTGGGCGATGGGCAGGACGTGCGCGACGTGCCGCATCCGCTCGCGGCCAACGCGGCGGCCACCTACGAGTACGCGATGGGGCGGCCCCTCACGATCAACATTCCCGGGCGCACGATCCTCGTAGACGAGGTGAAGTTCCGCCCGCGGGATGCGGCGACCGCCGCGGCGGTGGGCTCGGTCTATCTCGACCGGGAGAGTGCCGCGGTCGTGCGCCTGTCGATGACGTTCACCCGCGCCGCGATCCTCGACAAGCGCATCGAGACGCTGGTCGTGACGCTGGAGAACGGCCTCGTGCGCGAGCGGTACTGGCTGCCGCGCCGCCAGGAGGTGGAGGTGTCGCGCGGCAGCACGTGGCTCGACCTGCCGGTGCGCGGCGTGGTGCGCGGCAAGTGGGAAATTGCCGGCTACACGGTGAACGAGCGCATCGCCGATGCCGTGAAGACCATGCCGCGCTGGAGCAGCAAGCCCAAGGCGGAGCTCGACGCTTACACGTTTCCCGGGCGTGTGATCGATGTGCTGCCGCCCGAGCTGCAGATCGCCACGCGCGAAGATGTCGTGCAGGCCCGCGTGCAGGCCGAAGCAGCCGTGCGCGCCTCCATGCTCGCGCGCCCCGCCACGGCAAAGGTCGCGACACGCGGCATCAGCGATTTCGCGCGCTTCACGCGCGCCGAAGGGCTCGCGCTGGGCCTCGGCGGCGCGCATCGCACGGGGCAGGGGGTGCTGGTGGCGGCGCGCGCTCGCTACGGCTTCGCGGACGAGGCGGTGAAGGGGCACCTGTCCGTCGGGCCCGTGCCCGCATTCGGACGCACACCGCGCTGGCAGCTCTTTGCCGAGCGGGAGTATCGCGACCTCGCGTTCGCCGAACGCGCCGGTGTGACCAACTCGCTCGCGTCGGCGCTGTTCGCGAGTGACTACACGCAGCCCGTGGACACGCGCGCGGCCGGGCTGCTGTGGCGGTCGGGGAACACGAGCGCGTTCACCTGGCGGCTCGCGGCCGAGGACGAGCGCGCGGTGCTCCCGCGTGCGCATGCGGCCACGCGCACATTCGCCCCGACGCTGCTGGCCTGGCGCCTGCGAGGTGTGCGCGGCGAGGTGCAGGGCACGGGAGGTTGGGCCGGCGATGATCCGCGCGCGTGGCGCGGCACGTGGCAGCTCGTGGCGAGCGCGGGTGGTTATCGCGGCGACGAGGAGCTCGGGTGGGGGCCGCTGGTGGACCCGATTCCCGGCGCGTCACCACCGACGCGCGCGGTACGCCCGCTGGTGGGGCGCGCGCAGGCGCAGCTCCACCTCACGCGTCCGCTCGGCGGCGAACGTGCGCTGTTCCTGTACGGCATGGCCGGCGTGAGCGGCGGACGCGACCTGCCACCGCAGTGGCTCGTGTTCGCAGGCGGACCGTGGTCGGCGCCGGGCTACGACTACGCCCGCTTCGGCGCCCGCGCGCTGGTCTCGGCGCGCGCCGAGGTGCGCCTGCCCACGTGGGGCCCGTCGATTCCCCTGGGTCGCTTCGGTGCGAGTCCGCCGCGCGTGACGCTCGCGCCGTTCGTGCAGGCGGTGGGTGCGGCGAGCGGCGTCCCGACGGCGGCCGGTGCCTCGAGTCCGGCGGCCGGCGTCTATCCGTCGGTGGGCACGGGCGTGCTGCTGTTCTACGATCTCCTGCGCGTCGATGTGGCGCGCGGCCTGCGCCAGGGCACCTGGCGATTCGGCATCGACATCGACCGCGGCTTCTGGGGCATCCTCTAGTGGCACACGAGTGGCACACGACGTGACCGACGCGTCTCACACATCCGACGCGAAGCGCTTCGAACAGGCGTACTTCGACAAGTGGTACCGCCATCCGGCGCATCGCGTGAAGAGCGCGAGCGAGCTGGCGCGGCAGGTGGCGTTCGTGTTGCACACGACCGAGTGGGTGCTGGGGCGCCCGGTGCGGAGTGTGCTCGACGTCGGGTGTGGCGAGGGACAGTGGCGGGCGGCGCTGCGTCGGCATCGGCCGCGAGTGCGCTACACGGGTGTGGACCCCAGCGCGTGGGCCGTGGCGCGCTACGGTGCGCGACGCGGGCTGCTGCAGGGGAGCATCGACACGCTCGACGCGCTGCCCTTGGCCGACGCGTACGACCTGGTGGTCTGCTGTGGCATGCTCAACTATCTGGCGGAGCCCGTGCTGGTGCGCGGCCTCGGGCAGGTGGCGCGCCGGACGGGGGGTGTGGCGTATCTCGAGCTGTTCACCGACGCGGACACCACCGAGGGGGACACCGCCTGGCCAGCGCCGCGCGCGGCCGCGTGGTATCGTCGAGTCATGCGCCGAGCCGGCTTCACCAGCATCGGCATGCAGTGCTGGATTCCCACGGCGGCCGCCGACCATGTGGCGGCCCTGGAGCGTGCCCCGTGACCGCTGGCGTCTGATGCCCCGCGACAGTTGGGGTGACTTCCTCACCATGCTGCGCGAGGAGCGCACCGCGAGCCTCGCGCCGCGTCCCGTGCGGGCGCTGGCGGAGGAGTTCGCGCAGGCGGCGCTCGCGCTGCTGCTGCCGCAGTTTGCGCACCCCGCGCGTCTGGGCGCGGCCGGTGTGGACGAGGAGGCCGGGCGGCTCATCGCGTTGCTGCGCGCGGCGATCACGCCGCTCGTGCCGGACGCGGACGTCGTGCTGTCGGCGTTCCTCGCGCGGCTGCCGGCGGTGCGGGCGCTCATGCACAGCGACGCCGCCGCGATCATGCGGGGGGATCCCGCGGCGGAGAGCGAGGAGGAGGTGATCATCGCGTACCCCGGCTTCCTCGCCACGGCGGTGCATCGCGTCTCGCACGAGTTGTATCGCCTCGAGGTGCCGCTCTTTCCGCGCGTGCTGTCCGAGTGGGCGCACCGCGAGACCGGCATCGACATCCATCCGGGTGCACGCATCGGCGAGGCGTTCGCGATCGACCACGGCACGGGCGTGGTGATTGGCGAGACGAGCGAGATCGGCGCGCGGGTGCGGATGTATCAGGGGGTGACGCTGGGTGCGCTGGCCGTGCGCAAGACGCTCGCGAATCGCAAGCGCCACCCGACCATCGAAGACGACGTCGTGCTCTACGCCAACGCGACCATCCTCGGCGGGTCGACCGTCATCGGCGCCGGGTCGGTCATCGGCGGCAACGTGTGGCTCACGCGTTCGGTGCCGCCGCGGTCGGTGGTGCAGTTCAGCAGCGACGTGGCGCCGCGCGGCGCGCCCGACGATGGCATCGAGTTTCACATCTGACATGGCGTAGCGTTCGTACGCCGCGAGCCGACCATGCGCGCCACTTCCATCCTCGACACCATCGGCCGCACGCCGCACGTGCGGCTTGCGCGACTCTTCCCGGACCACGGCGTCTGGATGAAGCTCGAACGGGCCAACCCCGGCGGCAGCATCAAGGACCGCATCGCACTCGCGATGATCGAGGACGCCGAGGCGCGCGGGATGCTGACGCCGGGGAGCACGATCATCGAGCCGACGTCGGGGAACACGGGGATCGGGCTCGCGATGGTGGCCGCCGTGAAGGGCTACACGCTCGTGCTCGTCATGCCGGAGTCGATGTCGGTCGAACGGCGACGACTCATGGCCGCCTACGGCGCGACCTTCGACCTCACGCCGCGGGAAGTGGGGATGAAGGGGGCCATCGCCCGCGCGCACGAGTTGCTCGCGAGCACGCCGGGCGCGTGGATGCCGCAGCAATTCGAGAACGCGGCCAACATTCGCGTGCATGCCGAGACCACCGCGCGCGAGATTGCCGACGACTTCGCCGACGGCCTGCACTGGCTGGTGACGGGCGTCGGTACGGGCGGACACATCACGGGCGTGAGCGAGCAGCTCAAGCAACGCTTCCCGACACTGCGGGCGTTGGCGGTGGAGCCGGCCAAGAGCGCCGTCATCGGCGGCGGTGCGCCGTCGCCGCATCGCATCCAGGGCATCGGCGCGGGGTTCGTGCCCGCCAACCTGCATGTCGACGCGCTCGACGGCACCGTCGCGGTGACCGAGGAGGACGCGTTCGCATGGGCGCAGCGCTCGGCGAAGACCGAGGGCATCCTGGTGGGGCTTTCGAGCGGCGCGTCGCTGGCGGCGGTGTCGCAGATGCTCGAGCGGGTGCAGCCGGGAGAGCGCGTGCTGACGTTCTGTTATGACACCGGCGAACGCTACCTTTCCATCGAAGGATTGTTCGGTGGGTGACCACGGGAGCGGAACCACGGGAGCACGAACAACGGGAGCGGAGACGACGGGACCACGGGTACCACGGGTGTCCCGCGTGTTGCGACGGGATCGGCGGGGGTCGTCGTCGCCGGTCATCATGGACACCGACGACGGACTGCGCTTCGTGAAGCTCGCGGGCGCCTCGCAGGGCACGGCGCCACTCGTCGCGGAGATCATCGTCGCCGAGATCGCCGCATGCATCGGGCTGGACGTGCCGGCGCGTACGCTCGTGACGCTGCCGCCTGCGGTGCCCAGCGACGACAGCAACGACGAGCTGCGCGACCTGCTCGACCGCAGCGTGGGCACCAACCTGGCATTCGACTACCTCGAGGGCGCGCGTGACCTCACGGCGAGCGAGTTCGCCACGGTCGACGTGGTGCGCGCCGCCAAGGTGCTGTGGCTCGACACGCTCGTATACAACCTCGACCGCTCGCCCCGCAACGCGAACCTCATGATGCGGCGCGGCACGCTGTGGCTGGTCGATCATGGGGCCTGCCTGCCGTGGCAGCACGACTGGAGCGCGCTCGACGAAACCACCCCGCTGCGGGCCTACGACTGGCATGCGCACGTGTTCGCGTGGGCCGCGCCGGTATTCGCCGACGTGCACGCCGAGTGTGCGCCCCAGTGCACGCGTGACGTGTTTGCGGCGGCGGCTGCGCAGGTGCCCGACGCGTGGCTGGGCGCCGACCCGGCCCGATTGCGCGTGCAGCATGCCACCGTGCTCTACAAACGGCTGCGCGCCTTCCGCGACGGGCGGGCGGTGACGCCGCTCGCCGCCCTCGACCGATTGGAGGCTGTACCCTGATGCTGTTCTGTCGCCTGCGCCTGTACACCATCGCGCTCGTCACGTCTGCGCTGTGCGCACCCTCGGCGCGCGCGCAGGACGCCACCGTGACGCGCGCCGACCTCGCGACGCGCTACCGGCTGATGGATCGCGCGTACGCGGTGGCCGACTCCACCGGGCGCCTGGCCGACAGCGTGCGTGCCACGGCCAACCGGCTCTTCGATCGCTCCACGCTCAGCTTCTTCGGCGGTCGCTTCGCGGTCACCGCCGCCATCATGGACTCGGCCATCACACTGGTCGACCCGACGTATCGCTTCGTGCGGCCTGCCCTGCCCGCGACGCCCATCGGCGGCAAGCCGGCGCGCGTGGTGCGCGAGGCGCTGCTGGCGCGACTCGCGAACCTGGACACACTGGGGCCGCTCGCGCAACCGATCGCGTCGGCCAAGGCGCGGGCGCGCCTGCTGGTGGACACCATCTCGCCGGAGCGCAGCGCGGAGTTCCTCGCCGACCGCCCGGCGCTCGCGCGCGCGGTGTCGGCGGAAGTCGCGCAGTTGGAACGTGGCCGCGATCCGTACGCCGAGCAGGTGGGCGACCTGTGGCGCGTCGTGCGCGGCGCAGGCGGTGCGGACATTCCGGTGCGAGTCATCGTGCCACCGCGGGCGCGCGGTGCCGCCACGGCGCCACGCGGCGTGCTCATCGCGCTGCACGGCGCCGGTGGCGACGAGAACATGTTCGTGAGCGGCTACGGGCAGGGCGTTGCGGCGCGCCTCGCGCGCGACGCCGGGCTGCTGCTGGTCTCACCGTTCACGAACGCCATGGCGAGCGACCCGGCGGCGCAGTTCGATTCGCTCATGGCGGTGCTGCGACGCGAGCACCGCATCGACACGACGCGGGTGTACGTGATGGGGCATTCGATGGGCGCCGGCGTGGCCGCACAGCTTGCGGCGCGGCGCCCGCGCGCGATCACGGCGGTGGCGTGCCTCGCGGGTGGTGCGCCGGTGGCCGTCGCCGATGCGCCGCCCATGCTGTTCCTGGGCGCCGCCCTCGACCCGATCATTCCGGCCGCGCGCGTGCGCACTGCAGCCGCCGGCACGCGCACGGGGCGCTATGAAGAGCGGGCGAACGAAGGACACACCCTGATGGTGCGCGGCGCCGTGCTGCGCGCCGTGCCATGGCTCCTGGAGCAGACGCGATGACCCGCACGAGGATGGCCGCGATGGCGCTGCTGGCGACCGCGGCGCCGCACTTCACGGCCCACGCGCAGGCCGCGCCTGCCGCACGGGCGAAGCAGTTCACGCGCGCCGACACTCTCCGCGGCAGCAATGGCCCCGCGCGCGTCTGGTGGGACGTCGAGTTCTACGACCTCACGACGCAGGTGTCCCCTGCCGACAGTTCGCTGCGTGGTGTGAACGCGGTCACCTACCGCGTGCTGCACGCGGCGAAGGCCGGCAGCACCACCTGGCAGATCGACCTGCAGGTGCCGCTCACGGTGGACAGCATCGTGCAGGGTGGGAAGCGCCTCACCGTGTCGCAGGAGGGGAACGCGTGGTTCGCCACCGTGGCGAGTGCGCAGAAGGTGGGCGAGCGTCACACCGCCACGGTGTACTACCACGGCAAGCCGCGCCCGGCGGTGCGTCCGCCGTGGGATGGTGGCCTCATCTGGCGCACCGACAGCCTCGGGGCGACGTGGGTGGCGACCGCCAACCAAGGGCTCGGCGCCAGTGTGTGGTGGCCCACCAAGGACACGCAGCGCGACGAACCCGACAGCCAGCGCGTGGCCATTCGCGTGCCCGACCCCATGGTGAACGTGTCCAACGGGCGGTTGCGTCGCGTGCAGCATCATGACGACAAGACCACCACGTGGGAGTGGTTCGTCACGCGGCCGGTGAACAACTACGCCATCGTGATCAATGCGGGCACCTACGACCACTTCAGCGAGATGTACCGCGGCGAGCGCGGCCCGCTCACGCTCGACTACTGGCCGCTTGCGTATCACCGGCAGGCGGCGGAGCACCAGTTCCGGCAGGTGGCGCCCATGCTGCAGTGTTTCGAGCACTGGTTCGGCCCGTACCCGTGGTACGAGGACGGCTTCAAGATCGTCGAGAGCCCGCACCTGGGGATGGAGCACCAGAGTGCGGTGGCGTACGGCAACCGCTACCAGAACGGCTACCTCGGCACCGACCTGTCGAACACCGGGCTCGGGTTGCTGTGGGACTTCATCATCGTGCACGAGAGTGCGCACGAGTGGTGGGGGAACAACCTCACCACGCAGGACGTGGCCGACATGTGGGTGCACGAGTCGTTCGCGAACTACGCCGAGGGTCTGTACACCGAGTGCCGCCTGGGCAAGGCGGCGGGGGCGCGCTACACCATCGGCAGTCGCGCGAAGGTGCGGAACGATGCGCCCATCATCGCGCCCTACGGTGTGAACGAGCAGGGCTCGGGGGACATGTACTACAAGGGCGGCAACATGCTGCACACGATTCGCACCGTGATCAACGACGATGCGAAGTGGCGCGACATCCTGCGCGGGCTGCAGCACACCTTCCGCGCGAAGGTGGTGACGGGCGCCGAGGTGCAGCAGTACATGAGTGCGCAGGCCGGCATCGACCTGTCGACCATCTTCACGCAGTACCTCACCACCACCGTTATTCCCACGCTCGAGTGGCGCGTGGAAGGCGATGGCATCGCGGTGCGGTGGGCCGACGCGGTGCCCGGGTTTCGCCTGCCGGTGACACTCACGGCGGGCGGGAAGAGCGCGCAGGTGCTGCCGAGTGCGGAGTGGACGCGCGTGGCGCTGGGAGTGGGCGCGAACGGCGCGCTGCGGGTGGACGAGAACCTGTATGTGCGGGTGCGGCGCGCGGGGGACTGAGGCGCGCGCCGTTCCGCGAGCCTACAAGCTCCCCAGCAAGTCGTCGATCGCCTTGCGGTCCGCGTCCTGCAGGCTCTCCGCCCCGTGGATGATGCGCTGCAGGATGTCCACGGCCTCGGCGGCGAGATCATCGGGGTGCTTTCGGTCCTTCTCGAAGCGCACGATGTGACCGAGCAGGATCGTCTCGAACGGGACCTCCTCCTCGTCCTCGTCGTCCTCCTCGTCGTCATCCTCCTCATCCTCGTCCTCGCCGCCGGCGAGTGACGACTCGTAGCTCGGCACGCTCGCCTTCCACGGCTCGTCGGCGTGCGCCTCGGCTTCGAGGAGCGCGCGCGGCACGAGCGCGAACAGCCGGCACTGCAGCCCCGGCGCCTCCTCGAACGCGAACAGTCCCAGCGGCACCGGCGTGTCGAACAGGTGCAGCTCGATGAGCCGCGCGATGGCCTCGGCGGGCATCGCACTGCGCGCGATCATCCGGTCGCCGATGTATGCCGCCAGCGCACTCGACTCCGGCGCGCGCGGGTCGTCGAGCTGCGCGATGCGCACATCGACCGGCTCGCGCGTGGTCACGAACACCGCAGGACGCCCCTCGGCCTCCGCGTCGCCCGCGAACGGCCCGGTCGCCGCGTCGTCGTCGGACGCGTCGTCCGCCGCCTCGTCGTGGGCGTCGTCCTGCGGGTCGTCGGCGTCGTCGTCGGGACGGCGCCCGGGGGGGTCGAAGTCGTCAGCAGCCATGAGAAGAGGTGCCGGTGCGCGCGGGTCGTGTCGCAGGGCTCCTGTCAGGTTAGGCAGTCACGACGCGTGCGGGAAGGGCGCGCGACACACCACGTCGCCGCGACCGCCTCACACCTCACGCAGGCGCCGCGACATCCGTGAGCTCGAGGTCATCGAACACCGTCCCGAGCCACCGCCACACCGGGAGCAGTTCGCCCACCACCACCAGTGCACCGAGCGCGGCCGCGGCCGGCATGGCCCAGGCCGACCAGTCGAGCAGCCACCAGGTGAGCGCCGCGAGCCCCACGGGGAACACGAGCGCGACCGCGGTCACGAGCGTGGTGGCCGCAGTCGTGAGCAGGTTCTGCCCCATCGTCTCGAAGCCGCGGGACTCCGCACCCAGTCGAACCCAGGCGGGGAAGAGCAGCGCCGTGGCGTTCTGCACCGTGAACATGAGCGCGTTGAACACCGGCACGGCCAGCATGAGCGTGAGCGCCAGCGGCACCCCCACCGGCCCATTCCACAGGTCGGGCTCGCGCAGCAGCGTGACCGCCGGCACCACCAGCAGCGCCCACACGGTGACCGTGTGCAGCGCGGTCACCGCAACGATCTCCGCCGTGACCAGGCGCCACCCGGGAATGGGGAAGGTCTTGAGCAGTGCGAGACGGGAGAGGTCGTGGCGCAGGTCGAATCGCATCCACAGCGGTCCGAGGAAGAGCATGACCGCCACCCATCCGATCGCGACGCCGAAGAAGACTTCGCCCGCACGCGCCGACGCGAGGTACGACACCACCGCCAGCAGCCCCAGCGCGAGCGTGAAGGTGATGAGCTGCGTCCGCCATGCCCCACCGCGCAGCGCGGCCGCGATGTTCTTCCACGCGATCGCCACCTCCGGACGCCCCCGCACCGCAAGCGTCGGCACACGCGCCAGCTTCCCCTTCTTCGAGCGCGCCTCGCCGAGTTGCGATGCGCGCACCCGCTGCACGCGCTCGGCCCGATGCTGCGTCGCCTCGAGCGCCGTCTCCTCGAACGCGCCATCGAGGCGCAGCACCCAGGCGCCGTGCGCCAGCAGCAGCGCGAACGCCCACGGCACGCTCCCCCACCACGCCGCCGTGCCCGCGGCAAAGATGGGCGCGAGCAGCTTGTGCACCGGCCAGAGCGCGGCATTCGGGATGGGCGCGCGCAGCGACCGCACCACGCCCTCGAGGAACGACTGCACGCCACCCGTGGCCGCCACCTCGAGCGCGAGCCGGTCGGAGAGCAGGCCGTACGCCACCGCCGCCACCAGCGCCCCGAAGATGAGCATGGGCCCGAGCGAGCGGCGCCGCCCGGCCGCGCCGTGCTCCATCGCACTCGCGCGGACCAGCGCGGCACCCAGCCGGTGCAGCGCGAGCGTGGAGAAGAGCATCCAGAGCCCGATGCCCCGCTGCCAGGTGGCGCCCTGCGCCGCGCCACCGCGCAGCAGCACGGAGAAGAGCAGCGTGTTGATGAGGATCGTGAGCTGCAGCCGCACCAGCTTGGCCATCACGAGCGTGCGGCGCGTGAGCGGCGCGGGGAACAGGAACTGCACCTCGGCCGGCGTGAAGGCGAGGGTGCTGCGATCACCACCGAAGAGCCACCACCGCGCACTCGACACGAGGACGAAGGTCGCCACGAGGAGCTGCACGGTGTCGCCGGTCACGCCCCGCGTGAGCGGCGTCGCGCCCAGGCGCGCATTGCGAAAGAGCGCCCACCAGAGGTACAGCGCGCCCAGCACCACCGCCACGATGTAGCGCGGACTGCGGAGCCGCGCCGCTTGCGCACGCAGCCGGTTCACGGCCGTGCGCGCATGCAGGTACGCGAGCGCGCGCACCGGTTGTGCGGTGACGCCTGCGATCACGCCCGGCGTCACGCCGCGTCGTCGCCGGTGAGGGCGAGGAACATCTCCTCGAGCGAGCGTCCCGTGAGTTCGGGCCGTTCGGCCACGATCTCGGCGATGGTGCCGAACGCCATCATGCGCCCGCGCCGGATGACGAGGAGCCGCGTGCACAGCTCCTCGACCAGGTGCAGCAGGTGCGAACTGAGGATCACTGCCGCGCCATCGCGCGCGCGCGCCGTGATGGTCTCCTTCATGCGCCGGATGCCCACCGGGTCGAGCCCCGTGAGCGGCTCATCGAGCAGCAGCGCGGCCGGCTGGTGCAGCAGCCCGCAGGCAATCGCCAGCTTCTGGCGCATGCCGCGCGAGAGTTCGGTGGGGAGCGCGCCGCGCTTGCCATCGAGTTCGAGCTCGCCGAGCAGCGCGGGGATGCGCGGTTCGGCATCGGCCACGCCGTACAGGCGCGCGCAGAAGCGCAGGTGCTCCTCGACCGTGAGGTAGTCGAAGAGCTGCGGCTCGTCGGGAACGAACGCGAGTCGCTGCTTGGCCGCGACCGGCTCCGTCTTCATGTCGAGGCCCGCAATGCGAATGTGCCCCGAGGTGGGCTGCAGGATGCCGGCGAGTGCGCGCAACGTGGTCGTCTTGCCGGCGCCGTTGGGGCCGACGAGACCGAGCACGTCACCCGGTGCGACGGTGAACGACAACCCCTGCACGGCGACAAAGTCGCCGTAGTGCTTGGTGTAGCTGTCGACTTCGATCACGCGGAGGCGCTCATGCGCGCGGACAGGTCATGTGCCCGGCGGCAGTACGAGGGGCGCGGTGAGCGTTGCCGTGAGTGTCGCGCCGGCCGCGAGGCACCGTTCGGCCACCGAGTTGCGCTTGGCCGCTACGGTACCGGCCGCGGCACCGGCCGCCGCGCCAATCACCGCGCCCTTGCCGCCGCCGCCCAGGATGCGGCCGAGAATGGCGCCGGTGATCGCACCGCCCACCACCTTGCCCTGGTCGCCCCCCTTCGAGACGCGACGGTCGCTGGTGCTCGACTCGGTCACGTCCACGATGCCCTCGGCCGGCACGAAGACGCCGTTCAACTGGATGCCCCGCAGGCGGAACGCGAACTGCGGGTCGGCGCCGGCGAGTTCGACCAGCACCGGCGTGCCCACCGGCAGCGACGCGCCGTCGGCGGTGTTGAGCGGTGCGGTGAGGGACACGACGAACCGGTCGCCCGGGCGGTTGGCGATGGAGCAGATGGCGACGGTGGTGGGACCCGCCAGCCGGGCCCCGGCGCCGATCGACTTTCCCTTGGCGGGGGCCGTGCCTGCGCCGGTGCCGGCGGCGTCCCCGGCCGCGGCGGCGGCCACGTCGCTGGCGGTGCCGGCGGCCGGCGCAGGGGTGGGCGCAGGCGTGGGGGCAGTCACCGGCGCCGCAGGGGCGGGTGCCGCGTCGGCCACGGTGGTCGGCCGCGCACTCGGCTGCGGCGTGGGGCGCCGGGCGGCGGTCCGCGCCGGCCGAGGCGCCGGCGCCGGGGCGGGGGTGGCCGCGGGCGGCGTCTGCGGGGCGGGCGTGGTCGCGACGGCCGTGTCCGAGAGCGTCGCGCCGGGCGCGATCGACGGCGAGGCCGTGCCGGCCAGGGTCAGGTCGCGCGCCATGGCCGAATCGATGGCCGCCCGGGTGTCGGGGCGTTCACTGGCGCACGCGCCGAGCAGGCCGGTGCCCGCGAGCGCCAGCAGGGCCCCCGTTACCGAGGCGCGCAGGGGCGAACCGTGAAGTTGCCGCATGGACATGACGATAGTCGAAAGGGTGAGCAGATCGCTACGCGGACTCCCTGGTAGGCACACCTGAGCATGCCCGTTCCCGACGTCGACGTGACCCCGCCGCCCACGGCGCAGCACGTCTTCATTGCCCGCCAGCCCATCTTTGACACCGCAGACCGCCGAGTGGCCTATGAGCTGCTCTACCGGTCGTCCCTCGAGGCCCAGAGCGCGGGCACGAGTGTGTCCGAGGCGTTCATGTGCAGCGATACCGCGCTGCACGCGCTGCTCAGCATCGGTCTGGACCGGCTGACGGCCGGCACCACCGCCTTCGTGAACATCACCGAGGAGCACCTCCTCGGCGACCTGTACAAGATCTTCGATCCGTCGGCGGTCGTGCTCGAGCTGCTGGAGAGCATCGAAGGTACCCCGGCCGTGGTCGATGCGTGCCAGCGCGCCGTGGCCGAGGGGTACACGCTGGCGCTGGACGACTACGACGGCCGCGCCTCGCTCGACGCCCTGCTGCCGTTCGCCTCGATCGTGAAGATCGACGTGCTCGACAAGGACATCGCGACGCTGGCGCCCACCTGCGAGCGGTTGCGCGCGCTGGGCATCGCCGTGCTGGCCGAGCGCGTGGAGACGCGCGCCACGCTGGCGGCCTGCCGCGAACTCGGCTTCACGCTGTTCCAGGGGTACGTGTTCAGCCGTCCGGAGACAATGGACGGCCGCGCGGTGCAGGTGCAGCAGGTCACGATGTTCCAGATCATGGCGCTGCTCAACGAGCCCAACGTCACCGATCGCGCGCTCGAGGAGGCGTTCCGCAGCCATCCGTCGCTGTCGCTGGCGCTGCTGCGCATCGTGAACGCGGCGGCCTTTGGCGGTCGTGGCATCGAGTCCATTCCGCACGCCATCCGCCTCATCGGGCGTGAGGCGCTGTCTCGCTGGATGCTCATCATGCTGGTGTCCTCGGTGGGCGCGCGGAATCCCGTGGCGCACGAAGCCGTCGTGGCGGCGCTGGTGCGCGGGCGCTTCTGCGAGACGGTCTCGC
This sequence comes from Gemmatimonadota bacterium, assembly GCA_020161135.1. Classification (GTDB taxonomy): domain Bacteria; phylum Gemmatimonadota; class Gemmatimonadetes; order Gemmatimonadales; family Gemmatimonadaceae; genus Gemmatimonas. Next base: position 471,199 of record JAIUOB010000002.1, on the reverse strand, counting down.
TGCACGACGCGAGCGGCGACCCGGCCGCGCGCTTCCTCGTTGGGCTGCTCTCGCGCATGGATGTGCTGCTCGGTCTCCCCATGACCGCCGTGCTCGAGCGGCTGCCGGTGAAGGAGGAGATTCGCGAGGCCCTGCTCGAGGGTACCGGTCCGCATGCCGGGGTGCTGCAACTCGCCGACGCCTACGAGCGCGCCGAGTGGAGTTTCGTGCAGGAAGCGGGCGACGCCGGCGCGCTGGCCGAGCTGTCGGAGATGTACGTCGACGCCCTCAAGTGGGCGACGGAGCGACTGTCGGCGGTGAAGGGGTAGGGGTACGAGCTCCAATACCCCAAACGCAAACCCCGAACCCATACCCGAAACCGATCAGTTCCGGGTGCGAGTTCGGGGTTCGTGTTTCGGGATGTGTGTTCGGCGTTCCCTACTGCTTCTTGATCGACTGGATCAGCGAATCCTGCTTGGTCGCGGCGAGCTGCTCGGCGTTCCCCTGCGGCGGTTCCTGGACCTCGCTGTACGGGAGCAGGATCGAGATGCGGCGATTGGCCGAGGCCATGGGATCGCTGGCGACGCGCGGTTTGGTGGCCCCGTAGCCGCGCACTTCGCGCACGCGGTCGCTGCCCAGCCCCACCCCTTCGAGCACCCGACGGGCGGCGTTGGCGCGATCGGCCGACAGCTCCCAGTTGGTGTAGCTCGCATCGCGCCCGAATGGCGCGGCATCGGTGTGCCCTTCGAGGATGACCGGCTGCTCGAGACGCGCGAGCTCCGTGCCCACGAGCTGCAGCGCGAGCATCGTGACCGGCTTCATGCGCGACGAGCCGCTCGGGAAGTACGTGTCGCCCGCCCCGCCTTCGACCAGCTCGATGCGCAGCCCTTCCGACGTGACCTGCACATCGACCTGGGCCTCGAGCTTCTTGAGCGAATCGCTCTGCGCCAGCTTGTCGAGGATCGCGCGTCGCACCTCCTCGAACGTGCGCTGCTCGGTGCTGCGCACGATGAGGCGCATGGGCGTGCGCTGGATGGTCGTGGGTGACGTGCCCGTCGACAGCGGGCTCGAGCCGGCACCGTACCCCTTCTTGTAGCCCACGGGGTTCGCGAAGTAGCCCTCGATGGCCTGCTTGGTCTTCTCGTCCATGCCGAGAATCCACATGACCATGAAGAACGCCATCATGGCGGTCACGAAGTCGGCGTAGGCGACCTTCCACGAGCCGCCGTGGTGTCCGCCACCGCCGGCGACCTTCTTCTTGATGATGACGACCTTCTTGCCACCGCGCGCCGCCATGGGTTACGCCGCCTTCTTGCGCGTCAGCTCTTCGAGCTCCGCGAAGCTCGGGCGCTCGTGCGGTTCGATGTTGCGGCGCGAGAACTCGACGGCGGTCATGGGCGCGTCACCGCGGGCGAACGACAGCAGCGCGGTGCGGATGCACAGCATGTAGTCGTGCTCGGCGTGCAGGCGCACTTCCATGGCCTTCGCGATCGGGCCGAACACGCCGTACGCGAGGAGAATGCCGACGAACGTGCCGACGAGGGCCGCCGCCACCTTGTTGCCGATCTCCGACGCGGCGCCGCCGATCGAGCCCATCGTGATGATGACGCCGAGCACGGCGGCCACGATGCCGAAACCGGGCATGGCGTCACCGACCGTCGTGATCGCGTGGGGCGCCAGCATCCCCTCGTGGTGGTGCTTGTCGAGGTCGACGTCGAGGATGTCGGCCAGGTTGTGGTCTTCGACCGTGCCGGTGAGCAGCACCTTGAGCGTGTCACACAGCAGCGACACGGCGTGGTGGTTGCCCATGAACGACGGATACTTCTGGAAGATGTCGCTGCTCTCGGGGTTCTCGATGTGCGCTTCGAGCCCGACGAGACCGTCCTTGCGGGCCTTCTGGAACACCTCGTAGAGTACCTGCAGCAGCTCGGCGTACGCCTTGGCGCCGTACGGGTTGGGCTTCAGGAGGCCCAGCATCTGGCTCATGCACGCCTTGAGCACGGCCGGTGGATTCGCCATGACCAGGGTGCCGAGGCCGGCCCCTCCGATGATGATGAATTCGGTCGGCTGCCAGAGCACGGCCACCTGACCGTGGTGCATGACATAGCCGCCGATGACGGCGCCGAACACGACGACCAAGCCGATGATGACGAACACGCGTGGGAGACCGGTGGACGGGTGGAGAGGTCAGTCGTGACGGAACAGGCCGATGCCGCGCGCGTGGGACTCGCGCGCTGGCTCACCCTGCATGACGATTTGCTGCGCGGCTTGGCACATGCCCTGGGCAACCGGCTGGGCACCGTGACGGCCACGGCCAGCATCCTCGAAGCCGGTCGCGCCCCCGACCCCCGCCTGGTGGCGGGGCTGCAGGCCGACGCCGGGCGTCTCGAAGGGCTGCTCGAGGCCGTGCGCATGCTGCCGCTGCGGGTCGACGCCGAGGCCGAGCCGCTGCTCGTGACCGACGCCATCGCGGCCGCCGAACGCCTCGTCGCCGAGCATCCGCTGCTGCACGATCGGCAGGTGGCGCTGCACACGGTGGGCGACATTCCGCCGGTGCGGGTGCCGTTCGGCGCCCTCGTGCAGGCCTGCGCAGTCGTGCTGCTCGCCGGCGCGCGCGTCACGGCGCAGGCGGGCGGCCACATCGCGGCGACGCTCACCGCCGACGCGCAGGGTGTGTGCTTCCGCGCCGGCGCGCACGAAGGCGCTGCTCCCGGCGAGGAGGCGGCCGATGAGCTGCTCGAGCACGACGCCCGCGCGATCGACTGGCTGCTCGGGGCGCATGGCGGCGTGGGGCAGGTGCGCGAGGGCGGCTGCCTGCTCACGCTGCCGCCGCTCGTGTCCGCGCCACGCGCCTGACGGGGTCGACATCAGGCGGCGGGGGTGTCGGTGCCGGCGGGCGCGACCGAGTCGGCTTCGGCCGACGGCGTCCCGGTGGATGCGGCCGTCACCTGCGGCGCGCCCAGGGCGCTGAGCCACGACGCGGCGCTCGCGGCGGCCACGGGGGCGGCCGCGGCCAGGTTGGCCTGCGCGACCTGGTCGGCGATCTCGCCGCGCAGGATCTTCACATGCGACGGGGCCTCGATGCCGAGGCGCACGCCGTGCCGGTCGCAGGCGACGACGATGAGCTTGATGCCCCCGTCAATGAGGATCGACTCGCCGGGGCGACGTCCGAGAATCAGCATCGTGGCGTCACGCCTTACGCGAGGGAGAGCAGCACGTCGAGCATTTCCTCGGCGGCCTTGATCATCTTGGCGGCGGCCTGATACGACTGCTGCACGCGCATCATGTTCACGAGTTCTTCGTCGGTGTTGACGCCCGAGACGCTCTGGCGACGGAGTTCGGCCTGGTCGACGAGCGAGCTCGCGACACCGTTCTGGTCGCTGGCGGCCAGCACCTCGATGCCGAGGCGCGTCATGGCGCCGCGGAAGAACGAGGCGTACGTGCCCGTCTCCGTGGCGCCGTTGGGATCGGTCCAGGTGACCGTGTTGCTGGCGATGCGCAACGCCGAGATGGCCTGCGCGGCCGCGTTGTCGCTGGGACCGTTGGCGTTGCCGCTGGCGGCGATCTTCCCCGGGTCGGCGAGGACCGCGGCATCGAGCCGGATCGTCGAGGCACGCACCGGGTTGGACACCGTGCCGGCGTCGAAGAAGTTGCCCGCGGCGGTGCCCGGCAGCGTGTTGCCGCTGAACACGAAGCCGGCCGTGTGCGCGGTGTTCACCCGCGACACGAGCTGGCTGGCCATCGCATCGAGGCGCCCGCGCATCTGCGGCAGGTCGCTGTTGAGCACGCGGACCACCGCGTCGATCTCGCCGCCGAGCGGCTTGAGCGCGTCCTGCGCATCGCCGAGGCGGAGGCGCACCGGCACATCGGTGACTGGCACCGTCGGCGTCGGCACGATGGTCACCAGCTCGGCGCGCAGCGGCGAGGCGCTGTTCCCCTCGACCAGCACCGAGTTGCCGAGGAACACCGTCACGGTGCCCGTGGGCTGCAGGATCGCGCGGGTGCCGGCGATGCGCGCCAGGTCGTCGAGCTTGGCGTCGCGGATGTCGCGCAGGTCGTTGTTCTGGTTGCCGTTGCTCTCCGACGTGATGATGCGCGTGTTCAGCTCGGCCACCTGCGTGGCGAGTGCGTTCACTTCGTCGACGTTGGACTGGAGCCGCGACAGGTTCGTGCTGCGGAGCTGCGTGAGCTGCGTGTCGTAGTCGTTGAACAACTGCCCGAGCTGGCGTCCGCGCTGCTGCACCACGGCGCGCGCCGGCAGGCTGTTGGGGGCCGCCGACAGGTCGCTCCACGACGAGAAGAACTGGTCGAGCGCGTTGGCCATCCCCTGGTCGGTGGGCTCGCCGAAGACGCCTTCCATCTGCTGCATGAGCGTGTTGCGCATCGACGCCTGGCCCGCGGCACCCGAGGCGTCGCGGAACTGGTCGTCGAGCAGCAGGTCGCGCTTGCGCTGCACGGTGGCGATGTGCACACCCGTGCCCACCGAGCCGTAGCTGAATCGCACCGGCGTGTTGGCGCTCAGCACGACCTCCTGGCGCGAATAGCCGGGCGTTTCCGCGTTCGCGATGTTCTGCGAGATCGTCTGGAGTGACGCCTGGTGCGCCGTGAGTGCCGTGCGCGCGATGCTGAACAGCCCGGTGCTCATGGCTCAGACCGTGCGGTTGAGGAGGACGCCGCGCGGTGCGCCGGTGGCCGGGGCCGCCACGCCTTCCGACGCGTACGTCGAGGCCGTGGCCGGCGAACCCACCAGCGTGCGCACATGCTGGTCGGTGGTGCTGAGCGCCTCGCGCAGCAGCCGGCGGTTCATCCCCACCTCGCGCGTGAGCACATCGGCGGCCTGCTGGAGGCGCGTGCGCGCATCGCGCAGGCGCTCGTCGGCCTGGTCACCCAGCAGCTCCTCGAGCTCGCGCAGCGTCGTGTCTTCGTTGCCGCCCAGGAGCACGTTGAGCTGGCGACGGCGCTGCCGCGCCTGGCCGAGCGTGGCCAGGATGCGGTGCGTGGCAAAGGTGCTGTCGTCGACGCCCTGGATGTCGTCGGCGCCCACGGCCGCACGCTGGCGGCGCATCTGCGCGATGAGCTCGTCGAGCAGCCGGCGCTCACTGATGAGCGCATCGTACAGCGCGTGCAGCACCGCACTGGCCGGATGGGCCTGCGGGGCGATGCGGGGCGCAGCGTCGGTGGCGAGCAAAGTGGTCGGCGACATCACGAAGCGGTGGCGACAGGGTCCGGCGTCGAAGCCTGGGGAGCAGCCGGCGGCAGGGCGCCGCGCAACTGGCGATAGAGTGCCTCGCCGAGACCGCCCGCCCATTGGTTGGGAGTTTCGGCAGCGAGGTGCTGATCCATCAGTGACGTGAAGATGTCTTCGCCGGCCCCGCCCGAAACGATCCCGTCCTGCTGTGGAACGGTCTCACGCATGGCCTTGAAGAGTTGTTGGACGAAGAGGCCCTCGAGGGCTTTCGCCGATTCCCGCAGTTGTTCGTCTGCGGAGACCGGCTTGGCCGACGTGGCGAAGGGACCCGTGACACCGCCGATCATCGGACGACGATCTCCGCAGTGATGGCGCCCACCTCGCGCAGGGCGGCGAAGATCGCGGCGATCTCGTTGGCGGGCGTCTGCACGGCATGCAGGGCGGTGGCCACGCGTTGCACGGGGATGCCGGCGGGGAGACGCACACTGCCGGGAATCGGGCTCGTGTCGCTGTCACTGCCCGCGCCGATGGCGAGCGTGATCGCTCCATGACTCACCGTTGCCGCGCCCACCACCATGTCACCGCCGGCCACGACCGTTCCATCCTTGCCGTCGATCACGATGCGCGCCCGCATCTCGCTCTTGACCGCGAGGTCGCGGATGCGCGCCAGCGCGAGCGGCTTCTGCACCGAGTCGGGGAGGGCGAGCAGCACGGAGCCCTCGTCTTCCACCGTGGCGGTCTTGTCGCCGTAGGTGCTGTTCACCGCCGCAGCAATGCGCGTGGCCGTGCCCAGGTCGGGCTCACGCAGCAGCAGGCGTGAGCTCGCGGCGATCGCGGGGCGCGGCAGGTCGGCCTCGAGCACCCCGCCCGTGGGAATGCGCGCCGACGTCTCGTGGGCCACGGCGTAGCGCGTGGTCGCGCCGCCATCGCTCACCATGAGCGTGCCCTGCGCCGTCGCGAGCGGCGGCCCGTTCGGGTCGGCCACGAGCGGCGTCATGAACAGTTGGCCACCACGCAGGCTGCGCGCGTCACCCATGCTCGACACCTGCACCTCGAACCGGTTGCCGGCGCGCAGGTACGGCGTCACCTCGGCCGTCACCAGCACGGCAGCGACGTTGCGCATGCGCATGAGGTCGGCCGGCACCTCGACGTTGAAGCGACGCAGAATGTTGATGACGCCCTGCACCGTGGGGCCGGCACTCTGGCCACCGATGGCGCGATCGCCGGTGTTGTCGAGCCCCGTCACGATGCCGTAGCCCACGAGACGCACCGGCACGGCGCCCTCGGGGGTGGTGAGATCGCGGATCTTCACGTCGCCCTGCGCCTGCGCGAGGCGCGGCAGCACCAGCAGCGCGACGGCGGCCAGCACGGTGCCCACGATGGGCAGGATGGGCTTCTGCACGCGCGTCCTCACGGCCAGAACGCTCCGAGGATCTTGCTGATCATCCCCTGCTTGGGTGTGCCCAGCGGGCCGGGCGAGGCGTAGCCGATCTGTGCGTCGGCCACGCGGCTCGACTCGATCAGGTTGGCGGTGGAGACATCCTGCGCGCGCACCCAGCCGGTGAAGACGACATCCTGCTTCGACTTGTCGACATCGATGGTCTTGGTGCCCTTCACCTGCAGCAGGCCGTTCTGGCCCACCGCGACGACGCGCACGCTCATCTCGTTCTGGAAGCGGTTCTCGCGCCGTGCCTGGCCGCGCTGCGTCTGGTCGGCGGTGTTGCGCGAGTCGATGCCCACGTTCTTCGAGCTCGAGGGCATGCGTGCGTTCACCGACAGGCCGCGGTTGCGCGTATCCTGCGCGACGTTCTCCTTCACGGCCGTCGAGATCGTGTAGTCGTCGATGAGCACCGTGATGATGTCGCCCACGGCGAAGGATCGACGGTCACTCACCCAGCTTGAGCGCGGAGGCGCGGAGGTGGGGACTTGTGTTGATGTCCCCGCGGAGGCGGCGGAGGCGGGGGCATTGGCCGGTGTGGCGCCCTGACGGCCGGCGGCTGGGGCGGCGCCCTGCGCGCCGAGTGTGGACGCGCACAGCAGCGCGGCCAGCGGTGGCAGCAGGCGAATGCGGGAGGTGCTCGGCATGAGTCGGTGCATCAGGGGAGCCTCAGCGGAGGCGGATGAGATTGGGGCCCGCCGCGACGCCATCGAGGCGACGCGTGCGGTCGATGCGGATGCCCACCGGTGCGCCGAGCGCGGCGGTGTTGGTGGCCGTGCCGGCGAGGACGAGGCGCAGTGAACCGTCCTGCCAGATGGCGGTCACGGTGCTGCCGGCGGTGATGACGGGCGGCGGCGTGACGGCCGGCTCGCGCAGCACTTCACCGGCGGCGATCGCACGGCGCGTGACCCAGCCGGCGGCCGGGCGCGTGCTGTCGGGCGGTGTCGCCCACCGCCAGGTGATGACGGTGTCCATCGTGATCATGTCGGCGGCGGTGAGCGTCTCGCCGCGGGCGAGCGCGCGCGTGGCCACCGCGAACGTCACGCGACGCTGGTCGCGCGGCAGGGCAGACGACGACGGCGACGCGGACGCGACCGACGCCTGCGCGCGCAGCACCACGGCGCTGCCCATGAGCATCGCGCCCACGATGGCGGCGCGCAGCAGCCACTGCCACAGCCGCTGCGAAAGCGAGGAGTGCACGGCGACGCGCGTCATGCTCGTGCTCACCGCGCGATGTTGTTGGCGATCTGGCCCATCTCGTCGCTCGTCTTGATGGCCTTCGAGTTGATCTCGTACGCGCGCATGGCGGCGATCATCTCGACCATCTCCTGCACGATCTCGACGTTCGAGCCTTCGAGGCTCCCCTGCTGCAGGTGCCCCATCCCTTCGTCGCCGGGGAAGCCCACGACGGGCTGGCCGGAGCTGGTGGTGGGCGCGAGCAGGTTCTGTCCGAGTGACAGCATTCCCGACGGATTCGCGAAGCGCGCCAGCTCGATGCGGCCGAGCTCCGTGGGCTGGATGTCGTTGCCGCGCTTGACGCTCACCACGCCGGTGGCCGAGATGGTGAGCTCACTCGCGTCAGTGGGAATGCGGATGGGCGGCTGGATGGCGTAGCCGCCGCTCGTCACCAGCACGCCCTGGTCGCTGATCTGCAGGCTGCCGTCGCGCGTGTACGCGGTGCCGCCGGTGGGGAGCTGCACCTGCAGCAGGCCGTCCCCTTCGATGGCCACGTCGAGATTGCGGCCGGTCTGTTCGATGGGCCCCTGCTCGTGCAGGCGCTGCACACCCGAGAGGCGCGTACCGCGACCGACCTGGATGGCGGGCGCCGTCTGCGCGTCGGGATCGCCGAGCACCTGCTGTCCCTGCACCGTCTGGTAGAGCAGGTCTTCGAAGTGCGCGCGGCTCCGCTTGAAGCCGGGCGTGTTGACGTTGGCGAGGTTGTTGGCGATGACCTCGGTGCGGGTCTGCTGCGCCATCATGCCGGTGGCGGCGGCGCGGAGTGCCGGATCCATGCGCTATACCTCTTAGACGGGGCGGGCCAGATCGGTCACCGCAATGCCGCGGGCCGCATCGAGCGTGGAGATGGTCTTCTGTGCGGCGCCGAAGCGATGCAGCACCGCGAGCATGTCGGTCATGGCGCTCATGGGATTCACGTTCGATTCCTCGAGGAATCCCTGGCGGATGGTGCGCTGGTCGTTCTCGACGGGCTTGCGCGTGGCGTCGGGGACGAAGCGCGTGCCGCCTTCGTGTGTGAGGCGCGACGTGGCGGCGACGGTCTCGAGGCGCAGCCGCTGCTGCGGCTTGCCGTCGACGGTGATCAGGCCGGTCTTGTCGATCTCGATGAGCCCCGGCGGGAGCGTGATCGGGCCGGCATCACCGAGCACCGGGTTCCCCTGGCCATCGACGAGGCGCCGGTCGGCATCGAGCGTGAAGTTGCCGCCGCGGGTGAAGCGGTCACCGCCCGGCGTCTGCACGACGAAGAAGCCGTCGCCATCGACGGCGAGGTCGAGGGCGTTGTGGGTCTCGGTCATCGACCCCTTGGAGAGGTCGAGGGCGGTGTCGGTGGTGACCAGCGCGTTGTCCATGAGCCGCGCGAACGCCGACTCGGCCTTGAAGCCCTTCGTCGTGGCGTTGGCGAGGTTGTTGGCGAGCACCTCCTGGCGCCGCTGCAACATCTGCAGGGCGGCGGCGGCGCTGGACATACCGTTGAGGCGTACGGGATCGGGCATGGCGGAGTCGGAGTGGGGTACACGACCACGCCAGAGGGAAAAGCAATGGCCGGGCCACGACGGGCCCGGCCTGATGATGCAGCTCAAGTGCTTGTTGGATAACAACTTACGCCGACACGACGCCGACGCTGCGCACCGCTACGGTCCCGGCAGAAAGTGCCGGTGGCGGTGGGGTGGGGTCGGGATTGCCGCTCTTTGGTATGCGGCAGGTCCTGCCCAGCTCGGCTGCGAGGACCGGGTCCTGAAGGGACCGCCTCGGGTCACCAGCCGCGAAAGCGGTACGCCCGAATGTGCGCCGCACCGTCGTCGTCGTCCTCGCGAACCAGCACGAAGTCCGCACCCACCTGCAGCAGGCGGAACTGCTGGCCGAGCCCGGGCAGGGCAAAGGTCATGCGGCCCACGATCGTGCCATCGGGCCGGAAGACGGTCCACCGCGTCGCATTCTCGTAGTCCTGCACCCACACGCGCTCCTGGGGATCGACCAGGACCGTCGCGAACGCCGGAAACGATCCGTTGGGGTGCTGGGCCAGCATACGAGCGATTCGGGCGCGTCGGGCTGCGGGATCCCCACCGCGCGGCACCGTGGCCTCGACGTGGGCGCGCCATTCCGCTGCGGTGATCGCCGCGACCGGCGCGCTGAGTCGCGCGATCTGTCGGACGGTGCCGTCGCGCCGTCGCCACTGCAGCTCGTACACCGAGGCCGCGCCGACGACGATCCCGTCGGCCGTCGGGACGACGCTGGGCGCGAGCTGCAGGCCGTTCAGGAACTCCGCGGCGGGCAGCATGCCGAGACGCCGCACGACGCGGCCGCTGGCATCGACCATCACGTGCTCGACGCGAAGCTGTGTGCCCAGGCGCTTCGTGGTCTCCGCGCGCGCGACCGCAAACTCACCGCGCGTTCCGCAGGCGCCACCAGCCAGTGCGCCCATGCGCGCAAACGTTCGCAAATGCGCACCTCGCTCGGTCCATACGCTCACGCGGCCATCCAGCAAGTCGAACGCGAGGACGCCGGTGCCCGGCACCTCACAGACGGAGCGTGTCTGCTGGAACTCCACGGGGCCCCTCCCGCGTCGCCCCGCGACGTGCAGCAGACGCCCGTCGGCCGAGAAGAACTTGAGCGCAACGCGGTCGTTCACGACGACGACTCCCGAAGCGAGCACGACGGCGCCTAGCAGCGGATGCTGCGCGTCGAGCTCCTCGACCTCGCGCTGGCGCACGCCACCGATGTCGAGGAACGGCGTGGGCTCGAGACGGAACGCCGGCGCCAGACGATCGAGCCCCTCGGGCAGCGGGTTGGCGCTGCGGCGCGACCGCGATGGCATCGGCGCCAGCGTCGGATACTCCACGACGCGAACGCCGAGGCTGTCACGCACCGTGGGCGATGGTGGCGCCAGCGACTGTGCTTGTGCAGCAACGCGCACGTCGAGCGGGAGGCTCGCAACGGCCAGACCGAGCGCAAGGACGCCGCGACACTGAAGTGACATGCCGTCTACACACCGACCACCCGCATGCCGTTCCCGCGCGCCGCCAGCGCCAGGGCATGGTCGTGGGTGGCCATGACGAGGTCGCGCCCGTTCTGCTCGCGCCAGAGCTCCGCCGTCGCCAGATGCATCGCATCCAGCGTGCCGAGGGGCGCGGGCATCGGCTGCGCCGCGCGGTGCAGCACCGTCGGCGACAGTGCGACGACCTCGAGCGCATCGAGGACGCGGAATACCGCCTCGCGGCGCACGGCCACGTCCTCGGCGCTCAGGTGTCCCAGCAGGCGCAGGCGGTCGAGTGTGCGCAAGCACTCCACCTCGAGCAGCCCGCTCGTCACGCCGGTCACGATGCTCGACCACTCGGCGAGGGCATTCGGCTGGCCGAGGACCACACGCAATACCACGCTGGAGTCGAGGTACGCGATCATCGCTCGCGCTGCCGCTCCTCGAGCAGGAGATCGACCGCGTCGACCGGCAATGCCAGCGGCGGGGGCAGCGGAATGCTTTCGAGCGAGCCGTACCGCGTGACCGGCTCCCGCACGGCGAGCGGCTTGGCGACGCCGCCGTACGGTACGATGCGGGCGATCGGTTGATCGCGATCGAACACTTCGACTTCGCCGCCCGCGCGGACCTCCCGCAGGTACTCGCTGAGTCGGGCCTTGAGGTCTGCCACGCCGGTCTTGGTCATGGTCACAAGCTAGTCATCGGTGACCATGAACACCAGCGTGGTCGCTCGCCCCCCCTACCGCGCCCCCAACGCGAGCACCATCGACACCGCATCGAGCGGCAGCCCGGTGCGCGCCGCGATCTCCGTGGGCGCCGCGCCGCGCGCGGCGAGCGCCTGCACCGCCTGCGGCGTCTTCTGCTTGCGCCCGGCCGAACTCCACGCGCCACCCGCACGCGCCATCGGCATCACGTGCGCCGCTTCAGCGCGCGCGCGCGTCACACGCCGCACCGCCCAGGCGCCACGCGCCCACACCCCCGCCGCCGCGAACAGCAGCAGCCCCAGCACACTCCCCAACACCAGCAGCCGCTGCTGCGGGGCCACCGCCGGCGACATGAGGAACATGCCGCCCACCACGCCCAGCGCGGTCACGCCCACCGTGAGCGCCGCCAGCGCGACGCCGCGCAGCGCCACGCGTCCCGCCGCGCGCAGGCGCGACATCATTTGCCCCATGCGCGGGCTCATACGCTCGTGCTCCGCAGCGGCGCCAGGTCCACGCGCAGCTTGCTCAGCGCCTTCGACCGGATCTGCGACACGCGCGACTCGGTCAGCTCGAGCACCTTCGCGATCTCGTGCAGCTTGAGTTCCTCGAAGTAGTACAGGCTCAGCACGATGCGCTCCTGCTCCTTGAGCCGCAGGATCGCGTCCTTGAGGTGTGCCACCTCCTGCTCGTGCGTCAGGCTGTCCTCGACACCGTGCGCCTCCTCGCTCGTGAGCACCTCGGCCGGCACCGGCGTGGTGTTCTCGCGCTCACCCGGCGCGCGGTCGAGCGGAATGTGGTGCGCGCTCTCCACGTCGGCCTGCCAGCGCCACAGCGTTTCCATGTCGACGCCCAGTTGCGCCGCCAGCTCGCGGTCTTCGGGCGCGCGACCGTGCACCTTCTGGTACGCCTCGCGCGCTGCGGTGATCTCGCGCGTCTTGCGGCGAATGGAGCGCGGCACGTGGTCCTGCTTGCGCAGCTCGTCGAGGATCGCGCCGCGAATGCGCGGTGCCGCGAACGTGCTGAACGCGAGGCCGCGCGAGGCGTCGAACCCCTCGAGTGCCGTCATGAGGCCGATCGTGCCGGCACTCACCAGCTCATCGAAGTCGGCGCGCACCGCCAGCGTGCGCGACACCTGCCGCGCGACGTGATGCACCAGACCCAGGTGCTCCTCGAGCAACCGGTCACGGGCCTGCATGTTGCCCGCCTGGTACGACTGCCAGAGCTTCGTGTTGAGGCTGGCGTTCAACGTGGCGGAGGCGACGGGAGTGGCGTAGGACACGGTCATGCACCGGTACGGGAGAGGGAACGAACAGTCAGCATTCCGCGCACCGCCGCGAGCGCGGCAACGGCAGCGGGCGATCCGGCGGCGGCATCGGGGAAGGGCATCCCCGCGCGCAGCGCGGCATCGAGCGTCGTATCGGCAGGCACTGCGCCGGCGAAGCGCAGCGTGACTCCGAGGAACTGTCGGGCACCGGCGTCGATGGCCTCATGACAGCGAGCGGCGTCGCTCCCCTCATGCCGATTGACGAGCACATCCAGCGGAAGGGCACCGTGCCTGGCGTGCGTGGCCTTGCACAGCGCGTAGGTGGCGGCCACCGCGATCGGGTCGCTGCCCGCGGTGACCGCGACAAGGCGCTCCTCCGCATGCGGCGTGACAGCGGCGAGCACACTGTCGAGACGCGATCCACAGTCGATGACGACGAGATCATGTCCGGCGGCGAGCGACGTCGCGCGGCGCATGCACGCGCGCCGCTCGGCGGCGGTGAGCGGCGCGCCACTCGCGGCGTCATCGGCATCGCGACGCGGCGCACCACCGGCCACCAGCGTGAGTGTCGCGTTCACGCGCAGCGCCACCTCGGCCGGCGTGGCACGCCCGCCGTGCAGGTCACGCCACGTCGCGGTGGGCGTCACGCCCAACGTCATCGCCAGCGGACCCACGAGATCATCACCATCGACGAGCAGCACACGCAGGCCATCGCCCGCCGCGGCCACCGCCATGAGCGTGGCCACGAGCGACGTGCCCGCACCACCGCGACCACTCGCGAGCAGCACCGTGGGCACGCCATGCCCGCCGGCCCCGCGCGTGTCGTCGCGACGCACGGCGTCCGCCTGCGTCTGCCGCAGCGACGCACCGGCCATCGCGCCGCCCGGACTGCCGGCGCGCGGAGGAGTGAGCACCGTCGAAAGCACCGTGGCGCTCACGCGGGGAGCCAATCGGGTTCGGCGTCGGCGGCGAGCCCCACGCTGCGCAGCAGGCGCGGCGCGCCGTTCGCGAGATCGCCGGGCACGGCCTGGCCATCGGCAATCCAGCGCGTGGGGAGCCCAACCGCGAGCGCGACATCGGCCACACCGGTCTCACGCGGCACTTCGTCGAGCTTGGTCATGAGCAGGTGCGACGCCCCCACGTGCGGCGAGCCGCCACCCATGCCCCCATCACGCGACGGCGCGTACGCGCGGGCGATGTCGAGGGCGAGATCGGCCCGCACCGACGCCGGCATCACGAGATGCACTTCGTCAGGGGCGATGGTGTCGAGCATCGCGCGCCAGCGCGCGGTGAGCTCCGACTGGGCGGGGCTGCGTCCCGGCGTGTCGACGATGACCACGTCGCACGTCGCCTGCAGCCGCTTCATCGCTGCGTCCACTTCCTTCGCGTCGTACACGATCTCGAACGGCACATCGGCCAGCTCGGCATAGGTCGCGAGCTGCTCCACGCCGCCCACGCGGTAGGTGTCGAGCGTGAGCAACCCGCAGCGTGCGCCACCGAAGGTGCCGCGGCGCACGGCCAGCTTGGCGGCCGTCGTCGTCTTGCCGGCGCCTGTGGGACCGACCAGCGCCACCACGAACGGGCGTCCGTCGGCGCGACGCAGCGGCATGGGCAGCGGCGCGGCGGTGAGCCGGTCGCGCACGCGATCGAGTGCGGCACCCGAGGTGGCCAGCACCTCGACCATCGGCAGCCCGTCCTCGCGCACCGTGCGCGTGTGCAGGATGGTCACGTCGTCGCCCAGTGTGCGACGCGCGCGATCGGCCACGCGGGAGAGGTCGGCGCCGCGGAAGCGCTCGGCGGGAATCAGGGTATGGGCAGACATGGTGGGCAACTCAGGCGAAGCGTGAAGGCGGTCAGGCATGGGGCATCTCCCACGTCGCGACGCTGCTCAGCGTGATCTGCGGCGGCAGTTCGGCCAGCGAGATCACCGGGAGGCTCGGCAACACGGGTTCGATGAGACGCCGCACGCCCACGCGCAGCGACGGCGGCGTGATGAGCGGCATCGGGCGGCCATCCACCGCGTAGGTGGTGGCCAGGTGGTTGAGGTCGCGCAGCATCGCGGCGAGCGACTCGGGGGTGAGCACCGGCGCGTTGGGCTGCGCGGCGCGCGGCGAGAACAGCCCCATGAGGGCGCTCTCGAGACGCGCACCGATGGTGATGCCGCGCACCGTGCCCGTCTGGTCGGCGAAGAGCCGCGCGATGACGTTGGTGAGCGCCTTGCGCACGACTTCGGTGAGCGCCTCGGGGTCCTTCGTCGTCTCGGCGCCATCGCCCAGCGCCTCGAGAATCGACACGAGGTCGCGAATCGGCACACGCTCGCGCAGCAGGCGCTGCAGCACACGGTGCAGCACGCTGAGCGACACCTTGCCGGGGATGATCTCCTCCACCAGCGCCGGGTGCGACTTCTTGAGCGTCTCCACCATCTCCTGCACTTCCTGGCGACCGAGCAGGTCGGCAGCGCTCGCCTTGAGCGTCTCGAGCAGGTGGGTCGCGACGACCGTCGTGGGTTCGACGACCACATAGCCCATCGCCTCGGCCTCACCGCGACGCCCCGACGCCACCCAGCGCGCCGGCATGCCGAAGCTGGGGTCGACGGTCTCCATGCCGTCGATCTCGGCCATCACGCCGCCGGTGTTGAGCGCCATGAGGAAGCGCGGCAGCACCTC
This sequence comes from Gemmatimonadota bacterium, assembly GCA_020161135.1. Classification (GTDB taxonomy): domain Bacteria; phylum Gemmatimonadota; class Gemmatimonadetes; order Gemmatimonadales; family Gemmatimonadaceae; genus Gemmatimonas. Next base: position 455,750 of record JAIUOB010000002.1, on the reverse strand, counting down.
AGCGCGCGCCACTTCGCTGCCGCGCAGCTTGATGACGTACTCGTTGGCGGGCAGGCGGATGTCGTCACGAATGCGGATGGGCGGCACGAGGATGCCGAGTTCGAGCGCGGCCTGCTTGCGCAGCAGCGAGATGCGCTCGAGCAGGTCGCCGCCCTGGCCTTCGTCGATGAGCGGGATGAGCGCGTAGCCCACCTCGAGTTCGATCGGATCGATCTGCAGCAGGTCGCGCATCGGGTCGGCGGGCGCCGGCGCCTCCACCTCGGCGATCGGCGTGACGACTGCGGCGGCTGTCATGCGCTGCGTCTCGGCCTTGGCGGCGGCCCGCGCGAGCAGGGCCGCACCCGCGGCGAGCGCGAGGAAGGGGAGCTTGGGCAGCCCCGGAACGAGCCCGAAGACGCCCATCACGCCCGCCGCCATCCACATGGCCCGCGGATGCGCCCCGAGCTGCCGGGTGAGCGCGGCGCCCATCTTGTCGGAGTTCGTTGCCGCCGTGACCATGAGACCGGCGGCGGTGCTGATGATGAGCGCCGGCACCTGCTGCACGAGCCCGTCACCGACCGTGAGGATCGTGTACGTGCTCGCGGCCTTCGCGATCGGCATGTTCTTCTGGACGACGCCGATGAAGATGCCGCCCAGGATGTTCACGATGACGACGAGGATGCCGAGGATCGCGTCGCCCTTCACGTACTTGGAGGCACCGTCCATGGCGCCGTAGAAGTCGGCGGTGCGCGCGATCTCGTCGCGGCGCACGCGCGCCTCCTTCTCGTCGATCAGGCCGGCCGACAGGTCGGCGTCGATCGCCATCTGCTTGCCGGGCATCGCATCGAGGGTGAAGCGCGCGGCCACTTCCGCGATGCGCCCGGCACCCTTGGTGATGACGATGAAATTGATGCCGATGAGGATGAGGAAGATGACGATACCGACGGCATAGTTGCCGCCGATGACGAACTGCCCGAACGCCTGGATGACCTCGCCCGCGTGCGCCTCGGTGAGGATGAGCCGCGTGGACGAGACGCTGAGACCGATGCGGAAGAGCGTGAGCAGCAGGAGCAGCGACGGGAAGCTGCTGAAGTCGAGCGGATTGACGGTGTAAAGGGCGACGAGCAGCACCACCAACGCCGAGCCGATGCTGGCCGCAAGGCCGAGGTCGAGCAGCACCGTCGGGAGCGGCACGACGATGAGGGCGAGCACCAGCACGACCGCGAGGGCGACGCCGATCTCGCCCCGCTTGCCGGCGGCGCTGGTGGGAATCGGAAGCGCGGCGCTGGTCATGTGGCGATCCTCTCAGGGCCGCCCACGCGTGAAGGCGTCATGCGGCCACCGCCGTGCCCTTCCACTTCTTGCCGTACTTCTCCTGCTGGCGCAGGACGAAGGCGAGCACTTCAGCGACCGCGAGGTACATCTCGACGGGGATCATGGTGCCCACCTTCGCGACCTTGATGAGGGCGCGGGCGAGCGGCTTGTTCTCGATGACGGGCACGCCATGCTGGAAGGCGAGCTCCTTGATGCGTTGCGCGATCTTGCGTTCGCCGATGGCGACGACGTACGGCGCGGGTGCGACGGCGGGGTCGTACTTGATGGCGATCGCGATGTGCACCGGGTTCACGATGACGACATCGGCCTTGGGCACGGCGGCGAACATCGCGCGGCGGATGCGCTCACGCGCGACCTGCCGGCGACGCCCCTTCATCTCCATGTTGCCTTCCTGCTGCTTCATTTCCTCCTTGACCTCCTGCTTCGTCATCTTGAGGTCTTCGAAGGTGCGGAACTTCTGCCAGCCGTAGTCGGCACCCGCGAGCGCGAGGAACATGAGGCCGGCGTTGCGCAGCAGCGCGAGGCCGTAGCGCGACGTCACGTCGAGCAGGGCGCGCGGGCTCGGGTCGAGCGCGAGGGCCTGCACATCGGGCCAGGCGTCGGCGAGCGTCGCGTACACGGCCCAGCTCACGATGGTGACCTTGAGCAGTGACTTCGCGAGGTCGACCCACGCCTGCATGCCCAGCATGCGCTTGGCGTTGGTGAGCGGATTGAGCCGGTCGAACTTGGGCTCGAGCGTCTTGGTGGTGAGCAGGCCGCCGGTCTGCATCGCCTGCACGCCGATCGCGATGGCGGAGAGCGCGCCCATCATGGCGATCATCGCGGCGAGGGTGCGGAACGACTGCAGTTGCAGGTGCGCGATCATCCCCACGCCGCCGTGTTCGGCGTCGGCGGCGGTGGCGAGCCCCTCGCCCATCGTGCGGAGGAGGAAGCTCCACAGCGGCGCGCCGGCGAACGACATGACCAGCACGAAGCCGAGCAGGAACGCGGCGGTGTTGAACTCGGCGCTCTTGGCGATCTGCCCCTTCTCGCGGGCTTCCTCGAGCCGTTTGCCAGTGGGGGCTTCGGACTTTTCGCCGCTTTCGTTCTCAGCCATGTCGCGTGGAGGTCAGCGCCTCCCCGCCGGCGCCGGGGCCACGAGGGCCGCCCGCGCAAAGGTGTCCAGATGCCGGCGATAGGCCGGCGTCCAATCGTTGAGGGCGCGCCCCACGAGACCGAGCGAGCCGGCAAACACCAGCAGGCCGAGGCCGATCTGCAGCGGGAAGGCGAGCGCCATGATCTGCAGTTGCGGCGCCGCGCGGCCGAGCACGGCGAGCGCGAGGTTGGCGAGCAGCACCGCAGCAATGACGGGGCCGGCGAACTGCAGGCCGGTCGCGAAGATCGAGCCCGCACTCGCCACGAACGCGCGCAGCCCCGCGTCGAGGGCAATGGGTGCGCCGAGGGGGAAGGTGGTGAAGCTCTTCCCGAGCGCCTGCAGCATGACGAGATGCCCGCCCGTGCCCATGAGCAGCACGAGCGCGAGGAGCTGCAGGAACGACGCGAAGAGCGAGCCCTGCGTGTTGTTGACCGGGTCGAAGATGGCGGCGCCCGAGAGGCCGATCGTCGTCGTCATGAGCTCACCGGCGAACTCGGCGCCGGCCACCACCATGCCGGCCGCCAGGCCGAAGGCGAGGCCGATGGCCGACTCGGCGAGGAACGTCGCCGGCGTGATGACGAGCGACTCGGCGCTGCCCGAGGCGCGCAGTCCGTCGAGCGCGGCGGGGAGCAGCAGCATCGCGAAGAGCACGAGCAGCGCAGTGCGCAGCTTCATGGGCACCTGCTTCGAGCTCCACGCGGGCGCGACGAGCAGCAGCCCGCCCACGCGCAACGCCACGAGCACGAAGGCCGTGGCGACGCCGGGGGCGAAGAAATCGGGGAGACCCGCGAACTGGATCGGCACGCGACGGTGGTCGTGTCGACGGCGGGCGTCAGCCGATCATGGCGGGAATGCCGCCAATGACCTGCTGGGTGAACTTGATGAGCGTCTGGAGCAGCCAGGGGAGCCCGATGATGAAGGCGCCGCCCACGAGCACGAGCTTGGGGACGAACGCGAGGGTCTGTTCCTGGATCTGCGTGACCGACTGGATGATCGAGACCGTGAGCCCGACGCCGAGGGCGATGAGCAGCATCGGCGCGGCGAGCATGAGCGCGGTCATGATCGCTTCGCGGGACAGGTCGATGACGAGCTGGTGGGACATCCGGTCGGTTGGGTTGGGCAGGATTGCCGACCGGGGTAAAAGCAGGGATGGTGCCAGCGGCGCCGAGTACGCGAGCGATTGCTCAACTCATTCAAGCAATTGGAGTTAGGATCAGGAGGCAGGAAGCAGGAGGAAGGAGTCAGGGAGACGATCGGCAGCTCTTGCCGGGAGGGACGTGCCGGGGTGGTCGGCAGGCGGACTGGGCGAGAAGTGCCGGGTTATGCTTCGGGACCAGAGATGTGAGACCTTTCGGTCCATCCTTGTGGGACTTGTGTGTGGGTCCCATATTCCGGGACCATGGATCGCGCGACGAATCCCTTCATCATCGGGCACCCGGCAGAGGGGGCCCACTTCGCCGACCGCACGCAGGAGGTGCGGCGCATCGTCACGGCGCTCACCGACCGGGCCAGTCGGCTCGTCATCCTGGGCGACCGGCGGCTGGGCAAGACGTCGGCGATTCGCGCGGCGGCCGACGTGGCGCGGCGCGAGGGGGAGCACGTCGCGCTGGTCGACCTGTCCACGGTCACATCCATGGAAGGCGCTGCGCAGCGCGTGCTCGACGCCGCACATCGCGAACTCGGGCGTCGGTGGAAGGACGCCGCGCTCAGTCTCGTGCAGCGCATGCGCGGCGCGCAGGTGTCCATCACGAGCAGCACCGATGCGGCGGGCGCGCCAAGCGTCGCCTTCAGCATTGCGCCCGCGGTGGCGCCATCCACGGGAGACGGCACGGCGGGGCGCGCGGGGCAGGTGTTCATCGACGCGCTCAACGCCATCGAGGAGGAGTTGCGCGAGCGCGGTGAGACGCTGGGGCTCGCGCTCGACGAGTTCCAGCGACTCGCCCGGTGGGACCCGGACATCGACTGGCTCCTCAAGGGCACACTCGAGGCGCACCGCCGCATCAGCTATGTGCTGGCGGGGTCGGAGCGCGCGATCATCACGCAGATGCTCGACGCGAAGAAGGCGGGGTTGTGGAAGGTGGCCGAGGTGCTCGACATGCAGCCCATTCCCACGGCGGAGTTCGCGTCGTGGATGACCGGGCAGGCTCAGGGGAGCGGCGTGGCGATCCCGATCGATGTCGCCGAGGCGGTGATCGCGGCCGCGGGGCCGCGCACGCGCGACGTGGTGCAACTCGCGCGGGTGCTGTGGGACCTGCTGCCGCGAGGCAGCGTGGCCACGCCCGCCGACGTGGGCTCCGCGCTCGACGTGCTGGTGACCGAGCAGAGTGCGCTGCACCTGCGGGCGTGGGAGCGGCTGGCGAGCGACGCGCACCGCACGCTGCTCGCGCTCATGGCGCGGGACCCGCAGGTCGAGCCCACCGCGTCGGCGACGCTGCGGCGGTGGCCGCTGCCGCCCAAGAGCACGGTGGCGCGCATCGTCACCTCACTCGTGGACGACGAGTACGTGGTGCGATCGGCGGATGGGTCGTGGCGACTGGATGATCCGTTCTTCGCGCGGTGGATCGTGGTGTCGGTGGGGTGACGCGGCGAGAACTGCTGCACGCGAAGGCGCGAAGGCGCGAAGGCGCGAAGGGAACCGCCGCGTGCGACGGGGCGAGACTAGCCGCGCAACTGCCGGAGATACCGCTCCGGGTCGGCGAGGAAGTCGCGGGTGATGCGCACGTGCTCGGTGTCGTCCCAGGCGACGCGCTCGATGGTCGCCTCGTCGAACGAGTAGAGACGCGCCTCGGGGTAGGCGAGCAGGAGTGGCGAGTGCGTGGCGAGGATGAACTGCGCACCCTCGCGGACCAGGTCGAGCATCATCGCCAGCAGGGTGAGCTGGCGCTGCGGTGAGAGCGCGGCCTCCGGCTCGTCGAGCAGGTACAGGCCACCGGGCACCAGCCGTTCCTGGAAGAAGTTGAGGAACGCCTCGCCGTGGGAGCGCGCGTCGGGGTCGGCGCCATAGCGACGCTCCAGGGCGGACAGGCTCGCCTGCGCGGGGCCCATGGCCAACGCCTTGGCCTGCAGCGAACGATCGGCGTACTCCACCTGCAGACGCGCGAGATTCGCGAGGAACTCGGCGCGCTCCTGGGCCACCCGCAGCTGGAAGTTGAAGAAGTCCTCCGCGCGCAAGAACAGCCCGCGGGTGCTCCGCGTGCGCCATGACAACCGGAGCGCGCTGGCCAGCGACCGCTGATCGGCGAGCGTGGGATCGTCCAGGGCGCGGCCGACACCGCCTGCGCTGGGCAGCGACGCCGCGATGGCGATGGCCTCGAGCAGGGTGCTCTTTCCCGAGCCGTTCTCCCCCACGAAGCACACCACCGGGGCATCGAGGTCGAGCGTGTCGAGCGACGCGATGGCGGGGACGCAGAACGGGAAGCGCGTCACGTCGGCCCACGATGGACGCTTGTTGCGCACGGAGAGCAGCCGAGGCTGTGGGTGCTGCGCCGGCGGCGCCGGCCGTGCGTCGGCGGTGTGCGGTGACGCCGGTTTGCGGCGTGGCGATCGAGGCGACATCGTAGGCGGTCAGGCGTCGGAGGTCTTCAATAGTATTCACGCGGGTATCCACACGGAGAGCCGGGATGCGCGGTCGTGCGATGATGCGGGCGGCAACGGGATGTCTCATGCTGGGCCTTGCGATGCCCGTGTCCGTTGCCGGCGCACAGGAACCCGCCGCGTGGCGCGACGGGCTCGTGTTCCACACGTTCTCCATTGCCGCCATCGATCCGCGCACGGGTGAAGTGGGCGTGGCGGTCACGACGCGGGTGCCGTGCGTGGGCAACGGTGTGCCGTGGGTGCGGAAGGGCGTGGGCGCGGTGGCCACGCAGGCCAGCACGCGCACCGAGTACGGCACCGAGCTGCTCGATGCGCTGGCCAAGGGCGAGGCACCGGATGCGGCACTCAAGCGGCTGCTGGCCGCCGACAGTGGCTTCCAGCAGCGGCAGGTGGGCGTGATTGCCATCGACGGACGCAGCGCGCAGCACACCGGCACCGGGCCCAACGCGTGGGCCGGGCATCGCGCTGGGCGCAACTACGTCACGCAGGGCAACATCCTCGTCGGCCCCGAAGTCATCGAGGCAGTCGCCAAGAGCTTCGAGGCCAGCGAGGGGACGCCGCGGCATCTGGCCGATCGGCTCATCGATGCCATCGACGCTGGCTACGTGCTGGGCGGGGACAAGCGACACGGACTGCGCACGTCGGCTGCGGTGGTGGTCGCGGACGCGCGCCCCGGCATGTCACGCCGCACCGACGGACAGACCGTGAACATCAACGTGTGCGAGCACGAGAGCCCGGTGAGCGAGATGCGCCGCATCTACAACGCCGTGTCGCAGACGCTCGGCTATCGCACGCTGCAGCAGTTCTCGGGCGCCGACGTGTACCAGCTCAAGGTCATGCTCAACGCGCTCGGCTTCTACAAGGCTGGCGAGACGCTCACGCAGCGTATGCCCGACGCGAACCTGTTCACCGCCGATGTGGTGACGGCGGTGGACGCCTTCCGCGCGAGCGAGCGCATGGGCACACCACGCGTGGGGGGCTCACCCGCCGGGCTCGTGGACGCAGAGACCGTCGAGCGTCTGTGGGCCGCGCTCACGAAGGCCGGGAAGGCCGACGCGGTCCGGCAGCAGTTGCTGGATGTGGTGATGGTGCGGCGGTAGGTTCCGCCCCCTACTTGAAGCTCTGCACCAAACTCGAGATGGTCAGGCTCCACCCATCCACCAGCACGAACAGCAGCAACTTGAACGGCAGGGAAATCATGGCCGGTGGGAGCATGAACATGCCCATGCTCATGAGCACGCTCGCGACGACGGCGTCGCAGGCGACAAGGAGACAATCACGCTGGTAGGTCGCAGCAGTGGCGCGATAGCGCGTCTCGCCGGAGCAACTCGTGCGCTGCCTCTTGAACGTACTGGCGCGGCGACAGGCCGGCGAACGGTTGAGGCAATCGATGGTCGACTGAGACCTTCCACCGTCGGATCGACCGCAGGGTGGTGCGCGCCTCGACTGCGGCCACGTCGAGTGTGCATCCAATCCGCATGCGACTCACGACGTCCAAGACAGTGCGAACTCGTAGGAGCACGCGCGGGACGCCCCGATGGAGTGAGCACGCATCGCGAGCCGCGACTTGACGAAGCGCGCCGAGTGTTGCGACGCGCCTAACAAAGACCGCCTCAAGGCAGGCACGCCACGAGGGGCACACCCCCAAGAGCGTCGAGAGCAGCGTGTGGCAATGGCTGCAGTACGCGAGACTGAGAGCTTCTCTCAGTGCTCTCGCCTCGTCGGGCAACGCCGCGCTGATGTATGGTCGAGAGATCACGACACAGGGCAGCGGTGTAACCTCTGCAATGTGGAGACCAGGCGCACCGCGCACCACCTTCACAATAGCCCGCATCGTCAGATCGCACAGACGGGAGGGCAAGACTGACGGATCGTCTATGACGGCGCAGTCCCTCCGGCGGAGATAAGGGATCGGCGCCTGTCCGCGAGTATCCAAGATCACAAACATATTGCACTCCGGCTGCTGTTCGACTGCGCAGAGCTTGCAGCGCAGAAGGGTAGCGCGAACGCGGGGGGGGGGGGCAAGCACGCGAATCGCACGCAACCATCGACTGCGTCGCGACCAAACTGACACTGTTCCGGTCACAGCACGTGCTGTACCGTGTAAACGGGTGAACCGGTCGCAGGCAGGCTTTTCTCGTGCGTCAGTCATCCATAGGAGATCTCTCCATGCGAACCGCAAAGTGGTTGATTGCTGCGCTCACAATCGCGCAAGCGAGCATAGCGTCTTGGGGTCTGAGCTCTTCAGCAACTGCCGGGTACGCTCAGCTGCCGCGGCCGAGAGTGGTCGATAGCTTGGGGGTGCGCATCGTCGAGTACGACCTCATGCCGCCACCGTCACCAGTCACCCCGAAGTTCGCAGATCCGTTCCGCTACACGCTACGGGGAGTCCCTGCCGCTTTTGTCGTGGCATCGACACCGTTCATTCGCATTGGGGGGCAGCGGTCGCATGTCGATGAGGAAATCGATCCCTCGCACTCGATGGTGAGCGCCTTGCTGCTTGGCAACGGCACGGTGGTTGTGAACGATCGAACGCAGTTGAAGTTCTTCCGTGCCAACGGAACGCTCGTGCGCGCGGTGGGCCGCCACGGACGTGGTCCAGGGGAGTTCACGCGTACCCGGGAGATCTGCAGGAAGCTCGGTGACACAATTCTCGTGTTCGACTACTCTGGTGCTGTGAGCCTATGGGATTCTGCGGGTCGGTTCGCAAGGGCATACGGGCGGCCGCAGGGACGACAGGTTCCTGGGTCGTGTGATCGGAACGGGTACTTCGTACTCCAGTCACCTTCCGCGACGGAGTCGTCAAGCGACAGGCGAGGAGGCGCAGCGGTTCTGCCGACGAGACTGATTCGACCCGACGGCTCGGTCGTGCGCGATCTGGGGCTAGTGCCTGGGCCGGACATACGTGGGCTCATCGGGCGTTCTCCGTCGATTATCCCTCTCGAGGGCGCTGTCCTTGTGTGCAGCGGGCTCACGTATGAGCTGCGTTGGGTAAGACCGAACGGCTCCGTGCGGCAGATAACTCGGCTCGCTCGACTGCCTCTCGAGATCTCGATGGCTGAAGCGCGCGAGAATGTCGAGCTAGCTGTTCCAAGTCGCGCGACGCAAGCTGAGCGGGACGGCTTGGTGCAGCGGCTTACTTCCCGCGGCTTTCCGTCGCGCTGGCCTGCGCATTCCGCGGTGCGCGTCGATCCGTTGGGCCGGGTATGGGTGGCTGACTTCCAGAGTGAGACGTCTTGGACAGTATTCGGCAAAGACGGCATGCTGCTGGGTCGCGTTGACATTGCCAAGCTACCCTCACTGTCTCGGGCTCGACTCATTGACGTTGGCCAAGACTATTTCGGCATTGCGCACGCTGATGGTGACGGATCGATCGTGATCTCCTACTTCCGCATTTCGACTGCCCCCGCCCCGGCCCGGGGTTGACCCTGACCGCATCGGTCAGACTCCGAATAACCTTGACAGGAGTACCATTGTCGACCGCTTCGAAAGTTGATCGCGCCGTCTCAATTGTCCTGACCGTCGCCACGCTGGGCGTCGTCGCCCTGATGGTCGAGCGACGATTCTCCGCACCAGCCCAAAGTCCGGCGCGCGTCGAATACGTGGCGGACTGGCGAAAGCGCTTGGCGCACGCGGGAAGACCAATTGGTCCGCAGAACAAGTCCGTCACCGTTGCCGTGTTTACGGACTTCGAGTGCCCTTACTGCCGTCGCATGGACTCAGTCCTCAGCACACTCGAGGCTCGATTTCCAGGTCGACTTGCCCGGCAGATCATTCATCTGCCGATCTCCCAACACAAGTTCGCGCGGCCGGCAGCGTTCGCATTTGAGTGTGCGCTGCGCGGCGGATACGCCGCGCCGATGCACCGTGAGCTCTACGCTGCGCAAGACTCGCTCGGCGCGTGGTCATGGTCCCAGTTCGCCATGCGCTCGGGTTTGCGAGACACCATGCAGTTCGCATCCTGCATGGCCTCTGACGGGTCGCTTGCTCTGATCGAAGCAGGCGTGCAGCAGGCTGCGGAGCTGAAGATCGGCTCAACGCCAACCGTGCTCGTCAACGGTTGGAGGCTGGATCCCTCATCGCCTGAGCTCGTCGAAAAGGCGGTGTCGGCGGCAGTTCAAGGCAGGTCACCCAAATCAGTGAGGTAACGCGATGTTCCACGTACTACGGAAGTCGACCACTCGCGCCGCTGTCGGGCTCTGCGTCTCCAGTGCTGCCTACTTCAGCACGCCGGCTGCGGCGGCGGAGATTGATGCCGCATGTTCGTCGGTCTGTACATGGTCGTGCGGAATCCAGGACGAGGCAGCCTGTAACGAGGTCGGCGGAAGCAGCTGCCATGCAATCGGGTGCTCCACGAGCTACTACTACTGCCACAACCTTCTCGCGCCAAACCTGCTCACGTGTGGTCAGGAGACGTGAGCGCACGACGTCGCGGCCTGCGGATACTCTCCACAGGCCGCGCCGTCGGCGAGTAACCCCCACTGTGTAGGCGTCAGGGGGAGCGATGAGAAACCCGGCCACGCCGATCTTGCACTGCCCCCTACTTGAAGCTCTGCACCAGACTCGAGATGGTCAGGCTCCACCCGTCCACCAGCACGAACAGTAGCAACTTGAACGGCAGGGAGATCATGGCCGGTGGGAGCATGAACATGCCCATGCTCATCAGCACGCTCGCGACGACGGCGTCGATGATGATGAACGGCAGGTAGATCGCGAAGCCGATCTGGAAGGCGGTGCGCAGCTCGCTGGCCACGAACGCGCTCATGAGGACGTGCAGCGGCACGTCGTCCACGGTGGCGGGGCGCGGCAGCTTGCTCAGTTCGACGAACGTCTTGAGGTCGCTCTCGCGCGTCTGCTTGAGCATGAACGCACGGAAGGGCTTGACCCCTTCCTTGAGCATGTCGACCTGCTCGATCTGGCCATCGAGCCACGGCGTGATGGCGGTGCGATTCGCCTCGGCCAGCGTGGGGCCCATGACGAAGCCGGTGAGCAGCAGCGCCATGGCGGCCAGCAGTTGCGCCGGCGGCGCACTCTGCGTGCCCATGGCCTGCTTGAGGAAGTGCAGCACGATCAGGATGCGGGTGAACCCCGTCATCATGAGCAGCAGCATGGGGAGCAGCGTGAGCAGCCCCATCATGACCACGATGCCCACAGTGCCGTTCAGGCGGAGGCCCCCTTCGCCCTCGCCGAGCTGCACATCCATCTTGGGGAGCACCTTCGACAGCGCATCGCCGTCGGCGGTGGGCGCCGTGGGGGCCGTGGGCGCACTGCGCGCCTTCCCCTGCGGGAGCGGTGCCGGGCGCAGCACGAGCTTGCCGTTGGCACTAGGCGTCGCTGCGGGCTGCTGTGCGGCGGGCTGCGCAGATTGGGGCGCGAGTTGCTGCGCAGCCTGCGTCACGGCCTGCTGCACCGCCTGGGTGACAGGCGCCTGCGCACCCGCTGCCTGCGCGCGCAGCACGGGCGCACCGCCGACGAACAGCATCGCGGCCAGCGCGGTCAGGCGCATGGCGGTCGCGAACGTCGGCGCGTAGGTGGCCGGCGCACCACGCGACGTGGTGAGCGGCGCCGTGAGGAAGCGCGGCACCTCCGTGCGCTCGTCGAACCGGAACGGCGCCACGGCGGTCATGGCCGGCGGCGCGAACGAGGAGATGGGGGCCGGCGTCGCGGGCGCCATCGTGGCCATCGCGGTCATCGGCATGGCGGGCGTCGCGGCGGGCATCTCCACCAGCGGCTGTCCGCGCAGCGCCTTGCCGAGCAGCGAGCCGAAGCGCGCACCCAACTGCTGCGCGGCGGCCGGCGCACCCGGTGGCGGTGCCAGCGCCGCGATGGCGGCGGCGGCCTCGGGGCTCGACGTCATGGACACCGGCACGGCGCTCGTCGCGAGCACGCGCTGGCGGTCGGCCTCGTCGAGCTCGAACAGTGGACGCACGCCACCATCGCCGACACTCAGCGCCATCACCTTCTCGCCCACGCGCACCACGGCGAGCCCGGTCTTGGGGCCCAACGGCAGGCGCTGCACGATCTCCACCGGCACACGCGACCGTGCACCCATCGAGCCGGCGCCCCAGCGCTTGAGCGCCCAGAGGCACAGCGCGCCCAACCCGAGCACGAAGGCGAGGGCGGCGACGATGCTGACGACGGCGATCATGACGACGCGGTGATGCGGAGGTGTGGCAGGATCAGGCGGCGGCCGAGGCGCCCATGGCGCTCGGGTTCGCGAGCACGCGCGTGATGCGCACGCCGAAGTGTTCGCCGAGCACCACGACTTCGCCTTCCGCGAAGCGGCGGTCGCCGACGTAGATGTCGATCGGCTCGCCGGCCAGGCGATCGAGCTGGATGACCGAGCCGCGACCGAGGCGCAGGATCTCCTGCACGGTCATGCTGGTGCGTCCGAGCTCGATGGACACGGGGAGCGTGAGGTCGAGGAGCGCCCCGATGGGCACCTCGGTCGAGCCGAGCATGGTCTGCTCGAAGTCGGTGAACTGCGGGGCGCGCGCGGCGGGCGCGGGCGCGGGGGCGGCGGTCTCCTGCATGAGCGAGGAGATCGGCTGCCCTGCAGCCTTGGCGGCCTGCGCACTCGCAACGAGCGCGTCGATTTCCGCGGGATTCATGAGGTGGTCCGGGCGTCGGGGGTCGTGACGGTGGGCAGCGTATCCACGATGCGCACCGCGAGGTTGCCGTTCACGCGGCCGGCGTGGCCGATGAAGCGTTCCTGCGAGCCGGCACGCACGAGCACGCGCGCGTCGGTGGGAATGCCGGTGGGGACGACACTCCCCTCCTCGATGCGCGCCAGTTCGCGCATGGTGAGCTGGAAGTCGGGGAGTCGCGCGGTGAGCGGCACCTTGGTCGCCCGCAGGGCGGCCTCGCTGCGCATGCGCGTGGTCTCACGCTCCTGCTCGTTGGTCTGCAGCAGCGCGAGGCGCTGCTGGCCGCTCGAGGTGAAGAACTTGTCGAGCACCGAGAAGGGCAGGCAGAGGAGCAGCAGGCTGCTCACGTTGCCGGTGCTGAACTCCACGTTGGCCACGAGCACGGGGTCCTCGCGGTTCACGACCTGGAGGATTTCCGGGCTCGACTCGAAGCCGGTGATGTTGAGGTCGAGCGGCACGTGGTCCTGCCAGATCTCGCCGAGCAGCGCGGTGACCTTGTCGGCCACGTTGCGCACGGCCATGCGCTCGATGGGCGTGAGCGCCCGCGTGAGCGGACTGCCGCCGCCTTCCCCGCCGAAGAGGCGGTCGATGATGTACGTGCTGAACTCGGGGCCGACGTCGATGACGCCCTTCTGCCCCGTGCCTTGGATGTCGAAGATGAACGACGAGCAGGGCATCGGCAGCGACAGCGTGAACTCGCCGAAGGAGAACTGCTCGACGCTCTGGAGGCGCACCTCGATCTGGCCGCGCACACGCGAGATGAGCCACGCCTCGAGCGCCTTCACCAGGCGTTCGTACATGGCTTCGAGCGTGCGCAGGCGCTCCTTGGAGACGCGATGCGGGCGACGGAAGTCGTAGACCTGCACGTCGACGGCCGGCATCGACGTCGAGGCGGGGCCGCTGGCGACGCCTCCACCACCGCCGCTGCGCGACCCGCCGCCCAGCAGGCGGTCGATGTCGGTCTGGGAAAGCGTCTCGGAGCTCACGTCGCGCTCACTGCACCACGAACTGCGGGAAGTACAGGCTCTTCACGGTCTTCTTGCCGAAGCGCGCGTCGATGGCGCCGATCACTTCGGTCTTGAACTCGTCGCGCTTGGTGATGTCGGTGAGCTGCTCGACCGTCTTGGTGCTCAGCGTGGTGAGCACGATGTCGCGGAGCTCGGCGTCGCGGGTCTTGAACTGCTCGAGCGCGGCGGCCTGCGCGGTCTCGATGGCGACGGTGAGGAGCAGGAACCGGCTGCCGCCACTATTCGCGGGATTGAGCACGAGGTTGTCGAGCACATGCGGGGCGACCTCGGCCGCGCCGCCTTCCTTGCCGGCTTCCCCGCCCCCGTGATCACCGGCCGCGGCCTCACCCTCGGCCGCGTGTCCCTCGGCGGCGACGATCGGCGTGGTCTTGCCCATCTTCTTGGCGACCATGGGGCCGATGACGGCGGCGCCGGTGCCGCCTCCCACCGCGAGACCCACGGCGACCATGCCGATGAGCATCGGGAGCTTGGCCTTCTTCGGCGCCTCGGCGGCGTCGGCGGCGGGCTGGGCTTCGGGGTTGGCCATAGGTCGGACGGATCCTGTAGGGGGTGCTGGTGCGGGACTGCGTCGAAAAGGGATGAGCGGAACACCCGGGCCACACGGACGCGGGTCGTCTCTCCTCTCTCGAAAAGCACCAGTCGTGCCACGGCGCGCTGGCGGTGGCGTGAACTTTCTAACGCATTGATTTGCAATCACTTGCGATTTGCAGATATGTGCCGGCCTTTGACGGGGCTCCCGGACGACCCGGCAAAACGCCCCATCTGGCGACGCGAGGCACCCGGCAAGAGCTGCCGGGGTGCGAACGGCTCATGGCCCATGGCTCATGGCGCAGGGCCCAGCTCCTCACACGCCCACGGCCCACGACATGCGAAGCGTCGTGAGCCGTGAGCCAGTGGGGAGCTGCGCCGTGGGCCGGGGGCCGTGAGCCGTGGGCCTAGGGGGCGCTACTACCGCTTGATCGTCATCAGCTCCTGCAGCATCTCGTCGGAGGTCGAGACGACCTTGCCGTTCGCCTGGAAGCCGCGCTGGGCCACGATCATGTTCGTGAACTCCTGCGCCAGGTCGACGTTCGACATTTCGAGCGCGCCGCTGGTGAGCTGCGACTGCGAGCCCTCGAGCGCGAAGCCGAGCACGGCGCCACCGGAGTTGGCCGACTCCTGCAGCATGTTGTCGCCCACGCGGAGGAGACCCGACGGGTTGTTGAAGTCGGCCAGGACGATGCGGGCCAGCGGCGACGTGGTGCCGTTGGTGAAGAAGCCCGTGATGAGGCCGAAGCGGTCGATGCTGAAGTTCTGCAGCGTGCCGGCCGTGTAGCCGTTCTGGTCGCGCAGCACCGCGGTGGACGACGTCGACGCGAACTGGGTGAGGCCGTTCACGCCGCCGGCGAGCTTGAGGTCGATGCGCACCGGGTTGGCGCCGGGCACGGCGAAGTTGAGCGACGCCGTGATGTTCGTGTTCAGGATGCCGGCGTTGTCGAAGGTGAACGTGCCGCTGTTCTCGCTTGCCGTGGCGGCCGTCGGGCTCATGAAGTAGCCGATCTTGATCTGCGAGTCGCTCGGCATGTTGGCCGTGAACGTCACCGCCGGCGGCGGGCCCGCGGAGAACGAGTAGTCGGCCGGGTTGTTGTACTCGACGCCCGTGGTGCTGTACACGCGCACGTCGGTGCCGAGGATCTGGTAGCCGGTGGGCGGCACGGGGAGCGGAATGGCCGTCGGCGGGGAGTTGCTGTCGGTCTGCACGTCGAAGGTCTGCGCCGACGCGATGGGATCGATCTGCCAATCCCACGAGTTCGGGCCGGTCTTCCACATCTGCAGCTTCACGTCGTGCTTGGTGCCCTGCGAGTCGAACACGCCGATCTGCGTCTCGGTCCAGGCCTTTTCGTTGATCGGGTTGGCGCGATCGGCGGCGCTGGCGAAGCTGCCCTGGAAGATGGGCGCCGACGCGTTGAGGTTGCCGGCGAGCACGGCTTCGGTGGTCGGCTTGGCCGACACCTTCTGGCCGAACGGCAGCTTGATGTCCTGGATGCCGTCCTGGAGGTTGCCGTTGTCGTACATGCGCCCCTGCACGATGAAGCCGTTGTTCGGCGACACGAGCTGGCCGAGCGCGTCGACCTGGAAGTTGCCGGCGCGGGTGTAGAAGCTCTGGTTGCCCTTGCGGACGACGAAGAACGAGTCACCCTGGATCGCGACGTCGGTGTTGAGGCCGGTCGTCTCGAGGTTGCCCTGGTTGAAGATCTGGTCGATGGAGCCGATCTGCATGCCGAGGCCGATCTGGATCGGGTTGATACCACCCTGATCGCCAGGCGGGCGGCTCGCGCCGGCGAGGAGCTGCGCGAAGCCTTCCTTGAAGGTCACGCGACCGGCCTTGAAGGCGACGGTGTTGACGTTGGCGATGTTGTTGCCGATGACGTCCATGCGCACCTGGTTGTTGCGCAGGCCGGAGACGCCGGCGTAGAGGGAACGAAGCATGGGGTGTTGTCCTCAGTGACGGGTGGTCGCGCTCAGGAGCGGACCTGGGTGAGCTGCGACATCGGCAGCGACAGCGCGTCGCCGATGAGAAGGATGGGGGAACCGTTGCCGTACTTGAGACCGGTGATCCGTCCGGTCGTGTACGTCTTCACTGCCTGCCACGGGCCGCCATCCTTTGCGACCTCCACCTTGTAGGTGTACTGCCCCGCCGGGAGCGGCGGATTGAACAGGTCCTCGGCGCGGAGCGCCTGCTGGCCACCGGTGATCGCCCCGGCATCAGCCGTCGCCACCACCGTGCCCTTCGCGTCGGTCACGGTCACGCGGCCCACGCCGGTGCTCGTGCCGGCGTCGATGAGCAGGGTCCCCTTGCCGCCCTGGTCGACGAACATCGTGTTGCCCGTCGTCACGCCGACCTTTCCCACGAGACCCATCGCCATCTGGCCTTCGACGAGCTGCGCGATCATGTCGCTCGAGCTGTCCTGCGACTCCTGCAGTGCGGTGAGCGCATCGGCGATCGCCTGGTTGCTCCCCGTCTGCGCCTCGATCGACTTGTTCATCTGGATCAACTGCTCGACGGTCGAGAACTGGGCGAGCTGCGCCGCCATGTCCTTGCCGTCCATCGGATTGAGCGGATCCTGATTCTTGAGCTGCGCGACGAGCATCTTGAGGAACTCGTCACGGCCCATCGCCTTGGAGTTGGTCGGCAGCGTACGCGGCGCCGATGGCTCGGCGGCGCCGACCGGCGGCTCGGTCTGCGGTGTGCCGCTCGTGTCGTTGCTCGTCGCCGTGTAACGGGCCGGCGCGTAGGCGGAGGTCTGGGTGATCATGCTCATGGTCATCACTGACCGGTGAAGAGGGTGGTGCGGCGCGACCGCGCCGGCGCACCGTCACGCGCATCGCTGCGCGCATCGTCACGCGCGGACTGCCGCTGCCGGGCGTCCTGCTGGTCCTGCTGGTCGTCACGCGTGCGCGCCTGCTGGTCGCGACGCGCGTCCTGACGATCCCACTCGCGCGCGGGCGCGCGTCCCTGCTGGCCCGACTGCGCATCGCTGCCGGGGCCGTCCTGGCTGCTGGCCGCGGTGCTGATGAGGCGCGCCGCGAGGTCGCGATCGCCGTCGCCACGCACGCTGTCGGTGCTCTCGGCACGCGCCGCCGCGCTGATGCGCACGGTGTCGCCGTCGAGGCCGTGCCGGCCCAGCGCGTCCTGCAGCTCGGCCGTGTGCAGGCGCAGCCGCGACGCGGTGTCGGCATCGGTGGCGATGTGCGCCTGCACGCTGTTGCCGCGCAGGCCCACGGTGATGCGCTCCACGCCATTTGCGCCATCGACATCGAGCGTCATGCGCGCGATCGGCGAGGCCGGCGCATCGTCCCGCATCTGCTGGATGTCCGCGACGCGTTCGGCCTGCGTGGTCCCCGCGGGGGCCACGTCGTTCGCACCGTGCACGTGCGTGCCGTGCGACGCACCGGTCGTGCCCCCGTGCAGCGCGCCGAAGGCCGGCGTCTCGCCCTCACGGGTCGCGTCGCGCCGCGCGTCGCTCGACGTGCCGCGATCCTGCGCCATGCCGTCGCGTCCCGCCTGCTGGCCGGCATCGCGCCGCGCCATCGCCATCGCGGCGAGGCTCGCGTCGGCGGCGCCACGCGCGTTGGCCTGCGCACCGGTGTTGAGCGTGTCGAGTCCTTCGCTGCGCACCGTGCGGACACCGCGGCCGGGCATCGCGACGCTGGCCACACCGGCCACCCCCGCGACGCGCGCCACCGACGCCACCCCGGCGTTGCCGGTGGCCATCGTGCGCTGCGCGATCTCGGTCTGCGCGGTGCGCGCGGCGCTCGTCGTGTCCGCGGCAAAGCCGGGCGTGCCCGGGCCCTGCAGTTCGAGGTGCCCCGGGTCGCGATCGCCGAGCGTGCGCAGCCCTTCTTCACGGGCCACCCGCTGCAGCAGCGCGAACGCATCGCGGTTGGTGTAGCCGCCGTCGATCATCACATCGACGGCCGCGCCCTGCGTGTGCGCCGAGTCGCGCGTCCAGGTGACCACCGGCCCGCCGCGCGTGCGGCCCTGCGCGAACAGCCAGTCCTGGCGGTCCTGCGAGCGCACGGTCTCGACGACCTGCACGTCGTGGCCGAACTCGTCCTGCATGCGCTGCATGACCTTCGCGAGCCGGGCCTGCAGCTCGGGGTCGAGTGCCGCGACATCCTTGGTGGCGCTGGTGACATCGGTGGTGCGGGCGCGCGCCGTGAGCGCCGAGGCATCGAGGATGCCATCGGTGCCGGTGTTCGCGTTGCCCACGAGCGAGAGCGCGGCCGTGCGCGAGAGCGCGGCGCGGGCGAAGGCGCTGTCGCTCGCAAAGCGCGCGCCGGTGGGCGTGCCGGCCGTGGCCAGCAGCGCCTCGAGCTGCGCGCGGAAGTTCGCGCCCTCGCGGTCACCGCGGGCGAGCAACTGTTCGACCGAGTTGCCCGGGGTCTGCATGAGACGCGACAGCTCGGCCAGCTTGCGATCGGACGCATGGGCCGACGCGTGCGCCGCAGCGTCCCCCTGCAGCAGGGGCCGGACCGGTGTCGGATCGATGTCAGCGCTGGCGTCGCGCGTGCGCAGGCCGTTGCGGAGCGCCTCGCTGGCGTCGTTCGACTCGGCGTTCACGCCTTCGATGGCCGTCCGCTCGGTCGCGTCGTCCTGCGCGTCGTTCAACAGGCGGTCGACGAGCGAGGCGGTCTCCGGCGGCAGGTCGCGCACCAGGTCGGCGCGCACCTGCGAGCCGGCGCCGGCGATGAGCGCGAGCAGTGCCGAGAAGTCGGCCTTGCGCAGCGGACGGCGCTCGGCGCGGCTGTCGTCGTTGTCGACACGCGTGTCGTCGCGGTCGGCGCGCGCGGCGCGGGCCGCGCTGCGCGCATGCCGCGCCGCAATGCGATCGGACGTCGCCCGGTCGATCGACGAGCGATCGTTCGCGGACTCGGCCGCGCCGCGGTCGGTCGTGACCGGAAGCAGCGAGACGGGCGCCATCAGCGGTTCTCCTCGTGCTTCTCCTTCGGCTGGTCCTTCGGCGGCTCCTTCTGCTCCGGCGCCTTGGCGGCACCGCGCGTGATGGCGGCGGCGCGCGCCGGCGGCAGCGCGGCGATGACCGCGGCCGCCTGCTTGTCGCCCATGAGGCCGATGATGGCGCTGATATCCGCTTCGGGCATCTGGTCGAGCACCTTGGCGGCGTCCTTGGCCGGCATGGCGCCGAAGATCTTGGCGAGGCGCGCTTCCGGCAGCGGCGTGCGGAGCGCCGCGTCGCGTGCATCCTTCACCACCGCCGCGGCGTTCGTCGTGGGCGGCACCGGCGCCGGCGCGTGCGCATCCGGGGCGGCGTGCGCGTCCTTTCCAGCCGACTTCGTGGCCGGCGCGGCTGCCTCGGCGTGCGCATCCTTCGGCGCAGTCTTCGGCGAGTTCTTCGCACCCTTGGTGGCGGCTGCGATGAGCGCCCGCGCGGCCTCGAGGGCGCGCAGCGAGTCGGCGGGCGTCATCGGCGCGCCCTCCATGGCCCCGTGCGAGCTGTCGGCCGTCGTGCTGTCGGATGCGCCGGCGTGCGTGCTGTCCGTCGCGGCGCCGTGCTCGCCCGCCTCGGTGCTGTCCTTGGGGTGCGCCTTGAGGCTGTCGGCCAGGTGCGTCGAATCGGCGGTGTACTTGGCCGAGGCCTTCATGTACGAGTAGCCGGAGCCGCCGCCGATACCGGCCAGCAGGCCGATGGCAATGGGAATGATGAGCTGCTTCATGACGCTGTCGTGTCAGAGGTGGAAGCGGGCGCCGCGTCGGCCGGTGACGCGCTTGCGGTGCCGTCCTGCTGTCGGGCAAAGCGCTGCAGTGCGATCTCGTCCATCGCGACGCGGTCCCGCTGCGCCGCGTCGGCGCGATACACGTCCTCATGCCGGCCCTTGAGGCGGTCGAGCACGCGGCGGTCACGCGCTGCGAGTTCGAGGCGGCCAGCGGCCACCAGCACCTCCGCGTCCGCCTGCTGCACGACTTCGCCCGCCTGGTCGACACGCACATCGAGCGCGGCCAGAGCGTGGCCAAGCTGCGTGAGGTGTCCAATGCGGGTGGTCTCGCCGGTGGCGGCGTGGAGCTGCGCCTGCGAGTCGGCCCGCAGTGCGGCCAGCTCGGCCTGCGCGGCCACCGCCTGTTCGGCCGTCACGCGCGCGGCGGCGAGCGCCCGCGCCTCGGCCTGCTCCTTCTGTGCGCGCAGCTCGAGGATGCGCTGCAGGCGGAACTTGAACATCAGACACGCCTCCGCACGCTCTGCTCGATGGCGTCGGCCACCTGCGCGAGCTGCTGATAGGTGTCACCGTACTGCGTGGTCTCGTCCGGCCGCTGCTGCAGGAAGTCGAGCACATGCGAGCGGTACGCGATCGCCGCGTCCACCCACGGGTCGCTCCCCTTCTGGTAGGCGCCCACCATGATCAGGTCTTCCTTCTCCCGATAGGCCGCCTCGAGGCGCAGCATGGCACTGCCCGCGCGGCGCTGCACGTCGTTCGTGATGTGGTCCTTCACACGACTCTTCGAGTCAAGCACGTCGATGGCCGGGAAATGGTTCTGCGCCGCGAGGCGACGCGTGAGCACGATGTGGCCGTCGAGGATCGAGCGCGTCGCGTCGGCGACCGGCTCGTTGAAGTCGTCGCCATCCACGAGCACCGTGTAGATGCCCGTGATGCCGCCGCGCTCGCCGTTGCCGGCGCGCTCGAGGAGGCGCGGCAGGTTGGCGAAGACGCTGGGCGGATAGCCCTTGGTGGTGGGCGGCTCGCCGGTGGCGAGGCCGATCTCGCGCCACGCCATCGCGACACGCGTGACCGAGTCGACCATGAGCAGCACCTGCTTCCCCTGGTCGCGGAAGTACTCCGCAATGGCCGTCGCGACGAGGGCGCCGCGTGCGCGCACGAGTGCGGCCTGGTCGCCGGTCGCCACGATCACCACACTGCGCGCCAGCCCCTCCTCGCCGAGCGAGTTCTCCAGGAACTCGCGCACTTCGCGGCCACGCTCGCCGAGCAGCGCGATCACGTTCACGTCGGCCTGCGCGTGCCGCGCGATCATGCCCAGCATCGTGCTCTTGCCCACGCCGGAGCCGGCGAAGATACCGACGCGCTGGCCGCGGCCGATGGTGAGCAGGCCGTCGATGGCGCGCACACCCGTCTCGAGCGGACGGTCGATGGTCTCGCGCCGCAGCGGGTTGGGCGGTTCGGCGGACAGCGACACGCGTTCGACGGTGTCGAGCTTCCCCTTGCCGTCGATGGGATGGCCGAGGCCGTTGAGCACGCGGCCCAGCAGGCCGGGGCCCACGTCGACGCCGAACGAGCGGCCGAGCGGCTGCACGCTGGCGCCGGCATGCAGGCCGTCGAGTTCGCCCAACGGCATGAGCAGCACGCTGCGCTCGTGGAAGCCGACCACCTCGGCCAGCACGCTGCGATCGCGCGCATGGCTGGTGATGCGGCACAGCGAGCCGAGGCCGACGTCGAGGCCGGTGGCTTCGACGACGAGGCCGACGACACGCGTCACGCGGCCGTAGCTCGCGAAGCGTTCGGCGCGCACGAGACGATCGGCGAGTTGCGCCACCGGCGACTCGTAGCTGCCGGCGAACGGCGAGGCGGCGAGGGGGTTCTGCAGCGTCACGAGGCCTGCACTCCGGCCAGCATGCGATACGCGCGCTCGAGCGCCGTGTCGACACGTCCGTCGATGATGCGCTCGCGCCCTTCGGTGAGGCAGCCGCCGCGCACGATGGACGGGTCGGCGATCCACCGGATCCCCTGCACCTGGTCGGCGTGCTGCGCGATCACGCTGCGGCAGGCGGCCAGGTCGTCGGGGTGCAGGCGCACGGTGATCTCCTGCTCGGCGGGACACTGCTGCAGTGCGCTCTGCACGACCTGCTGCAGGAACGTCGGGTCGACCTCGACCGCCGCCTGCACGACGTGGCGCGCGACGAGCACCGACAGCGCCGCGATGTTCTCCTCGGCGTTCGACAGCCACCGCGCCTCGTGCAACCGCACCGACTCGACCGCCTCGCCGAGCGCCTGCAGCGCACCGGCGAGCGCGTGGTCGAGTGCCGCGCGGGCGGCACGCTCGCCGTCGGCGCGGCCGCGCGCGTAGGCGTCGGCCTCGACGCGCGCGCTTTCGGCGGCCATGCGCACTTCGTACGCGGGCTCCGCCGCCATCGCCGGCGCCGCCTCGGGGGCGGACGCCAGTGCGAAGGCGTCGTGTGTCGCGAACTCGTCGAGCGACCAGGGACGGGCGTGCATCGCTTAGACCACCACGTCGTCGGTGCCGGCGCTGAGCACGATCTCGCCCGTCTCCTCGAGGGCGCGCACCTTGGACACGATGTCCGTCTGCGCCGCCTCGACGTCGCGCATCTTGACCGGGCCGAGGAACTCGATCTCTTCCTTGAGGCCGGCGACGGCGCGCTGCGACATCGTGGCCATGATCTTCTGCTTGAGCTCCGGGCTGGCCGCCTTGAGGGCGAGGGCCAACTGCTTGACCTCCACCTCGCGCAGCAGGCGCTGCAGCGACTTGTCGTCGAGCGAGGCGAGGTCCTCGAAGACGAACATGAGGTTCTTGATCTGGTCGCTGAGGTGCGGATCCTTCTCGGCCACCAGGTCGAGCACTTCCTTCTCGAGCGACGAGCTGACGAGGTTGAGCACCGCGGCCACGGCGGCCGGGCCACCGACGCTCGACATGCCCTGCGAGAACGCGAGGTCGGCTTCGTTGCCGATGGCGCGCTCGACGAGCGAGATCATCTCGGGGCTCACCTTCTCCATGCGCGCGATGCGGAACATCACGTCGCCGCCCAGCACGGGATCGAGCTCGCGCAGGATGGCGGCCACGTGCCCCGGATCGAGGTGCGCGAGGATGAGCGCGATGGTCTGCGGGTGTTCACCACGCAGCGTGTTGCCCAGCTGCTGCGGATCGGCGCGGCGCAGCCGGCCGAAGCGATCGCTGTCGGCGAGCTGCCCCTGGATGCGCTTGAGGATCTGCTGCGCCTTGGTGGGGCCGAACGCCTTCTCCAGCACGTCCTTCGCGAACTCGACGCCACCGGCCGACAGCGAGTCCACGCCGAGCGTGGTCTCGAGCCAGTCGGCCAGGACGCTGTCGATCGTCGTCTGCGGCACGCGGTCGAGCTGCGCCATCTCGAGGGCGACGATCTCTGCCTCTTCCGGATGCAACGCGCCCGTGATCTTGGCGGCGTGCTCGGTCCCGATCGCCATACAGAGGATGGCGACCTTCTGCCGACCGGTGAGGCGGTCGGGGGCGTACTTGTCTGCGCTTTGCTTGGACAGGGCGATCATCGGTGACGCGTGTTACTGCCGGAGCCAGTTGCGCACGACGCGGACGGCGGCGTCGGGGCGCTGTTCGACGGTGGCGATGGCCTGCTCGCGCTCCGGCGTCGTCGGCGGCGGCGGGAGGATGACCGGCTTGCGCTGCTCTTCGAGCGCATAGGCCTGTGCGGCCTCGGGGTCCTCGCTGCCGTCATAGCCGGCCTGCAGTGCAGCCTGCATCGGCGCGCTCGCAGGGAGTTCGGGATAGCCCGGGCGCGCGGGGAGCGCGGCCATGTCCTGGGCCTTCTTCTTGGGGCGGAGCGCCAGCACGCTGACGATCGCGACGATGAGCAGCACGACGAGGGCGGCGAGCGCGACGACCGGCTTCGGGTTGGCCATGACCTTGTCGAGCATGCTCTGCGCCACGGCCGTGGTGTCGGCGGGCACGGCACCGGCGGCGAGCGAGGCGACCGGCGGCGAGAAGTCGAACGCCGCGCTCTGCACGGTGATGAAGTCACCACGCGTCGAGTCGACGCCCAGCGCGTTGCGCACGAGCGCCTCGATGCGGGCGAGCTCCTCGGGGGTGCGCGGCGTGACGATGGGCGCCGGCGCGGCCGCGTTCGGCTGCGTGGTGTCGACCGCGGGCATCGTCACCTTGTCGGCCACCAGCACCGCGACGGTGAGCTTCTGCACGTTGCCGATCGCGCCCGAGAAGTTCTCGGTGCTGCGCGTGTTCTCGTAGGTGGTCTGCGTGCGGCTCTGCGCGGCGCCCTGCTCGGGCGCGCCCGGCGTGATCTCGTCCTTCGACTCCGAGAGCACCGCCTGCTTGTCCGGGTCGACCGCCAGCGTGGTGCGCTCGACCTTGTCGAAGTTGATCGCGGCCGCCACCTGCACGCGCGCATTCCCCGAGCCGACGAGGCTCGTGAGCAGGTCGCCCGCCTTCTTCTGCATGTACAGCTCGACTTCGCGCTGCACGGCGAGCTGCCGGCTCGTGAGCCCCGCGACCGAGCCTTCGTCTTCCATCGTGAGCGCCTGGCCACGCGCGTCGACGATGGTCACGTGGCTGGGCTCGAGGCCGCCGACGCTCGACGCCACCAGGCCGGCGATGCCACGCACCGTCTCCGGCGTCGGCACCTGGCCGCCCTGCATGGCCAGCGTGACGCTGGCCTTCGACGGACGCTCGCGATCCTTGAACAGCGCCTCGCTCTCGAGCGCGAGGTGCACCTTCACGCTCGCGACGTTCTGCATCTTGCCGATGGTGCGCTCGAGCTCACCCTCGAGGGCGCGCTGCAGCTTCACCTTCTGCGTGAAGTCGGTCTCGCCCCACTGCGCGCCATCGAACAGCTCGTACCCCGGACGCCCCGCGTTCGCGGTGCTCCCCGCCGCGAGCAGCACGCGCGCCCGCGCGAGGTCGTCCTGGTCGACGGCGATGGTCGCGCCGCCGTCGTCCAGCTTGAACGCCACCGAGTTCTCGGTGAGCTTCGCGGTCAGGCTACTCACCGTCTCGAGCGGCTGGTTGGCCGCGAGCGGCACCCACGTCGGTTCGGTCGCCCACCGCGACACGCCGAACACCGCGGCGGTCACGAGGACGCCGACGGCGATGATGGCGAGCTGGCGGGGGCCGCCGATGCGGCCGAGGGCAGTGTCCAACGGTGTGCTCATGAATGACTCAGGACTGCATGCTCATGACGGTCCGGTAGGCCTCGACGGCCTTGTTGCGCAGCTCGATCAGCAGGTCGAGCGCGACACCGGCTTCTTCGGTCGCGGCCATCACCTCGTGCAGCTCGACGTTCTCGCCGGCCGCGAAGCGCTGCGTCATCTCGCCTGCATGGTCGCGCGCATCGCTGATGCCGTTGAGCGCACGCGTGAGCGTGTTGCCGAAGGAGTTCTCACCGGTGCCCACCGGCACCGACGTCGCGATCGGACGATCCTGCTGGAAGTCCGGGAGCGCGCGGGTGAGGAGGTCGAGACGGGTCTGCATGGAGGACGCGAGGCGAAGGAGGGAGCGAACCGTGGCGTTACGCGCGCACGTCGAGGCGGACGCCGCGTGCGGCCGGCGGCGCCGGGTGCGTGACCGCCTTGATGCGGCTGTAGGTGAGCGGGCCCGCAGCGGTCGACTTCGCGAAGAAGTTCCGCTCCTCGCTGGTGAGCACGCTCCACAGCGCGGGATCAGTGCCGGCCGGTGCCTCGGCGGGCACGCTGGCCTGCGCCTGCGCCGCGATCGGGGTCTGCGGCTTGAGGGCCGCCGGCGTCGTCGCCGCGCGCTGCACACCAGCCTGACCGGCCTGGCCCGCGCGATCGCTCCCGGCCGGCTGCCCCTGCGGGCGCAGCGTGCCAAGCGATGAGAGCAGCGAAGAGGTGATGCCGTTGACGCTCATGACGATCTCGAAGGCGATGGTGCGGGGTGGTGGAGCGGGATGCGATGTCTGTCGTGTGTCGTGTGCTGCTACTGCGACTGCACGCGCGGCGGGCCGGGAACCGACAAGCGATCGGGAGAGGAGGAGGAGGAGGTGACCTCAGGCCGATTCCCGGACCCGTCGCGCGTTCACATCAGGGGTGTCGTGCGATGGCGAGGCCTCAGATGTCGATCGCCGCGCGAAGCATCGACTTGGCGGTCTGGAAGACCGCCGCGTTCGCTTCGTACAGCCGCTTCGCATCGAGAAGCTTGACCATCTCCTGGTCGGTGCTGATGTCGGGGTACGTCACGTAGCCGTCCTTGTCGGCGTCGGGGTGCCCGGGCTCGTAGACCTTGCGCCCCGCGCCTTCGTCGACCGCGATGCCGGCCACGCGCACGCCGTACTGCCCGGCGCCGGGGCCATTCGCGATGGCATCGCCCTCGTCCAAGCCGCGCGTCTCGAGCACCGGCACTTCGATCGTGCGACGGCCATCGAGCATCTCGGCACGCGCGCGCGCCGCGCCGGCAACCGCGCCGCGGGCCCCGCGTGCACCACGCGCACCGAGCGCGTCCTGCATGACATCGGGGAAGAGCGCCGTGTCCTTGGTCGCCGCTTCCGTGACCAGCTCCTGCCGCTTGTACGGGCCGCCCTCGGCGGAGCGCGTCGCATCGGCGTTGGCGATGTTCTGCGCGATGATCTCCATCCGCTGCCGCTGAGCCGAGAGTCCGCTGGCGGCGATGCCGAGCGAGCGGAACATCGGGCGAATCGGATCCGGCATCAGACGCCTCCACCCTTGATGGCGCTGCGGAGGCTCTGGTAGGTCTTCTCGAGGAGGCGCGAGGTCGCGAGGTAGCGGAGCTGCTCGTCCGCCAGCGCCACCATGTCGTCTTCCACGTTCACCGGATTGGCGGTCGTGCTGGCCGGGGCGCCCTGCGCCTCCAGCGAGAAGCCGTCGCCGTTCTGGAGGCCGGCCTTGGTGACACGGTCGGCGATCTCGCGCGTCCGGCGCGCGCTCGCGTCGAGCGCGGCACGCAGCGGGGAGGCCGAGGTGGTCCGATCGATGAAGCCGAAGAGCATCGGGGGTCCGGTGAAAGGGGGAACTGACTCGGACCCCAGAAAAGCAATGGGCGGGCCACCGTGCGCAGAGCCGCGCCCGATGTCCCGCCCAAGTGACCTAAACCACTGTCACGTAATGTCTTGTGATGCGCCCACCGGCGTCGGTGTCGGCGTCCTCCCACGGCGGAAAACCCTGCCAATGGTACCCAGGAAGGAAATTCCTGCCGGGTAGAAGGGACCCCAACATGCCGACTCGGGCCTCGCTAGTCGTCCCCGTCCTCGCGTCCGGGGCCGTTCAACTTGTTCCGAAGAGTGCGCACGCTGATGCCCAGCAGCTCCGCCGCCTTCGTCCGATTGTTATCGGCAGCTGCCAGCGCATGCTGAATAAGAACCCGCTCGGCTTCGGCCACATTCAGCGAGGCCAGCGCGATGGCGCCGTTCCCGCCGGCCGCCGTCGGTCCGGTCGCCACGGCCATCGACCCCATGGCAGGGGTGGCGCCGGCGACCCCGACGGGGCGGGCCCGCGTCGAGGCGGCGCCCAGCGTGTGGGCCAGCCCGAAGCGGGTGCCTTCGAGGCAGTGCGGCTGGATCATCGCGTCGGGCGTCAGGATCACGGCCCGCTCGATGACGTGCTGCAGCTCGCGGACATTGCCCGGCCAGGAGTAGGCCTGGAGCGCCTCGAGGGCGCCCGGCGACAGCCCTTCGATCTTCTTGCCGATCTCGGCCGCCGTGCGCATCGCGAACCGGAGCGCCAGCACGGGAATGTCCTCCGGGCGCTCCCGGAGGGGCGGAATCAGGACCGGGATGGTGGACAGTCTATAGTAGAGGTCCTGCCGGAAGGTGCCGTTGTCCGCCTCGCGGGCCAGGTCGCGGTTGGTCGTGGCCACGATGCGCACATCCACCTTGATGGGGGACGTGCCGCCCACCCGCTCGAACTCCTGCTCCTGCAGCACGCGCAGCAGCTTGGCCTGCAGGTCGAGCCGCATCTCCGAGATTTCGTCCAGCAGCAGCGTGCCGCGGTTGGCGCGCTCGAAGGCGCCCTCGACCCGCTTGATGGCCCCCGTGAAGGCGCCCTTCTCGTGGCCGAAGAGGGCACTTTCGACCAGTCCCTCGGGGAGTGCGGCACAGTTGAGCTTGATGAACGGCTTGTCGCGCCGCTCGCTCTGGTCGTGGATGGCCCGGGCAAAGAGCTCCTTGCCGGTGCCCGACTCGCCCTGGAGCAGCACGGTGGCGCGGGTGGGCGCGGCCATCGAGACCGTCTGCAGGATGCGGCGCACCGCCTGCGAATCGCCCAGGATCTGCCGCTCGTTGCGGAACTGCATGACCTCCTTGCGGAGCGTCTCGTTCTCGCGGCGCAGCCGGACGAACTCCAGCGCCTGGTCGACCGCCAGCTCCAACTGCTGCGGGCGCACCGGCTTGGTGATGTAGTCGATCGCGCCCGCCTTGATGCTCGCCACCGCATGCTCGATGGACGCGTGCCCCGTGAGCATGATGAGCGGGACGTCGTACCCCTCGCGCGTGAGGAGCTGGATGAACTCGAGCCCGGTCAGTCCCGGCATCCGGTAGTCGGAGATGATCAGGTCGACCCCTCCGCGCTCGAGCACCTGCAGCGCCTCAGGGACGCTCCGCGCGCCGAGGGGCGTGTGGCCGGCGCGGGCGAGCGTGTCCTCCAGGATCAGGCCGACGGACGGTTCGTCGTCGACATACAGGATGGTGGCCATCGCGAGGGTCGAGGGGACTTCTTGCCGGTCGTGCCGTCGGAGTGACGAAGGGGCCGGTGGTGCGTCAGTGGATCAGTGACGCACCCGGCAAAAATAGCCGGTTGCCCCCGCTGCCGCTCAAGACACCCCATTGGCGCCGCTCAAGGCCGGGGTGGAGGCGGCCGAAACTTCCCTAGCGACGGCCCGGCGCCGGGTCGCAGTTCCTCCCGGCGTGCCGGGTCCCAGCCACTCGAGTCATGCGCATCTCCAACGCGATGGTCACGCGGCAAAGTCAGTCCCGCCTGCAGGCGGGGCTGGCCGGTGTCGACCGCCTGCGTGAGGACATCTCCAGCGGGCTGCGGTTGCGCCGCATCTCCGACGACCCCACCAGCGGCGCCGAAGTGGTGCGCGTGGGCAGCTCGATGCGCGCGATCACGCAGTTCCGCCGCAACATCGACCTCGGCGTGTCGCGCGCGACCACCGAAGAAGGCGTGCTCGACCAGCTCACGAACGTCATCACGCGCGCGAGCGAACTGGGCGTCAACGCGTCCAACGGCACGCAGACGGCGCAGACGCGCACGATCATCAAGGCCGAGATCGACCAGCTCCTCGGCTTCGCGGCGCAGCTCGGCAACACGCGCTTCGGCGAAGGCTACCTGTTCGGAGGCACGCGGCAGGGCGAGGCGCCCTTCACCGTGCCGCCGCCGGCTACCGGCACCTTCTCGGCGCTCACGCTCAGCGGCAACCCGGTCGACCCGACCGGCGTGACCACGCTCGAGATCGGCGACAACAAGTTCGTCACGCCGACGCACGACGGAAAGCAGGTCTTCCTCGACACCGACGCGCTCGACGCGCTCCGGGCGCTGAGCGACGCGCTGGGTGCCAACAACGTCGGCCAGATCGGGGCCGCAGTCACGCGCCTCAACACGTCGCTGTCGAACGTGCAGTCGCTCATCGGCACGCAGGGCGCGCGCATCAACGAGATGGAAGACGCCAAGGCGCGTCTCACGCAGACCGAACACGAACTGCTCGCCTACCGCTCCGACCTGCGGGACACCGAGGTCGACAAGGCACTGGCCGAGCTCGTGGGCAAGCAAACCCTGTATCAGGCCGCCATGGGCGCCACCGCGCGCATCCTCGGCATGAGCCTGGCCTCCTACCTGTAACGCCCTGCAACGCATGGACTCGACCGTGCTGGATCCCACCACGCCCGAGGCTGCGGCCTCGGTCACCATCGAACACGCGTTCGGCACCATCACGGTCTCCGACGAGGCGTTGATGGACTTCCCGCAGGGCGGTCTGTTCGGCTTCGAGCGCGTGACGCGCTACGCGCTGCTGCCGGCCGCGCGCCGCGGATTGTGGTGGCTCATGTCGCCCACGACGCCGCCCGTGACGTTCGTCCTGGCCGATCCGTTCGTCGTCGCGCCGTCGTACGAGCTCGACCTCGCCGAGTCGGAGCGGGAGCGCCTCGGCATCGAACAGCCCACCGACGTGATCGCGCTGGTCGTGCTCACGCTCCCCGCCGATCCGGGTGGTGTGGTCACCGCCAACCTGCGTGCGCCACTCGTCGTGAACATCACCAAGCGCCTCGCCGCCCAGATCGTCAGCCGTGACGACACGCACGGCGTCGCCACGCCGGTCGACCTGTCGCTCTATCCGCCGCAGGCAGAAGGTGTGCAGCTGGGGTAGCGCGGAGGCGCGGAGGAAGGGAACAACCACCGTTTCTCCGCGGAGGCGCGGAGACGGCAACAGCCACACGCGAAGGCGCGAAGGAGACCTGCTCTCCCTCGCGCCTTCCTGTATTCACGGGTGCTGTTCCTTCGCGCCTTCGCGGCTTCGCGTGATGCAGTTGCAGGGCGTTGCGGCATCAGGTGACGCCGCCCAACGGCCTCACGCCGCCCGCGAACTCTCCAGTCGCACGGGCAGTGGATACCCGAACGCCTCGAACGCGAGCCGGTCGAACATCCCCTGCAGCGCACGCCCGTAGTCGGCGCTGGCGAGGAAGGGCGCGGTCGGCAGCGCCGCCGCCATGCGCGCGCAAACATCGGCGTGGTACGCGCCGTCGGTCGCGAGGCGCACCACGAGGTCGACGTACGCGTCGGCATCGGCCGCCACGAGATCGTCGAGTCCGATGCTCTGCACGATGCTGGCGTCGCCCGTGCCGCGCAGCCACGGCGAGCGGCGTGTGGCCGCCGGCACCCCCGCCTGCATGGCCAGTGCCACCGACGTCGAACTGCCGTGCGGAAACGTGCCGAGGTACACGCGGGCCATGTCGTAGAGTTGCTGCGTGTCGCGCGGACTCAGCTCACGCAGCACCACCACGCGGCGCGGGTCGACCTGGTGCGCGCGGCAGGTGCGCGAGATGAGCGCGTGCAGGGTCACCGCGCCACGCGTGCCGTTCCACCCCGGATTGAACGGCGCCAGCACCAGCCAGCTGTGCGGAATGCGCGCGAGCGCACGCACCCAGGCGTCGAGCTGCACGGGCACGATCTTGTCCACCGCGCCGCCGTTGTACAGCACCACGCCGTCGGCCGGAATGCGCAGCGCGGCGCGATCGATGCGACGCACGGGGGGCTGAGGCACATGCGGCAGGTAGCTGAGCAGGACACGCGGAATCTCGGCCAGCTGCTCGTGCACCAGCTCGCCCAGCAGCGACGCCCGCGCCTCCGGGGCCGGTGCCACGGTGGCCACGTGCGTGAAGCTCGGCAGCCCCGTCGCGATGGGCACATGACTGTTCATGAGCACCTGCACGCGCGCAAGCTTCGCGTTGGCGAGCAGGTCCACCGGCGACGCACCGATCTGCGCCGCGTAGGAGTACACGAACACGTCCAGGTCGTCGCCCTGCACGCGGTCGATCATCTGCCGCACGGAAAGCCCGTTGAGCGTGCGCACCTCGTGGACGAACCGGAACAGGCGCTGGTACAGCGCCACGTCATGTTCGCACTGCCGGTCGACGAGATCCTGCGAGTACAGGACGATCTCGTAGCGCGACGGATCGAAGTGTTCGAACTGCGCGCAGAACGCCAGCGGATCGGGGTGCTTCATGATCGTGCGCACCAGGAACCCCAGCCGGATGCGACGCCCCTCGGGCCGGGGCCCTTGCGCCGCGCTCCGCGTCCCACGCAGCACCTCGATGTCGGCGGCCATCGCCTCCACCAGCCGCGCCCGCGCCTCGAGCACCGCGCGGATCGACACGTCGGTGTGCACCACCATGCTGATGTCGAGCCGGCGGAGCAGGGTGTTCACCAGCAGCGCCTTGCGTGATGCCAGCTTCGGGTTGCGGAGCTGCTCGCGCATGCAGTCGAGCATCTCGACCAGCCACGCCACGTAGCGCGCATCATCGCCCACCGCGCCGTACACCGGACGCTGGAACAGCCACGTCAGGTAGCGCTCCATGACCGACTCGGGGCACGCGTGGAGGTCGCACATGCGCGGCATCTCCCACGGCTGGGCGTCGAGCACGGCAATGATGAACGCGTGCACCGCCATCGGGTGTGACCAGCCGGCCTGCATGATCTCGCGCGCCGCGGTGAGTCGCGACTCCGCCGCCGGTGTCCGGTCGAACACGAGCCCCGCGACGATGGGCGCGTCGCCCTGCGCGAACAGCGTGGAGCGCACGACGGCGGCGGCTTCGTCACGCGTGCACTGGCCCAGCAGCGCACACAGCTCTTCACGCGAGCGGCGCAGCAGCGCCAGCCAGTCGGCCCGCGGTGCGGGGGCCAGCAGCGGCCAATCCGTGCCGTGCTGGAACCACTGGGTCACCTCGGCCATGCTGTCGGCGAGGGAGGTGCACTTGGTGGCGGCGTCGAGCGACATCGCAGCGTCCGTCGTCAGGCGGCAAGCGCCGCGGTAAGGTCAGGGTCGGGGAGTGCCGCTCCCGCGCGGTGCGCCTGCACCACGGCACCGAGGTGGTGCACCAATCGGTCAAGGGCGAAATGCGCCCGTGCGGCGTCGGTGCCACGGGCGGCCATCGCCTGCAGCGCCGCGTCGCCCGATGCCGCGCGGCGCAGCGTGTCGGCCACGCAATCCGCCAGCGTCGCCACGTCGCCATCCCAGCACACGAACTGGTCGCGCCCCAGCGCGTCGTCGATGAAACGATTGCTGTCCGACACCACGGCCGCGCCGGCGTGCAGCCCGAGCAGGAAGCGGTCGTGAATGGAATCCGTCGTTCCGGGCTGCACGTTGAGCACCACGCGCGAGGCCGCCATGAGGCGGCGCACCTCGGGCAGCGGCGTGCCGGGCAGGAAGGTCGCGCGCGTGCACTGCGGCGCCACGTGCGCCCACTCGCCCCCCACGAACGTCACGGGCAGTGCGCCGAGGGCGCGCGCCACCGCCGTCGCGCGACGGATGCGCGCCAGATGATCGGCGTGCGTGACCAGTGTGTGCCAGCGTGCATCGGCCTCCTGACCACGCGGCGCATGCGCCCACGCCACATCCCACACCCGCTGCGGTGCCGCCTGCGCGCCAAGCGCATCGGCCACCGCGAACACCAGCCTCACGCCTGCGGCATCGACGGTGCGGCGGATGAGCTGCTCGTACGCGGTCGGGTCACCGCCCTTGCTCGCGAAGACAGCCGTGGCCGAACGGAGCGCCAGCGGCGCGAGCGGCGCGGTCCACGGCGCGCAGGCCAGGCGGAACAGCCCGCGATGGCTGCCGTCCGGGGAGATGGCCACCGACACATCGTGGTGCCCGTCGTCGCCGTGCAGGAAGATGGTCTGCGTCGACGCCGTCAGGTGCCGCGCCGGATAGTACGTCGGGTTGTCGAGCATCAGCCCGACATACGGAATGCCCAGGGCGTCGTATGCCGTCTCGCCGGTGCTGGTCTGGATGTTCGCACCATAGCCGGAGAAGCCGCAGCAGAAGGCGGTGCGATCCTCCACCACCAGGCGCCGCAGCTCCGTCGGAATGGCCACGCGCGACAGGTCGAGCACCTCGGCCGTGTAACCCGCGGCGATGAACGCGCGCGCGAGATCGTTGCTGAGATACGACAGCACGCCGTAGCTGCTCACACCGGTGCACAGCACGACGTGCCGGCGCGGAGTGTCCACGCCGGCGTGCGCGACAGGCGTCATGTCAGCGGCCGAAGTGGCGACGAATGGTCTGCGCCACACGCTCCACCTGCGCCTGCGACAGCGAGGGGAACATCGGCAGGCTGAGCAGCTCGGCGGCCGCCTGCTCGGTGACCGGCAGCGAGCCGGGGGCATACCCGAGGTGCGCGTACGCCTCCTGCCGATGCAGCGGAATGGGATAGTGCAGCCCCACACCGATGCGCGCGGCCACGAGCGCCTGCCGCAGCGCCTCACGGTTGGCGGTGCGCACCACGTACAGGTGCCACACATGTTCGGCCCACGGCGCCACCTGCGGCAGGGTCAGTTCGGGCACATCGGCGAGCGCTTCCTGATACCAGCGCGCCACCTGCTGCCGTCCGGCGTTGGCCGCATCCTGGTCGCGCAACTTGATGCGCAGGATGGCGGCCTGGATCGCATGCAGCCGCCCGTTGTACCCCTCGCTCACGTGCACGTACTTCTCACGCTGGCCGTGCTCGCGCAGGCGCCGCACGCCGTCGAGGATGGCGGCATCGCTGGTGGTCACCGCGCCGCCTTCGCCGCACGAGCCGAGGTTCTTGCCCGGGTAGAAGGAGAAGGAGCCGGCCGTGCCCATCGAGCCGGCGCTGCGACCGCGATAGCGCGCGCCGTGCGCCTGCGCGGCGTCTTCCACCACCCACAGGCCATGCTGCGCCGCGAGGGCGAGCAGCGAGTCCATGTCGGCGCACTGTCCGTAGAGATGCACCGGCACGATGCCCACCGTGCGCGGTGTGATGGCCGCCGCGACGGCCGCCGGGTCGAGCGTCATCGTCACCGGGTCGATGTCGACGAACACCGGGCGACCACCGGCCTGCGAGATGGCCTCCGACGTGGCGATGAAGGTGTGCGACGCCGTGATCACCTCGTCGCCCGGCTCGAGGCCCAGCGACAGGAAGATGAAGCGGAGCGAGTCGGTGCCGTTGGCGACACCGGCGCAGTGCGTCGTCCCCACCCAGGCGGCGAACTCGCGCTCGAACTGCTCGACTTCGGGGCCGCCCACGAAGGCCGCCGTGCGCAGCGCCGTGCGGAACGCCGCGACGAACTCCTCCTCGCGGGCGCGGTGCGGCTCGACGAGATCGAGGAACGGAATCGGGGTGACATCGGCCGCCAGGTCGGCGGCAACGGGCATCGTGGCGGTGGCCATCACGCGGCTCCCTTGAGTGCACCACCACGGACGCTCGGCGCCGCAGCGCCCCCCGTCAGCGCGCCGCGCATCGGCAGCCCGCGGTTGGCGGTGAGTTGACGTTGCGCTTCCTCGAGGATGCGCACGACCCGCAGGCCCGCGCGGCCATCGCTGCGCGGTGTGCGGCCGTTCTGGATGCAGTCGACGAGGTGCTCGACCTCGACCGCGAGCGCCTCGCGGCCGCTGATCTGCGGCACATGCATGTCGCCCTGCCGGTAGCTCACGAACTGCTGGTACACCTCGCCCGGCGTGAGCTCCTGCTGGATCGACACGCCGCGATCGTAGATGCGCACCTTCTCCGACGGCTCCACATCGTCGTACACGATCATGCGCTGCGAACCGCCCACGATGGTGCGGCGCACCTTGGCGGGGGCGAGCCAGTTGACGTGCACGTGCGCGAGCACATTGCCCGGGTACGTCACCGTGAGGTACGCGATGTTCTCCTGCGTACCCCCGGCATGCGTGGCGCCCAGGCAGTGCACCGCGAGCGGGTCCTGTCCGTCGAGCAGGTAGTCGATGATGCTGAGGTCGTGCGGTGCGAGGTCCCAGATGACGTTCACGTCGTTCTGGAACAGCCCCAGGTTGATGCGGACACTGTCGATGTAGTAGAGGTCGCCCATCGACCCGTCGCGCAGCGTGTCGTACATCTTCTGCACGGCGCCGGTGTAGACGAAGGTGTGGTCGACGGCGCACACCAGCCCCTGGCGCTCGGCGAGGGCAATGAGCTCCTCGGCTTCGGCGGTGCTGGTGGTGAACGGCTTCATGACCAGCACGTGCTTGCCCGCCAGCAGCGCGCGGCGCGCGAGCGGGAAGTGTGTGGCGGCGGGTGTCGCGATGACGACGAGTCGCACCCGCGGGTCGTCGATCACCGACGCGGGATCGTCGTTGGCCGCTGGCACGTGGAATTCGCGCGCCACGGCTTCGGCGCGCGCGCGCTGCAGGTCGGCCACACGCTCCACGCGGCAGCGCGGATGCCGGTTGAAGTTGCGGATGAGGTTGGGGCCCCAATAGCCGCAGCCAATGATGCCGACGCCGATATCCGACTGATTGCTGGTCATGACGAGTACGAGAAGGAGACACGACACGCAGGCGCCGATCGCGCAGTCACCGGCGCGTCTGCCCCCGCGTGCGTATGCAACAACTGCGCCATGGCGAAGTTGTGGTGGGACAACACCTTGCAGGCGCCGGAACGCCCGTGGACACGACGCGCGGCTTCGCCAGCGGCGAGGCGCGACGGCAACATCTGCCGCATGCACGAACGGCTCACCATCCGCGCGGCTCCACGTGCACCCGGCGCGTGAACTGCTGGAACAGGTCGTAGCCGTCCCAGACGTGATGAAACGCGAGCGCCTGTCCCACGGGCACGATGCGATCGATGCCGCGGCCATTGAACAGCCGTGCGGCCTCGCGCAATGCGGCGGGCGCGATGCCGAACACCGTCAGCGTCTGGTCGCGCCGCGTGAGATGCGGCGCCAGCGCGCCGAGCGAGGGGAGCACCACCTCGTGAAAGAGGCCGCCTCCCGGTGCGACGCGCCGCAACGCATCGAGCGCGGGGAGTTGCACCACCGTCACCTCGGGCGACACGCGCACCACGGCCGTCGCGCCCTCGTCGAGTGCGGCGCGCGCCGCCTCGGTGAACTTGGCCAGCACCGTACCCGGCTCGGCGTACACACCCCGCCGCGAGGCGGCGGTGGCCACACGCGGCCAGAAGTCGTCCCCCGCCGGGCGTGCATGTGCCGCATCACCCAGCCATGCCACCAGACGCGGCGACGCGCAGGCATTCTGGTCGAACCAGAAGGCGTCGTTCGCAAAGCGGTCGGCCAGGGCATCACGCGCCGCACTGTCCAGCGCGAGGTACGCGCCCGCATCGAGCGCGCAGGCGCTGTAGCGATCGGGAAAGGTGAGCTCGATGGCGTGTGGCGGCAGCGGCACGGCGCGCAGGCGCGTCACGGCGGCATCGCCACCCCACAGCACGCGCACATCACACGCGGCCGACAGCGCGGCCGTGCGAGCGTCGTCGTGACCGTAGCGCACGAACGTCGATCCGGCCGCGACGTCGGCGTGCGCAGGAGCGCTCAGCACCGCTTCGGCCACCTCCGCCACACGCGCCCCGACGCCACCCAGACGCTGCGACAGGCGCACGATGTTCCGGTTGCCCACCAGCAGCGACACGATCCACGAGTAGACGAACAACGTGTCCACGTTGGACGGCGGCACGTGAAAGACGGTACCACGCGGCACGAGCACCGCGTCCGGCCCTTCGAGCGCGCGGAAGTGTGCCTCGAGCGCACGCGTCTCGGCCGGACGCAGCCAGAAGGCCAGCGCCTGTACGGCGCCCTCGCGCCGCAGCGACGCGTCGGCCGCGAGGGCCCGCGACAGCGCATGCGTGAACGCCAACGTGCGTGCGTCGAATGGCGCGAGGTTTGGCGCTACGGTTGGCGCAGCGGCAGGCGCGACCGGTTCGAGCGTGGCCACGGTCATGCGCCCACCACCGTGGCAATCACATCGCTGCAGCCGCGCAGCTCGGCGCGCGGCACGCGCCCCAGCACGCGAAAGCCCTTGCCGCGGCGCGATGCGCCCGGCGCGTCCTCGTGCACCACCACGCCGCGGTCTTCGGTGAGGATGGCATGCCCGGGATAGCTCCGCGGCAGCAGGCTCACCACCTCCAGGACGCCCTCGGTGCCGTGCGGCACCGGCTCCAGTGTGCGCGGGTCACGCACGATCACGTCGGCAAAGTCGGGCGGATAGAGCAGGCCGTCGTCGCCCTCGAGGAAGACGCCGCCCACCTGCTCGACCATGCCGTAGAAGTTGTGTATGCGCGTGAGTCCCGTCGCCTCCTGCAGGCGCGCACGGAACACGCGGTCGGTCACGGCACGCTCGGCCAGCTTCTTCCATCCCCCCGAGTGCACCAGGATGCCCTGCGACAGGTCGATGCTGCCCACCGGCAACTGCTCGGCCAGCGCCTGCCAGGCAAGGAAGGTGAAGCCGAACATCAGGAACGGAGCGTGCCCGTGCTTCGCAAGAAACGCCGCGAT
Organism: Gemmatimonadota bacterium; assembly: GCA_020161135.1. Classification (GTDB taxonomy): domain Bacteria; phylum Gemmatimonadota; class Gemmatimonadetes; order Gemmatimonadales; family Gemmatimonadaceae; genus Gemmatimonas. Next base: position 417,840 of record JAIUOB010000002.1, on the reverse strand, counting down.
GACCTCGCGCTGCGGCGCGAGCGATTCATCGAGCGCGAAGGTGTGGGCAGCGCCGAAGGTCATCATGCCCAGCACGCCGGCGCCGCGCGCGGAGAGCGCCCCGCGCCCGCGCACGATCGATGCGGTGTCGAGAACGAGCATGGGCAGGCGCTTGGGGCCCAGCAGCGTGCCCATGATGCTCGCGAGCGCCGTGCGCTGCAGCGCGGCCGCCTCCCGGTCCAGCACGATGCGACTCGGCGCCTGGCCCGTGGTGCCACTCGACACGAGCACCGTGGCGATGTCGCGGTCGGCGACACTCTGCAACTGGTGGCTCTTGAACAGTCCCACGGGCAGGTACGGCACGTCCTCCACGCGGTGTGCGCCGCGCTCCGCGCCCGGGAACAGGGCGTCGATCAGGCGGCGATAGTCGGCCGACGCGGCATGGTGGTGTGCCGTGAGGGCCGACAGGCCACTCGCGAGCGCCGCCTGCTTCTCGGCCGCGCTGCGCGTGTACTGCGGCACCGAGAGCAGCGGTGCCAGGTGCTCGGCGTACGACGGCTCCGCCGTGGCGGGCACATCGCGTGCTGACAGGGCTGCGTCGACGGGCAATGCGGCGGTCACAGCGCGCGCCTCAGGGCGGGATAGTCCACCTTGCCGCTCGTCGTGCGGGGGAGTTCGGCCACACCGCGCACCACGATGGCGCGCTGCTGCACGCGCAACCGAGCGGCGAGGTCGAGCACGATGGGGTGGCCTGCGGTGTCGGGCACCGCGGCATCCGGACGCGTCGTGAACACCACGAGCTGGTTGTCGCCTTCGAGCACTGCGGCCGGCGCGTCGTCGGCCAGTGCGCGTTCGACGGCGTCGAGATCGATGCGCACGCCGAACAGCTTGCCGATGCGCTTGAGGCGCCCCGTGATCACGAGGCACCCGTCGGCATCGACGCACCCGAGGTCGCCGGTGTGAAGCACGCCCTGCTGCTCGTCGCCGAGCGCGAGGTCGTCGCGCGTGGTCGCGTAGCCGAGCATCACGTTGGGGCCGCGATAGACGATCTCCCCTTCGGTGCCCGGCGGGAGCGGAGCCCCCTGGGCATCGCGCACCTCGAGCACGCCACCCGGCACTGCGCGCCCCGCTGCACCGAGGCGCGCTGGCAGCCATTCGTGCGGCATGACCGCGATGCGGGCCGTGGCCTCGGTCTGTCCGTACATGACGTGGAAGCGACCGCCGCGCGCATCCATGAACGCGTGGAGTCGCTGCACCGACGCGTCGCGCAGCTTGCCGCCGGCCTGGGTCATGACCCGCACACACGGCGGCACCGCCCGCGCGACGCCCAGTCGCTCGAGCATCTCGTACATGTAGGGCACGCCGGCCAACGAGGTGACCTCGTGCATCTTCACCGCCTGCCAGAAGGCGCCGTCCATGAAGCCGCGCTCGGTCACCACCAGCGAGGCGCCGGCCATGAGGTGGCTGGTGAGCAGCGACAGGCCGTACGCGTAGTGCAGCGGCAGGCAGGTGATGGCGCGGTCGTGGGCCGTGATGCACAGCGCGTCGGCAATGCTGCGTGCATTCGCCACCACCGCCGACTCGGCCAGGAGCACGAGCTTGGGGCTGCCCGTGGAACCCGAGGTGGTGAGGCACCAGCCGAGTGCGGGGTGCAGCGGCGCGGGCGGTGCGTCGGACGTGCTCACACGGAGCCTCGGGGCGCCCGCGAGTGGTGCCCACTCGGCCACGCCCGGCTCCCGCTCGCTCGTCACGCACAGCGACGGCGCCCAGTGCGCGCGCAGCGCCGCCTGCTGCGCCGCATCGAGCGCGCGGTCGACCAGCACGACGGCATGGCCCGCGGCGCGCAGGGCGAGCAGCGCGACGATGCTCTCGATGTCATTGCGCATCACGCAGAAGGCCAGCGCACGCCCGTGCGGCCACGCGGCGTCGAGCGCCTGGGCCGTGCGCGCGACCGCCTCGTGCAACGCGGCGTACGTGAGCACCCGCGAGCCGTCGGCCGCGAGGAGCGCCACCGCGTCGCTGGCCGGTGCCATGTGCGCCGCAAAGCCCTGCGCGCGAGGTGTCGCGCTCATGGCACGTACCCGCCGTCCACCGGCAGTACTGCCCCTGTGACGTACGCCGCCGCATCGCTCGCGAGGAACGCAATCGCCGACGCCACCTCGGCCGCCTGCCCGGCACGCCCCATGGGCACGCGTGCGCGCAGCGCGTCCCGCTGCACATCGTCGAAGTCGGCCACGAGCTCGGTGTCGATCCACCCCGGAGCCACGGCGTTCACCCGCACGCCCCACGGGGCGCACTCCACCGCGGCGGCGCGTGTCGCCGCCTCGAGGGCCGCCTTGGAGGCCGCGTAGGCCGTACGCCCCACCACGCCGTGCGCGGCCAGCACGCTGGACACGTTCACGATGGCGCCGCGCCGATGGCGCTGCATGAGACGCAGCGCGCCCTGCATGCAAAGGATCGCACCGGTCGTGTTCGTCGCCAGCACCGACTCGATGCCCGCGGCATCCATGGTGCCCAGCAGCATCGACGGCATCACGCCCGCGTTGTTCACCAGCACGTCCAGCCGACGCGTCGTGGTGAAAATGGTGCGGAAGGCATCGGCGATGGACGCGGCATCGGTCACGTCGAGCACGAGTGGCAGCGCACGTCCGCCCACCGCCGACGCGGCGTCGGTGATGGCATCGGCGGTCACGGCACAGGCCGCGGCATTGCGCCCGGCCACGAACACGGTCGCGCCCTGCTGCGCGAGATGCGTCGCCGTCGCGGCGCCGATCCCGCGCGCCGCACCGGTGACACAGGCCACCACGTCGGTCATGGCGTGCACGCGCACCGGTGCCGGCTCAGACGAGCACGCCGTGCTTGCGCAGGATCACCATCGACTCGGTGAAGCTGCTGAGTGCGAGCACGTCCTCGGTCTCGAGCATCACGTCGAAGGCGTTCTCGATGGCCACCACGAGCTGCATGTGCGCGACCGAATCCCACGTCGGCGTCTCGCGGTAGGCGAGCGCCGCGTGATCGGCATCGGCGGGAAGTTCGAGGGCCGCGGAGAACGCAGCCTTGAGGCGGTCCAGCGTATCGGGCGTCGTGGTCGTCGTCATGGAGGGCGTGATGGAGTGCGTCGGTCGAAGGATCAGCGCGCCAGCAGCGCGAGGCGTTCAGTGCGGCGGGCCCAGGCCGCCACCGTCGCGCGCAGCGCGTCGGGCCGGTAGCGGTCGGGGGTGAGCGCGTAGTCGAGGTACGGCACGCCGCGAATGTCGTGCGCGCCCACCTCCACGAAGCCCAGTCGGGCGTTGATGCTCTGCATGACGCCGTTGTCGTGACGCACGCAGGTATCCACCTGCGCGAGCCCGAAGGTGCCGAAGGCGTGGTCGAGCAGCAGCAGCTCCGCCTCGAGCGTGTACGGCGCCTCGCGCGCGTACGCGTCGTCCACCACCAGGCGCCCCTTCTCGGCGCGCGCCCGGTCGGCGGTGATGTTGTAGAGCGCGGTGGCGCCCACCACCGTGCCATCCTTGCGGCAGATGGCCCACTGCACGTCATCGCGGCGCGCGCTGTAGCCCTCGAACCAGCGCGACTGCCCCTCGTGCGTGAGCGGCGCGGGCTGGTGCAGGAAGTAGGTGGCGCGGCTGGTGTTTCGCATCGCGATCACGCGGTCGTGATGCACGGGCGCGTACGGCACGAGGTCCACAATGGCGCCACGCGTCGGCGCGGCACGCAGTGCGAGCACCTGGTCGGCCACCGTCGCACGGGGCGCGTCGCTCATGCGTCACCCCCGAGCGTCGCCATGAAGCCGTCGGAGAGCGAGAAGGCCGTGCCGGCGCCGCAGTCGTCGCGCCACGGGCGCAGCTCGATGCCCTCGTCACCCTGCGCGAGCATGAACGTCGTGAAGCCCGCGGCCTCGAGTGCCTGCTGCGTGCACGCATTCGACGCGGGCTCGGTGGCGTCCCACGCCACGGCCACCGCACCGGCGCCCCACCCGGGGAGGAACGGTTCGACGATCGCGCTCGGCGTGCGGCCGAGGTGCACGATGGCGCGTGCCGCCGTGATGGCCGTGCACGCCGCTTCGATGGTGCCGGCGAAGTGCGGCACGGGTGCGTCGTCGAGCGTCGCACCCACGCCGCTGGCGTTGCGCGCGATGAACGCCGCCAGCAGCACATCGGGCTGCACGATCGCCACCGCGCCCGTCGTGAGCGTCAGCGCCGAGAGCACGGCGAACCCGGCACCCGGATCGAGGTCGACGTAGGCGTCGTGCGCGAGCAGCGCTTCGTCCAGGAAGTTGCGCAGTTCGGCCTGATGCCCGGTATCGCTTTCCTCATGCAACGCGAACTGCACCGTCGCATCGCCCAGCTCCTCGGCCGTGGCGCCGACATAGAAGCGGGGCACGCCGGGCGCGCTTTCCGTGAGCGCGGGCACGACCACCAGCTCACCGGCCAGATGGCGCTGCTGTCGCGCCGCGTCCTGCGCCGAGCAGGCGTCGATCGCGCGGCGCGCGACCTGCATGGCCGGGTGGTCGAGCGGGAGGAGCGCCATCGCCTGCTCGAATGCCATGGCCGCCGCCCGCACGTGTCCGCGCGCCAGGGCGTCGGTCACGATCGTCGGGAGGAGCTCGGCCAACGCCTCCTCGGGGCGGCTGACGGTCGGCGCGGCCACCCACGGGTCCAACGTGGCGGTGAGCGAGGCGGCGTCGGTGGCAAAAAGCGACATGGCACGGAGAGTGAAAGGCGGTCGGTGCTGGAATCCCGCGACGGGAGATGCACGAGCCGTGCCAATTGCAAGTTGTTTATTTTCAACGACTTATTTGAAGCCGGCAAAATCTGCGCGTTACCGGGATGGCCCCATACATTCACCGCCACGGCACTTTCTGCCGGGTGCCCGCGGTCGGCGCATCTATATAGATGAGTCCGGTCGTGCGAGCGTCCGGGCCAGTGACGCCATCGCTTCCGACCAGTCGGCGGAGCGCGCCTGCCGGTGCAGCGTGGCGGTCGGGTACCACGGCGTGGTCACCCCCTGCCATCCCCAGCGCCAGTCGGGGGTGAACGGCAGCAGGACATGCAACGGGCGGCCGAGCGCCCCCGTCAGATGCGCCATCGCGGTGTCCACCGAGACCACCCCATCGAGCGCCTTGACCAGACGCGCCGTGTCGAGCCAGTCGCCGGAGAGCGGCGGCTGCGCGATGTGCGCGAGCGCCGCCGGCGGTGCCAGCCCCGGCTGCAGCCACACCCACTCCACGCCCGGCATGGCGGCGAGGGCGGGGGGCACCGTGTCGTCGGTGTCGCGCAGCAGCGTGGTGAGGTAGTCGGGGTTCCCCGTGAGCACGAGGCCGAGGCGACGTGGCGCGCCGGCGCTGCGCATCGCGCCCGCGGGCAGTGCGTCGGCGGGCAGTGCGTCGGCGGGCAGTGCGTCGGCGGGCGAGGCGCCGGTCCGCAGGTACGGCACGCGCTCGCCGTAGGCGGCGTCCTCGATGCCCAGGTGATGGGGCAGCGACAGCAGCGGCACCGCCAGCACCTCCTCTGCGGCACCGGTGAGTGCCGTGGCCACGTCGGACGCGGTCACCGCATCCACACCGGACGCCCGCAGCAGCGACACCGTCGACGCGGGCGCCGCCACGATCACGCGCGCCGCACCACGCTCGGCCAGCAGCGGCGTGAACCGCACGAAGTGGAAGAGATCGCCCAACCCCTGGTCGCAGACGACGACGATGGTGCGCCCGCCGAGCGCGTCGCCCCGCCACGCGACGGTCCCTGCGGGCAGCGTCGGGAGGCCGCGCTGCTCGAAGTCGGCCCATCCATGTCGCGTGGGGCGCTGCAGCAGGCGGGTGAGCGCGCGCTGGAGGCGCGTGGGCGCATGCCCGGGGCGCAGCGCCTCAGCCTTCTTGAGCCAGGCGAGCGCATCGTCGAGCGCGCCCTGCGCATGGCGCACCTGCGCGGCCGTGAGGAGCAACGCGGGGTTGCGCTTGTCGCGCGCGACGGCACGCTGCGCGAACGCCCAGGCGTCATCCAGGTTGCCGAGTGCCCGATGCGCCGCAGCGAGCGCGCCGAGAAGCGCGGCGTTGTCGGGACGACGTCGCTGCACCGCTGAGAACATCCGGAGCGCCGCGTGGGGGGCGCCCAGGTCGAGCAGTTGCGCACCCAGGGCATACGCCTCGTCATCGCCGGGCCCTGGTGCCGTGGTGTCCATGGCGTCGACCGCGCGCACCAGCACCGCGCGTCCGCGATGCCGTGCACCGGCCAACTGCCACGCGCCGGCCACCATGCGGGCGATGCCGAGGTGCGTGGGCAGGGCGTCGGCCACGGGTTGCAGCAGCCGTGCGGCGTCGGCGTGGCGCCCGGCCGCCAGCGCGGCCTCGCCTGCAGTCAACTGTGCGGCCAGCGTCGCAGCCGGGTCAGTCATGCCGTGCGTGTGATGAAATGGGCCTGCTGGCCGGACCGCGTGCCAGCAGCGTGAGAGGCCGTGCCGGCACGCGCGAGGAGATGCGACCGCGACTCAAGTTCCGCCGCCTTCGGACGACAATGAAGGCAGACCGCGATTCGAGAGTCGGATCCGGACGAGGCACGGAAGCCTCACCATCAACATCACGGAGGATAGTCTCATGCGTATCAACACCAACGTCGGCGCCCTCACGGCCTCGAAGAACGCGTTCGTCAACAACATGGCCACCGAGAACAGCATGCGGAAGCTGAGCTCGGGTCTGCGCATCTCGCGCGCGGCCGACGACGCGGCAGGCCTCTCGGTCGCCAACAAGCTGCGCGCGCAGCACCGCGGCCTGTCGGCGGCGGCGGCGAACGCCGAGCAGGGCAACGCCCTCTTGGGCATCGCGGAAGGTGCGGCGCAGACGATCGAGCGCATCATCGAGCGTCAGAAGGAGCTCCTGGTGCAGGCGGCCTCGGGTCAGAACTCGACCGTGTCGTCCACGCTGACCACGGAAGTGAGCACGCTCAACAGCGAGATCTCGCGTATCGCCTCGGCGGCGAAGTACCAGGGCGTGGCCGTCTTCGGCACGCACAGCTTCGCGGTGGACGAGGATGGCGGCACGTTCTCGGTGGCGGCCACGTACTCGGCGCCGGGCTCGGCTCCGACCACGTCGACCGGCGCGGACACGAACCTCGACGCGATCAACACGACGCTCGCGGCCATCGGTGCCGGCCAGAACCGCCTCGACTACACGGTGCAGAACCTCAAGTCGGCCGTCGTGAACGTGAAGGCTGCCGAGTCCACCATCCGCGATGTCGACATGGCGGAGGAAATGGCCAACTTCACGAAGAACAACATCCTCACGCAGGCGGCGCAGGCGATGCTCGCGCAGGCCAACCAGGGTTCCCAGAGCGTCCTGAACATCCTGCGCTAAGCCTAGCGACAGGCAGGGCTCGCGGAACGCTCCTGGAGCGTGACGAACCCCGGGGTCGGCGTAACAGCCGGCTCCGGGGTCTGGCCGTAACAGTGTCCCCGGCAGCGCCGGGCCACCCCGTAGTGAACCGGGACAGCACCGTCCCACGAGGCATACATGAGTACGTCGTCGAGTTCGCCGAACATCAGCGGAGCGGCGAGCGGCCTGCAGTGGAACGACATCGTCGATACCACGATCAAGGCGCTCGAAGCACGGACGGTCACGCCGATCACCGACCGCATCTCGCTGCGCAACAAGCAGAAGGACGCGTGGACGAAGCTGCAGGGGCTGGTCGACACCCTCAACTCGTCGGCCTTCGCCGTGCGGCGTGCGGGCTTTGGCGGCTTCAGCGCCACCATGCCCACGAGTCCCGTGAGCGGCCGCAGCCTGGTCACCGCGACCGCCTCCAACACGGCAGTCGCCGGGCGCTACCGCGTCGAGGTGCAGCAGCTCGCCGACACCGCGAAGTTCGGGGGCGCGTCCGTGAGCGATACGACGGCCGCGCGCAACCTGACTGGCGGCTTCTCGGTGAACGGACAGGCCATCACCGTGGCGGCGACGGACACGCTCGCGGACATTCGCGACAAGGTCAACGCGGCCGGCGCGGGTGTGACCGCCACCATCGTGTCTGAAGGAGGCACCGCCGGGCGGCTGGTGCTCACCGCCAACAGCTCGGGCGCGTCGGGCATCACCCTGACCGACGGCACCGGCGGCGTGGCGCGCGAACTGGGCTTCCTCGATTCGCGTTCGAAGCCGGTGTCGTCGGCCACGGCCGCCGCGGCCGCTGCGCTCGGGCTCTCGCTGTACCCGCAGCCCGCGTCCATTCGCGTCGGCAACATCACCATCACCGCCGACCTCGCCACCGAGTCCATCGCCTCCATCGCCGCCAAGATCAATGCGGCCGGTGGGTCGGCATCGGTGGAGAGTGAGCAGTACGGCAACGAGACCCGCTTCCGCCTGGTCACCGACGGCAACGTCACGGCCGACCCGGGCGACTCGGGGTCGCAGGCCGTCATCGATGCGCTCGGCATGGCCGCCGGCCAGGCCGGCGCCGTGCGGCAGACGGTGCAGAGTGGCGCGTTCACCAGCAGCGCCGACGCCACCGCGACGGGCGCCACGAGCCTCGTGGGCCTCAAGCTCGACGGGGCGTCGAGCGGACTGGCCGCGGGGGACGCCATCAACATCCGTGGCACGCGCGGCGACGGCACGGCCGTCACGTACGGCCTCGTCGTGCAGCCGGGCGACACCATGCAGACGCTCGTCGATCGCATCAACGATGCGACGTCGGGCTTCGGCAGCGGCACGCGCCCGGCCACGGCGGCGCTCGGTCCCGATGGCCGCATCCGCCTCACCGACGGCACCGGCGGCGCCTCGCGCCTGTCGCTGTCGCTGAGTGTGACGCATGCCGACGGCACGAGCGCGTCGCTGGGCACCAGCACCACCGCCATCGCCGGGCGCAGCCGCGAGCTGCAGACCGGTCGCGATGCGGTCCTCGTCGTCGACGGGCAGCAGGTGGTGCGCACCACCAACACGATCACCGACGCCATCGCCGGTGTGACCCTCTCGCTGCAGAGCGCCGAGGTGGGCACCACGCTCGACCTCACGGTCGATCGTGACACCAAGGGCGCGGTCGATGCGACCAAGAAGGTGGTCGACGCGTACAACGCCATTCGCACCTTCTTCGACGAGCAGCGCCAGCAGGATGCCCCGCTCTACGCCGACAGCTCGCTGCGGCGTGTGGTGAACAGCTTCACCGAGGCGCTCCGCACCACGGTGGGCACCAATGGCACGTACACCAACGCGGTGAACGTCGGCCTGGTGCTCGATCGCGACGGCAAGCTGACCTTCAACGAGAAGACGTTCACCGACGCCTACGCCGCGAAGCCCAGCGAGGTGGAGTCGCTGTTCGGGACCACCGGCCTCGGCGGCGCGTTCGTGACGGCGGCCGACGACGTGACGCGCTTCGGCGAGGGCGCGATCAGCACCAACATCAACAACATCCTGCAGAACGTCTACTCGCTCAAGGGACGCGAGTCGGATGCCCTCAAGCGGCTCGAGGAGCGGCGCCTGCAGTTGGTGTTGCAGTACACACGCATGGAGGAGGCGCTCGGACGCCTGCAGCAGCAGAGCAGCGCACTCATTTCGAGCGTGGCGGGACTTCAGGGCGGACAGAACTAGTCGATACTCCCCAGTGACCGGCGATATCGCCGCCACTCCTCACCGTCCCACCCGTCTCATCCATGTCGTACGGCACCATGCAGGCCAACTACCGCGAGATGGAGATCCACGCCGCCTCGCCCGAGAAGCTGGTCTGCGTCGTCTTCGAGCAGTTGGTGGTCAACCTCGAGCGCGCCCGCGTCGCGATGGAGCGCAAGGATGTCGAGACGCGCGTCGTCGCCCTGCGGCGCGCGCGCGACCTCGTCACCGAGCTCCTCTGCACGCTCGACCTGGACAAGGGCGGGCCGCTCGCGGTCGACCTCGCCGGCATGTACCAGGTCATGCTGGTCGAGCTGGTCGATGTCGGCATGCGCGGCGATCTCGTCACCATGGGGAAGCTCGTGCGCATCGCGACCGCGTTGCGGGACGGCTTCGTCGGGGCGGCGCAGCAGCTCCTGGCCAGCCGCCAGCAGCCGCACCAGCAGCGTCGCACCGCCTGAGCCGGGTCCCGCCCATGCTGCGCGCACCGCACCCGTCCCTCGCCGCACCCGCCCGCCGGGCGGCGGCCGCCCGCGAGGCGCTCGCGCTCTGCGCGCGCGCCGATGTGCTGGCGCGTGAGGCGGAAGCGGCCGTCTCCACCGATGACCATCGCCTGCTCGCCATGCTCGAGCAGCGTGATGCGCTGTTGCAGGACCTCGCCGAGCAGCTGGTCGTGCTGCGTCTCGAGCGCCCGGCGGCGGACAGCCCACTGTACGCCGCCACCGAGCGCATGATGGACGATGCCGACATGCTGGTCGACGAACTCACGGCGGCGCTCCAGGCGTCGCAGCGGGTGACGCTCGACCTCGCCGCGCGCGTCGCGCGCCGCAGCGAGGAGCTCCGTGCCGAACTCGACGCGATGCAGCGGGCGTCCGTGGCTGGGCAGGCGTACGGGCTGCCCGCGGGCGGCCAGCTCGTCGATCGGCGTCGTTGATCGGCGTCGCGACTTTCCCGTCATGACCTTCGACGCGTCTTCCGGCGTGGCAGCCGGCGCGCACCGCTTCGGGCAGATCCTGGCCGAGACGATGGCGGAGGTGGAGGCCGCGGAGGCCATCGACGACGCCGACGCACGGCAGGCGCAGGACGAGGTCGAACAGCTCCGGCTGCGCGCGGCGCAGCTCGTGAGCCGGCAGGGCGGCGGCCCCTGGCACACCGGGGCGGTCGTGCAATTCCAGCAGGATCCGTGGCAGGCGGCCCCCACCGCGCCGACCATGGACATTCGGTACCCGTCGCTGCCGCCCCGGGCGGACGCGACCGCGCCCGCGGAGCCGGGCGCGCACGGGGCCGCAGGGCGACAGGGACGTCGCGTTCCACAACCGGGAAGTGAACACCGGTAAAGTTACTGGCCGACGTTGCCGATAGTCCCCCTGAGGAGGAGGAACCCCATATGAAGATCAACGGCAGTCTGTTCGATCCCCTGCGCCCGACACCGACCGGCACCCCGGTCACCCGTCCGGCACAGGCCCCCACCCCGTCGTCGTCGAGCGACCGGTCGGCCCGTGCCGACTCGGTGCAGATCTCGGACGCCGGGCGTCGCCTGCAGGCCCAGCGCGAGGATATCGATCCGGAGCGCGTGGCCGAATTGCGACAGAAGGTGCTCACTGGCGCCTACAACACCCTCGACGTCGTCGACCAGGTGGCACGGCGCATTCTCACCCGCGGCGACCTGTAGTCGCCGCTCCCTGACGATTGGCTTCGCCCGGAGACTGGTGCACATGAAGTTCCTCGTGGTAGACGACTCCGCGACCATGCGTCGCATCGTCATCAACTCGCTCCAGCGGATCGGTTACAACGACACGGTGGAAGCGGGCGATGGCCAGGAGGCACTCGCCAAGTTCGACCCGTCGGTGAAGTTCGTGATCACCGACTGGAACATGCCGAACATGAGCGGCACCGAGTTCACCAAGGTGCTCCGGTCGCGTGACGACGGGCGCAGCGTGCCGGTGCTCATGGTCACGGCGCGGTCCGTCAAGGAAGACATCCTCACGGCGATGGAAGCGGGCGTCAACAACTACATCGTCAAGCCGTTCACGCCGCAGGTGCTGAAGGAGAAGATCGACGCGCTCCTCCCGGCGGCGGCCTGAGGACCCCGCGATGCCCAGCCCACGTGCCCAGGAAGTCTTGTATGAATCCGAAGCCGCATTGCGCCTTGTCGACCAGGGGTTGACCGGGCTGCGCGATGCGCACGATGTGCAGACGCCCACCCTGTCCCTTGCTGACTTGCCGAACATCCTCGAGCAGGCGAACACGCAGATCCTGAACGTGCTCGCACGGCTCCGGGAATCGCGCGCGGCCCTGCAGACGACGGCGCTGGAGCGCCTCCAGACCACGCACGAGAAGATCAAGGAAGTCACCTCGGCCACCGAGGATGCGGCGATCAACATCATGGACGCCTGCGACCGCGCGACGCAGATGGTCGACGAGCTCGACACGATCGACCAGGATGCGACGCCCGACCGCGAGAAGGCGACGGCCATCCGCGCCACGCTGCGCGACGAGCTGTTCCTCATGATGGGTGCCCTGCAGTTCCAGGACATCACCTCGCAGCAGCTCGCGCACGCGTCGGCCGTCCTGGTCGACATGGAGCAGCGTCTGCTCGACGTGGCCCGCCTCTTCGATCACAACGTCGAGCTCAACACCTCGCTGCGCGTCGACCAGGCGCCGGACGAGAAGACCTACGACCCGAACGCGACCATCAAGGACGCCGAAGGCCGCCAGGCGCTCGCCGACGAGATCTTCACGGCCATTCGTCAGCCCGCCGCCTGAGACGGTCCCCCGGCCTCCCAGCGACGGAACGGAGAACGGTCCGCACACCCTGTGCGGGCCGTTTCTCGTTGGCCCCCGCGCACCGTCCAGCAACACGACAGCGTGCACGCGCGATAAACCCGCGCGCCCTGTCGACCGATACTCGCGTGTGATCGGATCCACCATGCCGGTGGCTCCCCAGGCGCATTCTCTGCCCTTGCCTCCTGTGTCGACTCTCACCCTCGACGACGCCGCCACGCTGCTCATGCAGCTGGAGGCGACCGACACCGCCGACCTGGCGTCGCTCCGCGACGCGCTCACCGATCTCGCCTTCGAGAACAAGGTGCCGCTCGCCGCGCAGCCCGCCGTGGCGCGCGCCGCCCGCCTGCTCGGCACGATCGTGACCGGCAGTGCCGCCGACACCGCGGCCACGCTCACGGAAGTGGGTGAGGCGCTGGAGGCCGCGATGCGCGCCACCGACGCCGCGCGCACGACGATCAACGCCTTCGTCGATGTCGCCGTCGATCGCACGGTCGATGTGTCCGTCGATGTCGCGGTCGACCGCACGGTCGACAAGACGGTGGACGCGACGCCGAAGAAGCGGCGCACGACGCCGCGCGGCACCCCCATCGTCACGCCGGCCGCGCCGGTCGAGGCCATCGCCCCGACGGCCGCGCCGGTCGAGGCCATCGCCCCGACCCGCAGCACCGCGCACGACACCGGCAGCGACACCCTCCCCGACGACGCCGACCGCGACCTCTGCTCCGACTTCATCACCGAAAGCATGGAGTGCATCGCGAACAGCGAGGCCGCGCTCCTGCAGCTCGAGGAGAACCCGACGGACGAGGAGGCGGTCAACACCGTCTTCCGCGCCTTCCACACCGTGAAGGGCACGTCGGCGTTCCTCGGCCTCACGCGCATCGCCGCCTTCGCGCACGAAGCCGAGTCGCTGCTCTCGCGCGTGCGGGACAAGGAGATCGCCTACACCCGCGGCTGCGCGGATCTCTCGCTCCGCTCGGTCGACATGCTCAAGGAGCTGCTCAACGCCGTCGTGACGGCGCTGGGTGGCGACGGGCGCCTGCCGCTTCCCGACGGCTACCACGCGCTGCTCGATGCCCTCGCCGGGTACGACCCCGCGCGGGATGCCGCCGGCGTGGAACTCCCGACGGCGCCCGCCAGCGGCGACGAGATCTTCCCGGCGCCGGCCAGCGCCCCCGCCGCCAGCGCGCCCGCCCCGTCAGGCAGCACGCAGAGCGCCGGCACCGCCGGTTCGAGCGGCGGCAACGCGGCCGGTGCCAACGCCGCCGCCAACGCCTCGCCCGACGCGACGATCCGCGTCCGCACCGATCGCCTCGATCGCCTCATCGACATGGTCGGCGAGCTGGTCATCGCGCAGTCGATGATCGCCGGCGACGAAGCGCTGGGCGCCGGCAAGGCGCACGAGCTCGCCCGCAAGGTCACGCACGCCGGCAAGATCGTGCGCGAACTGCAGGACCTCTCCATGTCGATGCGCATGGTGCCGCTGCGCGCGACGTTCCAGAAGCTCACGCGCGTCGTGCGCGACACGGCCAGCAAGGCCGGCAAGACGGTGCAGTTCCTCACCGACGGCGAGGATGTCGAGATCGACCGCAACCTGGTCGACCGGCTCGGCGATCCGCTCGTGCACATGGTGCGCAACGCCGTCGACCACGGCGTCGAGCCGCCGAACGAGCGCGTGTCGGTGGGCAAGCCCGCGCTGGGCAAGGTGCGCCTGCACGCCTACCACGCGAGCGGCAATGTCGTCGTCGAGCTGATCGACGACGGCCGCGGCCTGCACCGCGACAAGATCGTGAAGAAGGCGATCGAGAAGGGGCTCATCGAGAGCGACAAGGGGATGAGCGACAGCGACGTCTTCAACCTCATCTTCGCGCCGGGCTTCTCAACGGCCGAGAAGATCACCGACATCTCGGGGCGTGGCGTCGGCATGGATGTCGTGCGCCGCAACCTCGAGGCCATCCGCGGCCGCATCGAGATCACCTCGGCGCCGGGGAAGGGCACGACCTTCGCCATCCGCCTCCCGCTCACGCTCGCCGTCACCGACGGCATGCTGGTGCGCGTCGGCGCGGAACGCTTCATCGTGCCGCTCACGCACATCCACATGAGCTTCCGCCCCGAGCCGTCGATGCTGTCGACCGTCGTGGGCAAGGGCGAGATGGTGCTGCTGCGCGGCGAGCTCATGCCCATCATCCGGCTGCACCGCCTCTTCGAGGTGCCCGATGCCGTCGAGTCGCCCTTCGAGGGGCTGCTCATGATCGTCGGCGACGGCACCAAGCGCACCGCGCTCCTGGTCGACGACCTCCTCGGCCAGCAGCAGGTGGTGGCCAAGGCGCTCGGCGACGGCCTCGGCAAGGTGCCTGGCGTGAGCGGGGGTGCGGTGCTGGGCGACGGGCGCGTGGGGCTCATCCTCGACGTCAACGAGACGGTCGCGCTGGCCCAGAGCACCGACACGCCGCCCGCCCGCCGCGACCTGGCGGCCTGACGCGCGAATCTCGTCCCTGTTCCGACTGCACTTCCGTCGGCATCAGCCGATACCTCCAACGGAAGGGGCGCCGTGGCCCCGGATCCTCTTGCATTCACCGAGCCATTCATGAGCACGCAGAGCGCCTCCGACACCCTCACGCACTCCCGCGCGGGCAAGTACCTGACCTTCTTCCTCGCGGGTGAGGAGTACGGCCTCGAGATCCTCAAGGTCAGCGAGATCATCGGCATGCAGCCGATCACGCGCGTGCCCCGCATGCCCGAGTTCGTGCGTGGCGTCATCAACCTGCGTGGCAAGGTCATCCCGATCACCGACCTCCGTCGCAAGTTCGCGATGGCCGAGGAGGAGTCGGGCGACAGCTGCATCATCGTGGTGCAGATGCAGGGCATCCAGACGGGCATCGTCGTCGATCGCGTGAGCGAAGTCGTCGCCATCGGCGACGCGGACATCGAGGACGCGCCGAGCTTCGGCGCCGGCATCCGCACCGAGTTCCTGCTCGGCATCGGCAAGGCGGGCGGCCATGTGAAGCTGCTGCTCGACATCGACAAGGTGCTCGCCACGGGCGAGCTCGCCGCGCTCGAAGCGGCCCGCGCGAACGGCTGAGCTTCGCACCGCCTCACCGACTCCGCTCATGGCCGCCCCCACGGCCGGCGCTGCGCTCCTCACCGAGTGCGAGCTCACGCCGGCCCAGTTCACGCGCATCATCGACATGCTGCACGCGCACGCGGGAATCCGCATGCGCGAAGGGAAGGAGGGGCTCGTCCGGGCCCGCCTGACCAAGCGCCTCCGCGCCCTCGGCCACACCGACTTCGACAGCTACCTGTCGTTCGTCGAGCAGGAGCCCGGGCAGCGCGAGTTCGCCGAGATGATCGACGCGCTGACCACCAACAAGACCAGCTTCCTGCGCGAAGCGACGCACTTCGACTACCTGCGCGACGCGGTGTTCCCGTCGCTCACGGGCGCGGTGCGCATCTGGAGCGCAGGGTGCTCGAGCGGTGAGGAGCCCTATACGCTGGCCATGCTGGCGATGGCGCACCTGCCCGACGCCGCGCGGCGCGACGTGAAGATCCTCGCCACGGACATCAGCCATCGCGTGCTCGCGACGGCGAAGGCCGGGCGGTATCCGGCCGAGCAGATGGCCGACGTGCCCGAGGCGTGGCTGCAGCAGTACTGGACGCGTCGCCCCGATGCCGGGGGACGCGTGGTGTGCGAGGCCGGACCCGCGCTCAAGCGACTCGTGCACTTTGCCAAGCTGAACCTGATGGCGTCCTGGCCGATGCGGGGGCCGTTCGACGCCATTCTCTGTCGGAACGTCATGATCTACTTCGACAAGGCCACCCAGCAGCGACTGGTCGAGCGCTACTGGGGGCTGCTCCGCCCGGGCGGTCACTTGTTCGTCGGACACTCCGAGAGTCTCACCGGGCTCACGCACAAGTTCCGATACGTCCAGCCTGCCGTCTACGTGAAGTGACATGACCGCCATCGCACAGGCGCGCGTGGCGGATCGCGTCGTCGGCGTTGCCGACCTCAAGGTTTCGAACGTTGCCGGAGAACGTCTCATTACGTACGCCCTCGGCAGTTGCCTGGGGATCGCGGTCCATGACCCGGTCGCCGGCGTCGCCGGGTTGCTCCACGTGATGCTGCCCACCGGCACCATCGATCCCGCCAAGATGCAGGACAAGCCCGCGATGTTCGTGGACAGCGGCATCCCGCTGCTGTTCAAGGAGTGCTACAAGCTGGGCGCGAAGAAGGAACGCATGCAGGTGAAGGTGGCAGGGGGCGCGCACCAGGGCGCCCGCGAGGAGGATGACCGCTTCCAGATCGGCAAGCGCAACATGATCGCGCTGCGCAAGCTGCTGTGGAAGAACAACGTCCTCATCCACGCGCATGAGACGGGCGGGGTGCAGACCTCGCGTACCATGTGGGTCGACGTGTCCTCGGGTGAGGTCACGCTGAAGATCAACGGCGTCGAAAGCAAGCTCTGAGGCACGCACAGCCATGGCATTCAACGTACTGGTGGTCGACGACAGCGCCGTGATGCGGCAGATGGTCGTCCGTACCCTCCGGATGAGCGGCGTACCGCTGGGCACCGTCCTCGAAGCGGGCAACGGCGAGGAAGGGCTGCATGTGCTGCAGGAGCAGTGGGTCGACCTGCTGCTGCTGGACATCAACATGCCGGTGATGAACGGTGAGGAGATGTTGCGCCGCGTGCGGGACAACCCCGACACCGCGCAGCTCCCCGTCATCGTCGTCTCGACCGAAGGCAGCGAGACCCGCCTGCACGCGCTGCAGGAGCTCGGCGCCTCGATCGTCCGCAAGCCGTTCGCGCCGGAAACCCTGCGCGACACCATTCTCCGCGTCACGGGAGTCACAGATGTCGAGTACTACGGTTCAGTCCCTGTCGCGAGCGACGACGCGGACTTTTGAGGAGCTCGCGCTCCTCTTCCCCGACACCGAGCCGAGCGACGCGCAAGCCGCGGCGCCGCTCGATGTCGCGGTGTCGGTCGAGTTCCGCGGGCCGCTCAACGGGCGGCTCGTGGTGCGCGCGTCGTCGTCGATCCTCCCCGAGGTGGCCAACAACATGCTCGGCGAGGACGACCAGCGTCCGGTGGCCTTGCAGCGTGATGCCCTCGGCGAGATCGCCAACGTGATCTGCGGGCATGTGCTGCCCATGATCGGCGGCAGCGACGCGGTGTTCCATCTTGCCGCGCCGCTCCATCACGGCGATGACAGCGCCCGCTCGCGCGACGGGGATCGCGCCGATGCCACCATCACGGTGGGTGTCGAGGCGGGGCGCGCCGAAGCCGCGCTGTACCTGTTCGCCGCACGTGGGGCCGAGTCGGCCCACGGGAGCGCGGCGGCCGCGTGAGCCTCCCGCCGGTGGCCTCGCCGTCCCTGCCGGGCGCCCCGGGCGTCCGACGCCCGGGCGTCATTCGCGTCCTCGTCGTCGACGACTCCGCCCTCGTGCGGCGCGTCCTCAGCGAGGCGCTGGCTCGGCATCCCGACATCGAGGTCGTGGGCACGGCCACCGATCCCTACGTCGCGCGCGAACGCATCGTGCAGTTGCGCCCCGACGTCATCACGCTCGACATCGAAATGCCGCGCATGGATGGCCTGTCGTTCCTGGCCAAGCTCATGCGGCACTTCCCGCTGCCGGTGGTCGTCTGCTCCTCGCTCACGCCGAAGCACTCGGAGACGGCGCTGCGGGCGCTCGACCTGGGCGCCGTGGAAGTGGTGGCCAAGCCCGGCGCCACGGTCGCGAGCCCCGATGTCATCGACGACCTCGTGCGGGCGGTGCGTGCGGCCTCACACGCCCGCGTGACCAAGCGGGTCGAGCCCGTCGACGCGCCGGCGGTGCGGCGTCCCGCCATCGCCACCTTCGACGCCACCAACAAGCTCATCGCGCTCGGGGCCTCCACCGGCGGCACGCAGGCGCTCGAGCGCGTCCTCAAGCGCTTCCCCGTCGATGCGCCGGGCACGGTGGTGGTGCAGCACATGCCGGAGCACTTCACCAAGTCGTTCGCCGACCGCCTCAACACCGTGTGCGCGATTCGCGTGCAGGAGGCGCGCGACGGCGACTACGTGGTGCCCGGCCTCGCGCTCATCGCGCCGGGTGGCAAGCACATGGTGCTGCAGGCCAGCGGCGCGCGATGGGTCGTGCGCATCAAGGACGGTCCGAAGGTGCACCACCAGCGCCCGGCCGTGGACGTGCTCTTCCAGAGCGTCTCGCGCAGCGCCGGCCGCAACGCGGTGGGCGCCATCCTCACCGGCATGGGCGCCGACGGCGCCAAGGGTCTCCTCGCGATGCGTGAGGCCGGCGCCTACACCGTCGCGCAGAACGAGGATACCTGCGTGGTGTACGGCATGCCGCGAGAGGCGGTCAAGCTGGGCGCCGCCATCGACATCCTGCCCCTCGACGACGTCGCGGAGGCGCTGCTGCACGCTGCGCACGGCGCGAAGGCCGTCGCGTAGCGCCCGCTGGGTAGCGCGCGCTGTGTAGCGCCCGCGGCTACTTCGCCGCCGGCACTTCCAGCGTCACCACGGTCGACTCGCCTTCGCGGTGGTACGTGAGCGTACCGCCGAGCGCCAACGCGAAGCTGGTGGCCAGCGCGAGCCCCTGACCGGCCCCTCGCACGCCGTTCTTGGTCGTCGCGAACGGTTCGCACATCTCGGCCCAGTCGCCCTGCACCCCGGCGCCCTGGTCGCGCACGGCCAGCGCCACGCGCCCCTCGGCGATGCGCACGGTGAGCGCGATGGGCGTCCCCGCGGGCGCCGCCTCGTGCGCGTTGAGCAGCAGCTCGCCCAGCACATCACGCAGCCACAGCGGATCGGCCTCGATGGCCGCGTCGAGCACCGCCGGCACCGCCACCGTGCGGGCGGGCGCGATGCCACGAAACTCCGCCACCGCGTCGGCGATGGCCTCGTCGATGGGCAGGCGCACGCGCCGCATGGCCGAGGCGCGCGCGAAGCGCGTCACGCGCTGCAGGTAGGCGACCATGCCCTCCGCCGCGCGCTGGATCTCGCTGATGTCCGCCCGCGCCGGCAGTTCCGCCGGCAGCTCGGCCAACAGCAGCTCGCTGTAGGTGCGCACGACGGTGGAGAAGTTGTTGAGGTCGTGCGAGACGCGCCGCGCGAACCGGACCATGGTCGGGTCCAGCGCGGCATTTGTCGGGGAGGTCATGCGGACCATAGAATACGGGACGTCCCCGCTGGCACAACCACACGGCGCGGGCTCGTCCCACCCTCCCGTCTCCCGGACCTCCCCATGCCCGTCCGCTTTCGCCTGCGCGCCGCGCTGCCCACGCTGGCCCTTGGCGCACTCGCCACGACCCTGTCCGCCTCCTCGCTGGTGGCGCAGGGCGTCCCCCCCGTGGCCGAGCAGCTCGCCGGCGCGGTGCTGCCGCTCCCCAAGGAGCTGCGCGACGGCGCCGGCGTCATGGGTTATCGCACTGCCGGCAAGCTCGAGCAGCTCAGGCCGTCGAAGAACGGGATGCTCTGCCTCGCCGACGATCCCGCCGAGGCGAAGTTCCACCCGGCCTGCTACGCCGAGACCATGGAGCCGTTCATGGCGCGCGGGCGCTCGCTGCGCGCGGCCGGCACCACCGGCGCCAACGTCGACACGGTCCGCTTCGCCGAGGTGAAGGCGGGCAAGATCAAGATGCCGACCAATCCCGCGGCGCTCTACCAGGTCTTTGCCGACAGCTACGACCACGCCACGGGCACCGTGAAGAACGGACGCCAGCTCTTCGTGGTGTACATCCCGTTTGCCACGTCACAGACCACGGGGCTCTCGACCGTCCCGTCGAGCACGCAACCGTGGCTCATGCTGCCGGGCACGCCGAAGGCGCACATCATGTTCAGCGCGAGCATGTGAGCGCGGCACCGCCCGGGATCCTCACGACGGCCCGACTGCGTCGGGCCGTGAGGGACTTGTCGGCTGCCGACGCCAAGCTCGGCGCGGCCATTGCGAAGGTGGGGGCCTGCACGCTGCTCCCGCGCCTCGACGGCACGCACTTCGATCATCTCGCGCGGGCCATCGTGTACCAGCAGCTGTCGGGCTCGGCGGCGGCGACGATCTACGGGCGTTTCGTCGCCGCGGTGGGCAACGGCGAGGCGCCGGCCCCCGAACGTCTCGTGGACGCGCCCGACACGCTGCTGCGCGGCTGCGGGCTGTCGGCGGCCAAGGCCAATGCGGTGCGCGACCTCGCGCGGCATGTGCACGATGGGCGCCTGCCGCTCGACCGGCTCGACACCCTCGACGACCAGGCGATCATCGATGCGCTCGTGCAGGTGCGCGGCATCGGCCCGTGGACCGCGCAGATGTTCCTCATGTTTCGCCTGGGGCGCCCGGATGTGCTTCCTGTGCTCGACTTGGGGGTACGGAAGGGGGCGCAGCGCATCTATCGCACGCGCGCCCTGCCCGACGCCGAGCGATTGACCAAGATCGCGCGGAACTGGCGCCCGTGGGCGAGCGTTGCGAGCTGGTATTGCTGGCGCGTGCTGGACCTGGCGGATGCGGGCGGGTGGTGACGAAGCCCACAACCCACAACGCAGTACGCCCAACGCACAACGCACAACGCTCGCTCCCCCACAACACGCACACCCGGTGACCGCCTCCAAGCAGTTCGTCGCACGCATTCGCGTGCCAGTGCCGGTGGACGAGCTGTTCGCCTGGCACGAGCGCCCCGGCGCCTTTGCCCGTCTCGCGCCGCCGTGGGATCGACCGCAGGTCGTCTCGCACACGGGGGGAATTCGCGATGGGGCCCGCGTGGTGGTGCGCGTGCACACCGGTCCGGTCCCGACCACCTGGACCATGGAGCACCGCGACTACATCGCGAACGTGCAGTTCCGCGATGTGATGCTGGACGGGCCGTTCGCTGAGTGGACGCACACGCACGCCTTTCGCGCCGACGGTCCGGACGCGAGTGTGCTCGAAGATCACATCGTCTGGCGGTTGCCATTCGGGGCCGTGGGTGCGCTGGCCGAGGGCTTCGCCACGCGCACGCTCGAGCGCGTCTTCGCCTACCGGCACACGCTCATGGCCGGCGACCTGGCACGACACGCGGCCTTCGCGCAGCGCCCACGCCTGCGTGTCGCGATCACCGGTGCCACCGGGTTCATCGGCAGTCAGCTTGCGGCGTTCCTCAGCACGGGCGGTCACACGGTGGTCCGCATCGGACGCGGGCCGGTGCGCCCCGGTGTCGTCGACGTGTCGTGGGATCCCGCGCAGGGACGTCTCGATCCGCGCGCGCTCGATGGCGTCGATGCCGTCGTGCACCTCGCCGGCGCGTCGATTGCGCAGCGCTGGACGGCGTCACACCGCGCCGCCATTCGCGACAGCCGCATCGAGGGCACGTCGCTGCTCGCACACACCATCGCGCAGGCGTCACCACGGCCGCGCGTGCTGCTGTCCGGCAGTGCGATGGGGTTCTACGGCAGTCGTGGCGACACGCTGCTCACGGAGGAGAGCGCCGCCGGCAGCGGCTTCCTGGCCGACACGGCGCGCGCCTGGGAGGCTGCCACCGAACCGGCGGCGCGTGCCGGTGTGCGGGTCGTGCACCTGCGCACCGGTCTCGTGCTGGGCGCGGCGGGTGGCGCGCTCGCGGTGCAGGCGCCGCTGTTCCGCTGGTGCGTGGGGGGCGTGGTGGGCGACGGAAGCCAGTGGGTGAGCCCCATCGCGCTCGACGACCATATCGGTGCGATGTACCACTGCCTCATGCGTGACGACATTGCCGGCCCGGTCAACCTCGGCATCCCCGAGCCGATGACCAACGCGGCCTACACGCGCACGCTGGCCGGCGTGTTCGGGCGTCCGGCGCTCGCGCCGGTGCCGGCGTTCGCGCTGTGTCTCGCGCTGGGCACGGAGATGGCCGACGAGACGCTCCTGGCCAGTCAGCGCATGGTGCCGGCGGTGCTGGCGCGCACAGGCTTCACGTTCCGCTGGCCCGACCTGGCCGGGATGCTGCGCTTCGAGCTGGGGCTCAGCGGCGACTGAGCGGGCCCAGCGGCACCCGGCGGCAGCGCCGCCGAAACTTTCGGCGCGCCGCGACGTAGGTTTGAGAAATCATGAACGCCATCATCCTGGAAAGCGTCCTGTTCATCGCACTGGTTGCGGTGGTGGGCGCTTTCGTCGTGAAGGCGCTCGGGTGGACGCCGCCGGGGCTCCGGTTCCGGCAGTTGGCCAACCGCAAGCGTCTCGAAAAGGAAGCTGAGCTCACCTGTCCCCTCCACGGGCTGCAGCGCGAGGATACCCTCGTGCGGCTGCCTACAGGTGAGGTGCTCTGTTCGCAGTGTTACCAGGAGGCCGTGCATGGACACATCTAACGCCACATTCGAGGGACTTCGCAGTGCACTCGGCAATTCGATGCGCAACTCGATGCAGGGCGGTGGCATCGGTGGTGGCGGCGGCGGAGGCGCCGGTGGCGCCGGTGGCGTGCTGAAGCGCCTCGCCATGGCCGCAGCGGTGCTGCTCGTGCTGCTGCTGCTCGTGCGCCCGACGGTCGCGTACATCGAACCCGGTCATGTGGGCATCGTCATTCACCGCGCCGGCGGTGGGGTCGATCCGCAGCCGCTGGGGCCGGGGTTCCACCTGCGCAATCCGCTGTTCACGCAGATCCAGGAGTATCCGACGTTCATGCAGACGTTGGTGCTCACGCGCGGCAACACTGAGGGGTCGCCCGGCAACGACGAGATCAACGTCAACTCGGTCGAGGGGCAACCCCTCTCGCTGGACGTGTCGATGTCGTTCGAGCTGAA
Source organism: Gemmatimonadota bacterium (assembly GCA_020161135.1). GTDB lineage: Bacteria > Gemmatimonadota > Gemmatimonadetes > Gemmatimonadales > Gemmatimonadaceae > Gemmatimonas. The sequence goes on along the minus strand of JAIUOB010000002.1, from coordinate 394,765 downwards.
CCCCGCCAAGGTGCCGGCGCTGTACCAGACGTTCCGCACCGACGTGCAAACCATCTCGCACGGCTTCATCAAGCAGGCGATCCGGCAGTCGTTGCAGGAAGTCGTGGGGCAGGAGCAGATCGCCGAGATCCTCGGTCCCAAGAAGGCCGAGGTGGTGACGCGCACGCAGGCGTTGCTGCAGAAGCGGCTCGACCCCTACGGCATGGAAGTGAAGCAGTTCACGCTGAACGAGTTCCGCGCGCCGCCGGCGGTCATGGAGGCCATCTCGCTCAAGAACGTCATGCAGCAGCAGGGACTCACGGCGCAGAACGAGCTGCAGAAGAACCAGTTCCAGGCGCAGGGTGACAGCATCAAGGCGGCGGGGCGCGCGAAGGCGATCCTCACCGAAGCCGAGGCGCAGGCGCGCGCGAACGAGCTGCTGTCGCGCAGCATCACGACCAACCTCGTGCAGTACGAGATGGCGAAGCGGTGGAACGGACAGATGCCGCAGGTGACCGGCGGCGCCATGCCGATGCTGCAACTGCCGGGGTCTGGGACGAAGCCGCCCAACTGATCGCAGGCTCGCGGGGCGGGGACAGACATTTGCACACGGAGGCGCGGAGGACGCGGAGAGCACCATGGCTCACTCCGCGTTCTCCGCGCCTCCGCGTGCAATGCTGTTTCGTTACCCGCCCAGCCAGCGCTCCCGATGCTCGGCCACGAAGCCGTCGTCGGTCAGCTCGGGGTACTGGGCCGCGATCCGCGCGATCGCGTCGGCCTGCCCCGGGGAGAGCTGCTCGTGCGTGTCGAACGTCCACGCGCCGCGCACGAGCCCCTGACGGCGCAGCACCTCGAGGATGCCCGGCAGGCACCCGGTGTAGCCGTTGGCCGCGTCGAAGATGGCCGCGTTGGCCATGGTGAGCGCGGCTCCGCGCGTGAGCCACTCACGGGGCACGGCCTCGGCGCCCGACGCGCGCCACGCGCGGATCTCTTCGAGCCACTGCACCGCCGAGTGGGTCCACACCGCCCACTGCCCCAGCAGCCCACCCACGAAGTGGCGCGTGGTCGCGCGGCCACCGGTGGCGACCGGCACGTCGGTCACCAGGTCGGCGATGATGGCGTCGTCGTTGCCGGTGTACAGCGCGATGTCGTCGCGCCCCGAATCGGCCAGCGCGCGCACCACGTCCAGCGTGGCATACCGATCGAACGGTGCCACCTTGATGGCCACCACCTGCGGGATCTCCGCGAATTCGCGCCAGAAGCGATAGGCGAGGCGTCGCCCGCCCACGGCCGGCTGCAGGTAGAAGCCGAAGAGCGGCATCGCCTCCGCCACGCGGCGACAGTGCGCCATGATCTGCGCGTCGGTGGCGTCGCGCCACGCGCCGAGTGACAGCAGGCCGCAGTGATAGCCAAGTGCGAGCGCGATGTGTGCCTCGCGCAGCGCCTGCGCCGAGTCGCCCACGAGGCCGGCCACGCGCACGAATGGTCGTTCGCTGCCTGCCAGCTCCTGCGTGGCCGTCTCGGCCGCGAGTTCGAGGACCGGGCGGTAGAGCCCGATGTTCGCGTCGTGGATGGGGAAGCCGGTGGTGTGCACGCCCACCGCCATGCCGCCCGCACCGGCACTCACGTAGTAGCGGGTGAGCGCGCGCTGGCTGCGTTCGTCCATCGTGCGCTGCGGGGTGAGCGCCAGCGGATGCGCCGGAATGACGAGGCCGTGCTGCAGCGCGGCGCGCACGTTGAACGCGTGCGAGGCGTCAGAACTTGCCATCGCGCACCTCGAACTTCGTGGGCTTGGCCAAGGTGCGACCGCCGGCGCGCAGCCAGAGGACAGACATGGCACAGAGGGCACGGAGCCCGAGTGGCGTATGGGGGAGGGCGGCGGAGAGCATGGAGGTGTTCGCCAGCAGGGCGGTGTCGCTTTCCGTGCCGACGAACTTCACCGTCGTCTCCGCCGCCTCCGCGCAGGCGGTCGCGATCTCCCGCACCGACACGATGGGTCCGGTGACATTGAGTGACTGGCCCGGCGCCGAGGCCAAGCTCAGCGCTCTCAGCGCCAACCGGTTGGCGTCGCCCTGCCAGATGACGTTCACGTGCCCCGTGGTCACATCGATGGGCTCGCCGACGAGCACCTTGCGCGCGATCTCGGTCACCACGCCGTAGCGCAGGTCGTTGGCGTAGAAGAGGCGATAGCAGAGCAGGGCGGCGCCGGTGCGTCGCGCGACCGACTCGAACACGCGTTCGCGCCCGATGCAGCTCGCGGCGTACTCGCCGTCGGGCGCGAGGGCGTCGTGCTCGCGCGAGCCGCCGGCGGCCACGGGCGTGCGGCCGTACACGTTGCCGGTGGAGAAGCAGACGATGCGCGCGCCGTCCCGCGCGAAGCGTTCGGCGGCGTGCACACTCGCCACCACGTTCTCGGTCCAGGTGCCCACCGGGTCGCCGGTGGTGCCGAACTTCTGCCCTGCCAGCCAGAGCACATTGGCGGCCCACGGCAGCGCCGCCACGGCGTGCGGGTCGGCGAGGTCGGCGCGTACGACGGTGATCCCGTCGGCCTCGAGGGCCGCGGACACGGCGGCGTCGCGGAAGCGCGAGACGGCGATCACCCGCCGCGCGCGATCAGCGATGGCGCGGCGGGCCATGCGCGCCAGCGACGGGCCCATCTTGCCGCCGGCGCCCAGCAGGACCACATCGCCCTCGAGTGTGGTGAGGGTTTCGACGGTCGGCTCGTCGGGCTCGGACAGGAGCTGTTCGAGGGCGGGCTCGGTGGTTGGAGTGGGGGAGGTCATGGGCCGTGGGCCGTGGGGGGCTGGGCCGGGAGCCGTGGGCCGGGGGCCGTGGGACCGTTAGGCGTCGGAGGGCTGAGCGGCGATGCCCAGCTCGGCGGCGAGGGCCTTGCGGCCGGCCTCGATGCGGTCGCGGGCGATCTGCTTGAGCGTGGCGATGTCGGCCAGGGTCATCCCCGCGGTCTCGATGGGGTCGAGCACCTGGGCGATGGCGCGGGCCGGGAGGAAGCGGAAGGTCCCCTTGGCCATGGCGCGGCGGGTGCCGGCGACGGCGATGGGGAGGACGGGGGCGCCGCTCTCGATGGCGAGGCGGAAGGCGCCGTCCTTGAACGGGAGCAGGTCGGCGGTGCGCGACCGGGTGCCCTCGGGGAAGATCATGACGCTCACCCGCTTCGACAGCCGGTCACGGCACTGGGCGATGGCGTCGAGCGTCGAGTCGCGGTTGCCGCGCACGAGCTTGATGTCGCCGGCCATCTGCATCATCCACCCCATGCAGGGGATCTTGAACATCGTGTCCTTGCTCAGCCACTTCATCTCCCACGGGAAGCAACTGATGAGGAAGATGTCGGCGTAGGACTCGTGGTTGGCCACCACCACATAGGGGCGCCGCGGGTCGGCCAGCCGGCCGCGCACGCGGAACCGCCAGAGCGTGTTGAGCCGCATGGCCGTGACCCCGACCAGGCGAAAGGCGCGGCCGGCGGCGTAGCGCCCGGGGTCGAAGGGGGCCGTGCAGATATAGACGAGGGCCACGATGGGGGTGCCGATGATCACGCACAGCACCGTCTCCGTCCACGCCCACCAGTTTCGCAGCGTTCCGAGCATGCCCCAAGCTAACCCCCGCACGGACGAGGTCGTGGGAACGAGTGGGAACGACTGGGAACGACTGGGGGGCCCGGCCGCTAATATCCGTGGTAGCTGCGACTTCCACCCGGTCCCATCCATGCTCATTAGGCACCCCGACGACATTCCCAGCTCGGAGATCACCCCCGAGGGCGTCTACCACAATCGCCGCCAGTTCATCGGCACGGCGGGGGCGCTGGCCCTGGGCGCGCTGCTCACCCCCGCGGCTGCCTGTGGCGCCGCCGGCGTCGAGGGCGGCGACAGCCAGGAGGACAAGGTCACCGACGAGGAGGACGCGACCAGCTACAACAACTACTACGAGTTCGGCACCGACAAGGACGAGCCGATCGAGCTGGCGAAGAACTTCAAGCCCAAGCCGTGGACGGTGAAGGTCGAAGGGCTGGTGAAGACGCCCCGCACCTACAGCTTCGACGACCTCGTGGGCAAGCTCGACGTGCAGGACCGCACCTACCGCATGCGCTGCGTCGAGGCGTGGTCGATGGTGATCCCGTGGCAGGGCGTGCAGCTCCGCGACGTGCTCAATCGCATCGAGCCGCTGCCCAGTGCGAAGTTCGTGGAGTTCACGACGCTGCTCGATCCCGCGCGCATGCCCGGCCAGCGCACCGGCGCACTGCCGTGGCCGTACAAGGAGGGGCTCCGCCTCGACGAGGCGATGCATCCGCTCACGCTGCTGGCCACGGGCATGTATGGCAAGTCGCTCCCCAACCAGAACGGCGCGCCGCTCCGGCTCGTCGTGCCCTGGAAGTACGGGTTCAAGGGGATCAAGGCCATCGTGAAGATCCGCCTCACCGACACGCAGCCGCGCACCACGTGGGCTGACGTGAACCCGAGTGAGTACGGCTTCTTCGCCAACGTGAATCCGGCCGTCGATCATCCGCGGTGGAGCCAGGCGTCGGAGCGGCGCATCGGCGAGTTCCGCCGGCGCGCCACGCTGCCGTTCAACGGCTACGCCACGCAGGTGGCGTCGTTGTACACGGGCATGGACCTGCGGAAGTTCTACTGACCACACCCGCGACCACCCCGACGGCTCGCGTGGCGTCTGGACCTCCGCTCGGTCGGCTGCTCGCGCCGGTCGAGCGGCCGCTGCGTCGGGTGTTGCGCCCGGCGCTGTGGCTGCTCGTCACGCTGCCGGCCGTGTACATCACGGTGCAGTTCCTGCGCGACGAGCTCGGTGCCGACCCGATCGACCGCGCCCAGCGCCTGTCGGGGGAGTGGACGCTGCGCTTCCTCATCGCGTCGCTCGCCATCACGCCGCTCATGCGCATCACGGGGTGGGGCTGGCTCGTCACGTACCGGCGCTTTCTCGGGCTCGCAGCCTTCTTCTGGGCGCTCGGCCACCTGCTCGAGTACATCGTGCTCGACTGGTTCTTCGACTGGAACGAGATCATCAAGGACATCACCCAGCACTGGTACGTGACGCTGGGGATGCTCTCGTTCGTGCTGCTCGTCCCACTCGCACTCACATCGACAAAGGCGTCCATCAAACGATTGGGTGGGCAACGATGGAATGCGTTGCATCGCCTCGTCTACGTGAGTGTGATCGCCGGTTGCCTGCATTTCGTCTGGGCGGTCAAGAAGGACATCTCGGAGCCGATCCTATATGGAGCGGTGACAATGGGACTCCTCGGCGCACGCCTGGTCTGGCGCCCGACACGGAGGGTCTCGGCGTCGTCGTGAGGTAGCCCCTCTCGCCCGAGCCGATGCCCGTTCCCCACGACGCTCCCGCGCGTCGCCCCGACTATCGCACCAACCCGAGCGGCTACCGGCGTCATACGACCGGGGCCGCCGCCGTCGCGCCTGTGGTGCCGACGGCGGTCGAGCTGTTCGGGCCGGGGCGCGATCGCGCGCTGCTGGGTGGACTCGTCGCTTACACCGGACTCGCCTCGACACTCGCGGCGACCGGTGGCGATGTCGGCACCGCCACGCTGTGGCCGCTGGTGCTGCTGTTCCCGCTCATTGCCACGGCGTCGCTGCTGGCGTGGCGCACGAGCCGCGAACTCGCGCTCGATCGTGGCACGCGACGCGCCTGGCGCATCGTCGCCGTGGCCATCACCGGCATGCCGGCGGCGCTGCTCGCGATGGGTGCGCAGTTCATCATGGCGACCGGCTCCGCGGGCGCCGGGTCGCCGGCCCTGCTGCTGCCGTTCACCGGCACGGCGATCGTCTTCTTCGCGCTGCTGCAACTCCCCAGCGCGCCGCGCACGCGACTCGATCGCACACGGCTTGCGCTCGACGTGAGCACGGTGGCCATCGGCGGCGCGCTCACGAGCTGGTACATCCTGCACGCCGACGGCGGCAACGCGCCGAGCGGCGTGGTGTGGCTGCACGCCGCCGCCATTGCCGACCTCGCCGTCATCACGGTGCTCATGACGTTGTGGCGCCGCACGGCACTCGAGCATCGCGCCTCGGTGCTGCTGCTGCTCGCGCTGGCGTTCCTCGCGCGCTTCGTGGGCAACGTAGCCGCGTCGGTGCTGTTCGACGACGGGGCGGTGCGCGTGCTGCGCATCGTCGCGCCGGTCACGCTGGCGCTGGTGGCCTCGGCGGCCTGGATGACGAGTGCAACTGCACTGCATCGCGAGTTCCGCACGGTCACCCGCGGGGCGACGTTCGCCATCAGCACGATTCCGCTGGCGGTGGCGCTGCCGGGCATCGCGCTGCTCGTGCGGCATGTGCTGGTGGAGTACCAGCAGCCGGCGGTGGGGCTGCTCGCCGGCGCGGGGCTGCTGGTCGTGCTTGGCTTCGCGCGGCAGTGGGCGGCCACACGCGAGGCCGTGAGCCTGCTGGCCGAGTCGGCCGCGCGCGAGAATGAGGCCCGCTTCCGTGCGCTCGTGCAGCACTCGAGCGATGTCATCATCATCGTCGACCCGGACGCGACCATCAAGTACGTGAGTCCGTCGATGGCGACGGTGTTCGGTCATGACCCGGTGCGTCTCGTCGGCACCAACCTGCTGGCGTTGCTGCACCCTGACGACGTGGACGGCACGGATCGCTTCCTCGAGGAGCTGTCGCGCACGGCGCCACGCCCCGAGGCACCCCACGCGGGCGTGCTCAAGCGCGAGTGGCGCCTGCAGCACGCCAACGGTGGGTGGATGACCGTCGACAACGTGGGCACCAACCTGCTGCGGGAGCCGGTCATTCGCGGGCTCGTGCTCAACACGCGCGACGTGACCGAGCAGAGCGTCATCAAGCAGCAGTACATGCACCAGGCGTTCCACGACCCGCTCACCGATCTCGCCAACCGTTCGCTGTTCCTGTACCAGGTGGGGCATGCGCTGGCGCGTGGGTCGCGGCAGGGGCATCCGGTCACGGTGCTCTTCCTCGACCTCGACAACTTCAAGACCGTCAACGACTCGCTCGGCCACGCGGCGGGCGACCGCCTGCTGGTGGAGGCGGCTCGGCGCCTCGGCAGTTGCGTGCGCGAGATCGACCTCATCGCGCGCCTCGGCGGCGACGAGTTTGCCGTGCTGCTGGAGGACGTGGAGACGCTGGACGAGATCCACCACGTGGCCGAGCGCATCACGACCGCGCTCACGCGTCCCTTCCAGCTCAGCGGCAAGGAAGTGTTCGTGAACGCCAGCATCGGCATCGCGCGCAGCACGCCGGGCATCTCGGGTGATGAACTCGTGCGCAACGCGGATGTCGCGATGTACGTGGCCAAGACGCGCGGCAAGGGGCAGCATGTGCTCTTCGAGCCGGCCATGCACGCGGCGGCGCTCGAGCGGCTGGTGGTCGAGGCCGACCTGCGGGCGGCCATCGAGCGCGAGGAGTTCTTCCTGCAGTACCAGCCCATCGTGCATCTGGCGTCGGGGGAGATCATCGGCGCCGAGGCGCTGGTGCGCTGGATGTGCCGCGAGCGGGGCATCGTGCCGCCCGGGGTGTTCATCCCCATCGCCGAGGAGACGGGGCTCATCGTGCCCATCGGGCGGTGGGTGCTGAGGCGGGCGTGTCGTGAGGCGCAGCGGTGGACGCGTGAGCGGCGGCAGCCGGTGCGCATCACCGTGAACCTGTCGGGGCGGCAGTTGCAGGACGCGAACATCATCGACGATGTGCGCATGGCGCTGCACGACTCGGGGCTGGACGCGTCGCAACTGACGCTCGAGATCACCGAGAGTGTGCTCATGCAGCACACCGACCTGTCCATGCAGCGCCTGGGCGACCTCAAGGCGCTGGGTGTGACGCTGGCTATCGACGACTTCGGAACCGGTTATTCTTCCCTGAGCTACCTGCAGCGCTACCCGATCGACATCCTGAAGATCGACAAGGCGTTCGTGGACGTCATGGACAAGGGAGGCGAGGGACCGGTGCTGGCACGCGCGATCGTGGCGCTCGGGGACACGCTGCGGATGCATGCCGTGGCCGAGGGGATCGAGACGGAGGCCCAGCGGGGCCACCTGCTCGCGCTCGGCTGTGAGCTGGGACAGGGGTACCTGTTCTCGCCGCCGCGTGATGCGGAGGATTTCTGGCAACTCCTCCAGGCCCGTGGCGCGACGACGCCGTATCTGGCGTACCGTCGTCGGGAGATCGGTGCGCAGGCCGCGTAAGGGCGGCGCGAAGCCGGAGAAGGGCGGAACTGCCGCACGCGAAGGCGCGAAGGGCGCGAAGGGCGGAACTGCCGCACGCGAAGGCGCGAAGGGCGCGAAGGGCGCGAAGGGGAAAAGCAAGAAGGATGCGCCGCGTGAGGAGACGCCGCGGAAGCGGCCGTTGGAGGTGCGCAAGCGCAAGAGTGAGGCGCATCCGGGGCATCGCGGGTCGGCGGTGCGGATTGCGGCGTTGCGTGCGCAGGCCGCGCCTCCTGTTGGGCCCAAGCCGTTCGACGTGTTCGCGATCGCGGCGCCGGGGCTTGCTCCGCTGGTGGCGGCGGAGTGTGTGGCGATGGGGTATGCGCCCACCGACGTGAGTGCGGCGGGCGTGTCGCTCGCGCTCCTGCCCGACGACCTGTTCCTGCTCAATGCGCGGCTGCGCGTGGCGTCGCGCGTGCTGGTGCGGCTGGCCGAGTTCGAGGCGCGCGATTTCGCGACGCTGGAGAAGGCGGCGGCGAAGCTGCCGTGGGGGCGGTTCGTGGCGCCCGGCATGGCGGTGCGGCTGCGCGTGACGTGTCGCAAGTCGCGGCTGTATCACTCCGACGCGGTGGCCGAGCGCGTGGCGCGGGGCATCGCGGGCGCGGTGGACGGTGTCACCGTGGGAACGCGCGCGCCGGCGGATGACGACGACGCGGCGGACGTGGCGTCGGGCGCGTCGGGTACGAGTGCGTTGCCGCAACTCGTGGTGGTGCGGCTCGAGCACGATGTGTGCACCATCAGCGTGGACAGCAGCGGGGCGTTGCTGCACCGGCGCGGGTGGCGGCAGGCGGTGGCCAAGGCGCCCCTGCGCGAGACGCTGGCGGCCGCGATGCTGGCCGGGTGTGCGTGGCAGCGCGACGAGGCGTTGGTGGACCCGTTCTGCGGGAGCGGCACCATCGGCATCGAGGCGGCGCTCCTGGCGCGCAACATCGCGCCCGGGCTGTCGCGCAGCTACGCCATGGAGGCGTGGCCCGGTGCGAGCGCCGAAGTGTTCGCGGCGCATCGGCTGGCGTTGCGGCGGCAGGTCAAGCCGCGGGTGGGTGCGCCCATCGTGCTGCGCGACCGTGATGCCGGCGCGATTGCGGCGGCGCGCGCGAACGCCGAGCGGGCCGGTGTGCTGGCCGACGTGGACATTGCGCAGGGGCCGCTGAGCGCGCTCGCGCTGGCCGACGTGGCTGCAGCCGGCCTGGTCTGCACGAACCCGCCGTACGGACTGCGCGTGAGCGAGGGTGGCGACCTGCGCGGGCTGTTCGCGCGGCTGGGCGATGTCGTGCGCGCCGGTGGCGATGGGTGGCGACTCGGACTGCTGATGCCCGCGGACAAGGCATTGCTGGGGCAGTTGCGCGTGCCGCTGCGCACGGCGCTGACGACGAGCAATGGGGGGATTGGGGTGGGGTTGGTGCTGAAGGACCGGGGGTGAGGCCGGTGCTGCGCGGTGGTGGTGGGCGTGGTGGCGGCGCTCTCGGCGGCATGACGCAATAGGCTGCGAGGCGCGTTGCAGAAGTCGGCGCCGACTCCATGACTGGTTGCTGTGCAACTCAATGTGCTGGAGCGGGTTACAACGGTCGAGTTTGCTTGCGGACGGCCGCGTTATGCTGCGAGGATCAGTGGGATAACGAGCTGGCTGCAGTGTTTCCCTGTCGGCGAAGCGGCGTTCGGTGGCGCGAAACATCAGGTAACCACTTACTCAGCGTATGAACCCAGCTTCGCTAGAGACCTACATTCAAACTGCTCTAGGCATTGCGGTGTCGATCGTGACGTTCCTGATCGGCTATCGCCAGACTATCGGCGCCAGAAAGGAGCGTACGCGCGCCGCCAACGCGTCGTTGCATCGGGCTATCCTTCGGCGCATGGTGCTAGAGGACTATTGCCCGACTACTGCAGACCTAGAGCGGCTAGCCGAGGGAAAGGCGCGTGAGTTCCAAGTTAGACAGTCGGACCTTGCATCGCCTTCTCAGGTGCTGAATGCACTTTTCACCGACGTTTTCGACAGCGATCTGATTCCGCCAGCCCAAAGGGTGGAACTTGAAGGCAAGCTGCGCGATGCGCTGAGCAAGTCCGCTAGTCGAGACGCAGAGCTAAGTCCACCTGGTTCGGGCGAAGAAGCTACGCGGGAGAACATGCGCTCCCGGGCTAACCTCGTCTCGCTGACGGTGGCTACAGCATTGCTGGGAACAGTTGCCTCGCTACTCCCCCAGATCGTTCAGGGGAGGCTGCTCGACCTGCAGTTTCTTGCTGGGGCGCTCGGCGTGTTCGTCGTGAGCCTAGCGGCAATTAGCGGCATCATCACTGTCCGGCGTAACCGCGAAGCACCAGAGGAGCAGAGCGCGGTAGATGGTGCCAGTCGGATGGCTGAGTTCGAGCTACGGGTTGCTCGGGAACTTGATCGAATTGGACTGCCCTACAAAGCGGGCGTGAGAGCTGGAGTGATGGAGGTCGACTTCATTGTAGAAATGTCTTCGGGACCTGTAGTGGTAGAGGTCAAGGGGTGGCGCGGGCCTGTTCCTCTAACTGTGATTAGGCGGACGATTGAGATGGTTGGACGGATGAAGCAGGAGTTTCGGTCAACGGACGCGTTCATCGTGGTACCAGAAACGAAGCATCTCCCGAGGGCGATGCTTGCTACACCAGGTGTCCATTTTGTCCAGCTGAAGGAGTTGGCAGCGGCCCTGAAGCGCAGCGCGGCATAGCGATGAAGCGGCCTAGGTCAACGTCGGTCTGCATACTTCTGCGCGAAGGCGATGGGCCTGCCACCGAACGGATCGCTGCTGCCGACGGGCCCAATTTAGGAGTGCGGCTGGCTCACTGCGTTCGCCTGCAGCATTGTTGTGAGGCCCCGCGGCAGAGCTCAGCGTTACCCTGCAACACACACCAAACAATGGAGAAGTCATGGATGTGCTGAATACGGCCGTCGGACTGATGTCGCTCGTACTTGGCGGCTTCGCTATTTGGCTATCAGTTCACTTCTATTAGAAGGCCAAAGATGCTGAGAAGCAGACCGCGCTTGCGCTCGAAGCGATTCGCACGCAGGGCGATTCGCTCCAGAAGCTCACGGGTCGATGGATGGATCGATTTACTCGACATGCAACCGAGCCGAAGCCGGCAGATGAGGGATTGCTGGCGTTGGTCTCTGCGGTTGCCGATCTACCGACTACGATTCTAACGACGCTTCGAATTGCGCCTGGTGCAGACACGACATCAATAGAGCCGTTACGCCAAGAGCTGCTCGATGCGTACATCGCGCTGTACTACTACAGCGCGCTCGCCAACGTGGCGATGCAGGAGAACCTCCCCGCAGCCTCAGACTATGACGAATCAAATGATGTACATGTGGCGATTCGTCGGATGATTGACGGCAGTTCCGCGGACTTCACGCACGTAGCCAACAGTCTGATGGGAGTCGATGCTTCTAGGCTGCACGCCAGTCGCCTCTCGGCGCTTCTTCTTGAGGCACGCGACGTTTGGCGGCCGCTAGTTCGCACCGCAGATCAAGCATTTCGAAATAGGGAGGGAGAAGCAGCGCCACCCTCCTCGCCAACTGCAGGATAACGATCGCCGCTGCTGTCGAGCGGTTTGCGGAAGCAGCGCTCCGCGTCGCATCCTATCTTGTTCGCTCGCAGCAGAGCTGGGCGCTATGCGCGTTCACGCCATTCAATAGGAAACTCTAGGTGGCTCCAGCAAAGCGTTTCGCCTCGTTGTCTCTAGAAGATGATGGCTACAAGATCCGCCTCACTGACCAGCCGGTCCAGCGAACAAGGCGGCTGAAGAATGCCAAGGGAATCGACTTCCAGCCGTTGCCGCGTGCGATGGAACCTCAAGATGCGGCTCGCTGGTTGGAGCAACAGCCGAAGTGTCAAACGCCAGAGTGGCGAGTCGCCATTGACCGTATCCTTAGTCGACGCGCCGGCGCATCGCATCGGACCCTGCCTCATGTTAACGCCCCGTTGCCTGACGAGATCGACGACGCCGCAGCGACGCATATCGAGGGGGCAAAGAAGTCGATCACGGTGAACGCCTATGAGCGTAACCCGGACGCGCACGCTGCGTGCATAGCGCATCACGGAGCCACCTGCGCGATCTGCAACTTTGACTTTGGGCTTGCCTACGGTGATGAGGCTCGCGGATACATTCATGTGCACCACCTACGACCACTCGCGTCAATTCGCGAGACTTACCAGGTAGATCCGATCAACGATCTCCGACCGCTTTGCCCGAACTGCCATGCGGTCGTGCACTTGGGAGGAACGACTCGGGATATCGAGACTGTACGTTCGATGCTCAAGAAGAGCGGACGACCTCCGCCGAGCGCATAATCGGCGTTAGAGCGCTTTGCGGGATTTGACTGGCGGCCGCCTCGAGGTCTCAGGCCGGCGACACCGACTCTGCGAGAATGCATGGGGAGCAGACAGCGAATCTCAGTCGAACGCATTCAGGCGGCAGCGAAGGCGGTCGGGCTACGGTTTGACGAAGCCTCGTATCGCGGTAAGGATGTTCCCCACCGATTTATGTGCCTAGCCGCGGGCCATGTGCGCATGATGTCGCCCGGAAACGTCGTCTATCGACAGGCACGCTGCGCCCAGTGCATTCAGCCGAATCGAGATGGCGGGATGGCGCTCGCGACGGACCTCGCCGAACGAGCAGGCGGGCGCTGTCTGGCCGTGGACGCACCAACGCTCTCAGAGAAGGTGCTCTGGGAGTGCCGTGATGGGCATCGCTGGAGAACGTCCATCGCGGCCGTGGCCAACGGTCATTGGTGCCCTGAGTGCAACAAGGCGGGCCTGTCGGAACGTCAGTGCCGAACAGCCTTTGAGCAACTGTTCGGGGTGGCGTTCCCCAAGGCACATCCGGAGTGGTTGCGCACCACTGCGTACCGTCGGCCGCTTGAGCTGGATGGGTACTCTGAAGCGCTCAAGATCGCATTCGAGTACCACGGCGGGCAGCACTATCGGGTGATTCCTCGGCTCGCCGGCACTCCGGAGCGTCTCGCAGAGATTCAACGAAAGGACGAGCTCCGGCGCGCGATGTGCGCCGCGCGAGGAGTCGTCCTGATCGAGGTTTCTGAATTCACAACCAGCGACCTCGAGGCGCGCGCTGCGCAGATTCGGAGCGCCGCCGAGGCAGCGCTCGCCGCAGCCGGGCGAGCCGACGTCGATCACTTGCGGAGCACGCCAATCAGTCTGCTGGCCGCGTTCTCATCAACGACCATGCTCCGTCTCGATGAGATTGCCGCGAGTAGAGGTGGGCGGTGCGTCACCCGCCAATTTCAAGGCTGGAACGCAGCCCTGACGTGGGAGTGCAGGCAGGCGCATCAATGGAAGGCCTCCCCGAGCTCGGTGCTTCACCTAGGGTCCTGGTGCCCAGCCTGCGCCGGGCAGGTAGGGCCATCAATTGAGCTTCTGCGGGCAAAGGCGGCGGCGCGCGGATGGAGGCTCGTCTCGACGACCTACGTCAACGCGAAGGCGAAGCTTCACTTCCAGTGCAGCGTCGGGCATGACACCATGATCTCCAGCGACAACTTCCAGCGCGGAAAGGGCTGCGGCGTGTGCAAGCGTCTCTCGGCTGGGGCGTCGCAGCGACACAGCCTGGCGGACGTGAAGGCTGCAGCGGCGAGGCGAGGCGGACAGTGTCTCTCTACGACCTACCGTAATTCTCAGCAGAAGCTGCGATGGCGATGCGCCCGAGGACACGAGTGGGAGGCCGTTTGGGGAAGTGTCCGCCAAGGCACCTGGTGCAGTATCTGCCATCGTCTCGATCGCGTCGGCCGCGCGCCGGGGCCGGGGAGGGCAGCAGTGGCGTCGGACGAGAAGGATCGCTAGGGCGCGCTCTAACCTCGAGTTGGTCCTGACGGCGGCCCAAAGAACTGCGGCCGATTGCTCGCTACGCTCGCTGGCCGCATCCTTTAGTGAGCCGCCGCAGGACAACGCGGGCGCTAGCTACACACAGCAAACTCCTCGAATGGACCAGCTAAGCACTTCAAGCGTCGTTGACTGGCGAGTCTGGAAGGCAGCGAGAGTGGCGCGTGTTGACGGTGACTCCGGTGGCATCGCGAAGCCCGGGGATATCGTCTACTCCTATACCCAACTTCAGGCGTCTGCGATCGGACCCATTGGCTTCATCACTCCAAGTCCGGTCGCGCTGTTTCTCAACATCGCCGTAGGAGCGGCGAACCGTGCACTGAGTGCAAGAAGCAGGTTGGCTCCCGACAAGGCCTTCCGGCCTCCCACAATTCAGCCACCACAACTTCCATCCCTGTATTCGTACTTCGAAGAGTGCTTTGTCTGTGTCACCACAGCATATCAGGCAGTAGAAGCGTTCGCGAACCAGTTGCTCATCGACTCTGACAAGGAATACTTCCTCATCAAGCGCAAGAAAAAGAGCAAGGTATGGATCGAGAAAGTACCACCGAAACAGGCGGAGATTGCGTGCTCGATCGCCGACAAGCTGACTCAAGCGCTGCCGCAGGCAACTGGCAAGGAGCTCCCGATCAACCATCAGAGCTACCTGCGATTCAATGGACTCGCAGATCTCCGTCATTCGATCGTTCACTTGAAGCGAATTGATCAATACACGTATGGCGACGCAGCCCAGCAAACGCTTTACTACCGACTTCTATCGTGGAACCCTCTAGCATCCGTGGAATCAGCGCTGGGAGTCATCCGACATTTTCACGGCATTGGCGGAAGCTGGATCTCCGGCGTCGAGGCGCAGATGACAGATCGTAGTGGTGGTATCTGACGGGTCGCTGTTGCCGACAGAATCTTTCAATGATGGCGGCTGGCTCACTGCGTTCGCCTGCCGCATTCTTATCTAGCCCTGCGGCAGAGCTTTGCGTTCGGTCGCCAAACTTCCTCGCGCCACGTCCTGCCCACGCAATGGCCGCAATCCTCGCCCCACCCAGTCGCCGAATCGCCGGAATCCTGACTGGCCTGCTCTGGACGGCCGTCGCGGCTGCGCACGCGCAGTCAGTGGCGCCCGACGCCCGCCTCGTGGCCGAGATGCGGCTCGACGCGGCCCGCGAAGACTTCTCGCTGCTCGGCCCCGTGCGGATCAGCGCCCGTGGTGACCTCGCGGTGACGCTCCGGCAGGATGCCCAGGTGCGCATCTACGATGTCTCCGGCGCACGCCTCGCGACGTTTGGCCGACGTGGCAGTGGCCCGGGTGAGTTCCAGCAGTTTCAAGTCGGAGGCTGGGTGGCCGACACGGTGTGGGTGAACGACTACGCACTGCGTCGGCTGACGTTTCTCACGCGGACCGGGCAGCTCGTCCGCACCGAGCCCATGGGGCCGTCGATGCCGCGCTCCTTCATGCCGCATGCGCGGCAGTCGAACGGCGCGATGCTTGGCATGTCGGGCAGCACGATCGTGCAGGTGGCGCCCACGGGCGCCGTGCGCGCGCTTGGGACCGCACCGACGTACCCGGAGTGGGAGGACGGATACGCCCCCGGACCGATCGCGCTCTTCGCCGCGGATGGGCAGGCAGTGGTCGTGGTCCGCGTCAATCGCCTGGTGCCGACCGGCGGCACGTTCACGATCACACGTATCGCGGCCGACGGTCGGGTGATCTCTACGGTGACGGCACCGTATCGCGGCGTCGAGCGTTCGCGCGCGTCGTACGACAGCGCGGCGGCGAGGCGGACCGGGATTGACCTCGAGCGCCGGGTCGACCCGCGACGCGTCCCCCCGATCTACGTGCCCGTCGAAGCCGCCCAACTGGGGCCCGACGGGACGGTCGGCGTGACCCTGCGCGAATCCGCGACCTCGCGTGTGGTACGCCTGTATACTCCGAGTGCCGTGGCGATCGCGACGTTCGCGCTCCCGCCCAACGCAGAGCTGGCAGCCGTCACCGCGACGCGCGCGTGGCTCAAGGAACCGGATGCTGACGGTCTGACGAGCCTTGTGCGGTATCGAATCGATGTCGGGCGCGGCCGGCGATGATCGGGATGAGCAGCAGCCCGCGCCGCGGCGGGCTTCGGGGTCTCCTCCAGCGTGGATACGACGTGGGCGATGGCGGTGACCAGCAGGTCTTGCTTCCACATCGCTGGCTGCGGGCGCTGCGCGATCCGATCGCAAAGGCTCGGATCTTGGCGCGACTGCGCGCGGCCGAACCAGGACACTTCGGCGATCACGCGCCGGTGGCGCTCGCGCCCGCTGCGAAGCTGCGGTACGACACGGTGTTGAAACTCATCCGCGCACTGGGAGTCGAATTGCATACCATTCCGTTCGCTGCGGCGGACGAGGGATCTTGCTCCAGTGTGGTGGACACTTCCCCCTAGCCGCTGATCAGCGGCAATCGCGAGCAATCGACTCTTGGCACTGCACGCCGCGGCTCGTGAACCGCTCCAATCGCGCACTCACATATCTTCCCCACTCCCCGTGACTCTCGTGACGCTACGCCGCGCGTTCGCGCTTCTCGCACTGGCGGGCACGGTCTCTGCCTGCGATGCGCCCACACAGTACTGCACGCTGATCGGTTGTCGGAGCGGCCTGCAAGTGCGCCTCACAACCGCACCCGCCGGGGCATTCTCCGTGGAGATCCTCCCCTACTCATCCGGCGGCCAGCAGCTGACGTATCGCATCGATTGCGGCGGGTCGGCGCCGCCGTGTGGCTCGCAGGTCTTCTTCCCCGACCTCATCATCGAGCGCGCACAGATTCGCGTTGTCACTACGCGCGGCACCGTCACGCACTCGGTGGACGAGGTGAAGTACGAGACGTCGTATCCCAACGGTCGCCAGTGTGCTCCCGCCTGTCAGAGCGCCACCGTGACCGTCAGCACTCCCGAGTAGACAGGCAGTTCCGACCACCCCCCGCCCCCATGCGCCTCTCCCTGACCTCGAGCAAAGCCTCCAACTGGGTCGATCGCGGCGGGTCGCCGCTGCCGATGCTGGAGCAGTCGATCGCGCACTTCTTCGAGTGGCACGACGCCGCCTGCGTCGAGAAGCGGGAGCAGGCGGCCCGCGATGTCCTCGGCATGGTCCATGCCGACGCCACGGACGTCCAGATCGTGGGGCTGCTCCGGCACCTCGCGCGCGCGGAGGGGCGCGAGCTCCCGCCGAAGGCGCGCATCACGGCCATTGCGCTCTGGCACATCGCGAAGGCGGCGCTGGTGCGTGACGCGGCGACGCGGCTCCTGAACAGCGGCCTTGCGGATCAGCCCGAGCCGGGGCCACTCTCGGCGCGGCTCGCGGCGCGGCTGCAGGCGCTCGATGACGATGCGTGAGGCGCTCACGCTTGCCCCCAATTTCTTTCCCTGTCGATTCCGATGCCCGTGACCCGCACAATCCGTCTCAGCGTGCAGTTCGCAGCGGCCGCGCTCGCCGCGCTGCAGGTGGGAGGCATCCTGCCTGCGTCACCGATTCTCTGGATGGCACTTGGTGCGTTCGCGCTGCTCGGCTCCATACTGCCACCCCGCAGGGGCGATGAGCGCGAGCGCCTCGCATTCGGCGTGGTCGCGACGGCGTTCCTGACACTGTGTGGCGTATCGGCGGCGACCTTGGCGGTGGCGGTTTGGCAGCTCCCGTTCCCGCAGGCCTTTCTCGCCGCGCTCGCGACCGGCATGGCTGCGGCGACCCTCGTCGAGCTTCGCGCACACCGTCGTCCCAGCGCCTGAGTCGCTACAACCTGAGCCGCACCAGGCGCGCACGGATCCACGTCGCGAGCGCGCCCTCGGTGAGTGAACGGCAGGTGAGTGCCGTCATGGCCTGCACGACCTCCGGCTCGACATGATGCTTCTGCTGCGGCCGGGCCAGGGCAGCCTCCAGCGCGTACTCGTCTCGACTCCATCCACGACCTTGGCCGACGCTGGTGTCGAGCCCTTGCCCGGAACGATTCGCCGCAGCACCGGTACAGGCTGTCAATGCTTCCATACCTGCCACTCGTCCTTGCCTTGGGCTCGGCCGAGCCGTGCCTCGTCACGCATGAGCTCCGGGCACCTACGCGCCAGGGGCACGTCATTGCGGCGGAGTTGGCGACACGACAGCCGAGTCAGCGCTCACCGACCGTGGTCCTCGTCTCTGGTGCAGGCGCGCACACGCGCGACTACGCCACAGACGCCGGGAATCACGCGAATGGGAACGACGCCTTTCGTCTGCTGAGGGACTCGCTGACATCGCGCGGCTATGTGGTCGTACGCTTCGATGAGCGCGGTACGGGCAGCTCGACCGGCAGCTACGCCACGGCCACGACCGCCACGCTCGCGCAGGACGTGGTCGATCTCATCGTCGCGCTTCGCCGGCGTCCGGACGTCGACGCACGGCGGATCGCGTTGCTTGGGCACAGCGAGGGCGCGGCCATCGCGTGGCTGGTCGCCTCGAAGCGTCCGGATGTCGCGGCGGTGATCTCGCTTGGCGGCCCCGCCTGGACCGGGGAGCGCATCATGCGCTGGCAGGATTCGGTGGCGGCGTGGCAGGACATCTCGAGCTCGGCAGACAGCACCGTCGACGCCCGCAAGGCGCTGCTTGCCCAGCGTCACGCGACGCGCCTGGCGACGGACCACTGGTATCGCTTCTTCCTGTCCTTCGACCCGTCGCAGGCGGTCATGGCGCTACGTGTACCGCTGCTGTTTCTTCACGGAGACAAGGACGTGCTCGTGTCGCCTGAGCAAGCATCGGAGCTGGCGGAGGTTGCCCAGCGTCACGGGAACAAGCGGGCCACTGCGGTGCTGCTGGAGGACTTCGACCACGGCTTTCGCTTCCGAGACTCCATGGATCCCCTTCCGCCCCTCGTGATCCGGACGATCGCAGACTGGCTCGGGCGCGTACTCCCGACGTGGCAACCGCGGGGAGACTGCCGTTGAGGCCACTTCGACGAGTCGCACTCCTCACGATGCTCGGGCTGGCGTGCTCGACGGCAGACGAGTGGCGTGCCACGCCGCGTGCGGCGCTACGGGCGGATGTGCTCGGCTGCTGGCGTCTCTCCGGCATGACGGACGAACCAACGCCTGAGCTCGTGCAACTGGATTCGTCCGCGGACACCCTCGACGGTGGCCTTGGCCAGCGTGTGGTGCGCCGCCTCGGCGCATCGGGGCAGCGCATCGTCACCGACGGCGAGGGCCACGAGTTCGTCGATCATTGGGCCGCAGACTCCGCCAGTGACAGCATCCGGCTCGTCCTCGGTCATCGCTACAACTTCTACGGCTCCCATTGGGTGCTGGCCTCTACGCGGGCGGGTGGTGCTCCGGATACACTGCGCGGACGTGCGCTGGCGTTCACGGACGTGCCGCAAGAGACACCGTATCCCATTCGGCCTGTCGCGGCGGTGCGCGTTCCATGCCCGGCCACAATGGACTCCACACCAAACGACTGAGACGTCGACTCGGGAGCGTGTGCATGGGTGTGCTGGCTGAATCGTGCGGGAACCTCGAGCGCACCTACTTCCATCGTGCGCACGGGGAGCCGCGGGTGGTCACGCTCACCGCCGTCGTGGTGCAGCGTCGCCTCGAACCGCTGTGGACGAGGAATCCGATCGGCGCGCTCGGCGTGCTGGCTGCGCTCTTTCGCAGGTCACGCCCTACGCCACCGCCGAAGCCATCCCACGAGGACGATCCGGCCCGTCGGTGGACCAGCGCGAGCAACATCGGCCAGCCCACGGAAGTGTGTTTCTCTGACGATCGTCGTGTCGTGCGCGTCGCAGGTCGGGAGTTCGCGGTGCCGCTCGATCCGCGAACCTTCGTCGTCCTGGTCGATGAGGTGCCCGGTGATCCGGACAATCCGCGCATCGTGACCACGCTCATCGATGTGCCGCCGCGGCCCGACGCGTCTTGCCCTGCGCCGGATCGCGCCGAGCGCGGGCAGGCGCGCGTCGCGTGGATGCGCGAAAGTCAGCACGCATGGGCGGCGGCGATCGACGCCGATCCCATCGTCCGCCGCTTCCTGGAGGCTCGCGCGCACCACCAGGTGCCCTAGTCTTCGCTGCAGCAGGCAGGCGGAACCTCCCGCCGCGCGTTACGTTCGCCCGTACGGCCCACACCCCGCCGTGTCCCGATCGCACCTTGGAGTCACGCCATTGCCCGGTCATCGCATCTTCGCCATGCCGTTTGCCAAGGTGTACCCGATGTACGTCCAGAAGGTGGAGCGCAAGGGACGCACCAGGGCGGACGTAGATCGCGTCATCTGCTGGCTGACGGGCTACAGTCAGGCCGAGTTGGAGCGGCAGATCGCGCTGCAGACGGACATTGCAGGCTTCTTCGGCCAGGCGCCGATGATGCACCCGAACAGCGCACGCATCACGGGCGTAGTGTGCGGCGTGCGGGTGGAGGACGTCGACGACCCGCTGATGAAGAAGATCCGTCAGTTGGACAAGCTCGTCGACGAACTCGCCAAGGGCCGCGCGATCGAGAAGGTGCTGCGTCAGTGAGGCGGCGTGTGGTTGGCGCCCTGACACCACTCCTGGTCGCTTCCATACTACCCGCCTGCTCGTCCGCGCCCACGCCCAAGTCGGAAGCCGAGGTCCGCACGCTCTGGAGCTCGTATCTCGCCGCCAAGCAGGGACAGTACGCCAGCAACGCCGGCACGCCGTCGCCGCACTGGGGCGCCGCCGAGCAGGCGCAGTGGCCGATGTACGACCTGGCTGGCTTCTACGTCTCCGATGGTGCCATTCCCGAGGTCGTGCGCGTGACGCCGGTCGACCAGCGTGTCGATACGGCCTATCGCATCGTCACCCGCTTCTGGCCGGCCGGCACCCGCGTGCGCGACACATCGGCCACGCCCGAGCTGACGACGACCGTGTTCGCGCGCCGTGAACGACGTCGCTGGGTGCTGGCCAATGCGCTGACGTACCATACCGCCGCGTGGCGCCGTGTCGTGCGTGGACGCGTCACGTTCCGCGTCGCGCCGGCGCTCGCGTTCAACGCCACGCGCGCCGAGCAGACGGCCGCGTTCGTGGACTCGCTCGCGCAGACCTTCGGTGTCGCGCCACCTCCCCGGCTCGACTACTACGTCACCGAGAGCGTCGACCAGGCACTGGAGATCCTTGGCGCCAAGTTTCCGCAGCGATATGGTGCGGCCGGCGGATTCGCCAAGCCCGTCAACGTCCAGGTGTTCTCGGGTATCCCCGCGTTGGGCGAGGCGTATCGGCATGAGGTGGCGCACGTGGTGCTGCTTCCCGTCATCCGTGGTGGCACCACGACCTTGCTCGCGTCGGAAGGTGTCCCCACGTGGCTGGGCGGTACCGCGGGTCGCGACTACGCGCACGCGGTGCGAGCCATGGACTCTGCGCTCGTGGCGCAGCCGGACATCACGCTCGATCGGATCGCAGACGACATGCGTGTGCCGTCCGACATTCGCAATGCGGCGGGCGCCGTGCTCGCGGAGCTGGTGCACGAGGCGCGTGGTGTGGCGGGTGTGCGGGAGTACCTGCAGGCACCCGGGTTGGAGCTGCGTCGCGTGCTGGAGCGACTGCTTGCGCGTGAGTGGGCAGAGGTATCTGCCTTGTGGCGCGCGCGTGTGCGGCGCATCGCAGCCTCCTGACTCGCCGCGGCGCATGTGGGAACCACCTCGAGGATGCTCATGAAACGGCTCGCACTCTTCGCCCTCCTCATCGCTGTGCGACCCGTCGCTGCGCAGCGCACGGTACACGAGACCGCATCGGCGTATCGTACCGCGCCCCGCCTCGATCTCGTGGAGACGGGGCGGTGGTGTCGGGATGTCGATGCGCCGGGGTGCGACTTCAAGAACATCACCGAGGCGATCGGCACGGCGGATGGTGGCCTGCTGGTCGCCGACTACCGAGGGCCGATCCGCCAGTTCGATCGCACCGGCACCTTCGTGCGCGAGCTCTCGCGGAAGGGCGCTGGTCCCGGCGAGTATCGCTACGTGCACGCGCTGCAGATCAGCGGTGATCGGCTCGCATGGTACGATCCGATCCTGCGCCGCATCACACGCATCGCGCTGGCGTCAGGGCAGGCGGCCGAGTCACCGGCGATGAACCTGAGCATGTCGCTCGGCGGCGTCTACCTTGTCGGCGGTGGCGAGATGGTCGCGTTCGAGGTGCCGCCGGCCGCGCAACCCAACGACACCGTGAGCGCGGTGTTTCGTGCAGTGACGGCGACTGGTGCGTCGCGCGTGCGGGCGACGGTTCGCCACCCGAGTGCGTTCGTTGCCGGCAGTCCCGTGCCCGTCGCGCCACCGCTGTTCTCGCCCAACACCATCGCCGACGTCGGGTGGACTGGCGTGATCGCCCACTCGACGGGTGCACGCTACGATGTCCGCGTCTTCCCGACGACTGGCGCCGGCTGGCGGTTGACGGTCGATGTGCCTCCGCGACCTGTGCTGCCCGCGGAGCGGGACTCTGCCATCGCGGTCGAGCTGAAGGACAGCAACGCGCGCACGGTCGCAGAGCTTCCGCCGCGAACGCAGGAGCGCATCCGCCGCGCCATGGCGCACTTTCCGCAGGTCGACGCGCTGCGCGTCGTGCGCGATGGCACGATCTGGATTCGTCCGACCCCCGCGCGCAACGCACGCACCGCGCGATGGGACGTCTTTTCGGCCGACGGTGCGCGCGTCGGCTTTGCGGAGCTGCCCCTGAGCGCGATGGTCAAGGATGGCACGGGTACGTGGGTGCTGGCGGTGGTGCTCCAGGAGGATGATGTACCGGCGGTGGTGCGCTACGCGGTGCGGCGGTGAGGGTCGTCAGCCTGTAGCTTCCCGGCATGCGACTCCTCCTCATCGCCACGCTGCTCGCCTCCAGCAGCGTCACGGCCACGCCCACGCTCCCGCT
Source organism: Gemmatimonadota bacterium (assembly GCA_020161135.1). Classification (GTDB taxonomy): domain Bacteria; phylum Gemmatimonadota; class Gemmatimonadetes; order Gemmatimonadales; family Gemmatimonadaceae; genus Gemmatimonas. The sequence continues at coordinate 371,874 of JAIUOB010000002.1, read as the reverse complement.
GCCGCCCGCGCTGCCGCTCGCGGCACTCGAGGACTACCGCGTGCCTGCGGGCACGCGCCTCGGCGACACGCTGCGCGCGTCCTTCGCCATCCAGGAAGTGCGCTGGCGACCGGAAGGGGTGAAGGGCGCGCAGCTCACCGCCTACGCGTTCGTCGAAACCGGCAAGCCGGCCCGTGTGCCGGGGCCGCTGCTGCGCGCGCCGTCGGGCACGGTGGTGCGGGTGACGCTGCGCAACACGCTGCCGGTGTCCCTCATGGTGTACGGGCTGCAGGATCATGCGGCGGGGAAGGGCACGGACTCCCTGGCGATCGCACCGGGTGCGACACGCGTCGTGACCTTCACCGCCACGGCGGTGGGCACCTACTACTACTGGGCGCGCGTCCGGCCGGCGGTGCAGCACCCCGCCGCCCCCGTGCCCGACGAGTGGCCGAGTGGTGAGAAGCAGGAAGGCCCGCTGGTCGGTGCGCTCATTGTCGACCCGCGTGGCGTGGCGCCGCCGCGTGGCGAACGCATCCTGCTCATCACGCGCTGGCTCGACGACGATGATCCGCGCGTGCACCACGATCCGGCGTTCAAGATGATGGTGAACGGCGCGAGCTGGCCGAGCACGGAGCGCCTGCGCTACACCGTGGGCGACACCGTGCGCTGGCGTGTGATCAACGCCACCGCGTCGCAGCATCCCATGCACCTGCACGGCTTCTACTACGACATCACGGGGCGGGGCGACGGGCAGCTCGACACGCTGTACGCGCCGGGGCAGGAACGCCGCGTGGTGACGGAGATGCTGCCGCTCAACGGCACGATGTCGCTGACGTGGGTGCCCGAGCGGGCCGGCAATTGGCTCTTCCACTGTCATCTTGTGCGCCACATGGCGCCGGTGCAGCAGATCGAGCCGCGCACGCCGTCCGCTGGTGCGCACGCCGGTGCGTCGGCGGGGGTGCATCACGCCGAGGACAACATGGCGGGGCTGGTGATGGGGATCCACGTGTCGCCGCGTGCGGGGCGGCTGGCGGCGCGCGATCTCGCGCGCGCGAACGGACGCGACGTGGGGGCGGCCGCGCGTCGGCAGCTGCGTCTCGTGGCGACGCAGCGCGCGGGCGTGTTCGGCACGAGTGCGGCGCAGTCGTTCGTGCTGCAAGAGGGCGGTGCGGCTCCTGCGCGCGACTCGGTACGCTTCCCCGCGTCCACGCTCGTGCTGCGTCGCGGCGAGCCCGTGGCGATCACCGTGGTGAATGGGCTGACGTCACCACTGGCGGTGCACTGGCACGGCATGGAGCTCGAAAGCTGGTTCGACGGCGTGGGCGGCTGGAGTGGCGCCGGCACCCGCGTGCGTCCGCCCATCGCGCCGGGGGATTCGTTCGTGGTGCGCATGACGCCGCCGCGCGCCGGCACGTTCATCTACCACACGCACGATGAGGCGGGGAGTGAGCTCTCGACGGGGCTGTACGGCGCGCTGATCGTCGAGGAGCCTGGCGCGCCGCGCGACACCACGCGCGATCACGTCATCGTGCTCGGGCAACTCGGCAAGCCGGGTGAGCACCGCCCGGCGGCGAACGGCCGGACGACGCCGGATCCGCTGCCGCTTGCGCCGGGCACGCATCGGCTGCGCCTCGTGAGCATCCCGGTAGACGAGCAGTTCCAGATCGCGTTCGTGCGCGACACCACGGTGCTCAACTGGACGCTGCGGGCGGTGGATGGGGCCGAGCTGCCCGCGTCGCAGCAGCGCACCGTGCGCGCACGCCGGACCGTGAGTGCCGGGCAGACGTTCGATGTCGACGTGACGATTCCCGCGGACGCCGAGGGCTACGCGCTGCGGGTGACGACGCGCTGGTACCCGACGGACCCGCGCGGCGCGGAGCCGGCGCCGGTGCTGGTGGTGCCGATTCGGGTGCGCCGGTAGGGGCGGCTGGGACGAACCGCGCCATTGGGGTCGGAACAATTGTTCTGACCCCAAGTTGCGCAGAACGCGCAGATCGCGTCCCGGCACCATTCGCCGGTACATTCTGCGCCGGAGCCACCGAGGCTCCCACACTGCGGTTCGCACCCACGCCTCTGCGAGGTCGTCATGCGTCCGTTCCAGTATCACGCCGGTCAGCGCGAGATCCAGGAAGAGGCCAACTCGATCAAGGCCGCCGACAAGCTCGCCACCTGGGTCGGCCCGGTTTCCGACTATGCCAACGAGGCCGACCTGATCGTCCTCGCCTGTGCGGACGCGACCGACGTGCGCGTGGCCGCGCTGTCCGGGCCGCCCCCGCTGGCGGCCGCCCGTGCCGCCGAGGACGGAATCAGCGTCGCGCTGCCGCTGGCGCTCACGACGCTGCTCCCCGCGGACCGCCCCTGGGGCGGCATCGTGATCAACCCCGCGACGGCGCGTCGCTCACGCGTGGCGGGTCATCCGCAGGTGCGTGGCGCCCACGTGGAGATTCCGTGCACGGTCGCGTTCACCAACTGTCGCAAGTACATGACGCCGACGAGCAGCACGGGCTCGGCCGCGCACGTCGGACCGACCGCCGAGGTGCCCGTGGCGCTCGACGATGCCTGGCTCGTGGACACGGTGAGGACCGGCGAAACGGCGTTCCTTTTGACTGTCACGCCCGACGGTGTGGCCGACGCGTCGCATCGTGGTGGGCCTCCGGGCTTTCTGCGCTACGACGCCGAGCGCTCCAGCCTCGCGTGGACGGAGTACCTCGGCGACGGGATGTTCGTGAGCACGGGCAACGTGCGCCGCACGTCGCACTGCGCGCTTGTCGTGCTCGACTACGACTCGGGAGACGCCGTGCGCCTCGATGGTACGGCGCGCTATGCGAACGTGCGACGCGATCGGCACGAGCGCGTGGACGCCTTGCTGCAGGCCGACGAGCCCTTTCCCGTGCAGGGTTCGATGGAGCTGACCGTGACGCGTGCGACGCGACTGCGAGCGTTCTGCCTGCCGCGTGTACGTGTGGCGCGGCGGTCGCGCATCACCTCGGCCGACACGACAGCGGTGCAGCACCCGCAGTAGCGCACAGCGAGCGACCCGTCCTCCCCCGTCCATTTCCGTCCAGTCCCGCCAATGACTTCCATGCCGCTCCTCCTGCGCACCTTCGCCTTGGTCGCGGCCTGCGCCGCCTCCGTCGCCGCACACGCGCAGCCCGCACCCTTCCGTCTCACCCCGACACCGACGCTCACCATCGGCGCCGAGGACCGGGGGCCGAACTATCAGCTCGACCGCGTCTTTGGCGCGGTGCGCCTTCCTGATGGCGGTGTGGCCATCGGCAACTCCGGCACGGCGGAGCTGCGGCTGTACGACGCGAAGGGGCGGTTCGTGAAGAGCGCGAGTCGGATGGGCGCAGGGCCCGGCGAGTTCGACGCGATATCGAGCGTGGTACCGAAGCGTGCGGGCAATGTGCTCCTCGCAACGGACGAGATGCATGCACGCGTGAATCGCTACTCGGTCGACGGACGCACATTGCCGCAACTGCAGTTCACCTCCTCGCCGCCGGCCGTACAGTCGATTCTCGAGGCGGTCGCGGGTGTCCGGCTGATCGGGCGTGTCACGAGCAACGCCACGCTCCAGAGCGCACCCGGCACGCGCATCGTCACGCGCTATCGCTATGGCGTGTACGACTCCACCGGTCGGCAACAGGCACTGCTGTTCGAGCTGCCGACACGCGAGCGCATTGTGCACATGCTGAACGGCGTGACTCGCTATCCCTTCGTGCCCTTCGCGCCGGAGCCGCGTGTCACCGCGGCGGGCGATCGGGTCTACCTCATTCGCGGCGCCGATCCGGTCATCGAGGTGTGGAGCACCGAGGCGAAGCAAGTCGGCACGCTGCGGTGGAACGCCGATCGCACGCGCGTGCGCGACATCTGGTCACGCTGGCGTCAGGGGGAGCTCGATGCGATGACGCGACCCGCCGACCGGCAGTTCTACACCGACTTCTACAGTGACCGCCTGCCGCTCCCCGAGTACGTGCCCGTGGCCGAGGGGCTGCACGTCGACCCGCTCGGGCGGCTCTGGGTGGTGCGGACCAAGATGCCGTGGGAGGATGCCCGACGCGTCGATGTGCTCGACGCGCGCGGCCGATTCCTTGGGCAGGTCGCGCTGCCAGCAGGCTTCACGCTGTTCGAAGTGGGGCGCGACTGGCTGCTGGGGCGCACGCGCGATGTGGACGGGGTGGAGCAGGTGGTGGTGTACGGGGTGGTGGGGCGGTAACGGCGACTCGGAGTGGACCCTGGTCGGCAGCTATGCCCTGTTCGATCTGTCGAGCGGGATTGCTCAACCGGGGTGGTCCAACGGCGTTGCCGTACTCGCCACCCGTGGCGCGACGGGCCCCACGATGCAGAAGGCGCAGCTCTCCGGGACCCGGCGCATCATCGACATGCTGGTGCACCGCGTGCGGCGCAATCTCGGCCTGGATCCGCCCGGGTGTCCCACGTGGGTGATTCCGTCGGTCAAGGGCTCCTTCGACCGCTCGTCGGTGCGGCGTTGGTCGTACTCGTCCTCATATCTGCCCGGCGACGCCGGTCGATCATGACCCGGTGCGGTGCCTCGCCGACGTGCGAGCCTGCCGCTGCAAAGCGGCAAGCGCCTGCATGGCGGGAACGGAATCCTCGACGGGCACGAAGAGGTGATCATGGCTGACGCCGGCCACCACGTTGCAACTGATGCCGGCGCGCCCGAGCGCGGCGGACACCGCCGCCGTCAGACCGACCGCCGCGAGGTCCGAGTGCACGGTGAGCGTGATCCATGCGCAGCGAAAGACGACGTCGAGCCCATGGTCGATCGCATAGGACTCCTCGACGACCAACGACAATCCCTCGGACTCCCGGATGAACGCGACGACCCGTGATGCATCGGTCACGGCGTCGTTGGTGCCCCGCACGAATGCAAAGACGCCACGGTTGAGGACGGGGTCGAGCGTGTGGAGCAGGAGGTCGAGTTCGGTGCCGGCCGTCATGGCGAACGGGATGAGGGTGATGCGCTGCCGTCGATGATCCAGCGGGTCGCGGCGTGGCCGGCCACGTGAGCAGGCGCCGCGCCGCGGGCGATGCCGTGCGCCAGGACGGCGGGTGTGCTCCACGAATGTGTGGCGCGAGCGGCCGGAACGCTCTGGTTCTCGCGCTGGCGCGTCGAAGGACGGCCCCGCATCACGTCTGCGTCAAGACCCAAAGCGACCAAAGGGGTCAGAACAATTGTTCTGACCCCACGACGCCCCCACGACGCCCCCGGCGCCTGCGACCCCCCGGCGCCCGACACGCGGGACATGCTCGCCGCCCCCGGCGGAGTGCCGTAGCTTGCACGCATGTGGCCCACGCTCCCACTGCACCTCACGCGCGACCTCCAGGTCTCGCTGCTCCTGTTGTTTGCGGCGTGCGCGCCGCATCGCGTCGACGGCACGGCGCGCGAGACACGCCCCAACATCATTGTCCTCCTTGCGGACGATCTCGGGATCGGCGAAGTCGGAGCCTGGGGGCAGACCGAGCTCGCCACTCCCAACATCGACCGGCTCGCACGCGAGGGCCTGCGCTTCACCGAGTTTCGCTCGAGCGCGGCGGTGTGCGGCCCTGCGCGCTGCTCGCTCATGACCGGCCTGCACAACGGGCGCTGCCGACTCGACGACAACGACAACGACTACCTGCGCCCGGACGATGTCACCCTTGCCGAGCGCCTCAAGCAGGCGGGCTACGCCACCGCGCTCATCGGCAAGTGGGGGCTCTCATGGGACAGCCGTCCCGAGTCGTGGCCGCAGGCGCAGGGGTTCGACACGTTCTTCGGATACCGCGACCAGGTTCACGCACACAACTTCTTCCCCGAATACCTGCTCGACGGTACCGACTCGCTGCGCACACGCAACGTGGTGCCGGCACCACGTGGCATGGGGAGCGGCAGCGCGAGCGTGCGTCGCGACTACGCGCCGGATCTCATGAAGGCCCGCGCGTTCGATTTCGTGCGGGCCCATGCCTCCACGCCGTTCTTCCTGTTCTGGGCGACGAATCTTCCGCACATCCACAACGAGACGCGCACAATGGCCCCGGATGGCGGCTACGAGACGAACACACTCGGGCCGTACGCCACGCGTCCGTGGCCGCTGCCGAAGAAGGGGTATGCCGCGCAGGTGCACTTGCTCGATGAAGGACTCGGCCAACTCCGTGCGTTGCTCGACTCGCTCGGCGTGAGTGAGCACACGCTCATCGTCTTCCTGTCGGACAACGGCGCCACCTTCCTGAAGGGGCCGCACGATGGCAGCAACGATGTGATCGGCCGCTGGTTCAACGGTACCCAGGGCTACCGTGGCTTCAAGGGCGACCTGTACGACGGCGGCCTGCGCGTGCCGGGCATCGTGCACTGGCCTGGCGTGGTGCGTGCCGGGTCGGCCTCGGCGGCGCGCGTGGACTTCACCGACCTGCACGCGACGCTCGTCGAGGTGGCGGGCCAACCGGCGCCCCCGGCGATCACCGGCCGCTCGTTTCTTCCCGTCCTCACGGGCCGCGGGCGACACATACCACAGCCGTATCAGGTGTGGTACTCACCCGACCGGAGCCAGTCCGCGGTGCTCGAAGGTCGATGGAAGGCCGTCTGGATGCGCGACTCGCTGCACCTGTTCGATGTGGTCCAGGATCCCGGTGAACGGCAGGATCGCTCGGCCACGGAGCCCGCGATCGCCGCGCGCCTCGACGCGATTCGTCGTGCCGAGGACCAACGCCGTCCACATCCGACGCGGCCAAGGGAGTAGCCGCGTCGGCGCGCTCCGACCGTCTCCGGCGAGCGGGGAGGGTTGCACCACTTTCACGTTGGCGACCGTTGATGGCCATCGCACACCGCGGTAGTGTCTCGCCGATGGACTTCCGCACGCTGTTGCGCGCCGAGCTCGCTGCACGGTGCGCGCGCAACTCACGCTACTCGGCGCGAGCCTTCGCCCGTCAGCTCGGCACCGAGCACACGGCCATCGTGCGTATCGTGAACGGCAGCGGGCGCCTGACCGCGCGTCGGATCGCCGCGTTGGGCGCGCGACTGGGGCTCGACAGCCGGGCGATCGCCGGTGCGGTGCTGCACGAGCAGATGGAGCGCATTGTGCGTTTGGTGCCGCGGTCCGGGTTCGTGCCGAATGCCCGTTGGATCGCCACACGCGCGGGCCTCTCGCTGCAGGACGTGCAGATCGCCTTGCACTACCTCGTGCACACCCGTCGCCTCACGATGGCGTCGGCCACATCCTGGACTCTGGAGCCGGTACCATGACACCCGCTGTTGTGAAGTGGCAGATCGTGACGCCGCAGGCAGAGGCCTGTGGCGCGTTCTACGCGACGCTGTTCGGCTGGCACATCAACCGCGACAATGCCCTCGGGTACAGTCAGATTCCTGCGGGGAGCGAGCGCGGCATCGAGGGCGGTATCTGGCCTGCGCCGCCGGACGCGCCGAGCTTTGTGCAGCTCTTCATTGAGGTGCCGGACGTGGACGCGTGCATCGCGCAGGCCACGGCGCTGGGGGCAACGGTCGTCGTGCCGAAGGTCGCCCTTCCCGACGGGGACGAGATGGCCGTCTTGCGCGATCCGATGGGGATGACGTTCGGCGCCTGTCGGCAGCGCTGACGCGCGCGGAGTGCCGGCGCCCGCGCGATGCGGCGGAGCCCGCCAAGACCAACGGGGTCAGAACAATTGTTCTGACCCCGTTGGTCTTGACACGCTGCCCGGCCTACCGGTTCGACTGCGCTGCGCTCTTCGTCGGACCAGGGCACGCGGGCCACGGACGCGGCGTGCCGTCGGCGTTGTTCCCCTGCGGCACCAGGTCCCGCGGGAACTTCTGCGGATCCTCCGACGCCATGTACGCGAGCATCGCGATCAGCGTCGCGTTGTTGCGCAGGTCTTCGGCCACGATCTTGTCGTACGTGTCACGATTGGTGTGCCACGTCGTGTTACTGTAGTCCCAGCTCAACGCACCGGTGCCGATACCGGGTGCCTTGTGGCACACGAACGTCGTGTGGTCGGTGCCGCCGGGGCCCGTGAACGGCGAGGTGCCACCCAGGCGGATCCACTGCGTGATCTCCGACGGCATCGCCTGCAGGTAGCGCGTCAGCACCGCGCCGCCCTGCACGAACGGGCCCGGGCTGATGGACGAGATGCGTCCGGTGCCGTTGTCCTGATTGAACAGCATCTGCATGCCGGCCAGCACCTCGGGGTGCATCTCGGCGTACGCCTTCGACCCGTTGAGCCCCTGCTCCTCGGAGTTCCACAAGCCGATGATGATCGTGCGCTTGGGATTCGGATACACCGTGCGCAGGATGCGCATCGCCTCGATCATCGTGAGCGAACCGGTACCGTTGTCGGTCGCGCCCGAGCCGCCGGTGAACGAATCGAAGTGCGCCGACAGCACCACGTACTCGTTGGGGAGCGTGGTGCCCTTCATCTCGGCGATCACGTTGCCGATCGGACGCTCGTCACCTTTCTCGGCGTCCACCATGAGCCGCATCTTCGGGCCCTGATTGTTCGCGGCCAGGCGATACAGCAGCCCCATGTCCTCGCAGCCCACGTCGACCGTGGGAATCTCCTGCGCGGGCGACCCGAACACCTTGTTGATGCCCGGATACTGCGAGTAGTTGGTCGTCAGCGCGCCCAGCGCACCATTGGCCTTGAGCTTCGCCTGGATGCCGCGCGGACCACCGCCGGCGAGCACCCGCTGGCTGAACGACGCGGTGAGCGCCGCCTGCTCGCGGCGCAGGCGGTCGCGCGACTCGATGGTGCCGAACTCGGCGAGCTGCGACGGCATGCGGCAGGCGAGCTGCGGCGCGTTGAGCAGCACGAACTTCTTGCGCACGTTGGGCACCCACGCCGCGAACTGCTCGGGGGTGACAACATCCTCGGGGATCATGATCACGTTCCCCTCGATCCACTTGCCCTTCGTGCCGGGCGACCAGCCCATGGCACTCACTTCGAGGGCGCGCACACGCGGGAAGGTCAGCTCGGCGAACGCGCCGCCGTTCTTCCACTTGTTCCAGGTGCCGTAGTTCTCGATGCGCGCGGGAATGCCCCACTTCTCGTAGTTCGACAGCATCCACGCCTGCGCGCGGTCGGCATCGGTCGAGCCGGTGAGGCGCGGGCCGATCGAGTCGAGCAGTGTCTGCGCGATCTTCATGACCTGCGACCGCTGCATCCCTTCCTCGACGATCTTGAGGATGGTTGGGTCGGTCGGGGCCGAGTTGCGCACCCACGGGGCGTTGGCACGGTCGACCGGCAGCGCCTGCGGATTGGTGGGCGGCGGCGTGGGACCTGGCGGGCCGCCGCGGCCTTGGGCGAGCGCGACGGAGGCGCCCAGGGTGAGGGCGGCCGCGGAGAGGAGGCGGGTGGTGATGAGCATGCGTGGGATGAGTGCCGGAGGGGCGGTGGGGAGACAGGGTGGCATCGCTGCCCCGGGAAGCTACGTCCGGGGCGGGGTCAGAGTTGGGGTAAGAGTTGGGGTCAGAGTTGGGGGCTGACCCCAACTCTGACCCCGACCCCCCCATCCCCCAGCGTCAGACGCGGAAGTAGTCGCCCCGCCAGGTCTTGATGGACTGCTTGATCTGCTTCGACGGCATGGACGGATTGGCCAGGACCGCCTCGACGAGGCCGGGCAACTCGCCATCGCTGGCAAAGCGCAGCGCGATGTAGTGCCGCGGCGAGAACGTCTCGGCCACCCGCGCGCGCTGGTCGGCCGTGAGCAGGCGCTCGTAGCGGAGCTGCTCCTCGAGGCGGATCAGGCGATCCTGCGCCCGCAGCGGCGACAGGCGCGCCACGGCGACGAGCCCCAACAGTGCAGCCGCGCCGATGAACGCGAAGAGATGATCAGCGTCCCGATGCTGCACGAGCCGCACCGCCGCCCAGATGAAGTAGAGGAAGCCGAGTGGCGACGTGACGTAGTGGTACGGCGGAAAGAACTGCGTGTGGTTCGCGTACGTCTGGCCTGTGGGTGGCATGAGTCGAACGGTGAGGGAACGGGGCGGCACGTGTCTGGCAAAGATACGGCGGCGGCGCGCGCCTACTCCCGCCCCCGCAACGCCCGCCACGCGTCGGTGAGGGCCGCACCACCGGTCACCACGCCGAAGCGGGTGCCGACGAACACCAGCCCCTTGCCATGGTCGGCGCGCTCGGGGCGCCAGGCGAGGCTGAGCGCACTCGCCCCCGCGATGGCGCCGAGGAGGGGCAGGTTGGGGCGGCGCGCGCCGCTCGCGGTGCGCACGACCAGCGTGCGGGCGATGCCGCAGGAGGCCGCGCGTCCGACGCGGGCGACCCAGGCGTGTCCGGGGCCGGCGCCCTCGCAGGGGACAGCGGCGGCGTCACGCGGCGCCCGCCACGGCGACGCGCGCGTCAACACGGCACGCAGCGACTCCTCAGCTACCGCGAATCCCGCCTGGTCGGCCACCCGCGCGCCGTAGCCACGCCACGTGCGCGGCCATGCGGCGGGCATGGCGGTGGCCTGGTTGAACGTCGCCGCCCCCAACGCGCCGGCGGCGACGAGCGTCAGGTGCGCGCGGTGCGACGTGGCAGCATCGTGGCGGGACGAGTCGACCGTCACCGCGGCCGGCGACGGCGCCGCTTGCCCACGCAGCGGCCTCTGCGGGACGCCCACGGCGACGAGCGCGAGCACCGACCATGCGCCCAGCGCAGTCGCGGGGCCCCGACGTCGTGCGGTGTGCGCGCGTTGCGTCCTTCCCTGGTGTGACGGCATGCCGAAAGCTATCGGGGGCGTCGGTCCACAGGTGCGGTGGCCGACACGCGAGCGATGATTCCGGACCGTCGCGTGCGTCCAACGGGTATCCTGCGGTTCGGCGCTGCCACCGCACACATACACCCGCTCGATGAGGTCGTCATGTCTGCTCCCGCGAAGAACACCATCTGCATCTGGTACGACACCGGCGCCGAGGAGGCCGCGCGCTTCTACGCCGCCACCTTTCCCGACTCGGAAGTGCTGGCGGTGCACCGCGCCCCGAGCGACTACCCCGGCGGGGTGAAGGGGCAAGTGCTCACGGTCGAGTTCACCGTCTGCGGCGTGCGCTGCCTGGGGCTCAACGGCGGGCCGGCCTTCACGCACAGCGAGGCCTTCTCCATGCAGATCGCGACCGACACGCAGGAGGAGACCGACCGCTACTGGAACGCCATCGTCGGCAACGGCGGCGCGGAGAGTCAGTGCGGCTGGTGCAAGGACCGGTGGGGGATCAACTGGCAGATCACGCCGTCGATCCTGTCGCGCGCGGTCAGCCACCCGGACCCCACGGTGTCGCAGCGGGCCTTCGCGGCCATGATGACGATGCGCAAGATCGACATCGCCGCGATCGAGGCGGCGATGGCGGGCTAGCCTGGCGCCGAGCGGCGATGTGGGGCTCGAGGGGGGAGAGCCGCACGCCCGCCGCTCAGCGCTTCACCAACTCCACGCGACGGTTCTGCTGGCGCCCTTCCGGCGTCGTGTTGGGCGCGGCGGGGACCGTCTGGCCCAACCCCCTGGCAGTCAGTCGCGCGCCATCGACACCGAACTGCGAGATGAGCGCGCTGCGCACCGCGTCGGCACGCTTCTGGGACAGGGCGAGGTTGGCGGCGGCTGCACCGACGTTGTCCGTGTGCCCCTCGATGGTGAGCTGCAGGTCGGCATGCTCGCTGAGCATGGTGGCGATCTCCTTGAGCGTCGGCGTGCTCTCGGGGCGAATCACGTCCTTGCCGGTATCGAAGTAGATCCCCTGCGTGGCCACGCGCCCCGACTCCGCGAGCGCATCGTACAGCTTCCGACCGCCACCAGCGAGTCGCAGGTTGCGGACGAAGATCGGCTCCTCGTCACTGCCGTCGCACCAGAAGTGCACGCGATCGGTGCGCGTGTGCGTGAGGTTCGGCACGTTGACCACGCGCTTGGCGTCGATGTACGCCTTGACGTAGTTCCCATCCACCATGATGCGCGCCTGGTAGGGCACGCCGAGGCCATCGTCATCCTTGGCATTCACGCGCGTCACGGTACCGTCCTGTCGCACGTAGCCGCCGTCGTGACGTGCCGAGAAGTTGACGTAGGGGAGGTCGGCCGTGCCACCTGGGTACACCCAGCATTCGCCGGCTGTGCCGAGCAACTCGAACTCGAGTGTCCAGCGCGCGGGGAGCGGGCCGGCCGCCTTGATCGCGAACTCGTTGGGCTTGCCGTTGCCGCGCATCCAGCGCTCGCCCTCGATCTCCACCACTTCCCAGTTGCCGCCAATCGCCTCGAGCTTGCGGGGGAAGTCGCCGACCACGTCCTGGCCGAAGTCGGTGACGACAAGCGGCTTCTCACCGGGCAGGAAGTCGTAGTTCGCCCACGCGGCCGCCGTGGCGGTGCGGGCGGGGCCTGCGGACTCGGCGGACTTTGCGGCCGTGCTGGCGGCCTCCTTCTCCACGGCGACGTCGGCGGGAATGGTCTTCCCCTCCTTGTCGGTGCGCACGACGGTCCGTCCGTCGGCACGCGCCTTGTCGATGCACGCGGTGTCCGTGACCACACATTTCACCACCGTGAGGCTGCCGTCGATGGCTTTGTCGACGACCTCATCGGTCTTGCGGTTGACCGCGTCTTCGGCGCGCTGCTTGGCGCGTTCGGCGGCGCGCTGCTTCAGGCGCTCGCCAAGACTCTGGGCGTGGACCGCGCGTGGGGTGGTGGCCGCGCTCAGCGCGGCGAGGGCGAGCACGGTGATGCGACGTCGCATGAGGGGCGGGGCGGGGATGGAAGCACTCGGGACCGGATGAACTCTAGCCACCGGACGTCGAGTGACGCAGGGCCCGGGCGGTCGGGGGGACGGACGCGCTGGTACGAGCGGACGCGAGTACGCCGTCCGTCAGCGCTCGCGCGACTCGTCACTGCCGCGCAGTGACACCCCGGTTGCTGGCGGGGTATGCAGGACGACGGCGCCCGCGCGCCACGCCCACCCCGAGCTCCGATCCCGCCATGACTCGTCCACTGGTCCGCTCCCGCGCACCGCGTTCCGCGGTACTCGCCCTCGTCTCCGCGCTGGTCCTCGGCGCCTGTGGTGACGGCAGCCCCACCGAACAGCAGCCGAGGGGGGCCGATTCGCTCACCGCGCTGCCGCGCGCCCTGTCGGTCGCCGAACGCGAGGGCATCGGGGCCAACAACCAGTTCGCGCTGCAACTGCTGCGCACGACCAGCGCGGGCGCCACGAAGAACGTGCTCCTCTCGCCGCTCAGCGTGTCGTATGCGCTGGGGCTCACCATGAACGGCGCGGCGGGACAGACGCTCAGCGAAATGCAGCGTACGCTCGGCTGGGGCGCGCGCAGTCGTGACGAGATCAACGTGGCGTACCGCGACCTGCGGACGCTGCTCCCTACGCTCGACAGCCAGGTGACGCTCACCACCGCGAATGGCGTGTTCAGCCGGCAGGGCTTCCCGCCCGACACCGGCTTCGTGCGCTTGGCGCGCGAGTACTTCGGCGCTCCGGTCCAGACCGTGGCCACGCCGCAGCAGCTGTACGACTCGGTGAATGCGTGGGGCGGCCGCGAGACCAAGGGGATGGTGCCCAAGGTGCTCGAGGGGAACGCATCGCCCGACCTCGTCATGATCCTCGCGAATGCGGTGTACTTCGCGGGCACGTGGCGCGACGCGTTCGATGCGAAGAAGACCACGGCGCAGCCGTTCACGCTCGCGACGGGACAGCAGGTGTCGGTGCCCATGATGCAGCGCGAGGACCGCTTCAATGCGTACGCGACGCCGGAGCTCGAGGCGGCCGAACTGCCCTACGGCAACGCGTCGTACAGCATGGTCCTCGTCAAGCCGCGCAGTGGATCGGCGGCGGCGTTGGCGGCGTCGCTCGACACGGCGACGTATCAGCGCATTGTGAGCGGGCTGCGTCCGGTGTCCTCCGGCGCCCAGGTGCACCTGCCGCGCTTCACGGTGCGTGGCTCGCTGGAGCTGAGTGGCGCACTCCGCACGATGGGGATGTCGCGTGCCTTCACCAACGCGGCCGAGTTTCCGCAGCTGGTGCCCACGGCGGCGACGAAGATCTCGTTCGTGCAGCACGGTGTGGCGCTGGAGGTGGACGAAGCCGGCACGCGTGCCGCGGCGGTGACCGCCGTGGGGATTCGGCTCGTGTCGCTGCCCCTCGCCGTCCGCTTCGACGCGCCGTTCGTGTTCTTCATCCGTGAACGACTCAGCGGCACCATCCTGTTTGCCGGCGTCGTGAACGACCCGCGCAGCTGACCAACGGCTGGCGAGGCGCGCGGGCTCTGCGCGCTGGTGGCAGGGGCGGGGGAAGGCGGTAGAATTTCGGGGTCGTCCGGCGGCACGCCCCGTGCGGTGCCGCACTCCCGCCCCCTGTGTCGACTCCCATGCCCGCCAAGAAGGTCACCAAGAAGGTCGCCAAGAAGCCCGCCAAGAAGCCCGCCAAGAAGCTCGCGAAGAAGGTCGCCAAGAAGGTTGTGAAGAAGGCGACCACGAAGGTCGCGAAGAAGGCCGCCAGCAAGACCGAGAACAAGACCAAGCCCACCGCTGCAAGCGTCGCCGACTACATCGCGTCGCGCGCCACGCCGCAGCAGGACGCCGACTGTCGGGCGCTCATCACGCTCCTCGCGCGCGTCACCGGCAAGCCGCCCGCCATGTGGGGGCCGAGCATCGTCGGCTTTGGCAGCTACCACTACACCTACGAGAGCGGCCGCACGGGCGAGGCGCCACTCACCGGCTTCGCCATTCGGGGCCGCGAGTTGGTGCTGTACCTGCTCGGCGACGAGTCGAGCCAGACCGCGCTGCGCGCGAAGCTGGGCAAGCACTCCATGGGGAAGGCGTGCCTGTACTTCAAGCAGCTCGCCGATCTCGACCTGCGCGTGCTCGAGCAGCTCGTGGAGCTCAGCATCGCCGACGTGCGTCGCCGCTACGGCGGCGCCTGAAACGCCATCGCCCGAAACGCACATCGCCGGCTCCGCGCGATAGCGCAGAGCCGGCGATGTGGCGTGTGTCGAACGGCTCCCTTACGGCGTGATGCGCGCCGCCGTCGGGGCGGCCTTCGGGTCCACCATCGTGCGCCGGTCCTTGAGGTGCTGTTCCATGCGCAGGCGCGGCACCCCCTCCTTCATCCACTCGGGGGCGGGCTGGTCCCGCAGCAGCGCATCGAACCACTCGGTCATGCGCAGCGCGTAGTCCTTCTGGTTGGCGGGGCGTGCCAGCCCGTGGTTCTCGCCCACGTACTCGAGCAGCACCACCTCCTTGTTCATCTGGCGGAGGTGGTTGTACCAGGTGATCCCCTGGTTGAAGTCGACGGCGCCGTCACGGTCGTTGTGCAGCACCATGATCGGGCTCGACACGTTCTGCACGAACTTCTGCGGCGAGTTGCGGTCGTAGGCCTCGGGCACGTCGTTCGGGCCGCCGGTGAAGCGTCCCTGGCTCGAGATGAAGATCGAGCCGTCGGTGTTGCCGCTGTTCCAGTAGATCGAGCCGAACATCGACGTCATGTCCGTGAGCGGCGCGCCCGAGACGATGGTCTTGAACACCTTCGTCTGCGTGGCGAGGAAGCTGGACTGGTAGCCGCCCCAGCTGTGTCCCTGCAGCCCCACGCGTCCCGCGTCGACATAGCCCGCGGCGATGGCGGCCTTCACGGCCGGCACCACGCACCACAGCGCCGAGCGGCCGGGATCGTTGATCTTGTAGGCGATGTCGGGCTGCAGGAAGGCGTACCCGCGCGACGTGTAGACGCCGGGGTGCGAGTAGCGCGTCGCGTTGGGCTCGGGGAACACATGCGCGCCCTGCGACAGCTTCTCGTAGATGTACGTGAGCGTCGGGTAGCGCTTCCCCTTCTCGTAACCGGCCGGCAGGAACAGCGCCGCCTGCCGGCGCCCGAGCCCCTGCTCGCAGGTGTAGTCGATGAGCACCATGCCCGGCGACCAGGCGATGTCCTTCGTCTGCGCGCCGATGTCGGTGAGCTTGCGCTCGTTGCGGATGCCATCGTCGGCGGCGTAGAAGTCGGGGGCGTTCTTCACGGTCTGGCGTGAGTACACCCACACGTCGGCATCACGCGCCTTGCGGAAGTCCACCTTCGCATCTTCCCACGTGATGCGCGTCGCGCCGCCCTTCATGCCGTCCACGCGCGCGAGCCCTTCCTTCTTCGTCCACTCGCCGTACGTCTCGAAGTAGAGCGGCTGCGACAGGTCGATGCCGTCCTGCGCGGTGCGCGGGTCGGCGGCCACACGCAACTGGTAGCGGATCTGCTCCTTCTTGCCGTTGCCCGTGAGGTTGAGCGCCGCGCTGGCCGGCCCGTCGAGCGACACACGCCACACATCCCAGTTGTCGCGCACGAGCGCGTACTTGCCATCCTTCGACCAGCCCACGAAGCCACCACCGATGGCGGGCTTCACCTGGTTGTGGTCGTCCTCGTCGTCCCAGAAGATCGCGGGCACACCCTGCGTGATGGTGCGCGTCTGGCCGCTCGCGAAGTCGTACACCTTCCAGTGGCCCATGTCGTAGTAGGCGTACTTCGCGTTGTCGGGCGAGAAGCTGCCGCCACCCTGGCCGGGGAGCTTGGTCTGGATCGCCTTGCGCTCGCCTGTGGCCATGTTCACCGCGTACATGTCGCGGTAGGTGAAGCCGCGGATGCTCGCGTCACGCTCGTAGGCCGAGATGTCGTTGCCCACGGCCCACGTGCCGAGGGGGCCCGTCTGCACGGTGCGCAGCTTGTCGTCGGCCAGCTTGGTGACCTTCTGCGACGTGATGTCGTACACCGCCACGTAGCTGAACGCGCGATCGGCCGCTTCCTGCACCTGCTGCGAGCTCTGGGTGCGCGGATCCTTCCAGTGCCAGAGAATGAGCGACGGCACGTCGGGGCTGGTCTGCGGCGCGGCGGCAATCTGGCCGCCTGCGCCGGCGCCCGGCGCGGGCGCATTCGCTGCAGGTGCGGCACCGCCGCCGCCCGCGGCCGGCTCACGTGGCGGACGCGGCTCGCGCAGCCCGAAGGTGAAGCTGCTGCGCGACCGGTTGAACGTCACGGCGCGGTCGGCGCTGATGACGAGCCCTCCGGTGATGCCGTTCGCCTTCGACGTGACTTCGATGGGGCGCGCATTGAGCGTGGTCGCGTTCGCCCACACGAGGATCGTCGCCAGCTCATCGCCGCTCGCACTGTCGCTCACGAGGCGCATGGCCGAGAGCGCCGCGCTCGAGTCGCCCCACGTCAGGCGGCGATACTGCGCCTTCGCGGCGTCGATCGTGCGCGTGACGCCGGTGTTGAGCTCGCGCAACTGCACGCTGTTCCCCACCTGGTCGGGCGCGCTCACGGCGTACGCGAGCCACGCGCCGTCGTCGGTGAAGGCGAACTCCGACACGTTGGCGATCTGCATGGGCAGGCTGCCCGGCGTGCCAAGGTCGACGAGCTCGAGCACCGACGCGGGGGCCGGCGGGAGACCTGCCGCACCACCACGACCGCCGGCCGCCGCCGCACCCGCGGCAGCCGCGCCACTCGGCACCGCGTGATGAATGGCCAGCCAGTTCGACTTGTCACCGGCGAAACGGTAGGCACGCACACTCTCGAACTCGCGCTTCGACCCGTCGTTCAGGTCGACGATGGCGAGCTTGGGCTGCGCCGCAGGACCAGCCGGCGTGGGAGCAGCACCACCCGCGCGACCCGGCGCGGCGCCTCGGCCGCCACGGCCGGCGTTGGCGCTCGCGTTCACGTTGAACGCGACCCAACGGTTGTTGCCGGAGATCGTCGGTGCGCCACCGCGCCCGCCGCCGCCGACTTCACCGATCGGGAAGCGCATCTCGCGCGCACCCGCTGCGGTGCCGCGTACCACGACATCGCCGTCACCCTCCGTGGGCGCCAGCGTGTAGGCGAACCAGCGTCCGTCGTTGGAGACCGCGGTGCCGCGAATCCCCTTCCACGTCACGAGGTCGTTGAGGGTGAGCTGCCGTCCCACCGACGCGGGCGGTGTCCAGCGGGACACGGCCTCCTTCGTGGTGGCCGCGTACGGCAGGTCCGCGAGCGGGTTGACGGGGGCGGGGGCGGCGTTCGGGGACTGGTTGCCGCGACCGCTGGGCGCGTTCTGCGCCGCGAGCGGTGAGAGACCAGCCAAGGCCGCGACCGCGATGGAGGTGCGGACGAACTGGGAGGCGAGCATGGGTCGACCTGTATTGGAGGGAAGGAGGACCCATGAGCATACTTTCGCTGCGTCACTCCCGCACGTCGCGCACCTGCACGGCCCGACTGAAGGAGAGCTCCAGTACCGGGAGGAGCGCCACTGGTCCCCTCTCGGGGAGGGTCACCGTCACGCCCTCGGGCGACGTGGACCAGCGGACGGGCACATCAGGGTGGCCGAGCACCGCCCCCGCGCGGGGCAGGTCGTGCAGCCCCGGCAGCACGAGCGTGCCACCGGCCCACTCCGTATGGACCAGGTGGAGTGCGCGGTCGGTGCAGGTGATCCGCAGCGGCGCCGGCGTGTCCGTGCCCACGTGGTGGGGCGCGCGCGCGAAGGGCGTGGCGCGCGTGCCGTAGATGGCGCGGCTGTTGGTGCGCATCCACGTCCCGATTCCGGCGAGTCCGGCCAGACTCTCGTCGGGAAAGCGCCCGTCGCCACGCGGACCCACGTTGAGCAGCAGGTTGCCGCCCTTCGACGCCGTCTCGACCAGCAGCGACACGAGCGCCGGCACCGACTTCCACTCCTGGTCGTCCTTCGCGTAGCCCCAGTTGCGGTTCATCGTCATGCACGACTCCCAGTCGGTGCCGGGAAGGCCGCGCTCCGGCACCGTATTCTCCGGCGTGGTGTAGTCGCCACCGCGCCGATAGCCCGGCGGGGCGTCGCGCGGCACCCCGACGTCGATGCGGTCGTTGATGATCACGTCGGGCATGAGGCCTCGGCAGTACGCCTCGAGCTCGAGCGCGGCGGTGTGCGTCCAGGTGCTCTCCCACTGCCCGTCGAACCACAACACCGCGACATCGCCGTAGCGCGTGAGCAGCTCGCGCAGTTGCGCCTTCATGAACGCGAGGTAGCGCGCGAAGTCCGCCCCGGTCGCATCACGCTGCTCCCAGTCGCGTCGCGGCAGGTAGTCCGGGTGATACCAGTCCATGATCGAGTAGTACCAGCCGAGCTTGAGCCCATACCGCCGGCAGGCGCGCGCCAGGTCGGCGCAGATGTCGCGGCGGTACGGCGTGTACCGCACGGTGTAGCGCGACACTGCCGAGTCGAACAGCGCGAACCCTTCGTGGTGCTTGGTGGTGAGCACGACGTAGCGCTGGCCGGCATCGCGCGCCGCGCGCACCCAGGCGTCGGCGTCGAGCGCGACGGGGTTGAAGGTGTCGGCGAGGCGGATGTACGACTCGTGCGGGATCTTCGCGTTGTGGCGCATCCACTCGTGCGCGCCGGTCGGCTTGCCTTCCCACTCGCCACCCGGCTCGGAGTAGAGCCCGAAGTGGAGGAACATCCCGAAGCGCGCGTCGCGCCACCACGCCATGCGGTCGGCAGCGGGCGGCTGCGTCGTCAACCGGGCCAGCGGTGACGCGTACGGGCTGGCGGCCAGCGCGGCGGTCCCGCCGACGCAGTGCGCCAGGAAGTCGCGACGATGCATGAAGTGACGGCTGGGGCGGCGCGCAGTGCTGCGGAGGTCGGCCGAATTTACAGGTGCGCCGAGGAGGGCGCATCGGCGCGCGGCGCCCCTGGGTCGCGCGCACGCCACGCCGTCGGCGTCATGCCCACCCGCGCCCGGAAGGCGGCATTGAAGCGCCGGACGCTGCCGAATCCGCTCTCGCGGGCCACGCTTGCGATGCTCCGCGACGGATCGGCGAGCAGTGCGGTGGCCGCACGCAGGCGTGCTTCCGCCGCCACGCGCGCCGGTGTCGTGCCGTGGGCCTGCTGCAACGCGCGGCGCACGTGCCGGTCGCTCACGCCCAGCGACGAGGCCAGTTGCTGCACCGTCTGCGCGCGCAGCGCACCAGCCGCGATGCGCTCGATCACCGCGTCGGCCAGCCGGTGCACCGCCGCGCCGGGCGCGTGTGACGACGCCTCCTCGGGACGACACCGACGACAGGCGCGGTAGCCTGCGGCCGCCGCCTCTGCCCACGTGGGGAAGAAGCGTCGATGCTGCGGGTGCGCCAGTCGCGACGGACAGGACGGTCGGCAACACACCCGCGTGGACGAGAGCGCCACGACGAACACGCCGTCGTACGCAGAATCGCGTGCGTCCACGGCGCGATGCCACTCACGATACGGGCTGCGGGCGATCTCTTCGTCACGTCGCATGACGGAAAGCTAGAACGGGCGAACGCGGGCGGTCTAGCCAGTTTCGGACATGGAAGTCAAACGCGCCGCGCCGTCGAAACCCGTCGTGGTCGGAGACGGTATGTCGCTCGAGTTCACGGTGCGTCGCGTGCTGCCTCTACCTCTCCGATCATGCAACTCCCAATCGTACCTCCGCCACTCGCGGCCTTGGCGTGTCTCGCGGCGTCGCTGGCGCTGCCAGCCGCCGTCCACGCGCAGTCGCCCAGGACCGCGGCACCCGCCTCACCGATCACGGCGTCATCGCTCGACAGCCTCATCGACACCGCCATGCAGGAGGCCGGCATCATGGGCTTCTCGGCGGCCGTCATCGTCGATCGCCGCGTGGTGTGGATGAAGGGCTACGGCCACGCCGACTGGCAGCGCCGCGTGCCCTTCACACCAACGACCTCCGCCAAGATCGCGTCGATCACGAAGCCGTTCGTGGGCGTGGCGATGATGCGTGCGGTGCACGAGGGCACGCTCCAGCTCGATGCCGACATCAACCGCTACCTGCCGTTCCGTGTGGTGAACCCGTTCACGCCCGACGCCCCCATCACCCTGCGGCACCTCGCTACCCACACGTCGGGCATCACCGACCGGTGGGCGGTGTATCGCGACAGCTACCGCTTCGACGGCGTGCCGGGTGAGACGCTGCATCGCTTCCTGCACAGCTACTTCACGCCCGGCGCGCCGCACTACGCACGCGAGAACTTCCTGGATGCCCGACCGGGCGCGATGCGCGCCTACTCCAACATCGGCGCCTCTCTCGCCGGCTACATCGTCGAGCGTGCCGTGGGGGAGCCACTGCAACGCTACATTCTCCGCCACATCGCGACGCCCCTGCAGCTCACGGGCACCGGCTGGTCGGCGCGCGACATCCGGGGTGTGGTGTCGACGCCCTTCGTCTCTCTGGGCGGTTTCGCAGTCCCGATTCCGCAGTACGCGGTCACCACCTGGCCGGATGGCGGCTTGCTCTCGAGTGTGGCCGACCTGTCACGCTTCTTCATCGCGATGCTGAACGATGGTGTCGTCGACGGCGTGCGCATCCTCGACGCGGCCAGCGCCGCAGAAATGCGACGCTTCCAGTTCACCGACGCCAACCACCCCGCCAACTACCCCGCCACCGAGGGCAACTCCGGGCTGTTCTGGCGCACGAAGCTCAACGGGGAGCGGGTGGGACATGGCGGCAACGACCCGGGTGTCGAGGCGGAGATGCAGGCGACGCCCGCCGGCGATCTCGCCGTGGTCTACCTGTCGAACACCTCGCTGGGTGGCCCCGAACGTCGTGCAACCTCAAACATCCTCGACGCCCTGTGGCGCTACGGGGCCCAGCAGCGCGCGTCGCGCGCACCCTGAGCACGTGCGGTGCACCGTTCGCGCGTGCGCACTGCCCAGGTGATCAGCGCGAGCCGAGCAGGCGGTCGACGTGCGCGCACGCGGTGGCGAACCGCTGCGCCCACGTGCCGTGGATCACCACGTATGGTGCGCCGAGTCGGGTGAGCGTCGCGACGAACAGCGCGTGCACCTCGTCCCGCCGGTCGCCGCGATCACGCACGCCGTCCGCCACCCACGGCACGTCGATGTCGAGCAGCAGGTACAGGTCGGCGCGACGCGCGCGGGCGGCCGCCTCGATGTGCGCGAGACACTGCCCCGTGTAGTGATGGCAGTAGGTCACGGTGCTCAGGAGGTCGGTGTCGTAGACCAGCAGCGGGCGCCCTTCGTGTGTTGCCTGGGCGATGGCCGCGTCTTCGGCGGCAATCTGTCCCTGCGCCAGCATGTCGTGATCGCGCGCGTCGATCGGGCGCCCGAGCTGTGCGACCAGCGTGCGCGCGAACTCCGGAGCGAGCGGTGCGCCGTAGTGCGCGGCCAACTGCGCGGCGAGCGTCGTCTTGCCGGTGGATTCGGAGCCGGTAACGACGACGCGGAGGAGGGGGGCGACGATCTTCCGCCCTTCTGCCTGATTCCTCCCTCCTGCTTCCTGCTCCCTTCTGTTCATGGGTGTAGCTCTTAGGAGGCAGGAGGCAGGGAGGAGGATGCAGGGGGCAGGTGCGACGTGCTCCGCCTCCACTGCACATACCCCAGCGTCGCCAACCCGAGGAACACCGCGTACAGCACCGCGGTGAGCGGCAGGCCGCGACTCACGAACACGCCGACGTACACCACGTCGACGGCGATCCACAGCAGCCAGTTCTCGAGCAGCTTGCGCGTCATCATCCACTGCGCGACGAGGCTGATGGCCACCAGCGCGGCGTCGAGAAACGGCAGCTTCGCGCCGGGAATGCGCTGCGTGATGAGGGCGAGCGTGATCCACGTCGTCACGGCCACGGCGCTCACCCAGGTCCACGTGCGGCGCGTCGTGCGTGTCACCACCACGGGTGCATGGTCGGTGCCGCCACGCAACCAGTGCCACCAGCCGTACAGCGACAACGTGAAGTACACGCCCTGCAATCCCGTGTCGGAGTACAGGCCGGTGCGCGCGAACACGACCATGTAGAACACGGCGTTGAGCACGCCCAGCGGCCACGCCCAGACGCTCTCCCGTGTGACCAGCCAGACGTTGAGCACGCCAGTGACAAAACCTGCAGCCTCGGCGCACGAGCTGCCGTGGGCGGTGAGCCACGCGCAGGTGGCGTCGAGCGCCGGGATGTCGGCAAGGCCGGCGAGGCTGGTCATGCAGCGCAAAGCTAATTAGGGTTCGGGCACATGACCGGGGTGCCGGCGCCGCATGTGTGCGTCGGCTGAGAGAGTCCCGTAGAACCTGATCCGGTTCGTACCGGCGTAGGGAGTCCAATCGATGCCGTGCCACACGCACGCGTGCCTCGGGCACGCGCGGCGCCAGGCTGCGTTCTTCGCAGCCGCGCTCTCCTCGTTGCTGCTCGCAACGCCCTCCACATCCCTGCCCGCGCAGGCCCGCGCCGACTCCGCCAAGGCCGATTCGGCGAGAGCCGATTCGGCTGCCCGCCGCATCGAGGGCGTGCTGGTGCAGGCCATCCGCGCCGGCAGTGATGCGCCCATCGCCCAGACGACCATCACCAAGGACGTGATCCGGCAGCGGCACTTCGGGCAGGACGTGCCCATGCTGCTCATGAACGCCGCGCCCAGCCTTGTGGCGCACACGGAAACCGGCACGCAGTGGGGGTACAGCTACCTGCGGCTCCGCGGGCTCGACCAGACGCGCATCAACATCACCATCGACGGGGTGCCGCTCAACGACCCCGAGGACCAGGTGCTGTACTTCGCCAACTTCGCCGACCTCATGGCCAACGTGCAGAGCGTGCAGGTGCAGCGCGGTGTGGGCACGAGCACGGCGGGCACCGCGTCGTACGCCGGCTCCATCAACTTCGAGACCACGCCCGTCGCGCGGCGCGGCGCGAGCGGTGACGTGCAACTGCAGCTCGGCTCGTTCGGTGCACAGCGTGTGAGTGCCGGCTTCCACAGCGGGCTGTCGAACGGGTTCGCCGCCTACGGCCGCGTGAGTGCCCTCCGCACGAACGGCTATCGCGACCACAGCGGCGTCATGGGACGCTCGGCGTTCCTCGGCGCCGGGTGGTTCGGCGCACGGGACATCGTCAAGCTCACGGCGCTGGTGGGGCTGCTGGCCGATACGCTCAGCTACACCGGCGCGACGCGCGAGGAGCTGGCGGTGAACCGCCGCTACAATCCGCTCGACCCGAGTGAGCGCGACAAGTTCGGGCAGCAGATGGTGTCACTGGCGTGGTCGCACGCCTTCGCAGGCGGCAGCACGGTGAACACCACCGTGTACCGCAACAGCGCGGCTGGCAGCTACGACTATGTCGATGGCAGCGACCGCTACCGCTTCAACCTCGCGCACTGGTGGTACGGCGCGACGAGCGCGCTCAACCTCGAGCGCGGCGCGTGGCGGCTGCACACGGGGGTGAACGCCAACACCTACGAGCGGGCGCACCGCGGCTACTTCCAGCCCAGCACCACGCTGTACGACAACAGCGGCGAGAAGCAGGATGCCAGCGCCTTCGCCAAGCTCTCGCGCACGGCAGGGCGGGCGACGTGGTTCGCCGACCTGCAGGGGCGCGTGGCGCGCTTCGGCTACAACCCCGACGCCAACGCCGGCATCGCCGCGCGCGACATCACCTGGCGCTTCTTCAACCCGCGTGGCGGCGTGACCGTGGCGCTGTCGCCCGGGGTGCGCGCCTTCGGCAGCATCGGCGTCACCAGCCGCGAGCCGGCGCGCAACGACCTCCTGGCCGGCGACGACGACCTCAATGCCGGCAACGTGGCCGACTACGGCGACTTCACACGCGTCAAGCCCGAGCGGCTGCGCGACACCGAGCTCGGGCTGTCGCTCACGCGGCGTGCGCTCGACCTGTCGGCCAACCTGTACAGCATGGACTTCACCAACGACATCGCGCGCATCGGCGCGCCGACGGCGTCGGGATCCATCCTGCGGCGCAACGTGGGGGCCAGCTACCGGCGTGGCATCGAACTGGACGTGGCCTATCGCGGCCTCGCGCGCGTGGTGCTGGCCGGCAACGCCACGTGGAGCGACAATCGCATCCGGCAGTTCACCGACTCGTCGCGTGGCGCACCGGTCGTGCGCCGCAATGTGGAGCCGCTGCTCACCCCGCGCTTCCTCAGCACGCACCGCGTCGAGTTCCACCCCGATGCGCGCGCCATGGTGAGTGTCGAGGGGCGCTACCAGAGTCGCGCCTTCCTCGACAACACCTCGAGCGCCGACCGCGTGCTCCCCGACTACTACACGCTCGACGCCACGGCGCGCTACACCGTGGGGCAGGCCACGCTCACCGTGCGCGGCCAGAACCTCGGCGACACGCAGAAGTTCGGCAGCGGCGCGGTGTCGTCGTCCGGGCGGGTGCGGTACTTCGTGCTGCCGGCGCGGGCGGTGTTCGTGACGCTGGGGTGGGGGTTCTAGTCGCGTAGCGGCTGCGCGCGGCCGCTGGATTGGAACTGCTGCACGCGAAGGCGCGAAGGGGAACTGCTGCACGCGAAGGCGCGAAGCCGCGAAGGGTAGGCTGGGGCATGTCAGTGGGCGATCCTGCACATGTCGGGTCCCCTTCGCGTCTTCGCGCCTTCGCGGCTTCGCGTGCAGCAGTTGAACCGTACCGGCCTGGCGGCACCGTTCGCCAAACCAACCGCCGCACAGTAGCGTAGTCGCATGCGCCTCCTCGCCGCCGCCGCACTCGCCTTCGTCGCCACGGGTCTCCACGCCCAGCCCCTCCGCCCGCGCGTCGACGCCTGGCGTCGTGCGCACGAGCGGGAGATCCTCGACGAGGCGTTTGCGCTGCTCGCGATCCCCAACGTCGCCAGCAACCAGGACGACATCGCGAAGAACGTCGCGTTCCTCACGGCCGCCTTCGCCAAGCGTGGCGTCACCCTCGAGGCGCTGCGGGCGCCGAGTGGCGGGAGTCCGGCGCTGTATGGCGAACGCCGCGTGCCCGGCGCCACGCGCACCGTGGTGTTCTATGCGCACTACGACGGCCAGCCCGTGGCGGGCGGCGGGTGGGACCTCGATCCGTTCACGCCGCGGCTCAGCCGCTATCGCAACAGCGTGGCCACCGAGCAGGTCCCGCTGCCGGCGCCGGGCGACACGGTGGACCCGGAGCTCCGCATCCGCGCGCGGTCGGCCAGCGACGACAAGGGCCCCATCGTCGCCATGCTCGCCGCGCTCGATGCGTTGCAGGCGCTGCAGCAGCCGGCGTCGGTGAACGTCAAGTTCTTCCTCGAAGGCGAGGAGGAGGCGGGTTCCGCGCACCTGGGTGAGTTGCTGCGCACGCACAAGAACAAGCTGTCCGCCGACGCGTGGCTCTTCTTCGATGGCCCCGTGCATGTGAGCGGCCGTCCGCAGATCGTGCTCGGCGTGCGCGGCGTGATGGGCGTCGACATCACGTTCCACGGCCCGTCGCGGGCGCTGCACAGCGGACACTACGGCAACTGGGCGCCCAACCCCGCCGTGCTGGCCGCGCAGTTCGTGGCCGGCATCCGCGATGCGAACGGCACCATTCGCATTCCCGGCTTCTACGCCGATGTGCCCCCCATCAGCGCGGCCGATCGGGCGCTGGCGCGGGCCATCAGTGTCACCGACGATTCGGTGCGGCGGTCGCTGGGGCTGTCGCGTACGGAGGCCGGCAACGCACCGCTGGGCGAACGCATCATGCGCCCCGCGCTCAACGTGCGCGGCATCCGCGCCGGCAATGTCGGCGGCGGTGCGGCCAACGCCGTGCCCACCAACGCGACCGTCTCGCTCGACTTCCGGCTCGTGCCCAACCAGCAGCCCGCGCGCATCCGCCGGCTGGTGGAGCAGTACCTCACCGCGCAGGGATACACCCTCACGCGCGACCCCAACGCCGCCGCCACCAGCACCGATCGCTCGCGCCTCGTGAGCATGGTCTGGGACGAGGGCTACACCAGCGTGCGCGTGCCGAGCACGCTGGCGTCCGTACAGGCCGTGAAGCGATTGATGACGAAGGCATACGGCACGGAGCCCTTCACCCTGCCCATCCTCGGTGGCTCACTGCCGCTCTATCATTTCGTCGAGCAGCTGGGCGCCACCGTGATCACCGTGCCCACGGTCAATGCCGACAACTCCCAGCACGCCCCCAACGAGAACCTGCGCGTGCAGAACCTCTGGGACGGCATCGCGCTCATGGTCGAGCTCATGAGCGGGCTGGGACGGGAGTGGCCGGGGGTGGTGAAGTAGCCGTCGCCGCCGCCCCGACGCTACCGCGCCACCGCCGCCCGCTCCAGCGTCGCCTTGCCCGGTGCGCGCACCCAGTTGAGGTACACCACGCCGCCGGGCCCGAAGCCCACCAGCGTGCGATCCTTGGGCAACTGCACGCGCTCGACGATCTGCCCCTCGCGGTTCACCACGTCGTACACGAGCCCGCCATCCTTCGCGTCCTTCGACGTGCTGGGCAGGATCCACACGCGCCCTTCAGGGTCGGCACGCACCTGCCCGCTGCGCACGGGCGGGTAGAAGTCGGGCAGATCGGCGGGGTCCACCACCTCCTGACTGCGCGGCATCGAGAACTGACTCGGCGGCATCGGGGGCAGCTTCGCGACACGATCGGCCTCGGCCCGCTTCACCGAGTCGATGATCGCTTGCTTGTCCTCCTTGGTGATGCGCCGCCAGTCGAACGGCATGCGCGGGCTGCTGGTGAGCTTCCCGTCGGGCGACAACCAGTCCATGTGGTAGTCCTGCCCGCGCACGATGGCGATGGTGCCGTCGGGAAGCAGCGTCCACTCGTCCGATGAGGGCAGGGGATGGATCATGCCCATCGTATACATCATGTTGGACGTCTGCACCGACACCATCTTGGTGGGCGCGATCTTCAGGAAGACGACCGAGTCCACCGAGCGCTTGTCGAAGTCCATGCGCATGATGGGCGCCGAATCGGGCTCGGCAATGACACGTCGCGACGACGTCGCCGTCATCTCGAAGGCCTGGAACGGATTGCGACGCTGGCTGCGATAGAGCAGCCGCCCCTTGGGGTCGAACGCCGAGGCGCCGGCGCGCGCGCTGCCGATGAAGAAGAGGTCGTTCGCGCGCACGGGGGCCATCACGCGCGCGAAGTTGCCGTTGCCGTCGATGACCAGGAACGCCTGCGAGTCGAGGTCGATGAACAGCGTGGAGTCGCCCACGTACGGGATGAGCGATCCGCCGGTGGCGCGCAGGCCGTACGCATTGGGCGAACGGCTCGAGGTGTCGGCAATGATGCGCGCGTTGCGGAGCGTGCGGTCGTACACGACGAGCTGCCGCTTGCTCACGTCGTTCACGATCACGCTGCCGTCGCGCAGGTGCCGCACCGCCGACACATCCATGAGCGTGGTGGTGTCGCCAGTCTCCTGCACCATGAGCTGTCGCACCGGAATGGGCGCGCGCGGCGTCACCGGGCGCACGTCGAGCGAGTCCTGCGCGGCCAGCGGGGCCATGCCCGCCGCGCCGGCCACCACGGCACACGTCGTGGCCAGGCGCAGCACGCCGCGGGCCGGACGATTCAAGGAAGTCGTGATTCGCATGGGAGGCTCAGAAGAAGAAGACGGCGAACTCGCCACCGCTCTGGCCGGAGCGCAGCAGTTCGAGATAGCGAGGCTCGAGCATCTGCACGATGCTGCTGTTGAGCACGCGCAGTTGCCCCTTCGTGAGCATCTTGCGCACGTTGGGCACCGCGGCAATGAGGTAGTCGATGGCCGCCACGCGCGCCTCCACCAGGCGCCGCTGCGCCTCCGTGCGATCGTACTCCTTGGGGAGGGCCGCGAGATACTTGGCGGCCGGCGTCCACGCCGAGTCCACCAGCCGCGTGAAACGCCGGCTCATGGTGGCCAGGCTGTCGGCCTGCGAGCGCGAGAGATGGATCTGCTCGCCCACCTGCAGCAGGCGCGACATGACGTTCGGGAACAGGCTGGGCGACATCTGCCGCACCTGCGCCTCGGTCATCTTGACGCCGGTGCGCGTGCGGCCGCGCGCCAACTGCTGGCTGAGGTTCTGCCAGTCGCGCGTGGGCGCGAGGTCGACGCGCACCTGCATGGTGAGGATGGCCGGCGAGCGTGACGTGACCTGCTGCACCGACGTCGCGCCGAAGCGCTGGTTGACGTCGTAGCGGAACTTGCCCGTGGCCGGGTCGAAGCCGCGCACATACAGCAGCGACTGGTCGACGAACGGCACCTGCCCCCACCCCTTGAGCTTGCGCTCGCCGTTCACGAGGAGGTCGGCCGCCGCCAGCGGGTTGGACAGCGTGAAGGTGAGCGACGTGCGCTGCGGCAGGCGGATGCGGTTGGGGTTGAGCGTGATGCGCAGCGTCGTGTTCCCCGCTGTCCACGGCCCCACGCAGCTGTTGCGGTCGGCCAGCGTGCCGAGCTGGCGCCGCAGGCAGTCGCGCGCGGCCTTCGAGCCGCCGTCGAGGAGCTGCTGGATCCCCGCCGACAGCGCGGCGTCGGTGCCGGCGCCCGGCGCGAACACATAGGCACGATCATTGGCGCGTCCATCGCCGTTCACGTCGCCGGCAATCATGGGCGTGAAGCGCTGCCCGCTGCTGAGCCGGCCGTTCCACGAGATGGTGGCCACGTTCCACGCGTTCCAGTTGAACGTGTAGCTCAGGTCGTGCCGTGGCGCCGCACCGGTGTTCCACGCGATCGCGAGCGGGTCGCCGGCGGTGTTGCTGAAGCCGCGGTACTGCTGCGTGAGGTACAGGAAGTTGTAGCCCACCGACCAGGTGAAGCTGGTCTGCGTGAAGTTCATGGGCGACAGGTTCACGCTGAGCTGCCCGGTCTGCGAGCGCAGGTCGGAGCGCTGCTCCGAGACGGCATTGAAGGCCGTGTTGATGCGCGCATCGCGCGACGCGATGAGCCCGGACAGCGGGTCGATGCTGCCGGGCGCGACGTACACCGGACGCCCCGCCTCACCGGCCAGCGCGAACTGCACCTGCGGTCGGAAGTTGAGGTCGGCGAAGTCGGGCTGGTGCAGGTTGAGCGCGTACTGCCCGTTCGCGTTCAGGCTGAACCGATTGCCCAGGATGAGCCCCTGCCAACTGAGGTTCGTGCGCCACGTCTGCTCCTGGCGGTAGTTGCCGGAGAACAGCGTCACACCGGGCGCACTGTTGGCG
Organism: Gemmatimonadota bacterium; assembly: GCA_020161135.1. Lineage (GTDB taxonomy): Bacteria > Gemmatimonadota > Gemmatimonadetes > Gemmatimonadales > Gemmatimonadaceae > Gemmatimonas. Next base: position 342,082 of record JAIUOB010000002.1, on the reverse strand, counting down.
AACAGCGAGCCACCCGTGCCGTCGGCGCACTGCTGCGCTGTCGCGTCGGGGTTGGCCAGGAGCTGCGTCCAGTCGATGATGGGCGTGGCGGTGCCGGTGCACACCAACTGCTGCTGCGACGACGGCAGGCCGGTGTTGGTGAGCGCTCCCTGTACGAGGTCGGGACCGCGCATGTTCTGGAAGAGCCCGATGCCGCCGCGAATGGTCGCCCGCGGGCCGGGGAAGAAGCCGTCGGCGAACGCGATCTGCGGCGCCGTGCCCATGAGCCACGAGAAGCCCACGCGCGGGCTCACGTACACTCGGTTGGGCACGCGCGCGTTGGACACGCCGAAGGCCTGCGCCACGGCCGCGTTCTCGGCCGGCCGGTCGAGGAAGACGTTGCCGTCGAGGCGCACGCCGTACTGCATCTGCAGGTCCTTCGTCGGGCGCCACGCGTCGCCGAGCGCGAGCGCACCCACCACCGCGCGTCCACCCTGCGACACCGCGTTGAGGTTGCGCGTGAAGCTCGAGGGGCGCCCCGCCGCCAGGTCATCCAGCGACTGGTAAGTGTAGCGCCCGAACAGGTTCTGCGCGCGCTCGGTGTGCGTGTCATCGAGGCGCAGCTCGGTGATGAGCTTGAGGCGATGCTGGTTGTTGTCGCTGATCCACGACAGCATGTTGCGCCCGCTGAACGACATCTGCCGCGTCGTGCCCGCGTTGACGCCACCGCCGAACGTCAGGTTGCGCGTGGCGTTGGTGCCGTCGTCCAGCGCCGAGGTGACCAGCACGCTGCCGCTGGGCAGGTCGAGGAACGGATCGGTGCGGTTGCTCGACGCCGACGCGCTGATCATCGACTCGGTGAGCACGCCGTTGTTGAAGTAGTTGGTGTGTCGCAGCTGCGTGCCGCCGCCCAGCGACCGCGACTCCGACAGCGCACTCGGCGCCTGCAGCGCGAAGGCCGACTGCGGCCCGGCGTCGGTGAAGTTGCCGTTGAAGGCGATGTTGAAGGCGTGCCCGCTCGTCGGGCTCTTGGGCGCCCAGTCGAGCGTGCCCAGCAGGGAGGCGTTGGTGCGCGGCGAGGTGCGCCCCACGCCGCCGGTCGCGAGCGGCACGCCCAGGTTCTGCAGGATGGCGCGCAACCGCTGCGCCGAGTCGGCCGCCATGCCGTTCGTCTGGAAGAGCGTGGGCGTGGCCGTGAGCAGCGTGGGGAGCCGCGTGTCACGCCGGTCGAACTGGAAGGACACGTTGTAGAAGTCCTTGTCCATGACGATGGGCCCCGACGCGCGCCCGCCGATGGAGGCGAACGAGTAGTTGGACGCACGCCCCACCACGTCGTTCCACTGGGTTTGCGGCGCGTTGAACACCCCGCTCAACGACCGACCGATGTAGTTGCTGCCCGAGTTGGTGGTGATGGCCACCTGCGCGCCGCTGAAGCCGCCGTTGGCCACGTCGTAGCCCGTGCGCACCTGCTGCCCCACCGAGGCGTCACGCGGAATGTTCGAGAGCCCCGCCTGCTGCCCGTTGAGCGAGGCGTTATTCTGCGACGGATCGAGGCCGAAGATCGAGAACCGATCCGGGTTGCCATCGACACCGGGAATGAGCTGCACACCGGGAATCGAGGCCGCGAGGGCCGCCAGGTTGCCGGCCTGGTCGGGAGGCAGGCTCGAGGTGCCCACATAGCGATCGCCGCCGGTCACGTCGCCCATGAAGTCCTGCCGCGGCGGCGGCTGGCGCGCGGCGTTGGCGGTCGTCTGCACCGCCTGCAACTGCTGCACGTTCGACAGCTTCATGTCGGCGATGAGCACCTCCTCGTCGGCCACGCGCTTGATCTCGATGCGCTGCGGCTGGAAGCCGATGGCCGCATACGAGATCCAGTAGTCGCCCTCACCATTCGGATAGGTGATCGAGAAGCGTCCGTCCTTGTTGGTGCGCGTGCTCTTCGTGATGCCACCGAAGTACGACACCGCCGTGATCTGCACATTCGCGATCGGCGTCCCTTCGGGGCTCGTCACGCGGCCGCGAATGACATCGGCCTGCTGCTGCGCCGCGAGCGGCTCGGCCAGCGGCGGCGCGAGGGAGAGCATTGTCGACAACAACAGGGCAGCGAAAACCCGGAGGCGTGGCACAGACACAGGCGACCTCAATGGCGGCGGGGGCAGGCGGGAGACACTGGGACGAAAGGCGACACATGATCCCAGGCGACTGCGCCAGGGACCGGGCAGCGTACCCCGGGACCGGTGGCGTGATCCACGCCACGGTTGACACCGGGTCGAGCGGGAGGGTTGGTTCTGGCGCAACCCTACGACATGCAATGCCGCGACGCAGCAGAGCTGACATGAGACTTCGATTACGGTTTCGTTGCCGTTCGATGACAGGCGTCGCGGCCTGTGTCCTCGGGCTGTGCGGTCCGACGGCGAAACCGGCGCGCGCGTTAATGACACGCGTGGACGTGCACGGTCTCGCCGCTGTCGCAACGCAACCCGCGGTCGACGTCACCGGCATCGTGCGCGACGCGCTCTCCGGGCAGCCCATCGCCGGTGTGCGGTGACAACGCGCTTCCAGCTCGGCTCGACACCGTGCCATCGAACTCCCTGATGAGGCGCATGCTGTTGCCGGTCGCAGTCGCGGTGCTTGCCGTGGCCGTCGCCGCACCCGCCGCCCGCGCGCAGGACGTGCGCCCGCTGCGCGGCGTCGTGTTCGATTCGCTGCGTCAGGCACCCCTGGCCGAGGCGGTCGTGCGGGTGCGCGGGAGTACAGGGTTGGCCACTACCGATGCGCGCGGTCGGTTCCGGTTCGACAGCGTCGCGGCGGGTGCGGTCGTGCTCGAGGTGGAGCATGCCCTGCTCGACTCCATCGGCCTGTTCACGCTGGCGGCACGCGTGCAGCACGATGGGCGCACGGAACATCGGCTCGGGGTGCCGAGCTTCGCGACCATTGCCCGTCCCGTGTGCGGACGCGCCGTGGGAGCGGACAGCGCGTTGTTGTACGGCGCCGTGCTCGACGCCAACGGCGGGCCCGCGGGTGGTGCCGCGGTGGCCGTGTCGTGGCTCGCCGTGCAGCGCACCACCGACGGCAAGCTGGGGCAGCAGCGGCTGACCTACGCCACTACCGCCGACTCGCTCGGCCGCTTCGCCGCCTGTGGGCTGCCGGCCGACGAACCGTACACGCTCGATGTGCGGGCCGCCGGCGCCGACAGCGGGCGCCGCGTCGTGCTCACGCTGCCCGCGCAGGCCGCACGGGTGCTGCGTCACGAGGTCATGCTGCCGGCGTCCGCCGTGGACGCTACCGACAGCGTCGTCACCGTGACCGGCGTGGTGCGCGGTACCGTGCGCGGCCTGCAGGGCGAGGCCATCGTCGGCGCGCGCGTAAGCGGCGACGAGGTGCCCGAGGTGCTCACCGACTCCGCCGGTCGCTTCTTTCTCCCGCGCGTCCCCACCGGGTCGCGGCAGCTCGAGGTTATCGCGCTGGGGCGCACGCCGCAGTCGCGGCTGGTGCAGGTGCGTGCGCGCGACACGCTGGAGGTGGCGTTCACGCTCGAGCGCGTCACCACGCTGGCGGGCGTGCGCACCGAGGCAACGGTCGTCGGTGAACTCGTACGCGGCTACGAGGAACGTCTCCGCACCGGACTTGGCCGCTTCCGCGACTCCGTGGAGCTGGCGCGCATGCCCAGCATGGCCTCGGCGTTCGACGGCCTGCCCAACCTCATCGTCCGCCGAGGTGCGGGCGGCTTTGGCCTGCAATTGCGCACGACCCCGTCCATCGCCACCGGCGTCACCACCTGCGCGCCGCGCGTGTTCATCGATGGGCGCCCCGACGACATGCAGCAGCTCAATCTGCTCCAGCCGCGCGATATCGCGTGGGTCGAGGTGTACACGCGCCCCGGCCTCATCCCGATCGAGTTCATGGAAGGGATCCAGAACCGCGCCTGCGGCGTCGTGGTCGTCATGACCAAACGGAAGCTCGGCCGCTGACGCGCGCGCGGGCCCCTCAGCGCGCGTCGGTGCGCTCGCCGGCGGCGCTCTTCCCCATCCGGCACCGGTCGCTGCAGTAACGCACCTGGTCCCAGTCGCGCGCCCACTTGCGGCGCCAACTGAACGGGCGGCCGCACCGGGCGCAGAGCTTGTCGGGGTGACCGGCCACCCCACGCTCACGGGGGCGGCGGCTCTCGCGTTTGGGACTCACCGCTCCCGAACTCCCGAGCGCGGGTGCACCGTTCCCGCATGAACGCCCCGCACGATCCGGCCAACTACCCCCCGGGAGTCGACCTCCTCTGGAGCGACTACCGCAAGACCGAGGAGCTGGGGACGCTCCGGCAGGTCGCGCGCTCGCTGGCGGCGGAGACCAACCCGGAGCGCCTGGTGCAGACGCTGTGCGAGCTCAGCATGGTGCGCGGGCGCGCGAGTGGCGCCGCAGTGAGCGAATTGAGTGGCGATAATGGCGTGTATGTCGCCTGCTCAGGGCGCACCCAGCCTCTCCTGGGCATGTCCTTCCCGCTCGAGGGCACCTTCACCGGACGCGTCGCCGCCGAACGCCGCGCCATCACCGTCGACGACCCGTCCCGCAGCTCCGCCTTCTTCGCCGCCCTCCTCCCCTCACTCGGCATTGGCCCCATCCTGCTCGTCCCGCTGGTCGCCAACGACGAGCTCCTGGGTGTGCTGTCGGTCAGTCGAGACCAGGGGCATCCCACCTTCGACGAGGTGGACGAGGAACGACTCGGCGTCATGGCCGACCTCGCCGCGCTGGCCCTCTGGAAAGCCCGCCTGCTCGAAGAGGCTCGCTCCGCCGATGCCGCAAAGACCAGTCTTTTAGCGACACTATCGCACGAGCTTCGCACTCCTCTCGCGGCACTGGAGGGGTATGGCGAGATCCTCGAAGACGAGATCCTCGGCCCCCTCTCCCGCGAACAGCGCGACGTGGTCACCCGACTCCGCACCGTCGGGCGGCACCTCGGCAGCCTCATCGAGGACATCCTCACCTATGCCTCCCTCGAGGCCGACCGGCTGGCCGTGCGCGACAGCGACGTGCGCCTGGATGAGCTCGCCGACTCGCTGCACCCCTTCCTCGAGCCCCTCGCCCGCGAGAAGGAGCTCGCCTTCGCCATCGAGCTCGAACCCGGCCTGCCCACCCTCCGCACCGACGAGGCCCGGGTCCGGCAGATCCTCCTCAACCTCTGCCAGAACGCCATCAAGTTCACCGAACAGGGCGAGGTGACCGTGCGCCTGTCACGCGGCTCCCCCACCGCCGACGGCGTCGCCACCGTGCGCGTCGCCGTGAAGGACACCGGCATCGGCATCGCCCCCATCAATCTCCAGCGCCTCTTCCGCCCCTTCTCGCAGATCGACGAGCACGGCACCGGACGACACCGCGGCACCGGCCTCGGGCTCTACATCGCCCGCAGTCTCGCCACCCGGCTCGGCGGACGCATCGAGGTGGTCTCGCGCCCCGGCGACGGGTCGACGTTCACACTGGTGCTGCCGGAGCGACACTGAACCTCGACCGCCCTGCGTTCGACGGGCCCCATGCGCGCTCGTCCGCGCAGAGCGACTGCTGTGGCGCGCGTCAGGGCGCGCGAATGACCGACGCGACCTCGACCACGCGGAAGCCGCCATGCGACTCGAACAGGTGCCGCAGGATGGGCACGTGGCCCGCGCCGATCACGATCACCACGCGTCGTTCGCGGAAGTCCATCCAGCGCAGGGCCTTGCCGAAGATCATGACGTTGCGGCGATACCAGTCGGCCACCAGCTCGGCGCCGGCACGATTGACGCCCGCCGTGTCGGAGAGATCGGTCGCCACGAAGCCGATGCGCGGGTACCGGCTGATGTACCCCGCGTGGTCTGCCACGCGGTAGGCCGGACTGTTCAGATAGCGCAGGAAGGCCGGCAGTGACTGCGACAGGCGCAGCGCGTCCGAATCGACTTGCTCGTAGAAGCCACGGTAGGTGAACGGTGCGCCACCGTCGAGGATGTGCTCCTGCTGCAGCTGCTGCGCGACCTCGACCGTGCGCGCGCGCAGGGCTCCGAAGCGACCGGGGTGATCGATGAGATACGTGCGGGGGTGCCCGAGTCGTGCGGCCGTGCGCACGCCGAGCTGATAGACCTCGTTGCGGCGCGCGAGGGCACCATCGCGGCGGTGGAGCAGGAGCAGCGAGTCGGCCAACGCCTGATTGAACTCTGGCTGCCACTCGAGGAACACCTTGTCGGGTGCCCATTCCACCAGCGCATCGACCACCTGGCTGACCTCCGCCGCGCGGGGCGCGCGCAGCACGTCATAGGTGAGCGTATCGACCTGCGCGAAGTGAAACGTGCCCAACAGCAGGACTTCGATGGGGCGCTGGGCGAGGGGCGTGAGCTGCTGTGGCGGCCGCGCCGGCCGGCACGCGCCGCCGCAGAGGAGGCCGAGCGCGAGCGCGGCGATACGAGCTCCGAGTCGAGACATTCGCTGCTCCATGGTGCAGGGTGGCCGGCTCCGACGAGTCGTGGCGAGGAGGGCGCCTGACTGGCGGTGCGGGGGCAGTAGTGCTAGTATTTCAGCACACTGTTGGTTTGTTAGCAGTGTGCTGGTTTTTTAGCAACCCCATGCGTCCATCGTGTGACTGCTCCCCTCGCCCATCGCCTCTCCCGCCGGGAGAAGCAGATCATGGACCTGCTCTTCCGGCTCGGGCGCGCCACCGCGGCGGAGATCCGCGACGGACTCGCCGATCCCCCGTCGTACAGCGCCGTGCGCGCGCACCTGCGCATCCTCGAGGAGAAGGGCCATGTGCGCCACGACGTCGACGGACCGCGCTACGTCTACCTGCCGCGCGCCGGCCGTGACACCGAGCGGCGTCGGGCGCTGACCCACCTGCTGGACACCTTCTTCGGCGGATCGCGCGAGGCGCTCGTGTCGACGCTGGTGAGTGAGCGTGGCGTGGAACTCGACGACGCCGAGGTCGCGCGGCTGACCGCGCTGATCGCGGCGGCCAAACGACGCGACGCGTGATCGCGACTCACGCCGCCGTGGCGGACCTCGTCGTTCGCGTCACGCTCGTCCTCGCGGCGGCGGCACTGCTCGACGCGGTACTCCGGCGGTCGCGCGCCGCGCTTCGGCACGCAGCCTGGGCGGGTGCCATGCTCATCACGCTCGCCGTGCCCGCAGTGTACCTCGTGCTGCCGTCCTGGCGCGTGCTGCCGGCGCGGGCCGTGCCGCCGGAGGCAGTCACCAATGCCGCGCGGCCGGCGACGCCCCTCGTGCCCGACGGCCAGAGGAGGCCGCGTGCGGCAGCCGACCGTGCCATTCCCGACGCTGGACGCCCGCCCTCCCCGCGCGACGCATCGCCACCGGAATCAACACCGAAGACCTTCTGGTTCGCGATCGTGTGGCTCGTTGGTAGTGGCGCGAGCCTCGTCCGCCTCCTCCAGAGCCTGCAGCGGCGGGCACGACGTGCGCGCGCAACCGTACCGGCATCGGCGCGCCTGGACGCGGCATGCCTCGACACGGCGCAGGCGTTGGCCATTCGCCGCCCGATTCGCCTGCGTGCGACGGCCGCGGAGGCCGTGCCGTACACGTTTGGGATCTGGCGCCCGACCGTGGTGCTGCCGCAGGCGGCCGGCGCGTGGTCGCACGAGCGTGTCAGCAACGTGCTGCGTCACGAACTGGCGCATGTGCGGCGCGGCGACCACGCCGTGTCGATGCTCGCCCGTCTCGTGCAGGTCATCCTGTGGTGGCACCCGTTGTGCCATCTTGCTCGGCATCGCCTCGACCTGCTCGCCGAAGTGGCCTGCGACGATCTGGCCCTCGCCGCCGGAGCGCGCCCGGCCGCCTACGCTGACGACCTCCTGACCATCGCCATCGGGGCGACCCGCGCCACGCCCCTCGTCGCAGGGTTCAGCGACCGTTGCGCCCTCACGCTTCGCATCGAACGTGTGCTCGACGCCACCGTGCCGCGCGGACCGCTGGGTGAATGGGCACCGCGCCTCGGACCGCTCTGTGCCCTGCTGCTGGCCGTTCCGATGGGCACCGCCGGGCCACGCGCAGACACGGCCGTCGCGGCGCGACCGCCGGTGCGCGCGGCTGACGTGAGGCGCACCGACCGTACCCGCTGGGTTCCCGCCGCGGCCGGCGTGCCGACCGGCGCGGCACACCGCGAGGCGACGGCGCGACGCGCCCGCACCGCACCCGCCCGGAGCGCGACCCACGTGTCGCGGCACACGGAACTCGAGGCGCTGCTCCATCGTGTGCAGCAGCCGGCGCTCCAGTTCGAGGACGCGGCACGGGTGCGCCTGCTGACCGCTGCACTCCGGCGATGGGAGGAGACACCTGCCCATCGCGCGCTGCTGTTGGATCAGCTCTGTGGTCTGCCCGCCTCGGAGGACCGCGCGCAGGTCGTGCGAGCCGCGCTGCGTCTCCCGCGCGGCAGTGCCACCGCACAGGCCATGCTGCCGGTCATTCGTGGCATGCCCGGCGCGCGGATGCGCGCGACGCTGCTCGGGATGGCCACGCGACGGGGCGACTTCCGCACCGAGGACACGGCCCTCGACTGGCTCGCCGCGCGCGCGGTCGCGCGGCCCGACGGCGAGTCCGGCGGTGCAGAGGGCGTGGCGCCGGCGGACGCACGCCAGCCGACCGCACGGCCGCGTGCTGAACCCGATGGGCCGGGTCGGCCGTAGGTGCACCCACCTCGAACTCGGATCCCCGCCCCCATGCTCGACATCCAGTCCCTCGCGAAGACGTACCCCGGCGGCGTCACCGCCCTGCACGACATCACGCTGCACATCCCGCGCGGCATGTTCGGACTGCTCGGCCCCAACGGCTCGGGGAAGACGACCCTTATGCGCATCCTCGCGGGGCTCCTCGAACCCACGGGCGGTCGGGTGCGCTTCAATGGCGACGATGTCACGGAGCATCCCGAGCGCATCTGGCCACAGCTCGGCTACCTGCCGCAGTATTTCGGATTCCATCCCGGGCTCACCGGCACCGCGATGCTCATGCACATGCTCCGCCTCAAGGGCGTCGAGCATGCGGGCTCGCTCGAGGCACTGTGCGCCGAGCTGCTCGCGCGGGTGAACCTGACACATGCGGCGTCGCGTCCCGTGAAGACGTACTCGGGCGGCATGCGGCAACGCCTCGGCATCGCGCAGGCCATCGCTGGCGCCCCCGCGCTGCTCATCGTCGATGAGCCCACCGCCGGCCTCGACCCGGAAGAGCGCACGCGCCTCTACCAACTGCTCGCGGAGCTGGCCGAGTCGTGCACGGTGCTGCTGTCGACGCACATCGTCGACGACGTCGCCGTGCTCTGCCCGCGCATGGCGATCATCCGCAACGGGCGGCTGCTGGCCAACACCACGCCGCACGAGGCCCGTGCCGCCATCGACGGCACCATGTACGAGGGCGAAGTCGGTCGGCACGAGGTGCCCGCGCTGGCGACCCGCTTCGAGGTCACGCAGTCCTTCCTGGTCGAGGGACGGCAGCGGGTGCGCGTGCATGCCCCCACGCACGCCGTGCCCGACCACTTCACGCCCGTCGCGCCCACGCTCGAGGATGCGTACATGCTGCTCACGCAGCGCGATGCGCGTGAGCGTCCGCTGGTGGCCGCGCAGCGGAGCGTCGCATGACGTCCGCGCGCGAGGCGGCGCGGCGCAGCGTGCGGCGACGCACGATCGTGTTGCACGAGCTGCGCACCCAGCTGCGCAGCGCCCCCTTCGCGGCCCTGCTGCTCATGCTCGTCGGCGCCGCGAGCGCGCTCAACCCGGTGGCGATGATCCCCGGCGGCAGCGACGCCACACTGCCGGTGCGCGCCGTCGCGAACTCCGTCTATGCGCTCGCGCCCACCTTCGCGATGAGCGCGTTCTTCGTGTACCCCTTCTTCGCGTCGCTCATGGCCGGCCTCTCCGTGCTGCGCGACGAGGAGAGCGGGGTGGCCGAGCTGGTGCACAGCACGCCACTCACCAGGGCGGAGTACATGTGGGGGAAGTTCGCCGGCGTGTGTCTGGCCCTGCTGCTGGTCGTGGCGGTGCACCTGCTGGTGGTGATCGGCTTCCGTGAGCTGGGCGCGGGCGGCGTGCTGCGTGGACCGTTCCACCTCTCCGCCTACCTGCAACCTGTGGTCTGGTTCGTGGTGCCCGGAGTGCTGTGGACCGCCGGGCTCACCTTCGCGGTCGGGGCGCGCACGCGGGCGCCCATGGCCGTGTACGTGCTGCCGGTGGGGCTCTTCGTCCTCGAGTTCTTTCTGCTGTGGAACTGGCACCCGCGCGGCATCGCTCCGGCGCTCGACGCGGCGCTCATGATCGTCGATCCCACCGGTCTCCGATGGCTCACGCACGCGCTGTTCGCGGTCGAGCGCGACATGACCTGGTACAACTCGGCGCCGCTCGCAGTGGACCGCGTCATCCTGGCCGGACGCCTCGTCACGGTGCTGCTTCCGCTCGTGGCGGTCGCGTGGGTCGCGCGCCGTCATCGTGCACCTGCGGCGGCCGGGCGTCGCGCGCGCTCGTGGCGCCGCAGGGCGGGGGCGACCGTCGACGCAGCACCGGTCGCGTCCAGCTCGCCGGCGCACGTGCGCCCCGTGGCGGCCATGCGCATGCGCACGCCGAGTGCGCTGCGCGCGACGGCCACGGTGTGGACCGCCGAGTGCCGTACACTCCTGCGCCAGCCGTCGGTCTACCTGTTTGCCGCCCTGCTCTTCGCGGTAGTCACCGAAGTGGGCGGTACCGAGGTCGACCCCTACGGCTCGACGGCCGTGCTGACGGCAGGCGGCATTGCGGTCGCGGCGCTGCCGGTGGTGACGGTACTCACCTGCCTGTTCCTGCTCTTCGTCGTGGTGGAGAGCATGCACCGCGATCGCGCCACGGGCTTCGACGTCATCGCGCTCAGCACCCCGGTGCCCACCACGGCCTTCCTCGCCGGCAAGGCGCTCGCGGCGGGGACGCTCATCGCCGTCGTGACGCTGGTCTGCGTGGCCGGCAGCGGCGCGCTCTTGCTGGCACAGTCGGGCACCGCCGCGTCGTGGTGGCCGCTGTGGCTCGTCTTCGGTGGCGTGCTGGTGCCCACGTATGTGCTGTGGGTGTCGTTCGTGACGGCTGTTGCCACGGTCGCGCGCACGCGTCCCACGGCGCTCGCGGTGGGTCTGGTCGCGCTGCTCGTCACCGCCGCGCAGTTCATGCGCGGCGCCATGACGTGGCTCAGCAATTGGCCCCTCTGGGGCGCCCTGCGCTGGACGGAGTTCGCCGTCTTCCCGCTCGATGGCGACGCCCTGCTGCTCAATCGCGTGTTCGCGCTGGGCATGGCGCTCGCGCTGTTCGGTGCGGCGCGGCTGCTGTTCGTGCGTACCGAGTCCGATCCGCGGGCCGTGCGCCGTCGCCGTTCACGCTCGGCACTGCGTCAGCTCGCCGTGCGCGTCGTGCCGTTCGCCGTGCTGCCGCTGTTCACGGGCACCTTCCTGGCCGTCCGCGTGCAGCATGCGCATGATGCACCGGGCGCCCGCCCGGTCTTCGCCGAGGCGCAGATCGCGCCGGCGGTCATCACGCACGTCGACGCCGATGTGCGGGTCGTGCCGGCGCAGCGTCGCCTCGACATCGTGGGCGCGTACGACCTCGTCAACCACGCGGCCGGCGCCGTCAGCGCGCTGCCGTTCACTGTGCCACCTTCGTTCGGCGCCGTGTCGTGGCAGGTGGACGGCATGTCGGTGACGGCGTCGGGTTTCGACGGGCGCCTTACCGTGCCGCTCCCGTCGCCCGTGCCACCGGGCGGGCGCGTGCGCGTGGCGTTCGCCTACACGGCGCACGTCAACGCGGGCATCTCGCGAAACGGTGGGCCCGTGGCGGCGTTCGTGCTGCCGGCGGGGCTGCTGGTGTCCACGCATCGGGGAGACTTCCTCCCGGTTCCCGGTCATCGCGCGGCCGGTGCATCGTTGCGCCCCGCCGTGCACCGCGCATCGGGCGAGGCCGCGTCCGCACCGCCGGGCAACCTCGACAGCCCAACGGACAGCCAGCCTGTCGGCGCAGGTGACAGGCCGGACGACAGCTTCAACCGCGGCTGGGCATTCACGGTGGTCGTGCGGGTGCAGGCGCCACGTGCGCTGCGGGTCAACGGCGTCGGCGAACGCACCGCGTCGGTGGTCGTCGGCAACGAGGTGCGCACGGTGTGGGAGTCGCGTGTGTCGGTCGCGGCGCTGAGCCTCGTGGGTGCCACGTACGCCGAGCGTCGCGCTCCGGGCGTCGCGGTCTACCATCACCCGATGCACACCCGGAGCCTCGACGTCATCACCAGCACCCTGGCGGCGGCCCGGCAGCGCTTCGACGCGTGGTTCGCACCGTATCCGTGGACGGAGCTGCGACTCAGCGAGTACCCCGACCTGTCCACCCAGGCCACCTCCTACCCCACGAGCATCGCCTTCTCGGAGGGGCTCGGCTTTCTCACTGTCGATGGCCCCGATGGCGGGCTGGCGTTCGCGGTCACGGCGCACGAGGCCGCGCACCAATGGTGGGGGCATCTGCTCACCGCGGACAACGGTCCGGGCAGCGGCGTGCTCGTCGAGGGGATGGCGGACTTCGCCACCCTGCTGCTCTACGACGCCGAACGTGGTGCCGCTGCGCGTCAGCGGTACGCCACCGTGCTGGAGCAGCAGTACCTCGAGGCGCGGAGTGCGGCGCGGGAACGCCCACTCCTCGCGCTCCGCGAGGACACCGATGCCGACGCGACCATCCTGCAGAAGAAGGGCGCATGGGCCATGTACATGCTGTACCGCCAACTGGGCCCCGAGCGCACCTTCCCGGCGTTGCGGGCGTTCATTGCCGCCCATCGCGCACCCGGGCAGTTCGCCACCACCGAGTCGCTGCTGCGCACACTGCGCACGCACGCGTCCGACACCATCGCGTTCGACGCGGAGGTGGCGCGCTGGTTCCGCGGTGTGGGGCTCCCGGCCTTCAGTGTGCAGGATCCGCGATGCACGGCGGTGGCCGGCACGACGGCTGCGCTGATGTCCACGGACGGGCGCTGGCGCTGCGCGGCGACAGTGCGCAACGACGGCACAACCGGCGCCACGGTCGATGTGGGCGCCATGACCGCGGGGCGATCGGTCCCTGGTGGGGTCCAACGGGTGCACCTCGAGCCCGGCGCGCGCGCGGCGCTCGCGTGGACGCTCATGCAGCGACCCGACCGCATCGTCGTCGACCCCGACGTGCAGCTGCTGCAGGCGGGGCGAGAGCGGGCTGGAGCGGCGGTTCCCCGGTAGCCCTTCGGGCGCCCTTCGTCCCCGGCCCCGTCCGGGGACGGCGGCACACCCCGATTAGATTGCAGGCACTATGAGCCCCGCCATCTCCAGCGTCTTCAACGACGGCATCGTCGCCGAACAGTTCGAGCGCTACCGCCGCGATCCTGCCAGCGTCGACGAAAGCTGGCGCCAGTATTTCCGCCTCGCCGAGTCGCTCTTTGCCGGCACCGCGACGGCCGCCGCGCCCGCTGGGGCGACCGCCGCTCCCGCCGCCGCTCCCGCCGCCGCTCCCGCCGCCGCTCCCGCCGCCGCCGCCGAGTCCACCGCCTTCCTCGCGAAGGTGGCCGGCGCCGCGAACCTGCAGAGCGCCATCCGCCAGTACGGCCACTACGCGGTGCCGCTCGATCCGCTCGGCACGCCCCCCGCGGGCGCCGACGAACTGCGCCCCGAGTTCCACGGCGTCACCGACGACGATCTCGCGCGCATCCCGGGCGCGGCCCTCGGCGACGACCGCTTCGCCACCGCGAAGGACGTCATCGCGCGCAAGCGCGAGGTGTACTGCACGCGCATCGGCTACGAGGTGTGGCACCTCGAGGTCAACGAGGAGCGCGACTGGTTCCGCAAGGCCTTCCGCGATGGCGTGCTCACCCGCCCGCTGTCGGCCGACGAGAAGACGCAGCTCCTGCGCCGTCTCAACGAAGTCGACGGCCTCGAGCGCTTCCTCGGCCGCGCCTACCAGGGCTACAAGCGCTTCTCCATCGAGGGCACCGACGCGCTCGTGCCCATGCTCGACGAGCTCATCGCCGCGCTCGGCCAGGCCGGCGCCGAGGAGATCGTGATTGGCATGGCGCACCGCGGCCGTCTCAACGTGCTCACGAATGTCATGGGCAAGCCATTCGAGACGCTCTTCGGCGAGTTCGAGGGACACTTCGAGCACGCCGACGAAGGTGCGAGCGGCGACGTGAAGTACCACATGGGATACGTGGGCGCGCGCGAGGTCGATGGCCGCACGGTGCGCCTGCGCCTCGTGCCGAACCCGTCGCACCTCGAAGTCGTCAACCCGGTCATCGAGGGCGTCGTGCGCGCGCTGCAGCGCACGGACACCGGCCGCGACGAGCAGGCCGTCGTGCCCGTCGCCATTCACGGCGACGCCGCCTTCCCCGGCGAAGGCATCGTGGCCGAGACGCTCAACATCTCGCATCTCAACGCGTACCGCACCGGTGGCACGATCCACATCATCGTGAACAACCAGGTCGGCTTCACCACCGACCCGTCGGACGCGCGCAGCACGTACTACGCGTCGGATCTCGCGAAGGGCTACGAGATCCCGATCTTCCACGTCAACGCCGACGACGCCGAGGCGTGCATCACCGCCATGCGGCTGGCGTGCGCCTATCGCGCGCAGTTCAAGAAGGACGTGCTCATCGACCTCGTCGGGTATCGCCGCCACGGCCACAACGAAGGCGACGAGCCGATGTACACGCAGCCCGTGCGCACCGCGAAGATCCGCGCGCACCCCACGGTACCGCAGGTGTGGGCGAAGCGCCTGGTGAGCGAAGGCGTCCTGTCCGACGAGCAGGCCGCGCAGGTGGAGAAGGACGTCGCGCAGCGCTATGCCGACATCCACGCACGCTTCAAGCAGTCGCTGCAGGTGGGCGAGAAGCACGCGGCGTGGCCGGCCGAGGCCGCGCACGCGCCGCGCCCCGTGGTCACGCAGGTGCCCGCCGAGCGGTTGCACGCCCTCAACGACGCGCTGCTGCAGTGGCCGGCCGACTTCACGCCCAATCCGCGCCTCGCCAAGCAGCTCGAGCGGCGCCGTGACGCCATGGGTGATGCCGGCGGCATCGAGTGGGGGCACGCCGAAGTGCTCGCGTACGCGAGCCTCATCACCGACGGCCTGTCGGTGCGTCTCACCGGGCAGGACGCCGAGCGTGGCACCTTCTCACATCGCCACGCGGTGCTGAGCGACGCCAACACCGGCCGCAAGTTCGCCCCGCTGGCCAACCTGCCGGGCGCGCGCGGCACCTTCGAGGTGTACAACTCGGCACTCAGCGAGACGGCCATTCTCGCGTTCGAGTACGGCTACAGCACCATTGCCACCGACAGCCTCGTGCTGTGGGAGGCGCAGTTCGGCGACTTCGTGAACGTCGCGCAGCCCATCATCGACCAGTTCATCGTGGCCGACCGCGCCAAGTGGGGGCAGGACAGTGGGCTCGTCATGCTGCTGCCGCACGGCTACGAAGGGCAGGGCCCCGAGCACTCGAGCGCGCGTCTCGAGCGCTTCCTGCAGCTCTGCGCCGAAGGCAACATGACGGTCGCGTACTGCAGCACGCCGGCGCAGTTCTTCCACCTGCTGCGGCGCCAGGCGCTGCGGCAGAACCGGCGCCCTCTCATCTGCATGCAGCCCAAGAGCCTCCTGCGCCTGCCGCAGGCGGCGTCGAAGCTCGACGACCTCGTGAGCGGCGGCTTCCAGCGCGTCATCGACGATCCGGTCGCCTCGCAGCATCGCGAAGAGGTGCGCCGCATCGTGTTCTGCACGGGCAAGCTGTACTACGACATGGCGCTCGCGGCCAACCGCGTGCCCACCGTCGCGCTGGTGCGGGTGGAGGAGCTCTATCCGTGGCCGCACGAGGAGATCGTGCGCCTCATGGACCTGTACCCGGCCATCGAGCAGGTGGTGTGGGCGCAGGAAGAGCCCAAGAACCAGGGCGCGTGGACGTACGTGCAGCCGCGGTTGCGGGCGAGTGCCGGCGCCGCCGTGGGCGTGCGCTACGTGGGCCGCCCGGAGCGCGCGAGCCCGGCCGAGGGGCACGTCGAGGCCCACCAGGCCGAGCAGGCGCGCATCGTGGCCACGGTCATGGACACCGGCGAGGCGGGAGATCGTCGCACGCCGGCGTTCGGGCAGCAGGCGCAGCATTCGTAGCGCGCTCGGAACGATGTTGCGAGGGCCGAACTGCAACTGCATGCCCGCGAAGGCGCGAAGACGCGAAGGGACTCCGCCTGCGGCGGCGTTCGTTGGCCGGGCGATGCTGGGCGTGACGTTGCTTTTCGGTGGGGGCACGCGGCCACTCGCGGCGCAGGCGTCTACGCGCGCCGACGAACGCGGCGCCAGTGCGCTGGCGGTGCAGCTCCGGCAACTCGGTACCTTCGGGCGTGTGCTCACCATCGGCGCGCACCCGGACGACGAGGACACGAACGTGCTGGCGTGGCTCGCGCGTGGGCATGGCATCGAGACGGCGTACCTCTCGCTCACACGCGGTGACGGCGGGCAGAACCTCATCGGCGACGAGCTGGGCGAGGCGCTCGGCGCCATCCGCACCGGCGAGCTGCTCAACGCGCGCCGCATCGACGGCGGGCGGCAGTTCTTCACGCGCGCCTTCGACTTCGGGTTCAGCAAGAACGCCGAGGAGACGTACCGGCACTGGCCCAAGGACACGATCCTCGGCGACGTGGTGCGCGTGCTGCGCGCCTACCGGCCGCATGTGGTGGTCGCGTTCTGGAGCGGCACCCCGCGCGATGGACACGGGCACCACCAGGTGGCGGGGCTGCTCGCGCGCGAGGCGTTCGACCTGGCGGCCGACACGGTGCGCTATCCCGTGCAGCGCTTCGGCATGCCGTGGCAGCCGCAGGCGTTCTGGCGCGCGCGCGCGCCCATCGACAGCGCGACGCTGCGCGTGAACGTGGGCGCGTACGATGCCGCGCTGGGGCGCAGCTATGTGGAGGTGGCGGCCGAGAGCCGCACCGCGCACCGCTCGCAGGGGCAGGGCACGCCACAGCGGAAGGGTGTGGTGTGGAACTACCTGCAGCGCGAAGTGCCCGCGGCCACGCCCGGCAGCGTGAGTGACCTGTTTGCCGGTGTGGACACCACGTGGGCCAGCGTGCGTGCGCAGTTGCCCGCGGCCGCGCAGGGCGCACTCGACAGCGCGCTCGTGCTGCTGGCCGACGCGCGTGCGCGCTACCGCGCCGACGATCCCTCCGCCAGCGTGGCGCCGCTGGCGCGGGCGGTGCGCCTGCTGCGTGATGCACGCAATGCGAGCGGCAACGCACCGGGCATGCTCATCGCCACGCGGCGCGGATTTCCGTCAGGGCTGAGTCGCCGGCAGGCCGGCGAGGCGCCGCTGGGTGTGTACGACGCGCTCACGCTCACGGTGGCGCGTGCGGAGCGTGCGCTGCTGCAGGCGTCGGGTGTGGCGGTCGAGGCCATCGCGCCGCGCGGCACGTTTCCCGTGCGCGAGCCCGTCAAGGTGAACGTGAACGACTCGCTGCCGGTCGCCGTCACCGTGTTCAACCGCGGCCGCCTGCCCGTGCGTGTGGGGTCTGCGCTGGTGCTCGGGCTCGGCGCGCGGCCCGGTGAGGCGTCGGCGGCGGGCGAGCTGCTCCCCGACAGCAGCCGCACCGTGTCGCGATGGGCGGTGGCGTTCGCGAGCACGACCACCTGGTGGCGCGCCGAAGGGCGGCAGGGGAACGACTGGTTCCTTGCTGCCATCGATGCGCGTGACGAGGTCGAGCAGCAGGCGCAGCGCAGTACGCAGGTGCAGGTGTCGCTCGAGATCGCCGGCACCTCGGTGCTGGCCACCGTACCCGTGGTGCAGCGCGTGGTGGACCCGGTGCTCGGCGACCGCGCCACGCCGGTGGCGGCGCTCCCCGGCATCACGCTCAACCTGGCGAGCGCCATGGCGTACATCCGCGCCAATGCGCCCGTCGATCGCATCGTGCCGGTGCGTGTGCAGTCGAGCTATCCGCACCCGGCCACCGTGACCGTGCGGCTCGAGCTGCCGGCGGGGCTCAAGGCCGACAGTGTCGAGCGCGTGCGCACCATCGACTCGGCCGGCACGCAGGTGGTGAACTTCCGCGTGCGCGGGACGGTGAAGCCCGGGCGTCTCGAGCTGGTGGCTGTGGGCACGCACGATGGCGGCCTGCACACGTCGGGGGCGTACCTGCTGCAGCACGACCATCTCGACCCCATCCGCCTGTACGGCACGAGCGGCATGTATCTCTCGGCGGTGGAGGTCGCGCGCCCCACGACGCCCATGCTGGTGGGCTACATCCGGGGCGTGGCCGACCAGGGGTACGATGCGCTCGGGCAGCTCGACATTCCCGTCGAGCTCATCGAGCCGGCCATGCTGGGCACGATGAACCTGTCACGATTCACCACCATCGTGGTGGGGCCGCGGGCGTACGAAGCGTACCCGCCGGTCGTGCAGCACAATGCGAAGCTGCTGGCGTGGGCGCGCGCGGGGGGCAAGCTGGTGGTGCAGTACGGCGCGCAGGACATGAATCGGCTGGCGGGCGTGCTGCCGTATCCCATGCAGTGGGCGCCGCGCGCGGCGCGCGTGTCACTCGAGGAAGCGCCCGTGCGTGTGCTCGCGCCCGCCAACCGGCTGCTCACGTTCCCCAATCGCATCGGCGCGAACGACTGGGCCAACTGGGTGCAGGAGCGCGCGACGTACATGCCGAGCACGTTCGATGCGCGCTACACGCCGCTGGTGTCGATGAACGACGAGGGCGAACCCGAGCAGCGGGGCGCGATTCTCGATGCGCCGCTGGGTGCGGGGCGGTACGTGTACGTCACGCTGGCGCTGTTCCGGCAGTTCCCCGCGGGAGTGCCGGGGGCGGCGCGGTTGTGGGTGAATCTGGTGGGGCGGTAGGGGGGCGCCTCACGGCGACGCGCGCGCGCCGTCCGCTGCCTCAGCGCGTTGGTTCGTCGAGACTGCGAGGAAACGCTCGGGCCGAGTGGAATACCGTCAGGATGACCACCGCCTCGTTTCGCCGCTCGTAGACAATCCGATAGGGCGGGCGGATCAACTCACGTAGCGCGGGGTCGCCGCGCTCCGGCACCATGCGCCCGGCCTCAGGGTTGTCGAGGAGCACGTCGACGGCGTCCACCAGCCGCATCACGACCGTGGCCGCCATCGCTGGAGAGTCGAGCGCGATGTAGTCGCGAATGTGCTGCAGGTCGCGTGCGGCGCTCTCGGTCCAGCGGAGCCGCGTCACAACCCAAGGCGCCGCTTCAGCTCTTCATGCGATATCGTCCGCCCGGCGTCCGCGTCCTCACGCCCTTGCTCGATCTTCGCGAGCAGGAGCAAGCGCTCCATCGCCTCTTCCAGAGAAGCCGACTCCGGAAGTCGCTCTGCTGTCTCGCGGAGCATTTCACGCACGCTGGCCGCTGGCATAAGGCTCTCGGGTTGGTGTTCTGCCAAATCTACCCCCAGATGTCGAGTGGGAGCCACCGCGACTTCCCGCCCCCGATGCGGCCGGACTGATCGCCGATGCTTCGGAGCGTACGAGCGGGGTGGGGCGCCTCTGGGTGAACCTGGTGACACGGTAGGGGCGTGCGCTGTTGGCTGTCGGGGACGGTGGTTGAGCCGACGCAGCGCCCACGCACTCTTTCGCTGGAGCTCCGATGCCCGTTCGTCGTTGCATGAGCGTTACACCACGCGCCATCGCGGCGTGCCTCGCGAGCATGCTGTGCATTGTGTTCTTCGAGCAGCCGGTGGCCGCACAGCCGCCGCAGCCCGCGCCCTGCGCGCAGGACCCCAACTTCCGTGCGTTCGACTTCTGGGTGGGCGAGTGGGAGGTCACGCCGGTGAACCTGCCGGCCGGTCGCCCCAAGCCGCAAAGTCGCATCGAGAAGATCCTTGGCGATTGCGTCATCCTCGAGCACTGGATGCCTGCAGGGAATCCGGGCGGGAAGAGCTTCAACATCTACAATCGCGCGCGGCGTCAGTGGGAACAGACCTGGGTCGACGCCAGCGGCAGCGTGGTGTACTTCACCGGGCAGGCGCGCGAGGGCGCCATGGAGTACACCAGCACCACGCCGCTACCGAACGGCGGCACGCAACTCGGCAAGATGAGCTACTACCGCGTTGCGGCCGACAGCGTGCGACAGGTGTGGCAGCAGTCGACCGACGGCGGCAAGACGTGGACGACGGCGTTCGACGGGATGTACGTGCGGAAGAAGGGCACAGCTGGTTGACTTGCGACTTAGCCGCAGACCGGTACTTGCGGCACGAGTCCGACTCGTGACACTCGGCTAGCTGCCTCAGGACGGCCCGGGTTCGTTATCTGAACCAGACGGCGCGGAGGGCCGCACCGTCGTCGATGTACTCTCGGGCGGGTTGCTCAAGTTCTCCGCGCGTTCCTTTTCAAGTCGTGCGGTCACGAGGGTGTTCACGAGCTTGTCACGCTGCCCCCACTGCGCATCGAGGTTGTAGCGAACACCATCGACCGTGACGAAGTGACCCGTAGTGGTTGCTACTCCGGCGTTGGCGGGTGAAGCGACGACCGCATAAATCAGGCCGACAATCAGGAACTTCGGGATCAGCAGATGGCCGTGATCGTCGGGACCAATCTGATTTTCGGTAATGCGAATGTGGTCCGGAAGACCCGACGCATGGTAAAGGCTGCAGCGCATCAAGTGGTACACGATCTCGGAGAGGCTGTGGCTGCCATCCTTGGAAGGCGGGAGATCGCGATGTGCAAAGCCAAAGCGCAGCCCTGCAAGCGCAGGGCCAATGCCGATCGCACAAATGACTGGGATATTCCGCTCGATCCAAGTCATATAGGATTTCTTTCCGCCGGCTCCCGACTCCAGCTTCGCGGTTGCTTCGATCGCGGTGCAGATCTGGAAGAGCGCTTCCTCCGGATCCCCCCTTACGATCGCCTGAAAGGCCTGGTTGACGCGTTTCTCAATGCTCATCGAGTGCCATGAGGTGCGTCACCGACGGTGCGAAGTGACGGCACATAGGTGCTGAGTGTCGAGACTACTCCGGTGAGACGGGAGTTCCTCCAGCGACCCCACTCACCCCCACGCCCACCACCACCACCGTCACCGCGCCGATCACGTTGTGCCACAGGAAGCTCACCTGAGGCGCCCCGAAGCTCACCGCCGCCACGGTGCCCATGCCGGCCAGCAGCCCCACGAACGCGCCCAGCGCCGTCGCGCGTGGCATCATGGCCCGCAGGAACACGCCCAATATCGACCCGTAGAAGAACAACCCGAAGCGGTTAACCACCTCGATGAGCTCCGCGAGTATCGCACGCTCAACACTTGCTGTAGGCTAAGCGCTGGAGCAGCAGAATGGTGTGCGACCGCTGAGAATGTCCGCGGCGTCTTCCGAGCAAAGGCCTTCGAAGCTCGAAGCGGCGAACTGAACAGTACTTCAACCCCACGAGGTTCGCGTCCGCTAGTGAGGACCAGCCACGCTGATGCCGCGAGATCACATCTGCTGCCCGCAGCGGGAGGACACGGTGGGCAACGGCTCGAACCAGAATTCTTAACTTGCGCAGAGAGCAGACGACTGCGTAACGTCGCGTCGTTCGCGTGGAATAAAGCAAACTGAGCTCTCAGTCTCCGCGGAGCAGGCTATGTCTGTTGATCGAAATGCGCGCGCGCCGACTGGTGAAACATTCGGCGTAGTCGTTGGCCCAAGCCTGCCACGGTCACACGTATTCGAGATTCGTCGACTCCTCTCGGGTTGGATCGCGGTCTTCGGCACCTCGAGGCCTGCTGAAAGCAGGGTAGTCGCGGTTCTGACAGCGCAAGACCAGCCATCAAGTGAGTACCTCCAGTGTCCAATGCTGTTTCTCAGGCACAGCGGCGCATCCCCGCAAGGGTGTCGGCGAGCCTTGTCGCCAGTCTTTGATCTGATGGCATCCAGAGATCGGCTGTCTTTGCTAGCACACCTCGCGGCAATGGTTATATCAGAAACTTCAGCAGAACGAGGAAGAGGCCTGCGAATGCTCGCGGGCGCGCGAAAAGTGTTTGCCGATCTGGTGAATGTTCAAGCAGCTTTCGCGCCGGGCATCACCGTTCGGGATCTCGCCACGCGACTCAGCTGTACAGACCGGAGCATCCGGCGCTGGTGTCGACGCGACCACCTACCTGGACCTGATATCATTCTGCAGTGGGGTCTTCTCCTGCTCGCGACTGAGTTGCTGTCCGAGGGCACTACCTGCGAAGAGGTAGCAAAGGCGCTCAACCTTCAACACGTGGAGTCGCTTCAGCGCATCGCGAAGCGACTGACCGGCGCGTCGCTCGGCCGACTGCGGGTCGAGAGTCAACGCAATCGCGCTCTCTGGCTGCTTCGGGAGTCGACTGGAGCTTGGACTTCTCAGTGCGTGGGTGACCTGTCCGATCGGGTCATTGCGGGCGAGACGTAGGTGAGGCACAGTCCATCAAGATCGCGTGCGATCGCATTACGCTCAGTGTGGTTCGGCGGCCACCTGACCCAGTGCAGGGTACGGCCGGTGTGTTGCGTACACCACAGTTCGCTCCAGGTGCTCTCGGAGGGATGGCCACGCCCCCGTCGCCGATACCTGCGCTGGTCGACGTCGGCACGAATGCGCAAACGCGATCTAGCTGTCGGTACTAAAGCTTGTTTCGTGTGCGAGATCTGGCGGACCTCAGTCCGGAGGCATCCGCAGGAATCTCATCCTTGCAGTCGAACCCTCCGGAGGAATCAATTCATGGGGCGCTCTACGAAATTGAACCTCGCGCTTCTCGTGGTGCTCGGCGTATTTCATGCTGCCGAGAGCCGTGTAGCGATGGCAGCCGAGCCGGTCGTGCTCGAGAGTTGCGTTGCGTGCTGGACCTCTCCGGATTGCCCAACACAAGAGCAACGGTCGGAAGGCTGTCATCAGGCTTGCAACGCCTGGGGGTACGGCTTCTGCCTGGGAGAACTCTCGGGCTGCGATGGTGATGACAATGGCTGGGGGTGTTTCAACGCTTAAATAGAGGCGCCGACGTTGCGCTGCCTGCACGTGAGTCGGAAGCGTGCAGGTCGGCGCGTCTGTTCGTACAGTCCACGGAGGATACAAGTGAAGTCCCGCAGCACTCTCGACACTGCAGCTTCTGTGGCGGTCCTCGTTGCCGCTCTGGCAATGGCCGGGCGTGCCATGTCAGCGACTGTACGAAGGCCGTCCACCAGACCCGCGCCGGCATTGACGCCCGTATGGGTCGAAGACTGGAAGACACTTGCGTCGGCCGGTCAACAGCTCTTTGACTCTGCGGCTGCCGTTCAGCTCGTGGTGTTCTCGGATTTTGAGTGCCCGTACTGTCGTCGCTTTCATCAGCGGCTTCGGCAAGTGTCGGACAGCCTCGGTCTCTCGATCGGCCTCACGCTCGTCCACTACCCGCTCTCGACACATCGATTCGCATTGCCCAGCGCACGGATGTTCGAGTGTACAGATAGTCCCCGTGAGGCGCTACGGATGGCTGAGGCGCTCTATGAGAAGCAGGATTCTCTTGGTCTGCTATCGTGGGAGGCACTGGCCGTGAGCGCCGGCGCAACTGCACCGCAAAGAGTTGCCGCCTGTGCCTTGGATACTGCTCAGGTAGACGCCATACTCAAGGGTGTGCGCGCCGGGGATCGCATAGCGATCCGTGGCACGCCGACCGTTCTGATCAATGGATGGCGTTTTCCAAGTCCGCCGTTCGAGCAGCTTCCCGAGGTGCTGCTTGAGCTCGCTAACACAGGAACCCTGAAGTCTGGGCAACGCGATGCTCCATGAGAAGCCGAAACAGTCTTGCTTCACCGCGGGGGCCGCGACCCGCTGCGCCCTGCTCGTGGCGCTCATCGTCGCTGCCGCACCGCACGCGGAAGCACAGGGCTTCTACCGTGCGCCAACGGTCGAAGAGTCCATCGCTTCCGAGACCAGCCGCCTGTTGTCCGGCTTGACCCTGGCCCCGACGTCAATTGAGCGGATCAAGGGGATGATCCGCGCCTACGAGGTGTCGCGACGATCGCTCCGCCCGCCGGCGGATCGCGTACGCATCGTCGCCGACTCGATCAAGGCGGTGCGCGATTCGTCCATTCGCGCGCTCCTGCCGACAGCCGCAGACAGCGCGCGGTTCGCCGAGAACCTGCGCTCCCGGTCGCCGCGCCCGTCTCGGTGAGCATGCGGCGACAGGCGCGGCAGAGCGCTGCGCTCGCATTGGCTCTCGTCGGATCCGCAGCCGCCGAGGCCCAAACCATGCGCGTCCCGGTACTCTCGCTGTCCGGGACGCGAGAGCGACACGGTGCGGAGTTCTCGGTGATCGGATCGATACGTGAGCTGTCCGGCGATCGAGTCCTGGTCACCGACGTCCGCGAGCGTCAACTCCGATCGGTCCGCTTCTCCGACAATTCCTCGATCTCCATCGGTCGCACAGGCAAGGGTCCGAAGGAGTTCGTCTGGCTTGGTAGCCTGCGCACCCTGTCCCGCGACTCGACGATCTTCGCCGACGCGGCGAGTCGTCGGTGGGTGCTGCTGGATGGCGAGCAGATCCTGGGATCGCTGCCGCCAGATCATCCCACGGTCAGCGGGTTCCGGGGATTGCTTGATGGTGCAGATGCCACTGGTGCGGTCATGCTGCTCCCGTCAGCGTGGCCCATCCGTGCCGAGTCGCCGGGGCGTGTATCCGACTCGTCTCCGGTCGTGTTGGCTTCGCGACGCGGCAGTGCGGCGCGGGTCGTGACGATGCTCAAGCGTCATCCCATGGAGCGCGTCGGCGCCGCCGGCAGGGACTGGCGTCAGACGGGTCTGGTGCAACGACCCATCGGGTCCGTGCTGGGCATGACGGAAGACGAAACAGCGTTGCTCTGCGCCGACGGACGCGTCGCCGTCGCGCGCGTGCAGCCGTTCCGTGTCGACGTGCGACTCCCGAACGGGTCATGGCAGCGCGGCGCGCCGCTGGCCGTTCCGCGCCTACCCGTCGATGGAGTGGAGCGCGCCGCGTATCTGGAGCGGACGGCCGCCATGTACGTCTCGGACTACACGCGGCCGAAGACCTCGGACTTTCCCTCGCACTTGCCGGTGTTCGCTGCGTCGAGTCGGCCGCTCAGCGAGGCGCCCGACGGCGCGCTGCTCGTTCGACGCACGACGAGCGCGCGCGCACGCGGCAATCACTACCTCGTCATCGATCGATCATTACGACTGCTGGGCGAGCTGGTGCTGCCGGCAAACCAGACGATCGTTGGCGCTGGCCAGCGCCACGTCTATATCGCGGAGACCGACGACGATGACCTGCAGCACCTGGTGCGCGTGCGCTGGACGCTCGTGAGCGCGGACAAGGCGAGGTAGGGAACTGCGGGAAATGCCGTGCGTGCTTTTCGCCTCATCCGGCGACCGACCTCGCCGGCGCCATCACGCTGAGCCCCAACCCCACCACCACCACCGTCACCGCGCCGATCACGTTGTGCCACAGGAAGCTCACCTGCGGCGCCCCGAAGCTCACCGCCGCCACGGTGCCCATGCCGGCCAGCAGCCCCACGAACGCACCCAGCGCCGTCGCGCGTGGCATCATGGCCAGCAGGAACACGCCCAGGATCGACCCGTAGAAGAACGACCCGAAGCGGTTCACCACCTCGATGAGTGAACCCAGCGTCGCCGCCTTTACCGCCACACCGCAGGCAAAGATGCCCCACAGCAGCGTCGCGATGCGGCCGGCGCGCAGATACTCGGCGTCGGTGGCGTCGGCCTTCACCCACCGCTTGTAGAAATCCACCGTGCTGGCCGTGGCCAGCGAGTTGAGCTCGGCCGCGATGCTCGACATGGCCGCCGCCAGCACGGCCGCGAGGAACAGCCCCGCGAACCCCAGCGGCAGGTGGTCGAGCACGAGCCGCGGAATGATGTAGTTCACATCGCGCGACCCTTCACCAGTGGCCTTGGCCGCCGCGTCGAGCGCCTCCTTGCGCACCGCATCGACCCGCGCGTTCTGCTCGGCGAACACGCTGCGACCCGCCGCCGCCCCATTGCTGCGCGCACCACCGGCCGTGGCCGACGCCTCGCGCGCGGCCTGGTCACGCGCCGCCAGCGCCGCCGTGTAGCGCGCCGACAGCTCCGCATAGGCGGCCGGATCCTTCTCGCGCAACTGCGCGTCGTGCCGCGGATTGTACAGCAGCGGCGCCGGCGTGAAGGTGTAGAACAGGAACACCAGCACGCCCGTGAGCAGAATCAGCGCCTGCAGCGGGATCTTCCAGTACGCGCTCATGAGCAGCGACGTGCGCGCCTCGTCCACGCTGCGGGCGGAGAGATAGCGCTGCACCTGGCTCTGGTCGGTGCCGAAGTAGCTGAGCATGAGGAACGTGCCGCCAATGATGCCCGACCAGAACGTGTACGTCTCGGTGGTGCTGAACGAGAAGTCGAACACCTTGAGACGCCCCGTGCTGCCGGCCAGCGCCAGCGCATCGTCCAGCGGTACCGGCAGCCGCGCAATGAGCACGACAATGATGGCCGCGAGCGCGAACGTGATGATGGCCATCTGCTTCACGTCGGCCCACGTGACCGCCTCGACACCGCCCAGCACGGTATACAGCACCGTGGGTGCGCCGATGAGCACCACGCACCACACGAGGTCCCAGCCAAAGATGGCGCTCAGCACCACCGCCGGCGCGGCGATGATGGTGCCGCACGACATGCCGCGTGACAGCAGGAACAGCAGCGAGGTGAGCGATCGGGTCTTCGGGTCGAAGCGGCGCTCGAGGTACTCGTACGCCGTGTACACCTTGGCGCCGTGCAGGAATGGCACCAGCGTCACACCCAAAATGACCATCGCGATGGGCAGCCCGAAGTAGAACTGCACGAAGCGCAGCCCGTCGGTGGCCCCCTGCCCGGTGGTGCCGATGAGCGTGACGGCCGAGAGCTGCGTGGCCATGACGCTGAGCCCGACCGCCCACCATGGCAGGCTGCGGCTGGCCAGGAAGTACCCTTCGATGTTTTTCGTCCCACGCGTGCGCCGCAGCCCGTCGCCGATGACCACGACGAGGTACACGGCCACGATGATCCAGTTGATCCAATGCATGGGCGCTCAGCCGGTGTAGCGCTGCTGGAGCAGCCAGAGCAGCGCGAGTGCCACCACCTGCATGAGCAGCACCCGCACGAGCGTGCGGCGAAAGGGAGACGTCATGCAGCCAAGCTACCGCGCCGCACCTCCGTACGGATACGGTTTCGCGCTCCCCGGGGCGGCCGTAGCTTCTGTCGGGCATGGACTCCCCCGCAGCGCCCCCCGACCGCCTGATGGCGGTGCTCGAGGCCCTTGCCACGCCCGCCGTGGCCATCGGCCCCGACGATCGGCTGCTGGCCGCCAACGCCGCCGCCCGCGCGCGCTGCATCATCGACGCGCGGGCCCCGCTGGCCTCGCAATCGGCGGCCGTGGCGCTGCAACCGGTGGGCAGGGCCTGGCGCGCTGCCGTGGACGAGGCGCGACAGGGGGCCGATGCCACGACCCACACCGTGCCGTGGGATGACCGGGGGCACGGCACCGCCTGGTGCGACCTGCGTGCGGCGCAGCTCCCCGATGGCACCGTGCTTGTCACGCTCCTCGACGTCACCGAGCGCGAGACGCGTCGCGACACCATTGCGCGCCTCACGCGCGAGTTCGAGACGCTCTTCGAGATCGCGCCGGCCGCCGTGCGCCTGGTGGACGCGTCGGGGCGGATCATGCGCGCCAATCATCACGCGCTCACCGAGCACGCCGGCCCGACGCCCACCACGGTGCGTGAATTGTGGGAGCTCGACGCACCGCACGACGTCGACGCGCATCGGCCGCTGGCCTACGCCGACACCCCCGCCGTGCGCGCCTTCGCCGGACTCACCGTCGTGCAGCAACGCCTCGAAGTGCGCCGACATGGCGCGTTGCGACGCATCGAGGCTTACGCCACGCCGCTGCGGGACGAGGCCGCCCGCGTGACGGGCGTGCTGCTCTTCGACTGCGACGTCACGGCGCAGGTGCAGCACGACGCCGACGTCGAGCAGCAGGTGCGCGAACGACGCCTCGCCGCCATCGGCCAGCTTGCCGCCGGCGTGATGCACGACGTGAACAACGCGCTGCACCCCATCATGGCCGCGGCCTACCTGCTGCGCCACCACGCCGAGTCGCCCGACGCCGTGCGCGACTACGCCGACCGCATTCGGGCCGCCGCCGAGATGGGTGCCGCCACGGCGTCACGTGTCGGTCGCTTCATCCGGCAGGAGCCGGTGCACGGGGGCGGCGAGGAGGACATCGAGCTCGCGGTGCTGGCCGAGGAGGTGCTCGACCTGACCGAGCCGTTCCGCCTGCAGCGCTCGAGCGAGAGCGGGGCGGTCGAGATCGTGCGCGAGTTCACGGCCGGGCTGCGTGTGCGGGTGGTGCCGGGAGAGATTCGCGAGGCGCTGCTCAATCTCGTGCAGAACGCCATCGATGCGATGCCCGGCGGCGGCACACTCACGGTGCGCACCTGGTCCGATGGCGCCGACGCGTGCATCGCCGTGCGCGACACGGGCACCGGCATGACCGCCGAGGTGCGTGAACGCGCCTTCGAACCCTTCTTCAGCACGAAGGGCGCGCGCGGCACCGGACTCGGCCTGGCCGAGGTGTACGGCATTGTGCGGCGCCATCGCGGCACGGCCACCATCTCGTCGGAGCCGGGACGCGGCACCGAGGTGGTGCTGCGGCTTCCGGCGCAACACCCCGTGGAAGTGCGCGGGCCGGCGCCCGATGCGGCGCCTGCGACCGTGGACGGTGCGGTGCGCCCGCTGCGCATCCTGGTGGTGGAGGACCACGACGATGGTCGCGAGTTCCTGCGGCGCATCCTCGAGGGCGATGGACACACGGTGGAGGCTGTGGGGACGCTCGCCGACGCGCGCGCACGGCTTCTCGCCGGCAGTATCTTTGATTTGCTCCTCACCGACGTCGGGCTCCCCGACGGCAGCGGGTGGGAAGCGGTGCGGCTGGCCCGCACGCAACTGCCGACGGTGCGCGTCGGCGTGATCACCGGTTGGGAACCGTCGAGCGCGGGCGATGACGCACGCGACGCGGAATTCGTGCTCCGCAAACCGTTGCGGGCCGGGGAGTTGAAGGCCCACATTGCGGGGTCGCCTGCTCCTGTCCCTCCTCCAGACTGACCATGTCCGACCTGCCATCGACCATCCGTGTACTGGTGGCCGAAGACAATGCCCTCGAACGCTCGACCCTGGTCGACCTGCTGGCCGTCCTGGGCCACATGGTGGTGGCCGAGGTGGCGAACGGCACCGAAGCCATCGAGAAGGCGCGGCAGTTCACCCCCGACGCGGTGCTGCTGGACATGCACATGCCCGGGGCCAGCGGCGTGCAGGCGGCCGAGGAAATCGCGCAGGCGCTCCCCGGCACGGCGGTCGTGCTCATCACCGGCGACCTGTCGCTCACCTTGAGCAGCGACGACGTCACGCGCAGCACCGCGGTGGCACTGCTGGCCAAGCCCACGCCGCCGGCCGCGCTCGATGCCACGGTGCGCATGGCCGTGACGCGCGCGCGCGAGCTCATCGAGGCCAAGCGCGAGGCGGCGCAGGCCAAGGAGCAGCTCGAGGCGCGCAAGCTCATCGAACGCGCGAAGGGCATCCTGATGCGCCGTACCGGCAGCAGCGAGCAGGAGGCCTATCGCATCATGCAGCGCAGCAGCCAGGATCGCAGCGTGCGCATGGTCGACATCGCGAAGGCCGTCATCGACTCCGAGCCGGGGATGAAGGCCTGAGCGTCGCCACCACGGCGCGTCACTGCATCGTGGTGGCCCCTCCCACGCGCTTCACCAGCTGATACAGGAAGTCCACGCCGTCGTAGAAGCTCTTGATGCGGAGCTTCTCGTCGCGGCCGTGCGCGTTGGTCTCGCCGGGCACCGAGAAGATGCCACTCACGCCGTAGGTGGGAATGCCGGCGTTGCGCAGCCGATAGCCGTCGGTGGCGCCCGTGCTCATGGTCGGGATGACGGGGATGTCGCCGAACATCTGCTTCGTGAGCTGCGTGGTGGCGGCCAGCAGCGCCGCATTCACTGGGCCCGGCGCCGGGTCCTTGCGGTCACCGCGCGTGGCGGAGATGCGCACGGCGGTGTCGTTCACGACGCGCTCGAGCGCGGCCCGCACCTGGGAGCTGGTGCTGGTGGGCGCGATGCGGCAGTTCACGTTCGCCGTGGCCGTCTGCGGCAGCGCGTTGTTGGCATGGCCACCGCCCAGTCGGGTGGCCACGCAGGTGGTGCGCAGCATCGACGCGTAGCGCGGGTCGGTGGAGATGATGCGCGCCGCCGCCGTGTCGTTCGCGTTGGCCGCGATGGCGCGCATGGCGGCGGCCAGGGACGGCATCTCCACCTTGGCCGTCTGCTCGAAGAACGGGCGCGTCACGTCGTTGAGTTCGACCGGAAACGTGTACGCCTGAATCTTCACCAGCGCCTGTGCCAGTGAGTAGATGGCGTTGTCCTTGCGCGGCACGCTCGAGTGGCCACCGGTGTTGAGCACGGTGAGCGTGAAGTCGGTGTAGACCTTCTCCGCCGCCTGGATGCTGTGGAAGAGCGGCTTGCCGTCCATGTCCAGCGTGCCGCCGCCGCCCTCGTTGATCGCGTATTCGGCGTCGATGAGGTCGCGATGGTTCTCGATGAGCCACGAGACGCCGTTGCTGCCACCGCCTTCCTCGTCGGCGGTGAGCGCGAGGATGAGGTCGCGCTCGGGCACCCACCCTTCCCGCTTGTAGCGCAGCACGTTGGCGGTGAGTGCCGCCGCCATCGACTTGTCGTCGGCCACGCCGCGGCCGAGGAACCAGCCATTCTCCTCGACCATGGTGAACGGATCGCGCGGCCAGTCGCTGCGGAGGGCCGCCACGACATCGAGGTGCGCGAGCAGCAGGATCGGCTTGCCGCGTGACGGCGTCTTGCCGCGATAGCGCACGATGAGGTTGTGCTTGGTGGGCGCGTTGGCCGGGCCCACGATGCGCACATCGCTCGCCGGGAAGCCCGCGTCGCGGAATCGCTTGGCGAGCAGCTCCGCCAGCTTCGTCACCGATCCCACCGAGTCGACGGTGTTGACGTCCACCATCTCCTTGTAGATGGCGCGGGCGGCCTGCTGCTCCGGCGTGAGCGTGGTGGGGGCGCCCGGTGCCATGCGCAGCGGCTGCGCGGCAAGCGGGGCGAAGGGGGCCACGCACGGCGCGGCGGCGAGGCAGAGGGCAGGGATGAAGCGGCGCATGGAGGGATGGTGGAGGGACGCCCGACGATGGGGCCGGGACGGCCTCAGCGCAAACCCGACCGGGGGGTAACTTCTTGGACATGTCTCCCTCCAGACGCGACTTCCTGAGAACCGGCGCCACCGTGGCCGCCGGAACGCTGGCGGCCGGTGCCCTCGTGGCGCCCGCCCCCGCGCAGGCCGCCATCCTGCGGCCGCGCCCCCTCACCGGCCTCGACCAGGTCCCGGTGGACGACCCGGCCATCAAGGCGCTCATGGCGACCGCGCTCGACGTGGCGCGCCGCGGGGGCGCCAGCTACGCCGATGTGCGCGTCGCCGCGCGCCGCCAGCAGAACGTCAGCACCCGCGACCGCATCGTGCAGGGGGTGAGCGACACCGACACCTTCGGCCTGGGCGTGCGCACCCTCGTCGACGGCGCGTGGGGCTTTGCGGCCACCAGCACGCTCGATGCCGACAACATCGCGCGCGTCACGCGGGCCGCCCTCGAGCAGGCCCGCGCCAACCGGGCGTCGCAGTTGCGGCCGGTCGTGCTCGCGCCCACCGAGGGGAAGCAGCAGGGCACCTGGCGCAGCCCCATCCAGGTCGACCCGTTCACCATCAGCGTGCCCGACAAGGTCGCCTTCCTGCTCGCGGCCAACGAGGCTGCGCTCAAGGTGAAGGGCGTGCGCACGGTGAACTCCAGCATGTTCTTCCTGCGCGAGGAGAAGTCGCTCATGACGACCGACGACTCCTACATCGTGCAGACGATCTTCCGCACCTATCCGCAGCTCTCGGTCACGGCCGTGTCGGCCGACTTCAGCGACTTCCAGAGCGTCGCGAGCAACGAAGTCGCGCCCATGGGGCTCGGCTACGAGCACGTCACCGGCAGTCGCCTGCGGGAGCGCGCGCCGGAGTGGGCCGAACTCGCGGTGCAGAAGCTGAGCGCCAAGCCGGTCGAGCCGGGCCGCTACGACCTGCTGCTGCATCCGTCCAATCTCTGGCTCACCATTCACGAGGTCATCGCGCACCCCACGGAGCTCGACCGCGCACTCGGCTTCGAGGCCAACTACGCCGGCACGAGCTTCGTCGCCCCGCCAGACGCGGTGCTGGGCAAGCTGCAGTACGGCTCGCCGCTCATGAACATCGTCGGCGACCGCGAGCAGCCCGGATCGCTGGGCGCCATCGGCTGGGACGATGAAGCCGTGAAGCCGGTGAAGTTCGACATCGTGAAGGACGGCGTGTTCGTCGACTACCAGACGACGCGCGAGCAGGCCACGCTCATGGGCGACTACTACCGGCGCATCGGCAAGCCGGTGCGCAGCTACGGCTGCAGCTACGCGCAAAGCTGGGCCGACGTGCAGTTCCAGCGCATGCCCAACGTGAGTCAGTTGCCTGGCAGCAACGACGACACCTGGGAGAGCATGATCGCGAAGATGGATCGCGGCATCGCCATTGTCGGGGACGGCTCGTTCTCGATCGACCAGCAGCGCTACAACGGGCAGTTCGCGGGACAGCTCTTCTACGAGGTGCGCGGCGGCAAGATCGTCGGGCAGCTCAAGGATGTCGCCTACCAGTTCCGCACGCCGGACTTCTGGAAGAACCTCAAGGCCGTCGGTGGCCCGCGCAGCTACCAGTTGGGTGGCGCCTTCGGTGATGCGAAGGGGCAGCCGGGGCAGTCGAACGCCGTGAGCCACGGCTGTGTGCCGTCGCTGTTCGCGCAGACCAACATCATCAACACCGGGAGGCGCGCATGAGCTCCTCACGCATGAGCGCCCCGCGTTCGCTGTTCGCGCCGGTCAACGTGCTCTCGCGCGCGGAAGCGCAGGAGATCGCGCAGCGCGCCCTCCGGCACTCGCCGGCCGAGGAGACGCGCGTGACCATCAACAGCACGGCGCGCGCCGACACGCGCTTCGCGCTCAATCAGGTCACCACGTCGGGCGAGAACCAGGACACGCAGGTCACGATCACGGCGACGGTGGGGAACCGCAGCGCCAGCGTGAACACCAACCGGCTCGACGAGGCGTCACTGGCCGCGGCGGCGAAGCAGGCGCACGAGATCGCGCAGCTCGTGCCGCCCAACCCGGAACGCATGCCGGAGCTGGGCGCGCAGACGTACCCGCCGTTGCGGGAGCGGGCGCTGTCCATGCCGTCGCCGGCTGAGCGGGCGGCGGCGGCCAAGATCGTGACGGAGCTGGCGCGCGCGAACAACCTCGTCGCGACCGGCTTCATCGAGTGCCGCGCCGGGGCGAGTGCCCTCGCCAACTCGAAGGGGCTGTTCGCCTACGACGCCACGTCGACGGTGACGATGACGGCCACCGTGCGCAGTCCCGATGGCACGGGCAGCGGGTGGGCGTGTAGCGATGGATCGACCTTCGCCGATCTCGACCCCGCCGCGGTGGCCGCGACGGCGGTGCAGAAGGCGCGCGACAGTCGGAGCCCGGTGGCCATCGAGCCGGGGCGCTACACGACCATCCTCGAGCCCACGGCGGTGGGCAACCTCGTGCAGCTCATCACCGGCGCCATGCAGGCGCGCGCGGCGGACGAAGGGCGCTCGTTCTTCTCCAAGCCCGGTGGCGGCAACAAGCTCGGGCTCAAGGTGGTGGATGACCGCGTCACCCTGCTCACCGACCCGGCCGACGCGCCGAGCATGACCGGCGGGTTCGATGGTGACGGTGTGCCGCTCGAGAAGGTGGTGTGGATCGAGAACGGCGTGGTGAAGAACCTCAACTACGACCGCTACTGGGCGCAGCAGAAGAACGTCGCGCCCACGCGGGCCGGTGGCGGTGGCTTCGGCGGCGCCCGTTCGCTGCGCATGCTGGGCGGTACGTCGAGCATCGCCGACATGGTGAAGAGCACCGCGCGCGGGGTGCTGGTGACGCGCTTCTGGTACATCCGCAGCGTCGACCCGCGCACGATTCTCTACACGGGCCTCACGCGCGACGGCACGTTCCTCATCGAGAACGGCAAGGTCACGCGCCCCATCAAGAACTTCCGGTTCAACGAGAGCCCGATCTTCTTCCTCAACAACCTCGAGGCACTGGGGCCGAGTGTGCGCATCAACGCCTCGGAGAACCTCGGCGCCGGCGGCGCGGTGTACATGCCGCCCCTCAAGGTGCGCGACTTCACCTTCTCGAGTCTGTCGGACGCGGTGTAGACGGCGCACGCGGGGTGCGCCGTGCGGGCTACACCGCCTGCACGAACGCGCACCCCGCTTCGCAGGCCATGACGTTCGCGAAGATGCCGCTGGGCTGCAGGATGACGCCCGGCACCAGCATGCTGAGCGCCTTGGTGCGCGCTTCGGGCATCTTGAGCTTGTCCTGCTTGACGATCATCGAGACGATGCCGCCGAAGGCGAGGTTGCACCCGAGCACAATCGCGCCGCCAGCGATCTGCTTGTCCAGCTGGAAGGGCGAACCGCTGCCGGTGGCGTCGGGCTTGGCGAGAATCGGATTGAGCTTCATCGTCTTGCCGTCGTCGCCCTTGATCTTGAACTGCTTGCCCACCTCGTAGGTCGTCCAGAATTCCTGGTTCATCGCCAGCGGAATGGCGCTGTGGCGAATCACGATGACCGTGGAGATGTCGCTGGGCTGGAGCTTGAGCACATCGGTGAACTGACGCCCCCAGATGGAGGCACGGAAGACGCCGGCGCCGCCCTCGATCTCGGGCACGTCGAACATCGCCTTGTGCTTGCCGGTGATCCTCTGCGTCCAGCTCGTGTCCCACACCGGCGCCTGTGGTGGCTGTCCGTCGCGCCACTCCGCCTCCCACGCCTCGAGCCCCTCGCGCAGCACGGTGGCCTCGGAGCGGGACGCGGCGTGCGACGCCGATGCGTCCGCGCCACGCGCGATCGCCGGGAGGGTGAGGGACGCGAGGGAGGCAGCGCCGGCATGCAGCAGGAAATCGCGACGGGGCGTGGACATGGCGAGGACGCGGGCAGGGAGAGAGGAGGGCAGGGCGCGGGCCTCGTCATGTGTAACGCGTCGCCAGGGCGACGGCATTGCACGGGGCACGGCGTTGGCCAAAAGCAAACATGACGTCCCGGTGAAGGAAAGATGAGGAGTGGCTGAACCCTCTGGTGCCGGCCGGTGTCGAACCGCACGCTGTGGCCATTGGTCCCCCGCAGATGCGTCTTTCCCCTTTCTCCCGCCACAATGTCACTCGCACGCCAGATGAAGCGATGCCGCCTCGCCGTGGCCAGTGCCCTGCTCGTGCCCGCCCTCTCCCTGGCGGCACAGCCGGGGCCTCCCGCAGGCGCGCCGCCATCGGCGCCGGACACCTCGCAGGCGGGCGCGGTGCGGGTCTTCGTGGACTGCCAGAGCAATCGCTGCGACTTCGATTTCTTTCGCGACCAGATGCGCTGGGTGAATTTCGTGCGCGACCGGCTGTACTCGGACGTGCTGCTGCTGGTCACCTCGCTGCGCACGGGGGCGGGGGGCACGGAGTACACGATCGCGGCGCTGGGCAATGACCGCTACCGCGGGCGCGCGGACACGGCGGTGGTCATCGCCAACCCCAACGACGCCGACGACGTGGTGCGGCGCCAGCTCGCACGCACCTTTGGTCTGCTGCTCGCGCCCTACGCCGCGCGCACGCCGCTCGCCTCGCGCATCGACATGACGTTCCGCGCGCCGACCGGCGCACCGGCCTCGCCGCGCGGTGTGAAGGATCCGTGGAACTTCTGGATCTATCGCATCTCGGCCAACGGCTTCGGCAGCGGGGAGAAGCGACAGACCTTTCGCTACGGTTTCCTCAATGCATCGGCCAGTCGCGTGACGGCGGGGTGGAAGATGGGCGTGGGCGCCAATCTGGGTTACGACGAGAGCAAGTTCCGGGTGTCCGACACGACCACCTTCACCAACCTGCTGCGCAATTACGGCGGCAACGCGATGATCACGCGGGCCATCGGGGGGCATTGGGCGGCCGGCATGGTGGTGAGCGGCGCCTATTCCGACTACAACAACTACCGCATGAACCTGCGCGTGCAGCCTGCGGTCGAGTGGAACTACTTCGACTACAAGGACTTCACGCGGCGGCAGCTCACGGCGTTCTACTCCGTGGGCGTGGTGCACAACGACTACAAGCAGACCACCGTGTACGGGGTGACCGATGAGACGCGCCCCCTGCAGTCGATGACGCTGTCGTGGAATGCGCGCCAGCCGTGGGGGTCGGTCAATGCGCAGCTCTTCGGGTCGCAGTTCCTCCACGACCTCGACAAGAACAGCTACGGGGTGAGCTCGTACGTCGA
Source organism: Gemmatimonadota bacterium (assembly GCA_020161135.1). Lineage (GTDB taxonomy): Bacteria > Gemmatimonadota > Gemmatimonadetes > Gemmatimonadales > Gemmatimonadaceae > Gemmatimonas. The sequence continues at coordinate 305,747 of JAIUOB010000002.1, read as the reverse complement.
CCTGCGCATCGCGAAGGGGCTCGCCTTCAACTTCGGCGGCAGCTACACGCGCGTGAACGACCAGTTGTACCTGCCGCGCGGTGAGCTCAGTGAGAGCGAGGTCATCGCGCGGCAGCAGGCCCTCGCCACCAACTACCGCTTCAACGTCAACTTCGGCCTGAGCTACACTTTCGGGTCGATCTACAACACGGTGGTGAACCCGCGCTTCAATGCCGGGCGCGGGGTCAGCGTGTCGTACTGAGCAGGGCGTTCTCGGCCGCGGCGCCGTGGGGCGCCGCGCCGTGGCCGAGCACCAGGAAGCCGCGCCGACTGGCGTTGCGCAGCAGCTCGACCTGGTTGTGCGCCTCGAGCTTGTGCATGAGGTTCGCGCGATGGCGCGTGGCGGTGTGCGGCGAGATCCGCAGCCGCACCGCCACCTCGCCCGTCGTGAGGCCGGCCGCGATGAGCTGCAGTACCTCGTACTCGCGCGCGGTGGGGGCGTTGCCCTTGTTCGCGGCGGTCACCACGCGGCTGCGATCGATGGCCTTGGCCAGGTAGCGCTGGCCGCGCAGCAACACCTCGATGGCGTGGAAGAGCTCCTCATCCATCGAGTCCTTGAGCAGGTACCCGTCGGCGCCGTTGCGGAGCGCCTCGCCCACCAGGTGGTGCTCGTCGTGCATCGAGACGATGAGCACGCGGCAGGTGCGCCCCTGCGCGCGCAGCCGTCGCAAAGTCTCGAGCCCGTCGATCCCCGGCAGGTTGAGGTCGAGCAGCACCAGGTCGGGGTGCTCACGGGCGATCACCTCGAGCGCGTCTTCGCCGCTCCGCGCCTCGGCCACCACCTCGTAGCGGGCATCGATGCGCAGCAGCATGGCCAGACCGCGCCGCACGAGCGCGTGGTCATCGACGAGGACGAGACGGGGACGGGGAGCGTGCATGACGGACCTCAGCTAGCGGAGCGGTAGATCGACCGCCACGGTCGTGCCGTGGCCGGGGGTACTCTCGAGGCGTACAGCCCCGCCGAGCTGGTGCACCCGTTCCCGGATGCCGCGCAGCCCGAGTCCATCGGTGGCCTTGTCGACGGCGAAGCCACGGCCGTCGTCGTGGACGCGTACGGCCACGGTGTGCGCCGTCACGGCGACCTCGACCGTCACGTGCGTGGCCTGTCCGTGCCCCACGGCGTTGGTGAGCGCTTCCTGCACCACCCGGAACACGGCCGTTTCCTGCAACGGCCACCGCTCGCCCGCCTGCGCGTCGATGGTGACCCGCACCGCGGCGCCGCTGCGTTGCTCCGTGTCGTGCGCAAGCTGCTGCAGTGCGGCCGCGAGGCCGTGCTGGTCGAGCGTGGGGGGACGCAGACGTCGCGCGAGCTGGCGCAGGCGCGCGGTGGCCTGGTTCACCTGCAGGCGCAGCTCGTCGAGCGGTGCGGTCACCGCGGGATTGCCCGGTGGCATCACGCGGGTGAGCGACTGCAGCGCCAGCTTCACGCCCACCAGCGCCTGCCCGGTCTCGTCGTGCAACTCGCGGGCGACGTGCTGGCGCTCCTCCTCGAGGCGCTCGGCGTGACGCGCGAAGAGCTGGCGGACTTCGTCGTTCTTGGCTTCGAGCGCGGTCACGAGGCGCGAGTTCTCGATGGCCATCGCGGTCGTGTCGGCCAGCGACTCGAGAAACGCCGCGTCGTCCCACGAAAACGCCGCCCGCTCGGCGTCCCGGTGCAGCTCGAGGAAGCCGATGACCTCGCGGGCCGTGTCGCGCAGCGGTACGCCCAGGGCATGGCGCACCAACCCTTCGTCGACGAGCTCGGGATCGGCCGCCGGGTCGTTCGGATAGTCGGGAACGAGATACGCGAACTCGTGGTCGAGCACACGCCCCGGAATGCCCTCGCGCGTACGCCAGCGCCGTGCGACCGGGCGCCACGTGCCCTGCCGCAGGTACGCGGTGCTCTCCATCGCAAGCGTGCCATCGGCGTCGACCGTGACGAGGCCGCCGCGACCGCCATCGGCCTTGAGGAAACGCGCCGCATGCTCGACCATCTCGTTCACCAGGATCGCCGGCGCGCGCTGCCCGTGCACCGAGGCCGAGAAGGCGAGGAGCGCCTCGAGACCATTCGACCACTCTCCCAACCGCCCGACGAGCTGCGCCCGGTCGAGCCCCACGAGCATCTGCTCGGCGATCGTGTCGAGCAGCACCACGTCTTCCGCGTCGAAGGCATCGGCGGCGCGACTCGCGACGAGGACCACCGCCGTGGTCTGTCCGGCGTGATGCACGGCGGGAATGACCGCGAGACTCGACCAGCCCAGCGAGGCGGGCGTGGTGAAGGTGCCGGGTACCAGCGCGAACGGATCGCCGGCCACGAGATGCTGCCGGCGGAGCGCCGCGAGGTTCATGATGGTGCGCAGCACCGCTGCGGTGCGCGGATCGTCGAGTTGGCGATTGCCAGCCAGCGTGGAGATATCGCCATCGTGCACGGTGGCCACGAGCGCCAGTTCAGCGCCCACCAGCGGGCCGATGACCTGCGCGAGCGCCTCGACCAGCGCGGCGCCTTCGAGCCCGCGTGCCAGCACGTGCGCGACCCCCGACACGGCCGCGAGCGGCGTCGCGCGGCGCGCCGCGCTGCGGGCATCGCTGCGGTCGACGCCCGCATCGTGCGTAGTGCCGTGGGCGTCATGCGTGGCCGGCAGGCTTTCTGCGTGCGCGGCGCCGCCATCCTCGAGACGCAGCGTACGCGACGCGCGGTCGGTGCTGCGGGAGGGCGGCTTACGCATGGCGTACACGCGGTTGGCGTACACGCGGTTGGCGTACACGCCGGGGCTGACGCATCGGGTCGACGCGCAGTGCCTGCGCGACGTCGACAACCGGAACTCCCGTCTGGCGATGGCCAGTATGCATCACGCCCTCCACATAGCCGGACGCAGCGTGAGGCTGTCGGGCGTGTCCGTGAGTCCACGCGGCGTCCATGCCCGATGATGTGGCGCGACGCAGCAGGTGTCCATTAGACGCGACAGTCTAGGACTGGCGGGCCCATGTCACGAAGGAACCAGATTCCGGAACGGCTGTTGGAAGCTCGCGCAACCCTGCATTCACGAGGGCACCACTCCCGTATCGCCGTGGCAGGAAGACCGTCAATAGCCAGGCCGATGCGGCTCAGCGACCGTAGGTCGACACGAGCGCGCGCAGCCGCGTCGCCTGCGCGGGCGTGAGCTGGTCCCAGGCGAAGCGGAACGCCCAATTGCCATCCGTCCGCCCGGGCAGGTTCATGCGCGCGTCGCTGCCGAGCGCGAGCACGTCCTGCAGGGGGACGAGCGCGGTATCGGCCACTGAGGCGAGCGCGGTGCGGATGAGCGTCCACGGCATGTCCCGCCCATCGGTCTCGAGGTAGCGCTGCGCGAGGGCGCGCGTCCCTTCGGCGCCCGTGCCGTCGTCCCCGGCCACCACGGAGGCCCACCACCCGGCGGCGGTGTCGTTGTCGTGAGTGCCTGTGTACACGACGCTGTCGCGCACATGCCGGTGCGGCAGGAACGTCGAGTCCGGCGTATCGAAGGCGAACTGAAGCACAGCCATGCCGGGGAAGCCGCACGCCTCGCGCAGCGCGGTCACCTCCGGCGTGATGAGCCCCAGATCTTCGGCCACGATGGGCAGGGGCCCCAGGGCGGCCGTGAGCGCCTCGAAGAACGGAAGTCCGGGCCCCGGACACCAGCGGCCGTCCACCGCCGTCAGGGCGTCGCCGGGTACCTCCCAGTAGGCCTCGAAGCCACGGAAGTGATCGAGGCGCACCATGTCGAAGTGGGCGAGCGCCGCGCGCATGCGCGCGATCCACCATCGGAAGCCGTCGCGCTGCATGCGCGGCCAGTCGTACAGCGGGTTGCCCCACAGTTGCCCGGTCTCGCTGAAATAGTCGGGCGGCACGCCCGCCTGCACGCGCGGGGTGCCATCGTCGCGCAGCTGGAACTGCGCACGATGCACCCACACGTCGGCCGAATCGTGCGCGACGTAGATGGGGAGGTCACCCATGAGTGCGATGCCGCGCGCGCGACATGCGGCGCGCAACGCCGCGAACTGCTGCGCGAACACGAACTGCTCCTTGTGCGTGCGCTCGATGACGGGACGCAAGCGCGCATCCCACGCGGCCAGTGCGGCCGCCTCGCGATGCGCCGCCCCGTGCTCCCACGTCGTCCATGCGCGCCCGTCGTGCGCGCCCTTGAGCGCCATGAAGCGCGCATAGTCGACCAGCCAGTGCGCCTCGGCGTCGACGAAGGCCCGCACGGCGTCGTCGTAGGGCATCGTGTCGAGCCACGCATCGAGCGCGGCGCGCTTGTCCGGCAGCACGCGTGCGAAATCGACCCGCTGGCGGTCGTAGCGGCCGGTGAAGCCGGGCACGTGTACCAGCATCGGGTTCCCGGCGAAGGCCGAGAAGCACTGGTACGGCGAGTTGCCATAGCCGGTGGGCCCCAGCGGCAGCACCTGCCAGACGCGCATGCCGGCGTCGGCGAGCCAGTCGACGAAGCGCAACGCGTCGGGGCCGAAGTCGCCAATGCCCACGCCCGGGAGCGACGTGGGGTGCAGCAGGATGCCGGCGACGCGGGGAAACGGCATGTGGAACGGAGGTCAGGGCAGTAGGCTTGTGCATGGCCAGCGACAGCACCGGTTCCTCCGGCCGCCCGGGTGCGCCGGGTTCGTCGAAGCAGCGCTATCGCGAGTTCGTGCGACAGTATCACGCAGGGACGTTGGGTGATCCCGATCGCGACGGGAAGGGTGCGCCGGCCGCTGGGGACGCGGCGTCGCCGGCACCGCGCGGGGTGTGGCACCGGCTGCGGCGCGTGCGGGACGGGCTGCTGACGGGCAAGCGCGGCGACTACCTGCGCGACTATCTCCGCTGGCTTCGCCCGCATCGCGGGCGGCTGCTGGCGGTGGCGGGGCTCGCGCTGCTCTCGGCGTTGGCGCAGTCGGTGGAGCCGCTCTTCATGCGGTGGATCGTCGACAAGGTGCTGCTGGTCGAGCTGCCGCGTGCCGAGCGGGTGTGGCGCCTGAATGTCGCGGGCGCGCTGTTCCTCACGCTCGTGGTCGCGTCGGCGGGCATCACGGTGGCCAAGGACTACACGCAGCGCATCCTCAATGTGCGCGTCATCCTGTCGTTGCGCCGCGCGATCTTCGACCGGTTCCTGCACCTGCCGCTGTCCAGGTTGTGGGACATGAAGACCGGCGGCTTGCTGTCGCGCCTGAGCGGTGACGTGGAGACGACGAGCGGACTGCTGCAGATGGCGATCATCTCGCCGTCGATCTCCGTGGCCAAGCTGCTCATCGCCATGGGCGTGCTGTTCACGCTCAACTGGCGGCTCACGCTCACGGCCCTCGCGGTCATCCCCGGCGCGATGTTCATGAGCTTCACCTTCGCGAAGCGCATCCGTCCGGTGTATCGCGTGGTGCGCAAGGACGTCGAGCTCATCGACGGGCGCGTGGGCGAGGCGTTCAGCGGCATTCGCGTGGTGCGCGCGTTCCGGCAGGAGGTGCGCGAACTGCTCGCCTACATGCAGGGGCGCCACACCGTGCTGCGGAAGGAGCTGTTCGCCGGGCGGCGCGAACTGTGGTTGTGGACGAGCTGGGGGCTGCTCATCGCCATCGTGAACGTGGTCATTGTCTGGTACGGTGGCCACCTCGCGCTCGACGGGCGGGCCACGGTGGGCGACATCTTCGCCTTCCAGTGGTACACGTTCCTGCTCATGGGCCCCGTCTGGAACATCGTGAACGGCTTCAGCGAGATGCAGCGTGCGCTGGCGGCCATGGAGCGCGTGTTCGAGGTGCTCGCGATGGCGCCCGACAAGCCCGATGTGCCCGGCGCCGTCGACGCCCCGGTGCGCTTCGATCGCATCCAGTTCGAGCAGGTGGGCTTTGCGTACCGCGAGGGCGTGCCGGTGTTGCATGACCTCGCGCTCGACATTGCCGGCGGCACGGTCGTGGCGCTCGTGGGGCGCAGTGGCGCGGGCAAGACGACGGTCACCGACCTGGTCGCGCGCTTCCACGACCCCACCACCGGGCGCATTCTCGTCAACGGCATCGACCTGCGGCAGATGCGGCTGGCGAGCTATCGGTCACGCCTCGCGATCGTGCAGCAGGACGTGTTCCTGTTCGACGGGTCGATCCGCGACAACATCGCCTACGGTCGCCACGATGCGACGATGGCCGAGGTGGAGCAGGCGGCGCGGCGCGCGAATGCGCACGAGTTCATCGAGCGGCTGGTGGAGGGGTACGAGACCATCGTCGGCGAGCGAGGCGTCAAGCTGTCCGGCGGACAGAAGCAGCGGCTGGCCATCGCGCGCGCAATTCTCGCCGACCCGCAGCTCCTGATTCTCGACGAGGCCACGAGCAACCTCGACACCGAGAGCGAGCAGCTCATCCAGGCGTCACTGGGCGACCTCGTGGCCGGCCGCACGACGTTCATCATCGCGCATCGGCTGAGCACGGTGCGGTCGGCCGACCTGATCCTGCTCATGCAGGACGGCCGCGTGGTCGAGCAAGGGACGCACGAATCACTCACGGCCACCGGTGGACTGTACGCCGGCATGGTACGCCGGCAGCATGGCGGCGACGAGTCGGTGGATGTCGGGCTCGCGCCGGCAGACGCGGGGGCGATGTTCGGCTGACGCGACGCGCCAACTGCGCTGCCACGGAGTGCGCGGAACGTGAGCGCCGCGTCGCGCGTACCACGCACATGAACCACACTCACGTCTCGTCGATAGCGCTGAGCCTGCTCGTGGCGTGCTCGGGCAATGGGAACGACCCGGTGGTCGAGACCCCCGTCACCCCGGACACGACCACGCAAACCGCCGCGGTGCCGACGCTCACGTGGACGGTGGTCCTGCAGGGCCTGGCCGAGCCGTGGGACATCGCGGTCGCGCCCGACGGGGCGATGTTCTACACCGAGAAATGTCGCGGCCTCTCCGTGCGCCGTGCCGACGGCAGCGTGGTGCGCCTCTTCGGCACCGCGGGCGCGGCGCTCGTGGCGCCGGACCTCGTGTGTGTGGGGCAGAGCGGCGTGCATGGCGTCGCGCTCGATCCGCAGTTCGCGAGCAACCGCACGGTGTACGTGTACATGCTCTCATCGGCGAGCACGCCGCGCACCAATCGCGTGGTGCGTCTCGTCGTCGACGCCGGCTACACGCAGGCGAGTGGTCGCACGGACATCGTCACCGACATTCCGTTCAAGGATCAGGGGAACGGTGTGGGCGGTGCGGGGGCACACAGTGGCGGGCGTCTCCGCTTCGGTCCCGACGGCCTGCTGTACGTGACGACGGGAGACAACCACAACCCCACGCTGCCGCAGCATCCGACACGGTTGGGCGGCAAGGTGCTGCGCCTCACGAGCGCCGGCCTGCCCGCGCCCGGCAATGCGCCGCCGGCGGGCTTCGACGCCCGCATATTCACGTACGGGCATCGGAACGTGCAGGGCGTGGCGTTTCGTCCGGGGTCAGGGCAGCCGTACGTAGCCGAGCACGGACCCAACCACAGCGATGAGGTGACGGCGCTGGTGAACGGCGGCAACGCGGGCTGGGATCCGCAGCAGAGGCCGTCGCTGAGCTGTCCGGACGGGTACTGCGGCTATGCGGGCAACGCGACGACGATGCCCATGACCGACGTCGGGCGCTTCCCGAACGCGATGCGCCCCGCGTGGACCAACAACGGTGCGTCGCAGGGCATGGGTCCCGCGGAGTTCGTGCGTGGGGCGCAGTGGGGCGCGTGGAACGGGCGGCTGGCCGTGGGCATCATGGCGGCACCGCGCCTCGTGCTGCTGCAGCTCGACAGCGCGGGCGCGGCGCGCGCTGTGGTGCAGGCCCCGCTCCCCAACGTGCGCGTGCGCGCGCTCACCCTGGCGCCCGATGGCAGCCTGTACGTGGCGACGGGGACGGGAGAGATCTGGCGGGTGGTGGCGAGCGTAACCCCGTAGTCTTCCTTCGCGTCTTCGCGCCTTCGCGTGAGGCAGTTCCATGCCCTACGCCCGGCCGGCGACGGCCTCAGCTCTTGAGCGCCCGTGGTGCATACCGCTCGAGGTCACGCCCCATGAGCAGCGTGCTGAGCACCAGCGTCGCGCTGATCCAGAACGGCGTCTGCTCGCCAAGGAACTGGAACGCCGCGCCGAGGATGATGGGGAACGCGACCCGCGTGATGCCGCCGTACGTCTGCTGCACGCCCATGTAGAGCCCGCGCTCGCTGCTGCTCACCACGCGCGACAGCATGGCGGTCACGCACGGAAAGGTGAACGCGGTGCCCAGCGGCAGCAGGCCGACCGCCAGCGCCAGTGTCACGTAGTCGCGCGACAGCGATACGCCCGTGAGGCCCACCGCGAGCAGCACCAGCCCTGCACGCGACAGGCGCGGCTCGCCGATGCGGTCGACGAACTTGCCCAGCAGCAGCGCGCGCACCACCACGCTGAGCGTGCCCATGTACATGAAGAAGTAGCCGATGGTGTCGGCCGTGACCTTGAAGCGCCAGGCGAGGAACAGCGCCAGAATTGCGGTCGTGCCCTGGAAGGCGCCGATGGAGATCGCGTAGATGAGCACGAGACGCGACGCGGGTTCGCTGGGGTGACTGAGCACCCGGAACACGGTCTCGCGACTGCCCCGCGGCTTGGCCTTGGTGGCATCGCTGCCGGCCACGCGTGACTCGCTCAGGTAGCGCCAGGCGAACGACATGTTGAGCAGGCACAGCACCGCTGCCACGAGCCCCGGTGTGTGCGGGCCGAAGTGCTGCATCCAACTGCCCAGCACGGGCCCCAGCGCCACACCCGCGTTGGTGGCGGCCGACAACCAGCCCAGCGTCTTGGCGCGATCCTCGGGCTTCGTGGCGTCGGCCACGTAGGCCTGGATGACACTCACGGTGCCACCGCCTGCACCCTGCACGATGCGTGACAGGAACAGCAGCCACAGCGAGTTGGAGAACGCGAACACCACATAGGCGATCGCACTGGCACCCAACCCGACCATGAGCGCCGGGCGCCGCCCGTAGCGATCGCTGAAGCGCCCCCACACCGGCGCGCTGAGCAGTTGCGCCACGCTGAACGAACTCACCAGCAGGCCCACGACCAGTCCGTCCGCGCCAAGGTTCTTCGCGTAGAACGGGAGCAGCGGCAGGATCATCAACATGCCGAGCATGTCGATGAATGCCGTGATCATGAGAATGACGAGCTTCGCGAAGACCGTGCGATTGTCGGCCGCGCCGTCGCCGGCGGTCGACGGGGGGCCAGCCGGTGTGCCAGTCGGTGTGCCTGCCGGTGTGCTCACTCCGTCTTTCCGAGCGCCGCAGGGGCCACGCTGCGACCGACCACACCGGCCAGCGCCACGATGGTGAGCACGTACGGGATCATCTCGACGAACTGGCTGGGAATGGCCTGCGTCCCCTGCAACTGGATCTGCAACGTCTCGGCGCCGGCAAACAGGAGACACGCCACCGCCACACGCACGGGCTGCCAGCGGCCGAAGATGACCGCGGCCAGCGCGATGAAGCCGCGCCCGGCCGTCATGCCGTCGGTGAACTGGTGCTGGTCGAGCGCGAGGTAGGCACCGCCCAGGCTCGCGAGCGCCCCGGCGAGGAACAGGCCGCGCACGCGCAGGCCAGTGACCGACACCCCGAGCGACGCGGCCGCCTCGGGCTTCTCCCCGACGGCGCGTGCGCGGAGCCCGAACGGCGTGGACGACAGCAGCCAGCCGAGGGCCGGGAGGGCGACGAGCCCGATCCACACCACCGGGTTCATGAAGCTCGCGAGCATCGCGTACGACGCGCCCTCGCCGCCGAACCCGGGCACGCGCGGCGAGTTGCTGGCGCTGTCGAAGACGAGTCGCAGGAAGAAGCGCGTCCCGGCCACCACGAGCAGGTTCACCGCCACGCCCACGACCACCTGGTTGGCCTTGAAGCGCAGCGTGGCCACGGCGAGCACGCTCGTGACGATCGCGCCCGCGACCAGCGCGCCCACGAGGCCGCCCCACGCCGAGCCGGTGTAGTGACTGCCCAGCGCCGCCCCGAACGCACCGGAGAGCATCATCCCCTCGAGCCACAGCGCGATGACGCCGATGCGTTCGCTCATCACGCCGCCCGCCGCCGCCAGCAGGTACGGCACGGCGATGCGAATGGCCTGCAGCAGCATGGCGAGGAGCATCATGCGCCGGCCCCCCGCACGTCGTTGCCGGCGCGATTCGCGCGCTGCCGCGCAGCCGTCGCGGTGGCCAGCACGCCCGCCGCGGCCGCGCGAAGCTGGCGACGCACTTCGGGCACGGCCGTAGCCACCGCGAGAATGACCACCGCGGTGAGGATGTCCGTGAGCTGCTTGGGCACGATGGCGTTCACCGCGAGCCCGCCCTGCGACAGCGTCGCGAAGAGCAGCGCCGAGCCGATGATGCCGATGGGGTGATTGCGCCCCACGAGTGCGACGGCGATCCCCAGGAAGCCGGCGCCGCCGGCGAAGCCGTCTTCGTAGTAGCCCTTGTAGCCGAGCACGAAGTTGACGCCCCCGAGGCCGGCCAGCGCCCCCGACAGCGCCATGGTCACGCCCAGCACCATGGGCACGCGCACGCCGCCGTACTCGGCCGCATCGGGTTGCAGCCCCACGGCGCGCAGCTCGTAGCCGGCGCGCGTGCGGAACAGGTACCACCAGCTCGCGACCGCCGCGCACACGGCCAGCAGCAGCACGCTGTTGGCCGCGCTGCCGCGGAACATGGGGAACCACTCCGCCAGGCGCGGGAGGGTGCCGGCGTTGATGGCGGGCGTGTGGAGCGTCTCGGGCACATGCAGCTTGGCGCTCACGAGCCAACTGAGCAGCGCGAGCACCACGAAGTTGAGCATGATGGTGACGATGACTTCGCTTGCCCCGAAGCGCGCGCGCAGCACGCCGGGCACGGCGCCCACCAGCGCGCCGGTGCTCATGGCCGCCAGCAAACAGAGCGGCACCGCGAGCAGCGCCGGTGTGCCGGCCGGCAGCAGCAGCCCGGCCAGCGCGGCACCAAAGCCGCCCGCGGCCACTTGCCCCTCAGCGCCCACGTTGAACAGTCCGGCGCGCGCGGCGAGCGCGAACGCCAGCCCGGTGCAGGTGAGCGTGGTCGTCTTGTACAGCACCTGACCGATGCCGTAGGCGTTGCCCCACGTGCCCTTCACCAGCAGGGCGAAGACGTTGGCGGGCGCTTCGCCGAAGGTGAGGATGAGCAGGTCGCCCACGACGGCGGCGATGCACAGCGCCACCAGCGGCGGCAGCACGGCATCCCAGACTGCCGACGGCTGCCGTGCGGCCGGGGCTTCACTCTGCGCGCGCATCTCGCCGGTGGTGCGGGCGCTCGCGTCGGTTGCGGTGTCACGCTGCCCGGGCTGTGCGCTCATGCGGCGGCCCCCGTCATGAAGGGGCCGAGAATCTCCGCCGAGCACGCCGACGCGGGCCGGATGGTCACGAAGCGTCCGCCATACATGACCGCGATGCGGTCGGCGAGGGCCAGCACTTCGGTGAGATCGGCGCTCACGAGGAGGATGGCCTTCCCGGCGTCGCGCGCTGCGCGCAGTTGTGCGTGGATGAACTCGATGGCGCCCACGTCCACGCCGCGCGTGGGCTGGGCGGCCAGCAGCACGCTGAAGGCACGTCCCATCTCGCGGGCAATGACGATCTTCTGCTGGTTGCCCCCCGACAGCGCGCGGGCCGGCAGGGTCGCGACCGGCGGGCGGATGTCGAAGCGCTTCACCTGCTCGGCGGCGTTCGCGGCAATGCGCGCCATGTCGAGTGCGCCGCGTGTGCCGAAGTGATGCTGTCGCCCGAGGATGAGGTTGTCGGCGATGGAGTAGTCGAGCACGAGGCCGCGACGGTGGCGGTCCTCGGGGATGTGCGAGAGCCCGGCGTCGGCGCGGGCACGCACGTCGAGCGCCGCGAGATCGCGCGCACCGAGGGCAATGCGGCCGTGCGCCGCTGCGCGCAGTCCGGCGATGGCCTCGAGGAGCTCGGTCTGTCCGTTGCCCTCGACGCCGGCAATGCCGAGGATCTCCCCCGGGCGCACGTCGAAGGAGAGATCGCGCACGGCGTCGGTGCCGCGGTCGGAGCGCACCGTGAGCTGCTCGACGCGCAACGCAGGCGCTGCGTCGGCATGCGCACCCACCGCGCCGGCGCTCGTCGCGTCGCCGCCCGGCGCACTCTCGAGGTGCAGCGCGACGTCGCGCCCGACCATGGCGCGGGCGATGTCGCGGGGCGTCGTGCCCGCCGTCGCGAAGCGCGCAACCGTGGCGCCACTCCGCATGACGGTGATCGTGTCGCTGATGGCGACCACTTCGTCGAGCTTGTGGGTGATGAGCACGACCGTGCCACCCGCGGCCCGCAGTGCGCGCAGCACGCCCCACAGCTCCTGCACTTCAGGCGGCGAGAGCACTGCCGTGGGTTCGTCGAGGATGAGCGTGGTGGCACCGCGATGCAGCGCCTTGAGGATCTCGACGCGCTGCGCCTCGCCCACCGACAGGTCCGCCACCGTCGCGCGCGCGTCCACGTGCAGCCCGGTGCGTGCACACAGCGCCTCCACGTCGCGCACGGCCTTCGCGATGTCGATGCGCCATCCGCTCGTGGGTTCCTGCCCCAGCACCACGTTCTCGGCCACGGTGAGCGTGGGAACGAGCATGAAGTGCTGGTGCACCATGCCCACGCCGGCGGCGATGGCAGCCGGCGTGCGCCACCCCGTCACGTCGCGGCCACCCACCTCCACGCGTCCGGCGTCAGGGGCGTACATGCCACTCAGCACCCGCATCAGCGTGCTCTTGCCGGCGCCGTTCTCGCCCACGAGCGCGTGGATCTCGCCGCGCTGCACCTCGAGCGTCGCGTCGCGATTGGCCACGACGCCGCCGAAGGTCTTCACCACGCCCTGCATGCGCACGGCGATGGAGCCCGTGGCGTTCGCACCCGGCATGGTCATTTCGGCGCCGCCTCGCGAGTCGACGGCACCGTGATGCGGCCGGCGATGATGTCCTGCGTGAGTGCATCGAGGCGTGCGCGCACGTCGTCGGGGATGAGCGCGCGGTTGTTGTCGTCGTACACGTATCCCACGCCCTTCTCGGCCAACCCGAACTGCTGCACGCCGCCGGTGAAGCGTCCTTCCTTGACCGCCTTGATGGCCTGGTACACCGACTCGTCGATGCCCTTCACCATGCTCGTGAGCACGAACCCGGGCGCCTCGCTGTACTGATCGGCATCGACCCCGATGGCGAGCTTGTTGGTGGTGCGCGCGGCCTCGAACACGCCGAGGCCGGTGGAGCCGGAGGCGTGGAAGATGATGTTGGCGCCCTGGTTGTACATCGCGAGCGCCATCTCCTTGCCGCGGCCGGGATTGCGGAACGCTTCCGGCGTGACGCCGGCGTAGCCCACGAGCACCTGGCAGTCGGGGCAGACGTGCTTCACGCCGGCGCGATAGCCGGCTTCGAACTTGTGGATGAGCGCGATGTCCATGCCGCCCACGAAGCCCACCTTCTTGCTCTTCCCCACGAGCGCAGCGAGTGCACCGACGAGGAACGACCCCTCCTCCTCGCGGAACTTGAGCGCCTTGAGATTCGGGGCGAGGGGAATGGGCGCGCCGGTGCTGTCGAACGACACGGCGTAGTCGACGTCGGCGAAGCGCACGGTGGGATACTCACGCGCGAGCACGTTCACGTCGTCGGTGAAGATGAAGCCCACCCCGATGACGAGATCCATCCCCTCGGCCGCCAGCAGGCGCAGTCCCGCTTCGCGGTCGGAACCCTCGCCCGGCTCGATGTACGTGATGCGCGCGCCGAGGTCACGCGCGGCGCGGACGCCGCCGAGGTACGCGCCGTCGTTGAAGGACTTGTCGCCGCGACCGCCCACGTCGAACACGATGCCGACGTCGAGGCCGTCGGCCGACGCCGCGCCGGTGGCACCGGCCGGGGTGATCGTGAGGAGGGCGAGGTGGGCGGCGAGCAGTGCCCCGATCAGGAGGAGGGTCCGACGCATGACCCGGAAGGTTCGCCGCCGGGGCGACCGGTCGGAAGGGGGCGCACCCCGCGACGCGAGAGGGCGGCTAGCGCGTCACGGGCGTCAGCCGCCAGAGGCCGTTGAGCATGTCCGAGGCGAAGAGGCCGCTGGTCGACCAGTGCACGCCCCATACATACGTGGTTCCGCTCGAGAACAGTGCCGTCTCACGTCCCATGAGCCGGAGGTCACACCGACGGTCGGCGGTCATCTGGGCGGCCGTGCAGGTGCCGAGATCGCCGCGCACGTCGAGCACCTTGACCCCGCCGTTGTAGTAGGCGGCGTAGGCAAACCCTGCGGCCTCGTCGACGGAGAAATTGTGCGTGCCGGCGCCGGGCACGTTGTAGACGGCCACCTCGCGCGGGGCGGTCATGTCGCTCACGTCCACCACGTGCACATCGCCGCGGCTCGACGACCCGATGGACCCCGGCCCCTCCTGCCCGACCAGCAGGTATCGCTTGGCTCCCGAGCTGGGGTCGTGCAGCCACCACACGTTGTGCACCTGCCCGCCCACGGTGGTGGCCTGCGCGACCTTGCGCGGCGCGGCCACCGTGCCGGCAGCGGTCGCGCCAATGTCCCAGATGCCGAGCCCGGCGTTCCAGTCGGCCGCGAAAAGCCAGCCGTCGCGCACGAACACGTCGTGCACATAGGGCGTGCCCATGGCCTGCGAGAACACCGTGCGTGGCGCGGCAGGGGTGGAGAGGTCGAGCACCACGAGGCGCGCCGGCACGCCGTTGGCCGGATCGATGGCGCAGAAGGCGTAGAGCACGCCGTTCACCCGCGCCAGCTCGGCGGTGTGCACGCCGTACTGCAGTTCGCCGCCGGTGGTGCGCGTGATGAGCTGCGGCTTTCGCGCGTCGGTCAGGTCGTAGAGAGCGATGCCGCCATTCGGGTTGGACTCGATGGCGACCAGCAGCAGCCGTCCGTCGTCGGACACCTGCACGTCGCCGGTGGTCGAGGCGTTCTCCACGATCACGCTGTCGACGAGACGCGGCGTGCTGGCCGAGACGTCCCAGATCTTCACGGCGTTGCCGCGGGCCTGGCCACGCAGCCCCCAGGTGCTGGTGTATGCCGTGGTACCACGCACCCACAGTTCGGCCGTGTAGCGCTCGTTGACCGCCCCCAGCCCCAGCGAGGCCACCGCCGCAGGCGGGCGCGGAGTGGTCGTGACGGGCGGCTCGACCGCCAACGGCAGGTCGTTGCCATCGCTGCAGGCGCCAAGCAGCGCCAACACCGGTACCAGCGTCAACGCGGCGGTCGTGGTGACGCGGCGAACGGTCGGCAGGCGATGCATACGGGTCAGGAATGGGTTCGACAACATGGCCGCGCGCAGGGCACGCGCATGCCCGGCATCATAGTGCCGAGTCCAATACCCCGTAGCGTCCCATGCGGGCCCGCATGCGTCCCACGTGCAGCCGGAGGCCCGCCGACAGGGACCACTGCCGCGCGCTGCCATAGAACGCCGCGGGCTCGAACACCGCCGGGCGCTGCCGCGCGACGGCCGAGGCGCGCGTCGCCTCGACGAAGGGGACGACGGCGGTGCGCAGCAGGGTGCGGGGCGGGGCGTCGAGGTGCAGCGTGCCCGTCGTCCACCGGGTGATGCCGACGATCTGGAAGTCGATGTGGCCGGTGGTGGTACGGAACACGTCGAGCAGGCGTGTGGGCTCGGGGCGGTCGGTGCGCTCGACGCGCGCCGCGAGCTGCCAGCGGCGCCACGCCCCCGTCGCCTCGATGAGCGCACTCTCGTAGCGGAAGGCGCGCGCGCCGTTGGCGCCTTCGTCGGTGCGCGCGACCTCGGCCAGCAGGTACGTGAGGCGCGGTGACGCGTCGCGCGGGCGTGTATCGCGGTTCGCGTCGTGGTCCGCACCGTGCTCCGCATCGCGCGACGTTGGCGACGCGTGATCGTGCGCCGCGTCGGAGGGCTGCCAGCGCACACTCGCGCTGAGTTGGCGATGATCGAAGGCGCCGCCCTGGGTGATGCCCGGGCTGCGCACGAACGCGTGGCTGAGCTGCGCCTCCAAGGCGCGGGCACCGTGCAGCGTGAGGCGGGTGGCGTGCGAGTCGCCCACGCGGCGCCACTGCGGGCCCGTGAAGGGCGCCACGGGTTCGTCGCCATTGAACCAGGCCTGCTCGAGCGTCGCGCCGCGCGCGCGCGTGCCCACCTGCAGCGCCGCCACACCCTGCACGCGCTCGAGGAGCTGCGCGTGGTGGTGGTTGACGGGATACTTCACGAATGGTCGCATCATGGGGTCGTCGGTGCCGTACGGCACGAACCCCTTGCCCGCCGCCAGCGATGCGCGCCACCCCGCCTCGGGCGACGGCATCGCGCGCACCGTCAGCATGG
Organism: Gemmatimonadota bacterium; assembly: GCA_020161135.1. Taxonomy (GTDB): domain Bacteria; phylum Gemmatimonadota; class Gemmatimonadetes; order Gemmatimonadales; family Gemmatimonadaceae; genus Gemmatimonas. The sequence continues at coordinate 289,440 of JAIUOB010000002.1, read as the reverse complement.
CCTCGTGCACGAGCGTGTGCGGGTGCCGCCGGTCCACATAACCCTCGCCGTAGCTGCCGGCCGTGAGCTCGCCCCGCCGCAGCGTGTACCCCTCGGCGTTGAGCGTGCCCACTGCGCGCACGGCGACGCGCGGGCGCTGCCACAGCGTGGCCGCGCCCAGCAGGTTGGGTTGCGACAGATACCCTTCGGTGAGCCGACGACCGGCGACCGCGGGGGCGCTCGTCGTGCCCAGCGCAACGGCCATCGCGCCGAGCTGCACACGCGCGGTGCTGTCGGTGGGCTGCGCGTGCGCACGCCCCGGGACGACGACGGGCGTCGCAGCCAGGATGGCCACGACGCCCGCGTACGACTGCCAGTGCATCGCTATTTCAGTGCTTTGTAGCGGAACCCGGCGATGTTGGTGCCGGTGGCCTTGAGCGTCACCGACTTCTTCTCGCCGGCCTTCATGGGGCCCGAGCTTTCGGTGGCCTTGGCGATCACGCCCCCCTTCGCGTCGACGAACTCGACTTCGACGGTGTGCGTGCCGCCCGCCGCCGCGACCTGCTCGAGCGTGAGCTGCAGCGACACGTTGTCCTTGCCGCGCGTGAACGTCGCGACGTCCACCTTGACCGGCAGTCCGTCGGCATACGTCTGGTACTTCACCAGCGAGTCCGTCCACGCCTTCTTCTCGGCCGCCACCTTCGCACCGCGCGCCATGCCCTGCGACGCGTAGGCGAAGAGCATCCACGCCTCGTAGTTGTTCGGGTCGATCTCGACCAGCTTGCGCGTCGGCTCGAACATCTTGGTGAAGTTGTCCTTGCCGTAGTACGTGGCCGCCACGTTGCGGAGCGCGTCACGCGCCGCGACGTTCTGCGCCGACGCGCCCTCGAACAGCTTGAGCGCGTCGTCGCTGCGGTTGAGCTGCGTCGCGATCACGCCGGCCATGGTGAGCAGCAGGTCGGGGTGCTTCTCCGGCGCGGCCAGCAGTGGCGCATAGACGCCGGGAATGGCCGCCGTGTCCTTCGCGAAGGTCAGCGCATCGGCACGGGCGCGCATGATGTTGGCGGCGTCCGGATTCTCCGGCTGCTCCTCCATCACGGTCTTGAGCGTCGCCGCCGCCTCCTTGGCCAGCTGCTGCTGATCGGCGCCACTCGCCGCCGCCGCCAGCTCGAGCTGCGTCATGCCCATGTAGTACTGGCTGTTGTGCTTGAGGTCGCGATACGTCGTGTCGGTGCCGGCGTACTGCACCACGTGGCCCCAGTGCAGCACGGCACCCTTCTGGTCGTTGCGGGCGTTCGCGACGTTGGCCAGCACATAGTGCGGATACGGATTCTTGCCCGTCATGACCATCGAGCGCTTCGCGTAGTACTCCGCCGAATCCATCTTGCCGGCGCCCTGCGCATCGAGCGCCGCGCGCACGTTGGCCAGCCACACCTCGTTCTGCCGCCCGCCCTCGATTTCCTCGGCGCACGACGGGGCGGCCGCGGCCATCGCCTTGAACCCCTTGTCGAGTTCCTGCATGACATCGTACGGCTCGGCCGGGTTCGTCACGAAGCCCAGCTGCCCGCGCGTCACGGGCGTGACCACCATCGTGGGCTCGTTGCCCCAGATGGTCAGCATCTGCGTGAGGACCGAGTTGTAGCCGGCCGGGTTCTTGGCGAACCGCTCGGGCTTGGTGTCGAGCTCCTTCGCGATCTCGCTCAGCAGCTTCCGGCGCTGGTCGCCGGTCGCGCTGCGCGCCTGCGTGAGCTTGAAGACCTGCGCGGCCAGCTCCTTGGGATTGTTCTGGTCGATGGAGCAGGGCGTCGACACGCCGCCGGGCTGAGCCGCGACGGGGGCGGCGAGCCCGGCCAGGGTGGCAACGGCAGCCGCGCCGGCGATGAACCTCAAGCGCATGACACGTCCTCTGAGATGTACGGAAGGGGTGGGGCCGGGAAGTGCGGCAGTGCGGAGGAGCCGCACGTCGACGCCCACGGGCCAGGGGTTCTGTTGGGGACCCGATGTCCTTTGATTGAAACTACTATGACCGACCGGATCCGCACGCGGTTCCTTGTCATCGGGAGCGGCGTGGCCGGGCTCCACACCGCATGGCGTGCCTCCGAGCACGGGCCGGTGATGGTGCTCACGAAGCGCACGCTCTTCGACTCCGCCACGGCATACGCACAAGGGGGCATTGCCGCTGCCCTCGGCGCCGGTGACTCCCCGGACTTGCACCGGGCCGACACGCTCGCCGCCGGGGCTGCGCTGTGTGACGCCGAGGCGGTGCAGGTTCTGGTGCAGGAGGGGCCCGCCCGGGTCCGCGAACTCCAGGCCGCCGGCGCCCGCTTCGACCTCGACCCGGACGGCGACTTCAAGCTGGGCAAGGAAGCCGCCCACTCGCGCCACCGCATCGTGCACGCCCACGGCGACCAGACGGGTGCCGAGGTGGCCCGCGCCCTGGTGGCCAAGGTCCGCGAGTCGGCTGCCGTCACGGTGCAGGAAACGGCCCGCGTGCTCGACCTGCTGCTCGTCGAGGACGAGGACGGCGTGCACTGCGCCGGCGTGCGCGCCTCGCTGGCCGGCCGGCCGGTCGAGATTGTGGCCGACGCGACGGTGCTCGCCACCGGTGGCTGCGGACAGATCTTCCGGTACACGACCAATCCGCAGGTGGCCACCGGCGACGGCTTCGCCATTGCCCACCGGGCGGGCGCCAAGCTGGGGGACATGGAGTTCGTCCAGTTCCACCCCACCGCGCTCGACACGCCGGAGAACCCGCTGGCGCTCGTGTCGGAGGCGGTGCGCGGCGAAGGGGCGGTGCTGCTCAACGCCCGCGGCCAGCGCTTCATGCCGCGTCGCCACCGGCTGGCCGAACTGGCCCCACGGGATGTCGTCGCGCGCGAGATCTTCCGCGAGCAGCAGGCGCACGGGCAGGTCTTCCTCGACGCGACGCACATGGGCGCGCGCTTCGCCGAGCGCTTCCCGGGCATCGATCAACTGTGCCGCGCGCGCGGCATCGATCCGTCGCAGGAGCCGATGCCCGTCACCCCGGCGGCGCACTACATGATGGGCGGCATCGTGACCGACCTCGCGGGGCGGTCGAGCCTCCCCCGCCTGTACGCCGTGGGTGAGGTGGCCCGCACCGGGGTGCACGGTGCCAACCGCCTGGCCTCCAATTCGCTCCTCGAGGGGCTCGTCTTCGCGGAACGCGTGGCGCGCGACCTCGCGCACACCCCGCTCGACCTGCCCGCGCCACCGGCTGCGGACTGGAGCGTGCCCGCGCTCGACGACCGGGGCGCCGCCCAGGTGGCCGCCGATGAGATCCGGCAGCTCATGTGGGACCACGCCGCCATCGCCCGCACGGCCAGCGGCCTGCGACGCTGCATCGCGGCACTGCACCACCTCGGCTCGCGGCTCGCGCCGGGCGCCACGGAGGAGCGCAACCTGCTCACCACGGCGACCCTCGTGGCCGAAGCGGCGCTGCTGCGCAAGGAGTCGCGGGGAGGGCACTTCCGCAGCGATTTTCCCAAGACCCGCCGCAAGTGGCAGGGCAAGCTCATCACGTGGTGACTCGATGACCGTTCTGGAAGCCCATTACGACGTGGCCCTCGCGGAGGAAATCCGCGCCCTCGCCGCCGCCAACAACGCGGTCATCCTCGCGCACAACTACGAGCGCCCCGAAGTGCAGGACGTGGCCGACTATGTCGGCGACTCGCTGGGGCTCTCGCGCGAGGCGGCAGCGACCGACGCCGAGGTGATCGTCTTCTGCGGCGTGCACTTCATGGCGGAGACGGCGGCCATCCTGTCGCCCGACAAGACGGTGCTGCTGCCGGACCTCGCGGCAGGCTGCTCGCTGGCCGGCACCATCGACGCCGAGCAGCTCCGCGCGTGGAAGGCCCAGCATCCGGGCGCGGTCGTGGTGGCGTACGTGAACACGACGGCCGAGGTGAAGGCGGAGAGCGACTGGTGCTGCACGAGCGGCAACGCGGTCGAGGTCATCCACGCGATTCCGCCCGAGCAGGACATCCTCTTTCTCCCCGACATGTTCCTCGGCGCGCACGTGCGTCGCGTGACCGGACGCCAGAACATCCATGTGTGGATGGGGGAGTGCCATGTGCACGCGGGCATCGACCCCGAGCACATCGCGCGCACGCGCGCCGCGTATCCGGGCGCCGAGTTCCTCATCCATCCCGAGTGCGGCTGCGCGACGCCCGTGGTGGAGGCGATCGGGGCCGGTGCGGTCGATGCCGCGAACGTGCACATCCTCTCCACCGAGGGGATGATCAAGCGTCCCGCGCAGAGCGATCACGACACGTTCATCGTCGCCACCGAGATCGGCATCCTGCACCGGCTGCGTCGTGCGCATCCCGGCAAGCAGTTCATCGCCGCCAATGATCGTGCGTCGTGCTCGTTCATGAAGGTCACGACGCTCGAGAAGGTGCGCGACGCCCTGAAGTTCCGGCAGCATCGCATCACCGTGCCCGCCGACGTGGCGGCGCGCGCCCGCACGGCCATCGAGCGCATGGTGGCCGTGGGCGGCACGCCCGGCACCAGCCCCTTCGGACCGGAGGACCCTGGCGAATGACGTCCTATCACCCGCCGCTCCGCCCCACGCCGCCCCACGGCGCCCCGACGACGGGAGCGGCCACTCCACACGGCGGCATGCCCACCCCGGGTGTGCCGCGCACCATCACCCCACTCGACACCAAGGCGGTGCGCCTGCCGTCGGCGCAGGCGCTGGGCTTTCCGCTCGATGCGGACGCCACGGCGGCCCACGTCCGGCAGGCGCTGCTCGAGGACGAGGCGTTCAACGACATCTCGACGCTGGCCACGGTGGTGAGCGGACGACACGTGCGCAGCGCGGTCGTCGCGCGCCACGACGGTATCGTGGCGGGCGTGGCGCTGGCGGTGGAGGCGTTCCGGCAGCTCGATCCCGCCGTCACGATTCGCATCGAGGCCGAGGACGGCATGCGTGTCACGGCCGGTGCCACGGTGCTGGCGCTCACCGGCCACGCACGCGGCATGCTGTCGGCCGAGCGCACCGCGCTCAACTACCTGCAGCACCTCTCTGGTGTGGCGACGCTCACGGCACGCTTCGTCGACCTCGTGCGCGGCACCGACGCCGTGATCGTGGACACGCGCAAGACGCTCCCGGGTTGGCGCGCACTGCAGAAGTACGCGGTGCGCGCGGGCGGTGGCACCAATCACCGCCTCGACCTGCGCAGCGGGGTCCTCATCAAGGACAACCACCTCGCCGCCGTGAACGGTGACATCGCCATGGCGGTGTCCCGCGCCCGCGGTCTCGCGATGCCGGGCACGATGATCCAGGTGGAATGCGACACGCTCGCGCAGGTCGATGCCGCGCTTGCCGCCGGCGCCGACGCGATCCTGCTCGACAACATGACGCCCGAGCAACTCGCCGACGCGGTGTCGCGCTGCCGCGGCCGGGCCCTCACCGAGGCGTCGGGCGGCGTGCGCCTCGAGACGGTGCGCCGCATCGCCGAAGCCGGTGTCGATCGCATCTCCATCGGTGCACTCACCCACTCGGCGCCCGCCCTCGACCTCGGCCTCGACTTCGACGGCCTCTGAACGCCGCTCCGCGCGACGATCGACGCCTTTCTCACCCTCCGCGCCTCCGCAAGGACATCGACGTTGTCCCCTCTCCGCGCCTCCGCGTTCCTCCTCACCGAGCGCGCCTCGCGCCTGCTGTTCGAGGCGCTCATCGACTACGCCGGGTTGTATCCGCCGGCCGAGCTGTCCATGCCGGTGGTCGTGCGCAACTTCGCGCACTATCGCGCCGGCGGCGCCGGCTGGATGCTGGGCCGGTTCATCTGCCCGGCGTCGGCGCTCGAGCTGTTCTCGGTGCAGGCCGATCCGCTGCTGCCGCGTGATGCGGGCGCCATCCCGTGGCGGCTCGCGGCCACGGGCAGCGGCGACGTGCAGGCCGATCTCGCGCAGATCGCCGCCTTCAACGAGCGTCATCGCGTCTGCTTCGAGGAGTGCGGCGCGCTGGTCGACAGCTACGAGGTGAAGGCCGCCTCGCTCGACGACATCGCCCGCATCGACGCCGCCACGCCGCACGACCTGGCGACCTACATCGAGGTCGCGGTCGACGACCAGCTCGAGCCCATGCTCGACGCGATCGCGGCCACAGGGCGCCGCGCGAAGCTGCGCACCGGCGGCATCGTCGCCACGGCGTTTCCGGCGGCGGCGCAGGTCGTGCGGTTCCTGCGCGCCTGCAGCGACCGCGCGCTGCCGGCCAAGGCCACCGCCGGGCTGCACCATCCGCTGCCGGGCGTCTATCGCCTCACCTATCAGGACGACGCGCCCACCGGGCGCATGTTCGGCTTCCTCCCCGTGCTGCTCGCCGCCACGCACATCGCGCAGGGCGGCAGCGATGCGGAGGCGTTGGCATTGCTCGAGACCGGCGACCCGGCCGCCATTCGCTTTGCGGACGAGCAGGTGACGTGGGAGCACGCCGGCGGTGTCGCGACCTTCTCGCGGCAGGCGCTCGCGGAGACGCGCGAACGCGGGCTCGTGAGCATCGGTTCGTGCTCCTTCACCGAACCGGTGGACGAGTCCCGCGCGCTGGGGTGGCTGTGACGCCAACGTCCTCCACGCCAGCCGTGCCGCCCGCCCGCCCCCGCTTTGCCACGCTCGACGAGACGCACGATCCCGCACGCGTGAGCTGGGTCGCGAGCGCCAACGGCCACGCCGACTTTCCCATCCAGAACCTGCCGTTCGGCGTCTTCCGCCGCGCCGGCAGCAACGAGGCCCCCCGGGTCGGCGTCGCGATCGGCGACGCGATCGTCGATGTGGCGGCATGTCACGCCGCCGACTGCTTCGCCGAGGAATCGGAGCGCGTGCATCGCGCAGCACGCGCCTGCGCGGCGCCGTCGCTCAACACGCTCATGGCGCTGGGCGCCGAGGCGCGCATCGCCCTGCGTGGCGCGCTCTCGCGTCTGCTCGATGAGTCGGAGCCGGTGCACCTGCGGCAGACCGCGCAGCACGCGCTCGTGCCGCAGGCCGAGGCCGAGCTCTTCCTGCCGGTGCAGGTGGGCGACTACACCGACTTCTACGCGTCGGTGCATCACGCGTCGAACGTCGGCGCGCTCTTCCGCCCCGACCAGCCCCTGCTGCCCAACTACAAGTGGGTGCCCATCGGCTATCACGGACGTGCGTCGAGTCTCGTGGTGAGCGAGACGCCGGTGCGTCGCCCGCGCGGGCAGCGCAAGGGCCCCAACGACGCGGTGCCGACGGTCGGTCCGTCGCGCTCGCTCGACTACGAACTGGAGCTCGGCGCATTCGTGGGCACGGGCAATGCGCTCGGCAGCACCATCGCCATGCCCGACGCCGAAACGCACCTCTGGGGCGTGTGCCTGCTCAACGACTGGTCGGCGCGCGACATCCAGGCGTGGGAGTACCAGCCGCTGGGGCCGTTCCTCGCGAAGAACTTCGCGAGCACGTTGGGCGCGTGGGTGGTGACGATGGAGGCGCTCGCGCCGTTCCGGACCGCGCTGGCCCCGCGCGCCGAGGGCGACCCGGCCCCGTTGCCGTATCTCGCGGCCGAAAGCGATGCGGCGTTCGGCGCGCTCGACGTGACGGTGGAGGTGTGGCTGCGCACCGCCGCCATGCGCGCACAGGGGCTGCCGGCGACCCGGCTCTCGCAGGGGTCGGCGCGTGATCTCTACTGGACGTTCGCGCAGATGCTGGCCCATCACGCGAGCAGCGGGTGCAACCTGCGCCCCGGCGACCTGTTGGGCAGCGGCACGATCTCCGGGCCCGCACCGGACAGTCGTGGGTGTCTGCTGGAGTTGACGCGGCGCGCGTCCGAACCGCTCACCTTGCCGTCGGGTGAGACGCGCGGCTTCCTCGAGGATGGCGACGAGTTGACACTCACGGCGTTCGCGGCGCGTGACGGTGCCGTGCGCATCGGGTTCGGAACCTGTCGTGGCGAGGTGCTCGCCGCGGACGCGTGACGGATCGCCGGAACGTGCGCCTGCGCGTCGCCGTTTCGCTGGCATGCCTGCTGTCATGACGGCCGCCTCGTTGTCCGACCTCGCCTTTGCGCGCGCGCAGATGGCCATGTCGCTGGCATTTCACATCGTCTTTGCCGTCATCGGCATCGGCATGCCGGCGCTCATGGTCATTGCCGAGTGGCGCTGGCTGCGCACGCGCGACCCCGCGCTGCTCGAGCTCACGCGGCGCTGGGCCAAGGGCACGGCCATCCTGTTCGCCGTGGGTGCCGTCTCCGGCACGGTGCTGTCGTTCGAACTCGGGCTCCTGTGGCCCACGTTCATGGAGCACGCCGGCGCCATCATCGGCATGCCCTTCTCGCTCGAGGGCTTCGCGTTCTTCACCGAAGCCATCTTCCTGGGCATCTACCTGTATGCCTGGCAGCGCATCCCGCCGCGCGCGCACTTCGGCGCCGGTGTGGTCGTGGCCGTCAGCGGCGCGCTGAGCGGCGCGTTCGTGGTGTGTGCCAACGCATGGATGAACGCGCCCACCGGCTTTCGCGTCGAGAACGGCACCGTCGTCGACATCGATCCGGTCGCGGCGATGTTCAATGCCGCCGCGCCGGCGCAGATCGTGCACATGACCCTTGCCGCCTTCGCCGCGACGGGTTTCGGTGTGGCCGGTGTGCATGCCTATGCGCTGCTGCGCGGCACCCCGCATCGGGCGTTCCATCGCGCGGCGCTGCAGGTGGCCCTGTGGGTCGGTCTCCCTGCCGCCGCACTGCAGCCGCTCAGTGGCGACTGGAGTGCCCGCGGCGTGGCCGAACGCCAGCCGGTCAAGTTCGCGGCCATGGAGGGACACCTGCAGACCGGGCCGGCCGCGTTCGTCATCGGCGGCTGGCCCGACGCGGAGACGCTCACGCATCGCGGCGCCATCGAGATTCCCGGTGCGCTCTCGCTGCTGCTGCACGGCAACACGTCCACGTCCATTCCCGGTGTCGACGTCGTACCGCCGCGCAATCGGCCGCCGCTCGGCATCGTGCATCTGGCCTTCCAGGTCATGCTCGGTTGCGGACTCGTCATGGCGACCCTCGCAGCCTGGGGCGCGTGGCGCTGGTGGCGCCGTCGATCCGGGCACGGCGTGGCGCTCCCCGACGACCGTCGCTTCCTCTGGGCGCTCGTCGGCGCGGCCCCGCTTGGCTTCATCGCGCTCGAGGCCGGGTGGACCGTCACCGAAGTCGGGCGTCAGCCGTGGATTCTCTACGAGGTCATGCGCACCGCCGATGCGGTGACGCCGATGCCCGGGCTCCGTTGGTCGTTCCTGCTCTTCACCGCCCTCTACGTCGGCCTCGGCGGGGTGGTCGTGTACCTGCTGCGCCGCCAGGTGCTCAAGACGGGCATCACGCCGCAGATGCTGGGCCTCACGGGCGAGATGCCGCTGCCCACTCCGCCCGAAGGGCTCGACCTCACCGGCCCGCGGCCATGAGCAGGTCGTGAACGCGGTCACGGCGGAGACCCTCACCTGGACGCTGCCCCACGCCGTGGCCGGTGTCATGGTGCTGTCGCTCAACGCGTACGTGCTGCTCGGCGGCGCCGACTTCGGTGGCGGGGTGTGGGACCTGTTCGCGCGGGGGCGCACCCGCGACGCGCAGCGCGCGCTCATTGCCGAGGCCATTGGGCCCATCTGGGAAGCCAACCACGTGTGGCTCATCCTCGTGGTGGTGCTGCTGTTCACGGCGTTCCCACGCGCCTTCGCCCACTTCGCCACGGAACTGCACGTCCCGCTCACCGCGATGCTGGTGGGGATCGTGCTGCGCGGCTCGGCCTTCACGTTCCGCACCTACGACCGCCAGCGCGACAGCGTGCAGCGCCGGTGGGGGCGCATCTTTTCCGTCGCGAGCCTGCTCACGCCCATCGTGCTGGGGCTGTGCCTGGGCGCCGTGGTGGGCGGTCGCGTGCCCATGCGCCCGGTGTGGGCCAACCGGCTGCTGACGGTCCCGGTCCGCTTCTTCGATCCGTGGCTGGCGTCGCCCTTCGCCTGGTCGGTGGGGCTGCTGACGCTCGTGCTGTTCGCGTATCTCGCGGCCTGCTATCTCACGCTCGAGACGCGCGACGAGACGTTGCGCGCCATCTTCCGCCGGCGGGCGCTGCAGTCGCAGGCCGCGCTCGTCGGCACGGCGCTCCTCACCATTGTCCTCGCGCGCGGCACCAACACCACGCTCTTCGCGGGGCTGGTGCATGGCCGCATCGCCCCGCTGCTGCACGGCATCGCGCTGTTGTCGGCGCTGTCGGCCACCTGGGCGCTGCGGACGGGACGTTACGGCGTGGCCCGCGCGGCCGCCGTGGCCCAGGCCAGTTGTCTGGTGTGGGGCTGGGCCTGGACACAGTTCCCGTGGCTCGTCCCCCCGGGCCACACCATCACGGACCTCGCCGCGCCCCGCGTGACGCTGCAACTGGTGCTCGGCATTCTCGCCGCCGGCACCTTCATCCTGCTGCCCAGCTTCGTGTACCTGTTCCGGGTATTCAAGTCGGGCGAGCGCGCCTTCGGACACGAATGAAGCGCGGGTACGGCCCCCCTCGCGCGGCGTGGCTGGTTGCGCCTCCGGGGGTACCGGGTATGTTGCCCGTCTATGCGCCCTGACCTCATCCGCGTCGTGCTCGTGGACGACCACCAGATCGTGCGTGCCGGTCTCAAGGCGGTCCTTTCGGTGGCGCGGGACATCACCGTGGTGGGCGAAGGGGGCTCCGGCAAGGATGCGCTCGCGCTGGCCGAGCGGCTGGACCCGCACGTGATCGTGATGGACCTGTCCATGCCCGACATGGACGGCCTGACCGCCACCCGCGAGCTGCAGCGCCTCAATGCGGCCCGAGTGCAGCCGGCGGACGAACCGCCCACGCGGCGCGTGCTGGTGCTCACCATGCACACCGAGGACGAGCACCTGGTGGCGCTGCTCGAGGCGGGCGCGGGTGGCTACCTGCTCAAGAGTGTCGCAGACCGCGAGCTGGTGGACGCGGTGCGCACCGTGGCGGCGGGCGACGTGTACGTGCAGCCGTCGGCCGCACGCGCCCTCGCGCGCGGGCTCGCCAAGCGCGAAGGCAACGCCGAGGAGCGTGCCCGCTTCGAGAAGCTCACCGACCGCGAGCAGGTGGTGCTGCGCATGGTGGCCGAGGGGTACACCGCGCCGGAGATCGGCGAGCACCTCACCATCTCGCCCAAGACGGTGGACACGTACAAGCAGCGCATCGGCGAGAAGCTCGGGCTCACGCACCGCACCGATTATGTGAAGTTCGCGCTCAAGCTGGGCCTGCTGAAGTCCGAGAGCTGAGCGCCGTGTCGGCTACCTGTCACGTCGCGCGTGTGGCACTGTACGCGCAGCACGGCCCAGGCACTCCCACGCCCCCGGTGGCCGCGCCTGCCACCGAGCGATGCGAGTACTGCGACGCCGAGCAGCTCACCTGGCGCAATTGCAAGCAGGTGTGCCTCGCCTGCGGCCAGATCAACCGGAGCTGCGCCGACCTCTAGGCGGCGAGTCCGCTCAGCTGCGCTCCTGTTCGTCCCGCACCAGGCTCCAGGCCGGCAGCGGCGTCGGTGGCGCATCGAGCACACCATCGGGCGACGCGTAGCCCGCATCGGCCCGCACCGTGGCGGCCACGCGCAGCCGCAGGGCATCGATCGAGGCGCCTGCATCGCCATCGAGCTCCATGCGCAACGCCCGGAAGCGCCGCCCCGACTGCACGCAGAACAGCTCGCACAGCGCGATCTCCCGTGCACAGGCCTCCGCGCCGCGCTCCTCGATGAGCCGCTGCGTGCGCGCGATGGTGGTCGTGCGCGCATACAGCTCGATGGCCATGTCGGCCAGGCGCTCCACCACGAGTTGCCGGTGCAGCAGCGCCTTGCGGTGTGTGGTGATGGCCTTCGACGTCGCCTGCGCGAGCTCCTTCACGTGGCGCTCGACGTACGTCGCGTGCGCCCGCAGCGACGCGTGCAGCGACACGTCGAAGCGATCGCGGCGCCCCAGGACACTCGCCACACGCTCGGCGGCGTAGCCGTACACCAGCCCCCAGTTCTGCATCGGGTTGCGCAGCGCGGTGGCCAGCTCCTGCAGTGTCTCGGCCGGCCCCTGGATGCCGTTGAGTCCCACGAACAGCCGCAGGATCTCGTTGGCGCCCTCGAAGATGCGGTTGATGCGCGCATCGCGGAGGTAGCGCTCGTAGGGCCACGGCTGCACGAAGCCGCGCCCGCCGGCCAGTTGCACCAGCTCGTCGGCGCTGCGCCACACGAGCTCACTCGCGAACACCTTCGCGCACGCCGCCTCGAGCGACGCATCCACCGTGCCGCTGTCGAGCGCCGCCGCGAGCGCGCCCACCATCGCGTCGGCCGCGTACGTCTCGCTCGCCATGGTGGCCATCTTGCGCTGTGTGATCTCGAAGCTCGCCAGCGGACCGCCGAACTGCGTGCGCGCCTCGGCGTAGCGCGTGAACTCACCCAGCAGCCGCTTGCACGCCTGTGCGCAGCCGCTGGCGAGTGACAGGCGCCCCGCATTGAGCGCGTTCACCGCCACGCGGAATCCCTTGCCCACCTCGCCCAGCACGTGGTCGTCGGGCACGAACAACTCCTCGAACACCAGCTCGGCCTGCGTCGAGCCGCGAATCCCGAGCTTCTTCACCGTGCCGTCGATGCGGAATCCGGGCATGTCCGGGCGGATGATGAACGCCGTCGGGCGCTGCACCGTCGCGCCGTCGCGCACCACTGGCGTCTGCGCGAAGGTCGCGATGACGCCCGCGCGCTGGCCGTTGCCGATCCAGTGCTTGCGGCCGTTGAGGATCCAGCCGGTGTCGTCGTCGCTGCGGCGCGCCGTGCTCACGATGTGCTGCGCATCCGAGCCCGTTTCCGGCTCGGTGAGCGCGTACGCCGCGAGCGTCTCGCCGCGTGCGAGCATGGGCAGGTAGCGCTGCTGCTGCGCGGCATTGCCGGCGATGACGATCGCCTTGCTCCCCAGCCCGCAGTGCACGCCGATGAGCACCCCCAGCGAGGCGTCGATGCTCGCCACCGCGCCGAACACGCGCGCGTAGGCACTCGCCGACAGCCCGAGCCCGCCGTACGCCTTCGGGATCGTGAGCGCCAGCAGCCCTGCATCGGCGAAGGCGCGGATCACGCGTTCGTCGATCCCCTCCTCGGCGTCGATGCGGCGCGGGTCGATGAGGCGTGACGCCACCATCGCCTGCACCGCGGCGATGAGGCGCTGCACGGTCGCGGCCTCCTCGGCATCGCGCGCCTCGAGGGAGGGCGGATACGGGAAGACCAGCGCGTCGGTGATCTCCCCGGCGAACAGCTCGCGGAGGAACGACGGGGGCGATGCGACCGGCGCCGCGGCCGCCCCGGTGGGGGCAGCCGCGGCGCCGGTCGCGGAGCGCGGAGCGGTCACGGCGTGATCGTGACCGTGACCACGGCGGGCTTGCCGTCGGGCTGCCCGTTGTTGTTGAGCGCCTGGATGGTCAGCGTCGCGCTGCCCACCTTGATCGCGCTCACGACCACCTGGTTGGCCAGCGCATTCGCGACACCCTGCACGGTCCCCGGATCATCCGACGTCACGATGACGTTGCGGTTGCGGATGGTGTTGCCGGCCGCGTCCCGCAGCGTGATCGCAAACGCGCTCTGCGTCTGCACCTTGAGCGTGAAGGTCGGCGGCGCGATGATCGTGTCCACCGGTGTGGGGAGGATCGCCATCTGCGCCTGTCCCACGCGGTTCTCGCTCACCGCGCTCACCACCACCGACCCGCTTGCGATCGCCGTCGCGAGGCCGCTGGTCGACACCGACGCCCGGGTGGGGTCCGAGGTGAGCCACTCGATGGTGCGATCGGTCACTTCGGTACCGGTGCTGTCGGTGACCGTCGCGCGGAACTGGATGGTCTGGCCTTCGAACAGCGCCACCTGCACCGGGGTCAGCGACACGCTCGTCACGGGCACCTTGGTGACCTGCAGCGAGACTGTGTCGGCCACACCCTCCGCCGTGGCGATGATGCGCGCCGTGCCGAGCGAAATGCCCGTCACGATGCCCGCCTGCGTCACCTGAACGACCGTCGGCGTGCTGGTGGACCACGTCACCACGCGTCCCGGCGGGATGTTGCCGCTCACCGAGTCGAGCAGCGCCACGGTGAAGCCGCGCGGAATGCCGAGGCGCAGCGAGCCGGTGCGCTGCTGGATGATGACCTTGTCGATACGCGGGTCGACGGCCTCCACCACCGAGGTGCACGACACTGCGGGATACTCGACCGATGAGGCGAAGATCGTCGCCGTGCCCGCACGACCCGTGCGCGCCGCGCCGTTGTTGCTGATGATCGTGGCGACCGCCTCACTGCTGCTCGTCCAGGCAATCGGACGCCCCAGCGTCGGGATGACCTGGTTGGCCGTGTCGCGCAGCGTCAGCGTCGGCTGCACCGTCTGCCCCACGGTCACCTTGAAGCTCGTGGGCGTGAGCGAGCACGACTGGATGGGCACTTCGGTGATCGTGATGGAGGCCGTACCCACAATGAGATCGGTCTCCGCCGAAATCACCGCCTGGCCCGCGGCCAGCGCCGTCACGTTGCCGCTCTGGTCCACGCTCGCCACGGCCGAGTTGCTCGACAGCCAGCGGAAGGTGCGTCCGGGAATCGCCACCTGCTGGTTGGTGCGCGCGGTCGCCGTCAACTGCCGGACGTTGCCCTTGCGCAGCGTCAGCACACCCGGCGTCACCGTCACCGTGGCCGCCTGCTCGGGCGTCACCGTCACCTGCACGCTCGAGCTCTTGCCGTCGGCGACGGCGGAGATGGACGCCGTGCCCACGGAGATCGCGAGCACCGTGCCGTCGATCGCGACCGTCGCGACGGTCGGGTTGCTCGACGAGAACGAGATCTTCTTCTTCGCGATCGAGTTGCCCTTGCAGTCGAACGCCGTGCCCACGATGGGCGCCGAGCGATTGATGGCCAGCGTGAGCGTGGTCGGCGCGACCGTCACGGTGCAGGCATCGGGCGTCGCCTTGAGATCGAGGCACCCCGCCAGTGCGGTGAGCAGCAACACCGCCGGCGCGACGCGGCGCACCGTGGGCGACACGAGATGGGCAACGACCCGCATGCAGGTCCGTCCTGTATGAACTGAGGTGAGTAGCGTCCGCGCCGATGAGCTCGGCCCGGATCGGAGTCCGCGAGGGACGCGTGGATACGAGAGAAGGACGCACTGTCAGGGGCAGCCGTAACCGTCACGCCCCCGGCACGCGCGCCCCCGGCCCCGCGCCGGACACGGTCCAGCGCACAACCTGACCGGAGCAGTCCCGCCGGGCAAGCGAGCCCAGGTCCCGATTCAGTCGCCGATCGTGTCGCAGGTCGCACCGGTCGTCCACGCGCCCCGACCAATCGCCTGCTACCCCCGGAGTCGGCGACAGGTGCCGCGTCCCCCGTACGGCATGCACTTTTCCCCGGTCTATGGAAATACGCCGCTGGACCGGCCCCCAGATGAGACCGTCGCGCACCGACGGCGCCCCGGCGTCGGCGGGGTGGTCGAGCGTCGCCGCCTGGGTGGTGGGCGCAGCCCTCCTCCGCATGATCCTCTCGGCCCTCGTCCCGCTGTTGCCGGACGAGACCTACTACTGGGAGTGGTCGCGGCGTCTCGAGGGCGGCTACTTCGACCACCCGCCCGGCATCGCGCTGCTGGTGGCCATCGGAACGATGCTGTCGGGGAGCACATCGGGCGGGGTACGGCTCGGGCCGGCACTCGCCGCCGCCGTCACGCATCTCGCCGCCATCGCCGCCGCGTGGCAGTTGGCCGGGCAGGGGGAACCGGGCGTCCGGGCCGCGCGCCGCGCCGCCCAGCTCGTCGCCCTCCTGCCCATCGCCGCGCTGGGGCTCGTGCTGGCCACACCCGACGCGCCCCTCTTCGCCTCGACCATGCTCGCCCTGGTCGCCGTGGAACGCGCCCTCGCCGCCCCGCTGCGGTCGTCACAGAGCACGGGATGGTGGCTCGCCGCCGGCGGCGCCCTCGGTGTCGCCTTCGTGTCCAAGTACACCGCCGTGCTGCTCCCCTTCGGCCTCGTCATTGCCTGCCTCGTGCATCCGGCGCTCCGGCGCCGATTCGCCGAGCCGGGCCCCTGGCTCGCGGGGTTCGTGGCGCTGCTGCTCTTCGCGCCGGTGGTGGTGTGGAATGCCCTCAACGACTGGGCCTCGTTCCGCTTCCAGTTGGGGCACGGCTTCAACGCCAGCGCGCGCGGCACCGTGATCACGCGCGAACTCGACCTGCTCGGCGGACAGGCCGGGCTCGCGACGCCGATCCTCTTCGTGCTGCTCGCGATGGCGGTGTGGCAGGCGCTGCGCGATGGCTGGCGCGACCGGGTTGGTGCCGACGCGACCGATGTGCGCACGCGCCGCTTCGCCCTCGCGGTGGTGAGCCTCGTGCCGCTCCTGTTCTTCGCCGTGAGCGCCTCGCGCCGAGCCGTCGAGGCCAACTGGCCGGCGCTCATCTATCCGGGCGCCATCCTGCTGCTGGCCACGTCCACCGCGCCGCACGCCGAAGGGCGCTGGTGGCGCCGCGGGCTCGGGCTCGCCGCGCTGCTGCTGGGCGTCCTCGCCGTGCAGGCGTGGCACCCCGTGCTGCCGCTGCCGCCTCGTCGCGACCCCATCGCGCGCGCGCACGGGTGGCAGGCGCTCGCCACCGCCGTCGATCGCGCGCGCACCGACGCCTTCCTTGATGGCACGGTCGATCGCCACGTGGCCGCCGACCGCTATCAGGATGCGTCCGAGCTCGCCTTCCACCTGAGCGGACAGCCGACGGTCTTCTCGTTCAATCTTGGCGGACGCACGAATCAGTACGACCTCTGGCGCACGCCGTGGGAGACCATCCGTCCGGGCGACGGGCTCGTCGTGGTCTTCGACGCCGACGCCAAGGGCGACTCGCTCGCCGGCGTGGTGGGGCAGTGGTTCGCAGAGACGCGGCGCGGCGATCGCGTCGCGCTGGAGCGCGAGGGCGGTGAAGTGAGCGCGCGGCGCATCTGGCTCTATCGTGTGGCGCGCGACCTGCCACGCGCCCGACCGGTGCCCGCACCCGCAGCGCCATGAATGGCGGCGTGACCAGTCCGCTCACCGTGGGTGCGCTGCTGGCCGTCGCACTCGGCGGTGCACTGGGCAGTGTGCTGCGGTACGTCCTGGGCGTGGTGGTGCCGCCCGTCGGTGGATTGCCGGCCGGCACGCTCGTGGTCAACGTCGTCGGCAGCTTCCTGGTGGGGCTCTTCGTGCGCCTCTTCGTCACGCCCGACGCCGATCACGTGCTGCGCCTCGCGCTCACGGCGGGGCTGTGCGGCGGCTTCACGACCTTCTCGACCTTCAGCGCCGAAACCGTCACGCTGCTGCAGCAGGGGCGCGCCGGCCGCGCCCTGCTGTACGTCGCGCTCAGCCTGCTGCTCGGCCTCGCGGCCGCCGCGGCCGGCCTCGCCACCGGTGCGCGCGTCGGCGCGCGATAGCGCCGCGATACGCCCGCTCTCCCTCACTCCGCCCGCCATGTCCGCACTGCAGCAGTGGCTCGCCGCGCACGATGCCCGCGCCTTCGCCGACCTCGATGCCTTCCTGCGCCTCCCGTCGATCTCGGCGCGCAGTGAACACGCAGGTGACTGCGCGCGCACCGCGCAGTTCGTCGCTGACACGCTCACCCGCATCGGGCTCACGGCGCGCATCGAGCCCACGCCGGGCCACCCCATTGTCGTGGGCGAATGGCGCGGCGCGCCGGCGGGCGCACCCACGTTGCTCATCTACGGGCACTACGACGTGCAGCCGGTCGAGCCGCTCGAGTTGTGGACCTCGCCGCCCTTCGAGCCCACCGTGCGCGATGGCAAGCTGTTCGCGCGCGGCGCCGTGGACGACAAGGGGCAGCTCTGGATCCACCTCATGGCGCTCGAGGCACATCTCGCCGTGCACGGACGCCTCCCCATCAACGTGATCGTGCTGGCCGAGGGCGAGGAGGAGGTGGGGAGCGCGCACCTCGAGGAGTTCCTCGCGCGCGAGCGCGAACGACTCGCCTGCGACGCAGTGGTGATCTCCGATTCGACGATGTTCGCGCCGGGCATCCCCAGCATTCTCTCGAGCCTGCGTGGACTCGCCTACGTGCAGATCGATGTGCGCGGGCCGGCCGGCGACCTGCACAGCGGCATGTACGGCGGCGCCGTGGTGAATCCGGCCATGGCGCTCGCCCGCATCCTCGCCACGCTGCACGACGCCGACGGACGCATCGCGATTCCCGGCTTTTACGACACGGTGCGGACATTTCCGGACCACGTGCGCGCGGCCATGCGCGAGCTGCCCTTCAGCGATGCGGGGCTCATGCACGAGGTGCAGGTCGACGCGCTCGGCGGCGAGGCCGGGTACACCACGCTCGAGAAGCTGTGGACGCGTCCCACCTGCGAGGTGAACGGCCTGCTCAGCGGCTACACCGGCGAGGGCGCGAAGACGGTGCTTCCCGCGACGGCGATGGCCAAGGTGAGCTGTCGTCTCGTGCCCGACCAGGATCCCGTGGTCATCGCGCAGCTGCTCGAGGCGCACGTGCGCCGTGTCGCGCCGCCGGGTGTCAGCATCACCGTCACGCACCTGCACGGCGGTCGGCCGTGGCGTGCCGACCTGCAGGGGCCCATCATCGACGCAGGGCGTGCCGCACTCGCGGCGGCGTTCGGGCGCGAGCCCGTCATCACGGGCGAAGGGGGCAGCATTCCCGTGGTCGGCGACTTCGAGCGCATCCTCGGCGCGCCGGTACTGCTCATGGGCTTCGGCCTGCCCGGGGAGAACGCGCACGCGCCCGACGAGTGGATCGCGGTCGACAACGTGCGGCGGGGCATGCACGCGGCGGCCGTCCTCTACGAGGAGTACGGCCGCCGCGCGTCCATCACTTCACATCAATGACCTTGACGCCCGCAGTGCCGGCACTCGCCGACACGTAGCCAATCGCTCCGGGATTCGCCTTCACGAACGCAATCACCTCGTCGTCACTCGCCTTCGTCGCGGGCGGCACGTCCTTGCCCGAGAAGATCTGCTGCTGCCAGTAGGACTCCACCGCGCTCACGGCGCGGCCGAGGACGCCCTTGCTGAAGGCGGCGCGCACGCCGCTGGCCTTGCCCAGGTCCACCGGCTGCGCGGGGGTGCCGTTGGGGAACTTCGTGGCCTGCTTGAGGAACAGCTTCGCGGCAACGTCGGCGGGCAGGTCGCTCGTGCTGTTCGCGCTGTTCACGATCACCTTGTATTCCTGCGCGGCGGCCGGGGCCGAGGCGGCCGCGATGGCCAGCAGCGCCACGGTCAGCCCCTTCGCCATCTGTCGAATCAGTGTCGGCATGGGAGTGGTCTCGATCAGAAGCTGACGGCGACGGAGGCGAGCACGAAGTAGGTCTTCGCGGCCGGCGCGAGGGTGGCGACGAGGGGCGGACGCGTCGGCGGGATGACCGACGGCACCGGCGTGTCGAACTGGTAGCCCTTCACCTGGTGCCCTTCGAGCTTGAAGGCCACGTGCACCGACGGCTTGTACACGGCGCCGATGGCCAGATCCTTGTTGAGCGGCAGGTCGAGGTTCGGGATCGGCGTATTGGCGAAGCGGATCACGTTGCGGCCGCTGTTGTACTCGGCCACCAGCGTCAACTTCTCCGTGGGCGTGATGCCGCCCTGCACATAGTACGACTGGAAGTCGACGAAGCTCGGCGCCTTGGTCTGCTTGAACGTCGTCAGTTCCGCGCGGGCAAACGCCTTGCTGAACACGGCGTCGACCGAGTAGAGCAGCGTGGTCGTGCGCTTCGGACGGTTCGCCGCCGGCAGTGACGCGCTCGGCGTGCTCTGGTAGTTGTTGCCGAAGACACCGAAGCGGAGGCCCTCGAGCGGTGTCTTGAGCCACACCTGGCCACCCACCGAGTTCTCGTTGCGCGAGTCGACGACGCTCACGCCGCTGCTCGTCGGGATCTGCGCCTTGATGTCATAGCCGCCGGCAAACGCCGTCGCGTCGAGCGACCAGTCGCCGCCGAGCGAGATCGGGGCGCGGAACACCACGCCGTCCACGAACTCGAGCGTCTCGCCATACACCGCGTTGCCGACGCGATAGAGCGGGAGCAGCGTGCCGATGTAGCGGATCTCGTTGAAGATGCCGCGCGGCAGCGGGTTGCGGCCGACCTTCACCGACTGGCCGCCGCTGAACTTGTGCTCGTAGAACGCCCACACCGGGTCGATGGCCGGCGTGATCGCGTTGAGCGGGCTCTCACCGTTCTTGCGGTGCAGGAGCTGCGTCACGAAGCGGTCGTTGTCGCTGATCTTGTAGCCGAACTGCAGCGCCAGGATGCGGTAGTCGCTCGTGCCATCCTTCGTCACGCCCATGATCGGGAGCTTGTCGGACTTGCCGTACGCGAGCGAGGCCGCACCATGGATGGTGAGGCGATCGTCCTGCGCCTGCAGCGCGGGCGGCACGAGGAGGGCGACGGCAAGCGCCATCGCGGCAATGCGGTTGAGTGAGTGCATGGGTGGAGTCGTTGTGGAGGGAGCCACGGGGCACCGTCACGGTGTGCGACGGACACGCCTCTGATGGAGGCTTCGGCTCCCATGCCCGCGCGACCAATGTTCGGCGCACAATTGTCCAGATTCTCGACAATCCGTCCCACACGTCGGCATTGACGGACGTTCATCTGCCGGCCGGAACGACGAACGGGGAGCGCGCCGCAGCGCACTCCCCGTCCTGTTCCACCGGTGAGGCCAGTGGACCGTGTCGGCGTCGATCAGAACGTGCCGAGGATATCGTCGCCACCCTCGTCATCGAACGGGATCACCGCAGACGCCGACACGGGAAACACATCGTCCGACTCCGCCGTCGCCGCGCGGGCCTTGCCGGCCGGACGCGCAGTGCGTGCCGGCGCCGCGGCCTTCGCGGCCACCTTGGCCGGCGTCCGCTTGCGGGCCGTCGCCGACGCCGCCGAGCGTGGTGCCGCCTCACGCGATGCCTCACGCTGCGCATCGCGCTGGTACTCGCGGTTCACGACCTCACGCTGCACGTCGCGCGACACCGAGCGGGCCACGGCATGCCGCTCGCCGAGCTCGAACTGCGCCGCCAGCTCCTGCATCTCGGCCGCCTGGGCCGACAGCTCGGCCGCCGCGCTCGCCGACTCTTCGGCGTTCGCCGCCGTGCGCTGCGTGAGGCCGCTGATCTGCGACATCGCGCCCGTGACCTCGGCGAGCTCCTTCTCCTGCTCGACCGCGCCCTCGGCGATGTTGTTCATGATCGTCGCCGCGCGCTGGACGCCGGTGCGGATTTCCTCGAGGCGCCGCGTGACGCTCTCGTTGAGCTTGACGCCCGTCTCGGCCTTCTGCACCGACTCCTCGATGAGTGCCGCCGTGTTCCGCGACGCCTCGGAGGCACGGATCGCCAGGCTGCGCACCTCGTCGGCCACCACCGCGAAGCCCTTGCCCGCGTCGCCGGCCCGCGCCGCTTCCACGGCCGCGTTGAGCGCCAGCAGGTTCGTCTGGAACGCGATCTCGTCGATCGTCTTCACGATCTTCGCCGTCGCGTCCGCCGACTTCTTGATCTCGGCCACCGCATCGGCCAGCGCCGTCATGCGCTCCACGCCCTGCTCGGTCGTGTGCGTCGCCTTGTCCATCGCCGCGCGCGCCTCGGCCGCATCGGCCGCGTTCGCCTTCGTGCGCTGGTCCACCACCCCGATGCGGTTCGACACCTGGTCGATCGCGCCGGCCTGGTCGGCGGCACCGCTTGCCAGCTCCTGGCTGCCATCACCGATCTCGCGCGCCGCCGAGTTCACCTGGCTGATGGCCGTGGTGAGCGAGGCGAACACTTCACTGATGTTGTCGAGCGCCGTGTTGAGCGACTCCTTGATGGCGGCGTGCTCGCCGACATAGTTGCCTTCGACACGCGCCGACAGGTCGCGCGCCGCGACGCGCGTCAGCACGTCCTTCGCCTCGGCGATCGGGCTCACGACCGCATCGAGCGTCGCATTCGTGCCCGTCACCAGCGTCGCGTAGGCCCCCTGGAAGCGCGCCGGGTCGCCACGCTTCGAGAGGTCGCCGCTCGTGGCCGCCTCGATCACGCCGTGGATCTCGCCCACGACGCCGTTCAGCGTGTCCGTCGCGCCGTTGATGCTGCGCGATAGCACATCGTGCTCCGAGCGCACCTCGACCTTCGCGCTCAGGTCGCCACTCGCGAGCCGGTCGGCCGCCGTGGCGACGCCGCCGATGTAGTCGATCATGCCGCGGAACGCCTCGGCCAGCTCGCCGATCTCGTCCTTGCTGCGCAGGTCGACCTGCACGTCGATCTTGCCGCGCGCAATGTCGCGGCCCGTCGACGAGAGTTCGCGCATTGCGCCGATCACGCTGCCGAGCGTGCCCCACGCGAGGAAGGCGAGCAACGCGAGCGCCACGACCAGCACCACCGTCGTGACCGTCTGCGTGAGCGACTGCAGCGAGTTGGCCGACGCGAACGCATCCGCGATCGCCGCCTCCTGCGCCTTGGTCAGGGAGTCCATCTTGGTCGACAGGGCGCCGTACTTCACCTTCACCCCTGTCATGCCGCCCATCAGGTCTTCCATGGCGCCGGTGATCATGCCGGTGCTGGTCGCCTTGGCCTGGGTGGCGTACTCCTTGAAGCCGGTCGCGATCGTCGCCACGGCAGCCGAGTCGACCGTCGTGTTGTGCGCGAGCGAGTCGCTCACGGCGGCGAACCGCGTCAGGATGGTGTCGGCGGTCGAGACCGCGCCGGTGTCGCTTGCGCCCACGGCATCACGCAGCGCGCGCTGGTACGACTCGAGGAGCGCCGTCTGACGACGGCTGTGCTCCAGCGCCGGCGAGTAGCCGTTCTGGATGGCGACCAACTTCGACTCGGCACGCTTGCCAAGCACGATGGTCGTGCCCAGCGTCACGAGGAAGCCGACGCCGGCGACCACAGGAAGGGCCAAAATCTTGGCCCTGAGCGAAAGGGATCGGAACATGGGGAGTTGAGGAAAGGGCGCCTCGACATCTTCACGGGCAGCGTCGCCCACAACTGGAAAGGCTCGATGACGGGTATCGGGCCCCAGCTCCCCTGACTTGAATCACACGTCCAACTCGAGCCGCACCGTCACGCCCCGGGCACCATTGTCACCGGGGCGGAACGGAGGGCGGCGTCAGAGACCGTCCAGCAGCGAATCGTTGTTGCTGGTGGCGGCGATGCGCTTGATGAGCCATTCCATGCCGGCCTGCGGCGGCAACTGCGCCAGCCCGCGGCGCAGCAGGTGCACCTTCTCGAGCTGATCCGGACGGAAGAGCTTCTCTTCGCGTCGCGTCCCGCTCACGGCGATGTCGAACGCCGGGAAGATGCGACGGTCGGCCAGCGAGCGATCGAGCTTGATCTCGCAATTGCCGGTGCCCTTGAACTCCTCGAAGATGATGTCGTCCATGCGCGAGCCGGTCTCGACCAGCGCCGTGGCGATGATCGTGAGCGAGCCGCCGCCATGCTCCTTCGAGATCATGCGCGCGGAGCCGAAGAACGCCTTGGGCTTCTGCATGGCCGTGGCATCGAGGCCGCCGGACATCGTGCGCCCCGTGCCGCGGTCGACGGTGTTGTGCGCGCGCGCCATGCGCGTGATGGAGTCGAGGACGATGACGACGTCCTTCCCCATCTCCACCAGGCGACGCGCCCGCTCCAGCGTCATCTCCGCCACTTCGGTGTGCCGCTTGGGGGGCATGTCGAAGCTCGACGCCACCACCTCGCCATAGCCCCACGTCACCATCTCGCTCACTTCCTCCGGGCGCTCGTCCACCAGCAGCACGAGCAGCACGGCCTGCGGATGGTTGACCGCCACGCCTTCGACGATCGCCTGCAGCAGCGTCGTCTTGCCGGCGCGTGCCGGTGCCACGATGAGCGCGCGCTGGCCGTAGCCGATGGGCGCGATGAGGTCGATCGCCCGCCGCGTCAGCTCCGGGCCGCTCTTGGCCGGCCGGCCCGTCTCGAGTGTCAGCTTCCGGTCGGGATAGCTGGCCACGAGGGTGTTGAAGTCGAGACGCTTCTCCAGCACCACCGGTGAGCCGTCGTTGAGCGCCGTCACTTCGACGACCACCGAACGCCCACGCGGGTCGCGACCATAGGTGACGTCGATCTTGTCGCCGCGCCGCAGCTGATGCAGGCGCACCAGCGCCGGTGGCACGAACGGGTCGGTCGGGTCGGGGAGGTAGCTGTTCATCGCGCGGCGCAGGAAGCCGCCGTCGCGCGAGGGGTCGAACCATCCGGAGAGCGTGCCTTCCACGGCCACCGCACCCTGCGGCGCCCGGTCGAAGGCCACGTCCGCGCCGCCCGGCGGCGGTCCGCCCGGGGCGTTCGGACTGCCACCACCACCGCCGCCACGACGGAAGCGGTTGCGCCCCCGACGTCCGCGACGGAAACCGCCCTGCTCGTCGCCGCGGTCCTGTTGCGCGAACCCACCCTCGTACGGCGCGGGGCGCTCCGGGCGCTCGGGGCGCGTGTCCGGACGAGTGTCCGGGCGCCCATCCTGCCGGTCGCGGTGCCGGTTGCGTCCGCGGCGGCGCCCGCCGCGGTCTCGGCGCTCCTGATTCTGGAAGGGACGATCGCCGCGTCCCTCCGGGCGGCCCTCGCCGCGACCCTCGGGGCGGTCCTGCCGCTCCGGGCCGTCGGTGCGGTCGAACGCCCGGTCATACTGGTTGGGCTCACGCCGCTCGGGGTTGCGATCCGGCCCGTCGAACGGCGACGCGTCGAGCGGACGCGGGCGTTCCGGGCGTGGCGGGAGCGTCTCGAAGCGCGGCTCGCTTCGCCCCTCGCTCCGGGGTTCGGGGCGCGGCTCCGGGCGCCGCTCGGCGCGGGCCTCGGGACGTGGCTCCGATCGCGCATCTGTACGCGGCGCTTCTGCGCGGGGCGCGGGCGCCGCGGCGGCCGGTGGCGCGCTCTCGGCTCCGTCCGCCTTGGTGCGACGTGGGCGCCGGGGCTTCGAGGCCGCCTCGGCCGACGACGTGCTCTCGACGACGGGTGGCGCGGTATCGGCCGTCTTGCGGGCGGCGCGGGGGCGTCCCTTGGCTGGCCGAGCGGCGTCGGCCGCGGGCGCGTCGAGGTACGGGTTGTCGTCCCCGGAACGGTCCGGGGCGGGCCGCGTGCGAGTGCGGCGGGCAGGGGGCTTCGGTTCGGTCATTCGACTACTGCGTGTGGTGCGAACGGCTCACGGGATCGGGCCAGGCACGATCGGACGGAGCCAGGCACAGGGCGGCGAGGCCGCTCCCCATGCCGGGAACAGGCAACGAGACAGAACTCGTCGGAGGCAATGCGACAGGTGCTGCGGCTGCGACAGCGGCGAAGCGAGCAGAGCGAAGCGGTGCTGGGCGTAGCGAAGCGGTCGCCGCCGGTGCGGGTACGTCGCGCGCCGGGGGGCTCGGCTTTGGAGCTGCGGAGGACGGGTCAGGTGAGCACGACGACCGTGAACTGACCGGCCGGACCACCCGCGGGACGCCGTCATCTGCTGTCGGACGACGGCACGATGACCAGGCAGATCCGGGAACCTGATCGCAACGCGGATGCGCAGAGGCTGCGATCCCGAGCGGAGCACGCGTCGGAGGTCCAACGGCGCACAGGTCACTCGGAGTATTGCCCCGCCCCGCCGTTCGCGCAACCCTCGCGGCCGCGTCCGCCCACACGACACAGACGCGTGACACGGCGCACCCGTCACGTGACGCCGCGCCTGCGCGCCGCGCACAAAGCCCGACGACTCCCGGTCGCCACCGGCGCGCCTACCTTACGCGCATGATTGCGCCACTCACCGATCTGCCCGCCGCGCTCGCCGACGCCGTCAACGCCTATGAGGCGAGCGGCAACGTGGGCGCGCTCATGGAGCGCCTGCACCAACTGCGCGCCACCAGCACGCCCGACGCCCTCGTCATGGCCGCCGAGCCGTGGCTGCACCTCCCGGAGGTCGCCGGCCCGCTCTACGAACGCATCGTCGAGGCACAACCCGACAACGTCCGCGCCATCGTCCTGCTCGCCAACGCCTACTGGCTCTCCGGACGCGGGCCCGAAGTGGTGGGCGATCTCGCGGCGCGCGCGCTCGCCCTCGACCCCGCACATCGCGGCGCCTGGCACCTCTGGGCACTCACCGAAGGCAATCAGCGCGACCGCACCGTGCGCTGGCTGCAGGTCACGCAGCGCTTCCCCGACGACCTGCTCGCCAAGGCCGCCCTCGCCGACAACGCCGCCTCGCTCGCCGCCGCCGAACACGATCGCGAGGCGTTGGCCATGGCCATCGGCGCCTACGAAGAGCTGTGGGCCAACTCCCCCACGGCCGAGCAGCGCGCCGCGCTCGAGACGGCGCTCACCACCCTGCGCTCCTACGAGTTCTGAGCATGACCGACACCCCCCGCGGTGCGCCGCACGATCACACCGAACCGCTCGAAAGTGCCGCCCTCGCCGAGTTCCGGCAGTTCCGCGAGCGCATGAACACGCGCATCCTCGGCGAGAACAACCTGGTCATCAATCGCTTCTTCAATCTCGACGGGCGCGCCTACGAGGGCGGCGCGCTCGACGTGAAGACGAAGGAGTTGCTGGGACTCGTCGCCTCGCTCGTGCTGCGTTGCGACGATTGCATCACGTATCACATCGTCCGCTGCGGCGAAGAAGGGTGCACGCGTGACGAGATCTTCGAGACGCTGAGCATCGGGCTCATCGTCGGCGGCAGCATCGTCATACCCCACCTGCGTCGCGCCGTCGATCGCTGGGATGACGTGGAGAAGATGCGGGCGTAGGCCTCACGGCGTAGGCCTCGATGTAGCGCCTACGGCTTCGCCACCGTGCGCGGATTGCCGTCGGAGACATAGCGCGCCCACGCGTGTCCCGGCTTGTCCATCGCGTCGAGGGTGGTACTGAGCTTCGTGCCGCCCTGCAGCGGCACGCGCGGCAGCTTGTGCGCATCGAAGGCCGGGTCGTGCGGGCTGCGCGCCGGCCCGCCCGACACCTCGAGCACGGCATCGTGAGCGTACGCCACGGTGCGCTTCGACTTGGGGTCGGTCCACTTCCCCGACACCGCGAGCGCGCGGTGCTTGGGCCACAACCCGTACGGCAACGCCAGCGCCCGCACCCGGTAGCCCGGCACCGCGCTGTCGATGGCCATCGCGCCGCGCGCGAGCTGCTCCTGCACCACCGCCTCGGGATACTTGTTGAGCTTCGCATGCCACAGCGTGTGGTTGCACAGCTCGAACCCCTGCTGCGCGAGGAACTGCACCTTGCGCAGGCGCCACGCGCTCTGCTGTCCGTCGATGCCCTTGTCGCCGAAGAACGCGTGTCCCGCCGCGGCGGCCGGCAGCATGCAGAACAGCCCGCGCGGCTTCCATGTGGGATGGCTGGCGATGAAGTCCAGCAGGATCCCCACGGCACTCGTCGGGTCGACCACCAGCTGCCCGTTGCGTTCGATGTAGCGGAACTGGCTCGGCGACGCGTCGTCGAAGGTGAACACCACCGGCGACATCCCCTTGGGCACGTCGATCGTGCGATCGAGCACCTGCGACAGGTTCACCGGCACATAGCCGCGCCGATACAGCTCCTCGAGCTCGGCCCGGAAGCGCGAACGGCTCACCTTGTAGGTGCCGTCGGCATCCACCACCTGGTGCCATTCGAGAATGGGGATGCGGCCCAGTTCGTTCGGGGTCCGTGCGGGCGCGCTTGCCGTGGCACCTTCGGTGGCACTTTCGCTGGCCGGTGTCCGTAGGGGCTTCTGCGCCGCGACCGGTACGGCCCACGCAACCCCGGCCGCGGTCAGGAGTGTCCCACCCAGAATGCGTCGCGAGCGGGCTGCGACGCGGTTCATCCCCGCGCAACGGTGACCCAGGACATGGGCGAGCGACGAAACGACGGTGGTCACGACGTGGGGCACGAGGTCGGTCACGACAGCGGGCATGCGGGCGTACAGGAGTTCGGACAGGGACTGGCTGCGGCCCCGCAAGCTAACGAGGAGGCGGCGTCGCCAGCCGCTGCGTCCCCGTCGCGGTTCACGCGCTGGCGTCCGCGACTTCGCTGGCCCACCTCGCGCCTCGGCAAGCGCGTGGCGTGGGGCGCGGTGGGCGCCGCGCTCGTCGGCGCCGCGACGCTCAGTGGCTGGTGGTGGTCGTGCGGCTTCCAGGGCTGCCCCACGCCGGCCGAGCTGCGCGCGTGGCAGCCCACCGAGGGCGGCACGCTGTACGCGCACGACGGCACCGTCGTGAGTGGCCTCGCGGTCGTGCGGCGCGACAACGTGCCACTCACACGCGTCCCCGCCCACGTGCAGGCCGCCTTCATCGCCGTCGAAGATCGCCGCTTCCGCACGCACCACGGCGTCGACTGGCGTGGCGTCGCGCGCGCGACGGTGGCCAACGTCCTGGCCGGCGGCGTACGCGAGGGCGCCAGCACCATCACCATGCAACTCGCGCGCAACGTCTTTCTCGGCAACCGGGCCGCCGAACGCAGCTGGGGGCGCAAGCTGCTGGAGTGGCGCTATGCCGGGCTGCTCGAGGCGGCCCTCACCAAGGACGAGATCCTCGAGCGCTATCTCAACGCCATCTATCTTGGCAACGGCGTGTATGGCGTCGAGGGCGCCAGTCGCGACCTGTTCGGCAAGAGCATCGGCAACGTGACGCTGGCCGAGGCGGCGCTGCTGGCCGGCCTGCCGAAGGCGCCCACCACATACTCGCCGCGCAATGCACGTCGCAAGGCGCTCGCGCGTCGTGCGGTCGTCATCGGCGTGCTCGCGCGCGACAAGGTCGCGTCACCGGCGGCGTTGCGCACTGCGCGCAACGCGCCGCTGCGTCTCGCGCGGTCCGAATGGACGCCCACGCGCGGCGCCGACTCGTGGGCGGTCGAGGCCATCCGCGGCACGCTCGATTCGCTGCGCGCGCTCGGCATCATTCCGCGTGCGCTCAACGACGCGCAGCTCCGCGTGTACAGCACCATCGACCGGCGCGCCCAGGTGGCCGCCGAACGCGCGGTGGCGAGTGGGGCCGCCGCCATCGACCAGGAGCGCGACGCAAGTGGCTTCGCCGTGCGCGGACGCGGCAATCGCACCGAGGGTGCGCTGGTCGCACTCGATCCGCTCACCGGCGCCGTGCGCGCCATCGTCGGCGGACGGCGGGTCGAGCGTCGCGGCTTTCATCGCGCCTTGCGCGCTCAGCGGCAGCCCGGCTCCACCTTCAAGCCGTTCGTGTACGCCGCCGCGTTGCGGGCCGGCTACACCCCGGCGACGATGGTCGACGACGAACCGGTCGAAGTGAGCGTCGGCCGTGATGTGTGGCGCCCCGACAACTACGGCAGTGAGTACGCCGGCCGCATCACGCTGCGCGATGCCCTCGCCCGGTCGGCCAACGCCGCCACCGTGCGTGTGAGTCGCGAGGTCGGCGTGCAGCGCATCGCCACGCTCGCGCACGCGCAGGGCATCGCGAGCCCGCTGCCGCTCGTCCCTGCGCTCGCGCTGGGCGCCGCGTCGGTCACGCCCCTCGAGCTCACCGCGGCGTATGCGCCGTTCGCCAATGGTGGCCATGCGGTCACGCCGTGGCTGGTCACGCGCGTCGAGGACGCGTTCGGCCGCGAGCTCTGGCGGCGCCCCGATGTCGCGCCGCGCGCGGTGATCGACGCGGCGGACGCGTTCCTCGTGACGTCGCTGCTGCAGACCGTCGTCGATCGCGGCACCGGACGCGCGGTGCGCGATCTGGGCATTCGCGGCCCCGTGGCGGGCAAGACCGGCACCACCAACGATGGCGCCGATGTCTGGTTCGTCGGCTACACGCCCACGCTGGTCGCGGGGCTGTGGTTCGGTGCAGATACCCCGCAGCCGCTGGGATACAACCCCTCGGGCGGGCGGCTCGCCGCGCCGCTCTGGGCCCGTTTCCTGCGCGACGGGTGGCACAGCCCCGAGCGCGACACGCCGTGGCTGCCGCCGGCCGGCATCGAGACGCGAGTCATCGACATCGCGTCCGGAAAACTGGCCGGTGAGTGGTGCGGCGAGTCGCGGCGCGAGTACTTCCGCACCGGCACCGCGCCGCGCGAATCGTGCGTCGGCGACGAGTGGATCGCGATGCGCGACGACACGTGGGAGCCGGATGAGCCGATCTGGCGTGGTGACCGGCGCGATCGTGGCCCGCGCTCGGCGCGACGCGATCGCGACCTGCCCGCGTCACCCGAACTCATCGACGACGTGATGGAAGGGATCCTCGATGCGACGCGCGCCGATCCACGCGTCCGTGCCGTGGCCGACAAGGTGCTGCGGGAGCTCAAGCGGGCGGCCCAGGACAGGCGCCCGCCGTCGGTCCCGCACGCGCCGCGCGCGCCGGAGCCACCGGCCCGTCCGCGCGCCCGCGACGGCGCTCGCGACTGAACAGCGTCCAGTGACGCGACCGCGGTCGCGTCACCGACGTCGGCCTCCCGTCAGCGTGGCGGTGGCGGTGGCGGCGGCGGTGCCATGCGCTTGAGCGGCACCGTGGGGGCGCCGGACGGCGTCGGACGAGCCGTCCGCGGCGGCGGTGGTGGGGCGCTGTCGGCGGTCTCGCGCGTGACCGGCACCCGCGCGCGCGCCGGCGGCGGCGGCGGCGCCGACTGACGCACCAGCGGAATACGCGGCTGTTCGCCGGCGGTCGCCGGCGTGCGCGCGGGACTTCCCTGCGGCGCCGCGGAGGGTGAGACCGACAGCGCGGACGCGAGGAGCAACGGCAGCAGCACAGGAACGGGCATGAGGACTCCGGGAAGAGGGGACACTCATGCGAGCGCCCGACGCGACGCCACGGTTGCCGCCGTGTGGTCGCATCGGGCGTCTTCCGACACAATGCTTACACCAGCCGGCTCAGCCCCGCAGCACGCCCAGCCACTCCTTCTCGCGACCGCTGTAGCCCGGGAAGATCGCGTCGAGCCGGTTGCCGCCGAGGTGCCGGCTCACGACTTCGCTGAACACCGCGCGGAAGTCGGTCGTGAGCGCGAGGTCGCGCCCCTCGTACAACTGCTCGGGCGCGAGCCCCGGCCAGCGGCCGTGCACCTTCTTCGACGTGCCCAGCGATCCGCCGATCACGAACATCGCGCCGGCGTGCCCATGGTCCGTGCCGCCGGTGCCGTTCTGACGCACCGTGCGCCCGAACTCGGAGCAGGTGAGGATCACCACGTCGTCCATGCGGTCACCCAGGTCGGCCACCAACGCACTCACCGAGTCGCCGAAGTCACGCAGGCGGTTCGCGAGCTGTCCCTGTGCCGCTCCCTGGTTCACGTGCGTGTCCCAACCGCCCACGTCGGCGAAGGCGACCTCGAGCCCGACCCCCGCCTTGATGAGCTGCGCGATCTGCGCGAGTCGCTGACCGAACGGTGAGCGCGGATAGTCGGCGCCGGCCGCCGGCTTGTACTGCTGCGGATTGGCCGCGCGCAGCACCTTGAGCGCCTCGAACATCTCGGTACCACTGCCGTGCACGAGATCGGCCGACCCGGTGCGATACAGGGCCTCGAGGCGCTTCTCGGCGTCACCGCCGCCCGTGCGGATCGAGAACTCCTCGATGGAGTTCATCGCGACGACCGGCGAACTGCCTTCGAGAATGCGTGGTGTCTGCGCCGCCATCGCCACCGCGCGGAACGGCGGCGGCGCCTTGCCGGGCACGCACGCCTCGCAGGTGCCCTGCACGGCGAGATAGCGGTTGAGCCACCCGTCCGTCGTGCCTTTGCGGTCGGGTGTGCCGGTTTCCATGTAGTCCTGCGCATCGAAGTGCGAGCGCGTCGCACTCGGGCTCCCCACCGCGTGGATGGGCGCCAGCAGGCCGCGATCCCAGAGCGGCTTGAACGACTGCAGCGCAGGGTGCAGGCCGAAGAAGCCGTCGAGGTCGATGGCGCCCAGCGTGCCGTTGCTGCGCGCCGGCGAACCGATCGCGAGCTGTGGCCGCGCCGTGTAGTAATGCGCATCGCCGAACGGCACGAGCACGTTGAGCGCGTCGGCCGCGCCCCGCTGGAAGAGCACGATGAGCGTCTTGCCGCGCGCCGCGCGCGGCAGCTCCATCGCGAAGGCCGTGCGGCGCAGGAAGCTGGGCGACAACCCGAGGGTCACCAGCGACAGCGCGCCGTTCTTGAGAAAGACTCGTCGATCCATGGTCGTGTCTCCTGGCGTGTCAGCGACGCTGGAATTCAGGGGCGCCGAGGGCGAGCCCCACGATCTGTGCGAGCCCGGCCGGTGGCGCACCCGGCGCGGTCATCATGGCCGCCGCGGCGGCGGCACCGCGACCACCGCGCTGCTGCAGGCGTGCCGGTGGCGTCGAGCCCGTCGCGGGCGGTGTGGCGGGCGGCGTCATCATGCGGTCGTCATCACTCACCAACAGCGAGTCGGACGCGCCCCCGCGGGCCGCGAGGAACGGATTCGTGCCGGTGAGCAGCACCTGTCGCGTGTCGGCACTGGCCTGGCCGCCCAGCAGTTCGCGAATCACGCCGTCCACCTGTTGCTCGCGCGGTAGCGCGTTGAGCGAGGCGGCCGCCGGCCACTGCGCCAGGCGCACGCCCGGCACGCGGCCGCTGGCCACGGTCAGCCCGAAGTTGATGCGATTGAGGATCGCGCCCGTATTCATCCACGCGTCGCCGGTCTCCGGCCACCCGTTGGGCGCCTGGTGACCGTACAGGGGCTGCCCGAGGCGGCCCACGAGCTGCGCCACCAGCGGTCCGCCACGCGGCGCCGCGTCAGGCCGGGCCCCAAGTGCCCGGAGCGTGCTCGTGACCAGCTCGAACGGACTCTTCACCTTGGCGCGATAGGCCGCCGTGCTGAAGAACTCCGGGCTCGTGACAATGGTGCGTACCGTCTCGCGAATGTCGCCGTCAGTGCGACGGAAGGTCGCGGCAGCGCGCTCGACCAGCGCGGCGGGGGGCGTGTCGCTCACGAACCGGCGCGCGAGCTTGGTGGCGATGAAGCGCGCCGTGCTCGGATGGCGGGCCAGCAGGTCGAGCACCTGCTCCCCCTCTTCCTGCCCGCGGCCCGCGGGAAACTTCTGCCCGAGGATGACCTTGGCGCCGGCGTCGTGCACCATGGGGCGGAAGACGAAGTCGCCGCCCTGCGCGCCCCGCTCCAGCGTCCAGCCGGTGAGCGCGCGCGCCACCTCGATGACGTCCTGCTGCGTGTAGCCACCATCGACGCCCAAGGTGTGCAGCTCCATGAGCTCGCGGGCATAGTTCTCGTTGAGCCCGCGGCGTCGCTGCGCGAGCTGCGCCACCGCCGGGTTCTGCTGCGCGGCGCGGCGCACCGCCGCGGCCCGCCGCTGCGCCTGGCGCGGGGGCAGCGACTGCAGCACCGGCCGGCCGCTGTCGGCCACGCTCTGCCAGTTGTCGAGGTAGTAGAGCATCGCGGGGCTCTTGGCCACCGCGCCCAGCAGGTCTCGGAACTTGCCCATCGCGTGCGGTCGGATCGTGTGCACGTCGTACTCCGAGAGGAAGTACCGCGTGCGATCCTTGCCGCTGAACACGCTGAAGTGATTCTCCCAGAAATCGACGAGGACTTCCTCGAGCTGCCGCTCGCTGGCCACCGCGCGCGCAATGCGGCTCGCCGTCAGGTCACCCAGAATGGCCGCGCCCTGTCGAGCCGCTTCGCGCAGTCGGGCGGAGTCCTCGGCGGTGATCTGGCCGTTGGCCCGACGGGTGGCCTGGGCCAGCGCCTGCGCCGGCGGCGGATACTTGGCCAGCAGTTCGCCCCCGCTCATGCCCAGTGTGGCGTACTGCCGGAGGAGGGGCGTCATGGCGGTGTCGGCGACGCGCTCCGGGTGGAGTTGCCGCTCGATCCACGCATCGACCCCCATGGCGCGCACCGCCGCCGCGTCGCCGGGACGCGGACCAAAGGCGAGGCGGTTGAGCACATGCTGGACCTGCTGATCGGCCGTCTGCTCGCGCGGACCGCTGGACGCGCGCGCGGCCGTCGGGGCCGACGCCGAGCCGCCCGCCGTGGCGGAGCTGCAGGCCGAGACAACGGTGCCGACGAGCAGCGCCAGCGTGACGCCGGCCGCGGTGCGGCGGTATGGCAGGGAAGGAAACGGCGCCAAGCGGCGCCGCGGGGGTGCAGACGAGCGTGAGCAGTGGGGCATGGCAGCAAACTCCGGATGAGGCAAAGGCTGCGGGACACTCCGTGCGACGGCGGCGCGGTGGCGGGTGTTAAGGCGGGCGGTCCTCTATCTTTCGGCGATGGCCGCCGCCCGGACCACCCGATTCCAGCACCTGCTCGACAGCGCCTTCGCTGTGGGAACGTTGGCCACCATCGCGACGGGTGGCGCCTTGCTCGGGCTCGGCTGGCGCGATGGCGAGCCCGGTCGCGTCTTCCGGCTGGCAGGGCGTGCCCTGCTCGAACGGCTCGGCGTGGCCTCCGTCTCGGCGCCGCTCACCTCGGTGGCGCTTGGATACCTGCATCATCTTGCCATCGCGGCGGGGTGGGGTGTGCTCCTCGCGCTGCTCATCCTGCCACTCCGTGGACTCACGCGGGTGCTGGCGGCGTTGGCGGCGGCGGCGGGCTACTGCGCGCTCTCGCTGTGGATCCTCCCTCCCCTGTTGCGCGTAGGCTACGGAGTGACCGCAACGGTTCCTGCTGCGGTTGCTGTTGCGGTGGCGCTTGCCGTGTCGCTCGTGGCGGGTGTGTGGGTCGCGGCCGCTGAGGTGGACGAGTCGGCAGGCTGACGTCGCACTGCTCACCAAATCGTGACCGATTCCGGTGATCATGGTCACTTCGGCAACAGAAGTGGCGGGTACTACGTTGCTCCACGGGCGGTGGCACGTCTATCGCATGACGGCGAGTGCGAGGCGCCGATGCTGCCGGCCTTCAATCCCGATCCCCAACCCAGGAGGACCCGATGGACGTGCTCGTGCGACTCGAGACGCGTCCGAGCGATTCGCCGGTGCTTGCGCACGTGAACTCGATTCCCGTGCTGCCCTTCGGAACCCGCTCGCGGCGCGAAGTAGTGACGCTGTATGGCGAGGCGGATGCGCAATCGCTCGCGTTGGCGCTGGCCGCCACCGTCGAGAGTGAGCGTCTGGAGGCAGTGCATTCGGGGGTCGTGCGCCACTTGGGTGTGTGGCCGGACCGCGGTGCGGTCGGTGACTCGGCATGGCGCGATCGTGCCACCGGGCGCCTGGTCACGCAGGACCTCGATATCCCGCTGCTGACACTCGAGGCGCGTGCCTCCGAGCTGCTCGGCAACTGTGGCCCGACGCTGCGTCGGGTGGCGGCAGGTCTGGCAATGCCGGACTGGCCGGAAGGCACGGAGCGGGCGCTCAGCTTCTCCCTCAAGTCGGCCACCATGGCCAGCGGCGGGGCGGGCAGCACCATCGAGGATGACGCCGGAGTGGAGAGCTGGCTCGATTCGATTCGGCAGGCTGACGCGTACACCTACGACGTGGAGGGAGACTAGTATCCGTCTCTGTTTCGTCTGAATCGCAGGACCGTGACACCAGCAGGGCGAAGGGGCACATGATCGGCAGCGCACACGCGCACACCGGTCGGTGCCCCTTCGGTATTCCGGCCGGTTCGACGCGCCCGCCGCCCACGGTCGAGGCTGCCGCGCTGCAGGCCGTCAGGTTTTTCCCGTCTTGCCGCACCGGGGTCCCGGCCGCACATCAGAAGGCACCAGATGGAACGGCTCCACCAAGAGCGGGAGGGACCAGGATATGAGGGACTACGACTCCGCTGGCATCAGGAATGTCGCCGTGGTCGGCCACGGCGGCAGCGGAAAGACCAGCCTCGTTGACGCACTCTGCTTCGCTGCCGGTTCCGGCAAACGCCACGGGACGATTCGTGACGGCACCACGATCACCGATCACCTCCCCGAGGAGATCGAACGCGGCTACTCGATCAGTCTCGGATGCGCGTACGCCGAATGGATGGACTCGAAGATCAACTTCATTGACGCACCGGGCTCGCTCGACTTCCAGGGCGATGCGCTCGCCGCCCTCGCGGCCGCCGACGGTGCCCTGTGCGTGGTGAGCGCCCACGGCGGCGTCGAGGTGGGCACCGAGCGGCTC
This sequence comes from Gemmatimonadota bacterium, assembly GCA_020161135.1. Lineage (GTDB taxonomy): Bacteria > Gemmatimonadota > Gemmatimonadetes > Gemmatimonadales > Gemmatimonadaceae > Gemmatimonas. The sequence continues at coordinate 253,548 of JAIUOB010000002.1, read as the reverse complement.
TTCCGGGCCGCGGTCGCCAAGCAGGATCCCGTGCTGTTCGTCGTCTCGATGATGGACAAGGAGCACGCCGACTTCGACCGCATCTACCAGCAGATCAAGGACCGCCTGACCAGCAAGGTCATCCCGGTCGAGATCCCGTGCGGGGAAGGCGCGGACTTCCGCGGCGTCATCAACCTCTTCACGCAGCGCGCCTACATGTACACGGCCGGTGCGAAGGGCGAGTACGTCGAGGCGGACATCCCGGCCGACTGCATGGAGCGCTTCACGCGCTATCGCCAGGAGCTCATCGAAGCCGTCAGCGCCACCGACGACGGGTTGCTCGAGCGCTATCTCGACGGGCAGGAGATCGACCGCGACGACGCCATCCACGGCATGAAGGACGCCATGGCGCGCCTCGACCTCTTCCCGCTGTTCTGCGTCTCGTCGGACAACATGATCGGCATCCGGGCGCTGCTCACCGAGCTGGTGCAGCTCATGCCGAACGCCTGGGAGATGGAGGAGATCCACGCCCTCACCGGCGCCGAGGGGCACGACACGGTGCAGTTGCACGCCAAGGACGACGGCCCGTTCGCCGCGCTCGTCTTCAAGACGCTCGCGGAGCCGCATGTGGGCGACGTGAGCTACTTCCGCGTCCTCTCCGGCAAGGTGCACACGGGGCAGGAGGTGTACAACGCGACCCGCGACGGCCTCGAGAAGCTGGGCCACCTGTCGGTGCCGCTCGGCCGCGAACGGGTGGAAGTGATGACGCTCCACGCCGGCGACATCGGCTGCGTCACCAAGCTGCGCAACACGCACACCAACGACACTCTGTCCACGAAGGAGCATCCGATCCGCCTGCCGGTGGTCACCTTCCCCGAGAGCGTCGTGCACTTCGCCGTGCGCGCCGCCACCCGTGGGGAGGAGGACAAGCTCCAGCAGGGGCTGCACCGCCTGCACGACGAGGACCCGACGTTCACCGTGCACTACAACACGGAGACGCACGAGACCATCGTCGGTGGCATGGGGGAGCGGCACCTCGACGTGGCCATGGCCGTGCTCAGGCGCAAGTTCGGCGTGCAGGCCGAGCTCGCGAAGCCGCGCATCGCCTATCGCGAGACCATCACCGCGAAGGCCGAGGGGCAGGGGCGCCACAAGAAGCAGAGCGGCGGCCGCGGCCAGTTCGGCGACTGCTGGGTGCGCATGGCGCCCATGCCGCGCGGCGAGGGCTACCTGTTCGAGGACAAGATCGTCGGCGGCGTGATCCCGTCGAAGTACGTGCCGGCCGTCGACCGGGGCGTGCAGGAGGCGTCGGCGCGTGGCATCCTCGCGGGCTTCCCGCTGGTCGACTTCCGCGTCGAGCTGTACGACGGGTCCACGCACTCCGTCGACTCGAACGAAATGTCGTTCAAGATGGCCGGCATCCTCGCCTTCAAGGCCGTCGCGCCCAAGTGCCGTCCGGTGCTGCTCGAACCGATCGACCAGCTCGAAATCACCGTGCCCGACGCCTTCCTGGGCGACGTGATGGGCGACCTCTCGGGCCGACGGGGGAGCATCCTCGGCACCGACACTGCCGGCGATCGCACGGTCATCCGCGCGGTGGTCCCGCAGGCCGAGCTGCACCTGTACGCGACGCAGCTCTTCTCGCTCACGCACGGGCATGGCACCCTGTCGCGCCGCTTCGGCGGCTACGAGCAGATGCCGCACGAGGCCGCGCAAAAGGTGGTGGCTGAGCATGCGCGGGAGCTGGAGGAGGCCGAGGCGTAGCGTCGCGTCGCGTCGCCTCGCCTCGCATCACGCCGGCCGGCGGCTCCACGGCCATCGCGCCGTCACGCAGCGGGCTCGCGGCAACACGCTGCGGGCCCGCTGCTCAACCTTCAGGCTCCACCGGTCGACACTCCCCTGTGATGGAGGAGACCGGACTCATGCGCAGCGGCCGATGCAGGCGGCGAGAGCGCTCGGCGCGCGGCTTTACGCTCGTCGAGCTGGCTATTGTGCTGGTCATGATCGGCGTGCTCGGCGCGATCGTGCTCCCCAAGCTGCGCCTCGAGCGATCGCAGGTGGACAGCGGCGCCCGCGCCCTGGGCATGGCGATCATCGCAGCCCGCGCCGACGCCGTGGCCCGGGGCCACAACGTGCTCGTGCTCCTCGACACCGCGCGCGGACAGGCCCGCGCGGTGTGGGACGTGAACAACAACCGCCGGGCCGACGCCGGCGAGAAGTCCCGCCCGTTCCTCATGGGCGAGCGGGTGCGCTTCGGCCGCGGCCTCGGCACGCCGCTCTACGACGGACACACCGACGCCATCACCGCCCTGCCATCGGACAACGGCGTCCCCATGCTCATCGTGCAACGCAACGGCGCCCTCGAGAAGGGCGGCACGCTGTACCTCACCTCCCGCCGCGGCGCCGCCGGTGTGGGCGACATCGACTCCCGCGCCCTGCGCCTCGACCGTGCCACCGGGCGCGTGACCGTGTACGTGCGCACCGCCAGCGCCTGGAGGCGTCAGTGACGACACCACGCTCGCGCGCGCGCCCGCGCCGCGGCTTCACGCTCATCGAGGTGATGATCGCCATGGTCATCCTCTCGGGCGTGGTGCTCAGCATCGCCGTGGGCACGACCAAGCTGCAGCGGGCGGTCGGCGACGCCAACGTGCGCAGCCGCGCCTTCGCACGCGCGGACCAGGTCATCGGTCTCGCGCGCACCTGGCCGGCGTGGAGCACGCTCGAGCAGCTCGCCGGCGCGCGCTACAACCCCAGCAGCGACGGCTTCACCAGCACCACCACCGTCACCGCCGACACGACGGGCGGTCGTCGCATCAAGCGCCTCGAGGTCACCGTGCGCGCCGTGCCGTCGACGCTCATGCCCTTGCCGGTTCGCCGGTCCATCTCGATCACCGCCCCATGAGTCCGCGACTCCCTGCGCGTGTGCGTCCGCGCGTCCGCTGGGCCACGCCGCGCCCGCGTCGTGGTCTCACCCTCATCGAGCTGCTCATCTCGGTGACGCTCTTCGGCATCGTCATCGCCGGCGCGCTGGGCTTCGTCGTGGCGCAGGGGCGGGGGCTGCGCGCGCTGTCCGACCGCAGCCAGTCCGTGCAGAACGGCCGGTTCGGTCGCGACCTCCTGCGCCAGGAGCTGCGCACGGCCGGCACCAACGTGACCGATGAGCAGCCCATCATCGTGCTCGCCAACGACAGCGCCTTCGCCTTCAACGCCGACCTCACGACCAACAGTCGCGACTCGGTGGGGCTGACCGGTGCCGTGTACGTCGATCCGTCGGCGCCCGCCGGCGAGGTGACCGCGATGACGGTCGACGCGGCGTCGGCCGTACGCGGCTCGCGCCCCGGGCTCACGTATCCGCTGCAGAACTACTCGCAGGTGACGGGCACGTTCATCAACGGTGACGCCGAGCTCATCCAGTTCTGGTTCGCCCCCGACTCGTCAGACGCGGGGCGCACCTACGCACTCTGGCGGCAGGTCAACCGCGCGGCGCCCGAGCTGGTGGCCACGGGGCTCACGCGCAACCAGGGGCGGCCGTTCTTCCGCTACTACTACGACCAGGCGCTCTTCAGCACCGCGCTCAGTGGCCTCGACTCGGTGCCGAGCGCGTGGCTGCCGCTCACCAAGAGCGTCGCGAAGCGCGGTGTCGAGGGGGATACCGGCACGGCGGCATCGCGCCGCATCGACGCGCTGCGCGCCGTCGAGGTGCAGTACGAAGCCACGCCGCCCAAGGGCGACGTGCGGGAGGTGGTGCGCTGGATGGTGCCGCTCCCCAACATCGCCAACGCGCGACAGTCACGTGCGTGCGGCCGTCCGCCGGTGCTGCCGTCGGCGGCGTCGGTGAGCTGGCGCAGCGATTCGCAGTTCGTGCAGATCGTCATCCCGCGCGCCACCGACGACGGCGCCGGCGAGAAGGATGTCATTCGCTACGTCCTGTGGCGCCAGCAGGTGGGCGCGGCCACGTGGGGTGAGCCCATCAGCACCGTCGCGGCCACGCAGGCCACGTCGTACGTCGTGCGTGACGGCGGCGTGCCCACACGCCCGGCGAGCTACCGGTACGCGCTGGCCGTGCAGGATTGCACGCCCAACCTCTCCGGGCTCGCCATCTCCGGCAGCGTGTCGGTGCCCACGCCATGACCATGCCCCGAGCCTCTGCGGCACAGCCGCGTCGCCGCGTCATCCGGCCACGCCGCGGCGCCGCGCTCGTCACCGTCATGATCGTGGCGGTCGTTGCCGTCACCATCGCGCTGGCGTCGTCCATGTTGGTCATGGGCACCTCGCTCACGCAGCGCGCGAGTGAACGTGCCGCGCTCGTCGACGACGCGGCGCTCACGGGGCTGGAGGAGGCGCGCAACCGCCTCAACGCCAAGCTCGACTCGCTGCCGCTCACCGGCTACCAAACCTTCGAGGACGGCGCGACGCTGTCCGGTTCGCTCGTGCGCCGCTGGACGTGGGCTTCGCGCATCGGCAACGTCGACTCGCTCGGCAATGCCGGCGAGTACGGCGTGCAGGCCGAGATCATCTCCAAGGCGCTCGACGCGAGCGGGGTCGTGGCGATCCGCCGGGCCCTGGTCTACCAGAGTTCGTTCGCGCGCTACGCCTACTTCACGGATGTCGGCCGCAACGCCTCGGGGAGCATCCTCTGGTTCGCCAACAAGTGGACCGCCAGCGGCCCGCTCCACTCGAACGACTCCATCTACATCGCCGACGGCACGCCGCCCCAGGCCATCTTCAAGGACATCGTGACCACGGCCAAGGGCGTGTACAACGCCGCTGACGGCCAGTTCGACAAGGGCGCCGCGCAGATCGTCGCGCGCATCGCGCTGCCCGGCACCGCCGATCTCAACATCCTGCGCAACATCGCGTCCCGCGCGGGCTACCTGTTCACGCCGTCCTACACCACGGGCGACAGCGCGAACACGACCATGCGCATCGAGTTCGTGGCCGTCGATGCCGACGGCGACGGCAACACCACCGGACCGGACGACGGCTACTTCCGCGTCTATCAACAGACGAACAACACGCTGGGGGCGGGATGGGCAGCGGGACGTCCGATCGTCCCGCCGGCCGGTGCGACCGGTCCGCTCGACTCGACGCTGTACTCCCCCAACTGCGGTGTCACGGTGACGGTGGGCGCGCTCACCGCGACGCCCATGCGCTTCTCCCAGGTGCTGGAGTCTGCCGGGGGAACGTACCGCCTCAAGATGATCCTCAAGCAGGACGCGTTCGACAATCCGAATGCGCGCTGCTTCCTGGGCGGTGACCCGCGGCTCACCGCCACCGGAGTCTTCACCGCCGCCGACGCCGGCGGCCAGTGGCTGCCGCGCACAGCCGGCTCCGTCCCGCCGCTCGTCGCCGCGCGTCCCGACGGCGCGTACCTCTGGCCGCTCAGCACGTCGCTCAACCCCAACTTCCGCGGGGCGATCTTCGTCGAGGGGCGCGTGGGCGTGAGTGGCACGGTGCGTGGGCGTGTCACGCTCGCGGCGCGCAACAACGTCGTGGTCCTCGACGACCTCCGGCAGGCCACGAATCCGGGCACGGCCAGCGGCACCTGCAAGGCCGACGACGACATCATCGGCATCTTCGCTGGCGAAAACGTGCTGTGGGCCGACAACATGCTGCAGTCACCGCAGCAGCGCCGGAAGAACGACAACTCCGGGTGGCTGCTGCCGCGCGAGGACTTCAGTCCCTCCCCCGCCAAGCCCGACCTGCAGTTGCATGCGATCACGCTCGCCTTGCGCTCCGTCGCGACCGAGCGCCCCTCTCCGCCGTCGGGACTCGGCACGGCGTACTGGGTCGACCGCGGCGTCGTGCGACAGGTGGGCGGACGCATCCAGCAACGCGCCGGCCAGGGCAGCACGTTCTCGGGGACCAACGTGCACGGCTACATCAGTGACATTTCGTTCAATCGCTGCGCGATGAGCTACCCGCCGCCGTATTTCCCCACCACGCAGAAGTGGGCGGTGAGTCAGTACTTCGAGCTCGACCCCCAGGGCTTCAGCATCAGCGACTGGTTCGCCCGCCGCTAGCGGTTGCTCAGACCTCGTCAGGCGTCGAGTGCGGTGCGTGCGGCCTCGCGACGATCGCTGCCCTGATGGATCTCGAAGTCCCCGAAGAACCCCGGCGCCTCGGCCTGCAGCACGCGCACCATCTCCACGCCGAGACGCCGCAGCTCGAGTTCGGCCCCCTCGGCCGCGTGCCTGGCGAGCAGGGCGCGCCACGCGCGGGCGTGGCCTGACACGACCAGCTTGGTTTCCGCGCTGCTCGGCAGCACCCCACGTGCGGCATCGCGGGCGATCGTGCGGCGCTGCACCTTGTCGTCGATCCAGGCGTAGCGCGTCATCAATGATTCCACGAGCGCAGCGTAACTCGCCAGCGCCGATGCCACCTGCGCCGTCCATGCCGCCTCCAGCGCCGCGTCGCCGATGATCGCCGGCGGCATCACGAACGGCGCGGCCTGCGTGTCCACAAAGCGCGGCGACAGCTCCGACGATGCGAGCCCCGACTCCGGCCGGAGCAGCGCGTGGGCTGCAGCGCGACTCACGCCCTCCAACAGCAGCGTGTAGGACGCGTGGTCGAGCGCGTGGCCCATCGCCTGCGTCCGGATGGTCGCGAGGTACTCGCGGGTGGGCCGCTGCGCCGGATTGTCCTGACTCATCGCGTGCAGCCGGCCCGCGAACTCGGCCAGCCGCTCCCCGTCGCTCGCGTCCCCGACGTACGCGACGGGCAGGTGGGCGGGCGCCTCGAACTGAGGGCGTGCCAGTACGGTGACGGTCGGCGCGCGCAGGATCGCGGTGGCGGGGAGCGACATATTCGGCGGGATGGCTTGAGGAATCGCGGCGGCGGTGCAGTTTCACGCGAGCGTACGGCGGCGCGGTCGTGCGCTCGTAGTCCCTCCACAGGCGGGGAAGTCTAGCACCCCCGTCACGCTCCCCAGCTGACATGCCCGATCGACCCGCAGCCGCGTCGCTCCTCGACGAGCTGCAGCAGACGCGCCCTTTTCGCTCGGACGCGCAGGAAGCGGCGTTGGCCCTGCTGCGCACGGCCTCCGTGGTCGCGCGCCGCTTCGCTCGCGTTGTCGAACCCACGGGGCTCAGCCTCGCGCAGTACAACGTGCTCCGCATCCTGCGTGGTGCCGGTCCGGATGGGCTTCCCACCCTCGCCATTCGCGATCGCATGATCGACGAGGGCTCCACGGTCACGCGCCTGCTCGACAAGCTCGAGCGCGCCGGCTATGTGAGCCGGGATCGCGACCGGCCCGACCGGCGTCAGGTGCTGTGCCGCATCGCGCCAAAGGGATCGGAATTGCTCGCCACGCTGGATCCCGTGGTCGATGCCGCCGACGAATCGGCCACCGGCATGCTGTCGCCGGAGGAGCGTCGCACGCTCATCGCCCTCCTCGGCGCGATCCGCGCGCCTCAGCCGAGCGACAGTCGGTAGCGGTCCCAGCGCCGCGTGCGCTCGACCTCGTCGAGCGCCGCGCGCGCGGCGTCGGGCAGCGGTGGCGCGGACGGATCGTGCCGCAGGGTGGTGAAGGGCTGCGCCTCGGCTTCGGCCACCTTGCACCCGGTGTTGAAGACGCGCGCCGGATCGGCCGCGTCCTTGATGTTCGCAAACGCCGCGCGTGCGGCCAGCGGCCAGCTCCGCTCCCACAGCGGTGCGCGCAGGCGGCCATCGCCATGCTCACCGGCCAAGGTGCCGCCCAACTGCGCCGTGAGGTCGCAAACGGTGTCGAGCAGCCCGTGGACGCGGTCGCGCCACCCCGGCGCCGTCGTGTCGACGAGCGGGTTCACGTGCGCGTGGGCATCGCCGGCGTGCCCGAAGATCACGCCGGTGGTCTCGAAGCGCGCGAGCGCCGCGCGCACCCCGCGCACGTAGGCCGGGAAGTGGGCAGGCGGCACGCAGCCGTCTTCGATGAACTGCATCGATCGCAGCCGCGGCGCGAGCCGCGCGAGAATCGGACTCGCCGCATGACGGAGCGCCCACAACGGGCGCGCCGCGTCGGGCGAGGTCGCTGCCGTCACCGACGTCGCGCCATGACGGCGGGCGACCTGCGTGAACCCCGCCACCAGTGCGTCGAGGGCTGCGGTTGCGTCGCGCGACGGGGCTCCGCCCAGCGCGGGCTCGTCCGCCTCCACTTCCACCAGCAGCACCGCCTCCGCATCGAGTGGCACGTGCACCGCTTCGCCGGTGCGCGCCACGTCGAGAAAGGTGCGGTCGAGCAGTTCGCAGGCGCTCGCACCGGCTTCACGCGCGTCGATGGCGCAGGCTGTCGCCGCCTCGAGCGAGGCGAACGCTGCCAGCAGCGTCGCGCGCGCCGTGGCCACGGGGGCGAGCGCGAGCTCGACCTGCGTGAACAGCGCGAGCGTCCCTTCACTGCCCACCAAGAGGTCGACCAGATGGCCGCCGGGGGCGAGCGTGTCGGCCACCGCGTACCCCGAGCTCTCCTTGCGCACCCCCGCGCGTCGCAACGTCTCGCGCGACACCTGCGCATCGATGCCCGCCAGCGCCTGCTGCAGCCGGCGCACCGCCGGGATGTGCGTCGGCACCGGCGCATCGCGCCGCACCCAGGCCACACTCCCATCGTCGAACACACACTCGAGCCCGCGCACCCATGGTCGTGTGGCGCCGAAGCGCAGCGAGCGCGCGCCGGCCGCGTTCGTTGCCACCATGCCGCCCACCGTGCAGAAGGCGCCGCTCGACGGATCGACCGGAAAGCGCAGCCCGTGGCGCTGGGCCGCAGCGTCCACCGCGCCGCGCAGCGCCCCGGCGCCCACCGTCATGGCTCGCGCGGCGACGTCGACCGCCCCGATGGTCGTGAAGCGGCTCAGGTCGACCACCACGCCGGTGCCGACGGCGCCTGCGGCCATGCCACTGCCGGAGCCTCGGGGCATCAGCATCGCGCCCGTCGCGCGCGCCCAGCGCACCAGCAGCGCGGCGTCGTCGGCATCGGCCGGCACCGCCACGGCCTGCGGCCAGCACCGGGCGATCCCCGCGCCCTCCGCGTACAGCGCCCGCGCCATGACATCGTCGCGGAACACCCCGCGGAATCCCTCGGGGGCCTCGACCCGCGGCCCCGACGTGTCAGCATGCGTGCCCTGCATGGGCGCAACCTCACCGACCCCCACCGCGGCGGCAAGGGTCGTGTCACGGCGGCGGCCGAGCTGTTGCGCCCCGACGCTTCGGGTCCGGAACCTGTGGTGACGCACCTCGGCTATCCCTCGTATCTTGTGCGTCATGCCCAGCCTCTCCCCGGCCGTCGCCGACGCCCTCGCCCGCGGTGATGCGGCGCGATTCTGCCAGACGATCCTGCCGGCGGTGTCGCGCACCTTTGCGCTGGGCATCAAGGTGCTCCCCGGTGCGTTGGGACAGGCCGTCCTCGACGCGTACCTGCTTTGTCGCATCGCCGACACTGTCGAGGATGCCCCCGGCATCGACCCCGCGGTCAAGGCCGCCCTGTTCGACGACTTTCTCGCGGCCTTCGGCGACGACGACGCGCTCCGCCGGTTCACCGCCGGTGTGCAGGATCTTCCCGGCGAGCTCGCCCATCGCACCCTCACCTGCAATGCGCCGCTCGTCTTCGCGCACTTTGCCGCGCTCCCCGCCGGCACCCGCGCGGTGGTGCAGCGCTGGGTGGGCGAGATGGCTGTCGGCATGCGCAAGTTCGTGCTGCTCTACCCCAACGGCATCCGCATCCAGACGGTCGAGGAGTACAAGGAGTACTGCTACTACGTGGCCGGGACCGTGGGCTATATGCTCACCGACCTCTGGCACGAGCACTCCCCCAGCATCGGCGCGCGCCGCTACGCCATCCTCCGCGAGCGCTGCCGGGCCTTCGCCGAGGCGCTGCAGACGGTGAACATCCTCAAGGATGTGGCCGTCGATGCCGAGCAGGAGAACTCCGTGTATGTGCCGGAGGAGCTGCTCGTCGCACACGGCAGCAGCCAGAGCCGCATCCTCGCCCCCGAGCTGCTCGCGCACAATCGCGAAGCGCTCACGCAGCTCATCAAGCTTGCCTGGCACGATCTCGAGGAGGCGCTGGTGTACCTGCTCGACATCCCACGTCGCGCCGTGAGCATCCGGCTGTTCTGCATCCTGCCGCTGCTGCTCGCCTATGCCACGCTGCGCGACCTCGTGCAGAGCACGGCGATGTTGCGCCCCGGCGGGTCGGTGAAGATTTCCCGCCGCGAAGTGAAGTCCCTGCTCATGACGGGCAGCATGCTGGTGATGAGCAACGCCGGCGTGCGGTGGCTGGTGCAGCGCGTGCGGCAGCGGAGTTTCGAGCTCGCGATCGCCTGACGCCCACTACCCGTAGTACCCGTAGCACCCGTCGTCTCGCTCCTACGCTTCCGTGGTGCCGCTCCCGTCGTTCCGCTTCCGTTGTTGGCCGTTCAGCCGAGAAGCTTGCCCAACAACCCCACGGGAGCCTCCAACCGCCCCACCTCCGCGTCGTCCAGCAACGCCTCCAGCCGCATCTGCGCGCGCCCCAGCAACGTGCGATAGCGCCGCTTGGCGGCGCGCCACGTGAGCCAGCCGCCGCCCGCCGCGAGCGCGCCCAGCACGACCGCCACTGTTGTCGCGAACGCCGGCACCACGAGCGAGAACACGAACAGCGGGATCGACACCCACAGCGCCAGCATCGCGAGCAGCGCGCTCACGCCGATGGCGACCCGGCGCTCGAGCCGCCGTGCCGTGGTCAGCACGGCATCGAAGCGCAGCACCGTGCGCTGTTCGTCGACGGCGGTCGCGGTGACCACCAGGTGATCGACGCGCACGAGGTCGAGACGCCGCCCTCCGCCCACCAGCGCGCGGGCCAGATTCCCCACGGGGTCCCGGCGCGGCTCGAGGATGAGCCGGTCGCCCGTACGCCGCACCGGCACGAGCAGGTCCACCTTGGCGAGCAGCACCTCGAGTTGCGACAGCACGGCGGCCGGCGCGCCACGCACCGTGCGCTGCACACCGAGCGCGGCCGGGCCGAACGCGTTCACCGCCGGCTCCTCGATCACATCCTGCAGGGGCAGCCGCGCGCGCTCCTCCGCGATCGCCTGCCGCATGTGCGTCACGTCGAGACCGACTTCCTTCGCGATGTCGAGCAGGCGCGCCTCGCTGATGCCGTCGCCGGGCTCGCGCTGCTCGGTCATCTGCAGCTCGCTCGCGCGGGCGAGCACCCGCTCGAGGGCGGTGCGGGGGAGTTCGTCGCTCGCCATGTCAGATGCCGCCGAGAATGAGGTCGATTTGGCGCAGGATGGCCGTGCGGATGTCCGCGGACACGGGGAACGTGTCGTCGAACGTCGCCGTCGCGGCGGCGCCCACCTGCGTCCGGTAGTAGCGGCGATACCCGTCGAGCAGCTCCGGCGCAATGCGCTCGAGGAGCAGCGCGCCGGCCCACACCTGCGCCGTGGTCACGAGACGCGCCCCCACGCCGCTCCGCTGCTGCGCCGGTGTCACGTTGTCGGCGACGATCGGCCCCACCAGCGAGCCGGTGACCTCGTGCGCGAACACGTACAGCGCCTCGCGCGCGTCAGCGGCGTGCGCCGGGAACGGCACCGCCACCACCGTGCGCTGCAACCGTCCCGCGCCCGTGCGCCCCTCGCCGCCCAGCGGCACCGACAGCACGAAGTCGCCCATCCGCTGGCTCGAGTTGTTCAGGTACCGCTCGAACTTCGCGCGATACACCTGCTGCCAGAGGCTGTCCACTGCCGTCTCCACATCGCGGCGCGCGCGCACCTGCTCCCGGTACTCGGCGTCGAAGAAGCGGACCTGCTCGTCCTGCACACTCGTGAGGAACAGCCGCAGCCACTCCCGGTCGGCGGGCGCCGGAAACACCGATGCGAACGGCGCGACCTTCTGCACCTCGTCGCGCGCACCGAGGCGGCGCAGGTCGCCATTGAGCAGCAGGAACCGCTCGGCCGACGCGCGCATCTCCTCCCAGTCGGCGAACGCGAACGGCAGGAACTGTGCGTCCAGATAGCCGCCCGCCTTCTGCAGGCCGCGCTGCAGCATCACCCGGTTGCCGTCGAGCGCCGAGGCCACGTTGCGCCGGTTCTTCTCGACCGTGAGCGAGTCGCGATAGCCGCGTCGGAAGAGCGGTACCGCACTCGCGGTGTCGTCGCTCACCAGCGCCAGCGCGTGCAGCCACAGGTCGAGATGCGGCATCCGCTTGACCGGCCACCGCACGACCGCCGTGCTCGCGCCCGTACTTGGCGCCGCCTGCGCCACGGCCGGTGTCGGCGTGCCAATCCCTCCCAGGGCACCCAGCGCGCCCAGCGCCGCCCCAACCCACAGGCGTCTCGTCACTCGTCCATGCATGCCCTGAATACACACGAAGCCGACAGCGGGATTCAACCCACATCGGCTTCTCGGGTACACCTGCTGCCTGACCCCTCCCTCCTTCTCCCTTCTCCCTCACCCTTTCCCGTCCGACTCTCCCTACGCCCCCCGCCCGCACGTCACACAGTGCTTCCACTCCGCCGCCAGCTCCGTGCTGCACGCCGCGCACTGCCGCTTCGTGAGGTCGAGCCCGCAGTGCGGACAGAAGGTCACCGCGCGCCCCTCGGGCAAGCGATGATCGCAGTACCGGCAGCGCACGCCGGCTGCCGTCTGCGCGAGCGCCGCCCGCACGACATTGCCACTCGTCGCGCGCGCGTCCGTGGCACCCGGCACCACACCCACCGCGCTCAGCGAGGGCGCCGGAAACAGCTCGTCGACGCCCCGCACCGCAGCGCCAGTGGCAGCGCCCGCCGATGCCACCGCGGCACGATCACCCGCCAGCGTCAGGTGCGCCGTGGCCCAGCCGCGCACCAGCGCCATCGTGGGCGAGGGGAGCGCCAGCGCGCGGCGACACGCCGCCTGCAGCTCCGGCTCCCCCTGCACGTAGTCGCGCTCGCCCGCAATGAGGCGCAGCAGCGACCGCTCGAAGCCGTCGGCACCGCTGTCCGCCAGCTCGCGCTTCACGTCGCGATACGGGAGCAGCCGCTCCTCGAGATCGATGAGCGTGAACCCCTGCGTCAGCAGGTGCGGATACTGGCCCGAAATCGTCCGCGTGAGCCGGAAGGCCAGCCGGTCGAGGTCGTCCAGCGAACGGGCGACCGCCGTCACCGCTCCGCCTGTCCCAGCTTGGCGTCGATGTCGTTCCCCATCTGCGCGCGCGTCTTGCCCCCGACCTGCTCGAGCACGCGCTCCTGGAGCGGCTTCTCGTGCTGCTGGGCATCACGCCAGCCGTAGCCGTACCCGATGGCAACGCCCAGCGCGAGGATGAGGAGGAACTTGAACATGGACGTCGAGGGTGGAGCCGGCCGCGAGCTCGGCCGAGGTGTCGACGGAAGCCGACTTACCCTTCTCGACGCGCCATTGAAGCGGCCGGTAACGCCGGCGCTGGCACGAACCGTTCCGCTGCGGGAAACGGTGTCAGCGGCTGCCGCGTACCGCGGTACGACTCCCACCAGGTCGTGAACGACGAGGGCACCAGGCCGCCCGAGCTGTCCTGTGCCGCGGCCGCGCGGGTCGCGAGGTGATTCGCGTATTCGTTCTGCGGATGCCCGGCGTGGCCACGCACCCAGCTCCACTGCACCTCGTGCATCGCGATCGCGGACACCGCCTGCTGCCACAGCTCGACGTTCTCCACAGCGCCTTCCTTGCGCCGCCAACCGCGCGCCATCCAGCCGCGCACCCAGCTCGTCATGCCATCCACGATGTAGCGCGAGTCAGTGGTGAAGTGCACCGACAGCGCGTTCCCCTTGCGCGACATCGCCGCGAAGGTGTCGATCACCGAGCGCAGCGCCATGCGGTTGTTGGTGGTGTCCGGCTCGCTCGCCCACAGGTCGAAGCGACGCACCGATCCGTCGGCGCCCTGGAATTCGACCAGTGCGCCCAATCCGCCCGGTGTCGCGCCCGCCTTGCCGTTCCCCAGGCAGCTCTCGTCGGCAAACACCGCCACCAGCGGATACCGCGCACTCACCGCACCACCTCGAGCGCGTCGATCTCGTCCAGGACCAGCTCGAGCCGGCTTCCCGTGCTCGGGTGCCGCGCGACGATGATCTCGCGGCCGCCCTCCACCCGCAGCCGTTCGGGAATCACGACGAACTCAGTGCCGCGCCGCATGCAGCGCAGGCGCGTGCCGTCGATGATCGCGCGCTCGAGCGCGTCGTACTGGGCGGTGGTGAAGTGCATGCGGGCAACCTAGCGCATCACGCCGCGTGCGTGCCCCACGCGCCGCACACCGACTCCAGCACCGCCGCCGCCTGCTCGAGCTGCGACACCTCCACCCACTCCGTGGCCGCGTGCGCCCGCGCGATGTCGCCGGGACCGAAACACACCGCCGGAATGCCCGCCGCCGCGAACAGCGCCGCATCGGTCCAGCACGACAGCCCCTCCAGCGCACCCGGCAGGCCCTGCTGCTGCGCCGCGCGTTGCACCGCCGCGACCAGGGGCGCGTCGGACGCGATGTCGAGTGGCGGCTGCGCGCACACCAGCGTGCTGGTCGCCTGCACCTCCGCACGCTCGTCGCGCAGGGCGTCGAGAAGCACCTGCACTTCGGCCAGCCCCACATCGGCCGCCTCGCCCGGCAGCGTGCGACGCTCGATGCGCAGCCGGCAGTGCTCGGCATACGTCGACCACCCGGTGCCGCCCTCGATCATCGACGCATGCAGGCTCGCACGCCCGAGCAAGGGGTGCGTGCGCGTCGTGAGCACCTCGCGCTCATGCCGGTCGAGCGCGGCCAGCAGCAGCCCCGCGTGGCGCACCGCGTCGACACCCACGTCGTAGCGGCTGCCGTGTGCGGCGCGGCCTGTGAAGGCCACTTCGACCCACGCGAATCCCTTGTGCGCCGGCACCACCGCACACCGCGTCGGCTCGGTCACGATCGCGCCGGTTGCGCGCAATCCGCGCGTCAGCAGCGCGCGCGTACCGATGCTCTCGTACTCCTCGTCGCACACCGCCGCGATGATGATCTCGCTGTGCAACGCACCGCGCGCGGCCGCGCGGGCAGCCGCCACGCACATCGCCGCGATACCGCCCTTCATGTCCGAGGCACCACGCGCATACAGGTCGCCGTCGCGGCGCGTCGCCGTGAACGGCGCGTGCGTCATGCCCTCGGTGCCCACGACATCGAGATGCCCGTTGAGCACGAGCGGCGTGCGTCCCACCGGCCCGATGCGGGCCACCACGTTCGGGCGCCCCGCCGCCACCTCGTCCACCGACACCGCGAAGCCCCACCCCGACAGGATGTCGGCCAGCAACGTGGCCACCGCGCGCTCGCCCGGCGCGCCGGGCACGAGCGACGGATTGCGCGAATCGACAGCGACCAGCGCTTCGGTGAGCGCGACGGGATCGAGCGGGAATCGGTTCGTCACCCCCGCAGTTTACCGGGAGGAGCGCTCCACCCGCACCCCCTCACGCGCGACACGCCACGCCAGGGGCTCGCCCAGCGACGCGGCCGCCGACCACACCTCGGCCACCCGCGACGCGGCCGCCAGCACCAGCACGCACCCGCCGCCACTCGCGCCCAGCGCCTTGAACCCCTGCGCACCCGCCGCCCGCACCGCCCCCTCGATCGCGTCGATGCGCGCCGTCGTGATCGCCGGATGCAGGCTGCGCTGGTGCTCCCAGTGCTCGTCGAGCAGCGCACCAAGCGTCCCCAGGTCGCCGGCGATGAGCGCCGAGCGCATCGCGCGCGCGAGAATCGCCATGCGGTCGAGCGCATCCACCACGCGCCGCTCGCGCGCGCGATACGCATCGAGCACCCCCGTGATCGTCTCGGCCGATATGCGCGATTCGCCGGTGTAGACCACGAGCAGGCGCGACTCGAGCGCGGCGATCGTGTCTGACGACAGCTCGAGCGTCTGCACGCGCGTCGTGGCGCCAAAGGTGATCCCCAACGCGCCGCCGTACGCCGCCGCGTAGTGATCCTGCCGGCCACCGGCGATACCCAGCTCCTCCACCTCAACCGTGCGACTCCGCTCAGCCAGCGTGTCGAGGCTGCACGGGTCGCCACGCAGCGTGGCGAGCGCTGCCGCCAGCGCGACACCCGCCGCCGAGGAGCCGCCGAGTCCCGCGCCGATGGGGAAGTCACTGCGCAGCTGCGCCACGTGGTCGTGCACATCGGCGCGACGGAGCGCCGCGCGCACGAGCGCCTGGTCACCAGCCGACGGGTCGGTGCGTGCCCCGTCGTGTGGTGCGGCGGGACGCAGCGTCACCGTCGCGCGGCGGTCGATCGCGAGGTTGCATACGAAACCGCCTCGCTCTTCGGCGTAGGGGGGGACGTCAGTCCACCCTCCACCGAAGTCGAGGCGGGTCGGTGCCGACGCGACGATCACGCGATGGTCCATCACGCGATCGTCGCGGGCTTACTTCTTCTTCGCGGCCTTCTTGGCCGGCGCCTTGGCCGCAGGCTTCGCGGCGGGCTTGGCCGGCGCCTTGGCGGGCGCGGCCTTCACCGGGGCCTTCGCGGCCGGCTTGGCTGGGGCCTTGGCCGGGGCCTTCGGCGCCGGCTTGGCCGGTGCCTTGGCGGCGGGCTTGGCGGGCGCCTTGGCCGGCGCGGCCGCCGGAGCCTTGGCAGGCGCCTTGGCCGGAGCCGCCTTCGCGGCCGGTGCCGGTGCCGCCTTGGCCGGGGCCTTCGCCGCCGACTTGGGCTCGGCCTTCGGCTCCACCTTCACCTCAGCCTTGGCTTCGGGCTTGGCCGGCGCCGCTGCGGGCTTGGCGGCCGGCTTCGGGGTCGGCTTGGGCGGGAGCGGGGCGAAGGTGACCTTGTCCGACGGCTTCTGCGGCTCAATGCGCATCGCGGCGCGCGCCTCGAGCGCCGCCTCGGCGGCGGCAGCGGGCGCGGCCACGGCCTTGGGCATCTGGCCGAGCGGGATGGGCTTCGGCGGCGGCGCCTTGGGCTCGGGCTTGGGGAGCGAGCCGTGCTTGGCGATGTACGCCGCCTCGGCCTGCTGGATGAGGGTATCGCCCTCGTCCTGGTTCATCTGCCCGCGCCGCACCATGTAGTTGATGAGGTCGCGCGCGCTCTCGATGACGAAGGCGCTCAGGCCGGCGGCGGCGCCGACCACGTCGCGCATCGCACCGGCCATGCGGCTGCCCGCCTCCAGGCTGATCTCATGGGCCCGCTGCGCCATTTCGGCGGCGGTATCGCGGGCGTCGGCAGCGCGGTGCCCGGGGCCGCGACGCGGCGTCGGGGCAGCGGGGGGCGCGTCGGACTCGGCGATCGATTCGTCGTCGACCTGCGGCAGATCAGCCATGGATGGAGCGGACTCCTTACCGCCAGACTTGAGCGTCAACGTGGGCGCGTGCGGTGCACGGGCAGCCCACAGGCGCCGATGCATGTTCCGCGTCCACCGGAACGCGGGTAACTATATGATTTTTCGGCATCTATGCAAGGCGCAGCGGCTCGATTTTCGGGTGGATTCACACATATAATGGCGAGGTGGGGGTGGGTTAGGGGGCCTTGCGTAGGATCAGGGAAGAGGGGGAAGAGGGAGAGGGGGAGGGAAGAAGTGGATCTCAAAAGACACATCAACGCAACACCATAGGGTCACCGATGCTTGAAGGGATTCGCGTGCTGGACCTGTCACGGGTGCTGGCGGGGCCGCTGTGCACGATGATGCTGGGCGACCTCGGGGCGACGGTCATCAAGGTCGAGCGTCCGGGAACCGGGGACGACACGCGGGGATGGGGGCCGCCGTTCCGGGAGGACGGGCAGTCGGCCTACTTCCTGAGCGTCAATCGCAACAAGCACAGCATCGCACTCGACTTCGGGCTCGAGGCCGACCTCGCGCTCATTCACACCCTTCTGGCCGGCGCTGATGTCGTGGTGGAGAACTTCCTGCCGGGCGCTTTGGCTCGCTATGGGCTCGATGCTGCGTCCTTGCTGGCGCAACACGAACGGCTCATCTGGTGCACCATCGCCGGATTCGAGCCACCCAGCATGCGCCCGGGCTACGACTTCGTGGTGCAGGCAGAGAGCGGGTGGATGGCCATCACCGGCGAGCCCGAGGGCGAGCCCATGAAGGTGGGGGTGGCCATGGCCGACGTGACCGCCGGCAAGGACGCCGCCATCGGAATTCTCGCGGCGCTGGCCGCCCGGGGGCTGGCGTCGGGTCCGCTGCCGGCGGCGCAGCGGCACGTGCGGGTGTCGCTCGAGGCCAGCGCGCGGGCCGCGCTCGTCAATGTCGCGGCCAACGTGGTCGTGGGAGGCGCCGACGCCAGACGCTGGGGCAACGCGCACGCGAACCTGGTCCCCTATCAGCTCTTCCAGGCGGCCGACCGCGCGCTGGTCATCGCGGTGGGCAACGACACGCAATGGACGGCGGCTGCGCGTGCGCTCGATCTCCCCGACCTGGCCGGCGACGCAACACTGGCGACCAACGCCGGACGTATCGCCCAGCGGGCGCGGGTCGTCGCAACGATAGCAGCGCAGGTGGCCACGCAGCCCGCCGCCTACTGGATGCCGCGGCTCTCGGCCGCCGGCGTCCCGTGCGGGGTGGTGCGCACCGTGGCGGAGGCGCTGGCCGATGTCACGCCCGCGGCGGACGGCGGCATGCCCCCACTGTGGAATGGCCGAGTTCGCTTGGAGGCGCCGCGGCTCGACCAGCACGGTGTTTCAATCCGGGCAAAACACTGGAGTTTGGGCGACGAGGTGCCGATACCCTCTCGACAGGACGTGTGACCATCCCACGCCTTCGTCGTCCTTCCCACGAGACGACCAGCAGCGTCCGTTACGGATCGGACGTCCGCAGGGGTGTCGATACGCAGGGGTCGGCGTTATCCTAGCGCCGTGACCATGGCGGAATCCGAAACTCCTCCGAACGACATCGACTCCGATCAGGACGTCATCTCCCGGGTACTTGGGGGTGATCGCGATGCGTTTGCGCTGCTGATTGGCCGGTACAGCGATCCGCTGTACCGACACGCACTCGGCATGACGGGCAGTCCCGACGTCGCCGAGGACATTCTCCAGACGTCGTTCATCAAGGCCTATCACCATTTGGGTGAAGTCCGGGGACGATTCGACGCCTGGCTCTTCCGGATCGTCGCGAACGGGTGCAAGGACTGGCTGAAGAACATTCGGCGCACGCACCTGAGCTACGACGAGGACGATCAGCCGTCCGGCTTTGCGAGCCCTGACGAGGATCTCGACCGTACTGAGTTGCGGCAGGATCTCGACGAGGCGCTGGCGAGCCTGGCGCCCTCGCTGCGGGAGGCCTTCATCATGAAGCATGTCGAAGGCCGGTCGTACGAGGAGATGGCGGAGTTGTTGGGAACCACTGTAGGGGCCCTGAAGATGCGCGTGCACAGGGCACGCGAAGCGCTGCAGGCACTGCTCGAGGAGAAATACGCATGATGCCCGCCAAGCACGAAGCGCACGACGATCTCACGCCCCGTCCGCGGGACGCGGCACCGGTGCAGGATCGTCCCCTGGCCGATCGGGAGGTGCCACTGCCGGGCACCCAGGCGGCCGACGCCAGCGCGAGCGTCATTCACCAGTGGCTGGATGGCGAGACCACCGAGGCTGCGGCCCGGTTGGCTGACGCCCGGCAGGTCGACTTCTGGAAGAAGGTCGATCAGGATGCCGACCGGCTCCGCCGCATGAAGACGCCGGCGCATGTCGCCGCGCAGGTCATGGCGGCGATTCCGGTGCGCGAGCGGTAACTCCGCCGGCGCGTACAGTAGAGGTTGAGACCGCGGGCGCCGGCAGATGTCGGCGCCCGCGGGCGTTTGTGGGACTCTGGCCAACGGGCGGGGGAATGCGCAGCTTGTGCGCATGTTCGGATCCCGCTTGCAGGTCTGGTTGGTGTGCGGTGCGCTCGGGTGCGCCGTCGTGGCGAATGGGGCGCAGGCGCAGGGGCGTCCTGCGGCGGCGCCGGCGGTCGGCCGCGTCGACCAATTCGTCGGGCTCGTGGTCGACGTCATCGGCAAGCCGATGGCCGACATCGAGGTCTTTCTGTCGCGCACCGACCGCGCCGTCCGCACGGACGCGCGCGGCATCTTTCGCTTCGAGCAGCCGCCGGTCGGGCCGCACGTCGTCGTCGGGCGCTCGATCGGCTACGTCCCGTATCAGCGGGAGGTCATCATCGGGAGTGCGACGAGCGACACGGTGACGCTCGTGATGCGCCGCTACCCACGCACGCTGTCCACGGTGGAGATCACGGCGAAGACGAACGCCGCGACTGCCGATGCTGCACTGGTGGCGGACCGCCTGGTCCAAATGAAGGCCAGCGCCGGTCGCCTCTACACACGCGAGCAGATCCTCGAACTGCGCCCGTACTCGGTGGCGGAGTTGGTGCAGGGGGTCCCGGGCATTCTGCTGAAGCGGGGACAAGGCGAAATCACGGCGGTGACGACCCGTTCAGGAGTTGGTGTGTTCAACAACTCGGAGACAGGCGCGCCGTGTCAGCTGCAGTTCTACCTGAACACCACGCCGCTCGAAGCGGAGGGCGTGGCGCAGCTCGATCCGCTGACGTTTCGCAGTGTCGAAGTGTATCCGCAGACGGTGTTGCTGCCGGGGTTGCCGTCGCGCCCCGACCGGTGCGGGGCCATCGTGATCAACACGATGCGACGATAGTCGACGGCAGCGTCACGTTCGAGAAGACCGCGTTCGCGCGCGGATGGTGCGGTCAATGTCTTGGTGGTGAAGGGCATTGAGAGCGTGTCACTTTGTGGTCTGGCGTTAATCGTTCGCGCGCATACATTCGCGCGGGTAGATCAGCGGCACCCCTCCGCCGCATTCGTGGTCCTCCGCCCCTCATGTCCATGTCCCTCCTCCGTCACGCGACCGCGATCGCGCGACGCGCCCGCGTGGGCGCGCTCGTGATTGCCGGTCTGGCGCCAGCGCTGTCGCTGGGCGCACAGGCCGCCCAGCCGACCTCGCGTCGTGCCCGCGTCACCGGCGTCGTCACCGACGTCGCCACGAAGCAGCCCATCCAGGGTGTCAACATCTTTGTGGTCGGCACGCCCATCACTGCCAGCACCGGACCGGACGGGCGCTACAGCCTGCCCAGCGTGCCACCGGGCACGCAAATCCTCGAGGCGCGCCGCATCGGCTTCGGCCCGGCCCGCGCGGAGAACGTGCGCCTGGTCGCTGACAGCGTCAGCACCGTCAACTTCACCCTGTCGGTCGCGGCGACGCGACTGGACCAGGTGACGGTGGCGGGCACCATCGATGCGACCTCGGTGGCCAAGTCGACCATCGCCGTCGAGAAGCTCACCTCCGAGAACATTCCTGTGCCGCCCACGTCGTCGGCGGCGGGGCTCGTGGCCGGCAAGGTGGCCGGTGTGGCGGTGACGCGAAACAGCGGCGCGCCGGGTGCCGGCGTGAACATCGTGCTGCGCACGCCCATCTCGGGCATCACGGAAGGGGGCGGCACGCCGGGGCCGCTGTTCGTCGTCGACGGTGTCTTCCTCAATCAGGGGCAGAGCGTCACGACGCAGGACATCGAGGGCATGGACATCGAGTCCATCGAAGTCATCAAGGGTGCCGCGGCCGCCTCGCTGTACGGCTCGCGCGCGGCGGCGGGCGTCATCGCCATCACCACCAAGCGCGGCAAGAGCCTGCAGCTCGGGCAGAACCAGTTCCAGGGGCGCCTCGAGGCTGGCACGGACCAGTTCCTCACGAAGCTGGACAAGAACCAGCACCACGCCTTCCGGCAGAACGAGCAGGGGCAGTGGCTCGACGCCAACAACAACGTCGTGCCACGTGCGCAGCGCGCGCTCACGCCGCTGGGCATCATGGACCAGCCGTTCCGCGGCCAGACGTACAACCACGCCGACCTGTTCTTCCGCCCGGGCAGCTACAACACGCAGCAGCTCCAGGTGCAGGGAAACAGCGCGGCGACCAACTACAACCTGGCCTACACGCGCACGGTCAACCCGGGCATCCTGGAGAACAATGAGGGGCTCCAGCGCCACGTCGTGCGCCTCAACATCGACTCGCGTCTCAACGAGAAGCTGAACGTCGGGCTGTCCGTGAACCACAACCGCACCATCCAGGATGCGTCGGCGCCGTCGTTCAACAATTTCTATCGCATCGACACCGACGTGAACCTGCGGGAGCTGGCGCCCTTCCCGGCGGTCAACGGCTTCCCGTACATCATCGTCCCCGACTCGGTCACGCTGTACACCAACCCGCTGTACTCGCAGTACATCGCGGACAACGTGATCAACCGCGGCCGCACGCTGCTCAACGCCAACGGCTCCTTCCGCCCCACGCAGTGGCTGTCGCTCTCGGCGGACGCGAACTACGACCGCGGCGACAACCGGCAGATCAGCTACACCCCGAAGGGTACCCCGCTGGTGACCGGCACCGGTGGCCTCTCACCCAGCACCGGCAGCTTGTCGGACAACACGGCCGGCAACGAAGGCTTCATCGGCACGGCCACCGCGTCGCTCACCAAGTCGTTCGGTGACCTCACGCTGCGCCTGTCGCAGCGTGGCGAGGTGCGCAAGGAGACCAACAGCAGCATCACGACGACGGGCACGATCTTCGGCACGGAAGGCCTCAAGGCCATGTCGCAGGCCACCGTCCGCACGACGAGCAACAGCCTCACCGACTACCGCGTGCTGGGTGGCATCACCAGCCTCGGTGTGAGCTTCAAGGAGCGCTACATCGGCGACTTCCTGCTCCGTCGCGAGGGCAACTCGCTCTTCGGGCGTGCCAACCGCTGGAACTCGTTCGGTCGCGCCTCCGCCGCGTGGCTCATGAGCGAGGAAAGCTGGTTCCCGCTGCAGGACTTCAACGTCTTCAAGCTGCGCTACAGCTACGGCGTGACGGGTCTCAACCCGGGCTTCAGCAACCAGTACGAGTCCATGAGCTCGGACGGCACCGGTGCGATCCGCCGCAGCAGCCTCGGCAACATCAACATCTCGCCCACGTTCACGAAGGAAGAAGAGCTGGGGCTCGACTTCGCGTACAAGAGCCGCATCTCGGGCACGTTCACGGCGGTGCGCAACTCCAGCCGCGACGTCTTCGTGAATGTGCCGGCGCCCGCGGTCACGGGGTACCAGGTGCAGGTCACGAACCCGGCGCACATCGGCGGCAGCATCATCGAGGCCACGCTGCAGGGCGCCGTGCTCACCAACCCCAAGGGGCTGCGCTGGGACGTGCTCTTCACGGCCGACAAGGCCTGGTACTACACGGAGAAGTTCGGCCGCACCTGCTTCGACGACGGCATCCAGTACAAGTGCGATGGCGTGCCGGTGAGCCAGATGTGGGGCAACATGATCATCGAGGACAAGTCGCAGCTGCCCGCCATCCACACCAACTCGCAGGCCGCCTTCGACATCAACGATGACGGCTACGTGGTGCCGGTGGGCGTTGGCAATACCTGGCGCGATGGCATTGCCAAGAACCTCTGGGGTACGACGATCAACATCGACGGCACCAACTACCGCTGGGGCCATCCGATCCCGCGCCGCACCGCCGACGGCCTCCTCTGGTACGGCCAGATCGGCGACAGCCGCCCGGACCTGCGCTACGGCCTGCAGAACACGTTCCGCTACGGCAATCTCCGCTTCTATGTGCAGCTCAATGGCCAGCTCGGCGGCGACGTGTACGGCAACTCGAACCAGACGTACTACGCGTCGGGTGACCACCCGGACGTGGACCAGTTCGGCAAGCCGGATGAGAAGAAGAAGCCGGTGTCGTACTACAACGCCGCCTCGAACAACAACAACCTGTACCTCAAGCGGTTCATCGAGAGTGCCACGCACCTGCAGGTTGCCGAGCTGCTCTTCGGCTACACGCTGGAGGCGAAGCGCTTCAAGCTGCTCGAGCGTGTCGGTTTCAGCCGCGCGCAGGTCGACCTGATCGGCCGCAACCTCGGCGTCTTCACCAACTACTCCGGCCTGAATGTGATGGCGGGATCGCCCACCGTCCGTCTCGACGACGCGACCTACCCGCAGACGCGCACGATCACCGGCGTCATCACGCTCACCTTCTGAGATCACGCATGTCGCATCCCGATATTCCCGCGGCGACCCGTCGTGGTCGCTTCCCACGCGCGCGCGCGGTCGTCGTGGCCGCCACGCTCGCCGCCACCGTTGGTGGGTGCCTCGACCTCGATGTCACCGACCCCAACAACCTGGGCATCAACACCGTCTTCACGAACGCCGCGAACACGGAAGCGGCGCTGATCGGCTCGTGGAAGGCGTACACCGAGGTCATGCGCGGTACCTGCCCGACGCTGCCGCTCGCCGTGTATGCCAACATGCAGACCTCCACGAGTGCGACCTACCTGGAGTACTCCCAGGAGCCCCGTATTCCGATCAACAATCGCGACAACCTGAACTGCCTGTCGCGCTACATCTTCAACATCTACTTCGAGGCGGCCGCTGGTGCCCGCGAGTCGTTTCTGGGCATCAAGCAGAACAACCTCAAGTACGGCACGGTCTCAGCCGCGTTTCCCGACGGAGACGGCACACCGTCACGCAAGATCTTCGCGCGCTTCGTCATCGCGTTGTCGCAGCTCCAGCACGCCCTGCTGCTCGACAGGTCGTACCTGACGGACACCATCACGCCGGGCTACAACCAGATCGTGGACACCCTGACGCCGTGGCCTGTGGTGCTCGACGAAGCGAAGAAGCAGCTGCGTGCGGCGATCGCCGAGGCGCAGAAGGTGCCCAACTTCACGCTCCCCACGCTGTTCATCAACGGTCGCACGGTCACCCGCGATGAGCTGGTACGCGTGATGTACTCGTACCTCGTTCGTGCCGACGTCTACTCGGCCCGCACCCCCGCGCAGCGTGCGGCCGTACCCTGGGCGGCGGTGCTGGCGCGCCTCGATTCGGGCATCACCCGGGACTTCGGCCATCAGGCCGATCCGGCCGTTGCAGGGACCGGGTCCACCTTCATCACCAACTCGTTCGCGCAGAACACACTGCGTCTGTCGAACCGGTTCGTCGGTCCGGCCGACACGTCGCAGAACTACCAGAACTGGCTCAACGGCACCGTCGCGACGCGCTCCAGCATCCAGATCTTCACGCCGGACCGCCGCATCAGCAACACAACGCTCACCATTCCCGCGACGGGTGTGGGCAAGATCAATCGCGTCACCTCGACCATGGGCAGCGCCGCCAACGGCGCGTACCTCACCTCGCAGTATCGCAACGTGAAGTACCTCAACTCGGCAGCCGACTCCGGCAGCCGCACCTTCGTCCCGGCGATCACGGTGGCGGAGATGAACTTCATCCGCGCCGAAGCGCTTTATCGGCTCGGACGGCTCACCGAGGCTGCGGCCATCCTGAACGCCACGCGAGTGCCCGCAGGGCTCAAGCCGGTCGATGCCAACGGCGTGCCGGCCGGCCGTGACTGCGTGCCGCGCAAGGAAGACGGTAGCTGCGGCGACCTGTTCGAGGCGCTCCGATACGAGAAGCGAATCGAGCTGTTCCCGACTACTGCGGACATCCACTACTTCGACGAGCGCGGGTGGGGGCGCCTGCTGCCCGGCACGCCCGTGCACTTCCCGGTCGTCGGCCGTGAGCTGATCACGCGCCGACTCGAGTACTACACGTTCGGCGGCACGGAGGACAAGACGAACGCGGCGCAGGCACCCAACGCCCATCGCCCGTAACGCACCAGCGACCTCGACACACGCAAACGGCGCCGTCCCTCATGGGGCGGCGCCGTTTGACGTTCATGGTGTCGCGCGGCTGTCAGTCGTCGTGCGCACCGGCCGACGGTGAGGCCTACTGCTTCTCGGCGATGTTCGCGCAGCCCCAGACGTTGTTGTCGGTGGGGATTGTCTGCGGATCGAAGACCCGGATGTAGTACATCTTGCCGGGCTCCAGCTTGGGCACGTTGGCGGTGGCCGTTCCGCTGCCGTCGGTCATGGTCTGCACCTGCGTGAACGTGGCCTGCGGGGCAATGGGAGCGCCCTGATCACGGCACTGCCCGTTCACGATATCCCACGCGATGCGCATGTCGCGCTTGACGTTCCGGAAGCTGACCTTGACCCGCGAATACTTGTCGCCGCGCGGCTCGATGGTGATGTCGGCGGAGCCGCCGGCCGTCGCCACCTGCGAGATGGTCGCCACCCACTTGCCGCTCTGGGCTTGCACGGTGGACGGGAGCAGCGCCGCGATCGCGGCGGCGGCGGAGAATGTGAGCGTGCTGCGAAGCGTGGTCTGGCGCATCGGGCGGGTATCGGACGGTGGACGGACGAATGCATGGAATGCACAGAAGGTGCATTGATGCGGACGCGGCGGCAATCGTGCCGCCGGACCGGCATCGGGTTCTGCACGCATCGCTACATATGCAGTGCCCGCCCCAATGCCGCCAGCGCCGCCTCCTTCACCACCTCGCTGAGCGTCGGGTGCGCGTGCACCGTCATGCCGATGTCGTCGGCGCTCGCACGGTACTCCATGGCCAGCACCACCTCGGCAATCAGCTCCGATGCGGTCGGTCCCAGCATGTGGCAGCCAAGGATCTCGTCGGTGGTGGCATCGACGATGAACTTCACGAACCCCTGCGTCTCGCCCATCGAGCGGGCGCGACCGTTGGCGCTGAACGGGAACTTCGCCGCGCGGTAGGCGCGGCCGCTGGCCTTCACCTCGGCTTCCGTGAGTCCCACCGTGGCGATCTCGGGCCACGTGTACACCACGCCCGGCACGGTGCGGTGGTGCATGTGCGCCGGCTTGCCGGCAATCACCTCCGCCGCCACCACGCCCTCCTCCTCGGCCTTGTGCGCGAGCAGCTTGCCGCCGGTCACGTCGCCGATGGCGTAGACGCCGGGCAGGTTGGTGCGCTGCTGGTCGTCCACCACGATCTCGCCACGCGGGCCCATCGCGAGGCCCAGCGCGGCGGCATCGATGCCGGAGAGCGACGGCTTGCGCCCCACCGACACGAGCACGCAGTCGGCATGCAGGCTCTGCGTGGCGCCGTCCTTCTCGACGTGGATGGTCACGCCATCGGCGCGCACGTCGGCGCCGGTCACCTTGGTGCCGGTGTGCAGCGTGAGCCCCTGCTTGCGCAGGATGCGGTCGGCCTCCTTCACGATGTCGTCGTCATTGCCGGGGAGGATCGTCGGCGCGTACTCGACCACCGTGACCTGCGCGCCCAGGCGGCGCCACACCGAGCCGAGTTCGAGGCCGATGACGCCCCCGCCCACGACGATCAGCGTCTTGGGCACTTCGGCCAGCGAGAGCGCACCCACGTTCGACAGCACGCGCTGCTCGTCGAAGGGCAGGAACGGGAGCTGCACCGGCACCGAGCCGGTGGCGATGATGATCGAACGCCCCTGCCAGGTGGTGACGGTGCCGTCGGCCGCGCGCACGTCGACCAGGTTGCCGGCGCGCAGCGTGCCGAAGCCCTTGGCCCAGGTGACCTTGTTCTTGCGGAAGAGGAACTCGACGCCCTTGGTGTTCTGCGCGACCACGTCCGTCTTGCGGGCCATCATGGCCGGCAGGTCCACCGACACGGTGCCGTCGATGCGCACGCCATGTTCGGCGGCGTGGAGGCGCAGCCACTCGAGATGCTCCGACGACTGCAGGAGCGCCTTGGAGGGGATGCATCCGACATTGACGCACGTGCCGCCCAGGGTGCGGTCGGCCTCGACGCAGGTGACGGTGAGGCCGAGCTGGGCGGCGCGGATGGCGGCGACATAGCCGCCGGGGCCACCGCCGATCACGATGACGTCGGCGGCCTGGGGAGCGGTGGAGTCCGGGGTGGTCATGCACAAAAAGATAGCGGGCCGTCCACGATCGATCGTGGACGGCCCGCTGCGGTCTAACCGGCTATTCTTGGATAGCCAGACGTGGTTCTCGGGGGCTCAGCCAGCGGCGCGGCTGGCCACGAGCGGCCCCGACGCCACGATGCTGCCGCCACTGTCCCGGCGCAGCCAGCGGCCGACCAGCCGTCCGCTGCGGACGCGGGCCTCGATGAGGAGCTGGGTGCGCTCCACGAGCCCCACGAGGGTGCGCGACGCGCCATCGAGCAGGTTGATGGGCTCGGGCGGGGCGTCGGCGAGGGCGATCGTCATGGCTGGCCGTCCAGCGTGGTCGCGCGGCGGCTGATGCAGCGCGAAGTGGGTCGGCTCGCCCCCCTGCTCGGAAATCATGGCCCCCTCCCAGCAACCGGTCGTCATGAGCGGGGACATCGGGGCGGTGCGCAACTGGTCCATCTCGGCCTCCTGCCGTCGGGCAACGACATCGTCGGCGATGTCGTCTGGTATGTCGTATCGATCTGTCCTGTCGGACACGCTGCGACGTCGCGAAGGTTTGCGCCGCGCCGTCACGGAGCCCTACCTGCTGCGTGACGCGCGCGTCACAGCACGGTCGCGCACGCTTGGCAAACCGCGTGTCGGCACCTACCATGGTGGCTCGACGGAGCACGGGAGCGCCGGTCACGGACGTGACGAGGGGTAGCCGACAGGCGTCCACTCGTTGACGGTCCGCCCAGTGCGGCCCCCGCATCGACCTGACATCGCCGGCCACGGCCCCAACCTTCGCGTTGAAAACGTGAACCGGCGAAGCCCGACGTCCCGCGCGCAAGCGTAGGGGCGTCGTGGTGCATTCGGGGGGCCTTCGACCCAAAACGCAAACCCACCACCCACGAACCGATCAGTTCATGGGTGGTGGGTTTGGGTTTCGCGTGTCGCGTGCCGTCAGTACACCAGCATCGCCGCCGGGTCTTCCATGAGCTCCTTGACCCGCACCAGGAACAGCACGGCCTGCTGGCCGTCGATGATGCGGTGATCGTAGCTGAGCGCGATGTACATCATCGGGCGGATGACCACCTGACCGTCCACGGCGACGGGGCGGTCCTGGATCTTGTGCAGCCCCAGGATGCCGGACTGCGGGTAGTTGATGATCGGCGTCGAGACGAGCGAGCCGAACACGCCGCCGTTCGTGATGGTGAACGTGCCGCCGGTGAGGTCGTCCATCGACAGCTTGCCATCGCGCGCCCGCTTGGCGACGGCGCCGATGTCCTTGCCGATCTCCACGACCGACTTGCTGTCGGCGTCCTTGATGTTGGGCACCACGAGGCCCGCGTCGCTGGCGACGGCGATGCCCATGTTCACGTAGTGCTTGTAGACGATCGTGTCGCCGTCGATCTGGGCGTTGACGACCGGGTACGCCTTGAGCGCGAGGCACGCCGCCTTCGCGAAGAAGGGCATGAACGACAGCTTGACGCCCTGCTCCTTCTCGACGCGTTCCTTCAGGCGCTCCCGGAGCGCGGTGATGGCGCTCATGTCGACCTCATTGAAGGTCGTCAGGTGCGCCGTGGCGTGCTGCGACTGCAGCAGGTTCTCGGCGATGCGCTTGCGGCGCGTCGTCATCTTCTCGCGCGTCTCGCGGGGCGCGGAGGGCGCGGAGGACGGACTCGCCGCTGGCGCGGCGGGTTGCCCCGCGGAGGCGGCGGAGGCGGCGCTGGGCTGCGCCGGCGCCGCGGACTGGGGTGCCACGGGCTGGGGTGCGGCCATCGCGGCGACGACATCGGCCTTCGCGACCACGCCGCCGCGCCCCGTGCCCGTGACGGCGCTGGTGTCGACGCCGGCTTCGGTGGCGAGGCGCGCGGCGGCCGGCGACATGCGGGTTTCGGCTGCCGCGGGAGCGGGAGCAGCGGGAGCGGGAGCAGCGGGAGCGGGAGCAGCGGGAGCGGGAGCAGCTACCGCGGCAGCTGGTTGCGACGGTGCCGCCGCGGCCCCCTCGGCGCTCACCTCACCCAGCACGTCGCCCACCGCCACCACGTCACCCTCGCTCCTGGCGCGCGCGGTGAGGACCCCGCCTTCGAGCGCCGGCACTTCGACCGTGATCTTGTCCGTCTCGAGTTCGACCAGCGCGTCGCCCACGGCGACGCGATCGCCGACCTGCTTGAGCCAGCGGGAGACGGTGGCTTCGACGATCGACTCGCCGAGGGGCGGGACCTTGATGGACGACATGCGAACCGTGGGTGAAGTGAATGAAGTGGTGTGCCCGCAATATATCCGCGTGGGATGTGCGCCCGATTGGGGTCAGAACAATTGTCCTGACCCCGGCAAGCGGGGAGATTGCAGCCATGCGCGCTGTCACCTTCCACGCCCACGGCGGCCCCGACCAACTGGCCGTTCGCGACGATGTGCCGACCCCGACCGTCGACGCGCCGGACCAGGTGCGCGTGCGCATCGTCTGCGCCGCGCTCAACCGGCTCGACCTTTGGGTGCTCGCCGGCATTCCGGGCTCGCGGGTCGTCCCGGGGATGCCGCTGGGCTCGGATGGCGCCGGTGTCGTCGAGTCGGTGGGCAGCGCCGTGACCGACGTCGCGGTGGGCGACCACGTGGTCATCAACCCGGGCGTCGTCGACCGCGCCTGCACCTGCGAGTACTGCCGGGACGGCGACCAGCCGCTCTGTCTCACGTACGGCATCCTCGGCGAGCATCGCGCGGGCGCCCTGGCCGAGTACGTGGTGGTCCCGGCGGCCAACGTGCGACGCATCCCGGCCGCCATCCCGTTCGAGGTCGCGGCGGCCTTTCCGCTCGCGACGCTCACGGCGTGGCGCATGGTGGTCACGCGCGCGCAGGTTCGCGCCGGCGATCAGGTACTCATTTGGGGTATTGGCGGCGGCGTGGCGCTGGCGGCGCTGCAGATCGCGAAGGCGCAGGGCGCCACCACCTGGGTGACGTCGGGGAGCCCGGAAAAGCTGGAGCGGGCCCGGGCGCTGGGCGCCGACCACCTACTCGACCATCGCGAGCCCGACCTGGGCAAGCAGATCCGCGCGCGGACCAGCAAGCGTGGCGTCGATGTGGTCATCGACTCGGTGGGTGAGGCCACCTGGCCGCAGTCGCTCATCGCGCTGGGGAAGCGCGGCCGGCTGGTGACGTGCGGCGGGACGAGTGGGCCGCATGTCGCGGTCGATGTGCGGCGCATGTTCTGGAACCAGTGGACGCTCATGGGCTCGACGATGGGGAGCGATGCCGAGTTCGACACCATCGTCGACGCGTTCCGGGCGGGGCGCCTGCAGCCGCCGGTGGACTCGGTGTGGCCAGTCGCCGACGCGGCGGCGGCCTATGCGCACCTCGCATCGGGCCGGCAGTTCGGCAAGGTGGTGGTGCGGCTGTGAGCGCGCGACGGTGAGCGAATCGGCGCGCTACACGGCCGACGAGGAACGGGCGCTGCGCGAGGCCGTGCAGCGTGGCGAGGTGCCCATGTGCCCGCGCTGCGCGGTGCCCATGACGCAGCGCGCGCTGGGGGGCGGCTCGTTCGGGCTGGGCTATCATCGCCAGCGGGATTGGTTGCTCTGCCCCGGTTGTCGCCGAAGTGCCCTGTTCGACGTACGGAGAGGCACGCGCCTCTGATCGGGGTTGCCCCCGGAGGTCCCTCCGTCGCGCGGCGGAGGGGCACTAGGTTTGAGGCGGCGCGACCGACCGCGCCCCAACTTCACTCTCGTGTTTCAGCAAGATCTTTCCGCAGCCGGTGACTCGGTGCAGGTGGCGATGGCCACGATGCAGGGTGCGACCGGTGTTCAGCCGGGCGGCCCCGCCAGCACGTTCTCCGAACGCCTCGAGCAGAGCTTTGCCCTGCTCGGCGAATTCGTGCCGGCGCTGTTCGGTGCGCTCGTCATTCTCTTCGCCGGCTACCTCGTGGCCAAGGTCGTGGAGAAGGGGACGACGCGCCTGCTGCGTCGCCTGCGTTTCAACCAGCTCCTCGAGCGCGGCGGCGTGCTGCAGGCCGTCGAGCGCAGCGGCTCGCATCTCAATCCCGCGAAGGTCCTCGCGAACCTGCTGTTCTGGGTGGTGATGTTCGCGGTGCTGCTGGTGGCCGCGAGCGCCATCGGGCTCGATTCGCTGGCGAATGTCTTCACGGAGCTCATGAGCTACATCCCGAGCGTGATCGCGGCGATCGTGATCATCATCCTCGGCATCGTGCTGGGCGGCTTCGTGGGTGGGCTCATCATGGCGTCGGCCGGCGGCCTGCACGGCGGGCCGTGGCTCGCGCGCACGGGGCGTGGCGGCGTGATCGTGCTGGCGGTGTTCATGGCGCTGCAGGAGCTGGGCATCGCCACCGACATCGTCACCACGGCCTTCGCGATCCTCTTTGGCGCGGTGGCGCTCGCGCTCGCGCTGTCGTTCGGGCTGGGCAACCGCGATCTCGCGGCCGAGATCACGCGCGAGTGGTACGAGCGGTACCGGGCCGAGCGTCGCGCCATCGATGCGGAAGCGGCGGCCGAGGAAGCCGAAGAGCTGGCCGAGGAGCGCTCGGAGGAGGAGCGGCAGGACGAGGAGTCGGCGCCGGTCCCGGCGCCCGGCGCCCCACTCGGCGCGTCCTGATATGGGGCGTGGTGTGTGGGCGCTGCTCAGTCTCGCCGCGGCGCTGGGTCTGTCGAGCATGGGATACGCGCAGGGCGCGACCAAGCCGCCGGCCAAGCCCGCTGTGGCCAAACCCGCTGCGGTCAAACCCGCTGGGGCGAAGCCGTCGGCTGCCAAGCCTGACAGCGACGCGGTGGCCCGCGCCTTCCTGGCGGCTGAAGAGCGCGCCGATATCGCGCGGCTGGCCACCGAGCGGCGGTATCTGCTGTCGCGCGCCGATTGGGCCGACCTGGGTGACCGCTGCAATCCCGGGTCGCTGCGGGTCTTTCCGCGCGACGAGTCGCCGGGGGCCCGTGATTCGCTGCAGGCGCGCATCGAGACCATGGAGCGCATCATCGTGCGCCGCGGGGCGCCCAGCCGGCTGGACACGCCGGAGGTGCGGGCGCTGGTGCGCACGGTGGTGGGGTGGGAGGCCGGTATCGACCGACCGGTCTGGGACGCCGATGGGCGTGCGGCACCGCGTGAGGCCATCGCGACGGGGCTCACCGGCGACGTGCCCGACCCCAATGGCCCGGGTTGCCTGCCGCCGGCAGTGCCCTTCGACACGGTGACGTTCGTGATTCCCGGGGTGAAGGACATGCTCTTTCCCCGGGCGCCACGGCCGCGGGTGAAGGGGTACTTCGGCCCGGAGGCGCAGGCGCAGGCCCGCAGCGACTTCTTCACGAGCGTGGCGCGGCAGGACCCGACGGCCATCCTGCGCTACGTGCTGGTGGCGCCCATCGTGACCTGGCGCGACTACGCCCTGGTGGCGGTGCGTCGCCGTGCGGAAGTGGCGGGGGCGGTGCAGGAGGGGGACGGCCAGGGTGGCGCGGTCTACCTGTTCCGCCGGGTCGGGACCGGCTGGCGGCTCCTCGTCATCGTGCGCAGCTGGGGCTGACCGGCCCGGAAATCGTGCGGGTCGGGGCGGGTCGGACACTGTCCGTCAAGCGGCAAACCACGGGGGCCTGCCCATGTGAATCGGGGCAAGGCTCCCGTTAACTTTCCTCGGCTGTCGTCCTCCGTGAAGGACTCCGGCCGTGAGTCCCTCCGGCCGCAACTCCTGCTGCACCTCCTGCCAGTCGCATCATGACCGCACCGAACGCCCGGGAACGCATCCTTCCGCGCCTCATCGACGAGGAAGTGAAGGAGTCGTTCATCAACTACTCCATGAGCGTCATCGTGTCGCGCGCACTGCCCGACGTGCGCGACGGGCTCAAGCCGGTGCATCGGCGTGTGCTGTACGCGATGAACGAGCTGGGGTTGCTGCCGGGGC
Organism: Gemmatimonadota bacterium; assembly: GCA_020161135.1. Classification (GTDB taxonomy): domain Bacteria; phylum Gemmatimonadota; class Gemmatimonadetes; order Gemmatimonadales; family Gemmatimonadaceae; genus Gemmatimonas. The sequence continues at coordinate 220,053 of JAIUOB010000002.1, read as the reverse complement.
GTCCGTACAAGAAGTCGGCGACGGTGGTGGGTGACGTGCTCGGCAAGTACCACCCGCACGGCGACAGCAGCGTGTACGACGCGCTGGTGCGCATGGTGCAGGACTTCTCGCTGCGCTACCCGCTGGTGGACGGACAGGGGAACTTCGGGTCGATGGACGGCGACAATGCGGCCGCCTATCGCTACACCGAGGCGCGGCTCACGCGGATGGCGGTGGAGATGCTCACCGACATCGACCAGAACACGGTCGACTTCGCGCCCAACTTCGACGACCGGCTCGAGGAGCCGCGCGTCCTGCCGAGCGGCTTCCCGAACCTGCTGGTGAACGGCTCGGCGGGCATCGCGGTCGGCATGGCGACGAACATCCCGCCGCACAACCTGCGCGAGGTGATCAGCGCGGCGGTGGCGCTGGTCGACGACCCCGAGCTGGACGCGGCGGCGCTGCGCAAGCTGGTGAAGGGCCCCGACTTCCCGACTGGCGGCTACATCTACGGCCGCGCCGGCATCGCCGATTACCAGAATACGGGGCGCGGCCGCATCATCATGCGCGCCCGGGCGGTCATCGAGGAGAAGGAGTCGAGCGGCAAGTCGCAGATCGTCGTGACCGAGGTGCCGTACCAGGTCAACAAGGCGAAGCTCGTCATCGACATCGCCGAGCTGGTGCGCGAGCAGAAGCTCACCGGCATCAGCGCGCTGCGCGACGAGTCCGACAAGGACGGCGTGCGCGTGGTCATCGAGCTCAAGCGCGACGCGATCCCGCGGGTGGTGCTGAACCAGTTGTACAAGCACACCGCGATGCAGAGCACGTTCGGCGTGATCATGCTGGCGCTGGTGCCCGACCCGAACACGCGGCAGCTCGTGCCGAAGGTGCTGACGCTCAAGCAGTGCCTCGAGCACTACATCGCGCACCGGCACGAGGTCATCGTGCGCCGCACGCAGTTCCAGCTCGACAAGGCGCTGGAGCGGGAGCACATCCTCGAGGGGCTCAAGATCGCCGTCGACAACATCGACGAGGTCATCAAGCTCATCCGCGCGGCGGAGGACACGCCGACGGCCAGCACGCAGCTCCAGACGCGCTTCGGGCTGTCGGAGCGGCAGGCCGAGGCAATCCTCAACATGCGCCTGGCCAAGCTCACCGGCCTCGAGCGCGACAAGCTGGAGGAGGAGCTGCGCGAGGTGCGGGCGTTCATCGTCGACCTCCGGGGCATCCTCGAGTCGAAGCCGCGCCGCATGTCGATCCTCAAGGGCGAGCTGCTGGAGCTGGCCGAGAAGTACGGCGACGACCGCCGCACCGAGATCGTGAGCGACGAGGGCGAGTTCTCGATCGAGGACCTGATCGCCGAGGAGGAGATGGTCGTGACCATCACCCACGGCGGCTACGTCAAGCGCACCCCGCTGTCGCTGTACAACCGGCAGGGGCGTGGCGGGCGAGGCAAGGCCAGCGCGGACCTCAAGGAGAACGACTTCATCGAGCGCTTCTACGTGGCGAGCACGCACACGTACATGCTCATCTTCACCGATGACGGGCGCTGCTTCTGGCTCAAGGTGCACGAGCTGCCGCAGGCAGGGCGCAACACGCGCGGCAAGCCCATCGTGAACCTCATCAACGTCACGCCCGACACGCGCATCCGCGCCATCGTGGTGACGAAGGAGTTCTCCGACACCGAGTTCCTGCTCTTCTGCACGAAGAACGGCACGGTGAAGAAGACGGCACTGTCGCAGTACTCGAACCCGCGCTCGAATGGCATCAAGGCCATCAAGATCGAGGAAGGGGACGAGCTCATGGACGTGCAGGTGACGAGCGGCAACAACGACGTCGTGCTGGCCACGCGCGACGGCCTCTCGGTGCGCTTCCACGAGAGCGACGTGCGCGAGATGGGGCGTGACACCACGGGCGTGAAGGGCGTCGAGCTCAAGCTCAACGACGCCGTGGTGGGCATGGTCGTGATCAAGCGCGAAGCGACGCTGCTGGTGGTCACCGAGCGCGGCATGGGCAAGTGCAGCGAGGTCAGCGAGTACCGGGTGCAGAAGCGTGGTGGCAAGGGCATCAAGACGCTCGACCTCACGCAGAAGACCGGGCATGTCGTGGCCCTCATGGAGGTCGTGCCGGAGGACGAGCTCATGCTGATGACCAAGGGCGGCATCGCGATCCGCTCCAAGGTGAGCGAGATTCGCGTGACCGGCCGCATCGCGCAGGGCGTGCGCCTCGTCGCGCTCGACGAGCACGACGTGGTGTCGGCGGTGGCCCGCGTCATTCCGGACGACAAGGACGAGGGCGAGGGTGCGGACGCGGGTGCGGACGCCGGTGGCGACGCCGCCGCGGGTGAGTCGGACGCAGACACCGGCGCGTAAGCGCGCGCCGGCGGCGACAGGCATTCCCCCACTGAGCTGAGCATGGCGACGTCGCGCATCCTGGTGGCCGACGATGACGAGGCGGTGCTCGAATCCGTGACCTGGCTGCTCCAGGAGAACGGCTACGACGTCGTGCCCGCGCGCGGCGGCCATGCCTGCCTGGAGCAGCTCGAACGCCGCGCGCCCGACCTGCTGCTGCTCGACATCCTCATGCCCGACGCCGACGGGTGCCAGATCCTCGAGCGCATCAAGGGCGAGGAGCGCTGGCGCGACCTGCCGGTGCTCATGCTCTCCGCGCAGCCCCCTGAAGAGGCGAGTGTGCGCTCCCTGGGACTCGGCGCGGCCGACTTCATCCGCAAGCCGTATCGCCCCAAGGAGCTGCTCGCACGCGTGCAGGCGCAGTTGCGCACGGGCGCGCTGCTGCGCACCACGCGGCTCGCCCTGCTGCGCACCGAGGAGGCGCTCGCACGGGCGCAGCAGGACGCCGACAGCCGGCGCAAGCTGGTGGACATCCTGCACGAGGTCACGGGCGACCTCTCGGTCACCGAACTGCTGCACCTCCTCGTGCGCCGCGCCGCGCGCGCGCTCAACGTGTCACACTGTTCGGTGGTGCTGGCGCAGCCGGGTGATGTGCAGGGCACGGTCGTGGCGGCGTTCGAGGACCCGTCGCTGCAGCAGCTCACCGTGCGCCTCGAGCGCTATCCGGAGCTGCGGCTCGCGCTCGAGTCGGGGCAGCCGCTCCTCATCGAGGACGTGGACACGCACCCGGTGTACGACGAGGTGCGCCCGGTGTGGGAGCGGGAGGGCATCGACGTGGCCATCCGCTCGGTCATCGCGTTGCCGTTCTCGATCGACCGGCAGCAGTACGGCGTGTTCCTCGTGCGACGCACGCGCGGGCAGGAGCGCTTCGGGCCCCAGGACCTGGAGTTCGCCGAGGCGGTCATCACGGCCGCCGTGGCGGTCATCCAGCGCGCGCAGCTCGTCGAGCACACGATGGCCGACAACGCGCGGCTCGAGCAGCTCGCGCAGACCGACCCGCTCACGCAACTGCTCAACCGCCGCGCCCTCACGGAGCGCATCACCGCCGAGATGGAGCGCGCGCTGCGCTACGACTCGACGCTGGCGTTGCTGATGATCGACCTCGACCACTTCAAGGCGATCAACGACACGTGGGGGCACCTGGTGGGCGACGACGTGTTGCGTGACGTCGCGCAACTGCTCGGGCAGACCATCCGCCTCAGCGACATCGTGGCGCGCTACGGTGGCGAGGAGTTCCTGATCCTGCTCCCCGAGACCGACGACGAGGGCGCCGAGGCCTTTGCGGAGCGCATCCGCGCCGCGGTGGAAGGCCATGCGTTCGCACGCGACAGCCTGACCGAGCCGCTGCGGCTCACCGCGAGCGTGGGCGTGGCGGTGTTTCCGGCGGCCGGCGTCGAGAATGTCGAGGACCTGTTCGCGCGCGCCGATGCGGCGCTCTATCGCGCGAAGGCCGACGGCCGCAACCGCGTGCGGATGTAGCGTACGCAGTTTGCGTACGCGTACCGCGCGCGTATCACGCGCGCGTCGCGCGCTCCGTCACTCAGTGACGCAACGCGCGGTGGTCGACCTTGGCGCAGTGGTCCTGCACCACGGCGATGCCGGCCCGTGCGAGCGTCTCGGCCACCGCGTCGTGGCGAATGCCCAACTGCATCCAGACGGCGCGCGGCCGGGCGGCGAGGAGCTCGTCGAGGTGCTTCGGCACATCCTCCGGACGTCGGAAGAGGATGACGAGGTCGGCGGGCGGATCGATCGTGGCGAGCGACCGGTGCACCGGCACGTCGAGGATGGTGGCGACGTCGGGGTAGTACACCGGCACCGGGACGATGTCGTAGCCCGCGCGCTGCAGGTACGCCGGCACATCGTGGGCCGGCCCCCCGGCCGACGCCGGCTTGATGCCGATGACGGCCACGCGACGCACGGCGGCCAGCAACTCCGCGCGGGCCTCGGGCGTCTCCAGCAGGAGGGTGCGCCATGCGTCGTCCGACGTGGTTAGCTTCACTGACTCCCTCCCCACCACTGGAGATGATCCGATGCGATTTCTCGTGCTCGGTGCGGGGCTGCAAGGCTCCGCCTGCACGTTCGATTTGCTGCGGCAAGATAGCGTGACGCAGGTGCTGCTCGCCGACCAGGCGATCGGCACGCTGCCCGCCTTCCTGCGCGGCGCCGGCGACCGACTGACGACCCTCACCCTCGACGTGCGCGACGAGACCGCCGTGCGAGCGGCGTTCGCGCGCTGCGATGCGGTGTTGAGCGCCATTCCCTACTACTTCAACGGCACCCTCGCCCGCCTCGCGGTGGAGTGCGGCGTGCACTTCACCGACCTGGGCGGCAACACCGAGATCGTGCGCGAGCAGAAGACGCTGCACGACGCGGCTGTCGCGCGCGGCGTGAGCCTGGTGCCCGACACGGGGCTCGCCCCGGGCATGGTGAACATCATCGCCCAGCACGGCATCGACCAGTTCGACGCGGTCGAGAAGGTGCAACTGTTCGTCGGCGGGTTGCCGCAGGTGCCCGAGCCGCCTCTCGGCTACCAGATCGCGTACTCGATCGAAGGGATGGTCGACTATTACACCACGCCGTCGCTCGTGGTCCGCGACGGGGCCATCACCACGGTCGACGCGCTGAGCGAAGTGGAAGCGGTGCCGTTCACCGGTGCGCTGGGGACGCTCGAGGCGTTCCACACCGCCGGTGGCCTGTCGACGATGGCGTACCGCTACGCCGGGCGCATCCCGACCATGGAGTACAAGACGCTGCGGTTCCCGGGCCATGCCGCCATCATGGCCGCCATTCGCGGCCTGGGGTTGCTGGGCACCGACGCCGTGTCGGTGAAGGGCACGAGCGTCGTGCCACGCGACGTGTTCGTGAAGGTCGCCGGTGACGTGCTGCGCAAGGGCAAGCCCGACGTCGTCGCGCTGCGCGTCGTCGTGACCGGCACCAAGGCCGGTGTGCGCCGCGCCCGGGCGTGGGAGGTGGTGGACCACTACGACGCCGAGCACGGCGTCACCGCGATGATGCGCACCACCGGCTATACACTGGCCATCACCGGCTTGCTGCAGGCGAGCGGCGCCATTGCGCCCGGCGTGCACACGCCGGATGAGTGCGTACCGGCGGAGCGATACTTCGCGATGTTGGCCGCCCGAGGGGTGGTGGTGGCAGAGGTCTAGACGGTACTACGGGAGCGAAACCACGGGAGTGGAACAACGGGAGCGAGGCGCTACGGTGACAACGGAGACGACGGAGACGATGGCATCCCGTTGTTGCCGCATCACCCGTAGCGCCGCTGTCGCGCTCCCGTCGTTCAACTCCCGTAGTTTCGCTCCCGTCGTACGCTTCAAACGCGGAATTCTCCAATCAGCGCGTGCACCCGCCGACTCGCCGTCTGGAGCAGCTCGGCGGTTGCGCTGACCTCCTGCGCCGAGGCCGACGTCTGCTCGGTGCTGGCGGCCACCTGTTCGGCGGCGGCGGCGTGTCCTTCGGCCGTGTCGCGCGCGGCGCCCAGCGACTTCTGCACCTGCGCAAGTGACTGCCGGTTGGTCTCGACGGCACCGCTCACGCGGGCCGTGGCGCCCTCGACCTGCGTGACGGCGTGCTCGATGCGTGCGAGCGCGGCGCCGACACCGGCGGCCACCGCTTCGACATCGCGCAGGCGGCCCGCGCCTGCGTCGACGGCGCCCGAGGCGCTGGTGAGGCGAAGCCGCAGCTTCTTCACGTTCTCGGTGACTTCGTGCGCGGCATGCGCGCTCTGCTCGGCCAGGGTGCGCACTTCCTGCGCAACCACCGCGAAGCCGCGGCCGGCCTGCCCGGCGCGCGCGGCCTCGATGGCGGCGTTGAGCGCGAGCAGGTTGGTCTGCGTCGCGATCTCGGAGATCACGTTCACGAAGTCGTCGATGACCGACGTGGCATCGCGCAGGGCGGTCATCTCCTGCCGCGTATGCGTGGCGGCTTCGCGCGCACCCAGCAGCGTGTCCACGGCCACCTGCACCTGATCGCGGGCGTGGTTGGTGGTGGCGCGGATCTCGCGGCCCACGCGGTCGGTTTCGTCGGCGGCGTCACCGATGGTGGCGCCGGCTTCGGCGAGCGCACTCACGGTGTCGCCGGCCCGGTGCAGTGCGGAGAGCTGCACGGCGGCGCCGTGCGAGATGTCCATGACCGCTTGCGTCACGTGCTGCGTGCTCGCGGCGGCGGAGAGGGCCGAGGCGTGCAGCTCGCCGGACGCGAGCGTGACCTGGTCCGTCTCGGCCTGCACGTTGGCGAGCAGCGCACGCAGGCGGCGGCGCGCGTCGTCCATGGCGCCGATGAGGTCGGCGAACTCGCGGGCGATGCCCGTGGTGTCGAGCGGTGTCTCGGGATCACGCAGGTCACCGGCACCAATGGCGAGCATGCCCTCGCGCAGGCGCGCGAGCGGGCGCGTGACGGCGCGTGCGGTGGAGAGACCGAAGAACGCGGCCACCCCAAACGCTGCCGCGACCACGAGGGCGAAGAGCGCTTCGATGTTGCGCAGCCCGTCGCGCATGCGTTCCATGGAGCTGGTGGCCTGCTCGCGGGCCTCGCGACGCAGCGCGCGCAGTTCGATGTCGACGAGCTGCATGTCGCGCGTGGTGGTGGCGAGCACCCGCTGCGCCTCGGCTTCGCGCCCTGCGCCCTGCCAGGCGCGCGTGACTGCGATGCGCACCTCGAGGGTCGCCTGCAGGCGTCCGACGGCTTCGAGACGCCGGCGCTCCTCACGGCTCAGGTCGCGGCGCCCGAGTGCCGCACTGCGGAGCGTCTCGGCCTCGGCCACCAGTCCTTCGTATTGCGCGAGGTCGCTCGCGTCGCGCGTCGAGAGGGCACGCAGGCCGGCGACGAGCTCGCGCAGCACCGTGGTGGTGGTGCGCTCCAGGAACTCGCTGCGGGCGGCCAGCGCGTCGACCGTGGCGTCGGTCTCGCGGTTGCTGCGCGAGAGCGCGTACCAGCCCAGCAGGCCGGCGAGGAGCAGGAGCGAGATGGACGTACCGAAGCCCGCCGCGAGGCGCGCGCGGATCGTGTCGAGGCGCGAGGCGAAGAGGCGCGGCATCACCGCGGACCCCGTGCCGCCGGTGTGGGCTCGGCGATGCGGGTGACGACGACGCCGCGGCCCCGCACATCGTGCGTGCTGGCGAAGGCGATCGGTCCACCCACGCCGTCCACGGCGGGGGTCGCGGTGCCGACGTCCTCGAGCGCGCGGCGCAGGGCAGCGCGGGTGCGCGCGCCACGCGCGACGGTGCGCCCGATGACGAGCGCGGCGTCGTAGGCCTGCGCGGCGAAGTAGTCCGGGTCGTGCTTGTAGCGGGCGCGGTAGCGCGCGATGAAGCGCTCGGCCTCGGCGCCCGTGGCGCGCGCCGCATCGAAGAAGGTGACGTAGTGCGCGCCGGCCGCGACCGGATCCCGCTGCATTCCCTCGGTGCCATCGCCGCCGATGAAGGGCAGGCGCACCTGCAGCTCACGCAGCGCGGAGAGGAGCGCGATGGCGTCGTCCGCGTCGCCGGGGAAGAGCACGACATCGGGACGCAGGCGGGCGAGGAGCGCGGCGTAGGCGTCCCACTCCACGACCCCGGTGAGGTATGGCTCGCGCGCGATGATCGTGCCGGCCGCGCCAGCGCCGCTGGCGAAGGTGCGGGCGAAGGTCTCGGCCCAGTCGCGGCCGTAGGAGTCGTTGCGGTAGACGATGGCGGCGCGGACCGCGTGCAGCGAGTCGCGCACCCAGTCGGCGGTGATGCGCGCGGCGTCGGCATCGCTGGGGGCGACGCGGAAGAACCAGGGGCTGATGCCGGTGAGACGCGGCGAGGTCGCGGTCGGCGAGATGACCGGCACTCCGCTCGCGCCGTCGTGCTCGGCGTCGGCGTAGACCGGGACGGCTTCGAGGGTGTTGCCGCTTTCGGGGTGCCCGACGACGGCGAGCACCGACGGGTCGTCGCGGAGCTGCATGGCGATCTGCACGGCGCTGGCGGTGCTGCTGCCGGCCGTGGCGGCGGGGGTGCGGAGGCGCAGTGACGGCCCCCCCTCCTCACGCAGTCGCTCGAGCGCGAGGGTCATCCCTTCGACGATGCTGGTGTAGCCAGGCGCGGTGGGGATGGCGCCGACGCCGATGGCGTCCGGGGCGGTCGCCTTCGCGATCGGGGAACGGCAGGCAGCGAACCCCAGCAGCAGGACGGGGATCGCGAAGTGGGCGGCGCGCCGAAGCGCGGCAGTCGGAGGCGGCGTCACGCACAACAGACGAACCGGCGTGGCGGTCGGAAACGGCGGGTGCGCGGTGCGTCCTCGGCAGTTGCGTGCGGGTTCGGACTCCTCCCGAAAACCAGTGTACTTCTCGCTTGCTGGTTAGTTCGACGCGTGAGAATGCCGTGAAGGTCAAACTGTGCCGGAAAGTTCCTTGCGGTGGCCGGAAACGGCGGATTAGCTTCGCACTGCTGTCCCACCACCCTCCGTCGTCACCGGGGGCGCCGCAGGTGCACGCCACACTGGAGGTGGCGTCGGCGGCCGCCACCGATCGGCGGTTCCCACTCACTCAGGAACCGGCATGGCAGTCACGTTCCGCCCGCGGCGATGGGCCCACGCCGCGCTGCTGGGCGCACTGGTGTTCGGGCTCGCCGCCTGCGGCGAGAGCTATCCGAACTCGACGTTCAATCACCACACCGAATACAACCAGGCCATCGACAGCCTGTGGGACAAGCTGCTCATGTGGGGCACGCTCGTCTTCATCGGCGTCGAAGTCGCGCTGGTGTGGACGATCGTCCGCTTCCGGCGGCGTCCCGGTGGTGCGACGCCGAAACAGGTGCACGGGAACACGGCCCTCGAAATCACGTGGACGGCGATTCCGGCCGTCATCCTGATCTTCATCGCCATTCCGACGGTCCGCACGATCTTCAAGACGCAGGCCAAGGCGGCGCCGGATGCGCTGCAGGTCGAGGTGATCGGGCATCAGTGGTGGTGGGAGTTCAAGTACCCCCAGTACGGCATCACGACGGCCAACGAGCTGTACCTGCCGACGGGGCGGACGGTGAACTTCCAGCTCAAGACGATCGACGTGCTGCACTCCTTCTGGATTCCCCAGATGGGTGGCAAGCGCGACCTGATCTCGAACCGCACGAACTACCTGTGGTTCACGCCGAACGCCGACCTGCCGTCGTCGGCGTGGAACGGCTTCTGCGCCGAGTTCTGCGGCGCGTCGCACGCGAACATGCGCTTCCGCACGTTCACGGTGACGCCGGCCGAGTTCGAGCAGTGGCTGGCGCACCAGAAGCAGCCGGCGCTGTTCCAGGGTCCGCCGCCGGCGGCGACTCCGGCGCCGGCGGCCGCGACGGCCGCGGCGAGTGGGGCCCCGGTGGTGCTCGCGGCGAACACGCAGGGTGGTGCGCCCGCGGCGGCCGCTGCGCCGCCGCCGCAGGTGCCGGTGTGGGTGTTCCCGGCGGAGAAGCTGACGGCGGAGTTCGGCTACACCATTCCGAAGACGCCGCTGCCGGCGGGGCTGACGTTCGACGAGGCGACGCTGGCGCAGGGTGATGCGGAGCGCGGCCGGCAGACGTACAGCCGCTCGACGTGCATCGGGTGTCACGTGATCACGGGCAACCCGATGAGCATGGGCCCGGTGGGCCCGAACCTGACGCACATCGGGTCGCGCCACACGATCGGCGCCGGCCTGTATCCGAACGACGCGAAGCACCTGGCCTACTGGATCAAGAGCGCGCCGCACATGAAGCCCGGCAGCATCATGCCGACCATGGGCAAGGGGCTGACGGATCCGGTCCGCAAGAATGTCGTGACGATGGGCGGTCTGTCGGACGCCGAGATCGCCGACATCGTCGCCTACCTGCGCGCCCTCAAGTAACGCACCCCGCCTCCAGCCGACCACGACACGATGTCCAGCATCGCTGCCGCGCCCCCCTACGCCAAGACCGCGACCCCCGCGAACACCGGGATCATGTCGTGGCTCACGACGGTGGATCACAAGCGCATCGGGGCGCTCTATCTCATCTCCGGTCTCTTCTTCTTCGTCGTCGGTGGCCTCGAGGCCGCCGTCATCCGCGCCCAACTGGCCACGCCGAACGGCACGATCGTGTCGGCGGACATGTACAACCAGTTGTTCACGATGCACGGCACGACGATGATCTTCCTCGCCGTCATGCCATTGTCGGCGGCGTTCTTCAACTTCCTGATCCCGTTGCAGATCGGGGCGCGTGACGTCGCGTTCCCGCGCCTGAACGCGTTCTCGTACTGGATCTACCTGCTGGGCGGCATCTTCATCACGGTGCCGATCTTCTTCTCGGTGGCGCCCGATGGCGGCTGGTTCGGCTACGCGCCGCTGAGCACGAAGCAGTACTCGCCGCAGATCAACATGGATTTCTGGGTGCTGGGTCTCCAGATCCTCGGCATCTCGTCGCTCGCGGCCGGCTTCAACTTCATCACGACGATCATCAACATGCGGGCGCCCGGCATGTCGCTCATGCGCATGCCGATCTTCACGTGGATGTCGTTCGTGGTGCAGTTCCTGGTGGTGCTGGCCTTCCCGGTCATCACGATCGCGCTGGTGTTCCTGCAGTTCGACCGGTTCTTCGGCACGAACTTCTACACCATCGCGAAGGGCGCCGACCCGCTGCTGTGGCAGCACCTGTTCTGGGTGTTCGGCCACCCCGAGGTGTACATCCTGATCCTGCCGGCCTTCGGCCTCGTGTCCGAGGTGCTGCCGACGTTCTCGCGGAAGCCGCTGTTCGGCTACCCGGTCATGGTGTACTCGGGCATCCTGATCGGCTTCCTCGGCTTCGGCGTGTGGGCGCACCACATGTTCTCGGTGGGCATGGGCCCGATCGCCGACTCGGTGTTCTCGCTCGCGACGATGCTCATCGCGATTCCGACGGGCGTGAAGATCTTCAACTGGCTGGCGACGATGTGGGGCGGCCAGATCCGCTTCACGACGGCGATGCTGTTCGCGATCGCGCTGGTGGGCATGTTCACGATCGGCGGCATCTCGGGCGTGATGCACAGCTCGCCGCCGGCCGACCTGCAGCAGACGGACACGTACTTCATCGTCGCGCACTTCCACTACGTGCTCTTCGGTGGCTCGGTGTTCGGCCTGATGGCTGGCACGTACTACTACTTCCCGAAGGTCACGGGCCGCTTCCTCAGCGAGTCGATGGGCAAGTGGCACTTCTGGATCTCGTTCATCGGCATGAACCTCACGTTCTTCCCGATGCACTTCAGCGGGCTCCTGGGCATGCCGCGCCGCTACTACCAGTACGACGCGGGGCAGGGCTTCGACACGTTCAACATGATGTCGACGGTGGGTACCGGCATCCTGATGATCGGCACGGCGATCGGCCTCTGGAACATCATCCGGAGCTGGAACAATGGCGCGCCGGCGTCGAGCAACCCGTGGGGTGCCGCGACGCTCGAGTGGACGATCCCCTCGCCGCCGCCCGACTACAACTTCGCCGAGCTGCCGCAGGTGAAGTCTCGCTATCCGCTGTGGAACATGAAGGAAGGGGCGGAGCTGGTGCACGAGACGACCGCTGCGGAGGAGCAGGGGCGCCGCATCCCCACCTCGCAGGAACTCGGCATCGTCATGCCCAACCCGTCGCTCCAGCCGCTGATCACCGCCACGGGCATCGTGGTCATGTTCTGCGGCCTGCTCTTCCTGGAGAAGAGCACGACCACCGGCGTCGCCATCATGCTCGGCGGCACCGTCCTCTGGGTCGGCTCGCTCTACAACTGGCTGCTCACGCCGCTCGAGGACCATCACTGAGATGACCGCGACCACCGTACCTGCCGCGCACGGCGACGGCCACGCCCACGGCGGCGGCCATCACTACACGTCGCTCGGGCTCGACAACCGCAAGATCGCGATCTGGACCTTCATCGGGTCCGAGTGCATGCTGTTCGCGTCGCTGATCTCGACGTACCTCATCTACAAGGGCCGCAGCATCGTCGGGCCCTATCCGCATGAGGCGTGGACCAATCCGTCGACCGGCGAGAAGTTCAACGCGATCCTGAACATCCCCGTCACGTCGGCCTCGACGTTCGTCCTGCTCATGTCGTCGTTCGCCATGGTGATGGCGCTCGCGGCGGTGCAGAACGCCGACAAGCCGAAGCACGGCACTTGGGAGAAGATCCGCGACTCGTCGAAGGTGTGGCTGTGGGCCACGGCGCTCCTCGGCATCGGCTTCCTGGGCTTCCAGGCGTACGAGTTCACCTCGTTCGTGCACGAGGGGCTCACGATCCGCACGAACCTGTTCGGCTCGAGCTTCTTCACGCTCACGGGCTTCCACGGCGCGCACGTGACGGCCGGCGTGATCTGGCTGCTCACGCTGCTGGCCATCGACTACAAGCGGGGGCTCAAGCCCTCCGATGCGCTCCTCGTCGACATCGCCGCGCTGTACTGGCACTTCGTCGACGTGGTGTGGATCGCGATCTTCACGCTCGTCTACCTGATTCAGTGAGGCGCTGATGGCAGACCACGCACACGCCGCGGCGCACGCGGGCGCCCACGAGGAGCACCACCCGGGCTTCTCGACCTACTGGAAGGTCGCGCTGGTCCTCACGATCATCACGGTCGTCGAGGTGGCGGCATACTACATCCCGGCCCTGGTGGCGAGCCCGATCTTCGTGCCCGCCCTGCTGGCCATGTCGGCGGTGAAGTTCTACATCGTCGTCGCGTACTACATGCACCTCAAGTACGACCACAAGCTGTTCCGGGCGCTCTTCTCGGGGCCGCTGATGGTGGCGGCGCTCACCCTCATCGGCCTGCTGTTCCTCTTCTCCAAGCTGGTCCTCCGGTTGGGCAGCATTTCGTGACCGACGGCGGGCCACGCGCCCGCCACGCAGGGAGACGGGCAGGGGGTGCGGCACCATCCGGTGCGGCACCCCCTTAGCTTTCCGGCATGTCGCTGCCCGTCCTCGCCCTGCTGCATCCGGTGGCCGACCTGGCCGCCAGCCGGTTCTCCGTGCATCCGAGCACGGCCATCGGCATCGCGACCTTCGCGATCGTGTACGCCTGGCGCGCCCGGCAGGCCACCGCCGCCGACGTGGGGCCGACGCCGCCCCAGCGCATGGCGTTCTTCACCGCGCTCGCGCTGCTCTTCCTGACGCTCAACGGGCCCCTGCACGACCTGAGCGACTTCTACCTGTTCAGCGCGCACATGGTGCAGCACCTCGTGCTCACCCTCGTGGTGCCGCCGCTGATGATCGTGGGCACGCCGGGGTGGATGCTGCGGCCGCTGCTGACGTCGCGCCGCGCCCCGTGGATCGGGGCGGTGGCACGCCGCGTGACGACCACGGCGGCCTGCTTCACGATCTTCAATGTCGTGCTGGCGTTCTGGCACCTGCCGCCGCTCTACAACCTCGCGCTGGCGGTCCACCCGGTGCACATCCTGCAGCACCTGATGTTCATCGCCGCGTCGGTGCTCATGTGGTGGCCGCTGCTCTCGCCGCTGCCGGAGCTGCCGCGTGCGTCGTATCCGGCGCAGATGCTGTACTGCTTCCTCATGGTCATTCCCATGTCGGTCATCTCGATCTACGTGGCGATGGCCGATACGCTGCTGTATCCCGCCTACGCGACGGCCCCCCGCATCCTGGGCATCTCACCGATGCAGGACCAGCAGTACGGGGGGCTCATCATGTGGATCCCGGGCGGCGTGTTCTTCTACGCCGTGATGACGGTCGTCTTCTTCAAGTGGTCGCAGCGTGGCGAAGACGATCAGGCGAGCGCGCAGGTGGGGTGGACGCCGTCCGCGTCAACGTCGGCGTCCTGAGCCACACCCGGCGTCGCGCCCACGCCCAGCGCGCGACGCGCCGACTTGAGCGCGCGACGCGCAGACTCCAGCGCGCTGACTCCAGCGCGCTTACTCCGGTGCGCCTGCGAGCACCGCGTTCACGCGTGCAGGGAGCGCCGGATGCTGGCGCCACATGTAGAGGCCCATCGCCGCCGCACCGATGATGTTGGCGACGAACACCTGCGCCCATGTGAGTTCACCGAAGCCTTCGGCGAGCACGGTGGTCCAGCCCACCCACCCCACCTCGAACGCGATGAACAATCCCGCGAAGCCGATGAACGCCGACGGCACGCGCTCTGCCTTGTCGACGACCCACGCGAACACGAGGCCGATGACGGCGAAGATGGCGAAGTGACAGACCGTGTAGAGCAGGAATGCGGCGGCGGGACTCGCGAAGCCTTCGCCCTCGAGGAAGAGCGTGCCCAGGGCATTGCCGAGCATGATGGGCGTGGCGAAGACGCGTCCCTGAATGGCGTCGACAATGCCGAACCACACGGCAATGGCGAGCGCGCCGATGAGTCCGACCGAGATGCCTTCGCGGGTGACGTCGCTGCTGGTGCTCATGCGCTGTCTCCTCCTGCGCCTTTCGGCGCTGCGTCAGCGGGTGCGGCGCCACGTGGCACCGCACGAACTGGCGATCGACGGTGTGCGAGGCCTGCCCCTCGACAAACCTCGGCGACGCTGTCACTCTGGAGGGCATACGCCCCAGCCTGCGGGGCGTTCCCCTCGACCGGCCCGAGCCACCCGGGCCCGTTGTGCGACAGTACCACGGAATTGCCCACCCCGCCATGCATCGTCCCCCTGCCGTCCGTCCCGCGCCGGTCATAGGCGTCGTCTCCCTGGCCGCTGTCGTGGCACTGTCGGCGTGCGGTGGTGACGCCGGCTCCAAGAAGCAGGAGGCCGAGGCCCCGCCGTGCGCGACGGCCGACACGAGCGCGGTCGCGGCGGCTGTGCTGGACTACATCACCAAGGCCTCACCGCTGCCGCAGCGCTTCCTGAGCGCCGCCGGCACCGATTCGGCCCTGCCCAGCGATGGATTCCGAGTGTTGCAGGACAAGGGCCCGACGTACTTCTGGAGCGTCGAGGCGAAGGGACAACAGCAGGTGCGGGACAAGCTGGAGCAGGCGGGGCCGTACACGACGCTGCTCGTGGTGTGGCGCGGACAGCAGGAGCAGCCCGGTGGGGCGGCGGTGACGGTGACCCTGGGTGGGCACTACGTGGGAGGCGAGCACGAGGGGAAGCTCGCGCCCGACCGCGCCATCACGGTGCGCTGCACGGATGCGCATTGGCGGGTCGCGGCCCCCTGATGGCTGCGGCGACGCGTCCCGAGCGGCTGCTGGCGCTCGATGTGTTTCGTGGCATGACCGTGGCGGGCATGCTGCTCGTGAACAATCCCGGGACGTGGTCGGCCATCTATCCGCCGCTGGCGCATGCGGCGTGGCATGGGTGGACGCCGACCGATCTCATCTTCCCGTTCTTCCTGTTCATCGTCGGCATCACGACGGAGCTGTCGCTGCAGACGCGGCGCGCGCGCGGGGCTGACGAGGCGGCGATCCTGCGCCAGATCGTCAAGCGCGGCGCGCTCATCTTCCTGTTCGGCTTCCTGCTGAGCGGCTTTCCGTTCTTCACGTGGCCGCCCAACCTGCCGGGGGCGTCGTTCGGCGAGCGCATCGTCGATCGCCTCGAGCACTGGCGTGTGCTGGGGGTGCTGCAGCGCATCGGCATTGCGTACCTGTGCGGCGCGCTGCTGACCTGGCGCACGTCGGCGAAGCAGCAGGCGGTCATCGTGGCGGTGCTGCTGTTCGGCTACTGGGCGCTGCAGACGCTGGTCCCCGTGCCCGACACGGGCGTGCCGGGACGGTTCGTGCTCGACAAGCCGGACCAACTGCTGTCGGCGTGGCTCGACCGGACGATCCTGGGGACCAACCACCTCTGGAGCGGGTCGAAGACGTGGGACCCGGAGGGGCTGCTCACGACGATGCCGGCGATCGGCACGATGATGCTGGGCACCTTCGCGGGGCGGTGGATCGCCCGGCAAGACCGCGCCCTCACCGATCGCCTGGCCGCGCTGTTCGCGGCGGGGGCGATCGCGATGATGCTGGGGCTCATGTGGCACTGGGTGTTTCCCATCAACAAGAGCCTCTGGACGAGCAGCTACGTCGTGTTCACGGCGGGGATGGCGGCGGTGTCGCTGGCCACCTGCATGTGGGTCATCGATGTGATGGGTGTGCAACGATGGACCACGCCGTTCGTCGATTACGGCATGAACCCGATGCTCGCGTTCCTCGGGTCGGGGCTGATGGCGCGGTGCATCGCGTCGCTGTGGACGTGGGAAACGGCGCCTGGGACACGGATCTCCGCGCAGGCGTTCGTGTTCAAGACGTGGTACGCCAGCTGGCTTCCGCCGCGGGAGGCCTCGTTCGCGTATGCCGTGAGCTTCGTCCTCCTGTGGTGGGTCATCCTGCGGGCGGCACGGGCGCGCGGCTTCGTCCTCAAGGTGTGAGGCACGGTGTCGACCATGGGGTTTCGCTTTCGTTCGATCCGGCGTGCCGCGGCCGCCGGTGTCCTGCCGCTGCTCGCGGCGGCGTGGCCGGCCACGCTGCCGGCGGAGACGCGCCCCCCGCTCGCGGCCGGGCTGTCCTTCCAGGGCACCACGCGCCCTCCGGCGGCGCGCACCGGCAGTGCGTCGAGCCGCAAGCGCACCAAGCGCGCGACGGCGCGCCCGAAGCGTACGCCGGTGGTGCCGGCGCTGCGCTTCACGACGCCCCGCGGGGCTGGCGCGCTCACGAGCGACCTCGCCCAACTGCTGGGGAGCCGCACCCGCACCGGCACCTGGGGCGCGATGGTGGTAAGCATCACGCGCGGCGACACGCTGTTCGCGCGTGGGGCGGACACGCCGCTCGTGCCGGCCAGCACCATGAAGCTGTTCACGACGGCGGTCGCGCTCGACCGACTCGGCCCGGATCACGCCTTCAGCACCGATGTGCTGCGTGATGGTCCGGTGGACAACATCGGCACGCTGCGCGGCAACCTGGTGCTGCGCGGCGACGGTGATCCGGCGCTCTCGCCGCGCTTCGTGCGCGGGGCGCCCGACGCGCCGATGGCGTTGCTGGCCCAGTTCACCTCGGGCGCCGGCATTCGGCATGTGACGGGCGACCTGATCGCGGACGCGAGTGCGTTCGAGTCGCGCCGCATACCCGAGGGGTGGCTCACGCGCTACGCTGGTGCGGCCTACGCGGCGCCCTTCTCGGCGCTGTCGCTCAACGAGAATGTCGTGATCGTGGGGGTGACGCCGGGCAGCGTGGGCGCGGCGGCAGGTGTGGTGCTGGAGCCGGCCACGCGCGGTCTCACGGTTACCAACACGACCCGCACGGTGGCCGGTGCATCGACGAAGCTCAGCATTCGGCGCGCGGGCGATGACCGCGTGATGGTGTC
The DNA here is from genome assembly GCA_020161135.1 of Gemmatimonadota bacterium. GTDB lineage: Bacteria > Gemmatimonadota > Gemmatimonadetes > Gemmatimonadales > Gemmatimonadaceae > Gemmatimonas. The sequence continues at coordinate 202,448 of JAIUOB010000002.1, read as the reverse complement.
GGGCACCATCGGCAGCAAGGCGGGCACGCGGCGCTACCAGCTCGTGGTCGGCGACCCGGTGACGTTCACGGCCGGCGCCTATCGCGCCGCGCTCGAGGCGGTCGGCGTCAAGGTCGAAGGGCAGATCCGCATCGGACGCACGCCGGAGAAGGCCACGCTGGTCACGAGCCTGCCGTCACCGCCGCTGGCGCGGCTGGTGTCGGTGATGAATCGCGAGAGCATCAACCATTACGCCGAGCTGCTGTGGCGCAACGCGGCGCGCGGCAGCGACCGTGCCACGATGGGGTCGGCGGAGACGGCCGCCCGCACGCTGCAGGAGTTCCTCACGCGACAGGTGGGCGCCCGCGCCGACGCCGTGACGGCCACCGATGGCAGCGGCCTGTCGGTGCTCGATCGTGTCACGCCGCGATCGCTGGTGCAGCTGCTCGATCACGCGCACCACGCGCCATGGGCGAGCGCGTTTCACGCCTCGCTGCCGGTGGCCGGCGAGTCGGAGCTGCTGCGCAACCGCATGCGCGCGACACCCGCGCAGGGGAACCTGCACGCCAAGACCGGCACCACCAACGAGGTGATCGGGCTCGCGGGGTACGTCACGGCGGAGAACGGCGAGATCCTCGCGTTCGCGTTCCTCTACAACGGCAACGATCGCTGGCATGCCCGCGAGACGATCGACGCGATGGGTCCCACGCTGGCGGCGTTCTCGCGCGACTAGCGAGAACCCCGTCAGCGGGTCGGCGAGGGGTCAGCGAGGGGTCAGCGGGTGCGGCGCAGCTTGCGTGCGGGGCCGCTGGGGAGCGCGCCGCGTACGACGCGGGCGCCGGGGCGCGGATCGAGGCCCAGCGCGTCGCCGCGCGTGACGCGGGCCGACACCGAGGCGGCGCGTGACGCGGACACCGTGCCGATGCCACCCGCGCCGGCCACCGCACTCACGATGCGGCTGTTGTAGCCCACCGCGAAGCCGCCGCCCGTGCCATCGGGCGCGCCGGACACGCTCCAGAGCAGGTCGCCCGTCCCGCTGGCCATCGCGCTCCACGAGGTGCCGTTGTAGCGGAGGATCGTGCCCTGCTCGCCGGTGGCGTAGAGGTCGGTGTCACTCGGTCCCCACACGCTGGTGAGCACCCGCGAGGAGCCGACGTTGATGCTGCTCCACGACACGCCGCTCGCGAAGAACGCCAGGCCGGTGTTGCCGGCATCGTTGGCGCCGATGGCGTAGTAGTCGTTGGCGCCGGCGGCGAACACGCCCGCGAGCGTTCCCGTGGTGTTGATGTTCGCGGTGCTCCAGGCGCTGCCATTGAAGCGCCACACGGCACCACTCGCCCCTGCGGCCACGACATCGTTGGCCGACGAGCCATGCACCGACCAGAGCGGCGTCCCGGTGTTGGACACCACGCTCCAACTGCTGCCGTTCCAGCGGGCAATCGTGCCGGCGGATGTGACCGCCCAGACGTTGTTGGCCGCCGAGCCCCAGAGGCCGTACACGTGGCCGCTGCCGGGGAAGGCGACCGTGCTCCAGGTGGTGCCGTTCCAGCGCAGCATGGTGCCGTTGTCGCCACCCGCGAAGGCCTCGTTGGGGCCGGCCGCCCAGACTGCGTTGAGCGTGGCCGTGGTGGGCGCCGTCTGCCGCGTCCACGTGCTGCCGTTCCAGCGATAGATGAAGCCGAACTCGCCGACGATGAAGGCGTTGGTCGCCGACGTGGACCACACGTCGATGAGGTCGGGGGCGAGGCTGTTGGTGCTCCACGAGGCGCCGGCGCCGCGCAGCACACTGCCGCGCTGGCCACCCACCCAGGCACTGCCGCTGTTGTCGAGCCCGGCCGAGAAGAGCGCCGGCGCGTAGGGCGTGTTGACGGTGCTGACGGCGGTCCCCGAGAGCTGCAGGAGCCCCACGTCGGTGGCGAGGTACATGATGCCGCCGGTCGATGCCCCACCGGCCACCGCGTAGATGTCGGCGGTGACGACGCCGGCGCCGATGCGCGTCCAGGTCGTGCCGTTGCCACGCAGGATGATGCCGCCGCGTCCAACGGCCACGAGGTCGTTGGCGCTGGTGCCGGCGATGCCGGTGAGCGTGCCGGCCGTGCCCGAGACCTGCCGCGACCAGCTTCCGCTGGCGAAGCGGAGGATCTCCCCGTCCTCACCGACGGCCGTGGCGACGCCGCCGGCGCTCCAGACCGCATCGAGCACGGCGGTGCTGCCGGTGGCGCCGCTGCTCCACGTGCTGCCATCGAAGCGGAGCGCCGTACCGTTGTCGCCGACGGCGAAGGCGGTGTTGGTGCTCTCCACCCAGACGCCGTTCAGGGTGCGGGTGGTACCGCTGCCCATGCTGGTCCAGTTGGTGCCGTTCCAGCGTGCGATGACGCCGTTGGTGCCGACCGCGATGGCCATCGTGTTCGACGCGGCGTGCACGGCACGGAACTGGGTGTTCCAGCTCGCACCGGCGGCCGACATGCTCCAGCTCCCCGCGCTGAAGCGGAACACGTCGCCGTTCGAGTTGATCGCGAAGGCGGTGTTGGCATCGATGGCGGCGATCGAGACCACATCCTCGATGAGCGGGCCGTTGAGGCGCGAGGCCGTCCACGACACCGCGAGGCGCGAGACGGGCGGCGGTGGCGGCGGTGGCGCGCTGGTGATGGTGAGCGCGGCGGTGGCCTTCTTGGTGGTGTCGGCGGTGGCGAGGGCGGTGATGGTGGCGCTGCCCGTGGCCATGCCGGAGACCACGCCGTTCACGTTGACACTCGCGACGGACGGGTTGCTGCTGCGCCAGGTGACCGTCGTCGGGAGTGTGCCCTGGACGGTCACGGTGGCACTCAGCTGCACGGTGTTGCCCACCACCACCGAGGCGCTGGTGGGCGTGACGGTGACCGCGTTCACCTGGGCGACGGGGCCGTTGACCACGACGGCCACGAAGGCGCGGCGCGTCGGATCCGCCACCGACGTGACGGTGATGGTGGTGGAGCCGGCGGCGACCGCGGTCACGAGCCCGGTGCCGGACACGGTGACCACACTCGGGTCGCCCGACTGCCAGGTCACCGCGGTGCTCACGCCCGGATTGGCCTGCACGGTGGCGGTGAGTTGCCGCGTCTGCGCGGGATCGAGCTGCAGTTGTGTTGGCGACACGCTCACGACGGGCGCCTGCGGCGCCGGTCGCACAGTGATGGACGCGCTCGCGCGCTTGAGCGTGTCGTTGGCGGCGATGGCGGTGATGGTGGTCGTGCCGTTCGCGACGCCGGTGACGACGCCGGCGAGCGAGACGCTCGCGATCGCGTTGTCGGCGCTGCGCCAGATGACCGCCTGGCTCACGCCCGGATCGCCGCTGACCACGGCGGAGAGTTGGAGCTGCTCGCTGGGCGCGATGGCCGCGGCCGACGGCGAGACCCCGACCGACTGCACGACGGGCACGATGGTGACGCTGGCCGACCCGCTGCGCGTCGTGTCCGCGACGGACACGGCGATGATCTGTGTGGTCCCGGCACTGACCCCGGTGACCACGCCGCTGGCGTTGATGGTGGCGATGGCCGGGTCGGCCGAACGCCAGGTGACCGCGGTGCTCACGCCGACGTCCGCGCGCACCGTCGCGGTGAAGGCGCGCGTCTGGCCGACATCGAGCAGGGCGCCGGTCGGGGTCACGCTCACCGCGATGGCCGTCCGCACGGTGACGAGCGCGGTGGCGCGCCGCGTGGTGTCGCCGGCGGCCATCGCGGTGATGATCGCCGACCCGGCGTTGACCGCCGTGACGGTGCCCGCCGCGTCGACGGTGGCGATGGTGGGGTTGCTGGTGCGCCAGAGCACGACGCGCGAGGCGCCGACATCGGCATCGACGGTGGCCACGAGGGTGCGCACGTCGCCCATGAACATCGTGAGGGCTGACGGCTGCAGGTCGACGTCGCGCACGCCAGCGGTCACGGTGACCACGGCGGTGCCGCGCCGCGTCGTGTCGGCGATGCTGATGGCGGTGATGGTGGCGGTGCCCTGACCCACCCCGGTGACGAGGCCGCCCGACGACACCATGGCCACGCCGAGGTCGCTGCTGCGCCACGTGACATCGCGACTGAGTCCGGGCTCGACAGCGACGCTGGCGTTGAGGAAGCGCGTCTCGCCGGCTGCGAGCTGCACGACGGCGGGGGTGACGGTCACGGTGCGGGCCGGTAGCACGGTGACGGACACGATCGCCGACGCACGCGGATCGGCCACGCTCGTCGCGCGAACGTTGACGGTACCGGTGCTGACGCCGATGACCTCGCCGGCGGCGGTGACCGTCGCGATGGCGGGCTGTTCGCTCGACCAGGTCACGGCCGCGCTCTGGCCGCTGTCGACATCCACGGTGGCGGCGAGTTGCACGCGATCACCCACGTAGGTGCTGGGGCTGGTCGGCGTGATGGTGACCGTGCGCGCGGTCGAGACGGTCACCTGTGCGGTGGCGGTGACGCGCGGGTCGCCCATGAGGCTCACGCGCACGAGCGTCGACCCCGGGGCGATGCCGCTCACCTCGCCCGTGGCGCTCACCGTGGCCACCGTGATGTTGTCGCTCTGCCACCGGAGGTCGGCGCGGAGGCTGGGATCGCCGTCGAGCGTGGGCACCAGCGTGAGCTTGTCGCCCACGCGCACGGTCGCCACCGCAGGCGCGAGCGTCACGGCGCGCGCGCCGGAGACGGTGACGACGATGTCCTGCACGAACACCCCGAGATGCGCGCGGATCACCGTGCGGCCGGGGGCGCGCGCGGTGATGACGGCGTTGAGGCCGTTGCCCGCGACATCGGCGACCGTGATGTCGGTGCTGGTCCACAGCACCGACGCCTGCGGAATGACGCGCCCCTGCGCATCGCGCACGGTGACGCTCACCTGCTCCGAGGCCCCAACCGCGTTGAGCCCCACCTCGGCGGCCGACGCGTCCATGCGTGCGGGCGCGCCGGGTTGCGACGGCGTGGTGGGTGTGGTCGGCGCCGTGGCGTCGGCGGCCGCACACGCGGACGCATACGCGGCCAGCGCACACAGGGCCACGGCACGCACCACACCGCGCCACGCACGCGCCGTGCGCACGTGCGGGGACGCGATCGCGACAGTATCAGGAGTCCGCGCAGTCGCGCGGGAGCACATCGATTCGGGCATGGGAGCGACACGATCCGTCTGGGGACGTGTCACGTGCATCCCGCTGGTCCATCGGCGACTCCAGCGTCATCGCACGCAGCACGGTCCGTCGAGCGGATGACGACCGATGCACGCGCATGGCACGCAAATCACACAATTTCGCCCGCGTGTATCACACGGGCGGCACAGACGTTTCTCCTGCTGTGCCGTGGGGGCGCATCGCGCGTCGCGCGGTGCGGATTGCGATGCGAATCACGCGCGGCGGTCGACGTCGCATCGCCAGGTCACGCGCACCGCCACCGTGACGATGATGCCGTGTCGGTGACGCGCGCGATGCGCGTCACCAGACATCACCGCGCATCACTGCGCGTCGCTGCGCGCCTGGCGACGAACGCCTAGCGACGCGTCCGGCGCGCGACGCCTGCCGGAAGCGCCCGACGCACGACGCGCGCGCCGCTGCGCGGATCGAGCGATCCGGAGGCGGGTGCATCGACACGCAGCGCCGCGCGCACGCCACCGCCGCTCCCCGCCAGGATCGTGCTGTTGTAGCCCACGGCGAAGGCGCCGCCGGACGCATTCGCGGCGCCCGACACGCTCCACAGCAGGTCGGTGGTGCCGGTGGCAACGCTGCCCCAGGTGCTGCCGTTGTAGCGCAGCAGCGTGCCGCCGTCGCCGGTGGCGTACAGCTCGAGGGTGCCCGGCCCCCAGATGCCTGTCAGCACACGCGTCGATGGGGGCACCTGCGACGACCACGTGGTGCCGTTGAACGCATAGGCCACACCGGCCAGACCGGAGACGTTGGCCCCGACAGCGAACACGTCGGTCGACGACGTCATCCAGACACCGGCGAGCGTCCCGGGCGCGGTGTTGATGGCCGGCAGCGTGGTCCAGGTGGTGCCGTTCCAGCGCATCGCCAGGTTGTTCTCGCCCACCACGACGACGTCGGTGGGTGACACGCCCCAGATGGCCCACAACGGCTGCGTGGCCGTGGTGAGCACCGACCAGGCGGTGCCGTTGAAGCGCAGCACCTCGCCGGCATCGGTGGTGGCGAGCACGTTGGTGCTCCCCGAGCCCCACATCGCATACACACTGGCGGTGGTGGGGAGTGACATGGTCGACCAGGTGGTGCCGTTGAAGCGCAGCATGGTGCCGTTGTCGCCGCCCACGAACACGTCGTTCGCGCTCGCCGCCCACACGGTCTGCAACGCCTCCGTGGTGCTCACCGCCTGGCGCGTCCACGTGCTGCCGTTCCAGCGGTAGATCGAGCCGAACTCGCCCACCGCCCACGCATTCGTGGCGTTCACCGTCCACACATCGAGCAGGTCGGGCGCAAGGTTGAGCGTGGTCCAGGGCGTGCCGCTGCGCATGACGAGGCCGCGCTGTCCACCCACCCAGGTCGTGCCGGTACCGTCGAGCACCGCAGCGAAGAGGCGTGGCGCGTACGGCGTCGTCACCAGGGACACCGCCGTCTGGTCGAGCTGGGCGACACCACCGTCACCCACCAGCATCCGGCGACCGCTGTTCGCGAACGAGCCGGTGATGGCGAAGATGCTCCCCGTGAAGCCCCCGACGCCGAGTTGCGTCCAGTTGGTGCCATCGAAGCGGAGCAGTGTGCCGGCCGAGCCGCCGACGACGACATCGTTCTGCGTCAGGCCATGCACCGCGTACAGCGGTTCGGCCGTCGGCACGGTGAGGCTGCTCCACCCGGTGATGGTGCGTCGCGTCACCTCGCCGTTGTTGCCCACGGCGTACACGACATTGTCGCCCGACCAGACGCTGTTGAGCGCGTTGGTGGTGCCGGTTGCCTCACTCACCCACTGCGTGCCCGCGAGTCGCAGTGCCGTGCCGTTGTCGCCCACCACCCAGGCCGAGGTGGCCGACTCGACCCACACCGCGTACAGCGCGCGCGTGGTGCCCGACGGCATGCCGATCCACGTGGTGCCGTTCCAGCGCACGATGATGCCGTTGGTGCCCACCGCGATGATGGACGTCGCGCTGGTGCCGTGAATCGCGTAGAAGGTCGTGCCGAAGCTCGCGCCGGTGGCACTCTGCACCCACGCGGTGCCGCTCCAGCGATAGATGTCACCGAGGGCGTTTACCGCGAACGCGGTGGTCGCATCGGCCACCGTAAGGGCGACGATGTCCTCGTACAGCGGCCCGCTGAGGCGCGACGGGGTCCAAAGCGACGCAAGCCGCGGGACCACGTTGACCGTGACCGTGTCCCGCTTGGTCGCATCGGCCACCGAGGTGGCGGTGATGAGCGTCGAGCCATTGGCGACGCCGGACACCACCCCCTGTGCGCTCACGGTGGCGATCGTGCTGTTGGCCGTCGTCCACGTCACGGCGGTGGACACGCCCGGATCGGCCGAGACGACCGCCGTGAGCGGTACCGTGCTGCCGACGTTGAGCGACACCGCGCGCTGCGTGATGCTCACACTGACCGGGCGCGGCGTGACCGTGATGGTGGCCGTCGCGCGCCGCGTGGTGTCGGCGGTGGCCAGCACCGTGACCTGCGCCGACCCGACACCGACGGCGGTCACGAGGCCGGTCGCGCTCACGGTGGCGACCGTGGGCGTCGCACTGCGCCAGGTGACCGCCTGCGACGCACCCGCGTCGGCGGTGACGGTGGCGGTGAGCTGCTGTGTGCCGCCGATGAACAGCGAGGCCGCCGTGGGGGAGACGCTCACCGCACGCACGCTGGGCACCACGGTCACCGCCGCCGTCGCGGTGAGCAGGCTGTCCGCGTCGGCGATGGCCGTGATGGTGGCATTGCCGAGCGCCACGCCGGTCACGACACCGGTGGCGCTCACCGTCGCGATGCTGGCCGCGCTGGTACGCCACCGCACCGTGGTGGGGCGCCCGGCTTCCACCTGCACCGCTGCGGTGAGCGTGGCCGTCTGTCCGGTGCCCACACTCACGGCGGCCGGCGTGATGGTGATGCTGCGGGCGACCTGCACCGTGATCTGGGCGGTGCCACTCACGCGGGTGTCGGCGCTCGAGGTCGCCCGCACGGTCGCGGTCCCCGGCGCGACGGCCGTGACGACGCCGCTGGCGTTCACCGTGGCGACGGACGGTGACTCCGAACTCCACGTGACGCCGGTGCCAGCGCCGTTCACGGCATCGACGATGGCGCTGAGGGCCTGCGTGTCACCGACACGGAGTGTGGCGGCCGCTGGCGTGACCGCGACACTGCGGACCGTCGGGGTGGGCGGCGGTGGTGTGGGCCCCGCGCCTCCATCGCCACCGCCGCAGGCCGTCAGCCACCCAGCGGCCAGCGCTCCCGCCAACACACGCACGAAGGTGAGAGATGCGGCACGGCGATGAGGCAGGCGCATGACAGGAGCCGAGTTCAGGAGACGGAAACGACGGGGTCACCACCGCACGCCGCCCTCACGCCGACGGGCGCGTGAGACCGGACGTGGCGAATTCCTGGGTCACGTTGCGCGGCGCCGTCATGGCCGCCGGGTTGAGGATGCCGTCGAGCTGCTCGCGCGACAACAAGCCTCCCTCCAACACCAGCTCGAACACGCCGCGCCCCGTGTCCAGCGCCGTGCGCGCAATGCGTGTTGCTGCTTCGTAGCCGATCACGGGCACCAGCGCTGTCACGATGCCGATGGAGTGCTCCACGAAGTGACGCATCCGGTCGGCATTCGCCGTGATACCAGTCACGCAGCGTTCCCGCAATACCAGGCACGCCTGCCGCAGCATGTCGAGGCTGCGCAGCAAACGATACGCGATGACGGGCTCGAACGCATTGAGCTGGAGCTGACCGGCTTCGGCGGCCAAGGTGACGGTGACGTCACCCCCGATCACGTCGAAGCACACCTGGTTCACGACTTCAGGAATGACCGGGTTCACCTTGCCGGGCATGATCGACGAGCCGGGCTGCATGGGCGGCAGGTTGATCTCGCCGAAGCCGGCGCGCGGCCCCGACGACAGCAGCCGGAGGTCGTTGCAGATCTTGGACAGCTTGGTCGCCGTGCGCTTGAGTACCCCCGAGAGCTGCACGAATGCGCCGGTGTCGCTGGTCGCCTCGACCAGGTCGGGTGCGGTGATGACCGGGATCCCCGTGATCTCCGCGAGATGCCGACAGGCGACGTCGGCATAGCCCGGCGGCGCGTTGATGCCGGTCCCGATGGCCGTCGCCCCGAGGTTGATCTCGCGGATGAGCGACTGTGCCTCGGCCAGGCGGTCGACGTCCTCGGCCAGCGTGTTCGCGAACGCCGTGAACTCCTGGCCGAGCGTCATGGGGACCGCGTCCTGCATCTGCGTGCGTCCCATCTTGATGAGCGGCGCGAACTCCCCGCCCTTCACCCCGAAGGCATCGGACAGCCGGCGCAACTCGGCGCGGAAGTCGCCGAGGCTGCGGTGCAGCGCGAGGCGCACCGCGGTGGGGTACACGTCGTTGGTGGACTGGCTCAGGTTGACATGGTCGTTGGGGCCGATCACGTCGTAGCGGCCGCGCTCCGTGTTCAGGAGCTCGAGGGCGCGATTCGCGATCACCTCGTTGGCGTTCATGTTCGTCGACGTGCCGGCGCCGCCCTGGATGACATCGACGAGGAAGTGCTCGTGGTGCCGTCCGGCGCGCAACTCGCGCGCGGCGCGGACGATGACATCGGTCTTGCCATCGTCGAGCAGCCCGAGTTCCTGATTGGTGAGCGCCGCTGCCTCCTTCACGGCCGCCAACGCCTCGATGAGCACCGGGAACTCGCGCAGCGGGATGCCGGTGATCGGAAAGTTCTCGAGGGCACGCAGCGTCTGCACGCCGTACAGTGCCTCGTAGGGGAGTTCGCGCTCGCCGAGCAGGTCGTGCTCCAGCCGGGTGCGATGCCCGCCGAAGCCGAGCGTGCGACCGCGCCCCACGAGCGTGGCGTCCGCGCGTCGGAGGCGGGCGGAGATGGTGCGGGCGGCGCAGCCCACGAGCGCCGCGTACAGCTGGGGCGCCTCGCGCAGGATGTCGTCGAGCTGGGCGCGCGTCAGTACCATGGCCTCGCCCGGCATGATGACGCGGGCGGTGGTTCCGTGAATCGAGTCGTCGAGGAGGAGTCCCTCGCCTACGGCCTCGCCGGCGCCCAGCGTGACGAGGCGGGTGGTGCGCCCGTCGGCGCTCTTCTCGATGGCCACCGCGCCACTCACCAGGATCGCGAAGCGCTGTCGCGGCTCGCCTTCACTGAAGATCGTGTGGTCGACCGGGAGGGGCGTGGGGGTGACGTGGCGGGCGAGCTTCCAGAGGTGCGCATCGGTGAAGCCTTCGAGGAAGGCGCAACCGCGCAGCAGATCGGCGATTTCGGCCGGAGTGGTCATGGCGGGAGAGAAGGTGGGAGACCGCGTACTGCAACCTGTCGAATGTGACGCGCACGCGCGAGATTTGCCCTGCTGCGGCGCCAAGGGGCGCCCGACCTCATCTGGAGCCCTGCATGCCCATCGTGTCGCGCCGTGACTTCCTCGAGCGTTCCGCTGCCTTGGCCGCGGCGGGGTTCGTGCCCCGTCTGCCCGATGCGCTGTACGACACCCCGAGCCCGGTGACCGACGCGCCCGTGCGGGCTCGGCCGTGCATCGTGTCGTCGTCCAACGGCATCCGCGGGGTGAAGGTCGCCTACGACCGCATCGTCGGCGGGGAGGACCCGCTCGACGCGGTCATTGCCGGCGTGAACATCCAGGAGCTCGACCCCGACGACCAGTCGGTCGGGGTCGGTGGCTTCCCCAATGAGGAGGGGGTCGTGCAGCTCGACGCGTCGTGCATGCACGGGCCCACCAAGCGGGCGGGATCGGTGGCGGCCATCGAGGACATCGCGACGCCCTCGCTCGTGGCCAAGGCGGTGATGGACTACACCGACCATGTGATGCTGGTGGGGGCGGGCGCCAAGAAGTTCGCCAAGGCGATGGGCTTCAAGGAGCAGAACCTGCTGACCGAGAAGACGCGGCAGGACTGGCTGCGCTGGAAGGCGCGCCTGAATGCGAACGACGCCTGGCTCGATCACGACGAGGATGTCCGCATCAAGTTCTCGACGGGCACGATCAACATGAACGCGGTCACCGCGACGGGCGATCTCGCGTCGGTGACCACCACGAGCGGCATGGCGTGGAAGATCCCGGGGCGCATCGGCGACTCGCCGATCATCGGGGCGGGGCAGTACTGCGACAACCTGGTGGGGGCGGCCGGGAGCACGGGGCGCGGTGAGGCGAACATCAAGACCTGCGCCTCGTTCCTCATCGTCGAGTTCATGCGGCAGGGGCTCGCGCCCGAGGCGGCCTGCCTCAAGGTGCTGGAGCGGGTGGTGGCCATGACCGAGACCCGCCTGCTCAACGCCAACGGGCGCCCCAAGTTCGACCTCGAGTTCTACGCGGTGGCCAAGGATGGGCGCTTCGGCGGCGCGACGCTGTACAGCGGCGGACGCTTTGCCGTGTGCGACGAGAAGGGGCCCCGCCTGGAAGAGGCGGCATTCCTGTACCGGCGGTAGGGCGCCCGTAGGGCGAGAGCGAGCCGAGCCGCTATCTTGCGGCATGGCTGACCAGGATCTTCCGACCCCGTACCTCCCCGCCGACATCGAGCCGAAGTGGCAGGCCCGCTGGGCCGAGCGGGGCACGAATCGCGCCGCGCTCGACGCGCCCGCGCGCCCGTTCTACGCGCTCATGATGTTCCCCTATCCGAGCGCCGAAGGGCTGCACGTGGGGAACCTGTTCGCCTTCACCGGCAGCGACATTTCCGCGCGCTTCCATCGGCTCATCGGGCACGACGTGTTCCAGCCGCTGGGCTTCGACGCGTTCGGCATCCACTCGGAGAACTACGCCCTCAAGGTGGGTGCGCATCCGATGGAGCTGACGCCGAAGAACGTCGCGAACTTCACGCGCCAGCTCGAGCGCGCCGGCTTCATGGTGGACTGGGCGCAGAAGGTCGACACCTCGCGCCCGGACTACTACAAGTGGACGCAGTGGGTCTTCCTGCAGCTCCACAAGCAGGGGCTCGCGTACAAGAAGGCCGCCGCGGTGAACTGGTGCCCGACCGACAAGACCGTGCTCGCCAACGAGCAGGTGGAGGGCGGGCTGTGCGAGCGGTGCGGCACGCCGGTCGAGCAGCGCTTCCTCGAGCAGTGGTTCTTCCGCATCAGCGACTACGCCGGTCGCCTGCTGGACAACCTCGACACGCTCGACTGGTCGCCCATCACCACGCAGGCGCAGCGCAACTGGATCGGCCGGTCGCAGGGCGCCGAGCTGTCGTTCGCGCTCGACGGGCACGCCGACCACGTGACGGTCTTCACGACGCGCGCCGACACGATCTTCGGCGCCACGTACCTCGTGCTCGCGCCCGAGCATCCGCTGGTCGCGACCATCACGACCGACGCCCAGCGGGCGGCCGTGGACGCGTATGTCGAATCGGCGCGCAAGCAGGACCTCATCTCGCGCAAGAGCACGCGCGAGAAGACCGGCGTGTTCACCGGGGCGATGGCGATCAATCCGGCCACCGGCGCGCCCATTCCCGTCTGGATCGCCGACTACGTGCTCATGGAATACGGCACCGGCGCGATCATGGCCGTGCCGGGGCACGACGAGCGCGACTTCGAGTTCGCGCAGGTGTTCGGGCTGCCCATCGTGCGCGTGGTGGCGGCGCCCGAGCACGACGCCGCGACGCCCCTTGGCGATGCCGCCTACACCGACGACGCCGATGGGCGCCTCGTGAACAGCGGCCGCTTCGACGGGCTGGCCGTGGCCGAGGCCAAGCGCGAGGTCACCGCGTGGCTCGCCGCGGGTGGGCACGGCCGCGCGGTGACCAACTATCGGCTGCACGACTGGTGCATCTCGCGGCAGCGCTACTGGGGCCCGCCGATTCCCATCATCTACTGCGATGCGTGCGGTGCCGTGCCGGTGCCGGAGTCGCAGTTGCCGGTGGAGCTGCCGTTCATTCCCGACTTCAAGCCCGACGACAGCGGCATCTCGCCACTCGCGCGGCATGAGGAGTGGTACCGCGTGCCGTGCCCGACGTGCGGTGCGCCTGCCCGCCGCGAGACCGACGTGAGCGACACGTTCCTCGACAGCGCGTGGTACTTCCTGCGCTACCCGAGCGCCACCCGCGATGACGTGCCGTTCGACCCCACGCGCACGCGCACCTGGCTCCCCGTCGATTCCTACATCGGCGGCAATGAGCACGCCGTGCTGCACCTGCTGTACTCGCGCTTCATCACCATGGTGCTGAAGGACGCGGGCCACATCGACTTCGAGGAGCCGTTCACGCGCTTCCGCGCGCACGGCATGATCATCCGCGAAGGCGCGAAGATGTCGAAGTCGAAGGGGAACGTCATCAACCCCGACCAGTACATGGAGCAGTGGGGGGCCGATGCCTTCCGCATGTACCTCATGTTCCTCGGCCCGTACGAGGAAGGGGGCGACTTCCGCGACCAGGGGATCAGCGGCGTGCGTCGCTTCCTCGATCGCCTCTGGGCGTCGGTGCGCGACGCCTCGGCCGCGGGCGCGCCCGACGCCGAGGTGGTGCGCAAGCTGCACCGCACCATCAAGAAGGTCGGTGAGGACACGGCCACCCTCGGGTACAACACCGCGATCGCCGCGATGATGGAGTACCTCAACGTGCTCCGTCGCGGCGAGCGCGTGCCGCACCGCGACGAGGTGCTGCCGCTCGTGCAGCTCGCGGCACCCTACGCGCCGCACCTCGCGGAAGAGTGCTGGGCGCAGTTGGGGCACTCCGGCAGCGTCTTCGACGCCGGCTGGCCGGCGTTCGACGCCGCGCAGCTCGTCGACGACGAGGTCGAGCTCGTGGTGCAGGTCAACGGCAAGGTGCGCGGCAAGCTGCGCGTGGCGGCGGACATCACGCAGGAGGCGGCGCTCGCGCTGGCGCTTGCCGACGACGCCATCAGCAAGTTCGCCACGGGCACGCCGAAGAAGGTCATCTTCGTGCCGAAGCGCCTGCTGAACCTGGTCGTGTGACCCCGCCGGGCGTCTCGCAGTGAACGTCCCGTTCGTGGTGGCGCTCGTCAGCCTCGTGTTGCAACTCGGCACGACGGTGGCGATGACCATTCTCGGACGGGCCGCGCGGTGGCGCAAGGCGTGGTGGATCGCGGCGATCGCCGGCACGGCGGCGGCCTACAATGCCACCGATCTCGTCGCCACGCTGCGCACCGAGATCACGTCCACGATCTCGTGGACGCTGCGCGCGAACTACTTCAACGCGACGATGCACGCGGTCGCGTGGCTGGGCTACACGTATTCCGGTCCCGACAGCAGTTGGGGCTCGCTCCCCACGTGGGCGCGCCGGACGATGCTCGGGGCGGCGCTGGCAGCGGCATTTCTCGGCGTCACCGGCGTGTTCATCTTCGACGGCACGGTCGAGCGCCTCATCGTGCCCGCCCTCGGCATCGACACCCCGCGCGCGAAGTTGAGTGACCTTGGCGCCGTGCTGGGCGCCCTGCCCGTGGCACTGCTGGCGTTCAGCGCGGTGGCCTGGTCGCGCCGCGCCCGTGCCGGCGAAGCGGGCAGCTGGCCCATCGTGATCGGCTTCATCGTCTTCGTCCTGGTCGCGGTCGAGGAGTTGGCGGTCGCCTCGGGCTGGCTGCGCTTCATGTTCCTGGGCGACCTCGGCTATGTCTGCGTGGTCACGCCCGTCACGCTGCAACTGCTGGCGCGCTTCCGCGACGATGCCGAAGCGCTCGATACCCTCTCCGCGCGATTGGCCAGCGACGTGCAGCGTCGCACCGACGAACGCGACGAGGCCCGTCGCGCGATGGTCGAACAGCAGCGCCTCGCGGCATTGGGCCGGCTCGCGGCCGGTGTGGGACACGAGATCAACAATCCGCTGCAGTACCTGCGCTTCAACCTCGAGGAGTTGCGCGAGGTGATCGAGCGCGACGGCGATGCGGAGGCGCGGGCCGTGGTGGCCCAGGCGCTCGAGGGCACCGACCGCATCCGGCAGGTGGTGGACGACTTGCGCACCTATGCACGCCCCGGCGATCGCGACGAGGCCGTGCTCGACGTGCGCGACGTCGTGCGGGCCGCGCTGCGCGTCGGTGCGCACCAGTGGCGGCACGGCATCACGCTGGATGTGCAGTTGGGCGACGTGCCGCTCGTCGAGGGCAACGAGGGGCGGCTCGTGCAGGTGGTGCTCAATCCGCTCGTGAATGGCGCGCAGGCGATGATCGCCGCCGCCGACCCGGCGCGCCACACGCTGCACGTCGCGACGCGCACCACTCCGGCCGGGTGGGCGGAGATCGAGGTGCGGGATGAGGGACCCGGGTTCTCCCGCGACGTCATGGGGCGATTGGGTGAGCCCTACCTCACCACCCGGGCGCAGCAGGGCGGCTCGGGGCTCGGCCTCTTCGTCTCGCGCGGCATCGTCGAGGCGCACGGCGGCACCGTGTCGTTCGGCAATGATCCCAACGGCGGCGCCGTGGTGCGCATCCGCCTCCCCGCCGCGCGACTCTCGCGGCGTACCCCCGAGGCGACCGCCATCCCCACGGCTCCCGCGGAACCGCCCGTGCTGTCCGACCCCGCGCAGCGTCCGCGGGTCCTGCTGGTGGAGGACGACGAGGCGGCGTTGCGCGCACTGTTGCGCGGCCTCACGGCAGAGGGGATGGACGCCCACGGCGAGGCCAGTGCACGACGCGCGCTCGCGTGGCTCGAGACGGCGACTGTCGACCTCGTGGTCACCGATCTCATGATGCCGGAGATGTCCGGTGTGGAGTTCGCGGAAGCGCTGGGACGAACGCACCCCACGCTGCGCGAGCGGCTCGTGGTATTGACCGGCGGCGCGTCGACGGCCGACGCGGAGGCGTTCCTCGCCGACGAACGGTTGCTCGTGCTGGAGAAGCCCATCACGCGGCAGGCGCTGTCGCAGCAGTTGCGGGCGCGCCTCGGGCGCTGAGTCCGGCGGGGCAGGGAAACCCTCGGCCGCCACCCCCGTGTCGGATGGGCATCGTTCCACCCTGCAGCCCTGCAGCCATCCTGCAGCCATCCGAGGACACGGACCCATGAAGGCGCTTCCCATGCATACCCCGTATCGTCGCGCGACCGCGGCCGCGACCGCGACCCGATTCGTTGTCTTGGCGCTCGCTCCCGCCGCCCTGCTCGCCCTCGCGCCAGCCGCCGCGCGCGCCCAGTCGCCCGACGTGCGCATCATTCGCACGCCGCCTGGTGGCATGGCGACGGTCTACACGCGCAGCGCCGACCGCGCCGTGCTGGGCGTTGTCATGGCGCCCGGCTCGCGGGCGGACACCGCCGGCATCCGGCTCGAGGAGGTCGACGCGAACAGCCCGGCCGCCAAGGCGGGGCTCAAGGCCGGCGACGTGCTCACGCAGATCAACGGCATCAGCCTGCGCGTGGCGAAGGAGGACGCCGAGGACCTCGCTCTCGCGGGGCTCGCGCAGCGGCGGCTGCAGCGGGCACTGGCGCAAGTGAAGGCCGGCGACGAGGTCACGCTCTCCGTTCGGTCGGGCTCGGCGGCGCCGCGCACGGTCGCGGTGAAGACGGTGTCGCAGGCGGAGCTCGAGCGCGGCGAAGTGCGGCGGATGAGTGACGCCGGCGACGTGCGGGTCCGTTCGCGCAGCGAGCGGGGCGAGGGCGAGCGCTCGGGTGACCGCGGCATGGTGGGCGTGAGCGTCGGCGCCTCTGGCTCCAAGCGCGACACGCTCGGTCTCTTCCTGAGCAGCGTCGTCGGCGGCGGCCCGGCCGAGCAGGCCGGAATCGTCGAAGGGGAGCGCATCGCGGCGGTGAACGGCGTCGACGTCCGGGTGCCGCGTGAGGACCTCGAGGACGCGCAGGCGGTGTCCGCGCGCATCGGGCGCTTCGTCCGCGAAGTGGAGAAGACGGCCCCTGGCGCGACGGTCACGCTCAAGGTGTACGGCAACGGCCGGTACCGGGACGTGGCCGTGAAGGCCGCCAAGGCGTCGGAACTGCCGCGGACCGGCTTCTCGATGTCGATCGGCGACGGCATGGGCATGCCGCGGATGCTGGAACTGGGGCGCGAGGGGCCGGTCGGGCGGATCCAGTTGGACGGGCGGGAGCTGCGCATCGACAGCGAGCGGCTGCGCGACGTGATGGAGCACATGCGCCAGCAGATCCAGGACGGCGTGCGGGACGGGGTGCGCAGTTTCGAGTGGCGCGCACTGCCGACACCGCCCGCTGCGCCCACCGTCCGCGGCCGCCGGGCCTCGCTGGTGATCCTGTAGAGCCGCCGGGCGGACGCTCGCGCGGGTTCGGCGCCTCTTCGGACGCCGTCCGGGGCGGCCACACCGGAACTGCAGACGTGTACACGGAGGGGATGGCGGCAACGCTGTCCCCTCCGTTGCCGTATTCTGCCAGATACCTTCCGCCCACCTGCGCTGCCGCCGCCCGCCCATCTGCTGGAGGACGGCGCGCTTTTTCTTCGCCACGTCGTTCGCCCAGCGAATGTCCCCATATCGGTTCCCGGCGCGCTCCGCGCTCTGGTTGGTCGCCTCGCGCCGGATGCTGTGTGCCGCCGCGCCCCTGCTCGTCCTCGCCGCCTGCAAGGAGCAGCCGCGCCCGCAGCGCCCCACGCCCGTGGTCACGGTGAAGCCCGCGGACAAGGGCCCGCTTCCGTACATCGTCATCGCCAACGGACAGGTCGAAGCCAACCGCACGGTCGCCGTACAGGCGCTCGTGTCCGGGCAGATCATGAGCGTCGGCATCGAGGAAGGCGACGAGGTCCGGCAGGGGCAGACGCTCTTCCAGATCGATCCGCGCCCGTTCCGCGCCGAACTCGATCGCGTGCAGGGCACGCTGCAGCGTGACGAAGCGACGCTCGCGCGTGCGCGCGCCGATTCGGCGCGCTTCGCCGCGCTCGCGAAGGATGGCTACATCACGAAGCAGCAGCTCGACCAGGCCTTCGCCGAAGCGTCCGCGTTGGCCGCGACTGTCGCGGCCGGGCAGGCGTCGCTGTCGCGCGCGCGCTTCGATCTCGAGAACACCACCGTCAAGGCGCCCATCGCGGGGCGCACCGGGCAGATGCCCTTCCGCGCGGGTGCCCTCGTGCGCGCGTCGACCGATCAGCTGGTCACCATCAACGAGCTGCGACCGGTGCTCGTGCGCTTCAGCGTCCCCGAGAAGGACTTCGAGGAGATGCGCCGTCGCGCGGGCCTCGAGAAGCCCCTCGCGGTGCAGGTCACGCCCGGCGGCGCCGACTCGGCGCAGCGGGTGATGGGTGTGCTGACGTTCGTCGACAACCAGGTCGATCGCGCGACCGGCACCGTGCTGCTCAAGGCGCGCGTGGCCAACGAGAACCGCCTGCTGTGGCCGGGGCAATTCGTTCAGGTGGCGCTGGAGCTGAGCGTCGATCAGGACGCCGTCACGATTCCTTCGGAGGCCGTCGTCACGACCGGCACGTCGAGCTTCGTGTACCTGCTGGCCGACGGGAAGGCGGCGCGCACGCCGGTGAAGGTCGGCCGGCAGTTCGGCGACGTCGTGAAGATCGACAGCGGCCTCGTGGGTGGCGAACCGGTCATCACCGAAGGGCAGACGCGCCTGCGTGACGGCGCGCCGGTGCAGACGCGAGAAGCCGCCGCAGCGGCCAACGCCGGGCGCGGTGGACGTAACGGCGGCGGGCGGAATGGTGGTGGACGCAACGGCGGCCAGAATGGGGGCGGCCAGAACGGGGGCGGCCAGAACGGCGGTCGTAACGGCGAAGGACGCGGCCCACGAGGCGGCGGAGGAGCGACTCCATGAGCGCAGGCGTGCAGGGCGGACAGGGCATGCAGGGCGGGCCGTCGGACGACGAACCGACCCCCGGGACGTCCACGAACATCAGCGAGATCTGGATCCGGCGTCCGGTCATGACGACGCTGGTGATGCTGGGGATCCTCGTCTTCGGTGTGGTGGCGTATCGCTCCCTCGCGGTGAGCGACCTCCCCACGATCGACTACCCGACGATCACCGTGTCGGCCGGCATGCCGGGTGCGAGCCCGGAGGTCATGGCGACCTCGGTGGCCACGCCGCTCGAGCAGTCGTTCTCGACCATCTCCGGCATCGACAACATCACGTCGTCGAGCTCGCAGGGGAACACGAACGTCACGATCCAGTTCAACCTCGATCGTGACATCGACAAGGCGGCGGCCGACGTGCAGTCCGCCATCTCGAAGACGCTGCGGCAGCTCCCCCAGGGCATCAATCCGCCGTCATACAACAAGGCCAACGGCGCCGACGCGCCGATCATCATGTTCTCGCTCAACTCCGACGTGCTCTCGCGCACGGAGCTGAACGAGTACGCCGAGACCTTCATCGCGCAGCGCCTCAGCACGGTCACGGGCGTCGCGCAGGTGCAGGTGTTCGGCTCGGCCAAGTTCGCCGTGCGCGTGCAGCTCGACCCCGCGGCGCTCGCGCAGCGCGGCATCGGCATCGACGAAGTGCAGCAGGCCATCAACACCGGCAATTCCAACTCGCCGGCCGGCGTGCTGATGGGCCCCAACCAGTCCTTCACGCTGCAGGCCAACGGCCAGCTCAAGAACGCGGCTGAGTTCCGTCAGTTGGTGGTGGCCAACCGCAACGGCGTGCCGGTGCGTCTCGGCGACCTCGGCAACGTCTTCGACGGCCTGCAGAACATGCGCGGCATGTCCGAGCTCAATGGCCGCGCCAACATCTCGCTGGCGGTCATCCGCCAGCCGGGCGTGAACACCGTGGCCACGGCCAACGGCGTCAAGGCGGAGATGGAGAAGCTCATCCCGCAGTTGCCGCCCAGCGTGCAGGTCACCACCATCTTCGACCGCTCGGAGAGCATCCAGCACTCGGTCGACGACGTCCAGTTCACGCTGCTGCTGACCGTCGCGCTGGTCGTGCTCGTCATCTTCCTGTTCCTGCGCAACGCCCGTGCGACGATCATCCCGTCGCTGGCGCTGCCGTTCTCGATCGTCGGCACCTTCTGCATCATGTGGGTGCTCGACTACTCGCTCGACAACCTGTCGCTCATGGCGCTTACGCTGGCCGTGGGCTTCGTCGTCGACGATGCCATCGTGATGCTCGAGAACATCGTGCGTCACATGGAGATGGGAAAGAAGCCGCTCCGCGCCGCGCTCGACGGCTCGAAGGAGATCAGCTTCACGATCCTGTCGATGACCCTGTCGCTGGTGGCGGTGTTCATCCCGCTGCTGTTCATGCCGGGGCTCGTCGGCCGCCTCTTCCGCGAGTTCGCCGTCACCATCGGTGTCGCGATCCTCGTGTCGGGCTTCGTGTCGCTCACCCTCACGCCCATGCTGGCCGCCAAGTTCCTGAAGGGCGGTGAGGGCCACCATGGCGGCGACGAGAAGGGCGCCTGGCGCTCGGTGGAGCGCCTCTACCAGGCCTCGGAGCGCGGCTACATGTCGTCGCTTGGCTGGGTCATGCGGCACCGCGGGCTCACGATGCTCTTCAGCTTCCTGATGCTCGTCGCGACGGTGGTGCTCTTCATGGTCATCCCGAAGGGCTTCATTCCGTCGGAGGACACGGGCCGCCTGCAGGGCAGTGTCGAAGGCCCCGAGGGCATCGGCTACGACGCGCTGGCGGTCAAGGTGCGCGAGGTCGGCAAGATCCTCTCCGACAACCCGAACGTGAAGTTCGCGCTCATGAGCATCGGCGGTGGGCCGGGCGGTGGCAGCAACAGCGGCCGCATCCAGCTCACCCTCGCCGATCGCGACAAGCGCCCGCACGTCGACCAGGTCATGCGCGAGCTCACCCGCGCCACCTCGCAGGTGCCGGGAGTGCAGGTGTTCTTCCGCAACCCGCCGCCGATCAACATCGGCGGACGCCGCGGCAACAGCGCCTACAGCGTCTCCCTGCAGGGCAGCGACATCGCCGAGCTCTACACCTCGGCGCGCGCCCTCGAGCAGCGCATGCGGGAACTCCCCGAGCTCGAGAACATTTCGAGTGACCTGCAGGTGGGCAACCCGCAGGTGGGTGTGGTCATCGACCGCGAGCGCGCGTCGGCGTTGGGCGTCACGGCCAGCCAGCTCGAGAACGCGCTCTACAGCTCCTACGGACAGCGGCAGGTCTCGACGATCTTCACGCAGACCAACCAGTACCAGGTCATCCTCGAACTGCTGCCGCAGTACCAGCGCGATCCCGCGGCGCTCAGCCAGCTCTTCGTGCGTGGCAACACCGGCAACCTCGTGAACCTCGGGTCGGTCGCCAGCTTCTCGAAGGGCGTCGGGCCGGTGTCGGTGCAGCACAACGGACAGCAGCCTGCGGTGTCCATCTCGTTCAACACGCGTCCCGACGTGGCCCTGGGCACCGCGGTCGACGCCGTGCAGCGCGAGGCGGCCGCAGTGCTGCCGTCCAGCGTGACGGCGGTGCTGAGCGGCGAAACGCAGGCGTTCGCGCAGGCACAGAGCGGGCTCCTCGCCCTGCTGGTCGTCGCGATCTTCGTCATCTACATGGTGCTCGGCATCCTGTACGAGAGCTTCGTGCATCCGCTCACGATCCTCTCGGGCCTGCCGTTCGCCGCCGTGGGCGCGCTCGCGACGCTCATGCTCTTCGGCAAGGACCTGAGCGTGTACGCCTACGTCGGCGTCATCATGCTCATCGGCCTGGTGAAGAAGAACGCCATCATGATGATCGACTTCGCGATCGATGCCGAGCGCAAGGACGGCATGGCGCCGGCGGAGGCCATCGTCGAGGCGGCGCGCGTGCGCTTCCGCCCCATCATGATGACGACGATGGCGGCGCTCATGGGCACGCTCCCCATCGCCGTGGGGTACGGTGCCGGTGGCGAGTCGCGCCAGCCGCTTGGCCTCGCGGTCGTCGGCGGCCTCGCCTTCTCGCAGCTCATCACGCTCTACGTCACGCCGGTCGTGTACACCTACCTCGATCGGCTCGCGAACCGTCGTCGGTATCGCGCGGCGGCCGCCGCAGCGCCCGCGCGCGAGTCCTCGCTCGATCCGGTGCCCTTGGCGGGCGACTGATTCTCGGTCTCGGTCGGCCCCAGTATCGCACAACGCAGAACCCACAACGCAGAACCCACAACACGCAACACAGAACCCACAACAACGCCCCGGCGATCACATGGATCACCGGGGCGTTGTGCCATCACGGGGGCGCGACCTCGTCAGAACTCGATCTGCGTGCCCAGCTCCACGACGCGGTTGGGCGGGATGTTGAAGAACTCCGTGGCCGAACGCGCGTTCCGCGCCATGATCGCGAAGATGATCTTGCGCCACCGTCCCATCGAGACGCGGTCGGTGGACGGGCGCGTGACCGGAATGAGCCGCTCACGGCCCAGGAAGTAGCTCGTCTCCATCGGCTTGGCACGGATGCCCATGTGGTCGACCACCTCGAGTACCTGCGGCACGTTGGGCGACTGCATGAAGCCGTACGACGCGATCACGCGCCAGAAGCCGTGGCCCAGCGGCAGCACCCGCACACGCTCGCCGGGGCTCGTCTCCGGCACGTCGGCGGTCTTCACCGAGACCAGCAGCACGCGTTCGTGCAGCACCTTGTTGTGCTTGAGGTGATGCAGCAGCACAGGGGGCACGCCGTCGTCGCTGCCGGTCATGAAAACCGCGGTGCCGGGCACGCGATGCACGGCCGACTTCTCGACGCCGTCCAGGAACAGTTGGAGGGGCATCGTGCCCTCGGCCAGCCGCTGGTTGAGCAGCAGGCGTCCCCGCTTCCAGGTGAGCATCAGGACGAAGAGCACGACGCCCAGCGCCATCGGCACCCAGCCACCGTGCAGGAACTTCACGACGTTGGCACTGAAGAAGGCCAGGTCGACGACGATGAACAGGGAGGTCAACAGCGCCGCCTGCCACCACTCCCAGCGGAAGCGGATGCGCGCGACCACATAGAACAGGATGCTCGTGATGAGCATCGTACCCGTGACGGCGATGCCGTACGCCGCGCCCAGCGCCGAGGTGTTGCGGAACGCGACGACGATGATGAGGCAGCCGACCGCGATGAACCAGTTCACCTCGGGGATGTAGATCTGCCCCTCCTCGACCTTCGAGGTGTGGCGGATCTCGAGGCGCGGGATGAAGCCGAGCGCGATACCCTGGCGGGTCACCGAGAATGCCCCGGAGATCATCGCCTGTGACGCCACGATCGCGGCCAGCGTCGCGATGACCAGCAGCGGGATGAGGAAGGCGCGCGGCGCGAGTAGGAAGAACGGATTCTCCGCCGCCTCCGGAAAGCGCACCAGCAGCGCACCCTGCCCGAAGTAGTTGAGCAGCAGCGACGGGAACACCATGATGAGCCACGCCACACGAATGGGGCGCCGGCCGAAGTGTCCCATGTCCGCATACAGCGCCTCGCCGCCGGTGATCACCAGCACCACCGAGCCGAGCACGAAGAAGCTGAGTGCGCCGTGCGCCTGCATGAAGTGCACCGCGTACATCGGGTTCACGGCGCCGAGGATCCACGGCGAGTGGCGCAGCTCGTTGAGGCCAAGCAGGCCGATGACGGTGAACCACACCAGCATGATGGGGCCGAACGCCTTCCCCACCAGGTCGGTGCCGAAACGCTGCGCGAGGAACAGCGTCGCGAGGATGACCAGCGTGATGGGCACGATGTAGTCGGCGAGTCGCGGCAGCGCGATCTCGAGCCCTTCCATGGCGCCCAGCACGCTCATGGCCGGCGTGATGATGCCGTCGCCGTACAGCAACGCCGTGCCGAAGAGGGCGAGGGCCACGAGGATGCCACCTCGCGCCATGCCGGTCGGCGTGCCCTTCGGGAAGATCAGCGCCAGCAGCGCGAAGGTGCCGCCTTCACCGCGATTGTCGGCCCGCAGGATGTAGGCGACGTACTTGACGGTCACCACCAGCGTGAGCGCCCACACCATCAGGGAGAGAATGCCGAACACATTCTCGCGCGTGGGCTGCAGCCCGTACAACGGACTGAAGCACTCCTTGAGCGAGTACAGCGGCGAGGTGCCGATGTCGCCGTACACCACCCCGAGCGCCGTGAGCGTCAGGATCGCGAGTCGCTTGCCGGTGGGGTGCGATTCCGGGTGGTGGCTGGAGGTGCGCGCCTCGACGGGGAACATCGCGGTCGTGGCGCGGAACTCGGTGCCGGCCGCTCCCGTGGCCGGCGTCGATCGTTGCGGACTCGGCGGGTCGTCGCTGGGGGCGTCGGAAGACGCCGGCTCGCCGCCGGTCGCATCGGCGCGTGCAGCGCCGGGGTCGTCAGGGGACGCCGCGTGCGGCGCGCCTGTGGATGTCGGTTCGTTTGGCATGGAGTGGTACGGAAACCCGAAATGTATAGACGACCTCGGGCCAGCGCACCGCCAGCGTGCCGGATGCCGCCGGAACGCCCGCTACTCGTACCGCAACGCCTGAATCGGGTCGAGCTTGGCGGCCCGCCGTGCCGGCCAGACGCCGAACACCAGGCCGACCGCGGCCGAGAAGGCAAAGGCGAGGATGACCGACTGCGAGCTGATCGCGGTGTTCCACTGGAAGATCTTGCTCAGCGCCATCGCTCCGCCGCTGCCCACCGCGATGCCGATCGCGCCCCCCAGCAGGCACAGCACGATCGCCTCGATCAGGAACTGGAAGAGGATGTTGTTCCCCGTCGCGCCCAGCGCCTTGCGCACGCCGATCTCGCGCGTGCGCTCCGTGACCGAGACCAGCATGATGTTCATGATGCCGATGCCGCCCACCACCAGCGACACGGCCGCGATGCCCGCCAGCAGCGAGCCGAACACCTTGCTCGTCTCGGCGAAGGTCGTGAGGAAGTCGGCCTGGTTGCGAATCGTGAAGTCATCCTCGCGCTCACGCGCCAGTCGATGCTCACGGCGCAGGATCTTCTGGATCTCCGCCATCGCCTCGGGGATCTTCTCCTCCGACTCGGCCAGCACCGAGATGGAGCGGACGCGGTCAGTGCCGAGCACGCGGAACCGCGCGGTGTTGAGCGGGATGAGGATCTGATCGTCGGGGTTCTGGAAGGGCGAGGTCTGCCCCTTCGACTTGAGCACCCCGACCACCTGGAACTGGATGCCGCGAATGCGCACGCTCTCCCCGATGATCGCCTCGGGGTTGGTCACGCCGAGGTTCTCGAGGACGGCAGGGCCCAGCACCGCGAGGCGCTGCTTGCCGATGTCCTCCTGCGACGTGAACATGCGCCCGCCCTGCAGCTCGTACTTGCGCACGTCGAGGTAGTTCGAGGTGGTGCCCACCACCTGCGTGCTCGCGTTCTTCGCGTTGAACTGGATCTGCAGTTGCCGCGACATCTCAGGCTGCACGGCGCGGAGCATCGTGGCCTGCTCGTCCAGCGCGGCGGCATCGTTCATCGTGAGCCGCGCGCGATCGGCTTCGGCGGCCACGCCCCCCATGCCGCGAATCTGTCCCGGCGTCACGGTCAGCAGCGTGGTGCCGAGGGCCGTGATGCGGTCCTTGATGGCCACCTGCGCGCCCCGGCCGATGCCATCCATCGCGATGACCGCGCCGACCCCAATCACGATGCCGAGCATCGTGAGGACGGAGCGCAGCTTGTTCGCTCGCAGCGCACCGAGCGCCACGCGGATGACTTCGGCGTACAGCATGTCAGATGCCCCCGCCGCCCGGGCGGCCGCCACCACCACCCGCAGCCCCACCGCCGCCAGCGCGGGCGCCCCCGCCACCGGGCGGCGTCATGCCCGGCATGCCGCCGCCGCCCATGTTGCGGAAGCGGTCATTCTGCTGGTCACGGCGCGCCTGGAGGGAGGCCACGTTGAGTGTCGCGACCTTCTCGCCTTCCTTGAGCCCCGAGATGACCTCGGAGTAGTCGTAGTTGGCGGCGCCCAGACGCACGATGCGCGGCGCGAACTTGCCACCTTCCTGCACGAACACCAGCGCGGTGCGTGTGCGGATGGAGCTGCCGCCCGGCGCGCCACCGCCCATGCCGGCGCCCATCGCGCGACCACTGGCCCCGGTGCCACCACCGGCGCGCGGCGCGCCACCGCTCGTCGCCGCGCCGCCGCTGCCGCTGCGTCCACGGCCGGCTGACTCGCCGCCACCCACCGCCACCGACTGTGACGGCGGCGCATCCGCGCCTCGGCCGGCGCCGGCCGGCGCACCGCTCGCGCCCCCGCCCGTGCGCCCGCCGCCCATCGCGGCCTGCTGCTCACGCACCATGGCCTGCACGCTGTCGGGGTCGAGCCCCACCAGCGAGGCCGCGATGGCCGCCTCGCGCAACGTGCGCACGGCATCGTTCGACACCGCCACCACGTTCTCGCGGCGCTCGACGAGCATCGACACTTCCCCGTTCATGCCGGGCTTGAGGAAGCCCTCACGATTGTCGAGGGAGATGATGACCGGGAACATCGTGACGCTCTGCTGCACCACGGCCTGCGGCTCGATCTTTTCCACCGTGCCCTGGAAGGGGCGCTCGGGATACGCATCGACGGTGACCCGCGCCGACTGGCCGGACTTCACGCTGCCGATGTCGGTTTCGTTCACGAGTGCACGCATGCGGACCTTGGTCAGGTCGGCCATCTTGAGCAGCGTCGTGCCCCCGGACACCGAGCCCGTCGCCGACGCGATGACCTGGCCGAGCGAGACCGGCTTCTCGATGATCGTGCCACTCACCGGCGCGATGACGGTCGCGTCCTCGAGCCGCTGCTTGGCGAGGTCGACATTGGTGGTGGCGCGCACGATCGCACCCTGCGCCTGCGTGAGCTGCAGCTCTGCGGCCTCGTACTCCGGCGTCGTGATGATGCGCGTCTTGAAGAGCTCGTCCGACCGCTTCTTGTTCGCCTCGGCCACCTCGAGGTTGGCCTGCGCGCTGCGCAGGTCGGCCATGGCCTGGTCGTACTGGTTCTTCACGTCCCGCGTGTCGACTTGCACGAGGAGGTCGCCGGCACTGACCAGCGTGCCCGTCTCGACGGGGATCTTCACGATCTGTCCGGAGGCCTTCGACTTCACTTCGATGACGTTGATGGGCTCCACCGCCCCGGTGGCCTGCGCATCGACGACGATGGTGCGTCGATCGACGGTCACGACCCCGATGGTCGGCGGCGCGGCCGCCGGCTTCTTGCACGCGCCGAGCGCCACGAGGGCGGCCAGCGCGAGCGGGCGGACGTCGATGCGCATGGACATCAGAGCTCCCGGCCGACGAGCGCGGAGAGTTGCGCGCGCGCGATGCGCCCGTCGAAGCGCGCCTGGATGAGCGCCTGCCGCGCCTGGTTGAGCGTGGTCTGGCTGGTGAGCAGGTCGAGCAACGTCGACGCGCCGAGGCCGTAGCGCTGCTGCTGCACGCGCAGGTCCTCCTCGGCCGCCGCGATGGCGGCGAGTTGCACCTGCACGCGCGCCTGCGCGTTGGCCAGTGACCGCAGCTGCGCGGTGAGGTTCGCCCGCGCGGCCAGCTTGGCGTCGCGCAGTTGCGCCTCGGCGTTCACCAGCCCGACATCAGCTTGCACCGTGGCCTGCTCGCGCGTGAACTGGTTGAACAGCGGGTACGAGAAGTTGAACGACATGTTCTGGCGGTTCGGATCGTTCCCGCCGAGCAGGAACAGGTTGCCGCCCGTGAAGGCCTTCGAGCTCTGCGTGTACGAGTAGTTGTACGACATCGAGAGCGTGGGCAGGTACTGCGAGCGCTGTGCCTTCTTGGACGCGCGCGCCGAGGCGACGTTAGCCTCGGCGAGCAGGACCGCTGGGCCCTGGGCGACGAGCGTCTCGAGTTCCTGCTCGGTGGGGAGCTGGAGCGGCGTGTCGAGCGAGTCGCCGGGCGTCGCGGTGACGGTGGTGGTGGAGCCCACCACGCGCGTGAGCGCGGCATTGGCGACGCGCAGGTCGTTCTGGGCCGTGAGGACGGCGAGGCGCGCGTTGCCCACCTGAATGGCTGAGCGCAGCGAGTCCGACTTGATGGCCACGCCGGCGGCCACCCGGGCCGTGGAGGCCTTGAGCTGCTGCTCAGCCTGCTCGAGCTGCGCGCGCGCCGCGGCTTCCGACTCGCGTGCGGCGAGTGCCGCGTAGTACTGCTGCTTCACCTGCAGCGCGGCGTCGAAGCGGGCCGACAGGAACGACGCCTCTGCGACGTGCTGTGATGCCTTGGCGCGGTTGAGGTCCTGCCAGCGCTGCCCACCATCGAAGAGCACGAGCTGCGTGGCGAGGCCGTTGTTGTAGTTCCACGGGTTGCCGGTGAGCGGCACCAGCTGTCCCTGGAAGAACTGCACGCCCTGCGTCCGCGCGCTCGACGCGGTGAGGTTGAGCGACGGGATGTAGGCGGCAATCGCCGCGCGCCGGGCGGCTCCCGCGTTGCGCTCGAGGCCGCGCGCGTTCACTACCGCCGGCGCGTTGCGCTGCGCCATCTGCACCGCCTCCGCCAGCGTCACCGCTCGCGCGTTGTCGTCGGGGAGTGGCACGGGCGACTGCGCCGCCGCGGAAGAGGCCGAAGCCAGGACGCCGGCCATGAGCGAGACGGCCCCGCGCGCATGCGCACGGGGCCGGAAGATCGAACGCGTCACTTGATATCCCCTCGTGCGCGGGCCGAACTGTCGGCGGCGCGCTGCTGGCGCTCGATCAGGCGGCGGAACGCCTCCTGCTGACTCGAGTCGAGCGTGTTCATGATGAGGGCGCGCATGCTGTCGCGCGCCGCGTCGAGTTGCGGCTTGACCGGCGCCATGATCTCGCCGTATCGCCGGCGCCGCCAGGCCCAGGCGCTGTCGACGATCACCTGCTGCTCGGGGCGCAGCGAGAGCTCTCGCCCGAGTTCGGTGCGCATCGTGCGCTCGTCCGCCGGACGCGGCGGCTCGGGCGTGGCCATGGCGCGATCGGCCCCAAAGCCCAAGGCGCCTCCCAGGAGGAAGGCGCCGATCAGCGACAGCATCGCGAGCGATTTGGGGCGGGGAGTGCTCGTCACCGCACGCTCAGTAGTCGAGGGGATTCAGGTACCGTTCCGGCGCGTCGGCCGGAAGGTGCGGGCGTGCCCGCGACAGCGTCGCGTCGTCGATGGGGAGCGGCATGGCCGCTTCCACTGCCGCGCGCGCCGCGATGTCCCGCGCATGCGCGTCGGCCGCGCGATCGCGCACGAAGGTGGCTCCAGCGGCCAGCAGCGCCAGCGTGGCCGCCACCAGGCCGGCGGTGCGCCAGTCGGCGGGACGCAGCTCGGCAAAGCCACTCCACCACGAGGGGCGGAGCACCGTCTCCTGCATGGCTGTCGAGAGGCGCTGGAGCATGCGCTGCTCCAGCCCGCTCCAGTACGCCGCGTCTACCGGCGGCGCATAGTGCGCCTGCAGCAGTCGCGTGACTTCGGGATCCGCGCCCGGGCTGCGCCCGTCGTCGTTCCGCGTGCTCATCGTTCGCTCCGAAGGTTGCTCAACTGGCGCCTGAGATGCGCCCGTGCATGATGCAGATCCGACCGCGCCGTGCCCTCGGGAATGCCGAGCATGGCGCCGATTTCCGCGTGCTTGTATCCCTCGACGTCGTGCAGCACGATGACGGCGCGCTGCCGTTCGCCGAGCGTGTCCAACGCGCGCATCAACCGTGCGCGCAGTTCATCCGACTCCGCCGGATCGCGATGCGGCGACGACAGCGTCTCCGGCAACTCGTCCGCATCGCGGACCTTGCGACGCCGCGCGATGTCCAGCGCGGCGTTGGCCACGATGCGATGCAGCCACGCCCCGAAGGCCTGCTCCGGACGGAACCGCTCGAGCGCGCGGAACGCATGGAGGAACCCCTCCTGCACCGCATCCTCGGCATCGTCGTGTGACAGGACGATCGCGCGGGCCACCGCGTAAGCCCGCCGCTGATGCCGGCGGACCAACCCCGCGAAGGCCACACTGTCCCCGGCCTGCGCGGCGAGCACCAACCCGCGCTCCTCCAGCGCCTCGGGCGACAACGGTCGATCAGTCCCCATGCGGGAACCCGTTGTCGGCGCGGCTGGAAGGGGAAGGGCGATGACCGTCACGTTGGTGGGTGGGTGCACTGTCGTTACGCATCCCCGTCCGGACCCGTTGAGGGGGACGATGGCGCCACACCCGCCAGTCCGAGTGCCGCGGCGTCTCCCTGCATGGCCGTCAGGACCACCGCGATGTGCTCGTCGAGGGGGACGCCGAGCGCCTCCGCCCCCTGCACGATGTCGTCCCGATTGACACCTCGGGCAAATGCTTTGTCCTTCATCTTCTTGCGCACGCCGGGCACGTCCACGTCGCGCACCGCCTTGGACGGCTTCACCAGCGCGCAGGCCGTGATCAACCCGGTCAGTTCGTCCACCGCGAACAGCGCCTGTGCCATGCGCGTCTCGCGCGGCACGCCCGTGTAGTGCGCGTGGCCCAGCACCGCCGTGCACACGTCCTCGGGCCACCCCAACGCACGCAGGTGTCGGACCCCCTCCGCCGGATGCTCGGCGTCGGCCGCCTGCGCGTCGTTCGGGAAGCGCTCGTAGTCGAAATCGTGGATCAGACCGGCCAGCCCCCACCGCTCCACATCCTCCCCGAGGCGCGTCGCATAGGCGCGCATGGCGCATTCCACCGCCAGCATGTGCTTGCGGAGGGATTCGGAGGCGGTCCAGTCCTGGACCAGCCGGAGGGCGTCGGCGCGAGAGGGGATGTCCACGGCTCTTGGATTGTGGCGGACGGGAAAGGGTTCGTCTATGGGGGCGGGGACCGCAAAGCACGGGAGCGGAACTACGGGAGCAGGAGGGGCGGGAGCGCAACAACGGGACAACGGCAAACACGGACCGTCCCCGCCGTCGTCTCGCCGTTGCGCTCCCGCCCCTCCTGCTCCCGTGGTTCCGCTCCCGTGGTTCGCCCCTCCCCCACCTCGCCACCCACGAACGAAACGCGGCGACCGGTCATGTTGACCGATCGCCGCGTTCCTTGACCACGCCGGAGCGCGTCAGCCCACCGAAGGGGCCACCACCGTCACCGCGCCGGTCTTCGCCTCGGCCTTGTGGCCGGCGAACTTCGCGTTGGTCCACATCGTGATCCCGTACAGGATCGCGCCGATGACGATCACGCCACCGATGAGGCCCGTGAAAGCGGCGCCCTTGTCGCTGTGCTGTTCGTGTCCAGCCATGGTCTCGTCCAGGGGGAGTGTCAGGCGACGTCGGTCACGCGGACCGACACCATGTGGTCATTCTGGGCGATGGAGGGCAGTACGTCCAGCCCCTCGGTCACCTGGCCGAACACCGTGTGCACCCCGTTCAGGTGCCGCGTGTTGGCCTCGCTCAGCACCACGAAGAACTGGCTGCCCCCCGTGTCCTTGCCGGCGTGCGCCATCGACAGGGCGCCCACGTTGTGCTTGTGCGGATTGCCGGCCGTCTCGCACTTGATCTTCCACCCGGGACCGCCGGTGCCCACGGGCCCCTTGCCGTCCTTCGTGTGCGGGCAGCCGCCCTGCACGACGAACTCGGGGATGACGCGATGGAACTTGATGCCGTCGTAGAAGCCGCTGTTGGCGAGCTTCTCGAAGTTCTCGACGGTCTTGGGCGCTTCACCGGGGAACAGCTCGGCGACGAGCGTCCCCTTGTTGGTCTCGAAGGTGGCCAGCTTGGGCACGGAAAATCCCGGGTTGAGGGTGCGCCCGAAAGCTAGCGAGGTGCGGCCCCGCCCGCCGCGCCCGCCCGATGCCCCACGGGTCGGATGACCCCGGTCATTCGCCTCACGACCGCGACGCGGCACGGCCGTAGGCTGCTCACACACCGCGCGCATCACCGCCGCGCGATCGCACCCATACACGGACCGCACCATGCACCTCGCACGCACTCTCGGCCGCCTCCTCGCCGTCTCCGGCCTGCTGCTGACTGCCGCCCGTCCCGCGGCCGCGCAGCTCTCCCTCGCCGACTTTCTCGGAGCCGGCGACCAGCTGCTGGTGACCGACGCTGCCGCCGGGCTCCAGTGGCTCACCCCGGTCTACACCCGCAACGAGACCTTCAACAGCTCCCTCGTCCAGGGCATCACCGCCACACACGGCTTCCGCTACGCCACGCGCGCCGAAGTGCTCTCCATGATCGGCACCAACTTCGGCGGCCCGTTCCCCACCGACTACCCGGGCAGCGCCGCGGGGCACACGGCCGCGGTGTCGTTCCTGAACTGGTTCGGCACCGCCGACGCCATGTGGTGTGCCGACAACACGGTGTTCTGTCCGCGGACGCAGGGCTTCACCGCCGACGAGGGCGTGTGGGGGCCCGGCACGCATCGCACGGTGGGGCTCGTGCAGTGGGGCGACGACGCCGGCTGGCTGATCGACAACGCCTGGTGGGGTGACGAGGACAACGACCGGCAGCTCGGAAGCTGGCTCGTGCGCGCCGCGCCGCCCACGACCACGGTGCCGGAGCCGGCCACGCTCACGCTGTGCATCGCCGGGCTGGTGCTGCTGGCAGTAGCGCGCCGTCGCGTGGCCGCGCCGACGCTGCGTCGCTGGTAGTCGGCCCCAGCGCGGTCAGTCGGCGCGACCCGCGCTGGGACACACATCCTGCACCACGCACGCGCCGCAGGCCGGCTTGCGCGCGGTGCAGGTGCGCCGGCCGTGCCAGATGAGCAGGTGACTGAGCAGCGCCCAATCCTGCTGCGGAAAGAGCGGCATGAGCGCACGCTCGATGCCGATGGGGTCGGGCTCGCGCGTGAGCCCGAAGCGTCGCGCCAGCCGTTGCACGTGCGTGTCGACGACGATCCCCTCGTTCAGGTCGAAGGCGTTGCCGAGGATGACGTTGGCGGTCTTGCGGCCGACACCCGGCAGCGGCACCAGCTCGGCGATCGTGCGCGGGACCGCGCCGCCGTGCCGGTCCACCAGCGCGGTGGCCATGCCCACGAGGCTCTTCGCCTTGGCACGGAAGAAGCCGGTGGTGCGGATGATCGCTTCCACGTCCTCGAGGCGCGCGGCGCGCAGCGCCTGTGCATCGGGGTACCGCGCGAACAGCTCCGGCGTCACCATGTTCACGCGCGCATCCGTGCACTGCGCCGAGAGAATGGTGGCGCAGAGCAGTTCGAACGCATTGCGATGATCGAGCTCGCAGTGCGCATCGGGATACTCGGCCTTGAGCCGCTCGAGCACGACGAGCGCCAACGCGCGCTTCTCCGCCATGGTGCGCGGGCTGTGCGCCACCGGGGCGGCCCGCTGCGAGGGCTTGAGCCCGTAGGTCCTCGTCGTCTTGCGCTTGGGCGACGTCGGCGCGGCGGCACTGCCAGCGGTACCCGCCGGCTGCTGCACCGGCTTCTGCGCCGCCAGCTTGGGCTTGGTCACGGACAGCGGCTGTCGCGCGCCGCTCCTGCTCTGGGCCATGGCGTCGGGCCTTACACCACGCGCAGCCGAGGCACCGCCGCGTCGGTCGCACGCGCGGCGTCCGTGCCACGTCCGTCGCGTCGCGCGCGCGCGAAGGCCTGCACGGTGCGCACGTCGCGCGCGTTGAGCACGTCGGCGGCGGTGAGGCCGCCCTTGCGGGCCATCGCCACGCCGATCTCGAGATTCTCGAACCCCGCCGGCGAGTGGGCATCGGGACCGATGCTCACCAGCGTGCCGTGCGCACGCGCGATGCGGCAGGCCCGCCAGTCGATGTCGAGGCGATGGGGATCGGCGTTGAGCTCGATGGCGACGCCCACGGCACCCGCCTTCGCGATCACGGCCTCGAGGTCGATCGCGTACGGCTCCCGCGTCAGCAGCAACCGCCCCGTCGGGTGGCCGAGGATGGTGATGTGCGGATCGTCGAGTGCCTTGAGCACGCGGTCGGTCATCTGCTGCGCATTCAGGCCATAGCGCGTGTGCACCGAGCCGATCACGAAGTCGAAGCGATCGAGGAACGCGCCGTCGTAGTCCACGCGACCGCACGGCAGGATGTCCGCCTCGATGCCCTTGAGCACGCGGAAGTCGGTGCCGGCGCTCGCGTAGCCTTCGTTCAGTGCATCGATCTCGTCGTGCTGGCGCGCGATCGCATCCCGCGACAATCCGCCGGCGTACGTGTTGCTCTGCGAGTGATCCGACACGCCCAGGTAGCGCAGGCCGCGTCCGCGGGCCGCTTCGGCCATCTCGGCGATCGTGGCGCCACCGTCGCTGTACTGCGAGTGGCAGTGCAGCGCCCCCACGAGCTGCGACTCCTCGAGCAGGGCGGGCAGCGCACCGCGCGCGGCCAACGCCACTTCGTCCGTCGCCTCGCGCAACTCCGGCGGCACGTAGGCGAGGTCGAGCACGGCGTAGAGCGTCGCCTCGTCGGGGATCGCGACCACGGCACCATCCGCGTCGCGCAGCTCGTCACCCCCCAGCACGAGGCCCCGGGCGGCGGCGCGAGCCCCCACCTGCTGCACATGGGCGGCGCTGCCGGTGGCGCGCCACAGCGCCAACGCGAACTGCTCCGGGCGCACGCAGGCGAGGTCCACCCGCACGCCATGCTCGAGCCGCACGGTGAGGGTGCGCCCGCTGCCGAAGAGCACGTCGCGTACGCCGCGGAGTCGGCCTAGCGCCGCCGCGACCGTGCTGGGCGCACCGCGCACGGCGACCACGAGATCCACGTCGCGCACCACTTCCATGCGGCGCCGGATGGAACCGGCAATGGCGACCTGCAGCACGTCCGGGTGCCCCCGCACCGCCTCGGCAAAGCGCTCGGCTTCGGCCCGCGCGTGATGCCAGAGCACGTAGGCGCCCGTGTCGCGCAGGTCGGCGATGCCCTTGAGGACGCGATCAGCGGTGCGCGCGCCGAAGCGCGGGAGCGCCGCGAGTCGGCCATCGCGCGCGGCCTCCTCCAGCGCCTGCACGCTCTCGAGGTGCAGCCCGTCGTGAATGGCGCGGATCCGCGCAGGGCCCAGCCCGGGAATGCGCAGCATCTCGAGCAGCCCTTCGGGGGTCTCTTCCTGCAGCCGTTCGAGGAGCGACGAGCCCTCGTGCGCCGCGAGGTCGTCGAGCACGGCGCGCGCTGCGGGCGCGACGGTGTCGGCGGCCGCCAGCTCACGCTGCAGCGCTTCGCCCAGGGCGCGATCGCCGCACGCCGCGACCGCGCGCGCCGCGCCCTGCATGGCCTGCACGGTGAAGCGATCCTCGCCGTGCAGCTCGAGCAACGTGGCGACCTGGGTCAGCGCATGGGCAGCGGCGCGGCAATCCATGCGGGAAATCTACACGACGCCGGGAGTGCGAGGCGTCCCGCACCGCGACTGCGTCGCCGCTAGCTCTCCACGCCCGCGAGATGTCGCATCTGGCGCACCACGTCGATCATCTGCTGCTCGGTGAGCAAGAGCTCCTGGGAGGCGCCATCGGCGTCGAGCAGCCCCGATCGCATGCTCACGCCCACCTGATTCATGTACCGCACGCGCGACAGGAACTCGAGCGTGAGGTGACGGAGGCCGTGAAAGCGTCGCTTCTCCGCATTCGCGCGCCGCCACCGCTGGGCCAGCTCCTCGGGGCGCAGATCACGCGCGCGGGCCTCGACATCGGCCGGGGTGCGCCCGGGGACCACGCCGCGATCGGGGATGCCGTTGTTGGTCCACCCCGGCTCGGCGAAGAAGAGGCGACCGAGGTACTCGACGCCATCGGACACGGTGTGCAGTGTGACGCGCACCTCCATGTCATCGACCTGGAGGACCGCGAGCGGAGTCTGCGTGACGGGACCGTAGCTGAGCATGCGGAGAGATCAGGCGGGGAGGAACGCGTCCAACGCCTCGAACAGGGCGGCGGGGCGCTCCACGTACGGCACGTGTCCGCAGTCCTCGAGCGCCACCAGCGACGCCCCGAGCGACTCGGCCACGGCAGCGGCAGACGCCATGGGAATGGGGTCCTGCCACCCATGCACGACGAGCGACGGGGTCGCTGCGCCACGACGCACCGCGTGCAGCGCCGCCGTGAGGTCGAAGACGCCCAGGCTGTCCCACACCGACTGCTGGACGCGGCCCGTCACACGGAAGGGTGTGAGTGACACGGCACGGGCCGGGTCGGCGAAGTAGCCGGCCACGCTGAGCTCGAAGGCGCGGTGGCGGTACGCCTCGGGGTCGCGCTCGCGCAGCCCCGATTCGCGCAGCGCGTCGCGCAGCGCCGCGATGGCCGGGGCGCGCTGCCGCTCGGCCAACGCGGCCTCGAACTGGTCGCGCCAGATGCGCGTGACGGGCGCCGGAGACAGCAGCGCCAGCCGGCTGGGCGCGGGCCAGCGATCGCGCGGCGGTAAAAGGTCGCTGCCTGGCACGCCGTGGTCGGGGAGCGCGCCCGGCGTGGTAGCGGCCGCGTAGAGCAGCGCCAGCAGGGCGCCCCACGAATAGCCCACCACGACCGGCGCGGCCAGTGCGGGCGCCTGCGGTTGCCACTCCTGCAGCAGCCGCGCGAGATCGGCGACGTGCACCTGCCAGGTGACCGGTGTGGGGTCGTCCGTCTTCGATTGCCCACCGCCACGCTGGTCGTACGTGAACACGCGATGCGTGGCCGCGAGCGCCAGCAGCTGCGGATACAGGTAGTCGTGGTGCGCGCCCGGGCCGCCGTGCAGCAGCACGAGCGGCGGCGCATCGACGGGACCATCGGCGCGCCAGAAGAGCGGCACACTCGTGGTGGCCGAGAAGCCGGTGACGGTGTCGGGCGTCGTGTGGAGCATGCCCGCAACTTCGCCACCCGCACGCGCCGTCGCGACATCCGGGGCTATCTTGCGGCATGGCACCCCTGGGCTATCGCCGCGCCACCCCCGTGGCCGTCCCCATCGACGGCCCGTCGATGCGTGACACGCTGCGGGCGCTCGCACGGCTCGTCGAGCAGTTGCGCGCCGAGTCGCTCACGGACGAGGCGCGCGCGGCGCGGGACGAAGAGGCGTTGCACGCCCACTGGCTGTCGGTGCCCGGTGTGCGCGACGCGGTGCGGCTGGTGGTCGCGCGCGTGCGCGAGGCGTCGCTGCTGTGCCGCCTCGTCGACGGCGACCTGATCTTCGAGGGGGAGGCGGCCGATCGCGCGAGCACGCGCACCGACGCGGTGCTGGAGGCGCTCGTGCAGCGCTGCCACCAGCTCGGTGTGGGGAGCATTGCGGTGCGGCAGGGCGCCTCGCCCGGCGAGCTGCTGACACTGGCGGCGATGCTGGCCCGCGCACCGCGGCAGGGGCCGCTGCTCACCGACACGCCGACCACGATGAGCAGCGTGGCGCCCGAGGGAATGCCGCGCGAGCTGCTGCGGTCGTGGAGTGTGCTGGTGCTGCCCGCCGAACTGGCGCGGGCGCGTGGGCGCGGGACGCCGGCCGACGGCATCGCGTTGGTCTCGGCGCCTGGTGCCGACGGCACGAGCGGCTCACCGGTGGCGTCGGCCCTGGCCCGCCTCGCCGCTGCCACGAGCGACGACATGGCCATGCGCGCCGTCGACCAGCTCCTGCCCCTCATCGGCGACGCCGAGCTGCGAGGCGACGCCGTCATCCTCGAGGGCGTGGTGCGCGCGGCGATGGCGCAGGTGCACCTCGTGGGGGGAGGGCCGGGACGCCTCGCCCTCGAACGCCTGCTGCGCCGGATGCAGCGCCGCGGCACCCTCGAACTGCTCGCGCGCTGCGTGCCGCAGGCGGTCGACCGGCTGCCCCTCCTCGAACTGCTCGCGCGCGCCGGCGAGCTGTCGGTCGACATCCTCGTGCAGCAGCTCATGGAGGCCGAGGATTCGCCCACCCGTCGCGCGTACTTCGACAGCGTCGTGTCACTCGATCTGGGTGCGACGCTGCTGTTCGAGAAGGTGCACGATCCGCGCTGGTACGTGGTACGCAACGTGGTCGCGCTGTTGGGCGAGATGGGTGTCGAACAGGCCGACGCCGTGCTGCTGCCGCTGCTCACGAGCGACGACGAGCGTCTCCGCATCGCGGTGGCGCGCGCGCTGCTGCGCCTGGGCACCCCGCGCGCACTGCAGGGGCTGCACGCGGCCATCGAGGACAGCGCGGCGGAGGTGCGCCGCATCGCCGCGGTGGCCTACGGCCTCGCCTCCGCGGCCGGCACGACCGGCATCGGCGTACGGCCCCCGGCGGCGCGGCTGGCCGCGGCCCTCGAGCACGAGACCGACGAGGACGTCGCGCTCGAGATGCTCGCCTCGCTCGGACGGTTGGGCAGCGCCGATGCCATCCAGCGCCTGCTGCGCATCGCCCTGCCGGCCACGGCCGGCCCGGACGGCGTGATGGAGACGGCACGTCGTGAGGCCTGGATGCGCGTCGCCGCCATCGAGGCGCTCGTGCGGGCACGCGGCCTCGCCGTGCAACCCGCCATCGATTCGCTCATCAACGACCCCGACCCGGACGTGGCCGCCACCGCGCGGCGCCATCGCACCTGACGACGCCGCGTCCAGTGCTGCGGCGGCTCAGCGGTCGGTGAAGTCGGTCTCTGCGGTCACGGCGCGGCAGGTCTCGGCCAGCAGGTCCGCAGCGCGATCGAGGTCCTCGAGCGACACCATCTCGTTGGGCGAGTGCATGTAGCGGTTGGGAATCGACACCAACCCCGTCGCGACACCCGTGCGCGCGAGCTGCATCGCATCCGCATCCGTGCTGGTGAAACGGCCGGCGGCGTGAATGGAGAACGGCATCTCGAGTCGGCGCGCGGCGTCCGACAGCAGGCGGTACACGACCGGCGAGATGACCGAGCCACGCGTGAGCACGGGGCCGCCGCCGATGGTGTGCTCGCCGATCTCCTCCTTCTTCACGCCCGGGTGATCGGTGGCGAAGGTGACGTCGACGGCGATGGCCATGATGGCATCGACGCTCTGCGCCGCGACGCGCGCGCCGCCGCCGCTGTAGCCGATCTCCTCCTGCGCCGTGGCCGCGGCCACCACCCGCGCGACGCCGGGCGTCGCTGCGTAGCGCCGCAGCGCCTCGAGCACGACGAAGGCGCCGATCCGGTCGTCGATGCTGCGCGACACGAGCCGCCCGTTGGGGAAGTCCATGGCCCGCGCGTCGATGACACCCGCGTCGCCGACCTCGAGGCGCTCGCGCGCCTCGGCCTTGCTGCGCGCGCCGATGTCCACCCACATGTCGGTGAGCTTCGTGACCTTCTCGCGCTCGTCGGGCTTCATGAGGTGGATCGGCTTCTTGCCGATGACGCCGAACACGTCGCCCTCGCGGCCCAGGAAGCGAACGCGCTGCGCGACGAGCACCTGCGGGTCCCAGCCGCCGATCGCGTCGATGTACACGAACCCGTTGTCGTCGATGTGCGTGACGATGAGGCCGATCTCGTCGATGTGTCCGGCCAGCAGGATCGTCGGGGCCGTCGCGCCCCCCGTTCCTTCGACCGTGGCGAGGCTGTTGCCGACGACATCCGGACGGACCGTCGCGGCAAAGGTCGCGGCTTCGGCGCGCCACACGCGCGCGGGTGCGCTCTCGAAGCCCGAGGGACCGGGCGTGTCGAGCAGCAGCTTGAGGAAGGCAACGGAGGACTCTGGGAGCATCCCCCGAATATAGGTGCTAACGTTCGGGCATGACTCTCCTGCTACTCGCGATCGGCCTCGCCGCCGGCGCGCTCTCCGGACTCTTCGGCATCGGCGGCGGCGTGGTCATCGTGCCGGCGCTCATCTACCTCGCCAAGATGCCACCGCAACAGGCGGCCGGCACCTCGCTGGCGGCGCTCGTGCTCCCGATCAGCGCGACCGTCGGCGCGATCACGTACTACCGCGCCGGTCACCTGCAGGTGCGGGATGCCCTGTTCATCACCGCCGGCATGGCCGTGGGCGCCTACTTTGGCTCCATGCTGGGCACCCATCTCGATGCCAGCATGCTGAAGAAAGGCTTCGCGCTGCTGCTGGTGTTCGTGGCGTGGAAGCTGTGGTTCGGGTGAACGCGGCGGCGCGGAGGGGGGACTGCCGCTGACGCGGCGGTTGCTACGCGGAGGCGCGGAGCGCGGAAGCGCGGAGAGGTGCTATGCCACCCGCTCGGCGTGGGCGGCGCTGACGGGCGGGAACAGGGTCGGTGCGAAGATGCTGGCCATCGCCTCGATGCCGTCGACGATGCGGGGGCCCGGGCGCGACGTGAGTCCGTTGGCGTCGAGCGCCCAGACAGCGCGGCCGGCGAGCCATTGCCAGTCGGCGTGCTGCAGACACCGCTCGGCCTCGGCGCGCGCGGCGCGCAGCGAATAGCCGCACGGCGCAAAGAGGACGATCTCGGGGTCGGCGGCAACGAGGGCGTCCATCGCGACCGGCACCGAATGCGCGCCGGCCACCCCCACGACATCGATGCCCCCCGCGCGGCGGATCTGCTCGGGGCCCCAATGACCGGCCGCATACACCGGCGACGTCCACTCGACGAGCGCGACACGCGGTCGCGGCGCCTGCGCCGCCTTGAGCACCTCGTGCACATGCCGCACGCGCCCCTGCAGGCCGGCCAGCAATTCGTCGGCTTCATCATCGAGGTCCAGCGCGTGCGCGACGGCGCGAATGTCCGCGTACACTCCCTCGAGCGTCGTGCCGCCGAGCGTGACGACGGCCGGCTCCGGTGACAGGCGTGCCGCGATCGCGCGCACATCGCTCTCCCGCACCGCGCACACGTCGCACAGCGCCTGGGTGAGCAGCAGGTCGGGATGCAACGCCCGCATGCGCGCTTCGTCCAGCGTGAACAGCGCGAGCCCCGACGCATGCTGCGCGCGCACCGCGGCGTCGATGACGGACGGATCGTGCGTGTCGGGCAGGGCACTGCGCGTCACCCGCGCGCGCGAGGCGACCACGTCGGGGTAGTCGCATTCGTGCGTGACGCCCACGAGGTGATCCGAGGCCCCGAGCAGGGCGACCATCTCGGTCGCCGCGGGGAGGAGGGAGATTGTACGCATGCGATAGGAAACCACGGGAGCGGGAGGAGCGGAAGAGGAACGACGGGAGCGGGACCGCGGGACGACGGTGACGACGGTGCTCCCGTGCTACCCGCGGTCGCCGTTGTCCCGCGCTCCCGTCGCCCCGCTCCCGCAGTCCCGCTCCCGTCGTTCCTTTCCCCGCGTACGCTCACTTCCTGCCGAACACCTCCACCCCTCCCACGTACGTCGCCACCACCTTCGTGTTCAGCACGAGCTCGGCGGGTACGCGCATGATGTCCTGGTCGAGCAGCACGAAATCGGCGTACTTGCCCGGAGTGATCGAGCCGAGCTCCTTCTCCTGGAAGCCGGCGTAGGCCGGCCAGATCGTCATGCTGCGCAGCGCATCCTCGCGGGACATGCGCTGCTCGGGATACCAGCCGCCGGCGGGCCAGTCGCGCGCGTCCTGTCGCGCGATGGCGGCATGGAACGAGATGAGCGGATTCACCTGCTCCACGGGAAAGTCGGAACCGTTGGGAATCACCACGCCCGTCGCGAGCAGCGACTGCCAGGCGTAGGCGCCATACAGGCGGGTCGGCCCGAGTCGCTTGCCGATCCAGTACATGTCGCTCGACTGATGGCTGGCCTGCATGCTCGGAATCACGCCGAGCTGTGCGAAGCGCGGGATGTCGTCGTAGTGCAGGATCTGCGCGTGCTCCACGCGGAAGCGGTGGTCGGCCCTGGGTGTCTTGGCGAGCGCCTGCTCGTACGCGTCGAGCACCACGCGATTGCCGCGGTCGCCGATGGCGTGCGTGTTGATCTGGAAGCCTGCCGCCAAGCCGCGTTCGGCCACCTCGCGGATGTGCGCGGGGGCGCTCAGCAGGAGGCCGGTGTTGTTGGCATCGTCGCTGTACGGCTCGAGCAGCGCGGCGCCGCGCGAGCCCATCGCGCCATCGGCGTACAGCTTCACGGCGCGCAGCCACAGCTGGCCGCCGTGGAGGCCGCTCTGCGGGCCGCGGGCGAAGTAGTGCTGCAGCGCGGCCGCGTCGCCGCCGATCATGACGTACAGGCGGAGGCGCAGCTCGTTCTTCTGCGCCATGTCCTCGAACAGGTCGATCGCACCGCGCGACGCGCCGGCGTCGTGCATGCCGGTGAGCCCCAGGCCGTGCATGAGCGCGATGGCGTCCTTGAGCGACGTGCGCAGCTCCTCGCGCGTGAGCGCCGGCACCTTGTCGCCCACGAGCCCCTGCGCGCGGTCGATGAAGACACCGGTCGGGTCGCCTTGCGCGTCACGCTGGATCTTGCCGCCGTCCGGGTCGCGCGTGGCGCGCGTGACCCCCGCGCGCTGCATGGCGGCGGCGTTCACGAAGTTCGCATGTCCGTCGACCCGCGTGAGCACGACCGGATGGTTGGGCACGGCGGCCGACAGCTTCGCATGCGTGGGGAAGCGCGTGTCGGCCCACGCGTTCTGGTCCCACCCGCGTCCGGTGATCCACGTCCCGGCCGGCAGTGCCCGGGCGCGCTCGACGACGCGCGCGATGACCTCGTCCTCGCTGCGTGTGCCGGTCAGGTCGACGGCGCGCAGCGTCTGCGCGAGCCCCGCGAAGTGCGCGTGGGCGTCCACCATGCCCGGAATGACGGTCCGGCCGCCGGCGTCGAGCACGCGGGTGGCGCTGCCACGGTACACGGCGGCTTCGCGCGACGATCCGGTGAAGACGATGCGGCCACCGCGCACCGCGAAGGCGTCCACGAGCGGGCGCGCGTCGTCCACCGTGTAGACGCGGGCGTTGGTGACGATGAGATCGGCCGGCAGCGACGCCTGCGCGGCGAGAGTCTGCGTGGCGACGGCCAGCGGCGCGCAGGCCGCGGCGAGTGTCGTGCAAAACGAAAAACGGCGCATCGGTTGGGGGCGAAGGGTCGCCCCCAACCTACTGCGCCTCGCGTCGGCCGGTTACCCGGCCGACGCAACCACGACCAGCGTGCTTACTTCGCGGGCGGCAGGACCACCGCGTCGATGACGTGAATCACGCCATTCTTCGCGAGGATGTCCGTCTTCACGATGTGCGCGTTGTTGATCATCGGCGTGCTGCCCATGACGGAGATCTTGGCTTCCGACCCCTCGACCGTCTTCGCGCCCTTGCCCGCGAGCTTGAGCGCGTCCGCCGCCATGACCTTGCCGGCGACGACGTGGTACAGCAGCACGTTCTTGAGCTTCGCCTTGTCCTTGCCCAGCGCCTCGAGCGTCGCGACCGGCACCTTCGCGAACGCCTCGTCGGTGGGGGCGAACACCGTGAACGGGCCCGGGCCCTTGAGCGTCTCGATCAGCCCGGCGTCACCGAGCAGCTTGGCCAGCGTCTTGAACGAGCCCGCCGCCACCGCCGTCTCGACGATGTCCTTGTCCTGTGCCTGCAGCGTCGGCGCGGCCACCGCGAAGGTCACCACTGCCGCCAGCATCGTACGGATCCGCATTGGTGCTGCTCCCTGCGAGAAGTAAGTGCGTGTCGAGAGTCGAGCGCATGAGAAGTGTGCGACCCGCTGCGCGTCGCGGCCACGCGACCGCCGCGCACCCGTCCAACACACCCCTGTACAACCCGGTTCCGGCCGCGAAGATCCTGTGACAGTCCGATGGTGACGGTCCGAATCGGCGGAT
This sequence comes from Gemmatimonadota bacterium, assembly GCA_020161135.1. GTDB lineage: Bacteria > Gemmatimonadota > Gemmatimonadetes > Gemmatimonadales > Gemmatimonadaceae > Gemmatimonas. Next base: position 159,204 of record JAIUOB010000002.1, on the reverse strand, counting down.
CGGACCGCCGGGCACCGCCGGGGACTCCCGTCCGGTCCGGACTGCCGGCGCGCGTCCGTCCAAGCGCCCGGTCGCGCCGTCATCAGGGCTTCTTACGGTTGCCGGCGCGTGACGTCCGCCACCATCGGCAGGTGGTCCGACCCGACGTCCTCGCCCAACCAGGCCCCCGAGACGGCGAACCAGCGCGGCGCCGCGAGCACATGATCGATGCGCACGCGCAGCCACCGGCCATCGCGCTTGGTGTAGCCGAAGCCCGTGCCGCGCGCGTCGAACGCGTTGGTGAGCGCCGACCAGTGCGCACGGTAGATCGCGCTCTCCACCGGCATGTTGAAGTCGCCCGCGACGAGCACGGGCTCGCGCTCGGCGTGCCGCGCTGACCACATCGCGGCACGCTCCGACTCACGTTCGCGCACCATGGCATTGAGCTCCGCGCGGGCCGCGCCGCCCGCGCTGGGCACGGGCGACGTGGCGAGCCCGAGGCCGTCGTCGTCGAGGATCCCCTGCGACGACACGAGCCCCTCGAGCCCCTTGCGCGCGGTTTCGAGGTGCACGTTGACGAACGTGAACGGGCCGGCGGGATGCGCCACCTGCACCCGCAGCACCTGGCCCGTGCCGCCGGCGCCGTAGGCCGCCACGCGCGCAAAGGCCGCGCGCGGCATGGTGTCGAGAAAGGTGAGCGGCCAGCGGCTCACGCTGCACAGCCTGCCCACGCGCACCACGTGCCAGTCGCGGCGCGCCTCGAGGGCCTCCGCGATGGCGGGTCCGCACTCCTGCAGCGCCAACAGGTCCGGCGCGTAGCGCGCGCGAATGTCGTCGAGTCGCTCGAGCACCGCCGCGCCGCCCAGCACGTTGAGGGAGAGCACGCGCAATGCGCCGGCCGCCGCCGCCGGCGGCGCGCTGAGCCCGGCGGGGGGCACGGCGACCCGCAACCCGAGCAACGGCCACGCCGCGATGCACAGGCCCACGGCGAGCACACCGAGCGCGCGACGCGACGTCCACAGCGCGAGGGGCACCAGCACCGCGGCCGGGAGCAGCACGACCCATCGCGGGCCGAAGGTGAACAGCGCCGATGGCAGGAAGGTCTCCGCCGTCACGCGCCACACCAGCCACCAGAGCGCCAACGCCCCGGTCCAGGCAACGGCTCCCCACTCCGCGATCCGTGCGACGCGCCGCGTGGCGTGCGTTTGCGCGCGCCCGAAGGTGCGTGCCCCGGCGAAGGACTGCCCCGGACGCCATCGTCGCAGGCGGATCCACCAGCGGTCGGCGTCGAGCTGTTCCTGCAGAAAGCGCGCATGGGCGCTCTCGGGACCCACCGTGGTGCGCCGCCGGCGCCGCGACCCCGACGTCGGGCGGTCGCCTGGCGCGCTGCGTGTCTCCGACACGTCGCCGATGTCGGACGGCGGATAGACCGTCACGCGCGCGCCGCAGCGGCAGCGGATCTGCTGGCCAATGTGGGCCGTGTCGGTGTGGTAGACCACGCCGCACTGGCAGGTGACGTCGAAGGAGTCGGTGGACACGCGGTGACGGAAGGGAGGGAGTGCCGGCGTCCCAATGTACGCTGCCGTCCGCGTAGATTGTGCGCATGTCTCCACGGACCGCTCCGCGCGCGGCACCGCGCCCGCTCACGTTGCTCTGCCTGGTGGGCGCCGGCGCTGCCGTGCTCTGGTTCATCGCCGGTCCGCACGACGCGGAGTATTTCGAGTGGCTCCCGCGCGGCCGGGCTGCGCTGCTCCCCGGCGTGCTGCTCCTGGTGTGCATCAGCTGGCTCGCGCAGCGCGCGTGGTTCCCGGCGCGCGTCGGGGCGCTCCTCCTCACGCTCCTGCTCGTGGGCATGGCCGGCGCCCGCGCGCGGCTCGAGTGGGAGTCCGCGCGCAGCACCGATCACTGGCCGCCGCGCAGCGCGGACAACGTGGCCACCGCGTCGGACAGCACCGCGTTCGCGCGCCTGGCCGACGACGAGCGCGCCCGCTGGGCGGCGCGCGTGGCGCAGCACCGGCTCCTCACCGACAGCAGCAGTTGGCCCGCGGGCGGCACACTGGCGATTCCTGCCAGCTGGGCGTTCCCGCCGGGGGTGCGCGTGGCGCGCCTGCGGGACAGCGTGCGCATGTACGTGTGGGCGCGCACGCCCGACGGCACGGCCGCGTGTGTCGCGGAGCCCGCGCTCGAGGAGATGCGCGAATGCGGCGAGCGTCCGGTCGCACCAGCGGCCCAAAGCTTTCGCGCCATCACTCGCGTGATCGACCCGACGCCGTCGCCGCTCGCGCCCCTGGCCGCCGACGCCACGGGCTGGACCCAGTACCGCCGCAATGGCGCGCACGATGCCCGCCAGGCCAGCGACGCGCGCGGGTCCGCAGACACAGCGGCGTCGACGCCCGCACCACCGCGCTGGAGCTATCGCATCGACGGGCCGATTCGCAGCGCGGTGAGCCTCGCCGGCGACCTCGCGCTCATCGGCGCGCATGGCAGCGGCGCCGTGGTCGCCCTCGATGTCGCCACCGGTCGCCCACGCTGGACGTCGCGCGTGCCGAGTTGGGTGCACATGGACATCGTCTCCGACGGACGCGTCGCGGCCGTGGGCTTTGGCGACAACCACCGTTCGTTCACCGGACGCGCGCCCTCGGGCACCAGCGTGTACGACCTCGCCACCGGGCAACTCCGCTGGACGCGCTTCGACGAGAGTTCGAACATGTCGGGGCCACTGCTGCGCGATTCGGTGCTCGTCTACGGCACCGCGCTCGGCATCATCCGCACGCGCGCGCTCGCCGACGGGCGGCTGCTCGCGGAGGACACGCTGCCGGGCGGCGTGGTCATGGCACCCCCCGCTGCTTCGGGCGACACCGTGGTGTTCACGCTCGAGCACGACGCCGCATGCGCGGTGCTCGCGCCCACGCTGCGGCGGCTCTGGTGCCGCACTTTTCCGGGCCACCGCATGATGGGGCACGCGGCCAGTGCCATCGCGGATGGTCAGGTGGTGCTGAGTGCGGTCACCACGATCGGCAACCTCTCGTGGGCCGAGTTCCGTGCAGCGCCGTTCGCGCTGGCGCGACGCCTCGTGACCACGGCGCTCTTTCCCGTCGTGAGCACCGAGCACGGCGGGCAGCGACTCATCGCGCTCGACCTCGCCACCGGCGAAGAACGCTGGCGCACACCGAACTTTCCGAAGGTGCGCTGGGTGGACGGGCACACCGCGGGCACCGCGTCGCTGTCGGACTCGATCGGCCTCGCGGTCCTGCCGGAGGCCGATGTCACCGTCGGCTTCGACCCGCGGGACGGGCGCGTGCGCTGGAGCGCGCCGGCGCATCTCGCGCGCGGGCCGGCGCTGCTCTATGGCACGCGCGCCATCGTGACCGCCATGGACGGCACGCTCGAGGTGCGCGATGCCGTGCGCGGCGGGGTGTGGTGCGCAGCGCGCCGTGCCGTGGGCTTCGACCGGAGCGGGCCGGCCGTGGGCGCGGGGGCGGCCTTTCTCGCGAGTCGCGAGGGCACCGTCGAAGCGGTGCCCCTCGCCGATGTGTTGCGCTGTGCGCTGCCGCGCGGTCCGCGGCCGCCGCGCGCTACTTCGTCGCCGATGTCGGGACACTGACCGCCGACGCGGCGGTCGCGGAGCTCGGGGCGCGCTTGATGGCCTTCACGCCGCGCATCCCTTCCCAGATGATGCGCGCGAGGAAGCGCGTCCCGTGGCGCACCACGCGGCTCTTCATCTCGCCGCCAGCGCGCGCGCGCTCGTGGCTCGACACCTCCACCACGCGCGACCCGCTGCGCAGCGTGTTGGCGATGATCTCGATCTCGATCTCGAAGTTGGCCGACGTGTAGCGGAAGTCGGTGAACACCTCGCGGCGGAACAGCTTGTAGCCGTTCAGCGCGTCCGAGAGATAGCGCCCCATGAACAGCCCCACGGCGGCGCTCAGGAACACGTTGCCAAGGGCGCGCACATGGTGATACTCCTCGCTGCCGCCCACCACACGCGACCCGATGACGAGGCCGACGCCGGGCTTCATCGCCTCGAGGAATACGGGGAGCTCCTCGGCGCGGTGCGAGTAGTCGGCGTCCATCATGACCAGCAGGGTGCCCTGCGCCGCCTCGAAGCCCGCGCGCAGCGCCATCCCCTTGCCGCTCCGGCCGCTCGTGTTCTGCACTACCCGCGCGCCAAAGCTCTTCGCGATCTCAGCCGTCCGGTCGGTCGAACGGTCGTCGACCACGATGACCTCGACCACCTGGTCGGTGAGCGTGGCGATGGTGGCATTGAGATCCGCCAGGACCATCGGCAGCGTCTCCTCCTCGTTGCGCGCGGGGATGATGACACTCAGGGTGGTCATGGCGACGGATTCTCCGGAACCTGCGGGACGTGTGGACATGAAGGCGTGGATGGTTCAGCGCGCCGAGGCCGCTTCGGCCGCGAGCGCATCGAGCACGTCGAAAATCTGGCGATTCTCGTTGAGCCACGTCAGGAGGCGGTCGATCCCCTCGCTGGCCGTGACGCGCGGCGTCCAGCCGAAATCGGCCCGGGCCTTCGCGATGTCACTGACATAGACGAGCTGGTCACCCGGACGCCACGCGTCGAAACCAAATGCAGGCTTCGTGCCGAACTTCGCCGTGAGCAGGTCGACCAGCTCCAGCAGGGACAGCGTGTTCTCCGGGCCGCCGCCGATGTTGTAGGCCTGCCCCGACGTGACGTCGATGTGTTGGATCGCCGCCTCATAGGCGGACATCAGGTCGTCGACAAAGAGCACATCACGGACCTGCTTGCCGTCGCCATAGATGGTGAACGGGCGCTGCCGCATGGCCTGGATGCTGAACCAGGCCACCCACCCCTGATCTTCGATGCCGAACTGATGTGGTCCGTAGATGCAGGACTGGCGGAAGACGACCGTGCGCAGCCCGTAGATGCGGGCATAGTCGAGCACGTACTGGTCGCCGGCGCCCTTGGAGCAGCCGTACGGCGAGTAGAACTCCAGCGGCCGCGACTCCGGAATGCCCCCGTCGAAGTCCCGATAGGCCCAGCGCCCGTCGCGCTCGGCCACGGCCACGTCGGCCATCTTGCCGTACACCTTGTTCGTGGAGGCGTACAGGACGATCGGCTGCGATTCGGCGCGTCGCGCCGCCTCGACGACGTTGAAGGTGCCGAGCGCGTTGATGTCGAAGTCCTCCCGCGGGTCCCGCACGCTCGTGGTCACGGCGACCTGCGCGGCGAGGTGCAGCAGGACATCGGCACCGTCGGCGAGGCGCACGAGGCGGTCGTCGGTGTCACGGATGTCGCCCTCGACGATACGCACCCGATCGCCGTGCACCTCACGCAGCCAGCGCGCGTTCTCGCGCGTGCCGGCACGGCGGAAGTTGTCGAGGATCGTGACATGCTCTCCGGCCCGCAGGAAGCGATCGGCCGCGTTCACGCCGATGAAGCCGGCGCCGCCGGTGATGAGGATGTTGCGCGACATGGCGGGGCGGGTCAGGGAAGGCTGCGGGAGGTGGCACTGCCGGCACGCGGCTTCTCGGCCACGACCGTCTTGAACGCCATCAGGCTGTAGATGCCGGGATCGACCGTGACCGTGTCGAAGCCGTTGCGCGACATGACCTCACGACCGTGCCGGCGGGAGCGCAGCCGCGAGATCTCCGGCGGATGGAACCGGAACTGTTCCTGCTGGGCGCGCGTGCCCTTGAGCGTGTTCACGACGAACGCGACCGCCTCGAGCATCTTCTGCGGGATCGAGTCCGAGCCCGGCCACAGCAGGATGATGCGCCCGCCCGGGCGCAGCACGCGCCGGAACTCGGCGAGGATCGCGTCGATCTGCGGATGCGTGAAGTGCTCCATCACGCCGACGTTCCAGATGCCGTCCACCGAGTCGTCGGCGAGCGGCAGGCGGAAGATGTCCCCCGCGAGCCGGTGATGCATGATGGGGTGCACCCGAGTGAGCACCGCCGGGATGAGGTCCAGCGCCACGAGCTGGCGACCGTCCTGCGCCGTGTCGATGCGCATCGACGTTTCCGCCGTGCCCGAGCCCGCCTCGACGAGCACGGCGCGCGCCGGAAAGTAGCGCTGCACGAAGTACGCAACCGTGCGTGCGAACACCGCCTTGCGGTACCACGAGAAGAACCGCTGGACGAGCGTCTCCTGGCGGTCGTCGCTCCAGTGGTCTTCCCAGAATCCTTCGTCGTCCTGCACCGATTCGCGCTGCGGCGGGCGCAGGTCGAGCACGCTGCCGCGTACCGCGAACCGCGTGGCGCAGGCGGTGCAGGCCACCGCAGTCACCTCGACGGTGCGCAACGTGGCGTGGCACAGGGGACAGGCGGCCACACCCAGCGCCAGCAACGCGTCGACCGTGGTGGCGGGCGACGGAGGCTGGTGATTGTCGACGGGCGGGAGGGCGGCGGTCATCGGGCCGGGGACGTGGGGGAAGACGCGGGGATCGGTTCCAACACGCTGATGTCGTCCATGAGGTAACCGACGAAGGAGCGGGGACCCTTGACGCCCGGGATCGTGCGCACCTCGCGGTAGTTGGCCGCGAGCGCGGCGCGAATGCCGCTGGACGCGTTCCAGAAGCCGACGTCGTACCACAGGTCGTCCTCGTGCCAGTGCCGCACGAGGATGCGGTCGTACTGCTTCGCGTTGAGGCGGCCGATGATGCCGGAGAAGTCGCCGGTCTGCGAGAGGCCGCGCTCGCCGATGGTGGGCGCGCGGTCCTTCTGCACGGTGCGGCTGGGGAGGTACACCCAACTGCCGGCGTCGAGGAGGAACTTCTGCGGCGGCACACCGACACTCTCCCGCTCGATGGCCTGTGCGTACGCGTACGCCGCGTCCCCGAAGGTCTGCTCCGGGAGATGCACCAGGTCGAAGAGGGGGAGGGCCATGACCACCGCGCCGGTGGGGAGCGCGGTGCGCATCCAGCGCGTGAGCGGCGTGCCCTGATCGGCCTGCGCCATCCAGCGTTGCCACAGGATGGTGACGCCGGCCAGGCACCAGACGCCGGCCAGCAGCGAGGCGGGCCCGATGTGGTTGAGCATCCAGGCGATGCCGCTCGTGTAGACCTCGGTGGCCATGAGCGCGAGCCACACGCACCAGAGCCCGACCAGTTGCCGCGACCCGCCGCGTCCGAGCAGGACGAGTCCGCCCACCAGCCCCGCCACCCAGAACGGCGCCGCCTCGACCGCGTGATAGACGGCGCGAATGGGCGACACCCCGCGCGCCTTGAGCACCGTGAACACCCAGTAGATGAAGTCCGCGCCCCAGAGCGCATACAGCCCGGCGAACGCCGCGGCCACGAGCGCCGTGGCCGTGAGCCCGAACAGGAAGGCGCGCTTGAACGAGGCCTGCGTGTCGAACAGCCAGAGCTGCAGCGGAATGAGCCCGACCCACAACACCGACGACTGCTTCACGAGGAAGCCGAGCACCGGCATGCAGACGAGTGCCACGAGGGCGGCGCGCTGGCGGGTGACGGTGAACTCCACCAGCAGCCAGTACGTGAGCATCGTGAGCAGCTGGTTCAGCGCGTCGTTGTGCAGCAGGACGGTGAACGTGTTCGTGGTGGCGTTCGTGGCCACGAGGAACAGCGTGGGCACCCAGAACGCGGCCCAGCCGGCGGCATCCGGGCGTGCCAGCCGGACCCCCGCGGCCTCGAGGAGGCGGCGCACGGTGAGGGCGCCCAGCACGGCCGCCAGCGCGGTGAAGAGCAGCTGCACGACCCGGAAGGCGACGATGCTGTCACCGTGGCCTGCGAGGGCCGCCAGCAGCCCCGTAAGGGCCTGCGCGCCGGGCATGTAGGGGAAGGACTCGTTGTCGGCCTGCGGCGCGTACACCGGATGGCCGATGCGCAGCTTCAGGATGTCGGCGACGAAGTCGCTCTCCGACCAGATGAGGATGTCGGCGGGGAAGCGGACCAGCGCCAGCAGACGGACGCCGGCGAAGATGGCAATGACCCCGGCCGCCGCCACCAGCGCGAGTCGCCCCACCTCGGACGCGCTCAGGCGTCGCCAGCGCACCGCGAGGTAGGCGAGCGCGGTCAGCACGGTGGCCGCGACAGCCGCCACGGCCAGTCGCGCGGCGGTCTGCTCGGGTGATGCACCGGCGCCACGCGCAACGCCCTGTAGTGACCATGCAACACCTAGTGTCGCACCCAACACACCGCCGCCAGCGAGCGCGATAACGGTCGCACCCGCTTCGGGGCGAGCCGAAGCGGACTCGACTGCAGAAGTCGGTGACGTGGTGGTCACAATGTCGGCCGGTGTGGTGAAAGCCTGGGACATACTTGACGGAGCAGCAAGAAGGGGGCCAGCGGCTGAGTCCGTTCTCGTGGCGTGACGGTCGCGCTCGCGAGTAGTCTACCGCCGTGCCAGAACGTCCCGACTCCTCGCCATCCAGCCCTGTGTCGGACGACCCGACCGCCGGGTTGCCGCTCGTCGTCGACCTCGATCACACCTTTCTGCACGTCGACGTGCTGGTGGAGACGATTCGACGGGTCGCCACGTCTCCGGCGGCCTGGTGGCGCCTGCTGCGGGCCGCGCCCACCAGTCGGGCGGCGCTCAAGAGCGCGCTCGTGCGCGAGGCACCCGACGTGACCACCCTCCCGGTGCGTGCGCCGCTGCTGGCCTGGCTCAGGGAGCAGCGCGCCGCCGGTCGGCTGGTCGTCCTGGCCACGGCCACGCACGAGGTGCTGGCCCGACGGGTCGCGGCACACTGGCCGGTGTTCGACGACGTCATGGCGACGACCGCGACCGTCAATCTCAAGGGGCCGCGCAAGCGTGACGCGCTCGTCGCGCGCTTTGGCCGCCACGGATTCGTCTACGTGGGCGACTCGATGGCCGACCGCGCCGTGTGGGCCGAATCGGCGGGCGCGATCGTCGTGCGCAGCGCGCGCCGCGACGTCGCGCAGGGCCTCACCGTGCCAGTGCTGCGCGAGTTCGCCTGACGCCGTGCGCCGCGCCTCAATGGGCGCGTTGCCTCGGCGTGTTACCGCAGCGCGTTACCGCAGCGCGTTACCGCAGCGCGTCACCGCAGCGCGCCCATCACCGCGCCTTCGAGAAACCCGAGGCCGAAATAGGCGACGAGCACCGTGATGTCGATCATGCCGATGGTCGGGATGATCTGCCGCAGCGGCGCCAGCATCCACTCCGTGAGCACGTACGACCAGCGCCACCACTTGGAATACGGGCTGCCGCCCACCCAGCTCGAGATCACACGCGCCATGAGCGCAATGCGCAGCACGCTGAACGTCCAGCGCACGAGCAGCAGCAGGAACTGCCCCGATTGGGTCGCGATGTAGAGCGTCGCCAGTTCGTCGCGCACGAACTGCACGAGCGAAATGAGAAGCAGGCCGCCCAGGATGACCACGGCCAGCCCCCACCACGGCGCGGCGTACGGCGTGCCGCCGGCGCGCAGCAGGCGACGCTCCATGGGTGCCACCAGCCACGGGTCGATGTTGCCGCGAATGAAGCGCGCGACGCCACCGAACGGGGAGATGCGGCGCGTGCGCACCGCCCACGACCCGGCCGCGCCGAGCGCGGCGACCGCGCCGGCCACGAAGACGGCCGGGCGCAGCAGTTGCAGCACCAGCGAGAGTCCACCGACCACAGTCTCGATCATGTCGGAAAAGATACCCCGCGTGCGCCGCGAGTTGCCGTCCCCGCCGCAAACCCGCCCGCCAGCAGCAGCACCAGCCACACCCATTCCTGCGGCACGAGTGGCGCGACATCCAGCAGGGGCGGCAGCACGCCCAGCGAGACCGGCAGCGGCAGGATCGTGAGCACCCCCCGCGCAGCGCGCGAGGCCGCGAGCGAGCCCGCGCCGCGGTGGCGTCCGGCCACGGCACCGCGCGCCGCATAGAAGCCCGCCGGCGCCGCCAGCAGCAGCAGCCACGCCACGAGCCAAAGCGTGCCGTAGGGACCGATCGGGCGCGCGATGGTCTGGATGAGACTCCACCCCAGCAATGGCGTGAGCCGAAGCGTGACCGAGTCGCGCGCCGCCGCCGATGCCGACGAAAGCGTCAGTGCACGCCCGTCGGCATGTGCCGTGAGCGTCAGCGGCCGCGGATCGTCGGCCGCGCGTTCCGCGAACGCGGACCAGAGCACCACCGGCGGCATCGCGAGTCCCCACATCGACGCACGGCGTCGCACCATGAGCTCGGCGCGCGCGTCGCGCTGCACGAGCATCGCCACCGCCGTCGTGTCACCCGGCAGGTGCACGAAGAGCACCACGCGGCCGTAGCGCGCGGTGTCGCGCCCCGTGAGCGTCGCCTGCAGCGCGAAGGTGCGTGGCACCGCCGACGTCTGCACCACCACGGGGCCGCTGCCACGGTGTCCCACGGCGGTGCCGTTCACGGTGGCGCCCTGCAGCACGCCGTCGTACCAGCCAAAGCCCGGCGCGTAGTCGTAGCGACTCGGCGTGATCGTGACCGGGCTGGTGGTGGCGTCGTCGGGCGGCTGCAGCAGCAGGGCCGACGCGGCGCACACGGCGGCCGCCCCGCTCGACCAGCCCACGGCAAGCCGCCGCGCCAACACGGGCGAGGGCGTGAGCAGGGCGTATCGGGCGCGCCAGAGCAGCACGCCGCACACGGCACCCCACGCGTTCGCGAGCACATCGGCGCTCGCCGGCGAACGCGCGGGAGGAATGCCCACCGACTGCAGCGTCTCCACCAGCAGCGAGAGCAGCGTGCCAGCGCCGATCGCGCGCCACGCCGGGACACCGCTCGCCGCCAACGCGAGCCCCAGCGGCACGAAGAGCACCACGTTGCTGATGCCGTCGGTGAGCCACGCGCCGCCGCAGGCGAGACACCAGCGCGGCGGGATCTGTCCGGGATCGATCGCGCTGAACGGACCGAGCGTGGCGCCCAGGATGAGCACGACGCTGGCGACGAGCGCTGCGCGCGCGAGCAAGACCCCGCGGCCGGCATGGTGGCCGGGCTCCGCGCGCCCGCTCACGCCGTCGCGGGCTGGTCGAGCGCGGAGGTGCTGTGGTCCGACCCCTCGATCGCGCGCACCACGACCGCAGGGTTGCCCGCGATGAGGCTGTTCGCCGGAAACCTGCCGCTGCACACGGCGCCGAATCCGACGACGCTGTTCTCCCCGATCTCGGTGCCGGGCAGCAGTCCCGCCTGCGCCGCCACCCAGACGTTGCGTGCCAACGTGATCGGCTTCACGCGCACCGGTGCGTCCGCGCTCCACCGGTCGGCGCGCGTCGAATGGAAGTTCGTGTCCATGATGCGCGACTCGGCCAGAATGCAGTCGTCGCCGACGGTGATCCGCGCGGCGCAGCCGAAGCGCACGCCGTTGAGGAAGCAGTGATTGCCGATGTCGATCACCGCGTCCGGCGCGTGCGTGTAGGGCGTGACGTGCATGCCCACGGTGGTGTTGTCGCCGAAGCGCACGGTTCCGGGGCCGCGCACGGTGAGCCGTCCGAACACCTGGAAATTGCGACCGGCGGTGAAGCGCACCCCGCGCAGCGGCAGCCACGTCTTGTAGAACTGCCCCTTGGCGAGCGCCCACAGCACGCCCGCGGCGAGCCCGGGATTGCGCAGCGCCTTCGCGAGTCGACTCACCGTGACACGCTCACGCCGAGGCGGCGGCCGTGGGGCAGGAGCGCGCTCAGCGCAGCACCGCCTTCGCGATCGTCTGCAGTTGCATGTTGCTCGTCCCCTCGTAGATCGTGCCGATCTTCGCGTCGCGGTAGAACTTCTCCACCGGATACTCCCGCGTGTAGCCGTAGCCGCCGAACAGCTCGACGCAGAGGCTCGTGACCCGCTCGCACATCTGCGACGCGTACAGCTTGGCCATCGCCCCCTCGCGCGCGATGTCGTGCCCGGCGTCCTTGAGGCGCGCCGCGTTGTAGACCATCAGCCGCGCCGCCTCGAGCTCGGTGGCCGCCTGCGCCACCTGGAACTGGATGCCCTGGAAGTCCGCGAGCGACTTGCCGAACTGCTTGCGCTCCTTGAGGTACGCCGTCGTCGCCGCCAGCGCGCCCTGCGCGACGCCGATCATCTGCGCACCGATGCCGATGCGCCCCTCGTTGAGCGTCTCGATCGCGATCTTGTAGCCCGTGCCTACCTCGCCCAGCACGTTCGCATCGGACACGAACACGTTCTCGAAGTGCAGGCTCGTGGTGCTCGACGCGCGGATGCCCAGCTTGTCTTCCTTCTTGCCCACGGTGAAGCCGTCGGCGCCGCGCTCGACGATGAAGGCGGTGATGCCCTTGTAGCCGGCCTCGGGCTTGGTGTTCGCGAACACCACGAACACCGACGCCTCGCCGCCGTTGGTGATCCACGCCTTCGAGCCCGTCAGCCGCCAGCCGCCGTCCACCCGCTCGGCGCGCGTCGCGAGGCCGAACGCATCCGAGCCGGAGCCGGGCTCCGACAACGCATACGCGCCGATGGTGTCACTCGCCATGCGCGGCAGGATGCGCGCGCGCTGCTCCTCGGTGCCGTAGCGATGGAGCGGATAGTTCACGAGCGTGTTCTGCACGTCGACCTGGATGGCCGCGCTCGCATCGACCTTGCTGAGCTCTTCGACGGCCAGCGTGACCATCATGAGCGAACCGCCCGCGCCCCCCACGGCATCCGGCAGCTCGATACCCATGAGGCCGAGTTCGAAGAACTTCGCGGTCAGTGCAGGGTCGACCTTTCCCGCTTCCTCCATGGCTCGCACACGCGGGCGCACCTCCGACTCGGCCAGTTCGGCCACGGCGGCACGAAAGAGCTCCTCCTCCTCGGAGAGCAGGGTGAGGGGCGGGCGGGCGGGGAGGGTGTCGCTGGACATGACAGGGAATCGGTTGGGGGTGTCGCGCACGTTAATCCCGGGACGGCAATCGGCTCCACCCTGCCGGTGCGATCCCGAAGGCTTGCGAATACCACTGTATATGGTCGAGCTCGGCACGTCGATTGCAACACTCTCGGGGTGTGTCAACTCGTGCCCGCACCATGACGACGGCTCAGGCCTCCGCAAGTTCCTGCCCTGCAGGAGTTTACGGTACTGCCACGCGTTCTGCGCGGCGGCTGGTGGCCATCGGAATAACGGCCGGCGTGGCGTCGCTGCTGCAGGGCTGTGCCGGCGCCGATGCGGTCGCGCCACGGTCCTCAACGCCCACCGCACCGACCAGCCCGTCCACGCCAGCGGTGGCCCCGCGCCCCGCGCTGCTCGCTCCGGCGTCCGACACGCTCGTCGTCGGGGACACCGTGGCGCTCTCCGGCTCGGCGCTCGACGCGGGCACCGTGCTGGTGACGCTCGCCGGGGTGCCACTGCCCGTGCTGTCTCACGGTGTCTCGGCTGCAGGTCTCGCGACTGCGCGCGTCGTGCTCCCGCGATCGCTCGGGGCCTGCGGCACGGTGCCGACGCTCGCGCTGCGCGTGCGCGCGGGTGACGTCGACAGCGTCTGGCAGCGCCCCGTGCGCACCGCACGGCGCCTGACGCTCGCAGTGGGGCAGCACACCGCGCTCGCCGACAGTGGCGCTGCCTGCATCGAATTGGCGGCGGCCGACGGTGCCGACGCGTCCATGCTCCTCACGCTGTCGAACGCCACCGAACAGAGTACGACGCAGGCTGCCGTCGCCGTGCGCGCCACCGCGCGCGATGTCACGTCGGCCCAGGCCGTCCCGTCGGCGCCGGCGCACCCCGTTGCTGCGCCTGCCGCCAGCGTGCGACACGCGGCAGGGGTGTCGGGCGACGCGCACGCCACGCACCTCGATGCGGACCGCGCACACTTCGCTGCGGTGGCGGCCAGCTGGCAGGCCCTGACCGCGCGCGGTGCCATGCGCGCGGCGCGCGCGATGGCGCCGGCGCAGCTCGGTGACACGCTCACGCTGCGCGCGCTCTATGCGAGCTGCAACGCCGGGCAGGCGGTGCGCGCGCGTGTGGTGTACGCCGGCCGCCGCGCGCTGGTGCTGGAAGACGTCTCGGCGCCGCGTGCGGGCAGCATGGACGCCGAGTATCGCGCGCTGGGTGCTGAATACGACGAGGTGGTGCACCCGCTGCTGCTCGACGCCATCGGCGACCCGAATGCCATGGATGCGCGGCTTGGTGGCGACGGGCGCGTGACCATGCTCTTCACGCGCTTCGTGAACGACTCGCTGGCGGGCACGGCGGGCTACGTGAGTGCGTGCAACTTCCAGCCGGCGTCACTGTTCCCCGCCAGCAATGCGCGCCCGCTGCTGTACGGCCGCGTGCCGTCGGCGGTGGAGTCGCCGGCGGAGTGGCGCCGCGTCATGCGCAGTACTGTCGTGCATGAGGCGAAGCATCTCGCGAGCTACGCCGAGCGGTTGTCGGCCGGCCACGCGTTCGAAGCGACGTGGCTCGAGGAGGCGACGGCGCGTGTGGCCGAAGAGCTGTACGCGCGGCGTCTCGCACAGATGGCGTGGAAGGGGCGCACGGGCTATGCGGCCAGCGTGCTGTGCGAGCTGCAGCAGTGCGACGGTCGTCCGCTGGTGGCGTGGAAGCTGTTCAGCGTGCTGCATCAGTATCTCGCGGGCGCCGACACCCTGTCGCTGCTTGGCCCGTCGGGGCGCAGCGACCAGACGTGGTACGCCAGCGGTTGGAGCCTGGTTCGCTGGGTGGTGGACGAGCACGCGGCCAACGAGTCCGCGTGGCTGCGGGCGCTCGTGCGCGGCGGTGCGCAGGTGGGCGCGTCGCAGCTGGCGGCGCTGTCGGGCCGCAGCGCCGACGCACTTCTCGCAGGATGGGCGAATGCGACGGCGGCGACGGCGCTGGGTATCGTGGGGGCCGGCACGCAGCCGGCCACATGGGACGTGGCCGACGTGTGGCGGGGGCTCTCCGACACCTTCGCCGGCACGTACCGGGCGACGCCACTGCAGCCGCTGGCGCTGCAGGATGGCGTCGAGGTGCGCGACCTCGCCGTGCGTCCGCTGGGCGTGCGCTACGTGACGCTGGCGACGGGGCGCGGTCGCGTGCTGTCGCTCGATGCGGGTGCAGCGGTGCGCGTGGGGGTCACGCGGGTGCGGTAGGGTTGGCGTTGCGCTCGTCGGCGAAATGCGAACGGGAGGCCACCAGGGCCTCCCGTTCGATCATCTCACCGGCGCTGCCGCGCGCGGCTCAGCGGTAGCCGAGCCACCGCCAGGACAGCATGTACTGCTGATTGAACTGCTTGTAGCCCTGCAGGTAGGTCTGCTCCACGCCGCCGCGATACGCCTCGTCACCGAGCGTGCGGAGCGTCGGGTCGCCGGTCTGCTTGTAGAGCCAGCCGAGTCCCTCGAGGAACAGTCCGTTCAGGTCCGAACCCGGGGTGGCATCGCCATGTCCCGTGCAGAGGCCGGAGTAGTACTTGAACACGCGCGGCGTGGGCAACCACTGCGTACGCAGGAACGTCCAGGCCTTCGTCACCGTCGGGAGGATGCGCGCGTCGGGCGTGACGTTGTCGTAGTACGAGCCCAGGACGCCGGTGAGCATGGCCGTCATGAAGTTCGAGCTCTGGCCGCACTGGGAGGTGAAGCGCCAGGAGCCGTCGGCCTTCTGGGTGGAAAGAATGTCGTTGACATCCGTTGCCATCGCGGCACGCAGATCGGCGATTGCCGGCGCGGACCCCGTCGCAGGAAGCGATGTGGCGCCCATCTGGAACGCAGCGATCTTGAGGCCAAGTGCACGACCCATGACGCGGTTGTCCATCCAGCCGCCGGGATCATTGACCATGTTGTTGGTGCTGCCTCGTGTGAACTCGAACGCGCTTGCGGCTCTCAACACTGTGTTGCGCGTGGAGTCGTCGCCGGTGAGCCAGTAGTGCGTCGCCATCCCGTCGATAAACGCCTGCCACTCGGGGAGGCCGTAACCGTTCGGCACGACGTACTGGTCGCGATACCGCTTGGTCAGTTCAGCGCCGCGCGCGAAGTAGAGCGCGTTGCCGGTGCGTGCCCAGAAGCCGAAGTACGCACTGATGCGGTCGTAGTACTGGTCGAAGTACGACTGCAGCTTGGCGTTGTAGTGCGTGGACTCCCACGTGTTCCAGTCGCTCTCGTACTTGCTCCAGAACGTGGCCGTGTTGGGAATGCTCGCCCGCGACTTCGTGGGGCCCACGATCCCGGTGGCGATGAGCTCGTCGAGATTGATGTAGCTGATGATCGCGGCCGGCGTGGCGGTCGGGGTCACCTTGTTCAGCGGGGCCAGCGTGCGGTTGCCGAACTCCAGCTTCACCGGCTGGTTGAGGCTCGACACGGGCGTCGTGAACTGGATGAGCACCGAGCGCAGGCTGCCGTCACTGTGCGTGCCGAGCAGCGCGGACGCATGCCGGGCCACTTCGACCCCGTTCACCAGGATGCGGACCTTGTCCACGTCCACGGCCTTGAGCTGGCCCTTGGCGAGGGGTACGCCGGCGGAGACGAACACGGTGGGCGACGCCACCGACGAGTCGAGACGCACGAAGCGCAGGTCGAGCATGGTGGCCGGCGGCCCGGGGGCGACCGGCGCGCTCACCGTCACGGCGAACGACGCCGTCGGGCCGTTGTCGCAGCGCGCGGTGAGTGTCGAGGTGCCTGCGGACACGGCCGTGACCGTCGGGGTGGCCGTGGTGGCGTTGGCCACCGTCAACACGCTCGGAGTGGACGATGTCCACTGCCACGTCGTGCAGGAAACGGGCGTGTTGCCGGCGTCGACGAACGTCGCACGCGGGGCGCCCTGCGCGCCGGTCTGCAGCGACGTGATGTTGCTGATGGTGCCGGACACCGCGGCGCCACGCAGCACCACCGTGCGCGTGCCGGTGCGGCCGAGCGCCGTGACGGTGAGCGTGGTGACACCGGGCTTCTTGCCCCACAACGCCGGGCCGTCGAACACCGCGACCGTGGTGTCGCTGCTGGTGTAGGTGGCCACCGGCGTGGTCAGGGCGCCGAACTGCACCGAGGTCGCGCGCGCCCGCACCTTGAACGTCGTCTGCACCGGCATGGTGTCGCTGACACCGGCCAGCGTGACCGCCGTGATGTCGGTGGGGTTCACCGACCAGATCCGGCTCTGCTCGGTCAGCGTGCCGGCCTTCAGGGTGACGATGCTGACGCCGGCATTGACGCCGCGAGCCAAGCCGCCGCGCGACGTCGTGGAGACGGCGATGGCCGACGTGTTGCTCGAGGTCCAGCTGGCGGTGCGGATGCGCGAGAGGCTCAGCGACCGCGACACGAGATCGATCGTGTTGCCTCGCAGCAACACCACCGTGTCCCCCATGTATGCCGTGTTCGCCACCGACACCGCCGCGGACGCGACGAGCGCGTACGACGGTGCAGCGTCTGACAGTGGCGCCATGGGGACGTCAGTTCCACAGGCTGCGGCGCCTACGGTCAGTGCTACGAACAACGTGGTCATACGGATGTCGCTCCGGAAAAGGCGCGCGATGCGCTGGGCGACGGGGACACTGCGGGTGGACATCTGAGCTCCTTGTGTGTGGATCCTGCACAAGGGCAGACGAGGTCCTCCCCCAGTGGCGCAACGCGCACCCACCCTACAAAACCGTTCACTCCCGGCACCGACTCGCACATCGAGCGACGCGCGACGTTGCGCGACGTGATGCCTGCACGCGGGGGATGAAACGATCATAGAACGCCAAACTGTGCCGTGCCAGCGCCGGACTCAAGAGCGCTGCGTCACAGGAACGCATCGTCATGATGTGGTGCTCTGTGCCACCCATCACACACGTCTCCACGCTTCAGTCCGCCACCACCGCCGGTTCGTGGCGCAGATGTGCAGCCAGTCGCGTGATGTCGCTGTCACGCAGCTGGTCATGAGAGGGTAACGAGACCAGCGACGCCGCAAGCTGGATGGCCCCGGGCGTCACAGTGCCGGCATCGAGCAAGGGGCGGAGCGCCGGATGTTGGGGCAGCGCGACCGGATAAGAGCGGCGCACGCCAAGCGAGCGCAACCGTTGCGCGCATGCTGCAGGCATCACCGCACCGACGCGCAGCCACCCGGGGACCGATGGCGCAGGAATCGCGATGGGCGTCACCAAATCTGCGCGCTCGGCGAGTGCCTGCGTCACCATCTCGGCCCGTTGGGCACGCACCGCACGCTGCGCGTCGATGTGGGCGACGCCACGCGCGGCCACTGCCGCCTGCATGGCGCCCATCGCGCGTGGGTCATGCGGCGGGTGATAGACGGTCTCGCCCAAGGCCAGGAACGGCAGGGCACTGGGCAACGCGAACACGCGCGGATGCGACAGCAGTTGCTGCAGCGCGAGAAACACCACGCCCTTCGCGTCGGCGACGCGCGATACCGCCTCGCGCGGCGTCGGCACCCCGTGCGCGTCGCGCAGCACGAGCGCCCCGCCGCCCGCGCCGCCGAGACCCTTGCCACGACCGAAGCTCAGGACCGTGGCCGCACCGAACCGGCCCAGCAATTGGCCATCCCACTGCGCACCGCCGCCCTGGGCGATGTCCTCGATGAGCGGCACGCCGGCGTGCGCGGCCATGGCCGCGAGGGTGGGCATGTCGGGGGCGTAGCCGAACGTCGACGTCACGACGAGCGCGCCGGCACCCTGCGCCAGCGCAGCCGCCACGCTGTCCGTGACCGGCGCCAGCGTGTGCGGGTCGACATCGTAGACCACGACACGGCGCTGGGCGCCCTGCGCGGCCGTGATGAGGTCGTAGCAGCCGAACGCGGGCAGGGCGACGGGTCTTTCCGATGGGCAGCACGCGGCGATGGCCAACTGAAGCGCGCTCGTACCCGAGTCGGTCAGGCTCACACGCGTGCCGCCGAAGCGCGCGAGCAGCGCCGCGCCGAGCCGTGCGTGTGGTCCGTCGGTCGCGTCGGCCGCGGCACCCATCGCGCGCACGGCGGCCAGCGCGCTGCGCGCCGGAAATGGCGTGGCCGCCGGCGCGAGCCAGCGCGGAATCACGTGCGGCGACTCTCGGCCGTCGTCACGGCACACCGCGCACGATGTGCGGCCCCAACGCGCTCGCCACGCCGAGCGGAAGTCGCTTCCACAGCTTCGTGGCCAGCGCGAACGCGCCCTGCTCCTTCTGCGGCAGTGCGGCGCTGCCGCGCCCCGGGTAGTACCAGTGCAGCGGCACATCGTCGCCGCCCCACTGCTTCTTGAACTTGTGCGTGCCACTGTCCGGGTTGGAGCGCCCGAAGTCGAACCGCTGAACGCCCTCGGCCATGCACTGCTCCATCACGCCCCAGTAGAGCAGCATGTTGGGCGACATCTTCTTGTACGCGATGAGCGACGACGCCCAGGTGATCTCGAACTCGTCGTGCCAGCGAAAGCCGAAGCCGCCGGCGATGGGGACGCCTTCGTGTCGTACCGTCGTCACGCGCGCCTCGACCGGGAACGTGCGCACGATCTCCTCGAAGAACCGGCGCGGCATGACCGGCGTGCCGAGGTCGCGCATGTGGCGACGGAACACCTCGTAAAAGGCCGGCAGCTCGTCGGGGCCATGGTGCACCGTCGCGCCTTCCTTGAGCGCGCGCTTCACCTGGCTCCGTAGCTTGGCGTCGAACTCCTTGAGCAGCAGCTCCGGCGTGGCCGGCAGCGGGCGCATTACGGTGAGCTTGAGCAGCGTCGGGTCCCACGGCAGTGCCTGTGGCGCACGACCGCGCAGCAGGATCGAGCTGATCCCCGCGCGTTGTGCCTCAGCCACCGCGTGCTCGGCCAAGGCGCGCTGTACGGCAGGTGCGCCCAGCGCGCCGCCGTAGTTGAGGAACGGCATGGACACCGCGTGCTTCCCGAAGAGCGCGCTCCGCACATGCGTCACCGGCAGGACGCCGACGATGGCGCCATGGGCGTCCACCATCGCGTAGCGGTGCGTCACGTGCCCCATCGCGCGGGACATCACGTCACGCCAGCCCGACAGGTGCACATACGAGCTGTCCGGCGACGCGTGCACGAAGGCGTCCCACGCCGACGGGTCGGTGTCGGTGCGGATGGTGGCGCCCGGTGTGGCGGAGAGGGCAGCGGAGACGGCGGCAGGCATCGAGGGTGCGTCGGGAAGCGTCAGGAAGCGGAGCAGGACACCGCGCCGCCCATCGGCGCTGGACCGAACGCCGCAGGGCAGAGGTGGTGGAA
The DNA here is from genome assembly GCA_020161135.1 of Gemmatimonadota bacterium. Lineage (GTDB taxonomy): Bacteria > Gemmatimonadota > Gemmatimonadetes > Gemmatimonadales > Gemmatimonadaceae > Gemmatimonas. The sequence goes on along the minus strand of JAIUOB010000002.1, from coordinate 139,238 downwards.
CACATCGCGCACCGGCGCGAAGCGGTGCCGCGCGAGCATGCGATCGATACGCGTCGCTGTGGCCGCGAGCCCGCGGTAGTGGCGCAGTCGCGTCAGGAGACCCACGGGCAGGCGCGGCTGCGATGCGTCCAGCTCCCATGGATGAATGTAGAAGATGGCGGGCAGCGCTTCGCGCGCGCGCGCCGTGAGCGCCCAGTCGGTGATGGCGAACGGAAACTGCCGGAACCATCCGCCGCCGGCCGCCGGCAGCGCACGTCCAAGCGCCTCCACCACGGTCATGGGCACCTCGAGCAGGGCGCCCGCGGCCGTCTGCTGCACATGCGCGGCGCGCGCCACATGCGGCGAGCCATATCCCCGCCGATGGATGGGATAGCGGCTCGAATCCCAGCCGTAGCCCTCCTCCACCAGGATGGGGAGCGCCCACTCCGACTCCGCGATGATCGAGAAGGTCGGCGCCCGGTAACCGCGCACCGCCACACCACCCACCTGCTCGAGGACCTCGCGCGCACGACGCACGTCGGCCCGGAATGCGTCGGGCTGCTGCGTGGTCACGCGCCGATGCCAGTAGCCGTGCGAGGCCAGCTCATGCCCCAGCTCGACGAAGCGACGCACCATGGCGGGATGCCGTTCGGCGACCCACCCGAGCGTGAAGAAGGTGCCCTTCACGCCGTGCGAGTCCATGATGGCCAGCAGCGTGTCCATCGACGCCTCGACGCGCGACGGCAGGCGCTCCCACTGCGCCACCGGCACCGTTTCCTCGAACGCCGACACCTGGAAGAACTCCTCGACGTCCACCGTGAAGGCGTGCGTCACGGCGTCCGTCACGGCGTGCGCGCGGCTTGCGGCGGCGCTCATGCCGCCGCCCGGGTCAACACGTCGCCATAGAGCGCGCGGAGTGCATCCACGCGCGCGGCGAGTGTGTACCGCGCGGCACTCGCTGCCCGCGCGGCGCTGCCCTGCGGCGTGCGCCCCTCGCGCAGCACGCGCACGATGGCGTCGGTGAGCGCCGGGACATTCTCCGGTGGCACCACCAGCCCGGTCGCGTCGTCAGGAATGAGCTCAGGCACGGCGCCCACGCGCGCGGCGACGATCGGCACATCGGCGCCAAGCGCTTCGAGCACGACATTGGGCATGCCCTCCGAGCGCGAGGGCATCACGATGGCGTCGAGCTGCGCGTAGAGCGGCAGCGCGCTCGGAATCTGCCCCAGCAGGTGCACGCGGTCGCGCAGGCCAAGCGCGTCGATGCGCGCTTCACAGGCGGCCCGATCGGGTCCATCGCCGGCAATGACCAGGCTGCACGGCTGCGACACCGGCACGCGCGCGAGGGCGTCGAGCAGCACATCCCACCCCTTTTCATGACTCAGCCGACCGATGTAGCCGAGCCACGGGCGGGGCAGGGTGTCGGGGATGACCGGCGGCACGGCGTTTGCGCGAGCCGCGTCGCCGGGGAGCGCCGCGTTGGGGATGTAGCGCAGGCGCCGCGTGAACGGAAAGCGCGCGCGCTGGTGCGGCGCCACCACCACGAGACGGTCGGCGCGCCGCAGCACGAGGCGGTCCACCAGGTTGTAGACACGCACCTTGAGGTCTTCGTGCGTCTGCCCGTGGAAGAAGCCGATCCAGGGCAGGCGCAGGCCACGGCGCCGCAGCGTCCACAGGATGAACGCCGGGCGATAGCTGTGCGTCTGCACCACATCCGGTCGCTCGGCCGCGAGCAGTGCCTCGACACGCGCAATGAGCGCGGCATCGAGGCGGCCCGGGGCGTGCACCACATGGCGACGGATGCCGAGCGTGTCGAGAAACGACGCGAACGGCGACGGCGGGCCATCGGCGCGCTCGAAGCACACCACCTCCACCTCGATGCCCAGGGCACGCAGCGGCGCGACGGAGGCGGCGAGCTGTCGGCCGGGCCCGGAGACAATGCGCGTGTCCATGAGCGCGAACACGCGCGTCATGCCGCCACCGCCGTTCGCTTGAGGCGCGCTTGCGCGTACCGCACGATCTCCGGGCGCCACGGCCACTGCAGCAGTCCACCCACGACCAGCAGTGCACCGCGCACGCGACGCCCGCTGCCGAGGTAGCGCACGCCGCTGGCGATGCGAATGCGCGAGCGGTAGCGCAGCCCCTCGAACGCCGGCACGGCCGCGAGCGGTGCGATGCGCGGGAGGAAACGCTCGCCGATGGCGAGCATGGCCGCATGCCGCGCATCCACGCGCGAGCTCTCACTGCCCGCACGCAGCGTGTACACGCCCAGCATCGCGTCGGGGAACCGCACGTCGAGCCCCGGCTCGAGCACGAGCCGCAGCCAGAAGTCGTAGTCCTCGGCGCTGGGGAGCGATTCGTCGAAGCGGCCGACGCGCTCGACCACCGTGCGGCGGATGCACACCGCCGACGTGGAGAACGGGTTGAGGCGCAGCACGCTGAGGGCGAGCGGCACGGTTCGGTCCACCATGTCGCCGTAGCGCACGGCCCGCACTCCCTCAGGGCCGCGCCACTCCTCGCCGTGGGCCACCACGTCGGCGCCCTCCGCCACCAGCTGCATGCAGGTCGCGAGCTTCCCGTCGAGCCAGAGGTCGTCGGAGTCGAGGAAGGCCACGACGTCGCCCGTGGCGGCGTCCAGTCCGGCGTTGCGCGCGGCCGCTGCGCCGCGGCGCGGGCTCGTGATCACCCGCACTGCGACGTGCGTCGCGCCCGCGGCCACGCGCCGTGCCCGCGCGATGGTCGCGTCGGTCGAGCCGTCGTCGCACAGCAGCAGTTCCGTGTCGGGCCACTGCTGCGTGACCACCGAGCGCACGGCAGCCTCGATGGTGGCTTCGTCGTTGCGGCAGGGCATGATCACCGAGACGCGGGGGGACACGGCGGCCATCATCACGTCGACACTCGCCCGGCGCCCGCGCCCGCCGTCCGTACGCGGGCACGCAACGCCTCGCCGATGGCGTCCCACGAGTAGTGCGCCTCGGCCAGCGCGCGCGCGGCCGCGCCGAGGCGTGCGGACTCCTCCGGCTGCGCGAGGAGGCGGGCCGTCGCGTCGACGAAGGCGTCGGGCGTGTCGCGCAGCAGCAACTCCACGTCATCGCGCGCCGCGATTCCCTCGGCGCCGATGGTGGTGGAAACGATGGGCGCACGCGTCGCGAGGGCCTCGAGAATCTTGAGGCGTGTCCCGCCGCCGACGCGCAGCGGCACGACCACGGCGGCGGCGTGCAGCAGCTCGGTCACGATGTCGGGGGCCTCACCCACCACCTCGATCCACGGGAACGGGGCCGCCAGGGCGCGCACGGCGGTGGTGTCGCCCGCACCGACGATGCGCAGCCGCACGCCGGGCACGCGTGCGGCCAGCGGCGCGGCGATCGATTCGGTGAAGAAGCGGACCGCGTCGACGTTCGGGAAGTAGTCGAGGCGCCCGAAGAAGAGCAGCGAGTTGGGGTGCGGGGTGCGCACGCCGTCGAAGCGCGCGAGGTCGACCCCGTTCGCGATCATCGTGGCGGCGCACTGCGGCGCGCGCGCCTGCGCGATCGGCACCTCGTCCTGCGAGCAGACCACCACGAGATCACTGTCGGCGAACGCGCTGCGCTCGAACACCTCGAGCTGCCCCGCGGTGCGGGTCGTGAACCAACGGCGCAGCGCCTGCGTGGTGAAGCGCGCCTGCCGCGCCACGGCCAGCGACTCGATGTTGTGCGTGTCGATGAGGCGCACCAGCCCCGGGCGGGCCGGTGGCATGTAGTGCGCCATGTACACGCCGGCGCAGCCCCACACCGACACGGGGCCGGCGGCCATGGCCCGGTCGACGGCCGCGGCGAAGGCGGCACTCGTGTTGACCGGGATGTGCAGCGGCTGGTTGCGCACCAGGCTGCCCAGCACGCCGCGCAGCAGGCGATGCGACGGGCGCGGCAGCGCCTCCACCGTCACGCGACCTTCGAACGCGGCCTCGCACGCGGCGCGGTCCCGCTCCCGCTCGGCGTCGGTGCCCGCGTGATACGCGATGAAGTGCGTCGGCCACTCGGCCGCGAGGGCCTCGAGCACGTGGAAGGTGCGGCGCGCCCAGCCGTCGGCCAGTGGCCACGGGAGACGGTTCGCGATGAACACGCATCGACCGCCCGCCGCGGCATGCGGCGCCTCTGCCGCCGACAACACGGCGCTAGCCGACATGACTCACGCGCGCCGGCTCGGCGTCCGCACCGGACGCGGGCGTCTCCTCGACGACATCGGTGACGCCGTGCGTATGCTCCCACAGCGACAGGAACAGCAGGGAGAACAGCCGCTCCCCCAGCGGCTCGCCGTTGGCGAGTCGCTGGCGCAGCCCGGGCAGCACGTCGGCGTTGAGCAGCAGACTGCGGCGTGCCGCGGCCGCGTCCAGCAGGGGCGCCCACGCCCCGCCCAGCCATGACTCCATGGGCACCGAGAAGCCCTGCTTGCGCGTGAGGTCGAGCGCGGCAGGCAGCAGGCGTGCGCCGAGTCGGCGCAGGAGCACCTTGCGCGCATCGCGGGTGGCGCGCTGGGCGTCAGGGACGCGGCCGAACGCGAACTCGATGATGCGCGAGTCGAGGAAGGGGGCGCGCACCTCGAGCGACGGAATCATGCTGGCCCGATCGACCTTCATGAGCACGTCATCCACCATGTACGTGCCGAAGTCGAGCGCCGTGGCGCGCCGCAGGGCACTCCCCGACGGCTGCAGCAGCGAGCGACGCAGCTCGGGGGTGCGCACCCACGCCGCCGAACGCCCGCGGAACACAGGGCTCAGCGCCACACGCTCATCGTCGCGGAAGATGAGCCCGGCGAAGTTCACGCCGGCCCCTTCGCCCGCAGCCAGCGCGTTCAGGATGCCGCGTCCGCGCGTCCCGGGCGGCAGCACGCCATGCGCCGCGCGCGCGGCCCGCCACACGAAGGGGGGCAGGCGATGCCGCAACTGCTCCTGCCGCACGAACCAGGCGTGCCGCTTGTAGCCGCCGAACAGCTCGTCGCCGCCGTCGCCGCCGATCGCCACCGTCGCGTACTTCCGGATCTCCTTCGAGATCAGGTACGTCGGAATCATCGAGGAATCGGCCAGCGGGTCGTCGAAGTGCGTGACGAGTGTCTGGAGCACATCGGGACTCGCGGGCGGCGTCGGCAACTCGATGTGCTCGGTGCCCAGGTGCTGCGCCACGAGCCGCGCATAGGGACCTTCATCGAAGCCCGCGTGCCCCTCGAAGCGCGCCGTGAACGTGCGTGGCGCATGGTCGCTCACCTCGGCCGCCACCGCCGCCACGATGCTCGAGTCGACGCCGCCGCTCAGCAGCACACCCACCGGCACGTCGGCCATGAGCTGTCCGCGCACCGCCTGGCGCAGCAGCGCGTGCAGTTCGTCCGCCAGCTCGTCGGGCGTCTGTCCCGTCTCCCGGAGCTGCGACGGCAGCGTCCAATGCCGGTCGTTGCGTACGCTCCCCGTGGTGAGATCGAGGAGGACACGTCCGGCCGGCGGCACGCGGTGGATCCCGGCCCAGATGGTGTCGTCACCGGTCACGTAGCCGTAGGCCAGGTACTCGTTCACGCCGGCGGCGCGCACGTGGCGCGGCACGCGCGGGTCCACGAGCAGCGCCTTGAGCTCACTCGCGAAGAGCAGCCCCTCGGCCGAGCGGCGGTAGTACAGCGGCTTCTCGCCCGCGCGATCGCGTGCGAGCAGCACCTGCTGCGTCGTCGGATCGTAGAGGCAGAACGCGTACATCCCCTCGAACTCGCGCACGCAGTCGGGACCCCACTGCCGCCACGCCGCCAGCAGCACCTCGGTGTCCGAGCCCGAGCGGAAGCTGAAGCCCAGCGCGCGCAGCTTCTCGCGCAGCGGGCGGAAGTTGTACAGCTCGCCGTTGAACGTGACCGTCGCGCCCGAGCCGTCCGCATGCTCGTGCATCGGCTGATGGCCGCCCGGTGTCAGGTCGACGATGGCCAGGCGACGATGCGCGAAGCCGATGCGTCCGTCGGGGGAGATCCAACTGCCGAAGGAGTCGGGTCCGCGATGCGCGAGCACGTCGCGCTGCCGCTCGAGCAGCGCGGCGTCGACGGGGGACGCGAAGCGGATCTGGCCGGCGATGCCGCACATGGTCAGGCACTCCGGAGCGTGGCGTCGTCACGCCGCGCTGCACGACGCAGGGCGGGCAAGGCGCCGAGGCGGAAGCGCACGTGCTGCGTGAGGCCGCGACGCACGTAATGCGGACCGAAGGCCCCGTCGTACTGCTCGAAGGGCAGCGCGCCCGTGCGGGCCAGTGTGTCGGCGGCGTGCAGCACGATCTCCGTTCCGCGCTTGAAGGCCCGGAACCACATCGTCATGTCGTCGTCGTCGGCACCCACCGGCACCCGCCCCACGGCAATCGGACGCCCCGTGTCGACCGTCTTGGCCACGAGATGCACCGTGACGCCCACGTTGCCGGCATCGCGACGCGCCATGGCCCAGAAGGTGCTCGCGTGACCGCGATACTCCGGCAACACCCCGCAGTGGATGTTGAGCGCGGCCGTCGCCCCGAGCGAGAAGGTGGCTTCCTTGAGGATGCCGCAGGCGTGCACCACCAGCAGGTCGGGCGCCAACGCGCGGATGAGCGCGTGGGTCGACGGCGCGTTGTGATCGGCCACCACGTGCACCGGCACATCGCCGGCCACCGCCTCTTCCGGCCCGTCGAGGGGCAGCAGTCGCGCGGCATTCGCCGCGAACTCCCCCTGCCGCGTGAGGCGCTGGAACACCTCGTACGCCAGCACGTCGAGCGTGTGCACGAAGCCCTCGCGCTTCACGTTGCGACGCAGGTACTTCAGCGTGTCGCCGGTGCTCCGGAAGCGTTCCTCGTAGATCACACCCGCCAGCACCCCCGCCTTGCGCAGCTCCTGCACGAGGTAGGAGGTGAGGCGCAGGCGCTTCGACAGCACCACGATGCGGGGACGCGCAGAAGTCAGGGAATCCATCGGCCGGGTGACGGGAACGGCGCTACGGCGCGCCGGTGAGGAGCGATCCGGAAAATGACGACCTGAGTGCCCGCCGCGAAACGCTCCCACCGTCTCAGTTGGCGAACACCTCGAGTGCCAGTTCGATCCGCCCGAAGGGGGCGCTCACCTGCACCCCCTGGACCGCCCCCCGCACTTGCGCCAGCATCTCCCGCGCAATCGCGATCCCCTCGGCCAGCGCGTGCTCCTTGCTCTTCTCGTTGGCCTTGCGCATACGGTCGAGCACGGTTGCCGGGACTGTGACACCCGGCACCTCGTTGGCCAGGAACTCCGCATTCCGCGCCGACACCAGCGGCCAGATGCCGGCCACGACCGGGATGCGGACGTCCTCAATGCTGGCCAGGAATCGCTCCAGTTGCTCCGCGTCGAACACCGGCTGCGTGATCGCATACTCGGCCCCCGCCTCCACCTTCCAGTGGAAGCGCTGCAGCTCGTGCGCCGGGTCGATGGCCGCCGGGTTCACGCCCACACCCACGACGAACTGCGTCGGGTCGCCGATCGGGTTGTTCCCCGGATCCAGCCCGCGGTTGAGCTTGCGGACCAGGTTCGTGAGCCCGATCGAGTCGATATCGAACACCGCCGTCGCGTCGGGATACGGGCCCATCTTCGGCGGGTCGCCCGTGATGAGGAGCAGGTTGCGCAGCCCCAGCGCCGACGCACCCAGCAGGTCGCTCAGCATGCCCAGCAGGTTGCGGTCGCGGCAGCAGTAGTGCGTCACCGACTCAATACCGTGCCGCTCCACCACGAGGCTCGTCGCGATGGCACCCATGCGGCTCTGCGCCCGCGGGCCGTCCGGCACGTTGATGGCGTCCACCCCGGCGGCGTGCAGCGCGGCGGCGTCCTGCTCGAGCTTCTTTGTGTCCACGCCGCGCGGCGGCACGATCTCGACCGTCGTGACGAACTGACCGGCCGCCAGCTTGGCGCCCAGCCGAGAGCGCGCGCCCAGCGGCACGGGCTCGCGTCCCACCGGCGGCGTCGCAGCGCCCTCAGCCCCCGGCACGGGGTGCGTGGCGGTCACGGTCAGGCGCGTACGCGGGGCCAGGGGGCGCACCCCTTCCACCATCGCCTTGATGTGGTCGGGGGTCGTGCCGCAGCACCCGCCCACCACCTTCGCACCCGCGTGAATGAGGTGGCGCGCGTAGCTCGCCATGTACTCGGGGCTCGCCATGTACATCGACCGCCCGCCCACGTCGCGCGGCATGCCGGCGTTGGGCTGCGCCGACAGCTTGCGGTCGGTCACGGCGGCCATGCGCTCGATGGCCTCGAGAATGGTCTGCGGACCGACCGAGCAGTTGAGGCCGATCACGTCGACCCCCCACCGGTCGAGCGCCCGGGCGATGTCCTCGGGGGACGCGCCGTACGTGGTGCGGAGATCGGGGCCGATGGTGGCCTGCGCGATCACCGGGCGGGTCGGGTCGACATCCCGCGCGGCGAGGATCGCCTGCTCCAGCTCCTCGAGATCGGCAAACGTCTCCAGGATGAAGCAGTCCGCGCCTCCCTCGACCAGCGCGGCCATCTGCTCACGGAACCAGCCGCGGGCCTCGTCACGCCCCGTCGGGCCGTACGGCTCGAGGCGGAGTCCCAGCGGCCCCACCGCGCCGGCCACGAGACGCCGGTCGCCGGCCGCCTCCCGCGCCAGGCGGGCCGCCTGCGTGTTGATGGCCACCACCTGCCCCTCGAGCCCGTACTGCGACAGCTTCGCGCGGTTTGCGCCAAAGGTGTTGGTCTCGAGCACCTCGGCGCCGGCCTTCGCGTAGGCCGCGTGCACATCGCGCACGAGGTCGGGGGTGCGCAACACCAGCTCGTCGTAGCACTGGTTGATGAACACCCCACGCGCGTAGAGCATGGTGCCCATCGCGCCATCGAACACGATGACCTGGTCGGGGTCGAGCAGTCGGGTCAGCAGGGACATCCGGCCAATATAAGCCGTTCGGGAGGGGCATCCCGGTGCCTTATATTGCCGGCATGACGCTCCGCGCCGACGCCGCACCGCATGCCTCTCGCGCCGCCGCCCGCCGCGCCGCGCTCCCCGGCCAGCTCCAGGCCCGCATCCTCCTCCTCGACGGTGCGATGGGGACGATGCTGCAGCGGCATCGCTTCACCGAAGCCGACTACCGCGGCACCCGCTTCGCTGACTGGTCGCGCGACCTCAAGGGCAACAACGACCTCCTCGTCCTCACGCAGCCCGAGGCGGTCGCCGAGGTGCATCGGCAGTATCTCGCCGTCGGCACCGACATCCTCGAGACCAACACCTTCAATGCCAACGCCATTTCCATGGCGGACTACGGCATGGAGGCGCTCTCGTACGAGATGAACGTGGCCGGTGCTGCGCTGGCGCGACGCGTGGCCGACGAGTTCGAGGCCCGCGAGCCGGGGCGCTTCCGGTGGGTGGCCGGCGTGCTTGGCCCGACCAACCGCACCGCCTCCATCTCCCCCGAGGTCGAAAACCCGGGCGCGCGCAACGTCACCTTCGCCGAACTCGTCGCGGCGTACGTCGAGGCCACCCGCGGCCTGGTCGACGGCGGCGCCGACATCCTGCTCGTCGAGACCATCTTCGACACGCTCAACGCCAAGGCCGCCCTCTTCGCACTCGAGACGTATTTCGACGAGACGGGGCATCGCCTGCCGGTCATGATCTCCGGCACCATCACCGACGCGTCGGGGCGCACACTGTCGGGGCAGACGACCGAGGCCTTCTGGGCCTCGATGGCGCACGTCCGGCCGCTCTCCATCGGCCTCAACTGCGCGCTTGGTGCCGTCCAGTTGCGTGGCTACGTGCAGGAGCTCGCGCGAATCGCCGACTGCCATGTGAGCGCGCACCCCAACGCCGGGCTCCCGAACGCCTTCGGGGGCTACGACGAAACGCCGGAGATGATGGCGGCCGAGATCGGGGAGTGGGCACGCCACGGGCTCGTGAACATCGTCGGGGGCTGCTGCGGCACCACGCCGGACCACATCGCCGCGCTGTCCGCGGCGGTGCAGGGCGTCGCGCCCCGGGCCGTGCCGGCGCTGCCGCCCGTGCTCCGCCTCTCGGGGCTCGAGCCCATGGTGCTCACCGCCGACACGAACTTCGTGAATATCGGCGAACGCACCAACGTGACGGGGTCCGCGCGCTTCGCGAAGCTCATCCTCGAGGGCAACTACGGCGAGGCGTTGTCCGTCGCGCGCCAGCAGGTCGAGAGTGGCGCCCAGCTCATCGACGTCAACATGGACGAAGGGCTGCTCGACGCCGAGCACGCCATGACGACGTTCCTCAACCTCGTGGCCACCGAGCCGGACATCGCGCGCGTGCCGGTGATGGTCGACTCGAGCAAGTGGAGCGTCATCGAGGCCGGGCTGCGCTGCCTGCAGGGCAAGGGGATCGTCAACTCCATCTCGCTCAAGGAGGGCGAGGCCGAGTTCCTGCGCCAGGCGCGTCTCGTGCGGCGGTACGGCGCGGCCGTCGTCGTCATGGCCTTCGACGAGCAGGGGCAGGCCGACACGGTCGAGCGCAAGGTCGCCATCTGCACGCGCGCCTATCACCTGCTCACCGAGCAGGTCGGCTTCCCGCCGCAGGACATCATCTTCGACCCCAACATCTTCGCCATCGGCACCGGCATCGAGGAGCACGCGGGCTACGCCGTCGCGTACTTCGAGGCCACGCGCATCATCAAGCGCACGCTGCCGCACGCGAAGATCTCGGGCGGCGTGAGCAACGTGAGCTTCGCCTTCCGCGGCAACAATCCGCTGCGCGAGGCCATCCATGCGGTGTTCCTGTACCACGGGGTGCAGGCGGGCATGGACATGGGCATCGTGAACGCCGGGCAGTTGCTGCCGTACGAGGACATCCCGGCCGACCTGCGCGAGCGCGTGGAAGACCTCGTGCTCAATCGCCGCCCCGATGCGACCGAACGGCTCATGGAGGTCGCCGCCAGCGTGCAGGGGCGCGCCAAGGCGGTGGAAGACCTCGCGTGGCGCCGCCTGCCCGTCGATGAGCGGCTCTCGCATGCGCTGGTGCACGGCATCGACGCCTTCGTGGTGGAGGACACCGAGCTCGCGCGGCAGCAGGCCGCGCACCCGCTCGAGGTCATCGAGGGGCCGCTGATGCGCGGCATGAACGTCGTGGGCGACCTGTTCGGCGCCGGCAAGCTGTTCCTGCCGCAGGTGGTGAAGAGCGCGCGCGTCATGAAGAAGGCCGTCGCGCACCTCATCCCGTTCATCGAGGCCGCCAAGCACGTGGACAGCAAGCCCGCCGGCAAGGTGCTCATGGCCACGGTGAAGGGCGACGTGCACGACATCGGCAAGAACATCGTGGGCGTCGTGCTGCAGTGTAACGGCTACGAGGTCGTCGACCTGGGCGTCATGCAGTCGTGCGCCACGATCCTCGACAAGGCGCGCGAGGTGCAGGCCGATGTCATCGGACTCTCGGGGCTCATCACGCCGAGTCTCGAGGAGATGAGTTTCGTGGCCGCCGAGATGGAGCGTCTCGGCTTCACGGTGCCGCTGCTCATCGGCGGCGCGACCACGAGCAAGGCGCACACCGCGCTCAAGATCGAACCGGCGTACTCGGGGCCGGTGGTGCACGTGCTCGATGCATCGCGCGCGGTCGGTGTCACCGCCAGCCTGCTCAGCGACGAGCGCCGCGAGGCGTACGTGGCCGAGGTGCGGCGCGACTACGCCGCATTGCGCGCGGCGCGTGAGGCGCGCGGTGGGGCCGATCGGCTCGTGCCCCTCGAGGCGGCGCGCGCCAACCGCGCCCGCATCGATCTCACCGTGCCGGTGCCGGTGCCCACCTTCACCGGCGCGCGCACCCTGACGCGGTACCCGCTGGACGACCTGGCGTCGTGTATCGACTGGACGCCCTTCTTCCAGACCTGGGAACTCGCCGGCCACTTTCCGGCCATCCTGCAGGACCCCGTGGTGGGTGAGGCCGCCCGCACGCTGTACGCCGACGCACAGGATCTCCTGGCCCGCATCATCCGCGAGGACCGTCTCGAGGCCCGGGCGGCCGTCGGCTTCTGGCCCGCCAACGCCGTCGGCGACGACATTGAGCTCTATCACGATCCGGCACGCTCGGGTGTGGCGGCCACGCTACACATGCTGCGTCAGCAGATCGACAAGAAGGGTGACGGCCGCCCGAATCACTGCCTTTCCGACTTCGTCGCGCCCCGTGACAGTGGCGTGCTCGACTATATCGGGGCCTTTGCCGTCACCACCGGGCATGGGCTGGACGAGCTCGTCCGGGAGTTCGAGGCGGCCCACGACGACTACGGCGCGATCATGGCCAAGGCGCTCGCCGACCGTCTGGCGGAGGCCTTCGCCGAGCGGCTCCACCAGCGGGTGCGGACGGAGTTCTGGGGGTATGCGACCGGGGAGGCGCTGGACAACGACGCCCTCATCCGGGAGCGGTACCAGGGCATCCGCCCCGCCCCGGGCTACCCGGCTTGCCCCGACCACCGGGAGAAGGGCACTCTCTTTGCACTGCTCGATGCGCCGGCCCGGGCCGGCATGGCGCTCACGGAGAGTTATGCCATGACACCCGGAGCCAGCGTGAGTGGTTGGTACTTCTGGCGGCCGGAGTCGACGTACTTCGGGGTTGGCCGGGTGCTCCCGGACCAGCTCACGGACTACACCGCCCGCCGGGGGGACGCTGCCGCCGATCCACGCTTCACCGCAACGCTGGTTGCGGGGTAGCAGGGAGGCGCGTCTCCCGGTTGTCCCTTTTGCCAACGTGCCTGTGACGATTCCCGCCCCGACACATACGGCTCCGGCCGCGATGCCCAACGTGCGCAACCTGCTCGACGGCGTGCGCCGCCTGCCGACGATCGCGCTGGCGGCGCATGGCGCCACCGCGCTGGCGTTCGTGCTGCTCTTCGCCCGCCCGGCGCGCCTGCTCTTCGACGCGTGGTGGAACGATCCCAACTCGGGGCATGGCCTGCTGCTGGCGCCGCTCGCGCTGTGGTTCGCGTGGAAGGCGGGCATTCGGCAGGGCGCAGGGCCGCAGCGCGCGCTCGGCATCGCGATGCTCGTTGCCGCCGTGCTTTTCCGCTATGCCGCCGACCTCGCCGCCGAGCTGTTCGTGATGCGCGGGTCGATGGTGCTCGCCCTGGGCGGGCTCGTGGTGTATCACGCGGGATTCCGGCAGCTCCTGCACTGGTGGCTGCCGTTCACGCTCCTGTCGCTGTCGATCCCCATCCCCGAGGTCATCCTCAACACGGTGGCGCTGCCGCTGCAGTTCACCGCGTCGAAGATCGGCGCCGGCCTGCTCAAGTGGCGGCAGATCCCGGTGATGATGACCGGCAATGTGATCCGCATTCCGGGGCACGAGCTGTTCGTGGCCGAGGCATGCAGCGGGCTGCGTTCCCTCACCGCGCTGCTCAGCCTGAGCGTGCTGCTGGGTGCACTCTTCCTCGACAAGTGGCCGACGCGCGTGCTGCTGGTGCTCGCGGCGATTCCGGTGGCCATCATCATCAACGGCGTGCGCGTGTTCCTGACCGGCTTCCTCGTGTACTTCGTGAGCCCGGAGATGGGTGAGGGCTTCATGCACACCAGCGAAGGCATGGTCATGTTCGGCGCAGCGTTCGTCATCACGGCAGGCATCGCCTGGGCCATGGGGCTCGTGGAGCGCCTGTTCACTCGCGGCGGTATCGCCGCCCGCACAGAGGCCCTCGCATGAGCCGCACCGTCCTGTTCACGCCGGTCGCCATTCTCGGCCTTGGTGTCCTGCTCATCTCCGGCATCCGCGAGCAGTACACGGTGCCGGCCAAGGCGCCCATCGCCACGCTGCGCACCGATTTCGCCGGGGTCCCGTCGCACGATCTCGAGGTGCCGGAAGAAGAGCGCAAGGTCGCCGGCATGACCGACTACGTCATGCGCGTCTTCGGCAGCGACACCATGCCCGCGTTCACCGCGTACGTCGGCTACTACGACAAGCAGGTGCAGGGGAAGTCGATCCACTCGCCCAAGAACTGCCTGCCGGGCGCCGGCTGGGAGATCATGGAGAGCGCGCGGCTGCCGCTCGCGGGCGGCGCGCCCGGCCAGACCGTCAACCGCGTGCTCCTCGCCAACAAGGGCGTGCGGGCGCTGGTGTACTACTGGTATCAGGGTCGCGGCCGCATCGAGGCGAGCGAATACAAGGTGAAGTGGAACCTCATGCGCGACGCCGCCCTCACCGGCCGCACCGAGGAGGCGCTCGTGCGCATCGTCATGCCCATTGCCAACAACGTGCCCATCACCCCCGAGGATGACGCGCGCGCGATGCGCTGGTCGGTGCAACTCTCGAAGGCGGTGAACGAGGTCATGCCGTGACCACAGCCGTTCGGCCGCAGCGTCCTGGCACGCCGATGCGTCCCGCCATGGCGGGACGCCCGAGGCCACGCCTGCGCGCCGTTGCGGCCAGCACCGCGGCGCCGTTGGTCATGCTCGTGCCCGTGGCGCTCATGGTGGCGGTCCTCGCGTTTCGCATTCACGAGGCGGTGCCGTCGGTCTCGAAGTTCCTACGCCCGGCCGTCCTGTTTGGCACCGGTGGCTTCATCTTCCTGCTGGTGCGCGCCACGCCCGATCAGCGCGCGCGCATCACCGCCGATCCGCTCGTCAAGATCACGGCGCTTTACCTGCTGTGGGGCATCGCCTCGATTCCGCAGGCGCTGTACATCGGCGCGGGCATCGAGACCATCAAGGTGATCTACACGGTCATCTTCATCACGGCGGCTTTCGCGATGCTGCCGGCCACGGAGCGGGTCCTCGACTGGCTCATCCGTGCCATCGCCATCACCGGCGCCATCGTCGGTGTGATCGCCATCATCCAGAACCAGGGGTCCTGGATCGGTCGCCTGTCGTTCGGCGGCTCGCTCGACGCCAACGACCTCGCGGCCGTCATGGCCATGAGTACCGCGCTGGCGCTGGGCGCTGCGCGCAAGGGCAAGGGGCTCAGCAAGCTCATCTTCCTCGGCTGCGCCGGCATCACCACGCTGGTCATCTTCAAGACCGGATCGCGCGGTGGCTTCCTCTCGCTCCTCCTCACCGCGGGCGTGTTCGTGCTCGCCGTGCCGGGCGCGAAGCGCGCCATCTGGCTGAGTGTCGCGGCGCTGGGGCTCGTGGCGTTCTGGTTCACCGCGCCGCAGGCCACGCGTGATCGCTTCACGACGCTCACCGACCTGTCCAACGACTACAACAGCTACGCCTACTTCGGTCGCGAAGAGATCTGGAAGCGCGGCGTCGGCTATGCCCTGAAGAACCCCATCCTCGGTGTCGGGCTCGGCAACTTCGAGACCGCGGAAGGCGAATCCATTGCGCGCGACGGCTGGCACGGCAAGTGGAGTACGGCGCACAACGCCTACATCCAGGCCGCGGCCGAGCTGGGATTGCCGGGGCTCGCGATGTTCCTGCTCATGATCTGGCGCGCCACGGTGGCCGGCTTCCGCTGGACCACCTTCGACAAGCGGTCGGGCGTGCCGCCCGACCACGCGCGACCCGAGTTGCTCGCAGGGGTGCTCGGCATGGCGGGCGCCATCTACTTCCTCAGCTTCGCGTACTCGTGGATCGTCTTCTCGATCCTCGCCCTCGCGCAGCTTGCTGATCGCACGCGCATCGCGCAGCGGCGCGCGCGGGCGTCCGTACCGGCGCGCGCCTGATCCGGCGGCGCGCCGTCCGGCGCGCCATGCGGCCCACGACTCAGTCGATCGCGGCGCCGGCCTTTCGATAGAGCGCCACGTAGCGCTCCACCATCGCGTCGACATCGAAGGCCGCCCGCGCCCGCGCCCGGGCGGCCTCGCCGCACGCGCTCCGGCGTGCGCCGTCGCGCGCGAATGCTGCGAGTGCGTCTGCCAGCGCCGCAACGTCCTGCGGCGGCACCACGACGCCGGCGTCATCACGCACGATGGCCGGCATCTCCCCCACTGCGGTGGCGACGATCGCACACCCGGCGGCCATCCCCTCCAGCAACGCCAGCGGCAGCGCCTCCGACCGCGAGGGAAGCGCCAGCACATCGAACGCCTGCAACAGCGCGGGAATGTCCGCGCGCGCGCCGAGCAGGCGAAACGGTACGGCGCTGCGCTCGGCAATCGCCGCGATACGAGCGCGCTCCTCGCCGTCGCCCGCCACGACGATCGCCACCTTCGAGGTGGCGTCGAGACGGGCCGCGGCCTCGGCCAGCACGTCGACACCCTTGAGCGGGTGCAGGCGCGCGACGCACCCCACGACCACCGTCTCGTCGGTCACGCCAAGTGCCGCACGCGTCACCTGCCGCAGGGCCTCATTGCGTGCGTGCTGCGCGGTGGGGATGCCGTTGGGTACATAGGTGAAGCGCGACGCCGGCACATGCAACTGCGCGGCGAGCTCGGTCTGCAGTTGCGCCGACACCACCACGGTCACGTCGGTGCGCGCGAGCGCCAACCGCTTCTGTACCGCGAGGGCCAGCGGCTCCGGGCGACTCGTCATGCCGTGCTCCGTGTGCACCACCGGCACGCCGATCGCACGGCCCGCGAGCGCCGCGCCCAGCCAGTTGCCGCTCTGCGTGTGCACCACCGTGGCGCCCAACGCGCGCAGCGTCGCCGTGAGGGCGCGTGGCCGGAGGTTGTCCCAGCGTGACACGAAGGGAGAGACCCGCACCGTGATGCCCAGGGCCTCGGCTTCCGGCACCAGCGCACCGCCGTCGCGTGTGCACACCACGGAGACGTCATGCCCGCGGGTGCGCAGCGCGCCGCCCAGCAGTACGACGAACTTCTCCATGCCGCCGATCTCCAGCGTCGGCAGCACGAAGGCGACATGCGCGCGCGCGGTCGGTGTCGTCCGCGTCTGCGTCACGGGCGCAGGCGGTGTTCGAGTGCGTCGAAGAAGCGGCGCGCTTCCGTGGGAGCGGCGTGCTGGTCGGGGGCGGCCAGCGGCGTCGGGCGCGCCCCTGCGCGATAGGCACGCACGCGCGCCTCGACCCGCGCTGCGATCGCCGTCACATCATGGGGATCGGCAACGTCCGCGCCGATCGCGCTCAGCACGTCGTAGGTGGCACTGTCCGATGGCTCGAGTCCCAGCACCCACGCGGGAAAGTGCAGGTACTCGTACACTTTGCTCGGTACGCAGAGACGCGCGCCCTGCGGCAGGTTTACCAGCATCGCCGCCGAGGCCATCTCCTCGAACAAGGCGCGCCGGGGCATGGCCGCCCGTGCCTCGACGAGACCGTCCGGCAGCCCCGCTTCGGCGGCCAGCGCCGTCACGGATCGGCCCCCGTAGCTCAGCTCCGCGCCGATGAAGCGCAGCACGAGTGCGTCGGCGCCAAGCTGCAGGGCCTGCGCCACGCGCCCGAAGGCCGCGAGCATCGGCCGCGGATCGCGGTCGAGGTAGATGTTGCCTGCGAAGATTGCCACGAAACGCGACGGATCGTGCCGTGCGATCGGTGCGTCGCCGTTGAAGCCGTTCGGGACTGTCACGACATCGGCCGTGGCGTACCGCGCCTGCATGGCGGCCGCCGCGCGTTCGGTGTTCATCACGGCGAGCCGCGTCGCGCGCAGCACACGCTGTTCGTAGCGCTGCGCGAGACGGTAGTACGTCCATGACGCCACTTCCTGCGGAACCACATCGATCAGGCTCCACGGGTCGCGGAAGTCGACGACGAGCGGGGCGCCGCCGTGCGCCGCCGCGCGCCGCGCGGCCTCAGCCGAAAGGTGCGGCGGGCCCGACGAGATGACGGCGTCGTAGCGATGGCGCGCCGCCAGGGCCAGGCCGGCTGTGCTCGCATCTTCGAGCCACGGCAGCCACGACAGGTGCAACAGCCCCGCGCGCACATTGCGCCGCACGTCGGCGAGCGACGTGGGGAACGTGATCTCCTCGCGCCGCAGCGTTTGCTCGCCAATGGCTGCGGGTACCGCGGGCGGGCCAGCCGATGCCTGCGACGGTGCCGTGGGCGTGACAGCGACCGCGGACGCACGCGCCGCGCGTCGGGACATGACGGCATCGACACGGGCATTGATCCAGTGACGCCGGTGCGGCACGTGATGGACCCGGATCGCCCGGTCGGCGGCATCGGAACGCGCGTCCGCAGCCGTCACCACATCGAACGTCCACCCCCGCTCCACACCGACGCGCGTGAACACATCCCATCGCTGCGCGCCCGCCGCCGACGAGGGCGGAAAGTGATAACTGAAGAGCAGCGCGCGGCGTTCCGTCATCCGTATGGGAGAAAAGTCCTGGGGGGCCTTCACACAAACTTAGCGAGGCCGCGGGGGGGGCGAGGTCGTCACGGCTCATAGACTCCACGTACCCACCATGCAGACGACTCCCCTCCCCGCTGCGCCACGCCTGCCCGCTGCGCGTCCGTCGACGCGGGACGCTCGCTGATGTGCGGCTTCGCGGCTCTCCTCACGCTCGGACGCCCAGCGCCGGCGCGTGACGCTGAGTGGATGCGCCGCGTCACGGACACCATCGCGCACCGTGGCCCGGATGACGCCGCCACATCGCAGGAAGGCCCGGTCCTGCTCGGCTTCCGGCGCCTCGCCATCCTCGATCGGTCGAGCGCCAGCCATCAGCCCATGCGCTCCGGTGATGGGCGACTCGCCATCGTCTTCAATGGCGAGATCTACAACTACATCGAACTGCGCGACGAGCTCACCCGGCTCGGGCACCGCTTCCGCACGAGCGGTGACACCGAGGTGCTCCTCACCGCCTACCGGCAGTGGGGCGAGCGCGCCGTCGATCGGCTGCGTGGCATGTTTGCCTACTGCATTGTCGACCACGACCAACGCTGTGTCGTGGTGGCTCGCGACCGCATGGGCATCAAGCCGCTCTATCTCGCCCGTACGGCGGAGGGAGTGCTGTTCGCCTCGGAGCTCAAGGCCATCCGCCGTGCCGGGCTCGCCACGCACGCGCCCAACGTCTCGCGGTTCGCGCGCTTTCTCGCCGCCGGTCGCACCGAGGAGCTCGGCGAGGGACGCGAGACCTTTCTCGACGGCGTCGAGCAACTGCCGGCCGGCGAGCAGTGGGTGCTCGACTTCGACGGACGCGAGCAGCGCCGACGCTACTGGCACCCCGACGCCCTGCCGGAGCGCCCGTTCTCCGGCGTCGACGAGCTGCGCGCGGCCTTCGACGACGCCATTCGCGTGCACCTCCGCGCCGATGTGCCAGTCGGCGTCATGCTCTCCGGCGGCATGGATTCCGTGTCCATCGCCTGTCGCTGGACGGCCCTTGCCCACAACGGGCACGCCGAGCCCGGTCGCGTGCAGGCGTTCTGCTACGTCTCGAAGGAGTACGACGAGCAGACGCAGCTCGACGACACCCTGAGCCGCACCGGCATCACGCCGAACTGGTTGCACGACGGCGACGCACAGGCACTTGCGACGCTGGTGCCGCACGCCGTCTGGCACCACGATGAGCCGTTCCACTCGCCTACGGTGCTGGTGGGCTACGGCCTCTACGCGCTGGCGGCCTCGCGCGGCATCAAGGTCGTGCTGTCGGGGCAGGGCGCTGACGAGGTGCTGGGCGGCTACCCGTCGTTCACGGACAACCTGCTCCTGAGTCTCCTGATGCGCGGCCGTCTGGGCGCGCTGCGCAACCAGGCCAACATCCTCGAGTCGCTCGGCGCGCGCAGCGCCAACGCCCAGTTGCTGCGCGCCGCTGCCATGTTGCGCGCCCGCCTGCTCGGCTCAGCCGGTGGCTACGCCGAGCGGGTACGTACGGCCCGGGCCCGGCGCGAGCCGGGCTTCGCGCTGCTCGGCGACGCCCTGCAGGCGGCCGTGCTGCGCGACGCCCCCGTGCGCCCGGAACTGCCCCTCGGACAGGCGCTGCGACACGCCATCACGGGGGGCACCCTGCCACACTACCTGCGCGCCGAGGATCGCAACTCGATGGCGCACAGCGTCGAGGCCCGCGTGCCCTTCCTCGACCATCCGTTCGTCGAGCTGGCGCTGCGCCTCCCCGACGACCTGCGCCTCTGGGACGGCTGGAACAAGCGCGCCCTGCGCGACGCCATGCGTGGCCTCGTTCCGGACTCGGTCGTCAACCGCAGGCAGAAGTTCGGCTTCCCGGTGAGTGCGCGTGGCTGGCTGGCGGGGGATTGGTTCCCGCGCCTGCAGGCCATGCTGCTCGACGGGGAGCTTGTTGCGCGAGGTTGGGTGCGCCGCGATGTGCTCGCCCGCTACCTTGAGCAGCACCGCCGCCTCGAGGCGGATCACACCTCCGTGCTCTTCGCCGCCAAGCAGGTCGAGACGTGGCTCGCCCTCGACCGCGACGGCTGGAAGCGCCCGGACGCCATCATCGAACCCGCGCGCGCCGACAGCCGGTACGTCATGGCCTGACCGGCTGGGCTGTCGTCGCCGCGCGCATCGGAGCCCTCGCGCGTTGACGTCCCATCAGCCCTCGCAGGACAGCGAACGCGGCGCGCTCGATCGCAGCTTTGCCCGTGGCGTGCTGTGGACGGGAATCGCCCGCTTCGGCACGCAGATCGTGTCGTGGGCGTCGTTCCTGCTCATCGCGCGGCTGCTCGGGCCCACCGAGCTGGGTATCGTCGCGGCCTCGTCCGCGGTCGTCGGGTTCGTGGCGCTCGTCTCCGAATTCGGGCTCGGCTCGGCCATCATCGCCAAGCAGGAGCTGGGCGAGGAGGAGATCGGCCAGCTCGCCGCCGTGTCCGCGCTGCTCGCCCTCGCGGCGTGGACCGTGTGTGCCGTCATTGCGTGGCCCGTCAGCGTCGCCATGCGTGTCGAGCCGCTGCGCTATGTGCTGCCCGTCGTGGGCCTCACGACGGCGCTCACGACCTTCAATGCGGTACCGCTCGCCGTGCTGCGTCGGGAGATGGCCTTCCGGCGGGCGTCGCAGTTCGAGGTGGTCAAGGCCGTGGTGCAGGCGCTGGGAGCGCTCGCGCTGGTCCTCGCCGGCCTCGGATTCTGGTCGCTCATCCTCGCCGAACTCACGGCGACGGCCGTGCTGGCGTTGCTGCTCCTGCGCGCGAGCCGCGTGCGCATTCGGCTGCCCGACTGGACACGCCTCACCACGGCGCTGCAGTTCAGCCGCGAAGTCCTCGTGAGCCGCGCCGCCTGGTACGCCTACTCGAACGCCGACTTCGCGGTGGTCAGTCGTCGCCTCGGCACGTCGGCGCTGGGCGACTACTCCATGGCCTGGACGCTCGCCACGCTGCCGGTCGAGAAGATCGCGACGCTGCTCTGGGCGGTCATGCCCAGTGTGCTCGCCCGCGTGAAGGACAATCTCGTCGAACTGCGGCGGTACGTGATGCTGCTCTTCGAGGCGCTGGCGTTCATCCTCATGCCCGTGTGCGCCGGCATCGCCCTGGTGGCCGACAACCTCGTGTTCGTCGTGCTCGGCCCCAAGTGGGTGGGCGCCATCGACCTCATTCGCGCGCTGGCGCTCTTCGCGGTGGTCAAGTCGGTGGCGCCCATTTCGTCGCAGGTGCTCATCAGCATCGGCAACGCCCGTGCGGCGCGCAATCAATCGCTGTGGGGGCTCGCGGTCATGCCGCTCGCCTTCATCATCGCGAGCCGCTGGGGCGCCGTGGCCGTCGCGCTCGCGTGGACCGCCGTCTATCCCGTCCTCGTGCTGTTCCAGATCGCCGAGGCGGCGCACGCCGTCGACCTGCACCTGCGCGACATCCTCAAGCGCATCATGCCGGCGCTGCTGGGCACGGCGCTCATGGCCGTGGTCGTGGTCGGCGTGCGTTTCGGCATGGGGCAGCTCGACCTGTACGGGTGGCCGCGTCTCGGCGCCTCGGTGGTCGCCGGCGCGTGCACCTACTTCGCCTTCGTGTGGCTCACGGCGCGCGACCGGGTGCGCACCGTCCTCGCCATTCGACAGACCCTGCGCTGAGCGGGCGCCGGACGTGGCCTAAGGGCCACGTCCGGCGGGCCGGCTTCACTTGCGGATGCTGTCCTTGCGCGCGCGCGGGAACTTGTCGTGCAGGCCGTCGACATACGGGCGCTCGGCGGCGCCGGTGTAGATCTGCCGCGGCCGCGCGATCTTCTGCTCCTTGTCGAGGATCATCTCCTCCCACTGCGCCATCCAGCCCGCCACACGCGCCACGGCAAAGAGCACCGTGAAGAAATCGGTGGGGAAGGCCATCGAGCGGTAGATGAGCCCCGTGTAGAAGTCGACGTTCGGGTACAGCTTGCGCGCGATGAAGTAGTCGTCGGACAGCGCGATGCGCTCGAGCTCGAGCGCGATCTCGAGATCCTTGTCCATGCCGACCTGCGCGAACACCTCGTCGGCGAGCTGCTTCACGATGCGTGCCCGCGGGTCGTAGCTCTTGTACACGCGGTGGCCGAAGCCCATCAGGCGCTGCTCACCCTTGCCGCTCTTCACGGCCTCGATGAACGCCGGGATGTTCTTCTTGTCGCCGATCTCGCTGATCATGCGCAGCACCGCCTCGTTGGCGCCGCCGTGCAGGGGGCCGAACAGCGCCGCGATACCGGCGGCGACCGCCGAGAACGGATCGACGTGCGACGACCCCACCGCGCGCACCGCGCTCGTGCTGCAGTTCTGCTCGTGGTCGGCGTGCAGGATGAACAGCACCTCGAGCGCCTTCACGAACACCGGGTTGGCCTCGTACTTCGGCTCCGACATGCGCGCCACCATCGAGAGGAAGTTCTCGACGTAGCTGAGGTCATTGTCGGGGTAGATGAAGGGGAGCCCCTTCACGTGCCGGTAGGCGAACGCCGCGATGGTGGGCAGCTTCGCCATGAGGCGGATGATGCTGATGTAGCGCTGCTGCGGGTCGTGGATGTCCCGCGCCTGCGGATAGAAGCTCGACAGCGCGGCGGTGGCGCTGCAGAGCATGCTCATCGGGTGCGCGTCGTACCGGAAGCCCTCGAGGAACTTGCGGATGTTCTCGTGCACGTAGGTGTGGAACGTGATGTCGTGCACCCACGTGTCGTACTGCGTCTGGTCGGGCAGCTCACCGTGACGCAGCAGGTACGCCACCTCGAGGAAGGTGGCGTTCTCGGCCAACTGCTCGATCGGGTAGCCGCGATACCGCAGGATCCCCTGGTCACCGTCGATGAACGTGATCGCGCTGCGGCACGACGCCGTGTTCATGAACGCCGGATCGTAGCTCAGCAACCCGAACTCGCCGGCCTCGCGCTTCACGGCCCGCAGGTCCATGGCGCGCACGTACGTGTCGCCCGCGGGGCCCTCGGTGCGGATCGGGGCGCTGTAGGTGGTCCCGGTGCGGCTGTCGCGCAGTTCGAGCGCGTCCGGGGGCGTGGTCGTCGGGGAGGTCATCTCGCAGGGGCTCCTGAGGGGTCAGGCGGTGGATCGGGATCCGGAAAACTACATGGGTGCGCAGACGAGGGGCGCGAGGCGACGTGCCGCGAGGCCGCCTACCCGCGCCGATCCGGCGTCGGTGAAGTGGGAGAAATCCGCGAATGCGGCAGTCCCCAGCGGGGAGGTCACCTCACGCGGGTCGATCACGAGCACGGCCGAGTCGGCCCCGACCCGGGCGACGCGCTCGGCGGCCGCGTCGTCGAACGCGAGGATCGCGCTGGCCGCATACAGCGGGTAGAAGCGCTCCCACGCCCGCAGCCACCGCTGCGCCTCAACGCCAGTGGTGTCGGTGAAGCGGTTGCGGTGCTGGATCAGCACCGGCGTGGCACCGCCGGTGCGATAGCGCCCGACCAGGGCGCGCAGGTCGCGCTCGAAGGCGTCGAGACGTTCCGGCTCGGCCGTGACGCGCACCGGCGTGCCGCCAGCCGCCCGGCTCCGTTGGGTATCCCACTGGCGCAGCCGATCGACCAGCGCTTCCGGCGCGGCGCGCTTGAACGCCTCGCGAAAGCGCGGAACAGCCCGCGAGCGCCACGGGGACAGCGGCGCCGGAGGCGTCGGGCTCGGCTCGGCGGCGACGGGCAGCTTGGCCTCGAGGTACTGCATGGGCGTCGGGTAGTACACCACCACCTGCGGGCGAAGCGGGGCGAGGCGCCGCGAGTAGTCCTCCGTCACGGTGGGCAGCGACATGCCGGCAAAGGCGGCGTTGAGCACGCGGACCGGCGTCCGGCACCGGGGGGCGAGACTGTCCTCGAGCTGGCGGGGCCAGTCGCCGCCCGGCTTCTCGTACAGACCGAACGTTTCCGATGCGCCGGCCGCCACGATCAGCACGCCCTCGAACGACGCCCGGTCGAACGGCGCACCGCGAAACCCCTCCGGACTGATCTGGAACTGCTTGAAGGCGGCCCCGGGGCGCGCGTGCACACCCAGCGAATCCCGCACCAGCAGTTCGTTCATCGCGATCGCCGGCGCCGTGGGCGACACCCCGAACTGGGCCCAGTCGTCCAGCCGGACGGTCGCCTCCAGGCTCACGCCGATCACGAGCGCGGCCACCGCCGCCTGCACGAGCTGGGTCGTGGTCGGGCGCATCATCAGAACTGGAAGTAGAGGAACGGCGACGGGCGCGCCGTGACGATCAGCGCGAGCCCGGCGCCGAAGGCCGCCGCCAGCGTCACCCGCCGACGCACGGTCCACGTGTGCGACATGTCGAAGGCGTTTGGCCCGCGCATGCTCCACCAGGCGGCAATCGCCAGCGTCACCAGGACCAGGCGCACGTCGATGTCACTGAACCACGCGCCCTCGGTGGGCACCACCATGATGCGCAGCAGGTGCAGCGCCTCGCCGAACGAGGTCGCCCGGAAGAACACCCACCCCACCATGGCCGCCACGAACATCAGCAGCTGTTGCACGCCACGGGCGAGTCCATCCCACGCGGGTCGGAACACGCGGTACAGGCACAGCAGCACGCCGTGATAGAAGCCCCAGAAGACGAACGTCCACGACGCGCCGTGCCACAGCCCGCCGAAGAGCATCGTCAGCATGAGGTTGCGGTACGTCAGGAACGTGCCGCCGCGATTGCCGCCGAGCGGGATGTACAGGTAGTCGCGCAGGCAGCTCGACAGCGAGATGTGCCAGCGCTCCCAGAAATCGCTGGGATTGAGCGCCTTGTACGGCGAGTTGAAGTTCTGCGGGATCCGGATGCCGAAGAGGTAGCCGAGTCCCACCGCCATCGTGCTGTATCCGGAGAAATCGAAGAGCAACTGGAACGTGTAGCCGAGCACCGCCAGCCACGCGCCGCCCGTCGACAGCTCCCGCCAATGCGCGAACGACGGATCGACCATCGCCGCCAGGGTGTCCGCCACCAGCACCTTCTCCACCAGTCCCACGCAGAAGAACGAGATGCCGCGGCCGAGCCAGCGCGTGCGGCTGCTCTCGCCGATCGCCTCGAGGTCCTCCTCGATCTGCCGGAAGCGCACGATGGGGCCGGCGACGAGCTGGGAGAACAGCGACACGTAGGTCGAGAACTCCCAGATGTTGCGCGTCGGCGTGATGACGCCACGGTACGCGTCGACGATGTAGCTGATCGTGTGGAACGTGTAGAACGAGATGCCGATCGGCAGGATGATGTTCAGGTGTGGCACCTGCACATCCATGCCGAACACACTCGTCACGCTGCGCACCGTGTCGAGCGCGAAGTTCGTGTACTTGAAGAAACCGAGCAGGGCGAGGTCGACCGCGATCGGCACGACGAGGAAGAGCTTGCGGCGCGGCGACCCGACCGGCGTGTTCAGCATGCCGAGCCCCGCCGTGAAGCTGACCAGCGTCGAGAACGCCATCAGCAGGCAGAATCGCGGATCCCACCAGCCATAGAACACATAGCCGGTGATCGTCAGCCAGACGTAGCGGGGGCGCGCACCGGGCAGGGCCCAGAACACGACGTACGCGATCGGCAGGAACGCGAAGATGAACTCGATGCTGTTGAAGAGCATCCGGGCGTCGTTCGGGAACGGAGGTCAGGCCGCCAGCGGCAGCGCGAGAGCGAAATGCAGGCGGCTGCCGGTCGGCGTCGTCGTGAACTCGAGACGACTGTCCACCGCGGCCAGCAGGGAGGTACACAAGGCGAGGCCCACCCCGGCGCCGGGCACCGCCGACGCGCTGTCGGGCAGCGATCGCGCGGGCGCCGTCGAGCGCGCCTGCAGCATGGCCACGATCGCCGCCGGCAATCCCACCCCCGTGTCATCCACGGCGAAGCGCACCACGTCGCGCGTCTCCGTCTCCACCGCCACCGTCACGCTGCCCCGCTCGGTGTACTTGCAGGCGTTGGTGACGAGGTTGAGCAGGACACGGTGCAGCAGCGCCGCGCGCCCCACCCGGCGCCCCAACGGGGGCGCACTGACCCGCAGCGTCACGCCATGCTCCTCCGCGAGCGGCTGGGCGAGTGCGCGCACCGCCACCAGCAGGTCGCTCACCACGAACGCGGTGGGCGGCGCGTCCGCGAGCCCGCGGTTGCCGCGCGCAAGGTCGAGTGCATCGTTGGTCAGCGCCGTCATGCTCACCACCGCGCCCTGGATCAGCGACAGTTGCCGCGCCTGCAGCGGGGTGAGCGGGCCGGCATCGCCACGCCGCAATCGCTCCACGAGCAGCGACACGGCGCCCAGCGGCGAACGGAGGTCGTGGGTGACCTCCACCAGCAGGTCGAGCGCGTCGAACGGCGCGACATGCGCCGGCGTGACATGCGCCGACGCCGGCGGCGTCGCAGCGGCCGGCACGGCGTCCACGCGCTCGCCCAGCACCGTCTCCGCCACCAGCGCCGTCCCGGCCGCCAGCAGTGGCGCGAGGGCGGCGGGGCTCACATCGACCGCGGGTGCGTCGACCCCGGCGGCGTCCGCTGCGGTCGGCGCGGCCACCATGTCAGTCCACGCTGCCGGACAGCACGTCGCGTCGGAAGCCGTGCTTCTCCATGAGCCGGTACAACGTCGTGCGGTCGATCCCCGCGAGTCGCGCGGCCTTCGACATGTTGCCCCCGGCCCGCGTCGTGAGACGCGCCAGGTACTCCTTCTCGAAGTGCGCGATGAGGTTGTCCTTCGCCACATGGAAGGCGTCGTTCATGATGCCGGCCGGCAGCCCCGCCTCTTCGGCGTGCGCCGGCGCATCATCGTACACCGGGATGTCATCGGGCGTGATGGGACGTCCCGCCTCGGCGATGACCGCCACATGCTCGATGACGTTCTGCAGTTCGCGCACGTTGCCGCGCCACGGACGCGACTGGAGAAACGCCACCGTCTCCGGCGTCAGCTCCGGGGCCGGTGCGCCGCTGGCGCGATGCCGCTCCCACGACCGCTTGAGGAAGAAATCCGCCAGCAGCGGGATGTCCTCCACGCGCTTGCGCAGCGGCGGCAGCTTGATGGGGACCACGCGCAGACGATAGAAGAGGTCCTCGCGCAGGTGCCCCTGCTGCACCGCTTCCTGCGGGTCGCGATTGGTGGCCGAGATGAACCGCACGTCCACCACAGCATCTTGCACCTCGCTGCCGAGCCGCCGCACCACGCCATCCTGCAGCACGCGCAGGAGCTTGGCCTGCAGCGGCATCGTCATCTCGGTGAGCTCGTCGAGGAACAGCGTGCCCTGGTGCGCCACCTCGAGCAGTCCGGGCTTGTCGCGATCGGCGCCGGTGAAGGCGCCCTTGCGGTAGCCGAACATTTCCGACTCGAGGAGGTTGTCGGGAAGGGCCGCGCAGTTCACTGGCACCAGCTTCCGGCCGGCGCGCCGGCTGTGCTTGTGGATGAACTGGGCAATCATCTCCTTGCCGGTGCCGCTCTCACCGCTGATCATGACCGACGCGTCGGTCGCGGCCACCTTCTGCGCGAGGTCCACGGCCTTCCGGAACGCCGGCGAGATGCCCAGCAGCGAGGCGATCTCCCCAGCCCCGCCCGATGCCACCACCGAGGTCGGCTTGATGTCCCGCACATCCTTGTTGGCGGCCACGGCGTGCGCGGCGCGCCCCACCAGCACCTGCAGGTGGCTGGCCGAGAAGGGCTTCGGCAGGTAGTCCCAGGCGCCGGCCCGCAGCGCCTCGATGCTCGAGGCCACCGTCGGATTCCCGGTCATGACCACCACGATGACCTTCTTGTTGGCCTCGACCGCGGCCTTGAGGATCTCCATCCCCGAGATCGGGGTCATGTAGAGGTCCTGCAGGATCAGGTCGAACTTCCGGCGCCGGACCATCTCCAGCGCCTCCTCCCCACGCCCGGTCGCCGTGACGTTGTGCCCGTCCATCTGCAGCACGGAGGCACACCCCTCCCGGAGCGTCCGATCATCGTCGACGACGAGGATGCGGAGCCCGGTCCCCTTGTCAGGGACCTCGGGGGACGGCTCGTGGAGGAATGGATCAGTCATTGCGTCTGTGGCGTAGAACGGGCGTCGGGGCCACCCCCAGGGGGCGGCTGGCGGTGCGGCACGGGCCCTACAGGGCGCGGCGTCCTTCCCACGGTGTGTCGTCTGCGCACGCCGTTGGTCGAGCGTCGGGTCTCCAGGCAGGTCGAGCCCGTCACCGACAGCGCGAAATACGCCACCGCACCCCGCCCGTCAAGCTGGTTTCGTGGACTTGACTCGACAGGCGTCGTGTCATGACTGCAACAATATCCGGAAAGTCACAGCATTGTAGCGGTGGCGCGTCGATACCCGGTGCGCTTACGCAGCAGGGTGTTGCCGACCAGATTCCTCAGCCGTCTTTCGCCTGACCTCTCGCCCAGTTCCTCCGTCCACCCCTGAAATGACCGGACAGCACCTCCAGCCCGTATCCGCGCAGGAGACTGCGCTCGACGCCGCCCAGGACGGGCTCGCGCCGGCGTCGTGGGAACCCGCCGCCGATGGCGCTCCCCCGCAGAAGGGCATCAACATCGGGCGGTATGTCACGGCGGTCGGCCGCTTCAAGTGGCTGATCGTCTTGCTCGGCATCATCGGTGGGGCGGGCGGCTACGCCGCCACGAAGTTCATCCCGGCCAAGTACGACGTGCAGGCCACCATCCTGCTGGAGCAGGGGACCGGAACCAAGGGCGGCGATCCGCGCGCGGGGAACGGACCCATCCAGGCCCGCGAGCTCCTCGCCGCGTCGGGCTGGCAGGACCTGCTGCGCTCGTACACCATCGCCGACCCGGTCGTCAACGACCTCGCGCTCTTCGTCACGCCGGCCAGGGCGGCGGACAGCAGCGTCTTCCGGGGCTTCCGCATCAACCAGCAGGGGATGCGGCCCGGCGACTATGTGCTCAGCATCTCGGGCAACCGCTACGCGCTCGCACTCAAGTCCGGCTTCGAAGTCGAGAAGGGTGTACTCGGCGACTCCGTCGGTCGGCAGGCCGGCTTCCTCTGGCAGCCGTCGGCACAGGCGCTCGCGGGGCGCGGCGAGATCGAGTTCAACGTGCAGACGCCCCGTGAAGCCTCGGTGGCGCTCATCAAGAATCTCAACATGCAGCTCAAGGAAGGGTCGTCCTTCCTGTTCGTGAACATGTCCGGCGACAATCCGCAGCGTGCCGCTGCCACGCTCAACGCGTGGGTCGAGCAGTTCGTCGCGGTCGCCACGGCCTACAAGAAGAAGAACATCGCGTCGGTCGCCAGCATCCTCGAGGGACAGCGCGAGTACGCGTCGCTCGCCGTCACCGAGGCCGAGGCCGCCCTCGAGGGTTTCCGGGTGCGCACCGTCACGCAGCCCAGCGAGCGGCCCACCATCCAGCCCGGGCTCGAGATGACCAACAGCCCGGTCTTCGAGAACTACTTCAACAACAAGCTCCAGGCCGACAGCTATCGGCGCGATCGCGAGGCGCTCGAGAAGATCGCCGCCAGCGCGCGCGCCGGCGGACCGGTCACGCGCGAAGCGGTGCTGTCCATTCCGGCCGTCGTCACCGATCCGGCCGCCGACAACCTGCGGCGTGTGCTCCAGGAGGTCTCCGACCGGGACCTCATCATGCGCAAGCTGCGCGAGACCTACACCGACGAATTCCAGCGGGTCAAGGACGAGCAGAAGACGCTCGACTCGTTGCGCACCATCGGGCTGCCGTCGTCCCTCAACGCCTACCTCACGCAGCTCAAGCAGCGCGAAGACCTCCTCAACACCACCATCGAGGCGAGCACCAAGGACCTCAAGGACATCCCGGTGCGCACCATCGAGGAGCAGCGCCTCAAGCGCCAGCTCGCGGTGGCCGAGGAGCTCTATCGCAACCTCAACCTGAAGGCGGCGGAGGCCAAACTGGCCGACGCGTCGACGGTGCCGGACGTCAGCATCATCGATCCCGCCGTGGCGCCGGCCAAGCCCACCCGCAACACGGCGCCGATGATCATCCTCGGTGCCATCGGTGGTGCACTCGCCCTCGGCATCGCCCTCGCGATCCTGCTCGATCAGGTCGATCGGCGCTTCCGTTATCCGGAGCAGGCCACCGACGATCTCGGCCTCTTCGTGCTGGGCGTCGTGCCGGTGGTCGAGAGCAAGCGCAAGCGCAAGCAGGCCGAGCTGGCGGCGACGGTGGTCGAAGCCTTCCGAACAATACGCATGAACGTGCGGTACGCGTGTGACCCATCGCGTCCGCTCACGCTCACCATCACGAGTCCCGGCCCCAACGACGGCAAGTCGCTCATCGCGTCGAACCTCGCGCTGAGCTTTGCCGAAGCGGGCGCCCGCACGCTGCTCATCGACGGCGACATCCGTCGTGGCGATCTCGCGACGACGTTCGGCACGCCGAAGCGGCCGGGGCTCATCGAGTATCTCGAGGGCACCGCGCTCATCGGCGAGGTGTTGCAGCCCACGGCGTCACATCCGAGCCTCACCATCATGCCGGCCGGCACGCGCCGTCGTCGCGCGCCGGAGCTGTTGGCCACGCCGCGTCTCAACCAGCTCATCGCGCAGATGGCCACCGAGTTCGATGTGGTCATCGTCGATTCGCCGCCGCTGGGCGCCGGTTTCGATGCGTATGCGCTGGCCACGGCCACGGGGAACATGGCGCTGGTGCTGCGCGCAGGCCTCACGGACCGGAAGATGGCGCAGGCCAAGATGGCCGTGGTCGAAACGCTGCCGGTGCGGGTCATCGGCGGCATCCTGAACGGCATCGAGATGAAGGGCGTGTACCAGTACTACTCGTACTACCAGGAGTATGCGGCGACGGACGAGGAGCCGACGCCGCGTCTGGCGCCGGTGGCCGAAGTGCAGGAGTCCGAGTTCACCGGAGGCCGGAAGTGATAGCCGTCACCCGGTTTGGCGGGACGCTGTTGCGCGCGCGCGCGGAGTGTGGCGGCCGTGCGGCAACGGTGGCATTTCGCGTCTTGTCCCTGCTCGCCGCGCTGGCGCTATCCACCCCGCGGAATACCGAGGCGCAGTCGGTGACCGCCGGCGCGCAGCGGGCGACGCGCGCGGAGCTCGAAACGCGCGCCAAGGAGCTCGAGTCGCAGTTGGCCGGCTCAGGGCTCAAGGGCGGCAATCGGAACAAGGCGACGGCTGAGCTCGCTGCGATCCGTAACCGCTTGAAGATCGGTGACTTCCGCGTCGGTGATCGGTTCGTGATCACGGTGCGTCAGGACTCCATTCGCGGCGACACGGCGAACGTGCGAGACAGCCTCAAGGTCACGATCATGAACCTCCCCGACATCTCGCTGGAGGGGGTCCTGCGATCGGAGCTCGACGAGCGGATGACGGCGCATGCGGCAAGGTTTTTGCGGAACGTGTCAGTCCGCACCCTCGTCCTGACCCGCATCTCGGTGGTCGGTGAGGTGTCGGGACCGGGGTTCTATCTGGCATCGCCCGACCGTCCGATCTCGGAGGTCGTGATGTTGGCAGGTGGCCCGTCGCAGTACGCCAACCTGAAGGAGCTCGAGGTGGTCCGAGCCGGCACCGTGGTGGTGAACGCCAAGGATTCGCGTCGGTTCCTGAAGGAGGGGCGAACGCTGGAGCAGTTGGACATCCAGAGCGGTGACGAAGTGCGGATCCCGAAGAAGCGTCGGATCTCCGGCGAGCTCGTATTCCGACTGTTCTTCATCGTCTCATCGATGAGTTTCGCGCTGCTCAATTTCCTTCAGTGGTACGTCAACCGGCAGGACGGCTGACCAGCCACCTCATCCGTCTCGCATCTGCATCGCGCTTGCCTCGCATGAACGCCTTCACGTCCGTCATTCCGTTCTCGTCCGGTGCCCGCGCCGCGCAGCGTCGCGGCGCGCCTGATGCGCGCCCCGGCGCGACCGCCGAGGCCGTTGCGGCGCCGGCGACGGGTCCGAATGACGACTTCGAACCGCGGGCCCGCTCCGAGTGGGTGTCGCGGGCGTTCAACTTCGCGATGGCGCTGGTCATGCTCATCGTCGCAGCGCCGGTCATGCTGCTCACCGCGCTCATCATTCGACTGACGTCGCGCGGTCCGGTGTTGTACACCCAGGTGCGCGTGGGGATCGATCGCCGGTGGAACCGTACCTGGGCGTTGCACGAGCGGCGCCGGGAGGACCTCGGCGGCATTCCGTTCACGATCTACAAGTTCCGCTCGATGAAGGTCGATGCGGAGGCGAACGGGCAGGCCGTGTGGGCGAGTCGCGATGACGATCGCGTGACCACCATCGGCAAGGTGCTGCGCAAGACACGCATCGACGAGCTGCCGCAGCTCTTCAACGTGCTGCGCGGCGACATGAACATCGTGGGGCCGCGACCCGAACGTCCATCCATCTTCGTGCGCCTGCGCGAACAGATCGACGAGTATCCGGTGCGGCAGCGCGTGAAGCCCGGCATCACGGGGCTCGCGCAGGTGTCGAATCCCTACGATCAGGATCTCGATGACGTGCGGCGCAAGGTGAAGTTCGACATCGAGTACATGCGTCGGCAGTCGCTGGGCGAGGATGTGCGCATCATGCTGCGCACGATCCCGGTGATGCTCTTCCGCATCGGCGGCTGGTGACGGTCTGGGCCGTCCGAGTTGGGAAATGTCAGGACAGGGTCGCCTTCGGGCGGCCCTTTTTCGTTGTGGCGCAACGACTTGGAACAGCGCGGGCCCAGCATGTCAACAGGGGGAGTGCAGCCACACAACAGTGGCGGCGATGCATCAATCCCACAGGCCGGTGACTGGCATCACATGGGGCGATAGCCGCTTAACTTGTTGACATATAAGCAGTTACCAGTGCAGAGAACGTCTCGCATGCTTAGCTGGTCTTGGCACGGCAGTTGCTCTATACTCCTGCAGCCGAAGTACCGTCCGTGTCACCCGCTCAAGGAGTTCTCTCCAGATGATGTCCAAGTCTCTTCTCCGTGGCATGTCGCTGGCCGTGACCGCTGCTCTTGCGATCACTGCTTCCGATGTGCGCGCCCAGTCGCTTGCCGGCCCGAATCCGTCGCCGACCGATGCGTCCGCGACGATCAAGGTCGGTGGCTCCGGCGCCCAGAACGTCTTCGTGTCGATCCTCGGTGGCACCGATCGCGCGAACATGTCGCTGTACTTCTTCACGTCGCTCCCGGCCAACCTGCAGGCGCCGGTCGGCGGTCAGCTCATCAACCCGTCCAAGCCGGCACTGCCCAACAACAACCCGGGCACGTTCTGGACGGCCGCGCCCAACAGCACCCAGCTGGCGGGTGGCCCGTTCGCGGCCGGTTCCGAGCTGATCTTCGGTCTGCTCATCACGCCGGTGGCGGCCAACTACCCGGCGTACTGGGTGTGGAGCGGCCCCGCCGCCCGCAACCCCGGCTTCCCGGTGGCCATGCTGAACGACTACGGCCCGGGTAACGTGGTCTACCAGAACGGTGGCGTACTGGCGCTGCCGGGCACGCCGACGGGCAAGAACACCTACGGCTTCGAGATCGATTACAGCCAGTCGATCCCGACCCCGTTCGGTGACTACAACGACTTCGTGTTCACCGTCGAATCCCGCGCGGTGCTGCCGGAGCCGTCCACCTACGCGCTGATGCTTGCCGGCCTTGCTGGCATGGCCGTCGCAGCGCGCAAGCGCCGCCGCGCGTAAGCTTGATCGGTTGACACGGACGTCACCTCGGCGAAACGGGGCTCCTTCGGGAGCCCCGTTTTTTCTTTGCCTGTCACTCAGGCCAGACGCGCCCGCTCCGGGTGCACCCCGCCGACGTCAGCTCACCCGCTTCGTCTTCCGGCGCAGAAAGTCCATCAGCACGAACTGACCCAGGCTCATCGTGTTCGTGAAGTACGCCTTGCCGCGGCTGATCTCGCTCACCCGCTTCACGAACTCCACGAGCGCACGGTCCCGCGCCAGCATGAACGTGTTGATCATGATCCCGGCCTTCCGGCACGCCGCCACCTCGCGCAGCGTCTCCGCGATCACGAAGCCGTCCAGCCCCATCGAGTTCTTGTAGACCTGACCGTCCGGCATCGACAGCGCGCTCGGCTTGCCGTCGGTGATCATGATGATCTGCCGCATGTCCTTTTTTTGCGCGAGCAGCAGCCGCCGCGCCAGCTTGAGCCCCTCGGCCGTATTCGTGTGATACGGCCCCACCTGCGCACCGGCCAGCGTCGCCAGCGGGATCTCCTCCGCGCTGTCATGGAAGAGCACCACCCGAATGGTGTCGCCGGGAAACTGCGTGCGAATGAGGTGCGTGAGCGCCAGTGCGACCTTCTTGGCCGGCGTGAAGCGATCCTCGCCGTACAGGATCATCGAGTGCGACGTGTCCAGCATGAGCACCGTCGCACAACTCGAGCGATACTCGCTCTGCCGCACCATGAGATCGCGGTAGTCGAGGTCGATGGGCACGTCGAGTGAACCGGTCCGCGCCAACGCATTCGCCAGGGTGCCCGGCACGTCGAGGTTCAGCGTGTCGCCGAACTCGTAGGGGCGGCTCCATGCGTCGCTCTCGACGCCCGTGGCGAGCTGCGGCGTGTCGTGGCTGCCGATGCTCGACTTGCCGAACGACCCCAACAGGTGGCGAAGCGTCTTGTAGCCGAGGAAGTCGACCCCCTTCTCGGTGAGGCTGAACTGCACGTCGCGTGCGGCCGCCTGACCCAACGATCCCTTGCCTGACACCGGCTGATGGCCCGTGGGTACCGCCGCGGCGCCGTCGGTGGCAAGAAACCCCTCCTGCACGAGCCGCTGCACCAGACCATCCAGCAGCTCAGCGAGTCGCGCTTCCGACACCTCGTCGCCGTCGCCGCGCAGCGCCTGCAGCATCTCCGGCGTGAGCTGGCCGCTCTCGATGAGCGCGCGCAGGATCGCCTCCTTGAGCGCGTCGACCGAGCGGTCGCCGCCTTCCTCCGGCTCGCCCCAGTACGGGTCGTCGCCCCCCGCGAATCCCGACTGCAGCAGGAAGTCCGCGAGCTGGTCGAGCAGCGCCTGCAGGTCGACGGCGTCGGCCCACTGCGGATTGAACTTCGTATAGGTATGGAATCGCATCGGGGCGCGGTGTGGTCTACCCATGCTATACGCGCGGCGCCCCGCGCACGATCCCGCGACTACGGCCGTGCTGCCAGCGCGGCCGCGACGCGTTCTCCCGCCCGTCCGTCCCACCCCGCCGGCCGTCGAGGGGCCGCGGGGCGCGTCGCTGCCTCCACGAGCCCCCCCAGCGTCGTCAGGTCGAGCACCAGCTGGTTGGTGCCCTCGGACACGGTGATCGGACGCTCGGTGTTCGGACGCAGCGTGAAGCAGGGCACGCCGAGCGCGGTGGTCTCCTCCTGGACGCCGCCGGAGTCGGTGACGACGGCATGCGCGCCGCGCACGAGGTCGAGCATCTCGAAATACGCGATCGGGTCGCCGATGCGGATGTTGCCGAGATCGACCCCCAACGCCGTGAGGCGCTGCTGTGTGCGCGGGTGCGCCGGGAAGTACACCGTACGCGAACGCGAGAGCGCGGCGAGCTCCGCACACACGGTGCGCAGGCGCTCCGGGTCGTCGACATTCGACGGGCGATGTAGCGTGACGACGACGTGCGAACCGTCGGCGCCCATGCGCTGCGCGTAGCCCGTGGCTTCGGCCTTGGGGAGCGACGCGTAGAGCGTGTCGATCATGACGTTGCCGACGAACACGATCTCGCTTGCTGGCTCACCCTCGGCCTGCAGCGTCACGTCGGCATCGGTGGACGGGGTGAGCAGCAGGTCGGCCAGCCGATCGGTCACGAGCCGGTTGATCTCCTCGGGCATCGTGCGGTCGTTGCTGCGAAGCCCCGCCTCCACATGGGCGATGCGCACTCCCAGTTTGGCGGCGACGATGGCGGTGGCCATGGTCGAGTTCACGTCGCCGTACACCACGAGCCAGTCCGGCCGCTGCGCGAGCAGCACGGGCTCGAAGCGCTCGATGATGCGCGCGGTCTGCACGGCGTGCGACGCCGATCCGACCTCGAGATTCACATCGGGCTCGGGGATGTCGAGGTCGCG
This sequence comes from Gemmatimonadota bacterium, assembly GCA_020161135.1. Taxonomy (GTDB): domain Bacteria; phylum Gemmatimonadota; class Gemmatimonadetes; order Gemmatimonadales; family Gemmatimonadaceae; genus Gemmatimonas. Next base: position 103,209 of record JAIUOB010000002.1, on the reverse strand, counting down.
GAAGAATCCGGCCGACATCGCCTCGTCGTAGTGCTGCCCGGTGTGCACGATGACCTGCTCGAGCCCGAGCGCGCGGGCGGCGCGGTGCACGGGGGCGAGCTTCGGAAAATTCGGTCGGGCGCCGACGACGTGCAGCAGCTTCACGAAGCGTTCCGGTTGAGGGAGAGCGAAACCGCGCGAACGCGGTTGTCCAGCAGATTATCATGCCACCATGGCGGCGCCACCCCGATCCCTGAATCCGTTCCGCGTGCTGGGCCGGCACCGGAATTTCCGGATCTTCTGGGTGGGGCAGACCCTGTCGCTCATGGGGTCCTGGATGCAGACGATGGCCGTCGGGTGGCTGTCACTCCAGCTCTCGGACAGCGCCTTCGTGGTCGGGCTCGTCGCCAGCGTGGGCGCCGCCCCGATCGTGCTCTTCAGCATGCACGCCGGCGCCTTCGTCGACCGCACCGACAAGCTGCGGATCGTGCGCATCACCCAGACCGTCTTCCTCGTCCAGGCCGCGGTGCTGTGGCTGGTCACGTGGACGGGGCACGTGAGCATCCCGTTGCTCCTGGGGCTGGCGGTGGTGCAGGGGATGAGCAGCGCCATCGAGATTCCGGCGCGGCAGAGTCTCATCATTCAGTTGGTCGGTCGCGACGACCTGCAGCCGGCCATCGCCCTCAACTCGAGCGGATTCAACCTGGCCCGGGTGGTGGGGCCGGCGCTGGGTGGGCTGGTCATCGCGCGGGCCGGCATCGCGTGGTGCTTCGGGCTCAACGCCCTGAGCTTCGTGGCGGTCCTCTGGGGCCTGCTGCGCATCCGGTTGCCTCAGGAGCCCTCGGCCGCCCCTCCGCCGGCCGGAGTGCGCGCCCTGCTGCGGGAAACGACCGAGGGCGCCGCCGAGGGGCTGCGGCACCTGCTGCAGCGCGGCCCCGTCCGCGATCTGCTCCTGTTGGTCACGGTGGGTGCGGTGTTCGGTGGCGCATTCCTGACCCTCATGCCCGTCGTGGCACGCGACCAACTGGGCATGGGTGCCGGCGGCTATGGCGCCCTGCTGGCCATGGTCGGTATCGGCGGCCTGCTGGGGGCGCTTCTGGTGGCCGGGCCGCTGTCGCACCGCCATCGCAAGGGACCGGTCCTCATGGCCGCGGGGCTGCTCTTTCCGGTGCTGCTCTTCGCCTTTGCCTGGACGACGCGGGCTGACGTCGCCTCGGCGCTGCTGCTCGCGATCGGCGTGACGATGATCACCTTCAATGCGCTGTCGAACGGCGTGCTACAGATGCTCGTCGACGAGCGTTTTCGCGGGCGCCTGATGGCGTTCTATTCGCTCGTGTTCGTCGGGCTCTCGCAGGCGGTCGGATCGTTCGCGCTGGGCGCCCTCGCGCGCCTCGTGACCGCCGGCGGCGCGATCGCGATGTCCGCCGTGGTGCTCATCGGCGCCTCGCTGCTGGCGCTCGGACGGTCGGACTTCTGGCGGCGGGTCTAGACGCGCAGGTCCGTCGCGGGGACGCGTTCGGACACGCGCATCCGTCCGCGCCGTTTGACAGTGTGCGTCGGGCGCCCTATGGTCAGCCATTGCTCCCGCCTGCCGTCAGTCGCGCGATCCCGTCTGCTGCAGCCCCGTCTGCAGCGTCGCGCCGGTGCACCGGCCTCCTTCCTTCCGTCTTCGCTCCGGCCGCATGCGACTCTTGTTGCGCCGTCTTCCCGCGCGAATCGCGCCGATCGTGCTCCTCGTCGTCGGTGCGTGCGGTGGTGACCCCGCGACGCCCGATGTCCCGGCCGTGATCGCCATCTCAGCGACGTCCACCACGGTGACATCGGGCGCGACCGTCCAACTGAGCGGCACCTACACGAACACCAAGGGCAAGCTCGTGCCCGGCACGGTGCTCACGTGGAGTTCGTCAGCGCCATCAGTCGCCTCGGTGACCTCCTCCGGGCTCGTGACCGGCGCGACCGCCGGGTCGGCTACCATCACCGCGTCGTACGCCGGCACCGGCGGAACGGGGGCGGCCTCGTCCACCGTGTCACTCACGGTCGTCGCGGGCGCGCCGACGCGCCTCGTGGTCGTCACGCAGCCGTCCGGCGCGGCCTCGGGGGTGCGTCTCACGACGCAGCCGGTCGTCGAGGTGCGTGACAACGCGGACAACCTCGTCACCACCGCCAGCGTGCAGGTGAGTGCGAGCCTCGTCGGCAACGGCGTGCTGTCGGGTACGGCCACGGTTGCCGCGGCGCAGGGAGTGGTGCGCTTCGCCGATCTCGCGCTCACCGGCGCTCTCGGCAACCGCGCGCTGCAGTTCGCCGCCACGGGCCTCGCGACGGCAACGTCAGGTTCCTTCGCGCTCGGCGCCGGTCCGCCGGCCCTGCTCGCGTTCGATCGTGACGTGCCGGTCGCCGCGGAGGTGGGTGTGGCGCTCACGCCGCCGCCCATCGTGCGCCTCTTCGACAACGGCGGCAACGTCGCGGCGGTGGCGGGCGTCAGCATTCGCGCCACCGCGACCGCTGCCGGCATCGTGCTCGCCAACGACGTGGCGGTGACCGACACGGACGGCCGCGCGACCTTCACCGGCCTCACGGCCACGAGCGGCGCCGCCACGAGCACGCTCCAGTTCACCGCGGCCGGGCTCCCTGCGCTCACGTCTCGTGCGATGAGCGTGGCGCCGCGTGATACCAACGCCACCCCGACGTTCATCACGGTCGCACGCACCGCCGCCGACACCAACGAGAAGATCGTCGTGCTCACCGCGCCGGGTGCGACCGCGACGCCGTTCCTCTCGGCGCGCAACGCGCTGCAGTTCCCCGTCTCGACGGGCGGCGTGACGTGGCTCGTGCGCGATGCGTCGCGCGCCTCGGTGGCCGCCGAAGGGCGCATCACCGGCATCGCCGAGGGGCGCACCTGGGTGGTGGCGCAGGCGACCCGCAACCCCGCGGTGGCCGACTCCCTGCTCGTGTTCGTGCCGCGCAGCGCCACGAGCCCGATCGTGCGCACGCTCATGCCCTCGTATCGCATCACCACCGACACCTTCTCGATCGTCGTGCAGGTCGAGTCCCGTGACGGCAAGCCCCTCACGGCCGCCGATCTCGAGCTGGCGTGGCCGGGCTCGCAGAGTTCGCCGTTCGCGCCGGTCACCGCACTGACGTTCACGACGTTGCGTCCCGGCGTGACCATCACGCAGCCCGATGGTCGGCAGGTGCTGCGCATGACGTGGGTGACCACCACACCGGTGTCCGGCCCCGTCACGCTCTTCCGGCTCAATTGCCGCGTGAATCAACGCGGCGTGGGCAACCAGGTGGTGATCACGCTCAACCAACTGCTCGCCGGCGACCTCACCGATGTGACCGCCCAGGCGAGTGTGTTCAACCCGGTGGTGATCGTTCCATGATGACGTCTCGACTGTCCCGATCGCGCGCCGCCGCGGCACGCGTGGCCATCACCGGCGCGCTCGGCGTGCTCGTCGCCGTCGCGCCTGCCTGTCGTCGCACCATGGATGTCGTGCAGGTGCGCCCGCCCGAGCGCACGCCCATCGCGCTGCGTGTCGCTACCGCGGTGGGCGACACGTTGCGCGTGGCCGTCGCGCTCGGCGTCGGCCCCGTGAGTCCGGTCGGTAGCCTCACGGGCGCGGTCACCGCCGATCCGGCGTGGACCTTCGTGCGCTGCGATGCCGCGCAGGGTTCGCCGCTGCTCGCCTGTCGCGCCGACGGTCTCGGTGCAGACGCGCGCGTGCGGCTCGCTGCGGCGTGGACGGACGGCACGCATGCCGGCGATCTCCTGACACTCGTGTTCACGCGAGCGGGTGGCGGCGCCACCGGCACCCGCTGGCAGCTCGAGTTGGCCGAGGCTCATGCGGTGAGTGGGCACAACGTGCTCGATTCGCTCGCGGTGCGCCGCGAGGTGACGCCGTGAGGCGCGCGGTGGGGGTGTGGTCGCGGCCACTGCTGGCGGCGCTGCTGCTCGCGGCGCCGCTCCTGTCGCCGCGCGCGTTGGCGGCGCAGGAGGAACGCGAGGGGAATCCTGAAGAGCGTCGCCGCGCGCTCATCGCGCTGTGGGATGCGCAGGGCGGCGGTGCGGTCGCGATGAACGGCATGTCGTTCAGCGTGTGGCTGGCCGCGCAGGGCAATGCCCGGGCGGCGCTCGCGGTGCCCGTCCCGACGCGCGGGCGCTGGATGTCGGTGGGGCCCGTCGGCTTCTATGGCAACAACGGCCTGTATGGGTCGTTGCCGCAACTCGACGCCGGTCGCGTGCCGGCTGTGGCGTTCCACCCCACCGATCGCAACACGCTCTACGTGGGCACCGCGGCCGGCGGCGTGTGGAAGTCCACCAACGAAGGTGCCAGTTGGGTGCCGCTCACCGATGGGCAGTGCTCGCTCGTGACGGGTGCGATCACCGTCGATCCGGTCAATCCGAACATCGTGTACGTGGGCACCGGCGAGTTCTACGAGTCCACCGCCGGGTGCGGTGTGCTGCGCAGTACCGACGGGGGGGCGACCTGGACCACGTTCGGCACGAACACCTTCGCGCCGACGCTCGCGTCCGGCATCCCGTTCTATCACATCGCGCTCGACTATGCGACGGCCGGCTCGACGACGAGCACCGTGCTGGTGGCGGCCACGAATCGCGGCGTGCATCGCTCGGCCAACTCGGGGCAGACGTGGACGCTCACGACGCCGGCGCTGACGTTCAGCGACGTGGCGCAGCATCCGACCAACCCGAATGTGTTCTGGGCCATCCGGCAGGGGGTCACCGGCAGCGCCACCCCGCCAGGCTTGTGGCGATCGACCGACAAGGGACAGACGTGGACCACCGTGACGACCTTCCTGGCCGATTCGGTCGGTCGCATGGAGCTCGCGGTCTCGGCCGCGCAGCCGCAGAGTGTGTGGATCGTCGGCGCGCGGCAGGACGGCACGTTCTCGGGGCTCTGGCGCTGGGATGACTCCACAGCCACGCGTATGGCCCTGCCGGCCACTGGGGTCACCGCCGTCCCGGCCGTGCCGAGTCGCCTGAGCTTCGGCGACCAGGGGTGGTACAACCTCATGCTGGCCGTCGACCCGGTCGATCCGGCCGTCATCTATCTCGGCGGTGTGCGCGCGTATCGGAGCGCCAACGGCGGGCAGACGTTCACCGAGTTCGCGCCCACGGTGCACGTGGATTGGCACGTCATCGAAGTCGATCCGCGCGACCCGAAGCGCATCCTCGTGGGCAACGACGGCGGCGCGTTCCTCACGCGCGACGGTGGAGTGTCGTTCCAGAGCCTCAATCGTGGCCTGGTCACGTCGCTGCACTATCCCGGATTGTCGGTCCATCCCACGGACGCGACCGGTGTGCTCACCGGCATGCAGGACAACGGCACCATTCTCGCGCGCAACGGCATCCTGCAGTGGAGCGGTGTGGGCGGCGGCGATGGGGCCTACACGGCCATCAATCCCGATGCACCGGACACGTACTACTACTCGAGCCAGAACGGCTCGATGGTGCGCGTCACCGGGCTCACGGCGCGCGGCATCACGAATGGCATCGATGCGAACGAGCGGCGCGCATTCATTGCCCCGTTCGTGCTCGATCCGACGCGACCGAGTCGCCTCTACTTCGGGGGGACGCGGCTGTATCGCACCCTGAATGAGGGGACGAACTGGACGGCCATTTCGCCCGACCTGAGCGGTGGTGGTTCATCGACGATCAGCGCCATCGCCGTCGCGCCCGGCGATTCGAACGTGGTGTTCGTCGGGGCCAGCAGCGGCAACATCCGTTACACGCGCGACTACGGCGTGACGTGGTTGTCGCCAGTCTCCAACCTGCCGACCCGCCCCGTCACCGACTTTGCGATGGATCCGGCGGACCCGCTGCGCACCGTCGTGACGTTCGGCGCTGCCGGGGGGCCACACGTCTTCATCACGAAGGACGGCGGCGCGACGTGGAGCGACATCACGGCGCAACTGCCGGATGTGACGACGCAGGCCGTGGCGTTCGGTCCGGGCGGCCGGCTCTTCGTGGGCAACATGCTGGGGGTGTACGAGAGCACCAACGACGGGCAGTCGTGGACGCGCAACGACGGCATGCCGTTCATTCGCGTCACCGACCTCGTGTACAACGCGCGCACCAATCGCCTCGTGGCGGCCACCTATGGTCGCGGCATCTGGGCCTTCGACTTCGGTACCGATGCGCCCGTGCTGCGGGGAGACGTCAACAACGACGGCGTGGTGAACGCGGCCGACGTGCTGCTCATCCAGCAGGCGCTCACCGGCGCGCAGATGCCCGCGGGCACGCAGCTCTTCCCGGCCGCCGACGCCAATTGCGACGGCAAGCTGGAGGTGCTCGACGCGCTGCTGGTCCTGCGCTTCTCGGTGGGGGATACCGCTGCTGGGGCGTGCGTGGGGACGCGGCGGTGAGCGGACCGCGTCCCGCTCACCGCACTCAGTGCAGCGTGAGACCGAAGCGCAGCGTACGGCCGGGCTGCGGCAAGCCGCACTGATCGTAGGCCGTGCGGTCGGCGATGTTGTCGAGCGCGAGCACGGCCGTGAGCCGCTGCAGCAGACCGCCGTTCCGCACCCGGAAGGCACGCGTCACAGCGGCGTCGGCGGTGCTCTGCGCGGCAAGTTCGACCTGGCGACCCAGATCGGGGTGCTGGCAATACTGCACGCCCGTGTAGCGGCCCATCAAGCTGGCATGTGCGCCCAGGATGGCCGGCGAGGTGAGCGACAGCGACGCGCGTTGCTCGGGGTTGTGCTCCGGACGACGTTCGTTGTTGGCGTTGCCGGTGATGGTCTGGTCGTAGACGCGGACTTTCTGCAGCGTGGCGTCGGCGGTGATGGACGCGCCCCCCAAGGTGGTGGGGGTCCACTGCGCGAGCAGCTCCACGCCGCCGCTCCTGATTTCGTCGCGATTGATGCGACGGAACAGGCGGTTCGGCAGCGTGATGCGGATGACGGCGTCATCGAGCCGATGGCGGAAGCCCACCGCCTGCAGTTGCAGCCCCTGCGTCGCGAACCAGCCGCCATCGAGCGTGACACCGGCTTCGATGCCCAGTAGCTGTTCGGGCTTGAGGTCAGGGTTCGGGCTGAAGCGGTTGAGTGCTCCACTGTAGAGCTCACGCAGGGCCGCGAAACGCGCGCGCTGGCTGGCGGAAGCGTGAAGGCGCACCCCGTCGGCGGCGAGCAGCGTGGAGCCCACGCGCCAGCCGGTCCGTGTGAGCTCGCCCAGCGACGTGCGGGCGCCGGTTTGCGGCGTGCTCGACTGGTCCTGCGTGACGCCCCCGCTGAGCAGCAGCCGGCTGAACAGCGGCACGTCGACCTCAGCACCGATGCTCGACATGCGCTGCTCGTAACGCGTCGGACGCGCGGTGGCGAGCTGCGCGTCGAGCGTCTCATCGTACTGCACCCGACTTGCCGAACCGGCGACCCGCAGCTGCGCCGCCCTCACAAGCGAGTGCGACGCCTCGACGCGATACATCTCACTGGTCTCGTCGCCCAGCTCGCGCGTGGAGAGCGCGCTGTACGTCCGATTCGTGAACGCGTCGATCTGGACTTCCTGCGTCGTGCGTCCAGCGCTGGCGCTCACGGCGCCCCGACCGAGCGGTGTGGCCCGCGAGCCCGTGCCGAGCGACGCCACCAGCAGCGAGCGGGTCTGCTTGGGGTAGCGCCAGTAACGCGGCGCGCTGAGGTGCTGTTCGGGGGCGACGCCGCGCTCCGCGTCGTACGCGGTCGCCGTGAAGCCGAGGTAGGCGCCGCTGCGATGGTCATAGCGCAGCGCGCCGAAGCCGTCGAGCTGCGTGAGATCGGTGTTGGTGCGCAGGTTGGCGTCGTCGGCATCGCCAGGGTCGGCGGTGCCACCCGCGACGCCGTTCCCCGGGCTGCCGCCGGGGAGCGCAAAGCCGTCGCGCTGACGCTGCGTGATGCCCCCGCGCACTCGGAGCGTGCCCCCGGGCATCGAGACAGGCGCGCTGCCGCTGGCCGAAAGCACACGCGAGGCGTACTGGTCGAATCCGGTGCCCAACTGCAACGCCTTGGACGGTGCCGACGACGCGTCATTGAGGTCGAGGCGGATCACGCCGCCCAGCGAGTTCACACCGCCGAGGACGGTGCCGAGCCCGCGCACCACTGTCACCTGCTCGATACCGGTCGTCGGGATGAGGGACGGGTCGGTGCGGGAATCCCAGCCGACGGAGAGCGGCAGGCCGTCGAAGAGCACGGCGGCCTGCCGGGAGTCCGAGCCGCGCACCGCGAGCTCGTTCTCCCCGCGGGAGTTCTGCCGCACGAGCACGAAGTTCGACTGGCGCAGCACGTCGGCCAGCATCGGCGCCGGGTTGAGGCGCACCGGCAGGGAATCGATCCGCAGCGTGACCGCCGACGCGCCGCCAATCACGGACGCCGCGCGCGCGCCGCGCACGCTGACGCCTTCGATCTTCTGGGCGCTGGAGTCGCGCGACGACGTTTGCTGAGCCGCAAGGGGGGCGACTACCGCCAGGCCGGCCGCGCCGAGGGACAGGACGGGGAAGAAACGCATTCCGTCAACATGCCAGCGACGACCTTAAGGACCGATGAACGATGGACCGCCGACGCGGCGCCGGACCGCCGGTCGTGGCGGTCGGGCGCCGGACGGTGCGTCTACAGCTCGTGGGACCCCGGGCGCCGGCGCGTCTCGCGCTCGGCGCGCGCGTAGGTGCCGGCATCGGTGCGCGACAGCTTGCGGCGCGCGACGAGCGCCTCCAGCACCAGCTCGCACGCCACGACGATCATCGCGTCGTCATCGCGCTTTGCGAGCCCCAGTGCGGTCACCATCGAGACGAGTCCCGGCACCAGGTCGAACCCCTGACGCACGAGCGGCAGGGCGGTGTCGTCGGACACCTGCAGCGCGCTGCCGTGATCGAACCACATCACGATCTCGTCGGTGTCGAGGTCGCCGGTGCGGTCGCGCAGGGTCGCATCGCAGGCGCGACGAATGAGCTCGCGCGCGATCGCCGCCCCGCCCACGAGCTCACCCTCGTACTCCAGCTCGATCTTGCCGGTGATGGCGGGCAGCGCGGCGTACACATCGGCCACCCGCGGCACGGCCTCGCTGTCGCCGTTGCGCAGCGCGCGCTGCTCGGCGTTGGAGACGACGTTCTCCATCGCGCTGATGGGCATGCGCTGCGACACGCCCGACCGCTTGTCGACGCGACGGTCATCGCGGGCCTCGAAGGCGATGCGCTCGACGACTTCCTCGATGAGCTCGGGCACACGCACGGTCACGCCATCGTCGCGCCGCGTCCACGCCTCCTGGCGCGTGATCGAGACGCCGAGGGCCACGCTCTCGGGATAGTGCGTGATGATCTCGCTGCCGATGCGATCCTTGAGTGGCGTGATGATCTTGCCGCGGGCGGTGTAGTCCTCGGGATTCGCGGTGAAGCAGAGCAGCACATCGAGGGGCAGGCGCACCGGATAGCCTTTGATCTGGACGTCGCCCTCCTGCATGATGTTGAAGAGCCCCACTTGCACCTTGCCGGCGAGGTCGGGGAGTTCGTTGAGCGCGAAGATGCCGCGGTTGGCGCGCGGCAGCATGCCGTAGTGGATGGTCAGCTCGTCGCTCAGCACGTGGCCGCCGCGTGCGGCCTTGATCGGGTCGACATCGCCGATGATGTCGGCGACGGTCACGTCGGGGGTGGCGAGCTTCTCGACGTAGCGCTGCTCGCGCGGCACCCACGCGACGGGCGTGTCGTCGCCATGCTCCTCGACGAGCAGGCGGCCGTACTTGCTGATCGGGTGGAACGGGTCGTCGTTGATCTCGCTGCCGGCGATGACCGGCATGGCTTCGTCGAGGAGCGTGATCAGCGCGCGCAGGATGCGCGACTTGGCCTGCCCCCGGAGACCCAGGAGGATGAAGTTGTGGCGCGCGAGGAGCGCGTTGACGACCTGCGGCATGACGGTGTCCTCGTACCCGAGGACACCGCGGAACAGGGGGCCCCCGTCCTGCAGGCGCGCGATGAGGTTACGGCGCAGCTCATCCTTGACGGAGCGGGCACGATGCTGGGCATAGCCGGAGCGGCGGAGCGCGCCGAGGGTGTCGGGCAGTCTGGACACGGATGAGGAAGTCAGAGGCGTGGGGCGTCTCCGGGGCAGTCCGGACGGCGCGCGGGGACACCCACAGGGTATGGCATACGCAGGGGATACTGAAGGATGAGCGCAGGACGGCCTCGATCGGTGCCCGAGCCGATCGTCTGTGTGCCAACGACACGAAAACCATTACACCCCAAGCGCTTCCGCGTCTCTGACCGAAGAGTCGCACTCTTGACAGCCCCGACGGTCACCGTAGATTGCCGATGCTCGAAAGTTCCCCGTCGGCACCCTGCCGGGGGGGCCGTGCGCTTTCTGGACGCACGGCGCACTCACCGCACCGTTGGAGTCCTCCACATGAAGCGCATCGCGTTCGTTGCGGCAGCCATTGTGCTCGCCGCCTGCTCGTCCTCGGAAAAGCCCGCCGCCACGGATTCGTCGGCCGCCGCCGCCGCGCCGGCCCCGGAGGCCGCGCCGGCCATGACGGACTCGGCCGCCAAGCCTGACTCGGGCGCGATGGCTGCCCCGGCCGCCGACACGACCAAGCACTAAGCTTTCGGCTCGTTGCACAAACGGGGAGCACCATTCGGTGCTCCCCGTTTTGCGTCTGCCCCCCCCAGGCCGTCCGCCTACGCCGGGAACGGCAGGGCGACCAATCGCGTGGTGAGCGGCCCCTCGGGCGTCTGGGCGAACAGCGTGGCACCTGGCACCACCTCCCGCCGCACCATGGCCAGCGCAATGGCGCCCCGCCGCGGCGACTCGGCCGTGCTGCGCACGTCGCCGACATCGCGTCCGTCCGCGTCGAGCAGCCGGGCACCCTGCGGAATGGGGGAGGCCGCTTCGAGACCGCGCAGGTGCCGGTTCACATGCCCCCGGAAGTGCACCCGCGCCACCACTTCCTGCCCCGTGTAGCACCCCTTGGTGAACGAGATCGCGTTCAGGGCATCGAGGTTGGCTTCCTGGGGAATCGTGGACTCATCCATGTCCACGCCGAGCATCGGCCGGCCCCCTTCGATACGCGCCACGTTGAACACCGGGCGATTGGCAATCGGGCGACCCGAACGTGCGACGAGATCGCCCACCAGCGCGGCGTCACGCGCATCGGCGATGATGAGGAAGCCGGGCAGGGCGTGCAGCATCGGGGTGCGGATGAGGCGCACTGTCGCCGGCCCGATGTTCCAGTGGTCGTGCTTCCACACGGGCCACGCGCCGAGTCCTGACACCATCACGTTCGCGAGATCCTCGACGGTGTGCGCGCCGCCTCCCAGCTCCGCGACCGCGCGCGCCGCCTGCGGACCGAACACCATCCAGGTGCTCCGCTCCGCGGACTCGTCGGTGATCGTGGCCAGTCGCGGATTCACGTACTTGCGCACGAGCGCCATCCACGCCGTGAGCGCGTCGGGGAGCATGGCGAGCAGGAACTCGTCGGACTCGGTGCGCGCGACCAGCATGTCGGCCACGAGGCGTCCCTTGGCCGTGAGCGCCAGCGCGTTCTGGCCCTGTCCAACCGGCAACGCTTCGACGTCGTTCGTGACGAGCCCGTTCAGCGCCGACGCTGCCTTGGGCCCGCGGAAGGCGCACCAGCGTATCGCCGACGGAAACCACACCGCGTCGCGATGCATGGTCTCGTACGCCTCGCGGTCGACGGGAGACAGCGGGGCAGGGTACGTGAGCGTGGCAGGCGGCGTCGGGGCGCCGGCGGACGAGTCGATCGGGAGGGACACGCGACGGTACGATTGGGGGTGCGCCGATTCCACGGCGGCACGCAATGCTGCAGCGGTCGGGCAGCGGGATGTTCCTTCGCGAAGCTAACGGACCGAACAGGGCGCTCCAACTCCGTCGGGCCCGCTGTCGTTCATTGTGATGCGGTCCACACCTCGACATGGGCAGCGAACGCCCGCGCGATGGCAGCGACCTCGTGCGTGGCCTCGATGGCGAGGCGCGCGGCGGCGGGAATGTCGAGCCCCTGGAGGCGACGGTCGATGGTCTGCCATGTGCGCTCGGCCACGGGGCCGGAATGTTGCGTGGCGGTCCGATCGTCGGCACAGAGGAGTGTGAAGGGCTGCCCCGCCAGCGCACTGTGTGCGAGGAGGGCTTCCACACCGCTGCGCGCGCTGTCGCTGCGCAGCACCACGCGCGTGCCCCCTGCGAGCGCGTCGAGCACGCGCTGCTGCAACGCGCGATCGATGCGCACCCCCTGTCCGACGCGCAGGGACTCGGTCAGCAGGCGCTCGGCCTCGAGCGCGACGAGCGTGAGGCGGGTCGGGTCGTGCTCCACCACGGCGGGCCACAGCAGCTCGACCGCTTCGTGCATCGGTCGTCCGCGCAGCGCTCCCGTCACGAGTTCCGCGCGCACCGGCGGCATCGCGCGGTCACCCGCAGCGGCGAGGGCCGCAGTCAGCACGGCATTCGCGCGCGCCGTGGCGGTGTCGGCCAGCGCCCCGTCCACGGCGACAATGAGTGCGCGCGGCGGGGCGCCGGGCGCGATCGCGTTCACGTGGTCGCGCTCATGTGGTCGCGCTCATGTGGTCGCGCTCACGTGGTCGCGCTCACGTGGTCGCGCTCATGAGCGCGGCGCCGCCGTGCTGTCGTACGAGGCGGCCAGCAGTTCCACGGGGTGCACCGCGCGTACCGACGCGCCGGCACGCATGAGGCCACCGCCGAGTTGCATGAGGCACCCCGGATTGCCAGTGGCCACGAAGGCGGCGCCCGTCGCGCGAATGCGCGCCAGCTTCGGTGCGAGCACGGCGTCGGAGGTGTCGGGCTCGATGAGGTTGTAGATGCCGGCCGCGCCGCAGCACTGGTCGGCATCCTCGAGTGGCAGGCGCGTGAGGGCGGGCACCGCGTCGAGCATCGCGAGCGGCTCTCGCGCGATGCGCTGCGCGTGCAGTTGATGACAGGGTGGATCGTGGGTGACGCGCAGCGCCACCGGACGGGTCCCTCGCACCGGGCCCAGCGCCACGAGTGCTTCACTCACATCGCGCACCCGCGCCGCGAGGCGCTCGGCGCGGGGTGCCCAGCCGCTGTCGCTGTGCAGCAGGTGCGGATACTGCTTGATCATGGCGCCGCAGCCGGCCGAGTTGACCACGATGACGTCGGCGTCCGTGCGCTCGAAGGCGGCGATGTTCTCGCGCGCGAGCGCCCGCGCGCCCTCGAGATCACCGGCATGCGCATGCAGCGCACCGCAGCAGCGCTGGGCGGGCGTCGCGCGCACCGTGACGCCGTTGTGCGTCAACGCGTGCGTGGTGGCGTCGTGCACATGACCGAACAGGCCGTCCATGACGCAGCCCGTGAGGAGCGTCGCCGTGCGCGGGGCGCCCGGGGCGGCGGGCGTTCCGCCAGGCGCTGGCGGGACGCGGGAGGCGCCGCGGACACGCAGTTCGGGCACGGGGGCCGTCGACGCGAGCATCGCGAACGGAAACGCGAGCCGTTCGGGGAGGATGCGGGCCAGCAGCGACGGCACACCGGTCGCGCGCAGGAGGCGCGCGCCCGCGAGCATCGCGTGCAGGAGCTGATGCCGACGGAACAGACCCAATACGAGGCGCGCCACGAAGGGGCGTCCGCGCACGGTCGCCATGGTCGCCCGTGTGGCCTCGAGCAGCTCGCCGTACGGCACGCCCGAGGGGCACGCCGTCTCGCAGCCGCGGCAACCGAGGCACCGGTCGATGTGCGTGCCGACCGACGGATCGTCCAGCGGAATGTCGCCATCGAGCAGGCGACGCATGAGGACGAGACGTCCGCGCGGCGAGTCGGCCTCGTCCTCGAGGTTCACATACGTGGGACACGCCTGCAGGCAGAATCCGCAATGCACACACGCGTCGAGTCCCGCCGACGCCTCGGCGAGGGGTGTGCCGGGCAGCGCGCAGCGATGCGCCGGCGCCAGCAGGTGTCCCGCGTCGGCCGACGCGTGCGCGTCCGCCGCCTGTGGATGTGTCGTCGAGGAGGTCATGTGCTGCGCAGCAGGAGTCACGGTGTTCCGAGACGATTGAGGATGTCGCGCGGGTCGAGCGCGTGCTTGACGCGCTGCTCGAGCGGTGTGCGCCGCCGCACCGTGGCGCGCCCCTGGTCGATCGCGACCGCGACGGTCGTGCCACCACACTGCGTACTGAGTGCCTGTGCCTCGGCGTCGCCGTCGAGCACGCCGTGCGTGAGGTCGGCCGGCAGGATCACGCGCGCGGTTCCGCGCACCGGGTCCCAGGCCAGCGTGGCATGCGGGTAGCGCGCCTCGAGCGCATCAAGCAGGGCGGCGGCGTGCGCGCGCGGCGCGCGCACGCGCAGGATGCGCGCCCCGTCGGGCACGACGTGCAAGGGGCGCACGTCGGTGACGGGGTGCAGCGCGGCGACGCCGAGTTGCGCGAGATGCGCTTCCAGGGCTGCCGCACGCGCCGGGTTGCCGCTGATGCGCGCCCAGATCTGTCGTTCGCTCCCCGGCGTGCGCACCACGAGCATGGGAATGGGCGCGCGATTCTCGACCAGCGCCGCCAGCAGTGTGGCCGCCGGCCTCGTCGATGTGCCCACCACCACGCGGTCGACGTCGGGCACCGCGTGCAGTCGCAGCGTGACTTCCGTGATGGCGCCGAGCGTGCCCCACGCGCCCACCTGCAGCCGCACGAGGTCGAACCCCGCGACGTTCTTCACGACGCGTCCGCCGGCGCGGATGTGCTCACCGGTGCCGGTCACGCTGGCGAGGCCCAAGACGAGGTCGCGCACCTGCAAGTCGCCAAAGGCGAGTGGTGCGTGCGTGCCCGTCGCGACGACCGCGCCCAGCGTGCTCTCGGGTGACCCGTACGGCGCGATCGCCAGCATCTGGCCGTGCGCCCGCGTGATCGCGTCGAGTTCGGCCAAGGTGGTGCCGGCGTAGGCGGTGACGACGAGATCGCCGGGCTCGTAGTGCACCACGCCCGCGAGCGCGCGCAGCGACAGGCGCGAGCGCCCGTCGAAGGGGCTACCCCCGTGCAGCCACGTGCCGCTGCCCACCAGGCGCAGCGGGGCGTCGTGCGCGGCCGCATGACGGATGGTGTCGGCGAGCGCGTCGACACTGCCGACGCGGGCGAGGCCGATGTCAGTCATGCGATGTCCATGGCGCGATCATGCGCGCGTGACCGCAGGCGTGCCGTGCCATTCGCGACAACTGTGCACTGGCACGACCTTGCCGGGGTTGGCGAGCCGATCGGGGTCGAACGCGCTGCGCACGCGACACATCGCATCGAGCGACGCGGCGTCGAAGAGACGCTCCATGTACGGCAACTTGTCGAGCCCCACGCCGTGCTCGCCGGTGATGGTGCCGCCGGCCGCGATGCACGCCTGCATGATCGCCGTCATTGCCTCGTGCACGCGCGCACTCTCCTCGGCGTTCGAGGCGTCGTACGCGATGTTGGGGTGCAGGTTGCCGTCGCCGGCGTGGAAGACGTTGCACACGCGCACGTCGTGTGCGGCGGCGATCGTCGCCACCTCGGCGAGCACGGCCGGCAACTTCGTGCGAGGCACCACGGCGTCCTGCACGACGAGCGACGGCGCGAGGCGCCCCATCGCGCCGAAGGCCTTCTTGCGCCCCTGCCACAGGCGCATGCGTTCCGCCTCCTCGGTGGCGACGCGCACGTCACGCGCGCCCGCCGCACGGCACGCGGCGCGAATGAGTTCGACGTCGGCCGCGAGTCCCTCGGCCATGCCGTCCACCTCACACAGCAGGATGGCGGCCGCGTCGACGGGATAGCCCGCTGCGTACACGCTGGCTTCGACGGCGCGGATGGTCGCGTTGTCCATCATCTCGAGCGCGGCGGGGACGATGCCCGTCGCGACGATCGCGGATACGGCGCGTGCCGCCGCATCGACGGAGGCGAAGTCCGCGAGCAGCGTGTGCACCGCGTCGGGCAGTGGCACGAGGCGCACCGTGATCTCGGTGGCCACGCCGAAGCACCCTTCGCTGCCCACGAACACGCCGAGCAGGTCGTAGCCTTCCGGTTCGTCGACCGCGCCGCCGAGGGTCGTGCAGGTGCCGTCCGGGAGTACGATGTCGCAGGCCACGACGTGATTGAGTGTGACGCCATACTTCAGGCAGTGCGGTCCTCCGGCATTCTCGGCAACGTTGCCACCGATGGTGCAGGCCGCCTGACTCGACGGGTCGGGTGCGTACTGCAGGCCGAATGGAGCGACCGCTTTGGAGAGTCGCGCATTCACGACACCCGGCTCGACCCGCGCAAGGCGTTCGATGGGATCGATGTGGAGGATGCGCGTGAGGCGATTGAGGCCGATGAGCACGACGTCGTCGGCCAGCGCGCCGCCGGAGAGGCCGGTGCCGGCGCCCCGGGGAACGAAGGGGAGCGCCGCGTCGGCACAGGCGCGCACGACCGCAACCAGCTCGTCGCGGGTGCCGGGAAAGACGGCGAGCGCCGGCGTGGCGCGGTAGCCCGGCAGGCCGTCGGCGTCGAAGGGCGCGAGGTCCGCACGGCGGGATTTGACCCACCGCGCACCGACCAGTCGCTCGAAAGTGTCGCGCATGCCGAAAACTACTCGGCCGCGCGGATCAGCCTGCAGTGAGGGAGGTGACCATCGCGCGCAGCGTGGTCAGGTCGAAAGGCTTCTGCAGGACATGGGGATGTCGCCCGAGGACGCTGTCGGGCGGTGCCGCGTCGATCGCGTCGCCGGTCGTGAGCACGAGCCGCTCGACGAGCGCGGGGTGGGACGCCTGCAGGCGCGTCACGAGCTCCTCGCCTGACATGCCGGGGAGATGCAGGTCGCAGATGATGAGGTCGACGGCATCGCCGGCGCCTGCGGCGTCTTCGAGGATACCGAGGGCGGCGGTGCCATCCTCGGCCTCCAGCACGGCCCACTGCTGCCGATCGAACCAGCGTCGGAGCGCGAACCGGATCCCAGACTCGTCATCGATAATGAGCACACGCGGCATGGCGCCTCCGTCGGCGGCCAGTCGACGAAGCGGTGGCGCCAGACGCATTCTGCGCCGAGCCCCACCGCCTCCATTTGGACCTGCAGGACCTGCGATGGCGCCGCGCGGGGCGTGGGCGGGAGCTCGCGTCCCGCCCACGCGCCCCGTCAGCGCCGGTTCAGGCGGCGCCCCAGAAGCCCGCCAGGGCGCGCCCGTCGGGTGACTCGCGCAGCTTCTCGAAGGCCCGCTCGCGGATCTGCCGGATGCGCTCGCGGGTGACGCCCATGAGCGCACCGATGCGCTCGAGGGTCATCGCCTCCGCCCCTTCGTCGAGCCCGTAGTAGAGGTAGAGGATCTTGCGCTCACGCGGCGTGAGATACTTCCGGAAAACGCGATCGATGAACTCGCGCATGAGGCGGAAGTCGGTGCCGTCCTCGATGTCGGCGTGCGTCTCGCCGGCGAAGCGCTCGCCGAGGGTGGACGCTTCGCGATCCTGCCGATCGATGGGGGCGTCGAGGGAGACTTCGGTGCTCGAGATCTGGCGGGCGTTGCGCACCTGCTCGAGCGGCTCGTCGAGCAGCTTGGAGAGCTCCGCGTCGGTGGGCTCGCGGTTGAGCACCTGCGAGAGGATCATCTCGCCGCGCGCCATGCGGATGAGCTGCGAATTCTGGTTGAGCGGGATGCGGACGCTGCGGGTCTGCTCGGCCAGGGCCTTGAGGACGGCCTGACGCACCCACCAGACGGCGTAGGAGATGAACTTGACGCCCTGATCGGGATCGAACTTGCGGACCGCCTTCAGGAGCCCCTCGTTGCCGATGGCGACAAGCTCGGAGAGGTCGAGACCATGCCCCTGGTACTTCTTCACATAGCTGATGACGAACCGGAGGTTCGCTGTTACCAGCCGCTCCGCCGCCGCTTCGTCACCCTGTTGCGCGAGTCGCGCCAGACGCCGCTCCTCCGCCGCATCGGTGATGAGGGGGAGCTTCTGGATGTCGTGCAGATACTGATCGAAGGCCGTGGAGGGAGCCGAACGGAAGAAGCCCTTGGAGCGGGCTTCGGCGGACCTGGTCGCGGCAGCTGCCTGCATACGCCCTCGCCGTACGTGTGCGGATGACCGGGGAAACAGTGCCCTGGCCGGGTGGGAGCGCCACTATACGATCACACTCCATGCCGGTCAACATATTTTTTCGCCCCTCGCTCTATCGGGCCATTTGCGAAGCACTATCCAATCACTGAACCACCAGAATCGGGAACGAATATGGCGGAAAACTAGGTCTCACCGGTCAGGACTTGCAGGACCAAGGCATCAGGGACAGAAACCGACCACCGTCCCTCGCCCGATTCCATCTCACCCACCGCCCGCGGAAGCGCGTACCGGGCCGCACCGCCGCGCGCCTTCTTGTCACCGTGCGTGGCGGCGACGATCGCCGCCGGGTCGAGATGCGCGGGCGGGCGCAGGGGCAGGCCGGCCCGACGCACGGCGTCCTCCACGGCCACCGCCAGCGTCGGCGACGCCAGCCCCAGCCGCACGGCCAGGTGCGCTTCGGCGACCATTCCCATGGCCACCGCGTCGCCGTGGAGCAGGGTGTAGTGCTCGAGCAGTTCGATGGCGTGGGCGATCGTGTGCCCGAAGTTGAGGATCTGTCGAAGCCCCCCCTCGCGCACGTCCTCCGCCACCACGGCCGACTTGATGCGCACGCTCCCCGCGATGAGCGCCGGAAGCGCCGACGCCGCGCCGCCCTCGGCGGACAGCGACGGGAGCGCCTGCAAGGTCGCGTCGAAGTATGCCGCATCGGCGATGATGCCGTGCTTGAGCACCTCGGCGAGTCCCGCACGGAGCTGGTCGGGGGAGAGGGTGCGGAGCACGTCGGGGTCGATGACCACGGCGGCGGGGTCGTGGAAGGCGCCGACGAGATTCTTGCCCTGCGGCGTGTCGACGGCGGTCTTCCCACCCACCGACGCATCGACCATGGCCAGCAGCGAAGTGGGGACCTGCACCACCGGAAGACCGCGCATGAAGGTGGCGGCGACGAACCCGGCGAGGTCGCCGACGACGCCACCACCGAGGGCGATCACCGTGGTGTCGCGCCCAGCGCCCCACGCCAGCAGGGCATCGGTGAGTTGTGCCCAGCGGTCGCGCGTCTTCTCGGCCTCGCCGGCCGGGATGGTGAAGCGGCGCAGGTGCCCCTCGGCAAACTGGGATTCGACGGCCGCGGCGTGGTGCATCGCGACGTGGGCATCCGTAATGAGCGCCACGCGATGCGCCGGTGCCACCGCCTCGACGACCGCAGCGATGTGGGCGAGCGCGCCGCGCTGGCAATACACGGGGTAGGCCAACGGGAGCGCCAGCGGCGCGCCGAGGGCCTCGGGGGCCACCGCGCTCACCAGGTGACTTCGCCGGCGCCCGCTCGCCGGTTGGCCACGCGGGCGAGCATGAAGAGCAGGTCGGACAGCCGATTCAGGTAGATGACGACGAGCGGCGGCAGCTCGATCTCCCGCGCGAGCGACACCACACGGCGCTCTGCCCGTCGGCACACCGTGCGCGCGACGTGCAGGGCGGCCGCCTTGGGCGTCCCGCCGGGGATGATGAAGCTGCGGAGCGGCTCGAGCTCCTGTTCGCAGGTGTCGATCGCGCGTTCGAGTTCGGCGATGCGCGCCTCGTCGATGCGGGCCTTGGCGAGCTGCTCCCGCATCTTCTCATGATCGGGGGTGGCGAGCAGCGCACCGATGGCGAACAGGTCGCGCTGCACGGGCACCAGCACCTCGTCGATGCGCGGCATCATCTCGATGGACCGGGCGAGGCCGAGCGAGGCATTGAGCTCGTCGACGTCGCCATAGGCCTCGACGCGTGGGTGGTCCTTGCCGACGCGGCCACCGCCGAACAGCGCGGTGCCGCCTTCATCCCCGGTGCGGGTATAGATCTTCATGGCCGCAAGATAACGGGTCCTGCCGTCGGGACGTCGGGCCCCTACCTTTCCGGGATGCGTACCCATCCTCTCGTCGACATCACGATCCTCGGCGGCGGTCCGACGGGGCTCTTCGCCCAGTTCTACGCCGGCATGCGCGGCGCCAGCGCGCAGATCGTGGACGCACTGCCGGAGCTGGGCGGTCAGCTCACGGCGCTCTATCCCGAGAAGCTCATCTTCGACGTCGCGGGCTTTCCGCAGGTGTTGGCGAAAGACCTCGTGAAATCGCTCGCGGCGCAGGCCGCACAGTTCCATCCGCAGACCGGGCTGCCGGCGCACCTTCAGCAGCGGGTCATCGCGCTCGAGGAATCCGAAGGGCACTTCGTGCTCGTCACGGCCACCGACCGGTTCCCGACACGCAGCGTGGTGATCGCGGCCGGCATCGGGGCGTTCGCACCGCGCAAGCTGCCGCAGGCGTTCGCGGAGCCGTGGTACGGGCGCGGCATCCACCCGGTCGTCACGGACCCCGAGGAATTCCGCGGACGCAATGTCCTCATCATCGGTGGTGGCGACTCTGCGTTCGACTGGTGTGCGCAGCTCCGCGACCGTGCGCAGTCGGTGACGCTGGTGCATCGCAGCGATCGTTTCCGCGCGCACGCGGCGACGGTGGCCGAGGTGCAGGCGGCCGCCGCGCGTGGTGATGGGCGGGTGTCGATCCACACGTTCCACGAACTCGACGCGATCCACGGCGACACGGCCATCACCGGCGTCACGCTCAAGGACATCAAGGCGAAGACCACGCGTGACATCGCCTGTGACGTGATCCTGCCGATGCTGGGCTACGTCTCCGACCTCGGGACGTTGCTCGAGTGGGGGCTCACGATCGCGAAGGACGAGATCCAGGTGACGACCACGATGGAGACGGGTCGTCCGGGGATCTACGCCGCCGGTGACATCACCACGTATCCGGGGAAGCTCAAGCTGATCGCCGTCGGCTTCGCTGAAGCGGCGATCGCCGTGAATCAGGCGGTGCACTGGGTCTACCCGGACAAGAAGGTGAATCCGGGGCATTCGTCGAACCTGGCGATTTTCGGGCAGAAGGACGACTGAGGGGACGGCGTACTACGGAAGCGGGGGGAGCGGAACCACGGAAGCAGGACGTCGAGACCACGGTAACCGCGGTAGCCGTCGTCTCGTCCTTCGGCTCCCGTCGCTCCGCTCCCCCCGCTCCCGTCGTTCGCTACACCCCCCGCACGCGCGGATCGACGCGGCGATAGGCGCTGTCCGTGAGAACGTTGACGAGCACGAACACCACCGACAGGAACAGCACGGCGCCCTGCACGGCGGGGAGATCGCGGCGCGCGATGGCCATGACGACGTAGCGGCCGATGCCGGGCCAGCTGAACACCGTCTCCGTGAGAATGCTCCCCGTGAGGTAGGCGCCGAAGTCGAGACCGATCACGGTCACGACGGGAATGAGCGCGGTGCGTAGGGCATGGCGCACGAGCACCGTGCGCTCGGCCAGGCCCTTGGCGCGCGCGGTGCGCACGTAGTCGGCGCTGAGGGCTTCGAGCATCGCGGAACGTGTCACGCGTGCCAGAAAGGCGATGGAACGTGAGCCCAAGGCCAGCGCGGGGAGCACGAGAAACGCGAGGCCTCCCGAACCCGACGCGGGGAGCCAGCGCCACGTGACGGCAAAAAGCAGGATGAGCAGCAGGCCGATCCAGTAGACCGGAAACGAGACGCCCACGTAGGTCGCGGCCAGGGCCAGACGATCGAACCAACCGCCGGGGCGCCGTGCGGCGACGACGCCCACGGTCACGCCGACGGTGATGGCCAGCAGCATCGCCGCGGTCGCCAAGAGCAGCGTGCGCGGAAAGCGCTCGAGGAGATCGTCGCGAATGCGGCGGCCCGTGATGTACGAGCGGCCCAGGTCGCCGCGCGCGATGCCCGCCACGTAGTGCGCGAACTGTGTCGGCAGGGGTTCGTCGAGCTTCAACTCGGAGCGCAACCGCGCGATGGTCTCAGCGTCGGCCCGTTCGCCCACCATGGCCTGCACCGGGTCGCCGGGGGCGACGTAGAGCAGGAGGAAGACGACGACGAGGACGCCGAAGAGCGTGGGGAGCGTCGAGAGGAGACGGCGGAGGAACAACGAACGACGGGAGCGGGAGGGGCGGGAGCGGGGGGACGGGAGCGGGGGACTACGGTGACCACGGGTACTACGGAGGGACCTCGAAGGCTAATGCCTCGAGCGCCCGCCGGCTTGGGCGCGCGGGTCGCGGTGGGCAATGCGCTCCTCGATGACGCGGGAGAGGTTCACCAGCATGCGGCAGACCACCTTCCGCTTGGACTCGACGCGCATCCATCCAATCGGATCGATGGCCCCGCTGTCGCGTCCGCGGCGGAGCAGGACGCCCACCTCGTTGGCACTGCCGATGGCGATGCGCAGCGCGTGCAGCCACTGCGGATCGGTACCGCGCCCAGCGCCTTCGGCGATGTTCGCGGCCACCGAGTCGGCGGCATCGACGAGCTGTGCGCGCCAACTGGTGAACCGCACCGTGCCATACGGCTGGGCGAGGCGATGCACATCGGTGGCGAAGTCCTCGACGGCTTCGAGGACACGGAGATTGCGGAGGTCGGCCATGCCGCCACAGTGGCACCGACGCACGCGCACGCCGTCATCGAATCGTTGCGGGCGGTAGCATCGCCACGCACACCCTCACTTCCCGAGCCGCACCTTCACAAACCGCTGTCCGTTGAAGATCGCGGGCGCCGTGAACCCCTGCACCCACGGCTGCACGGCGTACACCTCGTTGTAGAACCAGAGCGGGAGCAGCGGCATCTGCCGATACGCGAGGGAGTCGGCGCTTCGATACAGGGTGGTGCGCTTCGCGTCGTCGCTCTCGCGGCGTGCCGCGCTCACGAGCTTGTCGTAGGCGGCGTCCTTGAAGAACGAGACGTTGCCGCCGGCGCCGGCGTTGGCCCCATGCAGCAGGGGGTAGAGGAAGTTCTCGGCGTCGGGGTAGTCGGCGTACCAGTCCTTCACGATGAGATCGACCTGACCGGCGCGCGCCGCAGCGCGGGACGCGGCGGCGTCGCGCTGCACCAGCTTCACGCGAATGCCGACCGCGCCGAGGTACGCCTGCAGCGTCTGCGCGAGGCGCGGCCAGGGCTGCGTCTGCGAACTCCACAGCTCGAGGTCGATGCCGTTCGCGTGCCCCGCGTCGGCGAGCAGGCGACGCGCGGCGGTCGTGTCGTAGGCGTACGGCGCGCGCGTGGTGTCGGCCCCGTCGAGAGTCGGCGGGATGATACCGGCGGTGACGCGACCACGACCGGCGAGGAGCTGTGTCAGGATGGTGGGCACGTCGATGGCGTGCGCGATGGCCTGCCGCACGCGCACGTCGGTGAGCGGTCCACGCGTCGTGTTCATGCCGACGTACCAGAGGCGCAACGCGGGGGCACTGAGCAGTTGCGCCTTGCGCTCGTCGGTGTTCTCCCACGCGCGGGCCTGGTCTTCCGGCACATACAGCAGATCCACCGTGCCACTCTCGAACTCGGCGACCGCGGTGGACGGCTCGGGGATGATGCGGGCGCGCAGCGTGTCGATGGTGGGCGCACCGTCGAAGTACGCAGGGTTCCGCACGAAGGTCAGGTGATCGTCGTGGCGCCACTCGGCGAGCTTCCACGGGCCCGTGCCGACGGGACGCTCGCGGAAGTCGTCGCCGATGCGGGCCGGGACGATCGAGGCGGCGGGCATGGCGAGCAACTTGGGGAAGATCGCGAGCGGCTCCTCGAGCGTGATGACGACGGTGGAGTCGTCGGGCGTCGTCACACCCAGCGTGGTGCCCGTGCCGGCCGCGAAGGCGCGGGCACCGGCGATGGGGAGCAGCGGCCAGGTGGTACCCGCCTTGGTGGCCGGATCGAGGAGGCGACGGAACGACCGTGCGACGTCGGCAGCGATGAAGGGCGTGCCGTCGTGAAACGTCACGCCGCTCCGGAGGTGAAACGTGTAGGTGCGGCCGTCCGACGAGGTCTCCCAGGCGCGCGCGAGTGCGGGCTCGAGGGCGCCATCGGGGGCGAAGCGTGTGAGTCCGTCGAACAGGTAGGCGACGGCGCGTCCACTGGGCACGTCGGTGGCGTGCGCGGGATCGAGCGAGCGGGGATCGTACCAGTCGCGCGAATCGACGAACACGTGGCGCTCGGGCGCAGCGTCGGTGGCACGGCAGGCCGCCGTGAACAGGGCGAAGGCGCCGAGGACGGGCAGTGAGCGTCGCATGCGTAGTTGACTGGGTGTGAGGGGTACGTGAGCTTTATAGGCTATAGAACGTGCGATTCTCCGTCCATTCCCTCCGCCTCTTCGCGGCGCTCGCCGCCGCCCTTCTCGGTGCCCAGGCGGCGGCCGCGCAGGACTTGTCGTGCGAGCGTGGGGACCGCGAGGTGCGTGCGCTGCGCTTCGAGGGCCATCGTGAGTACACCGCGGCGCAGCTCGCGGCGACGGTGGCCACGATCCCGTCGCGGTTCGGCGCGGTGCCGCTGCTGGGCGAACGACGCTGTCTCGACCCGGTGGAGTTTGCGCGCGACGTGCGGCGGCTGGAGACCCTGTACCGCCGGCGCGGATTTCCCGATGTGCAGGTGGACACGGCCGTGCGGACGCTCCGGCCGGGGGTGATCGAGGTCACTTTCGTGGTGCGCGAAGGCGCGCCGATGCGGGTCACGGCCCTGGCGCTGCGCGGAGTCGAGGCGAGCGCCCCGCTGCGTGAGGCGGCCCGAGACTTTCCGCTCGCGGTCGGCGGCGTGTTCGACCGCGGTGCGCTCGAAGCGGGGCGCGACACCCTCGTGCGGCGGCTCCGCAATCTCGGCTGGCCGCAGGCCGAAGCGCTGCTCGCGTACACCACCAACACGACAGCGCGCACCGCCGATGTCGAGGTGACCGTCGTGCCGGGCGCACGCGCACGCATCGGCCGCGTGGCGCTCGACGTCGATTCCGGTGGGCGGGGGCGGCGCGTGAGCGACGCGACCATCCGCCGCGCGCTCGCGCTGCACCCCGGCGACTGGTACTCCGCGCGTGCCATTATCGACGCGCAGCGGAATCTCTACCAGACCGACGTCTTCCAGCGGGTCGACCTGCGCGCCGACAGTGTGCAGCCCCCGGGCGACACGATCGTGAACCTCACCGTGCACCTCGTGGAAGGTGATCGGTGGGCGGCGCGTGGCGGCATCGGTTGGGCCACGCTCGATTGCTTCCGCACGCAGGGGTCGCTCACTGACCGCGATTTCGTCTCCTTCGCGCCGCGGCTCGAACTCACCGGGCGCGTCAGCAAGATCGGCCTCGGGGCGCCCCTCGACGGTGCCGAAGGCGTGTGCCAGGCGCAGGCGCGTTCCGATCCGTACAGCCGCACGCTCAACTACTACGGCTCGGCCACCCTGCGACAGCCCGTGCGCGCCGGGCAGGTGCGCATTCCGTCGCTCACGCTCTTCAGCAGCACGCTGTCGGAGTACAAGGCGTTCCTGCGTCGCACGCCCATCGGTGGCGTGTTCTCGCTGGGTGATCCGTTCGGCGCGCCGCTGGCGGGGCGTGTGTCGAGCACGGCGACCTACCAGCTCGAGCTCGGGCGTACCGAAGCGGAGCCGGCGTTCTTCTGCGCAGTGTTCAATGCCTGCGACGCCGAGCTCCGCGGCTTCCTCCAGCGCAACAATCGCCTGGCGGCCGCCGAGCTGTCGCTGGCGCGGCAACGGGTGAACGATCCGTTGCGCCCGACGAGTGGGACGGTGCTGCGTGGCTCCTTGCGTCACGCGAGCACGGTCATCGGATCCGACCGCACCCAGCAGTTCAACCGCGCCACGATCGATGCGACGTGGTATCGCGCGGTGGGCACGGCGACACTCACGGCGCACGTGCGCGGCGGCGTGGTGCAGGGGCTGGGGCGTGCTGGTGGCGTGGGCAGTTTCATTCCGCCGCAGGAGCGCCTGTACGCGGGCGGTCCGACCACGGTGCGCGGCTTCCGGCAGAACGAGCTCGGGCCGTCCGTCTACATCGTGAGCGGCTACGCGGTGGACACGGTGGGCGGCGTGGTGCACTACCGCGCCGACGGCTCGACGGTGGCCGAGCGGGTGGTGCCGACGGGCGGCAACACGCTGGTGGTCGCGAATCTCGAGGCACAGTGGCCGAGTCCGATCGCGCCGACGCTGCTGCAGTTCGCGGCGTTCGCCGACGCGGGGCGCCTGTGGAATCGCGGCGCGTCGGACACGCCGGTGCGGAGTGATGGACCGACGATCACGGTGACGCCCGGTCTGGGCGTGCGCGTGGCGTCTCCCTTCGGCGCGATCCGCATCGATTTCGGCTACAACCCGTACGATCGCCCCGCGGGCGCGGCGTACTTCAACGCCCGACCGCAGGGTGGGGTGGCGCCGCTCTACTGCGTGAGCCCGGGCAACACGCTGGCGGTGCAGAATGCGGCCACCACCGGTGCCCCGCCGGTGCAGGAGGCGGGGCGGTGTCCGGCGACGTTCCGACCGCTGCGGGGCAACGGCCTGCTCGGACGCCTGAATCCGAGCATCTGGATCGGGCAGGCCTTCTGATGGCGCCGCGTCGACGCACGGTGGTGCTGAGCGCGGCGGCGGTGCTGCTGTCGCTGGTCGTGGCGCTGGTGGGCAGTGTCGTGGTGCTCACACAGACCGATCGCGGCATGGCGTTCATCCTGCGCCTGGGGCTGCCGCTCGCGCGCGCAGCGATGCCCGGACGGCTCTACGTGGCCGGCCTGCACGGCAACCTGTTCCAGGACATCACACTCGACACGATCGACCTGCGCGCACCCGACGGGACGCCGCTGTTCAGCAGCGGACCGCTGCGGGTCACGTACGATCCGCGCGACCTGCTTGACGGGCGCATCGTGATCAAGTCGCTCGAGGTGACGCGGCCGCGCGTGACGCTGGTGGACTACGGCAAGGACGACTGGAATCTGTGGCGTGCCGTCGGCCGGTCGACCGGCGCACAGCGGACGACGGCGCGGGCGACGCGTTTCGGGCGCTACATCGTGCTCGACACGGCGACGATTCACGAGCTCACCTTCGTGGCGCGGCTGCCGTGGACACTCTCGGACACGCTCAAGGGTGCGAAGCGCGACAGTGCGCTCACCGAGCACCTCACGCGTCTCACCGACGAGTTCCGTGCCGAGGATGGCCGCTACGTGAAGGTCATGCGCTTCGTGCGCGGCTCCCTCGCCCTGGGGCGGTCGCGGCTGCGGGACCCGGACAGCGCCGGCGTGCGCCTTGCGGTGCGCAAGCTCGACGTGGTGTGGATGTCACCACCGTTGTGGTTCCAGGGGTTGTCCGCGGACGCCCGCATCCTGGGCGACACGCTCTGGATGGACGGGGTGCGTTTCGCACTGCCGGGATCGCGGGCGACAGGGTCGGCTCGCGTGGTGTGGGGGAGCAACCTGCCCATGCGCTACGACATCCGCCTGCAGGGCGACACGGTGTCGCTCACCGACCTCGCGTGGATCGACGAGACCATCCCGCACGAGGGCGGCGGGCGCATGGACCTGCACATCCGCAACGATCCGCGCGCGCTGTCCATCATGGACTACGTGATCACGAACATGGACGCGCGGTCGTTGCGGTCGCGGCTGCGCGGACGCATGACGTGGGGTGTGGGCGGGCCGGTCACGCGCCTCACCGATGTCGACCTCACGCTCGCGCCGGCGCACACCGACCTGCTGCGCTGGTTCAACGGCGAGCCGTTCCCGTACGACTGGCGCGGCGCCCTCACCGGCACGGTGCGCGGGCGCGGTGGTGTCCTCACCAACTGGCGCCTCGACGATGCGACGGTGGCGTTCGCGGACGAGCATGTGCCCGGCGCCGTGTCGCGGCTGCAGGCCACGGGATCGCTCGACATCCTCCGCCCGGCTGATGCCGTCCTCGACGGGCTCGATCTCACCATCGCCGCGCTCGACCTGCGCACGCCGCGCTTCGTGAATCCGCTGTTCCCCGAAGTCAACGGCATCGCGCGCGGGTCGGTGCGGCTCGACTCGCTCTGGTACGACGCGCGCTTCTCGCAGGCCGACATCGAACTGGTGGACGGGCCGGGGCTCCCGTCGCGCTTCACGGGCAGCGGCCGCTACACGCTGGTGCCCGAGGGCACGTTGTTCGACGTCGACCTGCAGGCCTTGCCGCTGTCGTGGACGACGCTGTCGCGCTCGTATCCCAACATGCCGCTCCGCGGCTCGGCGGTGGGGCGCATTCGCGCCAAGGGGATGGCCGAACGGTTCGACCTGCAGGCGAGCTTCGCCGGCGAGGGCGGTGAGCTCACCTTCACTGGCAGTGCCGACGCCCTCGAGCCGATCATGGGGGCGAGCGGGGCGTGGCGCGCGCGTGGCGCGAACCTGCAATCGCTCTTCGGGGATGCGCGCCTGCCGGTGACGAGCCTCAACGCGACGGGCACGGTCGACCTGCGAGGCCAGGTCGACTCGACGACCGGCGAGTTCATCATGTCGACGATGACGGGCCCGGTGCAGGGGAGCATCGACCTGTTCTCGCGCGTGGGCGAAGCGCGACTCTTCGGCGGCACCGCCGCGATGACGTTCGAGACGGGCCGCCTGCGCATCGACACGCTCGCCGCGGAGAGCTCGGCCCTGCGCCTCGTCGCGCAGGGTGGCCTGGGACTCGCGCCGGCACGTCGTGATACGCTGCGGGTGGCGATGTACGTCGATTCGCTCGGCGGCCTGCGTCCGTGGCTCGCGCCGACCGACACCGCGCGGCCGGCCTTCCTGCTTCCCGGCGATACGTTGCGCGGCAGCGTCGAGCTGTCGGCGGTGGTGGCGGGGACGACGGATACCACCGACACGAATGGCCTCGACGTGTCGCTGCGCGCCGACGCGCGCGATGTGGTGCTGGCGAGCACGCGCCTGCGCCGCGGTGCGCTCGACGCGACCATTCGCGACGTGCTGCGCCGCGCCGAGGGGCGGGTCGACCTGCTGGCCGATTCCGCGGTCTTGGCCGGGATCGATGTGGCCGACGCGAGTGCGCAGTCGACGGTGCGGGGCGGGCTCGCCGAGCGCTTCGGCATGGCGTTGCGCACTCCCAACGATGCGCGCATCACGGTGGCGGGCGGTGTGACGCGCCGTGGTGACTCGACCACCGTGCGTCTCGACTCACTCGCGCTGCGCGTCGACAGTCTCGGGGAGCGCGCCCGCGGTCTGACACTGGCCTCGCCGGCCACGGTGCACCTCGTTGCCGACGGGGGCGCGACGCTCGACTCGCTGGTGCTGCTGCACACCGACACCGGGCGCATCACGCTGCGTGGCGCCCTGGGCGAGACGCGCGCCGTGCGCGGCACGCTCGATGTCGACCAGCTCCCGCTGGCCGACATCGGCCGCCTGTTCCCCGCGTCACGTCTCACGCGCGGCAGCGCCACGGCGCAGGTGACGCTCGGCGGGACGCGTGAGCTGCCACGACTCACCGGGTCGCTGGCGCTGCGCGATGCCGTGGCCGGCCCGATTCGCCTGGGCGACCTCGCGCTCGCGGCGCGCTACGACTCGCTGCAGCTCGCGCTCACCGGGGGGCTGCGCATCGACAACCGCCCCGCGCTCGACCTCGAGGCGACGCTGCCCGTCGACCTCGCGCTCGTCGCGAATCGACGCCGCCAGCTCGACGCGCCGCTGGCGGGGCGCCTCACGAGTCGCCGTGCCGATCTCGCGGTGGTGGAGGCCTTGCTGCCGTCGGTGTCGGAGGCCCGCGGGACACTCGATGCCGACGTGCGGCTCACGGGCTCGTGGGAACGGCCCCGGCTGCGTGGCCAGGTGCGCATCGACAGCGCCGCGTTCGCGCTCGACGCGCTCGGCATCCGCCTCGACCGTGCGGGTGCGGACATCGCGCTGGCAGGTGACACGCTCATCGTGCGGCGCTTCGGCGCCTCCAGCGGGACACCGTCCGACACGATCGGCATCGTCGGATCGGTCGTGTTCACCGACCCCACCGCGCCGGCGTTCGACCTCCGACTGGCCGCGTCCAACTTCCTCGCCATCGACAAGCCGCGCACGGCGACATTGGCCATCACGACGCCGGTGCCCCTGGTGCTCTCCGGCCCCGGGGGGGCACCGCGTGTGCGCGGCGCCGTACGAGTCGATCGCGGACGCGTGTACATCCGGCAGCTCGCGCAGCGTCGCGCGCTCGACCTGAGCGACAATCTCGACCTCATCGACACGGCGCGCTTCGCGATGGATGCGCTGCTGCCATCGACGCCCAGTGCATGGCTGCAGACGCTGCAGATCGACGATGTGCGCCTCGGCATCGGGGACGACCTCTGGCTGCGTTCGCCCGAGGCCAACCTCAAGCTCGGCGGCCAACTGCGCGTGACCCGGTCGATGTCGCGGGACGGGCGTGGGGCGCGCCTCGCGCTCGCGGACTCCCTCACGGTGGAGCGGGGCACGTACCAGCTCAACCTCGGGCTCGCGCGTCCGGGCTTCGAGGTGGAGCGCGGGCTCGTGCGCTTCTACGGCGATCCCGACCTCCAGCCCACGCTCGACATCTCGGCGTTGCACACGGTGCGCGAGACGCGCGCGAACTCGAATCGCCAGGACGTGCGCATTCGTGTCAACATCGGCGGGACGGTCGATCGGCCGACGCTCGCACTCACCAGCGCGGACAACCCCCCGCTCCCTGAAAGCGACATGCTGAGCTACCTCGTCACGGGTGAGCCGGCGTACTCGCTCCTGGGGACGCCGTACGCCGAGCAAGGCGCGACGCTCGCGCTGCGTCTCGCGGGGAGCTACCTGTCGAGCCGACTCGCGGGGGGACGCTTCGACGTCGTGCAGGTCGAGCCCACGGCGCTGGCGCCGGGCGACGCGGCCAACCTGCGCCAGAGTGGACTTGGCATTCTCGCGTCGACGCGCGTGGGTGTGGGCGGCCAGGTCGCCCGCAACACGTATCTCACCTTCAGCACCGGCTTGTGTGGCCTCGCGCCGCAGTCGTCGGCCGGCGGTGACGCGCTGTCCCTGTTTGCACAGGGGCTCGGCGTGAAGGTCGAGCGGCGCTTCGATCGTGGCGTGAGCCTGTCGCT
Organism: Gemmatimonadota bacterium; assembly: GCA_020161135.1. Classification (GTDB taxonomy): domain Bacteria; phylum Gemmatimonadota; class Gemmatimonadetes; order Gemmatimonadales; family Gemmatimonadaceae; genus Gemmatimonas. Next base: position 72,362 of record JAIUOB010000002.1, on the reverse strand, counting down.
GGGTCTCGAGCCCGGGTCGAGCGCACAGGCCTGCGGACGCCTGGGGATCAGCCGCACCTTCCAGCAGACGCCGGCGCAGATCGGCATCGACTTCTTCCGCTTCTGGACCTTCTGAGCGGGGCCCGTCGGGCGCGGGTGCCGTGCAGGGCGCACGGGGCGCGCTATCTTGTTTCGCGGCGCACGCAGTGCGCGTCCTCCTGATACGCCCATGGCCCATCCTGTCACGCCCACGCATGCGACGGCCGCGCGGCCGCTGCACGAGGTGCTCGACGCGATCGATCGCGCCGAGGGCACGAGTGCGCGCCTGCAGGTGGCAGCCGACCTGCTGCACGAGCGGGGCTTCGATCGGGTCCTGGTGTCGTTGCGCGATGCGTCGCTCAACCCGACGGTCATCGCGAAGGCCGGCGCGACCGATGTCACCACGCTCACGGGGCTGAGCTTCAAGCCGCTGCCGGGATCGGTGTGGCGTCGGCGCCTGCCGCATCTCGAGCGCTTCCGTGATGGCGACCTGTGCATGCTCGACGGCGCCGATGCGTGGGTGGCGCGCGAGTTCTTCGGCATCGACCCCGCGAGCACCGACGGGCACGAAGGCGACGATCACTGGTTGCCGACAGACCTGCTCGTGGGGCTGCTGCGGGGGGCGCGCCAGGAGATCATCGGCCTGGTGAAGCTCGCCGGCGCGCGCGATGGGCGCCGCCCGTCGGCCGCGCAACGACGCGACATCGGAGACATCCTGCGCCACCTGTCGGCGCGCGTCGCCTATGACGCGCTCGAGGCGCTCGCGCGGCAGCGCCATGAGCGCCTGCAACTGCTGCAGGAATCCGGCGCGTCGCTCACGCGCTCGCTCGACGAGCAGGAGATCCTGCGCGATCTCGCGCGGCAGGTGCAGCGGGCTGTCCGTTGCGACGGCGTCGCGGTGCTCGTGCCCGACCTGCACACCGACCAACTCTCCACGGCACTGCGGCTCGTGCGCGGCGTCGAGCGGCCGCGCGGGGTGGTGCGCCTGGGGGAGGGGATCGTGGCCGAGGTGGCGCGCACGGGGGCCCCCGTGCGGGTGGGCGACCGCGAGGCCGATCGGGCGCGGGACAAGGCGGGGCTCGCGCCGCCGCTGTCGCTGTACGACGTCGTCGGCGAATCGGGCGCGGCCACGTCGGTGCTGGCGGTGCCCATGCGCGTCGGCATCCGGCTCATCGGCGTGCTTGCCGTGCACAGCACGGCCGCCGACGCGTACAGCAACGAGGACCAGGAGGTGCTCGCCACGATGGCGTCGCAGGCGGCGACCGCCGTGGCCAACGCGCGGCGCTATGCGGAGAGTGAGCGCGAGCGGCGCACGACGGAGGCGCTCGCCGATGTCGCGCGCGCCGTCGGGGAGTCGCTGCGGCTGGGCGAGGTGCTGCGCCTGATCCTGCGGCACACGCTGTCGCTGCTCGGCGTCGAGGGCGCGTGCATCGCGCTGCGCAACGGCGAATACCTGCACATTGTCGCCGCGATCGGCAGCGCCGACGTGCTGGGGGGCCTGCACCTGCCGGTGCACGCAAGCCTGGCCGGCCGGGCGACGCTCACGAACGAGTTGATCCTCATCAACGAGTTCACCCCGGAGTTCGCCCTCAGTCGGGTCGTGAGCACGCTGGCCCGCATCCAGCGGGCGATCATCGCGCCGCTCGCCACGGGGCGCGGGACCATCGGCGCCATCGCCGTGCTCGATCGCGAGCGCCCGTTCGACCAGGACGACGCGAAGGTGCTGCGGCGTCTCGCCGACCAGGTGGCGGTGGCGATCGACAACGCGCGGCTGTTCGAGGAGGTCGAGAAGGCCACGAAGGAGTGGAAGCTCGCCTTCGATTCGACGGCGAGTGGACTCGTCGTCCTCGAGGAGGCGCTCACGGTGAGCCGCTGCAACGCGCGCGCCGCCGAGCTGTGCGGGCGCACGATCCCGGGGCTGCTCGGACAGCGCTTCCGCGACGCGCTGGTCGGTGCCGGGGACACCCCCGAGGGGCTCAACGTCGACGCGTTCATCGCCGGCGCACGACGTGACGGCGTGCCGGTGCGCGGCACGGTGCGCGTCTCGTCCAACGGCCGGCTCTTCTCCCTCGTCGCGGCGCCGCACCCCGACGGCGGCTGCGTGATCACCTTCGACGACGTGTCCGACGTGTCGCGCCTGGCCGAGCAGCATCGCGCCGTGCTCGACACGGTGTCGGACGGCATCGTCATCACCGACCTGCGCGGACGCATCTCGTTCGCGAATCCCGCCGCCCTCGCGCTCTTCGGGCGCACCGACCTGTCGGCCGTGCCGGCCGAGCAGCTCATCGCGCCGGGCTTCTTCACCGACGTGCGTCGTCACGAGACGCTCGTGCGCGCCGGCAAGCCGCAACAGTACGAGTGCGAGGTGTTGCGCGCCGACGGGACCCGTCGCGTGGTCGAGGTGGGCTCGGCGCCGCTCATCGAGCTCGGCGAGATCACGGGGTCGGTGGCGTGCCTGCGTGACGTCACGCGTCAGCGCGCCGATACCCTCGCCCGCGAGCGGTCCGAGGCGCTGTACACGCGCCTCGTCGAGAGCGCGACCGACGCCATCTACACGGTCGATCTTGCCGGCCGGTTCATGTCGGTCAATGCCGGCTTCCTCACCGAGTCGGGGCTCACACGACAGCAGATCATCGGGCAGCACTACCTGCTGCTCGTCGATCCCGCCGACCGCCGCGAGGCCGAGCAGGTCATGAATGCGACGCTGGCTGGTGAGCGGCGTCGCGCGCAGATCCGATGCCTTGGTGTGCAGGGATCGCGACTCACGACGGTCACCTCGGCGCCGATTCACGAGAACGGCGTGGTGGTGGGCGCGCTCGGCATCGTGCGCGACATCACCAACGATGAAGTGCAACGGGAAGCACGCGGTCAGCAGGCGCGTCTCGCCGCGGTGGGCCAGTCGCTGGGACGCGTTGCCAACGAACTCAACAACCCCCTGGCAAGCCTGCTCGCGCTGGCCGAGTTGCACGCGGGTTCGCCGACGTTGTCAGCCGAAGACCGCCGGGCGCTCGACCAGATGGTCGTGGAGGCGCAGCGCGCGTCGCGCATCGTCAGCCAGTTGCTCGACGGGGCCACGGCCATCGCCGCCACCGATGGCGCGCAGGGGCCGGGTGATGTGGTGGCCCTGGTGCGTCGCGCCCTCGAGCTGCATCGCTCGTCGCTGCGAACGGCCGGCATCGAGCTGCACGAAGTGCTCGCGGAGACGTTGCCGCCGGTGGAGGTCGATCCGCTGCGTTTCCAGCAGGTGTTGTCGAACCTGCTGGCGAACGCCGAGGATGCCCTCGCCGACTACCCGGGTCCCCGCCACATCACGATCACGACGCGCGACGAGGGTGGTGCGGTCTCGATCGAAGTGCGCGACTCCGGGCCCGGCATCCCCGAGGAGGACCTGCCGCGCGTGACCGAGCCGCTCTTCACGACGCGCGCCACCCGCGGACATCGCGGCCTGGGGCTCACCATCGCGCACACCATCGTGCGTGACCATGACGGCTGGCTCGACATCCGCTCGCGCGAGGGCGAGGGGGTGACCTGCACGGTGCGCCTGCCCGCGGCGGTGCGCGAAGGCGATGTGCAGGAGGCAGCGCCGCGCGAACCGGCGCCACTCACGGTGGAGATTCCGGCAACGGTCCGTCGGACCCCGCCGGCGGGCACCGAGGCCGTCGAGGGGCAGCCGCGCGTGCTGCTCATCGAGGACGAAGTCACGCTGCGCACGACCATCGGTCGGTTCCTGCGCGGTCGGGGCTACGCGGTGGATGTCGCCGACGGTGGGACGGCCGCCCTGTCCCTCATCGCCGGACACAGCTACGACCTGGTGCTGCTCGACCTCCGCATGAGCGACCTCACCGGGGAGCAGGTCTACCAGACCATCGCAAGTCGGGACCCGGAACAGGCCTCTCGCGTGTTGTTCATGACGGGCGACCTGCACAGCGAGAGTGCGGCGCGCTTCGTCCGGGCGACCGGGCGCCCGGTGCTGGCGAAGCCGTTCACGCTGGCCGAGCTGGCCGCGCGTGTCGAGCAGTGCCTCGCGACTCCCTGACTTCCTGCGAGCGGCGTTGACGCCGCGCTCTTCCGTCTTCTGCACATGACCAGTTCGTCTCAGGCTTCGACGGCCGATCGGTTCACCGTGCGCGCCGCCGTGGCGCCGCTGCTGGCCGACGCGCGCATCGCGTCGTCGCCCATCTCACAGCTCGTTGCGGGCGACGTGGTGCGCCTCGTCGACGGACGGGGCGACTGGTTGCGCGTGCGCGGCGCGGACGACTACGAGGGATGGACCCACGTCGGCTACCTCACGGCCTGCTCCGGCGGTGAGGGCACGTGGCGCCTGTCGCTCGGGTGTGTCGTGCGTGATGCCCAGGGCGCGCGGCGTGCGCTGCCCCTCGGCGCGCGTGTGCCGCCGTCCTGTGACATCGTCGACGGCGAGGCCATCGAGGCGGATGACCGCGCGCGGCGCTTTCCGCGCGACGCCCGTGCCGCCGCAAACAGCGCGGTGACCTGGTTCAGCGGCACCGCCTATCAGTGGGGCGGCGTGACGCCGTGGGGCGTCGACTGCTCCGGCCTCGTGCAGCGGGTGTTCGGCCTGCATGGGGTGGTGCTGCCGCGCGACGCGTGGCAGCAGGCGGCGGCCACACCGGCGGTGCATGAGGATGCCTCGGCCGTGCATCCCGCCGGCGACCTGCTGTTCTTCTCCGATCGTGACGACCGCAGGGTGACGCATGTGGGCGCCGCGCTGGGCGACGGACGGATGATTCACAGCGCCCTGCTGCGCGGCGGCGTGGCCATCGACAACCTGTCAGCCGACGACGCGTACACGGCCCGATTGCGCTCGCAGTGCACCGGCGTGCACCGCGTGCCGATGTGAGTCGCGCGCGACCGTCGCCTGGCGGTCGCGCGTGCGGGCTAGCTGACCAACTGGCCCGAGGGCGGCGGGACGACCGGCTGCGGCGCGCCCCCGCGCACATGCAGCACACTTGCCACTTCCGGCCGGTCGCCCAGCGTCACGGTCATGCGATAGTCGCCGAGCATGTCGAGTGGGAGGTCGAGCTGCAGGATGACCGGCATGTCCAGCTCGGTCGATCCCGGCGGCGGCGCCCCCACCTCGAGCTCGGCCTCTGAGCGCCACAGTTCGGCGCCGCGCGGATTGATCCAGCGGACGAGCATCGGGTGGCCGCCGGCATCGGACGGCGTGGCCTTGATGCGGACGACGAACGTGGCGCGCGGATGCAGCGCCGGCAGCTGCCCCACGTGCACCGCATCGAAGATCCCGAGGATGTTGAGCTTCCCTTCCTGCGAGATGTTGGCGGCGTCGGCGAAGAGCGCAAAGGAAACATGCATGGCCCAAGATAACCGGCGCTGGCTGCGGGCGTGGCGCGTCGTCTACATTCCGGCATGACCACGCTGTCCGCGTCCCGGCGGCCTGCTGCCGGCGGCACGCCGGCCGAGGCGTCGCACCACTTCGGCATGACCGATCTCGGCCTCGTGGTCATGGCGGTCATCTGGGGCGTGAACTACAGCGTGGTGAAGGTGGGGCTCACCGCGCTGCCGCCGCTCGCGTTCAATGGCGCGCGCATCCTGCTGGCGGCCCTCGTGCTCGCGCTGGTGGCGACCACCGCGCGCGACGCGGCACGCCCAACCGGCCGCGACGTGCGCGCGCTGCTCGCGCTCGGGGTGCTGGGGAATGGCCTGTACCAGCTCCTGTTCATCTTCGGCCTCGCGCGCACACGCGCGGGCGTCGCCGCCCTCATCGTGGCCGCCGGACCGGCGTGGATCGCCATCATCGGCAAGCTGCTGGGGCGCGGTTGGCCTGGCGCGCGGGCCTGGTTCGGCATCGGCCTGCAGCTCGTGGGTGTGGCGTGCGTGGTGGGGAGCACGCAGGGGTTCGGCGACGCGGGGGGACAGCCGCTGCTCGGTGCGGTGCTCATTGCGGGAGGGAGTGTGGCGTGGGCGTTCTTCACCGTGCTGCTCCAGCCCTACACCGAGCGGGTGCATCCGCTGCAGCTCTCCGCCATCACCATGGCGAGCGGGGCGGCGGTCATCGTGCTGGTCGCCGTGCCGGACCTGCTGCGCATCAGTTGGGGTACCGTGCCGGGACGCGCCTGGGCGTCCATCGCGTACGCCGGCATCGGTGCGCTCGTGATCGCCTATCTCCTCTTCTATCGCGGCGTGCGGGTGCTGGGCCCGACACGCACGGCCATGTACAGCAACTTGCAGCCTGTCATCGCGCTCATCGTCGCCGCCGTTGCCCTGCACGAGCAGCCCACCACCTGGCAGTTGGTGGGTGCGGCATCGATCATGGGCGGATTGGTGGTCTCCCGCCTCGTGCGTCCGCCCGCCGCCCGCACGGCGGCGGTGGCCGATGCCGAGGCCTCCACCAGCGTGGGCGCATGACGTCGCAGGTCCGCATCGTGGATGCCGCGCATCGTGTGGTGCTGTTCGACATCGACGGCACGCTGCTGCGCACCGATCGCGCGGGCCGGCGCGCGATGGACCTGGCGTTCGACGAGGTGCTGGGTGTGCGCGGCGATCCGCACTATCACTATGACGGGCGCACCGATCGACAGATCGTGCGCGCGCAACTGCGGCATGCGGGGCTGGCCGACGACGCCATCGACGCCACGTTCGATGCCCTCGTGGCGCGCTACCTTGTGCACCTCGACGCGATCCTCAGCACCGAGCCCGACGTCGCCCAACAGTGCGCCGGAGTGGATGTGCTGCTTGCCACGCTGTCACGCGAACCCGCGGTCACGCTCGGGCTGCTCACCGGCAATGTGCGCGCCGGTGCGGCGCGCAAGCTGGCGGCGGTGCAGCTCGACATCGACGCCTTCGCCGTCGGGGCGTTCGGGTGCGATCACGAAGACCGGCCGGCGCTCCCCGCCATCGCGCGCGAGCGCGCCACGCAGCATCTGGGCGTCGACGTGCCGGGCCCGCAGCTCGTGATCATCGGTGACACGCCGGCCGACATCGACTGCGGCCGCAGCCTCGGTGTGCGCGCGCTCGCCGTCGCGACCGGGCGCTATGGTGTGGACGAGTTGGCATCGCACGCGCCGTACGCGACCTTCGCGACGCTCGAGGACACCCACCGCGTCATCGAGGCGATTCTCGCATGAGCGACCACCGGCCTGCGTCGGGCGATGCACACGTCGACGCGACGGCTGACGACGCAGCACGCGCTGCGGGCTACGCCGCCGAGGTGCGGGCGCGCGGCATCGTGCGCGGACGGGAACTCGATGCGGCCGCGCGGGTCACGCTCGAACCGGCCGGGCTCCGTCTCGCCTGGTCCTCAGCCATGCCCTGGGTGCTGGCCTTCGATGGTATCGATGGCGTCGACGTCGGGGCGACCAGCGCGCGCCTCTACCTGCGCGATCATGACGTGCTGGAGCTGAGCGGCGACGAGGCGCTCCGGCCGCTCCTGCTGCAGTTGTGCGCACAGTTGGGGAGACTGCCGGAGCTCACGCGCGGCCTGCGCGCCTTCGGCGCCGTGCGCAGTCCGGCTGCCTTGCACGCGGCGCACGATCGCTGGTTCGCGCCCTTTGTCGCAGCCCGACGCGCGGTGCACGACGTCACCGATCCGGCGCGTCAGGTCGCGCTGCTGCAGGGGCGGGCGCTCGCCGCCGACGTCGCCCGGGCCATCGAGGAGATCGCGGCCACGCGGGCCGCCACCGACGCCGCCGAGCGTCGCGCGCTCGAAGCGGCGCTGGAGGATGAGGCCGCGCCGCTGCTCGACGCGCTCACGCACATGCACGTGGCGGGCGAGGCGGTACGCGGTGCCGCGAGCGACACCGTCTTTGCCGACTGGCGGCGGTGGGTGCAGACGGTGCAGGTGGCCTACGCGGCCGCCGACGAGGCGTGGGTGGCCGTGGCCGAGGTGCTGTCGGATCAGTGAGCGCTCAGTGAGCGCAGCCGCAGTCGTGCCCGCAGCCGCCCTTGGGCGCGCGCGCGGCACGCACGGCGATCCACGCGCGGCGCGCGAGATATCCCGCCGCGATGGTCAGCACCACCAGCACCACCAGCGTCTGTGTCGTCATCGAACCTCCCCAGGCTGCATCATGCGCGCTACCCGGCAAAGCCGAGGGCGCGTCCACCCGCGTACACCAGCCACGCGGCGCCATAGGCCAGCGCCAGCATGTACACGAACTGCAGGCCGGCCCAGCGCCAGCCCAGTGCGCCCCCGCCAGCTTCGCGCACCGTCACCGCGGTCGTGCTCATGCACATGAGCGCGAACACGTAGAACACCATGAGCCCGACGGCCACGAGCGGCGTGTAGGACGCACGCCCGTCGGGCCGCTGCTCGGCCCGCAGGCGCTCTCCGAGCGCCGCTTCATCCTCGCTGCCCACGCCGTAGATGGTGCCCATCGTGGAGACGAACACTTCGCGCGCGGCAAAGCTGGCCGCGATCGACACCGCGATCTTCCAGTCATACCCCAGCGGACGCACGGCGGGTTCGATGGCGTGCCCGATGCGGCCCAGCGCCGAATGCGTGAGCTGCTGCTCCTGCCGCTCGGCCTCCGGGAGCGTGTCCGGCAGGTCGGCCTTGGGATAGGTCGCGAGCGCCCACAGCACGATGGAGAGCGCCAGGATGACGGTACCGGCGCGTCGCAGGAAGAGCTGGCACCGCTGCGCGACCGACACGGCGAGCGAACGCACACTCGGGCGACGATACGGCGGCAGCTCGAGGATCATCGGGCGCACGGGACCGCGCAGCAGCGTGCGGCGGAACAGCGCCGCCACACCGAGTGCCGCGAGCGTGCCCAGCAGGTACATGGCCAGCATCGTCGCGCCCTGCAGCGTGAGGCCGGGGATGAGCGACGTCGCGGGCACGAAGGCCCCGATGAGCAGCGTGTACACCGGCAAGCGTGCCGAGCAGCTCATGAGCGGCACGACCATCATCGTGGCCAGCCGGTCGCGCGGGTCCTCGATGGTGCGCGTCGCCATGATGCCGGGCACGGCGCAGGCGTACCCCGACAGCATGGGGATGAAGCTGCGACCGTGCAGCCCCACGCGACGCATCACGCGATCCATGAGGAAGGCCGCGCGCGCCATGTACCCCGAATGCTCGAGGATGCCGATGAAGGTGAACAGGATCGCGATCTGCGGCAGGAAGACGAGCACCGACCCCGCACCGGCAAACACGCCATCGACCACGAGCGAGCGCAGGTCGCCGTCCGGCATCACGCTGCCGACCGCGCTCCCCGCAGCGCCGATCGCGCCTTCGATGAGATCCATGAGGGGCGTGGCCCAGGAGAAGACCGCCTGGAACACCACCGCCATGAGACCGAGGAACAGCACGGGCCCCCACCAGCGGTGCAGCGCGATGCGATCGATGCGGTCGCTCACGTTGCGGCGGCCGTGCGCCTCGCGGCGCACCGTGCGGTCGATCACCTCGGCGATCCAGGCGTAGCGCACTTCCGACTCGAAGCGTGCCGGGGCAAACCCGGCGGCGAGCATCGCCGCGCTGGCCGCCTGCACGGCCGGTGCGAGGCCGGCGATCTCCGCGAGGTGCGGTTCGCTGCGCGACACGCTCAGCAGCCGCAGCGCCTCCATGTCGGCTGCGCTGCGCGTGAGCCCGGCCTGCACGAGGCACTCGGCCAGGGGCGCGAGTGCCTCGCGCGCCGGCGTCGGCAACGTGAAGCGACGCACCGGTGCGGGCAGCGTGAGCGCCGTGACGATCGCGCGCTTGAGCTGCTCGAGCCCCTCGCCGCGCTTCGCGACGGTGGGCACCACCGACACGCCGAGCTCGTGGATGAAGTCGGGGATGTCGATGGCCACGCCATCGGCCGTCGCGACATCGATCTGATTGAGCGCCACCACGACCGGCACGCCCAGCTCCAGCACTTGTCCGGCCAGGAACAGGTTGCGTTCGAGGTGGCCCGCATCGACGACGACGAGCACCACATCGGGGCGCCAGCGATCGGCGTCACGTCCCAGCAGCACATCGAGGGCGATCTGCTCGTCGGGCGAGCCGGCGGAGAGCGAGTAGCTCCCGGGCAGGTCGAGAAGCGCCACCCGACGCCCATCGGGCAGGCGGAAGCTGCCTTCGACGCGCTCGACGGTGACGCCCCCGAAGTTGCCGACGCGCTGCCGGAGGCCGGTGAGCGCGTTGAACAGCGTCGTCTTTCCGGTGTTCGGATTGCCGATGATCGCGACGCGCACGACATCGCGGTCGTTGGCCGGGGAGGCGCTGCCAGCGTCGCGAGCATCGCCGGGCGCGTCGGGGTGCTGCAGCGTGCTCACGGGTGATTCACCGGAGGCGTCGCGCGGCGCGGCGCCAAGCGCGTCAGGCGCGCGGCGACGCGGGGCGGACGGTGATGCCCGCCGTCAGCGCAGAGCCAAGCGCCAGGCGGGTGCCGCGCACCTCGAGCAGCATGGCGTCGCGTGCGTCGATGACGTTGACCGCGGCACCCTCGCACAGCCCGAGCGCCCGCAGGCGGCAGGCTTCGTCGCCCGAGCACTCGATATCGACCACGGTCGCCCGCGTGCCCGCACGGCACGCATTGAGCGCGCAGGTGCGCGGCGCGGCGTCGGCGGCAGGCTGGAGAGTGGGAAGGAAGGCGGGGGCCACGATCGTCTAGTTGAGAACGGTTCTCAAAGCAACTCTCGGAGTATACACGTCAATGGACGAGCTGCGCAATAGGGAGTCTGGGACTCGGGTTTAGGCCGCGCGAGCGCGCGGGGCGGTCCCACCGCTCGCGTTCCCGCGGCGCGCCACCAGCAGCACCACCCCGATGGTCGCAATCGTGATGCCGATGATCTGCGCGGTGGTGAGTCCGAAGGTCAGCGTGTCGTCCTTGGCGCGAAAGAACTCGACAATGAAGCGCTCGACGCCGGCGACCACGCAGTACATGCCGAAGAGCCACCCCTCGCGGTGCCGGTGCGCGCGGAAGCGCCACAGGATGGCGAACATCATCGCGCCCATGAGCGTCTCGTAGAGCTGCGTCGGATACACCGACACCACGTCCGACGGGCTCGTGCCGGACGGGAAGGTCACGCCGAACTGCTGCGACATGACGGCCACGGTGCTGGGCGGCGCCCCCTCGGGGAACTGCGTGGCCAGGAAGCCCGAGAACGGTCGGCCGTAGTCATCGCCCACGGCCCAGCACCCCGTGCGACCCACCGAGTAGCCCGCCGCAATGGCGATGCCGGCCACGTCGGCAATGCGGAGGAAGTTGAGCTTCTTGAAGCGAATGACGGCCGCACAGGCGATGACGGCGCCGATGAAGCCGCCCCAGAACACGAACCCGCCTCGACTCAGGTACGCACCGAGATCGCCCGTGAGGATCACGTAGTACGTCTTTGCGCCCACGAGCGTGCCCAGCAGCGCCGCCATCACGAGGTCCGGGATCGCCTCGGCTTCCAGCGGCTGGCCACGGCGCCACAGCTCGCGCTGGCAGATGATCTGCGAGATGGCGAAGGCGGCGAGGACGGCCAACCCGAAGCCGGTGATCTCGAGCGGCCCGAGGCGGAAGACGGTGGGGTGATGGACGATGGGCGACATGATGTTCAGAAGATACCCGGGAGCGGCAAGGATGCCGTGGCCGTGAGCGTCGGCGGCGCGACATCGCCCTGCGCCAGCCGGAAGAGGCCGGCCGCCGCGATCATCGCGGCGTTGTCGGTGGCGAGGCGCGGGGAGGGCGCGAAGAGCGTCGCGCCGCGGGGGGTGAGGCGCGCCGCGAGCGCCTGCTGCAGGGCGTTGTTGCAGGCCACGCCGCCACCCAACACCACACGCTCGCGTCCGTGCGCCCGCAGCGCCCGCCACACCTTCTCCACGAGCGTCTCGATGACGGCGTCCTGGAAGCCTCGCGCAATGGAGGCACGGGCGGCGTCGAGCTGCCCCGCCTGCTCTGCAGCTCGGACTGCCAGCAGGACGGCGGTCTTGAGGCCGCTGAACGAGCAATCGTAGTAGTCGTCATCACCCGGTTGTGCCTTGCGACGCAGCATGGGGCGGGCGAAGTGGTGCGCGTGCCCGTGTGCGGGTGAGTCGGCGGTGGCCGCGAGCTGTTCGAGCGGACGGCCGCCGGGATAGGGGAGGCCAAGCAACTTGGCCACCTTGTCGAACGCCTCGCCCACGGCATCGTCGCGCGTGCGGCCGAGCACGCGGTAGCGCCCCCACGCCGGCACGTCGAGCAGCAGGGTGTGGCCGCCGCTCACCAGCAGCGCGGTGAAGGGTGGGCGCGCGTCCGCGTGCTCCAGCAGTGTCGCGAAGAGGTGCCCTTCGAGGTGATGCACCGGGACGAGGGGCAGGTCGTGCGTGAAGGCCAGCCCCTTGGCGAAGCTCGTGCCCACGAGCAGCGCGCCCACGAGCCCCGGCGCATGCGTCACCGCGATCGCGTCGAGCTGCTCGAGCGAGGTGTCGGCGGCGCGCAGCGCCTCGTCGACGGCCGGCACGATACCAGTGAGATGCTGCCGGCTCGCGATCTCCGGCACGACGCCACCGAACAGGCGGTGCACGTCCTGCGAAAGGATGACGCACGACGCGAGCGTGGCCGCATCGGGCGTGCCGATCACGACGGCCGCCGAGGTCTCGTCGCAGCTCGTCTCGATGCCGAGGATGCGACGCACCGGCGCGGCGACGGCGGCGTCGCTCAGGACGACGGCTCCGCGAGCAACTGTTCGAGCATGCGACGGTTGCCGGGCGAGTTCCAATCATCCGCGCCCACCCACTTCTTGCGGATCACACCATCCTTGCCGATGACGAAGGTCTCGGGGATTCCGGTGGTGCGGTAGATCCCTTGCATGACGCCGGCGGCGTCGTGCAGGATCTCGAAGGTGAGCCCGAATTCGGTGCGGAACTCGCGAATGCGATCTTCCATGCCGGCTTCGTCGACGCTCACGGCCACGACCTTGAGGCCGCGCGGCCCGAGGTCCTTGTACAGCGCCTCCATGCTGGGCATCTCGGTGCGACAGGGCACGCACCAGGTCGCCCAGAGGTTGAGCACGACCACCTGGCCGCGGTAGTCGGAGAGCGTCCGGGCCGTCGCGGGGCGATCGACGGTCATGGCGGTGAAGCCGGGGGCTGGCACGCCCACGCCGACATCGACGAGCTCATCGCCGATGATGCGCGACGCGCCCCATGCACCGACCGCGAGCAGGGCCACGATGGCGCCCACCATCATCCACTGACGCCGCGCGGTCATGCGGACTCCACGCACAGTGCGCGCAGCGCGCCGATCTCGGCCTGCGGATCGGCGGCGGCGAACACCGCGTTGCCGGCCACGAAGGTGTCGGCACCGGCGCGCCAGCACCGCTCGATGGTGTCGCGCGAGATGCCGCCGTCGACCTCGAGCACCGCGCTGCTGCCGGCCTGGTCGAGCAGGAAGCGCGCGCGTTCGATCTTGTCGACGCTGTAGTCGATGAAGCGCTGCCCGCCGTAGCCGGGATTGACGCTCATGATGAGCAGCAGGTCGAGCAGGTGCGCGACTTCCTCGATGGCACTGAGCGGCGTGCCGGGATTGAGCGCGACGCCCGCCTTGCACCCCAGCTCCTTGATGCGCATGAGCTGCCGGTCGAGATGCGGCGCGGCCTCGGCGTGAATGGTGAGCACGTCGGCCCCCGCCTTCACGTAGTCGTCGAAGTAGCGCTCCGGCTCGACCACCATGAGGTGCACATCGAGGGGCCGTGTCGTGCTGCGGCGCGCCGCCTCGATGACCTTGACCCCGAACGAGAGGTTGGGCACGAAGCGACCGTCCATCACATCGACATGAATCCAGTCGGCGCCGCCGGCTTCGCACATGGCGATGTCACGACCGAGATGGCAGAAGTCGGCAGAGAGGATCGACGGGGCGATGCGGACGGTCATGGGTCAGGATGGCGACGAAGATCGGAGACGGCAGGCGCGCCGGTGTCGGCCGGCGGACGCCCGTCGCTGAGAATGAGCACCACAGGTGTGCCGGTGGCCAGCGTGGTGCCCGCGGCCGGCTCGGTGGCCAGCACGGTGCCGGCCGCCTTGGCGCTGGCCGCGAAGCGCACCTCGCCGACCTGCAGCCCCGCCGCGACCAAGGCATCCCGCGCGGCGCCCTCGTCGAGGTCGATCACCGACGGCACGGCCACCGCGGCGGGCGGCGCCGCGGGCGCACTGTCGATGCTCGGCGTCGCCTCGGGTGGGGGGGCCGCCGGTGCCTTGGCGATGCTGTCGAGCATGAGCTGCAACGAGTCCGCCACGCCGGCGCGGCCGGGTTCGAGCGTGTTCACGGCGAACACGCCCGCGCCAGCACCCACGGCCAGACCGAGCACCAGGGCCAGCCCGATGCGGATGAGCCAGGTGCGTCCGCTGGGCGGGCGACGCTTCGCGCGCGTTGCCGTCATGCGCGCCGCCGCAGGCGGGCCGCGAAGGCGCCGTCGGTGCCGTGGCGCTGGGGCAGCACGCGCAGCATGCCGGCATCGAGCAGCGACGCATCGACCGTGCCCTCCGGCGGGGCGTCGAGCGTGAAATCGGGGTGCGTGGCGAGGAACGCCGAAACCATCTCCTCGTTCTCCTCGGGCTCGAGGGAGCAGGTGCTGTAGATGAGCAGGCCGCCGGGGCGCACGATCGTGGCCGCGCCGCGCAGGATCTCGCGCTGCAACTGGCCGAGGACGGCGAAGTCGGAGACCTTGAGGCGCCACCGCGCATCGGGGTGACGCCGGAAGGTGCCAGTGCCGGTGCACGGAGCATCGACGAGCACGACGTCGGCCGGCGCGCAGGCCGGGTGACGCGCATCGCCCACCATGGCCGCAATGCGGGTGGCGTGCAGGCGCGCAAAGCCGTCGGTCATGCGCGCCACGCGACTGCGATTGCGATCGCCCGCGACCACGAAGGCCGCGCGGCGCGTGAGCTCGAGCGCCTTGCTGCCGGGGGCCGCGCACAGGTCGACCGCCAGGCATCCGTCCGGCACGTGCGCGTACTGCACGACCAGCGACGCGGCCGCATCCTGCACGTACAGCGCGCCGCTCCGGAACGGCGCCAGGGCCGTGAGGGGCACACCGGCCGGCAGCGTGAGCGATGCCGGTGCGAGCGGCACGGGCGTCGCGTCGATATCCTCGGCGGCGAGCTGCGCGCGCAGCGTGTCGACGTCGATGCCGTACGGACGCACCACGATGGCGGCGGGGGCGTTGTTGGCGGCGAGCAGGCGCGTGGTGTCCTCGAGCCCGAAGCGCGCGGCCCACCTCGCCACCACCCAGCGCGGATGCGAATACTGCTCGGCGAGTGCGTCGAGCGTGTCGGTGGGTGCGCGATACCCCAGCGCATCACGCTCCCGGTCGAGGCGTCGCAGGACCGCGTTGGCGAGACCGCTCGCACCGATCCCACCCCGGCGCTTCACGAGCTCCACGGTTTCGCCGATGGCCGCATACGCCGGCACGCTGTCCATGTGCAGCAACTGGTACGCCGCGAGGCGCAGCAGGTCGAGCACTTCGTCGTCGAGCACGGCGAGGCCACCGCGAACGCGCGCCGCCAGCAGCGCGTCGAGCACGGAGCGGGTGCGCAGCGTGCCCCACACGAGTTCGTGCACCCACCGGCGATCACGCGGCTCGAGGGCCTGCACGCGCCGATCGAAAGCGCCGTCGAGCAGTTGCCCGGTGCGCAGGTCGGCCATCACGAGCGCGGCGGCCACGCGCGCGCCGGTCACGCCGGCGACGGCACTGCTGCCGGACAGGCCGCTCGCCGGCGTGCGGCGTGTCGGGCGCACCGCGCGCGTGCTCACGAGCCCGTGGAGGCGCGCGGCGACGCGTCGACGGTCCGGTCGTCGAACCGATCACCCACCTGCACGCCGCGCCCACGCGCCCACGCCGCCGCCGTCAGTCGCGCCTTGCCGGCGGGTTGCACGGCCTGCAGGCGCACCGCACCCACGCCGCAGCGCACGAGGAGGCCGGCGTCGTCGGCGCTGCGCACCGTGCCCGGCGGGCTCGCGGCCGTGGCGGCATCGAGCGTGGCGTCGGTGCCGTCGCCCTCGATGCGCGCACCGAAGCACTTCACCGGCACGTCGCCGAGCAGCGCCCACGCCCCGGGACGCGGATCGAAGGCGCGCACCACCCGCGCCACCACGGCCGCCGGTTGTGCAAAGTCGAGGCGCGCGCTCGCCCGGTCGATCTTGGGCGCAAAGGTGGCGCGCGCGTCGTCCTGCGCGACCGGCACGGCGGCACCCGCCTCCAGCAAGGCCAGCGCCTGCACGATGGCCGCGGCGCCGAGCTCGGCGAGCCGATCGTGCAACTCGCCGTAGGTCTCGTCCGCCATGATGGGCGTCGCGAGAGTGTGCAGCATGGGGCCGGCGTCGAGCGCGAGCACCATCTGCATGATGGTCACGCCGGTCTCGGCGTGGCCCTCGAGGATCGACGCCTGGATGGGCGCTGCGCCGCGCAACGCCGGCAGCAGGGAGGCGTGGATGTTGAGCGTGCCGAGGCGCGGCAGGTCGATGACCTCCGGCGGCAGGAGGTGACCGTACGCGACGACGACGGAGAGGTCCGGCTCGAGGTCGCGCATGGCCTGCAGGAACGCCGCGCCCCGGGGGCGCTCGGGCTGCAGCACCGGCAACCCCTCCTCGACCGCCACGAGCTTCACCGGCGAGGCATCCTGCTGCGACCGCGACCGTCCACGCGGACGGTCAGGCTGCGTGACGACGCCCACGACATCGTGCCCCTCACCGAGCAGCGCGCGCAGCGGCGGGACGGCGAAGTCGGGGGTGCCCCAGAAGAGGATGCGCATGGACGCGCCGTCAGCGGCTGCTGGCCGCGTCGCGCTCGGGCGGCAGGTCTCCCACCGGCAGCACGCGGAGCAGCTTCGGGTACTTCACCTTCTCCTCCTCCCAGTCGCGCATGGCCGCCCGCTTCTTGAGCAGGCTGAGGCGATCGGTGAAGAGCTTGCCGTGCAGGTGGTCGATCTCGTGCTGCAGGCAGCGCCCGAGCAGTCCCGAGGCCTCGACTTCGTACCACGCGCCGTCGATGTCCTGCGCGCGCACCGTGATGGTCGCGAAACGGTCGACGTCGGCGTACACCTCGGGAATCGACAGGCAGCCTTCCTCGCCCCGCACGATGCCGCCCTGCTTCTGCACGATCTCGGGGTTGATGACCACGAGGCGCGCGTCATCGGCGTCGACCACGGCGAGGCGCTCGCCACGCCCCACCTGTGGCGCGGCGAGGCCGACGCCCTTGGCCGCCTCCATCGTGTCGAACATGTCGTCCACGAGACGGCGCAGTTCCGGCGTGATCTGCTCGACGCGCGCCGTCTCCTGCCGCAGGATCGGCGAGCCGAGGACGTGAATATCGAGGAGCGACACGGCGATCAGGCGGTGGCGGTGGAGCTCGAGGCGACCTTCGCGATGCGGCCCCGCTCGACGAGCAGGCGCGTGTCGCCGGACTTGATGGTCACGCGGTCGTCCATGGACACGGCGCCGTCCTTGCCGACCGGCGCGATGTGCAGCACCTCGGCGATGATGCCGCCGGCGGTCACGATCTCGTCCCCCTTCTTGAGCTGCTTCAGCCGCTCCTCGGCCTGCTTACGCTGCTTCTGCTGCGGGCGGATGAGGACGAAGTAGAAGATCGCGAAGATCGCGCCGTACATGAACAGCATCTGCGGAATCGCCGATGGGGGCGACTGCAGGAGGGCGAACGCGGCAAGCACAGGCACGGTCATGGAGTCGTCGTCGATCGGGAGTGGTAGCGGGCGAGCCAGTCGCGGCTCCAGCCCTCGAACGAGCCGGCGATGACGGCGGCCCGGGCGTCGCGCATCAGCGCGACAAGGAAATGTACATTGTGCAGGCTGAGGAGGCGGAGGCCGAGGATCTCCTCGGTCACGAACAGGTGCCGGATGTAGGCACGGGAGAAGCGCCGGCAGGCCCCGCAGGTGCACGCCTCGTCCAGCGGACGTGGGTCGAGCCGCCACGCCGCGTTCTTGATGCTCCGCCGGCCGTCCCGGGTGAAGAAGGCGCCGGTGCGCCCCATGCGCGTGGGGGCCACGCAGTCGAAGAGGTCGACGCCGCGCGCCACACCCTCCACCAGGTCCTCGGGGAAGCCGACCCCCATGAGGTACCGGGGGCGATCGGTCGGCAGCGCGTCGTTGACGACGTCGAGCATGGCGTACATGTCGGGCTTGGCTTCGCCCACCGACAGCCCGCCGATGCCGTACCCCACCCAGTCGCCGCTGTCACGCACGCCCTGCGCCGACGCGCGCCGCAACGACGCGTGAATACCGCCCTGCACGATGGGAAAGAGCGCCTGCACCGGGGTGGGCGCCGTCACATCCTCGGCCTGCAGCACCTCGAACGCCTCGCGGCAGCGCGCCAGCCAGCGCAGGCTGCGCTCCATGGCTTCGCTGGCCAGGTCGAACGGCGACTGGCCCGGCACCACGTGGTCGAACTGCATGATCACGTCGGCGCCCAGGTTGCGCTCGATCTGCATGACCGACTCGGGGGTGAACTGCTGCGCCGAGCCGTCGATGTGGCTGCGGAAGACGACCCCCTCCTCGTCGATGCGGCGGAGCCCCTCGAGCGAGAAGACCTGGAATCCCCCCGAGTCGGTGAGCATGGGCCCGCTCCACTGCATGAACCGGTGGAGCCCCCCCATGGTGCGCACCGTCTCGTCACCCGGCCGCAGGCGCAGGTGATACGCGTTGGCGAGCACCATCGTCGCGCCGAGCGTGTGCAGGTCGTCGGGGTCGAGCGCCTTGACGCTGGCCAGCGTCCCCACGGGCATGAACTGCGGCGTGGTGACGGGGCCGTGGGGCGTGTCGAAGACGCCAGCGCGCGCGTGGCCGTCGGTGTGCTCGACGCGAAAGGCGAACGGGCTCGTGCTCACAGCAGGCACATGGCGTCGCCGTACGAGTAGAACCGGTAGTCGCCGGCGAGGGCGTGCCGGTAGGCGGCCATCGTCGTGTCGTACCCCGCGAAGGCGGCGACGAGCATGAGCAGAGTCGAGCGCGGCAGGTGAAAGTTGGTGATGAGGTGGTCGACGCCGCGGAACGTGTATGGCGGACGCAGGAAGATGTTGGTCTCGCCGCGGAACGGCTGCACGACGCCATGGGCATCGGTGGCCGTCTCGAGGGTGCGCACGCCCGTCGTGCCCACCACCCACAGCTTGCCGCCGCGCGCACGCACTGCGTTGAGGCGGCTCGCCGACGCCTCGGTCACCTCGCACCACTCCTCGTGCATCACGTGGCGTGCCGGGTCGTCATCACTCACCGGGCGGAAGGTGCCGGGGCCGACATGCAGCAGCACCGGCACGCGTTCGATGCCCTTGGCATCGAGGCGTGCGAGCAGGTCGGGGGTGAAGTGCAGACCGGCCGTGGGCGCCGCCACCGAGCCCGACTGGGCGGCGTACACCGTCTGGTAGCGCGTGTGATCGTCCGCCGTGTCACCACGCCCGATGTAGGGCGGCAGCGGCATGTGTCCGTGCCGCTCGATGGCCGCCGCGATGTCGCCGCCCTCGGCCACCAGGCGCACGATGCGCGTGTGGCGCGGCGTCGTGTCGACGATGTCCACCGTGAAGCCGTCGGCGATGGTGACCGTGCGTCCCGGCTGCAGCTTGCCACCCGGGTGGATCATCGCCTCGTAGTGCTCGGCGTCGAGGGGCCGCAGCAGGAGGATCTCGGCGGGCCCGCCACTGGCGCGTGTGCCCAGCAGCCGCGCCTTGAAGACGCGCGTGGTGTTCACGACCAGGGCATCGCCCTCCGGCACCAGGTCGGCGAGGTCGCGGAAGACGCGATCGGTGCGCGCGCCAGTGCGGCGGTCGACGACGAGCAGGCGGCTCGCGTCGCGCGGCTCCGCCGGCTGCTGCGCGATGCGCGCCTCAGGGAGTTCGTAGTCGTAGTCGGACGTGCGCGACCCCGCGGGCAGCGCGTCGTCCACGGAGTCGGGAGCAGCGGACATGACAGGCCACGAAGACTATCGCAGCCGGAACTCCGTGTCACGTTGCGTCTTCGTGCCGGTCGCGCGGTCGGTGAGCGTCACCCGCAGGCGATAGGTGCCCGCGGGTGCGTCGGCCATCTCCAGCGTGAGATACTCGACCACCACCGGCGTCGCCGCCGCCGTGCGGTCGAACGCGATGGTGAACTTGTCGCGCGAGGCCTGCGCGCGCCCCACGGCGCGGCCGAGGGCATCGAGCAGGCGAATGCCGGCACCGAGCGGGCCACCACGCTCGTTGCGCTCGACCGCGATCTCCACGTGGTAGTTCACCCGTCCGTCGCGCGCGGTGGGTTCGTACAGTTCCCACAACAACCCCACCGCACTGCCCCGCGCAAAAGTGCCGTCGTTGGCGGTGATGGCCACGTCGCGCCAGCGCCGGGGCGTTGCTCCCTCCCGCACCGTGGGGCGTCCGCCCAGCAGCACGTCGCTCATACCGAAGCCGGTGCCGGCGACCGGGGTGAGGCGTGACATGGCGCGGGCCGCGCGGCGGCTGTCGCCCTGCATGGCCTCGACGCGCACGACGTTGATGCCCGGGCCGAGGCGACGGGTCCACGTGCGTAGCATCGCACCGCGCGCCGAGTCGCGCGCGAAGGCCGCCTGGTCGGATTCGACGCCCTGCACGCGCACGAACTGGTCGAAGATGCGGAGGTCGATGTCCACCGGCACGCGGTCGAGCTCGACGCCTCGCAGCAGCGAGTCGAGCGGCAGCGCGGCGGCGATGACGGCGTCGGTCGAGTCGGCGCCGACGCGGAAGCGCGTCACCCGCACCGGGATCGTGTCGATGAGCCGTGTCGCGGGGATGTTCGCGAACGTCGCGGGCTGCGCCTCGATGAGGCGCTCGACGTAGTCGCGGTCGCCCTGCGCCATGCGCGCCGTGCCGAAGGCCGGTGACAGGTCGAAGAAGAAGACCGTGCCCCCGTCGTACGCCCACACCAGCGTCGCGCCGTTGTCGACGGGCACGCCCGTCACGTTGGTGTTGCCGCTGACGGTGAGCTCCTCGTCGGGCGGGCCGAAGCGCACGTAAATCTCGCCGCGGTCGGAGTCGGCGCCGTAGTAGCCCATCTCCTCGTCGCTCCAGCGGAGGTCGGCGTACACCACCCGCGACCAGAACTCGAGGCGATACTCGTTCTCGGCCGTGAGCGTGAGCGGGTCGCTCATGAGCCAGAACATCTCCTCGAGGCCGCGCTGCTGCGCCGGTGGCAGCTTGCCGAAGGCGACCGAATCGGTGGAGGTGAGGCTTCGGTCGCGCACGCGCGGTCGCATGACCCGTGTGAAGCGCGTGATGCGCGCCCGTTCCGTGTCGTCCATGAGGGCGAAGGCGCTGTCGAAGGCCCGCTGCGCATCGCCCTCGCGCTGCAGGCGGTGATACGCCAGCCCCAGCACCAGCCGCGACTGCGCGTCGAGCGGAAACTGCCGCGCGCGACGCTCCGCCAACGCGGCGAGGGGCTCCCACGCCTTCTCGGCCGCGTACGTCATGTACAGGTGCCGCGCGTAAGTGAGGTTGGTGGAATCGGCGGCGACCGCCTTCTCGAAGTAGCGGCGGGCACTGGCGAAGTCGGCGTCGCCGGTGGGCGGCTTGATCTTGCGGGCGATGGTCTCGACGTAGTCGCGGGCGTGCTGCCGCTGCCAGTTGGCGTTGGGCCCCACCTGCACCTTCATGCCGCTCACCCCGATGGCGCGGTTGCCCACCACCTCGAAGCGTCGCCAGTCGGACGCGCCGCGCGCGTCGGCCGCCGCGGCGAAGTTGACACGGTCGTTGCTGCGCTCGGCCGCCTCCATGGCGTTCTCGGCCTGGCCGCGCGCCGACACGCGCACGGTGGCATAGGCGCCCCGCAGGTTGAAGCGTACCAGCGCCAGCCAGTAGCGCGTGCTGTCGGGCGCGTACTGCGTGGCGAGACGCAGCGCCGTGTCAGCTCCGCTCAGCAGGCGCATCTTCTTGACGTTGCGCTCGATCCCGATGCGCGCGCCGGTACCGGCCAAATGCCACCGCAGCAGGCCCAGGTAGTGCCACGCGGGCGCGTCGGTGGGTGCGACCTTCACACGCCCCTCGAGCAGCGCGACGGCGCGGGCGGTGTCGCCGGCGGTAGCGGCCGCGTCGGCATCGGCGGCCACCGTGCCGGCCGCCGCGCCCTGAAGGGACGGGGCCGGCGCCATCTGCGCCGCGCCGCGCGCAGCAACGGTACAGACGAGGACGAACAGCGCCGGGGCGAGAGCGGCGCGGCGGGACCACTGGAGCAGAGGAGGCATTGGCGGTGCTCGCGACGATCGCTCGTCGCCGGAACGCATCAGAACAGGCCGGGCTGGTCGGCTGCGCCAGTCGGCGGAACGAATCCAAGATGGCGATAGGCGTGCGCCGTCGCGACTCGGCCGCGCGGGGTGCGCTGCAGGAAGCCGTGCTGCACCAGGAATGGCTCGTACACTTCTTCGATCGTCCCCGGATCCTCACCGATCGCGGCAGCAATCGTCCCAAGCCCCACCGGCCCGCCGTCGAACTTCTCGATGATCGCCTTGAGCAGGCGGGTGTCCATGTCGTCGAGTCCGAAGTGGTCGACGTCGAGCAGGGCGAGCGCGGCCTGGGCCACGTCCAGCGTGATGCGGCCGTCGGCGCGCACCTGCGCGTAGTCACGCACGCGGCGCAGCAACCGGTTGGCCACACGGGGCGTGCCGCGCGAGCGCCGCGCGATCTCGCGCGCGCCGGCCGCGTCCATTTCCACGCGCAGCACCTCGCCGGTGCGACGCACGATGACCTCGAGCTCGTCGTCGGGATAGAACGCGAGCTGGTGCACGATGCCGAAGCGTGCGCGGAGCGGCGCCGTGAGCATGCCGAGGCGGGTGGTGGCGCCCACCAGGGTGAAGCGCTCGACCGGCATGGTGACCGTCTGCGCCTTCGGGCCCTCGCTCAGGCGGATGTCGATGCGCCAGTCCTCCATGGCCGGGTAGAGGAACTCCTCGATGACCGGACGGAGGCGGTGGATCTCGTCGATGAAGAGCACGTCGCCCTCACGCAGGTTGGTGAGGGGACCGACAAGGTCGCCCGGCTTCTCGAGCGCGGGGCCCGACGTGGTCGTCAGGTTGACGCCCAGTTCGCGGGCGATGAGATCGGCCAGCGTCGTCTTTCCCAGCCCCGGCGGGCCGAAGAAGAGCAGGTGGTCGAGCGGCTCGCGCCGGCCCCGGGCCGCATCGATGGCGATGCCGAGACTCTCCTTGACCTTGGCCTGCCCGATGAACTCGGCGAGCCGCTGCGGGCGCAGCGACAGTTCGACGACGCCTTCGTCCGGGAGCTCGTCGGGGGTGGTGATCTCTGGGCGGGCCATGGCGGGGGAATATACCGAAGAGCGCCCGGCACCGGACGCCGGGGCGCGGGGTACAATAGGCCATGCGCTGGGCGGGCACCCGGCGCATGCTCCCGCGTTCACCCAGCGTTCAGGGCGTCGCGACGTATCTTTAGCGTCCCTTCATCGCACTGCACCATGACCCCTCGTCTGTCCGTTCTCGCCACGTCCGCCGCGCTGGTCGGCGTCGTTGCGGTCACCACGGCCTTCACGCCGCGTCCGTCGCCGCGTCCCGCGCCGGCGCCTCGCATCCTCGTGCCGGTTGCCGTGCCGGTGGCGGCGCCCGTGACTGCGCCGGTGGCTTCGCCCGCGGCGCCCACCGAGGACGCCGTCAACATCGATTGGCGCGTGCTGGCCGGGCTCGACTACACCAACGGCACCGCGACCGACACGCTCAAGAAGCTCGAAGGGAAGCTGGTGCGCATCCCCGGCTTCGTCGTGCCGCTCGACGACTTCCAGGAGGAAGGCGCCGAGTTCCTGCTGGTGCCGTACTACGGCGCCTGCGTGCACACGCCGCCGCCGCCGCCGAACCAGATCGTCATGGTGGGCATGTCGGGGAAGAAGGCCATCAAGCTCAACCTGTTCGACGCGGTGTGGATGTCGGGCCGCCTCAAGATCTCGTCGGTCGAGAGCCCGTACGGGACCGTCGGCTACCAGCTCGAAGGGCTCAAGGTCGAGCCGTATTCGTCGAAGTGATCGC
The DNA here is from genome assembly GCA_020161135.1 of Gemmatimonadota bacterium. Taxonomy (GTDB): domain Bacteria; phylum Gemmatimonadota; class Gemmatimonadetes; order Gemmatimonadales; family Gemmatimonadaceae; genus Gemmatimonas. The sequence continues at coordinate 48,453 of JAIUOB010000002.1, read as the reverse complement.
GGCGTGACGGCCGCGGTCCGCGACGCGGGAAGCGTTCCCGCCGTCAGCCTGCAGGGGGTCCGGTTTGCGTATGGCACCGGCCCCGTGGTGCTCGACATCGACCAACTCTCCATCGCCCGCGGCGAGACGGTCTTCCTGCACGGGCCGAGTGGCAGCGGCAAGACGACGCTCCTCGGCCTGCTGGCGGGTGTCCTCCGCGCGAACAGCGGCGCGGTGCGCGTGCTGGGGCAGGACTTCACCACGATGTCGAGCGCGGCGCGTGATGCATTCCGCGCGCGTCATCTGGGCTACGTCTTCCAGATGTTCAACCTCATCCCGTACCTGTCCGTGCGGGAGAACATCCTGTTGCCGCTCCGTCTCGATGCGGGACGTCGCGCCGGGCTTGGCGCGCAGAGCATGGACGATGCCGCGCGGGCCATCGCGGCAGAGCTCGACATCGCCCGGTTGCTCGATCGCCCCATCGCCGAGTTGAGCGTCGGGCAGCAGCAGCGCGTGGCGGCCGCGCGCGCGCTCATCGGGCATCCGGAGCTCGTCATCGCCGACGAGCCCACGAGCGCGCTCGATACCGACCGCCGCGAGGCGTTCCTGCAACTGCTCTTCGCCTCGTGCCGTCATGCCGGCGCGACGCTGGTGTTCGTGAGTCACGATCACACCCTCATGCCGCTGTTCTCGCGCATCGTCGAGCTGGGCCAGATCAACCGGGCCGCGCGCGTCGCGGCCGAGGCATAGCGCGTGCTCATCCTGCGTCTGGCGTTTGCGTCGCTGCGGAGTCGCCTGCTCACCACGGCGCTCACGGTGGCGTCCATCGCGCTCTCCGTGACGCTCCTGGTGGGCATCGAGACGGTGCGTGCCGGCGTGCGCGAGAGCTTTGCCGGCACCATTCGCGGTGTCGATCTCATCGTCGGGGCGCGTGGTGGCTCGCTGCAGGTGCTGCTCAGCACCGTGTTCGGCATCGGCAGCCCGGCCGGCAGCGTGCAGTGGGAGACGGTGGAGCGGTGGGAGCAGCACCCGGCAGTGAAGTGGATCGTGCCGTACTCCCTGGGCGACAGCCATCGCGGCTTCCGCGTGGTGGGCACCACCAGCGAGTTCTACGAGCGCTATCGCTTCCGCAACAACGGACGCATCACCTTCGCCCAGGGCCGAGCCGCTGCGGCCGACAGTGAAGTCGTGATCGGCAGCGAAGTGGCGGCGCGGCTCGGGTATCGCATCGGCACCCCGGTGGTGGTGGTGCACGGCTTGCGCGACATCGGCACGTCGAGTCACGAAGCGCATCCGTTCCGCGTCGTCGGCATTCTCGCGCGCACCTTCACGCCCATCGATCGCGCGGTGTACGTGACGCTCGCGGGCATCGAGGCCATGCACGACGAGGAGCCGGCCGCTCCCTCGGCGGTTCCGACCGCGGCAACGCCATCACCGGCCAAGGCGAGCAAGGCTGCGGACACATCGCGCGCCGCGCGGGTGCGCGAGGCCAATCGACAGCGCGCCGCGCAGCAGGCCGCCGCCGCACCGCCGCCGGGCACGCCGATGGTGATGCCCGGTGCCGAACCGCCGCCGGGTACGCCACTCGTCATGCCGGGCGCGTCGCCGCCGCCGGGAACGCCCACCGTCATGCCGGGCGCGTCGCCGCCACCGGGAACCCCGATGGTCATGCCGGGCGCCGAACCGCCGCCCGCCGCGCAGCAGGCCGCGCCCAAGCCCGTGCGTCGCGCCACGCTGAAGCCCGCCCCGGCCGAGACGGTGCAGACGGACGAGCACGCCGACCACGACCACGCGACCGATCAGGTCACGGCCTTCTTTGTCGGGACCAAGAACCGCTTCGAAGCGCTCATGCTGCAGCGCGAGATGAACACCGACCTCACCGAGCCGCTCACGGCCATCATTCCCGGCGTGGCGTTGGGTGAGCTGTGGCAGAACATCGGCAGCGCCGAGGTGGGGCTCCGCGTCGTCGCCATCTTCGCGGTGGCCATCGGGCTCACCGGCATGCTCGTGTCGCTGTACTCGAGTCTCGAGGCGCGGCGCCGCGAAATGGCGATCCTGCGCGCCATCGGCGCCGGTCCGCGCACGATCATCGCGCTGCTGGTGCTCGAAAGTGGCCTGCTCGCGGCCATCGGCTGCGTGATCGGTGTCGCTGGCGTGTACGGCGGCCTCGCGCTCGCCCAGGCACCCATCGAGGAACGCTTCGGCCTGCACCTCGCCCTGCGCCCGCTCGGCAGCACCGAGTGGACGTACCTCGCGGTCGTCATCGGCGCCGGGCTGCTCATCGGCTTCGTGCCGGCGTGGAAGGCCTATCGCACCTCCCTCGTCGACGGGCTGTCGCCGCGCGCCTGAGCGCGGCGGTTCCGCACCGCATCACGCACCGCATCGCACCACGCACCGCCATCTCCGCACACACGCCGATCTGCTGGAGCCTCGCATGACGCGCCGATCGCTTGCCCTGACGTCCGCCCTGGGACTCGCGCTGACGACCTCCGCCGCCGCACAGGGACGCGGCGGGCCGCCGCCGACGACGCGCAATCCGCAGGGCCTCCCGATCGACCCGGCGCCGGCGTACGTCCGCACCACGCCGCCCACCGATCCCGTCATCCAGAAGCTGTGGGAGGAAGGGATGACGCGCTCGCAGGCCGCGACGCTCTCGCAGCAGTTGCTCGACAGCGTGGGGCCGCGGCTCACGGGCTCGCCGGGCATGATGCGTGGACAGGACTGGCTGCTGGCCACGTATCGCGCGTGGGGCGTACCGGCACGCAAGGAGCAGTACGGCACGTGGAGCGCGTGGAAGCGCGGGGTGACCTTCGCCGCCATCACCGCGCCGCGCGTGAAGTCGCTCGAGGCCATGATGCTGTCGTGGAGCGGCAGCACCAACGGGCAGTTCGTCGAGGGCGAGGTGGTCACGCTCACGCCGTACCGAACGGCCGAGGAGTTCCGCGCCTGGCTGCCGTCGGTGCGGGGCAAGATCGTGCTGGCCAGCGCCCCCCGCCTCACCTGCCGCAGCCCGCAGCAGATGGCCGAGTTCGCGATGCCGAGCACGCTCGCCGCGCTCGACTCGGCGCAGCGCGTGCTCACCGCGACCTACCAGGGGCTCACGCAGCGCATCCCGACGTTCTACGACGATCTCAAGGCGGCGGGGGCGCTCGCGGTGTTCGAGCACGCCTTCTCCAACTATCCCGGCATCGATCGCATCTTCGGGTCGCCGCGCAACGCCGCCCTGCCCACGGTCGACATCGGCTGTGAGGACTACGGCATGCTCTTCCGCCTCGCGCAGAACCGGCAGGGCCCACGCGTGAAGCTCATGACCGAGTCGGAGGCGCTGGGCGAGCAGCCGGTGTTCAACGTCATCGCCGAGATCAAGGGGAAGACGAAGCCCAACGAGTATGTCGTGCTGTCGGCGCACTTCGACAGTTGGGAAGGGCACTCCGGCGCCACGGACAACGGCACCGGCACCGTGACCATGCTCGAGGCGCTTCGCATCCTGAAGACGGTGCTGCCCAATCCCACGCGCACGATTCTCGTGGGGCATTGGAGTGGTGAGGAGCAGGGGCTGAACGGTTCGGGCGCGTTCACCGCCGACCACCCGGAGGTCATCAAGGGGCTGCAGTTCGCCTTCAACCAGGACAACGGCACCGGCCGCGTGGTCGGGACCGGCCCGGGGCTGCATCCGGAGAATGGCGCGCGGCTCGCGAAGTACATGGGGCAGATGCCGGCGCGGCTCACGCAGACCATTCGCCTCGCCGGCCCGAGCGGCATCGGCGGTGGCAGCGATGACGCGAGCTTCCGCTGCTGGGGCGCACCGGCCATCGGCCTCAACGCGCTATCGTGGGACTACAGCTTCACCACGTGGCACACCACGCGCGATGCGTACGACAAGGTCATCCAGGATGACCTCAAGCAGAACGCGACGCTGGTGGCGATGTTCGCCTACCTCGCGAGCGAGGACGCCGAGCCGAGTTCGAAGGTGCTGGTAAACCCGCTGCCCACCGGCCCCGGCGGCCAGCCCATCACGCTTCCCGCGTGCGGCAAGCCGGCGCGCGACTCGGGGCCGTACCGGCGGTAAACGGCTACTTCGCCGTCAGCCGCCCCAGCGCACTCCGCACCACCGCGCTCACGTCGTGCGCGTCGCCGGCATCGAGCACGGCGCGCACGGCCTTCGCGGCGTCAACCTGCGCATATCCCAGCGCCACGAGTGCACGCGTGGCGTCATCGCCCACGGGGGTGGACGTCGCGGTCTCGCCGGCGGCTCCCACCAGCGTGTCGGCCTTGTCCGCGAGGTCGAGGATGATCTGCTCGGCCTTCTTGCGCCCCACACGCGGCACGCGCATGAGCGTCGTCACGTCCTTCTCGCGCAGCGCACGCACCACGCGCTCCGGCGTGAGCGTGGAGAGAATGCCGAGCGCGAGCGCCGGCCCCACCCCCTTGGCCACCAGCAGCTTCTGAAACACCGCACGCTCGGCGGGGTGCGCGAAGCCGTACAGCGTCCACGCATCCTCACGCACGGCGAGGTGCGTGTGCAGCGTGACCTCCTTGCCCACCGGTGGCAGCGCCTCGAACACCGAGAGCGGAATGTGGCACTCGTACGCCACGCCACCGGCCGTGAGGATTTCGACGCGATCGAGTTCGCGCACGACAAGCTGGCCACGCACCTGGGCGATCATCGGGGTCGGGAAGCGGAAGGGGAGAGTGGCGCCGTGGCACGCGCTGCGGTCAGCGCAGGCGCAAGACACACCGCGAGCGCGGCGGCCACGCCGTCGGCCGCGTCGGCCGGCTCCGGCGCTGCGCGCAGCCGCAGCAGCTTGGCCACCATGAACTGCACCTGCTCCTTCGTGGCCGCGCCGGTGCCGGTGATCGCCTTCTTGATCTCGGCGGGGGGCAGTTCGTGGATGACGAGTCCGGCCTGTGCGGCGGCGAGCAGGATGACGCCACGCGCATGCCCGAGCACCAGTGTGGTGCGCACGTTGCGCGCGTAGAACGCCCCCTCGACGGCCACGGCATCGGGGCGGTGCCGCTCGATGAGCTCCACGACGCCCTCATGCACCTCGCGGAGGCGCGCCGGCAACGCGTCGCGCGCGGCGGTGCGAATGACGCCGCACTCCACGAGCGAAGTGGTGCGCCCGTCGCGGCGCACCACGCCGTACCCCGTCACGGCAGTGCCCGGATCGATGCCGAGCACCAGCGACGGGCCAAGCGTCACGACACGTGGCTCACGCGCCGGCCATCGCGCTTTCGTCCATCTCGAAGTTCGCGTCCACCTTCTGCACGTCGTCGAGCTCCTCGAGCGCCTCGAGCAGCTTGAGCAGCTGCGGCGCGGCGTCGCCCTCGACCTTCACGGTGTTCTTGGGCACCCACGCGAGTTCGGCGTCCTGTACAGTGTACTTCTGCGCCTCGAGCGCTTCCTTGACGGCGTGCAGGGCCGCGGGTTCGGTCGTGACCGTGTAGAACTCGTCCTCACGTACGACGTCGTCGGCGCCGGCTTCGAGCGCGGCCTCGATGAGCGCGTCCTCGGTGACGCCCTCCGCCGGCACCGTCATCTGCCCCTTGCGGTCGAACATGAACGCGACCGAGTTGGTCGTGCCCAGGTTGCCGTTGTTGCGCGACAACTTGTGGCGCACGTCGGCCACCGTGCGGGTGGGATTGTCGGTGACCGCCTGGATCATGAGGGCCACGCCGCCAGGGCCGTAGGCCTCGTACAGCGCCTCGACGTACTCCACGCCCTCGAGCTCGCCGGTGCCCTTCTTGATGGCGCGCTCGATGTTGTCCTTCGGCATCGAGCTGGCCTTCGCGTTGTCGATGGCCGTGCGCAGCCGTGGATTGCCCGCGGGATCACCGCCGCCGAGCTTGGCGGCCATCGTGATCTCGCGAATCAGGCGCGTGAAGAGGGCCCCGCGCTTCGCGTCGGTGGCCGCCTTGTAGTGCTTGATCTGCTTCCATTTGCTGTGACCAGCCATGACATCCTCGGGCGCGCGGGGTGAAAGACGCCGAAAGATAGTTTGCCCCCACCGCCCGCGACTACGCCTCGGCCATGTCCTCGAACCGCCCACAGCGGGCGTCGAAGTACAGGTCCACGTAGCCCCGCGCACCGTCCCGGTGCTTGAGGATGCGCAACTCCGCCGCGCCGCTCACCCCGAGGTCCTGTTCGTACAGCTCCTCCCGGTAGAGCCCGAGCACGGCATCGGCGTGTGCGCCGACGGCGCCGCCACGCCCGAAATCGGCGAGGGTGGGACGCCGGTCGTGACGCGTTCCCGTGAGGCCCGGAAGATGACAGCCTAGGAGCACCACGAGCCCGTGCCGCAGCGCGAGACGCTTGAGCGCGAGCACGGCCCAGGCCAGTCGTTCGTCGTGGCCCGTCGGGGCGTCGAGCAGCCCCTCGAGCGCATCCACGATCACGAGCTGGGTCGGCGCACTGGCCACGACCCGCTCGAGGGCCGCGACCTCGCCGTCGAGCAACGTCTCCACCATCGGCGCGTGGTCGCGCAGCATCGTGGCTGCGGCAGCCAGGCGGGTGCGCTCCTCGCCACCGATGGCGCCCAACCGCACGCTCTCCACCGGCACCCGGGCGGCCATGGCGAGCGCACGTTCGTACACGCGGTCGACCGACAGCTCGGTGCTGAGGAGCAGCGCCCGCGGCGATGCCCGCAACGCTATGGCGAGGAGCAGCGAGGAGACGCCGCTGCTGTCGTCGCCCCCCAGGACCGCCAGGTCGCCCAGTCGCAGGCCACCGGCCAGTGCCCGGTCGATCGACGGGAAATGCGTGGGCACCATGCCCAGGGCGCGCACGGCGGCCGGTGTCGCCGCCGACGCGGGGGCGGCCGCCGAATGCAACGCCGCGACGGCGTCGAGTCGCGCCACCAGGCGCGTGAGCGGCGAGATATCGCTGTCGTGCGTCATGACCGGCTCACGCGCCGGCGAGCTGTCGCGCGAGCCGCTCGAGCTCCTGCACCGACGCGCTGTCGAGGTGCGAACCGGCCGCCGCCACGAGCGAGCGCAGTGCGCCTGCCACCTGGAGTCCCGTGCCGGTCGTTGCCTCGATGCAGCGCGCGATCGGTGCGCGCGTGGCCGTGGGCAGCGCCATCGACGCCAGCCACACCTTGGCCGCGGTCGCGCGCGTCAGCCGATCGGGAAGCGCAGACGCCTCGCGCCCGGACACCGACGCCGCGAGGCGCGCCACCAGCAGGCACGCCAACGCCACTTCCCGTCCGCCGCCCAGCGGCAGCCGACCGGCGAGCGTCGCCAGCGCAGGAAACGGGAACCGCACGGGCTCCAGTGTGTGGGGCAGGGGTTCTCCAAGCACGGCGGGAACATAACCGCCGCGCCATGTCCCTGCGCTGGACCCTGCTCCCCCGCCTCCGATAGCTTTCGCGCATGGCGCAACCGGCAAAGGCGATTCTGTGGGTCGACGACGAGGCGGACCTGCTGGAGCCGCATCGGCTGCTGCTCGGCGATCGCGGCTACCGCGTGCAGATCGCCACCAACGCCGACGACGCCCTCGAACTGCTGCGGCGCGACCCCTACGACCTCGTGCTCCTCGATGAGCAGATGCCGGGGACCCGCGGGCTCGATGCCTACAAGGACATCCGCGAGCTGGCGCCGGCGCTGCCGGTGGTCATGGTCACCAAGAGCGAGGAGGATGCGACGCTCAAGGAAGCCATCGGCGCCAACGTGCGCGACTACCTCGTGAAGCCCGTCACGCCGCGCCAGGTGCTCACGGTGGTCACGCGCATCCTCGACGGCCCACTCATCCGCTCGCAGGCCATGGCGCGGGCCTTCGTCGAGCGCTTCCGCGCGATCGAAGCCGAGCGCTACCAGGGGCTCGACTGGCGGGGGTGGATCGACCGCTTCGCGGAGCTGATGCAGTGGGATGTCGACCTCGCCGACGCCGGGGAGACGGGACTGCACGAGTCGCTCAAGGGACTCTATCCCGACATGCAGCGGGAGTTCGCCACGTTCATCCGGCGGGAGTATCCGCGCTGGCTCGCCGCGCTCGATGGCGACCGGCCACCGCTGTCGGTCGACGTGGTGGCGGAGTTCCTGCTGCCGGTGCTCGCGCGCGACCGCAAGGCGCTGTTCGTGGTCATCGACTGCCTGCGGCTCGACCAATGGCGTGTGCTGGAGCCGCTGCTGGCGCCGATGTTCGAGGTGGAGACGACCCACTACTACAGCATCCTCCCCACCGCCACGCCGTACGCGCGCAACGCGCTCTTCAGCGGGCTCTTCCCGGGGGAGATTGCCGAGCGGCATCCGCACTGGTGGGGCGAGCGTGACGACGAGACGCTCAATGCCCACGAACGCGACCTGCTGGGCGCGCACCTCACCGACCTGGGCGTGCAGGCCGCCGTGCGCTACCAGAAGATCACCACCGCCATGGACGCGGCGGAGCTCGAGCGACATCTCCCCGCCGCCATCGCCGGCGATGGCGTGCATGCGTTCGTCTTCAACTTCGTCGACATGCTCACGCATGGGCGCTCGGAGTCGATGATCCTGTACGAGGTGGCGAAGGACGAGGTCGCGCTGCGCGCCCTCACTCGGCAGTGGTTCGAGCGGTCGGCGCTGGTGGCGCTGCTGCGCGAGGCGTCGCGTCGCGGCATCTCGGTGGTGGTCACGAGCGACCACGGCGCGCTGCACTGCAACACGCCGGCCACCGTGTTCGCCAAGCGTGACGCCACCGCCAACCTGCGCTACAAGTTCGGCGAGGACATCCGCGCCGAGCGCGAGTCGCAGGCGCTGCACGTCGCGTCGCCCGAGGACTTCAGGCTGCCGCCCCGCGCGCCGGGCACCCACCTGCTGCTGGCCACGGGCGACAGCTTCTTCGTCTATCCTACCAAGTTGCGCGAGTACCAGGGGCGCTACCGCGGCTCGTTCCTGCACGGGGGCGTGTCACCCGAGGAGTGCATCCTGCCGGTGGCACTGCTCACCCCCAAGCGCTGACCGTGGCCGACCTCCGCACCACCGGCGCGCTGCGCACGCCGGCCCCGCAACTCTGGCCGCGCCTCTGGCGCTTTGTCGGGCCGCACAAGGCCAAGCTGGTCGCGGTCGTGCTGCTCAATGCGGCGGCCGCCTTCGCCGACGTCTTCTCGTTCACCCTGCTGGTGCCGTTCTTCAACGCCTTCTTCGGCGTCGAGAACCTCATCCCCACCAGCGGTGCCATCGGGCGGGTGCTCAACGCGACCATCGGCTTCCTGCTCGACGACGCACACCGCCTCGCGTCGCTCACGAACGTCATGCTCATCGTCATCGGGGCGGTGACGCTCAAGAACGTCCTCATCTGGCTCAGCGGCCAGGTGGGCGTGCAGTTGCAGGAGTACGTGGTGCGCGACCTTCGCGCGCGCCTGTACGCCCACCTGCTGCGCCTGCCGCTGCCGTGGTTCACACGCAACAAGGTCGGGCAGGTCATCTCGCGCGTGCTCGCCGACACGGGCACGGCCAAGACGGTCGTCACGGAGCTCGTCACGCGGTCGCTGTGGAGCGCCGCGCAGCTCATCGCCACGCTCGTGGCGATGTTCACGACGTCGTGGCGGCTGTCGCTGGCGGCGCTCGTCATCGCCCCCATCACCATCGGCGCCATCCAGCCGGTGCTCCGCAAGCTGCGCAAGGGGTACTCGCGCCTGGGCAACGAGCAGGGCGAGATGACGAGCCTGGTGCAGGAGGTCGTGAGCGGGGTGCGGCTGGTGAAGTCGTACCGCGCGGAGGGGCGCGAGGAGCAGAAGTTCGTCGAGCGCAACAACGCCTTCGCGCGCGGCTTCGTGCGCGTCGGGCGCCTCGCGCTGCTGTCAGGGCCCGTCACCGAGACGCTGGCGACCTTCACCGCCGTCGCGATCCTGCGCTACGGCGCGGAGCTGGTCATGGTGCAGGGCACCCTCACCGGCGCCGAGCTGATGGTGTTCCTCGTGCAGGTCATGCGGCTCCTGCAGCCGCTCAAGCAGTTGTCGCAGGCGCCGGCCGCCGCCCAGCAGTCGCTCGCCAGCGCCGAACGCATCTTCGAGATCCTCGACGCACGCACCGAGACGGCACTCGACACGGGCACCCGCGCCGACGCGTCCTTCACGCGGGACGTCACCTTCGACGGCGTCACCTTCGCCTACGACCGCGATGGCGTCGCGCTGCGCGACATCAGCTTCACTGCCCGCAAGGGTGACGTGATCGCCCTCGTCGGGGCGAGCGGCGCCGGCAAGAGCACGCTGGTCGACCTGCTCCCGCGCTTCATCGACCCCACCGCCGGGCGCATTCTGCTCGACGATGTCGACGTGCGCACCTTCCGCCTCGACGCGCTGCGCAGCCTCATCGGCATCGTCAGCCAGGACACGGTGCTCTTCAACGACACCGTGCGCGCGAACGTCGCGTTCGGCCGCCCGGACGCCACGCAGGACCAGCTCGATGCCGCCGCCGGCGCCGCCAACGCCCTCGGCTTCATCCGGTCGCTGCCGCAGGGGTGGGACACCAACCTCGGCGAACGCGGCACACGCCTCTCCGGCGGCCAACGGCAGCGCCTCGCCATCGCGCGCGCGCTGCTCTCCGATCCGCCCATCCTCATTCTCGACGAGGCCACGAGCGCGCTCGACGCCGAGAGTGAGCGGCTCGTGCAGGAGGCCATCGATCGCCTGCTGGCGGGGCGCACGGTCTTCGTCATCGCGCATCGCCTCGCCACCATCCAGCACGCCGACCGTATCCTCGTGCTCGACCAGGGGCAGCTCGTCGAGGAAGGGACCCACGCGTCGCTGCTCGCCCGCTGCGGGGCGTATGCGCGGCTGCACGCGCTCCAGTTCGACCGCCGCGACGGCGACTCCGGCGCAGCCGACGATGCGGAGCGCGCGGCCGACGAGCGCGCGGCATCGCTGGCGACGCTCACCGAGACCGATGCGCGATAACCGCGCCCGCACGGTGCTCCGGCGCGACGGGCGCGCCCAGCTCGGCCTCGGCGTCATCGTCGCACTCGTGGCGATCGCGCTGGCTGCCCCACTCATCGCCGGCGGCGACCCCGCGCGCATCGACCTGCGGCACGCGCTCGAGGCGCCCAGCGGTGCGCACTGGCTGGGCACCGACGCGCAGGGGCGCGACGTGTGGGCGCGGCTCGTCTACGGGGCGCGCGTGTCGCTGGTCGTCGGGTTGCTCTCGCAGGGCATCGCGCTCGTGCTCGGGCTGGGCCTCGGTCTCGCGGCAGGGTTTCGTGGACGGTGGACGGACGAAGTGGTCATGCGTCTCGCCGACGTGACGCTCGCCTTTCCCAGCCTGCTGCTGCTCATCGCCATGGCGGCGGCGTTCGAGCCATCGCTCACGGTGGTGTGCGTGGTCATCGGCGTGGTGGGGTGGGCGGCCATGGCACGCCTGGTGCGCGGGCAGGTGCTTGTCGTGCGCGAACTCGAGTACGTGCAGGCGCTCCGTGCCCTCGGCGCACGCGACACGCGCATCGTGCTCCGTCATGTGCTCCCGAACGTGCTTGCGCCGGTGGTCATTGCCGCCACGCTGGGCATCGCCGGCGCCATCATGGCCGAAGCCGCGCTCTCGTTCCTCGGACTCGGCGTGCAGCCGCCGACACCCAGTTGGGGCGCCATGATCGCCGATGGGCGCGACCTCGCGCAGCTCCGCAGCGCGCCGTGGACGTCGCTCGCGCCCGGCGTCGCCATCGGCCTCGCGGTGCTCGGCTTCAACCTGCTGGGCGACGCGCTGCGCGACGCCCTCGATCCCCGTCGTCTCCCCACTCCCGGCTGAACCGCATGTCTCTCGACGTCGCCGCGCTGCGTGCGCGGGAGTATCCCTGGATGGACGCGCACGCCGGCGTGTACCTCAACGCCGCGTCCACGGGCCCCATGCCCCAGCGCGCGGTCGATGCCGCCGCGGAGTGGAGCGCCCTGCGTGCGCAGCCGCACCGCATCGCGCTGTCGCACATGTTCGAGACGGTGGCCACCTCGCGACGACAGTTCGCCGCGCTCGTGGGCGCCGACGCCAGTGAGATCGCGCTGATGCCCAACACCACCTACGGGCTCAACCTCGCGGCGCGCGCGCTCCCCCTGCGGCCCGGGGTCATCCTCACCTTCGATGGCGAGTTCCCGAGCTGCGTCTATCCGTTCCAGGCGCTCGGGGCGCGCGGCATCACGCTCGAGTTCATCCCGCGTCGTGACGGCCTGCCGGACGAGGACGCGCTGGTCACGGCCATTGCGCAACGCGCCGATGTCGTGGCGGTCGTGGTGTCGTGGGTGCAGTTCGCGACCGGGTTCGTGGCCGATCTCGCCCGCATCGGCGCGGCCTGCCGGGCGCGCGGGGTCTTCTTCATCGTCGATGGCATCCAGGGGTGTGGCGTGCGCCCCATCGACCTGCATGCCCTGCCGGTCGACCTGTTCGCGAGCGGCGCGCAGAAGTGGCAGTTGAGCCCGTGGGGGACCGGCTTCGTCTACGTGCGCCGGGACTTGGTCACGGCCCTCGAGCCCCACGACGTGGGCTGGGCGTGCATGAAGTCGAGCACCGACTACACCCGCCTCACCGACTACGCCTTCGACTTCTTCGACGACGCCCGGCGCTTCGAGGTGGTGACCCTCGCCTACCACGATTTCGCGGTCGCCAACGCGTCGACCGCGCTGCTCCTCGAGGCCGGCGTGCCGGCCATCGCCGCGCACCTGGAGACGCTGGGCGACCGGGTGGTCGCGTGGGCGCAGTCGCGCGACGATGTGAGGCTCGTCACACCGGCGTCGCGCGAGCGGCGGGCGGGCGTCTTTGCCTTCGCGCCGCGCGACGCCGACGGCATGGCGGCGCGCCTCCGTGCAGCGGGTGTGGCGCATGTCGTCCGCGAAGGTGCGATTCGACTCTCGCCACACTGCTACAACACGACCGAGGAGATGGACCGCGTGCTGGCGGTGCTCGACGGCTGAGCGCGTGATGGGGGGTTGGAACTTCAGTCCGAACTGTCGTATCTTGCGCAGGCGGGGGAAATCTCCCCGCAGGATGATGATCCCTTCCTCACCCCGGCACGTGCGTCTCAGCGATCGCACCATCGTCGAAGCGTTGCGCTCCCTGCCGCCGTCTCACGGCGTCGAGGATTTGCTGTTCCTCGATGCGCAGACGCTCGGTGCACCCGTCGCAGCACGTACGGCGCTGGTGTACGATCCGGCGCCGCTGCTGCTCGAGCAGATGCAGGCCGAGCTGAGCGCCGCCGAATGGGCGCAGCATGTGCCCGCGGAAGCGTCGCACCGGGTGGGCGCGCTGGCCGGAGGAGCGCTCGTCGCGCTGGCGAGTGTCGGCGCACCGCACGAGCGGCTCGCGCAGATCCACCTCGTGGTGGCGCCGCCCAGCCGTCGTCGCGGACTCGGGCACCTCGTGCTCGACACCATCGTGCGCCGCATCGTGGCGCAGGGCCTCATTCCCTTCGTGAACGTCGGCGCCGACCTGCGCGCCCGTCGGCTCGCCCTGCGCGTCGGTTTCGTGGGCCTCGACCTCAAGATCGTCGCCTGATCGCACGCGCCGTCGCCCGACGGCGCGCGCAAACGGCGCGTGGGCGCCGCGTCGCTTACGGCACCTGCAGCAGGCCGTACTCGCGCTGTCCCTTGCGGAAGAGCAGGTAGCCGCCGGGCAGCAATCTCTCGCGCGACACGGTGCGATCGGTCGCCGTAAGGCGCGCCCCGTTGACCGTCACGCCCCCCTGCTCGAGGACGCGCTTGGCCGCGCCCCGCGACGCGGCCAGCCCGAGCTGCATCAGCGCCTCCGCCACGTCGACGAGGCCCCCACCCGCGATCTCGGTCGACGCGTCGGCCGGCAGGGCCCACGTCGCGAACGGGATCTCCGCGCGCAGCGCGGCGAGCGCCCCCGCCGAGAGCGCCGTGGCATCGCCCTTCTCGAACAGCAACGCCGAGACCTCGCGCGCGATGCGGGCCGCGTCGGCGCCGTGCACCCGCGCAGTCACGTCGTCGGCCAGTGCGCGCTGTGCCGCACGCTTGTGCGGCTCGGTGCGCACCGCCTCGTCGAGCGCCTCGACCTCGTCGCGTGACAGCAGCGAGAAGAAGCGCAGCCACTGCGGCACGTCCCGATCGTCGGCACCCATCCAGAACTGGTAGAAGCGGTACGGTGACGTGCGCTCCGCATCGAGCCACACCGACCCGCCCCCGGTGCTCTTGCCGAACTTCGTGCCGTCGGCGTTGGTGATGAGCGGCAGCGTCAGCGCGTGCGCCTCACCGCCCGTCGTGCGGCGAATGAGCTCGAGCCCGGCGGTGATGTTGCCCCACTGGTCGCTCCCGCCCAACTGCAGCGTGACGCCGGCGCGCCGATGCAGCTCGAGGTAGTCGTACGCCTGCAGCAGCATGTAAGTGAACTCGGTGTACGAAATGCCGCCCTCGAGACGGCTCTTCACCGAGTCCTTCGCCAGCATGTAGTTGACCGAGAAGTGCTTGCCCGTGTCGCGGAGGAAGTCGAGCAGCGACAGCGAGGCCAGCCAGTCGGCGTTGTTCATGAGCTGCGCGCCGCGTGCCCCGTCGAAATCGAGGAAGCGCGAGAGCTGTCCGCGCAGCGCCTCCGCGTTCGCGCGGATCGTGTCGAGATCCTGCAGCGTGCGCTCGCTGCTGCGCCCGCTGGGATCGCCGATCATCCCCGTCCCGCCGCCGACCAGCGCGATGGGACGATGCCCGGCGCGCTGCAGGTGCACGAGCCCCATGACCGGCACGAGGTTGCCGACATGCAGGCTCGACGCCGTCGGGTCGAAGCCGCAATAGGCCGTGACCGGTCCGGCCTGCAGGGCTGCCGGCAGGCCGTCGGTGTGCTGCTGGAGCAGCCCGCGCCACGCGAGCTCGTCGAGAAGGGCAGGAGTGGTGACCATCGGCACAAGATAACGGGGCGACGAGAGCGGACGGTGCGCGGCGGGTGCCCGCCGACGTGGCGCCTCGCGGCGACCGCCAGTAGCCTTCATCCTCGATATGCCCGTCACCACCCTGCTCTCGCGCCGCCCGTGGCTTGGCTGGCTGCTGGTCCTGGCCACCTTCGGCGGTGCCGTCGGGGCCGGCGGACTCGCCGGCGCCTGGACGGTCATCTGCCGCGAGGGACGCTGCCCCTCCATCGCGTCGCTCGAACAGTACGTCCCGCGGCAGACCTCCAAGGTCTACGCCGCCGATGGGCGCTTCATCACCGAACTGGGGCTGGAACGTCGCACGCTGGTGCGCCTGCAGGACATCCCCAAGCACGTCCGCGACGCCGTCATCATCACCGAAGACAAGCGCTTCTACCGTCACGGCGGCATCGACTACTGGCGCATCTTCGGTGCCCTCGCGCGCAATGTGCGCGCCGGCAGCTACGTGCAGGGCTTCTCCACGATCACGATGCAGCTCGCCCGCAACGTCTTCAGCGACCGCATTTCGCGCGAGAAGACGCTGCTGCGCAAGATCAAGGAAGGACGCGTCGCCACCGCCATCGAGAAGCGCTACAGCAAGGACAAGATCCTCGAGCTGTATCTCAACCAGGTGTACCTGGGCAATGGCGCCTACGGCGTCGAGACCGCGTCGCAGCGCTACTTCGGCAAGGGGGTGCGCGACCTCACCGTGGCCGAGGGCGCCACGCTGGCCGGCCTGCTCAAGGGGCCGGAGCGCTACAATCCCCGCCGCTTCGCCGATCGCGCGATCCAGCGCCGCAACACGGTGCTCGAGTTGATGCGCCGGGGGGGCGCCGTGAGCGACGCCGATGCCTCGCTCTCCAAGGCATTCCCGTTGCAGCTCGCCGAACGCACCGAGAGTGGCGACATCGCGCCCTACTTCGTGGAGTGGGTGCGGCAGGAGCTCGACGCGCACTTCGGCAAGCGGCTCTACGACGAGGGGCTCAAGGTCTACACGACCCTCGATGTCGACATGCAGCTCGCGGCCGAGCGCTCGCTGGAGAACCAGCTCGCGGCCATCGAGGCCGGTCGCCACGGCAAGTACTCGCACCTCACGTACGAGGCGTACCTCGCCCGCAGCGCCGAGGGCGGCGGCACGGGAGCGGCCAACTCGCCGTATCTGCAGGGCGCCTTCGTGGCCGTCGATCCGCGCACCGGCTCCGTGCGGGCCCTCGTGGGCGGACGCGACTTCGGCGACTCCAAGTTCAATCGCGCCGTGCAGGCGCTCCGGCAGCCCGGCTCCACCTTCAAGCCCATCGTGTACGCCACCGCGGTGCACGAAGGCTTCGGGCCCGCGCAGGTCGTCGACGACTCCCCGCTCTCGATGGACCAGGTGAGCGGCGAGCTGTGGACCCCGCAGAACTACGACAACAAGTTCATGGGCGCGATGCCCATGCGGCGCGCGCTGTACATGTCGCGCAACCTCGCCGCGATTCGCACCGGCATGGTGGTGGGTGAGGACGCGGTGATCACGATGGCGCGCCGCTTCGGCATCGGCACCCCCATCCCGCCCTACCCGTCCATCTTCATCGGCTCGGCCGACGTGTACCCGCTGCAGATGATCGGCGCGTACTCCGTCTTTGCCAACCTCGGCCTGCGCACCACGCCGCACGCCATCGTCAAGGTCGAGAACGCCAAGGGCAAGGTGGTGTGGCAGCCCTCGCTCGAGCGGGAGGCCGTCCTCTCCCCCGAAGAGGCGTGGCTCATGGTGAGCATGATGAAGGACGTCGTGGTGCGTGGCACCGGCGCCCGCATCTGGAGCTCGGGCTTCCGCGTGCCGGCCGGCGGCAAGACAGGCACCACCAACGACGGCGCCGACGTCTGGTTCATTGGCTACACCGCCGACCTCGTTGCCGGCGTGTGGATGGGCTTCGACAAGCCGCAGAAGATCAAGGCGAATGCGCAGGGCGGTGAGCTCGCCGCGCCGGCCTGGGCGGGTTTCATGACCGAGGTCTATCGCCGCAAGCCGCAGCCCCCCGACTGGCCGCGCCCCGATGGCGTCGTCGTGCGGGAGATCGATGCCGCCACCGGTCGTCTCGCGACCAGCGCCTGCACGGGCAACGTGATCACCGAGTTCTTCGTGCAGGGCACCGAGCCCACGCGCACTTGCACCGATGCCGTCGGCCCGTCGCCCTTCGTCATCGACAGTGCGCGTCTGAGTCGCCCAGCCCGCGACACCACGAACCCGTTCAAGCTGCCGCCGCCGTGAGCGCGGCCGGCGGGGGTCAGAGTTGGGGTCAGAGTTGGGGTCAGAGTCGAACTCTGACCCCAACTCTGACCCCGCCGTCCCACGCCGGGCCGTGACACACCCATGACGACCGCGCGTCGCCTCGTCACGGCCGACTGGGTGCTCCCAGTGGCCTCGCCGCCCATCGCGCAGGGCGCGGTGCTGCTCGAGGGCGCGCGCATCGCGTGGGTCGGGCCCGCGGCGCACGCGCCGGTCGCCCCCGCCACCGTCGAGACCACCGCCCTCGGCGCCGCCATCCTCACCCCCGGGCTCGTCAACGCGCACACGCACCTCGAACTCACGGCGCTGCGCGGCTTTCTCGAGGGGCTGCCGTTCGACACGTGGCTCCGCACGCTCACCGTCGTGCGTCGGGACCTGCTCACCACCGACGACCTCCTCGACAGTTGCCGACTCGGCATCGCCGAAGGTCTCGCCCACGGCATCACGACCTACGCCGACACCACCGACTCGGGGCTCCCGCTCGTCGCGATGCGCGAACTGGGCGTGCGCGGAATCGGCTATCTCGAAGTGTTCGGCCCCGATCCGTCGCAGGCGCAGGACGCGGTCGCCGCCCTCGCGGCACGCGCGCGCACGGCGCGCGAGGCGGACACGCCGCGCGTGCGCACCGGTCTCTCGCCGCACGCTCCGTACACGGTGTCGGCGCCGCTCTTTCGCGAAGTCGCCGAGCTCGCGCGCCGCGAACGCTATCCCCTGGCCGTGCACATTGCGGAGAGTGCGGCCGAGTCCGCGTTCGTGGCCGAGGGGCGCGGGCGGTTTGCCGAAGGCCTCGCGGCTCGAGGCATCGCGGTCGCGCCGCAGGCGCGGTCTCCCATCGCCCTGCTGGAGCAGTGTGGCGTGCTGGCCGCCCAGCCGCTCCTCATCCACGCGATTCGTGCCGACGACGACGATCTGGCCCGCGTCGCGGCGCATGGCGCGACCATCGTGCACTGTCCCATCTCCAACGCAAAGCTGGGGCACGGCGTGGCGCCGCTCGACCGGTTCCTCGCGCATGGCGTCGCCACCGGACTGGGGTCCGATTCCGTTGCCAGCAACGACCGCATGCACCTGCTCGAAGAGGCGCGGCAGGCCGTGCTCGCGCACGCGGTCCGCAGCGGCCAGCCCGACTCGCTCACGGCGCATGAGGCGCTACGACTCGCCACCGCTGGGGGCGCGCAGGCGCTGCGTCTCGCGGATGGGCTGGGCACGCTCACCCCGGGCGCCCCAGCCGATCTGGCGGCGTTCGCGCTGTCGTCGCCACACGGTGCGGCGGCGAACGACGCCGTCTCCTCGTTCGCGGCCATCGGTGCGGTTTACGATCCCGCCGTGACGCTGGTGCACGTGCTGGCGGGCGCCGCGCGCGCCATCTGGGTGGCGGTCGATGGCGAGGTGCGCGTGGCGGGCGGTCGCGTGCTCGACGCCGACCCCGCCTGGCACCAGCGTCTCGGGAAGGTTGCGACCCGGTTGCGCCAGTGGCGCGCCGCACCGCCCTCGTGATATGCTACGGCATGCATCGCCTCGGACCGCGCGCCTGCCACTGGTGTAGGAGTCCCCGCAGAACGCGTGGGAGGCACGTGGTCGTCCATCGGGCCGTGTCGCGTTGATTCCTCGAATCCCCGTTGCGTCATGCCGGCCGTCGCGCCGTCACCGCACCGGGGATTCTTCGTGTGGAGCGCGGCACCCCACGTCTCATCGAGCCTGGGGAGGGAGCGCGTGGTAGCTGGATGTCTCGCCCTGAACGCGTCGTACGAGCCACTCACGATGGTGCCCCTCCGCCGGGCGCTGCGTCTCGTCATCGACGGCAAAGCCGAGATCGTCGAGGCCGACAGCGATGCGCTGGTGCGGTCGGAACGACACGCGTTCCCGCGTCCGGCGGTCATCCGCCTCACGCGCTTCGTGCACGTGCCGCGCCGCTTCCGGCGTCAGGTGACGAACACCTTCCTGTTCGCTCGCGACGACTACCAGTGCCAGTACTGTGGGCGGCGCGCGATGGAGCTCAAACCGCGCGAATCGCTCACGCGCGACCATCTCATCCCGATGTCACGCGGCGGCACGAACGAGTGGACCAACGTCGTCACGGCCTGCAGCAGCTGCAACACGCGCAAGGCGAACCGCATGCCGCAGGAAATCGGCATGCATCCGCTGCACGTGCCGGTCGAGCCGCACTTCGTGCACCTCTCCTGGGCGGTGCGGCGCCTCACGCCCATCCAGGCACAGTACATCCGTACCTTCTACGGCGAGGATGTGCTGCGTGAGCTGCAGCGCATCGAGCACGCCGCCCCCGTGTCAGAACACCAGCGTCGGGCTGCGCGCCTCGAGGCGCCGCACCTCTCCGCCCAGCAGGCGTGAGGCCAGCGACCGCAGCCCCCGGGTGAGCACGGTCCCGGGGTTGCGGCGCCCCTGCACCATGGGCCGCGCCTCACCATTGAGCCAGCGCTCCAGTTCGTCCAGGTCGCTCACGTCGAGCGTCTGCAATTCCGCCTGCACGAGCACGTAGCTCTTCTGGCCACGCGGCGGTGTGGCAAGCGTGGCCACGTGCGGCAACTCGAGCGCCGCGCGCGCGTCGACAAATCGCGTGTAGCTCCCCAGCGGCGTGAGGCGCCCCGCCTCGGCGCGTGCCACCTCGTACGTCCGATCGATCACGTCGTAGCGCACGATCACGTCCCACTCCGCGCGGCCCCGCACCTCGTCGAACCAGCGCCCCTCGGTCCACAGCTCGGCACGCACATGCAGGCGCGCGCGGAATCCGCTGCGCAGCATCTCGTCGAAGGGACGTTCCGCCAGCACGCCACGGATTGCCACGCTCGGCGGGTAGGCCGACGTGGAGACGCGAATGTCCACCTCGGGGCGCCCCTGCGCGCGCGCCGCGACGCTGCCCCCGAACGACAGGAGCAGCGCCAGCAGGACGCGCAGGGTGCGCTCCACGCGGCGCACGGTCACCGCTGGCACCCGGGTGGCAAGGGCAACGACAGCACGTGTGGCACGACGGGAATCAGAAGCGACGCGAGAGACGCACGTACACGTTGGGCGAGAGTCCGCTCTGCGAGACGGCCTGCGCCACATACACACCGAGATCGCCGAAGTCGAAGCCGCCACCCACATCGGTGCGCCACGTCCCGAACCCGGGAATCTCGCCCTTGCCGTACGTGAGGTCGGCGAGGTCGTTGTTGGGCAGCGAACTCGGACCCGGTCGGTCGATCAGCCAGCCGCGCCCGGCGTTGGCGAACAGCACCCACGTGCCATCGCCCCGCATGCGCCCCACGTTCCAGCGACGATCGCCATAGTCGTCATCATCGCCGAAGAAGTTGAAGCGGAAGTCGCCCTTCCACTCCGCCTGCAGCAGCACCATGCGCTCGCACTGCGCGGGACGACCGAGCTGCTCGTACAGCGTCTCGATGCCGGTCGCGCACGTGCCGAGGTCCTGGGTGCCGTCCATCTGCCGGAAGTCGAAGCCCGGCAACGCATCGATGCCGCTGACCGCGAAACGACGCTGGGCCGGCAAGGGGTCGCCGTCGAGCCAGCCGCCCACCACCGCGCGGACGTTGAGCTGCGCGCTCGGTCCGAGCCGGTTGTAGCGTCGCAGGTCGAGCAGCCCACGGCCGTAGGTGACGCCCTGGTTGAGCGGCAGCGCCGTGCCCGCAGGCGGGACGCGCACCCCCTCGGTGAGCGGTGCGAACACGTTGACGCGCCCGTCGCCGCGCTCGTACTCGCCGCGCAGGTACCAGCCACTGCGGGGGCGCGCACTGCTCGTGCGCGTGTCGATCGTGGCCGACACCGTGAGGAGCTTGAACACGCCATCGTCCACCAGCGGATTCGCGCGCCAGGCAATGTCGTCGTTGAAGATCGACCAGACGTTGCGCATCGGACGGGAGCTCCACCGCTCCTCGCCGTAGCCGACGCGCAGCTCGCTCGCCCGCCCGGCGTACAGTGACACGTAGCCCTGGCCGCCGTGACGACGCCAGTAGTCCCGATAGTCGCGCGTGAAGACGAAGCTGTTGAGCCCGATCTCGGTGTCCGTGAGTTGCCACCGCTCCACCGCATCGATCTCGTCGAACAGGCGCCCGCCCACCGCGAGGCCGCTTCGCGCACCCTGCCGCACCTCCAGCAGCGCGCGATGTCCCCGGTTCTCGGGGCGCCACGCGATCTGGTCGCCGGTGCGGAAGATGCCGAACAGCTCGCCGCGCACCCGCGTGTCGCCGGCGCGCACCCGCAGGCGTGGCCCGATATAGATGGGCAGCCCTTCCACGCGGTTGTACGTGTGCGCCGTGGTCACGAACAGTTGGCTTTCGGTGCGCGTCGACTCGTCGTCACGCACCCAGCGGGCCCACCGCGCGAAGAGGTCGGTCTCGGCCACCAGCGTATCCGCCTCCTCCCGGTAGCGGTAGCGCGCACTCCACACGCGAATCTCGCCGTCCACGCCGGGGCGCTCCGGGGCCTCCAGCGTGCCGCCCACGATCGTGAGCGCCTGCGCGATGCGCGCACCGTCGAGCAGCCGCACGTCGCCATTGAGGACCACCAACTGCCCGGTGATCACCCCGCCGATGCGGGCGGTGCCATCGATCACCGCGACATCGCCCCGCACGGTGTCGCCCGACGCGACCGTGAAGTCGCCCCGCACGCGCCGCGTCCCGCTCGCGTTGAACAGCCGCGTCACTTCGAGGGCCACCTCGCGCGGCACGCCACCGATGCGGCGTTCGCGCGCCTCGCGTGAGGCGTCGCGCTGCGCCACCGCCTGCGCGGCGGGGACGACCAGGGCAAGCAGGCCGAGCACGACGGCCGCGCCGATGCTCGTGCGGGAAGGCAAGCGATTGCGCATGCGGTGGCGCATCCGATGGCGCATACGGGCTCCGTGAGCATGACCGGAGGGGGTCATGGTAGGTGTCATCGACGACTCCGTCTGGGGGAACAGCGCCCTGCAGGGCAGGAGCCGTACCATGGGTGCAGCGCGCGACCGCCAGTGGTGATCGCGCGTCGTGACTGGTCCGTAAGTGTGCGCAATATCACGCCTTGCGTCGCTTCCCCCAATGTGCGTCGGGGATTCCCGTGGGTCGCAGGCCAGGGTCTCTCGCGTCGCACAGGGGACACTCGTGTGTCGGAGTGCAACGCGATGGGACGGCGCGACAGTCGCACAGGGGGCAAAGGTTTGAACACGTCCCGCGCGCCGCGGCGTCACGCCCGCCGTCGCCCGAGCGGGCCGATCAGTCGGTGCCGCTGCCGAGCCCAAGGCGTCGCATGCGCCGGTAGAGGTTGGGGCGGTCGGTGCGGAGGCGCCGCGCCGCCTCCGCCACATTGCCGTCGCTTTGTGCGAGCGCCGCGGCAATGAGCCGGCGCTCGTACGCGTCGAGCGCATCGCTCAGCGGCAACCCATCGGCGATGGGGGCGTCCGGTGTCGCCTCGTCGCTGGTGAGCGCCATGTCCGGCGTGGGTGGCAGTACCTGGTGCACATCCGCGCGGGTGATCTCGCTACCGGCGTGCAGGATGGCGAGGCGCTCCACCACGTTGGCCAGCTCACGCACGTTCCCGGGCCACCGGTAGGCGCTGAGCGCCGCGAGGGCGTCGTCGCGCCACGCGACGAGCGGGCGGCCCGTGCGCGTGCGATGCCGGGCCGCAAAGTGCCGCACCAGCGCCGGCAGGTCACCGGGACGGTCACGCAGCGGCGGCAGGTGCATCGGGATCACGTTGAGCCGGAAGAACAGATCCTCCCGGAAGCTCCCGTCGGCCACCGCGCGCGCGAGGTCCTTGTTGGTGGCTGCGAGGATGCGCACATCGATCTTGATCGGCTTGCCACCACCCACCCGCTCGATCTCGCGCGCCTCGATGGCGCGCAACAGCTTGGCCTGCGCTTCGGCGCCCAGGTCGCCCACTTCATCGAGAAACAGCGTGCCGGTGTGCGCGAGCTCGAACCGGCCGATACGCCGTTCCGTCGCGCCGGTGAACGCGCCCCGCTCGTGGCCGAACATCTCGCTCTCGACCAGGTCGCGCGGAATGGCCGCACAGTTCACCCGCACGAACGGCCGATCGCGACGCGGGCTCGTGACGTGCAGCGCCGCCGCGACCAGCTCCTTGCCGGTGCCCGATTCGCCGGTGATCAGCACCCGCGCGTCCGTCGGGCCCACACGGGCAATGAGCGCGCGCACATCGCGCAACGCGGCGCTCTCGCCCACCATGTCGCCCGAAATGCCGAGATCCTCGCGCAGGGCCGCCGCCGCCCGGCGCGCCTGACGCAGCTCGAACGCCGACGCGAGCGCCAGCAGCACGCCCTCCGGCGTGAGCGGCTTCTCGAGGAAGGTGAACGCTCCCAGCTTCGTCGCGCGCACCGCATCGGTGAGTGCCGCCCGTCCGCTCATCATGACGACGGGCACGTCGGGGCGACGTTCGCGCAGCCGCTCGAGCAGCCCGAGGCCGTCGAGCGTGCCCGGCATCATGAGGTCGACCAGCGCGACGTCAGGCTCGAGCGCCTCGGCCAGCGCGAGCCCGGTCGTGCCATCGGCCGCATCGCGCACGTCGTAGCCCTCCGCCCCCAGCAACGCGCCGACCATGCGGCGGATGTTGGGTTCGTCGTCGACAATCAGGACACTCGGCATGGTGTCGGGTCAGCCCTGTCCGGCGCGGGCCGCCGGCACCGCGTCACGCTGGCGATCGGCGAGGAGCTTGTTGGTGAAGCGTTGCCCCTCGGCCAGTCGCTCCATCTCGACCGCGACCGTGTCGATGTTGCGCTCCAGCGTCTCCATGCGCCCTGCGAGTCGCGCCTCGAGGGCGGCCGAGTCCTGCGCCACCGCCGTCTTGCGACGGAGCCAGCCGATCACGGCGCGACTGAGTGGCCACCAGATGAGCAGGATGGACAGCGTCGCCGGTATCGCCCACGCGATCTGCACGGCGCCTCGCGGCACCACGTCGTGGATGGGCAGCGTGGTGCTGTTGTCCCCCTGCTGCACGTGGATGCCGCCGCCATCGACACTGATGCGAATGTCCGGCTCCGGCCCGTCGGTGGGAATGACAATGGTGCCGGGACCATAGGCATCGGTGCGCTGCACCGGCGCGTCGGCCTCGCGCAGCGCGTCGTCGGCGGACTGCTGTGCCGCCCGCCCCGCTTCGCGCGCCGCATCGCGCGCCTCCTGTGCCGCCTGGCGTGCCTCGCGTGCCACCTCGCGTGCCGCCTCCTGGGCGTCGCGCGCCGCCTGCTGCGCGTCACGGGCGACATCGCGCGCCACGTTGCTAGCCTGCATGCGTGCTGGGCTCACCGCTCCACCTCGACCGGCTGACGTTCCGCCAGCAGCTTCGTCGTGAAGCGCTGACCTTCACTGATGCGCTCGACTTCGATCGCCACCGACTCGACCGCCTGTTCGATGGCGGCGAGCCGCCGCGCCACTTCGTCGGGCACGCGCGACTCCCCGCGCCGCTCGATGCGTCGCGCCATGGCCTTCGCGAACGGCGTCCCGATCGAGACAATGCCGACGAACGTGACCACCACCGTCACGAGATCGACGAGCCCATCCGGCAGGGCGCGCCGCGGACGCGGCGCCGCGGGGGCCGCAATGCCCTGGAGCGCGCTCAGCTCGCGCAGGCGCGCCAGGCCGTCGGCACCGACCACATTCTCGGTCGTCACCTGGCCATTGCGATTCACCTCGATGCGGGTCTGCCTGCCGTTGCCGTCAGTGATGGTGATCGTGCGTCCACCGTCTGTGGTGCGCGACATCTGCACCGTCGCCGGATCGGTCTGCTGCATGGTCACGCTCCCCCCGCTGCCGTGATCGGCAGCGTGATGGTCATGGTGGTGCCGCGCCCCTCGACGCTGCCCGCGCTGATGGTCCCGCGGTGCGCCTCGACGGTCTGTCGCGCGATCGCGAGCCCCAGCCCCGTCCCGCCGGGCTTGGTCGTCACGTACGGATCAAAGACGCGCGCGAGCTGCCCGGCCGGAATGCCGCAGCCGGTGTCCTGCACGGTGACCTGCACCTGCGCGGCGTCCTGACGGACGCGCACGGTGATCGTGCCACTCGCGCCGCAGGCATCGACGGCGTTGAGCAGCACGTTCGACACCGCACGCACGAGCGGCTCATGGTGCCCCGTCACCAGCGGCAGGGCGTCGTCGCATGCCAACTCGAGCGTGATCCACTCGGGCACCACCGACTGCGCGACGCGTGTGACCAGCTCGGCCATGTCGATGTCGGCGGGCGGGCCGTCAGGGAGACGGCCGAACTGCGCGAAGCTGCGCGCCATGGCCTCGAGGCGCGCCGCCTCCTCGGCCAGCACGTCCACCGTGTCGCGCAACTCGTCCGGCGCTGTGCGGCGCAGGCGATCGACGGCGAAGCGAATCGGGGTGAGCGGGTTCTTGAGCTCGTGCGCGAACCGGCGCGCCGACTCGCGGAACGCCTCGGCGCGCTCGGCCTCCAGCGCGCGCCGCCGTCCACTCTCGAGTTCCAGCGCCATGGTTCGCATCCCCGTCCGCAACACCTCGAATTCGGGCGCACCGCGCCGTTCGCCTTCGTCGGGGAGCGCGCGCCCCGCGCGAATCAGCCCCGTCCATCCCACCAGCTCGTCCACCGGGCGGCTGAGCTGCCGGCTGAGGTGCCCGGCCACCCGGGACGCGCCGACCGCGATCAGCACCACCACCACCAACGCCGCCACCAGCACCAGCCGCATCGAGCGACCGGCCACGAAATCGAAGCGACGCGCCAGCTCTGCCGATTCCCGCAACTCCGCCTCGTGCCGCGCCAGCGCGGTGCGCTGGTCGGGGGACAGGGGTGCTGTGGTGACGGCCCGCAACGCCTGCTCCCCGCTGGCCGCGATGCGCTCCCATGCCGACCGCGCCGAGAAGCGACTGAGCGCCTGCGCGGTCGCACCGGCCCAGGCCAGCGTGACGACGACCGTGGGGACGAGCGCGAAGAACAACAGCATCGCGAACAGCCGCGTACGAAAGGGAGCACGCGCGCGGTCCCTACGCGGCGGTGTCGCGGTCGGTTTCCCCGGTGCGACGGGAACGCGCCGCGTCGGTGTGGTGCGGTCGGTCGCCTTCCGCATCTCGTTCATACGCGGTAATTTACGCGGCTGTACCCGATCCCGGACCCCGGTCAACGGAGTGTGATGGCAGTCTCGTGGTCCCTCGCCCCCCTCGTCGCACAGCGCGCCCGTGAGCATCCCGAGCGTGCGCTGGCGACGACCGGGGAGCGGACCTGGACGTATGGTGACGTCCACACCGATGCTGAAGCTCTCGCGAGTGCGCTCGTCGAGCTCGGCCTCGGTGCAGGGGATCGCATCGCCGTGCACCTCCCCAACGGCGTCGAATGGATCGTCGCGACGCTCGCGGCCGCCCGCCTCGGCGCGGTGGTGGTGCCGGTCAGTCCGCAGCTCAGCGTGCACGACCTGCGCTATCAGCTGCGTCATGCCGAAGCGAGCGCGGTGGTCACCATCGACCGCTGGAACGGGGTCGATGTCCTGCAGCGCTTCGAAGAGCTGCTGGGCGAGTTGCCCGACCTGCAGTACGTCGTGGCGGTGGGCGACGACGATCCGTGGTACGACGATCGCGTCTTCCAGTTCGCCGCGCTCGTTGCGCGTGGTGCCGGTCGCCCGCTCACGGTGGCGCCGCCGCCTGACAGCGCCGACCTCGCGGTGATGTACACGGCCGGCACGATGGAGAAGCCCAAGGGCGTGCAGCTCACGCATCGGGCGCTCGTCGAGAACGCGCAGCGCACCAGCGACGTGCTCGCGCTCGCGGCCACCGATCGGGTGCTCTCGGCGATGCCGTTCTCGTCGGTGTTTGGATTCAGTGCGATGGTCGGCACCATGAGTGCGGGCGCGACGCTCGTGCTGCAACCGGTGTTCGACGCGGCGGGCGCCCTGGCGCTCATCGCCCGCGCGGGGGTGACCGTGGTGCACGGCATTCCCACGCAGTATCACCTCCTCATGCGTGAGGAGGCGTTCGACCCGTCACGACTGGCGACGCTGCGCACCGGCCTGATGGCCGGCAGCGCCGTGGCCGAGGCGCTGGTACGCAAGGTGCGCCGCTGGTGCGACGTCCTCGTCGCCTACGGTCTCACCGAAACCGGCGCGGTCGTCACCATCACCCGCCCCACGGATTCCGACGCCACGCGTCGTGAGTCGGTGGGGCGTGCCCTTCCCGGGGTGGAGGTGATGGCGGCCGACCTCATGACGGGGCAGTTGCATGGGCCCGAGGCGGTCGGTGAGATCGCCGTGCGCGGGCCCGGCCTCATGCGGGGGTACCTCCGCATGCCGGCGGAGACCGCAAGGGTCCACACGCCGGACGGTTTCTTCCTCACCGGTGATCTCGGGATCATCGACGAGGATGGTACCGTGAGGATCCTGGGTCGTCGGCAGGAGACGATCTCGCGCGGGGGCGTGCAGCTCTACCCGCGTGAGCTCGAAGACCGCCTGCGGGCGCACCCGGCCGTGGACGATGTGTGCGTGATCGGCGTGCCCCATGACGTCATGGGTGAACTGGTCTGCGCGTGCGTCGTGGCAGTGGAAGGGGCCGTCATCACCGGGGACGAACTCAAGCGGTTCGCCCGGGAGACGATGACAGCCGACAAGGTTCCCGACCTCGTGCGCTTCTTCGACACGTTCCCCGTCACGGGGAGCGGCAAGGTGAAGCGACGCGAGCTCGCACGCGCAATCGCGCTGAGTGCGAACACCGCTGCGGCCTACGCGCCCTGAGCGGTCGTGCTCGATCACCCCGTTTCTTCACAGGTTTTCAGGACATGAGAGGTCATTCGTCCCGGTCGGGCGCGTCCGCGCCCGCCCGCTCCGTGGCGCCCTTCCACCGCGGCCCCGCCGCCGTGATGCCCATGGCGCCCGTTGCCCAGCCCAATGTCGCGCCGCCGGCGCATGCGCCCAACGCGGCGCTGCTCATCGACTTCGACAACGTCACGATGGGCATCCGCTCCGACCTGCAGGAGGAGCTCAAGAACCTCCTCTCGTCGGACATCATCAAGGGCAAGGTGGCGGTGCGCCGCGCGTATGCCGACTGGCGCCGCTACCCGCAGTACATCGTGCCGCTCACCGAGGCGTCGATCGACCTCATCTTCGCGCCGGCGTACGGCTCGTCGAAGAAGAACGCGACCGACATCCGCCTCGCGATCGACGCGCTCGAGCTCGTCTTCACGCGCCCCGAGATCGGCACCTTCGTGCTGCTCAGCGGCGACTCCGACTTCTCGAGCATGGTCATCAAGCTCAAGGAGTACGGCAAGTACGTCATCGGCGTCGGCATCCGCGAATCGTCGAGCGACCTGCTCGTCATGAACTGCGACGAGTACTACTCGTACAACGCGCTCGCCGGCCTCGTGAAGACCGGTGAGGACGAGAGCACGCGCTGGGATCCGTGGCAGCTCGTCACCGAGGCCATCGGCCGCATGAAGCGTAACGGCGACGTCATGCGCTCCGACCGCCTCAAGCAGGTCATGCAGGAGATCGACGCATCGTTCGACGAGAAGAACCTCGGCCACCCGAAGTTCTCGCGCTTCGTGCAGGAGGCGCAGCAGCGTGGCCTGCTCAAGGTCACCAAGCTGGAGAGCGGGCAGCTCGAGGTCGATGCGCCCGATGGCGCGCCGGTGGCAACGGCCGATGGCGCCGCGCCCGCCGCATCGGCGGCCGATCGCGAGTCGCGGGACCGCGACGATCGCCGCGGCCGCCGTGGCCGCCGCGGCCGTGGCCGTGATCGCTTCCGCGATCGCGACGGCGTCGAAGGGGCCGAGCCGGTGGACGGTGCGGAGAGCGCGGACGCGGGTGAGCGCGACGACGACGCCATCGGGGCGACGTCCGCGGTCGTCGCGACCGACGACGACACCGATCTCACGATGCGGCTCGCGCCGGAGGGGATTCGCCCCCTCCCGGGTGAGGCGGTGGCGTCGGACACCGACGCGGGCACCGACGCTGGCGAAGGTGCGGACGCGACGGACGGGCGCGGCGAGCGTCGCGGTCGCCGCGGCCGCGGGCGTGGACGCGATCGTGATCGCGGTCCGCGCGCCGACAGCGTGGCGGCACCGGCCGACGCGAGCGCGCCGGTCGCCGCTGTGGCGGCACCGGTGGCCCCTGCGGCGGCAGCGGCGCCCGATACCATCGGGCGCAGCGGCGAACGGCTCACGCGCAGCGACGCGTTCGATCTGGTGCAGCGTGCCGTCGCGGCGCTGGTGCAGGGCGACGACACCACCAGTGCGAGTGCCACCCGCCGCAAGGCGTTCGAGCTGCTCGGTCGCGACAGCGAGTCGCTGGGCGCCCGCATGTTCGAGCGCATCCTGCAGGACGCGCACGACGCCAACCTGATCGACCTGCGTCGTCGTGGCGATGACTGGGAAGTGGCGCGCGCTGCCGACGCGGCGAGCATCGTCGACCAGTTGCGCACGGTGGACGCGGCGCAGAAGGCCGAGGCGGCCGCCATCGCGGCGGCGCTGCCGGCTGCACCGCGCGGCATGGGTGCCCGCGGCATCGGCGGGCGCGGCAAGGGCCCGGGCGCCCCGCCACCGGAGCTGCTCATGGTGGGCGTGGTGGGTGCCACCAGGCCCGCGGCGCCGGCTGCGCCGGCGGCCGTCGCGGCGGCGCCCGCGACCGTCGCGGGACCGGCCACCTCGGTGGCCACGCCTGCCCCGGCGACGTCCACCCCGGCGCCAGCCGAGCCTGCGGTGGAGAGTGGGAAGGGCGCGCCAAAGAGCCCGGGCAGGCAGGGTGGAAAGGGCGCCAAGGCGCCCGCCAAGGCCCCCAGTCCGGCGGCGAAGGTCGAGGCCAAGGGTGGGGCCGCTCCAGCGGCCAAGAAGGCTGCCAAGGCCCCTGCGAAGGCGCCCGCCAAGGCCCCCGCCAAGGCGCCGGCGAAGGCCCCGGCCAAGGCCGCCAAGGCGGCCAAGGCCCCCGCCAAGGCTCCGGCCAAGAAGGCGGCGAAGAAGCGGTGATCGTCCGCGGTGCTCCCCTGTCGGCCGCGTTCTACGATCGCGAGCCGGACAGGGTGGCCCGGGAGCTGTTGGGGGCCGTCCTGTCCCTGGACGATGGTCATGGCGTGGTGAGCGGCCGGATCGTGGAGACCGAGGCGTACCTCGGTCCTCACGATCCGGCGTCGCATTCGGCCGTGGGGCGGACGCCCCGTACCTGGCACATGTTCGGCCCGCCGGGTACGGCGTACGTGTACTTCATCTACGGCATGCATTGGTGCGTGAATGCCGTGACGCGCGAGGAGGGCTATGGCAGTGCCGTGCTCATCCGCGCGCTCACGCCGCTGGCGGGGCTCGATCGCATGCGCCTGCGGCGCCCCAAGGCGCGGCGCGATGCCGACCTGTGCAATGGCCCGGGCAAGCTGTGCGCCGCTCTCGGCATCGACCGCGCCTTCGACGGCGCGTCGCTCACCGGCGGCAGTGCGCTCACCGTGTGCGCCGGTGAGGCGGTGCCCGATGCGCAGGTGCTCGTGACCCCGCGCATCGGCATCTCGAAAGCGGTGGAGTGGCCGCTGCGGTTCGTGGTGCGGGGGGACGCGCGCTGACGCGCGCCCGGCGATGCATCACCCCAACAACCCAGCCACCCGCCCGGCGTCCTTGAACGCCGCCACGACCGCGTCGAGGTCGTCCTTCGTGTGCGCCGCGCTCACCTGGCAGCGCACGCGCGCCTGCCCCTGCGGCACCACCGGGAAGCCGAAGCCGGTCACGAACACGCCGCGGTGGAGGAGCAGCTCACTCATACGAATGGCCAGCGCCGTCTCGCCCACGATGATGGGCACGATGGGTGTCTCGCCGGCCAGCGGACGGAAGCCCGCCTCTTCGATGGCGGCGCGGAAGTAGCGCGTGTTCGCGTGCAACTGCGTCACGCGCTCCGGATGCGCCTCGGTGAACTGCACGGCCGCCAGCGCACTCGCGGCCACCGTGGGTGGCAGCGCGTTGGAAAAGAGCTGCGGACGCGAGCGCTGCGTCATGATGTCGCACAAAGCGGCCGGCCCGGCGATGAAGCCGCCCGCCGCACCGCCCAGCGCCTTGCCCAGCGTCGACGTGATGATGTCCACCTCGCCCAGCACGCCGAAGTGCTCGGCGGTGCCACGTCCCGTCGCGCCCAGCACGCCGGTGGCGTGCGAATCGTCCATGACGACGATGGCGCCTTCCTCGCGCGCGATCTGCAGGATGTCCGGCAGCTTCGCGATGGCTCCTTCCATGGAGAAGATGCCGTCGGTCCAGATGAGCTTGCGTGGTGCGCTGCGGTTGGCGCGCAGCTTTTCGCGCAGGTCGTCGAGGTCGGCGTGGCGGTACACCGCGGTGGTGCACTTGGTGATCGCCTTGGCCAGACGGATCGAATCGATGATGGACGCATGGTTGAGCGCGTCCGACACGACGAAATCGCCTTCGCGCACGATGGTGGCCGTGAGCGCCTCGTTGGCGTTCCATGCCGACACGTACGACATGCTCGCCTCGGTGCCGACGAAGCGCGCCAGCGCGGCCTCGAGCTCGCGGTGCACGGTGAAGGTGCCGCAGATGAAGCGGACGCTGGCCGTGCCCGCGCCGTAGCGGTGCAGGGCATCGACGCCGGCCTGCACCACCGCCGGCTCGTTCGCGAGACCGAGGTAGTTGTTGGAGGAGAGGACGATGACCTCGCCACGCCCTTCCATGCGGACCCGGGCGCCCTGCGGCGACTCGAGGTGATTGAGGTGCTTGTAGGTGCCGGCGGCGCGCAGCGCGTCCAGCTCGGCCTGGAGTTCGGTGAAGAGCGACATCGGGATGGGGGCTCAGGCGATCTCGAAGATGATCTTTCCGGCCTCGCCGCTCTTGATGAGGTGCATCGCCTCGTCGACGGCCTCGAGCGGGAGGCGGTGCGTGATGACCGGCGTGGGGTCGAAGTGCCCGGCGCGCAGGAAGCGCGACATCTGGTGCCAGGTGTCGTACATGCGGCGGCCCACGACGCCGTAGATGGTGAGCCCCTTGAAGATGATCTCGCTCGCGAAGTCGACGTCGATGGTCTTCGCGGGGATGCCGAGCATGTTGACGCGGCCGGCGGGGCGGGCGAGGGCGAACGCCTGGTGCACCGCGCTCGGGACGCCGCTCATCTCCAGCACGACATCGGCGCCGTGTCCGCCGGAGGCGGCCATGACGGCGTCGCGGGCGGCGTCCGGGTGTACGGCGTCGTTCGCGCCCATGCGGCGGGCCAGGGCGAGGCGCGTCGGGTTGACGTCGGTGGCGATGATGTGGGCGGCCCCGGCCGCCTTGCAGATGCCGACGGCGAAGGCGCCGATGGGGCCGCAGCCGGTGATGAGGACGACCGCGCCCGGGATGTCGGCGGTGAGGGCCGTGTGGAAGGCGTTGCCCATGGGGTCGTGGATGCCCCCGATGTCGAAGCTGACCGCGTCGTCGAGCGGCCAGATGTTGGAGGCCGGCATGGCGATGTACTCGGCGAAGCAGCCGTCGCGGTCGACGCCGATGATGCGGGTGGCGGGGTCGACGTGGGCGTTGCCGGTGCGGCTGAAGAGCGAATGCTCGTCGACGATGTGCCCCTCGGCGGTGACGCGGGCCCCGACGGCGACACTGTCGACGAGGGCACCCACCTGGACGACGTCACCGGCGAACTCATGGCCGCAGATGAAGGGCGGCTTGCAGCGCGCGCTGGCCCAGGCATCCCACTCGTAGATGTGCACGTCGGTGCCGCAGACGCCGGCGCGCCGGACGCGGATGAGGACTTCGTCGTCGCGGATGGTGGGTTCCGGGACTTCGGTGAGAGTGAGTCCGCGCTCGGGGGCGCGCTTCACCAACGCTTTCATGGCACTCCAGGGGGAGAGGTGCGCGCGCGCCGAGCAGGGGGGCGGCGAGAGTGCGCGAACCGGGTCGAGCGCCAAAGCTCGCCAGTGCGAAAGCGTGACGCCAGCGGGTGGGCGGGCGTCCTCCGGCAAGGTGCGGGTAGTGTAGTCGCGCGCGTTCTTTATACGCACTATTGCGCGATGCAGTTATCCACGCCTATATTCGCGTCAATTCAACGACTTGCGCGCACTGTCCACATCCGCCGTTCCGACACTCCGGAACAACAGGATCTCAGGGCGCGCCGTCCCCATCGGCAACGCGTGGCCATAAAACGGCACGAGTTCGTCTTCCACGCTTCTGGTTCGACGGTGCGCACGCGCATCGTCTGCGGTCTGTGGGCCTCCCGGTCATCGGTCGAGGCCCTGTCGGCGCACCCCTCTGCGTCGACTGCCCACTACGCGCGCCTCCTGGAGGCCGCGTAGCGCATCCGACGCGGTGCATGCGCCGCTCGTGATGTGCGCTCACCTTTCCACCGGGGGAAAGGGAGCACGATCCACCTCCTCGAGAGGAGAGTTGTTTCCATGGCAGCTGCCAAGAAGGCCGCGAAGAAGGCCGCGAAGAAGGGTGCGCGTAAGGCCGCGAAGAAGGGCGCGCGCAAGACCGTGAAGAAGGCCGCCAAGAAGGGCGCCCGTAAGGCCGCCAAGAAGGGCGCCAAGAAGGCCGCGAAGAAGGGCGCCCGCAAGGCCGCCAAGAAGGGCGCGAAGAAGGCTGCGAAGAAGGGCGCGAAGAAGGGTGCCAAGAAGGCCGCGAAGAAGGGTCGCAAGACCGCCAAGCGCGCCAAGAAGGCTGCGGCTCCGGCTCCGGCTGCGGCGTAAGCCACCAGCCCTCGTTCGAGCAGGACTGCAACACGCGAAAGGCGCCGGCATGTCTGCCGGCGCCTTTTCACGTTCTCCTGCGGGACTGTTCTGTGGTCCTCCTACCGCCGGCTCATGGCCGGCTCAGGCAGCGCTCACGCGCAGCAGTGCGCGCCCGCCATCCGCTTCACTTCGGGGCGCACGTCCACATCGTCAGGCACGGGGCCCCACACGAACGCCGAGAAGCGCGGCGCGGTGTTGACCGGCGCCCCATCCGAAATCACGATCCCGAGCGGCTCGCGCTGATCGGGGCTCTGCAAAGGTGTCTTGAGTCGCATCGGGGTGATCCTCCACCCGGGCAAGAATGTCGAACCGGCATCACGTTGTCGCCGGACAAGTGCGTGGATAGCACAACGCGTGCCATGGCAGCTCAGCAGTGTAACACGTTGAACAGCATGAACTTGTGTGTTGTCTTGCGCGCGGACGGGGGCGGCCGGTGTCCGGGCGACACATCACAAAAACAACAGGGCGTGTCCACTGGACACGCCCTCGCCAAGGTTCCGCGGCCGCGTGCGAACGGTGCTACGCCACCGCCTGCTTGCGCGCCATGAAGGTCTCGCCGCGCGCCGCACTGTGCTCGATGGAAATGGCCCAGCCGCGGTAGCGCGACCGCAGCTCCTCGAGCATGCCCGGCGCACTGTCGCGCGCCTCGGTGCCGGCCGCGATGGTCTCCACAAGGTGCACACCGCCATCCACCGTGGCGCTCTGCAGCACTGCGATGACGCGCGCGCGGTCGTGTGCGTCGAGCCCGGCGAAGGCCGACGGCGCGCACACCACGGCATGGAGCGCCACGTCCGGCGCCCAGTCGCCCAGGTCGGCGCAGTAGCCCCGGACGCGCTCGCCCAACCCTGCGGCTGCCGCTGCGCGCACGACGCGCTCCACGGCGTCTTCGGCGGGCTCCACGGCCGTCACCGCCGCCCCACGCGCCGCGAGGTACATCGCCGGACCCTCGCCCGACGCCCCCGCCACCAGCACATGTCCTTCCGGCGAGTCGGCCAGCGCGCGCACCAGCGCTGCGTCGGGGTCGATACCCCAGTACTCGGGGCGGCGATACTGTTCGAGGGCCTTGAGGCGGCGGCGCTTCCACGTGGCGAACGTCGGCAGCCGCAGCCGCTTCGCGATGATGCGGTCGACCTCGTCGCAGACGAGGAGTTCGGTGAGCCCGATCTGGTCGGACGAGCGGAGCAGCGCCACCGCCTCGTCGCCGATCTTCAGCAGCACGCTGCGCGAGATCGAGTCCTTGTAGTCCTCGATCTCGCGCTCGACGTAGAGCTCGTACTCGTGTTTGAGGGACCGCGGCGAACTGATGTGGGTACCCCTCGGGGCTGTGGAAGAATGTGGACAACATACGGCCTCTTCGCCCACACGCAAGCCCCAATTTTGTGATGACCATTGCAGTAAGTCGCGAGCGGACTGAGGCTTGGCGCTGTCGCCAAACTGCGCCGACAGCGACGCCGATTCGTGACCGGTCGCCCGCACGCATCCCGAACTCCGCACCCCCGTGCCCGAACTCCCTGAAGTCGAGCTCGCCAGCCAGCGCCTTCGCGCGGTCGCCCACCACGCCACCGTCACCGGCGCCGCCGTGCACCACGCCAGCCAGCGACGGCACCTGCCGGCGGCGGCGCAGCGGGCGCTGGTGAACCGACGCATCGAGCAGGTCGTGCGGCGGGCCAAGGTGCAACTGCTGCACCTCAGTGACGGGGCCGTGCTGGAGGTGCACTTCCGCATGACGGGCGACTGGGAATTCACGGCCGCCGACACACCAGCACCGCCGCACACGCGCGTCAGCCTCACGCTCGACAGCGGCACCGCCGTGCATCTCGTCGATCCGCGTGCGTTGAGTGTCGTGCGCCGTCACGCGCCGCACACCTTCGCCGGCATCGACGCGGGTCCCGAACCACTCGACGATGCGTTCACGGCCGACGTGCTGCGCGCGGCGCTCGCAACCCGTCGGGGACCCATCAAGGCCGTGCTGCTCGATCAGCGCGTCATCGCGGGCGTGGGCAACATCTACGCCGCCGAGGCGTTGTGGGAGGCGCGCATCGCGCCGCACGCGCCGGCGCACTCGCTGTCACGCGCACGGGTCGCGCGCCTGCGTGATGCCATCGTGCACGTGCTGCGGAACGCACCCGCCACGCGCTACTACGAGCGCACCACGAGCACGAGCACGAGCACGAGCACGAGCACGAGCACGAACGTCAGCGTCGAGGGCGACGGCACGGCGCACGCGTGGCGCGTGTACGGTCGCACCGGCGAGGCGTGCGACCGCTGCGCGTCACGCCTTCAGTATGTCACGCTCGCGGGACGCGGCACCTGGTGGTGCCGACGATGTCAGCGCTGACGCCGCCATCGCCGCGCTGGGGGCGGGCACCCCGCCCAGGCGCTCGTCGCCAAGCACCTGCGTGAACACGCGCAGTGTCGCGGCCGCGCTCTGCGCCCATGTGAAGCGGGACGCCTGCACCCGGCCGCGTGCCGCGAGCGTCGTGCGCAGCAGCGGATGCTCCACGAGGCGCGACATCTCGGCGGCGAATGCGTCCGCGTCGTGCCACGGCACCAGCACCCCTGCAGGCCCCACCACCTCGGCCACCGCGCTGCCCTGCGCACACACGACGGGCGTACCGGCGCGCATCGCCTCCGCGGCGGGAAGGCCGAACCCTTCGTAGCGCGAGGGGAACACCAGCGCGACCGCACCGCGATAGAGCGTGGCCAACTGCACATCGCTCACGTAGCCCACGTGCGTGAGCCAGGGCGCGCGGCCAAGGAGGTCCCGCGTTTCGCGCGAGATGGAGGGACCGCAGCAGACGAGACGCACCCGCTCTTCCCGCATCCACAGCAGCTCCATCGCGCGGTAGAGCGTGCGCATGTTTTTGCGGCCATCGTGCGCGCCGACCGCGAGAAAGTACGGGCCGTCGACACCATGCGCGCGCAGCGGCGTGTCGTCGTGCCCCTCGTCGAGCGCCAGGTCGTCGGCGCCGAGCAGGGTGATGGCCACGCGGGTGGGATCGACGCCGAGGTGCTGCTGCAGTTCGCGGCGCCCGAACGCGGAATCGGCGATGATGCCGTGCGCCTGCTGCACGGTGGCGTGGTAGCGACGCCGGTACTTGGCCCGCTTGAGGATCTTCCACCACCGGTGGTCGAGCAGCAGCATGGGCGCGAGATCGTGGATCGTCACCACACGACGTGCCCGCGTCGTAGGCGTGGTGATGAAGTTCCACGGGTACCACGCCACCTCCGCCTCGCTGTGGGGCAGGTGGTCGATGTGCCGCACGTCACCGCGTGTGAGGTAGCCCGGGTGCAGCGCGTGCAGCAGCGTGCGTGCGGTGTCGATGTCGTGGTCGTGCGCCACGTACAGCGTGACGCGCAGCGACGCGTCGAGGGTGGCGAACTCGCGCAGCAGGTTGCGGACGTACCGCCCGATCCCGCGCTGTTCACGCGTGAGACGGGTGGCCTCGACGGCCAGGTGACGGAGAAATGCGGGCACAGCAGCTCCGGCGCGCGTGATGGGGAATCCGGGTGTCGCGTTGGCAACACGCGACGCGGACATCACCCCACGCGCGTCAGTCCATCGCCTCCAGCAGCGCGCCCTTCAGGTAGCCGGTTTCGGGAACGCCGATGAGCTCGGGGTGATCGAGCGGCTGCCCCGTGAAGGCGCGCAACGCGAGCCGCCGCCCACTGTCGGCGACGGCGTCCTGGAGCACCTCGAAGAAGTGCCCGCGTGAGAGGTGATGACTGCACGACGCCGTGAAGAGGCGCCCACCGGGTGCGAGCAGGCGGATGGCCTGCAGGTTGATGTCCTTGTAGCCGCGCTGGGCGGCGGGGAGCGCCGCCCGAGACTTCGCGAAGGCCGGCGGATCGACGACGATGGTGTCGTAGCGACGGCCTTCGCGATGCCACGTGCGGAGCAGGTCGAAGGCATCGCCTTCGACCGGGGTGATGTTGGTATAGCCGTTGCGGGTGGCGTGCTCGTGCACGCGCGCCAGCGCCGCCCCGCTCACATCGACGGCATCGACCGACTCGGCCGTGCGCGCGAGGTGCAGCGCGAACGAGCCGTGATAGGCGAAGCAGTCGAGGGCGCGCCCGCGCGCGAGCCCGCCGATGAGCACGCGATTCTCGCGTTGGTCGAGGAAGGCGCCGGTCTTCTGCCCCTCCCACGGCGCCGCGAGATACCGCACGCCGTGTTCCTGTACCTCGACCAGCGACGGCACGTCACCGAACAGGAGACGCACGTCACGCGACAGCCCTTCACGGGCGCGCGTGGCCGCGTCGTTGCGCGCGAGGATGCCGCGGCAGCCGGTGAGCTCGCGCAGCGATGCGACGATGTCGTCGGTGAGCGTGTCGAGGCCGGCGGAGAGGAGCTGCACGACCAGCACATCGTCGTACCGGTCGACCACGAGTGAGGGCAGGCCGTCGCCTTCGCCATGCACGAGCCGGCAGGCATTGGTGAGCCCGTCGAGCGGCGCGCGGCGGGCGATGGCCTTGCCCAGCATCTCGTGCCACCACGCGGCATCGGGGCGCCGCGAGGGGACGCGCTCGAGGTGGCGCAGCGAGATCTCCGAGGCCGGGCTCCACAGCGCCCAGCCCAGCGGCTGCCCGTTGGGCGCTTCGACGGCGACGATGCCGGGGGGCACGGCCGGTGCGCGCGCCACGTCGGAGCGGAACACCCACGGATGGCCGCGGCGCAGGCGTTCGGCGCCACGCTTGGCGACGACGGCGGTGGCGGACGCCTCGACGACCGGGCGACGTGTCACGGTCTGGCTCCCGCCGCAGTGCCGGTGCTCCGTGGCATCGCGAGCGGTTCGGTGGCGGTGGACTCGCCGAGGTACTGGTCGATGCCGCGGGGCGCCCGCACGATGTCGCTGGCGATGGCGTCGGCAAGGCGCGCGTCGTTGCGGGTCACGGCATCACGGCTCGCTTCGCGATGCCAGAGGTGCCAGGCCACGGCGCCGAACTTGAGGTTGCGACGCTGCACCCCGAAGCGGTGCAGGCGCAGCGTGAGATCGCTGTCCTCGCGTCCCCACCCTTCGTAGCGCTCGTCGTAGCCGTTCACGCGCAGCAGGTCGTCGCGCCAGAAGGCGATGTGTCCGCCACGGATGCGACGGAGCGGGTCGCGCGAACCGGTGAAGAGCCGGTCGAGCAGCGGCAGGTGCAGCGCATTGATGCGGTTGCCGAGGCCGGGCGTGAGGGGCGTGAGCGGCACGGGTTCACCGGCGAGCAGGCGGCGTGTGAGCGACTCACCGCACAGCACGCGCGACCCCTGCACGAAGCTGCCGCGGCGGGCGTGACGCGCATGCGCGGCCAGCGCGCCCGGGTGCAGCATGATGTCCCCGTCGATCTGCACGATGTAGTCGCCGCGCGCGCGCGCGATGGCGCGGTTGCGAATGGCGCCGAGGCGAAAGCCGGTGTCCTCGTGCCACACATGGATGAGCGGCACCGGAAAGGTGGCCGCTTCGCGTGCGATAAGGTCGCGCGTGGGGGCGCGCGACCCGTCGTCGGCGACGAGCACCTCGAGTGGGAGCCGCGTCTGCCGGCGCGCCGCAGCGAGCACCAGCGCGAGGGCTTCGGGCCAGTTGTACGTCGCGATGATGAGCGACAGCGTCGGCGCGGCGCCGTGGCTCACTGGAGCTTCGGCGTGGAACGCGGCGGCGGGCTCTTGCTGTTGCCGGTGCCGGCCGCGCGACGGGCGGCGGCGCGCACTGTGGCGATGGCGCGCGTGTGCTCCTCGAACGTCGTACGGAACTCGTGCCCGCCGTCGCTGCGGGCCACG
Source organism: Gemmatimonadota bacterium (assembly GCA_020161135.1). Lineage (GTDB taxonomy): Bacteria > Gemmatimonadota > Gemmatimonadetes > Gemmatimonadales > Gemmatimonadaceae > Gemmatimonas. The sequence continues at coordinate 9,023 of JAIUOB010000002.1, read as the reverse complement.
AAGTAGAGGTACGGCACATCGGCGGGCGCGACGGCGGCGGCCAGGCTCGCCTCGCCCGGTGACGCGATCGGGCCCGGCGGCAGGCCATCGTACCTGTACGTGTTGTACTTCGAGTCGACCTCGAGATCCTTGTACAGCACCCGCGCGACGTGCTGCGGCAGGGCGTACTGCACGGTCGGGTCGGCCTGCAGGCGCATCCCCTTCTTCACGCGGTTCCAGTACACGGCCGCGATGAGCGGGCGTTCCTCGGGCTTGCGGGCTTCCTTCTCGACGATGCTGGCCATGGTCACGGCGTCGTGCCGCGAGATGGACATGGCGGTGAGGCGCGCGTCCCACTCGGGCTTCCACGACGCGAGGAAGCGTTCGACCATCGCCTCGACGGCGTCGCGCGCCGTGGTGCCGTCGGGAAAGGTGTACGTGGCGGGAAAGAGGTAGCCTTCGAGCGAGGGCACCGGCAAGTCGAGGCGTCGCTGCCACGCGGTGTCGGCCATGGCAGCGCGCACGGAGTCTTCGGGCACCTCGAGGCCGCGTGCGAGCGCGGGCGTGATGTCGCGCAGGTCGAAGCCTTCCGGCACGACCACGGTGCGCACGATCGCGCGTCCGTTCACCAGCGCATCGAGCACGGGGGCGTACCCCGCGCGCGCCACGAACCGGTAGCGCCCGGGCTTGATGGCGCGGCCCTTTCCGGTGAGCGACACGTACCAGCGAAAGACGCGCGCGCTGCCCACCACCTCGTGGGCCGCGAGCGATTCGGCGGCAGCACGCACGCTGGCGCCACGCGGAATCGTGACCTGGGCCGGCGCGTCGGCGGCATCGCCGGTGCCGGACACCTCACGCCACGTCCAGAAACCCGCGAACAGCAGCGCGAGGAGCGCCACGCGGCGGGGAAGCGACGACGACCGACGACGGGCCATGCGATGTCAGTCCTCGGGCGCAGGCGACGCTGCGGCGACGGGCACCACGGGCTCCCCCATGTCCACGCCCTGACTCGCGGCGCGCAGGACGCCCTCGAGCAGCACGCAGGCGGCCATCGCATCGACGTCGCCCTTGCGACCGCGGGTGCTGCCCCCCTGCTCGCGGATGCTGCGGAGCGCGGCGGAGGTGGTGAAGCGCTCGTCCACCAGGCGAATGGGCAGCGGCTGTCGCGCGGCGAGCTTCGCGGTCACGTCACGCACTTCGCGCGAGCGATCGGTCTCGGCGCCGGCGGGATCGATCGGCAGGCCGAACACGTAGCCCGTCACGTCCAGCGCCTCGGCCTGCCGCATCAACTCCGCGAGCGGCGGCCGCTTGCCGGCGCGGCGCGCGATGATGCCGGCCGGCGACGCGAGCATGCCCAGCTCGTCGCTCACGGCCAGGCCGATACGCTTGTCGCCCCAGTCCACCGCGAGCAGTCGGCCCGGCACCAGCGCTGCCATGCGGTTCAGGCCTCCGCCATCTGCTCGAAGAACTCCTGGTTGTTCTGCGCGCGCTCCATGCGCTTGAGCAGGAACAGCATCGCCTCGTCCATCGGCATGTCGGCCAGGAAGGTGCGCAGCAGGAAGACGCGCTGCTGCTCCTTGGGCGTGAGCAGCAACTCCTCTCGGCGCGTGCCCGACTTGTTGATGTCGATGGCCGGGAAGATGCGCTTCTCGGCCAGCTTGCGGTCGAGTACCAGCTCCATGTTGCCGGTGCCCTTGAACTCCTCGAAGATCAGCTCGTCCATGCGCGAGTTGGTCTCGATGAGGGCGGTGGCGACGATGGTGAGCGAGCCGCCCTCGACGCAGTTGCGCGCCGCGCCGAAGAAGGCCTTGGGCTTCTGCATGGCGGTGGCTTCCATGCCGCCCGACATGAGCTTGCCCCCCTGCGGCGCGACGGCGTTGTGCGCGCGGGCGAGGCGCGTGATGGAGTCGAGGAGGATGACGACATCCTTGCCCGATTCCACCATGCGCTTGGCCTTCTCGATGACCATGTCGGCCACCTGCACGTGGCGCTCGGCCTTTTCGTCGAACGTCGAGCAGATGACCTCCGCGCCCGGGCAACTGAGCTGCATGTCGGTCACCTCCTCGGGGCGTTCGTCGATGAGGAGGATGATGACCGCGACCTCGGGGTGGTTTTCGAGGATCGCGTTGGCGAGCTGCTGCAGGAGGATCGTCTTGCCGCCCTTGGGGGGCGCGACGATGAGGGCGCGCTGTCCCTTGCCGAGGGGCGCGATGATGTCGCAGACGCGAGTCGCGACGTCGCCGTTCTTCCGCTCGAGGTGGAGGCGCTCGTCGGGGTACTTGGCGGTGAGGTTGTCGAAGGCGCTGCGCAATTTGGACTGCTCGGGGTCACCACCGTTGATGCGCTCCACGCGGAGGAGCGCGAGATAGCGTTCCCATTCCTTGGGCGGGCGGACTTCCCCCATGACCGTGTCACCGGTGCGGAGGTCGAAGCGCTTCACCTGGGAGGGGGAGACGTAGATGTCGTCGGGGCCGTGCAGGTAGTTGAAGTCCTGGGCGCGGAGAAAGCCGTAGCCTTCCGGCAGCACCTCAAGCACGCCTTCGCCGTAGAGCGTCGTCTCGGCGTCGAGCAGGGCCTGCTCGATCCGGAAGATGAGCTCCTGCTTCTTCAGCCCGGTGACACTCGTGAGCTGGAGCGACTCGGCCAGCGCCAGGAGTTCGGGGACCGACTTCCGCTTGAGCTCGGCGACGTGCACGGGGCGAAGGAACGGGGGAGGCGGCGCCCGCGTGACCCGGCCACGGTGGGTGGCCGGGTGGGCTGGCCGGGGGGCCAGCCACGCGCGCGGCAGGACTCGAACCTGCGACCTTCGGCTCCGGAGGCCGACGCTCTATCCAACTGAGCTACGCGCGCTTGTGGCCGTCCGAAGGCGCAGGGCGCCACGGCGATCCGCCTGACGGGCGATGGTGCGGGTTACGAGAACCCGTCCGTGCCGGCGTCAGACGGCGCAAGGTAACGGGGCGGGGAACCGGGGGGCAAGCAACAGCATCAGGCCAGCCGCGGGGGCCGCCGCTCGAGGTCACTCGATGGGGGCGGCGACCGGGGTGTGGGTGCGTCGGGTGCGATTGGCGCTGACGAGACGGCGGAAGGCAGCGGCGAGCGTTACGAGGGCGCCGAGATCCCGCAGCTCATTCACGGTGCAGCCGGCGTAGCGGCGGACCAGCTTGCCCAGCGCGCCCCCGTCGGGGAAGTCGAGCTGTCCCGCGATGGAGTCGAGGGTGTGCCCCGGCTGGTCGAGCATCGCACCGGCGACCAGCATGCGGCACCAGGTGAGGAAGGGGCGCGTGGGCGGCAGCCCCACCTCGACGAGGCGGTTGTGCAGCGTGCGACGGGAGATTCCGAAGCCCGCCGCGACGGCGTCGCGCGAGAGATGCTCACCGGCGTGCTCGAGCGCGTACTCGAAGACGGGGCGCACCCGTGGGGGCACGAGGTCGCGCAACTCGGCGGCGATGCGGGCGCTGACGGACCGCTGCGCGGCGTTGGCGATCGTCCGCGCGAGCGTGTGCGGCAGGTCGTCACCGTCGGCGCGGATGAGCTCCTGCACGTCGAGGCGCGCCACGGTGAGCAGCGTGGCGGTGTCGAGCGCGCGCAGGTCGCACCAGACGACGATGGGATGTGCGGGGAATGCGTCGCGCAGGCGCCGGATGCCGGCGAGGGTGAGCGCGCTGGTGGCGCGCCGCACTTCGAGCACGCTCAGTCCCACCTGTCCCAGCGCGACGGCGCTGATGAGCGGGTCGACGTGATCGTAGCGCTCGACGAGGGCACGTCCGCGCACGGCTTCGCGCAGGCGGGGTGCAGCTTCGGGGGCATCGGCGATGAGACCGATGCGGAAGACGAGGCTCACGTGGCCCCTCGTGGGACGAACTGCCGTGCGCTACGCCGGGACGAAACGAAAGTCGTTGCCCACCATGTCCCCCGGTTGCCCAAGCGAACCCGGGCATACGAGGCGACCTCGCGCATTGTGCGGTGTCCCCTCACCGGAGTAACCCGTCATGCTGCGTCGTCGCCTTGTTCTGCTCGCGCTGGTCCTCACGGCCCCGATCGTGGCCGCATGCCACATGCCCACGGCCGCGGACGATCCGGGCGCGGGTGGCGGTGCGGATACGACGCATCGTGATATCAAGCCCTGGGGTTGAGCGCACCGCGTCCTCGGTCAGCCCAGCGTGGCGAAGCGGGCAACAGCCGTGCGCAGGCGTCGGTTCTTCGAACGCGTCGACACGGTGCTGTGGAGCTGCTCGACGAACTTAGGCTGCGGCGCCGCAGCGCGCACGGCATGCTCGAGCTCGTCTGCACGCCACACCAGCTCATGAAACCGATGCGCTTGCGCGATGGCACGTACGGTGTCGAGCTCGGCCACGGCCTCGTCGTCGCGGCCGAGGGTGCGCAGCGCCTCCGCAACGCGCAGGCTGCCGAGCGCGGACTCGTAGGGCAAGTTGGCGGATGCGGCCTCGCGCCGGAGTTCGTCTGCGGCGCGCATGGTCGCGTCGTGGTCGCCCAGCACGGCCGCCGCGCGCACGTCGCCGCCCCAGATGGTCACGCGGATGCGCGGCGACGCGGTGAGCCCGAGCGCGTGAGTGAAGCCTTGACGCGCCGATTCCGGGAAGCCGGCCTTGAGCGCGACGATGGCCAGTTCGCCGAGCGCAGAGGCGCGCGCATCCGCGTCGCTGTCGGTGTGGTCGTAGATGGCCCATCCGTGTTCGAGTGCGTCGCCGAGCTTGTCGCTCACGACGGCGATTGACATGAGGCCCTGATGCGCCTGTACCCACGCGCCACCGCCCGGCGGCGCGAGTCGTAGCGCCTGTCGGTAGTGTCGCGCGGAGGCGGGCAGGTTACCGCGCATGTCCTGGACGAGTGCCAAGCCGATGAAACCGCGGGCCGCTATCGGGGGCTCGCGGCTGTGTCGTGCGTATGAAATCGCCGACCGATAACAATCCTCGGCCGATTCGAAGTCGCTCATCTGCCGGGTGATGCGCCCGAGGTGGAGCGTGGCGAGCGAATGCGAGACCGGGTCGGCGCCGGCGGTGATGCGGCAGACGGCCGAGACGGTGGTGAGGGCGAGTTCGAAGCAGCCGCCCTGTTCCATGGCTTCGGCCATGACGCGCAACCGTTCCGCGACGAGGCCGATGGGGTCGCTGGGGGGTGGGCTGCCGTCGCGCACCATGGTGGGGCGCTGGGCGGCGAGCTCGCGCAGCAACGGGTCCTGCGTGAGCAGCCGCGCGATGCGATCGGCGGCGAGGTCGGCGCTTTCGGAGGTGTGCGCGGCGAGGTCGCAGGCCAACTGCGCGGCCGCGACCCAGTCGAGCAGTTGCGGGGCGAAGTCAGTCGCGCGCGCGTTCACGCCGTCGGCGTCTTCCTGAAAGGCCTGCAGGACGGAAAGGGGCTTTCGCATGGGTCGGGTTGGGCTGATGGGGGCAATACAGCAAAGCATTCACGGTCAAGAGTTGCATCATGGCATTCTTTGCCCCCGTGGGAAATGGACGCATGATCGAGCGAGCGTGACACCGGTCGGGCTCGGCGACCAAGCCATGGTGGGCAAGAATCGGCCATGGTGGGCAACGGATGTTGGGGATGGGCAGGGCGGACCTTGGGGGACGGAATCATTCCCTGGGTTGCCGAAGGGGCATCCGCGCGGCTGAGAAACGCACGCGGAAAGGCGATGAATGCGGACACCTACGCGATCGGCACACGTCCGAAAGGCGCGAAGGCCAAGTGCCGATGCAGGAATGCGGAACGCCTCTGACTCGATACCGTATCCGAGGGACACGCTCGAGCGGCATCTCGACAAAGACAGACGCGACCCCTGAGTGCGCCTCTATATGGTGTGGACGTCAGCGAGAGGAGAACGGCCGATCCACAGCTCGAAGTCAACAATCACAACATCCAGCCGCAAAAACTGGCACTTTCGCGAGGGCGTGCGTAGTGACAAGGTGTCGGCGCGGCTTACTTCTGATCGAACTTGCGGAGGCGAACATGTATGCGTAGTACATTTGAACGGGTGACGACGTTGGTGATGGTCGCCTGCGCAATCATTGCGACTGGAACAGTTGTCTCAGCGCGAGTCGCGACGCTCGGCGCGCCCAAGCCCGGTTCGCCGTTTGGGAAGCGTGTGTCGGACTGGCAACGGCACGCTGCTGTTGGTCAGCGGATGGGAGCTGTAGCGCCACGAGTCACGATCGTGGAGTTTGCCGACTACCAGTGCCCCTTCTGCGTGAAGCTTCATTCAACGATCGAACAGCTCATGGAGCGCCGAGGTGATCAGGTACAGTTCGTTTACCGGCATCTGCCCATTCCGCAGCTCCACCCGACAGCGCGAATCGCAAGCGTCGCAGCGGAATGTGCGGCGCGACAGGGGAAGTTCTGGGAGTACCATGGCGCGCTGTACCGGAACACCGCGCTTGCGCAGACAGCGAACTGGGACTCCCTCAGTGCTCTAGCCGGGATTCCCAATGCTGAGCGGCAGCGGCGCTGTATCGAAGCGGACAGCACCTCCGACGTCCTCGTGCGGGACTCGCTGGCTGCAGCAGCGCTAGATATTCGAGGTACCCCGGTGCTGCTGATAAACGAGGTGCGTGTCGACGGCGCGCAGCCAGCAGCTCTTCTGGACTCCATCATCGCGAGCAAGCTAAAGCAGTCAAGGCGCTAGCCCCAACCAAGGAGGAACAGCATGTCACGTAGCAAACAGCTCAGGTTGACACTAATGGCGGTAATCTGCGCCGCGACCCTCGCAGTAGATGCCGATGCGAGTCCCGTCGACGAGGAAGCCCCGAAGTGCTCGACGGGCGGGCCCGGAAGCACGGAGTGCGGCTGGCAAACTGGAGTTGGCTGCACTGTTTCCTGTTACTCCGGCTACTATGCGTGCTGCAGCATGAGCGGATGTAGTTGTGTGAAGCTTCTCGCAAGTTAGTAGGCGCTCGGACAACACGTACCTGAACCTCAAAACTACGGAATACGGACCATGCGATCGCGCGCTCTGTCGATGTTCAGCTTGGCGTTGACTCTGATTTCAGCGAACTTGGCGCAGGCAAAGGACGTTACAGCGGAAGACGAGGGCGGCTGTTACTCTGGAGGTCCTGGAGCGTCAAGCTGTTCCATCACTATCGGCGTAATCAAGTGCAACGTTTCTTGTCAACCGCCGTTCTTTGCGTGCTGTACGCTTGGGGGCAACTGCAACTGCGCGTACGCCATGTAGCTCCTTCCGCCGCTGCTTGGTGTAGCCGTGCTGTCGATATGGTGAACCTCAGTATCTCCTGCTTGCGCTGGCGCTAAGTGCGCCGTCGTACGGGTGGGACCGGGTACCTCGAGAGCACGCCGAACTTGCACTTGCGACAGCGGATAGTACTGCGGAAATTAGACGGCGTTGGGTGGTCGCCTCCCCCTCCGCTGAAGAGTCGTTGAAGGTCAAGTCATGACGCTTGCGCTCCCTGATAGCCGAAACACGGACAGCCTCATGCTCTTGTTGGTCGCCTACTTACCGTACGCAGTTCTAGCAGCGATCGCCGTCTACGGTATCGCAAGAATTGCGCGATCAATCGAATCGCGACGAGTAGACGTTCGCGCGATGGAGTCTCTTGTTTCGAGAGTAGGTGCGCTTGAGGATGAGGTGGAGCGCTTGCAACGATCACGTGAGAACCTAAACGCGGCTGAAGGTTTCGACCGGGCGCTCGGAGTGAGATCGGACCTGCGCAGATCGGAGTAGTCCCATCGACGCGATAGCCAGCCTAGACTGCTTGGTATCAGTCATGCGTCCAGAAGGCGGGCGTGGATTTGCTGCGACTGACCGACGACACCGGCAAGCCGTGTCAACCTTCCACTACCCATTTCATTGTTGCGCACGTTCTCCATAGATCCCGAGAGGCCCTCGCATGAATGCACTTGATGCGTAGAGCGGATGGTGTCAGGTCTTTCAGCACTCCGGTGTCGATCACGGTCGATCCCAATCAGAAGCTCTCGCTGCCCTGCAGTGCGCATAGTGCCAGGCCACGCGCGTGCAGCCACCGGAACAGCCTGAATCGGAGGCTCGGTGCTAAGGCGGTTCGATTTATTAGTGTCGCTGCATTAGAGTGTGCGAGGTGTCTGTCAGCCCACAGGCCGAAGGCGACATAGCGCGCTGGATACGAGCGGTTGTTTCCCGCAAAGCCTGCTCGGCGCTTTCAAGAATCGTTATCGATGGTGCGGCAAGGTTTCCGTTGTTCGCAATCGCTAACTCTGCTCGATCGACTCATGTGAGGTCTACAGGGATGACTCAGTTAGCAGCGCTAGGCCTTAGATGACGCGGCTCTCTGATGTAGAGATCGACGCGCCAACCGACTCGCTTGACCGAGCCACGCGAGAGTACGCCATCGCGGCGATTACGTCGGCGGACCGCAAGGGTGGCAAGTGCCAAGCGATCTTGTCGGTGCAGTTATTGACGTATGACGGTGTTCTGCCCTCGATTGGAGGTGCGAAGCGATGCCTCACCGCGAGTGTCGCGGGTCTCGGCAGGGATGATCTCGCCTTTCGGGCTCGTCCACTGCTATACCTTGCCATTGTGCTTCGGGTAGCAGCGAGGCGGGTGGGAAACGAGAGCTTGGCGAGATCGCTCCTCAAGATTGGTGTTTCGCTTCGAACCTATCGGAGAGCGAGGCAATGGTACGTGGCAAGGTTCCGCCGGTCGGCTAGCGTACTAGAGATCACCTCGGCATGGTGCGAGTACCTCTCGTGGGCGCCGGCAGCTAGCATACTGAAAAGTGAGAGTTCGGCCCGAGGTCGTCGCCATCGTCGATGGGGAGTCTGTCGGGAAGCAGTCGGACGATCTGAGGTCACACTAGCTGATCGATCAGCAAGCCGCCTTGAGTGTGTTCAGATGCTAGCGGCGAGCTCTCGCGTGGCGGACGGCCAGAGCGATTGCGAGTGCTGAGCAGCAGATGGTCTAAGGTGATGCTCCAGCCGCAAAAACTGGCACTTTCGCGAGGGCGTGCGTAGTGACAAGGTGTCGGCGCGGCTTACTTCTGATCGAACTTGCGGAGGCGAACATGTATGCGTAGTACATTTGAACGGGTGACGACGTT
>JAIUOB010000008.1 GCA_020161135.1 Gemmatimonadota bacterium | reverse complement strand
CGGGAGGGGCCGTTTCGACGCAACGTCCGTGTGGTGCGGCCTAACGATGCTTGCTGTTGCCGAGCGGACCGACCATCCGCGCAGGGTGAACGATCGTGCGGTCCGCTCGCAACAGAAGCCAGCGTTATGTGCACGAGATCCTAAATACTTCGCTGATGAGGAAGCTGATGACAGCAGCCGAAGCGATCTGGCAGGCGATGACGACCCTAGGCGGCGAGCGCTCAATCACCGAAGTGCGGTCATGGATTGAGGATCACTACCCGAATCGATGGGTGGACATAGGTACGCCCATGGCTGACCTCGCCTACCCCGGCAACGCGTCTTCGAAGTACTCGCCTGAGCAACGATTCTTGGAGGCGCTTGGCGACGGCCGGTATCGGATACGCCAGTCTGGACGGTTCGCGATCGGCACATAACGTTTCTTGCTGCAGGCGGGCGCCTTCGGAAGCGCGCTGCGCGCGCGTTTCATTTGAGCGCCCGCTGCAGAAGCCCGGGTTAGGGTGTCTCGGGAGTCCCACAATTCTGCAAAGCTCATCAGCGCGCGTCGCGCGGAGGGAGGCGGATGACAAGGAACGCGAAACGACTGATTGGCGCCGTCCTCGTTGTGTGGGGGCTGAATGCCGCCAGCCAAGCCGCGCAGGACGACGATCGCGACTCCAATTCGAGCGCGGCAGCTGTCTACACGGGGGGCGCTTCGTACTCGCTTCCTTCCGAGGCTTTGGATACCCAGTGGCTTGATTCCGTTCCGAGCCGGTACGAAAGGAGCGCGTCAGACTACTCTGTCGACTTCGAGCGCCTCAGACTGGAGTCTCTGCGAAGCGAACTTGACGCCGACATCGATGCGTTGCGGCGGTCAGCGCGAGACCTAGACTGGAGCGCAATGAAGCTGCGGGATGGCAGCTCGAATTGGCGCGACGTGCTGCCGGAGGTCGAGTACGACCTCTCTCGCACTCAGCGTAGATTGCGCGACGCGGAGTGGAGTTCGCTTCGTAGCGGCGCCGACCCCATGCTGGAATACGACTTGAGCAGAATTCGACGCAGCCTCCGCGACGTGCAGTCGGGTGTGGACGCGGCTCGGAGCGGGGACAGCTGGAGACTCGCGACTCCTGGCATAGTTGACGGAGCCTACGATGCGTCACGCAAAGCGCGCGGCCTCGATATCACAATTGGAGGCTCTCGCGTTCCTTAAGCAGCACCCTAACGATGCTTGCTGCAGTCGGGCGAACTTTCGGAAGCGCGCTGCGCGCGCATTTGATTTGAGCGCCCGCTGCAGAAGCGAGCGTTGAAGCTGTAGGAAAAGCCCAAGTCAGCACCTTCGTACACGCTTCAACGCGGTGTCGCGGGAATGTCGGCCGCCGATGCGCGTCGATCGTGCGTGAAGGGTCCTCGGGGGCGCTGCGGCCGTGCTGCTCCCCCCGTGTCCGCCTACGCGGCGTAGCCCGCGTGTGCCAGTTTCTCGATGTTGTGCACGAGGCAGTACAACTTCCATTGCGTGTCGACTTTCCCACGACCGCGCAGCGTGAAGCGATCGAGCCGCTTGTTCGCGCGCAGGTTCGCAAACACCGGCTCGACCACCGCGAAGCGCTGCGCGTATCGTGTGCGCCCCTCGGGCGTGTCGATCCGCTCCCGCATCACGGCGCTGTGGTCGATGTGGCGCGTACTCACGCGACCGTGGAAGAACGCGACGGGCCGGGTCGGCGTCGTCTCGGGCGTGCGGAGGCATTGCGTGCGGAGGGCGCACGGCCCGCAGTCGCGCTTCGCGCCGCGAAAGTGGGCGCCGACATGATCGCGCGTGACGCGCGCGCCGCCGCGGCGGTACAGCATCTTGCCGGCAGGACAGATGCACGAGCGTGCCACGGGATCGTATCGAAAGTCCTCGGGCCCGAAGACGGGCAGTGGCTTGCGCGTTGGCTTCGACTTGTCGTGCAGCGCGTGCGGCAACGTGGTGTACCGATCCTGCGTCGCGAAGCGCGCATCGCGACGGCGCATGGCCTTGTCCGCGATCAGCGCGAGGATCTCCGCCTCCGCGAGCGCCCGCAGATTCGCCTCGCTGTGATACCCCGCGTCCGCCGTGATCAGCGTCTCGGGCTGGCGCAGCGCGGACGTCGCATCCACCGCGGGCAGCAGCAGCTCCTGCTCCGCGCCCACGCCGTGCGCCTGCGCGTCGACGATGATCTGGTGCTTCGCATCCACCGTGGCCACACCGGTATATCCCTGGATGACGCCCTTGCTGGTCGCCATCTTGGCGCTCTCGTTGTCCGTGCGATTGCTCTTGCGGATCGCGCCGGTCGGGCCGCGTCGATCCTTCGGGTGCTGCTGGAGCCAGCCCCGCAGCTCCGCCGCGTCGCGCAGCAGCCGCTCCCGGCGCGCCGCATCCTTCGCGGCCAGCGTCGGCTCGACGTCGCGGGCATCCTCGGCCCGATGCCGCGCCAGCATCGCCTCCGCCGCGCGCTCCATCTTGGCCGCCTGCCGCTCGAAGTCGGCGCGGGTCCCGCTCCGGTGCTTCGACGCATTGCTCGGCAGCTTCACGCCGTCGATGGCGAACATCTCTCGCCCGAGCAGCCCCTGCCGGTCACACACCGCCAGCACCGCAGCAAAGATCGGCGCGATCTGGTCACCCAGCGTCGAGACGAAGTGCGCAATCGTGGTGAAGTGCGGCCGGCTGTCGCCGCTCAGCGCGATGAAGGTGACGTGGTCCTCGCAGGCCCGGGCAATCGCACGACTGCTCACGATGCCGCGGGCGTACGCGAACAGCACCACCCGCAGGAGCATCGCTGGTGGGTACGCCGGCGCGCCGGTCGCGTCATTGCGATACCGCGCATCGAACGGCGTCAGGTCGATCGCGTGCGCGAGCAGGTGATGCAGCGCATGCTCGAACGTGCCCGGGAGGAGCTGGGCCGCGAGGTCCACCGGGATGAACTTCGGCTGCGTGTCGAAGGGCTTGTAGCGGGCCATGGCGGGCGGCTCGACGAGGGACGAGAGGCACTACACATTCTCTCTGAGGCCAACGCCTCGCCGGCCAGCAGGTTTCGTTTCCACATCGGCCGCGCGGGCTTTTCCTACAGCCTCGTTAGAAAGCACTCACGAGGACACATGAAGGAAGACGCATTCGTCGATGCAGCATTGCTGGTACTGAGCCGTCTCGTTCGGCATCCCCTTGTGGTGGAAAGGGGCCGGCGTTCCCCCCGGCGTTCCCCCCGTCCTGAGGTCCAGATATTATGTGAGTTCGACCCCGGCAATCGGGAGGACTCATGCGGAAGTCGCGGTTTACGGACGAGCAGATCATTGGCGTGCTGCGCGAAGTGGCGAGCGGTGCGAAGCTGAAGACGGTGTGTCGACGACTCGGGATCACCGAGACGACGTACTACCGCTGGAAGGCGAAGTTCGGCGAGATGCAGGTGCCTGAGGCGCGGCGCCTCCGGGCGCTTGAGGACGAGAATCGCCGCCTCAAGCGTCTCGTCGCGGATCAGGCCCTCAACATCCAAGTGCTCAAGGATGTGGCGGGAAAAGACTGGTGACCGCCGAGCAGCGGCGTGGTGCGGTCACCTACGTGCAGGAGAGCGCCGCCGTCAGTGAGCGCCGCGCATGCCGTTGGCTCGGCGTGCATCGGGCACCGGTGCGCTATGTCGCGACGCCGCGGCGCGACGCCGGGCCGTTGCGCGAGCGCTTGCAGCAGCTGGCTGGCGATCATCCACGGTGGGGCGTGCCGTTGCTGGCGTGGCAGCTGCGGCGCGAAGGCTGGGGTGACAATCACAAGCGTATTGAGCGCGTCTACCGGCACGCCGGTCTGGCCGTCCGGAAGCGAAGCCGTCGCAAGCTGACGCGCCCCCGCGTGCCGCACGAGGCCGCAACGTTCCCGCACACACGATGGTCGATGGACTTCATGCGGGACACACTGTCGACGGGTCGCGTGTTCCGGCTGTTCAACGTGGTAGACGACTGCACGCGCGAGCCACTGGCCATGGAAGTGGACACGTCGTTCCCCGGGAGTGCGGTCGCGGCGGTGCTCACGCGCTTGGTCGCCGCGCGCGGCCGACCAGCGCGGATCGTGTGTGACAACGGGCCGGAGTTCATCAGTCGCGCGCTCGCCGTTTGGGCGGCGGAGCACGGCGTGACCCTGCAGCACATTCAACCAGGCAAGCCCAATCAGAACGCGTTCGTGGAGAGCTACAACAGCCGCGTGCGGGACGAGTGCCTCAATCAACATTGGTTCCTCTCGCTCGCGGACGCGCGGCGTACGATTGCGGCCTACCAACACGAATTCCGCACGGCACGTCGGCACAGCGCGCTGGGGGATCGCACCCCGGCCGAGTTTGCTGCATCATTCACCAACAAGGATCATCCTACCCCATCTCTCACATAACTCTTGGACCTGAGATGGGGGGAACGCCGAACTGTGCGCTGCAGTCTCACAGCAGCGCTATCGTGGGCGCGCTTCGCGCGCTTCTACTACATTCTGCAGCAGCTGACCGCTGGCGTTAGGTACTTTCGATCTGGAGCTGAATGCTGACGATGTTGGATGTCCTCGGTCTGATCAGTACAGGTTTGCCGTGGATGCAGCGCGCCCAAGTTCGGCGTCTTGAGCGTATTGGTGCGCGCATTCCGTTCTCGGACGAATCGCGGCATGCGATCGAGCGGGCTCAAGTCATTGCGCAGGTTGAGGGCGCAAACGCCGTCACCCCCATGCACCTCGCGCGGGCAGCGCTCGACTTGAGCGCGTCGCCGGCCGATCTGGGCGGCTCCCAGCGCGAACAAGCGCTGGCACCCGCGGCCGACCCTGCCGCGGCCCGAGCGCTCCCGTTCACCTATGCTACGCTCGTGGTTCTTGTGGAGGCGGTGCGCGTTGCTGCCGACTCCCACCGACCCGCAGCCATGCCTGATCATCTCCTCCTCGGCATTCTGCGAAGGCCTACCGGGCCTGCCACGCAGTTTCTTGCCGCGCGCGGCGTCACCTTGGCGAGCCTGAAGGCTTTGGAGGGCTGCGCTTCTACCCACAGCGTGAGCACCTGAGGGAGCGCTGCTGCAGGCGGGGGATCTTGCTCCAGTGTGGATGACAATTCCCGCCAAGAAGCAGGCGCACGACCAAGCGGCTGTGTGTCGTGGCGAAGACGGCGCTGCCCACGGCCGATACGTCGGTCTACGGCGTGCTTCACGTCGATGCACTCAGCAACGGCGGCTACGAGCTTGCCACCTCGCTGGCCGGCCCTCGGGCGCCGCGCCAGCCCTGCCGCAGTCGGCGTGCCGCCATCGTCACGACGGATGCGCCCATTCTGTGGGGCGTGTTCCTCGGCCTCGCCGTGCCGACATTCGCCGAGTGTGTGTTGCAAGCGCGTGACGGCGCGGCAGGCTTCCCGCGCTGAGGTCGGGCAACTGACGCGGCTGACACGGAGGCCATTCACCACGTACTGGCCCCGCCCGGCGGCGCGCCGCTGCCCATTGCCGTACTCGCCACGTCCGAGGTCACATCGCTCTCCGCCGCGAGCGTCATCGAGCCGCGAGTGAGCGCCCAATGCCATTCACGCCGCCGCCACTCTTCGTCCTCACAGGGCAGCCGTTCGCCACGTCGCTGTACCTCGTTACACCGGCGGCGGCGAGGGTTCTGCGCCGGACGGCTGAGCGCACGCGTGCGCGCCCTGACTGTGCGAGTGACGTGGGGCGGAAGGCGGAGCGCGGTCTGCCCTGCGCCGCCGCGGGGTTCGTGGGCGCAAACATCCGAAGCGGAATCCATGAAACGTTGCCTTCTACTCGCCGTCGCAACCTTGCTGAGTCCGCTGTCCGAGAGCGGGGCTCAAGCCGGAAAGGCCCAGGGTGCGCCGTCGGCAGAGGGTTGGTATCTCCCTACGGCTGACTCAGCCGGCGAGCTCTTTGTCTTCGAGAAGGGCGGGCATTCCACCACGCCGGTGGTGGTGCTACACGGCGGCCCCGGCGCCGACTTCGATTACATGCTGCCCATCGCGACTGGACTCGAACGGGAATTCCGATTCGTCTTCTACGATCAACGCGGATCGCTTCGATCACGTGTGACGCCGGACAGCATCTCGATGGGCAAGCACGTTGCCGATCTCGAGCAGCTGCGTCGCGCGCTCGGCGTCGAGCGGCTCCACCTGGTGTCTCACTCCGCAGGGACGCTGCTGGCCTTCGAGTACCTCAAGTCCTTTCCTCACCGGGTTGCGAACATCGTTCTCGTCGGGGCGCTGCCCCACAAGAACGGGCGAGCGCACTTCGACAAAGAGTACGCGACGCTGTGGCGTGGGCTGGCTGACTCCGCGGACGCGTTCGCGAAGCGAGAGGCAGTCCAGCGTGAGATCCGGCTCGCGGGCTTGGATCGGGATGCCCTCACACCAAAGGAGCGCTCACAGTTGGCGCAGATTCGGCAGGTCGGCGCCGAGCGCCTTCGCGTTGACCGATGGAGAGAGACCATGCCGATTCGGGTCAGTCCTGACGCGGCACGTCGGACACGTGAAACGACCGAGTTCGAGTACGACGTCGGTCCGCTGCTGGCGCGTCTCGAGTTCCCCGTCACCGTCATCAATGGGGAGTTCGACTACACGGTCGGGCCACGAAACAGCCCGCTCTGGCGAAGGCTCGCCGAGACCGTGGCGCGAAATGTCCGCGTGGTGGTGATCCGAGACGCGAGCCACAACGTGTGGTATGACAACCCGGACGAGTTCCGCGCGGCGCTGCGTCGAGCATTGCGGCCGAGGTAGCGTGCGCATCTACCCGCCCAAGCATCGCATGCGCGCCTGCCATCCCGTGGTCGCAGGTCTCGTCAGCATCCTGGGCGCACTCTCCTGCCGGAGCGCCACGCCACTCCTGCCCTCCGCGCCTGCCCCGAGCCCGACGCGCGCGGTGTATGACGGCGTGGTCTCCCTGCGCCCCGACAGCGGCACCATCGTAGCGTCGTGGAGCTTGCGCCTCGCGCGGCGCCCCGGCGCGGACAGCGTGGTACTGCTGCTCAACAGCAGCGTCACCGTCGCCGCACTCACGGGCCGCGATGTGGCGCGCTACGACACGCAGAACGACCGCGGCCTCGCGAAGCTCACCGTGCACCTCAGCCCGCGATCGGGCGCCGCCGAGACGGAGCGGCGCCTGCAGTACGCCGGTGCCCTGCACTTCGGTGAGGACGGCATCAACGGGCTCTCGCCCGCGTGGGTCGAACTGGGGCTCGACAGCTTCTGGTTTCCCGTCGTGGCCGATCTCGCGCACGACGCGCGGGGCCGCGTACGCGTCGTGCTGCCGGCCGGCTACCGTGTGATCTCGAGCGGTTCGCAGACGCAGCGTGGCGATACGGTCGAGATCGTGAACACGCGCGCGCTGCCGGATTTCGCATTCGTGGCTTCCCGCGCCCTCAAGACGACCGCGCAAGGACAGGCCCGCACCTTCGACGCCGGTGCTGCGCCGGAGCAGATCGCGCGCATGCTGGCCACGGCGGCGCAGTGCGCCGGCTATCTCAATACGCGCTACGGCGCGCGCGACCCGATGGTCACGGCCGACCTGGTCATGGCCCCGCGCACCGGTCCGGGGTACGCGCGTCAGCGCTACGTGGTGATCTCGGTGGGGCCGAGTGCGCAACGCAACGCACCCGCCGACAGTGTGGGCCTCACCAAGTTCGTCTGCCACGAGTTCGCCCACTACTGGAGCATCGGCGCCGTGCCGTCGGGCCCGGACAACTGGCTGAACGAGGCGTTCGCCGAGTTCGTGGCCGCGCGCGCGGTGCGCACCCTGCTCGGCGAGAGCGCGTGGCTGCGACTGCTGGAGCAGTGGCAGGCCGGCGCCGCGGGACAGGGGCCCATCTGGACACCCACGCAGACCGCGCGCCCGCACCCCAACGTCGCCTACCGCAAGGCACCGGCACTGCTCGCCCAGCTCGAGGCGCGGGTGGGGAGCGCACTGATGGACGCCATGCTCACACGCTTCATGACGGAGCCGCTCCGCACGACGCCCGCCGTGCTCGACATGATCGAGCAGACGCTGGGCCGCGAGCATGGTGGCTGGTTCCGCACGGAGGTGGGACGATGACGCATACATATGACCACATGCGCCGAGCGACGCGGCAGCTCCTGACGCTGGCATCGTTCGCCGCGATGATCGTCGCGCGGCCACTCACTGCCCAGGACTGGCTGCGGGATGTGCGCGTGGAGCAGTTGGAGAACGGCTTGACCGTGCTGCTTGCCCCCGACGCGCGGGTGCCGCACGCCAGCGTCGAGCTCTGGCTGCCCACGGGCACGCGCGAGGATCCACCGGGGCGCCGCGGGCTGTCGCACCTCTTCGAACATGTCATGGCCGGCGCGCCGCTCGCTGTGGACACGGCGGGGGTCCGCATGGCGCGTCCGCGCTTCGCGGATTCGAACGCGCAGGTGCGGCTGGACTACGCGCGATACTTCGTGCTCACCGACCCCGGCGCCATTGACGCCACTCTGGCGATGAACGCCGCACGGCTGCGCATCGATCAGGCCTACATCACCGACTCGGTGCTGGCCATCAATCGGCAGATCGTCCTCAACGAGCTGCGGAATGGACAGACGGGTGCGACGCAAACAACAGCGCCGCTCGCACGCGTCTTTGCCACCGACCATCCGTACGCGCTTCCGCCGGAGTCGGAGGGGTCGCTGGCCGCCGTGGATGCGTCCATGCTCCGCGCCTTCCTGCGCGCGCGCACGGCGCCGGCCGGTGCGCTGCTGGTGATTGTCGGACGCTTCGACCCGGCCCGCGTCGCGCAACGCGTGCGAGTGCACTTCGCGGCGCTGCCGGCGGGCACGCCCCCGGCCGCGGTGCGCGTGCGTGTCGCGCCGTCGCCCGCGCGCCTCGAGCGGCATGTCCTCTCGGCCGCGGGCGACGCGCCGCGCTACGCGCGTCGCTTCGCGTTGCCTCCACTCGGCGATGTGGCGTTGGAGGAGGCAGAGCTCGTGCTGCGGTGGGCGGCCGCGCGTGTCGCACGCGATGCGGGCGGTGACGTGGCGTGGAGCGTGGAGCGCACGCCGGGCGCCCTGGGCTCGACGCTCACGCTGTCCGCCTCGTTGCCGCAGCGGGGCGATGTACGGCGTCTCGCGGATACGGTCGACGCGTTCCTGCTGCGCGTCGCGAACGGCACCGCTGGCGCGGGTGGCGTCGCGCAGGCTCGCAGCGCGGCGGAGCGGGCGCTCTGGGCGGGCACCGACCGCATGGGCTTCATCGACTCGCGGGCCGAGCAGTTGGCCGAAGGGCTCGTGCTTGCCGGTGATGCGCGATGGATCGCGACACGTCTCCGCCAGTACCGCGAGGCACAACCGGCGGCGCTGGCCCGCGTGGCCGCCGAGTGGCTCGCCGGTCGTGGTGTGGAGGTGCTGGTTCCCGCAGCGCCACCGCGCGCCGTGCAGGCGGCGCAGGGGCCAGCGCCGATTGCCCTGACCCCATCGCCGGCGGTCGCGATGGACGCCACGGCAGATGCCACGGTGGACACGACGGTACTGGGGCTGCGCGTCGTGCTCGCGCCGCTGCGTCATGTGCCGATGATCCGGGCCAGCCTCGTGCAGGGCACCGCAGTCGAGAGCGACACGTTGGCACCCGATGCGTTTGGCCGGTGGCTCGCTGCGCGTCCGCCGCGACCGCGTCGCTCGACCGTGCTGATGCTCACGGGGAACTGCGCGCGCGCCGACGTGCTGCCACGCGTGGCGAGCGTCGTGGCTGCGTGGCCCATGGGCGATGCGGCGCCGCTCCAGCCGATGCCGCCGCTCACCCCCGGCGACTCTACACATTCGGAGCCGGGTCGTGCGCAGGTGCGTCTCGTCGCCGAGTGGATGGTGACGGTGCAAGAGGCGCAACAGCAGGTCGCTGCCGAACTGGCGGCGCGACAACTCTGGCAGGCGCTCAACCTGGAGCTGCGGACGCGCCGTGGCTGGTCGTACGGCGCGAGCTTCACCGTCGACGGCCGCGCGGGGACGGCCGTGATTCGCGTTGCGGCCGAGGTGCAGCCGGACAAGGCGGTGGACGCCGCCGCGGTGCTGCGCGAGACCGTGGCACGGTTCGCCGATGGGCACCTTGCCGTGCCGGCCATCGAGACGCTGCGCGAGACGTTGCTGCAGGCCGCGCTCCGCGATGGCTCCACACTCACCGGACGCGAGCGGCAGTTGCGCGCCGACATTTCAGCAGGCCGCACCGCACGATTCCGCGACGCATGTCTGGCGGCGGTGTCCGCGCTCGGTCCGACGGACATCGCCGCCGCGCGCGCGATGCTCGCGCCACCACAGCTTCGTCTGACGATCGTGGGCGATCCCGCGGTGCTGGCGAAGTTCCGCTAGGGCGGGTCCCTGCGAGCCTGACGCGCTACGGCCGACAACTCCCCCAGCACGGCGCGCCGCGACCGCCGTGCTCGACATGTTCGAGGCTTGTACGGCCCCCCGTCACGCGCCGTCGCGTCGGGTTCACGGCGCACACATTGGCACCCATGCGCCTCGCCGATGTCGCCGTCGTGATGCAGTGGACAGCGCCACTCTGGCTTGGTCACGTGATCCTTTCGAACGCGCCCACCAGCGCGCCGAAACGGCAAGCGGCCTTCTGCGCCGCTGCCTTCGACCGCGTCCAGCGTGTCATCGAGGACGACTACGCCGGATTTCCGGACAAGACCGGTGGGGCGGCGCGCCAGCGCTATGCCATGCATACGGACAGCCTCAGGCGCAGGGCCGAAGCTCTGGCCGGGCGCGATTCCGTCGCTGGGTGTCATCAACTGCTGCTCGCATGGGTCGGCTTCTTCCGCGACGGACACCTTGCCGTCACGGCGACACTCGACGACGCCGGCCCGATCGCCTCGCCGAGTGCCGATGAGATTCGGGCCCGCTTTCGGGCGACGCCCACGAGGACCGTTCTTGGCAGCGATACCACGCCCACGCCGGGAGAGCCGCTGGCACGTCGGCGTTGGCGCGGCACGTGGCGCACGCTCGACGGCGCGTACCGTCTGGCCTTGGTGCCCACGACGCCGCGTGCACTCGACGTCGTCGTGCTCGCCGCCGACGACGCGCGACCCCTCGTCGACGGTGGCGGTTGGCGCCTGGTCCGCGAGGTCGACGACGTCGCCGTCCTCGAGCGCACCTCGTCCTAGCCGCTCAGCGGGTCCAGAGCGACCAGGTCGCGTCGCCGGCGGTGCGGGTCCAGCCGCCCGCCGACCCGAGGGCGCGGTCGAGCGGTTCGCCCACCCGGACGACGACGGCCCGCACGCCGTGGGCATCGGCCACCGACGGCCAGCCGGGGCGCGCCCGCTCGAGGACCTCGTACTCCGCCGCCCGGCCGGGTGAGTAGACCTCGGCCCGCAGGTCGCGCAGTGGCGACGCGACCTGGCGCCCGTCGACGTCCGGGCGGTCGTCGTCGGCGACCCCGACCTCCTCGCCGCACTCCCCTACCTCGACGACAGCACGTGGTTCGACCCGCACGCCGTCGCCCTCGACCTCTTCGGCCACGGCTCACCGTCGGCCGTGCTGCTCGGCACCGACGGGTACCTGGCCGGCGGCCCCGTGCGCGGTGAGGAGGCCGTCCTCGAGTTCGTCGAGGAGGTCCGCGCCCACGTGCTCGGGGCCCGGGCGGGCGCCGAACCGGTCAGCGACGGCCGGTGAGCTCCCAGGCGTCCTCGCCCGAGCCGTCGTCGCCGTCGTCGTACTCGACGGCGACCGGGTAGCGGTCGAGGTCCTCGGCCACGGCGTCGACGCCGTAGCGCGCGACGGGCACCTCCGCCGTGTCCTCGCGGGCGAGGTCGGCGTCGAGCCCCAGCGCGTGCGCGTCGCCGTCCATCGGCTGCCCGTCGAACGGCGCCTCGGCCTCGGGGACGTCCTCCCCGCGCATCAGCGCGAGGGTGGTCGGCAGGTCGTCGGGCTTGACGAGCACATCGCGGGCCTTGGACCCCTCGGAGGGCCCGACGACACCGCGCGACTCGAGCAGGTCCATGAGCCGGCCGGCCTT
>JAIUOB010000001.1 GCA_020161135.1 Gemmatimonadota bacterium | reverse complement strand
TAGAACTCCGACACCAGATCCATTGTCCATATCGCGATACTCGCATCTCAGATCATGGGATGCAAATTATGGTGGCCGTCACACGGCGAGCAGCGAGGATCGCGCTCGGATCAGGGGTCGCGCGTAGACTGGAGCACCGGGACGCACGCGGCATCTGATCGCCGTGATGGCTAGGACGAGCGACAGAGACCGCCGTGGCAGCGGTCTGCAAGGAACGAGGCAACACCTATGGGCAAGACACTCTCCGAGAAGCTGTGGGACGAACACGTCGTCCGGTCGGCCGACGGTGAGCCCGACCTTCTCTACATCGACCTCCACCTCCTCCACGAGGTCACGAGCCCGCAGGCGTTCGAGGGCCTCCGGCTCGCGGGTCGCCCGGTGCGTCGCCCCGATCTGACGCTGGCCACCGAGGACCACAACGTCCCGACCATCGACTGGGACAAGCCGATCGCCGACCCGGTCTCGCGCACCCAGGTCGAGACGCTGCGCCGCAACGCCGCGGAGTTCGGGGTCCGGCTCCACCCGCTCGGCGACATCGAGCAGGGGATCGTCCACGTCGTCGGCCCGCAGCTGGGCCTGACCCAGCCGGGGATGACGATCGTGTGCGGCGACTCCCACACCTCGACCCACGGCGCGTTCGGGGCGATCGCCTTCGGGATCGGTACGTCGGAGGTCGAGCACGTGCTCGCCACCCAGACGCTGCCCCAGGCCCGGCCCAAGACCATGGCCGTGACGGTCAACGGTTCGCTGCCCGAGGGCGTCACCGCCAAGGATCTGGTCCTGACCCTGATCGCGCACACCGGCACCGGCGGCGGCCAGGGCTACATCGTCGAATACCGCGGCCAGGCCATCGAGGAGCTCTCGATGGAGGGCCGGATGACCGTGTGCAACATGTCGATCGAGTGGGGTGCCAAGGCCGGCCTGATCGCGCCCGACCAGACCACGTTCGACTACCTGAGGGGCCGCCCCGAGGCGCCGAAGGGCGAGGACTGGGCCGCCGCCGTCGCGCACTGGACGACGCTGGTCACCGACGACGACGCCTACTTCGACGCCGAGGTCACTCTCGACGCCTCGACGATGACCCCCTTCGTCACCTGGGGCACCAACCCGGGCCAGGGCGTGCCGCTCGGCTCCGCCGTCCCACGCCCGGACGACTTCGAGGACGCCGTCGACCGGATCGCGACCGAGAAGGCACTGGCCTACATGGGCCTCGAGGCGGGTACGCCGATGCGCGAGATCGCGGTCGACACCGTCTTCGTCGGCTCCTGCACCAACGGCCGGATCGAGGACCTGCGGATCGCCGCCGACATCCTCAAGGGTCGCAGGGTCGCGGCCGACACACGGCTGCTCGTCGTACCGGGATCGGTGCGGGTCCGGCTGCAGGCCGAGGACGAGGGCCTCGACGTGGTCTTCAAGGAGGCCGGCGCCGAGTGGCGCGGCGCGGGCTGCTCGATGTGCCTGGGCATGAACCCCGACCAGCTCACCCCCGGCGAGCGCAGCGCGTCCACGTCGAACCGCAACTTCGAGGGGCGGCAGGGCAAGGGCGGCCGGACGCACCTGGTGTCCGTGCCCGTCGCGGCCGCGACCGCCGTCCGCGGCACGCTGTCCAGCCCGGCCGACCTCGACCCGCTCGCCGGCTGAGCCGCGACCCCAGCCCGACCGGCACCAGCCAGGAAGTCACCATGGACAAATTCACCACCCACACCGGCATCGGCGTCCCGCTGCGGCGCAGCAACGTTGACACCGACCAGATCATCCCGGCGGTCTACCTCAAGCGGGTGACCCGCACCGGCTTCGAGGACGGGCTCTTCGCGGCCTGGCGCAACGAGGAGTCCTTCGTGCTCAACAGGCCGGAGTACGCCGCCGGCTCGGTGCTCGTGGCCGGCCCGGACTTCGGCACCGGCTCGTCGCGCGAGCACGCCGTCTGGGCGCTGCAGAACTACGGCTTCCGGGTCGTCCTCTCGCCGCGGTTCGCCGACATCTTCCGGGGCAACTCGGGCAAGTCCGGGCTGCTCGCGGCTCAGGTCGACGACAAGGTCGTGCTGCGGCTGTGGGAGCTGCTCGAGGCGGAGCCGGGCACCGAGGTCACCGTCGACCTGGTCGACAAGACGGTCAAGGCCGGCGACATCGAGGACTCCTTCGACATCGACGACTACACCCGCTGGCGGCTGCTCGAGGGTCTCGACGACATCGGGATCACGCTCTCCCACGAGGCCGATATCGCCGCCTATGAGGCCACTCGCCCGTCGTACAAGCCCGTCACGCAGTGACGATTTCGGCCGAGCCCTGTTGAGACACGACGTGGGACCCGGGTTGTCCACGGGCCGTCGCCTTACCTAACCTTCCTAGCAACAACCGGGCAACGCACTGGGGGATGCCCGGCATCCGACGTGGCAGGAAGGGACATCTGGTGAACAGGTCTCAGCTCATCGACGCGCTCGCGGAGCGTTATGAGGGCAATCGCAAGGCGGCGGCACACGCGCTCGACTCGGTGATCGACACGATCACGCGCGAGCTCGCCACCGGCGAGAAGGTCGTGATCAAGGGCTTCGGCTCGTTCGAGAAGCGGGTGCGCCAGGCGCGCCGGATCCACAATCCCCAGACCGGGGAGAGCGTGAAGGCGAAGAAGACGGCGGTGCCGAGGTTCACGCCCGGGCCCGACCTGCGCGGCGTCCTCTCGGGAGCCAAGAAGCTGCCCGAGCTCGTCCTCACCGCCCCGCCGAAGGTGAAGGCGGCCGCCTCCACGGTGGCGACTGCGACCGCCAAGGCCGCCAAGGCGACCGCCGCCAAGGTCGAGGAGGCCGAGGCGAAGGTCAAGAAGACCGTGACCGGGTCGAAGGGCGGAGCCAAGTCCCAGGTGAAGGACCAGGCGAAGGCTGAGGCCAAGACCGAGGCCAAGACCGAGACGAAGGCCAAGGCAAAGGCTGAGCCCAAGGTCGAGACGAAGTCCTCGTCGAAGTCAGGAGCCAAGTCTGACTCCAAGGCTCAGCCGAAGGTTGAGGCCAAGAGTGCCGCCAAGGCGGAGCCCAAGGGCGGGTCCAAGGCGGCCTCCAAGGAGGCGAAGCCGGAGGCCAAGGCTGCCGGTAAGGCTGCCGACAAGCCCGCGGCCAAGGCTGCCGCCAAGACGGCCGCGAAGCCCAAGAAGTCGGCGGCCAAGGGCACCGACGAGGCCAAGCCTGCGGAGAAGTCCGCGAAGAAATCGGCGGAGGCGTCCTCGGGCAAGAAGAAGGACTCGTCGAAGAAGTCGGCGTCCGGCGAATCCTGACCTGTCGGTCGCGAGTAGCCTGCTGTTCATCGACAGGACTGTTCGTCGAGAAGAACAGGGGAGACACCGTGGTCGTGAAGCTGTCGCAATTGCCCCCGTGGCCCTTCATGGTGGGGGCGACGATCCTCAAGCCGGTCCTGCTGCCGCTGGCATCGCGGACCTGGATCGGCACCGAGCACGTCCCCCGCAAGGGCGGCTGCGTGCTCGCGGCCAATCACATCTCCCACATCGACCCGTTGACGATGGCACATTTCGTCTACGACCAGGGGCGCGTCCCGCGCTATCTGGCGAAGGCGGCGCTGTTCAAGAACAGGGCGCTCGGGGCGTTCCTCTCCGCCGCCGGCCAGATCCCGGTCGAGCGGCTCTCGCGCAACGCGGTCGGGGCCTATGCGGCCGCGGTGCAGGCGGTCGAGCAGGGGGAGTGCGTCGTCGTCTACCCCGAGGGCACGCTGACGCGCGATCCCGACATGTGGCCGATGGTGGGCAAGTCGGGGGTCGCCCGGATCGCGCTGGAGACGGGCTGCCCGGTGATCCCGGTCGGGCAGTGGGGTGCGCACGAGATCCTGCCGCCGTACTCGAAGACCCCGCACCTGGTGCCGCGCAAGCACATCGCGATGAAGGCCGGGCCGCCCATCGACCTCTCCGATCTGCTCGACCGGCGGCGCGAACAGGCCGCGATCAACGAGGCGACGGCCCGCATCATGTCCGCGATCACCGGGCTCGTCGCCGAGTTGCGCGGCGAGAACCCGCCGCCGGAGCCCTACGATCCTCGTCGGGCCAAGCGAGCGGCCAAGAAGGCAGGCAAGGCGGGCAAGGCGAAGGATGGCGATGACTAAGGCGACGGTGTTCGGCGCGGGGTCGTGGGGTACGGCGTTCTCGCTGGTGCTCGCCGACGCGGGCAACGAGGTCACGGTCTGGGGGCGCCGCGAGGAGGTCTGCGCGGCGATCAACACCGAGCACCGCAACCCCGGCTACCTGCCCGACGGCGTCGAGCTGCCCACCGCGATCACCGCGACCCGGGACGTCGAGCGGGCGCTGGCGGACACGGACCTGATCGTCTTCTCGGTGCCCAGCCAGACGTTCCGGGCGAACCTGACCGAGTGGGCGCCGTACCTGCCCGCCAAGGTCCCGATGGTGTCGCTGATGAAGGGCGTGGAGCTGGGCACCCTCGACCGGATGAGCGAGGTGATCGCGGACGTCACGGGTGCCGGGCCCGAGCGGATCGCGGTCATCTCCGGGCCGAACCTCTCCAAGGAGATCGCGCTGCGTGAGCCCGCGGCGTCGGTGGTCGCGTGCGCGGACGAGGAGGTCGCGCGGTGGATCCAGGGGCGCGTGCACTCCGCCGCGTTCCGGCCCTACACCTCGACCGACGTGGTCGGCTGCGAGTTCGGCGGCGCCTACAAGAACGTCGTCGCGCTCGCCGTCGGGATGGCGGTCGGCCTCGGCTTCGGCGACAACACGACGGCGTCGGTCATCACCCGCGGGCTCGCCGAGACCGCGCGGCTCGCGACCGCCCTCGGCGCCAACCCGCTGACGCTGATGGGTCTCGCCGGGCTGGGCGACCTCGTGGCGACCTGCTCCTCGCCGCTCTCGCGCAACCGCACGTTCGGCGAGAGGCTGGGGCACGGCATGACGACCGAGGAGATCTACGCCTCGACCAACCAGGTCGCCGAGGGTGCGAAGTCCTGCTCGTCGCTGCTGGATCTTGCCCACCGCATCGGCGTCGACGCCCCGATCGCCGAGGCGGTCACCGCCGTCGTCGAGGGCCGGATGACCGCGCCCCAGCTCGTGCAGTCCTTCATCGCCCGCGACACCAAGGCCGAGATCGGCTGACCCCCGGCCCTGCGCACAGCTGGCCTGCGCACCGCTGGCCTTCGGCGCGCGGCGTACCGCTGGTGACGTCCGGCCGCCAGGTGTTGCTTTCTGACATTGAGTGCAACACAATGGAGTCGTCGATGATCTTCGACCAGATTCGAGTGGGATGAGCACAACCTCGACCATGCGACCAGGAGGCTCACCGTCGCGGAGATTGAGCAGGCGATCTGGAACGCCGACCGAGTGTTCCCGCACCGGGAGCATCCGGATCGAGCGCTCATCCGGTCGGTGACCGACGGCGGCAAAGCCGTCGCCATCGTGGTGCAGATCGTCCGCGACGGAGTACGACCGATCACGGGTTGGGAGGCGTAGAAGTGATGGAGCCGAAGGCCGAGGCAGCGCTTGCGGACCACTACAACGACACCGGGGACCTGACGGGCTTCGACCAAGAGCGCCCGAAGCCTGTCACGGTCAGGCGCAGTGTGACGATCTCGGTGCGCTTCTCCGACGACGAGATCGCGGAGCTCCGGACCCGTGCGGAGCGGAGCGGCGTCAAGGTCACGTCGTTCATCCGTGCGGCAGCCCTCGAAGCGTCGCGCCCGGTCGACCGGGTTGAGCTCGGTGAGTTGGCACGCGACCTGGAGCAGCGCGCCCACGTGGTTGCCGAGTTGCTCGCCCGCGGCGCGTAGCGAGTCGAGTTTGCTCCCTTTCGCACAGTTTGCTCCCCCTACCAAGGGGCGCAGACTGTTCTAAGAGGAGCAGACGCGGCGTGCCCCGAACGGCCGGAGCCGGCGCCGTACGACGTCAGGCGCGGGCGACGTCGTCGAGGGCCCGGGAGAGGTCGGTCCACAGGTCCTCGACGTCCTCGATGCCGACGCTCATCCGGACCAGCGCGTCGGGGATGGTGGCGGACTCGGACGCCCACCGGCGCCGGCGCTCGAAGGTCGACTCGACGCCGCCGAGCGAGGTCGCGTGGATCCACAGGTGGGTCTTGTGGGTGAGCAGGTCCGCGGCCAGCGCCCCGTGGGTGAGCACGATCGAGATGATCCCGCCGAACCCCGGATAGCGCACCTTGCTCACCGCGGGGTGGTCGGCGAGGCGTCGCGCCAGCTCCTGGGCGTTGGCCTGCGCCCGCTCCACCCGCAGCGCCAGCGTCCGCATGCCGCGGGTGACCAGCCAGGCCTCGAGCGTCCCCGGTACGGCGCCGATCAACTCCCGGCGGAGCCGGAGCACCCGATAGAGCTCCTCGTCGCGGGTCACCGCGGCGCCCAGCAAGGCGTCGGAGTGGCCGCCGAGGTACTTGGTCGCCGAGTGCACGACCACGTCGGCGCCCAGGTCGAGCGGGCGCTGCAGGATCGGGGTGGCGAAGGTGTTGTCGACCGCCACGTGGGCGCCGGCCTCGTGGGCCGCCGGGATGATCCGCTCCAGGTCGGCGATCTCCAGGGCGGGGTTCGTGGGGGACTCCAGCCACACCAGCGCGGCGTCGTCGCAGGCCGCGATCACCGCGTCGGTGTCCTCGATGTCGACCAGTTCGGGGACGAGCCGGCCGCGGGCCTCGGCGTCCTTGAGCTGGCTGAGCGACCCGTTGTAGGCGTGGCGGGGCGCGACCACCTTCCCGCCCGGCCCGACCAGGTCGAGGATCGCCGAGACGGCGGCCAGGCCGGAGGAGTAGCCGAGGCAGTGGCCGCCCTCCAGCGAGCCGAGCACCTCCTCGAAGGCGGACCAGGTGGGGTTCCCCATCCGCCCGTACTCCAGGTCGCCGCCGGCGACGTACACCGAGGTCATCACCAGCGGCGTGGACAGCGGTTGGTCGGGCTCGTGCGGGGGCCGGCCCGCGCTGACGGCGAGGGTGCTCGGGGAGAGGTCGGCGATCTGGGGGTCGGTCAGTGCGTCGGACATGGGCGCCAGCCTAGGCCGGTAGGCTCCTGAGCCGATGAGCGAGCCCGCCCGAACCTCCAGCCAGCCGCCCGCCCGCAAACCCCGCGTCGCCGTCGTCTTCGGCGGCCGCTCCAGCGAGCACGCCATCTCGTGCGTGACCGCGGGCAGCGTGCTGGCGGCGATCGATGCGAGTCGGTACGACGTCGTACCCATCGGCATCGCGCGTGACGGCCGCTGGGTGCTCGAGTCCGGCGACACCGCCCGGCTGCGGCTCGGCGCCGCCGACGAGCTCCCGTCGGTCGACCCCGGGCAGCCCTCCGTGGCGCTGGAGCGGGTCGCCACCGGCGCCGACCTGGTCGTCTCCGAGCCGAGCCGGCCGCCGCGCACCCTCGGCGAGGTCGACGTCGTCTTCCCGCTGCTGCACGGCCCGTGGGGCGAGGACGGCACGATCCAGGGCATGTTCGAGATGGCGGGGGTGCGGTACGTCGGCGCCGGGGTGCTCGCCTCGGCCGTGTGCATGGACAAGGCCTACATGAAGGTGGTGCTCGAGGCGGCCGGCCTGCCCGTGATGCCCTCGGTCACCGTCACCGCCCGGCAATGGGCGGCCTCGCCGGACGTCGTGCACGCGGCTGCGGCCGAGCTGGGCTACCCGCTCTTCGTCAAGCCGTGCCGCGCCGGCTCGAGCATGGGGATCGCCAAGGCCCACCACGCCGGCGAGCTCGCCGCCGCGATCGCCGGCGCGCTGGAGCACGACCCGAAGGTGCTGGTCGAGGTCTCCGCCGAGGGCGCGCGGGAGATCGAGTGCGGCGTACTGCAGGCCCTCGACGGCTCCGCCGAGGCCAGCGTCCCGGCCGAGATCCGGATCGGCGGGGATCACGAGTTCTACGACTTCGCCGCCAAGTACCTCCCCGAGGAGCACACCGAGCTGGACGTCCCCGCGGACATCCCCGCCGACGTCGCGGCCGAGATGCGGCGGCTCTCGGTGGCCGCGTTCGAGGCGACCGGCTGCGAGGGGCTGGCCCGGGTCGACTTCTTCCTGATGCCCGACGGCCGGCTGGTCGTCAACGAGCTGAACACGATGCCCGGCTTCACGCCGCTGTCGATGTTCCCCCAGATGTGGGCCGCCACCGGGCTGGACTACCAGGCCCTCGTCGACCGGCTGATCGGCCTCGCGCTCCAGCGCGGCACCGGCCTCCGCTGACCCCGCCGTACCCCCCAACCGGGGTAGTCCCCAACGGTTCGCAGGGGTTACTCGCGCGTAACCCCTGCAGAACGTTGGGGACTACCGCGCCGGGAGGGTCAGTCGCAGGGGACGGGCCCGAGCGCGGCCTTGAGGGCCGGCGCGAGCTCGGCCATCGCGGCAGCGGGTCCCTCGGGGCGCTGGGAGGCCGGGACGGTGAGCTGGACGCGCGGCTGAGAGGGGGGTTCGCCCCCAGCGGTGGTGAGTACGACGGGCACGGACTGATCCCCGGCTGCCGCCTCCGAACTCAGCCAGCCGACACCCCCCACCTCGACGCACACCCCGAAGGGATCCACCTCCGGCGCCGGCACCCCGCACACCAGCACGATCGGGTCCTCCGAACCCCAGGCGGCCCCGAGCGCGTCGGCGGGCGTCACCTCGCGGCGTACCCCCTCGTTGACGTCCTCGGGCAACCCGTCGAGCAGCGAGGCGCAGACGGACGCGACCTCGTCCGAGACGTCGGGGGAGGAGACCTCCACCGCGCCGGTGCCGCAGCCTGCCAGCAGCAGCCCCGGGGCGGTGCACACCACCAGCGCGACGCCCCGCCACCGGCCGGCGGCGGGGCGTCGGAGGCTCAGATGTGGACGACCGGGCAAGTGAGCGTGCGGGTGATGCCGTCGAGGGTCTGCACCTTGGCGACCACCAGCTTGCCGAGCTCGTCGACGTTGCGGGCCTCGGCCCGGACGATGACGTCGTAGGGTCCGGTGACGTCCTCCGCGAGGGTCACGCCCTTGACCTGGGCGATGGACTTCGCCACGTCGGCGGCCTTGCCGACATCGGTCTGGATCAGGATGTAGGCCTGCACCACCATGGGGGACTCCTCCGATTCGGGGACGGTAGGAGGCAAACCTACCCCGCGCCCGCACGCGGGGATATCCCCTGGTGACGCAGGGGACGGGAGCGTCTGGTGGGATGTGCGCCATGGCCGCCGCGACCCGCCCCGATGCCGAGACGCTCGCCGAGGTCGGGGAGTTCGGCCTGATCGAGCGGCTGCGGCCGATCTTCGACGGCGGCCCCGACGTCCTGATCGGCCCCGGCGACGACGCCGCCGTGCTGCGGATCCGCACCGGCCACGTCGTGGTCTCCACCGATCTGATGGTCGCGGGGCGGCACTTCCGCAGCGAGTGGGTGAGCGCCTCCGACGTCGGCCACCGCGCCGCCGCCGAGAACCTCTCCGACATCAACGCGATGGGCGGCCGGGCCACCGCGCTCACCATCGGGCTCGCCGCCCCGGGTGACCTGCCGGTGTCGTGGGCGCTCGAGTTCGCGCAGGGGTTCGCCGAGGAGTGCGCCAAGGTCGGCGCCACCGTGGTCGGCGGCGACCTCTCCGGCTCCGAGACCCTGACGGTGGCGGTCACGGTGCTGGGCGCGTGCACCGTGGCTCCCGTCGTACGCTCCGGCGCGGAGCCCGGAGACGTCGTCGCACTCTGCGGCCGCCAGGGCTGGTCCGCGGCCGGGCTCGCGGTGCTGGGCCGTGGCTTCCGCTCGCCCCGCGCGCTGGTCGAGGCCTACCAGCGCCCGGAGCCGCCGTACGACGCCGGGCCGATCGCCGCCGACGCCGGCGCGACCGCGATGATCGACGTCTCCGACGGACTGGTCGCCGACGCCGGCCACCTCGCCGCCGCCTCCGACGTCGCGATCGAGCTGCGCACCGAGGCGCTACCGGTCGCCGAGCAGCTCTCCGCGGTCGCCTCCGCGCTGGGGATCGACCCGATGCGGTTCGTGCTCGGCGGGGGAGAGGACCATCCGCTGCTCGCCACGTTCGCCGAGGCCGCCGCGGTGCCCGAGGGCTGGCGGGTGATCGGCAGCGTCACCGAGGGCTCCGGGGTCACCGTCGACGGGTCGCCGTACGACGGCCCGTCCGGCTGGTCCCACTTCTGAGCGCTACCGACGAGTCGAGCGAAATGCACTCGACCCCGCCCGAGGTGGGCGGGGCCGAGGAAGATCAGAGGGACGCCGGGCTCAGCGGGTGACCTTGCCGGCCTTGATGCAGCGGGTGCACACGTTGAGGCGCTTCGGGGTGCCGTCCACCTTGGCGCGGACGCGCTGGATGTTGGGGTCGAAGCGACGCTTGGTGATCTTGCGCGACCAGGGGCGGTTGTTGCCGAAGGTCGGCTTCTTGTCGCAGATGTCGCAGACGGCAGCCACCGTGAACTCCTGAGGACTCGAACTAGCGTGGGATCACTTGCCGATCGGCAAGGGCCCGACGAACGGGCAACCGCACAAGAGTAGCCGACCCGCGGCCGGTCGCCGAAATCGTCGGTGGCGGGCACTACCCTGACCGAGACGGTACGACGGCAAGGTAGCAGCGCACAGCAGTGAACGGCGAGGAGCAGCAGATGAGTGAGCGTCCCGGGGGCATCAGCCTCAGGACGGTCCTGCGCTTCGTCGACCTGGCCACCGACGCGCTGGCCGAGACCCGCGAGGAGATCGACGCGCTCAACGTCTACCCGGTGCCGGACGGGGACACGGGCACGAACATGTACCTGACGCTCTCGGCCGGCCAGGAGGCCGCGCGCGCGGCGGCCGAGCAGCCGGGCGCGCACGCCGGCACCGTCCTGCCCGCCTTCTCCCGCGGCCTGCTCCTCGGCGCGCGGGGCAACTCCGGCGTGATCCTGAGCCAGCTCCTGGGCGCCGTCGTGCACCGGATCGGCCACTCCGGCGAGGACGAACGCAACGCCGCCCTGCTCGCCGACGCCCTGGTCAGGGCCGCCGACGCCGCGTACGCCGCGGTCGGCGTGCCCGTCGAGGGCACGATCCTGACGGTCGCCCGGGCCGCGGCCGACGCGGCGACCAAGGTGGTCGAGGACCCGCAGGCTCGTTCGCGGAGCATCTTCACCGAGGCCGCCCGCGCCGCGCGCGAGGCGCTCGCCCG
The DNA here is from genome assembly GCA_020161135.1 of Gemmatimonadota bacterium. GTDB lineage: Bacteria > Gemmatimonadota > Gemmatimonadetes > Gemmatimonadales > Gemmatimonadaceae > Gemmatimonas. The sequence continues at coordinate 1,160,846 of JAIUOB010000001.1, read as the reverse complement.
CACCCCGGAGCAGCTGCCGATGCTGGCGGCCGCGGGGGTGGTCGACGCCGGTGGGCGTGGACTGAGCGTGATCCTCGACGCGGCGGAGGCGCTGATGACCGGGCGCCGCGCCGTACCGGTCACGACCCCCAGGGGCCACACGATCCCGATCCCACATGCGGGCCTGGACCTCACCGCCGACGGCCCGGCGTACGAGGTGATGTACCTCCTCGACGCCGAGGCCGACGCGATCCCGCCGCTGCGGGAGCGGCTCGCCGGACTGGGCGACTCCCTGGTCGTGGTCGGCGGCGACGGGTTATGGAACGTCCACGTCCACGTGGACGACGTCGGGGCCGCGGTCGAGGCCGGGATCGACGCGGGCCGGCCGCACCGGATCCGGGTCACCCACTTCGCCGACCAGCTCGCCGCCGCGGCCGCCGCCCAGCGCCGCGAGGGTCGCAGCGTCGTCGCCGTGACGGCCGGCCCGGGGCTGGCCTCGATCTTCGCTGACTGCGGCGCCCAGGTCGTCGAGGGCGGGCCCGGCCGGCGCCCCTCGGCGGCGATGCTGCTGGAGACCATCGTCGCGACCGGCACCCGCGAGGTCATCGTGCTGCCCAACGACAACGACTCGCTGCGGGTCGCCGACCTCGCGGCGCGCATGGCCGAGGACGAGCACGGGGTGCGGGTCGCGGTGATCCCGACCCGGGCGCAGGTGCAGGGGCTGGCCGCGCTCGCCGTCCACGAGCCGGGCCGCTCCTTCGACGCCGACGTGCTGGAGATGACCGCGACCGCCCGGCACGCACGCCACGGCGCGGTCACCGTCGCCGCCCGGCAGGCGATGACGATGGCCGGCGCGTGCGAGCCCGGCGACGTGCTCGGCGTGATCGAGCGCGACTTCGCGCTGGTGGGGGCCGACATGGGCGAGATCGCCCGCGCCACCCTCGACCGGCTGCTTGGCGCCGGCGGCGAGCTGGTGACGATCGTGGCGGGCGCCGACGACACCGGGGGGCTCGCCGAGCGGCTGGCCGAGCATGTCGCCTCGTCGTACCCGACCCTGGACGTGGTGGTGTACGACGGCGGCCAGCCGCGCTACCCGCTGCTCCTGTGCGTCGAATAGTCGGGCGCGGTAAGCCATGACCGAGATCACACCTGAGTCCCCGATCGCGACCGTCTTCGGCCGGGCCACGAAGAAGCGGACCGCGGCCCAGAAGATCGGCCTCACCACCGTCGGCGAGCTGCTCTACCGCTTCCCGCGCCGCTACGCCGACCCGCGCGAGCTGTCGGAGGACGTGCGCCCCGAGGAGGGCAAGACGCTCACGCTGGTCGGGGAGGTCGCCGACTTCAAGGTCTCGGAGTTCTTCAACCGCCGCACCCGCCGCACCAACCAGCGGGTCGCGGTCACGATCCGCACCGGAGGGCAGTGGTTCATCGCGACGTACTTCTTCGCCTATCCCGGGCAGGACGAGAAGCTGCGCGCCGATCTGGCCGACGGCGTCCGCGCGATCTTCACGGGGAGGGCCAAGCGGTTCGGCGACTCCTGGCAGCTCGACCGGCCCCACCACGTCGTCCTCTCCGGCGCGGGCGCGGACCAGGCGCTCGCGGCCAGCATGACGGGACTGGTGCCGATCTACCCGGTCACCAGCGGGCTGGACTCCTTCGACCTCCAGCGCGCGATCCAGTTCGCGTTGACGCTGGTCAGCGGCGTCCCGGACATCCTGCCGCCCGAGCTGCAGCGGCGGTACGACGTCCTCGAGGTGATGCACGCGTTGCGCTGGGTGCACGGCCCCGACGACTACACGCAGCTCGGGAAGGCGATGAAGCGGTTCCGCTTCGAGGAGGCGCTCGTGCTGCAGCTGGTGCTCGCCCGGCGCCGCGCCGAGCTGCGCGCCCGCGGCGCCCAGGCGCGCGCCGGGGGCGGGGGACTGCTGGCCGCCTTCGACGAGCGGCTGCCCTTCGAGCTGACCGCCGGCCAGCGCGAGGTCGGCGACGCGATCGAGGCCGACCTGGCCGAGCCCCATCCGATGCACCGGCTGCTGCAGGGCGAGGTCGGCTCCGGCAAGACGCTGGTGGCGCTGCGGGCGATGCTGCGCGTCGTCGACTCCGGGGGGCAGGCGGCGCTGCTGGCGCCCACCGAGGTCCTCGCCCAGCAGCACCACCGCTCGATCTCCGCCATGCTCGGCGATCTCGCGGGCGGCGGCATGCTCGGCGGCGCGGCCGACGCCACCGGGGTCGCGCTGCTGACCGGGTCGCAGGGGACCCGGGCGCGCCGGCAGACGCTGCTCGACATCGTCAGCGGCGAGGCCGGGATCGTGATCGGCACGCACGCGCTGCTCGAGGGCGGGGTCGAGTTCGCCGACCTGGGCCTGGTCGTGGTCGACGAGCAGCACCGATTCGGGGTGGAGCAGCGGGCCGCGCTCACCGACAAGGCCGACTCGCCGCCGCACGTGCTGGTGATGACGGCCACCCCGATCCCGCGGACCGTCGCGATGACCGTCTTCGGTGACCTGGAGGTGTCCACGCTCTCCGAGCTGCCCGCCGGTCGCGCCCCGATCCAGACGACCGTCGTCCCGCTCGCCGAGCGGCCCCGGTGGATCGAGCGCGTCTGGCAGCGGGTGCGCGAGGAGGCCGAGCGCGGGCATCAGGTGTACGTCGTGTGCCCCCGGATCGCCGTCGACGAAACCGAGCAGGGCGAGCCCGACGATCCCGGCGACCCGCTCGACTCGGCCGACCCGGACGCCGCCGACCCGCCCAAGGCGGCCTCGCGCGCGGCCGCGGTCTCCGAGCTCGCGCCCGGGTTGGCCGAGGGCGCGCTCGCGGGCCTGCGGATCGCCGAGCTGCACGGCAAGCTGCCGCCGGAGGAGAAGGACCGGACGATGCGGGCCTTCGCCGCCGGCGCGATCGACGTGCTCGTCGCCACCACCGTGATCGAGGTCGGCGTCGACGTCCCCAACGCCACGACGATGGTGCTGATGGACGCCGACCGGTTCGGGGTCTCGCAGCTGCACCAGCTGCGCGGCCGGGTCGGGCGGGGCGGGCTGCCAGGGCTCTGCCTGCTGGTGACCACCGCCCAGGAAGGGAGCCCGGCCCGGGAGCGGCTGGACGCGGTCGCGGCCACCACCGACGGCTTCGAGCTCAGCCGGATCGACCTCAAGCAGCGGCGCGAGGGGGACGTCCTCGGCGCCAGCCAGTCTGGACGGTTCTCCCACCTGCAGAACCTCCAGGTGCTGCGCGACCGGAAGACGATCGAGCGAGCCCGGACCGCGGCTGAGGAGCTGCTGGCCGCGGACCCCGAGCTGGCCGTGGCGCCGCTGCTCGCCGAGGCGGTCGCGGACGTCGAGGCCAGCCGCGCCTCGGAGTTCCTGGAGAAGGGCTGATGACCCGGATCATCGGCGGCGCCGCGGGCGGACGCCGGCTGCGGACCCCGCCCGGCGCGGCCACCCGGCCCACCTCCGACCGGGTCCGCGAGGCGCTCTTCTCCTCCCTCGAGGCCCGGCTGGGCACCCTGACCGGGCTGCGGGTGCTCGACCTGTACGCCGGCAGCGGCGCACTCGGCTTTGAGGCCTGGTCCCGCGGGGCGGAGGTGGTCACCTTCGTGGAGCAGGACCGCCGGACCGCCCGGCTGATCGCCGGCAACGCGCGGTCGCTGGGGTGCCGGAGCGCCGAGGTCGTCACCGGTGCCGTCGCCGCGGTGCTCGGGCGGGGGCCGGGTCCGGAGCCCGATCGCGCGTCGTACGACCTGGTGCTGAGCGACCCGCCGTACCCGCTCAGCGCCGACGCCGTCGCCGCCGACCTGGCCCTGTTACGCGACCACGGCTGGCTCGCCGACGGTGCGTTGCTCGTCGTCGAGCGCTCCGCCCGCGGCGCCGAACTGCCCTGGCCGGAGGGGTACGACGCGGCGAGGGCCCGCCGGTACGGCGAGACACTGCTTTACTACGGGAGCTACCAACCGCAGCCCGACGAAGAGGAGGAGCACTCATGAGTGATCACGTCCGCAGGGCGGTGTGCCCGGGCACGTTCGACCCGGTGACCAACGGCCACGTCGACATCTTCCGCCGCACGGCGTGGCTCTTCGACGAGGTCGTGGTGGCCGCCGGCGTGAACCCGTCCAAGAACCGCCTCTTCGACGCCGAGGAGCGGCTGGCGATGCTGCGCCGCGCCTGCGCCGACCTGCCGAACGTGCGGGTCGACGGCTTCACAGGGCTGCTCACCGACTACTGCGTCGACAACGGCATCCACGCGATCGTCAAGGGACTGCGCACCGGGGACTTCGACTACGAGCTGCAGATGGCGCACATGAACGCCACGCTCGCGGCCGGCGTCGAGACCGTCTACCTGCCGACGACGCCGCAGAACTCCTTCCTCGCGTCGTCCCTGATCAAGGAGGTCGCCTCCCTCGGGGGCGACGTCTCCGGGCTGGTCCCGGGCTTCGTCCACGAGGCGCTGCTGGCGCGGCTGGGCCGCTGACCTGGCGCGGTTTGGCCCTCAGGCACCCGTCCGCCTACGATTGGCGGCGATCTGTTGTGTCCGCGCATCGGAAGTGATCCTCCTGCACGCCTTGGACCCGAGAGCGCCGCTCGTGCTCGACACCCGCGAGCTCGGCCGCCGCCCGGGGTTGCAGCGTCAGGTGTCGCTCGAGGTGCCGGCCCCGGCAGATCTGGGCATCGAGGTCCTCCACGTCCCCGAAGGCTCGCCGGTCGACCTCGACCTGCGGCTGGAGGCGGTCATGGAGGGGGTGCTGGTCACGGGTTCGGCGGCAGTCGAGCTCGACGGCGAGTGCACGCGGTGCCTGGAGCCGATCGACGACGAACTGGTCGTCGGGTTCCAGGACCTCTACGTGTACGACGACGTGCGCCAGCCCCCCGAAGAGGACGAAGATGTCCGCCGGCTCGAGGGCGACCTGCTCGACCTCGAGCCCCCGTTGCGGGATGCGGTGGTGCTGGCACTGCCGTTCCAGCCGCTGTGCCGGGAGGATTGCCCGGGGTTGTGCGTCGAGTGCGGCGCGCAACTCGCCGAGGATCCGGACCACGCACACGAGGCGGCGATCGACCCGCGCTGGGCCGGCCTGGCGGCGTTGCAGCAGGACCAGGACACCTGAGCGAGTCAAGGAGAAGAGAAGTGGCAGTCCCGAAGCGGAAGATGTCGCGCAGCAACACCCGGCACCGCCGGTCGCAGTGGAAGGCGACCGCGCCGTCCTTGGTGACCTGCGCCAACCCCGCCTGCGGCGACAAGCACCTTCCGCACCGCGCGTGCGGCACCTGTGGTCAGTACGGCGGTCGTTCCAACCGCCGCCAGGTCCTCTGACCCACGGTCCGCTGACCAACTACGGGGAGTTGCGCGCCGCGCTCGGCGATCCCACGCTGGACGCCGAGCTGCTGGAGCGCGCCCTGACACACCGCTCGTTCGCCTACGAGAACGGCGGTCTGCCGACCAACGAGCGCCTGGAGTTCCTGGGCGACTCGGTGCTCGGCGTCGTCGTCACCGAGACCCTCTACCGGTCGCACCCCGACCTCTCGGAGGGGCGGCTCGCCAAGCTGCGGGCCGCGGTCGTCAACGCCCGTGCCCTGGCCGAGGTCGGGCGCGAGATCGGCGTCGGCGACCACATCAAGCTCGGCCGCGGCGAGGAGTCGACCGGCGGCCGCGACAAGGCGTCGATCCTCTCCGACACGGTCGAGGCGCTGATCGGTGCCGTGCATCTCAGCGGCGGCTTCGACGCCTCGAGCCCCGTCGTACACCTGCTCTTCGACCCGCTGCTCGTGGCGGCCGCCGATCTCGGCGCCGGGCTGGACTGGAAGACCTCGCTGCAGGAGCTCACCGCCTGCCACGGCCTCGGGGTCCCCGAGTACGTGCTCGCCGACTCCGGCCCCGACCACGACAAGACCTTCACCGCGCAGGTGCGGGTCGGCGAGCAGCTCTACGGCCACGGCGTCGGCCGCTCCAAGAAGGAGGCGGAGCAGGGCGCGGCGCAGACCGCCTACTCCGAGCTCGTGGAGGCCCACGGCCCGGCGGCCGGCCTGCTGGACTGACGTGCCCGAGCTTCCCGAGGTCGAGGTCGTCCGCTCGGGCCTGCAGCGGCACCTGCCCGGCCGCCGCGTGCTGGCCGTCGAGGTGCTGCACCCCCGGCCGGTGCGCCGCGACCTCGGCGGGCCCGGTGGCTTCGCCGACCGGGTGCGGGGCCGCGAGGTGGTGGCGGTGCACCGCCGCGGCAAGTACTTCTGGATCGCCGTCGACGGCGGCGACGCGATCCTCGGCCACCTCGGCATGAGCGGCCAGATGCTGCTGCAGCCGCCCGGCGCGCCCGACGAGCGGCACCTGCGGGTGCGGTTCCTGCTCTCCGGCGACCCTGGTCTCGAGCTGCGCTTCGTCGACCAGCGGATGTTCGGCGGGCTGTCGTTCAGCCCCGGCGGCGCCGAGCTGCCGACCGAGATCGCGCACATCGCGCGGGATCCCCTGGACCCGGAGTTCGACGAGTTGGCCTTCGCGGCCCGCGTGCGACGCCGTACCGCCGGGATCAAGCGGCTCATCCTCGACCAGAGTCTGGTCTCCGGGGTGGGCAACATCTACGCCGACGAGGCGCTGTGGCGGGCGCGACTCCACGGCGAGCGGCCTGGCGACCGGCTGCGCCGCGGCCAGGTGCTCGACCTGCTCGGGCACGCCCGCACGGTCATGGGCGAGGCGCTGGCCCAGGGCGGTACGTCGTTCGACGCGCTCTACGTCAACGTCAACGGTGAGTCCGGCTACTTCGAGCGCTCGCTGCACGCCTACGGGCGCGAAGGGGAGCCGTGCGACCGCTGCGGTGCCCTCATTCGGCGGACCGCCTTCACCAACCGGTCGTCGTACTTCTGCCCCGTCTGCCAGCGCCCGCCCCGCCGCCGCCCCTCCTCCGCGCCCGCGCGGTAGTCCCCAACGTTTCGCAGGGTCACTGGTGCGTAACCCCTGCAGAACGTGGGGGACTACCGCAGGTGGGCCCGGCGGTTTGACCCGGAGCCGCGCGGGTGGGACTCTTGAAGACAGCCCAGATCGGGCAACCGGTTTACCTGGAAGGCTCACGCATGGCCAAGGCGCTGATCGGACACCTGAACAGCGACCTCCGCGGCACGAGGCGGCTCTCGATCGAGAACGCACGCCTGCGCGCCCGGGTCGTCGAACTCGAGGATCTGGTACGACGGTTGGCGGAGGAGAACGACGCCCTCGCCGCCCACGTCGCCAGCCTCGTGACACCCGAGCTGCACGAGCAGCTCGACGAGGCGCTGCAGCCCGTCTGATCAACCCCGAACCCCCCATCGCGCGGTTCAGGCCGCGCGACCGGGACCGGTCGCGCATCAAATGAGCAGAGTCATGGAAGCCCTGGTCCCAGCGCGGCTGGGGCGCGAGTTCCGCAAGCTGCTGGGCGTCTCGTGGACCCTGCAGATCGGCGATGGGCTCGCGCTCGCCGCCGGGCCGCTGCTGGTCGCGTCACAGACCCACGACCCGTTCCTGGTCGCGCTGGCGCCGATGCTCCAGCAGCTGCCGTGGCTGATCTTCGGCCTCTACGCGGGCGCGATCGCCGACCGCGTCGACCGGCGGCGGATGCTCCTGATCGCCGGGGTGTGCCGGGCGCTGGTGATCGCCGTACTCGTCGCGTTCCTGGCGACGGGCTACGTCAACATCGCGATCGTCCTGGCCGTGGTGTTCGCGCTCGGGGTCTCGGAGGTCTTCGCCGACGCCACCGCCTCGACGCTGACCCCGATGCTGGTCGCCAAGGCCGACATCGGGATCGCCAACTCCCGGCTGCAGGCCGGCTTCATCACGATCAACCAGCTCATCGGCCCGCCGCTGGGCGCCGCGATCTTCGCGATCGGGATGGTCTGGCCCTTCACTGTGCAGTTCATCGTGACCGCGCTCGCGGTGCTGATCATCACCAGGATGACCCTTCCGCCGCACGGCAAGGCCCGCGAGGAGCGCAGCCACGTGCGGCGCGACATCGCCGAAGGCGTCCGCTGGCTGTGGCGCAACGACGCCATCCGCACCCTGGCGCTGGTCATCGTCACCTTCAACGTCACCTGGGGCGCCGCGTGGGCGGTGCTCGTCCTCTACGCGACCGAGCACCTCGGCATGCCGGAGGTCGGGTTCGGTCTGCTCACCACGTTCGGAGCGATCGGCGGGCTGTGCGCCACCGCGGCGTACGGCTGGCTCGAGCGCCGCTTCAAGGTCTCGACGATCATGAAGACCTGCCTGAGCCTCGAGTGCGCGATGCATCTGGCGTTCGCGCTCAACCGGTGGGCGTGGGCGGCGTTCGTGATCATGTTCATCTTCGGCTGCTACGCCTTCGTGTGGGGCACGATCTCCAACACGGTGCGGCAACGTGTCGTGCCGACCGAGTTCCAGGGCCGTGTCGGAAGCGTCTACCTGGTCGGCGTCTTCGGCGGCATCGTCGTCGGCAGCCTGCTCGGCGGCGCGATCGCCCAGGTGTGGGGGCTGACCGCGCCGTACTGGTTCGCCTTCGTCGGCTCGGTCCTCACGCTGGCGGTGATCTGGCGTCAGCTCGACCTGATCGCGCACGCCGACGCCGAGGCGCTCGCCGCCGACGACGACCCCGATCACGACGCCGATGCCGATCCCGACTCCGGTTCGCCTGTAGGCTGACGGGTCGCTTGAGGCTCGGGCGGCGTGGACGGATCGGGAGGTCAGGGGCGACGGTAGACCGAGACCGCCCAGTCGCTGTCGGGCGTGACCTCGTCGAGCTGCCAGGTCGCGAACCGGAAGCACCGCACCAGCCCCGCGGCCGCCGCGTCGCCGTCGAGCAGGTCGTGGGTGTAGTCGCGGCCGGTGTGGAAGCCGACGACCAGCCGCCCGCCGGGCCGCAGCACGCCGGCCAGGTTGGCCACGATCCGCGGCTGGGTGCCCTCGGCGACGAAGTGGAAGACGTTGCCGGGGCTGACGATGACGTCGTACGACGTGGGCAGGCCGCGCTGGGCGAGCGCCGCGGCGTCCAGCCCGGCCAGGTCCAGCTCGGCCAGCGGCAGCCCGGGATAGAACTCGCGGCCCCTGCCGATCAGGATCGGGTCGACGTCGACCCCGGCGGCGCGGTGGCCTACCCGCGCCAGCGCCGCCGCGACCCGGCCCACGCCGCAGCCGGCGTCGAGGATCGTCGAGCCCCGGTCCGCCATCGCGTCGATGAAGCGGGCCTCCCCGTCGATGTCGTCGCCGCCCTCGGCGATCTTGACGAACCGGTAGGCGTATTCGTCGCGCTGCTCGGGGTTGCGGTGCGCGAACCAGCGCGGCGTCGGGAGCGGTGCTGCGGGGGAGTCGGCCACCTCTGCATGGTGCCAGATGCCGCGCCAGACCGCCCCTGCCCCGCCCTGCCCAGACAGGCCCTGACCGACCGTGCCCGGCCGCGCCTGCCCGGGTCGGGCGGTGGGCGCGGGTAGGGTGAACGCCGCTGGCCTTCCCCAAGCCGGCGTCCGTCCGGGCGCCAGATCTCAGCGCCGACCGACCCGGGAGCCACCCGTTGTACCTGAAGAGCCTGACGCTCAAGGGCTTCAAGTCCTTCGCGTCGTCCACGACTCTCCAGCTCGAGCCCGGCATCACCTGCATCGTCGGCCCCAACGGCTCGGGCAAGTCCAACGTCGTCGACGCCCTCGCCTGGGTGATGGGGGAGCAGGGCGCCAAGTCCCTGCGCGGCGGCAAGATGGCCGACGTCATCTTCGCCGGTACGGCGGGACGCCCGCCCCTGGGCCGCGCCGAGGTGCAGCTGACGATCGACAACACCGACGGCGCGCTCCCGATCGCCTACTCCGAGGTCACAATCCGGCGGACGATGTTCCGCAACGGCGGCTCGGAGTATGCGATCAACGGCACCACCTGCCGGCTGCTCGACGTCCAGGAGCTCCTCAGCGACTCCGGCATCGGCCGGGAGATGCACGTGATCGTCGGGCAGGGCCAGCTCGACTCGATCCTACACGCGACGCCGGAGGACCGGCGCGGCTTCATCGAGGAGGCCGCAGGTGTGCTCAAGCACCGCAAGCGCAAGGAGAAGGCGCTCCGCAAGCTCGACGCCACCGAGGGCAACCTGACCCGGCTCGGCGACCTGCTCACCGAGATCCGGCGGCAACTGCGGCCGCTCGGGAGGCAGGCCGAGGTCGCGCGGCGCGCCGCCACGATCCAGGCCGAGGTGCGCGACGCCCGCGCCCGGCTGCTCGCCGCCGACCTCGTCGAGGCCCGCGCCGCGCTGGAGCAGGACCTCGCCGACGAGACGGTGCTGCTCGAACGGCGCGCCTCGGTCGAGCAGGTGATCGCGGGCGCCCGCGAGCAGGAGACCGCGCTCGAGCAGGCGCTCGCCGCCGGGCTGCCGGAGCTGTCGGCGGCGCAGGAGACGTGGTTCGCGCTGAGCGGGCTCCGCGACCGGATGCTCGGCACCCGCTCGCTCGCCGCCGAGCGGGTCCGCAACGCCGACACCGCGGCCGAGCCGGTCTTCGACGCCGGCCGCGACCCAGACGCCCTGGAGGCCGAGGCCGAGCGGGCCCGCGAGCGGGAGCGGGCGATCGCCGCCGAGGTCGCCTCCGCGCAGGGCCACCTCGACGAGGCGGTCGCGGCCCGCAAGGCCGCCGAGGACGCCTCCCTGGTCGAGGACCGCCGGGTGGCCGCGCTGCTCCGGGCCGCCGCCGACCGCCGCGAGGGCCTGGCCCGGCTGACCGGGCAGGTCAACGCGCTCAAGTCCCGCGCCGCCGCGGCCGCCGAGGAGGTGGGCCGGCTCACCGCCGCCCGCACCGATGCGCTCGCCCGGGCGGACCGGGCGCAGCGCGACTTCACCGCGCTGGAGACCAAGGTCGCCGGGCTCGACGCCGGCGAGGAGGGCCTGGACGCCGAGCACGAGGGCGCCGCGGCCGAGCTCGCCGACCTCGACGAGCGCCTGGCCAAGGCCCGCGAGGAGGCCGGCCGGGCCGACCGCGACCGGGCGTCGCTCGCCGCCCGCAAGGACGCGCTCGAGCTGGGGCTGGCCCGCAAGGACGGCGCGGGCGCGCTGCTGGCCGCCTCGGCCGATCTCTCCGGGATGCTCGGGTCCGTGGCCGCGCTGGTCTCGGTCCGCCCGGGCGACGAGGCGGCCGTCGCCGCCGCGCTCGGGGCCGCCGCCGACGCGATCGCGGTCACCGGCCCTGACGCCGCGCTGGGCGCCATCGAGCACCTCAAGACCGAGGACCTCGGCAGGGCCGGGTTGTTGCTGGCTGGGGCGCCGCCCTCCGGCGAGCCGTGGCCCCGGCTGCCCGACGGGGCGTCGTACGCCGTCGACGTGATCGAGGCCCCCGCCGAGCTGTCGGCCTCCCTGGCGAGGCTGCTGCACAAGGTCGCCGTCGTCGAGGACCTCGACGCCGCCCGCCGACTGGTCGCCGACCTGCCCGACGTCCACGCCGTGACCCGCGCCGGCGACGCCCTCGGGGCGCACTTCGCCGCCGGCGGCTCGGCCAGCCAGCAGTCGCTGCTGGAGATCCAGGCCGCCGTCGACGAGGCCTCCGACCTGCTGCGGGAGGCGGTCGCCGCGTGCGAACGGCTGGCCTTCGACATGGCGCGGCTGGACTCCGAGCGCGCCGAGGCGCAGCGCCGCGTCGACGTGGCGCTCGCCCGGCTCCACGAGTCGGACGCGACGCTGGCCGCGGTCGCCGAGCAGCTGGGGCAGTTCGGCTCCCAGGCCCGCGCCGCGCGCGGCGAGGCCGAGCGGCTGGACGCCGCGATCGCCCGCGCGGAGGAGGCGCGGGAGACCGAGGCGTCCGGGCTGGCCGAGCTGGAGGCCCGGCTGGCGGGCGCGGAGGACGCCCCCGAGGAGGAGCCCGACACCGCCGAACGGGAGCGGCTCGCGCGGGAGGCCGGCGTCGCCCGGCGCGCCGAGACCGACGCGCGGCTCGCGTTGCGCACGGCCGAGGAGCGGGCCCGCGCGCTGCAGGGCCGGGCCGACGCGCTGCTGCGCACCGCCGCGGAGGAGCGCGAGACCCGGCGCCGGGCCGCCGAGCGCCGCGAGCGGCTGCTCCGGGAAGGACGCGCCGCCCGCGCCGTGGTGGGCGCGGCCGAGGTCGCGCTGGCGCGGTTGGAGACCTCGATCGGGCTGGCCGCCGCCCGTCGTACCGAGGTGGAGACCGCGCGCCGCGAGCGCGAGGCCGAACTGCTCGCGCTCCGCGGGCGGCTCCGCGACCTGGACCGCGAGCACGACGAGCTGGTCAACTCCGTGCACCGCGACGAGGTCGCCCGCACCGAGCAGCGGATGCGGATCGAGCAGCTCGCCGAGCGCGCGCTCGAGGAGCTGGGCCTGGAGGAGGAGGGCCTGGTCGCCGACTACGGCCCCGACCAGCCGGTGCCGGTGCTGAGCGGAGATCCCGACGATCCGGAGGCGCCGGAGCCGGTGCCGTTCGTCCGCGAGGAGCAGGCGCAGCGGCTCCGCAAGGCCGAGCGCGAATTGGCCGCGCTGGGGCGGGTCAACCCGCTGGCGCTGGAGGAGTTCTCGGCGATGGAGGAGCGCCACAAGTTCCTCACCGAGCAGCTCGAGGACCTCAAGCGCACCCGGACCGACCTGCTCGACATCGTCCGCGAGGTCGACAGCAGGGTGGAGCAGGTCTTCACCGAGGCCTACGCCGACGTCGAGGTCGCCTTCGCCGAGACCTTCTCCCGGCTCTTCCCCGGCGGCGAGGGCCGGCTGGTGCTGACCGATCCGGGCGACATGCTCGCGACCGGCGTCGAGGTCGAGGCCCGCCCGCCGGGCAAGAAGGTCAAGCGCCTGTCGCTGCTCTCCGGCGGCGAGCGGTCGCTGGTCGCCGTCGCCTTCCTGGTCGCGCTCTTCAAGGCCCGGCCGTCGCCCTTCTACATCCTCGACGAGGTCGAGGCCGCGCTGGACGACACCAACCTGGGCCGGCTCCTGGAGATCTACGAGGAGCTGCGCGCCCACTCCCAGCTGCTCGTCATCACGCACCAGAAGCGCACCATGGAGGTCGGCGACGCCCTCTACGGCGTCACCATGCGCGGCGACGGCGTCACCACCGTCATCTCCCAGCGCCTCCGCGACGCCTCCTGACCCCGTTCCCTGGCCGAGTGCGGGATTTGTGTCGTTCTGACCGCTCAGAACGACACAAATCCCGCACTCGGCACCAGGGGGCCGGAGTAGGGGCCCGGCACCAGGGGGCAGGCACCAGGGGGCCTGAGTAGGGGGCCGGCGCCTACAGGAGCCAGGGGGGTGGGGTGGTGGGCACGCGTCCGGTGCAGGCGGCCTCGACGCAGTCGGCGAGGCAGCGCAGGTGCATCCGGCGGCCTAGGCCGCCGGCGCCGTAGTGGGCGAACTTGCCGGAGTTCGTGGCGATGGTGCGCGCGTCGGGCGGCACGATCGGCTCGCCGATGAAGCACCAGCAGGTGTCGTTGATGACCTTGCCACCGGCGGCTTCGATCCGCGCGACGTACCCGAGCGCCTCGGCCCGCTCGTGGATCTCGCGGCTGCAGGTGACGATCAGGGGTATGACGAGGCGCCGGCCCGCGATCAGGGCGGCCAGTTCCGCCAGTTCCTTGAGGGAGAAGTGCGGGTTGCCCAGCGAGACCAGGTCGACCTCGGGCTCGGTGGCGCTGCTCAGCTCGCGCCAGGTGGTGCGCAACCCGGCGGCGTCGACGGCGAAGCCCTGCACCGGCGCCAGACCGCCCGTCGCCTCCTCGATCGTGGCCGCCTCCGGGGTGACCCCGAGGACGTGGAACATCGGCGCGGCCGAGGTGGCCGCGAAGGCGGCGCTGAACCCCTTGAGGTCGTCGCCCGAGACCGGGTGGTGCTCGAGGCCGCAGACCACCGGGATGTCGTGCGGCGCCAGCGCGCCGACGTGATAGCCGAGCGTGGCGAAGAACGCGTCGTCGATGCCGGACCTGGAGGCCGGGTCGAGAGCCAGGTCCACCCGCACCGTCGCCCGCCTCCCGGCGTCCAGATGCGGGCCGGCCTTCGGGGCCCGGCCGGTGAGCGCGATCAGGATGTCCAGGTAGTCGGGGTACTTCATCGTCCGCGCCCCGAGCGCCGAGTTGGCGAAGGCGACCGCGTTGGACTCCGCGAAGGCGATCTGCTGGCCGAAGCGGGGCCGGTCCGCGAGCAGGTACGGCGCGCAGGTGTACGTCGCCCGCGCCCCCATCTGCACGTAGGCCTCGGCGAGGCCCTCCGACGGCTCGCCGAGCGACGCCATCCATGTCTGGTCGGCATTGACGCCGCCGTTCGACTCCTTCGCCCACAGGTCGACGAGCAGCGTGTCGCCCAACTGCACCAATCGCGGCGCAGCCGCCGACGGCACATAGTGCGGGTTGGCCGCATTCTCCGACGCCGCCACATCGGGCCCGTGATCGGTCTCGAGCCCGGCCCGCGCGAACGCGTCGAGGATGCGCTGCTGCAGCTCGTGCTCGGCCGCCGGCGTGCCGGCCCGCGCCATGGCGCCGGCGTGCGCGATGACCTCACGCGCGATGTCCGCGATCTGCTCCGCGGCGCGCTCGTGCGACGCGCGCTGGGCCGGCGTCCACGTCGCGTACACGTGCGAGACCAGCGTGGCCGAACTCTCCACCGTCGCCCCGGCGGCGCGCACCATCTCGAGCACACCGGCCGGGATGCGGTCGAGATACGGGATCGCATCACCCGGCGAGTACTCCATCGCGACGCGCTTGCCCTGCACCAGCGCCTGCACCTCGGCCTCGAGCGCGCGCCAGCCGCTGTACACGCGCCGGGGCCACTCGGCAGGCCAGTGCGCCCACGGACCGGGCTCGATGGCGTGCTGGATGCCGATGGGCGTGCCGACACGCGGGATGAACGCGAACACGCGGCGCGAGCACAGCCCCTCGAAGCCCAGGAGCCCCGCCGCGATCGCGTTGGTGCCGCGGAAATCGTACAGCAACCAGCCGTCGAGCTCCGCGTCGGAGAGCAGCGCTTGCAGGCGGGGGAGCATCGCGGGCGTCAGCATCGGCTCAGCATCTCCGAGGAGGTCAGGGGCGGTTGGCGGACGCCGCTAGCGTCGACGCCAGTCGGTGCGCCACTGGCAACGGGCGTCACCGCGCGCACGACAGAGCACATGATCGATGGCACCGTCGGCGTCGGCGACCTGCTGCAGCGCCTCGCGCAGCGCGGCCTCGTACAGGCCGCAGCCGGCGCCGCGCGGCGCGGCGTCGGCCGACACCGGGTTCGCCACGTCGAGCAGCAGCGCGCTGCCTTGACGGTGCAATTCGCCGTCCATCGAGCGGCGCACCAGCGCGCGCAGCACGCCGAGCGCCAAGGGGCGCGCCAGCAGCGAGGGGAGCGCGCGGGCGAGCGTGAGGCGCAGGCCGCCCGCACTGTCCACCAGCGACGTCGCCCAGCGGCGTCCCGCCTCACGAAAGGCCACATCGGCATCGGGGCGCCGGCCGATGAGGCGCGCCAGCGCCAGCACCTCGTCGAACGCGACCTTCTGCCCGCCACGCACCGCATCCTGATAGCGACGGATCTGCTGCAGTACGGTCTCGCTGAGCCCCAGCCGCTTGTTGCGCAGCTCGTGCACCAGTTCGGCCTCGAGATCGGCGGCGGGCGTGTCGATGATCTTCACCGCCTCCAGCAGCGCCAGCGGCAGTCGCGCGTCGAGCGGCCCCCCCTTGAGCTGCAGGGGCGATTCGGGCGCCGGTGTGGCGCGAGCGGGACGACCTTCCGTGGTGAGGGACACGCGGTGCGAAGCTAACGGGAGCACACTGGGCGCTACAAGCGCCACGGCTCGCGTGGTCCCCGCTTGCGCCGAATCGGTTTTGTCCCCACCGTTGCCAACGATGCCGCCGCGCCCTGACATCGACCCGAGCCTCCCCCTTGCGTGCCAGCGTTGCCTGACGCACCTGCACGCCTATGTCGACGGCGAGCTTGACACCAGCGCCTCGGCGGCGGCGGCGACGATGGTGCGTGACCACGTCGCCACCTGCCAGTACTGCAAGGCCGTCGAGCGGCACCTGCGCGCGCTCCAGCGCATGCTGGCCGGTCATGCGGAGCGCGCCGAGCCTGCGAGTGATGCGCTGCGCGCCCGCATCGACGAGACGTTCGACGACCTGCTCGCCGGCTGACGCGTCGTGAACAGCGCGCTGGCCGTCGCGCTCGCTGCGGCCGTCGCGTGGAGTGCGCGCCGCGCGGGGGCGCTGACGGGGCGCGGGGCGGTGGCCGCCACCGTCGTGGGCGGTGTGGCGCTGAGCGCCGGCGTGCCGTGGGGCGCGTTTCTCATCGCGTGGTTCATCGCCTCGTCGGCGCTCTCGCGCCTCGGGCGCGCCGCGAAGGCCCGGCGCACAGACGGCATCGTGGACAAGGGCGGCACGCGCGATGCGTGGCAGGTGCTGGCGAACGGCGGTGTGTTCACCGTGTGCGCGGCCGTCGGCCTGGGCGCGGTGTGGCTGTCGCCGCACGTGGCCGCGACACCCGAGACGCTGCGCGAGCTGGCCGCGCTGGCGGGTGCCGCCGCCCTCACGGCGGCCGGCGCTGACACGGCCGCAACCGAGGTGGGCACGCTCATGGGCGGCACACCGTGGTCACTCCGCACGCGGCAGAGGGCATCGCCCGGCATGTCGGGCGCCGTCTCGCTCACCGGCACGGCGGCCCTCGTCGTCGCCGCGCTGCTCTTCGCCGCCCTGGCGGTCGCGCTGCAACTCGTGCCGACCGCGCGCTGGGGCATTGTGGCGTGGGCTGGCGTGGCCGGCGCCGTCGCCGACTCGCTGCTCGGCGCGTGGATGCAGGGGCGCCGCTGGTGTCCGACCTGCGCGGCCGAGACAGAGCAGTATCGCCATCGCTGCGGCACCGCGACGCAACGGGCCGGCGGGCTCGACTGGATCACCAACGATGTCGTGAACGTCACCTGCACGATCGTCGGAGCGGCCGTGGCGCTGCGTCTCGGGTAGCCGGTCCAACGAGGTCCCGCCGCGACGACACGGCACGACGGCGCGCGAGTCGCCATGTTCCGCATATGCTGCCTGCGCGTGTTCCCGTCCTCGTCGTCGGTGGTGGTCCCGCGGGTGCCGCGGTGGCCTGGCATGCCGCGCAGGCCGGACTCGACGTCTGCCTCATCGATCGGGCGCACTTCCCGCGCGCGAAGCCGTGCGCCGAGTACCTGAGCCCTGAAGGGGTGCGGCAACTGGAAGTCATGGGTGTCCGCGACGCGCTCGCCCCCGAGTCGGTGTCGACCATCGTGGGCATGGGCGTCTTTGCGCCGTCGGGCGCGCGCATTCGCGGCGAGTTCGCCGGGCGCGGCGCGCTCGCCCGTGCCGACGCGGGCGTCGTTCCCCCCAGTGGTATCGGCGTGCGGCGCGAGGTGCTCGACACCGCGCTGCTGCACCACGCACGCGCGGCAGGAGTGCAAGTGGTGGAGGGTGTGCACCTCGAGCAACTGTGCACCGACGGCCGTGGCCGCGTGACGGGAGCGACGGTGCGTACCGTCGACGGCGTCCGCACCATCCACGCCGAGTGCATCGTGGCGGCCGACGGGCTCCGCTCGGTCGTCGCGCGTCGCCTGCAGCTCGCGCACCACGCGCGGTGGCCACGGCGTGTCGCCCTCGTCACGCACATGCGCGGCGTGGAGGGGATCGCGGCCCATGGCGAGATGCATGTGCGGCGTGATGGCTACGTCGGGCTCGCGCCCGTCGGCGGCGACGTGGTCAACGTCGCGCTCGTGGTGCCGCGACGCGATGCCGCAGCCATGGCAGGCGATGCCGCCGGCTTTCTGGACGCGTGGATCGCACGCGATGCGGGGCTCGCCCCGCGCTTCGCCGCCGCACAGCGCGTGGCGCCGGTGCGCGCCACCGGTCCGTTCGGCGCCCGGGCGCGACGCGTCGCGGTGGACGGCGCGTTCCTGACCGGTGATGCGGCCGACTTCTTCGATCCGTTCACCGGAGAAGGCATCACCGCCGCATTGCGTGGTGGCGCGCTGCTCGCGCCGTTCCTGGCTGACTGCCTGCGCGCCTCCGGTCCGGACTCACGCGCCCGCGTGCGCGACGCGTACGGTGCGGCGCGGCGCGCGCTCTTCATCGACAAGTGGCGTGTCGAGCGGCTGCTGGGCGTGGCCGTCTCGATGCCCGCGCTGCTCGATCGCGCGGCCCGTGTCCTTGCGCGCGACCGCGAACTTGCCGACTTGTTCGTGGGCGTGGCCGGTCAGGTCGTGCCGCCGTCGGCGGTCCTGCGGCCACGCACCCTCCTGCGCCTGTTCACGTGAACGCCTTCGTACTGCCTGCAGCATGATCGATCCCGATCTCTTTCGCGCCGTCCTCGGGCGCTTCGCCAGCGGCGTCACCGTCGTCACGGCCCTCGACGCGACGGGTCAGCCGCACGGCATGACCGTCAGCGCCTTCGCCTCGCTGTCGCTCGAGCCACCGCTGGTGCTCATCTGCATCGGCACCGACGCCACCATGGCGCCCGTGCTCGCGACGGCGTCCACCTTCACCGTGAACATCCTCGCCGACGGCCAGGAAGCGCTGTCACGTCGCTTCGCCGGTACGCACGACGACCGCTTCGCCGGCGTCGGGCACAAGACGGGGACGCTGGGCGACCCGGTGCTCGACGACGTGCTCGCGTGGCTTGCCTGCCGCGTCGTCGAACGCCATCCCGCCGGCGATCACGTCATCCTGATCGGCGCGGTGGAAGACTCGGCCGCGCGCGATGGCAAGCCGCTGCTGTACTATCGCGGTGGTTACGCGCAGTTGGAGCGGTGACGTGAGACAGCGCGCGCGTGCGTCGGTCACGGCCGTGCACACCCCGTGATGACGCACGCGCGCCCCCGCTGGATGGTGCCACCACGCATTCGCGGCGTCGAGCTCCTCGACGACCCGGCGTCTGCGCCGGAGCTGGCGGTGCGCTCGCTGCGCGATGTCGCGCTCGCCAACCGCTGGTTCGGCGGGCGGCGCGCCATTGCCACCGAAGTGCTCGCCATTGCCGCACGCCACCGACCGGCGGGGCGCGCCCTCACCCTGCTCGATGTGGGCGCCGGACTCGGCGACATCGCCGCGAGTGTGGTACAGCAGGCCAGCCGCGCCGGCACGACGGTGCGCGCCATCGGGCTCGAACACACGGCCGCGCTCGCCGAGGCGAGCCGTCCAGCCTGCCCGCACGCCGTGGCGGGCGACGTCCGACGCCTGCCCTTCGCCGATGCCAGCGTCGACATCGTGACCTGCTCGCAACTGCTGCACCACTTCACCGACGACGAGGCCGCACCGCTGCTGCGCGAGTGCTCACGCGTCGCGCGCCTCGCGGTCGTGGTCGGTGACCTGCGACGAAGCTGGCTGGCCATGGCCGGGCTCTGGAGCAGCTCGTTCCTGCTCGGCTTCCACCCGGTGAGCCGACACGACGGGCTCGTCTCGATCCGTCGCGGGTACACTTCCGCCGAGCTGCGCGCACTTGTCGAGCGCGCGACCGGACGGCCCGCCGTGGTGCGTCATCGGCTGGGCTTCCGCGTGACCGCCGTCTGGCACCCCCATTCTCCCGAGCGCCGACATGCGTGACCCGTTCCTGCTCGACGCGCCACGCACCGGACTGCTCGTCACCACCGTCGACGAGCTGGTGGTACCGACCCCCGTGGCCACCATCTTCGCCATTGCCGCCGATGTCGAGCGGTGGCCGACGCACCTCGCGCACTATCGCTTCGTGCGCATGCGGGAGCGCGCATCGGATGGCGGCGGCATCGTCGAGATGGCGGCCAACCGCCCCTTCGGCCCCCTCGGCTGGCCCACCTGGTGGCTGTCGCAGATGGCCGTGAACCATGAGGTACCGTGGGTGCGTTTCCACCATATCGGTGGCGTCACCACCGGCATGGACGTCGAATGGAGTTTCACCCCGGTTGCCGGAGGCACCCTGACGCGCATCGTGCACACCTGGAATGGCCCGCAGTGGCCGCTCATCGGCGCGTTTGCCGCCACGCGGGTCATCGCCCCCGTGTTCGTGCACGGCATCGCCTCGCGCACGCTCGCGGGGCTGTCGGCGGCGGCGGTCGCCGCGCACGCGGCCATGCGGCAGGTCGCATGAGCGCGCGCCGGCGGGTCGCCATCACCGGCATCGGCTGCATCACACCCATCGGCACCGGGGTCGCCGGACTCTGGCAGGGGCTGCGCGCCGAACGTACCGCGGTCGCACATGCGACACACTTCGACCCGTCGATCTTTCGCTCGCAGTGTGCCGCGGAGGTGCGCGACTTCGACGCGACGCAGTACATCGACGAGCGGCGGGTGAAGCGTCTCGACCGCTTCAGCCAGTTCGCCGTGGCCAGCGCGCATCTCGCCCTCGCCGACGGCGGCCTCGATGTCGCCAGCGTCGATCGCGAGCGCATGGGCGCGATGATGGGCACTGCGCTGGGCGGCGTGGGCTATGCGGAGGCGCAGGCGGCCCGGTTCCTTCAGGGTGGGCTGCGCGCCGTCGACGCAACGCTGGCGCTCGCCGTCTTCGGTGGCTCCGCGAGTTGCAACATCGCCATCGAGTTCGGCGTGTCGGGACCCAACAGCACCAACGCGATGAGCTGCGCCAGCGGCACCATGGCCATCGGCGAGGGGTTCCGCCAGATCCGCGACGGCTATGCCGACGTCATGCTGGCGGGCGGCTCCGAGGCGCCGCTCGCGACGCTGTGCTTCGGCGCCTTCGCGCTCATTCGCGCCATGAGCACGCGCAACGATGACCCGGGCTCGGCCTCACGCCCCTTCGACAAGGACCGCGACGGCTTCGTCATGGGTGAGGGGGCGGCCGTTCTGCTTCTCGAGGCCTGGGAGCACGCCACGGCGCGGGGGGCGCGCATCTACGCCGAGCTGTGCGGCTACGGCACCACCAACGACGCGCACCACATGACGGCACCGCTGCCGGACGGGGCGCAGGCGACGCGCTGCATGCGCCAGGCCCTGCGTGACGCCGATGTCGCGCCGGGCGAGGTGCAGTACATCAACGCCCACGGCAGCAGCACGCCGCTCAACGACCCCACCGAATCGCTCGCGATCCGCACGGTGTTTGGCGCACATACCGATGGCATCCCGGTCTCGAGCACCAAGGGCTACTACGGCCATGCGCTCGGCGCGAGCGGCGCCATCGAGACCGCCATCTCCGCGCTGGCGGCCCACCATGGCTGGCTGCCGCCCACCGTCGGCCTGCGCGAGCCCGCGCCCGATTGCGCACTCGATCACATCGCGCGAACGGGGCGTACGCAACGCCCCGACGTGGTGCTCACCAACTCATTCGGCTTTGGCGGCATCAACGCCGCGCTGGTGCTGCGACGCGCCTGATGTCGCGCCTGATGTCGCGCCGCAGCAGCTCGTGCCGTCAGGCCTCGAACGTGTCCGCGTACCGCTGCATCGACCGCAGGATGATCGCCTCGGCGGCTTCGCGTGGCCGCCAGCCCGTGATCTCCATGCGCTTCCCCTCGAGGTCCTTGTAGATCAGGAAGAAGTGCTCGACTTCCTTGAGGTAGTGCGGCGAGAGATCCTTGAGATTGCGCACGTCGTGGAAGTACGGGTCATCGGCCGGCACGCCCAGCACCTTGTCGTCCGGCTCGCCCTTGTCGAGCATCGTGAGCACGCCGATCGGTCGCACCGTGATCTGGCACCCGGGAAACGTCGGCTCGTTGATCTTCACCAGCACGTCGAGCGGGTCGTTGTCCTCGTGGAGGGTGCGCGGAATGAAGCCGTAGTCGCCGGGATAGTGCACGGCGGAGTACAGCACGCGATCGAGCTTGAAATGCCCCGTCTCCTTGTCGAGCTCGTACTTGTTGCGCGAGCCCGCCGGGATCTCGACGATGGCCGTGACGAGGTGGGGCGCGTCCGGGCCGGCCGCGATGTCGTGCCAGGGATTGTGCAGCATGCGTGTCGTGCTCCTCAGCGGCCGCGCAGCGCAGCGGCAGCGTCGATCGCGAAATAGGTGATGATGAGATCGGCGCCCGCGCGCGCGATGGCGACGAGGGATTCGAGCATCGCGCGCTCGCCGTCCACCCAGCCGCGCTCGGCCGCGGCGCGAATCATGGAGTACTCACCGCTCACCTGATACGCGGCGAGCGGCATGGCCGTGTCCTGCTTCACGGCAGCGATGATGTCGAGGTAGGCGCCGGCGGGCTTCACCATGAGGATGTCCGCGCCTTCGAGCACGTCGAGGCGCACCTCACGGATGGCCTCACGCCCATTGGCCGGGTCCATCTGGTAGCTACGGCGGTCGCCGAAGCTGGGTGTGCTCTCGGCGGCCTCGCGGAACGGACCGTAGAACGCCGAGGCGTACTTCGCCGCGTAACTCATGATCGGGACGTGCGTGTGCCCCGCTGCGTCGAGCGCCGCGCGCAGGTGCCCCACGCGATGATCCATCATGTCGCTCGGCGCGATGATGTCGGCACCGGCCTCGGCGTGCGCCAGCGCCTCGCGCGCCAGCAGCGCCAGGGTCGCATCGTTGTCGACATCACCAGCGGGCGTGAGCAGTCCACAGTGTCCATGGTCGGTGTACTCGCACATGCACACATCGGTGATGACGACAAGCTGCGGGAGGGCCTGCTTCACGGCCCGCACGGCCTGCGGCACCGGGCCGTGCGGATCCCACGCCGACGAGCCCTCGGCGTCCTTGGTGGCGGGAATGCCGAAGAGCAGGATGCCACCGATGCCAGCCGCCACCGCCCGCTCGGCGTCACGCAGAAGCTCATCCACCGAGGTCTGGAAGACCCCCGGCATCGAGCCAATGGGCGTCCGAATGCCGGTCCCGCTGCGCACGAACAGCGGCCAGATGAACTGGGCCGCGTCGAGGCGGGTCTCGCGCACCATGCGGCGCAGGCCATCGGTGCGGCGCAGGCGGCGCAGACGCACGGCACGGGTCATCGCGCGAGTCGCGTCGTCGGTCATCGGGCCTCCGGCATGCGCACGGCACCCGACTCGCGCAGCGCGTGCAGGATCGCCTCACCGCCGTTGCCGTGCAGTTGCGCGGCCAGCGCCTGTCCGCTCGACGCCGGATCGTGCATGTCGATGGCGCAGGCGCCGCGCACCACCGTACGGCCATCGAGACTCGCGACGAGCCCGTGCAGCACCGCCCCCATGTCGTTGTACGTCGTCGCCGCGCCGATGGGCACCTGACAGCCTCCCTCGAGCGTCGCCAGCAGGGCGCGCTCGGCGGTCGCGGCAAGGCGCGTGGGCGCGTGATCGAGGCGCTGGAGTGTCGTCAGCATCGCGGCGTCGGCGGCGCGCGCCTGCACCGCGATGACACCCTGCCCCGGCGCCGCCAGCCACGTCGGTGCGTCGAGGCAGGCAACGATGCGATGTGCAAGGTCGAGCCGCTTGAGCCCCGCGCTCGCCAGCAGTGCCGCGTCCACGTCACCGTCGTCGAGCTTGCGGAGCCGCGTCCCCACATTGCCGCGCAGGTCGTGCACCGACAGGTCGGGGCGCAACGCGCGCAGCTGCGCGCGTCGCCGCAGGCTCGAGGTACCGATGCGCGCGCCCTCGGGCAGCGTGGCCAGCGACGTGGCACCGACGCCCTCACGCACCACGAGCGCGTCGCGCGGATCCTCGCGCTCGAGGAGCGCCGCGAGCAGCAGCCCCGGCGGATCGGCGGTAGGCAGGTCCTTGAGCGAGTGCACGGCGCAGTCGATGCGCCCCGTGTGCAGGTCCGCCTCGAGCTCGGCCGTGAACAGTCCCTTCTCCCCGATGGCCGACAGCGGCTGGTCGAGAATGCGATCCCCGATGGTCGTGTACGTGACCAGTTCGGAGGGAACGCCGAGTGCGTCGAGTCGCGAGGCGACGAGGCGAGCCTGGAACAGCGCGAGCGCCGAGCTGCGCGTGCCGATGCGAAGCGGTTGCGTCATGCGGCTAAGGTAGCCGCGGGCGCACTGAATTGCCCGCTCGTGACATGGCGTGAACTGGCCATGTCGCGATGATCGCGCGCGCGAATCCCTCGGTGGTGGACGCGGTGGATTCGATGGCGACGGGGAAGCCGGCCATGCGTGCCGCGCGCGCGGTCACCGGTCCGATGCACGCCACCGGCAGGCGTCCGGCATGCTCGGGTGGCACGGCGTCCTGCAAGGCGTCGACCGCGCTGGGCGCTGCGACGGTGACGAGGTCGAGCACCGACGCCGCGACGAGCGCGCGCACCCGCGCCTGCCCGTCGGGATCGGGCGCGCTGCGATAGACCGGCACCACCTGCACCTCCGCGCCGAGCGCGCGCAGGCCATCGGGAAGCACGTCTCTCGCACCGGCCGCACACGGGTACAGCACCTGCCGTCCCGCGACATCGCCGCGCGAGGCCAGCGCGTCGAGCAGCCCCTCGGCGTGCGCCTGCTCCGGACGCACCGCGGGCTCGCCCCACCCTTCGGCCTCGACCGCGGCGGCCGTGGTCGAGCCCACCACCGCGAGCCGCGCCCGCCCGTGTCGCGACGCCCCCCCCACACGCGCGATCGCCTGCGCGAGGTGCGTGACCGCATTCACGCTGGTGAGCACGATCCAGTCGAACGCCACCGCTGTCAGCCCCTCCTCGAGTGCTGTCCCCTCGAGTGCCTCGATGCGGGTGAGTGGCAGCTCATGGACCGTGGCGCCCGCGGCCGCGAGAAGGGCCGCCAGCGGCGCACCACGATCGCCCGCGCGCGTCACGGCAATGCGGGCACCCTGCAGTGGGGCATCAGGCAGTGGGGCGGCCCCCTTCGCGATTCCGTGCACGTTCGCCATCATCCTACATTAGCCGTTCCGCCCACCGACGCGACACCGCTCCCCACCTGCCATGAGTGACATCGACGTCCTCCTTCAGGAGCACCGGCGCTTTCCGCCGCCCGCCGATTTCCGGGCGCGTGCCCATGTGCACGACACGCGTCTGCACGAGGACGCGGCGGCCGACCCCGAGGGCTTCTGGGCCCGTGAGGCCAACACCCTGCAGTGGAGTCGACCATTCGAGCGTGTCCTCGAGTGGACGCCGCCACGCGCCCAGTGGTTCACTGGAGGGCAGCTCAACGCGTCGGTCAACTGCGTCGATCGGCACATCACCGGCCCGCGGCGCAACAAGGTGGCGCTCATCTGGGAAGGCGAGCCCGGCGACCGGCGCAGCTACACCTACTGGGACCTGCACCGCGAGGTGAACCTCGCGGCCAACATGCTCAAGCGGCTCGGCATCACCAAGGGCGATCGCGTCGCGATCTACCTGCCGATGATCCCCGAGGCCGTGATCGCCATGCTGGCGTGCGCACGCATCGGCGCCGTGCACACGGTCGTGTTCGGCGGCTTCTCGCCGGAATCGCTACGCGATCGCATCAACGACTGCGGCTGCAAGCTCCTCATCACCGCCGATGGTGGCTATCGCCGCGGCAGCACCGTGCCGCTCAAGCGCAACGCCGACCAGGCACTCAAGGAGTGCCCGACCATCGAGAACGTGCTGGTGGTCATGCGCCGCCGGTCCGGCGTGGGCGATGAGACGCACGCGGAGATGATGGACGGGCGCGACCACTGGTGGCATCGCCTCAAGCGGCAGGTGCCGGCCTGGTGCGAGCCCGAGCCCATGGACGCCGAGGACCTGCTCTTCATCCTCTACACGTCGGGCACGACCGGCAAGCCCAAGGGCATCGTGCACACCACCGGTGGCTACCTCACCGGGGTTGCCGCCACCACGAAGTACACGTTCGACCTGCGCGAAGAGGACGTGTACTGGTGCACTGCGGACATCGGGTGGATCACCGGGCATTCGTATCTCGTGTACGGCCCGCTCGCCAACGGTGCCACGTGCGTCGTGTACGAGGGTGCCCCCGACTGGCCCGACAAGGACCGCTTCTGGCAGATCTGCGCGCGCTACGGCGTGACGATCTTCTACACGGCGCCGACGGCCATTCGTGCGTTCATGAAGTGGGGCACCGAGTTCGTCGACAAGCACGACCTGTCGCAGCTCCGCCTCCTCGGTTCGGTCGGGGAACCGATCAATCCGGAAGCCTGGATCTGGTATCACCGCCACATCGGCAAGGAACGCTGCCCCATCGTCGACACGTGGTGGCAGACGGAAACGGGCGCGATCATGATCACGCCGCTCCCCGGCGTCACCGAGACCAAGCCCGGATCGGCCACGGTGCCCTTTCCGGGCATCCGGACGGCGCTGCTCGATTCACACGGCAACACGGTGCAGGTCGGTGGCGGGCTCCTGGCCATCACCCACCCGTGGCCCAGCATGCTGCGCACGATCTGGGGCGACGACCAGCGCTACGTCGACACGTACTTCTCGAAGTGGCCGGGACGCCCCGACCTCTACTTCCCCGGGGACGGCGCCAAGCGCGACGACGACGGCTATCTGTGGATCCTCGGTCGCGTCGACGACGTGCTCAACGTCGCCGGCCATCGCATCGGCACCATGGAAGTGGAGAGTGCGCTCGTCGATCACCCGGCCGTGGCCGAGGCCGCAGTGGTGGGCAAGGCGCACGACCTCAAGGGGCAGGCCATCGCAGCGTTCGTCACGCTGCGCGCGGGCTTCCATGCGAGCGGCAGCCTGCGCGACGAATTGCGGGAGCATGTCGCGCTCAAGATCGGCGCACTCGCGCGCCCCGACGACGTGCTCTTCAGCGCCGACCTGCCGAAGACGCGCTCGGGGAAGATCATGCGGCGCCTGCTGCGCGACATCGCCGAAGGGCGGGCGCTTGGCGACACCACGACGCTCGCCGATCCGAGTGTGGTGGCGAGCCTCAAGGACCAGTACGAAGCGCAGGAGGGTTGAGCCGAAAGGCCGAGCGCCCCGGAGTCCGGGGCGCTCGGTGTCCTTCGGTGGTGACGGGCGACTTACTTCTTCGTGGTGTCGCCGGCCGGCGCGGCCGCGGCCGGGATCGCACCCGCCGCACGCAGCGAGTCGAGGATCTTGATGATGCCGTCGGTGTTGGGCACCGGGTTGTAGATCTTCGTGCCGATGAGGATGGTCGGCGTGCCGCCCACGCCCTTCGCCGCCCCTTCCTGCATGTTGGCCTGGATCTGCGGCAGCGGACGCTGCGAGTCGAAGCACTCGCCGAACTTCTTCATGTCGAGCTGGATCTCGCCGGCGTAGCCGTCGAAGAACTTGCGCGGGTTCGCGGTGGCCTGCGTGTTCCAGTCGAACTGCCCCGCGAACAGCTTGTCGTGCATCTGCCAGAACTTCCCCTGCTCGTCGGCGCAGGCGGCGGCCATGTGGGCGGCCAGCGTGTTGCCGTGGATCTGGGTGAGCGGGAAGTCGACGAACTTGAAGTTGGCGAGTCCCTTGTCGATCACCCGGGCCTGAAGGTCGGGCTCCTCCACCGTGGCGAAGCGCCCACACCCTGGGCACTCGAAGTCGGCGTATTCGACGATCGTGATGGGGGCGTTCGGGTCGCCCTTGAGGTAACCCTTCGCGGCCGGCAGGTCCGAGGCCGCGACGTCCATCGCCTTCGGCTTCGCGGACTGCATGGAGGTCCAGATGGCCGCTCCACCGGCCACCAGCACGATCGCGATGATCGCGATGAAGCCCACGTTCGACTTTTTCTTCGGCGTCGCCTTGGCCACGCGCGCTCCTGGTTCTCGCGTTGAGTCGCGGCCCCCTCTGGGCCACAGCGGCGGAAAGCTATCGGACGGACCGCAGGCCGCGCCATCGGGGCGGACCCATCGGTCCCCGTTTCGCCACCGGCCGCCCGCGCCGTCGGTTCAGCGCTGGCGCCGCCCATTGCGTAACACCGGTACCCGCCCCTAGGAAGCGGGTTTCTCATCGGTTAGATTCCTACACATGGCAGGGCACCTCCGCCCGGCCGGTTCGACGCACTACCCAGAGGAAATGGCCAAGCCCAAGCTTCGTCCGCGTCGTGACGCCATGGTGCCCTCGCCGTATCAAGAGGCCCGTGACGAGCTGTTCCAGCAGATCATGCAGTGTGGGGTGATCGGCTGCCATCCGGCAGATCAGAAGGAGTGGTTCGACGCCACCCTCGTGTACCTTGCCGATCGGTACCCGGAGCTCAAGGCCCCGGAACTCACCGAACTGCGCACGTTGGGCGAGCGCTTCGCGCAGCCCGCCAAGCGCCAGGTGGCCGAGCCGGCCACGGTCTGAGTGACCTGCGGGCCCGGGCCCCGCGTCCGCTGCCCTGATGGTTTTGCGGTGCACCGCACGCGGTGACCCGCCCCCGAACGCCTCCACTGGAGGCGTTCGTCGGTTGCGGCAGTGCCGGTGGCGTCAGGGCGCGCCGGCGTCCACCACGCGCTCCCGCCACAGCATCAGCGTGTAGTCGATCGTCGCGACCAGTCCGAGCGCGCCCACGACGAGCACGAGCGGCAGCACCGCGCGTGGCGCCACCAGCACCGCCACGAAGGTGAGCAACTGGAAGACCGTCACCAGCTTGCCCACCAGGCGCGCCTGAAAGGTGATGGGGCGCAGCCATCGCACATTGCGCGCGACGAACCAGCCGATGACCGACATCACGTCGCGGAACATGATCGCGACGGCCATCCATGGGCGCAGCTCGCCACCGATGACATACGCGATCACCACGCCGAGGACGAAGATGCGGTCGGCAATGGGATCGACGAGCGCGCCCAGTCGCGACACCGCACGCGTGCGCCGCGCGAGCCATCCGTCGAGAAAGTCGGTGAACGAGGCGAGCGCGAGCAGCGCGAGACGCACCGGTACGACATCGCTCGCGACGAACCCGATGGCCAGTGCGATGCGAGACGTGGAGACCAGGTTCGGCAGCGTCCAGACGCGGGTGCGGTCGGAGGGCGTGCCCATGTCCGGAAGCTACCCGCACGAGCGGGCCCGGTGCCAGCGATGTGGCGCGCGGGTTATCCTCCGCCATGCTCCCGGGGCTCGACATCGATCCGCTGCCGCTCGTCGTCCTGGGACTCGCCGCCCTCGTGCTCTCGTGGGATGTCACGCTGGCGGGCTGGATCGCCGCGCGGCGCGAGGCGCCGGTCGTGTTCACCCAGCTCACGGCCTTCTGCGGCCTCCTCATCGTGCCGGCCGTCGTGGTGGCGGTCGCCTCCGGCACCGTGGGCGGCTCACGCACGATCGTCGGCATCACGTGGTTGGTGCCCGTCGTCACCATCGCGTTCGCGTTGCAGGTGCTGGTGGCCCTGCTCAGCCGCCTCGTGTCACCGCTCGTCGGCGTCCCGCTGCTGCTCTACAACGTCGTGCTCGCCGCCGTGGCGTGCGGAGACTACCTGGTCCTGACGCGCGGCGCGGCACCCTTGCCGCTGCAGGCCGCACTCTCGGCGCGCGACGTGGTGCTCGGCATCGGGGTGGGGCGTGCGGCGCTCGCGTCGCCGCTCACGCTGCTCGTGCCCATGATCGCGCCGGCCTATCCAGCCCGCTGGAAGTGGTCGGGCGCCGCGCGCGGCGTGCTCGTGCTGGCCGCCACCGCGCTCTCCACCGTGCTCATCCTCGAGTGGCCGCGCGGCGTGGCCGCCGTGCGCAGCTACGACGCCGCGCGCAGCGAACGTATCCCGCCCCGCGACGCGGGCGACTTCGCATTGGGCGTGCAACTGCTGCCCACACTGCAGGGGCCGCCGTCGATGCGCGCCTGGGCCGCTGACACCCAGCTCGTCCACGCGCTCGATCCGGAGTACATGCTGGTCACGCTGCAGGACGAGGCCACGCGCGGCACCACGCTCGACTCGCTGGCGAAGACGCTCGCCCCGCTGCGTCGCAGCGGGGTGCGGTTGGCGCTGGCCTTCGCGATGCCATCCACGCCCTCGGAGGCGGCGCTCACGTCGCGGCTCGGCGCGATCGACCGGGCCACGCGGCGCCTGCACCCCGAGGTGCTCTTGCCCGCGCTCACCGAGCCCGTGCCCGACTGGCTCACCGCAGCCACCGTGAACGCGGCGTGGTGGGAGCGGCTGCTCACGCGCACGGGCCAGACACTCGCCCGCATCGACGGGCCGGTGCGCCGCGCTGCGGCCGACACCGGCGGCGACGCGACCACGCAGTCCGTCGCTGCGGCGGCCAGCGCCAGTGCCGCGACGCGCACGCAGTTGGCCTGGGTCGCTGCGCGACTCGACGCCACCGACAGTGCGGTGTACGCGTGGGCGTCGCACCCCGCGTCGCCGGTGGACATCCTGGGTGCAACGATCTTCCCGTCGTTCTCAGGGCTGCCCGGCGTCGATGCGCGACTGCGCGCCCTCGAGCGCTGGCAGGCCGCGGCGCAGGCGGCGCTGGCACCGGCGCGCCCGCACTGGCTGGCGCCAGTGGGGGGATTGCCGCGCGCCCACGGCGACGCCGCGCAGCTGGCGGCCATACGGCACACCGTCGCGTGGGGCGCGCGCCGGCCGTGGGTGACCGGCGTGATCATCGGCGAAGCAGCGGACTATCGCCGCTGGCTGGGGCTGCGTGCCTCGAACGGCCGGCTGCGCGCCGCCGCGCGTGGGCTCAGCGCGCTCCGCTGAGGCGGCCGCGCACGACGCCCACCACCGCACGCTGCGGATCGAGGTACGTACGCGCCAGCGCGTGCACCGCCTCCGCCGTCACGCCGTCGATGGCCTGAGGTATGTCGTCCACCTCGCGCACCCCGTCACCGAACAGGTAGGCATCGAGCAGGTCGCCCAGCACGGCGGCACTTGACTGGCGTCCGATCTGGTGGCTCCCCACGAGGTAGCGCCGCGCGCGCGCCAGCTCCTCATCGGTCGGCGGTGCCTCCACGAGCCGCGCGAACTCGCGCAGCAGCCCCACACTGGCCTCGTCCTCGCGATCCGGTGAGGTGGCGATGTATGCCGCGAACGCCCCCGCCGCCGCACGCTCGATGGGAAAGGCACTCACCGTGTAGGCGAGTGACTGCTTGTCGCGAAGCTGCTCGAAGAAGCGTCCACCCAAGCCACTCGCGACGGCCGCCAGAACGTGCGCCGCATGCCGCGCCGGATCGCGACGCGCGGGGCCGGGAAACAGCAGCGCGAGAGCGGTCTGCTGCTTGTCGCGCTGGTCCTGCGCGATGGGCGGCGCCGCGGGCCACGACGGGGCATGCACGGGGGCATCGGCGCGCCACGTGAGACCGGCGAAGGCGCGCTCGAGCATCGGGATCGCGACGTCGGGGTCGACGTCGCCGACCAGGGCGAGCGCGGTCGCGCCGTGCAGCACGTGCTGCGCATGGTATGCTCGCACGGCCCGCTCATCGATGCGCGGCAGCGACTCGTCGGTGCCGAGGATCGAGCGGGCGTACGGATGCGTACCGTAGGCCGCCATCGACGCGAGCCGCATGGGCCACCGGTACATGTCGTCGCGCACCCGCGTGACTTCGGCCAGCGCGAGCGCCCGTTCGGTGTCCAGCGCCTCCTCGAGGAACGCGGGCTCCAGCACCACTTCGGCCAGCAGCGCCGCGGCCGTGTCGAGGTGCGCCACCGGCACCGACAGCGACCAGCCGAGCGACTCCATCGCGGCCGACACACCGATGCTGCCGCCCAGCTCCTCCGACCACTCCGCCACTTCCGCACCGGAACGCTGCAACGTGCCCTTGAGCGAGAGTTGCGCCACCAGGCGCGCGAGTCCCTCGGGGCCGTCGCCCTCCGCCACGGCCCCGCCGCGCTGCACGAGCCCCAGATACGCCAGCGGTGTGCCCGGGCGTCGCTGCACGAGCACCGGCACACCGCTCGCGGTGTGGTGGACGATCGCCTCCGTGGCGCTCGGTGACGGCACGTGCGAGCGCGCGGCCGAGCGCATCGTGGCAATGGGCGCCCGCGGGGTGGCGAGCACTGCACTAGTGTCGTCGACGTCGTCGAGCAGTCCGTCCAGCGCTGCTGGCGCGGCGCCGTCGACGAGTGGCGCGGCGCCGTCCGGGCGGTACGACACCAGCGTGACCTGCGCCGGGTCACAGTGTGTGGCCAGCGCCTGCTGCACGGCATCGGCGTCGAGCGAAAGCAGGCGATCGTAGTACGACGTGGCGCGGGCCAGCCCGCCCTCGGCCTCCCACGCCGCGAGATACTCGGCCTGGCCTTCCATGCTCTCGAGGCGGCGCAACCATCGCGCCTCGAGCACGCGTTGCGCGCGCATGACCTCGCTCGCGCGCACGCCCTCGCGACGCGCCGCCTGCACCTCGCGCCATGTGGCGCGCGCGGCGTCACGGGCCACCGCGGGCGGCGCGTCGGCGTGCACCACGAACACGCCGACATCGGCGGCCGTGTAATGCCACGCACTCACGGCGGTGGCGAGTTGCTGCTCGCGGACGGCGCGATACAGTCGCGACGCGCGACCGCTCCCCAGCACGATGCCCGCCAGGTCGAGCGCCGGGGTGTCAGGATGGTCGAGCGCGGGGGCACGCCATCCGAACGCCACCTGCTGCTGCGCGACATCGCCGCTCCACTCCAGCACGCGACGCCCGGCCGGCTGTTGCTCGACCGGGCCCCGATCGCGCGCGCCGAAGAGCGACGCGTCGCCAGCCGGCAGCGCGCCATGCCGGGCGAGCACTTCGCGACGCACCGCGTCCGGATCGACATCGCCGACCACACACAGCACGGTGTTGGCCGGCGTGTACCAGTGGCGATAGAAGGCGTGCACCTGCTCGCGTCCGAAGCCGCGCAGCATGGCTTCCTCGCCGATGCGCCAGCGTCGGATGCGATGCCGATCGAAGAGGGTGGCGTACAACGTCTCGATGGTCACCGCGTGCGGCGAGTCGCGCTTGCGCTTGGCCTCCTGGATGATGACTTCCAGCTCGCGGGCCAACTCACCGGCGTCGATGCTCGAGCGCGCGTAGGCATCGAACTGGATGTCGAGCCCCGCGCGGAACGCGTCGGCGGGGAGCACCGTGAAATAGCTGGTGTGGTCGTAGATCGTGTGCGCGTTGAGATAGCCGCCATTGGCCTTGGTCTCGCGCGCGATCTGCCCCACGCCGCGGGTGGGCGTGCCCTTGAAGTACATATGCTCGAGGACGTGGGCGATGCCCACCACGTCATCGGGCTCGTCGAAGTACCCCGCCTTCACGTACGTGACGATCGCCACCACGGGGGCGGACGGATCGCGCCGCACCAGGAGCGTCAGGCCGTTGGGCAGCACTTCGCGGTGGGTATCGTGGTGCAGCGCCAGCGCCGCAGACGCGCTGCGGTGCGTGATGGTCTCGGTCATCGGGGGGCACGCGGCGGCGTGGAGGCAGGTGGCGTCGACACGCCAGCAGGCGGCGCCGCGGGCTGGAGGCACGGCGACCAGTCGCCCGTGCCGGCCCGCTGCGCCCAGCGCTGCGCTTCGTCGAGGCGGCCCAGGCGTGTGAGGGCGCACGCAAGGAAGCCCTGCGCGGTGCGGTCACGCGGGTCGAGTTCGATGGCGCGCACGTAGAAGCGGCGCGCGATCTCGGGCTGTGCGTCGGCGAGCATGGTCGCGGCCAGTTCGCGCGCGGCGAGCGCACTCGCGGGATCGACGCGTACGGCGGTCGTGAGAAACTGCCGCGACCGGGCCAGGTCCTGCTCCTCCCGCGCGATACGGCCGAGGAACACCAGGGGGCGGGCGTCGTCGGGCGTCGCGCGCGCGAGCCGCGCGA
The DNA here is from genome assembly GCA_020161135.1 of Gemmatimonadota bacterium. Classification (GTDB taxonomy): domain Bacteria; phylum Gemmatimonadota; class Gemmatimonadetes; order Gemmatimonadales; family Gemmatimonadaceae; genus Gemmatimonas. Next base: position 1,127,514 of record JAIUOB010000001.1, on the reverse strand, counting down.
ACGCCACCCGCGCGGACTCACGCGACCCGCGCTGGTACGCGTCCACCGCCTGCGTGTAGGCACGCGCGTGCCGGCCGGCGAACCACCACCAGCCACCGGCGCCGCCCAGCACGACGAGGATGAGCGTGAGCAGGATGGCCCAGGCAGGCACGCGGCGGCGCGGTGCGATGACCGCAACCTCATCGTCCGCACTCAGGCGATCGACATCGTCGGTGCCTGGCACCGCCTGTCGTGGGCGCGGTGGTGCGGTGCTCGCACGCGCGCTTTGCGGCTCGGCCGGACGGAGCGGCGGCGGCGCGTACGACGACGCGGCCGACACGGCCGGCGTCGGCCCGTCGTCATCCGGAACCGCGTGCTGCAGCGCCATCCACGCCTCGCGCACCAGGATGCGCTCCCCCTCGGTGCTGGCCGCGCCCTCCTGCCGATCGGCGAGCGACGCCAGCTCCACCAGCGCATGCGCATCGGCGACCATCAACAGGCCGGCACGGCGGGCTTCGGCCACCAGCGCCTGCCCATGCAGCGTCGGGCGCGCGAGTGCCGCCTGCAGCACAGACGCCGCCGCGGCCCAGAGCGTCGGGGCCGGCGTGCGATCGTAGGCCCCGAAGACGGCACGCGCCGCATCGAGTGCGGCGCGTGCCTGCGTCAGATCGGCGGCGAAGCTCACGTCGTCGCCCTCATGCCGGGGTCACCGATCGAGCTGCCACATGCCCGCGTCGGCATTGCCGCGGATGAACGCCTCGGGCGCGTGCGACGCGACGCGCTGCCCCGTGGCACCGTAGGTGCGGCGTGCCTCGCGGGCCATGAACTCATCGAGCGGACGTCCGGCGTCGTGGCGGTCGCGCAGCGCCTGCACGATGGCTTCCCACGTACCCTCGAACACCTGCCCGTCGCGCAACACGATGCGATGGGTGGTGCTGTCCACCATCTGGGCGCCGGCGCCGAGCGTGTCGAGCAACGCGCCGGCGGTCTCGTCGTCGGGGCGCGTGTGCTGCAACTCGTTGAGCAACGAGCCGAGTTGCTCGAGCTGACCATGCGCCTGCTGCTGCTCGGCGTGTTCGCGCTCCAGCACCGCCTGCTCCACCTCGGCGAGCAGTTCGTCCACGGCGTCGGGTTCGCCGGCGAGATCGATGAGCCGGGCCTCCCACGGCTTGAGCTCCGGATCGTCGTCCGCCAGCCGGTAGACCGTCCTCTTGAGCTCCAGCGCCCGCAGGATGCCGAGATCGTCCCAGTGATCCTCGGGCGTGGTGCGCTCGAAGGAGCGCAGCGCGCCGTCCATGTCGCCCGCGTCGTACAGCAGGTTGGCGAGATACACCGTGCCTCGGCGAAGTCGCTGTCGAGTTCGAGCGCGCGCTGCAGCGTGGTCATGGCGTCGTCATCGAGACCGAGGCGATGCTGGGCATAGCCCACGCAGGCCACGGCCTCGGCGTTGTCCGGCGCCTGCCCGACCGCCCGCTCGAAGTACTCGAGCGCGGTCTCGACGAAGCCCTCGCGGAACAACGCGCGGCCGATCTGCAGCATGAGTTCGATGTCGTCGTCGTACCCCAGCTCGACGGTGCGCGCGAACGCGCGGAACCCGGCCTCGACCTGCCCGAACTTGAGCAGCACCTCGCCGAGTCCGGCCAGCGCATCCTCGTGCTCGGGGTCGAGCGTGAGCGCCTCCTCGAAGGCACGGCGGGCCCACGCGTACTCGTCGCGCGCGAGCCGCGCATAGCCGACTCCCACATGCAGTTCCACCGCCGAGGGATAGACGACGAGCGCCTCGCGCAGCAGGGCCAGCGCCTCGTCATATCGCCCCTCGTTGTACAGGGCGTGGGCGCGCTCGTCGTACTCCTCGGAGCTCAGGAACGGATTGGACATGGCGACGCAGACCTCCGGATACAGCGGGTTACCGGATTGTACCGTGCACGACCGCGTTGGTTCAACGGCGTCCGTGCGACAGCGACAGGGTCAACGGGTGCGACGCGCCCGCGTGGGCGGTTGGGGGAGCGGGAGAGCTGCGCGAGGACGGATGGACGTCAGGCGGCACCCTCGGTGAGGGCCACGGCAATGGCGCCCGCGAGGGCGGCATTGGCTTCGAGGAGGGCAAGGTTGACCGCGACCGACCGCCCATCGGTGCGGGCGGCGACATCGGCCAGCAGGAATGGCGTCACGGCCGCCCCCCGCACGCCGGCGACGCGTGCGGCGGCCAACGCGGCGTCCGTGGCGGCATCGACGAGCGACGCGGACAGCGCGAACGCCGCTGGGGGCGGCTGGACGACCAACATGGCGGTGGTGCGGCCGAGCGAGCGATGGGCGCGCCACGCGCGGGCGATGTCGGCCGCCGTGTCGCAGCGCGCGCCCAGACGCAGGCCGGTGGACGTGGTGAAGAAGCCGGGGAGTTCGTCGCAGCCGAAGCCGACGACCGGCACGCCCAGCGTCTCGAGTCGTTCGAGTGTGGCGGGCAGGTCGAGGATGGACTTGGCGCCGGCGCACACGACGATGGTGGGGGTGCGGGCCAGTTCCACCAGGTCGGCCGATTCGTCGAAGGGCGCATCGCGGTGCACCCCGCCGATGCCGCCCGTGGCGAAGACGGGGAGATCGGCCAGTGCGCACAGCGCGAGGGTGCCCGCCACGGTCGTGGCGCCATCCGCGCCGCTGGCCATGGCGAAGGGGAGATCGCGCGCGGAGACCTTGCGCACGCCGTCACGCCGCAGGAACCGCTCGAGCGCCTCGTCGTCGAGCCCGAGCACGGGCTCACCTCGGACGACGGCAGTGATGGCCGGTGTGGCCCCGGCGTCCAGCACCGCGCGCTGCATGCGCACGGCAGCCTCGCGGTTGTGCGGCGGCAGGAGCCCCTGCGCGAGCACGGAGCTTTCGAGGGCGACGACGGCGCCGCCGCGCGCCAGCGCGGCTTCGATGACAGCGGTGCAACGGGGGCGCAGGATGCCGTGCGGCACATCGGCAGTGTAGTGCGCGGGAGCCGCGCTGCGCAACAGGGGCGCCTCCCGTCTGTGCGTCTCGATACAGACCGCCGCCGCGTGCACTGCGCGACGCCCTGCCGCAAATGCCACGCGCGGCGTACCGGAGCTGCCGGCACGCCGCGCGTAAAGGGGACCCGCGCCGGCTTACGTCGCCGCGTCGTCGAACGCGTCGGCCTTGCGGTTCTCGAGGAGTTCCCAGTCGGTGGACGTCGGGTCGTTCACGGCGAGGAGCTTGATCGTCTCTCCCGAGTACGCGTCGAACGCCTTGCCCTCGTTCTGGTACACCTTGATCTGGTGGCCACTCTCGAACTTGAGGACCACGAGCGGATGCGAGGTGTTGGTGTACTGCTTGCGCAGCTTCTTCGGCGGATGCAGGGTCATCGTATCGGGGCTTGGGGTCGAGCGCGGCGGACGACCGGAACTTGTCGACCGCGCGGCAGCTTCGCCAGCACCCGGCACCGTCCGGCGGGGCGCCGCGTCACGTGCCCGCGGGCAGTGGCTCGCCCGGCGGCACCTCCCGCTCGGCCGTCCGCGCCCGCACGGGTCGGCGCGCTTCGAGCCAGGCATACAGCGCCGGCAGCAGGAACAGCGTCAGCGCGGTGCTGGTGATCAGCCCACCGATGACCACGCTGGCCAACGGGCGCTGCACTTCGCTGCCGGGGCTCGTCGAGAGCGCCATCGGGACGAAGCCAAGACTGGCCACGAGGGCGGTCATGAGCACGGGACGCAGGCGGTCGGCTGCGCCGCGCTGCACACGGGTCAGGATATCCTCGTCGGGATGGTGCGTATCGTGCCGCAGGTGGTTGAGATGCTCGACCATCACCACGCCATTGAGCACCGCGATGCCGAAGAGCGCGATGAAGCCGATGCTGGCCGAGAGGTTGAGATTCAGCCCGCGCAGCCAGAGGGCCGCGATGCCGCCCACGAGCGCGAACGGCACGTTCGAGAGCACCAGGATGGCCTGCGAGATGGAGCGGAAGGAGAGGTGCAGCAGCGCCAGGATGAGCAGCAGCGCGCCCGGCACGACCAGCATGAGGCGTCCCATGGCCCGCTGCTGGTTCTCGTACTGCCCGCCCCACTCGAGGAACACCCCGGCCGGCAGCGGCACCTCCCGCGCGATGCGCGCGCGCACCTCCTGTGCAAAGCCTCCGAGGTCACGCCCGCGGACATTGCTCAGCACAAGCGCCCGACGCTGCGCGTCCTCGTGGCCGATGAGCTCGGGGCCCGTGGTCGACTGCACATCGGCCACGGCCGACAGCGGCACCAGCTCACCACCGGGCGCGCGCACCGTGAGGCGTCCGATCGATGCCGCGTCTGCCCGATAGGCCGCCGGCAGCCGCACCGCGATGTCCACGCGTCGGAAGCCGTCGATGAGCTCCGCCGCCTTCTGTGACCCCATCGCCATGTCGATCGCGTCGCGCACCTCGGCCACCGAGAGGCCGTACTGCGCGAGCGCCTCCCGGCGGATCTGCATGCGGATCTGGCCGCTGCCCTCGGCCACCTCCACGCCCACGTCCGCGCTGCCGGGTACGCTCGCCACCACGCGCATGATGCGCTCGGCCAACGCCTGGTTCTGCTCGAGGTCCGGGCCCACGACCTTGATGCCCAGGTCGGTCTTGATTCCGCTCTCGGCCTCGTCGAGGCGCATCGCCAGCGGCTGCGTGAACGACACCTCGAGCCCGGGCACCACCTGCAGCGCGGAGTCGAGCGCCATCACCATCTCTTCGTTCGTGCTCGCCGTCGTCCACTCCTTGTGCGGCTTGAGGATGACATACATGTCGCCCTCGAACAGCCCCATCGCCTCGGTGGCGAGGTCGGGGCGCCCCTCCTTGGTCACCACGGTCACGACTTCGGGAAAGCGCTTCACGATGCGTTCCGCGGCCAGCGACAGTCGGGTGGCGTCGGCGAGATCGACGCTTGGCATGCGGCGCGTGGTGATGAGGATCGAGCCCTCGTCGAGCTTCGGCATGAACTCCGTGCCGATGCGCGTGAGCGAACCCACGGCGACCACCACGAGCGCCACGCCCACCGCGATCAGGGGCCCGGGACGGGCCAACACTCGACCGAGGAGCCGCCGGTACGTCGCCGTGAGGCGCTCGAGCCACGGGGCCTGCGCCGAGTGCCCGCCACGCAGCGCCCACGCCGACATGGCCGGCACGTAGGTGAGCGCCAGCAGCAGCGAGCCCAGCACCGCGCAGACGACGGTGAAGGCCATCGGCTTGAACATGCGCCCTTCCATCCCGTCGAGCGTGAAGATCGGGATGTAGACCGCCACGATGATCGCGATGCCGAACAGGATGGGGCGCCCCACTTCGATCGCCGCGCGCTCGAAGAGCCCCATGCGGTTGGTGTCCCCCTTCGACTCGAGGCGGCGGATGAAGCTCTCCACCATCACGACCGATGCGTCGACGATGAGGCCGAAGTCGAGCGCACCCAGGCTCATCAGGTTGGCCGAGTAGCCGAAGAGCGCCATCCCGACGAACGCGATGAGCATCGAGATGGGGATGACCGAGGCGACGATGAGCGCGGCCCGCACATTGCGGAGGAACAGGAACAGCACCGCGATGACGAGCAGGCCACCCTCGATGAGATTCTTGACGATCGTGTTGGTCGTGCGTGCCACGAGGTCGGTCTGGTCGTAGAACGGCACCACCTTCACGCTCGGCGGCAGCGCCGCCTTGATCTCCTCCATGCGCGCCCGCACGCCCTCGATGACCCGTCGGGAGTCGGCGCCCTTGAGCTTGAGCACCATGCCGCTCACCACTTCGCCCTCGCCGTCCTTGGTGACGGCGCCGTTGCGCGGCAGCGCACCGAGGCGCACGGTGGCCACGTCGCCCACCCGGACGGGGGCGCCCATGTGCGACCCCACCACGACGCGCTCCACCTCGGCCGCGCTCTCGACACGCCCGAGTCCGCGCAGCGTGTAGCGCTCGCCGCCCTGCTCGAGATAGCTGCCGCCGAAGGCGAGGGTGTTCGCCGCGAGGGCGTTGTGCACGTCGACGACGGTGTGCTTGAAGCCCGCCAGCCGCACCGGGTCGACCTCGACCTCCACCCGCTCGGTGAGCCCGCCCCACGAGTTCACTTCGGACACACCGGGCACCGTGCGCAGGCGCGGACGCACGACGTAATCGTGCAGCGTCTTGAGCTGCGTGAGCGAGAGTGAGTCGCTGGTGAGCACGTACTGATACAGCTCACCCATGGGGGTCGACACCGGGCCGAGCGCGGGCTCGATGCCCACGGGCAGCGCGCCCTTGGCATCGTTGAGCCGTTGCTGCACCAACTGCCGCGCGAAGTACACGTCGACGTTGTCGGGGAACGGCACGGTGACGAGCGACAGCCCGAACTTCGACGTCGATCGAACCCCCTGCGCGCCGGGCACGCCCATCAGGCTCGATTCGATGGGATAGGTGACCAGCCGCTCGACTTCTTCCGGCGCCATGCCGGGTGCCACCGTGATGACCTCGACGCGCGTCCCCGTCAGGTCGGGGAACGCGTCGAAGGGGATGTGCTGCAGTGCATACAGCCCCGCGGCCATCAGCGTGAGCGTGAAGCCCAGGACGATGCCGCGCCGCCTGAGCGCGAAGCGAATGAGGGCGCGCATGCGCTACTCCCCGCCGCCGCGACGCTTGAGCAACTCCGCCTTGGCGATGGCGGCACCGCGCGCGACCACCACCGTGCCCGCCGGCACACCGCCCAGCAGCTCCACCCGATCGGTGGTGCGGCGTCCCACGCGCACCGGGACCGCCTTGAGGTACATCCCCTCGCCGCGCGGCTCCGACAGGATCACCACCGTGTCGCCCTGCATGGCCTGGATGGCCGATGCCGGCACGACGAGCGTCGGTGCGGTGCCCTTCCCCTCGATGTCGGCCTGCACGAATGACTCGGCGCGGACCGTGGTGCGGCCGCGCAACTGCGCCACGACCGCCACGGTGCGCGAGAGCGTGTCCACCGTCGGCGCCACCCGAGTCACCACCGCGTCGTACCGTTCGGTGGGCGCTTCGGTGAGCGCGTACCGCACCGTGGCGCCCGGCTGCACGCCGGCTGCCGACTGCTCTGGCAGATACATGCCGATCTGCAGGCGATCGGGATTGCCCACGGTGATGAGCGGCGTGCCCGGCAGCACCACCGTCCCCGGCTGCGCCTCTCGCGAGGTCACCACACCGGCAATCGGCGTGCGGATGATCACGTCGTGCTCGTCGGCGCCGGCCGGCAGCGGACCGAGCCCCGCGAGGTGCTCGATGAGCGCCTTCGCGCGGTCGCGCTCGGCCACAGCTTCCTCGTAGTTGGCCAGCGCGACCTTGCGGGCCACGTCGGCGCGCTCGACGTCGGCCACCGACATGGCCTTGTTGTCGAACAGACGCCGCGCACGGTCGGCGGCGGTGCGCGCGAGGTCGCGTTCCGCCTCCTTCGCCGCGACCTGCGCCGTTGCCGCGGCGTAGCGGCTGCGCGCGTCCATGATCTCGTGACTGTGGATCATCACCAGCGCCTGGCCGGCGGCGACACGATCGCCCACGCGGACCGTGACATGCGTGATGCGCCCCTCGGTGATGGAGCCGATGGTCTCGAGCGCACTCGGGTCGAGCTCGAGGCGGCCGGGCGCGCTCACGCTTGTCTGCCACGGACGCTGGCGCACCGTGTCGAGCGTGAAGCCGGCGATCTGCACCGCCTCGGCGGCGAGCGTGGCGGTGTCGAGGGTGGCGGCCGCTGCGGGCGCGTCCTCGGGCGCCGGCTCACCCCCACACGCCGCGAGCACGGCGAGGGTCAGCGTGGCGGTCGCCGCCCGCGCGGTGGCCGACAGGGCACGCGGCGCGAGGACAGGATGGACGCGAGTGAGCATCGTGCGAGCGGTCATGGGCGGGATCCGGTGGGCGGCGCGGTGGTGATCACCGGCAGGTCGAGCGGCGTGTCAGCGGCGAGGCGTGCCGCGAGGGCACGTTCCAGGTCGAGGCGGGCGAGCCAGGCATCGGCGATCCACTGCAGATGCGCGCGCAGGGCATCGGCCGCCGCGCGCTCGGCGTCGAGCAGTTCCGTGAGTGTGGCGTGGCCCTCGCTGTACGACACGCGCGCGATGCGGGCCACTTCGCGCCCACGCGTGTCGAACGCCGCGGCGTCGGGAAACGCGGCGCGGGCGGCCTGATAGGCCATCCAGGCGGCGGTCACGTCGTTGCGCACGGCGAGGCGCGCGTCGTCGCGCTGCGCCCGGGCCTCGCGCAGTTCCCCAGCGGTGCGCTCGCGCGCGCCGCTGTTGCGATTCATGAGCGGCAACGGCACGGCGACGCCCATCTGGCCGGTCATGAAGCCGCCGGTTTCCTTCGTGCCACCCTGCAACTGCACGTCGCCCAAGGCGCCGCGCTGCTCCGCCGCGTGGCGACGCTCGGACTCGGTCACGGCCGCTTCGCGGGCGCGCAGGTCGGCGCGCTGCGTCAGCGCCACGGCGATGATGCGCGCCGAGTCGGGAGCCGCGGGCAGCGACGGCGCGGTGAGGGCGGCCAGTGCGGGCAGCGTCGCCACGTCCGCGCCCAGCAGGCGCGCGAGATGTGCGCGGGCCCGTGCGGCGTCGGCCAGTGCGGACACGGCGGCCACGCGCGCCCGGTCTGCCTCGAGCGCGGTACGCAGCCCGACGCCCTCCGACACGAGCCCTTCGCGCAGCCGTTGCGCGTCGACGTTGGCGATGGTGCGCAACGCGTCGGCCTGTTCCTGCGCGACCCGCGCGTTCCCCTCCGCCACACCGGCCTGCAGCCAGGCGCGGGCCACCTGGACATCGGCGTCGTGCCGTTCCTGCGCGGCGTCGGCGGCCAGCCGTGTGCGCCCGGCCGTCGCGGCGCTGCGGAGGGCAAGGCGACGGCCCGTGATGTCGACCGGGAGATAGAGCGTTGCGAAGATGTCGGGCTGGAGCGGACTGCCCAGGTTCTCGCGACGCCACTCGAGCGTGGGGTTGGGCCACTGCGCGCTCTCGCGCACGCGGCCGGCAGCGATGTCGCGGCGCGCCTCGACCATCTGGGCGAGCGGCCCGGCGCGACGGGCCCGGTCGAGCGCCGTGGCGAGGTCCAGCGGCGGTTGTGCCGCGAGCAGCAGCGGCGCGAGGCCCGAGAGGGACGAGCCGATCGCGGCTCGGAGGTATGGACGCATACGCAAGCATACGGCGCACGCATGAACCCGTCGTGAACGGCCACGGCAGACCGCACCGGGGGCGGCGGCGCCCGCCGTGTGACGTTCGTGCCGGGGCGCACGCACTGCGCTCAAGTCGCCGCCGCAGGCGTCCGATGGTAGCTGAGGGGGCGACCGCGCTGGTTGCCCAAACTGTTCCTTCCGTCCCGTGTGCCGTGCCCGTTCCGACACCTGTCTTCTCGACTGCGGTGATCGATGCCGATCACCAGGCGGCCGCCCCGCTCGCGCTGCTCGTGCGGGCGTACGACCGTGCCATCCGCGCCTGTGAGGCGTTCGAGCATACCGCCGCCCGCGAAGCGATCGCGGTGCTCCGCGGCGCGCTCGAACTCGACTCCAGCGCGTCCCGGAGCTTCGACGCCCTCTATCGCTGGTGCGAGGAGGCGGTCGACGGCCACGACTTCGTCGGCGCCGCGCAGTGCCTTCGCACGCTCCGCAACGCCTGGCGCGAAGCGGCGCAGCCCACGGATCGTCGCATCCGCGCGCGCCGCGACATTCCGGTCAGCTGAGCCGCTCGGCCCCGTTCACGACGCGCGGGGCAGCGTCACGGTGAAGCGCGCCCCGCCAAGCGGGCTCGTGCCCACCTCCAGCGTCCCGCGATGCTGCTGCACGATCCATTGCGCGATCGCGAGCCCCAGCCCACTCCCGTCCGCGCGATGCGCGCGGGCGTTGGTGCCGCGATGGAAGCGGTCGAAGATGCGTGCACGCTCGTCATCCGGCACCCCGATGCCGTCGTCGTCGACCGCGAACCGCACCACCGGCGCACGGGCGTCGCGCTCCACCACCAGGGTCACCCGTCCGCCCGGTCGCGTGTAGCGCAGCGCGTTGTCGACGAGCGCGCCCACGAGGCTCGTGAGCAGTCGCGCGTCGCCCAGCACGGGCGCCTCCTCGAGCGTCTCGATGGCGAGGGTGCGCTCCATCTGCGCGGCTTGCGGCTGCCAGCGTGGCGCCTCGTCGGCCACGAGGTCGTCCAGGAAGAGCGGTTGGAGGGTCGCCATGGCGGTGTCGCCGGCCGCATCGGCACGCGCGAGCTGCAGTAGCTGCTCCACCTGCTGCGACATCGCACGCAGCTCCGCGTCGACCGCCGCCAGCGTCGCGTCCTGCGGCTGTCCGTCGGTGCGCGCCTCGAGCAACGCCAGTTCGACGCGGGCGCGCATGCGGGCGATGGGCGTGCGCAGTTCGTGCGCGGCGTCGGCCAGGAACTGGCGTTGCTGCGTGAGGGCGCCGTCCAGCCGATCGAGCAGCGCGTTGAAGCGCAGCCCCAGGCGACCCAGTTCGTCCTCGGCATTGTCGACGGGCAACCGCGCGCCGCTGGCCGGGGCGATGCGGGCCGCGGCGTCGGCCATCGCGCCCACGGGTCGGAGGGTCCGTCCGGTGAGCCACCATCCCGCAACCGCCGCCGACAGCACGAAGAGAGGGATGCCCACGACGAACCAGCGATCGATGCGCGCCTGCAGGGCGTACATGTTCACGAGACTCGCGTCGACCTCCACCTCCCACCCCGGCGCGAGCGCGGGATCGAGGGCGAAGCGCACCGAGTGAATCGGGGTGCGCGGGCGAATCGGCGCGCGTCGTGCGGTGGCAGCCGCCGTGGCGCGGAAGAGCGTGCCATCCGGGCGCCGATAGCGGATCGCCCGATCCTCGAACACCAGCTCACCGGCGATGTGCGACAACGTCGCCTCCACCGAGCGGTACTCGTGCACCTCGGTGTGAAAGAACTGCCGCACCAGCCCCACCGACGACCGGACCGACGCCTCGAACTCCTGCTGCAGCGTCGCCCGCAGCGCCTGACGCAGGGCGAAGGCCGCGGCCAGCAGCACGACCAGCAGGGTCGCGCCGTACAGCGCCGTGAAGCGCCAGCGAATGCGCGCGCGGTGCGACTCGCGATGCGGCTCGCGGTGCGACTCGCGATGCGGCTCGGTCGTCGTCACGCCGCGTCCGTCATGCGCGGCGACCGGCGCGTCCCAGCCGATATCCGGCGCCCCGCACCGTCGCCAGCAGCGGCGTCTCCTCGGGCGCGTCGATCTTGCGACGCAGCCGCGCGATGTACACGTCGATGATGTTGCTGCCCGGGTCGAAGTTGTCGTCCCAGGCATGCTCGCCGATGAACTCGCGGGTCAGCACGCGCCCGGGGGCCCGCATCAGCACCTCGAGCACGGCGAACTCCTTGGTGGTGAGCGTGATCACGCGCGTTCCGCGCCTGGCCTCGCGGGTGGCGGGGTCGAGGAGCAGCCCGTCCACCTCCAGCACCGCGGGTGCCGCGTGGTCGGGGCGACGCAGCAGCGCCCGCACCCGCGCCACGAGCTCACCCAGCGCGTACGGCTTCACCAGGTAGTCGTCCGCGCCGAGGTCGAGCCCCGCGATGCGATCCTCGACGGCGTCGCGGGCCGTGGCCATCAGCACCCGTGGCGCCGGCGAGCGGCGACGCAAGGCGGTGCACAAGGCAAACCCGTCGTCGTCCGGGAGCCCCACATCGAGAATGACGGCGTCGTATGGGCTGACCGCGGCGAGTTCACGCGCCATCTTCCCGGAGGCGGCGGGATCGACGGCAAATCCCGAGGCCCGCAGGTAGGCCGCCGCGCTCTCGCGCAGCGTGTCGTCGTCTTCCACCAGCAGCACGCGCATCCCGGAATCTTGGCTCCGTTCACCGCCCCCGACAATCGCATCCCGATCGAGCGCACGGGGCCGCATCCGGCGCTGCCCCGCATTGGCGTCGTGCTCGGCGGCGGCGCGCTCAAGGGCATGGCGCACATCGGCGCCCTGCGCGCGCTCCGCGAAGCCGGCATCCGGCCGCACCTGTACGCCGGCTCCAGCATCGGCGCCATGATTGCCGCGGCCGCCGCCAGCGGACGCTCGCCGGCCGAGCTCGAGGAGCGTGCGCAAGGCTTCCGCCGTCGCGACCTGTTCCGCATCAACCACATGGGCATGCTCATGGAGCGGATGCTGGCGCGGGCCATCTACCTCGAAGCACCGCTGCGCGCCCTCACCGAGGAGTTGGTGGCCGACTGCACCTTCGACCAGTTGCAGACGCCCCTCCTGGTGACCGCGGTCGACCTCGAGCGCGGCACGCCGTTGGTGTTCGGACGCCCGGGCTTCCGTGACGTGCGCGTGCGCGACGCCGTGTACGCCTCGTGTGCGCTGCCGGGCTTCTTCCCGCCGGGCGTCGTGGGCGATCGCACCTGCATCGACGGCGGCACCATGGACAACCTCCCCGCCGGCATCGCCGCGCTCGACGTCGACGCGATCATCGCGGTCGATGTCGGCATTGCCGATGTGCCGCTCGTGCGCGGGGTGGCCGAGCAGGGCTTCGCGTCGATCTTCATGCGCGCGGCCACCATGATGATGCACGAGATGCAGCAGGCGACGCTCGAGACCTGGACCACGCCCCCCATGCTGCTCGTGCGCCCCCGTGTGTCGCACATCGGCTGGTTCTCCTTCGGGCACGTGCAGGAGCTGCTGCAACTGGGCTACGACGCCATGCGGCGGGCGCTGCCGCACCTGCTCGACACGCTCAGCGCCCCCGGCGGCATCTTCCCGCGCGAAGCCATGCAGATTCGCGTCGACCGCGAGCGGTGCACCGGCTGCGGACTGTGCGTCGCGCGGTATCCGGAACTGCTGCAGCTCGACACCGACGGCAAGGCGGTCCCGTGCGTCACCGTGCAGGAGTTCTCGCCGCGCGAGAGCGACGTCGGTCGCTGCTGCCCCGTCGACGCGATCACGGTGGGCCCCATCGAGGCCCGGGACGCAGTGGCGGAGCGCCTCTCGCAGTCGGCGTGAGGGGCGGGGCGCCGGAGCGCCCGCCCGGGAGCCCCAATCCGCGGCTGCCGGTGGCCTGACCGCGCCCCCGAGCCGATATTCCCCGGTAGCCTCGTCGGTACCGGGTGTCGCCGCTCACACGACACCACGGCGCGACGAGTGGCTCCGTTCCGGACGCGCGTGGCCACCCGAGGGGTTGGCGCGCGCAGGACACCCCACCTTCATGGCGCACCCCAATTCGTTCGGCAGCCGCTCCACCCTCACGGTGGGCGACCGTCAGTACGCGTACTTCCGCCTCGACGCCCTCGACGGGCTCGCCGGCAGCACCGCGAGGTCCCTCCCCTTCTCGCTGCGTGTGCTCCTCGAGAACCTCCTGCGCGGCGAGGACAATGCCTTCGTCAAGCCGAGTGACATCGAGACGCTCGCGCGCTGGGATGTGAAGGCGCCGGTCGACAAGGAGATTGCCTTCCGCACCGCCCGCGTGCTGCTGCAGGACTTCACCGGCGTCCCCTGCGTGGTGGACCTCGCCGCCATGCGCGACGCCATGGTGGCCCTCGGCGGCGACCCGACGCGCATCAACCCACTCCAGCCGGTCGACCTCGTCATCGACCACTCGGTGCAGGTCGATGAATACGGCACCGAAGCCGCCCTGCTGCTCAACACCGAGCTCGAGTTCGAGCGCAACGGCGAGCGCTACCAGTTCCTCAAGTGGGGGCAGACCGCACTCCGCAACTTCCGGGCGGTGCCGCCCGGCACAGGCATCTGCCACCAGGTCAATCTCGAGTACCTCGCGCAGGTGGTGTTCACGGCGCAGGATGGCGGCGACACGCTTGCCTATTGCGACTCGCTCGTCGGCACCGACTCGCACACGACCATGATCAACGGTCTCGGCGTGCTCGGCTGGGGCGTCGGGGGCATCGAGGCCGAGGCGGCCATGCTGGGCCAGCCGGTGAGCATGCTCATCCCCGACGTGGTGGGCTTCAAGCTGCACGGCAAGCTCCCCGCAGGCGCGACGGCCACCGACCTCGTGCTCACCTGCACCGAGATGCTCCGCAAGAAGAAGGTCGTCGGCAAGTTCGTCGAGTTCTACGGCCCCGGCCTCTCCAGCCTCGCCCTTGCCGACCGCGCGACGATTGCCAACATGGCGCCGGAGTACGGCGCGACGATGGGCTTCTTCCCGGTCGACGCCGAGACGCTCAAGTACCTCCGGCTCTCCGGGCGCAGCGAGGCGCAGGTGGCGCTCGTCGAGGCCTACTGCAAGGCGCAGGGGCTCTTCCGCACCGACGACACCCCCGATCCGGTGTTCACCGACACCCTCGAGCTCGACCTGGGCACGGTGGTGCCGAGCCTCGCCGGCCCGAAGCGTCCGCAGGACCGCGTGCCGCTCAGCGAGAGCAAGCGCATGTACAACGAAGCGCTCGCCGCGCAGCATGCCGCCACCGGCGCGGGTGCGACGCAGACCGTGTCGTACAAGGGGCGCGAGTTCCCGCTCACCGATGGCGCGGTGGTCATCGCCGCCATCACGAGCTGCACCAACACGAGCAATCCGAGCGTCATGCTCGCCGCCGGCCTGCTTGCCCGCAACGCCGTGGCCAAGGGACTCAGCACCAAGCCGTGGGTGAAAACGTCGCTGGCCCCGGGCTCCAAGGTGGCCACCGAGTACTTCCACAAGGCCGGGCTCATGGGCGCGCTCGACGCGCTCGGCTTCAACGTCGTCGGCTACGGCTGCACCACATGCATCGGCAACTCCGGGCCGCTGCCGACGGAGATCAGCGAGGCCATCGACGCCGGCAGGCTCAACGTCGCGGCCGTGCTGTCCGGCAATCGCAACTTCGAGGGGCGAGTCAATCCGCAGACGCGCTTCAACTACCTCGCCAGTCCGCCGCTGGTGGTGGCCTACGCCCTCGCCGGGCGCATGGACATCGACCTCGCCACCGAGCCCCTCGGCATCGGCACCGACGGCCCGGTGTTCCTGCGCGACATCTGGCCCACCGCGCAGGAAGTCGAGGACACCATCCTCGGCAGTGTGAAGCGCGAGCAGTTCACCACGCAGTACGCCGACGTGTTCAAGGGCGACGCGCACTGGCAGGCCATTGCCGCGCCGTCGGGCAACCAGTACGCGTGGGATGCCCAGAGCACGTACGTGCAGAACCCGCCGTACTTCGTCGGCATGACCATGACCCCGCCGGGCATCCGTGCCATCACGGGCGCCAAGGTGCTCGGCATGTTCGGCGACTCCATCACCACCGACCACATCTCGCCCGCCGGCTCCATCGCGGCCGCGAGCCCGGCCGGGAAGTACCTCACCAGCCTTGGCGTCGAGAAGAAGGACTTCAACTCGTACGGCGCGCGTCGCGGCAATCACGAGGTCATGATGCGTGGCACGTTCGCCAACATCCGCCTCAAGAACGAGCTCACCGGCGGCAAGGAAGGGTGGTGGACGGCCGTCGCGCCGGGCGCCGAGCCCGAGGCCATCTACGACGTGTCGATGGCGCGGCAGGCGGCCGGTGTGCCGCAGATCGTCATCGCCGGCAAGGAGTACGGCACCGGTTCGTCGCGTGACTGGGCCGCGAAGGGCACCATGCTCCTCGGGGTGCGCGCGGTGATCGCCGAGAGCTTCGAGCGCATCCACCGCAGCAACCTGGTGGGCATGGGCGTGCTGCCACTCGAGTTCGTGAACGGCGAGACGCGGCAGAGCCTCGGCCTCACCGGCTTCGAGACGTACGACATCGTCGGCCTCGACGCGACGCTCGCGCCGCGGGCCACGCTCACGGTGCGAGCCACGGCCGCCGACGGCAGCGTGAAGAGCTTCAGCGCGCGCTGCCGCATCGACACGCCCGAGGAGATGCAGTACTACACGCACGGGGGCATCCTGCCGTACGTGCTGCGGAGCCTCGTGGGCAAGTAACGCCACGCGCAGGGTTCGGCAGCACGGCAACGGGGCGGTCGCACACTGTGCGGCCGCCCCGTTGTCTGTCGTGCAGTGTGTCAGCCCCGCCCGCGGCTCAGGGCACGATGGCCGGCTTGGCCTTCAGGTTCTCGATGAAGAATTCCATCATGCGCTCGCCGTTGAGGCCGGTGTGTCCCTGATCCGGGCCGACCTGCACGTCGAAGCTCTTGCCGGCGCGCTGCAGCGCCTGCACGAGCTGCATCATGTTGTTCGGGTGCACGTTGTTGTCGGCCGTGCCCCAGTACAGCATCAGGCGCCCCTTGAGGTTGCCGACGTACTTCATGACCGACCCGGCGTCATAGCCAGCCGCATTCCCCTGCGGCGTCCACATGTAGCGCTCGGTGTAGATCGTGTCGTAGTGCCGCCAGTCGGTCACGGGGCTCGACGCCGACGCAGCCGTGAACACGTCGGGGTGCCGCATCAGCAGCATGGCCGACGTGTACCCACCGTACGACGTGCCGTACACACCCACGTTCGCCTTGTCGACGTACGGCCGGCTCCACAGCGACCGGATGCCGGCCGCCATGTCGTCCATCTCCACCTGGCCGAGCTTCTCGTAGATCGCGTCGAGCGTCCGCTTGCCCATGCCCGGCGCCGCGCGCGACTCGAGGTTCACCACGAGGAAGCCGTACTCGGTGTTGGGATGCGGCGTGGCGAAGTTCTCGGTGGGGGTGTTGCTCCCCGACGCAGGACCGCCGTACACCGGCATCAGGATCGGATACTTCCGCGACGGATCGAAGTTGGACGGGAACGCGATGGTGCCCCGCAGCGTCGTCTTCCCGTCGGCGGCGAGGAAGGTGAACATCTCCACCTTCCGCAACTTGAGCGCGTCGAAGCGCGCGAGATCGCTGGTCGCGAGCTCCGCCACCACCTTGCCGTTGCCATCGAGCAGGCGGCTGGTGGGCGCGACGTCGTGCGTCTGCGCCACATCCACGAAGTGCTTGCCGTCGGGCGAGATGGTCACCGTGTGGTGAAGGGTCGGGTCGGTGAGTCGCTTGTCACCCTTGCCGTCGAGCCCGACGCGGTGGAGCTGCAGCTTGAGGTGGTTCTCCCCATCGCGCGCCATGTACCACAGCGTGTTGCTGGCCTCGTCCACCTTCACCACGCCCGCCACCTCGGCGGACAGCGTCGTGATGGGGTTGAGCAGCTTCCCCGTCATGTCGTACAGGTAGTAGTTGCGGAAGCCGGTGCGCTCCGAGCTCCAGATGAAGCGCTTCTGGTCCTTCAGGAACTGGATGAACGGCCGGTTATCCGTCCAGCTTGCGGGCCATTCCTCGCGCACGATCACGCGGCACTTTCCCGTCTCCGGGTGGCAGGCCGTGAACTCCATCGTGTTCTGCCGACGATTCGTGCGATTGAACGTGATTTCGCTGCCGTCCGGGGTCCAGCCGACACGGTACACGTAGTGCCCCACCACATCGTCAGAGAGTGGCTTGCCGTCGCGCACGTCCATCTTGATCGACTGCTTCGTCGTCGCGTTGTACACGAGCAGGTCGACCGACGGATTCGTGACGCCCGCCTTGGGGTAGGCCTCGGTGTCGATCGTGCTCTGCAGCTTGGTCTGGTCGAGCTGCAGGTAGTAGTCCGGCACGCCGCTTTCGTCGAAGCGGTAGTAACCGAGGTACTTGTTGTTGGGCGACCACCAGAACGCGGTGCTCTGCGCGAGCTCCTCGCCGTACACCCAGCTCGCGGTGCCGTACTTGATGCGCTTCTCGGCGCTGCCGTCGGTGGTCACCGCCTGCATGCCCGACCCGTCGCGCGCACTCACGAACAGGTTGCGGTCGCGATACGACGCGCGCAGCGTGCTGTCCGGCGACAGCAACTCGGTCACCTGACGGCCGCGCTCCGGCGCCCCCGCGCCGCCGCGACCACCCGGACCGCCGCGGCCGCCCGGGGCCGGCGACGCGCCCGTCACCTCGCTCACGGCGCGCGTGGCCACGTCGAACCGCTGACGCTTGCCGTCGCGCGTGAACTCGAACGACTTCCCGTCGGCACTCCACGTGGGCATGATCGCCCCGGACTTCACCACCGGCTCGGCGCGCACGGCGGCCTGCATGCGCGCGAACTGGTCGTACCCCGGCATCGTGCGCAGGCGGTCCTGCGCCTGGGCGGCCGGGGTCAACGCGAAGACTGCGGTGAGTGCGCCGGCGATGGTCACGGCGGGCGCGGTGAGACGCGGCAGGCAGGGACGACGCCCCGCGGGCTCCATGGCGAGCGGCACAGGCGGGCAATTGCGGCGACGTATCATCGGCGTGACCAGAGCGTGGGACGGAGTGGCGGGGGAGCAACCCGGTGGGCGACGGAAAGCTACGCCACGTCAGGCCGCAACGCTTCACCGCACACGCAAACGGGGGCGACCAATCTGGTCACCCCCGTTCGGCGTCATCGCGATCAGGTCGCCGTGACGCGTACCCGGTGATACTGGCGCGCGGTCAGTCCGGCGTGCCGTCGTTGTTCGTGTCGCGGAACACGTCGATGGACGTCTTGATGTTCGCGTCCACCATCGTGCGTAGCGCACCCGGCACCGCCGCGAGGATCGGCGAGATCAGTCCGCCCGACGGATTGTCGAACCACGTGCCGACATCCACGGCCACCGTCACGGGCATCGTGTTGTCACCGACCGTCACGCCCTGCGGGAAGTTCACTTCCATCAAGGAGTTCACGTCGCTGATGAAGGTGAACGCCTGGCCGTTGTAGGTCCCCTCGAGACGCACGCTGGCGTTCGCGAGCGCCGGGTTCCCGTCACGGATCGTCTTGTCGTAGTTGTCCGCCGAGCTGACCTTGTGCAGCCGCAGGCGCATGCGCGTGTAGGTGCCCTCGGGCACGTCCACCTCGATGCGGCTCGTGGCCGTGCCGCTCGTCGGGATGTCGATCAGGTACGGGCCCACGTGGACCGTGGGGCACGACGCGTCACCGCCGTTGGACGGCGCAGCGTCCGGGCAGTTGGCGCCCGTGCGCGCGACCTGCACGTCGCGCACCACGAGCTGCGCACGTGTCACGATGATCGTGTCCTGCGCACGGGCCAGCACGAGGCCGCGGCCGTCACGCTGCACCGAGGTGGTCGCCTGACTCGCGCTCGGCACATCGGCCGTGCTCGTGTCCGACAGCATGCGGAAGCCGACGCTCAGTCGCCCCTTGTCGTCCGCGCCCGGCGTGGTGGGATCATCATCGGAGCAGGCGGCAAGGACCGCGAGCGCCAGCAGGCCGAAGACCGGCCTCAGCGAATGCATCATGGAAGAACTCCTGTCGTTGGAGGGTGATGGCTCTCCAACCACCGACAGGGGGCATCGGGTCCGCCGAACGCGTGATGACTCGCACAGGGTGCGTGAGGCCACCGTAAGTTGCATCACGCATGCTCACACTTCTCGTCAACCCGGCGGCCGGCGGTGGCCGTGCACAGCGTCGCGCACACGCGCTGCACGCGGCGCTGCTGCGCCATCGCGTGGGCGACGTGTCCCTCGTGCACACCACACAGCGTGGTGACGAGCGACGCCTCGCCGCCGAGGCGACAGGCCGTGGCGCGCGTCTGCTGGTGGTGGTCGGCGGCGATGGGTCGGTCCATCACGCCGCGCGCGGCCTGCTCGAGGCCGGCGGCACGCTGCCCCTCGCCATCGTTGCCGGCGGCACCGGCAACGACTTCGTGAAGTCACTCGACGCGCCCGCGCACGACGTCGACGCGATGGCGGCACGCATCGCGCAGGCCCTCACGGCGAAGACGCTCACCACGCAGATGCTCACCACCGACGCGCACGGCGGTGCCTCACCGCTCCGTCGCATCGACGTCGGGGTCATCGACGACGTGCCCTTCGTCAACGCGGCCGGCATGGGCTTCGATGTCGTCGTGCTGGAGCGCATGACACAGCACGCCGCTGGCGCCGCAGGCTCCCGTACGATCGGCGGCGGCACCGTGGCGTACGTGTCCACCGCGCTCGGCGCGCTGTTCGGCTATCCCGGCTTCGACGCGACGCTCAGCGTGCACGACGCGCCGGCAACGCCCACCAGCCGCAGGCACCTCCTCACCGTCTTCGCCAACGGACGCTGCTTTGGCGGCGCGTTCCGCATCGCCCCCACCGCGCACCTGCACGACGGCCTGCTCGACATCGTCGACATCGGCGCCCTGTCGTCAGGGGCGCGGCTGGGCGTGTTCGCGCGCGCCACGCGCGGCGCCCATCTCGGTCACGGAGCCGTGACGCACGCCCGCACGGCACACACCACCGTCACCTGCGCCGAGCCGCCCGCGTTCGAAGCGGACGGGGAGCTTTACCGGGCCCGCGACCGGGTTGTACAGGTCACCGTGCGCCCCGGCGCCCTCACCGTGCTCGGCTAGCGGCCATGCGCGGGGGCGACACCCGGAAAGCAGAGACCACCCGAACCGTCGCGCCGAATCGCGACTGCCCGGGTGGCTCTGGTTGCCCACGCCCCCTCCACAGAAGCGTGTCCTGCATCTTTGACACCGCAATCGCGGCGATGGTTCCTCGTGGCGACCGCCGTGGCGGCCCTCAGCGCGGCCGCTGCACCTGATGCCCGATGAGGCCTCCGAGCACCGCGCCGCCGAGCGCGCCGACCGCCGCCCCCTTGGCGCGGTCGCGTGAACTCATCACCCCGATCGCCGCACCCGCAGCCGCCCCGTAGATCGCCCCCTTCTCGGTCTGGCGCTGACCGGCGCCGGTTGCCGACCCGCCGCTTCCGCTGCCACTCCCGCTCCCACTACCGGCACCGGACGTCGTCCCCCGCGTCACCGTCGAGGTGCGCTGCGGGACATACACCACGCGAGGTGCCGGGTAGGGAGCCGGCGCGACGACGGCCTGGGGATAGCCGTACTGCACCGGGTAGGGCGCCGGGTAACCTGGCTGGCCGTACGGTGCCGGTCCGTAGCCCGGTGCTCCGTAGGGCGCGTAGCCGGCGGGATAGCCTCCGTAGCCCAATTCCTGCGGACTCGCGAACTGCTGACGGTAGGACGGGGCCTGCGACGCCGCCAACAGATCAGCGCGCAACTGCTCATCCATGGCTGGCGTGTCCCGGCAGGCGCCAAGCGCTGCCATCATGAGTGGCACGGATACCAGCGCCGGTCGGAGGAGTCGCATCCGCGCCCGCGGCGCCCGTGTCGGAGTGCTGTGTTCGATCGGCAGGAATGCCCGCATCATCGGAGCCTCTCGGTCGTGGCAGGGCCGATCGGCCCCGCGTCACCCCGGGAATTGGGCATGGGGCGTGCCAGCGCGATCGTCCCGCTGTCCGTAGGGTATTCATGCGGGACACCGGTGCTGGCGTCCGACCGTTGTCCTCCGGTGGTGTCACTCGCCGTCCCGTGGCGGTGACGCCGCGTCTCCCCTAGCGTTCCGCGTCGATTCGTCGACCAGGCGTCTCTCGGTCCGTGCGGCGGGTCGCGCGGTGCCGCCCCCCTCCCAGGAGTCCATACCATGTCCGTCCGGCAGTCTTCGCTTCTGCGCGCGGCGCTCGCGACCGCGACCTTCGTCTTCCTTCCGTCGCTCGCCGCCGCGCAGGCCGCTCCCGCCGCGGCGCCCGCCCTGCTCAAGGTCGGCGACATGGCCCCCGACTTCACCGTCACGTGGGTGACCGCGGCCGGCAAGGAGGCCAAGCCGTTCAAGCTCTCCGAGCACAAGGGCGAGACCGTCGTCCTCGCCTTCTTCCCGGCCGCCCGCACGCGCGGCTGCACCGTGCAGCTCGAGACCTATCGCGACAAGTACGCCGAGCTGTTCAAGGGTGGTCAGAAGGTCACGCTGGTGGGCGTGAGCGTCGACGCCGACACCGCACTCACCTCGTGGGCCCGCGATGCGAAGTTTCCGTTCCACCTCGCGGCCGACGTCGATCGCAAGGTCGGCATGGCCTACGGCGCGAGTGCCGGCACCGGCATGCACAAGCGCCATCTCTACATCATCGATCCCACGGGCCGCATCTCGTATGTCGTGCAGTCGTTCAACGTGATGTCCGCCGACGCCTACACCGACCTCGGCGCCGCCGTGGGCAAGGCCGCTGGCGCGAAGTGACGATCAGGTGACGTCCCGCGCCCTGCTCGCCGCCCTCCACGCCGCGGCGGTGCAGGGCGCGGCGCCGTTTGCGCGCACGCGTGACGCGGTGCGCGCCTGGTGCACCGCGCAGCACCTCGCCGCCGACACGCCCGTCGCGCTCTTCGCGCTCGGCAAGGCTGCACCGGCCATGGCCGCCGGTGCGCTCGACGCCCTGCGCACACTGGGCATCACGCCCACCCACGGCATCGTCGTCGCCGCGCACGCCCCCACCGCGCGTGACTGGCATGGCGTCGCGCCGCCGCCCACCCTCGCGGTGCACATCGGCGACCACCCGGTGCCCGGCCCCGCGTCGCTGGCCGCCGCCGATGCCATCGACGACGCGATCATCGCGCTCGAGCCCGGCGCTGTCGCACTCGTGCTGCTGTCCGGCGGCACCACCGCGCTCTGTGCTGCGCCCATCGCCGCGTTGTCGCAGGAATTGGGCGACGCCGAACGCGCACAGGCCCGCATCGCGAACCTCGCGCAGACGCTGCTCGAGTCGGGACTCGCGATTCACGAGATGAACGCCATTCGCCGCCGCCTGCTGCGCTTCGGCGCCGGCCGTCTCGCCGTGGCACTCGCCCAGCACGGCGCGGCGCGTATCCCGACGTTCGCCATCAGCGACGTCATTGGCGACGACCCGGCGGTGATCGGCTCGGGCCCCTGCACCGCCGATGCGCTGGACGATGCCGACTTCCTGGCGCTGCTCGACGCGCACGACCTGCGCCCGCATCTCGAACGCGCGACCGCCACGGTGCTCGGCCTGTCGGGCAGCGAGGCACCGGCCGCCGTGCCGCCCGCCACACACTGGGCCTTCGCGCGCGTCGAATGGCAGCTCGTGGCCGCCAACGCCGACGCGGTGCGCGCCCTCGCCTCCGCTGCGCGTGACGCCGGCATCGACGAGGTGCGCGTGGACGACACGCCGCTTGTGGGGGAAGCCGAGTTCGTGGGTGAGGACCTCGCGCGGCGGGCGCTCGCGGTCGCGGGCACGCTCGCCCCGGGGCGCCGCGCGTTGCTCGTGGCCGGCGGGGAACCGGTCGTGCACCTGCGCGCCACCGTCGAGCGTGCCATGCAGCGCGGCGACGACGACGACGCGCGTCTGGCGGCCGACCCCGTGCTCGCTGCCGAGGCGATCATGAGCGGTGACGCCGGCGCGCGTACGTCACCGCCCTCACTGGCGGACGAACCGTTGCGCGGCGGGCGCATGCAGGTCGCGGCGCTCGCCGCCGCGCTCACGCTCGAGGCCGCAGCCAGCCGCGGCGCGGCGGAGGCGTGGCGCATCACGATCCTCGCCGCGGGTACCGACGGTCGCGACGGACCCACCGATGCGACCGGCGCGATCGTCGACGCCGCCGTGCCGGCCCTCGCGCGCCGAGCCGGCCGCACCCCCGAGGACGATCTCGCCACCGGGCGCTCGTGGTATCCGCTCGACGCCGCCGGTGCCCTGCTCCGCACCGGCCCGACCGGCACGAATGTCATGGACGTGGTGGCAGCATTGGTGCGCGGCTAGCGCACCACGCGGTGTGTTGCTCAGATCACGCTGTGTTGCTCAGACCTCAGACCTCTGACGCCATCTCGTCTCTGAACTCTATCGCTTGTCTGACATCAGACCTCTGATCTGAGCACTGAAGTCCGACGACAGACTGGCGATAGAAGTCAGAAGCGAGATTCGGTTCAGAGGTCACAAGTCCGAGCAACACAATCGCTCGCCGCGCGACGACATCAGTACTGACAGTCCGTCGAGTACAGGTCCTTCGCGAAGCCGGCGTCCTGCGCATCCTTGAGCGACGCGAATCCCACGCGATCGGGCTGCTTGATGAGCGCCACCGTCGCGCACCCGGCCGGATAGACCTTCTTGCTGCGCCGCGAGGCCACGTACGGCGCTGTGGCCGCATCGATCGCGCCAGCGATGGTCGGCGCACCGGCCGCAGGCACCGCATTCTGCGCACCGCTCTGCGCGGCGGGCGTGGAGGCGCAGGCGGCGAGGACGAGCGCCGCCCCGGCGGCGGCGAAGAGGCGAACGACGGGCGTCATGGCAGCGTGGGCAGGCGGTCCCTTCGTCCAGCGCGCCCTGTGCGCGACGGACGGTTGACCTAACGTGGTTACTTAACGCGGTTAGGTTATGACGGTACCGTCGCATTGTCAACGCCCCCCACGGGGCGTATCCTCCCGCCCATGCCTCCCCGCCGCCCCACTGCGGCCAGCGTGCCGCCGGACGCCCCGCTGCCCCCACCGCCCGACCTCACCACCGACAGCCCGCCCGCCGTCGACGACGCCGACGACGCCTACCGGCGACGCCCCCGGCAGTCGCGCGGGCAGAAGCGCGTCGAACTCCTCCTCGACGCCGCCGCCTCGGTCATCGCCGAACTGGGACTCGAAGCCACCACGGCCGAGGCCATCGCGCAGCGCGCGCAGACCGCGAAGGGGTCGCTGTACCAGTTCTTCCCCAACCGCGACGCCGTCATTGCCGCGCTCGCGCTCCGCTACGCCGACGAGATGCGTGCCATTCATGAGCGTGCGTTCCCGGTCGATCCGCACGACATTCCGCTCGACCGACTGATCGACCGCATCATCAAGCCGCTCGCCGAGTTCCACGACCGCAACCCGGCCTTCCGTCGCGTCTTCGCCAGTCACGAAGGCGGCCCCGACGACACCCGCTCGGCGCCCGCGCGGCTCCGGTCCCAGCTCTTCGAATCGTTCGTAGACCGGCTCGACGTGCTCTTCGCCGCTCGCAATCCCAAGCTGGCAGGGCGCGACCGACGCCGCGCCGCACTCGTGGCCGCCACCATCGGCCAGGGCCTCCTGCGCGCGCGCGCCACCGCCGCCGACCGCAAGCCGCTCCTCGACGATCTGCGCCGCGTGCTCCTGGGGTACCTCTCACCGCTGCTGGAACCGCCGCGTACCCGCGCAAGGCGTTGAACCGCGATGCGTTTGGCGTGAGCTTTCAGCCATGTCCCGCATCGTCACCGTCGGCCTCGTCCAGGATTCCGCCTCCGAGGATCTCGCTGCCAACGTCGCCCGCGCCGTCGCGCGGGTCCGTGAGGCCGCCGCGCGCGGCGCGCAGATCATCTGCCTGCAGGAGCTCTTCAACGCGCCCTACTTCTGCAAGTCGATCCGCCCCGAGCGCTTCGACATCGCCGAGCCCAGCGACGGGCCGGTCGTGCAGACATTCCAGGCGCTCGCGAAGGAGCTCGCGGTCGTCATCGTCGTGCCGTACTACGAGCGCGAGGCGCCGGGACTGTACCGCAACTCCGCCACCGTCATCGACGCCGACGGCAGCGTGCTGGGCACCTATCGCAAGATGCACATCCCGCACGACCCGCTCTTCGAAGAGAAGTACTACTTCGCGCCGGGCGACGTGACGGGCGACCAGCGCCACGAGCGGCATCCGGGCTACAACGGCTTCCGCGTCTGGCGCACCCGCTACGCCGACATCGGTGTGCTCATCTGCTGGGATCAGTGGTACCCCGAGGGCGCGCGCATCACGGCGCTGCTCGGTGCGCAGATTCTCTTCTATCCCACGGCCATCGGCTGGCATCCGGCGGAGAAGCCGACCTTCGGCGATGCGCAGGTCGATGCATGGCGGACCGCGCAGCGTGCGCACGCCATCGCCAACGGCGTGTTCGTCGCGAGCCCCAATCGCGTCGGCTTCGAGCCCGAGCCGGGCACCGAGGGGCTCGAGTTCTTCGGCCACTCGTTCATCTGCGATCCATTCGGCCGCTGGCTGGCGCAGGCGGGCGCCGAGCCCACGATCCTCACGGCCGCATGCGACCTCGCTCTCATCGAGGAGACGCGGCGCAACTGGCCGTTCCTGCGCGACCGCCGCATCGACGCGTACGGCCCGATCCTCAATCGCTGGCTCGGTCGCTGATGACCGGCACCGCCGCGTCGGCGTCCCGCCTCGCCGGAGTGCGCTGGCCCGCCGAGTGGGAACGGCAGGACGCCGTGTGGATCGGCTGGCCCCATCACGAACCCGATTGGCCGGGCAAGTTCGCGCCCATCCCGTGGGTGTACGCCGAGATCGTGCGGGCGCTCGCGATGTACCAGCGCGTGGAGATTCTCTGTCACTCCGACGCGGTGCTGGCGGAGGCCCGCGAGTGCCTCACGCTGCATGGCGTCGACGCCACGCGGTATCGCCTGCACCACGAGCCCACCGATCGCGTGTGGCTGCGCGACTCGGGCGCCACCGCCGTGCACCGAGCCGACGGCAGCGTGGCGCTCGTGCAGTGGGGCTTCAACGCATGGGCCAAGTACGACAACTACGCGCTCGACGCGAACGTCCCCGGGCGCATGGCGCAGGCGAGCGGGCTGCCGCTCGTGCGCGCGGTGCGGCACGACACCGGGGCGCCGCTCATCCTCGAGGGCGGCGGCATCGAGACCGATGGGCAGGGCACGATGCTCGTGACCGAGGAGTGGTTGCTGAGCGACGAGCAGGTGCGCAACCCGGGCTACACGCGCGCCGACTACGAACGCGCCTTTGCCGACTACCTCGGCATCACCACCACGATCTGGCTGGGTGAGGGGTGCGTGGGCGACGATACGCACGGGCATGTCGACGACATCGCGCGGTTCGTGGCGCCCGGCGTGGTGGTGCTCGCGCACGAGGAGGACCCGGCCGACGAGAATCACGCGCGGTCACTCGACAACCTGCACCGGCTGCGCGCGGCTCGCGACGCACGCGGCGAGCCGTTGCAGGTGGTGACGTTGCCGTATCCGCGCGCCGTGGTCATGGACGGCGTGCGCCTGCCGGCGAGCTACGCGAACTTCTATCTCGGCAATGGGGTATGTCTCGTGCCGACGTTCAACGACCGCAACGACCGTGTCGCGCTGAACACGCTCGCGACGCTGCTGCCGCAGCACGACATCATCGGCATCCACGCCGTCGACCTCGTCTGGGGACTCGGCACGCTGCACTGCCTCTCGCAGCAGCAGCCCGCGGCCGCCGCACGAGTCGCCCCTACGCCGGAGCGCGCATGACCATGCCCCCGACGCCGCCCGCGGCACCCGAGGAGAACACGCCGCCCGAACTGCCGCGCTGGGCGCGCAAGCCGGCGCGCATGGACGTGCTGTCCGAGGAGCGCATGGCCGCCTACTTCGGCGAGCCCAAGTGGACGCAGGTCTATCGCCGCAAGCTGGCGCCGTTCCTCGAGGATGCGACCTTCGTGCCCACGTGGAACTGGAGCGCGGCGCTCGCGGCGCTGGTCATTCCGCCCATCTGGTTCCTCTATCGCAAGCTGTACCTGCCGTTCGCGCTGTTCCTGCTGGTGCCTGGGCTCGCTTTCCGCGCGCTCGCCGGCCGGGCCATTCCCGCCACCCGCTCGGAGCTGCTGGCCGCCGAGAACAGCGGCCTCGCCTTGCTGGTGCTGGCGGTGCAGGTGAGCGCGGCGATCGCGGCGGGGGGCACGGCCAACTGGTTCCTGTTCCGTCGGGCGCGGGCCGCCAGCCAGTTCGCCGCCATGCAGGAGCTGCCGGCCGCCGACGACATGGCGCTGGTGCGACGCATGGGTGGGGTCAACCGGACGGCCACCTCGCTCTTCCTGGCGATCGCGGTGATGGTCACGCTGGCGCAACTCGCCGGCTGACGTGACGAGGCGCCGCACTGTCGGGGTAGTGACGGGATGCGCCATTCGCCGCCGTTGCCCCGCCACCCGACGCGACGTTCCTCGCCGCGCCCCGTCCCCCGCCCCGGCGGCCAAGTGACGAGTGGCGCGATTGTGCTGTTGGCTTGATGATGACGGACGCGGAACTCGTGGCCCGGACCCGCGCCGGCGAGTCCGACGCATTCGGGTCGCTGGTCGCGCGGTATTTCGACGCGTGCTTTCGTTTCGCGTACCACATGCTGGGAGAGCGCGCTGATGCCGAAGACGCCGTTCAGGAGTCCTTCCTGCGGGCGTACCTCGCCATCGGACGCTACGATGAACGTGATCAGTTCCGTGGGTGGCTCTTCCGCATCCTGACCAACCAGTGTCGCAACTACCTCACCTCCCGCGGCCGTCGCTCGCGACGGTTCGTGCAGGACGACGTCGCCCTCGCGGCGGCGCCGGCGCCGCCCGGTCTGGCTACGGGCGTCGAGGATGCGGCATTGCTCTCAGCCTTGGCGCAGATCGACCCGCTCCAGCGGGAGGCGATCCTGCTCAAGTACGCCGAGGGGCTCGAGTACGGCGAGATGTCGGCCATGACCGGCGCCGGCGAGTCCGCGCTCAAGATGCGCGTCAAGCGCGGCAGCGAGCGGCTGCGCGCGATCCTTGGTCCGTCCTTCAACGTGTCGGATGACACATGAGTGACGACACCGAGCCCCGCGTGCTGCCCTTCGCAGGCGCCGACGACGATGCCGCCCTCTTCGAGCGGCTTCGCGCCTCGTACGCGGCGGTGCCGCCGGCTTCCGCCGACACAGTCGCCCGCGTCGCCTCGCACGCGCTGCATGCCGCGGCGGCGCTGGATGCCGGCGCGCCCACGCCGCGAACCGCCGGGGCGTTCAGTCTGCGCCGCCGGTGGTGGTGGGGCGCTGCGGCGGCGGCCGTGCTCGTGGTGAGCGTAGCCCGCCCGTGGCGGCTGGGCGACGATCCGCGGCACGCCGACGAGGTCTTCTCGACCCCGTCCATCGGTGCCAACGACAGCAGCCTCCCTGCGGCCGCGGGCGCGCCGTTCGGCACCACCCACGCGGAGTCGGGCGCGGTCACCTTCGAAATCCGCCTCCCGGCCTCGGCCGCGGAGGTGGCGATCGTGGGAGATTTCAACGGTTGGGATGAGCACGCCACCCCCATGGTGCGTGACGGCGCCGGCTGGTCGGCACGCGTGCCGCTTCCCCCGGGGCGCCACGTCTATGCCTTCGTGGTCGATGGCAACCGCTGGCTCGTCGATCCGCTCGCGCCGCAGGTGCCCGACGCCGGCTTTGGCCCGGCCAACGCGCTGGTCGTCGAGGGCGGGCGCTAGTGGCCCTCACGTCGGTCGCTGCCCTCCTGCTCGTGCAGGCGGTCGCGCAGCTCTCGCCGCGCGCCGCGACGCCGGCCGACGACACCCTGCGCACGGGCCAGGCCACGCAGCCCGTGCGCCCCATCGACCGTCCGCTCGACCCGGCGGAGCGCGCGCGTCAGTTGCAGTTCGACGCCAGCCGCTTCGATACGCTCACCGCGGCGGTCCTGCGGGGCATCTTCGAGGAGGCGGCCGATCGGGGCATCCCCACGAAGCCGCTCATCTCGCGCGCCCTCGAAGGCGCGGCGCGCAAGGTCCCCAACGCGCGCATCATCCGCACGGTCCGCGAGTGGTCGGACGCGCTCGCCACCGCGAAGTTCGCGCTCGGCGACGGCACGTCGCTCGAGGAGTTGGATCCGGCGGCCGCCGCCATTCGCGCCGGCATCGACCCACGCACCGTGGCCTCGGTGCGCGCCACGCGCCCGCCGGGCACCGCCGTCACCGCGCTGGTGGTCCTCACCGACCTCGTGGTTCGCGGCGTACCACCCGTCACGGCCCGGGAAGCGGTGGCCAGCATCGGACGGCTCCCGCGCAGCGACGACGCGCTGATGGGGCTCCAGGCCATCGTGGCGAAGAACTCGCAACGAGGGCCCGGGATGGCTCTCGACGCACTCAATCGTTACGTTAGGCTGACGTCCAGCGGAACATCGCCGACGTCCTCACCCGCCTCACCCGAGCGAAAGCCCGTCCGGCCTCCTGATCCGTGACGCCCGCACGCCGCCGCCCCCGCGTTTCGCGCCGCCGCTCTCCGGCGAGCAGCGCCTGGGCCGTGCCGTGCGTGATTTCAGGGACCATCGCCGCATTCGCCGCCGCACGCACCCTGCCGGCGCAGGTGCGCGCTGAAGCCCCCGTGGCCCCCGCGGCCACCATCGGCCCCGTCACCGACGCCCCGACGCTGTCGCTGCTCGGCATGGCGTCGCTTCCGGATGGCAGCACCACCCTCGCGCAGCGCAACGACCTCTGGCTCGGCGCCACGCAACCCATCGGCAGTCTGGGGCGCGTGCGCTTCTCGGCCGTCGGCAGCGGCACCTGGCGCCTGGCAGAGGGCTCCGGATCCGAGGCTAACGCGCAGGGCGTGCTCGCCTTGCGTGCACGGGCGCGGCTGGGCGGTCAGCAGCTCTGGAGTGCGGTGTCGTACGGGCACGGCCGTGTCGACGGGCTCCCCACCACGGCGCTCATTGCCGACGCGGGGCTCGCCAACGCGACCAGCTTCGAAGCCCGAATGGCCGACACCTCCATCTCGCGTCGGGTCGACGTCGGGCATCTGGGGCGCGCGGAGGCGGGCGTCGTCACCCGCGCCGCCTCGGTCGAGTTCTCGTTCGGCATGTCGGTCGAGCACGCCACGCGCGTCACGACACAGACACTCGTGGTGAACGAGGCGGTGCCGGTGAGCTACGGCTCCCGCAGCCGCACGAGCACCTGGGCGCCACCGGTCAATGGCGGTACGGCCACCTACACCCAGCGCACGCTGCAGCGCCGCGACGTGGCGTCAGGCATCGCGTCGGTGGGGTTCGACACCGGTCCCACCACGTGGTTGCTCTCGGTCACTGCGCCGGTGGCGTCGTGGATCAGCGCCGACGCGCTGGCCCCCAGCCCGCAGCATCTGCCCGCCGTCGCCTCGCTGGCCGTGGTGCAGCCGGTGGGCGGGTGGCTGTCGCTGATCGCCGCCGCGTCCACCAATCCGTCGTCGATGGGTGGCATGAAGCTCGGCGAGCAGGTCAACCCGACGCGTGATCGCAACTTCGCTCCTGTCGTGGCAATCGGCGTGCGTTTCTCTCGCATGCACGATCGCGACGCCAACGGCACCCCCAACGGCATCCTGTCGTTCGAGTCGCGCACGCTGGGCGCGGTCGACTCCATCTCGGTGACCGATGGCGCCAGCGTCGAGCGCATCGACGGCGACACGTTGCGCGTGGTGCTGCTCATCGACGCGCCCCGCGCCGAGCGGGTCGAACTCATGGGCGACGCGACCGAGTGGAGCGTCGTGCCCATGCGCCGCAATGTGTCGGGGCGGTGGCGCGCGGAGCTCAAGCTTCCCCCCGGCGTGCATCGCGTCATGGTGCGGGCCGACGGGGGGCGCTGGAGTGCGCCGCCGGGTGTTCCGGTCGCCAACGACGACTACGGCGGCCCGGTCGGCATGATCGTCATTCGCGGACAGCGCTAGGCGCGTCCGCCGTCGCGGCGCCGAGCACGGGATGCACGGCGCCGTCGCTGCTACCGGGCCTTACCGCGCGCCGCGCACCCGGATCACGTTCGTCGTGCTGTCCACCACCCCGGCGCCGCTCACCATGAGCGTGAGCTGATAGTCGCCGGCCGGCACCGACGGGAAGTTGATGGAGAGACTGCGCCCGGCCGCCCCGTCGGGACGTCCGTTGTCGTTGAAGCGGATCGACACCGGGGTGAGCGCCTTCGACAGACCGATCGAGGAGCTCAGCCGCTGCATGAAGCTCGCGCCCAGGCGTGTCGCGCGAATCGAGACTTCGAGCGGCGCCCCCGGACTCGCCGGGCGGTACACCTCCCAGTACAGACCGATCTGCGTGCCGCCTTCGATTTCCCGCGACCCGTAGGCCTGCAGCGCATTCTGCTCCAGCGAAGGCGTGACCGACGGATCGCCACGCTGCAGCAGCAGGTAGTCGGACAGGCGCGTCGTGCGCGGGAGCGGTTCCACCGTGGTGCGCACGCGCGCCGCACGCTTGCCGGTGGGCGCCATCACCTCGAGGCTGGCCAGCATCGGGGACGTGAAGGGCACCAGCAACGCGCCGTTGGCCTGCGCGCTGTCGCGCCGCGCCTGCGTCGGCGCGCGTCCATCCATCGCGTCGAGGGTGAGCGCCGCGTGGTACGGTGCACGCCCCATCTCGAGGTCGCGCACGAGGCGATAGCCGCCGGCGAGCAGCGTGGTGTCGCCGCGCAGGAAGCGCGCGAACTGGTTGGGCAGCGCGCCAAATCCCGTCGCATAGCGCGGCGCGTACCGCATGCGCGCCTTCTTGCGCTTGGGATCCCAGTCCTCGGCCGTGGCGGTCAGCGGCTGTTCAATGGCGTCGACCGTGGGCATGAAGTCGTAGCTCGGCGTGGGCTCGTGGCCGATCACCGAGGGCGGACGCGGGTCGGCCACGCCGCCGTTCTGCACGGACCACGACATGGGCCAGCCGTAGCGCACCTGGCTCTCGAGCAGGTCATCGCCCCACTGCAGGTCGTACGGGATGCGCGCGAGCGAGTGCACGCGTGACATGGTGCGCCGCGCGTAGAGTTCGTTCGTGATGTCGTTGGCCGGGAGCATCCACAACGGCTGCGCGAGACGCAGGATGCGCGCGTTGCGCGCCTCCCGGTTGGCGCACCCTTCCGCCTTGTACGCCGCGTGTGTCGCCGGATCGAGCCACATGGTGAGGTCGGTCCACGTGCAGCGCTGCGTTGCGTCCATCTGCCCGAGCGAGCGCGCGAAGGCCGCCGTGGCCTCGGTGTGGCGGTTCGCACTGTGCAGCGCGAGCCCCTGCAGCGCCGAGCACCACCAGGCCGTGCCGCCGCAGGCACGCGCCGCGGTCACGGCCACGTCGGGCGTGCCCCCTTCGATGGCATACCGCACGCGCATTCCCGACACCCAGTCGTCCTTCGGGTCGGCGGCCTGCGCGCGCGCGAGCATCTCGAGCAGTTGCTCACGCTCGATGCGCGCGTCGCTCCGCTCCGCAGGCGGCGGGACGTCGCCGTTGTTGTTCCAGTAGCAAATGCGTCCGAGCGGCACTTCGCACGTCGCATCGGCGCCGCCGTTGTAGAAGCGGAGCCCGAGGCGATGGTTGCGCTCGAACGCGTCCTGCTGCTGGCGCGCCTGCGACCCCAGCGCACTCAGCGTGGTGCTCGACCCGCGAAGCGGATCGGCCGCGCTCGAGGTACCCGCGCTGCCTTCGGCACGGGCCGAATCGGGCGGTGCACCGGACTGGGCGGACAACGTGGCGGACAGCGTCGCGGACGCCGCCGCGCTCAAGCAAGCGGCGAAGGCGAAGTGTCCTGACCGACGCCACAGGGCACGGCCGAAGACGCGGGGCGGGAGAGCTCGTCGTGGATCCACGGTGCCGTGGGCTGAAGATGGGCTGCGTGTTGCGAAACTAACGAGCCCACGGCACCGCCGGGACTCAGAATGACAGCTTGAGACCGGCCGTGAGGGCCCAGTTGTGCGACCACTGTCCTTCGGCACGGAAGCCAACGGCGTCTTCCGTGTTGAAGCGCGTGATCCAGTCCTTGGCCTGCACGCGCAGCGCGACGCCAGCCGAGAAGCCCAGATCGACGCCCACGCCCGCTGTGTAGGCGACGTTCGTGGCGCGAGTCTCGAAGACACTCGCCTTGATGTCGTTGGTCATGCCGCCAATGCCGCCGGTGACGAACGGCGACACGCCGGAGCCCCGGTTGCCGAGTCCACCGATCTCGAGCCCGGCGTCGTACATCCACGTCTTCGCCGACCCCACGTTGACACCGCCCAGCAGCGGCAACCCCACCCGCAGGTCTCCCGAGCCGTAGGCGAGGCTGCCGGTGAGCGCGACCGCGTTGCTGAGCGGAACGCTCCCCTGCGCCCCCACCATGGGCGAGTTGCTGGTGGCGATGCTCGTGCCGATCGGGCCTTCGTACCACCGGCCTGTCACGAGATACCCGGCGAAGGGCGTGAGGTGCGCGCCGGCGCCCACTTGGGCCGATGCCGTCGCGAGGGGCGCCGCCACCATGGGAAGAAGGAGCAGCGCCGTAGCGCGCGCGAACGAGAAGAGACGCATGCAGAGACTCCGTTCAGGGTTCTGCCACGCTGTGGTGCAGAACCCGCGCCGCATGTCACAGAGTATTGCAAGTCGTTATAAAATAAGAATTTGCGCGATTCCAGCCCTGCGCGCCGCAGTCCAGCTGTCCTCGAATGTGGACACGCGGTGTACGCAACAGCGTGGCGCGCCTCGAGGCGCGGGAGCCCGTTACCTTCTGCCCATGCCAGACGCCGCCGCTCCCCGCCCCGCCGTCGTCCTCCTCTCGGGAGGGCTCGACTCGGCCACCGCGCTCGCCGTCGCCCGTCGTGACGGCTACCTGCCCTACGCGATGACCTTTCGGTACGGCCAGCGGCATGCCGTCGAGATCGACGCGGCGCGGCGCGTGGCGGCGGCGCAGGGGGTGGGGCAGCACGTGGTGGTCGACATCGACCTCCGGCAGTGGGGTGGCTCGGCGCTCACCGCCGACACCCCGGTCCCCAAGGACCGGGACCTGGCCCACGATGAGCACGAGATTCCGGTGACCTACGTGCCGGCGCGCAACACGATCTTCCTGTCGTTCGCGCTGGCGTGGGCCGAGGTGCTGGGGGCCGACGCGATCTACATCGGCGTCAACGCCCTCGACTACTCCGGCTACCCGGACTGCCGCCCGGAATACGTGGCCGCGTTCGAGCAGATGGCCAACCTGGCCACGCGCGCGGGAGTCGAAGGCACCACCCGCCTCGCCATCAGAGCGCCGCTGCAGCACCTCACCAAGGCCGGCATCGTCGCCCTGGGGCGCTCGCTGGGGGTGGACTATGCGCTCACCACGAGCTGCTACGACCCGGCGCCCGATGGCACCGCTTGCGGCCATTGCGATGCCTGCCAACTGCGTCTGCGCGGGTTCGCCGAAGCCGGTGCGGCCGACCCGATCGCCTACGCGCGCTGAGCGGGCCGTCGCGTGACGTACACGGTGAAGGAGTGCTTCTACACGCTGCAGGGGGAGGGCGTGCAGGCCGGGCGGGCCGCGGTGTTCTGCCGGTTCTCGGGGTGCAACCTCTGGACCGGGCGTGAGGCCGACCGTGCGAAAGCAGTATGCACCTTTTGCGATACCGACTTCGTGGGCGTGGGCCCGGATGGCGGCAAGTTCGCGACGGCCGCCGCACTCGCCGCCTTCGTGAAGTCACGCTGGCCGGCCGACGCCCCGGCCGATGTACGCCCGTTCGTGGTCTGCACGGGCGGCGAGCCGCTCCTGCAGCTCGACGCGGAGGCCATCGACGCCCTGCACGCCGAGGGGTTCGAGGTGGCGGTGGAGACCAACGGCACGCAGCCGGCGCCGCCGGGGCTCGACTGGATCTGCGTGAGCCCCAAGGCCGACGCCCCGCTGGTGCTTACGGCCGGCGATGAGCTCAAGCTGGTGTATCCGCAGTCGCTGGCCCCGCCGGAGCGGTTCGAGGGGCTCGCCTTCCGGCACTTCCTGCTGCAGCCCATGGATGGGCCGCAGCGTGACGCCAACACTGCGGCAGCGCTGGCCTATTGCCTGGCGCACCCCCGGTGGCGGCTGTCGGTGCAGACGCACAAGGCCCTGGGAATCCGCTGACGCGGGCGGGGTGTCATGCAACGCAAAACGGCGCGAACTGGAGTTCGCGCCGTTGGCGTGAGGAGCAAGCGGACCAGCCGGAGAATCAGGCCTTGCGGCGGCGACGGGCAAGCGCGAGCCCGGCGAGACCGGCGGCCATGAGCGCGTACGTGGACGGCTCCGGCACCACATTGGCGACGGCCGGAGCGCCGACCGTCAAGCCGTGCCAGTTCTCGCTGCCATCGGTGAACGTGATGGACGTGTACGAGCCCGAGAGCTGGATCGTGCCGTGCACCTCACCACTCGTGAACAGCTGGTTGCCCGATGCGGACATCGTGCCGTTGCCCCAGTGGCCCTGACCCTGTCCGAGCACCGTGATCGGCCCGTTGAAGGTGATCGTGGGCTGAGAGTTCCAGCTCACCAGGGCAATGACGGGGTCGATGACGGCCTGACTGAAGGTGATGGTCTTCGTACCACCGGCGTTCAGGCCGATGATATCCGAACCGGTGGGCCGGTTGGGGGCGTAAATGCCGGGGTTCGTGGCGTAGTAGTCGATACCGCCGGAGAGCTGGGCGAAGCCGAACGACCCGGTGAACGTGACCGCAACACTGTTCGAGCCAATCTGCAGGGTGCCGAACACCTGGTTGCTGCCCTGCGACGTCCAGTCGGTCCAGCTGACCTGCGCCTGGACGGGGGCTGCAGCCAAGAGCGAAAGGCTGACGGCGACAGCGGTGAATGATTTGCGCATGGCAGGACTCCTGGACCGGGGTGAAGGCCTCGCGACGCCCTCAGGCGCCAAGACGAGGCTCGTGCAAGCTGGAGACGCCGAGACGACCCGGCAAGCGTGGTCGGGTGTGTGACGGTTTGCGTCCTGCGCGCCGGACGTGAGGTCTCGAGCGTGCCGCGCTTGTGATGACGATCGCCGCTGGCCTCTCAGCCCGTCACAACACGGGAAAGGTCTTCCGCTCCATGGAATGCGACAGCGGGAACGGCGGTGACCATTCGTCCCGCCCACCCGTCATGGGTGGCCGAGGGGCCTCTGCCGTGATAGTTTGTCGAGCTGAAGGTCCCAGCCACCCGCACTCCGCCTGCTGCCTCCGTGACGTCTCTGCGCCACCGCCCCCTGCTCCTCGTCGCCTGTGCTGCCCTTGTGGCCGCCACGGCGCCGTCGATGCTGTCGGCGCAGCGTGGAGAGACCAGGGCGACAGCGGCCGGTGAGCCCGCGAGCGTGACGCGCAGTGCCTTCGAGGCGCGCAAGCCGTTCGCCGCCTTCAGCGCCTCCGCGCAGTCGCTGCGCGACAGCATCGTGACCAAGGCGCGGCTCTCCATTGGCACGCGCTACAAGCTCGGCGGCACCAAGCCCGGCATCGGGCTCGACTGCAGTGGCCTCGTGCGCTATGCCATGAGCGTCATCGACATGGTGCTGCCGCGCACGGCGCAGCAGCAGGCCAAGGTCGGTGTCGA
Source organism: Gemmatimonadota bacterium (assembly GCA_020161135.1). Taxonomy (GTDB): domain Bacteria; phylum Gemmatimonadota; class Gemmatimonadetes; order Gemmatimonadales; family Gemmatimonadaceae; genus Gemmatimonas. The sequence goes on along the minus strand of JAIUOB010000001.1, from coordinate 1,090,930 downwards.
GGTGCCCAAGGATGTCGCCAAGCTGGAGCCGGGCGACGTGCTCACGTTCGGCCGCGGATCGCGCATCTCGCACGTGGGCATTTACGTGGGCGACGGCAAGATGGTGCACGCCAGCACCTCGAAGCGCCGCGTCATCGAGACGAGCATCACCACGCGCAACCCGCTCATCCGGCAGTGGAAGGGTGTGCGCCGCTTCGTGGATGGCACGACGCTCGCCATGCGCGACAGCCTGCTGGCCCTCGCGGACACGCTCCGCTAGCAGCGCCGGGCTGTACGCCGCGTCACCGCGCGTGACTCGGCCGGGGTGTTGACTGGTTGCGCGCGGTGCGCGTGCGCCGCAGCATAGGGGGCTCACCGCACGCTGCCCCTGCCGACACCGAGGCTCCCATGCGCTCCACCTCGCTCGCGCTGCTGGCCTTCGCCGCTGCCCTCAGCACCCCCGGCGCATCGCTGCACAGCCAGCCCGCCGCGCCCCGCGACCGCCTGACGGTTGCCGACTACTTCAACTGGGAAGACGTCGCGAACCCTGCGCTCTCCCCGGACGGCAAGCAGGTGCTGTACACGCGCACCTGGATCGACCAGATCAACGACCGGCGCGAGTCGTCGGTGTGGATCATGAATGTCGACGGCACGAAGAACCGCTTCCTGGTGAAGGGGAGCGACGCGAGCTGGAGCCCCGACGGCAGCCGCATTGCGTACATCGCGGCCGGCGAGCCCGGTGGCCAGCAGGTGTGGGTGCGCTACATGGACGCCGAGGGCGCCACGACGCAGGTGACGCGGCTGACGGAGACGCCGAGCGACCTGGCGTGGAGCCCCGACGGCAAGTCGATCGCGTTCGGCATGCTGGTGCGCCAGAACGAGGAGTGGCGCGTGGCCATGCCGGCCGCTCCGCGCGGAGCCAAGTGGACGGAGCCGCCCCGCATCGTGACGAAGGTGCGCTACCGCGCCGACCGGCAGGGCTTTCTCGAGAACGGGCTGCGCCAACTGTTCGTGATCCCGGCCGATGGCGGTACGCCGCGTCAGGTGACGTCGGGCGAGTGGCCGGCCAACGGCAACGCCTGGACCCCCGACGGCAAGGCGCTGCTGTTCACGTCGAACCGTGTGCAGGACGCCGAGTACTCGTGGCGACAGAGCGACATCTACAAGGTGGATGTGGCGAGTGGCGCGATCACGCAGCTCACGAAGCGCAACGGCCCGGACAACAACCCCGTGCCCAGCCCCGACGGGCGCAGCATCGCGTACACCGGGTACGACAGCACCGATGCGACGTGGAAGGACGCCGCGCTGTACGTGATGGATGCGAACGGCGGCAACCCGCGCGCGCTCACGGCGTCGCTCGATCGCACGCCCACGGCGATGTTCTGGTCGCCGGACGGCACCGGCGTGTACTTCGTGGCCGAGAACGAGGGCGCGCGGCACCTCTACCATGCGTCGCTCGACGGCAAGGTGAAGCAGGTGACCACCGGCGCGCAGGTGCTCACCGTGACCGACATCGGCAAGAGCTTCCTGGCGGTGGGCACGCTGAGCACGGCCACGCGCCCGACGGACATCGTGGCGTTCGACGTCCGCACGCCCACGCCCCGCACCCTCACCGACGTGAATGGCGACGTGCTGGCCGGCAAGCAGCTCGCCACCACCGAGGAGGTGTGGTACCGCTCGGTGGACGGCTATCGCATCCAGGGGTGGATCGTGAAGCCGCCGGGGTTCGATCCGTCGAAGAAGTACCCGCTGATGCTCGAGATCCATGGTGGCCCGCACAGCATGTACAACGTGGGCTTCAGCTTCGCGCGGCAGGACCATGCCGCCAACGGATTCGTCATGCTGTATACGAATCCGCGCGGCTCGACGGGCTATGGCAGCGCCTTCGGCAACGCCATCAAGAACGCCTATCCCGGCAAGGACTACGATGACCTCATGGCGGGCGTCGACACGGTCATCGGGCGAGGGTACATCGACACGAACCGGCTGTACGTGTTCGGCTGCTCGGGGGGCGGGGTGCTCACGAGCTGGATCGTGGGGCACACCAACCGTTTCGCGGCGGCGAGCGCCAACTGCCCGGTGACCAACTGGCTCAGCTTCGTCGGAACGACCGACGGTTCGAGCTGGTACAACAACTTCGCGAAATACCCCTGGGACGACCCCAGTGAGCACCTGCGCCGGTCGCCGCTGATGTACGTCGGCAACGTGCGCACCCCCACCATGCTCATGACCGGGGTGAACGACCTCCGGACGCCCATGGGGCAGACGGAGGAGTACTACGAGGCCTTGAAGGTGCTGAAGGTGCCCACGGCCATGCTGCGTTTCAACAACGAATGGCATGGCACGAGTTCGACGCCAAGCAACTTTTTGCGCACCCAGCTCTACCTCAGGAGTTGGTTCGACAAGTACCAGCGCCCGCCGGCTGCGACCAAGGTCACTCAGGAGCAGTAAGTGTGATCCGGGACACTTTGCTCGAACGCCCGAGTCCGGTACGTTCCGGGCGCGTGTTCCCCCCATCCCAGACCCTCATGCGCACCACCTCGCTCCTCCGACCGGTCCGCGTGGCCGTCGCCCTCCTGGCGGCGGCAGCGGCAACCGCCTGCACCGACACCGCCTCGCGCGCCCGCGCGGACTCCCTGGCGGCCGAGCTGGCGGCCATTTCCTCGTCGCGTGACTCGCTGCAAGGGCTCGTCACGGGCGCCACCGCCGACAAGGACCGCGCGCTGGCCCAGGTGGTGGCCGCATCGCGCTTTGCCGACGAGGTGGACGCCGAGCTGCGCAAGGTCCGCGGCCTGTCCAGCAAGGTGGGCGTCACCAAGAGCGACGAGTCGGGGAAGACCGAGGCGGCCGCGGCCCAGAAGGACATCCTCGACCGCCTCGCGCAGATGCGGCAGCGCCTCGCGGCGCGGCAGGCGCAGGTGGCAGCCCTGCTCGACACGCTCAAGACGCTGCGCGCCGATTCCTCGGCCGCCGTGTCGCTCCTGGCCGACCTCAACGAGCGGCTCAAGAATCGTGAGCAGGAGATCGCGACCTTCCAGAACGAGATCCGGGCGCTGCGCAACGCGAACGAGACGCTCGTGGCCGAGAAGGCGGTCCTCACCGACACGGTGAAGGCGATGGACGTGCGCGAGAACCGGGTCTTCTTCACCGTCGGCTCGCGTCGTCAGTTGCTTGCCGACGGTCTCGTGGCCGAAGAGGGCGGCTCACGCGGCCTGCTCATCGTGAAGCTTGGCAAGACGCTGGTGCCGGCGCGTACGCTCGACGAGTCGAAGTTCACGCGGGCGGACCGTCGCGAAGTGCTCACGATCCCGCTGCCGCGCGCCGACCGGGCGTACCGCATCGTGTCGCGCCACGACGTGGGGCTCATCGAGGTGGCGAAGAAGGAGAAGGACGGCTCCTTCCGCGGTCAGGACATCCGCATCACCGACCCGGCGAAGTTCTGGGCGGCGTCGCGCTACCTCATCGTGGCCGAGAAGTAAGCACGGAAGGAACGCGGGTCAGATGTGGGGGAGTTCGCGCTCCCCCACATCGCCCCCCTGTCGGTGCCATTGCAACTCCTCCGCCGAGAGCGGACGAATGGCCAGGTCGACGGCCAGCCACGTGACCTTGGCGAAGGGATAGCACAGCACGCACCCGGCCAGCATGAGGAAGCCGGTGACGTACGTGATGAGGTCCCAGGGCGGATCGGGCCACGTGAGGAACACGAAGCCGCAGACGCAGACGAACAGGATGAGTTCGACCGCGATGAGGTTGAACAGGTACGCGCCCACGAAGTAGTCGCCCTCGCCACGCTCGAGCCGCAGGCCGCAGCTCGGGCAGTTGGTCTTGAGGGCAAAGAACGACTGGAAGAGACCGCGCGCACCGCAGTGCGGGCAGCGCAGCGTTGCCGCGCGCCCCACGAGGCGCCAGAAGCCGTTGTGACGGGGAGTGTCGGGCATTCCGCAATCTAGCAGGGTGCGGTGGCCGCCCGACCGTCACCGCTCCGGCAGCGCTCCGAGAAAGGTCGCGAGGTGGCCACCCCACACGGCCGGCAGCGAGTGCGTGCCGTGCCCGCGTGTCTCGGCCGTGATGGGGAGCAGCACGAACGTCGTCTTCGGCATCTGCTTCGCGTAGCGCTCGGCCAGCCCCAGCTCGGGCGGGTTCACGAAGTCGTCGGCGGAGTTGATGAACAGCGCCGGCGCCATGACGCGCCCCAGGTGCGGGCTCGGGTCGTAGTCGCGCGAGGCGTCGAACTGGTACAGGAAGTCATTGGCGTCGGTGCTGGCCACGCGCGCGTCGAGGTAGGCGCGAATGACCGAGTCGGCCGCCTGACGTGTGGGGGCCTGCGTCTGCTGCACGAGTGGCGCGCTGGACATGAGAAAGAGCATGCCCATGGCACCGCGCAGCCCCTGCACCGGCGGAGCGGTGTACGCGCCGCCCCTGTACGCCGGGTCGTTGCGGATGGCGTCCATGGCCATGGTGCGCACCATGCGGTTGCGCCCGGCAATCGCCTGCGGCACACAGGCGAACGGCGCGAGGCCGTCCATGAAGTCGGGGTAGGTGTAGCCCCACACCCAGCCGTGCATGCACCCCATGGACGTGCCCATGATGAGGCGCAGGTGATTCACGCCGAGGTGCTCGGTGAGCAGGCGATGCTGCGCCTTCACCATGTCGTCGTACGTGTACTTCGGGAACGTCGCGCGCAGGCCGTCGCTCGGCTTGCTCGAGCCGCCGTGCCCGATGCCGTCGGGGAGGATGATGTAGTACTTCGTGCTGTCGAGCAGTTGCCCGGCGCCGAAGAGGCGCCCGGCGTAGCCATTGGAGAGGAAGCTGCGCCCCGCGCCGCCGGTGCCGTGCAGGATCATCACGGCGTTGCGCACGATGCCGCGCGCATCCTTTCGCGGTGTGCCGAGCGTGCTGTAGTGGATCCTGAGCTCGGGCAGTGTCTCGCCGCTGGCGAACGCGAAGTTGCGGAAGGTCGCGTCACCCTGTGTGCCCACGCGCGCCCACGGGCCCTGGGCGGCGAGGGTGAGGGGTGCGGCGAGAAGCGCGAAGGCGGCGCGGCGGAGCGCGGTGCGGAGAGGCATGGCGGGCACGCGGGTGGAGGGATGTCCCCAAACTACTGTCGACGCTGCCACGTGCCACACAGCACAGCGCGGCCGATGCGCACATCGCCTTCGTCGGTCTCGTCTCTGATCCACAGGGTGTCGCGGTGGATCAGTGCAAGCCGACCCGGCACGTTGGTCCCGTGCACGGCCGGGGCGAGTGCGCGCGTGAACACCGCGCATTCGTTGAGCGGCACGTCGGGTCGTGGCGTGCCCTCGATTGCCGCAACGACGCGCCCGTCAGCGAGTGCGTGTACGCGCTGCACGTTGCTGGCACGCTCGATCGACGTCTGTGGGGCCTCGCGAACGTCGGTATTGGGCATCTTCGCCGGATCGTGCGGCATCCAGGCATTCGCGGGCACGGCGCCGATGCAGGTAGCGGCGCCGGTCGCGGAGTTGATGCGCACCATGCGCGACGTCGTGCTCGCTCCATCGAGCGCGGAGCCTGCGCGTTCCGCGACGCCCGACACGGCGTCAACGATCAACCGAACTTGTCGGAGCAGCGGGTCGACTGGGACGCCCCGCCATCGCGTGCGCCCATCGGACTGCAGCATGGTGGCCATCGCGTCTCCGTCACGCGTCGCCGCAAGGCCGGTCAGATAGCGAGACTCGCCGGGCCCAGCACCATCACCGTCACGCCGTACGGCACTTCCGGGATTGCCATCGCGCAGCGTGACGCGGCAGGTTGGTCCGTCGACGACGAGCACCCTGCCATCGCCGCGCACGTCATGCTTCGGTGACTGAGCACGCCATCGCGGCCGCCAGAAGGCAACGTGTCGACGCGTACGATGCGGCGAGCACGGCACACCACGTGCGCGGCGGTGCAGGCATCATCAATAGCTGTCCGTCGATGCCGTTGGGGCGCGACGCACGAAAGGCTCCGCGGCCGCACACCATCGGGCGAGCGGCCCCGCGCCACAAGCGGCGTGCTCCATCGCGCTCGCACTGCGTCCCTGCACCGAGCCCTGGCGGCATGGCGGCGGGCTCGTCAACGCCTGCCCGCGGACGCTTGACAGCGGTGCATGCCGGGTGAAACCTTTCTGTACTATCACGCGTAGTACACTTCACACAGCCTCCCAGCATGTCCAAGACCACGCCGTTGATGCTGCAACTCAGCAGCGCCGACCCGCGCCCGATCGTGCGTCAGATCGGCGATGGCATTCGTCGCGCGATCGCCAGCCGGGAACTGCCTGTCGGCGCGCAACTGCCCAGCGTGCGTGGGTTGGCGCAGCAACTCACGGTGAACCCCAACACCGTCGCCAAGGCATACAGCGAACTGGCAGCGGAAGGCTGGATCGATTCCCGTCAGGGCCTTGGTCTGTTCGTGGCCGCGCCCAGGCAGATGCTGTCGGATGCTGAACGCAGCCGTCGGCTAGGCATCGCCATCGACACGTTCGCCGCCGATGTGGTGGGCCTCGGCTATCCGCTTTCACATGTGATCGACCAGGTGAAGGCGGCCTTGAAACCTGTGCTCAACAAACGCACCGCGTGAGGAGACCATGACCGCACAACTACGGCTCGCGCCTGAGGTGCCGGCAACGCCGGGACCGACGGATCGCGCGATCATCGAAACCCGCCGACTGACTGTCGCTTACGGGAGCAAGCGCGCCCTGGACACACTCGATCTGACGATTCCAGCCGGTCGCATTCACGCCATCGTCGGTGCGAATGGCGCCGGAAAGTCCACACTGTTTCGCGTGCTCCTCGGATTTCAGGCACCATCGACGGGCGAGGCCGTGATCCTGGGGCGCGACAGCCAGCGGCTCGATCATCAGGATCGTGCACGCATCGGCTACGTGAATGAAGAACACAGCATGCCAGGCTGGCTCAGGGTGGAGGAAGTGGTTGCCATGCAGCGTCGCCTGTATCCGCAGTGGCAGGACGCGCGGTGGCGACGCATCGTGGGCCACTTCCATGTCGAGATGCAGCAGCGGGTTGGACAGCTCTCGCGCGGCGAGCGCGCCGGTGTCAATCTCGCCATGGCGCTGGCCCAATCACCCGAGCTCCTCATCCTCGATGAGCCCACGCTCGGACTTGATGTCGTCGCCAAGCGCGCGTTCCTCGAGGCGGTCTTGTCCTCGGCCGGGGAGAGTGGCTGCACCATCATCTATTGCTCGCATCAGATGGAAGAGATCGAGCGATTGGCCGACAACCTGATCCTGCTCGAGCGCGGGCGCCTGATGCATATGTCGCCGCCCGACACGTTCTGCGAGCGGGTGTCGCTGTGGGTGTGCGACTACGGCTTCGCCGCTCCGCGCGCAGAAGACATCCCCGGCGTTCTGCAGATGCAGCGTATCGACGGGCTTGTTCACTTCCTGGTGCTCGATGCAGCGGATGATCTCGGGGAGCTCCTGCGCGCACGCGGCGCGCGACGCGTGACCCGTGGCGCGGTGGGGCTCGATCGCGCTGTCAATGCGTTTCTGACCCGCAATCATGCGGCGCCGCAAGTGGAGAGTGTGCCATGAGCCTGCTCTTTCAGTCCGAACTGCACCGCTTTCGCCGTTACGCCATCGCCATCGCTCTTGCACATCTGTTGCTGCTGGTGTTCATGGCGCGCACGACGGCGCTGCTACAGATGGTGTTCTTTCAGGCCATTCCGCTGTGCATGGTGTATCTGATGCTCGGCGTGGCGTTGGCCGTGGTGCAGGTTGGCGCCTACCGCAGAGCCAGCGAATGGCTGTGGCTATTGCATCGACCGCTGCCCCCGGCGCGAATCTTCTTGGCGTTGGCGGCCGCCGCCGCGATCACGATCGGCATTGCGGTGTGGTTGCCGATGGTGCTGCTGGTTGCCGGACTCGATGGCTTCACCGAGCACGTGGTGGATGTTCGGCACTACGCGGCGACCTGTTACCTCGCGGGCTACTGCTATCTGGCCTGGCTTGCCGGTGCTGTGATCATCACGGCGCGCAGCAAGGCGATGGTCGTGCTGCTCCCGGTGCCGTTCATGCTGACGGTGCACCTGGTGTCCGTCTGGTGGCTGCTGGTGCCCTTTGGCGTGGTCTTGATCACCATGTTCTACGTCGCGAGCCAGGGTTTCCGCCCTGATCGCGAGTCGCCTCCCACGCGTGATGCCGCGCTGTGGCTGACGGCGTTGCCGCTGCAGCTTGGCTTCTTTCTCGCCGCCTTCGGTGTTGCTCAGGCCGGCTTTGTGACCACCAGCATCCTGCTGGGCAACGATCCACTGAACACCGAGTTTCCACCCGCGGGCGGCTTGATCGAAGTCAAGCGCGGAACGCCCGCCGCAGCGATAAGCCTGGGTCTTGCGACCAGCACCGACGCACGGGCGGCGTCATGGCGTACGCAATTGCCGCTCATCGAGCCGGTGGCCCTGGGTCCCTCGCTGCAACGAGTCCCGCTCCGACAGCAGTTCGGCAACCTGCCGGCGCCGACCGGGTGGACCGATGAGACACGCGGCATCGAGTGGGTGTTCTCGCACGATCGCATGCTGTTCGTCGGTCGCGACCCCAAGGTTGGCGCGGCGCGCGGGGTGTTCGGTCGTCGCGGCGCCAATGATGCCACCGCGTTTACACAGGTGCCGCTGGTGTTTGACGGCTACGTACTCACGCGTCACGAGCTGCTGCGCATCAACGTCGATCAACAGACCCTTCACCCGCAGATCGCGCTGCCGAGCGGTGAGTCGTTCGTCGGGCTGCCCGAAGCCAAGCTCGGTCGCCTGCTGCTGCTCAGCGATCGCGCGCTGTACGCCTATCGCCCGGATCACAATGCCGTCGACCCCTACGCCCAACCGCAGCAGGACTGGATGCTGCCACTACCGAGGGGCGTGAGCAATCTCGAGACCATCTACATTGCCGAGCTGATGGACGGCTGGTTGGTGTCGTTTCTGTATGGCGCGGGTCATCGTCAGGTGGGTTTCTCGGAGTTCGCCGTGAATGCCGATCCGTCGCAGCAGGTGTACTTCGTCGATGCCGACGGCAAGGCGACGCAAGTGGCCGCGCGCGCCCTTCGCCGCGACTACCCGGCCATGCAGCAGGTCGCCTGGTGGATCTCTCCACCCCTGCACATCGCGAGTGAACTGCCCGACACCTGGCTCGACAAGGGGCTCACGTGGCCCCTGCGCGGAGAGCGCTGGCCCACGCGAGGCGGGTTCATTCCCACCGCGTTGACGCTGACTCTGCTCGCGCTCATCGGTGCCTGGTGGTGGCTGCGGCAGTGCACCCTCAGTGCACGCCGACGCTGGCTCTGGCTTGCCAATTGCGCGCTGGTCGGGCTGCCCGCCTTGTGCAGCCTGATCGTGTTGCAGCCGCGCCGAGGGGCGACTCGATGAGGGTCATGGTGCGGTTGTGTCAGCCGTTGGGTTGCCTGGCGCTCGCTGCACTCGTCGGCCGCGACTCGGCCGATTCCGTGCTCGACGCCGCGATTGCGGGGGCGAAGCAGGCACCACCGGCCACGCTCATCAGCCGCGAGGCGTTGCTGGCACGCGCGCGCTATCGCGACGTCACACTGTCGCCGGATGGGCTGTACCTCGCCTATCTCGAGGAGAGCGATGGCCGCATCCAGGCCAAGCGCATGACACTCGCAGACTCGTCCGTCAAGCTGATCATGGCTGACGCTGCTGGCACGCGCCTGGTTTGGTCCGCCGATGGCACGCGCCTCTGGATGAGCGATGCGGTTGGGCTGGCCGTGCACCTGCCGGCGCGTGACATGTCGCGGCGGGTCTACAAGTGGGACGCCACCCGTCATCAGCGACTTCACGGTATCGATCGATTCGCCACCGATGCGGTCGTGATCAGCGAACGCATCGCCCGCGGCAATCAGGCTGAGTACCGCTACCTGCTGGTGACCGATCACGGCTCTGAAACGCTGCTGTACACTGCGTCCCATGCGCAACAGCGCATCGCACTCGACGCCACGCGCCACGCTGCCTACAGTGCCGGATACGAAGGCGACAGCTACCGTCCGGTCATCCGTCGCCATGTCGCCGGTGGCACCGAGATCGTCCATCACTGTCCGACGCTGTCGCGTTGCCTGCCCACGCACGTCGATGCAGCGAGCGCCCGGCTGCACCTGCTTTCCATGGACGACTCCGGCCTGCGCGTGCTCATGCAGTACGACCCGCGGAGCAAGCAGACGAGCGCGGTGTTGCGTGATCCCGACGCCCTGGCCGATGCGACGCATGTGATCCCCGGAGACGATCGCCTGCCGATTGTCGCTGCCGCCTTTGAGGCTGCGCGCGTACGCTGGACCAGTCCCGATGCCGCGACGCGCCGATGGCTCGATGCCGTGCAGGCACGGTGGCCCGACGCCAACCTGCATTTGCAGGCGAGCCGTGACGGGCAACGCTGGCTGGTGGAGGTCGCCGCCAGCGATGCCGTGCATCCGCGCCGCTTCATCGTCGATCGCCCGCGGTCGCGACCGCGGGCCGTCCTGGTCGAACCAGCAGGACCCGACGCAAGGGTCCTGTCCGTCGCGCACGCCTTCGACTGGAAGGCCCGCGATGGCATGACACTGCACGGCTACCTGCATCTCGTTCCCGGCCGCGACCCTTCGCAGACGCCGCTCGTGGCACTGATCCACGGCGGACCCTTCAGCCGCGATCGCGCCGACTACAGCGCGTTGGCACAGTTGCTGGTCAATCGCGGCATGGCCGTGTTTCGGCCAAACTTCCGCGGTTCCACCGGCTATGGCCGCAACTACGTGCTCGCGTCCGACGGTGACTTCGGCAATGGGCGCGTGCTGGCCGACATCGTCGAGGGCATGGACTACCTGCTCGCGCGCGGCATCGGTGATCGTACGCGGCAGGCCATCATCGGTCACTCGTTCGGAGGCTACGCAAGCCTGCTGGCGATCACCCATCACCCCGACCGGTTCCGCCTGGCCGTCGCCGCCGCCGCCCCCACGGAACTGGCATTCAGTACCCAGTGGGTCGCCAACAACAGCAGCAGCGCGCTGCCCGAAGACGCGCCACCCGCCGCACGCTTCTTTGCCGACTTCGGCATGCCGATCGCGAGGCCCGACTGGCTGGCGAAGATGAAGGCGCAGTCGCCACACCATGGCGTCGAGGCGCTGCGCACAGCGCTCACGATGTGGGCCGGTGCGCGCGACGATCGTGTCCCCATCAAGGCCGTCAGCGACTACGCCACGCGTGCACAGCAGGCTGGCCACACGCCGACGCTGCTGATCGACCCCAGCGCCGGACACTCTCCGGAGTCACCGCAGAGCCAGCAGGCACTGCTCTATTCCATCGAATACGCAGCCGCGCGTGCCTTCAGCACGCCGATGCAGGCTGCCGATCCGACGCTGGCACGCTTCGTCAAGTCGATCACGAAGCTCGAAGGTGCGCCGCGGTAAGGGAACACGTTGTCCTCCGCAGAGCGCGCCGCGAAACGGGGCGCGGGGCATTCGTCCAGATGCGCCAGCGCACCGTTGACGCCGAGGTCTCCACATCGTCAGCGGCTGGTCCGCGTCGTTCCTTGACGCGATGCCGTTTGCACCCCGCTCTGCTGTAGCCAGCATCGCCTCAACTACGCGCTGCTACGACGACAGGGCCGCACACCACATGGTGAGCGGCCCCGCACCACTTCAGCGCCACCGCACGTAGCTACCGCCCCTCACTTCCCCGCGTTCAGGTCGTTCCAGTTGAGGATCGCGTTGAAGCCGAGGAAGAAGGCGCCCTGCGTCTGCCACCGCCAGAAGGGACGGATGGCGAACATCACCACATGGCCCTTGCCGAGCGGCGCATCGACGACCTGCGCGCGGTTCTGCAGCGCCTCGCCACCGGCGAGCGTGCCGGAGAGGAGCATGTCACCGGCGTTGGCGGGGAACTGCATGACGACGCGCGGGCGCGTGTTGTCGACTGCGGCACCTGCCGCGAAGGCCCCCTCACCGCCACCGCCGAACCCGCCGCGACCACCGGCACCCGGCGCACCGCCGCCGGCGCCCCCGCGACCGCCTGCCGCGCCCGGGCCCGGCATGGGCACGCCGGTCGAGTCGGGGTTGGTGAAGCTCCACGTGGAGAGGCGCAGCGGCTGGGCGTTGGGCGTCGTGTTCTGCGCGAGCGCCGCCGCCGCGGCACCGCTGCCACCACCCGCGAACACGCCCGCGGCACCACCCACCGCGAGCACGGGATCCTGGTTGAAGTACACCGGGAGCTGCCGGTCGAAGCCGTAGGCGATGGGGCTCTTCGCGTCGCTCACGACGCCACGCAGGATGGTGCCACGCGCGAACAGTTGCGAAGGGCTTTCGATGGTGATGCCGGCCGTGAGGTTGTACGCGGGGAAGATGGTGCTCGTGCTCCCTTCGACGATGAGCGTGCCGCCCTCCTGCACGAACTTGTACAGCTCGGTGAGCCCGTCGATGCCGAGGCCGCCGCGGATGTCATCGGCCGCATCGACGGCGCCGAGATTGGGGGTCTTGTCGGTCTTGCGATAGGGGAGCGGCGTGTCGCCGGTCTTGAGGATGCCGGCCACATGCGACTGCGCGCTGCCGCCGACGTGGGGATAGATGATGACATCGTACTTCGCGCGGAGATTCCCCTGCCGCAGCTCGATGTCGCCGAAGTAGGTGTACGGCACGCCGTACACGTCGAGCGCGGCGCGCACCCAGCCCTCGTCCTGCGTGCGCTGCCACGCGTGTGCATAGCCGATGCGCGGCAGGTCGATCTCGTGCTGCTTGACGGTCGGTGCGCTGGCGACGGCCGTGGCCGAGAGACCGAGCGTCTTGAGCGACGCCTCGATGGCCGCGCGGTCACCGCCCGGCACGATGAACGCCCCGGCCTTGAAGCTCACGCCACCTGCCGTGAAGTCCTCCTCCGCCGCGAACATCTTCGTGCTGGCAAAGGTGGTGCGGAACTTCATGAGGTTGTTGTCGGTGGTGTGCGGCAGGATGAGCACCGGGCCACTGCCGGTCACGCCACCCGCCGCCACGACCTTGGCCGACACCGGCGTCATGGCGACCGTGAGCACGTTGCGATCGCTCACCGGATACACCGCCACGTTGCGCATGAACTGGAAGGTCCAGCCCGTGTCGTCGTAGGGGCGCGGATTGGTGGGCGAGTAGTTCTGGATGCTGAGGTACATGTCGGCGAGCGTGCGGTACGGCTGGTCGCCGCGCACGATCCAGTCGCCGGGCTTCACCTCGACCGTGCCGAAGCGGCCGCCGGCTGTGGCGACATGCAGCTCGAGCCCCTGCTTGCGCAGCTCATTCACGGCGTCGGCGGCGTCGGCCTTGCGCTTCTGCCCGGCCGGGATGACCCAGGCGTACGGCCCCTCACCGGTGGTGCCCTTCGCCACCGCGCGCTTGTTCTTGTACCAGTAGTTCTCGAGGTACGTGGCCTTCTGGTCGGCCACGTGCTTGAGCGAGAAGAGCACGGCCGACTGCTGGATGTTCGTGTTGTTGCGCGGGCCCCAGTTGATGCTCGGCAGCGGCGGATTGGGGCGGAACCATTCCTTGCTGGTGACCGTCGGCCCCGGGCGCACCACGTAGTTGTCGGGGCCGTAGCTCTGCACCTCGTAGAAGCGCCCGATGGCGTTCTTCGTGTGCGCGATGAAGAACATGTAGTTGGGCGTCCAGCCATCGTAGAAGCCGTAGGTCCACACCCCCGGCACGCCGCGCTTGGTCATCTCGCGCACGTCTTCCTGCGCCAGCGTCCACCACTCGCTCACCGTGATCGGGTCGACGGCATCGTTGTACGGGCCGGTGCCGGTGGACGAGTACAGGTACGTCTGCGCCTCGTGCAGGTCGTGCATGACCTGCGGCTTCCACTGCAGGTAGAAGTCGTTGACGTTCTTCGTGAGCGCGAGGAACTGGCCCATCGCATCACGGTTGTTGTCGTGCGCGACGTACTTGCCCCAGTACATGAGCGGCAGCCGCGCGGCACCGGCCGGGAGCGTCTTGTTGTAGTAGTACGTGTCCACCTGCTTCTCGCGCCCGTCGACCTCGATGACCGGCGTGATGAACACAATGAGGTTGTTGCGGATGGCCTGGATGAAGGGCGTCTCCTCCACCACCAGGCGGTACGCCAGCTCCTGCAGCATCTCCGGGCCGCCGGTCTCGGGCGAGTGGATGCCGCTGGTGAGCCAGTAGATGGGCTTCGTGGTCCTGATGAGCTGCTGCGCGCGGGCCTCGTTCGTGCGGCGCGGGTCGGTCAGCTCCGCGAGTTCGCCGCGGTACTTCTCGAGGTTGGCGAGGGTCTTCGCGTCGGCGATCGCGAGGACGACCATGTCGCGCCCCTCCTCGGTCTTGCCGATGGTCCAGTACTTCGCGCGCGGCGACGCCTTCGCGATGGCCTCGAAGTAGCGATGGATGTCCTTTGCATACGTGAGCTCGCCCGGCGTGCCGACGATGCGCCCGTGGAACTTGAGCGGCGTGGGCACCGTGTTCGACGCGGGCAGGTGATCGACCAGCTCGGTCGAGATGCGCGCATCCTGCAGGTATTCCTTGATCTTCGCCGTGTACTCCTTGTCGACGGCCTGCTGGGCGAACAGGAGTGACGGGGACAGGGCAAGGACCGCGCCGATGTGGCGGGCGCGGCGCACGAGGGACGATCGCACCATCGCAGGGCTCCGAGGGGTAGAGAGGGGTGTTCCCGATATACGCGGGGCTGGGGGCCGACGCTCGACCGCGGCGTCCGTACGTCACAGACCGGTAGATCCGGTCGCGGGCCATGGCGGGAATCGCATCGGCGGGGATGTTTAGGGCATGCGCCTCTCCACGACGATTGCCCTCGCGGCACTGCTCGGGACCGCCCCCATCGCGGGCGCCCAAACCGGCTTCAACACGATGCCGTCGCTCCCGTGGCCCCCGGTGGCCACCTTCTCCATTCTCGGCTACGACCCGGCCACCGGTGAGGTGGGTGGTGCCGTGCAGAGCCGCGTCTTCTCCGTGGGCAACGGCGTGCTGTGGGCCGAGGCGGGAGTGGGTGCGGCGGCAACGCAGGCCATCGTCGATGTGAGCTACGGACCGCAGGCCATCGCCCTGCTGCGCGGCGGCATGAAGCCGGCCGACGTCGTGAAGAAGGTGTGGACCGACGACCCCGATCCGCGCCCGACCGACTGGACCAAGCAGGGGCGCCAGTTCGCCGTGATCGACGCGCAGGGCAATGTGGCCGCGTACACCGGCCCCAAGGCCAGCGAGTGGGCCGGCGACAAGCAGGGGAAGTACTGCACGGCGCAGGGGAACATCCTCGGCGGCCCCGACGTGGTGAACAACATGGTGAAGGCGTTCGAGGAGACGCCGGGGCACCTCTCGCTGCGCCTGCTGGCGGCGCTCGAAGCCGGACAGGCGGCGGGCGGAGACAAGCGCGGCATGCAGAGTGCCGCGATGCTCATCGTGAAGAAGGACGCGGGCGTGTGGCTGCACAACGACGTGGTGTTGCGCCTGCAGGTCGATGACAACCCCGAGCCCATCAAGGAACTGCGACGCCTCGTGGAGAAGGCCGCCACCATGCGCCGTCCGCGCCGATGAGCACCGGCCGCCTGCGGAGGCTGCTGACCTCCCTCCTGCTCCCCGTCACCTGCTTCCTTCTCCCTGATCCAGTTCACAGTCAACCGTCGCAGCCCTCCGACCGCTACGTCATCCTCGTCCTCACCGACGGCCTCCGCTGGCAGGAGGTGTTTCGCGGCGCCGATCGCGAGCTGATCGGCAAGAGCGGCGGAGTGCAGGACACCGCCGCGCTGCGTCGCGACTTCTGGCGCGACACCCCCGAGGCACGACGCGCGACGCTGCTGCCGTTCGTGTGGGGCACGATGGCGACGCAGGGGCAGATCTTCGGCGACAGCGCGCAGGGGAGCGTCGCACGCATCACCAACACGTTCAGGTTCTCGTATCCGGGCTACAGCGAAACCTTCACCGGCGTCTTCGACCCGCGCATCGACCGCAACAGCTATCCGCCGAACCCGAACATCACCGTGTTCGAGTGGCTGAATCGCGATGCGGCGCTGCGCGGACAGGTCGCGGCCTATGCGACGTGGTCCGCGTTCGGGCGCATCTTCAACGCCGAGCGCAGCGGCCTGCCGGTGTACGACGGATGGGAGCGCGCGGTGCCCGCCGGCGACGACCCGCGCCTCGTGCAGTTGCGCAGCATCTACGAGAACAGCACGCGCCTCTGGACCGATGTCGCGCCCGACGCGCTCATGCACGCGAGCCTCAGCGTGGCGCTCGATCGTGCCCTGCCCCGCGCCCTGTTCATCGGCTACGGCGAGACGGACGAGTGGGCACACGCCGGGCGCTACGACATGTATCTGCGCGCCGCCCAGCAGGTCGATCGGTATCTGGCCGAGCTGTGGGCGCGTGTGCAGGCCGACCCGCGCACGCGTGGCCAGACGACCCTGCTGCTCAGCACCGATCACGGGCGCGGCTGGGGCCGCGAGTGGACCGACCACGGCGAGAAGGTGGCCGGCGCCGAGTTCATCTGGAGTGCGGCGATCGGCCCTGATGTGCCGCCGCTGGGGGTGCGGGCCAACACGCCCACCACGCAGGCGCAGATGGCGGCCACCGTCGCGGCGGCGTTGGGACGCGATTGGCGCGCGGTGGAACCGCGGGCAGCGGTCGCGTTGCCGTTGTTTCGGCGGTGAGAACGCGAACCGCGCCGGCCCGTGAGGGCCGACGCGGTTGTGCGGTGTGAGGAGGTGCGTTGGGTGTTGTGCGTTATGCGTCGTACGTTGTGCGTTCTGCGTCGAATTACGGCACGTTGACGCCCGCGGCCTTGAGCTGCGTGGTGACGGCCGGCAGGCGCGTCGCCCGCACGGCGGCGATCTTCGCCGCCTGCGCGTCGAGCTCCTTCTTCAAGTCGGTCAGGAGCGTGCGCTGCGCGGCGGACACCGGGAAGGCGCTGTTGAGCACCGCGTTGAACGAGTTCGCGCGGGCCGTGAACGCCATGTCGGGCGCACCCGATGCACCACGGTCGTCGTCGTCCGACGGCGGGGCCTGCACGGCACGCCCGAGCGCCGCACGACTCGCCGGCGAACCACCGACCTCGCGCACGAACGTTCCGAGCAGTTGCTCGAGTTCGGTGAGCTCCTTCTTCGCGGCCTCGGGCGCCTTGGTAGCGGCGCTGTCGGCGGCCTTCTTCGCGGCCGACCAGGTGCGCACGGCGCTGTCGCCCTGCGCCTGCACCTCGCTCACGCGCTTCTGGAAGCGCACCACCTCGAGCCGGAACGCGTCGAGCGCACCAAGCTCCGCCGTCGAGAGCGGCTGCTGGGTGTCGCGCAGGAGTGCGAAGGCGCGCGTGAGCACCACCGGCGCGCCGTTGGCTGGCGTGACCGTGAGACGCGCGGTGTAGCGACCCGGCATGGCGGGGTACGTGCGCACGCCGCCACCGAAGCCACCACCGAACCCACCACCCCCGCCCCCGCGACCAGCCAGCGCGGTGCTGGTGTCCACCGCGCCGGTGAGCGGCGCGCCCACGCGCATGTCCCACAACGGGCGCAGCAGCCCCGCGCGCTTGGGCTGCGGCAGCTCACGCACCACACGCCCGCCCGCATCGATGATCTCGAGCTTCACCGCACTGGGCACGTCACGCACGAGGTAGGCGAGGCGCACGCCGGCCTCGGGGTTCTGCCCCGTGTAGCCGTTCGAGCCCATGCCGGAGTTGCGGCTCTGGTTGAGCGTGTACGCCACCTCGTCGCGCACACTGAAGAGGTGCGCCACCGGCGCGCGCTTCGCCGCCGCGAGCTGCTCGAGCGGCGCGATGTCGTCGAGGATGGAGACTCCGCGGCCGTGCGTCCCGATGACCAGGTCGTTCCACCGCTCCTGGAGCTGCATGTCCCAGACCGGCACGGCGGGCAGGCCGCTGCGCAGCGGCGTCCACGAGCCGCCTCCGTCCACCGTGAAGAAGACGCCGAACTCGGTGCCGACGAACAGGAGCCCGGGCTCACGATGATGCTCACGCACCACCTGCACCGAGCCGGCGGCGGGCAGGTTGCCGGTGATGGATGTCCACGTGCGGCCGAAGTCGGTGCTCTTCGCGACATACGGCTTGAAGTCGTTGCTGCGGTGCCCGTCGAACGTCGCGTACAACGTGCCCTCGGCGTGGCGCGAGAAGATCACGCGGCTCACGTACGTCGTATCGGGGACGCCGGGGAAGCTCGTCACCTTGGTCCACGAGCGGCCATCGTCGCGCGTGACCTGGATGACGCCGTCGTCGGTACCCACGGCCAGCAGACCCGCGCGACGCGGCGATTCGGCCACGGTGGCGATGTTGCCGAACGCCGCCGTGCCCTCGTGCAGCCCGAGCGTGCCGGTGTCGGGGATGGCGCCACGCATGGGCAGCTTGCTGCGATCGAGGTTGCGCGTGAGATCGCCGCCCAGCGTCGTCCAGGAGTCGCCGTAGTCAGTGCTCTTGAAGAGATGGTTGGCCGCGAAGTACACCGTGCCCGCCTTGTAGCGCGACGGCACAATGGGCGCGCTCCAGTTGTAGCGGTGCCGCTCGCCGTTGCGCGCCAGCGGCTTGATGCCCTTGGTCTGGCCGGTGCGCGTGTCGTAGCGCACGATGCCACCGTTCTGCGACTCGGCGTAGACGATGTTCGGGTTGAACGCGTCCGGCACATTGTAGAAGCCGTCGCCGCCCGCCATGCGATACCAGTCGGCATTGGTGGGTCCGAAGGGCGTGCGCGTGCGATTGGGCCCGCCCCACGTCTGGTTGTCCTGGAGGCCGCCGTACACGTGGTAGATGGGGAACTGATCGTCGACGGCAATGGCGTAGAACTGCGCGCCCACGATGTTCTCGACGTTGTGCCAGCTGCGCCCGCCATCGTACGTGATGTCGATGCCGCCGTCGTTGCCGAGCACCATGTGGCTGGCGTCGTCCGGATTGATCCACAGCGCGTGATGGTCGGCGTGCACCCCGCCGCCGCCCGCGAACGGGCGCCAGGTGCGACCGCCATCCATGCTCTCCGTCGAACCGACATTGAGCCGCACCACATGCTCGGCGTCGGTGGGGTCGCAGCGCACCTGCCCGTAGTACCACGCGGTGCCGTTGCTGTTGTTCACGAGGCGCCAGTTGGCACCGGCGTCGTCGCTGCGATAGAAGCCGTTCGCGGCCCCCTTGGCGTGCACGGTGGCGTAGATCGTCGCGGGGCGCGACATGCACACCGACAGGCCGATGCGACCGATCTCACCGGTGGGGAGCCCACGCGTGAGCTTCGTCCACGTCTTCGCGCCATCGGTGGTCTTCCAGATGCCGCTCTCGGTGCCGGCGGGGAGGAAGCCGTAGGCGCGCCGCTCACGCTGCAGGGAGGCGGCGTACAGCACGTCGGGGTTCGCCGGGTCGATCACGACCTCGGTGAAACCCGTGTGCTGCGAGATGTTGTTGGTGTTCGTCCAGGTGCGGCCGCCATCGGTGGACTTGAAGAGGCCACGCTCGCCCCCCGGCGCCCACAGCGGCCCCATGGCCGCGACGTACACCACGTCGGGGTCGCGCGGGTCGATGACGATGCGCCCGATGTGCTGCGTCCCCGGCAGCATGGGCTTGGACCACGTCTTGCCGCCGTCGGTCGACTTGAACACGCCGACGCCCCACGACGAGCTGCGCATGTTGTTCGACTCGCCCGTGCCCACCCACACCACATCGCCGTTGGACGGCGCCGCGGCGACGGCGCCGATGGAACCGGCCGGCAGCGAGTCGGCGATGGACGCCCACGTCAGGCCCCCGTCGTTGGTGCGCCAGATGCCGCCGGTCGCGACGGCCGCGTACATGCGCGTGCCGAGGCGGCCGCCGCGCAGCACGCGCGGATTCTCGACGACCGCGAGGTCGACGATGCGGCCGCTCATCGACGCCGGACCGATGTTGCGGAAGGTGAGCGGACGCACGAGCAGCGAGTCGTGCGGCCACGCCGTCTGCGCCGCGAGCGCCGCGGGGAGGGCGAGCAGCGCGAACGCGACGCCGGGGAGAAGGCGGGCGGGGCGCACAGCGCGTGTGACACGCGACAGGAAGCGAGCGGACATGGACAGGAGGGAGGTGGACGGGACGTGCAGGGTGGGCGCGCCCGGTGGAGCGAGACGGGCGATCCGTGCATGCACCATTGAGCGAGAATCCATCGGGGCGAAAGGTATCGACCCGGGTCATGTCCCGTGACGTCGCATCACCAATGCAGGTACAGCGAGCGGACACTCACCAGGAGCCTGCATGTCGGCCAGCCGCACATACGCCTTCCCCGCGCGTCACCGCGCCGCCCTTCTCCTCGCCACCCTCGCCCTGCTGGGCGGCACGGCCTGCAATGACGCGGTCACGGGCGTCGAGCCCACCCCGAACCCCGAGCCCAACCCCGGGGCGGGCGCGCTGCATGACCTCGTGTACGAGGAGACGACCCCCGGTGGCCTGCAGTCGGTGCGGTTGCGTGTGCGCCGCGCCGACGATGGCGCCCAGGGCGGACTGTTCGGCCTCGAGATCATGGGCGCGAGCCCGACGGTGTCGGCCGATGGCAAGACAGTGGTGTACGTCGGGGCCGGCAGTGATCCGGACGGCTACGACTATCAGGACCTCTGGCGCGTGCGCCGCGGCGGAGAGCCCGAGCGCGTCGCTCTGTCCACCGGACGCACCGAGTTCGGCCCAAGCCTCTCCCCCGACGGTCAGCGCATCGCGTTCGTGCGTCTGGCGGACGACGGACACACGCGGCTGGTGCTGGCCAACGTCGACGGCAGCCAGGAGCAGGAGCTGAGCTTTGCCGTCGCCCCCGGGCTGCAGCAGGCCTTTGCCGGCCCGGCGTGGTCGCCGGACGGGCGACGCCTGCTCTTCTCGGCCGGGGCCCCGGGCGCTCTGCACTTGTGGATGGTCGATGCCGACGGACGGCGCCTCGTGCAGCTCACGGAGGCGGCGGTGAGCGACATCGACGGCGCGTGGTCACCTGACGGCAAGCAGGTGGCGTTCGTGCGCAGCGCGTCGCCGGCGCAGGGGCGCCTGATGGTGCTCGACGTGCAGGCAGGCACCGAGCGCGATTTCGGCTATGCGTGGCGGAACCGTCAGCCCGCCTTCTCCCCTGATGGCGCCCGGCTCGCGTTCGTGTCCAACATGCACGACAATGCGGACCTCGAGCTCTACCTGGTGAACGTGGACGGCGGTGGCCTCACGCGCCTCACCGACGACGACCTCCGCCAGCAGCAACCGCGCTGGATCCGGCGGCCGTGACGGTCGCGGGGGCGCCCTCCCGGGCGCCTCCCTCTTGCCGATTATATGCGTGTATGGTAATATCATCATATGCGCGATTCACAATTCCCCCGTCTGACCCGCCTCCCGCGCGTCGGTCTGCTGGCCCTCGCGGCGGCGGCCGCGCCGCTGGCTGCGCCGCTGGCTGTCCCACTGGCTGCGCAGGGCGCCCCCTCGACCTTGGCGGAGGCGCTCCGCGACGCCGATCGCGCCGCCTTCGCCAACCGCCGGGCGACCGCCGCCCACGACGAGGCACGCCGCCGCGCCGACCTGCCGCTGCGCGGCGTCCTCCCGAGCGCCCGCGTCGAGAGTGGCGTCGTGCGCACCACCGATCCCATCGGTGCGTTCGGCACGCTGCTGCGCCAGCGCGGCGTCACGCCGGCCGCCTTCGACCCGGCGCGCCTCAACGACCCCGCCGCCGTCACCAACGTGCAGGGTGGTCTCGTGGCCGAGGTGCCGTTGCTGAACGTCGACGCGCTCATGGGGCGTCGCGCCGCACGCCTCGCCGCCGATGCCGTGGGCTCGAGCGCCGCCTGGACCGCCGTCGACACGCGCGCGCAGGTCGTGCGCGGCTGGTACGGGGCGGTGATGGCGGCCGCCAAGGTCGCCACGCTCACCGATGCGCAGCGTGCCGCCGAGGCCGCGGTGCGTCAGGTCGAGGCGCTCGTCCGGCAGGGGCTCGTCACGCGGGCAGACGCGCTGCAGGCGCGAGTGCGTGCGGGAGACATCGCCGCGAGCCTGCTCGGTGCGCAGCACGAGGCCGCGTTGGCCGCGCGCCAGCTCGGCCTCCTGATTGGCGCCACGGACGGCCGGTCGGTGACGGTGCCGGCCGCACTCCCCGACGAGACGCGACTGCGCGCCCTCGCGGTCGCCGACACGAGCACCTCCACGGCGTCGGCTGCGACGGCCGCGCGCCTCGACGTGCGCGCGGCCACGCTGGGGGCAGAGGCGGCCCGCACCGACGTGCAACGCGCGCACGGCACGGCGCTGCCGCGCGTCAACAGCTTTGCGCGCTACGACTGGAACGCCCCGACGGCGCTGTTCGGCGGCAAGCCGAACTGGACGATCGGCGTGATGGGGTCGTGGTCGCTGCCCGGCAACCCGGCCGACCGCGCCGAGGTGGCCATGGCGCAGGCCCGCGCTCGCAGTGCCGCCAGTGATGCGGCAGGCGCGGCGGCGAGCGCGCAGCTCGAGGTCGCCGCAGCGCGTGGTGCCCTGACGGTCGCCCTCGCCCGACTCGATCTCACCTTGCTCTCGGCGCAGGAGGCGCGTGAAGCACAGCGTCTCGTCGAGAAGCGGTATGTGGGCGGGCTCGCGACCATCGCCGAGCGCATCGGTGCCGACGCGACGGCCACGGCGGCGGCGCTCGCGGCCACCGGTGCGCGCTACGCGCTCATCGACGCGCTGGTCGAATGGCGGCGCGTCACCGGCGGCGATCCGGGCGCGCTCACCGTGCTCGATGCGACACCGACTGCTCACGACCTTCCCTCGACGTCCGGAGTGACCCGATGATGCGCTTCGTCCATGTTCCCCTTCGCATCGGGCGGCGCCTGTCCTCGCGCGCCCCGATGCAGCTGGCCGCCGCGGCGTCGGCCGTGACGCTGCTCGCGTGCGGCGAGACGTCGCATGAGACGCCAGCCTCCGCCGCGCCCCCGCAGGTGGCCGGGACGCCCCTGGTCGTTCGGGATACGACGCTCACGCGCAGCTTCGACGCGCCGGGCGTGGCCGAGCCAGTCCAGCAGGCGACGCTCAGCACGAAGCTCATGGGCACGGTGCTGTCGGTACGCGTGCACGCTGGCGACCACGTGACGCCGGGGCAGGAGCTGCTCACGCTCGATGCGCGTGATCTGGCCGCCAAAAGCGCCCAGGTGTCTGCGGCCATTGCCGACGCCGAGGCGCAACGCGACGCCGCCGCGACGCACGCGGCACGCTTCCGCGCGTTGTACGCGGACAGCGCTGCCACCAGGGCGCAGTTCGACGCAGCAGAGACCGGCCTCGCACGCGCCGAAGCCGGCGTGCGCGCGGCGCGGGCCGGCGCGGCCGAACTCGACGCCGTGCGCAGCTATGCGGCGGTGCGCGCGCCGTTCGCGGGACAAGTCACCATGCGCATGGTCGATCCGGGTGCCTTCGCGGCGCCCGGCGCGCCGTTGCTCACGGTGCAGGACGCGTCGCGACTTCGCATCACCGTCACCGCGCCGGGCGATGTCGCCGCAGCGATCACCGCACGGCAGTCGCTGCGCGCCCGCATCGACGGACGCGAGGTGACCGCAGTGGTCGAGGGCGTGGTACCGGCGGGTGCCGGCAACCTGTTCACGATCAACGCGCTCGTGGCGAATCGCGACGGCGCGCTGCGTGCCGGCAGCGCCGCGGTGCTCGCGCTGCCAATGGGGGCACGTTCCGGTGTGATGATTCCGGCCGCCGCGTTGGTGCACGAGGGCGACCTCACCGGCGTCGTGGTGCGTCGCGGCGGACGCGATGACCGGCGCTGGGTGCGCGTGAGTGAGGAGCAGGGTGGTCGGGTCGAGGTGACCAGCGGACTCGCGGCCGGCGATACGATCATCGTGCCGGACGCCGCGTCCGGCGCCGCGCGCGGTCGCACCACGCCGTCGGGGGTGTGACCATGTCGGTCGTGAAGCCCTCCTGGGGCATCTCCGGTCGCGTCGCGCAGGCCTTCCTCAACTCGCGCCTCACCCCGCTGGTGACCGTCGCCTCGCTCGCGGTGGGGCTGTTGGGGATCCTCGCCACACCGCGGGAGGAAGAGCCGCAGATCTCGGTGCCGATGATCGACGTGATCGTCGCCATGCCGGGCGCGTCGCCGGCGGAGGCGGAGAACCTGCTGGCACGCCCGGTCGAGCAGCGCATGCGCGAGCTCCCCGGCGTCGATCATGTGTACACGATGAGTGGCGATGGCTACGCCATGGTCACCGTGCGCTTCGATGTGGGCGAGGACCAGGAGCGGAGCGTCACGCGTGTGCAGGCGAAGCTGGCCAGCGTCGCCGACGAGGCGCCGCCGGGCGCCCTGCCGCCCGTGGTGAAGGCGCACTCCATCGACGACGTGCCCGTACTGGCGCTCACGCTGCATGGCGCCGGGGTCGATGCCAACACGCTGCGGCAGGTTGCGGTGCATCTCGAGGATGAGATCCGCACGGTACCCGATGTCGCGCAGACGTTCGTGACGGGCGGAGCGCCGCGACGCATGCTCGTGACACTCGACCCGGCACGCCTGACGGCCGCGGGTGTCACGCCCGGCGAGGTCGCGATGGCGCTGCGCGGTGCGAACGCGCGGCTCCTGGCGGGCGAGCTCACCACCCGCGACACCACCATGCAGGTCGCGGTGGGCGCGCCGCTGGGCACTGCCCGTGAGGTGGGCAGCGTGGTGGTCGCCACACGCGGCGGCACGCCGGTCTACCTGCGCGCCGTGGCCGATGTGCGCGACGACTTCGCCGACGTCACGTCGTATGTGTCGCACCGACGTGGCGCAGGCAGCGCCGAACCGGCCGTCACGATTGCCGTGGCCAAGCGGAAGGGCGCCAACGCCACCGCGGTCACGCACGCGGTGCGGGAGCGGGTCCGCGAGGCGCAGGGCACGGTGGTGCCCGGGAACGTCAGCGTCGACGTGACGCGCGACTACGGCGAGACCGCCGGCGAGAAGGCGCAGGAGCTCATCCTGCACCTCATCATCGCCACGCTCAGCGTCACGGTGCTCATCTGGCTCTTCCTCGGCTGGCGCGAGGCCGTGGTGGTGCTCGTGGCCGTGCCGGTCACGCTCGCCCTCACGCTGTTCGTCTACTACGCACTGGGCTACACACTCAACCGCATCACGCTGTTCGCGCTCATCTTCTCCATCGGCATCCTGGTGGACGACGCGATCGTCGTGGTGGAGAACATCTATCGCCATCTCGCGATGGGGAACCGGCCCGCCGAGACCGCCGCGATCGACGCGGTGGACGAAGTCGGCAACCCGACGATCCTCGCGACCTTCACGGTCATCGCGGCCATCGTGCCGATGGCGTTCGTGAGTGGCCTCATGGGGCCTTACATGCGCCCCATTCCGGTGGGGGCGTCGGTGGCGATGCTCGCCTCGCTGGCCGTTGCGTTCATCGTCACGCCGTACCTCGCCTACCGCCTGCTCAAGGGGCACGTCGGCAGCCCGCACGGCTCCATCCAGCATCCAGCGGAAGAGGAGACGCGCGCGGCGCGCCTGTATCGTCGGCTCATGTCGCCGCTCATCACGCAGCGGCGCACACGCTTCAGCTTCTACGGCGTGGTGCTGGTGCTGCTTGCCGGCAGTGTCGGCCTGCTCGGGCTCAAGGCCGTGCAGGTGAAGATGCTCCCGTTCGACAACAAGAGTGAGTTCCAGGTCGTGCTCGACCTGCCGGAAGGCACGTCGCTCGAGACGACACATCGCGCAGCGTCGGAGATCGCCGCGTGGCTCGGCACGGTGCCCGAGGTGACCAGCACGCAGGTGTACGCCGGCACGGCCGCGCCGTTCAACTTCAACGGACTCGTGCGGCACTACTTCCTGCGCAGCGGCGCCAACGTGGCCGACGTGCAGGTCAACCTGCTCCCCAAGGGAGACCGTGACCGGCAGAGTCACGCGATCGCCGTCGCGGTGCGTCCTGCCGTCGACTCCATCGCGCGTCGCTACGGCGCGTCGGCCAAGGTGGCCGAGATTCCGCCGGGCCCGCCGGTGCTGTCGACGCTGGTGGCCGAGGTGTACGCCGCCGATGACTCCACGCGTCTCGAGGCGGCGGTAGCGGTGAAGCGGGTCTTCGAATCGACGCCGGGGGTGGTCGATGTCGACTGGACCGTCGAAGCGCCGCAGCAGAAGCGCACCTTCCGTGTGGACCGGGTGCGCGCGAGCGAGAGTGGCGCCAGCGTGGAGCAGATCACGCAGACGCTGTACCTCGCGCTGTCAGGCGTGTCGTCCGGCGTGATGAGTTCGCCCTCGGCGCGCGAGGGCGTCGCGATCGTGCCGCGGCTGCCGCTGGCGCAGCGGGCGAGCGTCGAGGCGCTGCTGGCGCTCCCCATCGCAACGGCCCGCGGCCCGCAGCCGCTCGGCCGCTTCGTGACCGTGCAGGAGGGGGTGCGTGACGGACTGCGCGTGCGAAAGGACCTGCGTCCCGCGATCTACGTGACGGGCGACGTGGCGCGGGAGGTGGAGAGCCCGGTGTACGCGATCCTCGACATGAACCGGCGTCTCGACAGTCTCCGCGTGCGGGGCGCGGCCATCACGCGCTACAACGCGGTGCCGCCCACCACGCTGCGCGAGACCGCCATCAAGTGGGACGGCGAGTGGCAGGTCACCATCGAGGTGTTCCGCGACCTCGGCCTCGCCTTCGCGATCGTGCTGCTGCTCATCTATGTGCTCGTGGTCGGGTGGTTCCAGAGCTTCTCGATTCCGCTCGTCATCATGGCACCCATTCCGCTCACACTCATCGGCATCCTCCCCGGGCATGCCATCGGCGGGGCGTTCTTCACCGCCACCAGCATGATCGGCATGATCGCGCTCGCCGGCATCATCGTGCGCAATTCGATCCTGCTGGTGGACTTCATCCAGCTTGAGGAGGCGCGCGGCCGATCACTCGTCGATGCGGTGCTCGAAGCGGGTGCCGTGCGCTTCCGCCCCATCGCGCTCACGGCGGCGGCGGTGGTGGTCGGCGGCCTCGTGATGGTGCTCGACCCGATCTTCCAGGGGCTCGCGGTGGCGCTCATGAGCGGCGCCGTGGTCGCGACCCTGCTCACGATGGTGGTCGTCCCCCTGCTCTACTGGGAGCTGCGCAAGAACGCGCCGCCCCCCACGCCCGCGCCGTCCCACACCCTTCCGGAGGCAGTCTGATGTGCCCTGACCGCATCATCCGTCGATTCGCCGGCCTGTTCGTGCTGGCGTCGCTCGCCCTCGGCGCGCTGGTGTCGCCGATGTGGTACTGGTTCACCGCGTTCGTGGGGTTCAACCTGCTGCAGTCGAGCCTCACGAACTTCTGCCCGCTCGAGCGCATGCTCGGCGCGGGCCGGCTGCTGGGGTGTGCGCCGCGGGGGGGCTGAGCGCCGCTCAGCGCCCCGAGACCACCCGGCGCCGCTCGGCGAGGTCGTTCTCGATGCGGCCGCACACCAGCTCGCACAGCTTGAGCACGTCGCGGTCGGCCAGCGCGTAGCGCACGTACACACCCTCGCGTTCACGGGTGACCAGGCCATTCGCGAAGAGCGTCGCGAGGTGCCGGGAGACATTGGCCTGGCCGAGGCCCGTGGCCTCGACGAGTTCATTGACCGTGCAGGCGCCGCCACGGAGTTGCTGCAGCAGCGACAGCCGCGCGCGATCGCCGAGTGCGCGGAACCGCTCGGCCACCATCTCCAGCAACTCGGGCCCCATCTGTCGTGCCGCCATCCCGCCTCCTGATTGCGTATATCTGCAATCAGTAATATAGCGACTCCGACGCCGACGCACAGGGGCCGGCACGGACGCGCCGTACCGGCCCCGCATCGCACGTCAGCCCAGCACGGCGGTCATGGTGATTTCGGCGTTCAGCACACGGCTCACCGGGCACCCCGCCTTCGCGTTCCCGGCGAGCGTCTGGAACTCGTCGGCCGCAATACCGGGGACCTTCGCCGTCATGTCGAGGTGGATCTTCGTGATCGTGAAGCCGGCCTCGGTCTGCTCCATGGTGAGCGTCGCGTTGGTGCGGATCTCGTCGGCCGTGTAGCCGGCCTTGGTGAGCTGGCCGGAGAACGCCATCGAGAAGCACGACGCGTGCGCCGCGGCGATGAGTTCCTCGGGGTTGGTGCCGGCGCGGCCGTCTTCGTCGACGAAGCGGAGCTTGAACGAGTACGGCTGGGCAGCGAGCACACCACTCGGCGTGGTGATCGTGCCGTTCCCTTCCTTCAGCGAACCGTTCCAGACGGCCGAGGCATTGCGGATCATGCGGGAAGTCCTGGCGAGGGGATGCGGATACGCGGGGCAAAGCCCGCCGGTCCCGAAGTCTAGCCGCCGGACGGGGTGGCGTGCACACGCCCCAGCACCGCCGCCACCAGCGACGGCTCCACATCCGGCAGCGGCACGGCGTCACGCAGCGCCGCCAGGAGCCGCGCCATGTCGCCGCCAAAGCGGGCACAGCGGGGACAGTCGCGCAGGTGCGCATCGAGTCGCGCGACCCGCTCGCCCGGCAGCTCGCCATCGAGGTACGCCGAGAGGTCGTCCAGCACGTCGCGGCAGCGCAGCCCGGCCACCGTCGTATCGAGCCCGAGGTCATGCATGCGCCGCACCTCCGTGCGTGCCGCCGCTGTGGCGGGTGGTCTGGGACGGGTCGAGGTCACGCGCCATGGCACCCGCCGTCGTGCGTTGCTGACGGACGAGCGCGGCGAGATGCAGGCGTGCGCGATGCAGCCGACTCTTCATGGCGGGCAGCGTGAGGTGGAGCATCGCTGCCGCTTCCTCACCCGAGTAGCCGTCGAGCTCCCGCAGCACGAGCACCTCCCGCTCGTCGGCGGGGAGCCGCGCCAGCGCCTGCGCGAGTTCGTCCCGCGCGCTCCGCGCATCGGCGTCCGCCGCACCCGCGTCGATGGTGCGTGCGACCTCGCTGTCGAGGCGGCCCCAGCCGGCCTGTTCGGCGAGCGCCTCGAGCGACTCCACGACCGCCGGCTCGTCGACGCGGCGACGCACCAGGTGGTGCACCACGTGACGCGCGATCGCGTACAGCCAGCCACGCGCCGTCGCGCCACCGCGATAGCCGGCGGCGCCGCGCCACGCATTGATGAACGTCTCCTGCGCGGCGTCATCGACGTCGCGGGTGCCGAGCGTCACGCGCAGGTAGCGCCGCACGACCGCCTCATGCGCGTGCACGAAACGGGTGAATGCGTCGGCATCGCCCGCAGCGACGGCGCGCAGGAGCGCGCCATCATCGACGGTCACGCCCGGCGTGGACAGGTCGAGATCCCGACGATCGAGTACAGCGGGCAGCTGCCCATCGCGGCGGTCAGCAGCGGCACCAGGCCGAACCACCCCCACGGCGTCTGCGGGCCCACGAAGACGAGCGACAGGAGACCGGCGCCCAGGACGAAGCGCAGGGCGCGATCGAGACCACCGACGTTACGGGCAAAGAGGGCAGACATGGCGGGCACTCCGGTGAAGGGGAGAACGGGCCGGACGACCCGTCTGCAGGAGAGAGCCAGTGGCAGGCGGAAAGGATTCAGGGCCGACGCCGGGCCGACAAGGGCCCCACCGACCGCCTCGCGCACCTTCCCGCTGGCGGCTCCCCGGGCCCAACTTCCCCGGGTCTCTCCCTCCACCCCGATTCCGATGCGTCGACCCTTCCTGTCGCTCGTCCCTCGCAGTGCCGCACTGGTCGCGCCGTCGCTGGCGGCCGCACTCGTTGTCGCGCCCCTCGCGGCGCAGCCCCGCGCGCTCACCGCAGCGGACTACGCCCGCGCCGAACGCTTCCTCGCGCCGAACGTGGCCCCGCTGGTGACCAACGCCGGCGTGCAGCCCACGTGGCTCCCCGACGGTCGCTTCACCTATCGTGTCCGCACCGCCGATGGCACCACGCCGATGTTCGTGGTCGACCAGAAGGGCGTGAAGACCAACTGCGCCACGACCCCGGCCGCCTGCCCCGCGCCGGCGGCCGCGCCGGCCGGCGGACGTGGCGGCGGCGGACTCGCCGTGCTGTCGCCCGACGGCACCAAGGCGGCGTTCATCAAGAACTGGAACCTCTGGGTGCGCGACGTCGCGAGCGGCAAGGAAATGCCGGTCACCTTCGACGGTGTGAAGGACTACGGCTACGCCACCGACAACGCCGGCTGGGTGCACTCCGATCGCGCCGTGCTGCTCTGGTCGCCGGACTCGAAGAAGATCGCCACGTTCCAGCAGGACCAGCGCAACGTCGGCGACATGTACCTCGTGCGCACCAAGGTGGGGCATCCCACGCTGAGCGCATGGAAGTATCCGCTGCCCGGCGACAGCATCATCCCGATGATCGAGCGCGTGGTGGTCGACCTGTCGGGGCCGACGCCGTCGCTCGTGCGCTTCAAGATGCCGCCCGACGAGCATCGCAGCTCGGTGTGCGACCACATCGCGTGCGGCGGCAAGCTCGCGGACGTCGAGTGGTATCCCGACGGCAGCAAGGTCGCGTTCCTCTCCAACTCGCGTGACCACAAGGTGGCCACGCTGCGCGTCGCCGATGCAACCACGGGCGAGGTGCGCACGGTGCTCGAGGAGAAGGTCGCTACGCAGTTCGAGAGCGGCGACGGCGACCAGAACTGGCGCATCCTGCCGGCCAGCAACGAGGTCATCTGGTTCTCCGAACGCAGCGACTGGGGACAGCTCTATCTGTACGACCTCACCACCGGTCAGCTCAAGAACCAGATCACGACCGGCGACGGCGGCGTCCTCTCCGTCGAGCGCATCGACGCGAAGACGCGCACGGTGTGGTTCACCGCGTCCGGCAAGGACGCGACGCGCGATCCGTATTTCCGCCACCTCTACAAGGTGGGGCTCAACGGCAAGGGGCAGACGCTCCTCACGCCGGATGACGGCGATCACACCACGTCGCTCTCGCCGGACGGTGCGCGCTTCACCGACGTCTGGTCGCGCCCCGACCTGCCGCCCACCGCGCAACTGCGCGACGCCAACACCGGCAAGCTCATCGCCACGCTCGAGACGGCGGACATCTCGAAGCTGAAGGCCGCCGGCTGGAAGCCGCCCACGCGCATCACGGTCAAGGATCGCGCCGGCAAGTGGGACCTGTACGGCCTCATGTGGACGCCCACCACGCTCGACAGCACGAAGAAGTATCCGATCATCAACTACATCTATCCTGGGCCGCAGGGCGGCTCCGTGGGCAGCCGCAGCTTCACGCCGGCCACGCGCGACAACCAGGCGCTCGCCGAGCTGGGCTTCATCGTCGTCGCCATCGACGGCACCGGCAACCCGATGCGCTCCAAGTCGTTCCACGACGCCTACTACGGCCGCATGGGCGACAACACGCTCCCCGACCAGATCGCCGGCATGAAGCAGTTGGCCGAGCGCTACCGGTTCATCGACCTCGACAAGGTGGGCATCTGGGGCCACTCGGGCGGCGGCTTCGCCACGGCCGGCGCGATGTTCCGCTATCCCGACTTCTTCAAGGTGGGCATCGCGGAGTCGGGCAATCACGACAACCGCAACTACGAGGACGACTGGGGCGAGCGCTATCACGGCCTGCTCACGAAGCAGGGGGCGAGCGACAACTACGACGCCGAAGCCAACCAGACGTTCGCGAAGAACCTCAAGGGAAAGCTCCTGCTCGCGCACGGCACGATGGACGACAACGTGCCCCCCGACAACACGCTCCTCGTCGTCGACGCCCTCATCAAGGCCGGCAAGGACTTCGACCTGCTCATGATCCCGAACGCCGCGCACGGGTTCGGTGCCGCGTCGAACTACATGATGCGCCGTCGCTGGGACTACTTCGTGCAGCACCTCCTTGGCGCGACACCGCCCAAGGAGTACCAGATCGGCGCGCCACGCTGATCCTCTCCGGTCCCGACTTCCGATGGACAAGCTGTTCACGATGATCGGCGCGCTCTCCGGCGGCATCGCGGTCGCCGCCGGAGCGTTCGGCGCCCATGCCCTGCGCGAACGCGTCGAGCCGCGCCTGCTCGAGGTGTTCGAGACGGGCGCACGCTACCAGATGTACCACGCACTCGCGCTGCTGGCCGTCGCCTGGCTGGTGCAACGCGGCGCGGGCTCGCTGGCCACCACGGCGGGCTGGCTGTTCGTCGCCGGCACGCTGCTCTTTTCGGGCTCGCTCTACGCCATGACGTTCACCGGCGTGCGCGCGCTCGGTGCGATCACGCCGCTGGGCGGCGTCTGCTTCATCGCGGGCTGGGGCTGCCTCGCACTCGCGGCGCGCAGCTGAGTGGCCGCCACGCCCGCACAGCTTGGCGCCATCGCGGTCGTCTCGGCGCTCGGCGGGGCGGTCAACTCCATCGCGGGCGGCGGCACGTTGCTCACCTTCCCCGCCCTGCTGGGGCTGGGAGTACCGCCGGTGGCGGCCAACGCCACGAGCACGGTGGCGCTCTGGCCGGGCTCCCTCGCGTCGATGCTGGGCTATCGCAAGGAGCTGCAGGGGGCGGAGCGCTGGGCGCTGCGGCTGGCGGTGCCGAGTGTGCTCGGTGGCCTGGCGGGCGCGCTGTTGCTGCTCGCGACGGGCGACGCGCAGTTCCGCGCGCTCGTGCCATGGCTCGTGTTCGGCGCGGCCCTGCTGTTCACGCTGCAGGGGCCGGTCATGGCGTGGGTGCGTCGACGCATCGCGGCGCCGCACCCCGAGCGCCCCATCACGCCGACGTGGGGCATGGTGGCCGTGCAGTTCCTCGTGGGCACCTACGGCGGCTTCTTCGGCGCGGGCGCCGGCATCGTGATGCTGGGCGTGTTCGGCCTCATGGGCCTCACGAACATCCACCAGATGAACGGGCTCAAGAACTTCAATGGGCTCTGCTTCAATGGCGTGGCTGCCATCACGTTCGCGGCGATGGGCCTCGTGGATTGGCCCATCGCCGCCGTGATGACCGTCGGCTCGAGCGCCGGCGGCTACGCGATGTCGCACCTCGCGCAGCGCGTGCCGCAGCGCTGGGTCCGCGCCGCCGTGTCCGTCATCGGATTCGGCAGCGCGGTGTGGCTGTTCACTTCACGCTGACCTGCTTGATCATCCCGTGCGCGAGGTGCGGCTTGCCGTCCTTCGCGTCGGGCGTGAAGCACATGAAGGCGTACTCGCCCTTCGCGATCTCCACCTGCAGGTAGACCACGTCGCCCGGCAGGATGTCGGTGATGCCGCCCATCGGCAGCCCCGGCGGCGGCCCCTTCGGATTCTCGGCGAACATCGCGAGGTCCATCGGCGTCTTGCCGGGATTGAGCAGCCCCATGAAGTACTCGTGCGGCTGGGTGCCCGCGTTCTTCACCGCAATGACGTGCTTCCCCGCCGTGAGCGGCTTCGAGAAGCGCACGTCGTAGTCGGACAGCGTGATGGTGATGTCGGCCTGCGGCGTGGGCGCCGTGCGCGTGGAGGGCGTGACCGTGAGCGTCTTGATCATCCCCTTCATCACGTGCGGCGGGCCGCCGGGGCTCGGAATGACGCACAGCGCGACGTAGTCGCCCGCAGCGAGCACACTGCTGAACACCGTCTCACCGCCGGGCAGTGGTGACGGCGCGTTGGGGCCGCCCACCGGCCGCAGCCACGCGGGCGGCGGGCCGCCACGCTTGAACCAGGCCAGGACGTCGTCAGCGGTCTTCCCCTTCTCGACCTTCACGAGATAGAGGTGATGCAGCTCCTTCCCCTTGTTGCTGAAGCGGAAGGTGGTGAGCCCGGCGGGAATCGTCGCCGGCATGTCGAAGGCGTAGTCGTTGGCGACCACCGGCACGACGTTGGTGCCGGTGAGCGGCACGAACGCCATGGGCGCCACCGCACGGGCGATGGGCGGGGCCGCAACGGGCGCCTTGGCCGGCTGGGCGATGGCGACCGCGGGAGCAGATGACAACAGCAGCGCCGCGAGGCGACGCGTGGCGCGATGGGGTGCAGGCAGCATGGAGTCCTCGATGGTTGATGACGCGTGCGCAACCTGTACCGGCCGTCGACACGTCGACAGGGTCAATCGACCCGCCCGACTCCCGCCCGACACACGCCCCCGCGCCGTGCGCTCAACCGTACGCGTGCAGGGCGATCGCGCGCGGCGCGTCGAGGGTCTCGTAGCGCACCGTCAGGCTGCGCACCGCCGTGGCCGGCATGCGGCGCAGTTGCCGATAGCCGACGGTCGTGCCGCGCAAGAGCACCGTGGGCGTGGACGACGCGTCGGTGGTCGCGAGCAGCTCCCACGACCGCACCAGTTGTCCCGCGTCGATGGCCTCACGCAGGTCGATGGTGCTCACCGTCGCGGCCGCGTCGAACGTCAACTGCAGCTCGGCCGACAGTGCACCCGTCTTGCGCCATCGCGTGCGCCCCTTGACCGGACGCGCGAACCGCTCGACGAGGGCCGCACGCATCCCCAGCAGCCGCTCGACATCGGTGGCGTGAAACTGCCCGGTGCGCGTGGGGGGCACGTTGAGCAGCAGCTTCGAGTTGCGCCCCACACTCGTGAAGTACAGCTCGGCGAGCTGCTCGACCGTCTTCACGCGCGCATCTTCCGCCGGGTGATGGAACCACCCCGGTCGAATCGACACATCGGTCTCGCCTGGGCGCCACACGGTTCCGTCGGGGTGGCCCTCCTGCAGCGCGCGAATCACGTCGTCGCCGCTCGCGCCGATGTACGGCACGCTCTCGGGACGGATGGTGCTCCAGTGCGTCTCCCCGGCCACGCCGCGCTCGTTGCCGATCCAGCGCACATCGGGGCCGGCATCGGAGAAGATCACCGCATCGGGCTGCAGGCGACGCACCGTCTCCCACGTGCGCGGCCAGTCGTACGTCTGCCGCTTGCCATTCGGCCCCTCGCCATTCGCGCCATCGAACCACACCTCCGCCAGCTTGCCATAGCGCGTGAGCAGCTCGGTGAGCTGCGCGATGTACACATCGTTGTAACGCGGCGAGTCGCCGTACGTGGGGTGATTGCGGTCCCACGGCGAGCAGTAGAGCCCCGGGCGCAATCCCTCGGCGCGGCAGGCGTCGACGAACTCGCGCACGACATCACCCCGCCCGCTGCGCCACGGACTCGACGCGACGGAGTGGCGCGTGGTGGCGGTCGGCCAGAGGCAGAAGCCGTCGTGATGCTTCGCGGTGAGCACCATCGCGCGCGCGCCGGCAGCCTTGGCCGTACGCGCCCACTGCCGCGCATCGAGCGCCGTCGGGTTGAAGAGCGACGGTGACTCGGTGCCATCGCCCCACTCGCGATCGGTGAAGGTGTTGATGCCGAAGTGCACGAACAGGGCGATCTCGTCGCGCTGCCACTGCAGTTGTGCCTTGGTCGGTCGCGGACGCGGTGCGCCCTGCATGTCGGGCACGAGGGTGCCTGGAGCGGACTCGGCCAGCAGGCGGCGCAACGGCAGCGGAAGCGCCGCGGCACCGGCCGCCACGGCGCCGGCCCGCAGGAGGGTGCGACGGGAGGGGTCGAATGGCATACTCCAACCAAACGCCGAAACTCCGGCCTGCAACCCCACGCCATGTCCCGCGCTTTCGTGAACGAAGACGCCGGCCCGCCCGAGCGGCGGCCGACGTTCGACCTCCCACCCCGCACCGACCCCGGGTTCGACGCCGCGGCCGCGCGCGCGCTGCTCGAGGGCGCGCGCGCGGGCGACACCGCCGCCGCAGAGGACGCCACCGGCTACCGCTGGGGGGAGGCCGCGTTGCATGACCTGGTCGCGCGCATCGCCGACGACGCCGATGCGGGCGGCGACGAGCGCCTCGCGCAACTCGCGCGACGCTTTCTGCGGGCGCTGGTGCTGACCCTGTGCGTCGGCCTGTCGCCCCTCGTGGGGCGTGCGCAACGAACGCAGGGCGCACCGACGACTGCGCAGGCGGCAGCGACGACGATCGCCCTCACGCACGCGATCGTCGTGGATGTGGAGCGTGGAACGCTGCAGCGCGATCAGGTCGTGGTGCTGCGCGGCGATCGCATCGTGCAGGTGGGTGCCGCGCGCGCCGTACGGCTGCCCGCCGGCACCCGCACCGTCGACGTC
This sequence comes from Gemmatimonadota bacterium, assembly GCA_020161135.1. Classification (GTDB taxonomy): domain Bacteria; phylum Gemmatimonadota; class Gemmatimonadetes; order Gemmatimonadales; family Gemmatimonadaceae; genus Gemmatimonas. The sequence continues at coordinate 1,055,136 of JAIUOB010000001.1, read as the reverse complement.
GCCGGCGGCTACGTGATTCCGGGACTGTGGGACTTCCACGTCCACATGGCACTCGACAGCGCGCTGCGCACCCCCGCCGCAGCGACGCGCCGTGCGCAGGCCATGCAGTACTGGGGCGGGCTCTCGCTCGCACACGGCGTGACGGGCGTGCGCGACCTCGCCGGCGATGTGCCGGTCCTCGCGCAGCTCGACAGCCTCGCGCGCACCACCACGACGCCCGGTCCGCGCATGGTGTACACGGGCGAGAAGCTCGGCCAGGCGCCGGTCGTGGCTGGCGCGCCGTTTCCAGTGCGCACCCGCGACGATGTGCGCGCGTCCCTCACGAAGCTGCGCGGCACACGGGCGACATTCCTCAAGCTCGCCCCGATGCTCGATTCGACGCTCGTGCGCAGCGCCTACGAGGCGTGCGCCGCCGCGCGCGTGCCGTGCGTGAGTCACGTGCCGCACGATGTGCCGCGCGCCGCGCTGGCGCAGCGCGGGCTCGCGAGCATCGAGCACCTGCTGCTCTTTCCCGAGTACCTGTCGCACCAGCCGCGCGCCCACTGGAAGGCCATTGCCGAGGAGCGCGCGCAGCCGACATGGTGGCAACGCGTGGGCTACCGCCTTGGACTGCGGGAGCCGCCCGAGGCGGAGACCCGCCTGGCACAGGCCGACTTCGACGAAGGCGCCGCCCGCGCGCTCTTCGCGCAGATGGCCGCCAACGGCGTGGCGGTCACCCCCACGCTGTTCCTGCACGACATCATGAAGCGCGCCGGCGCGCGCAACGGCCCCGCGCGCGACACGCTGCTCATGCTCGAGTGGCCCACCGATGGGCTCCGCGCCGATCGCCGCACGCCCGCACAGCGCGCGGCGCACCAGCAGGACTGGGCGTTCCTGCAGCGTCTCGTGCGACTGCAGCGTGACGCGGGCGTCCTGCTGCTGGCGGGCACCGACCTTCCGCTGCAGGGCGTGCCTGGACTCGCGCTGCACGCCGAGCTGGCGCTGCTGCAGGATGCGGGGCTCACGCCCGTGGAGGCGCTGCGCACGGCCACCCTCAACCCGGCCCGCTGGCTGCAGGCCACCGACACGCTGGGCACCGTGCAGGCGGGTCGCGTGGCCGATCTCGTCGTGCTGCGCAACGATCCGCTGGCCGACGTGCGCAACGTGGCGTCGGTCGCACTGGTGGTGGCGCGTGGCCGCCTGTACGACGCCGCCGCGCGTGCGGCACTCGTCCGCGACGCCCGCGCCGCGCGTGAGCCGCTGCGTCCGCGCGCACCACTCCCGTAACGGGAACGCGCCAGCGCAGCGACGGGGAGGTCCGCGGCGTAGGTTGCAGTAGGCCGACCCCTGTCTCCCCCACGCGCGAGCCCGCCCATGACCGACCCGAACAGCTTCACCGCCGAACACCGCTCGTGGGAGTGGGAGCTCGTCCTCCAGTTCGAGGATGGCTCGCTCCCGCCGAATCAGTGGAACGAAGCCACACTCGGCGTGGTGGCCGGCTGGTATGCGAAGAACGTCACGCCCGCCCAGGCGCGCACCCGTTACGCAAAGGCCTATCAGCGCAACCATCGCCGGCTCACGCACCGACTCGAGGGCGCGACGGTCGATACGGCCGCCATCGAGGCGGTCGAGGCGGTGTGGGAGTCGATCCTCGAGAAGCGCCTGCCGGTGGAGCCGCCCACGGCGGAGTAGCGCCCCGACGCGCTGCAACCACCCGCACGTCACCGGCATCGAAGCGGCATCCCCCAACCGCTTCCCGGAGCCCACATGTCTCGATTCCCGCGCGCGGTCGCGTTGGTGCTGGTCGCCAGCGCGACGATCTTCCTGTCTGCCGCGGCGTCACGTGAACGCGCCACGGGACGCGCCGAACCGCGCATCACGCCGGTCGCGCCCATGGCCGTCGCGCGGATGAGTCATACGGCCACCACGCTCGGCGACGGCCGCGTGCTCATTGCCGGCGGCTTCGCGGGGCGCGAGCTGGCCGCGCACAGCGCCGAACTGTACGACCCGCGCACCGAGCGCTTCACGCCGCTTCCCCCGATGCGGGCGACGCGCCTGTCGCACACGGCCACGCCGCTGCCCGACGGGCGCGTACTGCTCACGGGCGGCTACACCGACGGCATGGAGGTGACAGCCTCGGCGGAGATCTACGACCCGAAGCGCGGCACCTTTGCCGCCACCGGCAGCATGACCTCGGCGCGCGCTGGGCACGTCGCCGTGGCGCTGCGCGATGGCAGCGTGTTGCTCGTCGGCGGTGTGGGCCCGGGGTGGACGTTCCTCGCCAGCGCCGAACGCTACGACCCCACCATCGGAAGGTTCACCCCGGTCGATGACATGGCAGTCGCGCGCGAGAGTCACGTCGCCGTACGCCTCCCCGACGGCCGCGTCCTCGTGGTGGGCGGACATCGCGGACGCCGCGAGCAGATCGAACTGTTCGCCTCGGCCGAGCTGTTCGATCCCGCGACCAATCGCTTCACGCCCACCGGCTCGATGCAGCGACGGCGGCACAAGCACGACGCCGTGGCGCTCGCGGATGGTCGCGTGTTCGTCAGCGGCGGCGCAGATGAGCGCGACAACCGCGGCGTGTTCACCGACAGCGAGATCTACGACCCGCGCACGGGCACGTTCTCCGCGGGGCCGGCGCTGCAACGCGGCCGCTACAAGCACGCCGCGTCGTCGGTGCTGCTCCCCGATGCCACCGTGTTGCTCGCGGGCGGACACGCCGACGCCGAGCGGGTCGACGTGCGGACGGGGACGAGCACCGTCATTCCGGGCGACGAGGGCATCGCCGGTCAGTTCTCCGCCACGGCGCTGCTCCCCGGCGGCGCGGTCCTGCTCACGGGGGGCTACGGCGCGAACCTGCCGCCCCAGCGGAAGGCCTGGCGCTATCGGCCGTGAGGCGCCGCCGGAGCGCGGCTTGACATATCAATTTTCGTTGATATTGTTCGACCATGCCCGCTGTCGCCGATCCGCTCACCCGCACCGCCGCGCTCTTCCACGCCCTCTCCGACGAGACGCGGCTGGAAATCCTCGAGCTGCTGCGCGACGGCGAGCGCTGCGTCTGCGAGCTGCAGGCCGAACTCGACGCCGCGCAGTCCCGTCTTTCGTTTCACCTGCGCGTGCTGCGTGAAGCCGGCCTGGTGAACGACCGGCGCGAGGGGCGTTGGATGTACTACACGCTGGCCACGTCGACCTTCGCCGAGGTGCACGCGTCGCTCGCACGCCTCAGCGGCAGCGACGCCGCCGTGCCCGGCGCGCCCAAGACCGCCAAGGCAGCCACCGCTGGTGCGAAGCGCGCGCTGCGCGTCGTCACCGACTGCTGCGGCTGACGCACCCGATCTGGCACCTGCCCGTCCGCACCCCCTGTCGCACCGCTCATCAGCTTTAACATATCAACATTTCTTGCTGGGAGAAGCCATGACCACCACCGACACCACGCCCGTCACCGAGATCGTCCGCGCCCGCTACGGCGACCTGGCCCGCCGCGTCCTGCAGACGGCAGACACGCCGGACGCCGCGGCCGCGAGCTGCTGCGGCCCCTCCTGCTGCAGCGCGACCGCCACCGATCGCGACGCCGACCCGATCTCCTCCAACCTCTACGTCCGCGGCGAGACCGACGAGCTCCCGCCGGCCGCCGTCCTCGCCTCCCTCGGCTGTGGCAACCCGACCGCACTCGCCGAGCTGCGTGCCGGTGAGGTCGTCCTCGATCTCGGATCGGGCGGCGGCATCGACGTGCTGCTCTCCGCCCGCCGCGTGGGCCCCACGGGCAAGGCGTACGGCCTCGATATGACCGACGACATGCTCGCCCTCGCACGGCGCAATGCGGCCGAGGCGGGCGCCACGAACGTCGAGTTCCTCAAGGGGCAGATCGAGCACATCCCGCTGCCGGATGCCTCGGTCGACGTCATCATCTCCAACTGCGTCATCAACCTCTCGGCCGACAAGTCGAAGGTGCTGGCCGAGGCATTCCGCGTGCTCAAGCCGGGCGGTCGCTTTGCCGTCAGCGACGTGGTCGTGCGAGGCGAAATTCCCGACGCCATCCGTCGGTCGATGGAGCTGTGGGTGGGATGCGTCTCCGGCGCACTCGAGGAGACGGAGTTTCTCGCCAAGCTCACCGCCGCAGGCTTCACCGAGGCCTCCATCGAGCCCACGCGCATCTACCGCGCGGCCGAGGCCCGCACGTTCCTCAGCGAGGCCGGCGTCGATGTCGACGCACATTTGGACGAGGTCGATGGCCGCGTGATGGCTGCGTTCGTCCGCGCCACCAAGCCGGTCGCCACCAAGCCGCTCGCCACCGCCTGACGCGCACCGAGGCTCTCATGCACACGTCCCCCGTGTTCCGCGCCGCCACGGCGGCCGACCGCGACGCCGTCGAGCAGTTGCTGACTTCGCATGCCTTGCCGGTCGCCGGCGTCGCCGAGATGTTCGCCCACGATCCGTCGCAGTTCATCGTGGCCACCCACGACGAGGCCCTGGTGGCCGTGGCGGGAGTGGAGGAGTGCTGCACCTACGCGCTGCTCCGCTCGGTGGCCGTGCGCAGCGACTGGCAGCGTCATGGCCTTGGGCACACGCTCGTCGAGCGCGCGGTGGCGCAGGCCGAGGCACGGGGAATGAACGCCCTGTACCTGCTCACGCTGACCGCCGAGCACTACTTCCCGCGCTTCGGCTTCACCCGCGTCGAGCGCGCGGAGGTGCCAGCAGAAGTCGCTGGCACCGTGGAGTTCGCCGGCGCCTGCCCTGCCTCGGCGGTCGCCATGCGCCGTCCACTCGCGGCGGCCTGACCCATGCCCTATCGCATCCTGATCCTGTGCACCGGCAACTCGGCGCGCAGTCAGATCGCCGAGGCGCTGATCGCGACGCGTGGCGCCGAGCGTCGTGCCGGCCACGTGACGGCGGCGAGCGCGGGCTCTCGCCCCGCGGCGCGTGTGAACCCGTACGCGATCGAGGTACTCGCGGCCCACGGTATCGCGTGGAACGGCAAGGTGCCGCAGTCCATCGACGATGTCGCGGGCGAGCGGTTCGACCTGGTCATCACGGTGTGTGACAACGCGCGCGACGCCTGTCCCTTCTTTCCCGGTGCCGTGGCGCAAGTGCACTGGGGACTCCCCGATCCCGCCGACGCGGAAACGCCGGAGGCGGCGCGCGCGGCCTTCGCGGCCACGTGGGACGCCCTGTCGGCCCGCGTCGATGCCCTGTTGGCCCTCCCGCTCGAGCAACTCGCCCCCGAGGCGCTCACCGCCCGCGCGGAGGCGATCCACCGCGGCGGATGACCGGACGAGGGTGCGGCTTGCCCTCGTCTGCACGGCCTCGTAGCGTTGCCGGAGCCACCCACTGCCCTCCGCATGCCCGAACGCGACGCCGACATCACGACGCTGCTCGAATGGGCACGACAGGGAGACGCCTCCGCGGCGAATCGGGCGGCGGCTCGCGTGCAGGAGGCGTTGCACCGCATTGCCAGCGCCGCGCTGCGTCGCGAAGCCGACGGACACACGCTCCGTCCCACCGAACTCGCCGATGAGGCGTTCCTGCGGCTCGTCGGGCAGGATCGGTCGGCGTTCACCAATCGCGCGCAGTTCTACGCGCTGGCCGCGCGCGTCATCCGCCGCATGCTGGTCGATCACGCGCGGCACCGCGGACGGCAGAAGCGCGACGGTGGCGTGCACGTCACGCTCGAGGCCGCGCTCGACGAACCCTCCGCTGGCGGCGCCGAGCAGCTCGACTTGCTGGCCCTCGAGGACGCGCTGCAGAAACTCGACACGCTCGCGCCGCGCCAGGCGCAGGTCGTCGAACTGCGCTTCTTCGGCGGGCTCGATATCGACGCCACCGCCGAAGCGCTCTCGGTGTCGCCGGCCACCGTGAAGCGCGACTGGACCTTCGCCCGCGCGTTCCTGCTGCAGGCGCTCTCCGCCGCCTGAGCAGCCGATGGCCTTCCACACGCTCACGCACGAACGCTTCGCGCGCCTGCGATCGCACTTCGACACGCTCATCGCGCTCGAGGCCGATGCGCGCGATGCGGCGCTGGCCGACATCGCCGCAACCGATGCGCCGCTGGCCGAGCAGTTGCGTGGCCTGCTCGCGGCGCACGACCAGACTGGCGCCGCGCTCGATCGTCCCATCGCCGCGGAGGCGATCGCCTTCGTCGAGCAGGCCACCGACCCGTGGGTCGGCACGCGACTGGGCCCGTGGGAGATCACCCGGCGTATCGGCGCGGGGGGCATGGGCACCGTGTACGAGGCCGCCCGCGCCGACGACCAGTACCGCACGCGCGTCGCCATCAAGCTGCTCGGGCAGCACTCGACGTCGGAGCTGGCCATCGAGCGCTTCCGCCTGGAGCGGCAGATCCTCGCGAGCCTGCACCACCCGCACATCGCCTCGCTCCTCGACGGCGGTGTCACGCCCGACGGCCAGCCGTGGTTCGCGATGGAGTTCATCGAGGGTGAACCCATCACACGCTGGTGCGACGCGCGCGCGCTCACGATCCGTGAACGGCTCGCGCTCTTCCGGCAGGTGTGCGCGGCCATGCAGCACGCGCATCAGGGGCTGGTCATCCACCTCGACCTCAAGCCGGCGAACATCCTCGTCAGCACCGACGGCACCGTCAAGGTGCTCGACTTCGGCATTGCGAAGCTCATGCCGGCGCAGGACGACGCCGACGCGACGGTCACGCGTTTCGGCGCGCGCGCGTTCACGCCCGACTACGCGTCCCCCGAGCAGCTCATCGGCGACGCAGTGGGTACGCGTTCCGATGTCTACGCCGCCGGTGTGGTGCTGTTCGAGCTGCTCACCGGGGCGTTGCCGTTCGAGCGCCGTGGGCTGTCACCGCTGTCGCTCGAGCGCACGTTGCGCACGACCACCGCCCCACGCCCCAGCGCGGCCATGCCGGCCCAGCGCGCCGCCCTGCTGGGCGAGTCGTCGCACGCGCGCGCACGCAAGCGCATCGCCGGCGACCTCGACGCGATCGTGCTGGCCGCGCTGCACGACGAGCCCGAGCGCCGCTACGCCTCCATGGCCGACCTGAGCGCCGACATCGGACGTTTCCTGGACGGCAAGCCGGTCGCGGCGCGGCCGGACGGCTGGACCTATCGCTTCGGCAAGCTCATTCGCCGTCGCCGTGCCGAGAGCGCGGCGATTGCGGTTGCGCTGCTCGCGACGGTCGCGGGGCTGGTGGGTGTCGTCGTGCAGGGGCGCACCGCCGAGCGCGAGCGCACGCGCGCCACCGAGGTCGCGCAGTTCCTGCGCGTCATGCTCGGCGCGGCGAGCCCTGAATCGTTCGGACGTGACGTGAAGGTGCGCGAAGTGCTCGACTCCGCCGCCGTGCGCGCGAATGCGCTCGACGACCGGCCCGCCATCGCCGCCGAGATTCGGCAGGTCATCGGCGACACGTACCTCGCGCTGGGTGAGTTCCCGCTGGCGGAGGCGCAGTTCCGCAAGGCCGTCGCGCTGCTCGACGGTGCGGACGCGCGCGGCACGCGCACGACGGCGTCGTCGCTCACGCGTCTCAGCATGGCGATGGAGTTCGAGGGGAAGTACGGCGCAGCCGACACGGCGCTGCAGCGTGCCGCCGCCATCTACGAGCGCGAAGGCTTCCCCGACGAGGAGGCGCGCAGCGACCTCGCCGACGCGCGGGGCCGCCTGCTGGCGCAACTCGGCGACCTCGCCGGTGCCGAGCGGGCGTTCCGTGCCGCCGTCGACATCCAGCGTGCCGTGGTGCCGCGGCGCGATTCCGCCCTGGCCAACCTGCTCGGCAACCTCGGCTTCGTGACGAGCGAACTCGGGCGGCATGCCGAGGCCGAATCGCTCTATCTCGAGGGCATCGCGGCGGCGCGGCGCGCCTACGGCGACACGCACCCGCTGGTCGCGAGCCTCATGTCGCCGCTCGCCACCGTGCAGGAGCGTCTCGGGGCCATGGCGCGTGCCGACAGCACCTATCGCGCGGTGCTCGGCATGCGAGCGACGCTGCTGGGCGAGGAGCACCCCGACTACGCGTGGACGATGCTCAACTACGCCGATCATCTCATGGTCACCGCGCGCTATCCCGACGCGGCGAAGTGGGCGCGCCGCGCGATCGCGCTGCGCGGTCGCACCCTCAACGACGCGCACCCCGTCGTGGCCACGGCGATGAACGTGCTGGGTCGCTCGCTGGCCCGCATGGACTCGGCGCGAGCGGCCGAGCCCTGGCTGCGCGAGAGCCTCGCCATCCGGCGCCGTGAGCTCCCCACCGGGCATTTCCTCATCGCATCGGCGGAGAGCATCCTGGGCGAGGGACTCACGGCAGCGCGACGGTTCGCCGAGGCCGAGCCGCTGCTGCTGCGCGGCGAGCAGGCGCTCACCGCGAGTCGTGGCGAGGGTTCGCCGCTGGTGCAGGACGCGCGCAAGCGCTTGGTGACGCTGTACGAGGCGTGGGGAAAGCCGCAGCAGGCGGCGCAGTGGCGGGCGAAGGGCGCCACGATGTCGCCCTAGCAGGGCCGCTACGCCGCCTCGCCCCGCAACTCCTCATATAGCCCGCCGAACTTGAGCAGGATCTCCAGCATCGCCTTCTGAATCGCCGGCGAGTTGAGCGCCTGCGTCGACATGGCGGTGTGCGCGTCCAGCGCCGCCATGATCGCCTCCTGATTCGCCTTGGGCAGATCCGGCGAGGCGGCAAACTGCTCCTTGCTGTTCGACTGCGCCTGCTGACGCAGCACGGGTGACTCCAGCAGCTTGCCCTTGATGACCCGCGTGACGTAGGTCAGCCGGTCCGTCTCGGTGAGTTCGCCCGTGAACAGGTCGTTCACCCGCTCGATGATCTCCGCCAGGCGCGCCTTCTCCCGCGCCTGCACTGCACCGGATCCCGCCTCGGAAATGGGAGGCAGCGGCATCGGCGCTTCGCGTGCCAGCGTGGGCGCGCTGGTGCCCTTGTAGCGCAGCGCGTAGTGCGTGAGTTCGAGCTTCGAGAGGTCGATGCCCTCCCGCTCACGCCCGAAGTCGAGCAGCCGGACGAGGTGCTTGTAGAAGATTGCGCGTTTCTCGAGATCAGTCGTGCGGTAGTCGAACACCTGGGACAGGAACGTGTACAGGCGCACGAACGCTGCAACATCGCGTTTGAAGAGCTCCAGTGCCTCCATGGTCTGCTTCGCGGCGTCTGCCGCAGCATCGTCGCCGGCCGCCGTCGCAGAGCGCCACGCGGCCTGGGCCGCGCCGAACTGCTTCGTGAGGCGATCGACCACGGGCTCGAGGGCCCGCAGCAGGTCGCTCTGCTTCGAGGACGGGTCGAGCTCGACCGCAGCCACCCGGTCCACCTCGAAGTCATCGTAGTACCCCGCCGCATCGAGCTTCGCGCGCAGGTCGTACACGAGGTGCGGGTCCGTGGTGGTCTCGAGTGTGGCAGTCTCGTAGTAGACGCGAAACGCGGCCAGCACGTCCTCGGGCTCGTTGACGAAGTCCACGACGTACGTGGTGTCCTTGCCCGGGTATGCGCGGTTGAGGCGCGACAGCGTCTGGACCGCCTGGATCCCATCCAGCCGCTTGTCCACGTACATCGCACACAGCAGCGGCTGGTCGAATCCCGTCTGGAACTTGTTGGCCGCCAGGAGGATCTGGAACTCCGGCCCCTTGAAGGCCTCGCGGATGTCGCGACCCTTGAGCCCCGGGTTGAGCGTGGGACTCGTCTCCGTGAAGGCGTCAGGCCCCGACTCTTCGTCCATCACCTCGCCGGAGAACGCCACCAGCGACTGCAGCGCGTACCCCTTCTCGCGGATGTACGCCTGCAACGCACGCTGCCACCGCACCGCCTCCTTGCGGCTCCCCACCACGACCATCGCCTTGGCCGTGCCGTTCAGCAGCGGCGCCACCGTGGTGCGATAGTGCTCTACAATCACCTGCACCTTCTGCGCGATGTTGTAGGGATGCAGGCGTACCCACCCCATGATGCCGCGCATCGCCGCACTGCGCTCCACTTCGCGCTCGTCCATCGCGGCCCCGCCGCCCGCGTGCGCCAGGTTGAACGCCGCCATGTAGCTCGTGTAGTTCTGCAGCACATCGAGAATGAACCCCTCCTCGATGGCCTGTCGCATGGAGTACACATGAAACGGCACGGGCACATTGTCCGGCGCCGGCTTGCGTGCCGGGTTGGGCCGCGTCCCGAACAGCTCCAGCGTCTTGTTCTTGGGCGTCGCGGTGAACGCCACGAACGTGATGTTGCGCTCGTCGGCGCGGGCGCTCATCTGCGCCGCGAGGATGTCCTCGGTGCTCACCTCGCCACCGTCGCGCAGCGCCGCGAGTTCGTCGGCGCTGAGCAGCTCCTTGAGCTTCGCGGCGGCCTCACCGGTCTGCGACGAGTGCGCTTCGTCGGCCAGCACCGCGAAGCGCTTCCCCTCGGTGGCGGCCAGCGCCCGCACGGCCTCGAGGGCAAAGGGGAAGGTCTGGATCGTGCACACCACGATCTTCTTGTCCCCCTTGAGCGCCTCCGCCAGCTCAGCGCTCTTGGCCTTGCCGTCGCCCTTCACGGTGGCCACCACGCCGGTCTTGCGCTCGAAGCTGAAGATCGCGTCCTGCAACTGCCCGTCGATCACGTTCCGGTCGGACACCACGAGCACTGTGTGGAACACCTTGCGGTGCTCCGCGTCGTGCAGGTCCGCGAGGAAGTGCGCCGTCCACGCGATGCTGTTGGTCTTGCCCGACCCCGCGCTGTGCTGCACGAGGTACTTCGTCCCGGGTCCGTCGGCCAGCACCGCCGCCTGCAGCTTGCGCGTCACATCGAGCTGGTGATAGCGCGGGAACAGCACGCGGGTCATCTGTTTCTTCGCATCCCGCTCGGGCACGAGATAGCGGCCAAGGATCTCGAGCCAACTGTCGCGCGCCCACACCTCTTCCCACAGGTAGGCGGTGCGGTGTCCGGCAGAATTGACGGGATTCCCCTTGCCGCCGCCATCGCCCTGGTTGAACGGCAGGAACACGGTTTCTGCGCCTGCGAGCCGCGTGGTCATGCAGACCTCGCTGTTGCTCACCGCGAAGTGCACCAGCGCCCCCTGCGGGAAGGCCAGCAGCGGCTCCGGCCCCCGCCCTTTGGGGTACGGGTGACGGTCATAGCGATACTGATCGACCGCGTCCTCGACACGCTGCGTGAAGTCGGTCTTGAGCTCCGCCGTGGCCACCGCGATGCCGTTGAGGAACAGCACCAGGTCGATCTCGTTCTCGTTGTGCTTCGAGTAGCGCACCTGGCGCACCACCCGCAGGCGGTTGGCTGCATAGCGCGCCAGGATGTCGGCATTCAGCCCGAAAGCCGGCCGGAACTGCGCCATGGCGAGGCGCGCCTTGAGCCCCAGCAGGTCCACACCCGCGCGCAGCACCTCCAGCGTGCCGCGTGCGTCGAGTTGGCTCCGCAGCCGGTCGAGCAGCGTCTCGCGAGCGGAGGTGCCGTGTTGGTGCTGGAGCGTCTCCCACGCGTCGGGCTGGGATGCCTGCACCCACGCGAGCACGTCGTCCGGATACAGCGCGCGCCCCCGGTCGTATCCGGCCGTGTCACCCGCGGCGTACAGCCAGCCGTGGGCCGCAAGATGCGCGCAGATCTCCTCTTCGAAGCGGATTTCGCGGTGGAGGGTCATTGGCGGTCAGAGGAGAGTGAGCAAGGCCTTCATGCAGGTCGAGGAACTGCTGATGCACCTGCGCGACGATCCCCGGAATGCGCGGCGCGTCATGACTCTCGCAGGTGCAGGCGCGTGCGCAGGTGCGCGAGCGCCATGCTCCGCTCGCGCGCGCGGCCGACACGCAACGCGTCGACGAGGGCCAGCGCCTCGTATAGGGGCGGGTTCTCGCGCGCAGTCGCGGGCGCTGCGGGATAGAGCGGCGGCACGGCCTGTCCGCGAACCGTACCGTTGAGAGCGGGCCAGACATAGGCCGGCGCATTCGCAAAGTCGTCAGCGAGCGGCGGTGCCGAATGCGCCGTCGGCACGCCGCGCGTGTCAGGGCCCGCGTCCGCGGCGAAAGCATATGGCACTCCGTGGGAGAGGAAATCCAGCAGTCCCTGTCGATTGACCGAACGCGTGTCGGGGTCCACCAGCCGGGCGTGGGTCAGGCGCTTGACCGCGTTGTGCGCCTCTCCCTGCGACACGCCGACGAGATCGGCCAGGAGCCGGTACGTGGCATCTGGCTCGAGCACGAGCTGAAGCGCGACGGCGACATCGCGCGGCTTGAGGTGGCTCATGCGACTTGCGTCCGCATGGAACCCACAGAGTGTTCACAGTTCATGAACAGTGAACTTGCTCGACCGAACGATGGTGTCAAGCTTCAAGCTCTGCTGGGCTATGCATGCTGACGGCACACGGCATACCTTGCCTCAGTCCTCCACTAGCAGGCCATCCCGTCGTGCCTCAGCTCGCCAACGCACCCTCCATTCCACTCGGCACGGGCATCTACGCCCGTGTCGAGGCGGCGCAGCTCCTGGGAATTTCCCCGGATCGGCTGCGGCGCTGGGTTGGGGGGTACACGTACTGGCTGCGTGAGGCCACCGGGACCGAGCGTCGGCGTCGCCGTCAGGCCGCCGTCGTGCGCACCGAGCTTCCGGCCGTCGGGCGGGCGCAGGCGCTGTCGTTTCTCGAGCTGATGGAGCTCCGCGTGGTGCGGGCGCTCATCGAGCAGGGCGTCACGCTGCAGCACGTGCGGCGCGCGGCACAGCTCGCGTCGGAGCGCTTCGACACACGGCATCCGTTCGCATCGCGTCGGGTCTTCACCGACGGGCAGTACGTCTTCTCGGCCGTCAGCGAGGAACTCGCCGCACCGAACGTCGTCAAGTGGACCGCCGCCGAGATTGATCAGGTGGTGGCGGGTCCTGTATTCGATCAGTTCCTCAGTGAGATCGAGTTCGACGCCACGACCGCTCTCGCACGGCGCTGGTGGCCAAAGGGGCGAACCGTCCCGGTCGTACTCGATCCGTCCATCGGGTTCGGCGCGCCAATCGTGGCGGGAACCGCGATCCGCACCAGCAGCATCGCGCGCATGGCGCGGGCATCGAGTATCCGGGATGCCGCCGTCGCGTACGAAATCGACATGCGCCAGGCGGAATCAGCGATCGCCTTCGAGGCCGAACTGGCTGCGGCGTGATTCTCCTGCTCGACGAGAACATGCCGGCCAAGGTCGCGGACGCCCTGAGCGCGCTTGGCACCGTCACCGCGCACCATGTGACACGGTTCCTGCCGCGCGGCGCCACGGACCTGGAGATTTTCGAGTTCCTGCGTAGGCAGGAGGACTGGATACTGGTCACGCAGGATCGGCGCATCACCAAGCGGCCGCAGGAGCTGGCGGCGCTGCGAGACGCGCGTGTTGGTGCGTTTGTGTTCACTGGCAAGGCCGACCGGTCGCTCGAGCAATCCATGCAGCTGGTGCTCGACAGCCTCCCGCAGATGCGGCGCCATGTCGCGCAGGCGACGCGTCCGTTCGTATTTGGGATCTCGGATCGACGGCGGTTCGAGCGCCTCGTCTGACCACCGAGGTTACGTAGGAAAGCCGCGCAAGGCGTGCCTGCGGCGGTCAAGCCTCGACGTCTCGTTCAGTGCGCGGAGGCAATCGCTCGCACGTCGATCTGGCCGGTGACGGCGGCGGTGATGAGGGCGGCGCGGCGAGCGAGCAGCAGCTTGATCGCTTCGCGACAGGCCCCAGAGAGCGACTCGAAGTCGCGAGCGATCTCGTCTGCTCGCGCGCAAAGCTTCACAGCCTCGTCCACGGGCGGCATTGCGATCTGGATGTTCTTGAACTCATCCCAGTACAGCCGCAGCCGAAAGTCCGTGACGCCACGAGAATGTCGCCGCATCTGCTCGATGGCCTGTGGCGTCCGCAAAAGTAGCTCCACAAACCGAGTCGAGATCTCCCCCCGCGGACGGGCGACCACGTAGGCCGGACTCACCATCCCCTCCACGGAGACCGTTCCGAAGCCGCCCTGCCACGCACGCATCATGTTGTAGACCAGGTCGTCCGGCGCGACGCGCTTGTACTTCGACCGATCGTCGCTCCGTGTGACCTTTCGATCGAGCTCGTCGGGGTCGATCTCATCGTCGGAGACGCCGCTGTGGATCGACACACTCAGGATTGGAAGCGCTTCATCACCCGAATCGACAACCTCGCGAAAGAGATTGCCCAAGCGAGTGACCGTCCAATGCGCCGGCACCTCCCCGACCCACTCCACCCCCGAATCCTTCATCGGCACATCCGGGTCGAGGCCTTTGGTGACCGCATGCGTGATCACCGCCTGCCGCTTCTCCTGCAGCAGCGCAATGAGCCGCTCCTGCTCGGCCACCAGCGCGTCGATCTTGGCGGTCTCGCGGTCGAGGAAGGCCGCGATGGCACGCTGCTCGTTGAGAGGCGGCCGTGGAAACCGGTACTGCCGAAAGGCTTCTGCCGTCAGATGCGAAATCGTGTTCGGATTTCCACCTGCATCGAATACACCAAGAGTCGCCGCGAAGCGAAGGACATATCGCAGGAAATGCGGGGTCTCGTTCCGTGTGATTGGTCGAAGCCGATGAAGCGCCTTCTGATATGCACAGGTAGCGAGTTCACCACACCAGATCGATGCGCGACCGACTTCGCCACCCTCGCACACCAACAGGTCACCGGGCCGCAGCGTGAACCGATCTTGCTCACGCGGCGAAATGTCAATTGTCGGTAGATCGTCGATATTGATGCGATCCCATTGGACGTCGACGTTTCGGAGGTATGGCAACGGTGAGGTACCTGGGTTTTTCTTCTCGTCGAGCATCTTGCCCAACGCGATCTCGTAGCGCATGTACATCGGCGGACACTCCCAATGCGCCGGCACCTCCCCCAGCCACTCCACCCAGCTGTCCTTGTAGTCCAGATATCGCGGAAAGCTCACGCCCCCTCCCCGCGCGCACCGCGCTTGCGGGTCGCGCCGCGCGCCGGCAACGCCTTCGCCACCGCTTCCAGCTCCGCCAGCGCCGCCCGCTCCGCCGCCGCCTCCACCTCGGCACGACGCTGCGCGCTGAACGCGTCCCAGGCCGCCAGCGCACGCGACTCGGCGTCGGCGCGTGACACGCTCCCGCCGTCGGCGAGCACCGCGCGCTCGTTGAACCGTAGGAAATCGTCCAGCCGCTGCTCCCAGTCACGCAGGAAGATCTGCCGGCGGCGCGACGCCTGATCCTCGGCGAAGTCGAGGAACATGACCACGATGCGGTTGAGTTCGGTGATCTCGGGCTCGAGCAGGTAGTTCTTCGCCACCGTCACATCAGGTCGACGTACCTGGGCCCCCTTCCACGAGGTGAGCCCCATGTTGGGCGCCTCGGCGTTCACGCGGCGGGCAATGATCTCCGGGGCCGTGAGCCCCGTGACCGCGAAGTGCAGCTTGTTCTGCACCACCTGGAACACCCGCTTTGTCTCCTCGGCGCTGGGGGCGTAGTCGGCCGCCAGGGCGAGGATGTCGCGTACCCGCAGGTACATGCGCCGCTCGCTGGCGCGAATGTCCCGGATGCGCTCCAGGAGCTCGTCGAAGTAGTCCGGCACGCCGGCACCCGGCGGATTGCGCAGGCGCTCATCGTCCATGACGAAGCCCTTGCGCAGATACTCGTCCAGCCGGGCAATGGCCCACTGCCTGAACTGCGTGCCACGCGCGCTGCGCACCCGCATGCCCACCGCGAGGATAGCCGGCAGCGCGTAGTGGAGGACGGTGCGGGAAGTCGTTCTCCCGCCTTCACTTCGAACTATTAAGTACGGCTTAACAGTTGCCTCGGGGTCGACTTCTCCCGCCCGGAGCAGCAGCCGCATATGCGCGTTGACATTGGGGACGCTGGTCTGGAACAGCTCCGCCATCTGCGCCTGCGTCAGCCACAGCGTCTCGCCATCGAACCTTATCTCGAGGCGCGATCGCCCATCCTCGCTCTGGTAGAGCAGCACCTCACCCGGGGCCGGCGGCACCAGCCCCGCGCTCACTGGCTCAGCCCCGCGATCATCTGCACGATGCGGTCGGTCACCACCTTGAGCTCCGCATCGATCTCCGCCAGCGGCCGAGGCGGTGTAAACACGTAGAAGTGCCGGTTGAAGGGGATCTCGTACCCCACCTTCGTCTTCTCGTGGTCGATCCACGCGTCGGGGGCATGCGGCTGCACCTCGCGCGCGAAATACGCCTCCACGCTCTCCGACAGCGGCACGTTCTCCGTGTCGCGGAGCGCGCTGTCTGGCACCGGCTTCCCCTTCCCCTTGCCCTTCGTGCCCAGCACCACGTTCCCCTCGGCATCGCGCTCGGGGCGCTCGACGGTGATCGTGCGGTATCCGAAGGCCTCGTTGCGAAAGATGCGCGAGAGGGGCTTGCCGTCCTGCGTGGCTTCCTCAAAGGCCCCGAACAGCCGCGTGATCTCGGCAATGTGGGAGTCGCTCAGCTCACGCCGCTTGCTCCCCAGGCTCTTCCGCATCTTCTGCCACATGCCGCTCCCGTCGATGAGCTGCACCTGGCCTTTGCGCGTCGCCGGCTTGTGATTGCTCACCACCCACACGTAGGTGGCGATGCCCGTGTTGTAAAACAGGTCGGTCGGGAGCGCGATGATGGCTTCCAGCAGGTCGTTCTCCAGCACGTAGCGCCGGATCTCGCTTTCGCCGCTCCCCGCGCCGCCCGTGAACAGCGGACTGCCGTTGAGCACGATGGCGAAGCGGCAGCCCCCCTGCGCGGCCGGTCGCATCTTGCTGAGCAGGTGCATGAGGAACAGCAGCGAGCCATCGCTCACCCGCGGCAGGCCGGGGCCGAAGCGCCCGTCGAACCCCTTCTGCTCGTGCTCGCGCCGCACCTCCTTCTCGATCTTCTTCCACTCCACCCCGAACGGCGGGTTGGACAGCATGTAGTCGAACTTCATCGCCGGCAGGCCGTCGTTGGACAGCGTGTTGCCGGGATAGATGTTCGCGACATCCTGTCCCTTGATGAGCATGTCCGCCTTGCAGATGGCGTACGACTCGTCGTTGAGCTCCTGCCCGAACATCGCCAGTTGCGCCTGCGGGTTGATCTCGGCCAGGTGCTCGCCGGCCACGCTCAGCATGCCACCCGTACCCGCCGTCGGGTCGTAAATGGTGCGCACGATGCCCGGCTTGGTGAGCACCTCGTCGTCCTCGATGAACAGCAGGTTCACCATGAGACGGATGACCTCACGCGGCGTGAAGTGCTCGCCGGCGGTCTCGTTCGACAGTTCCGCGAAGCGCCGGATGAGCTCCTCGAACGCCGCGCCCATGTGCGTGTTCGAGACGACATCGGGGTGCAGGTCGATGGTCGCGAACTTCTCCGTCACCAGGTACAGCAGGTTCGCCTTGTCCAGCCGTTCAATCTGCGTATGGAAGTCGAAGCGCTCGAAGATGTCGCGCACTTCGGGCGCAAACCCCTGCACGTAACTGCGCAGATTCTCGGCGATGTGATCCTGGTCGCCCAGCAGCGTGCGCAGGTCGAGCGCCGAGGTGTTGTAGAACGACTGTCCGGCCGCCTTGCGCAGATAGGGCTCGGGATTGAGCCCGGTCTTGGTGCGCCTGGTGAACTCCGCCAGGACAGTCGCCTTCGTGGGCGCCAGCACGCAGTCGAGGCGACGCAACACCGTGAAGGGCAGGATGATCCGGCCGTACTCGGACTGCTTGAAGTCGCCCCGCAGCAGGTCGGCCACCGACCAGATGAAGCCCGAGAGATTGGGGGTAGCCGGCTGCGCGGCGCGCGCGGACGCTGCGGCGGTGCCGGCGGTCAGCACATTGGTCATCGACTGAACGGGGAGGGGCGGAACGACGTGCTTCGAACAGCTCACCCTGCAATGTGCGGTGCGTCGCGGGCCGCCGGGAGGTCGCCGGGAGGTCGCCGTGGCAACCGGTGCCAACGTCGAGTCGCCCGCAGCCCCCTACCCCGCGGCCCGCGCGCGCAACGCCTCGAGGTCGCGCACCACCACACGGCCACGCCCCGCCGTTGCGATCACGCCATCGTGCCGCAGCGTGGCGAGGCTGCGCACGATGACCTCACGCACGGTCCCGAGCTCCTCCGCCGCGGCGGCCTGCGTCATGCCAAGCGACACGGTGGGCGAGCCAGTCTCTTCGACGCGGGCCAGCAGCAGCGCCGCGAGGCGCCCCACCACCGGTTGCGTGGACACGCGGTCGAGGCGGTCGACGAGATGCCGCACGCGCGTCGACAGCCGACGCAGGAAGAGCAGCGCGACCTCGGGATCGTCGCGCATGATGGACACCAGCGCATCGCGATGCAGGTGCAGGCACACGACATCGCTGACCGCGGCCGCCGTCGTCGGAAAGACGCCGCCATCGAACACCGGCACCTCGGCCAGCGTGCCGCCGGGCCCCTCGGTGTGCACCACGCTCTGGCGGCCGTCACGCGCGCGCACGACGCGCACCTGGCCCTCGAGCACGATGAAGATCCCGGTGGCCGGTTCACCTGCACGAAACAGCGTCGCACCGGCCGCGAGGGTGCGGACCGTCGCGACCGCGCGCAGGCGTGCCTGCGTCGCCGGACGCAGCGAGGCGAAGAGTGGCAGGGCGTCGAGACGACGGTCTCGTGTCGTGGCAGGACCGGTCGGGCGCGGCGCGGGCAAGGTGACGAAAGTTCCTTCGGGTGGAGACGTGTGCCGGTATCTTGATGATGTGGTTCGTCGGGCCGGCGTGGTCATCGACACACGTCGTGCAACCTACCTCGGGAGTGCGAGATGCGTTACGAGCTGACGAGTGCCCGGCTTCGCGCCGGAGCTACGCAGGAAGAGGCGCGCGCCGCCGCGCGGCGTGTAGCGCACCCCGCGCTGTGGATTGTCGTGATCGCGGTCGCCGCACAACTGGCAGCGGCGCCCCTCTCCGCCCAGGGCGGCATGGGCGGCATGATGGGCGGCGGCATGGGTGGCATGGGCCGCGGCGGCATGATGGGCGGCGATTCCACCACCCGGGCCGTCATGCAGGTCGTGCATCAGCTCATGACCAACCACGACAAGCTGCGACGCACGGTCACCAACCTCCCCGACGGGATCCGCACGCTCACCGAGTCGGATGACGCCGAGATGATCGCGATGATCCAGAAGCATGTCGCGGCCACGGGGGAGTTCGTCGCAGCCGGGCGCGACCCGAACCTGCCCATGTCCACCGCGGCGCTGCATGGCGTGCTGCAGAACGGCACGCGCATCGCGCGCCGCGTCGAGCTCACCGCCAAGGGTGCGCTGGTCATCGAGACGTCGCAGGACACGGCCACCGTACGGCTGCTGCAGGCGCATGCGGCCGAGGTGACCGACTTGGTGAAGCGCGGCATGGCGGCCATGCACGGCCCGCCGGAGCCGGCTGCGGCACCGTCGCCCGCCGCGGCGCCGTCCACCGCATCGACAGCGGCCATGACGCACACGCCCGGGATGGTGCACCAGCCCGGCATGCAGCACGAGCCCGGGATGTCGCACGAGGCGCCGCCCGCCGCGACAGCGCCTGCCGCGCGCCCGACACGCGCAGGTCAGGAGGCGTTCGCCACCATCGGCGAAATCGTACGCATCCTGGACAGCAATCCCAACACCGACTGGTCGAAGGTCGATCTCGAGGCGCTGCGCGCGCACCTGCGTGACATGGACGACGTCACGCTGCGCGCGACGGTCGTGACCACCAAGGTCGACGGCGGCGCCCGCTTCGACGTGCAGGGCACGGGCCGCGTGCGCGACGCCATCCGGCGCATGGCGCTGTCACATGGCGCGACCATCACGCCCGCCGACGGCTTTAACTGGCAGGCGGTGGAGACGCCCACCGGCGCCCGCGTGACCGTGCGTGCCACCGCGCCCGGCAACGACGCCATGGCCACGCGCATCCGCGCGCTGGGGTTCATCGGCCTGCTCACGCTGGGCGACCACCACACCGCGCATCACCTCGGCATCGCCGACGGCAGCATGCGTGGCGCGCACCAGCATTCGGCCTCACACCAGCATCGGTAGCCGGCCGGGTCGGCAGCGGCGGGCAACCCCGCGGTCGCGTCTCGTTGTCGAAGTGTCACACGAGACCGACCGCCGTTCCGCCCGCGCCCCTGCCGACCCATGCTGCACCACCCGTTCCTACCCCGCGCAGCCGTGCGCCTTTGCGCGGCGGCGGTAAGCGTCGCAACCAGCGCGACCGCGGCACCCCACGCGCAACCGCAGCAACAAGCGCAGCAACACGCGCAGCGACAGCCCACGGCTGCGCGGCCACCCATGCAGCTCGCGGTGCCGCATGGCGTGGCGTCGATGCCCCTCGAGCAGGACACGCGACCGGTCGTGCTGGCGTGGGTGAACGGCGTCGGTCCGCTGCGGCTGCTCGTGGAGACGGGCTCGCCGGTGTCCTATCTCAATCGCGACGCGCACCAGCGCGTGATGGCCGCCAGCGCCACCATCGCCGACTCGGTGCGGGCGGGTCCGCTGCGCTGGACGAACCTTGGCCTGTCCGCCGTGGACAACCTGGGCCTCGCAGACATCGATGGACTGCTTGGCCTCGATGCCTTCGCGCCCGTCACGCTGACCATCGACTTCCCCGGCCGCACGTTGCGCCTCAGCACCGATACGCTGCCGGTGGCCAACGGGCGCGACATCGTGGCGCTGCGCAAGCAGTCGGTCTTCTGGGCGGTGCCGTTCACGGTCGACACCCAGACCTTCTCGGCCATCATCGACACACAGTCGGCGCTGTCACTCTCCGGCTCTCCGACACTCGCGGGCGCGCTCCCGTTCACCACAGCGCCGGTCACCGTCGGGCGCGCACGCGGGCCAACCATCGGCGATGTGGCGGTGCAGCGGGCCCGCGTCGCCACGTCCGCACGGTTCGGCGATCTCACACTCGAGCAGCCCATCGTCGAGCTGATGCCGATTGCGCCGATGTTGCCGCAGAACGCGTTCATCCTGGGCCTGCAGGTGCTCGGCCAGCTCGAACTGTCGCTCGATCAGCGCACGCAGCGGGCACGCCTCGCGCGCGCCGACCGCGTCATTCCACCGCCGCCGCCCGTACACGTCGCGGGCTTCACCTCGAGCCGGCAGCGCGACGGCACGCGCCGCGTGAGCAGCGTGCTCCCGGCGTCGGCGGCCCAGGAGGCGGGCGTCCGCGCAGGCGACCACGTCGTGCAGATCAACGGCGTCTCCCCCGGTGAGCTCACCGATGCGGCATGGAATGCCCTGGTCACCGGCCCGAACGCACTGCAACTCGTCGTCCGCCGCGCGGAGCAGACCGTCTCGCTCTCCCTCCGCCCCCGCCCGATAGGCTTCTGACCGGCTGGCGGTCACGCCACCGCGCGGGGGCTACCGGAACGACAAGGCGCCGTAACGGCCAAAGCCGCTACGGCGCCTGCGATTGCCAGTTGGCAATTGCCCCTCCTGGGATCGAACCAGGAACCTTCTGATCCAGAGTCAGACGCTCTGCCAGTTGAGCTAAGGGGCAGCACCCCGGGCTGGCCCGGGGAACCGACAAATATAGGCACGACGGCCCCGGATGGTAGCCCCGGGGCCCCCGGTGCACGGGGCGTGGCTACCCCTTCTTCACTTCCTTCGCCCAACTGTCCCGCAACCCGACGATGCGGTTGAACACCAGCCGCGCGGGGGTGCTGTCCTCCGGCTCGCTGTAGAAGTAGCCGGTCCGCTCGAACTGGTAGCGCGTCCCCACCGGGTCGTGTGCGACGGTGGGCTCGACCTTGGCGTCGGGGATGACCACGAGGCTCTGCGGGTTGAGCGAGGCCAGGAAGTCCTGCCCTTCGGGCACATCGTCCGGGTCCGGTTGCGCAAAGAGCCGGTCGTAGAGACGCACCTCGCACGACAGCGCGTGCGCGGCGCTCACCCAGTGAATGGTGCCCTGCACCTTGCGGCCGTCGGGCGCGTTACCGCTCCGCGTGGCCGGATCGTACGTGCAGCGCAGCTCGACCACCTCGCCGGCGTCGTTCTTCACGACCTCCTGGCAGGTGATGAGATAGCCGAAGCGCAGGCGTACTTCGCGCCCCGGCGCCAGCCGATAGAACTTCTTCGGCGGATCCTCCATGAAGTCGTCACGATCGACATACAGCTCGCGCGAGAACGGAATCGTGCGCGTGCCGGTCTTGGGGACATCGTGCGGATAGTCCTGCGCCTCGAGCTGCTCGACCTGCCCCTCGGGGTAGTTCGTGAGCACCACCTTGAGCGGCTTGAGCACGCACAGGCGGCGCGGCACTTCCATGTTGAGGTCGTCGCGCACCGCATGCTCGAACGTCGCGATCTCGACGCGCGCGTCCTTGCGCGCCACGCCGATCACCTCGGCGAAGGCGCGAATGGCCTCGGGGCGCACCCCGCGGCGCCGCAACCCGGCAATGGTGGGCATGCGGGGATCGTCCCACCCCGTCACATGCCCCTCGTTCACCAGACGCAGCAGCTTGCGCTTGGAGAGCACCGTGTAGTCGAGCTCGAGACGCGCGAACTCGATCTGCGTGGGCGGCTTCTCGTAGCCGGCCTCACGCACGAGCCAGTCGTAGATGTCGCGCGCATCCTTGAACTCGAGCGTGCACAGCGAGCGCGTGATCCCTTCGATGGCATCGCTCAGCCCGTGCGCGAAGTCGTACAGCGGGTAGATGCACCAATCGTTGCCGCGCCGATAGTGATGCGCATGACGGATGCGCAGCAGCAGCGGATCGCGCATGACCATGTTGGGGTGCGCCATGTCGATCTTCGCCCGCAGTACCTTGGCGCCGTCGGGGAACTCGCCGGCCTTCATGCGCCGCAGCAGGTCGAGATTCTCCGCCGGCGACCGGTCGCGCCACGGGCTCGGCGTGCCGGGCGTGGTCACCGTGCCGCGGTTGGTGCGGATCTGCTCCTCGTTCTGGTCGTCGACGTACGCCTTGCCGCGCTCGACCAGCGACTCCGCGATGGCGTAGAGCTGCTCGAAGTAGTCCGACGCGTAGTAGAGCCCGTCCCACTGGAAGCCGAGCCACTGCACGTCGCGCTGGATGGCCTCGACGTAGCGGATGTCCTCGGTGGCCGGGTTGGTGTCGTCGAAGCGCAGGTTGCAGGTGCCGCCGAACTCCTTGGCGATGCCGAAGTTCAGGCAGATCGACTTCGCGTGCCCCATGTGCAGGAAGCCGTTGGGCTCCGGCGGAAAACGCGTGGCAGGGGCACGCCCAAAGCGACCGGTCGCGACATCGTCGGCGACGAGTTCGCGGATGAAGTCGCGGCGAGCAGCAGGTGTCGAATCGGCGTGTGCGGGGTCGGTCACAGAATCGGGGCTGAAGAGAGACTCGGGCAATCTAACCGATCGACTCGGGCGGCTGGTCGGCTGGTCGGAATGCAGGGCTGCGGTGTATTTGGTGTGTGCCGCGACGAATCCCGCTCCCACTCCCCGCGCCGGTGCTGCGGCTCCTGCCATTCGCGCTGCTTCCGCTTGGCGTGGGGTGCCGCGACGCGCTGGCCGCCTTCGGCACCGACCCCGCGCAGGCCGCGGCGCAGGCCGGTGACGCCGCCGAGTCGTTCGAACGCCGCTTCACGAACGTGGTACGCGACGCGCACTTCGCCGAGGCCCGCCTCGCGCTGGCCCGTCACGCGCTCACCCCCTCCCGCCTGGCGCGGGACACGAGCCTCTGGACGGCCACGCGCCCCGTCGGTTCAGGAGTCACCGGTTCGGCTGGCGCCGGCTCGGGTGTCGAACACGAGCTCGCCCTGCGCGGCGCCTTCGAGGGCAACCGCTATCGCTTCACGACCAGCGCGCAGCCACCGACGCCGGTCGCGGTGGGCGACGCGCGGCATCGCATGCGCCTCCGGCGCCTCGATGACGGCGACTGGTTCTGGCAGACGCACGTCGAGCAGTCGCTGGGCACCATGCCACCGGCTCGCGTACCGGCCGTGCTGCACGCCCTGCTCGCCTCGGCCGAGCGCCCGGCCGGGACCCTGCGCGTCGACTATCGCGCCGCCCTGCCGCGCACGACAGCCGCCCTGAGTCGGCTCGCGACCCTCGATTCCATCGCGACTACGCGTCTCGCCGACAGCTCGACGCTGGTGCTGCTCCGCATGCGCATCGACGCGACGCCGATCGCGCGCGAGATGCCGGCGTTCACCCGCTTCGTGCGCAAGTACATCGAACCCTCGCGGTGGCGCATCACCCTGCGCGACGGGCGCACGGAGTGGTTCGACGTGGCGGCCGCACAACGCTCGGTCACCATGCGGTTCCGCACACGACGCGGCACCTTGCTGCCACTCACCGGCACCGCGCGCCCGCTCCCGGACTCTCTCCAGATCAGCGTGGATGCGTTGGCCAAGTTCGGCCCCTGGATGGTGGGCGTGACGCGCATGGCCGGCACCTTCCGGTTCATCGACACGCCCACCGAGCAGGCCTGGGCGATGCGTTTCACCACGGTTCCCGAGTGGCACCTGCCACTGCTCGGGGAGGCGCTGCTCCGCGCGCCGCTCCGCCGTCCATTCGAGCGCGGCGGTCTGGTGTTCCGCCTTGGCGTCCGCGAACAGGCCGGCGTGACCGTCGTCGACCGCGACCTCGATGTGGCCCTCCGCGAGAGCACCGTGATGCGCTGGCTCGGCTCACTCGGCTTCACGGCCATGAGCGACTTCCAGGGGCAGGTCGAGGAGGAGGAGAGCCGCTTCCTGGCCGAGCTGTTTCGGGCGATGCGGAGAGATCTCGGCGGGTGAACTGCAAGCCACGGAAGCGGAACCGCGGGAGCGGAAGGCGCGGAAGCGCGGCGCCACGGTGAGGGCGGGTACCACGGGGGGGCCGCTTCCGCGGTGCCGTCGTACCCGTGGCGCCGCGCTTCCGCCGGCCCGCTCCCGTGGTTCCGCTTCCGTTGTGCCGTAGCAGAAAAGCAAAGAGCCCCCCTCCCGAAGGAGTGGGGCTCACAGACTGCCACGCGCGCCGTCATTGGAACTCTACGTCCTACCGATCGGCGGCGGGCTTACGTCTTCGTACACTGGACGATCGCCCCTGTTCCGGCGTCACGCCAGTGGGGGAACCGTCACGGCTCCGCCTCGCCTGCGTCAAGAAATTGCTGCTGATGCTGCGTGTATGGAGCTGAGGGGGCTCGAACCCCTGACCTCTGCAATGCGAATGCAGCGCTCTCCCAGCTGAGCTACAGCCCCGGGAACCCGTGCGCCCGAAGGCGCGCAAGTTGTTGTCTCCGAACAAAATAGCCCCGCCTCGAATGCGCGGGGCCGCTCGGTGGACAGTTCGGAAAGGTAGTGGCACGACCGGCAGTGTCAAGGCAGATCGCGCGCAGGCCGACCGTCCGCGGCGGGAACCGGGTGCCCGACGCGACCTTTCGATCGCCAACCCCTCGAACCTCGCCGAGCGCCGTGCCGCACCCTCTCGATTCCGATTTTGTCCGCGACCAGCTGGTTGCCCGCACCGTCGACCTGAACGGCAAGGCGTACCGCCCCGAGGGGGAGTACGTGCTGTACTGGATGCAGTCGACGCATCGCCTCGACGAAAACTGGGCCTTTCGGGCGGCGGTGCGCACCGCGAACCGCCTGCAGCGGCCCCTCGTGGTGCATCAGGGGCTCGATCCGACGTACCCGCACGCCTCGGACCGTCACCACGACTTCATCCTTCAGGGCGCGCGCGAAACGGCGCAGCGGGCCGAGACGCTCGGTGTGCACTACCAGTTCGTGCTGCGGCCCGGGCGTGACGACGATCGTCGCGTGGTCGACCGGCTCGCGGCGCGCGCCTATGTCGTCCTCACCGACCTCTTTCCCACCGCCGGGGTGCGCGAGCGCACGGCACGCTTTGCCGAACGCGCCGGCTGTCGCGTGCTCGCGATCGACAGCAGTTGCAGTGTGCCCAGCGGGAGCTTTCGCACCGCGGAGTACGCCGCACGCACGATTCGTCCGAAGCTCGCTGCGCTCCTCGATCACGCCATCGAACCGGTCACCGACGAAGTGCCGCGCGTGGCAGTGACCGAGGCGCTCCGGCAGTCGCTGCGTGCGACGATCGCCGAGGGCGGCGGACTCGCGCCGTTGCCGATCGCCACGATGACCACCGCCGATATTCGGGCCGCGATCGCGGGCTGCGCGATCGATCACACGGTGCCGCCGGTCTCGCAGCCAAGTGGACGCGCGGCGGCGCTCGCACACTGCGCACGCTTCATCACGCAGGGGCTGCACCGCTATGCTGCCGATCGCGCGGAGGCCAGTGCGCCCGATGGCACGTCGCACCTCTCGCCGTACCTGCACTACGGCATGATTGCCGGCGCCGAGGTGGTACGCGCCGCGCGCGCCGCCGGCGCGCCGGCCGACGACGAGTACGCATTCGTGCAGCAGGTGACGACGTGGCGCGAGCTGTCGTTCAACTGGTGCGTGCGCACGCCCGCGTTCGACCAGCTTGCGAGCCTGCCCGCCTGGCTGCAGGCGACGATGCGCGACCACGCGCAGGATACGCGCCCGGTGCTGTACGACCTGGCGACGCTCGAAGCGGCCGAGACCCACGATGCACTGTGGAACGCCGCGCAGCGCGAGCTCGTGACGACCGGCGTGATCCACAACTATCCGCGCATGCTGTGGGGGAAGACGCTGCTGCTCTGGACGGAGAGCTACGAGCAGGCCCGCGCGTGGATGTTCCACCTGAACGACAAGTACGCGACGGATGGCCGTGACCCGAACAGCGTGGGCGGCATCATGTGGTGCCTCGGGCTGTGGGACCGCCCATGGGGCAACAAGCCCGTCTGGGGCGGCATCCGGCCGATGGTGACCGCCCGCGCGCGCCTCAAGTTCGATGTGGCGGCGTATTGTCGACGCTTTGGAGGCTGAATGGGGCAAACCAGCGGAACGGCAAACCACGGGCGCGGAACCACGGAAGCGGGGGGTGCGGAAGCGGAACAACGAGACTACGGTTGAAGCGGAAGCGATCGTGGTAGCCGTACCGTCCGTCGTCCCGCCGTCACGCTCCCGTCGTTCCTCTTCCGCCGTTCCGCTCCCGTCGTTCGCCCCTCCCATGCAGATCCTTCCCACCCTCGAAGAAGTCCGTCTCGCGGCCGAGCGCCTGGCGCCGGTCCTCGCGCCAAGCCGCGTGGTGCCGGACGACGTGTTGAGTGCTCAGGCCGGCGTTCCGGTGCACCTCAAGCTCGAGTGCGAGAATCCGACGGGCTCGTTCAAGGTGCGTGGTGCCTACAACGTGCTCGCGGGGCTGTCGGCGGAGGAGCGCGCGCGCGGCGTGGTGGCGTCGAGTGCCGGCAACCACGGGCTCGGTGTTGCGTATGCGTCGCGGGCGTTCGGTGCGCCGGCCATGCTGTATGTGCCGCGCACAGCGCCGCAGGTGAAGAAGGACGGCATCCGCGCACTGGGTGCGACGGTGAACGACGAGGCCGACGACTACGACGTCGCGATGGTGATGGCCAAGGCGCACGCCGCGCGCGAGGGCATCCGGTTCATCAATCCGTGCCTCGGTGTGGACCTGCTCGCCGGACAGGGGACGGTCGCGCTCGAGGTGCTGGCGCAGGTGCCCGACGTGCGCACGGTGCTCATCTGCACGGGCGGTGGCGGCCTGCTGGGCGGCATGGGCGCCGTGCTGCGCGCACTGGCGCCGCAGGTGCGGGTCATCGGCGTGCAGAGCGTGGAGACCGCTGCGATGCAGCGGAGCGTGGCGGCGGGGCGCGTCGTGCCGGTCACCGTGACACCGACGCTCGCCGATGGCCTGGCCGGGCAGATCGACGACGAGGCGCTGCACATCGGTCAGGTGTGCGCCGACGACCTCGTCCTCGTCACGGAGGCGGAGATCGGCGAGACGATCGCGTGGGCACACCGGCACCTCGGCCTGCGGGTCGAGGGAGCGGGCGCCGTCACGATGGCGGCGTTACGGCATGGTCGCGTGCAGCTCGGTGCGGGCCCCGCGGTGGCCCTCGTGAGTGGCCGCAATATCGACGAGCGCGTCCTCGACCAGCAGCTCGCGGCGTTTCCCGACGCGCGCTGACACGGCCAACACCTCTCGAAGGTGTCGGCCGTGCCAGTGCGACTGTCAGGGCGCGTTGGCCTCGTCGCCGCGGACAATATCGACGCGCGGCCGGTCGGCAAGACCAGGCGCCCGGCGATCCCCATCGCGCGCGATGTGCATCGGCACCTCGCGCTCGGTGTGCGACTGCCGGGCCAGACGGGCGGCCGCGCTGCGCGACTCTCCGCCTTCACGACCGATCGCAGCCATGTGCGCGCGATCCTTGCTGACGGTCACCCCGCCCTTGCGACCCGCCGAGCGGGCCTCGTCGGACGACCACTCATGTGCCGTGCCCTTCTCGTGGGCCGCACGACCGCCCCTGCTGGCGATCTCGCGCTGACGCGCGGGATCCATTGACGCAAACCCGCGTCGGCTCTTTCCGGACATATGCCCCCCGGCCACCCCGGACCATGTTGAGAGTGAGGCGATTCACCGCCGTTGTGCGGTGCCCGGCCGGGCACCGTCACGCTGCCAGCACATCGCTCATTGACAGTCATATTCCTCTGCAAGCACCGGGCCGCGTTCCCCAGAGCCGGAATCCGGTGACCCGACATCACACCCCCGGCACCGGGTTTGGTGACGCGCGGAACGCCACGGCCCGGTTCGCTCCTCCCTCCGGACGAGGCCGACCTCCGCCGGACGGGGGATTCGATGAGGCTGTCTATATTGCCCCGATGCCGCTGCTCGTCCGCTTTCTCGGTACCGCCGCCTCGCGCCCAACTGTTGAGCGCGGTGTCAGTTCTCTCGCGATTGTCCGCGAAGGGGAAACGCTGCTCTTCGACTGTGGCGAGGGCACCCAGCGTCAGATGATGCGGTACGGGGTGTCGTTCGCGTTCGCGGATCTGTTCGTCACACATACCCACTCCGATCACATTCTTGGTGTCACGGGGCTGATCAGGACGCTGTCCCTGCAGGGACGAACGGAGCCGCTGCGTATCTGGACGCCACTCGGCGGCGCGCGAACGTTGCGCCAATGCATCACCTTGGGCGGCGAGCGCGCAACGTTTCAGGTACACATCACTGAGCTGGATCACGGCGCTGCGGTGCGGAGGGACGACTACCGCATCGAGGCCTTTGCCGTGGACCACGCGGGTGCGGCGTCACTCGGCTACGCGCTGGTCGAGGAGGATCGGCTCGGTCGCTTCAACCCGAATCTGGCCCGCGAGATGGGAATTCCCGAGGGGCCGCTTTGGGGGAAGATCCACAAGGGCAAGGCGATCACGCTGGACGACGGGCGGGTGATCACGCCGGCGATGCTCGTCGGCGGCGCGCGGCGCGGTCGGCGTATCGTCGTGACCGGCGACACGCGGCCGTGCGCCAACACCGTCGCGGCGGCGCGCGATGCCGACCTGCTGGTGCATGAGGCGACCTTCGCCGAAGACGAGGCCGCGCGCGCGCGCGACACGGGCCACAGCACGGCGCGTGAGGCGGCGCAGGTGGCCCGGGAGGCCGGAGCGCGGCGCCTGGTGCTGACCCACATCAGCGCCCGTTATTCGCGGGACGTGCGCGAGCTCGAGCAGGATGCGCGACAGGTGTTTTCCGCGACCAGCATCGCGCGCGACGGGACCGAGATCGTCCTGCCGCTCACCGAAGAGCCCGCCGAACCGGCGGCGCAGGACACCCCGATGGTGGCGGACGACGACGTCGCCGACTCGTCGCGTTAGGGCGTGAGCGATCGCAGCCGGCGCAACGCCGGCACGCGCCACGCGACGGTCGCCACCACCCCGAGCGTCGCGACGCCGCCCACCACCACCGACGCGACCGCGCCCCACCAGCGTGCCGTGAGCCCGGACTCGAACGCCCCGATCTCGTTCGAGCTGCCGATGAAGATCTGATTCACGGCCGAGACGCGCCCGAGCAGTTGTTCCGGGGTGCGAGTCTGGAGCATGAGGCTGCGCACGACCACGCTGACCATGTCGAACGCGCCGCCGACCGCGAGGAAGGCGAGACTGAGCGCGAAGCTCCTGCTGAGCCCGAATCCGATCATGCACGCGCCAAAGCCGCTCACCGCGAGCAGCAGGTTGCGACCGGTGTGCCCGAACGGCGGCCACCGGGTGAGCGCGATGCTCGAGCAGACGGCACCCACCGCGGGGGCGGCGCGCAGCAGGCCCAGCCCCTCGGGTCCGGCTTGCAGGATCTCGTTGGCGAACACGGGGAGCAACGCCACGGCCCCACCGAAGAGCACCGAGAAGAGATCGAGCGTGAGCGCGCTGAGCAGGAGCGGTTCGCCCCGCAGGAAGCGCAGCCCGCCGAAGAGCGCGGTGAGTGCGGGCTCGTCGCTGACCTCTCGCACCGGGGAGCGGTGTCGGACACTGATCAGCATGCCCACCGCGACAGCCATGAGCAGCGCGTCGACAGTGTAGGCGAGCATGGTGCCACCAAGCGCGTAGAGCGTGCCACCCAATGCGGGGCCGAGCACGGCCGCCATCTGCCAACTGCCACTGCGCCAGGTGATGGCGTTGCTGTAGAGCGCGCGCGGCACAAGCTCCGCGCTCAGTGCCTGTCGCGCGGGCTGGAGGAACGCGCGGGCCACCCCGCTCACGACGATCACGGCGTAGATGCCATGCACGCGCGCCTGATTGGCCAGCGCGCCCAACCCGGCGGGTGTCGGGGCGGCGAGCCACCAGAGTGCGATGGAGCACCCGACCAGCACGTACATCGCCCGGAGTGCAATGCGGCGCCGGTCGTGATGGTCGGCCACATGCCCCGCGAACAGCGACATGCTGATCGCGGGGAGCGCCTCGGCGAGTCCGACCAGGCCAAGGGCCAGCGGATCACGCGTGAGATCGTAGACCTGCCAGCCGACGACGGTGCCCTGCACCTGGATGCCCAGGGTGAGCGTGAACAGCGCAAGGACGTAGCGTCGGAAATTCGGAATGCGGAGCGCCGCGAATGTGTCGGCGGGTCGTTCAGTCATGCCGAAACGTACACGGCCGCGTGACACGGAGAACGGCTGTTCCCCGTGTCGCGCGGCCGAGAATGCGGTGCGTCGGGTTCAGCGCCGGACGACGAGCCCCACGCCGGCGAACCAGTCGCGCGACGTCACCGCGCGGCCGGTGCCAGCGCGCATGTCGAGCTGCACGTCGGGGCTGAAGAGGAACGTCACTCCACCATTCACGTAGCGGCTGACCAACCCCGAGCCATCCTGCGGCGCGAATCCGAAGCCCTCGGCGTAGGCACCGACGCGCTCCGAGACCGCATAGCCGAAGGACGCGCTGGCCGCATACTCCGTGAAGGAGCGCGCGCCGTCGTACGGACGCGCCACGTTGAGGTTGCTGGAGAAGCCGAGGCGGTCGCTGAGCGACCACGCACCGAGCAGCTTGACTTCGGGCTGCGCGCGTCGCGAGCGGAACACCGTCGACCCACTCGGCAGGCTCGAGCCGGCAATGATGCTGAACGACGGGCGCCACGACGGGCCGTCGGCTTCGCCGAGGATGGCGTACTTGATGCCGATGTTGCCGTCCTCGAGGCCGCTGGTGACGACGCCGGCCGTACGCTCGCGGGCGAAGGAGTTGCCGGCGAGGCGCAGCTCGAGCCGCGAGGTGAGGCCGGCGCGGGCGAGCACTTCACCGAAGGTCGTCGTGACGGTCGGGCCGTCGTGCGACAGCGTGCTGCCGCTCTCGACCTGCACATGGCGCGGTGCGATGGTGACCGTGCTCTCGGTGAAGTCGGGGCGATCGGAGACGAGGGCGTCCCGCGTGCCCATCGAGGCACAGGCGCCGAGCAGCGCGCAGGCGAGCATCGCCGAAATCGAGCGTTGCAGCATGAGGAAGGATCCGGAAGTCGATGACGGATCCGGGCAGATGTGCCACGGCCGTCTGGCTTCCGATGTCGTCCCTCAGGGTGCGACACTTTAGTCGCGCATCACACCGCGGGATGGTGCTGTCACACTGTCCGCACCTCGCGCACGAGGCTGTTCACGGGTCGCGCGATTGTCCATCTCGTGCTTCGGCCTCGCGCTCCTCGAGGCGACGGCGGCGACGCGCCTGGGCGGCCGCGTAGCGCCGCTGCTGTTCCTCCGTTTCCGGGAGCACCTGCGCAACGGGAACCGGGCGTCCGTTGCGGTCGATGGCGACGAAGGTGAGGTAGCAGGTGTTGGTGTGGCGTCGCATGCCGGTGATGAGGTCCTCGGCCTCGACGCGCACGCCCACTTCCATGGAGGTATTGCCGACGAAGTTCACCGACGCCTTGCAGGTGACGAGGTCGGCCACGTGAATGGGCTCGCGGAAGTCGACGCGATCGATGGACGCGGTGACACAGGCCGAGCGTGCGTGCCGGAAGGCCGCGACCGCGGCGGCCTTGTCGACCATCGCCATGATGGCGCCACCGAAGGCGTGCCCGAGGATGTTGGCATCCTGCGGCATGATGAGCTCACTCGTCTCGTGCTGCGAGGCGGAGACGGGGCGGGAGGCGCGATCGGTCATGGGATCCGGTGACGTGAGGCGCGCGCCGGGTGGGCGCGCGTGGTGCGGTCGAAGCGCGCCGTGCGCAGGTGCGTGCGCACGGGGGCCGGCGGCGGCGTGCGGCGGCTGGCGCGCTGCACGAGCCCGTCGAGCGCGGTGGAGAGATCGAAGGCGCGTGCGAGCGCCGATCGCGCGGCGCTGTCGAGCGGCGGCGACTCGAGGGAGATGAGCTGGTAGGCGGGCGCCTCGACGGTGGCCACCGGCCACTCGCGCGGTGTGGGCGTTGCCGCCTTCGCCACGAGCAGCAGCGCGAGCGCGTCGCCTTCGGCCGAGGTGCGTGCGACCACATCGTAGGCGGGGCGATCCCAGCGCACGCGAGTCGAGTCGGCCGCCCAGACCGGCAACGTGGCGCGTACCGGCGGCCACCAGGACGGTTCGGCCACGGTGATGGCCGGCAGGTGCAACGCCAGCGCCTCGCCGTCGACACCGCGTCCGGGAATCATGAACGCGATCGCCGGCACGCGGGCCACGTCGGTGAGACCGAAGCTCGTGGAATCGAAGCGGAAACTGTCGAGTGTCTCGACCGCCGCCGCCGCGCGTTCGTCGCCAGCCGACGCGGCGGTGCGGATGGAGTCGGTGAGATGCGCGAGCGACGCGCGCGCCGCGGTGGACACCCGGGTCGCTTCGGGCTGGCCGATGAGGTCGACGAGCGACTGCACCCGGCCCGTGCGCACGTCGACGACGAAGCGGCGTCCCTCATGCCGATGCGGCGGCCCGCCGTCGATGTCCATGTTGAGCAGGTGCTCGAACGTGAGATACGGGCCATGCACGTCGAGGATCTCGAGCTCGTCCTGCACGATGGTGGCCGGGTCGTCGGTGACGAACTCGTCGTTCGGATCGATCTCGGCCTCACGCGGGTGCGACCGCTGCCAGCGGGTGAGCGCCGCCATCACGCTGGTGTCGCCGAAGAGTCGCACGCTGTCGCGACGCTGCAGGCTGCGCGCCCAGAGCCGCACGGTCGCGAACGAGGCGTCGGGATACTCGGCGCCGTCGTCGGACAGGAAGATCTCGTACAGGCCGCCATCCACCTGGGTGAGCAGGATGGGTGCGCTGCGGACGCGCATGCCTTCCCCGCCGCTGCGCACCCAGTATGTGGAGTCACCCGCAGCGAAGAGGAACTCGGCCGTCGGCAGCGCTTCACCCGGTGCGCTGTCGCCGCCGCGACAGCCAGCAAGGCTCGCGACCGCGAGGGACGCGACCACCGCGAGCGCCGCCCGGGTGAACAGCCGGGTGCGGCGGCGCGTGCGTGACGACTGCGGCACAAATGACATGGATTCTTGCGACACTCAGTGCGCTCCCTGCACGAGGGCCTGCACGCCGACGACGAGGCGGTCGACCTCATCGTGCGTGGTGTAGCAACTGCACCCGGCGCGTACGAGCCCCTCCTCGACCACGCCCAGCCGGCGCGCGATGGTGGTGGCGTAGAAGTCACCGTGCGACACGTACACGCCACGCGGGGCGAGGAAGCGCGCCACCTGCTCCGACGCATGGCCCTCGACGCGGAATGAGACGGTGGGTGTCCGCGCAGTGCCCGGCGGCGGGCCGTAGCAGGTCACCCCCTCGATGGCCCCGAGGCCGGTCCAGAGGCGCGCGAGCAACGATTCACCGCGGGCATGGAGCGCAGCGAAGGTGCGGGCGAGCCGTTCGCGTCGCGGACCGGTGTCGGCAGGTCCGGCGAGCCCGGCGAGGAAGTCCACGGCCGCCGCGGCCCCGACGATGCCCTCGTGATTCTGCGTGCCGGTCTCGAGGCACTCCGGCACCCAGTCGGGCGCGGGCTCGAGGCGTGGCAGGTCGAGCGCCGCCGTGGCCTCTGCGCGTCCGTACACGACGCCCACGTGCGGGCCGTAGAACTTGTAGGCGCTGCACAGCAGGAAGTCGCACCCGATGGCACGCACGTCGGTGAGGTGATGGGGCGCGTAGTGCACCGCGTCGACGACGGTGATGGCGCCGTGCGCACGCGCCTGCTGCACCATGGCCGCCACGTCGCTCACCGTGCCCAGCATGTTGGAGGCGGCGCCCAGCGCCACCACCTTCGTGCGCGGCGAAAGCAGCCGCGCGAAGGCGCCCGCCTCGTGACGCCCGGTGTGCACATCGAGCGGCAGCCAGCGCAGCACGGCGCCGCGCTCCCGCGCGAGGGCCTGCCACGGCGCGACATTGGCATGATGATCGAGTTCGGTGACGATGATCTCGTCGCCGGGTTCGAGCCCGCGCCCGATCGCACGCGCGACGTGGAAGAGCAGCGTCGTCATGTTGGCGCCGAATGCGATCTCGCCCGCGTCCGCACCGAGGAAGTCGGCGAGGGCCTCGCGCGCCGCGGCGAGCAGTGCGTCGGTCTCGGCGCTCGTGGGATAGGCCCAGTGCGTGTTCGCGTTGTGATGCAGGAGGTAGTCGGTCATCGCCTCGGCCACGACGCGCGGCACCTGCGTGCCCCCCGGGCCGTCGAAGTACGCGACGGGGTGTGCTCCTTCGCGGCGCGTGAGCGCCGGGAAGTGGGCGCGAATCACGTCGACATCGGCGACGGCGGGTGCGGACATCCCGGTCGTCAGCGTGCTCATGACGCCTGCCCTCCGCCCACCGTGGCACCACCCTGCCGCTCGACGACTTGCACCGCCTCGACATGGTCGGCTTCCTCACCCAGCTCGCCGTGCGCGAGGCGGAAGAGTTCGGCGGTGAGCTGCAGCAGCGGCGACGGCACCTGCTGCTCGCGTGCGAGATCGGCCGCGATGCCGACATCCTTGTCCAGCAGTGCGAGGCGGAAGGTGCGCGGAAAGGCGCGCGTCAGCACACGCTCGGGGAAGAGGTTCATGCTGGCGTTGGAGCGGCCGCTCGAGGTGTTGATGACGTCGAGGGCGACATCGGCGCGCACGCCGGCCTTCTCGAGCGCCACGAGCCCCTCGGCCGTGCCCCAGATGTGCATGGCGAGCAGCGCGTTGTTGACCGCCTTGAGCGCATCACCGGCCCCGACGGCGCCGCAGTGCACGATGCGTGACCCGAACCGCTCGAGCACGGGGCGCACCCGCGCGAGGACATCGGGGTCGCCGCCCACCATGACGGTGAGCGTAGCGGCCACCGCACCGGCCACACCTCCCGAGACCGGTGCATCGAGGAACGCGATGCCCCGCTCGGCGAGCCGCGCGGCGATGCGACGCGAGGTGGCCGGATCGCCCGAGGTGCAGTCGACGAGCACGGCGCCCGCAGGAAGCGTGGCCAAGAGCCCATCGGGCCCGTCGAGCAGGGCCTCGACGTGCCTCGAGATGGGGAGACATGTCACGATCACGTCGCGATCCCGCGCGGCGTCGGCGGGCGTGACGGCGTGCCGCGCCCCCGTGTCCGCGGCAAAGGCCGCCGCCCGGGCCGTCGTGCGGTTCCAGACGACGAGGTCGGTGTCCGCCGCGGCGAGGTGGCGGGCCATCGGGGTACCGATGGCGCCAAGACCGAGGAATGCGACGCGAGGCATGCAGGCGAAGGGAGTGCGGAGACGTCGGTCCGGGCGGCGGTTGAGCCGCCGTGCCCCACGAGGGACATTGCAGGATGTCGCGAAAGATGCCACGGCACCGCATCCACGTGCAGATCGACGGGCTGGTGGCGGTCCACGCCGTCCGCGCGGTCCGCACGGCCCTGGCCGCCGTCCCGGGCGTACAGTCGGCGGAGGTGTCGATGGCGGGGGCGATCCTGGAGTGCGAGGGCGAGATCGACGCGGTCTTCGAGGCCGCCCTGCGGCACGCGCTCGACGCGGCCGGCGTGGCCGTGCGGACCATGCGGGTGGAGCGCGGTCCGCTGCCCCTCCTCTAACCGCACGCGGCGAGGGTTCTTGCGCGCGGGGCGCCGCACTAACTTGCCGCCAGCCCGCAGCCCTCTTGCCGATGACGCCACGCGCCAAGGAAGACCGGCCGCTTGCGGCGCTGATCGTGCCGGACCTTCTCGAACTGCTCGAGGAGCATCCGGCGAGCATCGGGCCGCAGACGGAAGAAATGCATCCGGCCGACCTCGCCGACGTGGCGGAGGCGCTGCCGGAGGAGCATCTGCGCGCCTTCCTGGCGGCGTTGCCCAAGGAGCGCGCGGCCGAGGTGCTGGAGTACCTCGACGAAGAGCTGCGCACGCAGGTGCTCGAGGAGCTGACGGCGTCGGAAGCGGCCGAGATCGTCGCCGAGATGACGCCGGACGAGCGCGCCGATGCGCTCGAGGAGCTCGACGAGGACGTCGCCGACGAGATCCTGGCCGAGCTCGAGCCCGCCGACAAGGCGGAGACCGAGCGGCTGCTGCAGTACGACCCGTACACCGCCGGTGGCCTCATGACCACCGAGTTCGTGTCGGTGGACGAGGGGCTCACCGTGGAGGAGTCGCTGCGGGCGGTGCGTGCCATGGCGCGCGCCGGACGTCGCGAGGCGATGTACACCATCTACACCGTCGACGGCGCGGGACGCCTCCGTGGGGTGCTCTCGCTGCGCGAGCTGCTGGCGGCGCCCGAGGGGTCGCGGCTTTCGGAGCATGCGTGGACCGAGGTCGTGAGCGTCACGCCGGACACGCCGCAGGAAGAGGTGTCGCAGGTCACGTCCAACTACGACCTCGTCGCACTGCCGGTCGTGGACGGCGACCGGCGCCTGCTGGGTGTGGTGACGGTCGACGACGTCATCGACGTCATTCAGGAGGAGCAGACCGAGGACGCGCAGAAGTTCGGCGGCATGGAGGCGCTCGAGGAGCCCTACATGCAGGTGAGCCTCTGGCAGAACGTGCGCAAGCGCGGCGGCTGGCTCGCCGTGCTGGCGGTGAGCGAGATGCTCACCGCCAGCGTGATGGCGCGCTACGAAGGCGAACTCGCGCGCGTGATCCTGTTGGCCCAGTTCATTCCGCTCATCATGAGCTCGGGCGGGAACTCCGGATCCCAGGCCACCTCGCTCATCATTCGCGCCATGGCGCTGGGTGAGGTGACGCTCTCCGACTGGTGGCGGGTGGTGGTGCGTGAACTGCCGGCGGGATTGCTGCTCGGCATCATGCTGGGGACGATCGCCACGCTCCGCATCATGGCGTGGCACCTGATGGGGCTGTACGACTACGGCGCGCACTTCACCCCGCTGGCCCTCACGGTGGGCATCACGCTCATCGTGATCGTGACGATCGGCTCGCTGACCGGTTCGATGCTGCCGTTCGTGTTGCGGCGCCTGGGCTTCGACCCGGCGAGCGCGTCGGCCCCGTTCGTCGCGACGCTGGTGGACGTGTCGGCCATCAGCGTCTACTTCAGCGTCGCGTACATGCTGCTGCGCGGGACGCTGCTCTGAGCGCGCCGACAGGCAACGCCGCTGCCCGTGTGCTGCGCGGCACGCTGGCGGTGGCGGTGAGCGCCTGTTGCTTCGGCTCGATCTCCCCGCTCACGATCATCGCCACCGAGCGCGGCTTCGCACTGTCGGGGGTGCAGGCGGTTCGCTACCTCACGACCGCCCTGCTGCTGCTCGCGGTGGCGGCGTGGCGTCGCCGGGCAGGGCTCGGTCGACCGCCGGCGCATGGCCGCAGTGCGGCCGCGGCGCCGGCGCCGTGGTATGCGCCGCAAATGCTGCTCGTGGCGGGGGGCGGGCAGGCCACCGTGGCCACGCTCGCGCTGCTCGCGCTGCGCTGGCTTCCCGCGGCCACGGCCTCGTTCCTGTTCTACACGTACCCGGCGTGGGTCGCGCTCATGGCGATGCTGCGCGGCACCGAGTCGATGGATGGACGCAAGGCCGTGGCCCTGCTCCTGTCGCTGAGTGGCATCGCCGCCATGGTGGGCGCGCCCGATGCGGCCGCGCTCCCGGCCGTGGGCGTCGCGGTGATCCTCGCCGCGGCGCTGGTCTACGCCTTCTACATCCCCGTGCTGGGACGGCTGCAGGCTGCGCGTGAAGGGCTCGACGTGGCGCTCGCGATCTCCTGTGGCGGAGCGGCGCTCTTCCTGACCTGGGCGATCGCGGACGGCGCGCTGCGCACGGGCCCGGACCCGGTCGCGCTGGGCGCGAGTGTCCTGCAGGGGCTGCTGTCGGCCGGCGCCTTCCTGGGGTTTCTTGCGGGGCTGCGGGTGTTGGGCCCGGTGCGTACCGCCATCACCAGTACGGTCGAGCCGTTCTGGACGACGCTGCTCGGGGTGGGCCTGCTGGGCCAACCGCTGGGCGCTGGCACGGTGGGTGGCGGTGTGGCGATCATGGTGGCGGTGGTGCTGTTGCAGCGGTCAGGCTCGGCGGGGACGGACGCGCCGGGCGGGAGCGGCCTCGCGCCGGACCCGTCGGGGGTGGATGCGTCGTCGTGGCCCCCGGGACGGGTGGATCGTCCATCCTGACCGCACTCCCGAACGAGACTCCAAGCATGGCGAAGATCCTGGTCACCGGCGCTGCCGGCTTCATCGGCTACCACACGAGCGCGCGCCTGCTCGCGCGGGGCGATGAAGTCGTCGGGCTGGACATCGTCAACGACTACTACGACCCGACGCTGAAGGAGGCGCGCCTCGCGCGACTCGCCAGCCAGCCGGGCTATCGTCACGTGCGCATCGACCTGGTCGATCGCGCGGCGATGGCGGCGCTGTTCGCGGCCGAGCGGTTCGATCGCGTCATCCATCTCGCGGCGCAGGCGGGCGTGCGGTACTCGCTCACCAACCCGCACGCGTACATCGACAGCAACCTCGTCGGCTTCATCAACATCCTCGAAGGGTGCCGGCACGCCGAGGTCGCGCACCTCACGTACGCCTCGTCGTCGAGCGTGTACGGGGCCAACACGGCGATGCCGTTCTCGGTGCACCAGAACGTCGACCATCCGCTGTCGCTCTACGCGGCGACGAAGAAGGCGAACGAGCTGATGGCGCACACGTACAGCCACCTGTACGGCCTGCCGACCACGGGGCTCCGCTTCTTCACGGTGTACGGCCCGTGGGGCCGCCCGGACATGGCGCTGTTCCTGTTCACCAAGGCGATCCTCGAAGGGCGGCCGATCGACGTGTTCAACCACGGCCGCATGCAGCGCGACTTCACCTACATCGACGACATCGTCGAAGGGGTGATCCGCACGAGTGACCACACGGCGACGCCGAATGAGACCTGGTCGAGCGCGACGCCCGACCCGGCCACGAGCCGCGCGCCCTACCGGCTGTACAACATCGGCAACCACAACCCGGTCGAGCTGATGCACCTCATCGCGACGCTGGAGCAGGCGCTCGGCCGGACCGCGGAGAAGCGCATGCTGCCCATGCAGCCGGGCGACGTGCCGGCGACGTACGCCGACGTCGAGGCGCTGGTGGAGGACGTGGGCTTCGCGCCACGCACGCCGGTGGAAGTGGGCGTCGGGCGATTCGTCGCGTGGTATCGCGACTACTATGGCTTTGGAGACTGACGGTCGATGAAGATCACGATGATCGGCACGGGCTATGTGGGCCTGGTGTCGGGTGCCTGCTTCGCGGAGTTCGGGCCGGACGTGACGTGCGTGGACGTCGACGCGCGCAAGATCGAGCGGCTGCGGGCGGGCGAGATCCCGATCTACGAGCCGGGGCTCGACGTGCTCGTGGCGAAGGGCGTGCAGAGCGGGCGCCTGACGTTCACGACCGACCTCGCGGCCGCCGTCGCCGGCGCCGATGCGGTGTTCATCGCCGTCGGCACGCCGTCGCGGCGCGGTGACGGCCACGCCGACCTGCGCTTCGTGGACGAAGCCGCCGCGCAGATCGCGCGCGCGCTCACCGGCTACACCGTTGTCGTCACGAAGAGCACGGTGCCGGTGGGCACGGGACGTCGCGTGGCGCAGATCATCCGCGAGGTGAACCCGACCGCGGACTTCGACGTCGCGTCGAACCCGGAGTTCCTGCGCGAAGGCTCGGCGATCAACGATTTCATGCGCCCCGACCGCGTCGTCATCGGCGCCGAGTCGGAGCGCGCGCAGGAGATCATGAAGGCGCTCTACCGCCCGCTGTACCTCGCGGAGACGCCGGTCATCCTGACGACGCTCGAGACGGCCGAGCTGACCAAGTACGCGGCGAACGCGTTCCTGGCCACGAAGATCACGTTCATCAACGAAATGGCCGACCTGTGTGAGAAGGTCGGCGCGAACGTGCAGGACGTGGCGAAGGGGATGGGACTCGACGGCCGCATCGGCCGCAAGTTCCTGCACGCGGGGCCGGGGTACGGCGGGTCGTGCTTCCCGAAGGACACGCTCGCGCTCGTGCGCACGGCGCAGGAGTACGGCGCGCCCGCACGCATCGTGGAAGCGGTCGTGCAGGTCAATGACCGTCGCAAGGGAGTCATGGCATCACGCGTGATGCAGCTGTGCGGCGGCAACATGCGCGGCAAGACGGTGGGCGTGCTGGGCGTGTCCTTCAAGCCCAACACCGACGACATGCGCGATGCGCCGAGTCTCGCGATCGTGCCTGCGCTGCAGGATGCCGGTGCGGCGGTCCGTGCGCACGATCCGGCGGCGATGCACGAGGCGGAGTCGATGCTGCCGGGTGTGACCTGGTGCCGCGACGCCTACGAGACGGCCGAAGGCTGCGACGTGCTGGTGCTCATCACCGAGTGGAACGAGTTCCGTGCGCTCGACTTCGAGCGCCTGGGCGCGGCCATGAAGCGTCGTGCGCTGGTGGACCTGCGGAACGTCTACCGCCCGACGGACGTGCGCGCCGCGGGCTTCGAGTACACCAGCATCGGGCGACCGTAGGGGCTGGGCTCGTGCGCTGGCAGGCGCACGAGCGACAGCACCCCGCGCAGGACGCGCGCCGTGGGCGCGAGCAGGCCGCGCGCGGGTGCCTCCACCGGCGCGAACGTCGGGGTGAGGTCGGCCCCGAGCCCGCCGCTGCCCCCACCGCCCATCCGTGCGCCACGTGGGCCCCTCCGCCGGAAGAATCCGCGCGTGGCGACCGAGTAGACCGGCGCCGGCGCTGCCACGGGAAGCAGGCGCTCCGCCGCCGGCGCGAGCGTGGGGGCGGGAACGGCCGGAGGCACGGCGGGGACCAACGACGGCGTCACGTGGAACGCCGGCGGCGCCATTGGCGGCATCTCCTGGGCCCACAGCGTCGTGGTGCCAAGCGAGAGCGCTCCCACGAGGAGCCGGATCACGGTGCCGGCGAAGCGCTGGGCGACCGAGCGGATGAGCGTCTGGGCGGTGGTCATGCCGGTGGGAGGTGCAACCTCCGCGCCGTTATGGTACAGTTCGCCTGCAGGTGCTGATTGTTGAATGACAACGACTTACGTCGCGTCTCGAAGTGGGACGGCGACGCGATTCCGCCGCACATGATGCGACGGCGCAACACAGCCGGTGGTGTGGCAGGCGCACAACGCATCTGGCGCGAGCCGCCCGACGCGGCCTCTCAGGCGCCGTCGCGACGCCGCTGTTGGCCGCGCGCGAAGGCCACGAACCCGATGGCAAAGACCGTCGCAAAGCCGAACCACTGCAGCGCGTAGGACAGGTGTGGCCCGTCCGAGGCCGGCGGTGGCGGCACCCGCGCCGGCTTGGTCACATCGCGGAGCACCGTATCGCCGAGGGCGAGCAGCACCACGGGTGCCAGCGGGCGGCCGACGATGGCTTCGAGGGTGTCGCGGTCGAGCACTCGCACGGCCCGTGGCGCCGAGGGAAGGCGCGCCGCGCCGGCGCGGGCCGGCGGAAACGAGGTGACGAGGGCCTCGAACGCGATCGTGTCGTTGGGGGCCGGCGCCTCGCGCGCCGCGTCGACATTCCACGTCCGCCCGTCGGCCGACGGCAGGTAGCCGCGCAGCACGAGCACGGCGGTATCGCCCCACCCGGCACTGTCGGCGGCGAGCGGGGTGACGGGCGTGAGCAGGTACACCCCAGGCGCGCCGGCCTGCGTGCGTGCCGCCTGGACCGCCTCCCGCTCGTAGTGGGCACGCCCGCGCACCTGTACGCGCATCCAATGCACGTCCGCGCTGTCGCGGCCGTGCAGCGCGGCCAGCGAGAGCGGCGGCAGGGCGCCGCGCGCCTGGACGTCGGCGTTGCGCGCGCGACGCTCGTCCAGCCGATGGAGTTGCCAGATGCCCAGCCGAATGCACGTCGCGATGGCGACGAGCGTGACCAGGCCGAATCCGACGAGCCGTGCGCGACGGGTCACGACTTCTTGCGCGTGCGCCGCGCGCGCGGCGACTTGGCGACCGGAGTGGCAGCGTCGGGCGTGGCGGGCGGCTCCGCGATGGCAGCCGACACGGCGGCGTGCGACACGACGTCACGCGGCGCGAGATCGCCGCTCGCCACGGGGAGCAGCACGAGCATTGACAACGGGGGCAATGCGATCTCGATGGACTGCGGGAAGCCGTGCCAGGGTGCACCGTCCGCATCGACGGTGAACGCGGTGGCGTAGTCGCTGCCGCCGAAGCGCGCCTCGTCGGAGTTGAGCGCGACCTGATAGCGCCCCGCCTGCGGCACACCGAGCCGGTACGCCGCGCGTGGCACCGGTGTGAGGTTGAGCACGACGACCGCATGGGCGTCCGGCGGTGGTGCTGGGGTCGCGGCGGTCACGGCGGTCGCGCTCGCGCGGCGCGCCTTGTTGGACTTCCTGGGCACCTTCGCGGCGACGGGCGCCTCGGGCACGTCGACCACCTTCGGGCCGCCCGGCAGGCGCAGGTACGAGATCACGCTCTGCTCGCGATCGGCGACGTCAATCCACCGATAGCCACCGGGCTCATGATCGGCGCGCCAGAAGCACGGGTGCGCCTGATAGAGCGCGCCAAGCGCCCGCACATACTCCATGAGCCCGACGCGCCGCGGATCCTCCAGCAGGTGCCACGGCAGGCTCACATCGTGGTTCCACTCGCCGTACGGCGCGAGTTCGGTGCCCATGAAGAAGAGGCTCTTGCCGGGGCGCGTGACGGAGTAGCCGATGAGGGCGCGCAGGTTGGCGAACCGCTGCCACTCGTCGCCCGGCATCTTCTCGAGCAGCGACTTCTTGAGGTGCACGACCTCGTCGTGCGAGAGCGGATTGACGAACGCCTCACTCCACTCGTACCAGATGGCGAAGGTGAGCTTGTCGTGCGCCCCCTTCCGGAAGAACGGATCGACCCGGAAGTAGTCAAGGGTGTCGTGCATCCACCCCATGTTCCACTTGAACGTGAAGCCCAGTCCCCCTTCGGCGATGGGGTGCGTCACCTTGGGCCACGCCGTGCTCTCCTCGGCCACCGTGATCACGCCCGGGTGCAGCGATTGCACGGCGTGATTGAGCTGCCGCAGGAACGTCACCGCCTCGAGATTCTCGCGCCCGCCGTACTTGTTGCGCAGCCACTGCCCTGCCTCGCGACCGTAGTCGAGGTAGAGCATGGAGGCCACCGCGTCGACACGCAGGCCGTCCAAGTGGAATTGCTCGATCCAGTAGAGCGCGTTGGCGAGCAGGAAGTTGCGCACCTCGTGCCGCGCGTAGTTGAAGATGTGCGTGCCCCACTCGGGGTGATCGCCGAGGCGGGGATCTTCGTGCTCGTAGCAGGCGGTGCCGTCGAAGCGACGCAGCGCCCAGTCGTCGCGCGGGAAGTGCGCCGGCACCCAGTCGAGCAGCACGCCGATGCCGGCCTGGTGCAGCGTGTCGACGAAGAAGCGGAAGTCGTCGGGGGTGCCGAAGCGCGACGTCGGGGCGAAGTAGCCACCCACCTGGTAGCCCCACGAGCCCCCGAAGGGGTGCTCCTGCACCGGCAGCAGCTCGACGTGCGTGAAGCCGAGCCGGCGCACATGCGCGGCGAGCATGGGCGCGATCTCGCGGTACGTGAGCGGCGCGCCCTCGGCGCTGCGACGCCACGAAGACAAATGCACCTCGTACACCAGCATCGGCTCCCGTCGCGCATCCGACTCGGCGCGACGCGCGAGCCACGCGCCGTCCT
Organism: Gemmatimonadota bacterium; assembly: GCA_020161135.1. GTDB lineage: Bacteria > Gemmatimonadota > Gemmatimonadetes > Gemmatimonadales > Gemmatimonadaceae > Gemmatimonas. The sequence continues at coordinate 1,011,029 of JAIUOB010000001.1, read as the reverse complement.
GCCACGCATAGCGCGACGGCCCCTGCACGATGGACGCGAAGCCGGGCGACGGCTCGAGGGCGAAGGCCAGCGGATCGGTCTTGAGGCGTTGTGCACCCGTGCGGGTGAGGATGTCGTACTTGTAGTACGCACCGGCCTCGACGGCCGGAATGAACAGCTCGAAGACACCGCTCGTACCGAGCATGCGCATGGGATGCACGCGCGCATCCCAGCCGTTGAAATCGCCCACCACGGACACCCGCACCGCATTCGGGGCCCACACCGCGAACGCCGTCCCCGCCACGCCATCGATGACCCGCGGGTGCGCACCGAGGCGCTCCCAGAGGCGCAGGTGGCGCCCTTCGTTGATGAGGTGCAGATCCATCTCGCCGACGGTCGGCAGGAAGCGATACGGATCGTCGCGCAGCACGACCTGGCCATCGGCGTCCGTGACCTCGAGGCGATAGCGCAGCGGCACCGTGCGATCGGGAAGGAACACGCTGGCGATGCCGTGCGTGTCGAGCGTCATGGGGTGACGCTGCGCGTCGTCGCCCTCGCCGAGGACCACGGCGATGTCGGTGGCACGCGGGAGGTGTGCGCGGACCATGACACCGGCAACGCGCTGCTCGGTGTAGGGGTGCGCCCCCAGCAGGTCGTGCGGGTGCATCGAGGCCCCCTGCGCGAGGCGGCGGGCGGCATCGGGGTAGGCGGCGGCGTGCATGCTGCAAGATACCGCAGGCGCGCGGGCTCAGCCGAACAGCGAGGGTTGGTCGCCGATGGTGCGTGGGTCGACGGTCGGGAGCCCCAGCCGTTGCTGCAGCATGCGCAGGGAGGCCGGTGCGTGCCCCGCGAAGTGGTTGTTCACGAGACCGAACACGGTGACACGCTCGGCGAGTGCCGGGAGCACGGCGGCCCAGGCATCGAGCTCGACCGTGCGATCGACCTGGATGCGTGAGTAGTCGGTGAGCGTGCGGTCGGGACCCATGAGCCGCAGGTAGGTGAAGTCGGCCGTGGGTGTCTCGGTGAGCCGCAACAGCCACGCGCGGGGGATCCACTTGCCGTCGCTGAGGGCGAGCGCGACGCGATGCGTCGAGAGCAGGTCGAGCGTCTCGCGCGAGATCCACTGGCGATGCCGGAACTCGATCGCGAAGCGCAGGTCGCGCGGCAGGAGCGGCAGGAAGGCGGCGAGGGCATCCCGCTCCGCCGGGAGGAAGTCCGGGCCGCACTGGATGAGGATGGGTCCGAGGTGTGGCCCCAGCTCGCGCATGCGGTCGGTAAACGCGGCGAGCGTGTCGGCGCAGGCCACGAAACGCCGTTCGTGCGTGATCTCCTGCGGCAGCTTGCTCGTGAAGAGAAAGCCTGCCGTGACGCGCGACGCCCACCCACGCACGGTGCTCGCCGGTGGAATGGCATAGAAGGTCGCGTCGATTTCCACCGTATCGAATGCGCGCGCATAGACGCGCAGGAAGTCCGCGCCGCGCGTGCCGTCGGGGAAGAAGGGCCCGACCCACGCGGGGTAGTTCCACCCCTGCGCCCCCAACCGGAATCGCGCGGCGTTCATCTCGTCACCGCCGCACGCGACTCGGCCCCGTGTTGAATCCTCTGCGTGCGGTTGCCGTTTCCTATTGCACGCAGGCCGACGACGGACCTGCCCTTTACATACACGCTAGCCGGAGATCGACCCATGCTGACGATCGTGCTTGCCGCCGTCGCGGCGGTCCAGAGTGTCACCACCGATATCCCCTCGCCGACGCCGGTGCCGCCCGGTCGCGCCGCCGTGACGGCGCCTGCGCCCGCCGCTCCCGCGCCGGGTTCGCCCGCGTCGGACGCGCTGATCGCACGCGCGAAGCAGGCGTTGGAGCAGGGCGACTTCACCGAAGCGCGTCGCCAGTTCGTCATGGCCGTGGCACTCGACCGTGACGAGGGACGCCTGCCGGTCGCGTCGACATTCGGCCTCGCCCATGTGCTGTACGCGCAGTCGTACAACCGGGAAGCGGCCATCGTGCTCGAGCGTCTGGCGGCGGATGCCCAGATGAAGGGCGACGCAGACACCGAAGCGCGCGCGCTGCTCGATGCGATCTGGCTGCACACCGACGCGAAACAGTACGCGCCGGCCCGGAACGATGCCCGTCGCCTCAAGGAGCTGCTCAAGTCGCCCGGACTCTCGGCGGAGACGCGCAAGCTCGTGCAGAGCGCGACGTGATGCGGTGACCGTGCGACACGCGTGCGGTGGCGCTTGCTGGCGATCAGCGACGCCGCGCGCGTGACGCGGCCGGCTTCGGCTCCGTGGCAGACGCTGCGGATGCCGGGGCCGGTGTCAGCACCGGTTCGACGAGGACCTGCGCGGCGAGGTTTGGCCCGACGATGGGCTGGGCCTCGCCGATGCGCAGGGTGAGCGGGCCGTCGTACGGCGCACGTGCCACGAGCGTCACTTCGGCGCCCGGACGCAGGGCAATGTCCGCGAGATAGCGGAGCAGGTCAGGATCCTTGTCGCTCGCGACGCGCACCATGCGCGCCGTGTGCCCCACGGCGAGGTCGGCCAGCGTGCGATGCACGCGCTCGTCCACCAGACCATCGACGGTGGGAATGGGCGCCCCGTGCGGATCAGACGTCGGATGTCCGAGCGCGGCCGCGAGACACTCGATGAGTTCGTCCGACGCGGCGTGCTCGAGGCGCTCGGCCTCGTCGTGCACACGGTCCCAGGGGTAGCCAAGCACCTGTGTGAGATACGTCTCGAGAATGCGGTGCCGGCGGATCGTACGGAGTGCGGCCGCGCGTCCTGCCGCAGTGAGCTGCACGCCGCGATAGGGCACGTGATCGAGGTACCCCTGCGCCGCGAGTCGGCGCACCATGCCGGTGACCGACGCCGGCGCCACCGCGAGTGCCAGCGCGACTTCGCTCGTCGATGCCGCGCCGTTGCGACGCTCGAGCTCGTAGATGGCCTTGAGATAGTCCTCGACCGGTTCGGTGAGGGCCCGCGGGGAGGGGGCGGTCACTTGGTCTCGCGGCGCGTGCGCCCGGTGGCCGGGCCGCGCACCATGAGCACCGGCACCATGGTGCGATGCCGCACGTCGTTGGCGGTGGTGCCGTACAGCACGTCCTGCAGGCCGCGGTGTCCGTGCACCGCCATGGCGATCAGGTCGCACGACTCCCGCTCGGCGGCGGCCGCGATCTCGCTCGCCGGGTCGCCACCGGCGAGGATCGAATCGGTCTCGAAGCCCTCGCTGCGCAGGCGCGCGCACCACTCCTCGAGGTACTCGCGATCGATGCGCATCTCCTCCGACTCGCGCAACTTGAGCGCGTGCTGGTGTCGCGCGGCGAAGCCGTCGGCAACGTGGATGAGCAGCAGCGAGGACCGGCAGAGCGTGGCGAGCTCGCGGACGTGATCGAGGATGACGCGATCGTACGCCGTGTGCTCGAGCGGGACGAGGATGCGCCGGTACATCAGGCCAGCATCTCGCGCGCGGTCTGCACGAGCAGCCAGGCGTTGAGGGAGGCAATGACGGTGGCGACCAGGTACGCCGCGATGCGCAGCGGTGTCGAGTTGGCGAACTCGCCCATCTTGGATCGGTCGGACGTGAAGCGGACCAGGGGGAACACCGCGAACGAAAGCTGCAGGGAGAGGATGACCTGGCTGAACACCAGCAGCCGGGCCGTGCCCTGCTCGCCGTAAAATATCGCGACGACGGCCGCCGGCACGATGGCAATGGCGCGGGTGATGAGCCGACGCAGCCAGGGGCGGATGCGGAGGTCGAGGAACCCCTCCATGACGATCTGTCCCGCGAGCGTCCCGGTGAGCGTGGAATTCTGCCCCGACGCCAGCAGCGCGAGGGCGAACACCGTGCTCGCGCCGGCCACGCCGAGGAGCGGCGTCAGCAGCTGGTGCGCATCCTGGATCTCCGCCACCTGCGTGTTGCCGGTGCGATAGAACGTGGCGGCCGCGACGATGAGGATGGCCGCGTTGATGAAGAGGGCGAAGGTGAGGGCGATGGTCGAATCGATGAAGGCGAAGCGCACGGCCTCGCGCTTGCCCTCGGTGTCGGCCGCATACTTGCGCGTCTGCACGATGGACGAGTGCAGGTACAGGTTGTGCGGCATGACCGTCGCGCCGAGGATGCCGATGGCGATGTAGAGCATCTCGGGGTTGCGCACGATCTCGGTCGACGGGATGAACCCGCGCGCCACCGCGGCCATGTCGGGACGCGAGATGACGAGCTCGAAGAGGAAGCAGCCGCCCACGACCGCCACGAGCGCGATCACGAGCGCCTCGAGCAGGCGGAAGCCCTTGTTCTGCAGGTAGAGCACCAGCAGCACGTCGAGCGCGGTGAGGGCAATGCCCCAGGGCAGCGGCATCCCGAACAGCAGGTTGAGGGCGATGGCCGAGCCGATGACTTCGGCGAGGTCGCAGGCGGCGATGGCGATCTCGCAGAGGACCCACAGCACGAACGACACGCGCGGTGAGTAGTGGTCGCGGCACGCCTGGGCCAGGTCGCGTCCGGTGACGATGCCGAGCTTCGAGGCGAGCCCCTGCAGCAGCACGGCCATCAGGTTGGACAGCAGGATGACCGAGAGGAGCGTGTAGCCGAAGCGTGAGCCACCGGCGAGATCGGTGGCCCAGTTGCCCGGATCCATGTAGCCGACGGCCACGAGATAGCCGGGCCCGGCGAAGGCGAGGAGCTTCCGGAACCAGGTCGCGCCGTGCACCTCGACGGAGCGATGGACCTCGGCCAGCGACGGCGCGAGGCGGGCGCGCCGCCACCCCGCGTCCGGGGAGATGTGGTGGAGATCGGGCGCCGCGTCAGGCGCGGCGGGGGTATTTGGGTCGGCCATGCGGACAATTTAGGATGCACTAAATATCGAGCACAAGAGCCCATCGTCGCCGATGGGCCGCACCCCTGCGTCACGTGACGTATCGTCGGGGGCGGCGGGACCGCGCATCGTGCAGGCGACGACGCGACGACGCGCGCGGGTTGCATCTCGGCTTCAACCAGACCTTCCGATGGGACGACGCAGTGCGTCCGATGTGGCCTCCCCGATTCCGGAGCTCGCGCGACCGCTGCCGTTCGCGGGGCGCGCGCAGGAGTTGGCAGTGTTCGCGCAACTGCGGCAGGCCGCAGCCCACGGCTCGGGCCAGGTGCTCTTCCTGTCCGGCGACGGCGGCGTCGGCAAGACCCGTCTGCTGCGAGAGGCCGCGCACCACGCGCGCAGCGACGACTGGCAGGTGGCCATCGGCGAGGCGTCGGCGCTTGCCGCCACCAACCCCTTCGCCGTGTTCGCGGATGCCCTCACGCCGCTGCTGCAGGCACTCGATGCGGGTGCGCGCATGCGGCTCACGCGTGGTGACCCCACGCTCCTCTCGGTACTCGCGCCGACCCTGTGGGATCGTGCGGACGCCGCCACGCGCGATCGACCGCGCGACAGCGGCGTGTCGCCCGCCGAGCAGCGCGTGCGGCTGCACGCGGCGGTCGCGCAGTTGCTCGCGCGTCTGACAGAACGCCAGCCGTTGCTCCTCGCGCTCGAAAACTTGCAATGGGCCGACAGCGCCTCGATCGAGCTGCTGCACGTGCTCGGGCGACAGGTCGGCGCGCAGCGCCTGCTGCTGGTGGCCACGTGGAACGAGACGGAGCGCGCGGTCGCGGACGACCTGCGCCTGGTCACGCGTTCGCTGCGCGCACGGGGCGTCGCGCGTGACCTGGCCCTGGCGCCCTTGACCCGCGATGCCGTCTGTGAGGTGCTGGTGGGGCACTTCGCCGCCACGCCGACCGCAGTGGCGGACTTCGCCGATCGCCTGCATCACGCGACGCAGGGCAACGCCTTCTTCGTCGACCAGCTCCTGCGCGAACTGGTCGTGCGCGGCGATCTCCACCGACGCAGCGAGGGATGGACGGGGTGGCATGTCGACACCCTCGCGTTGCCGCCGTCGGTGCGCGACGTGCTGGAGGCGCGCCTGGAGCGTCTCACCGCCGAGGCGCGTGCCGTGGCCGAGCTGCTGGCCGTCGCAGGCACGACCGCTCGACACGACGTGGTGCGCGCGGTGCTGGGTGCGGACGACACCACGCTCGAGTCGGCGCTGCAGCCGCTGCGGGCCGCGGGGCTCGTGGCCGAACAGGCGGAGGGCGACGCGATCGCCTACCGGTTCGTCCATCCGCTGCTGCAGCAGGCGCTGCTCGACACGGTCGGGCGGGTCCGTGCGCGCGCCTGGCACGGCGCCCTCGCCCTCGCGCTGGAGGCGATGCCCCGCGATGGGGCCGCCGACGTCGACGCGATCGCGACGCACTGGCTCCATGCCGATCCGCGGCAGGAGACGACCCGCGCGATCGGGTGGCTGGTGCGCGCCGGGCGCGATGCGATGGCGCGGCTCGCGCGGCGCGAGGGCGTGACGATGCTGCAGGCGGCGCTCGACCGCTGGGATGCGCTGGCGCAGCGGTTGCCGGACGGCGCAACACTCGACGACGCGACCGATCCCGACGCTCCGCTCGACGCGGCGCTACGCCGCGCCCTGCTGGACGAGCTGATGCGGGCCTATCGGCGCCTCGGTGACTTCCATCGCGTGATCGAGCTCGCCCGACGCGCGATCGCGACGGCACTCGAGACCGGGGACGACCTCGCGGTCGCGATCGCGGAGCGCCGTTACGGCCTCGCGTTGCAGGCCCTCGGCCGGCGTGAGGAGGCGCTCGAGCACTTCGCGACCGCGGTCGCACGAGCCCGCGCGGCCGGTGACACGGCGCTCGTGGTGCGCACTCAACTCGCCCGCGGCGATGCCCTGCAGGCGCTCGGGCAGGCGGACGCCGCGAAGCGCGACCTGTCCGAGGCCCTCACGATGGCCGAGTCGCTCGACGACGTCGCACTGCTGGCACGCGCGCACCGGCTGCAGCTGATGCTGCACTTGTGGACGGGGCCTGCGCATCGCGCCTGGGCCTACGCACGCAGCGCCGTGCAGCTCGCCGAACGCAGCGGTGAGCGCAATGTGCGGTGGCACGCGCACTACGGGGCCGCGGTGCTGGCAGGGCTCACGTCCCGCACCGATGCCCTCACGACCCACCTGCACGAGGCCACGCGCCTCGCGCGCGAACTCGCATCGCCGCTGCTGGAGTTGCGCTGTGCGGAGATCGCGATCGAGTACCACGCCGGGACCGGAGCGTGGGACCGCGCGCTGGCCGAAGGGGAATCGGCGGTGGCGCTCGCCCGCGCCCTGGACCAGACGACGCTGCGTGCCCGCCTGCTGCATTGGTTGAGCGGTGTGTACGCGATGCGCGGTGACCTCGCACAGGCGCACCGGTTGGTCGACGAGGCGTGGGAGGTCCTGGATGCCGGCGCGACCGACCGCGCGCGGCCCTTCGAGGTGCACGGCGTGCTGCCTGCCCACGTTGCGCGGGTGCGCACGCTCGTGGCGTCCGGCGAGCACGCGGCGGCGCTCACGCTCGGTCGTGAGGCCCTCGCGATGGCGGAGCGGACGGGCTACGTGGCCTGGTCGGTGTATCGCCTGCTACCGGCCATGGCGGAGGCCGCACTCGCCTGCGGCGACGCGGAGGCCCTGCACCTGGTGCGCGGCCGCCTGGCGCGCGACGCGGCGCAGCTCGCGCATCCCATCGGTGCCGCGTGGCTTGCGGTCATTGACGGCGAGATGGCGACGGCCCGCGGCGCGCACACCGAGGCCATTGCCCACCTGCAGCGCGCGATCGCGCAGTTCGAGGCGGTGCCCTTCCCCTTCGACGCCGCGCAAACCCGCCTCCGCCTCGCGCGCAGTTGCATGGCGGCGGGCGCACGCGATGATGCCGTCCTCGAGGCACGCGCGGCCCTCGCGATGTTCGACACGCTCGGCGCCGCGCCGGCGCAGGAGACGGCCCGGGCCATGCTGCGCGCGCTCGGGGCACGCGTGCCGACACCCGCGCCTCACGACACGACAGCCCCACGCGCGTTCGCGTCGCTCTCGGCACGGGAGCTGGACATCGTCCGTCTCGTCGCGCGGCGCCTCTCGAACAAGGCCATCGGCGCGCAGCTTGGCATCACCGCGCGCACGGCCGGCACGCACCTGGCCAACATCTACGACAAGGTCGGCGTGCGGGATCGGACCGCGTTGGGGGACCTGGCGAGGGAGGCCGGACTGTGAGGGGCTGACTACGGGAGCAGCACAGCGGAAGTGAAACGACGGGAGCGGGAGGGCGGGACTACGGGAGAGGCGGTGAGGACGCGTGCCCGTTTTCACCGTGGTCTCGTCGTTCCGCTCCCGTGGTTCGTCTTCCGTTGTTCCGCTCCCGTCGTTCGTCAGTACCCCGCCGCGACCCCATCCCGCCGCGGATCGGCCACACCGATGCGCGTGCCATTCGGCGCGACGTACACGGCGTGGATGCCGCCGAAGGTGATGTCGGCGACGCGACTCGTGGGCGTGTACCCGCGCGCGACCAGCGCCTGATACACCGGCGTCGTGAAGCCGGGCTCCACCTCGACGTCCTTGAGCGGTGCCGACGCATAGATGCGCGGTGCGGCGACGGCCACGAACGGATCTTCACCGAAGGCAAGCATCCGCAGGGTCACCTGGGCGATGGCGGGCTGGATGTACTGACTCCCCGCACACCCGATCGCGAGGCGCACGCGGCCGTTCTCGAGGATGAGCGTCGGCGACATCGTGGAGTTGGCGTAGCGATGCGTGCCGCGCGTGCGGGCATCGAAGTTGTTCGCCGACGAGTTGAGGAAGAAGCCGCCGGTGTACACGCCGGAGCCGAAGAGCACTCCAACCGTGGTGGTGGCCGACACGGCGTTCCCCTGCGCGTCGACCACTGCGAGGTGCGACGTGAGGCTCTGGCCGTCCTCCGACGCGGGCTGCGCGTGCACCGGCTCATCGCGTGTCGCCCCATCGCTCGGCGCCGATGCGCCCGCAGGCACCGCCGGATAGGGGTCGAGCGTCGCGCACTGCCCCGGCGCCGCGGTGGTGTCGAAGGCCCATGGATCGCCCGCCGTGACCGTGTCGGCGAGGGCACCGCCCACCAGCGACGCGCGCGCGGTCGCATAGCCCGCCTGCGACACGCCGCGCGCCGGGACGCGCAGCGACGCCGGATCGCCACGCCACCGGTTCGCATCGGCGCCGGCGATGCGCAGGATGTCCGCCATCTTGACCACCGCGTCCGGGCGATCGGTGAAGCCACCGGCGCGCGTCACGCCACTGGCTTCGGCGAGATGCAGCATCTCCAACACGCTCGAGCCGCCCATCGGCGGTGGCGCGCCGAGGACGGTGTAGCCTCGCCAGGTGGTGCACAGCGGACGCATCGTGGCCACGGGATACGCCGCCATGTCCTGCGCGGTGATGAGGCCGCCCTGCGCCTGCACCTTGGCCGCGAGTTGCTGGGCGACGATGCCCGTGTAGAAGCCGTCGCGCCCCTGGTCGCGCACACGCTCGAGCGTTGCGGCGAGCTCCGGTTGCACCAGCCGATCGCCAGGGCGCAGTGCCGTGCCCCCCGGCAGAAAGCGCGCAGACGCCAGCGAATCGACCTGCAGCTTGGCGCGCGAACTCACGATGGTGCGCGCCAAGAGCGGCGACACGATGAAGCCTTCGCGCGCGAGCTTGATCGCCGGCGCCATGACCTGCGCGAGCGGCAACTTCCCGTACTTCCGATGTGCCTCGAGCAGCCCGGCCACCATGCCCGGCGTCGCGGCGCCACGGCCGGGGCCACGCGCATTCGCCGGCTCCGCACGGCCCCACGCGGGGTCGGCACCGGTGCGCGGGTAGAACGAGAGGTGCTCCACCCGCTTGGCGGTCGCGTCGTAGTACGTCATCGCGCCACCGCCCCCGAGCCCGGTCTGCGAGACATCGGTGACCGACAGCGCGAACGCCGTCGCGACGAAGCCGTCGATCGCGTTGCCGCCCTGCTGCAGTACCGCCGCGCCGGCCGCCGCCGCGTCGGGGTGCGATGCAGCCACCATGCCACGCGCCCCTTCGACGCGCTTCCCGGCCATCGGGGAAATGGCAGACGGGACGCCGCCGCGACTGCAGGCGACGAGCGACAACGGAAGCAGCAGCGCGACGGCGCGCACGACGGATGTGTTGGGGAACGACATGGACGAGAGGCGGTGGAGGGAGTGTCGCGAACGTCGCCTACGGCTCGAGCAGCGGCAGCAACTGGCGCACGATGCGCTCGGTGAGCCCCCACACGATGTGCTCCTGCACGCGAAACGCGGGGAAACGCGCCCGCGCCTCACCATGATGCAGCACATACTCGGCCTGCGCATCCGCATGGCCGAGTCGGTCGATGGGCATCCAGAACGTGGCGGCCACTTCCTCGCTGGGCACCAACGTGACGTCGTGGGGCACCACCGCGACGTACGGCCGGATGACGATGGGCGGCAGGGTCACATTGCGCGGCGCAAGATCGTCGAGCCGGCCAAGGAGGCGCCCGACACGCAGGTCGAGCGCCACCTCCTCCCAGGTCTCGCGTACCGCCGTCATCTCCAGCGACGTGTCAGCGGGTTCATGGCGCCCGCCGGGAAAGGCCATGTGGCCGCTCCACGGGTCACCGGCCCGATCGGCGCGCTTGATGAACAGCAGTTCCGGCAGCGCCTCCCGCACGCGCAGCACGGCCACGACAGCTGCCGTGCGCGCCCCCTCGTCGTGCGCCTCCTGCGGCACGCGCTGCGCGAGCCGCTGCTGCAGCCGCTGCAGCGTGGGGTGTGCGAGCGCGTCCGTCAGGAGGGCGGGCGAAGCCGGATGCGTCATGTCGCTCAGCCGGCGACCTCGCCGCCCGACTGCACCCAGTCGCGGAAGCCACCGGCGAGCGACGCCACGTTCTGGTAACCCATCTCGGTGAGCGTGCGCGCCGCCAGCGCCGACCGATTGCCACTGGCGCACATGAGCACGACGCGGGCATCGCGCGGCACCTTGGCTTCGATCTGGCTCTCGAGCACACCACGGCCGATGTACTGCGCCGGCGCGGCATGACCGAGCGCCCACTCGTTCTGTTCGCGAATGTCGATGAGGACGAGCGCTTCGCCGCGCGCGAGCGCGTCCTGCACTTCACGGGCCGTCACTTCGGTGATGGCAGCCTTGGCGTCGGCGATGAGCTGCTGGGCGGTCTTCATGGGGAGGTCTCCAGAGCGTGCGATATCGGGGAACTCGCGTCGCCACGCCGGCGTGGCGCGGAACGCGTGTGAGGCTACAAGTGGAGCGTGGTACGGAACTGCAGGGTGTGCGCGTCGGCGTCGAGCGTCGCGAGGCCGCCGAGCGGAAGCGTCCACTGGTCATCGACGTGCCCGATGGGCAGCCCGAGGACGGTGGGCACGTTGAGCGCAGCGGCCAGTTCCTGCACCAGGGCGTGGACCGATCGCTGCGCCCCCTCCGCGCCTTCCGGGCAGTCGGTGAACTGGCCGCACGCGAGCGCGACGCAGCCGTCGAAGGTGCCGGCCAGCCGCAGTTGCACGAGCATACGGTCGAGCCGATAGGTGGCTTCGCCGATGTCCTCGAGCACCACGATGGCGTCGCGCCCGCGCACGGCCCACGGCGTGCCGCACAACGCCGCCATGAGCGCGAGGTTGCCGCCCACGAGCCGTCCCGTCGCAACACCACCGCGCACGGTCGTCGCGTCGGGCGCCTGCCACGACACGGCGTCGCGCGTCCCGACAGCGGCCACAAGCGCGTCACGCGAGAAGGGGGGCAGCACGGCGCGCGCGACCGGCGCGTGATAGCTCACGCCTCCCGCCTGCTGCCACGCCGCATGCAACGCGGTAATGTCGGAGTAGCCCAGCAGCGCCTTGGGTGCGTGGCGCGGGTCCTGCACGTGGCGTGTGATGGCCGGCGCGACCAAGGGCAGGAGTCGCGTGGCGCCGTAGCCGCCGCGCAGGCACCAGATGCCGTCGATGGCGTCGTCGTCGAGCGCCGCGAGCAGGTCGTGCGCGCGTGCCGTGTCGCTGCCGGCGAAATAGCCGTCGCGCGCGAGCACGGAGGCACCCACGCGCGGCTGCCAGCCCAGCGAGACGGCGGTCGCCACGGCGCGGTCGACGTCCGCGTCACCGGCGAGCACGCCCGACGGCGCCACCAGGGCCACGGTTGCGCCCGGTCCGAGCACGCGGGGAGCGCGCAGGGCATCGCCGGTGGGGTGGCCGAGCGAGGCCCCGGCGGGTCCAGTCTCCACGGCGAAGCCGACGTCGAGCGAGCGCATGCCTGCAACGTAACGCCCTCGCGGTGGCGACGGTGGACCCGCCGCCGGTGTATCGCGGCGGCCACGTCGTGGTCACGATCGGGCCGCCGGCCCGCTGTCCTCCCGGCGCCGGATGGAACTCCGCCGTGCGGGTCGGCACCTTGTCGCGCGTGACCGACCACCTGTTCGTCCTCGCACTCCCGGCGCTGCTGGCGCTGCCCTGGCTGCTCACGCCGCTCGTGCTGCGCGCCCGCATCCGCGCGTCGGCCAACCTGCTCGACGAGCCGGACGCGCCGCCGACGCCCGCGCCCCGGGTGAGCGTGATCCTCCCGGCGCGCAACGAGGCCACCAACATCGGCCCGTGCCTGCGCAGCCTGCGAGACAGCACGTGGCCCGACCTCGACATCGTCGTCGTGGACGATCACTCCACCGATGGCACGGGCGCGCTCGCGCGCGAGGCGGCCGGCAACGACCCTCGCGTTCGCATCGTGGAGGCGCCCGACCTACCAAACGGGTGGTTCGGCAAGCAGTGGGCGTGCGCGGTCGGTGCGAAGGCGGCGACGGGCGAGTTGCTCCTTTTCACCGACGCGGACACGCGGCACGCACCGGCGCTGGTGACGCGCATGGTGCGACTGCGTGCCCGGCGCGGCGCCGAGCTGCTCTCGGTGGCCGGCCGCCAGGACACGGGAACGGTGTGGGAGGCCGCGGTGCAGCCGTCGGTGTTCCTGCTGCTCGTGATGCGCTACGGCGCGACGCGGCAACTCGAGCGTGCGCGACGGCCCGAGTCGGTGGTGGCGAACGGACAGTGCTTCATGCTCTCGCGCGCGGCGTACGATGCACTGGGAGGGCACGCGACGGTGCGCGCGTTCGTGGCCGAGGACCTGATGATGGCACAGGCGGTCCATCGACAGGGTGGACGCATCTCGCTGGGCTTCGGCGTGACCCAGTTGCGCACGCGCATGTACGAGGGGCTCGGGCCGCTGGTGCGCGGATGGCGCAAGAACGTCTTCGCGGGCGGCCGGCATGCCATCGGCGACGGGCTCGCGCGGGCGCTGTATCCGCTGCTGCTGCTCAGCTTTCCGCTCGCGGTGCTGGTGCCGATGGCGGTGCTGTTGTGGCAGGCCGCGGTCGGTGGTGACCTCACCACCTCAAGCTCGGCCGTGTGGGCGATGTTGGCGACGGCCGGCGTGCTGGGCGCGTTCGTCGTGGCCAATCGCGCCAACGGCGACACCGGCTGGCGTGCACTGCTCGCCCCGCTCGGTGCCGCCGTCCTGCTGGTCATCTGCCTGCAGGCGATCGCGCGCGGCGACGCGGTGGAGTGGAAGGGGCGCGCCTACCGCTCGGCGTGAGCCGGCGGCAGCGCGCCGCGATTTCGCTAGACGATTGCCGCGGTGAGCCGCTCGGCGCGCGCGAGGTACGCGTTGCGGAGCGAGGTCGTGATGGGCCCCACCAGGCGGCCGGCGACCTGTGCGTCGTCCACCTGCGTGATGGGGAGGACGAAGCTGGTCGCGCTGGTGAGGAAGAGCTCGTCGGCGGCGATCGCCTGCGCGACCGTGAACGCCTCCTCGCGCACCGGGATGGACAGCTCGGCGGCCAGCTCGAGCGTCACGTCGCGGGTGATGCCGGCGAGGATGTCGCTCGACAGCGGCCGCGTGAACAGGGCGCCGCCCTTCACCATCCACAGCGTGCTCGAGCCGCCTTCGGTGACCACGCCGTCCTCGTGCATGAGCGCTTCGAACGCGCCGGCCTGCCGCGCCGCGTTCTTCGCGAGCACCTGCGCCAGCATCGACGTGCTCTTGATGTCGCACCGCCCCCAGCGAATGTCGGGCACGGCATGCACGCGCACGCCCACGGCGTTCGGGTCGTCGCTCAGGCGCTTGGGACGCGCCCACGCAAACGCGGTGGGCGACACCTGCGCGGGAAACGGGAAGTCGCGCTCGGCGGCGCCACGTGTGACCTGCAGGTACACGAGCCCCTCGACGATGCCGTTCGCGGTCGCGACCTCCTGCATGACGTCGAGCCAGGCGGCGGTGTCGAGCGGCGCCGGCAGGCCGATGGCCGCCTGCGACTTGACGAGCCGCGCGAGATGCAGGTCGGCGTCGAGCAGTCGGCCGTTGAACACCGCGGCCACCTCGTACACACCGTCACCGAACAGCACCCCGCGATCGAAGATCGAGACCTTGGCGTCGGACTCGGGGACGAACTGGCCGTTGATCCAGCAGGTGCGCATGGCAGCGAGGGACAGAGGGGAGTGGGTCAAAGAAGACGCGCGGCGCCGGCGAGGCCACCCGCGAGCAGCAGCCAGCCGGCGCCGACGCGGGTGCGCAGCAACAGCAGCGCCGCGAGGAGAAAGATAGCGACGGAGAGGGCGCTCCCGCCGACCCCGCGTGCCATCACGAGCACGACCGCGCCGAGGAGTGCCAGCGACGCCGCGTTGACGGCGTCGAGCACCGGCGCCACCCGCGGCGACCGCCGCATGCGGTGCACCAGCGGTGCGGTGACCGCCACCCCCACGAACGCCGGCAGGAAGATGCCGACGGTGGCGGCCGCAGCCCCGGCGTGACCCGCCAGCAGGTATCCGACGAACGTGGCCGCGCTGAAGACGGGCCCCGGCGTGACCTGTCCGATGGCGATCGCATCGAGCAGTTGCGCCTCGCTCAGCACGTGCAGCCGGTCAACGAAGGTGCTGCGCAGGAAAGCCAGCAGCACGTAGCCGCTGCCATAGAGCACGCTGCCGATGGTGACGAAGTGCCGGAACACGACCCACGCGGAGAGGGCCGCCGAGGAGGCCGAGGCGGCGATGGCGGCGGGCGCGAGGAGGAGGAGTGGCGACGGTGACGGAGACGGTGACGGCGATGGTACTGGCGGCAGCGCCAGCATGCCGAGTGCGCCGGTGGCGGGCGGCGGCGCGCCGTCACGGTGCAGCCCGCGCCACACACCCACGAGCACGGCCGCAGCCAGCAGCACCAGCTCGTGCACCCCGGCCACGACGCCCACCAGCACGGCCAGCGCGATGCCGATGGTCACACGATCGCGCAGCGCCGCCGCCCGCAGGCGCCACAACGCCTGCACCACAACCGCCAGCACCACCGGCTGCACGCCAGCCAGCATGGCCTGTACCTCGACGCGCGTGCCGAACGCGACGTACGCGACCGCGAGCCCCCACACGATGGCCACCGCCGGCAGGATGAAGCACGCCCCCGCGACGAACAGTCCCGGCCACCCCGCACGACGGTAGCCCAGGTGAATGGCCAGCTCGGTGGAGTTGGGGCCGGGGATGAGGTTGGCCGCGCCGACGAGATCGACGAACGCCTCGCGCGTGAGCCAGCGCCGACGCGTCACCAGGGCGTCCTCCATGGCCGCGATGTGCGCGGCCGGCCCGCCGAACGCTGACACGCCAAGCCACGAGAAGACGCGCGCGACCTCGCCCACCGTGCCGCGCGACGCGGCATGGTCGATGGCGTCGTGCACATCGCGATCGTCGCCTGCGGGCTGTTGCGCCATGCCGAAGGATAGCCGACGTGCCGGAGTGCAACATCCGGATACCACGCGCAACAGTCCGATGACACACCGCCACCGAGCCCGCCGCATCGTGCCGGCGTGCTCACCGCCCGCGCCGCCGCCCGACTCCTCGCCGCCGCCGACTCCCTCGTGCATCTGCGCCCGCTCGCCGGTGCACTGGGGTTTCCCACCGACGGCGACGCCCTCTCGCGCACCACCCTCGCCGCACTCGGCCTCACCACGCTCGCCCGCAGCGCGACGCTGTACGCGGTGGGAGGTCGTCGTCTGCTTGCGCTGCACGCGCGCGACGACGCCGATGGCGCCGATAGGCCCGATGGACCCGATGGACCCGATGGTGCCGACGCCACCGACGACGCGCCGCCCACCGACCACCGTACCACGCTGCGACGTGTCGCCGCCGCGCTGCTGCGCCACGCCCCCGCCCCGTACTGGAGTGTCGCGCTGCTCAGCGCAGACACCCGCGGACTCTCCCTCGCTGCCATCGCGCCGGCCGCGCATCATCCGCGCATCGCGGCCCTCCACGTGCAGCGCGACCGCGTCCTCGACTCCGACGCCGACACGCTGCGCGCCCTCGCCACGATCGACGAGCCCGACGACCTGCTCCATCACGCCCGCTGCCTCGACATCCTCGCGCGGGACGCCGTGTGCAGCCGGTTCGTTCGCGCCCTCGACGGCGCCATCGACACCCTCGCACGCTCACTCGCGCCCGCGACGCCTGGGGCCCAACGCACGGGCAGCAGCCTCCGCCCCACAGCCGGCGAACGCCGGGAGCTTGCACTGCTCACCGCGTCGCGCACCCTCTTCCTCGCCTTCCTCGAAGCCAAGGGTTGGCTCGATGGACGCCGCGACTTCCTCCTGCACCACACGCTCGACACCCTCGCGCGCGGCGGCCGCCTCCATCACCGTCTCCTCCGGCCGCTCTGCTTCGGCACGCTCAACACGCGCCGTCGCCACCGCGCCCCCGCCGCACGCGCCTTCGGCGCCGTCCCCTTCCTCAACGGCGGCCTGTTCACTCCCACCGCCCTGGAGCGTCGCTTCCGGCATTGGCACTTCAGCGACGACGCCCTCACGCACCTCGTCGCCGATGTCCTCGACCGCCACCGCTTCACCGTGCGCGAAGACACCGCCACCTACTCCGAAGCGGCCGTCGACCCGGAAATGCTGGGACGCGCCTTCGAGTCACTCATGGCGCCCGCCGATCGCCATCGCTCGGGCAGCTACTACACGCCCCCGCACCTCGTCGCGACCGCGGTCGACGCGGCGCTCCAGCACGCGCTCCCGGCCCATCTCACCGACGCGCCACGCCGCGCCGCGATCCTCGCCCTCCGCATCCTCGACCCCGCCTGCGGCTCCGGCGCCTTTCTCGTCCACACCCTCGAGACACTCGACGCACAGCTCCACGCCGCCGGCGACACCCGCCCCACACACCTCCGGCGTCGAGACCTGCTCGCCACCACCCTCTTCGGCGTCGATCGCGAACCGCTCGCCGTCTGGCTCTGCGAACTCCGCCTCTGGCTCTCGGTCATCATCGACTGCACCGAAACCGACGTCACACGCGTTCCACCCCTCCCCAACCTCGACCACCATATCCGCGTCGGCGACTCACTCGCCGGGGGCACCTTCGACTTTGCCCCGCCCGACCACACACACCTCGCCACGCTCCGCACCCGCTACGCCCGCGCCACCGGCGTACGCAAACGCCGCCTCGCCACACACCTGGCACGCGAAGAACGCCGCCGCACGGTCGACGAGGTCGACCGCCGCCACCGCGCGCTGCACACCGAACGCCGCGAGCTCCTGAGCGCCCTCCGCCACCGCGACCTGTTCGGCCAACGCGTTCCGCCCGCGCACGCCAGTCGCACACGCCTCGCCACACTCCGGCGCGACGCGCGCGATCTCGCCGCACACCGCGCCCGCATCGCCCGCGGTGGCGCCCTCCCCTTCCGCTTCGCGGCCCTCTTCGCCGACGTCGCCGCATATCGTGGCTTCTCCGTCATCATCGGCAACCCACCCTGGGTGCGCCCGCACGCACTCCCCGCGCTCGAGCGGCAACGCCTCCGCCACGAGTTCCGCGCCATGCGCTTCGCCACCTGGCGTGCCGGCGCCGCACGCGCCGGCGCCGGTACCGGCTTCGCCACGCAGCCCGATCTCGCCGTTGCCTTCGTCGAACGCAGCGTCGCCCTCCTCCGCCCCACCGGCACACTCGCGCTCCTGGTGCCGGCCAAACTCTGGCGCACCCTCTCCGGCGGCGGCGTGCGCCGACTCCTCCTCCACGACACCACGCTCCACGCCCTGCACGACTGGAGCGACGCCCCCGCCCAGTTCGACGCCGCCACCTACCCGTCACTGATCGTCGCGACCCGCACGCCGCCGCCGACCGAGACCGAGACCGAGGGCACACCCCCCGACACACCGCTCGACATCGTCCTCCACCGCGCGCACACCACACCACCACTCCGCTTTCGCACCACCGCCGACGCACTCCCACTCGGCGGCGACCCCGGCGCGCCCTGGCTGCTGCTCACCCCCACCGCCCGAGAGGCCTTCGAACGCCTTCGACACGCGGGCCCCCCACTCGCACACTCCGCACTCTCCCGCCCCACCCTGGGCGTCAAGTGCGGCTGCAACGCCGCGTTTCTCGTCGAGCTGCAGCGGGAACACGAAGCCGATGCCGACGACGCCGCGCGCATCGCGAGCCAGGCGCTGCCCACGTCCGACAGCATCAGCGCCCGACGCAACGCCGACCGAACCTCCGCGCGTACCGGGACCGTCGAGCGCCACCTGCTGCGCCCCGCTCTCCGCGGCGAGGCACTCGCCCGCGCGCGCCGCGCAGCCGACGCATCACCGACGCACACGCGCTCCAGCGACACGCTCCGCATCCTCTGGACGCACGATCGCGACGACCGTCCGCTCCCCGCGCTGCCCCCCGGCGCCGCACGCTGGCTCGCACCATGGCGCACGCGCCTCAACGCCCGACGCGACACGCGCAAGCGCCACCCGTGGTGGACCCTCTTCCGCACCGACGCCGCCCGCTCGGAATTGCCGCGTGTCGTCTGGGCCGACCTCGCACGACAGCTCGCCCCACTCGTGCTCGACGCGGGAGATCCCACCGTGCCGCTCAACACCTGCTACGTCGTGCGCACCGCCAGCCTCGCCCAGGCGCACGCGCTCGCCGCCCTGCTGCACTCGCGCATCGCCAATCGCTGGCTCGACGCACTCGCCGAACCGGCACGCGGGGGCTATCGCCGCTTCCTCGGCTGGACGGTCTCCTCGCTCCCCATCCCCGCCGACTGGGAGCACGCCGAACGCCTCCTCGCACCACTCGGCAGGCGCCTCGCGCGCGGCATCACGCCTCCCGACCTCGACCAGGTCGTGGCCGACGCGTACGGACTGACCCTCGCGTCACTCGCGCCACTCCTCGAACCGGAGCTGCCATGACGGACGCACGTCTCGACCACGCCTGCCACGACATCGCCGACACCCTGCTCCCCACCACCACCGCCACCACACTCGGCGATGTCACCCTGCACCCGCACCAGCGCATCGCCGCCGATCGCCTGCGCGCCCTGCTCGCACGTCACCAGGTCGCGCTCCTCGCCGACGACGTCGGCACGGGCAAGACCTATGCCGCACTCGCCGTCGCCGCGGGCTATCGGCACATCGACGTCATCGCTCCAGCCAGCCTGCTGCCCATGTGGCGACAGGCGATCGCGCACGCCGCACTCCCACACGTCACGCTTCGCTCCGTCGAGGCGTTCTCCCGCGCGTGCCCCGGCAACGCGGACACGGGGGCCACAGGCGAGCAACGCCTGGTGATCATCGACGAAGCCCACCACGTGCGCACACCCACGACTCGGCGCTATCGGCACGTCGCTCGCCATGTCGCGGGCGCACACCTGCTGCTCGTCTCCGCCACCCCGCTGCACAACTCCACCGCCGACCCGCGCGCACTCTTCGGCCTCAGCCTGGGCGACCGTGCGCCAGCCAACGACGACGACATCGCCGCACTGACCGTGCGACACACCACGCACCCACACGTGCGCGTCGCACGTCGCGGGCGTCGTGCGCACGCCCCGCAGGCCGCGGCCGCTCGCCCGCGCGTGCGCCACCACCCGCCGCACCGGCTGGTCATGCATCGGCCGGTCCTCGATGCGATCCTGGCACTCCCGGCCCCGCTCCCTGCCCACGACGGAGCCGCGGCCGGCGCACTCATCCGACTCGGCCTGCTCCGCGCGTGGTGTTCGAGCGATGCCGCGCTCGCCGGTGCCATTCGCCATCGACGATTGCGTGGCGCTGCCCTCGAGGACGCGCTCGCCGCCGGACGGCTCCCCACACAGGCAGAGCTGCGCAGTTGGGTCGTCGGCGAGTTCGACGGACAACTCGCCTTTCCGGAACTCCTCGCCACCCATGCCGTGACGTCCGCGCCCCTGCACGACGTGCTACGAGGCCACCTCGACGCGCTGGCAGCGTTGGCGGCGCTGCACGCGCGTTGCGCCGCAGGCCCGGGCGGCACCGACGCGCAGCGGGCCGCCTGGTTGCGCGCCCTGCGCACGCGACACGCGGGCACGCCCATCCTCGCCTTCACCCAGTTCACTCGCACCGTGGACGCGCTGCAGCGCGCCCTGCGCGACATCGCCGGTGTCGGCGCCCTCACCGGACGCTCGGCCCGCATCGCCAGCGGCACCATCAGCCGCAGCGACGCGCTCGCCCGCTTCGCGCCGCGCGCCCAGGAACGGCCGCCGCCGCCGCCGCACGAGGCCATCACGCTGCTGCTTACCACCGACATCCTCGCCGAAGGCGTGAACCTCCAGGACGCCGGCGTCGTCGTGCACCTTGACCTGCCGTGGACCGCCGCGCGCCGCGACCAGCGCGTCGGACGCTGCGCTCGCTCCGGCTCGCGGCACGCGGTGGTGCATGTGCACGAGCTGGCGCCCTCGCCGGAGGTGGAGTCCGCTGTGGCGGTGGCCGAGCGGGTGGCGCGCAAGGCGCGTGAGGCGGGGCGACTGCTGGGCGACCGGTCGCGTGCTGCCTCCTCGCATCCGATGCGCGCACGGGCCCAGCTCGACGCGATCCTCGCAGAGTGGCGCGCCCACGCGACAGCCGGTCACGACGCATCGACACACGCCCCCCACGGGCGCCACGCGCCGCGCGTGCTGTGCATCGAGCCCACGCGGCGTCGCGCGGACGCGACGGCGGGCCCGCGCGCTGCGCTGCTGCTCGTGCACACGGCGGCCGGCGCGCGACTGCTCGCCGTGCGCGCACCACGGTGGCGAGTGCGCACGGCACCCGCCCGCGTGCTGCGGCTCTGCCGCGCGCTCGAGGCGCGGCGCGCACACCATGCGCCCGTCACCGCCGCCGCATGGCCGGAGGCCATGCCCGCTGCGGCACGCCGAGCGGTGCGGGCGTGGGCGCGGAACCGCCGCGCGCGGTATCGCGCGGGGCTGGCCTCGGCCGCGGGGCGCACGCGGCCGACGACGGAGTCCGCGTCGGTGACAGCCCGAGCGACACCGCCGCCGACCCACGCGGCGGTGCGGCAACGTCTGCTCGAGATCATCGCGCAACGCGCCGCGGCGATGAGTCAGGTCGAGCGCCGAGTCCTGGCGCCGGCCGTGGCCGCGGCGCGTGCCTGTGCGCTCGAGGCGCGCGGCGCGGCGGCACTCGAGGCGCTGCTGCGCTGGTGCGCCGACGCGCCCCCGGTGGGCGCGAGCATGGCGGCGCTGCAACGCTGGCTCGACGCGTGGCGCGACGAGGCGGTGCTGGCCCAGGCGGCGCACGCACTCCTTACACCGGCGGTCGTGCGCGGTCACGACGCCGCGTCGCGCATCGCGCTCGCGATCATCCTCATGGGCTGAGCAGGGCGATATGCTTCGCGCATGTCACTCGTCACGACGCGCACGGCCCGCCCCGCCCTCCTCTTCGACCTCGACGGCACCCTGATCGACTCCATCGGGCTCCTGCTCGACTGCATGGAGTACGCCTTTGCCGATCGCGCGCGGCGCCCCACCCGTCCGCAGTGGGTGGCCGGGATCGGCACGCCCCTGCGCACGCAGCTGGCCGAGTGGTGCGACGGGGAGGAGGAGGTGGAGGCGATCGTGGCGCGGTATCGGGACTATCAGGACCTGCACCTCGAGCGCCTCACCGCCTGCTACCCCGAGGTGCCCGAAGTGCTGGACTGGGCCCGGGGGCGCGGCCACGCGCTGGCCCTCGTGACCAGCAAGGGGCGCGGCATGACCGATCGGTCGCTGCGCCACGTCGGCCTCGCCGGCCACTTCGATGCCATCGTGACCTTCGAGGAAACCACGCGCCACAAGCCGGAGGCCGACCCGGTGCTGCTGGCTTGTGCGCGTCTGGGGGTGCCCCCGGCGGATGCCCTGTTTGTCGGCGATTCTCCGCACGACATGCACGCCGGTCGGGCCGCCGGCAGCCGCACCGCGGCCGCCCTCTGGGGGCCGTTCTCGCGGGCCGAACTGGCCCCGGCCCAGCCGGACCACTGGCTTCAGGGTATCGGGGAGCTGGTGGCCATCGTCGAGCGGGCCGCGAACTGACCCCAGGGCGACCGCCGCGGCCGGGACGCGCCGAGCGGAGCCGTTCAAACCTTCGGGCGACCCGCCCCGTCCAATCGGGTGACAGGTTTCCGGAGTCCACTTGCTCGCCCTGCGCGTGAACGCCCTGAGCGTGACCGATCACCCCCTCGAGACCCACGACGCGTCGCCGCCGGCCCTCCTGCCGGACGTTTCGGACGTGACGGCGGCCGCCGCTGGCGACCGACGGGCCTTCGAGCGGCTGTATCGCCAGCACGTCGACCGGGTCTATGCGTTGTGCGTGCGGATGCTCGGCGACCGCGTGCAGGCCGACGAGGTCACGCAGGATGTCTTCGTGCGGGTGTGGCAGAAGCTCCCGGGCTTTCGCGGCGAGTCGGCGTTCAGCACCTGGCTGCATCGGGTGGCCGTGAACGTGGTGCTCTCGCGCCGCAAGACGACGGGAGTACAGCAGGGTCGCCTCGCCGACGATGAGGCGCTCGACACCACGGCCTCGCGGCCGGCGTTCGTGGGCGAGCGGCTCGACCTCGAGCAGGCGATCGGCGGGCTCCCGACCGGTGCCCGACGCGTGTTCGTGCTGCACGACGTACACGGCTTCACCCACGAGGAGATCGGCGAACAGCTCGGCATCACGCCGGGCGGCAGCAAGGCCCAGTTGCACCGCGCCCGCATGCTGTTGCGGGCCGCGCTCACGCGATGATCACGGTTTCCGGCATCACCCCAAGTACACGTCCATGACCACCGACGCACGGTTCCTCCGACCCGATCCCGACTGCGAGCGCTTCGAGGCGCTGCTCGGGCCGTGGCTCGAGCGCGAGTGCAACGCGGCCGACCACGCCTGGATGACGCGGCATCGCGCCCACTGCGCCGCCTGCGCCGGGCTCGTGGGCGATCTCGAGTCGCTCGTGACGCAGGCCGCCGCGCTGCCGGGCATCACGCCGCCGCGCGACCTGTGGAGTGGCATCGAAGCGCGCCTCGAGGCACCGGTGATTCCGCTCCCGGTCCGCTCCGTCGCCGTCGCACCACGCACCATTTCCGTCCGCCGCTTCGCGATCGCCGCCGCCGCGCTCGTCGCGGTGTCGTCGGCCGTCACCTGGCAGCTCGCGTCGCGGGGGGCCAGCGTCGCTCCCGTCGCCAGCACGGGAACCGGCACGCCCGCCGGTCCTGACGCCGCATCAACCGTCGCCGTCGCCCCCGCCGCGGACGCGGCCGGCGACGAGCCCTTGGCGCAGCCCACCGCGCAGCTCGTGGTCGGCTCGTCGGCCGTGACCCGGCCGCGCACCACGCGCACCGTCGCCGCGGTGGACGACGAGCTCGACGCCGCCGACGCGACCTTCGAGCGCGAGATCACCGTGCTGCGCCGCATCGTCGACGAGCGCTTCACCGAGCTCGACACGGCCACCGTGCGCGAGCTGCGCCGCAATCTCGAGATCATCGACCGCGCCATCGCCGACAGCCGCGACCTGCTGCAGCGCGATCCGCGCAGCGGCCTGCTCGCGGCGCAGCTCGATCGCGCCCTCCGTGCCAAGCTCGACCTCCTGCGTCGGGTGGCGCTCCTCTGATGCACACCCCACGGCGTCTCCCCCGTCCGGCCGCGTCGATGGCGCTCCTGCTGGGCCTCGGCCTGGCCGGCAGCGCCCCGCTGTCCGCGCAGTCGTTCGCGGGGCGACGCGACACGTCACTCACGCTGTCGGCATCGGCCGTCGTCGACGTCACGCTCCGCACGGGGCGCGTCATCGTGCGCGGCATCGAGGGCACGACCGGCACGGTGCGCGGCGGCGGGCAGCGCTACGAGCTCCGCGCGACGGGCGTGGGCATGACGCTCAACGCCCGCGACATGGGCAGCGACCGCGATGACGCGCCGCTCGTGCTCGAGGTGCCGCGCGGCGCGCGCGTGCTCGTCAACACCGCCAGTGCCGACGTCCGCCTGCAGGACCTGCGTGGCGACATCGAGGTGCACACGGCCAACGGCGACATCGTGGCCGAGGATGTCGACGGACGCCTCGTGGTGGAGACGCTCTCCGGCGATGTGACCGTCGATGGGGCGCCGGCAGGCGTGCGCATCACCAGCACCAGTGGTGATGTCATCGTGCGCGGCCTGCGGGGCGACGCCGACCTGCGCACCACCAGCGGCGATGTGCGCGTCGACGGGGAACGGCTCACGCGCGTGCTCGTCGAGAACTTCAATGGCGACGTCACCATCGACGGGACGCTCTCCGCCGACGCGCGGGTGCAGGTGCGCACGCACAACGGCGACGTGTCCGTGCGGATCCCCGGCGGCGCCCAGGGGCGACTCGAGCTCTCCACGATCAGCGGCGATCTCTCGGCCTCCGGTCCCCTCACCCTGCTCCCCGACGACGCGCGATCGTCGGCGGGCGGGCGCTCCACCCGTCGCTACGAGTTCGGTGGCGGCGGTCCCCTCCAGATCGACATCTCCACGTTCAACGGCGACGTGCGCCTCGTGCGCGGGATTCGCTCATGAGCCACTTGCAGACGGAGCTTCGCATGCGTGTAGCCCCCCGTGTCTCCGCCCTCGCGTTGGGCGCCCTTACCCTCGTCATCGCGGCCGCGCCGCTGTCGGCACAGGATCGCGACCGCGATCGCGACCGACGCGACGACCGTGATCAACGACGCGACAACGCCTTCACCTGGTCAGGCTCGATCCCCTCGGGACGTCGCCTCTACGTGAAGAACATCAACGGCGCCATCGAGGTCGAGCGCAGCACCAGCGGTCGGGTGGAGGTGTCGGCCGAGAAGCGCTGGCGCCGCGGCGACCCGGAGATGGTGCGCATCGAGCAGAAGCGCGTCGGCGACGACGTCGTCATCTGCGCCCTCTTCAGCGAAGGCTCCACCTGCGACGAGCGCGGCATCCACACCGAACGCCGTACCCGGTGGAACGATCGCAACGACGTCTCCGTGCACTTCGTCGTCCGCATCCCCGACGGCGTCCGCCTCGACCTCAGCACCGTCAACGGCGGCGTCGAGGTGCGCGAGGTCTCGTCCGATGTGCGTGCGGTGACGGTCAACGGCAGCATCTATGCGCGGAGCGCGAGCGGCGCCGTGCGTGCGCAGACGGTGAACGGCAGCATCCATGTCATCATGGCGCGCAGCAGCGACACCGACGACCTCGAGTACGAGACGGTCAACGGCGCCATCACCGTCGAGCTGCCCTCCAACTTCGGCGCACAGCTCGAACTCTCCACGGTGAACGGGCGCGTCAGCACCGACTTCCCGATCACCATCTCCGGCACCCTCTCCCCGCGGCGCCTGCGTGGCTCGATCGGCGACGGCCGCACGCGTCTGCGCGCCAGCACGGTGAACGGCTCGGTCACGCTCAAGCGCCTCGGTGGCTCGCGCGACTGATCACCGACTCACGGCGCACGACACGTAGGTCCAGCAGCAACCACTCCCCGAACGCCGCCGTGCGCGACCGCCGTCAGGTCGCCGCGGCGGCGTTTTCAATGTCGCGCGCGAGCGCGAAGTCCTTCTCGGTGATCCCACCGGCGTCGTGCGTACTCAGCGTGAACTGCACGCGCGTGTAGCGGATGTCGATATCGGGGTGATGCTGCACCGCCTCGGCCAGGTCGGCCACCCGCGCCACGAAGGCCACACCGGCGGGGAAGGTCGCGAAGTGATAGCTCTTCACGAGCGCATCCCCTTTGCGCGACCACCCGGGGAGCGCACCGAGATTCCGCTGGATCTCGATATCGGAAAGCCGCGACGTCGTCGTCATGGGGCAAAGGTTAGGCCGCCCCGGACGGACCGACAATGCCCACGAGGACCGGGATCCCGTCCCTCACCTTGAGTTTTCGGGTTTTCTTCGGTATCATCCGTGGGCCATGGCCCCCGCCCTTCCCGTCCTCCCGGCGCCACTTCGGCTCCTCACCAGCCAGGCCGACCTGCGCTACCACGCCGCACCAGGGGGCGGGATCTTCAACCCGCCTTCGGCTACCCACATGGGGTTCTGGTCCATCAACCCCTACGTCGGGTGCGCCTTCGGCTGCGCCTACTGCTACGCCCGCGACACACACCGCTACACCATCGAACGGGCGGGCGCCGCCGGGCAGGCCGTCACGGACAGTCTCCCTCCGTGGCTGGCCTTCGAGCGGCGGGTGCTGGTCAAGGAGCACGCCGGGGCGCGGGTGCGGGAGGCGCTGCGCACGACGCGCGCGCCCCGCGCCGGCGACTCGCTCGTCATCGGCTCCGCCACCGATCCCTACCAGCCGGCCGAGCGACGCTTTCGCGTCACGCGGAGTGTGCTGGAGGCGCTGGAGCCGGTGCGTGGACTCTCGCTCACCATCATCACCAAGAGCCCGCTGGTCACGCGCGACATCCCGCTGCTGCAGGGGCTCGCACGGCACAACACGGTCGCGGTGCACGTCTCGCTCATCACCACCGACCGCGATCTCGCCCGGCGCCTCGAGCCGCGCGCCCCCACGCCGGACAGCCGGCTGCGCGCCGTCGCGCGCCTCGCCGCGGCCGGGGTCGAGGTGAGCGTCAACTGCATGCCCGTGCTCCCCGGCATCACCGATGCGCCGCAGCAGCTCGCCGATGTCATCGCGCGGGTGGCGGCGGCCGGTGCGCGCAGCTTCGGCGCCTGTGCGTTGCGCCTGCGCGCCGCGTCGCGGCGGCGGTGGATGCCGGTGGTGCGCGAGCACTTTCCCGCGCTCGCCCCGCGTTATGCCTCCACCTATCGCGACAGCGTGTACGCCGCGCCACGCTACCGCGAAGGGCTGCAGCAGGTCGTGCAGCGGCTCTGCGCGCAGCACGGACTGCAGGTGCGCGAGTATCGGCGTCTCGATCCCGCCGGTCGCGTCGCGCTCGAGGCGGAGGAGCGCAGCGCGCAGGAGCGCAGCGCGCAGGAGCGCAGCGCGCAGGAGCGCAGCGCGCAGGAGCGCAGCGCGCAGGAGCGCAGCGCGCAGGAGCGCAGCGCGCAGGAGCGCAGCGCGCAGGAGCGCGCCGCGCACGACGTGGACACGGCGCCAGCGTCACACACACAACTCGCGTTCCTCGACGACGCAACCGGCAACATCCCATGACGGTGGCCGCACTCACGCCACTGCGGGAACAGCTCGCCGCCGTCGTGCAGACGGGGCGCGAGGCGGGCCCCGCCTGGCCCACCGGCATCGCGCGGCTCGATCGCGCGCTGGGCGGCGGCATCCCGCGGGGCCGCATCACCGAAGTCACCGGCGCCGTGGCCTCCGGGAAGACCGCGTTGCTGCGGCAGGTGGTCGCGCAGCTGCTGCAGGCCGGGCAGTGGGTGGCATGGATCGACGCGCGGCGCACACTGGCCCCGGCACCGTGGGCCGGACTCGGCAGTCGCTTCGTCGTGGTGCGTCCGCCCGAGGCGCGTCGCAGTGCGTGGATCGCCGACCTGCTGCTCCGCAGCGGCGTCTTTGCCTGCGTCGTGCTCGACGGCGCCCCGCCGCTCTCGCGGGTGCATGGTGTGCGACTCGCGCAGCTCGCCCGCGAACGCGATGCCGCCTGCGTGGTGCTCACCCATCACCACCCCGGTGAGCGGGTGTCCCCCAGTCGCGTGGCCGGCGCCGTGCGACTGCATGTCGCGTTGCATGCGCTGGCGCGCGGCATCGCCCGACGACAACCCGCAGCACCGCTGCCCATGCAGCCCCCCGCGCGACAACCGGTGCTGCGCATCGCTGTGGAGAAAGGAGGGCAGGTCCCCGGTCATCAACCGCTCGAGGTGAGTCGTGTCGTCGTCATGGCGCGTCGCGTGTGTACGGATTCCGAGATTCCCGATCGGCGCGGGGTGGCGCGCAGCGCGCGTCGTCCCTGGACTGCCCGCGGCAACAGCAGCGATGCCGCCGTCGCAGCCGCCGGCGACGCCAGCACCGGCCAGTACATCGCCGAACACCCCGTCACGTGGGGCGGACTCGGCGTCGCCGCCCACGACCTGTACGGAACTGACCTTCCGGGACATCCAGCTCGACTTGCTGCCGGCTTCGATGATGGCGCCGGTCACTCGCCCAGCGATCGACTCCCCGTCCCGCCCGCACGCGACCGCGAGCACCTCCGCGAGCACATCCGCGAGCGCGACGCGGCGTCCACCCGTGACTGGACCACATACCGCGGACGACGACGCGCCGCCGAATCGGAGTTCGGTCGTCCGTCGCGACGCACGCGTGCCCGGGAGCGCGCAAGCGCGCTCGGCGCCAGTGCGCTCGGCGCCGGGGGCGACACGCTCCCCCTCGACACGCTCCTCGGACAGCACGGCGGCCAGGGGCGGCCGCGCACCGACACGCCGCGCCGCGGACGCGATACCCGCAACGGCAGCAACACCAGCAGCAACACCAGCAGCAACACCAGCAACGCCACGCCATTGGGATGAGCTCCCGCGCGCGCTTGCCGTCGACACACGGTTGCGCGCGGTGTCACTCGCTGCGGGGCGCGCGGGCGTGCGCGCGGGCATGACCATTCCCGAGGCGCGTGCGCGTTGTGCCGCGCTCGACGTGCGCGCGTGGGATGCACAGGCCATCACCGATGCCGTGCTGGCCGGTACCACGGCCCTGCTCGCGGCCAGTCCGCAGGTCACCGCCGCCATCGGCACGCCGGGCATGTGGTGGGTGGGCGCGTCCGGCTTCGACACGCTCGGCGGCGAGGCGCAGCTCGCCGAGCGGTTGCTCGCGATTGCGCGGCAATGGCACCCCGAGGCGCGCGTGGCCATCGCGAGTTCGTGTGTCGCCGCGCGCGCCGCCACCTGGGCGCCCGTGCGCGACCATACCGCTGCCCCCGACACGCCACCGCACATCACCTGCATCCCGCCCGGCGGCTGTGCCGCCTATCTCGCGCCGGCGCCGCTCGGGCTGGTGCCCATGGACGACGACGTGCGCGACGCACTCACGTCGCTCGGTGTGCGCACCGCCGGCGCACTCGCCGCACTCGACCCCGGCGACATCGAGCAGCGGTGGGGGCCCGAGGGGCTCGCGGCGTGGCGTCTCGCCCGCGGCGACGATCCGCGGCGCCCCGGCCTCGTGCGCGTGGAGGCGGCGCGCAGCACCACCGTCGAACTCCCCGCCGCAGTGGAAAGCGCCGAGCCGGTGCTGTTCGTGCTGCGCGCGCAGTTGCAGCGGTTGCTGCTCGGGTGTGTGCACGACGGGCGAGCCGCAGCGGCGGTGGCCATCACGCTCGTGCTCGATGCCGGGCGGCAGTATCCGCTCGAGGACATCGGCAGCGACATGGCGGGGCACGTGCACGTCCCGGAAACGTCCGACGACACGACGACGCCGGACGCAGCCCCGTCTTCCTTCTCCCTGAAGCCCTTCCCCCTGCTCCCTGAGCCTGTCGTCCCATTGCGGCATCGCACGACCCAGCATCTCCTCGCCGTCCCCCAGCGCACCATCACCCGCGAAGTCCGCCCCGCGCGTCCACTCGCACGTCTCGAACCGCTCTTCGACCAGTGTCGTGCGCTGCTCGAACAGTGGCGCATCCCCGCGCCCATCATCGGCGTCACGGTCAGCATTCCCGCCACCGCACCGCTGGCCGCCGATCAGGGCGACCTGCTCGTGCCATCGTGGCGCGATGCAGCGATGAACGCCGAGGCGGTGTTCGCGCGCCTGCGGGCCGTGCTCGACCCGACCAACACCGGCGACGTGGTCGTGAGTCCCGAGGCGCGCGACACGCATCGCGTCGAGGAGACCGGCGCGTGGGTCAGTGCCGATGCGATGCTGTTGGCATCAGCGCCGTTACCCGGTGGCGGCGCCCCCGACGCCCCCGTCGCCACGCTGCGTCTCCTCCCCGCACCCGAACCCGTCGAGGTCGAGGCCCCGCACGACGGCACGCCCGACGCGGTGTGGTGGCACGGACAGCGCCTCGCCATCGCGCAGGCACACGGCCCCGAGCGGTTGAGCGGCGACTGGTGGCGCGGCGACGGCTATGCGCGCGACTACTGGCGCTGCCTCGCCGACGACACCGGCGAGCTGCTCCTCTTCCACGCCGACCGGCAGTGGTACGTGCAGGGGTGGTACGACTGACTCACAACCCACAACCCCCAACCCACAACCACGCCGCCATCACGACCACTTGCGCCCTCGAGGTCCGGCGGCGGAGAATGTGCGGTCACCCACGCCACCGTTCTCCCCGCCAATGACGACCGACAGCGAACGCGCCGAACTGCACAAGACCATCTGGCGCATTGCCAATGACCTCCGCGGCAGCGTCGATGGCTGGGACTTCAAGAGCTATGTGCTGGGCATGCTCTTCTACCGGTTCATCTCGGAGAACCTCACCGAGTACCTGAACCGCATGGAGCGCGCCGCCGGCAATCCCGACTTCGACTACGCCGCCCTGAGCGACGAGGACGCCGAGATCGCCCGCGAGGTGACCGTCGAGGAGAAGGGCTTCTACATGCTCCCCTCGCAGCTGTTTGCCAACGTGCGGGCACGGGCGCGCCACGACCAGAATCTCAACGAGACCCTCACCCGCATCTTTGCCGCCATCGAGGGGTCGGCCACCGGCGCCGACAGTGAGGACGACCTCAAGGGGCTGTTCGACGACCTGGACGTGAACAGCTCGAAGCTCGGCCCCACGGTCATCAAGCGCAACGAAAAGCTGGTGAAGCTCCTCGACGCCATCGGCGACCTGCCGCTGTCGCGCGGCACGGGCAGCTTTGCCGAGAACTCGATCGACCTGTTCGGCGACGCGTACGAGTACCTCATGCAGATGTACGCGTCCGATGCGGGCAAGTCGGGCGGCGAGTACTACACGCCGCAGGAGGTGTCGGAGCTGCTCGCGCGCATCACCGTGGTGGGCAAGACCGAGGTGAACAAGGTGTACGATCCCGCCTGCGGGTCGGGGTCGCTGCTGCTCAAGTTCGCCAAGGTGCTGGGCAAGGAGAACGTGCGGCAGGGGTTCTTCGGGCAGGAGATCAACCTGACCACGTACAACCTGTGCCGCATCAACATGTTCCTGCACGATGTGAACTTCGAGCAGTTCGACATCGCGCACGGGGACACTCTCACCGACCCGGCGCACTGGGACGACGAGCCGTTCGAGGCCATCGTCTCCAACCCGCCCTACTCCATTCGGTGGGACGGTGACGCGAACCCGCTGCTCATCAACGACCCGCGGTTCGCGCCGGCCGGCGTGCTGGCTCCCAAGAGCAAGGCCGACCTGGCGTTCACGATGCACATGCTGCACTGGCTGGCGGTGAACGGCACGGCGGCCATCGTCGAGTTCCCCGGCGTGCTGTACCGCGGCGGCGCCGAGCAGAAGATCCGGCAGTATCTCGTCGACAACAATTACGTCGACACCGTCATCCAGTTGCCGCCCGACCTGTTCTTCGGCACCACGATCGCCACCTGCATCATCGTGCTGAAGAAGTCGAAGCGCGACAACGCGACGCTGTTCATCGATGCCAGCGCCGAGTTCGTGCGCGGCGGCAACAAGAACCGGCTCACGGCCGACAACCAGCAACGGATTCTCGAGTGGTTCAGCGCGCGGCGCGATGTGGCGCACGTCGCCAGGCTGGTGGAGAACCGCGCCATTGCGGAGAACGGCTACAACATCGCGGTGTCATCGTATGTGGAGCAGGCAGATACGACGGTGGCCGTGGACATTCGTGCGCTCAACGCGGAGATCGCCGGGATCGTGTCGCGGCAGGCGGAGTTGCGGCGGCAGATCGATGCGATTGTGGCGGAGCTGGAGGGGGCGCAGTGAGTCAGCTTCACGAACTGCTCTCGGCGTCTGGCCTGGACGGCGTGGAGCACGTGCCGCTTGGCGCGCTCGGGCAGTTCATCCGCGGGAATGGCCTGCAGAAGAGCGACCTCACAAGCACCGGCGTCGGAGCGATTCACTACGGGCAGATTCACACGCACTACGGCATCTCGGCGACCGAGACGAAGTCGTTCGTCACTCCCGCGATGGCGGCGCGACTCCGCAAGGCGCGGCCTGGCGACCTGGTCATCGCGACGACCAGCGAGGATGACGCCGCCGTCGCGAAGGCCGTGGCGTGGGTCGGCGACGATGAGATCGCCATTAGTGGCGACGCCTACATATATCGCCATTCACTCGAACCAAAGTTCGTCGCCTACTACTTCGCATCGAACCAGTTCCACGAACTCAAGAAGCGGCACGTCACGGGTACCAAAGTTCGACGGATTTCTGGGGAATCGCTCGCGAAGATTCCGATTCCCGCGCCGTCACTCGCCGTGCAGCGCGAGATCGTCCGGATACTTGACGGTTTCACCCAGCTGGAGGCGGAGCTGGAGGCGGAGCTGGAGGCGGAGCTGGAGGCGCGTCGCAAGCAATACCAGTTCTATCGCGATTCGCTACTCTCGTTCAGCAGGCAAGTAAGAACCGTTCCATGGATGAGTCTGGGTGAGATCTCACGATCGGTGACGCTCGGAGGCACCCCGCTGTCGACGCGTCCAGAGTACTATGGCGGTGACGTTCCGTGGCTTCGAACGAGCGAGGTCCGATACCGGGAGATCTTCGATACCGAGATCAAGATCACCGAAGCGGGCTTCGAGAGCTCAGCCGTTCATTGGGTTCCGGTGAACAGCGTCATCATTGCCATCTCGGGTGTGGGCGTCACTCGTGGACGGGTCGCGATCAACAAGATTCCGCTCACAACAAACCAACACTGCTGCAGTCTCGAGATCGACGAATCGATCGCCAATTACCGCTTCGTCTTTCACTGGCTCGCATACCGGTACGAAGACCTCCGCGCGCAGGGGCAAGGCAACCGCGCCGATCTCAACGCGGGCATTCTGAAGCGCTATCCCATCCCCATCCCACCCCTCGCCGAGCAGGCCCGCATCGTCGCCATCCTCGACGCCTTCGACGCCCTGGTCAACGATCTCTCGAGCGGCCTCCCGGCTGAGATTGCGGCCCGGCGCCGGCAGTACGAGCACTACCGCGATCGCCTGCTCACATTTCCCGAGTCCGCGTAGGTCCGTCCGATACGCCGCATCAACTGCCGCAATGCCCATTCCCTCGCATGAAGACGCGATGCTCCCGGTGCTGCGGGCACTCGCCGACGGATCACTTCAGCACCGGCGGACGCTTGCCGATCGCGTGGCCGACGAGTTCGGCCTCACCGCCGAGGAGCGTTCGCTGCTGCTCCCCAGCGGCAAGTCGCCCGTCATCCGCTCCCGCACCGGCTGGGCGCTCACCTACCTGAAGCAGGCCGGTCTCGTCTCGGCGCCGCGCCGGGGGTGGTACCAGATTGCGCCCGCCGGCCGGAGCGCCCTCGAGGCCCGCCCGGATCGCATCGACAACGAGTTCCTGGAGCGCTTCGAAGCATTCAAGGAGTTCCGCCGGCGTTCACGCAGCGAGACGACGTCGACGCGGGATGCAGGCACCGACGGCGAGTCCGGCCCGCCGATTCCCACCGAGCCGCCGGACGAGGCGCTCGAGCGTGCCTATGGGCGCCTCCGGTCCGCCGTGGAGGCGGATCTGCTCGACGCGGCCATGGCCGCCTCACCGCGGTTCTTCGAGGAACTCGTCATCGACCTGCTCGTGCGCATGGGCTACGGCGGCAATCGCGCCGAGGCGGCCCGTGCGATCGGTCGCACGGGCGACGGGGGCATCGACGGCGTCATCGACGAGGATCGCCTGGGGCTCGACTCGATCTATGTGCAGGCCAAGCGCTGGGAGTCCACCGTCGGCCGTCCGGAGATCCAGAAGTTTGCCGGCGCCCTGCAGGGGCAGCGGGCGACCAAGGGCATCTTCATCACCACCTCGGGCTTCTCCCGTGACGCCGAGGAATACGCGCAGCGCATCGGCACCCGTATCGTCCTGATTGGCGGACGTCGACTTTCGGAGCTCATGTTCGAGTACGACGTGGGCGTGTCGCCCAAGCGGACCTTCACCGTGAAGGACGTCGACGGCGACTACTTCGAGGAATCCTGAGGGCGGTCGGGCTGGAGTTGTTTTACTCGCGATACTGAGTATTTTTACTCACCATGGTGAGCACAAAGCCGGAGTTCCAGCGCGAGGCTGCCCGCACCCTCGCCACCCGTCTCGCCGAGCCGCGCCGGTTCATCCAGGTCGTCGCCGGCCCTCGGCAGGTGGGCAAGACCACGCTGGTCCGGCAGGTCACGGGCGCGCTGTCCGTCCCGGTCCGCAGCGCCAGCGCCGATGAACCCACCCTCAAGGGCCCCGACTGGATCGCCCAGCAGTGGGAGGCGGCCCGCCTTGCCGTCGAGTCCCCCGGCGAAGCGGGCGCGCCCGGAGCCGTCCTCGTCCTCGACGAGATCCAGAAGATCCCCGGCTGGTCGGACACGGTGAAGCGGCTCTGGGATGAGGACACGCACGCCCGACGCCCGCTGGCCGTGGTCCTGTTGGGCTCCGCGCCGCTCCTCATCGCCCAGGGGCTGGCCGACAGTCTCGCCGGACGCTTCGAGACCATTCCCCTCGCGCACTGGTCGTTCGCCGAGATGCACGCGGCCTTCGGCTGGTCGCTCGACGAGTACCTGTTCCATGGGGGCTACCCGGGGGCCGCGCCGCTCATGGGCGAGCGGGCGCGCTGGGCGCGCTATGTGGCCGACAGCCTCATCGAAACGTCCATTGCCCGCGACGTGCTGCTGCTCACGCGCGTCGACAAGCCCGCGCTCCTGCGCCGGCTGTTCGAGCTCGCCTGCCGCTACTCGGGGCAGATCCTGAGCTACACCAAGATGCTCGGCCAGCTGCAGGACGCCGGCAACACGGTCACGCTGGCCCACTACCTGGACCTGCTGGCCGGGGCCGGCATGGTGTGCGGCCTGCCCAAGTACGCCGGCGACGTGGCGCGCACCCGCGGGTCGAGCCCGAAGCTGCAGGTGTACAACACGGCCCTCATGACCGTGACCAGCGGCATCACCCTCACCGAGGCGCGCGCCGATCGGGAGTTCTGGGGGCGGCTCGTCGAATCAGCGGTGGGCGCGCATCTCGCCAACGCGGCCCTGCGTGGCGAGTGCACCGTGCACTACTGGCGGGAGCGCAACCGGGAGGTGGACTTTGTCGTGCAGGCCGGACGCACGCTAACCGCCATCGAGGTGAAGAGTGGGCGTGCGCCGCAGGCCCATGCCGGCACCGCCGCCTTTCGCGACGCCTTCGCGCCGACCCGCACCCTGCTGGTGGGCGGCGACGGCATTGCGCTGGAGGAGTTCCTGACGAAGCCCGTGACCCATTGGATTGGAGCCATGTGATGACCGAGCGCCGCCCGCCCCGCTACGAAGCCATTGCCGTCTCCGACGAGAGCACCGTCGTCGCCGAGTTCGTGCCCGAGCCCATCTCCCGGGACGGTGGCTACCAGAGCGAGGCCGACCTCGAGGCCGCGTTCATCCGGCGGCTCGAATCACAGGCGTATACGCACCTGCCCATCACCACCGAAGCGGATCTGATCGCCAACCTGCGTCGGCAGCTCGAGGCGCTCAACGCGATCACCTTCACCGACGCCGAGTGGGAGCGCTTCTTCACGACCAGCGTGGCGGGAGCGAATGACGGCCTCGTCGAGAAGACCGCCCGTCTGCAGGAGGACCACATCCAGGTCCTGAAGCGCGACGATGGCACCACGAAGAACATCTACCTCCTCGACAAGCAGAACATCCACAACAACCGGCTGCAGGTCATCAACCAGTATGAGACCGACGGCCGGCGCCAGACCCGCTTCGACGTCACCATCCTGGTGAATGGCCTGCCCATGGTGCACGTCGAGCTCAAGCGCCGCGGCGTGGACATCCGCGAAGCCTTCAACCAGATCAATCGGTATCAGCGCGACAGCTTCTGGGCCGGCAGCGGCCTGTTCGAGTACGTGCAACTCTTCGTCATCTCGAACGGCACGCTCACCAAGTACTACAGCAACACGGTCCGCGACGGGCACCTGGCCGAGCAGCGCAATCGGCGGGCGCGGCAGAAGACCTCGAACAGCTTCGCGTTCACGAGCTGGTGGGCCGATGCGACCAACCGCCCCATCACCGACCTCGCGGGATTCACGCGGACGTTCTTCGCCAAACATACGCTTCTGAACATCCTCACGAAGTACTGCGTGTTCGATGTCGACCGGAAGCTCCTCGTCATGCGGCCGTACCAGATCGTGGCGGCGGAGCGGATCCTCCAGCGTATCGGTACGTCCACCAACCACAAGCAGTTGGGGACCACCGCTGCCGGCGGCTACATCTGGCACACCACCGGCAGCGGCAAGACGCTCACCAGCTTCAAGGCCGCGCAACTCGCGCGCGACCTGCCCGGCATCGACAAGGTGCTGTTTGTCGTGGACCGCAAGGATCTGGACTACCAGACCATGCGGGAGTACGACCGCTTCGAGAAGGGCGCGGCCAACGCCAACACGTCCACCGCCGTCCTCCAGAAGCAGCTCGAGGATCCGAAGGCCCGCATCATCGTCACCACCATCCAGAAGCTCAGCCGCTTCGTGGCGGGCAACCGCCGGCACCCGGTGTACGACCAGCACGTGGTGGTGATCTTCGACGAGTGCCATCGCAGCCAGTTCGGCGACATGCACGCCGACATCACGCGCGTCTTCAAGCGGTACCATCTGTTCGGTTTCACCGGTACGCCCATCTTTGCGGCCAATGCCGGCAGCGGCGGCGATCCGCGTCGCCGCACCACGGCGCAGGCGTTCGGCGACAAGCTGCACACCTACACCATCGTCGATGCCATCAACGACCGGAACGTGCTGCCGTTCCGCATCGACTACATCAACACCATCCGGACACAGCCGGGCGTCCGGGACAAGCAGGTATCGGCCATCGACACCGAGCGGGCGCTGCTGGCGCCCGAGCGTATCCGCCAGGTCGTGCAGTACATCCGCGAGCACTTCGACCAGAAGACCAAGCGCGGCGCGAGCTATCGCCACCACGGCAAGCGGCTCGCCGGCTTCAACGCCCTGTTCGCGACCGCATCCATCGATGCCGCGAAACGCTACTACGCCGAGTTCGTGGAGCAGCAGCGCGAACTCCCGCCCAACCAGCGCCTCAAGATCGGGCTGATCTACAGTTTCGCGGCCAACGAAGCGGAAGACGATGGTCTGTTGAGCGAGGAGGAGTTCGAGACCGAGCACCTCGACCAGACCTCGCGCGACTTTCTCGAGCAGGCTATCGCCGACTACAACGCGACATTCGCCACCAGCTTCGACACCTCGGCGGACCGGTTCCAGAACTACTACAAGGACCTGTCGGAGCGGCTCAAGACGCGACAGCTCGACCTGGTCATCGTCGTGAACATGTTCCTCACCGGCTTCGACGCCACCACGCTGAACACGTTGTGGGTGGACAAGCCGCTGCGGGCGCACGGCCTCATCCAGGCGTACTCCCGTACCAACCGCATCCTCAACTCGGTCAAGAGCTACGGCAACATCGTGTCCTTCCGCAACCTCGAGGAGGAGACGAACGACGCGCTGGCGCTATTCGGCAACAAGGACGCGAAGGGCATCGTGCTGCTCAGGCCGTACGCGGAGTACGTCGCCGAGTATCGGCAGCAGGTCGATGCGCTCCTGGCGCGTTTCCCGCTGGGCGTGCCGATCGAGGGCGAGACGGCACAGAAGGACTTCATCGCGCTCTTCGGCAGCATCCTGCGTCTCAGGAACATCCTGACCGCCTTCGACGAGTTCGCGGGCGAGGAGATCCTGACGCCTCGTGAGCTGCAGGACTTCCAGAGCGTCTATCTCAACCTGCACGCCGAGTACCGGTCCGCCGCGAACGCCGACCGGGAGGCGATCAACGACGACATCGTCTTCGAGATCGAGCTCATCAAGCAGGTCGAGATCAATGTCGACTACATCCTGCTGCTGGTCGAGCAGTACATGCGGACGAAGGGCTCGGGGAGCGACACGGAGATCCGGGCTACCATCAGCCGAGCGGTGAGCGCGAGCCCCTCCCTGCGCAACAAGAAGGATCTCATCGAGCAATTCGTCGACTCCATCTCGGCGACGGCGTCGGTGGACGCCGAGTGGAAGGCGTTCGTCGCCAACCGACGCGATCAGGAGTTGGCCCAGATCGTCGCCGACGAGGGGCTCAACGCCGACGCCACACGGACCTTGGTGGAGCAGGCATTCCGGGACGGCGCGGTGCCCACCGGAGGCACCGGGATCACCCGGATCCTTCCGCCGGTATCCCGCTTCGCCAAGGGGAATGGCCATGCGGCCCGCAAGCAGTCCGCATTGACGAAGCTCACCGCATTCTTCGAGCGATTCTTCGGACTGGCGTGACCCCTACCCCTCCCCCCGTGGCTCCGCCAACGGCTTCCCGTCCTGATCGGAAATCAGCACCCACACCGTCCGCGTCCGCTTCGAGTACAGCAGCCGCACGGTCACGTCGCGCGGGTTCTGCTTGAAGGCGAAGTGGAACCGGAAGCTCGTGTCCAGCGACTCGCGGATCACCCCTTCGGTGAAGCGCCCGTAGAACTCCTGCACCCGCGTGCACGGCGCGATCTCGGTGAAGAACTGCTTCCCGATCGCCTCCTCGCGCGGCAACGACGCCAGGCGCGACTCGATGGCGTTGTAGTTCAGGATCCGCCCCGTCGCGTCGAGCTGGATCATGCCGTACGGCAGCCGGTCGAGCTCCTCCGCCGTCATCTGGTCGGCGGCTTCGAGCACTTCCGCGATCGGGCGGGTCGGCATGCGGGGAAAGGAGGAAGACGGCACGGCGGAAGGTTAACGGCGCGCACCCACTTCATCGTTTCCCCACCCCTTCCCCCTGCTCCCTCCCTCCTTCCCCCTTCCCCCTGATCCTCCCGCCCCCGGTCGTACCCTCGTAGTTTTCGGTCTATGTTCGGGTACACGGAGCTCCACTGCCACACCGCCCTCTCCCTCCTCGACGGAGCCGCCCTCCCCGAGGCCCTCGTCGAGCGCGCCGCCGCCCTCGGCTATCGCGGCCTCGCCATCACCGACCACGACGACATGGGCGGCGTCGTGCGCTTCGGCACCGCCTGCGAAGCGGTCGGCCTCGACGGCATCCTCGGCGTCGAGCTCACGGTGCGCATGCCCGAGCTCACCCCGCGCTCCCGCACGCACGTGGGCGAACGCCGCACCCATCTCGTGCTCCTCGCCGAGACGCGCGAGGGCTATCGCAACATCGCCTCGCTCGTCACGCGTGCCCGCATGGACAGCGCGCGCGGCCAGCCGAGCGTGCCCTGGGCCCTCGTCACGCGCCACGCGCAGGGGGTGACCGCCCTCACCGGCTGCCCCCGCGGCTGGATTCCGCAGCTCCTCGCCGAGGGGCGGGACGACGAGGCGTGGACGGCGGCGTGCGAACTGCGCGACGTGTTCGGCACGCACCTCGCCATCGAGTGCTGGGATCACCGCCTCCCCGAGGAGCGCGAGCTCGTCGCGCAGTTGCAGCCGCTCGCTGCGCGTCTCGGGGTGCCGTGGGTGGTCACCAACAACGTGCACTACGCCACCGCCCCGCAGCGCATCGTGCACGACGTGCTCGCGGCGCTGCGCCATGGCCGCACCCTCGACACCATGGGCACGCGCCTGCGCCCCAACGCCGAATGGGCACTCAAGTCGCGCGCGCTCATCCACCGGCGGTGGCGAGGCGCCGAACAGGGGCTGCACGCCACACAGGTCATCCACGAGCGCTGTGCCTTCCGCCTCGGCCAGCTCAAGCCCAGCATGCCGGCGTTTCCCTTGCCGCCGGGCATCACCGCCGACGAGTACCTCACGCGCCTCGTCGAGCAGGGCGCGCACGAGCGCTGGGGCACCACGCGCACCCCCAAGCACGACCGCCAGCTCGCGCACGAACTCGGCATGATCCGCAAGCTGAAGCTGGCCGGCTTCTTCCTCACCGTATGGGACATCGTGCGCTTCGCGCGGCGCGAGGGGATCCTCTGCCAGGGGCGCGGCTCTGCCGCCAACAGCGCCGTCTGCTTCTGCCTCGGCATCACCGCGGTCGATCCCGTGCGCATGGAGCTGCTCTTCGAGCGCTTCCTCACCGAGGAGCGGCAGGAAGCGCCCGACATCGACATCGACTTCGCACACCGCGACCGCGAGCGCGTGCTGCAGTACGTGTACAACCGCTACGGCCGCGAACACGCGGCCATGGTGTGCGAGCAGATCACCTGGCGCGGACGCAGTGCCGTGCGTGACGCCGCCCGCGTGCTCGGCTTCAGCCCCGAGCAGGGCGACCTGCTGGCGGCGTTGAGTGACCGCTTCAGTGCCCGGAGTAC
Source organism: Gemmatimonadota bacterium (assembly GCA_020161135.1). Taxonomy (GTDB): domain Bacteria; phylum Gemmatimonadota; class Gemmatimonadetes; order Gemmatimonadales; family Gemmatimonadaceae; genus Gemmatimonas. Next base: position 970,744 of record JAIUOB010000001.1, on the reverse strand, counting down.
CGCGGAGCGATTGTACGCGGAGGGCGCGGAGGACGGACTGGGCGCTGTGCGCCCGGTTTCTTCGCGGGAGGCGCGGAGCGCGGAGGGTTCGAGCCCCGCGAACACCGACGCCGCCCGACTCGGTCAGCAGATGATCCGCGGCACCGAAGCCACCACCAAGGCCCGCGTGGTGCGCGAAGCCGCGCGCACCGTCGCCGCATCCGTGCGCAAGCCCCGCACCATCAGCGAACGGGACGGCAATTGGCAGCAACTGGTGGACCAGCGCGCCGACAACGCCCCCCTCCGCGTCTCCCGCGAAGAAACAGGGCGCGAAGCGCCGCTCAGTTCCTCACTCCCCGTCTCGCCGCCACAACCGATCGACCTCCGCGCCACAGCAAAGATCGCGGCCGACGCCCGCGCGCACCTCGGGCCACTCGCCAAGGGCGCCGATGGTGTGCGCCCCGGCGGACGTCGTCGTCCCACACTCGATCCCTCATCGCGTGTCCCCGTGGACGACGACGGGACGATGCCGAGCGAACGCCCCGCGCGCGTGGGCGGCTACATCGCGCCCGATACGGCGACACGCGACGGCGTGAGCGGCCGGCACCTGCTCGCACGCGCCGGCCTCGACCCCGACGATGCGCGTGTGCGGCAGCTCGCCCACGTCGTCGATGGCCTGCACCAGTTGCCGCGGCATCGCTCCATCCACGTCGGCGGCTTCATCCTCACCGAGGAGCCCCTGGGCTCCATCGTGCCCATCGAACCCGCGTCGATGCCCGGGCGCACCGTCATCCAGTGGGAGAAGGACGACCTCGACCCCGTCGGGCTCGTGAAGATCGACCTGCTCGGGCTCGGCATGCTCACCGTCGTGCAGGACTGCCTGCTGTACATCCGGCACACGCGTGGCGCGACCATCGACCTCGGCCAGCTCGACATGAGCGACCAGGCCGTGTACGACGTGATGTGCCGCGCCGACACCGTGGGGCTGTTCCAGGTCGAAAGCCGCGCGCAGATGAACACGCTGCCGCGCCTCAAGCCGCGCTGCTTCTACGATCTCGTGGTGGAGGTCGCGCTCATCCGTCCCGGCCCCATCCAGGGCGAGATGGTGCACCCCTACCTGCGACGGCGCGCGGGGCTCGAGCCCGTCACCTATCCGCATCCGTCGCTCGAGAAAGTGCTGCGGCGCACGCTCGGCGTGCCGCTCTTCCAGGAGCAGGGGATGCAGGTGGCCATCACCGCCGCGGGGTTCACCCCGCAGCAGGCCGACCAGTTGCGTCGCGCCATGGGACACAAGCGCTCTCACGAACGCATGTCCGCCATCTGTGAGGAGCTCATCGCCGGCATGGCGCGCAATGGCATTCCGGAGGAGACCGGGCGACGCATTTACAACCAGATCAACGCCTTCGCCGACTACGGATTTCCCGAGAGCCACGCCGCGAGCTTCGCGCTCATCGTGTACGCCACCGCGTGGCTGCGGCACTACTACGCCCCCGAGTATCTCTGCGCGATCCTCAACGCGCAGCCCATGGGGTTCTACGCCCCCGCAACGCTCATCGAGGATGCCAAGCGGCACGGCGTGCACGTGCTCCCGGTGGACATCACGCGCAGTGTCTGGGACCACAGCCTCGAGCTCCCCGATGGCCGCACACTGCTCCCGAATGACGGCACCGTGCGATGGGCCGCAGGCGACCCCCGGCCCCCGGCTCACGGCACAGGGCCCACTCCGCAGTCCCCACGGCTCACGACGGATGCGGGCAACGCCCCCACCCAGCTGTCCGTCCGCCTGGGCCTGCGCCTCGTGCGCGGCCTCGGTGCCACCGCCCGCCGCGCCCTCGAAGCCGCGTTGCGCGATGGGCCCTTCCGCGGCATCGAGGACGCCGTGCGCCGCGTGACGCTCGACCGCACGGCGTGGCGTCGCCTCGCCGAGGCGGGCGCGTTCGATACGTTGTACGCCCACGAACCCGCATCGCGACGGCGACGGCTCGCGCTGTGGGATGTCATGGCGGCCACGCGCGGCCCCGAGTTGCCGCTCGCGCCGCGTACGACGGCGCCGCCCCCGCCCTCACTCCCGGCGCTCACCCCCGTCGAGCTCACCGAGGCCGACTTCCGCATGACCGGTCTCTCGCTCGCCGGGCACCCCATGGTGCATGTGCGCGAACATCTCGCCCTCAACGGCGTCCTGTCGGCCCGCGAGGCGCACGCGCAGGGCAAGGACGGGCAGCGCGTCGCGGTGGCGGGGCTCGTCATCTGCCGGCAACGTCCCGGCACCGCCAAGGGGTTCGTGTTCCTCACCCTCGAGGACGAGACCGGGATGATCAACATCGTCATCACCCCCGACCGCTTCGAGGAGCACGCGCTGCTCATCTCCACCACGCCGCTGCTGCTCATTCGCGGCACGCTGCAGGTGGAGGAGACGGTCGTGAACGTGCGGGCGAAGCAGTTCAAGGCGCTCGAGCTGGGCGGCGGCGAGCAGCACACGAAAGGGCGGAACTACCACTGACGGCAGCCGCGAACGCCGCGTCGCACGCACGCGCCCGACGCGGCACCGCAGCGTCAGCGCTTCAGCAACCCTGAGAGTCCACCCAGCAGGTCACTCGCATTGCCCGGAATCTTGCCGTCCGGTGTGAGCTGATTCACGAGCTCGGGAAGCATCGAGGCGAGTCCGCCGGCCGCGTCCTGGGTGGAAACGCCCGCCTGCCGCGCGACCGCCGCCACGGAGTCGGCGCCCAGCACCTGCTCCAGCTGCGCCGCGGACACGGGCGCGTTGGCCCCGGTGCCCACCCAGCTCTGCACCACGTCGGCGAGGCCGCCGCCGCTGAGCTTCTGCACGAGCCCCTGCAGACCATGCTGCTGGACCAGCGCCACCGCGGCGCCAAGCAGCCCACTCCCCGCGCCCCCGCCGGACGCCCCGCCGAACTGCGTCAGCAGGCCGCCAAGCATCTTCTGCGCGTCGGCACCCTGTCCACCCAGCAGCGCGCCGGCGGCGTCGCCCAGTGCGCCATCAAGTAATCCCATGATCGTATCGCTCCCCGCTCGAGAATGAAGTCGCGCCGGTGCGCCACCCGTGGCACGCACCGCCAACCGATATTACCGCGCCGTGACAGCCCCCGCGAACAGCTCGACGGCACGCAGCGCGCAATGCCGTATCTTTCCGGGTGACGCGCACTTCTCTCTCCGCCATTCCGGACCGGGTCATGACTTCGCAGGACGCCTCCACGATCGTCGCGATCGCCACGCTCGCCGCGCTGGCCGACGGCCAGCGGGATGCGGACGAGCTCGCCCGCATCACCGAGACCGCGACCGCGCTCGGGTTGTCCAATCCCGATGAACTGCTGGTCCAGCTCGAGTCGGGTGCCCTGACACTCGCGACGCTCACCGCGCGCCTCTCGACCGACGACGCGCGCACGATGGCCTACGAAACCGCCGTGGCCGTCTGCCGTGCCGACGGCTGGGTGAACCCGAGCGAGAGTGCGTTCCTGCGGCAACTGTCCGCCGCCGTCGGCGTCGACACCGCCCCGGTCGATACCGCCGTTGCCGCCATCGATCGTGCGGCCGACGAGCAGGCCTCGGCCGCCTCGGGCGCTGCGGCGCCGGGCGCGCTCGACCAGTACATCCTCGATCAGGCGATCGTCACGGCGGGGCTCGAGATCCTCCCCGACCGCCTCGCCAACCTGGGCATTCTGCCACTGCAGCTGCGCATGGTCCAACAGATCGGTGCGAAGCACGGACAGGAGCTCGACATCGCGCAGGTGAAGGACCTCGCCGCAACGCTCGGGTTGGGCGCGGCCGCGCAGGTGCTGGAGAAGGTCGTGCGACGCACCTTCGGCGGCCTCACCGGCGGATTGCTGGGGGGCGCGCTGGGTGGCCTGATCGGTGGCACCGCGGGCTCGGTGGCAGGCCTCGCCTCCGGCGCGGCGGTCACCTTCGCCACCACCTATGCGCTGGGACACGTCGCCGACCAGTACTACGCGCAGGGGCGCACGCTCTCGACCGCCGACCTCAAGGCGCTGTTCGCTCGCTTCCGCCGTGATGCCGAAACCGTGTTCCCCCGGGTGGAGTCCCGCATTCGCGGGGCGGCGAGCGGCGGCTCGCTGACCGACCTGCTGCGCAGCACCACGCGCTGAGGAACCACGCGACCATGCCCGCAACCATGCGCCGCCCCTCGCTCGCCAGCCTGCTCCCGTTCGTCATCGCCGCAGGACTCATTGCCGCGCGCGATGCACAGCGGGATAGCCCGCGCGATCGCACGTCGACCGCACGCTTCGTTGTCCCGGTCGAGCAACCCGGCGCCCGCTGGTGGAAGGGCAACACGCATACGCACACCACCAACTCCGACGGCGACACGCCGCCCGAGCAGGTGGCGCAGTGGTACAAGGGACACGGCTATCACTTCCTCGTCCTCAGCGACCACAACGTCTTCACCGACCCGACGACCCTGGCGTCCCTGGTCGACACCAGCTTCCTGCTCATTCCCGGCGAAGAGGTCACCACGAGCGTCGGTCGCGCCTCGGTGCACATCAACGCGCTCGACATCAAGCGCCTCATTCCGCCCATCAAGGACAGCACGCTGCTCGGCACCGTGCAGAAGAACATCGATGCGATTCGGGCGGAGGGCGCGATTCCGCACATCAACCATCCGAACTTCGGCTGGAGCATCGACACGGCGACGCTCTTCAAGGTGCGCAACGACAAGCTGCTCGAGATCTTCAACGGGCATCCCACGGTGCACAGCTTCGGCGGTGGCGACTGGCCGTCGATGGAGGCGGCGTGGGACGCGCTGCTCACGCGCGGCAAGCGCATCTACGCCTTCGCGACCGACGATGCGCATCACTTCCAGCGCGAGTTCGCGCCGGAACGCTCGAACCCCGGCCGTGGCTGGGTGGTCGTACGCACCGCGCGCCTCGATGCGCGCGCGATCATGGAGGCGCTGGAGAGCGGTGCATTCTACGCGAGCATGGCACCGGTGCTGGACGACATCACGGTCACCGACCGTGCGCTGTCCATCGCGATCCGGCAGCGGGCCGACTTCAAGTACACGACGACCTTCATCGGGGCCAACGGCCGAGTGCTCGCCGTCGACCGGACCCTCACGCCGACGTACACCCTCACGGGCGACGAGACGTATGTCCGTGCCCGTGTGACCGATTCCGGCGGGCGCCACGCCTGGGTCCAGCCGGTGTTCACCTCCCGCTACCGCGATCGCGCGCCCTGAAGCGACGGCGGGACGAGACGTCCCGCCGCGCCTCTCAACAGAGCCCCCCTCCGGAGAGTATTCTCGGTGTCCGCGGCCGGATCGCCGCGTGCCTGACCCTCCCGGAGGATTCCATGAAGTGCTTACCGCCTCGGTCCGCGCGTTGGACTGGCGCCCTGCTCCTGCTCGCGGCAGGCGCTCTCCCCGCGCAGCCCGGCCCCCAGGCCACCCAGCCCGATGAAGGGCGCCCGACCAAGAGCAACTGGGCGCTGGCCAATCGCTTTTCGGCCGCAGCCCTGCGCTCGATCACGTACACGCAGGCTGTCGCGCCGCGCTTCCTCGGCAAGAGCGACACGATGTACTACAACTGGCGCGACCGAAACGGCTCGCGCTTCATGCTGTACATCCCCTCGCCCACGGGTGGCACCAAGAAGCTGCTCTTCGACCCGAGCAAGCTCGCCGAGCAGCTCACGCTGCTGAGCCGGAAGCCGTACGACGCGACGAACCTCCCGTTCCAGACCATCACGTTCCTCAAGAACCACAAGGCGTTCCGCTTCACGGTGGACACCACGCGGTACGAGTGGACGCTGGCGACGGAAACGCTCAAGAGCCTTGGCCGTCCGCCGCGTGGCGGTCCGCCGCCGGCCGATGAGGAGATCGGTGAAGGCGGCGGCGGGCGTGGGGGCGGTGGTGGCGGCGGCGGCTTTGGCGGCGGCGGACGCGGTGACTTCCGCAACTGGTCGCCCGACAGCTCGGCCTTCGTGTTCGCGCGCAACCACAACCTGTACCTGGTCGAGAAGGGGAAGACCGACACGCTGCAGATCACGCGTGATGGCGTGATGGACTACTCGTTCGGCTTCCGCGACACGACTGAGAACCGTCGCCAGCTCAATGCGCTGGCCGGGCAGGGCGGCGGCGACCAGCAGGACGGCGACGACGACCAGCAGACCGACGCCGGCGGCACCGACATGCGCGTGCGCGCGGCCGTCACCTGGTCGCCCGACGGCAAGGCGTTCTCCATCGTGCGACGGGACCAGCGCAAGGTGAAGGACCTCTACCTCGTCAACGTGCTCGCGCAGCCGCGCCCCGTGTTGCTGCACTACAAGTACACGATGCCGGGCGAGGAGAACGTCACGCAGAACGAGCTGTGGGTCTATCGCCGCGGCGAGACCGAGGTCAAGAAGCTGAACGTCTCGCGGTGGAAGGACCAGACGCTCATGGACATCCACTGGCCGGTGGACGGCAGCAAGGTGCGGCTGGTGCGTCGCGATCGTCCCCAGCGCGCCGTGGACTTCATCGAAGTCGACGTCGCCACGGGCGCCATCAAGACGCTCCTCAACGACGCCGTCGAAGGTGCGGCGATCGAGCCCAAGAGCGTGCAGTACCTGAAGAAGGGCGGCGACTTCCTCTGGTGGTCGCAGAAGACCGGCTGGGGCATGTACTACGTGTACGGCTTCGACGGCACCGAGAAGAACGCCCTCACGACGGGGCAGTGGAACGTCGAGGCCGTGGCGAAGATCGACTCCACCACCGGCACGGTGTGGGTGGTGGGTGAAGGGCGCGAGCCGGGCGAGCAGCTCTACCAGAAGCACCTGTACAAGGTGAACGCCAACGGCACCGGCTTCACGCTCCTCGATCCGGGCAACGCGTCGCACACCAGCACCGTGTCACCGACACAGCGCTATGTGTACGACACCTACTCGCGCATGGACCTGCCGCCCGTGTCGGTCGTGCGTGATGGTCTCACCGGCAAGCAGGTCGCCAAGCTCGAGGAGATGGACCTCACCAAGCTCAACGAGCTCGGGTTCAAGGTGGCCGAGACCTTCTCGGTGAAGGCCGCCGATGGCGTGACGGAGCTGTTCGGCAACATGTGGAAGCCGATCGACTTCGACAGCACGAAGAAGTACCCGATCATCACCTACGTCTACCCGGGGCCGCAGCAGGAAGGGCTCACCACGGGCTTCAGCGTGCGACAGCCGCTGCTGCAGCTCGCGCAGCTCGGCTTCATCGTCATCGAAGTCGGCCACCGTGGCGGCTCGCCGCTGCGCTCGCTCGCGTACCACCGCTACGGCTACTACAACATGCGCGACTACGGCCTTGCCGACAAAAAGGCCGCCATCGAGCAGCTGGCCGCGCGCCACAAGTTCATCGACCTCGACAAGGTCGGCATCTTCGGGCACTCGGGAGGCGGCTTCATGACCGCCGCCGCGATGCTGCTGCCGCCGTACAACGAGTTCTTCAAGGTGGGGTGGTCGGAGTCGGGCAACCACGACAACAACATCTACAACCAGAACTGGAGCGAGTGGAACCACGGCCTGCGCATCGTCGCCAAGGCCGACACGGGTCGCGGTGCGGCGCGTGGCGCCGCGGGTGCGGCAGCGCGCCGTGGTGGTCCGGGCAACGGCGGCGCGTCGGTCAACGTCGACTCGGTGGGACAGGACAACATCCGCTTCGAGATCCGCGTGCCGACCAACGACGAGCTCGCGCCCAACCTCAAGGGCAACCTCGCGCTCATCACGGGCGACCTGGACAACAACGTGCATCCGGGTGGCACCATCCGTCTCGCGAACGCGCTCATCAAGGCCAACAAGCGCTTCGACCTGTTCATCTACCCGGGCGAGCCGCACGGGTATCGCGGCACCAGCCCGTACAACCAGCGCATGCTGATGGAGTATTTCGCCGAGCATCTGCTGGGTGACTACTTCCGCGGGAACGGCGAGATCAAGTAGCCCACCGCGTCCCACCCGGCACCCCGAACCCTGGAACCCCGAACCCCCAACCGATCAGTTGGGAGTTCGGGGTTCTTGGGTTCGGGGTGACCGGTGCAGTATTCGGTATGCAGACCACGCCCCGCGTCGAGACCATCGCGCACGTCATTCAACTGGCGATCGCGCCCGTCTTCCTGCTCACCGGCATCGCGTCGATGCTGGTGGTGCTCACCAACCGCCTCGGTCGCATCATCGATCGCGCGCGACTGCTCGAGGGGCACCTCCCCGACCTCACGGGCGAGCACCGGGCACTCGTGGGCGACGACCTGCGCATGCTCTCGCGACGCGCACGGCACATCAACCGCGCCATCAGCCTCTTCACGCTGGCCGCGCTGCTCGTGTGCGTCATCATCGCGGTGCTCTTCGTGAGCGCCTTCTTCGCACGCGATGTGTCCTATCTCGTGAGCGCGTCGTTCGTGGTCGCCATGGCCGCGCTCATCACCGGCCTCGTGAGCTTCCTGCGCGAGGTGTTCCTCGCCACACAGTCACTGCGTATCGGGCCGCACTAGCAGGCAGGCCGCACCGGAAACGCAAAACGGGCCACCGGTCGATGACCGGTGGCCCGTTTCGGTGAAGCGATTCGCGCAGCTCAGCCGCGGAGCTTCACGACCTGCTCGGCCGCGGGGCCCTTCTGGCCCTGAACGATGTCGAACTCGACGCGCTCACCCTCGGCCAGGGTGCGGAAGCCGCCGCCCTGAATGGCCGAGTGGTGGACGAAGCAATCCTTCGAGCCGTCGTCGGGCGTGATGAACCCAAAGCCCTTGGCATCGTTGAACCACTTCACCTTGCCGGTCGTACGCATGGCACTGCTCCTGTTGCTGTGTGTTCGGAGTCCGGCCCTGCCGTACGCACCGAGCACTCGTGTTGTCGCGGACGAAGCCCCCGCGTGGGCTGCGAGCGTCGGACGACGCACGCGGTCTCGACGAACCGTGATGGCCGGCTACAAAAAAGGACCCGCTTGTCAGCAGGTCCCCGAAGTCGCCCGCCAATCGCGTTGTCCGCACCGAAGCACGTCCAGCATTGTTCGATGACCCTAGACGCTATAGTTCCCCGGCCGAGGTGTCAACCATGAAGTTTTGAGAGATGCGCCGGGCGGCCATCGCGGGGCCGTCGCCGCCGGGGCCCACGGCCCACGGCCCCCGAGCCGATCCCCCGTCCGCGGCCGCCCCCCGACAGGGATTGCCACGCGTCGCCCGCGGCGGCAAGCTGAAGGCAACCCGCACCCTCCCATGGAGCGTCGATGAAGGACTCGCAGCTCAAGGCCCTGCTCAAGAAGACGCAGAACAAGGCCGCCAACGTGAAGAAGCCCGCGCGCCAAGCGTTCGACCCGACCCTCGACGCCACCCGCACGCACCACGAGCCCCTCGACGGCTCCGAGGCGCAGGAAATCTTCAAGGAAATGAAGCGGCGCGAGTTCTGAGCACCGACCCGACCTTCCTCGCGCTGCAACGCGCGCTCGCCGGTCGGTTCTCTCTCGAGCGGGAGCTGGGCCGCGGGGGCATGGGCGTGGTGTATCTCGCCCGCGACGTGCTGCTCGAACGCCCCGTCGCCATCAAGCTGCTCGCCCCGGCGCTCTCGGCGCGCGACGACATGCGATGGCGTTTCCTGCGCGAGGCACGATTGGCCGCGCAGTGTTTCCACCCGCACATCGTGCCGATCCACGAGGTCGCCGAGGCGGGAGAGCTGGCGTGGTTCGTCATGGCGTACGTGGCCGGCGAGACGCTCGCCGAACGGCTGCATCGCGCAGGCATGCTGCCCCCCGCCACGGTGCAGCGCATCGGGCGCGAAGTGGGCTGGGCGCTCGCCTACGCCCACGAGCGCGGGGTGGTGCATCGGGATGTGAAGCCCGAGAACATCCTGCTCGAGCAAGGCACCGACCGTGCCCTCATCGCCGACTTCGGCATCGCCGTCGCCACTGCCGGCCCGCACGCGTCCGGCGAGGTGGCAGGCACGGCCCGCTACATGGCGCCAGAACAGGCGCTGGGTGATGTCATCGACGGGCGCGCCGACCTGTACGCGCTCGGGGTCACGCTGCATCTGGCGGCCACCGGACGGTATCCGCACGACGGACACCCGCTCGCCGTGCTGGCGCAGCAGGCACGGGGCGACGACGCGGCGCGCACCGCCGTGCGCGAGCGGGCGCGTGGTGCGCAACTCCCCGCCACGCTCGCCGACGCCATCGATCGCTGTCTCGCCCCGCACCCCGACGAGCGGTTCGCCAGCGCCGCCGCCTTCGTCGCGGCACTCGAGGACCGGCACAGCGAGCCAGGGCTCTCCCCGGAGGCGCGTGAAGTGGCCGGCGCCGCCTCCGCGGCGTACGCCCTCACCGACTGGACAGTGGCCATTGGCCTGACGTCCGTCCTGCTGGTCCTGGGCGAGCCCGCAGGATCGCTCGGTCGCAACATCCTCGAGGCGGTGGTGCAGACCATCGTCGGCTTCGGTGCGGTGGCCGCCGGCCTGCGCGGCGCCGAGGCGCTGTTCCTCGCACGCCAGGCGCTCGCCCGTGGCGCCGCGCCCGATGACGTCACACGAGCGCTCGCGGCCGCCCCCCCGCCCGCGCGACCACCGGCACCCTCGAGCCTCTCGCAGCGCCTCGGTGCCGGGGCGGTCGGACTGCTGCTCGCCTTCGCTCAGGGGCGTGTCGACGCCATGGGCCTGCCGGGGCCCCTCGAGGTGTTGGGGGGCATCGCGACGTGGCTCCTGCCGCCGCTGCTCATCCAGCGGGCGCTGTCGAGCCTACGTCAGCGCACCGGCGTCTCGCAGTGGCTGCACGATCGCGTTCGCCGCCCGCTTGCCGAGCGGGTGGTGCGCTGGATGGGCGGCGCGCGGACGATGCACGCCCCCCGCGCGACGCCCGCGCAGCACGTCACGGAGCTGTTGCTGGAGCAGGTGGCTGTCCGACTGTTCGCCGAGCTTGGCCCCGACGCGCAGCGTGCGCTCGCCGCGCTCCCCGCCGCGACCGCGGCCCTCGCGCAACAGGCGGTGGCCCTGCGCGCCCGTGCCGCCAGCATCGACGTCGAGCAGCGCGCGCTGCGACACCGTGCCGACGACACACCGGAGGCGCATCGCGCGCGGCGCACGGCACTGGCCAAAGAGCGCGCCGCGGTCGATGGGCGCCTCGGCGCCACGGTCGCGGCACTCGAGGCCATTCGCGTCGACCTGTTGCGCCTGCACGCCGATCGCACCGCGCCAGGCTCCATGACCGAACACCTCGACGCCGTGCACGAATTGCAGCGGCAGGTCGACGCCGCCGCAGACGTCCGTCGCCTGCTGCGCGACCGGCCCGCTGGGCGGCACGACACACCACACACGCCGGTCCCCGCGTGATGCGCGCGCCGCGCCGCGCCGCAGGGGCGTGCGCAATGACCCTGGTGGTGCTCACCCTCGCGAGCGCCGCCTGCGGCGAGCGTGCAGACGCCCGAAACGGTCTCGACGCCCGCCGCGCCGTCTCGCCGAGCGTGCGTGACTCCGGTGCACTGGCCGATGGCGACGAGCAGGTGACGTTCACGCGACGCGACAGCGCGGGCATTTCGGTCGTGCGCGAGACACTCACGTTCGGCACCGACGGCACCGGCACACGACACCTGGTGTTCGGCACCGACGGCGCGCTCCTCGCGTTCGAGGAAGTGCGCACCCAGACCATGCAGACCACCGATCGCACACCCGCGCCAGGCACCGTGACGCTGGCCGTGACCTTCGACCGCAGCGGCGCGGTGCGCAGCAGCCGCAAGCAGGTGGACGGGCGCGACGTCGCCCTGCACGACTACGACCTCTCCAACGCCCGCCGCCATGCGGACGTGGTGCGCGCCGCCGTCTGGCGCACACCACCCGGGCCGCCACCGGATGCACGCCCGTGACCGACTTCGAGACCCTCGGCGCCTTCTACCTCGGCAAGCAGTACGACCTCGCGGCAAAGCAGCGGCGCGACGACTACGTCCTCTACGACGCGAAGGACCTCACCACGCACGCCGTCATCATCGGCATGACCGGCAGCGGCAAGACCGGCTTGGGCGTGGGGCTGCTCGAGGAGGCGCTCATCGATCGCGTGCCGGTCATCGCGGTCGACCCGAAGGGCGATCTCGGCAACCTCGCGCTGCGCTTTCCGGCGCTCGCCGGCAGCGACTTCCGGCCGTGGGTCGACGCGCAGCAGGCGGCCAACGCCGGGCTCAGCGTCGAGGCATTCGCCGACCAGCAGGCCACCACCTGGCGCAACGGTCTCGCGGGCTGGGGGCAGGACGGCGCGCGCATCCAGCGTGCCGTCGACGCGGCCGAAGTGACCGTGTACACGCCGGGCAGCACCGCGGGGCGACCGTTGTCGTTGCTGCGCGCCTTCGACGCACCACCGGCGGCCATTCGTGACGATGCCGAGGCGCTGCAGGAGCGCGTGAGCGCGACGGCCACGTCGTTGCTGGCGTTGCTGGGCGTCGAGGCCGACCCCATCTCGAGCCGCGAGCACATTCTCGTCGCCAACCTGCTCCATCATGCGTGGCAGGAAGGGCGCAACCTCGATCTCGCGGCGCTCATCGGTGGCATCCAGCAGCCGCCGTTCAGCACGGTGGGCGTGATGCCGCTCGACACGGTGTTTCCGCCCAAGGAGCGCATGGCGCTGGCCATGCAGCTCAACAACCTGCTCGCCGCACCCGGCTTCCAGACGTGGCTGCAGGGCGAGCCGCTCGACACGGCGCGACTCCTGTTCGACGAGAGCGGCCGCCCGCGCGGGTCCGTCATCTCCATCGCGCACCTCGGCGACCAGGAGCGGATGTTCTTCATGACGCTGCTGCTGGCCGATGTGCTCGCGTGGGTGCGCACCCAGCCCGGCACCGGCTCGCTGCGCGCGATCCTCTACATCGACGAACTGTTCGGCTACATGCCGCCGGTGGCGAACCCGCCCAGCAAGGTCCTGCTGCTCACGCTGCTCAAGCAGGCGCGCGCGTTCGGACTGGGCGTGGTGCTCGCCACGCAGAACCCGGTGGACCTCGACTACCGCGGTCTCTCGAACACCGGCACCTGGTTCATCGGTCGCCTGCAGACCGAGCGCGACAAGATGCGTGTCATGGAGGGGCTCGAGGGCGCGAGCGGGGGGCACGCGTTCGACCGCGCCGCGATGGAGCAGACCATCGCCGGCCTCGGCAAGCGCGTGTTCCTGCTGCACAGCGTGCACGAACCCGCGCCCATCACCTTCGAGACGCGCTGGACGCTGTCGTATCTCGCCGGCCCGATGACGCGCGAGCAGATCCGCACGCTCACGGCGCAGCGCGCGTCGACACGCCCGGAGGCGGCCACCGCCGCGCCGATCGCTGCCGCGCCCGCGGGTGCGACGCTCACGAGCGGCGCGGCCGGTCGCGCGCCGGTGTTGCCGCCGGATGTGCCGCAGTATTTCCTGCCGCCGCAGCGCGAGGGCGCGGTGGTCTATCACCCCACCATCGTGGGTATCGCCGACGTGAGCTTTGCGAGCGCGAAGCTGGGCGTCACCGAGCAGCGCCGCCTCGCCCTCATGACCACGCTCGACGACGGCCCCATCGTGCTCGAGTGGGGGAATGCCGAACGCGTCCCGCTCGACCCCGCCACCCTCGAGCGCACCCCGCGCGACGGCGCCGCCTTTGCGGCCCTCCCCGACGCGGCCACCCGCGCGAAGCACTACGCGGCGTGGAGCAAGGCGCTGCAGAAGTGGGTCGTCACCAACGAGACGGTCACGCTGCTCACCAGCCCGACCTACAAGCAGACGTCACAGCCGGGAGAGAGCGAGCGCGACTTCCGCATTCGGCTGCAGTTGCGCGCGCACGAGGAGCGGGATGCGGCCGTCGAGAAGCTGCGTGGTCGATTCACGACCAGGTTCACGACGCTGCAGGACAAGATCCGACGGGCCGAGCAGGCGGTGGCCCGGGAAAGTGCGCAGGCGTCGCAGGCCAAGCTCGACACCGCCATCTCGGTGGGCGGCGCGATCCTGGGCGCGATCTTCGGCCGCGGCAAGGTGTCCGCAACGACCATCGGCAAGGTGGGCACGGCCGCGCGCGGCGCCGGACGTGCGGCGCAGCAGTCTGGCGACGTGACGCGCGCAACCGAGAGCCTCGAGGTGTTGCGTGCGCAGTACGCCGACCTCGAAACGACGCTGCAAGGTGAGATCGACGCGTTGGGCGCGAGCTACGATGCCCAGCAGGAGCCGCTCACCGAGACCGTGGTCAAGGCGAAGAGCGGCGATGTGCAGGTACCGTTGGTGGCGTTGGTGTGGGTGCCCTACGTGCGCGACGCGGCGGGGCTGGCGACCGCCGCGTGGCGCTGACCCCCGCGCACGGCGCCGCTCAGCGCGCGCTGAACAGCCACGCGGTCGCCAGCGCCATGATGGCGGCGCAGGCGATCTCGACGAGCGCGGTGCGATCGACGTGCAGCGCGTGTGCACGCGTGACAGGACGGCGGGTGTTGCGATCCATGCGGGCTCCTGGCGGGGTGTCCTCTGCGACGCCCGGCTCCACAACGGGGTAACGGCCGGTCCCACCCCGTGGCCTGCCGTGTGACGGTGCCGGCCACGGGCGACCTATCGCAGGCTCAGCGCGCGGACTTCTGCGGGCCGGCCGTCGCCCCCTTGGCCACCGCGTTGAGACGCCAGTCGAACGGACGCGGATCCTGGAAGATCATGCCGCTGTCGAGGCGTGCCCGCACGCGCCCCTCGAAGTACGGCGCGGCCCACGCGGCCAGCTCCTGCCGCGACGGCGCGAAGTCGCTCTGGTACGCGGTGAGGATCGCGCTGGCCTGCAGCCCACCGCGCGAATTGATGGGATTGCGCGTGGTGTCGCCGAGGAAACGACGCGTCTGGTCTTCGAGCTGCGCGTCGAGCTGCGCCCCCGTGTACGCCTCGCTGCGCAGCGGCGGCGCGCCCCGCGCCGCCGGGACGATGGCGAAGTGGATGCGTGGCTCGCGGAACTCCCGCCGCAGGATGCGATGCTCGACTTCGTCGAGCGTCAGCGACTGGCCGCCCGCCTCCACCATGCGCTCGTTCCACGGCCCCTTGAGACGCAGGAAGCCGAGTGTGCGATCGATGTTGCGGATGGACTCGCGCTCCCCGTGCTTCACGATGAGCGCGATGGTGTAGGCGTTGTAGCTGTTGAGCCAGAAGGCGAGTCGCTCCTGCGGGCCCAGCACGGCCACGTTGGCGCCGGCCAGTTGCGCGAGGTAGGCACGAAAGGTCGGCGCCGCGGCGAAGGCGTCGTAGTCGACCAGGCCGTCGCGCACATGCGCGCGCAGCAGCGCGTCGAACGCACCGTGATCGAAGGTCGCACCGGGTGCCGGCGCGACGGGTGCCGGCGCACCGGGTGCCTGTGCGACAGGAGCGACGGCCGGCGCCGCCGGCGCCGGGCGGACCTGCGCGGTGGCGGCGGCCGCGCCGGCGGCGCTGCCCACCAGCAGCAGCGCGGCCGTTATTGTTCGACGATGCCTGCGCATTGGATCCTCGGAACGTGGCGACTGTTGCGCGCCGACCCCTCGCTCGACTTCGCGCCGGGGGTGCGCATGGAGTTTCTCGATGATGGCGTGCTGCGCTATCACGTCGATGTCGGCGGGCGGGACCAGGTCATCGCGCTGCGCTGGCGTCTCGACGGCGACATGCTCACCACCGACAACCCGGCCGCGCCCCACTCGATGACGGTGCACGTCGCGCATGGCGAGGGCGACGTGCTGCGTCTCGACTTCGCAGGACCGCAGGCCCTGCTCATCCGCGAGTTGCCGGCGCGCGACGCTCACATCCAGTAGGCGTACTGCTTCGTGACCAGCACGAAGCCCGCCAGCGCCGCGTTGGTGACGGCGTGCACGAGCACCAGGTCGCCGAGTGACTTCGTACGCCACATGTACCAGTTGTAGAGCAGCCCGCACAGCAGCCCCACCTCCCAGAACGGTCCATGCTCACTGGCGAACAGCACGGCCGTGAGCACGAATCCCATGGCGTTGAAGGTGCCCAGTGGCACGCGCTGCCAGTCGGGGTTCACGAGCCACCGCGGCAACCACCCACGCCAGAAGAACTCCTCGAGCAGCGGCACCAGCAACGCCGCGCGCACGATGCGCAGCGTGACCACGAGCGGGTTCGCGAACTCCTCCGGCGGGATGGAGTTGGTGACGGTCCCGGTGATGCTGTTCTGGAAGAGCCAGTGTGCGCGCCACCCCGGGAAGAGCTGATCGGGGGCCACCCAGAGCGCGCAGACCGCCAGCCCGAGCAGGATGCTGGGAAGCGCGTGACGGACCCGCAGGGAGGCGATGATGTCGCGCGAGAAGCCCAGCAGCGCCGCGACCAGCACGGCGACCCGGACGATGGACTCCCACGGCTGGGGCAGCGGGAGGGCCGGCCCGATGGCCAGCCAGAGCATGAAGACGGCGAAGGGGCCAACCCACGGCAGGGCCGGCCAACGTGCGGCGAGTGAGGGCGGGGTCATCCCCAATTGTAGCGCGCCCCCGCCCTGCCAGGTGCCGTCACCGTGCGGCGCGACTTACGGGCCGTAGACGACCGGCGACGTGCCCTGCCGGATGTCGCGCGCACCCGCCGCGACGCCCGTGCCCACGGCGAGCCCCACGGTCAGGGCGGTGCCCAGGCCAACCAACGGCAGGAACGGGACGAGCAGCGAACCCGCGAAGAAGGCGGCCCCACCCGCCAGCCACGGCGCGATCCCCTTCTGGATGGCATCGACGTAACGCAGGCGGTTGCGCACGAACTTGCGCGACGAGCCGTGGAGCACGATCGCGAGCACGCTCGCGACGGCGAACGACAGCAACATGGTGAACATGGTCCCTCCGGTGTCCGATAGCAGCGGTGTCCTGCTCTCCTAACGACACGGCCGGAGGGAGGTTTCACCAGCCGGGGACCGTGTCGGACCGCGACGCGTCAGCGGCGGCGGCGGGGACGCATCATCCGCCCCCGGGCGGACGGCGCGGCATGTCCATCTTCTGCCAGTCGAGCGGAATCGCGAACAGGTCCGTCGCGAGACGCTTGCGCTCGATGCGCGTGACCTCGAGGGTCACGGTGCCGTCCGGACGGGACACCTTGAGGGGGAACCCGTCGCCCTCGAGGAGCGCCCGCTGCCACGGCTGCTCGGCCGCACCGCGCAGGCTCGCCAGCGGATTCATGAAGCGCCCCATGCCGCGGGCGACACACACGTCCGTCGTGTCCCGCGGCGTCACCGCGCGGTACACCTCACACCGGGTGCCCGCCACGACCTCGTTCTTGCCCGAGCGGGTCACGGTGGACCCTGCCGACGCCGATCGCGCGGCCGACCCCGACGCGATGGTATCGAACGTGATCTCCGCGTACCGACGCTGCGCCGGCATGAGCATCCACGACTTCTTCTCGCGCGACGACACCAGCAGGGCCATCGAGGCGGCCGGTCCGCTCAGGTTGATACGCAGTGACGGCCCACGCACCAGGTACTCGACCTCCTGCAGTCCCCCGGGCGTCGCCCCGGCGCTCGCGCCGGCTGGCGCGCCCGCCGGGCGCGGCGGCGCGATACGCATGGTGATGACCCCCTCGAACGGCTCCTGCGCAGCGAGTGACGGTGCGAGTGACGGCGCGAGGGCGAGCGTCGCGCCCAGGAGGGGCGCGACGCACCACGACAGGCGCGCGTGCTTACGCAATGCCCTTGCGGATAGCCGTGAGCACGAGCTCGGCGAAACGGTCGACTTCATCGAGTGTGGTATACACGTTGGGCGTGATGCGGATCCCGCCGAACTCGGCGTGCGTGATCGGCGTGTTCACCACACGATAGTTGCTCTGCAGCCAGCCGCCCAGCTTGCCGTGATCGAGTCCGTCGACATTGAAGAAGCCGATGCCCTTGCCCCACGGTGAGTCGAGCGGCGTGAGCACCTTCACGCGACCGTTCCCCTCGGCCAGCAGTCGCTTGGCCCAGCGGTCACGGAGGTACGCCAGCCGCGCCGCCTTGCGCCCGGCCCCGATGGCGCGATGGAACGCGAGCGCGACCGCGATCGCATTGTGATTCGCGGCCGGATGCGTCCCGATCTCCTCATACTTGCGGATGTCCTTGTCCTGCCCCGGGTTCTCGGCCATCAGCGGCCAGATCGTCGGGATCTTCTCGCGACGCACATACAGGAAGCCGGCGCCCACCGGGGCGAGCAACCACTTGTGCAGGCTGGTGCCGTAGTAGTCGACACCCAGTTCGTCGCGGGTGAACGGGAACTGCGCAAAAGCATGCGCCCCGTCGACGAACGTCTCGACGCCCTTCGCACGCGCCATCGCCACGAGCTCCTTCACCGGCAGGATCTGGCCGGTGAGGTTGGTGATGTGCGTGATCTCCATGACGCGCGTGCGCGGCGTGATCGCGGCGGCGAACGCGTCGACGATCTGCCTGGGCGTGGTGCATGGCACCGGGAAGGAGATCTCCTTGATGACGATCCCCTGTCGGCGCGCGCGCTGCTTCCACGAGTTCACCATGCGCCCGTAATTCTGGTTGCTCAGCACCACCTCATCGCCCGGCTTGAGGTCGATGCCATTGATGAGCGTGATGAGCGACTCGGACGCATTGCGCGTGATCGCCATCTCCTCGGGGTCGCACCCGAACTCCAGCGCGAGCTCGCGTCGCACGACCTCGATGCGCGGCTCGAGCGTCTGCCACATGTGGATGACCGGGAGCTCGTTGGAGAAGCGCAGGTCGCGCTCGAGCTGCGCCATGACATGCGATGGCGCCGGTGAGCAGCCGCCGTTGTTGAGGTTGATCCACGTGCGGTCGAGGTCGAACGCGCGCTGGATCGGCTCCCAGAAATCCTCGTCGGCGGCGAACGCGGCATCGCTCGCGGCATCGCCGCGCCACCCGGGCGTCGCGGGGTCGAAGAGCGGCGCGCCGCGGTCCTTCGCCACATCGGCGGCGTCGAGCAGGCGGCGAACAGCCCCGGGCGCGAAGCGGGGCGACAGGGCGGGCCAGGCAGTGGCCCCGGCGAGCGCGGAGACGAAGAGGCGACGGTCCATGCGGTAACCTGCGGAAGGACCCGGCCGAGGGTAAGACCCCACCGCCCGCACGCGCCGCGTCGAGCGCGTGGACGCGTGTCCGACTAGAACGTCGTGCGCAGCCCGAGCGTGAGCGTCCGGCCCGCCAGCACGGTGGCGTTGTCCGGCGCGCCACGCTGGACGTTGAGCAGGTTGTCACCACCCGCGACGGCGGCCAAGTCGCCGCGCACGCGCCACGCCACGGAACCCCGCCACCGGGTCACGCCGTCGTACCGCAACCAGTAGCGACGCAGCATCGCCCCCTCCAGCTCGCGCGGCGACGCGTCGGCAGCCTGCAGCGCCTGCGACACCGACGCGCGGTCATAGCCGATCCAATCGGACGCCCGGGTGACCGTTGAGGTGAGCGTGAGTCGCCCTGCGGTCCAGAGCGCGTTGAGGCTGAGCGACGTCGCCGGGACGTCGAGCATGCGGTCGCCCGGACGCAGTTCGCCACGATACGCATGTGCCACCTGCGCCACCCGACTGTCCACGAGCGACATCGTGCCGGCCACCGAGAGCGTACGCCAGCGGGTGCCCGCTTCGACCTCCCACCCCCGATTCGTGATGGCGCCGACATTCTGCAGCGTGTACGCCATGTTGCGTTGCAGGCGGCCGTTGGTGCCCAGCGTCGTGACGACGGTGGCAACCGGCTGGATGAGCCCCGACGCCCGCTGGTCGAAGCGTGTCACGTGCACCGTGGTGCGCCCCCCCAGCAGCAGGTCCACCCCGACCTCGGTGCCGCTTTGCTCCTCGGCCTGCAGGTTGCGCAGCGCAGCCAGTTGCGCGCGACCGATACCGGAGGTGGTGCGCAGCAGGGTCCGCGCCGGGCGGATGCCGGTGCCATACGCACCACGCACCTTGACCACCGCCGAGCCGACATCGCGCACCCAGGCGAGTCCGAGCATGGGGAGCAGCGACTGCTGCGCGCTCGGTGTGGCCCCGGTGGTCCGCTCCCCGCGTACCCCTGCGGATGCGTACCATCGGTCGCGCCAGGCAAGCTGCGCCTGCGCCGACAGGCCCGTGTTGTCGTACCAGGTGGTGAGCGGCGCCGCGGTCGTGGCACGCATCAGCGTCGTGCCGGGTCCCAGGCTGCTCCCCGCACCCGTCCACTCGTTCATCGGCGTCACCACCTCGCGGGTGATGGCCTGCTCCGCCGCGACGGTGAGGGTGAGCAGCGTGGCCGGCGCGACATCGAAGCGCCCGACGGAGCGCAGCCGCAGCGAGCCCCGATCGCCGGCCCCGTCGGCGTCGCGCGTGTTGCCGTACCCCTGCGCGCCGACCACGTCCTGGATGGGTGACGCGACCTGCAGCGGCGAGAGCCCGCGCAACCGATAGCCATCGATGCCGGCGATGACCGTGTGCGTCCACGTGAGCGAGGGCATGACGGCCAGGCTGCCGCCCACCGTGTACTGCGCGAGGCGCTGCCCACCGACGCTGTCGCCGCCGAACACGGCCAGCGAATCGCGCGGACGCGGCTTGGTGCTGTCGGGGCCGGGCACGACGACCGTCAGGTGACGCGCGACCAGACCCACGTCCGCAGAACTGCGCGCGGTGCTGCGGGCATAGCTGCCGACGCCCGCGCCCGCGAAGACCGGCACGGTGCTCGCGTCGGCTTGCTGCAGCGACAGCCGCGCGGTGCCGGTGAGGATGGCGTTGCCGCGCACGAGACGGGCGTCGGCATCGGACAGGAAGCGCCGCTCGCTTGCCCCGGGCACGTAGGCGCCGATGCTCGCCATGTTGAGGCCCAGCCCCACGCTGCGCGACGCGGTGCCGCGTCGCACGGACACGGAGTGGTCCTGCACGAACACATCGCCCGACGCGAACGCGGTCGTGGAGAGACCGGCCGCGGTGGCCATCTGCACCTGCGTCGTGCCGGTGGGCGTGCCGTCATGACGCGTGAGGATGTTGACGACGCCACTGATGGCATCGGCGCCGTACAGCGCCGCGCCCTGCGGGCCACGAATGACCTCGACACGCGCGACACGCGACGCGTCGAGCTGCGTGACGAGCAAGGGGTTCGCGACCTCGATGCCGTCGAGATAGATCTTGGGCGCGCTGGCGCCGAACGAACTGGCGCCGCGAATGCTTCCGTAACGCGCCGTCACGGTGCCTGCGGTCGACGCCCACGTCCACACCCCGGGCACCGCGAGATCGAGCGCATCCCCCAGCGTGCGCACGCCATGCTGCGTGAGTTGCGTGCCCTCGATGACATCCAGTGCGAACGGCGACCCGCGCTGCGGGGCGCCATCGGGTGAGCCGGTGACGACCACGCGATCGAGCACACTGGCCCGACGCGCCACCGGTTCGCGTGGCGTCGCCGCCGCCACGACCGGCGCGCGCGACGGCGCCAGCACGACCTGTGCGGCCCCCAGCACGATGGGGCGCAGCCCCGACCCGCTCAGCAGCGACTCGAGCACCGCGCCCACGGGCACCCGCTCGAGTGCGAGGCACACGCGGCGGCCGACCGGCAGGAGGTCGCTGCTGTAGGACAGTTCGAGATGCGCCTGGGCGGCCACCTTGTCGAGCGCGTCGCGCACCGTGGCATCGTTCACGCGGACATTGACCACGCGATCGAGCGGCGGCGCCCAGAGCGACGACCGATCCTGCGTCGCGATGCGTGTGGTGCACGCCGGATCGTCGGGCGTACCCGCAGCGGCCGCCGCGGCCTCGACGGACGACCAGGGCAGCGCGAGCGTGAGTGCCGCGCTCAGCACGAACGCGGGTGCGCGATGTCGCCGTGCAGCGGCGACCCGGGCACCCGCGCTCCGCAACGGGGGGCGTCGGTGACTCATGCGCGCGTCGCCCGCCTCAGGGTGGCGCTCCAGCACCCACCGGCTGCAGCACCACGGTGTCACCGCGCTGCACCACGTCGGCGCCGAGCGCGAGCGCCACGAGTCGCACCACCTGGTCGGCCGAGTCGGCGCGGAAGGTGGCCGTGAGCGGAAGGCGGGCCAGCGTGCTGTCAGGGACCTGCAGCACGATGCCGTACCAGCGCGCGAGGTCGGCCTGCACTTCCGACAGCGCCGCGTCGCGATACGAGAGCTGGCCGCGCGTCCACGCCACATCGTCGGCGGTGACGACGCCGCGCTGCACCTGCACGGTGCGCCCGGCCAGCAGCGCCCGATCGCCGGCGTGCAACTCGGTGACACTGTCCTGCACGGCACCGGTAGGCTCGGGGCGCACAGCGACGATGCCATGCGTCACGGCTACCGCGACGCGGCCGGCCTCGGTCTTCACGGAGAACGCGGTGCCGATGTCGCGAATCTCGGCGCCCGCCGCATGCACCGTGAACGGGCGCGCGTCATCGTGCACCACCTCGAAGAACGCCGCGCCCTCGAGCGTCACGTCGCGACGCGTGCCACCGAAACCCTCGGCCACCTGCAGCCGGCTGCCGGGAGCCAGCACAACCGTGCTGCCATCGGGCAGGCGCAGGGAATCGCGCTGCCCCACCGCCGTGCGATACTCGCGCGGCGCTGCTGCCCCCTCATCACGCCGCCACACGGCCAGCGCCGCCACCATGATGACGGCGGCGGCCGCCAGCATCGGTGCCACGCGCCAGCGGCGCGGGGCAGCGGACGAGTCCACCGGCCTCGCGCCGCCGCGCTCGACGGTCAGCGCCGGACGCGCCGGCGCCCGCACCTCGGCCATGACCCGACGAAGCGCCGCCTCGGTGTCGACCGTGATGGCGTCGGCGCGCACCGCGGCGGTATCGGCCCGGCGCTTAACGAGTGCCACCAGAGCCGCGTCTTCCGGGTGCGCGGCCAGCCACGCCCGCACCTGCTGCTCCTCCGACACGTCGCTCTCCCCCGCCGCAAAGCGGGCGAGCGCCGCCCACTGGCGGTCGAGGTCGTCGGGTACGTGCGGAGCGTCGGACATATCTGGGAAAACACCGGATGAAGCGGGTACCCTATGTGGACCCGGCGAGCGTGATAACATACGCGAGGACCGCGCCCGGGCACGACTGCCGCCGCCCCCACCCTGCCACCCCGCCCCTGTGACCGACGCTGACCTGCTGGAGCGCCTTCGCCGCGGCGAGCATGCCGCGTACGAGGCGTTGTTCCGGCAGTGGTACGAACCGGTGGTCCGTGCGGCCAACCGCATCCTGCACGATCCCGGCGTGGCCGAGGAGCTGGCGCAGGATGTGTTTCTCGAGTTGTGGCGGCGGCGGGAGACGCTCCCCGACGGCAGCAGCGTGCCGGGCTACCTGTTGCAGGCGGCACGCAACCGCGCCCTCAATCACCTGCGGCACCTGCAGGTGCAGAAGAAGTCGCAGGTCTATGTCGAGGCGCTGAGCGAACCCGCGGAGCACGCCGACGCCGAGGCGTCCGCCGGCGAGCTGGAATCGGCCATTCGCGACGCGATCGCCTCGCTGCCGCCGCGTACGCGTGAGGTGTTTCTCATGAGTCGCGAGCGCAACCTGCGCTACAGTGAGATCGCCGAGCAGCTCGGGGTCACGGTGAAGGCCGTGGAGGCCAACATGAGTCGCGCGTTGCGACAACTGCGCGAGCGCCTCGCCCCGTTTCTCGCCCGCCGCGACGAGTGACCGGGCCACGCGCGACGTAGGGTGCGCGAGACCGTGCGGTGTTCCGGCGGGTGCACACGTTCTGTCCGACGCCGTCGAACGCCGGCCGCGCGACAGGGCCACACCGGATCACACCATGGCACGTTTCGCCCTCCGTCCGTGGACGGCATTGCTCGTCGTCACGGGCGCCGCCGCCTGCAGCCTCGAGCCCACCGCCTCGTCGCGCGTCCTGGCGACCGACGCGGCCTTCAACAGTGCGCCCGCCGGCATGGAAGCCACCAGCACCAGCTTCGCCACCGACAGCGGCGGTGTGCCGTGGGGTGGCCCGCGACGTGGAGGCCCCGGCGGCCCGGGTCTCGGTGGGCTCATGGGCGGCGGACTCGAAGGCAACTTCCTCGCTGGTCGCCCGGGCCGCGGCCCGCACGGTGGACCGTTCGGCGGCGTGCGCATCGACAGCACCTGCACCGTGTCGGGCGGCAACGTGACCTGCGCGGCGACGCGCAACGGGCTCGCGGTCAGCACCATCTACACGATCACCTCGCTCACCGGCGCGGCCCAGACCGCCATCGACACGCTCACCACCAACACGGTGCGCACGCGTACCACGGTGACCGGCACGACGTCCCGCAGCCGCGACGGCAGCGTCACTGCCACGGTGAATCACAGCAGCGATCGCACCGTCACGGGCCTCGCGCCGAGCAGCACGCAGCGTACGGTGAACGGCTGGACGCGCGGCACCGAGTCGATCACCGGCACCAACCGTGACGGCGAGGCCTTCACCTCGCAGCGCGTCGCGGGCGACACGACCACGGGGCTGGTCATTCCCGTGTCGAGCACCACGCAGACGTATCCCACGGCCGGCACGGTGGTGCGCAGCATGTCGGTGACCACCACCGTCGCCGGCGCCACGCCCACGGTGCGCACGCGCCGTGAGGTGCTCACCTACGATGGCAGCGCGACCGCGAAGCTCGTCCTCACGGTCGACGGCGTGACCAAGAACTGCACCGTGGCGCTGCCGCGCGGGCGGCCGAGCTGCTCGTGACCTGCCTGGGTGCGCCGCGACGGCCACGCCGCGGCTGACACTCCCGAGCACCCGAAGGGCACCGCGACGCGGTGCCCTTCGGCGTATCGGCCCTTGCCACCGCCGGTTCCGCGGGCTCAAATGCACGCCATGGCTGAGCTCCCCACTCCCGACTGGCGTCTCGGGCCGCAGGTGCCGCAAACGCATCGCCCCTGGCTGCGCGCCGTGGGCGCGTGGCTCATGCGGCGTGCGGGGTGGCGCTTCGAGGGGCAGTTCCCGGACATCGCCAAGTTCGTGGTCATCGTCGCGCCGCACACGTCGAACTGGGACTTCCCCGTCGGGCTGAGCGCCAAGTGGGCGCTGGGCTTCGATGCCCACTGGTGGGGAAAGGACACCCTGTTCCTGCCGCCGCTGGGATGGTTCATGCGCGCCAATGGCGGGATCCCGGTCGTGCGGCACAACAAGCAGGATGTCGTCGAACGCACCGTCGCGGCGTTCAAACAGCACCCGCGCTTCGCGCTCGCGCTCGCCCCCGAGGGCACGCGCCGCAAGGTGACGCAGTGGCGCAGCGGCTTCTGGCACGTCGCGCAGGGGGCCAACGTCCCCATCGTGTGCGTCGCACTCGACTGGGAGCGCAAGGTCGTGCGCCTCGGCCCGGTCACCACGGCCCACGAGGCCGATGCCGAGGCGGGCATCGCCCGCATTCGCGCCCTGTTCGCGGGCGTCCGGGGCCACACGCCCGCGCATCAGGGCTAGACCGCGCGCGTTACGGTCGCGAACATGACGCGACCGTCGCATATTTTGCGAGAACCCCTTCCGCCGCCCCGCGCGCGGCCGGACATTGCTGGAATCCCTCACGGAGAGTGTTGCATGCGCGTGACGACTGTCGGCGTGGTGGGCGCCGGCGCCATGGGGAGCGGCATTGCCGCTCTGGCGGCGTCGGCGGGCTGCCGTGTCGTGCTCCTCGACATCCCCGGCGACGCCGACCCGACATCACCCAAGCGCAGCGCCCCCGCGCAGGGCGGGCTGCAGAAGGCGCTCAAGGCCAAGCCGGCCGCGTTCATGGACGCCAGCGCCGCGGCCCGCATCCGGACCGGCAACACCGAGGATCACCTCGCCTGGCTCGCCGACTGCGACTGGATCTGCGAGGCCATCGTCGAACTGCCCGAGCCCAAGCAGCAGTTGTTTGCGAAGCTCGAGGCGCTCATGAAGCCCACCGCGATCATCACGTCGAACACCTCGGGCATCCCGATGGGCGTGCTGCTCGCCGGGCGTGGCGAGAAGTTCCGGCGCCGGTTCCTGGGCACGCACTTCTTCAATCCGCCGCGGTACATGCACCTCCTCGAGGTCATCCCGACGGCCGAGACCGATCCCGCCGTGATCGGGGCGATGCGTGAGTTCGCCGAGCGCACGCTGGGCAAGGGGATCGTGATCGCGAAGGACGTGCCCGGGTTCATCGCGAACCGTCTCGGCGTGTACGGCATGGTCGGCACCATGCGGCGCATGATGCAACACGGCCTCACCATCGATGAGGTGGACGGCCTCACCGGCGCCCTCATCGGCCGCGCGCGCAGTGCCACCTTCCGCACGGGCGACCTCTCCGGGCTCGACGTCATCGCGCATGTCACCAAGGGACTCGGCGGCGCGACCGGCGAAGACTTCACGCTCCCCGACTGGGTGCTCACCGAACTCGTGGGCAAGGGGCGTCTCGGCGACAAGACCGGCGGCGGCTTCTTCACGAAGACGAAGGAGGGCACGAAGACCTTCGACTGGAAGAGCGGCGACTATGTGCCGCAGCAGCGTCTCGAGGGCGGCGAGATCGGGCAGGCGTCGCGCTTGCCCATCGCGCAGCGCCTGCCGGCCGCGCGCGCACTCACCGGCCCACACGGCGCCTTCCTGCGCGCGCACCTCGTGGACAGCGCGCACTACGCGCTCACGCTGGCCGAGTCGCTCGCCTACGACATCGTCGCGATCGATCGCGCCATGGAGTGGGGCTATGGGTGGGAAGCGGGCCCCTTCCAGGTGATGGACGCGCTCGGTCTCGACTGGCTGGCCGAGCAGTTCCGACTCGAAGGGCTCCCGATCCCGGCGCTGCTGGAGAAGGCGCAGGGTACGTTCTATCGCCAGGGTGAGTACCTGACCTTCGACGGCAGCTACGAAGCCATCCCCGGCATTCCGGGACGCATCACACTCGCCGGACTCGCCGCGAGCGGACGCGTGCTCGACGACAATGGCCTCTCGCGCCTCATCGACCTGGGTGATGGCGTGGCCTGTTTCGAGTTCCGCTCGAAGATGAACAGCCTCGGCCAGGGCGTGCTGGAGGGCCTCGCACGCGCGCTGCGCAAGGTCGAGACGCTCGGCTTCAACGGCATGGTGATCGGCAACGAGGACGCACGCGCATTCAGCGTCGGGGCCGACCTGTCGCTCGTGTCGTTCGCGATCGCGGCCGGCGCGTGGGACGACATCGAGGTGTCGTGCAAGGCGTTCCAGGACTCGGTGATGTCGATCCGTCGCGCGCCCTTCCCTGTGGTGGTGGCGCCCGCCGGCATGACACTCGGCGGCGGCGCCGAGTTCACGCTGCACGCCGACGCCGTGCAGGCGCACGCCGAGACGTACATGGGGCTCGTCGAGGCGGGGGTGGGACTGCTGCCGGGCGGCGGTGGCACCAAGGAGCTGCTCATGCGCCACACCGCCGAACTCTCGCAGTACGAGGAGATCGACCTGTTCGCGGCCGTGAAGCGCGCCTTCAAGGTCATCGCCCTCGCCGCGACGAGCACGTCGGCGCACGAAGCGCGCGCGCTGGGCTTCCTGCGCGATCGCGACCGCATCAGCATGAACCGCGATCATCACCTGGCCGACGCGAAGCAGCGCGTGCTCGACCTCGCGCCGGGCTACCTGCCGCCGGTCGAGCGCACCGTGCGCGCGCTCGGACGTGAAGGCACAGCCAACCTCGAGTACGCGCTGTGGGCGGCCCGGGAGGCCGGCCAGGCCAGTGCGCACGACGTGCGCGTCGGACGCGCCATCGCCTACGTGCTGTGCGGCGGCGACGGCACACCGCGCGACGTCACCGAGCAGGATCTCCTCGACCTCGAGCGCGAGCAGTTCCTCAGCCTCCTGGGCACCAAGGAGACGCAGGAGCGCATCGCCTACACCCTCAAGACCGGCAAGCCGCTGCGCAACTGAGCGCGCGACACGCGAGTACAGGAGACCGACCGATGACCGATGTCGTGATCGTGAGTTGCGCGCGCAGTGCCGTGGCGCGCGGGAAGGCCGATGGGGCGCTCGCCGGTGTGCATCCGGTGGAGCTGTCGGCGGCCGTCATCCGGGCCACCGTCGAGCGGGCGGGCGTCGACCCGGCGCTCATCGAGGATGTGCAATGGGGATGCGCGATGCCGGAGGCATCGCAGGGACTCAACCACGCGCGGTTGGCGTGGCTCAAGAGTGGCTATCCGGTGGACACCGCCGCGGCGACGATCAACCGCTTCTGCTCGTCCGGGCTGCAGGCGGTGGCATACGCCTCGCAGGCCATCATGGCCGGCCAGGGTGATGCGGTGCTCGCCGGCGGCATCGAGATGATGTCGCAGGTGCCGATGTCGGGCTACAATGCGCGGCTCGCGCCCGAGATCACCGAGAGCTACATCGGGATGGGCTTCACGGCCGAGCGGGTCGCGAAGCGCTGGGGCATCACGCGCGAGCAGCAGGATGCATTCGCCGCCGACAGTCAGCGCAAGGCGGGCGTCGCGATCGCCAACGGCGTGTTCGCGTCGGAGATCGTGCCCATCGACACGCCGCGCACCACGTGGAAGGGCGCCGCAAAGACCGTGACGCCGGCGGTGTTCACGGTCGATGAGTGCCCGCGGCCCGAGACGACACCGGAGACGCTCGCCAAGCTGCGTCCCGCGTTCGTGCCCACCGGCACGGTGACGGCCGGCAACGCGAGTCCCTACTCCGATGGGGCTGCCGGCGTGCTGCTCATGCGCGCCGACCGTGCACAGGCGCTCGGCCTCGCGCCGCTCGCACGCTTCGTGAGCTTCGCGGTGGCAGGCGTGGAGCCCGATGTGATGGGCGTCGGCCCGATCAAGGCCGTGCCCAAGGCGCTCGCGCGCGCCGGCCTCACGCTGGCCGATCTCAAGCTCATCGAGTTCAACGAGGCGTTCGCGGCGCAGGCGTTGGCGGTCATCAAGGAGCTCGAGCTCCCCACCGACATCGTGAACGTGAATGGCGGCGCGATCGCGCTCGGCCACCCACTGGGCGCCACCGGCGCCAAACTCACCACACAGCTCGTGCACGAACTCCGCCGCCGCGGTGGCGGCTACGGCATGGTGACGATGTGCATCGGTGGGGGCATGGGCGCTGCGGGGGTGTTTGAAGTGTTTGCGTGAGACCGCGCACCACGGGAGCGGCACCACGGGAGCGGGACGCGCGGGAGCGATAGGAGCGAGACGACGGTGACGACGGCTTCCGTCGTCACCGTCGTCTCGTTGGTGGGCTCCCGTCCGTTTTGCTCCCGTCGTTCCGCTCCCGTGGTCTGCTATGCCCTACGATGCCATCAACGCCGCCGCGCGCTCTCCCAGCGCTGCCACCACCGCGGGCAGCGCTGCGAAGCGCGCGTCCTGCGCGACCCCCCGCTCGAAGCGCGCCGCGATTTGCTGGGCAATGACCGCCACCTTGAACACGCCGAAGGTCTCGACGAAGCGACGATGCGGCACGCGGGCGCCACGCGCCGCCTCGTACGCCGCCACGAATGCGTCTCGCGTGTACGCCCCGGGCAGCGCGGTCACACCCAACCCCAACGCGCGAAAGACCGGTGCATCGTCGGCCTGCACCCAGTAGGCGAGTGTGGTGCCCAGGTCGAGCAGCGGGTCGCCCACGGTCGCCATCTCCCAGTCCAGCACCGCACGCACGTGCGACAGCGATGGGTCGAGCACCAGGTTGTCGAGCTTGAAGTCGTTGTGCACCAGCGTCACCCCGGAATCCGCGGGCGCGTGCGCCGCCAGCCACGCGGCGGTCCGGTCGAGCGTCGGTACGTCGCGCGTGCGTGATGCCTCCCAACGTCGCGTCCACCCCGCCACCTGTCGCCGCACGTAGCCGTCGCCCTTGCCCAGCGCGGCGAGCGGTGTGCCCGCGACGGGGACGGCGTGGATGCTGGCCAGCGTCTCCACGCACGTTTGCGACAGCGCCGCGAGACGTGCCGGTGTGCGGTCCTCGTCGCCGCCGGGGATGGTGCCGCGGAGGATCACGCCATCGACATGCGCCATGACGTAGAAGGGCACACCCAGCACCGCGAGGTCGGTGCAGCACGCGATGGGCTCGGGCACCGCGACACCCAGCGGATGCAGCGCCGACAGGATCGCGAACTCGCGCGCCATGTCATGCGCCACGCCCACCTCGACGCCGGGCGGAGGGCGCCGCAGGACCAATGTGCGCGTGCCATGCGTGTCCGACACGCTGACACGGTAGGTGAGGTTCGAGAAGCCGGCCGGATAGCGGTGCACGGACACCGTCGCCTCCGGGAGCGCCCACCCTGGCGCCGCTCGCGTGAGCCACGCGCGGAGCCCCTCGACGTCGAGCGTGTCAGCACTCACGACGTGCCGTCGCGGTAGGGGCGCAACGCGCGTCGCGCGATCACCGTGCGATGCACCTCATCGGCACCGTCGTAGATGCGCGCGGCCCGTTCGTGCCGATACCACCACGCGAGCGGCGTGTCGTCGGTCATCCCCAATGCCCCATGCACCTGGATGGCGCGATCGAGCACCTGCTGCACGGTGTTGGCCACGAACACCTTGATGTACGCGATCGCCTCCCGCGCGGCCTCCTGCCCCCGCGTCGCCATGGTGTGAGCCGCGTCCAGCACCATGAGGCGGGACGCGTGGATGGCGATGCGCGAATCGGCGATCCACATCTGGACCTGCTGCTGATCGGCGAGCGTCTCACCCGGGCCGAGCGCGCGCGTGGCCGCGCGGCGACACATGAGGTCGAACGCCCGTTCGCAGATGCCGATCCAGCGCATGCAGTGATGGATGCGCCCCGGCCCGAGGCGCTCCTGCGCCAGCGCAAAGCCACGCCCGGCCGGCCCCAGCAGGTTCTCGGCCGGCACACGCACTCCCTCGAGGCGCACCTCCGCGTGACTCGCCCACCCGCCGCCCGCTTCTCCCATGACGGAGATGTTGCGCACGATCGAGAATCCCGGTGTCGGCAACGGCACCAGCAGCATGCTGGCGCGCGCGTACGGCGAGGCGGCGTCCGGGTCGGTCACCGCCATCACGACCGCGAGCGATGCACCATCGGCGCTGCTCGTGAACCACTTGTGCCCGTCGAGCACCCACGCGTCGCCCTCGCGGACCGCGCGCGTCGACAACCACACCGGATTGCTCCCCGCGTGCTCGGGCTCGGTCATCGCGAAGCAACTGCGGGCGGCCCCGGTGGTGAGTGGCGAGAGGAACCGCTCGCGCTGCGCGTCCGTGCCGAACTGCAGCAGCAGCTCCATGTTGCCCACATCGGGCGCCTGCGCATTGCACACGTAGTGCCCGAACGGCGTCCACCCGAGCGCCTCGCTCATGCGTGCCCAGGCGACCAGCGGCAGCCCGCGTCCGCCGAGCGACTCGGGCAGGTACGGCGCCCAGAGCCCCAGCACGCGCGCCCGCGCCCGCAGCGCGTCCAGTGTCGGCGTGATCGCCGCCCACGGGCCCGCCAGCAACGTGGTCTCGTGTGGCACGACCTCCTCGCGCACGAAGCGGCGCGTCTCGGCCAGCAACGCCTCCACCTCGCCATCGGTCCACGCGCGCGCGCCACTCATGAGAGATAGCCGCCGTCAGCCATGTACACGGCGCCCGTGCAGTACGCCGCGGCATCGGACGCGAGGAACAGGGCAAGCCCCGCGATATCGTCCGGTGTGCCGATGCGTCGAATGGGCTGCTGCGCCAGCACCGCACGACTCACGGAGTCGTCCTGCCACAGCGCCTGCGAGAAGCGCGTGCGGATGAGCCCCGGACAGATGGCGTTCGCGCGAATCCCGGCCTCACCCCACTCCTGCGCCATGACCTTCGTGAGCGAGACCAGTGCGGCCTTGCTCACACTGTAGAGTCCCAGCCCCGGCTCGGGCGACACACCGCCGATGCTGGAGATGTTGACGACCGCGCCGCCTCCGCGCGCCACCATGTGCGGGTGCGCCGCCCGGCAGAGCGCGAGCGGCCCGGCCAGGTTCACGGCCATGATCTTCGCGAACGCATCGTCGGTTGCGTCGAGCAGCGGACCGTAGATGGGATTGGTTGCGGCGTTGTTCACGACGATGTCGACGCCACCGAAGTGACTCACCGCCTCGTCGACCAGGCGCGCGGTGTCCTCGGCCTTGCCGACATGGGCCGGCGCGCCTGCCACCGCGTGCCCTTCCGCGCGCAAGGCCTCCACGGCTGCGTCGACGTGCTCGGCCTTGCGACTCGACAGCAGCACACGCGCCCCGGCTCGCGCAAAGGTCGTGGCGATCGCGAGACCGATGCCGCGCGTCGCGCCGGTGACGATGGCGACCCGGCCGTCGAGGCGAAGTCGTGCGAGTGCGTCCGCCCCGGGCGGCGTGAGCGGTTCAGGGAGCGGCGCCATGTGGGGGTCTCGGGGTGGACGGGAAGCGGTCAGCGATCGAGGCGGGTCACGCGTCCGAGCGGCGGCGCGACGATCCGGCCATTCATCCGCTCGAGATGCTGCAGGACAAGATCCACCGTGCGTGGCGCCGCGCTGGGATTGGCCTCCGCGGCGCGGCACGCGTCGGCCGCCTCGGGAATGCGATAGCCATCGCCATTGCGGCATGCGGGATACGTCACGAAGGTCACGCGCAACGTGTCCGTCGGCGCGATCACCCGCCCATCCTCGCGTCGCACGTCGCCCACGATGCGCGAGCCGCTCGGCCGGCGGCCGTCGATCGTGAAACGCACGCCGCTCACCTGCGGATAGGGACCGCTCCCCAGCCCGCCAAGACGCACGCCGGTCTCCAGCACCTCACGCAGGCGCGCGCCCGTGAGCGGGAACGTCACGGCGCGGGTCTCGTCGGCGAAGAGGAACACGCCCTCGAACATGTGCCGCGTGATCGGCCCCGCCGCCATCACATCGTCGAAGCGCAGCGCGCCGGCGTTGATGAGCGCGACGTCGGCGTTGGTGCCCAGCCGCATGCCGTCGGTCACGAGATTGCCGAAGCGGCTCTCGCGCTTCGAGATCGAGTCGACCGCGTCGATCGGCTCGGGCGCGATGCCGAGCACGCGGTCGGGGCCGATGCGCGCGGTGAGCGTGTCCCGCCATCGCCGCACCGACGCCGCCGTCGTTGCATCCTCACGCATGCCGGGGCCGATGCGGAACACCTGGTCGTGCACGCGCCAGCCGCTGCGGCGCGACGCGTCACGCGTGAACGTCACCAGCACCGCCGTGCGACTGTTGCTCACCGCCTTGACCACAAGGCGCCCATCGCGCTCCACCCGCTGCCCCTCGTGCTCGTGGCCACCGAGGATGGCCGGGACGCGCGTCTCCTGCTCGACCGTGCGCACATCGTCCCAGATCCAGCGGTGCGTGAGCCCGACGATCAGGTCCGCGCGCTCGGCGACCAGCGTGTCGACCAGCGCCGTCGTGGCGGTGTCCGCATCGCGACAGCGCACCCACGCCGGATAGTCGCGCACCACGGTCGTGCCGAAGACCCCGATCTTCACCCCATCGATGCGCACCGTGTCCCAGCCGCGCACGCCCGGAAACGGCGCGCGACTCGAGTCGGCGCAGTTCGCGGAGAGCCACCGGAAGCGCGACTCGCCCAGCCGGGCCCGCAGTCCGGCGCGCGACAGGTCGAACTCATGGTTGCCCAGCGTCGCGTAGTCGAGGCGCGCGGCGTTGAAGCCGTCCACCATCTGCGCCCCCGCAAACCACTTCCCGAGCACGCTCGGCGACAGCACATCGCCGGCCAGCACGAACAGCACCCGGCTCCCCGTGGCTCGTTCGATCGAATCACGCAGCGCCGCCACCCGCGGCAGGCCGCCGCTGCCGTCACGCAGGGTGTCGGTCACGTACACATCGTTCACGAGCAGCATGCGCACCGTGGCGGCGCCCGCGGCGTCGCGCGACGCCCTGCTGCCCGTGGAGGCCCGGCACCCCGCGCCAGCCGCCACCGCGAGAGCGGCCGCCGCGAGCAGCCCACGCCGCCAGTGCGCGCGCGTCGCCAGCGCCCGCGCGGAACGCCGCAGCACGCGCATCGCCGCCGTCAGCGGATGCCCGCGGGGTCGACCCCGCGAATCGCGAAGATGCGGGCGACCGCATCGCCGATCTTGTTGTTCGGCGTACTCGCCCCGGCGGTGATCCCGACGCGCAACACTCCGGCGGTCGGCAGCCAGGGCTGCATCGTGTCCTCGTGGTGATGCTTGTCGATGCGGCGGTACCGCACCCCGTTCCCGTCCACGTCGATCTCGTCCGGATCGGCGATGTGATACGTCGGCACCTGCTCGGCACACAACGCAGCCAGCGAGATCGTGTTGCTGGAGTTGTAGCCGCCCACCACCACCATCAGGTCCAGCGGCTCGCGCAGCAGTTCAGCCACCGCGTCCTGCCGATCCTGCGTGGCGCTGCAAATGGTGTCGAAGGTGCGGAAGTTGGCATCGCGATACGCCGCGCCCCGGGCGCGCGCCATCGCCTCACCGACCGCCGCGCCAATGGCCAGCGATTCGCGCGCGAGCATCGTGGTCTGGTTCGCCACGCCGATGCGCGCGAGGTGCACATCGGGATCGAAGCCGTCGGACGCGGCCACCGCGAACTTCTCCAGGAACGCCGCGCGCGACAGCGGTGCACGCGGCGGCGTCCCGCCCGCCTGCGCCTCCAGGTAGTCCATCACGAGCTCGGCTTCGCCCATGTCGCGCACCACGAGATACTGGCCGGCCCCGTACTTCTCCACCTGTGACGCCGTCGCGCGCGTCTCCTCGTGGTAGTACTTGCCGTGAATGAGCGAGGTGAAGCCGTC
Source organism: Gemmatimonadota bacterium (assembly GCA_020161135.1). Lineage (GTDB taxonomy): Bacteria > Gemmatimonadota > Gemmatimonadetes > Gemmatimonadales > Gemmatimonadaceae > Gemmatimonas. The sequence goes on along the minus strand of JAIUOB010000001.1, from coordinate 936,312 downwards.
GCGCGCATACGCCTCGACGCGCTTCCACACGTTGAGCACCGAGCCGCATGTCGTGTCCACCACGACGCAGCCACGCTCACGCAGCACCTGGAAGTCCTGGATCGTCACGCCGAACGCGGGGAGGATCACCACGTCCTCGGGGCGCACGGGCGCGTAGTCGAACCCCTTGCCGCTGGCGGCGAGGAACACCACCCCCATCTCCCGCAGCTTCTCGTTCACGTGCGGGTTGTGGATGATCTCGCCCGCCAGGAAGATGCGACGTTCCGGGAACTTGCGGCGCGTCTGGTACGCGTAGTCCACCGCACGCTCCACGCCGTAGCAGAACCCGAACTCCCGCGCGAGGCGAACGGTCGTGTCGCCGACCTCGAGCGCATATTCGCGCGCGCGCAGCAGGTCGACGAGGTGACCGGTGTAGTCGGCGGCCAGCGTGTCCTGCACCTCGGCCTTGAGGCCGAATCCCTTGCGGACGTAGCTGTCGGTGGGCGTTGTCGACGTCGAATCAGGCATGCGACAAATCTAGCGCGCGTCGTCCCTCGCGCCTGCCACGCCGTCGGCCACCTGCGGCGGGTGGTCGGCGTCCCAGACGAAGTGGCGGAGCGCCTCGCGGATCTCGGCCGGCAGCGTGCGCTTGGTGAAGTCGGTCGCCGTCACGCAGACGATGACCAGCGTGGCGGCCGCCACCACCCGCCCGTCGTCCTGGCGCAGGTCGGTGCGCAGCGTGAGCGAGGTGTCGCCCATCCGTGACACCCACGAGACCAGGGTGAGGCTGTCGTCGAGACGCGCCGGCGACAGATAGTCGATGGCGAGGTGGCGGCGCGGCAGCCACACCTCGGGCTGGTCACAGAAGGTGCCATACGGCAGCCCGGCCTCACGCATCAGCTCCTGCTCGGCGAACTCGATGAAGCGCGGCACGGCGCTGAAGCGCATGATGCCGACGAGATCGACGTCCGCCCAGCGGACGCGTTCGGTGATGCGATGAGGACGACCGATCATGGGACGGATGGCGACACGCGTCAGGGGTTCCCCGCTGGCCGGCAGCGATGCCGGATACCACAATCAAGCTATGTACCGGACCATTCTCGTGCCCTTCGATGGCTCGGCGCTCAGCGCCCTCGCCATCCCCGCCGCCGTCGCGCTCGCCGAGCGTGCCCAGGCGGCCGTGCATCTCGTCGCCGTGCACGACCCCAGTGCATACATCCCCTTTGTGGCGGGGGAAGTCGCCGTGCCGGTGTACGACGCCGCGGTCGAACGTGAACATCGCGACGTCATGCGGGCTGCGCTCGATGCGCACGGTGCGGCCGTGCAGCAGGCGGGCATCGCCTGCACGACCACCCTCCTCGAGGGGCTCGTCGCCGACACGCTCGCCGCGCACGCCGCCGCCCTCGAGGCCGATCTCGTCGTACTCACCACGCATGGGCGCGGCGGCTTCCAGCGTGCGCGGCTGGGCAGCGTCACCACCTCGCTGCTCACACGCCTCACCGCGCCCGCGCTCGTCCTGCGCGTCGGCGAATCGCTCGACGCGCCAACGCTCCACGACGGACCAGTGGTGTGCGCGCTCGACGCGACGCCACTCGCGGAGACCGTCCTTCCGCACGCGCAGCAGCTCGCCGCCGTGCTCGGCGCGCGCCTGCACCTCGTGGCCGTGTCCGTGCCCCACGCGACACCCATGGCGCCGTTCGGTGCGGAATCACTGCTCGCCGACGAGGTCGCACTTGCGAGCGAGGAGGCCGGACGACGCGCCTATCTCGCCGAGCGCCTGCAGACCCTGCCCACCGGCACGACCGTGAACGCCCGCACGGACATGAGTGCGTCGGCCGCGCTCCTCGATGAGGCCGCGCAGGTGGACGCCAGCGTCGTCGCGATGGCCACGCACGGACGCTCCGCCATCGCGCGCCTGCTGCTGGGCAGCACCACCGATGAAGTGGTGCGCCACGCATCACTCCCGGTGCTCGTCGTGCGCGGAGGCGACGACCCTCAGCACTGACGGACCACCGCCGTGGCTACTCGGCGTCGAAGTACGACGCCGCCAGCCACGGCGCCAAGGCGTACGTGACGAGCGTCTCGTACGCCGCCTGCCGATCGATGAGCCCCGCGGTGAGGATCCCCACGGCGCCCGCACCGTGCTTGGTGCCCACCACCCGCGCCACGGCGTCCATGGCGTGGCCCAACTCCTCGCCCGCCTCGACGCGACGCGCGACGACGGCCGGTAGCGGCATCGCCAGCGATCCCCCCACTCCCTCGCGCCCCGCGCGATCGACGGCGACCGCCCAGGCACAACTCCGCAGCCCGCCACCGGGCAGTCGCACCACGCCGCCCTCGAGCCCCACCGCCAACTCCGCGTCGGTGGCCGCCAGCGCGGCGCGTGCCCGCGTCCGTGCGCCGGCTTGCGTTTCCTCGTCGCCAAACGGCTGGTCCGGGACGCCGCTGGATACCGCCACGCCGGTCACATGCACCGCCGGCCACACCCGCGCGACGACAGCGCGCACGGCGGCCACCTTGACGGGATTCGTGGAGCCCACGGTGACGCGCGAGATAGCAGGGGTCATGGCCAACGTTGTTGAACGGGGACGCGGGAGGTAACCGGGAAACGGGGCGATCGCTTGCTTGCTGCCACGGGGGCAAGTAACCTCCCGAACACCTCCATCACCATATGTCCGCCTCTTCCGTCGATGCGCGGCGGATCGAGTTGCACCACCGCGCGCCGGTGGTGCCCTCGCCGCCCCCGCGCTTCTGGCTCGACTTCGTCAACACCGATGCCGCCGCGCAGTCACCCGGCGGTGATCTGTTGCGCGACTTCGAGGCGCTGGTGAGCTGGCTGGAGGGCGCGGAGGTCATCGACGCCGAGCGTGCAGGCGGCATCCGCCGCCGCGCCGTGCTGCAACCCGCCGCCGCGGCCGCGACGCTGGTGGACGCGCGCCGTGTGCGCGCCGCGCTCCGGGTCCTGGCCGAACGCGGGGTGAGCTCCGAGCGGGTGCGCGACGATGCCGTCGTCGAGATCAATCGTGTGCTGGGGCGCAGCGCCGGTACCCGCCGCCTCGAGCTGGCCCCCGAGGGGTCGTGGACGCGCACCTTCGTGCCCACGGGCGATGCCTTCGCCGGCCTGATGATCCCCATCGTCGAGTCGGCCGCCGACGCGCTGGTCGCCGACGAGCTCTCCCGCGTGCGCCGCTGCGCCGACCCGCGCTGCCATCGGGTCTTCTTCGACGGCACCAAGAACGGCCTCCGCCGCTGGTGCGACATGGGCACCTGTGGCAACCGCGCCAAGGCGGCGCGCCATCGGGCCCGACTGCAGGGGGCGCGATGATCCGGCGCCCGGTGCGTCCCCGGCCCGCGGCATGACGACGCCGAACACCCCCGCCGCCGCCGTCGATGCCGTGAGCGACACCGAGCTGACGCTCGAGCGGGGCTTCGTGGCCTCGCTCCGCTGGCTCGTGTCGGAGGGCGATGTCCGTGGCGTGCGGCGCATCGCCGTCGAGCTGCGCGCCCTGCGCGAAGCCCTCACCACGCTCGACGAAACGCGGGCCGCCCGCGACGACTACGCCCGACGTGCGTCCGACCTCGATCGGGAGTTGCAGTCCGCGCTCACGATCCTGGGCCCGGGTACCGCCGTGAACGGCAACGGTTCACTCGTGCAGCGGCTCGTGCGCCTGCGCGAACGGTTGGCCGAAGACACGCTCATGCGGCAGCAGGTGCTGCTCGAGCGCGATGCGTGGCGCGCCATGTGCACGTTGCTCACGCAAACACGCGCGCGCGTGCACGAACTGCTCGACGACTCGGAGCGCGACCGTCACGGGCTGCAGGCCGAAGTGGCGGTGCTGCGCGAGCGCCTCGCGGAAGTCATGGCGCTGCACGACGATGCGGCGCAGCGGGCGGCGGACACCGCCGGCGATCTCGCCGCGTTGCGGCGCCGGCTCCACGATTGGACCGGCACCGTCGAACGGGCCCTCGCCGAACTCACGCGCTCCGCACGCGCCCTTGGCGAGTAGTACGCGCGGCGCGCGGCGACCACGCGCCACGCGCGTGGCTCACGGCACCAGCGCGCGCACCACCGTGGCCTTGAGGTACCCCATGTCGACCGCGTAGGACGCCAGCTTGCGCTGCAGCAGGCGACGGCCGCGGAACAGGCGCGACTTCACCGTCCCCTCCGGCACGCCAAGCACCTGCGCGATCTCGGCGTAGCGCAGCCCCTGCAGGTCGCTCAGCACGACCGCCGACCGATACTCGTCGGGCAACGCGCCAATCGCACGCGTGATCTCCTCATCGAGGAACGAATCGTAGAAGCGCCCCTCGGGATCCGCCTCCCCGACCGCCTCGAACAGCGCCCACCCTTCGGTGTCGACGGGCTGCTGCACCTCCCGCGCGTCGATGCGCCGCTTCCGGCTCACGAACACGTGATAGAGGATCGTGAACAGCCACGCCCGGATGTTCGTGCCGAGGTGGTACTGCTCCCAGCGCTCGAAGGCGCGCAGCAGCGTGTCCGACACCAGGTCTTCGGCGTCGTCACGGCTCCGGGCCAGCTTGAGCGCAAATGAGAACATGGCGTCGAGGTGCACCAGCGCCTCGCGCTCGAACTGCGCGCGCCGCGCCATCACGTCGTCCGCCGCAGGCAGCATCGCCACCGGGCCGGCCTCGTCCACGAGCATCCCGCGCTCTCCTGTGGTGCTGCCGTTAGTCCACATGTCGCCCCTGCGGCAACGTGGATCCATCCCGCACATGCATCCCGATGAAGCGCTTGAGGTCGATCGCGATCCCCTCGAGCACCGACAGGTCCCGCTTCACGCGCGTCATCAGCACCGCGCCCTCGAGCGCCGCGATGATGAAGCGCGACAACCGCACCGCGTCCACATCGTCGTGCAACTGCGGACGCGCCTCCCAAAGCAGCGAGCGGATCTGGCTGGCCCACCGCTCGAACACCGCCTCGATGCGCACCCGGAACCCCTCGTGCGCATCGGCCAGCTCCGCCGCGAGGTTGCCGAACGGCGACCCGCGACGCCCACCGCTCTCCGCCTGCAACGCCACCACCGCGTCGATGAACAGGCTCAAGCGCTCCAGCGGATCGATCATCGGTTCGCGCAGGATCGCGAGACCGCGCTCCGCGAACCGCTCGAACTGCCGGTTCAGCACTTCGTAGCCGAGTTCCTCTTTCGACTTGAAGTAGTGATAGAAGTGGCTCTTGCCACTCAGCTTGGCGCCCTTGATGACCTCATCCACCGAGGTCGAGGTGAACCCTCGCTCGGCGATGAGCATGGCGGCGGCGTCGAGAATCTGCGTGCGGCGGTCTGACATGGTGGACTAAACTAGGACCACCCGGTCCAACACGCAAGCGTCTCGGCGACGTTTCGCCAATGCGTTATATTTCCGGCACTTACGCGATTCGCACCATAGCCACAACAGACCACACGCGGCGTATGATGACAACATGGTAGGACCGTACAGTCCGACCCTGGACCTGCCCCCGGCGCGCGTCACGGTCGCACGCACGGCGCTCGTCATCGAGCACGTCGACGCCCTGCGGCCCCTCACGCCGAGTGGCCGACCCCGCGCCGCGTTGCGCGCCATCACCCCCTGCCCCGTGCCCACCTGGCGGGCGCTCTATCGCGACGTCGGCCGCGTCTGGGGGTGGGTTGATCGCGATGCGTGGAGCGACGAGCGGCTGGCCGCACACCTCGACAGTGGCCAGGTGCGCATCTTCGCCGTGGACACCGACATCGCCGGCCTGGCGCACCACGCCGTGGGCTTTCTCGAGTTGCACCGCCACGACGACGGTGCCGTCGAGATCGCCTATCTCGGGCTCATGCCTGCCGCGATGGGGGTGGGGCTCGGCGCCTGGCTGGTGGACGCGGCCGTGCGTGAGGCGTTCGCGTGGGGCGCCACGCACGCCTGGCTCACCACCTGCTCACTCGACGCGCCGCACGCGCTGGCCAACTACTTGCGCCGAGGCTTCCGCCCGTGGCGCTTCGATGTGTACGACGCGCCGGGCCCGCCGGAGCGTCCGCCCGAGCGTCCATCGCCGCGCCCCTGACCACGCGGACCACCGCGACCATCGCGTCGATCCTGTCCACGATCGTGACCGTGCGCGCGACCACGGTCGTCGGCACGGTCGAACACCGGCGCATCCAGGGCGTCCTGCAGCTCCGCCAACGTCGCGCCGCGCGCCGAGCCCTTCGGCCCACGCGATACGGCGAAGCGCAGCGGCCGGTCGAGCGTCGGCAGCTCCTCCTCCACCAGCGTGCGCGCCATCTTCTCGGGCACGCGCAGCCGCACCACCGCCAACGGGCCACTCTCGCTCTCCTCGACGTCGTACTCGAGGGCGACGGGCTTCTCGCGCAGCAGCACCGTGTCGGGCAGCGCCGCCGCGGCGGTGCGCTGCGCGTCGGTCAGGAAATCGCGGCGATCGAGCAGCAGCGGCAGGTGCCGGATGGCTTCCCATGACGTCGCGTCGCCGAGCCGCGCCTCGTACCACGCGGTGAGCTCGGCCTGCCCGAGCCGCGGCGTCACGCCGCCCAGCTTGCGCCACACGTCCCGCACCTCGTCGACAATCGGCTGGTTCCGCCGCACCGCCGCGTGCCGCAGTTCGCCGCGCGCCAGCCCTTCGGCCACCAGGTGCCGCGCCGCCGCTACGAACTCGGGGGGAAACTCGCTCAGCGGCTCGCTCTCGCGCGACAGCTCGAAGCCGAAGTACGTGACGCGCCGACGCAACTGCACCGGGGAGTGCTTGCGTTCCGCATCGAGCGTGAGCTCGGGCGGGTGGCGCTGCGCGTACTGCTTGATGAGATCGATGGACAACTGCGTCCCCTCGATACTCGCGCGCGGCACGCCGAACCGGTCGGCGAAGTAGCGCAGCGTGCCGGCCACCGCGCCCCACGATCCGCACACACTCGTCTTCGACACCCGCGCTTCCTGACCGTCGGCCGTCTGCTCCTCGATGACGAGGTCGAACGGCATGTAGCGGGCGAGCAGGTCGGCAAAGGCCCGATGGGCCGCATGCCCCGCCAGCGGCAGCGACGTGGGCAACGGCGCCCCCACACTGCGATAGATGCTCGCCATGGCCAGCGCCGCATCCTCCAGCGACTTGACCAGCACGCCACGTTGCTCGGCCCAGTGCGCGATGCGCTCCGCGTCGAACTGGTGTCGTGCGAGCCCGTACACCTCGCCCACATAGCCCGCCACGCGATACGCCTCGGCGTACACGTTGTACGCCGTGAGGTGATCACTCCCGCGCACCACCAGCCCCTCGAGGTCGCGCCCCTCACGCGTCATGCGATGCAGCGACTCGATGCCGCTCATGACGGCAAGCATCGGCAGCAGCGCATCGTCGCCATTGACGATGAGTTCTCCCCAGGCACGCTCCACCGGCAGCGCCTCGACGGCGCGACCGTAGGCCGTGAGCCGTCCCTGCTCCACGAGCCCGCGCGACTCGAGCAGCGACAGCGCCCGACGATACGACGCGCGATCGAGCGGCACCGGCAGGTCGAGCGTGTCGGCACGGACGCCGAGGTCGGCGCAGGTGAGGGCGACGCGCTCGCTGTCGCCCGCGAGCTGGAAGTCCGGCTCGGTCGGGCGCAGCGCCTCGAACCGGATGTCGCGATCGCTCAGGATGTACACGCGCCCACCGGCCACGCGTCCGTGCACGCGCCCTGCCATCTGCAGGATCTCGTTGGCGCCGAGGTGCGTGCGCGTCAGCACGTTGCGCCCCCGGTCGATGCGATTGGTGAAGCGCGTGTCGTCGATGATCACCGTGTCGAGCCCGGGCACGTTGAGCGCGCTCTGCCCGGCCGCCGTCATCGCGAGGAAGTACGGCTTGGCCACCGTTCCCTCGAGGAACGGGCGAATGACCCGAATGGGCTCGCCCCCGTGATAATGCGCCGCGCTGATACGCGGAAAGCGCGTGCGCACCCATTCGGCCGCCTGCTCCACGGCCGCGCGCGTGGGCATGAACAGCGCCACGCCGCGCTCCGATCGCGCGAGCTTCTGCAGGAAGCGATCGTCGAGGAACTGCAGCGGCTCCTTGCGCTCCACATCGACGCGCGCCGCCTTCGTCGCGTCGAACGCCGACACCTCGAGCACCTCGGCGCTGTCGAGATAGCGCGCGTAGAACGACGGGTCGACCGTCGCCGACAACCAGATGAAGCGGCACCCCACGCGCTTGCCCAGCGCGAGGCACAGTTCGAGCTCGGCACTGGTCTGGTGGATCTCGTCCACCACCAGCGTGTCCTGCGGCAGGATGTCGCCGTCCTGGAACCACCGCCGCGCGATGCCGGTGGTGATCACGACGACGTTCCACGACGGCGTCTCCGGCGTCGCTTCCCGCTCGCGATTCACCACGCCCACCCGCAGCGTGGTCGTGCCAAGGATTGTCTCGGCGATGGGGCGAATGGCGAGCGTCTTGCCGGTGCCCGTGCCCGCCACGATGCCGAAGCCGCGCCCACTGGCCGCGAGCCGTCGAAGGTCGGCACCGCGCGTGCGCTCGAGGAACGTATCGAGGTGCAGCCCGACGGCGAGTTCGATGGTCTCGCAGGCCGCGCGGGTCGGCGCGATGACGATGACGCGGCCCGTGGCCGGCTTCGCCGCGACCCAGGCGTCGCGGTCGGGCGGGAGGTAGCGATCGGTGGGTTGGCGCACGCTGAAAGCTACTCGCCCGATGCGATGTCGGGCCGGCTAGTTTCCCCGTCATGCCTGATGCGCCTGTGATCCGCTGCCCATGGCCCACCAGGCCACTCGACGTCGCCTACCACGACGCCGAGTGGGGCGTGCCGGTGCACGACGACCGCGTCCTGTTCGAGTTCCTGACCCTCGAGGGCGCGCAGGCGGGGCTGAGCTGGAGCACGGTGCTGGCGCGCCGGGAGCACTACCGCGAGGCGTTCGCGCAGTGGGATGTGGCCGCCATCGCGCGGTTCACGCCGTCGGACGTCGACGCGCTGATGCAGAACGCGGGGCTCATCCGGCACCGCGGCAAGCTCGAGAGCACCGTGAGCAACGCGCGCGCCTTCCTCGCCGTGCAGCAGGAGTTCGGCTCCTTCGACGCGTTCCTCTGGCCCTTCGTGGGCGGCACCCCGCGCCAGAATCGCGTCACACGCGCGTCCGACGTGCCCACGCGCACCGCCGAGAGCGATGCGCTGAGCAAGGCGCTGCAGAAGCGCGGCTTCAAGTTCGTCGGCTCGACGATCTGCTACGCGTACATGCAGGCGATGGGGTTGGTGAACGACCATTTCGAGACGTGCGCCGCACGTCACGGACCGCTCTACCGCTGAATCAGCTTGACCCGCTGTCCGCCCTGGTAGATCTCGACGCGGTCGGCGCGTCCATCCCGGTTCACGTCGGTCCACATCTGCAGCAACGCGCCCTGCTGGTCGAGGAAGATGGCACGCCACGGGACGCCGCCGCGGCCCTGGTCAGGGATGCGTAGCACGAACTCGTTCGTGCCGATCCACTGCATCACTTCCACGCTCGGCTTCCCCTGCATGACGTCGAGTGCCGAGCGCATGGCCGGCAGCACCTGCGGATACGCGCGCGAGGCGAACTCGGGGAGATCGTCGCACCGTCCATCGCCATCGACATCGCGACACACCGGTGGACCGTAGCGAAGGTCGTCGCACCAGCCGTCGCCATCGCGATCGAGGCAGGTGCTCGACCCGTAGCCCGGCGGACGGACGCCCGGATTCTGGGCAAAGTACCGCGGGTCGGTGACGGCCCCTGGCACCAGGACGCCACCGGGGGTCACGTACCCGCCCTGTGACGTTCCGGCCCCCTGCGGTGACACCCCGCCGGGCGGAAATGACGACGCCGGCGAGTTTCTCGCCGGCGCATCGCCAAACAGCTGCTCGTCGGAAATCCGCTTGGACTCCCAGGCCTCCCGTTGCCGTGGATCGGCGCTCGAGAGATCGGGCGGAATCAGCGGGGGGCGCTTCGTCTCACCCGGACGGAGGCGGTTGATCGGCAGGTCTTCGATCTTCTTGCCCGCCTTCCCCTTCTCCTCGCCGTAGATGACCCGGCCGTTCGCAGGCTTGTTGCGCACCGCCGCCGCGCAGTCCGTGGGCGCCGGCTGCTGTGCCGCCGGCACGCCATCCACCCACACGCGGCACATGCCGGCGGGGGGCAGATATTCCTTCGGAACGCCGGCCTTCGGGTCCGCCTTGGTGTCAGCCTTGCTGTCGGTCTTTGGCTGCGACGCCACCACACGCGGCGCAGCGAGACTCAGCGCGGCGACGGTAGCGACCACACACCAGGATGTACGGGCCATATGAACGATCTCCTGTGAACTCCTGCCCGATAACAGCGCAGGAGACGTGCCAACCCCGCCAGCGACGTCCGACAGGCGTAAGTATCGGCAGGACGGTACCCTATGGACAGGGGCGGGGTCCGCATCGTCACGAATCGTCCGCACCGGGGGACACCCCCTGTCCTCCGGCGCCGAGGGGATCAGTCGCCGAAGCTGATGCCCATCATGCGTGCCGCGCGCACGATGTCGTGCTGCGGGTCGACACGCTTGGTCTCCCGCAGCACCTCGGCGATGGGGATGGTGACCAGGTGGGGCGACTGGAGCGCCACCATGTGCCCCCACTTCTTGTCCGCGACCGCCTGCACGGCCGCCGCACCGAAGCGCGTGGCCAGCAGGCGGTCGTAGCCCGTGGGGGACCCACCGCGCTGGAGGTGCCCGAGCACCATCGAGCGGGTCTCCTTGCCCGTGAGGCGCTGGATGTCGAACCCGATGCGCTCCGCGATGCCGCCCAGGCGACGGTCCTGCCCGGGGAGCGACGCGCCGATGATCGACTCGCGGCCGCCCTTGGGCTTCGCGCCCTCGGCCACCACCACGATGCTGAAGCGGCGTCCGCTCGCATCGCGCGAGACGATCTTCTCGCACACCTTCTCGAGCTCCCACTCGATCTCGGGGATGAGGATGACGTCGGCGGTGCCCGCCACGCCGGCGTGCAACGCGATGAACCCGGCGTCGCGCCCCATGACCTCGAGCACCATCACCCGATCGTGCGACTCGGCCGTCGTGTGCAGCTTGTCGATGGCTTCCATGGCGGTGTTCACCGCCGTGTCGAAGCCGAAGGTGGTGATGGTGCCTGCGACGTCGTTGTCGATCGTCTTCGGGACACTCACCACGCGCACCCCCTTGGCCGCCAGCTGCGACGCGATCTTCAGCGAGCCATCGCCGCCAATGGAGATGATGGCCTCGATGCCGAGGTTCCGCGCATTCTCGATGAGCTCATCGGAGCGATCGATCTCGATCCAGCTCCCGTCGGCCTGCTGCACCGGATAGGCGAACGGACTGCCACGGTTGGTGGTGCGCAGGATCGTGCCGCCCTGCGCCGAGATGCCGCGCACGCTGTCCGAGGTGAGCGGGACGACTTCATCCTCGCCCAGCAATCCCGCGTACCCGCGCTTGATGCCAAGGACGTCCCAGCCGCGCGTGCGCGCCGAGAGCACCGCTGCCCGAATGACAGCGTTGAGCCCCGGGGCGTCGCCGCCGCCGGTCGAAAGAGCGATCCGCATGACGTGTGAAATGACAGGTCTCGATGACGTGAGCCGAAATCTACCCCACGTCGTCTGCGTTACGGGAAGGGCACGGCCGGTGGGCGCATGCTGATCCCGGCGGCGGCCGCCAACTGACGGACGATCGTATCCTGGTAGGCGGTCACGTTCCGCAGTGAATCGATCTGCTGCTGCAGCAGCGCGTTGTCCTCTCGGAACTGCACCAACTGTGCATTGAGGTCGATGAACGCCTGCCCGGTCGTGAGGTCGTTGGACGGCGTCGGGATGCTGCCATCGCAGGCCGCCGCCGCGACCGCGAGCAGCACGGCGGAGCCGGCGACACCGCATCGCACGACCCGGCGCAGGGGTGAGACGGAGAGCGGGCGAGCCGCGGGGGGCACCGCTGCGTGCGATTGCTGGGGGCCGCGTGCGTTCGATGACACAGGTCGGGGGGTTCGGGGTGATTCTCGGGGCATGCACCGCACCCACACCTGCATTGATACCGATCCTGCGCCCATCCGGCACCCTCCGCCGTCGCGCCGCGGCCTCACCCTCCCCGAGCTCCTGCTCACCCTGGGCCTGCTGGGCGTGCTCGCCTCGCTGGCCGTCCCCGCCGGCGTCCGTCTCCTGCAGGCCGTCTCCGTGGAGATGGTCACGGCCGAGGTGACGGCCCTGTTCGCGCGCGCACGCGACGTCGCGGTCGCGCGCAGCACGCGGGTTGCCGTGCGCATCGATGCGGCCGCGCAGCGCGTCGCCGTGCACAGTGGCACCGACACCCTCGCGATTGCCGACTTCACCGACACGGGGGTCACGCTCGAGACGACCCGCGACTCGATGGCCTACGGCCCATCCGGGCTGGGGCACGGCGCCGCCAACCTGCGCCTGACGCTCACCCGCGGCAGCACCGCGGATACCATCACGGTGTCGCGGTTGGGGAGGGTCGCCCGGTAGACAGCAGACTACGGAGGCGGCGGCACGGAAGAAGAACCACGGGAGCGGGAGGGGCGGCGCGACGGGAACCACGGGAACCACGGAGACGACGGCTCCCGTCGTCGCCGTCGTCTCGTCGGCATGCTCCCGCCGTCAACGCTCCCGTCGTTCCCGCTCCCGTGGTACGCTGTCCCCCTCAGGTGCCAAAATCGAACCCGGGCACGCTCACGCGCGGGATCTCCTGGCCAATCGTGCGCTCGATCGTGCGCACCATCCCGATCTCCTCGGCGCTCATGAACGTGTAGGCGTCGCCGGTGCTCGCTGCGCGGCCGGTTCGGCCGATGCGGTGCACGTAGTCCTCCGGCTGCTGCGGCACGTCGAAGTTGATCACGTGCGTGATGCCCGAGATGTCGAGGCCGCGCTGGGCGATGTCCGTGGCCACCAGCACACGCAGCTTGCCCGACTTGAAGTCGTCGAGCGCCTTCACGCGATCCTTCTGCGACTTGTCGGCGTGCATGGCGCCCGCGTGCACGCCGGCGCGCTCGAGGTCGCGCACGACGCGATCGGCGCCACTCTTCGTGCGCGTGAACACCAGTACCGAATCGTGATCCGCGGCGGTGAGCAGGTGCACGAGCAGGTCGTTCTTCCGGTGACGCGGCACCGGGTACACGGCATGGGTGACGGTCGTGGCCGCGCTCGACCGACGCCCCACCTGCACCACCACCGGCTTGCGCAGGTACTTGCGGCCCAGCGCCTCCACCTCGGGCGGCATCGTGGCGCTGAAGAGCAACGTCTGTCGGTAGCGCGGAATCTGTTCGACGATGCGGTTGAGCTGCGGCGCGAACCCCATGTCGAGCATGCGATCCGCTTCGTCCAACACCAGCGTCTCGAGATAGGTGAAGTCGACGTTGCGCTTCTCGAGGTGGTCGAGCAGGCGGCCCGGTGTGGCGACGACCACGTCGACGCCGCGGCGCAACGCCTTCTCCTGCGGCTCGTAGCCGACACCGCCGTACACGGGGATGCAGTCGACGGGCGCGTACTTCGAGTACTTCTGCACGCTCTCCTCGACCTGCAGGCACAGCTCCCGCGTGGGGGTGAGCACCAGCACGCGCGTGCGGCGGGGTCCGCCCAGCAGGCGCTGCACCATGGGCAGCGTGAAGCTCGCCGTCTTGCCGGTGCCGGTCTGCGCCAGACCGATGAGGTCACGCCCCCGCAGGGCAAGCGGAATCGCTTCGCGCTGAATCGGGGTGGGCGCGGAGTAGCCTGCATCGTGCAAGGCGTCCAGGAGGGGCTGGGCCAGCCCCAGGTCCGAGAATCGGATCTCGTCGACCGTGGTGTCGGGTATCGTCGGGTTCATTGCGACCCGAAAGCTAATCGATCCCGACCGTGTGCCGTTACGGCGGGAGCAGGTCGATCTCGCGCCCTGCCAGTCGTGCGATGAGGGCGAGCCGCCACGTCACGCCCACGGACAGCGCGGTCGCGGTCGCGGTCGCGGTGGCGGCGGACGCGTCTGCTCCGTCCTCGCCCGGACCGTGCGCCCCGAGGGGCAGCGTCGGCCAGCTCCAGGACGGCACCACGGCCGGCATCACCACCGAGCGGGGAGGCGTCCAGATGGCGCGGCGGCCGCGATCGTCGAGCGTGCGGTCGAGCAGGCGCTCCCACCCCTCGTGGCCCCGGAGGAATCCCAGGCGTGCCATGATCTCCAACCACGCCAGGGCACTCGGCATGTCGCCGTCGAGGGCGCCGCGGGTCTCGAGGAAGTCGCCCAGCGCGAGGTGCGGCTGGTCGAGCAGTTGCCCCGCCACCTGCTGGACCGCCGCCTGCCGAGGCCACGGCGCGGTGAGCCAGGTGCGCAACTGCTCCATGAAAACGGCGTGCTCGCTGCGGAACTGCGGCATGTAGGCGAGCATCACCAGCAGATGGAACGACGGCGGGGCCGCGTCGGCCGCGAGGACGTGCTGGTTGCCCACGCGCACCCACGGTTTGGCAGCCAGCGGCGAGCGCAGGAAGGCCCCGACGCGATCGATGAGCCGCCGGGCCGCGCCACGCAGCCGCGGGTCGGCCTCGTACCCCGCCTGCGCCAGCGCCGCGGCAGCAGCCTCGCGCACGATGAGCCGGCCGCGCAGTACCAGGTCCTCATCGTCGTCGGCCGGTCGCAGCTCGGTCAGCAGCGTCGGATCGCGGTCCTCCGCCAGCAGCCGGAAAAGGAGGCGCTTGGTGCGGGCCATGCCGGGGCTTTCCGCGTCCCATCCCAGCTCGAGCAGTGCCCGGTAGGCGGGAATGGTGCCGACCCCTGCCACCCCGCCACCGCTGGGGACGGCGAGCAGCCCACCGGGCCAGCTCCCGTCACCGTCCTGGAGCGCGAGCAGGTGCCAACCGAGTCGACTTCCGTAGGGGAGGCGAGCCGGCACCGTCGTGCCGAGGAGCTCCCGCAGCACCCACGCCTGAATGGGGCCGTCGCCATGGGCGAGCAGCCAGCCGGCCGGCACCGGTACGACCGCAGGCGGCGGCGGCGGCGGCGCGGGCACCGGGCGCGCCACGGTCAACTCCCCTGGGACCGGCAGCGGGTCGGCGGGGAACGGGGGCGAAGCGGAGGGAGGCACTGTCACAATCCTGCTATTGTACGCCAACCGGGCCGATCCGCCAGAGGCTGTGACGGAAGCGATCCGGCCCGTTCCGAAAACGGGTAGCGGCATGGTGGGCCGTCTTAACGCTCCTGTCAGGGTGTACGTCTACACATTACTGCACCCGCTCCGGCACGACCGCGCCGGCGCCGTGTACCCCCCAACCATATCCCCACCGATGAAGAACACGCTTCGCCTGATCGCCGCCGCCGCTGTGCTCGCGATCGCCACGCCCGCCTTTGCTCAGGGTGGCGGTGGCGGCGGTGGCCGTGGCATGCAGATGACGCCCGAGCAGTTTGTGGCGCGCCAGAAGGAACTGCTCTTCAAGGACATCACCCTCGCGCCGGCCGTCGCGGCCAAGGCCGACACGATCATCATGAACGCACGCGCCAAGCAGATGGAGGCCATGCAGGCGGCCCGTGCTGGCGGCGGCGACATGGCCGCGATGCAGGAAGCCAACCAGAAGCTCACCAAGGAGCGCAACGATGCGCTCAAGGCGCTGCTCAGCGACGCCGACAAGGCCAAGTTCGACGCGAACGTCGCGGCGATGCCGCAGGGTCGCGGTCGCGGCGGCTTCTGATCCCGCAACCACGCGGGTAGTGACAACGGGGACGCCTCTTGGCGTCCCCGTTTTGCGTGTGGCCTGACATATTTCGCGCGACATGCGCGGCGAATTCGTGGATCTCGACGGGGCGCGGCTGTACTGCTACGCCTACGGCCAGCGCGGCGCGGGTCAGCCCATCGTGCTCGTGCATGGCTGCTTCACGTCGTCCCATCTGTGGCAGGACGTGCTGCGTCGGCTCCCCCAAGGGCACCGGGTGCTCGTGCTCGACCTCCTGGGCCACGGTCGCAGTGATCCGCCGCGCGAGCATGCAATGACCGTGGCGGCCCATGCCGACCGTCTCGAGCGGCTGCTCGACGTCATGGGCATCACCGATGCCACCGTGGTGGGCCACGGACTGGGTGCCGCCATCGCGCTGCGACATGCGGCGGCCCATCCGGAGCGCGTCGCCCACCTGCTGCTGGTGAATCCCACCTTGATCGGTGCGACGCCACGCGACGCCAGCGTGCCGGGCCGCGTCGCGCGACTCGCCCGGCTGCTGCCCCTCTGGCGTCGCCTGCAGCCAGGGTGGCTCGCGTCGGCGCTGCACGCGGCGCTGCTGCCGGGCTTCGCCCATCGGGACACCGGCGCCCGCGCGCTCGACATCTATCTCAAGCGCACGCGCACGCGCGAGGGGCGCGATGCGGCCTGCGCACAACTCGCGGCGCTGCGCCCAAGTCGCGGCGACACCGTTGCCGCGTTGACCGCCGGTGGCATGCGCTGCGCAATCGGCGTCGTGCGTGGCCTCGACGACCCCTTCGTCACGCCGGCGCGCGCCGAGCAGTTGGTGCAGGCGCTGCGCGCCGCGACGACCGGCGCGGTGCACGACGCCGTGCTCCCGGGTGTCGCGCACGTCGCGCCCGAAGAGGCGCCCGACCGACTCGGCACCATCGTGCGCGAATTGCTGGCCCCACGCTCCGAGACGCCCGCCTGAGCGGCGTTCCTCCGCATCCGTCACCTACCCCGTCCATGACCGACCGACTCGCCTCGATGCGCGCACTGGCCGCCAAGCAGCCCGGCAACGCGCTGATTCGTTTCGGCCTCGCGAACGAGCTGCTCAAGGTGGGCGCCCGTGAAGAGGCTGTCGCCGAACTCGCAGCCTACCTCGCCGTCCACGACGATGAAGGCAACGGGTGGCTGCGCTACGCCGACACACTGGCGGAACTCGGACGCCTCGACGAGGCACGCGCCGCGGTCGCGCGCGGAATCGACGCGGCCACACGCCACGGCCACGGCACGCTGCTGGCCGAGTTCGAGCTGCGCGACTTTTCGGCCTGAGCCGTTGCACCGCGCGCGACGGCCGACGACCCGCTAGAGTCGACGCGCCTCGTCAGCCGCGTCGAGCACGAAGCCGAGGTCTCGCGAGAGGGCGCGGGCTTCCTGCGTGGCAGTCGTGACGTCGGTGGCGTCGACACCGATCGCGCGCAGCTTCGCGAGATCGAGGCGCAGCGAGCGCAGCGCCAGCGTCGCACTGTCGACCTGTCGCTGCATGGTGTCGCGCCGCCCAGCCAGCTCCTCGAGCGCGCTCCGCTGCCGCGTGAGCAACGTCAGGCGCCGTTCGCGATCGGGCGCGTGGTCGGGCTCGGCCTCCACCGCCGCGATGCGCGCGAGAAGTTGCGGCAGCGCATCGCCCGGCAGGTCGCGATCGAGGCGTTCGAGTCCGGCGGTGAGCGATCCGATGCGCTCGAGCAGCGCATCGGCGGTCGGCTCGACATCGGGCACCATCGCACGCTCGGCGTCGCTGAGTCGCGCGCAGACATCACCGATGGCCACGCGGTCCTCCACCGCCGAGCGCAGTGTCTCGCCGAAGCGGGAATCCAGCAGGTTGTCGCCCGCGATCAACGCGAGCCGTTCATGCACGCGCGTCTCGAACGGGCGCGTGTCGGCCGTGGCAGCGAGCGCGCGCCACCGATCGCTCCACGCGTCGCCTGCGCTGATGCCGTGCCGGCGCAGCCGCAGCCAGTCCATCATCGTCATCTGGCCGGCCGCCATGGTGCCGATCAACCCCAGCACGAACGGCGGGATCATCGCGTCGAGACTGAACGCGCCGCCAATGAAGAAGCTGACCGCGGCCGTTGCGACGGCGCCGCCGAGCCACTTGAGATGTCGCCGGAACGCGGACACCATGCCGGCGATCTTCGCCGGCGTTGCCGGCTCGACCACCGAGGCGGGCGCAGGGTTTCCGAGCCCGGCGACGTGCCGCAGCCGCATGCCGCGGCTCCGCAACCGCGCATAGTGCGCGAGCGTGCCGAGTCCGAGCCCCATCGCGGGGAAGAGCGACCAGGGCGGCCCGCCCATGTTCGCGTTGAACACGACGAGCGCACCAGCGATCGCGGCGTTCCGCAACGCGCCCATGCGGAAGCGGTGCGCCAGCTCCTGCGGCGGCACCGGATCGAGGTTGCCCGGCTGCACCTGATACGACGCGGTGCGACGCGCCTCGCGCACCTGACGCCGCCAGTCGCGAATGGCTTCCTTGTTGGCCCGCTGCCATTCGCGCCGGGTGCCGCGGTCGGCGCTCGCCGGGAGCGGCGGCAACTGTGGCACCGGTGGCAAGGCACCGGCCGGCGGACGATCGTCGCGCGCGCGGTCGCGCGAGGCCGGCAGCGATGCAAGCTCCGGCTCGACAACACGCCGCGGCGCCCAGTCCTCGCTGCGATGGCCGTAGCGCTCGGGGCGATCATCGAGTCGCGCGGGGGCGCCGTCGCCCGCGTCACGCCAGACCGGTGGCGCGGGCGGTCGCGACTGGGGAGCCTGCGGTGCGAACGCCGGTCGCGCGTCCACCACGCCCAGCGACCCGTCGCGTTGCACACGGCGCAGCGCGTCGCGCAGCGCGAGCGCATTCGGGAAGCGGTCCTGGGGCCGCTTGGCGAGGCACTGCTCGATGATGTCCGTGAGCGCGCGCGGGATGTCCGCACGCATCGAGCGCAGGGGCGGGGGCGTCTCGCTCACGTGCTTCATGAGCATGGCGGGGGTGCTTGCCGCCTCGAAGGGGAGCCGCCCGGCCAGCAGCAGATACCCCACGATCCCGAGCGCGTAGAGATCGCTGCGCCCGTCGACCTCACGGTCGCCCATGGCCTGTTCGGGGCTCATGAACGCCGGCGTGCCCACCGCGATGCCGGTCTGCGTGAGGCGCGAGCCCCCCTCGGCGGCCCGCGCGATGCCGAAGTCGGTGACCATCGCGCGACCACTCTCGCGGTCGATGAGCACGTTGTCCGGCTTGATGTCGCGGTGCACGATGCCCGCCGCGTGCGCGTACGCGAGCGCATCGGCCACGTGCTCGAGCACATGCGCGACCTGGCGCGCGTCCGGGCGCGGCACACGGTTGACCCACGCGGCGAGGCTCTCGCCGCGCACGAGCGCCATGGCGAAGCACACCAGCCCCTGCACCTCGTGCACCGCGTAGATGGGCACGATGTGCGGATGGTTCAGTCGCGCGGCCGTCTGCGCCTCACGCACGAAGCGTTCGCGCACATCCACCCGGAACGCGAGGTCCGGGGGGAGCACCTTGAGGGCGACCTGGCGCTGCAGGCGCACGTCCTCGGCGGCGTACACCACGGCCATCCCGCCGCGCCCCACCTCGTCGCCCACGAGGTACTGTTCGCCGATGGCCGCGGTGACACGATCGCGCAGCATGGCGGCGTCGGCGCCGTGCGCGCCGTCACGCGGCTCCTGCCCTCGCGCCGGAGCGTCCGGCGTCAGCATCGGCACGCGCTCAGCGTGACGACGCGCGGCCGCTGGTCAGCCCCTGCACTTCCGTGGCTGCCTGCACCGCGATGTCGACGTCGCGCGCCATCGCCATGGCCTGTTCGGCCACGAGCGTGACGCTCTGCACGGAGCTGTTGCCGGTGCGCAGCCGCACCAGGTCGAGACGCACGTTCTCGAGGGCGAGGCGGCAGCTCTCCACCTGGCCGCGACGCTGCTCGAGCTTCTGCTGCGCGTCGAGGTGCGCGCGCCGATCGCGGCGCAGCTGCGCCAGCCGGCGCACGCGCCCCTCGCTGCGCGAGGTGTCGAGCGGATTGGCCTCGGCCTCGAGCGTGGTGATCTCGGCATCGACGCGCGCGAGCCCCTCGGGCGGATGCTCCGCCTCGAGGCGCGCGAGATCGCGGGCGATGTACTCCATCTTCTGCACGAGGTCGACCGCTGTGCGCGCGACGTCCGGCATCTTGGCGCGATCCGCCGGCGGCATGGTGGCCAACAGGCGCGTGATCTCCTCGCGATCGTCGCGTGCGCCGCGCACGAGCGGCAGGTAGCCACCAAGCTCGTCGTCGCGCACGGGCGCCGGGGCCGCCGCAGCGGCGGCACCGCCGCGCGGCAGCTGCATCTGCACGCGCACCGACGCGCCAGCGGGCGTACCCGGTGGCGACGCGCTCAGCGCCCCGCGAAACGGATTGCGGAGGCGGCCGTGCGCCCGCAGTTGCTCACGCTTGGTGCGGCTGAACGTCGCCACGACGCTGTCGACGAGATCGGAGATGGCCTCGCCGAGCATGCGGTTGCGCGGCTGACGCAGCACATCGCGCCAGTCGAAGCCATCGCTCCAGAGCTTGGCGTACTTCCACGCGATGTACACCGTCCACAGCGTGGCGATGCCACCGAAGCCATTGTCACCGCCAGTGACGATACCGATGGCGAGCAGCGGCAGGCTGATGAACAGGTACGGGCCCAGTTTGCGCCGGAACCCCACCACCTGCGGCGCCTCCCATCGGGCGACCTCGAGCGCCGACGGGGTGTAGCCGTCATCGTTCGCGGTGCCGTAGCTCGCGCCGCCGTAGGCCGGCGGCGTGCCGAAGTCACCCGACGACGGATTGGCCGCGGGCTGCGTCGTGAGGGTGCGCGCCGTGTACGCGGGCGCCTGGTACCCCGGCGCCGAGGGGGCTGCGCCGCGGGACCCCGTGCCCATGGGCATGCCACCAATGGGCGCGCCATTGAACGTGACCGGCGACGCGCCTGCCCCCGTCGAGCCAAGCGAGGGCGGCAACGTACCGGTGCGCAGAGCCTGCACGAGATCGGCGCCGCTCTGGAAACGATGATCGGGGTTCTTCTCGAGCAGTCGCATGACGATGGCCGCGAGATCGGGCGGCACGTCGGCACGACGCTGCGAAATGGGCACCGGCGTCTCGGCGAGGTGCTTGACCAGCAGCGCCGGCGTGCTGTTGCCGAGGAATGGCGGCTCGCCGCACAACATCTGGTAGGCAACGATGCCCAGCGAGTACAGGTCGCTGCGCGCGTCGAGGTCGCGATCGCCCGAGGCCTGCTCGGGCGACATGTACGCCGGCGTGCCGATGGCCATGCCGGTGGCTGTCAGGCGCGCGCCTTCGCCGCTGTCGCTCGCGGCGCGCGCAATGCCGAAGTCGGTGACGAGCGCCCGCCCGTCGATGCCGTCGAGCAGGATGTTGTCGGGCTTGATGTCGCGGTGCACCACGCCACGCGCATGGGCGTACGCGAGCGCGTCGGCCACCTCCAGCAGCCAGCGCCGCACATCGGCGACCGGGAGCGGCCCGCGCGTCGCGAGCATCTTGGCGAGGTTGTCGCCGTCGATGCACGCCATGACGAAGAAGACGAGGTTCCCGACTTCGTCGACCGAGTAGATCGGGACGATGTTGGGATGACTCAACTGCGCCGCCGTCTCCGCCTCGCGCAGGAAGCGCGAGCGCACGTCACGCCGGAACGAGAGCTCGGGCGGCAGCAGCTTGATGGCCACGTGCCGCTTCAGGCGCCGGTCGCGGGCACGATAGACGATGCCCATCCCGCCCCGGCCAATCTCGCAGTCCAGCTCGTACGCGGCGCTCAGCGCCTGCTCCACGTGGGCGCGGAGTTCGACGTCTTCGGTGGAGGGGGCGACGGGTTCGGACACTCGTAGGGGATCGGGGAGTCGACACCGGATCCCCCATTGTAGCACCGAGGAGATACCGGCAACAGCACAACCAACAGGACGCGCCCGCCACGCGACACGCGCGACCGGCGCTGGAACATGGGAACCTGCCGGCGTGCTCCCCTACGGTGCCGGTGTCCGGCGGGTTGCAGAACGACACGGCCACGCGCCCTGCCGTACAGATTGGCAGGGTGTCGGCGCGCAGCGCCGCCCTCAGCCTTCGACTCCGGAGTGACCGATGCGACGCATCCAGGTGCAGGGACTCCACCATATCACGCTGGTCGGCTCGACCCGGGCCTCGGCAATCGCGTTCTGGCAGGACACCCTCGGGATGCCGTTCCTGTTCGAGCAACCCAATCTCGGGAAGCCGGACGAGAACCACCTGTACTTCGACCCGGGCGACGGGCGTCTCCTGACCGTCTTCACCAATGAGGGACGGACCGACGCCGGCCGTCCCGCCCCGCGCGAGGTGGGGTGCGTGGAGCACATCGCCTTCAATGTCTCCCGCAGCACCTTCCTGCAGGCCCCCGAGCGGCTCACGGCGCGCGGCATCTCCTTCATTCAGCGCGACCGGGGCTTCATGGACTCCATCTACCTGCAGGACCCGAACGGTCTCAAGGTCGAGCTGGCCTGCTACAAGTTCGAGACGCCCGCCGGCTTCCGCGACGCGGACGTCCTGATGACCGCGTACCGTCTCCGTCTGGACCGGGGCGACCACCACATCACCGACGTGCACCTCGCCGACGCCATCGAGGCGCTGCTGGCCACCCGCGACCGCCTGCCTGCCTGACCTTCAGCAGGTCCCGCCACCGCGGCAGCACCGAACCAGCCCCCTCCGGGGTATGCCAGAGGGGGCCTGCCGCGATGGCGCGATCCGGACGGCCCGGATCGTGCCCTGCTTGGGGCCCTCATCTCCTCGTCCAGGAATTCACGATATGGGTCAGCGCCAGACACTTCCCGTCCTGCCACTGCGTGGGACGGTCATGTTCCCCGGGATCACCGCCCCGATCGCCGCCGGCCGTCCCGGCACGCTGCGCGCGATCGAGACGGCGCTGAAGGGGGACCGCCTGGTCTTCGCGGTCGCGCAGCGCGACAACACCGAAGAGCCGTCGGCGGACATCCTCTTCACCACGGGCGTCATCGCGCGCATCGGCCAGATCCAGCGTGGCCTGGGCGGCGTGCAGCTCCTCCTGCAGGGTGAGCAGCGCGCGACCGCGCTCCAGTACACCGAGACGGATGGCTTCCTCAGCGCGGTCATCGTCCCGGCCGAGGAGATGCTCCCGCTCGACCTCAAGGACCCGGCCTTCGAAGCGCTCCACAAGGAGGCCCGCGAACGCGCGGCCGAGCTGGGCGAGAAGCGCGGGCTCCCCGAGGAGGTCGTGCATCAGGTGCTCGATTCGGTCGAGGATGCGGGCCGCTTCTCCGACCTGGTCGCCGGCTACATCGAACTCACCGTTCCGGAGAAGCAGGGGCTCCTCGAAACGCTCAGCGTCGAGGAGCGGCTGCGCCGTGTGCTCGTGCACGTGCAGCGCCAGATCGGCCTGCTCGAGGCGCAGGAGGACATCAAGAGCCAGGTGCAGGAAGAGTTGGGAGAGCGCCAGCGCGAGATGTTCCTGCGCGAGCAGCTCAAGGCGATCCAGAAGGAGCTCGGTGACGACGACTCGAGCAAGGAGATCTCCGAGCTGCGCGAGAAGCTCAACAAGCTCGTGCTGTCCAAGGAAGGACGTGCGGAGGTCGAGCGCGAACTCGGCCGCCTCGAGCGCGCGGGGCGCGAGAGCATGGAGGCGCAGGTCATCCGCACCTATCTCGAGTGGATCGCCGAGCTGCCGTGGAACACCCGCAGCGACGACCTGCTCGACCTGAACGGCGCGAGCACCATCCTCGACGAGGATCACTACGGCCTCAAGGACGTGAAGGACCGCGTCCTCGAGTTCCTCGCCGTGCGGCAATTGCGTGCGCAGCAGGTGGCGGCCGAAGTGGCGACGACGGGCGAATTCCCGGTCTCGAAGCTCAAGGGTGACGTCTCCGACGCGACGCCGACGCTGGGCACGAATGGTGACGATCGCCAGATCACCGACACGAAGGAGGCAAAGGCCCGCGCGATGGCGCGTGGCCCGATCCTGCTGTTCAACGGCCCGCCGGGCGTGGGCAAGACGAGCATCGCGAAGAGCATCGCCCGCGCGCTGGGCCGCGAGTACGTGCGCGTGGCGCTCGGTGGCGCGCGCGACGAGGCCGACATTCGTGGTCACCGTCGCACGTACGTCGGGGCCATGCCGGGGCGCATCATCCAGGGGATGAAGCAGGCCGGCACCAAGAACCCGGTGTTCCTGCTGGACGAGGTGGACAAGCTCGGGCAGTCGTACCAGGGCGATCCGTCGAGCGCACTGCTCGAGGTGCTCGATCCGGCGCAGAACGATTCGTTCACCGATCACTATCTCGGCGTGCCGTTCGACCTGAGCGAGGTGCTGTTCATCGCGACGTCGAACTTCATCCAGAACATCCCCGGGCCGCTGCTCGACCGCATGGAAGTCGTGGAGTTCAGCGGCTACACCGAGCGCGAGAAGGCGGAGATCGCGAAGACCTATCTCGTGCCGCGCCAGCTCGAGGAGAGCGGGCTCGCCGGACGCGACCTCGCCTTCACCGACGACGCGGTGATGAAGGTGATCAGCGAGTACACGCGGGAGAGCGGCGTGCGCCAGCTCGAGCGGCAGTTGGGCGCGGTAGCGCGCAAGGTGGCGCGGCGGGTCGCGACGGGGGACAGCAGCACCATCGAGGACCGCATCATCGACGCCGACGAGGTGCGCGACCTCCTCGGCCGGCCCAAGGTGCACCCCGAGCGCGCGGCCGAGCACGACGAGGTGGGCATCTCCACCGGCATGTACTACACGCCGATGGGCGGCGACATCATGTTCGTCGAGGCAAGCATCCGCCGGGCGACCTCGACGGCGTCCGACGTGGAGAGCGTGGCGCGTGAGAGTGCGGGGCGCGTCGGACCCATCGCGCTCATCCTCACGGGGCAGTTGGGTGACGTCATGAAGGAGAGCGCGCGCGCCGCGCTCACCTACGCCACGAACAACGCCGAGCTGCTGGGCATTCCCGCCGACCGCGTGGCGAGTGCGAGCGAGGCGCACATCCACGTACCGGCCGGCGCGATTCCGAAGGACGGCCCGAGTGCCGGCATCGCCATCGCGACGGCCATCGTGAGCGAGATGTCGAACCGCAAGGTGCGGCGAGACGTCTCCATGACGGGCGAGATCACGTTGCGGGGCCGCGTGCTCCCCATCGGTGGCGTGAAGGAGAAGGTGCTCGGCGCGCACCGCGCGGGCATTCGCGAGGTGATCATCCCCAAGGCCAACGAGGCCGACCTCGAGGACGTGCCGGATGAGGTGCGGCGCCAGTTGTCCTTCCACCCGGTCGAGACGCTGCGCGACGTGTTGCGCATCGCGCTCGTGGACAGTGAGCGGGTGGTGGAGACCGAGGAGCTGGTGGGCGTCTGACGCCCCTCGCGCGCGGCGCCCGTCGCCGCGCGCGAGCCCCACTCAGTAGCCGATCGGCCCGGCGCGGAAGAGACTCCAGGGCCACGCGAGGGCACCCGGCTCGGTGCCCAGCAGGAACCACTCGCGGTAGCGGCGGTCGGCCGGTGTGTTCGCATCGGCCGGCTTGCCCGTGTTGCGATCGAGATCGGCCGCCACGAGTCCCGGTGGCGGCGTCCAACTGCCACTCGTGCGCGACCCGTACGCGTCGGCAATGATCCGGCCGGCGATGGGCGCGGCCAGGGTGCCGCCCGCGGCGCCGGGCGCGATCATGGCCGGGCGGTCGAACCCCAGCCACACACCGACGACCAGTTCGGGGGTCATGCCCACGAACCAGACGTCGGTGTTGTCGTTCGTGGTGCCGGTCTTGCCGGCCACGGGGATGCGCTCCGGCACGATGCGTCGCACGGCCGTGGCCGTGCCGCGCTCGACGACGTCCTGCATGATGTCCCGTACGAGGAACGCGACACGCGAGTCCATGGCGGGGCGCATGGGCGCGCCGGCCGGCACATGCACCGTGCGCCCCGCGCGATCCTCGATGCGGGCGATGAAGCGCGGGTCGACGGCGACGCCGCCATTGTCGAACGCGGCGTAGGCGGCGACGAAGTCGAGCGGCTGCACGACACTCGCGCCCAGCGCGCTCGACGGATACGGCGCGATGGGGGCCCGCACGCCGGCACGACGCGCGAGCGCGATGACGGAGTCCATGCCCACCGACAGCGCCAACTGCACCGCCACCGGGTTGCGTGAGCGCGTGAGTGCCTCGCGCACCGTGAGCGCGCCCATGAACGCGTTGTCGGCGTTGTCGGGCGAGTAAACCTGACCATTGTCGAGCCGGACGCTCAGGGCCGTGTCCGCGACCATCGCATTCGCCGTAAGCCCCTGCGCCAGCGCCTGTGCGTACACGAACGCCTTGAAGCTCGAGCCCGGCTGGCGATTGCCGTCGACGGCACGGTTGAAGCTCGACCGGGCGTAGTCACGTCCACCCACCAGGGCGCGCACTTCGCCATTGCCGGGATCAAGCACGACCGCGGCCCCCTCGAGGCATCCATCGACACGCGGTGCCCGCCGGTCCGTGCGCCCGGTGTCGGCCCGTGCGACGGCGGAGCAGCGACGTCCTCGGAAGCCGGGGCGCGTCTCGATTTCGTCGATGCCGCTGCTCAGCGCCGCCTGCGTCGCTCGCTGCAGCGCGGCGTCGATGGTCGTGTGAATGCGATAGCCGCCCTGCGCTGCGGCCACACCGGCACGCTCGGCCTGCACCCGCACGACATCGGTGACCCACGGGGCGACCGCAGGCCCTCGCGGCACGGTGCGCACCGGCTCGGCCTGGGCGGCCGTGGCCTGGGCGCGTGTGATGTACCCCTGTTCCGCCATGAGCGCGAGCACCGTGTTGCGGCGCGTGCGATTGCGGTCAGGGTACCGCGCCGGATCGTACTGCACGGGGCTCTTGGGCATCGCCGCGAGCGACGCCGCCTCGGCCAGTGTCAGGTCGGCCGCGCCCTTCGCGAAGTACTGACGCGCCGCCATCTCGATGCCGTACGCGCCGCGGCCGAAGGAGATCTGGTTGAGGAACGCCTCGAGGATCTGCTCCTTGTTGTAGTGCCGCTCCATTTCGCGGGCGGCCTGCTGCTCCCGCAGCTTGCGCGCCGGTGACCGGTCGCGCCGGTCGATCACGTCGGGGTGCATGTTGCCGACGAGGAGCTGCGTGATGGTGCTGGCGCCGCGCAGGTCGCCCTTGGTGACGGCGTCCTTGAGCGCACCCGCGACGCCAACCAGGTCCACGCCGTCGTGCTGGTAGAAGCGCTTGTCCTCGACGGCGACGAACGCCTGGCCGACGTAGCGCGGCAGCGACCGCACCGGCACGCTGAGGCGGCGTTCCCGCCCGATCTCGCCGATGACCGACCCGTCGCGCGCGAGCACCAGCGTGACCTGCGGCGGCGTGATGATGCGCCACGGTTCGCCCGAGCCGCCGGCGGGCGCGGGGGGAGAGCCCTGGGCGTGCGCGACCGTGTGCATGCCGAGCGAGATCGCCGACACCACAGGCAGCAGGAGGCAGGAACGCCGAAAGCAGGGGGCAGGACGGCGATCATCCTGCACCCGATGTGCCTTCCCCCTGCCTCCTGTCTCCTTCACGAATCGCTCGACGCCCCGCCAGCAGCTCATCATCCCCAAGTCTACCCCTCTCTCCATCCACGCGGTCCTGTAGCTTATGGGCATGCCTGGTGACCCGATTCGCCCGCTGACCATCGCGCTGTGCCAGTTCGCCCCTCGCAAGGGCGACACCGCCGCCAACCTTGCCCGCCTGGGCCGCCTGTGCGCGCAGGCCGCCACGCTCGAGCCGCGCCCGCAGGTGGTGCAGTTCCCGGAGACGGCCCTGTCGGGCTACTTCGTCGAAGGCGGCGTGCGCGAAGTGGCCGTGACTGCCGGCGCCCTGGCCTATGAGCTCGACGACCACTACCGCACCGCCTGCGCCGCCGCCGGCATCACGGTGGTGCCCATGGACGTGGTCGTCGGATTCTACGAACGCTGGCGGGACACGCTGCACAACTCAGCGGCGTACATCACACTTGGCCTGGACGACGGGCCGCCGGTGCTGCGGCACGTGCACCGCAAGAACTTCCTGCCCACCTACGGGCTGTTCGACGAGGAGCGTTTCGTCGAACGCGGCACCGACATTCGTGCCTTCGAGACGCCGTGGGGGCGCGCGGCGCTGCTGGTGTGCGAGGATGCGTGGCATTCGCTGAGCGGCACGCTGGCGGCGCTCGACGGGGCGCAGGTGGTGTTCGTCTCCTCCGCCGCACCGGCGCGCGGCCCGTGGCCACGGCACGACGGAGTGGCGGGCCCCTACAGCGCAGCGCGCTGGGAGCGGCTCATTCGAGACATCGCCGAGGAGCATGGCGTGTACGCGGCGTTCGTGAACCTCGTGGGCAGCGAGGGGGGCAAGCGCTTCTTCGGCACGTCGCATCTCGTGGGCCCCGGTGGCGACGTGCGCGGCCGTGCGCCGGTGTGGGACGAGAGCTTCGTCTCGATTACGGTGGATCTGGACGACCTCGTGCGCGCGCGGGCGGACAGCCCGCTGCTGAGCGACCTGCGCGTGGCGTTGCCGCATGTCCTGGACAACGTCCGCCGCATCACCGACGGCATCACGCCGGCGGTGCTCTACGACGGCCCGGAGCCCGCCGCCGCCGACCTGCTGCGGCAGGCACGCGACTTTCACACCGGCGAGTTCCCCGTGCCCACCGGCGCGCTCACCCGAGCCGCCACGGTGCGCGCGCTCCCCGAGCAACTGCCGGTGGTGCGGCACGGATTGCGCGATCATGGCGGGCCGCCGCCGCTCACCCTCGACGCGCCGCTCACGGAGGAGTGGCTCACCGGCTTCCTGCACGAGGAGATGACGCGCCGTGGCTACGGCAAGGCCGTCGTCGGCCTCTCGGGGGGCGTCGATTCGGCGGTCACCGCGTATCTCGCCGTGCGGGCGCTGGGCGCCGAGAACGTCATCGGGGTACGCCTGCCGTATCGGACGTCGAGCAGCGACTCGCTCGCGCATGCACAGCTCGTCATCGACGCCCTCGGCATCGAGTCGCGCACCATCGACATCAGCGGCGCGGTGGACGGCTATCTCGCGCACGAACCCGACGCAGACGGCGCGCGCCGCGGCAACGTCATGGCGCGCACACGCATGATCGCGCTGTTCGACCTTTCGGCGCGCTATCGCGCGTTGCCGCTGGGCACGGGCAACAAGACGGAGCGCCTGTTCGGCTACTTCACGTGGCACGCCGACGACTCGCCGCCGGTCAACCCCATCGGCGACCTGTACAAGACCCAGGTGTGGCAGCTCGCGCGTCACCTCGGCGTGCCGGCGGTGATCGTCGACAAGGCCCCGACGGCGGACCTCATCGCCGGTCAGACCGACGAGGGCGATCTCGGCATTCCGTACGCGCGGGCCGACGAGATCCTCAACGGCCTGCTGCACGGGTACTCACACGAGGCGATGCGGGCGCGTGGCTTTGGCGACGACGAGCTGGCGCTCGTGGAGCGGCGCCTGAATGGCACGCACTGGAAGCGGCGTCCGCCGGCCACGGCGCTGGTGAGCCAGAGCGGCATCGGCGAGTCGTACCTGCGGCCGGTGGACTACTGACGCAACGGCGTCGCGCTGGCGTTGTCGTTCAACGCCAGAGCGCGTCGGGGTCGGCGACGGCGAGTTCGAGGCAGAACGCCGCAATGCGCTCGACCGCCTGGGCCACGAACGTCGCTCCCTGATCGGCGGTCGCCTCGTGCGGCGCGCCGACACCAGTGTCGATGGTGGCCTGCGTCCAGCGGCGCGGCATCCACGCAACGCCGCTGCGCACACCCGCGAGCGCACTCGGGCGCGTCGCACCATCGCCCCACGTGCTGCGATCGGGCGCGACAAGGTGCGGGGCGACGTGCAGCATGGCCGCCGTCTCCAGTGCGCCGGCGTGATCGCCGGGTTCGCGGAACAGCGCATGATCGGCGGCCTGCCACCAGTTCACGATGGCCAGCATCACGCGGGTCTCCGGTTGCAGCTCACGCACCAGCGCGCGCAGCTCGTTGCCCCCATGGGCGTTGAGCAGCACCAGCGCCCGCACGCCGTGCGGCTCGAGGCTGCGTACGATATCGCGCAGCAGCGCGAGCTGCGTGCTGGGCATGACGTTGAGCGTGAAGCGCAGATCGAGCTGTGTCGTGTTCACCCCGAACGCCAGCGCCGGCAGTGCCACGACCCCCGTGCCCCGTGCCACGCACGTCGCGGCGACGCGCGCCGCGACCTCGGTGCCCAGCAGGGTGTCGGTGCCGTAGGGGAGATGCGTGTTGTGCGGCTCGGTGGCGCCGAACGGGAGCAGCGCCACCGGCCACGATCCGTCGCGCATGGCCGGCCACGTCTGCTCCTGCAGCACACCGGCGCGCGGCGCCTGCGATTGCGTTTGCGTGTGCCCCTCGGCGCTCATCGCCCGAGACGCGCGAAGGTGTCGCAGCGGCGTGCGTCGCCCGACTGGAACCCCTCGCGGAACCATCGCTGCCGCTCGGCCGACGACCCGTGCGTGAACGACTCCGGGTGCACCGCCTGTCCGGCGCCGCGCTGCAGGCGGTCGTCACCGACCGCCGCGGCCGCGCCGAGCCCTTCGTCGATGTCTCCGGCAGCGAGCCCGCCCGCCTGCGACGCATCATGGGCCCACACGCCGGCGTAGCAGTCGGCCTGCAATTCCATGGCGACGGACAACGCGTTGGCGCGTGCCGGCGACTGCTGCTGGAGGCGCCGCAGTTCGCGCTCGGTGCCCATGAGGTTCTGCACGTGGTGGCCGATCTCGTGCGCGATGACGTACGCCTGCGCGAAGTCGCCGGGTGCACCGAACTGCTGCTCGAGTTGGTCGAAGAACGCGAGGTCGAGATACACCTTGCGATCGCCCGGGCAGTAGAACGGCCCCGTGGCCGCCTGCCCCAGCCCGCAAGCCGACGGCGTCGTGCCGCGGAAGAGCACGAGCCGCGCGTCGCTGTACCCCTGCAGGTTGCGCGCCCAGGTACCCTGCACGCTGTCGAGCACCATGGAGACGAATCGCACCATGGGCTCTTCGCGCGCGTCGTTGAGCGGCGCCGCCGCATCGGCGCCGGGGGCCAGCGCTCCAGGCACCGCACCGCCGTCGCCGCCGAGCATCGGCGTGATGAGGTCGCGCTTGAACACGAGACTCAGGATGAGCAGCACGACAATGCCGCCCGCGCCAAGCCGCATCCCTCCGCCTCCGCCGCCCCCGAAGCCCATGCCTCCGCCGCCACCGCGGCGGTCTTCGAGGTTCCGGCTGCGGCCACCTGGGGTCCACCTCATGACGCGCGCCCCGCTACATGGTGAGCAGCAGCCAGGCGCTGACGAGGACGAGAACCGCGAGCGGCACGAGACCGGCGGAGCGTACGAGTCTCGCCATCAGGCCGCCTCGTCGAGTCGCGCGAAGGCCAGGCTGACGGCGCGGCGGGCACCGCGCTTGAGGGCGCGATGCACGTTGCGCGCGTAGCGCACGAAGTTGGCGCCAGCCCACGGAAAGCGGGCGAAGAACTCGAACGGAAGGAGATCACCCTTGAGGCGGTTGCAGGGGCCACAGGCGGTCACGAGGTTGCCCGGATCGTGCGCACCACCGCGCGCGACCGGCACGACATGATCGAGGGTCGCGGTGCGACAATCGAGTGGTACAGCACAATAGACACACCGCTGCCCGCAGTCACGCAGGGCGCCTTTCCGCAGCGCCCGCTTCATGGCGATGTGGATCACCACGCCCGGACTGCGAGGGGAGGCCCCGGGACGCGCGCGCGCCCCCCGGAACGACGACGCCCCGGCGGAGTCGGCGAGACTCGCATCGGGGCGATGGGAAGCTGACGAGGCACCGCCGCGCCGCGCGCGGGGGGGCCGGTGCAGGCGACGCGGGCCGTGGGCCGCTGCGTCGCGCGTCGAGGTCCGACCAGTGGTGGACCGTCCGCGGGTGGAGCGCATCATCCTCCAGGGGAGCCGGGTGGACATGCCTGCCGCTGCTTGCCGCTGCCTGGGTCGCGCCCCGCCGGGGACGTCTTGCCTGCTCTCGCGACCCGTCGGGCGACTATAGGGTCACGTTCCTGCTCTCGTCAAGAGTCCGGGGACGGGGGCTCCGTCACGAAGGACGCATGGGGTCGCGCAGCATGGACCCGATGCGCGCCGCCATGGCGTCGAGCTGCTGCCGGTTGGGCATGCTCGAGCCGGGGAACGGGAGCGGCACATCGAACCCGTCGCCCTCGCGGCGCGGAATGAGGTGAATGTGATAGTGCATCACATTCTGACCGGCCGCGGCACCGGAGTTCACGACGATGTTCATGTCAGACGCGCCCGAAGCCGTCTGCACGATGGGAATGAGCTTCGTGGCTACCTGATAGAGGTGCGCGCCCACATGGCCGGGAATGTCCTGCAGCACCTCGTAGTGCTCGCGCGGGACGACCAGTACGTGGCCCGGGTTGACCGGTTGGATATCCAGGAAAGCGATCGCCGTCGCGTCCTCGTAACAGATCGACACCTCGGCGGCACCGCGAATCAGGTCGCAGAAGATGCAGTGGCCGGTGCTTGGCGTCATGGGAGCGATGGTCGCGTGCATGTGACGGGATGGTGGGAGGACGTTCGCCAAGCTGGTACCCGATCCAACGCCCGGCAAGACGCGCGGGATCCCGCCGCCCGCCAGACGACGTCCTGTGGTGCGACACCCTGTGGTGTGACACCCTTCGGATCGGCGCGCGGCCCGCTAGCTTTGCGGGGTTGGTACCGCGTCCGTTTCCTCAGAGACTCCCGATGGCCACCTCGACCCGTCCGAGCCGCGCCCGCAAGGGTGCCGCTGACGTCGCCGCGACCTCCGTCGCCGGCACGTCCCTTTCGCGCGAGCAACTGCTCGACGCCTACCGCGTGATGTACACGTCGCGGCGCCTCGACGACAAGGAAATCCAGCTCAAGCGACAGAACCGGATCTTCTTCCAGATTTCCGGCGCCGGGCACGAGGCCATCATGACGGCGGCCGGCCTCACGCTGCGCCCCGCCTACGACTGGTTCTACCTCTACTACCGCGACCGCGCCCTCATGCTGCAGCTCGGCATGACGCCGGCCGAGATGCTGTACAGCGCGGTCGGTGCGGCGGTCGATCCCAACTCCGGCGGTCGGCAGATGCCGAGCCACTGGGGGAAGAAGGAGTTCAACGTCGTGTCGGTGTCGAGTCCGACTGGCACCCAGTTCCTGCAGGGCGTGGGCGCGGCCGAAGCGTCGCTGCGCGCGAAGCAGCTCGGGCTCACCGACGGCTTCCATGGTGACGAGGTCGTGCTGGTCACGACCGGCGACGGCACCACGAGCGAAGGGGAGTTCTGGGAGTCGCTCAACACGGCCTCCAACCTCAAGCTGCCGGTCGTCTACATCGTCGAGGACAACGGCTACGCGATCTCGGTGCCGGTCGAGGTGAACACGGCCGGCGGGTCCATCTCGAAGCTCGTCGCGTCGTTCCCCGACCTCTACATCCAGGAAGTCGACGGCTGCGACCTGCTCGCCTCCTACGAGGTGATGCAGCGCGCCGTGCAGTACGCGCGTGAGCGGAAGGGTCCCGCGCTGGTGCACGCGAAGGTCATCCGGCCGTACTCGCACTCGCTGTCCGACGACGAGGTGTTCTACCGCCCGTCCGAGGAGCGTGACGCCGACGCGGCGCGCGATCCGCTGCGCACCTTCCCCGCCTGGCTCGAGGCCGAAGGGCTCGCCTCCGCCGACGAGCTGCAGGCGATCCGCGATGCGGCCGACGCCGCCATCCTCGCCGCCACCGACGACGCGCTGGCGCAGCCGATGCCCGGCCCCGAGACGGTCCTGTACGGTGTGTACTCCCCCGACGTCGACCCGACCTCGGAGCGCTTCGACACCGAGGACGACCCGCAGTTCAGCGGTGAGCCCACCACCATGGTGGACCTGCTCAACGCCTGCATGCGTGACGAGATGGCGCGTGACGAACGCATCCTCGTGTTCGGTGAGGACGTCGCCGACGTGTCGCGCGACCAGTACCTCGGCAAGGTCAAGGGCAAGGGCGGCGTGTTCAAGGTCACGCACGGCCTGCAGAGCAAGTTCGGCAGTGCGCGCGTGTACAACTCGCCGCTCGCCGAAGCGAACATCGTCGGCCGCGCAATCGGACTCGCCGCGCGCGGCTACAAGCCCGTGGTCGAGATCCAGTTCTTCGACTACATCTGGCCCGCGTTCATGCAGCTGCGCGACGAGCTGGCCACCATGCGGTGGCGCTCGAACAACGCGTGGACCGCGCCGGTGGTCGTGCGCACCACGTACGGCGGCTACATCCGTGGTGCGATCTACCACTCGCAGACCGGCGCGTCGCTGTTCACGCACAATCCCGGCCTGCGCGTCGTGTGCCCCAGCAATGCGCTCGATGCGAACGGCCTGCTGCGCACCGCCATCCGCTGCGACGACCCGGTCATCTTCCTCGAGCACAAGCACCTGTACCGGCAGACGTACAACAAGGGGCAGTATCCCGGCCCCAACTTCATGATCCCGTTCGGCAAGGCCAACATCCTGCGCGAAGGCACCGACGTGACGCTCGTGACGTACGGCGCGACCGTGCAGCGTGCGCTCGTCGCGGCGAAGCAGATCGCGGAAGAGGGGGGCCCGAGTGTCGAGGTCATCGACCTGCGTACGCTCTCGCCGTGGGACCAGGAGGCGGTGTACACGAGCGTGCGGAAGACGGGGCGCGCGATCGTCGCCACCGAGGACTCGCTGTCGTGGGGTTACGGCGCGGAAATCGCCGCGCGCATCGCCGACGAGTGCTTCGCGTGGCTCGACGCGCCGGTCAAGCGGGTGGCCAGCGCCGATGCCTTCGTGGGCTACGCCCCCAGCCTCGAGGACGCGACGCTGCCGCAGGTCGAGACGTTCCGGAAGGCCTACCTGGACATCGTGGCGTACTGAGCGCCTCTCCCGAGAATGCCCCGACGCCCCGCGATCAGCCGATGATCGCGGGGCGTCGTGCGTCCGTCGGGGTACGGTCGCTGCGTCGCTGCGTGGTCGCGTGTAAGGTTCTCGCGGCCGGTGCATTCCGGATCCAGCATGACTGATCCCGCCCCGCAGCTTCGCCTGGTCGGTGCCGACGCACCACCTCCCGCCGCGCCCGACGCGACCGACACCGTCGACGCTGTCGACATCGCCGCGCTGCGCGCCCGCGATCCGGCGGCGCTGGCTGCGTGCGACGGGGCGCACGCCGCGCGACTTCGCACCATTGCGCTGCGCTTCACGGCCTCGGTGCCCGACGCCGAGGATGTCGTGCACGACCTGTTCGCTCGCCTGCCGGATGCGCTCGCGCACTACGAGCAACGCGGACAGTTCGACGGCTGGCTCACGACACTCACGATTCGTGCGGCGCTCGGGCACGTGCGACACGCGCGACGCACGATCGACAGCACCCCTGCCGTGCTGGAGGCCATTCCGTCGCCCACGGTCGACGGCGACCCGCTGGCCGGTCGCCGCATCCTGCAGGCGCTGGCCGCCCTCACGCCGGCGCTGCGCGATGTGTTCGTGCTCCGCGCCGTGCACGACGTGCCCCACGCTGAGATCGCACGGATGCTCGGCATCACCCCCAACGCGAGCGAGGTGCGCATGCACCGCGCGGTGCAACAGCTCCGCGCCCAGCTCGGGAACCTGCGATGAGCACGCACACCACCCCGGAGTGGGCCGGCCTCGAGCCGTTCGTCGACGACCTGCGTCGCCTGGAGGCGCCGCCCCTGGCGCAGCATGTGCTCGTGGACGCGCACACCACTGCGCGCCCCTCGCGATTCGCAACCGATTGGCGCGCGCGTGCCCCGTGGATCGCCTCGGGCATGGCGGCCGGCGTCGTCGCGATGCTGGGATGGCGCGTGATGGCCTCGCGTGTGCCGTCGGCCGCGCGAGGGAGCGCAGTCGACACCGCGACAGCGAGCCGTGCCACACGCCTACCCGGCGACAGTTCGGCGGCAGGCACGCGCGTCGCCTCGGACGCGAACGATCCGCGGCGCGCGATCCGCACACTGTTGTCGCCCTGGCCCGCGGTGGCGTGGGCGCAGGGCGCCGAGCGGGCGCCCACCGAGCGCTACGCGCCGCTCACGGCGCTCGACCCGTCACGACTTCGGCCGGGACGCCGGGTGTACGTGCGACTGTCGGCCAACGACTACCACGGCAGCCTGCCGCATGAGACGTGGACCAACACGCTCGACTCGGTGCGCTACAGGGGCGAGCGCGCCTGGCGGCTCGTCCGCCGGGTCGACCGCACCGATGTGCGCGGACGCGAGAGCGGTCTCGCGGATACGCTCTGGCTGCGCGCCACCGACCTGCGCCCGCTCGGGCGGCATTCCGGACAGTCGGGAATCATCTCGGTCGCACATCGCTTCACCGACACCAGCGTGGCCGAGTTCGACACCATCCGCGTGCCGGACGAGGTGGCGCGCGCGCTGCCCAGGGACGCGCGTCGTCGGCTCCCCACGACCTTCGGGAACCAGCAGGCGTTCAGCGCCGAGGCACCGTTCGTCGCCAGCGCCGAGATGCTGCGGCTGCTGTTGCGGGCGGCGCCGCTCGCCGCCGGCTGGCGCGCGAGCGTGCAGGCCCCGCGGTGGCGCTACAACACGAGCGCGAACACCACGTCGGGGTGGGTCAACCTGCGCGTGGCCGGCGCAGACACAGTGCAGCTCTTCTCGGGGCGCTTTCCCGCGTGGCGCGTCGTGGTCGAGTCGAGCGGCCGGCCGGAAACGTGGTTCGTGAGCCAGCAGACCGGGGAGACGCTCATGACCGACGGTCCGCTGGATGCGAGCTATCCGGAGTCGCGCACGCTGCTGCTGTACGGGCTCGAGGAGACGACGCGGGTGGCGCCGGTGCGACGACGGTAGCGTCCGCCGTCGCACCGGCGGAGCGCTCAGTGCTTCATCGCGCCGCAGCCGTGCTCGAGCACGTCGAAGGCGTCGTGCAGCGCCTTGAGGCCGGCCTTGAGATCCGCATCGTTCGCCTTGGCGGCGACGAGCTTGGCGACCTTCTCGGTCTCGGCCGGGAGGCCGGCCTGGGCCTTCTGCACTTCGGGCTTGGTGGCGCACGACGCCGGCGCCTTGGAGCCCGCGACCACCTTGGCCGACGCCACCATCTCGGTGGCCTTCGCGCGGATGGGCGCGAGATCGTTCTTGTCCTTCGCCGGATGCCACGTGGCCATCATGAGCGCGTGGTAGGCGTCGAGCTCCTTCCAGGCGGTCGCCGGTGCGGCGTTGTGGTCCATCTTGTGGTCCATCTTGTGATCCATGGCCCCGGCCTTCTCGGTGGTCTTGGCGGGGGGCTGCTGCTGGGCGGCGAGCGGCGCGGCGGAGAGCACGACGGCGGCGAGCGCGAGACGGAGAGAGCGGGACATGGGAATCTCGGGACGGAGGATCTGGGGAGGCATCACGACCGGAAGCGGTACTACGTGAACGGTAATGCGACAGGCGGTGGGCGTCAGCGGGATGGCGACAGGCACAGGGCGCGGGCAGCCCCGGACTTCGGGCCGCTCGGGCCCGCCTGATTCAATTGCCCAACGTCGCCCGCGGGCGCATCGTAACCCCAGTGTCCCGCCTTCCGGGGCCCTTGGATCGGCCCACCACCCGGCCGTCCCGCGCCACATCCACCCGTCCCTCGCATGCCTCGCCTGCGCTTCGCCTTCGGGCTCGCGGCCGCGCTCCTCCTGGGGGCTGCCCTGCCCCCCGCGCTGTCCGCGCAGTCGCGCCTCACGTCGCCGAAGGAGTTCTTCGGTCATGACATCGGTGCCGACTACGTCCTCCCCAACTACACCAAGCTGCACCAGTACTTCGCGACCATCGCGAAGCAGAGCGACCGGGTGAAGCTCGACACGATCGGGCGCACCGAGGAGGGGCGGCCGCAGATCATGGCGATCGTCTCGAGCCCCGCGAACCTGAAGAACCTCGCCCGCTACAAGGAGATCTCGCGGCGCCTGGCGCTGGCCGAGGGCGTCGATTCGGCCGAGGCCGCGCGCCTGTCGAAGGAAGGCAAGGTGGTCTTCTGGATCGACGGCGGCCTGCACGCCACCGAAGTGCTGGGCGCGCAGCAGCTCATCGAAACGTTCTGGCAGCTCAACAGCCGCACGGACGACGAGACGCTGCGCATCCTGAACGACTGCATCATCCTCATGGTGCACGCGAATCCGGACGGCATGGAGCTCGTGTCCGACTGGTACATGAAGGAGAGCGATCCGCTCAAGCGCACGTCGGGCACGATTCCGCGCCTGTACGAGAAGTACGCGGGACACGACAACAACCGTGACTCGTACATGAATGCGCTGGCCGAGACGCGCAACATGTCGCAGCAGCTCTTCATCGAGTGGCACCCGCAGATCATGTACAACCATCACCAGACGGGCCCGACGGGCACGGTGATGGCGGCGCCGCCGTACCGCGATCCGGCCAACTACTGGTTCCACCCGGCGATGATCACGGGCCTCGACCTCGTGGGCGCCGCGCTCAACCACCGTTTCGTGCTCGAGCACAAGCCGGGGCTCACCTTCCGCGCGGGCTCGAACTACAGCACGTGGTGGAACGGCGGCCTGCGGACCACGGGCTACTTCCACAACCAGATCGGCATCCTCACCGAGACCATCGGCAATCCGACGCCCATGCGCATTGCGCTGGTGCCGGAGCGTCAGGTGCGGTCGGCGGGCCTGCCGATGCCGATCGAGCCGCAGGAGTGGCACTTCCGCCAGTCGGTCGACTACTCGGTGTCGGCCAACTACGCGTTCCTCGACATGGCGTCGCGCTATCGCGAGACGTTCCTGTTCAACCGCTGGGTGATGGGCACCGACCAGATCAAGGCCGGGCAGAAGGACAACTGGACGATCTCCCCGAAGCGCGTCGAGGCGCTCGTGGCGAAGATCACCGCCGACCGCGGTGCCGGCGGTGCGGGTGGCGCCGGCGGTGCGGGTGGGCCCGGCGGCCGTGGCGGC
The DNA here is from genome assembly GCA_020161135.1 of Gemmatimonadota bacterium. Lineage (GTDB taxonomy): Bacteria > Gemmatimonadota > Gemmatimonadetes > Gemmatimonadales > Gemmatimonadaceae > Gemmatimonas. The sequence continues at coordinate 897,787 of JAIUOB010000001.1, read as the reverse complement.
GGCAACGTGGCCAGCGCGCCGGTCGATGTGCGCTACATGGCCGAGCTCAAGAAGCCGGAGAACCGTGACCCGCGTGCCTACGTCCTGAGCGCGGCACAGAACGACTTCGCGACCGCCACCAAGTTCATCCGGGCGCTGCAGTACTCGGGCGTCGAGGTGCAGCGCGCCACGGCAGCGTTCAGCGCGAACGGCAAGCAGTTCCCCGCCGGATCGTGGGTCGTGCCCACCGCGCAGGCGTTCCGCTCGCATGTGCTCGACATGTTCGAGCCGCAGGATCACCCGAACGACTTCCGCTATCCGGGTGGCCCGCCGATCGCGCCGTACGACAACGCCGGCTGGACGCTCGCCTTCCAGATGGGCATCCAGTTCGAGCGGGTGCTCGACGCGCTCACCGGCCCGTTCGAGAAGGTGAAGGGGATCACGCCGTTCGTGGGCGGCACGGTGGCCAAGGGCAAGGCCGGCTACTACATCGCGCCCGACGTGAACGACGCGGCGACGGTGGCGAACCGCCTCGCGAAGGTGAACGTGAAGGCCTCGCGCGTGCCCGCGGGCTTCACTGATGGCACCACCAAGTGGCCCGCCGGCACGTGGTTCATCCCCGCCGGTGGCGCGGCCGATGCCGTCGTCGCGAAGGCGGCCGAGGAGTTGGGCGTGCGCTTCGCGGCGGCCAGCAGCAAGCCGGCCGGCGCGCAGCCGGTGCAGCCGCTGCGCGTGGGGCTCATCGATCGCTACGGCGGCAACATGCCGAGCGGATGGACCCGCCTCATCCTCGAGAAGTTCGAGTATCCGTTCACGGTGGTGTACCCGCAGGAGATCGACGCCGGCAACCTCAAGGCGAAGTACGACGTGCTCGTCTTCACCGACGGCATGTTCTCCGACGCCGGCGGTGGCCGTGGCGGTGGCTTCGGTGGGTCGCCCGACACCACGCTCATCCCGGCCGAGTATCGCCGGCAGCTGGGTCGTGTCTCGGCCGACAAGTCGGTGCCGCAGCTCAAGACGTTCGTCGAGGCGGGTGGCCGCATCGTCGCGATCGGCTCGTCGATCGGCCTGGGCCGCGCCATGGGGCTGCCCATCGAGAACTACATGACCGAAGCGAACGGCCGTCCGTACGCCGGCGAGAAGTACTACATCCCGGGGTCGCTGCTCGAGGTGAAGGTCGATACCTCGGCCACGATCGCGACGGGCATGAATCCGCGCCCGAGCGTGATGTTCGACAACAGCCCGGTGATGAAGCTCGGTCCCGATGCGGCCGCGAAGGGTGTGCGCGCGATCGCGACGTTCGACCTGGACAAGCCGCTCACGTCGGGCTGGGCCTGGGGTCAGGAGCTGCTCAAGGGCGGCACCGCAATGGCCGAAGCGCAGATCGGCAAGGGCACGCTGTGGCTGTTCGGTCCGGAGATCCTGTTCCGCTCGCAGCCGCACGGCACCTACAAGCTGTTCCTGAATGCGCTGGATGGCGGGTTCCAGCGGACGAAGGCGATCCAGTAGGCGATGACAGCTGATCCGCCGCGTGCAGCGGATCAGGAAGAAGGAAGAAGTTGATAGGGTGAAGGGGGAGGGAGGGGCGCGATGCCTCTCCCTCCCCCTTCGTGCTTTTCTCTTCCCCCTTCCTCCTGTTCCTACGCAACGCTCCGTGCGCGTCGCGCCTCACTTCTTCTCGTACACCACCTTCCCACCCACCACCGTCAGCTTCACCTGCGCCTGATCGATCGTCTCCGGCGCAACCGACGTGATGTCGCGATCGAGCAGCACCAGGTCGGCCAGCATGCCGGCGCGCAGCATGCCGACGTCCCGGTCCTGGAAGCCTGCGTAGGCGGCACCGCGCGTGTAGGCGCGCAGCGCGTCTTCCACACTGATCTTCTGCGCGGGCACCCACCCGTCCGGATGCTTGCCGTCGAGCGTCTGGCGCGTGACGGCGGCCTTGATCCCCTCGAGCGGCGTGGGCGGCGCGACGAACCAGTCGCTGCCGAACGCCAGTCGGGCGCCGCTGTCCAGCAGCGCGCGGAACGCGTACGTGCCCTGGCTGCGCTCCGGTCCGATCACGCGCTCGGCCCAGCGCCCGTCATCGGCTTCGTGATAGGGCTGCATGCTGGGGAGGACGCCAAGCGCGCCGAAGCGCGGAATGTCCGCGGGGGCGATGTGCTGCGCGTGCTCGATGCGAAAGCGGCGATCGCGCGGCCCGTGCTCCTTCGCGACGCGCTCGAAGATGTCGAGCTGGGTGCGGATCGCCTTGTCGCCGATGGCGTGCACCATGACCTGCAGACCGGCGGCGTCCGCCCCCTTCGTCCAGGCATAGAGGCTGTCGGGCGGCGTCACGAACAGGCCGCTGTCGGTCGGCGCATCGGTGAAGGGCGCGAGCATCGCGGCGGTGTGCGAGCCCAGCGAGCCGTCCACGAAGCCCTTGAGCCCACCGATGCGCAGCCACACGTCGCCACGCCCGTGCGCCTGCACCGAGTCCCGAAGCGCCGCCCACTGCGACAGCGGCACCTGGGCGACGATGCGCGTGCGCAGCCGTCCGGCGGCGTGCGCGCGTCGGAAGGTGGCCACATCCCCGAAGCCGCCCATGTGATGCACACTGGTGACACCGCGCGCGGCGACATAGCCCATGGCCGAATCGAGCGCGATGTCCGCCTCGGCGGCCGAGCGCGCCGGCTGTGCGCGATCGACGAGCCCCATGGCGTTGTCCTTGAACACGCCCGTCGGGTTGCCGGCCGCGTCGCGCACGATCGAGCCGCCCGCCACGTCGCGCGTGGTGCGATCGACCCCGGCAGCGCGCATGGCCAGTGCATTGGCGAGGTTCATGTGCCCGTCGAGCCGGTTGATCCACACCGGGTTGTCCGGTGTGACCGAGTCGATCCAGTCGTGCGTGGGCAGCTCGCCGCCCCACAGGGTGTGGTCCCAGTCGCCGCTGCGAATCCACGTGCCCTTGGGCAGCGTCTTCGCGAAGTCGCCGATGCGCCGAATGAACTCGGCCTTGCTGTTCGCGTCGCGCAGCTTCACCGAGGCCAGCGCGAAGCCCCCATCGGTGAAGTGGACGTGGCTGTCGATGAAGCCGGGGGTGACCAGACCACCCGCCGCATCGACGATGCGGGCGCTGCCGGCCTGCGCGCGGATGTCGGCGGTGGTGCCCACGGCCACGATGCGGTCGTCGGCGATGGCGACGGCCTCGGCCCACGGGGCGGTGCTGTCGCCCGTCCACACGCGGGCATTCACGACCGCGAGCGTGATGGGGGGCGCGTCGGCGGTGCGGCAGGCAGCGGCGGAGAGGGCCACGACGAGCGCGAGGCCGGCGAAGCGGATGCCGCCGCGCACGCGGCGGGCGGGTGCGGACGAGAGGTCGGGGAATGTCATGCTCTATATTGCGCCATGGCCCGAACCCTGCGCGAGCGACTCGCCCTCGTCGTCAAACTTGCCGGACTCACCGTGCCCATCCTCGCGGGCGTCGGTCTGGGGCAGTTGGCCTCGCCATACCTCCCCGGCTTCACCGCGTGGGTGAACACGCTGGGGGCCATCGCGCCGGTGGCGTTCATTGTCGCGTACATCATCGCGACGGTGTGCATGCTGCCGGCGTTCCTGCTCACGATGGCGGGGGGCGCGATCTTCGGCATCATCCCTGGCGCCGCGCTGGTGATGGTGGGCGCGACCATCGGCGCGGTCATCGCGTTCACGCTCGGCCGCACGGTGCTGCGCGGTTGGGTGGCGGCGCGCGTGGCGCAGAACGAGACGCTCACGGTCATCGATCGCGTGATCGGCGAAGACGGGCTCAAGCTCATGTTCCTCATTCGCCTGAGCGGTGCAGCGCCGTTCGTGCTCACCAACTACGCGCTGGGCGTAACCACGGTGCGCCTCCCGCATTTCGCGCTCGCGATGCTCGGCATGATCCCCACCAACCTCGCGTTCGCCGCATTCGGGCGCGCGGGCGTGCAGACGGGGGCCGAGAAGCCCACGTGGCTGCTGGCGATCGGGATCACGGCGACCGTGGTGCTCACCGTGAGCGTGACGCGGATCGCGCAGCGGGCAATTCGCGAGGCGGAAGCGCGGCGGGCGATGCGGGAGCTGGGCACGTAAGTCAGCACGGGACCGCTCGTCCGCGTTTCCCGCGTATCCCCCTCACCGACCCGGTCGATGCGCCGCTCCCTCGCCCTCCTTCTCGCCCTCGCCGCCTGCAGCCGCGGCCCCTCACCCGCCGCCTCTCCGAGCGCCGCGGGCGTTCCGCGGGTGGGCCCGCCGTCTGGCAGCGTCGTCGTCGTGGGTGGCGGTGCGCAGGGCCCCGAGCTGTGGGCAAAGTTCATCGAGCTGGCGGGCGGACCCGACGCCCTCATCGTCGACGTGCCCACAGCCGGCGGCGACTCGATCGACATGGCGGCGGCCGGGCGCGCGCTGCGACAGGCCGGCGCGCGCAACGTGGTGGTGTATCACACCAAGGATCGCGCGGTCGCCGACGCCGATTCGTTCGTCGCGAAGATCGCGAATGCGCGCGGCATCTGGTTCGACGGCGGGCGGCACTATCGGCTCGTCGACAGCTACATGGGGACCAAGAGCCAGCGTGCGTTCGAGGCGGTGCTGGCGCGCGGCGGCGTGGTGGGCGGCACGAGTGCCGGCGCATCGATTCTCGCCAGCTATCTCGTGCGCGGCGCGCCGTCGAACAACAACAACATCATCAACCACCCGCAGTATCTCGCCGGATTCGGGTACCTGCGCAACACGGCCATCGACCAGCACGTGGTGGCGCGGGAACGCCTCCCCGACCTGCACGACTCGCTCATCGTGCGTCGCCCTGACCTGCTGGCCATCAGCGAGGATGAGGGCACGAGCTGGGTGGTGCGCGGCGACACGGCCGAGATCATCGGACGCAACAAGGCGTTCGTGTACAACGGGCGCGATGCGAACGACCCCGGCCGGCCGTTCCTCATGCTGCACCCCGGCGATCGCTACGATCTCGGCGCGCGTCGCGTGATGGCGCGCGCGGCCGATGGCACGGGGCTCACGCCGGCGTTCGTCGATGGCCTGTTCGCGCCGTGGCGCGATGCGGCGCGTGGTGGCGCGACGGTCGTGGTGGCGCGCGCCGGCAAGGTGCTCGTGAATCGCGCGTACGGCATTCCGGTGCAGCGTCGTTTCCAGCCGGAGACCGGGGTGCCGAACTTCCCGTTGGGCGGGCTGGGCGCAGTGCTGGACGACGCCCTGGGCGGAGCCGCGACGCCGGCGGCGGTGCGGCGGGTGGCCACGCTGGGTGGTGCCCAGCGCCTCCAGTACGACACGGCCAGCAAGAGCTGGCGCGGCGCGGTGGACGACCTCTACCGGGTAGAGCTCGGGCGGTTCGTCGTGGCGCCGGGGGCGCCCGACACGAACCGCGTGCCGTCGGTGTTCACGCGCGTGGACGAGGCGGGACGGGCGGGCTACGCGGTGTACGGCACCCCCGATGGGAAGCAGGCGGCGTGGGTGCGGTACCCGGCACAGCGCACGGTGGTGCTGGTGGTGACCGGCGACCCGCAGGCCGATGCGCGGGGATTGGCGCGGCAACTGGCGGACCGACTGCTGCGCTAGAGGCCCTCACGGCGCATGTTCCCGCATGCGCCTCTCCCACCGCCTCCTCCCGCGGGTTGCCCCCGCCCTGCTGGCGCTGCTCCTCGGCGCGCCGGCCGCCACGCATGGCCAGTCCGCCGAGCCCGCGTTCACGCTCACCGAAGCGATGATCCCGATGCGCGATGGCGTGAAGCTGTATACGCGCATCCTCGCGCCCCGCGCGGCCACACGCCCACTGCCCATGATGCTCGTGCGCACGCCGTACGGCATCAACGGCAACACCCCCGCCAGCATTGCCAACGGCTGGGGATTCATGGCGCGCGACATGGCCACGCATGGCTACGTGTTCGTCTTCCAGGACATCCGCGGCAAGTTCAAGTCCGAAGGCGAGTTCGTCATGCAGCGGCCGCCGCGCGCGAATCGCGCCGACCCCAAGGCCATCGACGAAGGCACCGACGCCTACGACACCATCGAGTGGCTGGTGCGCAATGTGCCCAACAACAACGGGCGCGTGGGCATGACGGGCGTCTCGTATCCCGGCTGGACCACCGCCATGGCGATGCTCGAGCCACACCCGGCGCTGCGCGCCGCATCGCCGCAGGCCTCGCCGGCCGACATGTGGAAGGGCGACGACTTCCACCACAACGGGGCGTTCCGGCTCAGCTACGGCTTCGAGTACGCCACGATGATGGAGACCGGCAAGGACGTGCAGCAGTTCCGCATGGACGCGCACGACACCTTCGACTGGTACCTGCGCCTCGGCTCGCTGGCGACCGTGAACGACAAGCTGCTCAAGGGGAGCATCCCGACGTGGAACGACTTCGCGAAGCACCCCGACTTCGACGGCTTCTGGCAACGGCAGGCGATGGCCGGCTACCTCACCCGCGTGACCGTGCCCTCGCTGCATGTGGCCGGCTGGTGGGATCAGGAAGACTTCTACGGCCCCATCACCATCTATCGGGAGCTCGAGAAGCACGACACGCAGCGACGCAACTTCCTCGTCGTCGGCCCGTGGAATCACGGCGGGTGGATGCGCGGCGAGGGTGATGCCCTGGGCCCCATCCAGTTCGGCCAGCCCACGGCGCGCTGGTTCCGCGATTCGGTCATGGCCCCGTTCTTCGCGCACCACCTGCACGACGCACCGGCGCCGTCGTTGCCCGAGGCGCTCGTGTTCGAAGCCGGCAGCAACGTGTGGAAGCGCTACGACGCGTGGCCACCGAAGACCGCCGTCTCGCCGCGTGCGCTGTACATGCGCGAGAACGGCCGCCTCGGGTGGGAACCGCCGCCGGCCAAGGCCGCCACCACCTTCGATGCCTATGTGAGCGATCCGGCCAAGCCGGTGCCGTATCGCCAGCGCCCCATCCAGCAGACGTATGGGCCGGGCTCGACGTGGTCCACCTGGCTCACCGAAGACCAGCGCTTCGTGCATGGCCGCCCCGACGTGCTGAGCTGGGAGCTGCCCACGCTCACCGACGACCTCACCATCGCCGGTGACCTCACGGTCACGCTGCACGCCGCCACCACCGGCAGCGACGCCGACTGGATCGTCAAGCTCATCGACGTCTACCCCGACACCGGACAGCAGCCGCTGCGCATGAACGGCTACCAGTTCATGGTGGCCAATGAGGTGTTCCGCGGCCGCTATCGCACAAGCTTCGAGAAGCCGGCGCCACTGCGCCCCGGTGTCCCCGAGACGTTCACGATCGACCTGCACACGCAGGCGTACACGTTCAAGCGCGGCCATCGCGTGATGATCCAGGTGCAGAGCAGCTGGTTTCCGCTCATCGACCGCAATCCGCAGACGTTCGTGCCCAACATCTTCACCGCGAAGCCCACCGATTTCCGCGCGGCCACGCAGCGCATCTATCGCGACGCGGCGCGCCCGTCGCGAATCGTGCTGCCGGTGGTGACGGGGATTCGACCGTGACTCCCGGCGCGCGCGCACCTCGGGCACTCGCGCTCGCGGCGTGCCTGATGTCCCGCGTGGTACACGCACAGCCCGCGCCGCCGCTCAAGCCCTTCCAGGTGCCCGAGTGGGCCTTTCTGTACGTGCCCGCGTCCACCACCGTGCCGCAGTACGACTCGGTCGTGTATCGCGGCGTACCGGGCTCGCGTCGCGCCTTCACGGCGCGCGAGTACCTCGATGCCTGGAACGTCGTGGACTGGTTCCCCGACACGCATCCGGCGATGCCGCCCAGCGTGCGCGTGGGCGTGCGCGTAGCCGGCCGCGCCTGCGCCTTCTGCCACCTCCCCGACGGCGCGGGGCGCCCCGAGAATGCCACGCTCGCAGGGCTTCCCGCCGACTACATCGTGCGGCAGGTGCGCGCCTTTCGCGATGGTACGCGCCGCATGAGTGCCGCGGCCTCGCCGCGCAACTCCATGCACATCGTGGCCGAGGCCGTGTCCGACAGCCTCGTGGCCGATGCAGCGCGGTACTTCGCGGGGCTCACGCTCCATCGGCGCAACCGCATCGTCGAAGCCGCGCGCATCCCCGCGGTGCGCAAGGCCGGGCTGCTGTACGCGTTGCGCGACGAAGCGACGCGCACGCCGGAGGAGTCCATCGCCGGGCGCCTCATCGAGGTGCCCGACGTACTCGATCGCCACGAGCTGCACGATCCGACGGTGGAGTACATCACCTACGTGCCGCCGGGGTCGCGGCTGCGCGGCCAAGCGCTCGCGGCACGCGGGCCCGCCGGCACGGCCACCGCGTGCGCCACCTGTCACGGCCCACGGCTGCTTGGCGTGGGCGCCGTGCCGCCCATCGCGGGGCGTCACCCCTCGGTGATCCTGCGTCAGCTCATCAACTTCCGCACCGGGATGCGCGCCGACTCCACCGCGCTGCCCATGCGCGCCGTCGTGAACCCGTTGTCGCTCGACGACATGGTGGCGCTGGCCGCGTACGTGGGGGGCCTGCCGCCCTCGCCGCGCCGGCACTGAGGCATTGCGCCCTCAGCGCCACACGGCGATGTCGTCGAGCGGCTTGCGCGTGAGCGCGGGCACCCGTGCGTCCGCCGCCGGATAGCCCACCGGCATCACCAGGAACGCCTTCTCGTTGGGCGGCCGCTCGAGCAGCTCGCCGAGGAAGCCCATCGGGCTCGGGGTGTGGGTGAGGGACACGAGCCCCATGGTGTGAATGGCCGCGATGAAGAACCCGGCAGCAATGCCACAGCTCTCCTGCGTATAGTAGTACGTGCGCTTGCTGCCGTCGGCATCGACGCCGTGACTGTGCCGGAACAGCACCACCACCCACGGCGCGTCGGTGAGGTGGGTCTTCACGTCGTCGGTGCCCAGCGGGGCGAGCGCGGCCCGCCACTCGGGGGTGATGCGATGCGCGTAGAACTCGCGCTCCTCCGCCTCGGCCGCGTCGCGCAGGCGCTGCTTGAGCGTGGCGTCGCTGATGGCCACGAACGTCCACGGCTGCTGGTGTGCGCCGCTCGGCGAGGTGCCGGCAGCGCGAATCGCGTGCTCGATGCAACCACGCGGTACGGCGTCGGTGGAGAAGTGCCGTGTGGTGCGTCGCCGATCCATGTGCGCCGCGAACTCCGCGCCGCGCTGCAGTGACGTCTCGAGCGGCAGCCGCGTGTGCTGCAGCGGCACGAAGGCGGGGGATGCGGGCGCGTTCATCGATTCGTCATCGTGGGTTCAGCGTTTCGTCACGCTCGGCTCAGCGCATCCTCATCGTGCGCTCAGCCTATCCTCACGCGCCGCTCACGAGGGCGCAACCTGCCTGGCGTACCGTGGCACATCACCCATCTCCGGAGGATGTGCATGTTCGCCACGTTGCTCGAATCCCGCGCCCGTCGTGTGCGCCGCACGGGCGGCGGTCTCGTCTCGCTTGCGCTGCATCTGGGCGCGCTGGCCACGCTCGTCGTCGTCACGGCGCGCGCCGCCACACCGCCGGCGCACGAGGACCGCGAGGTGCCGGTGCAGATGACCGACTTGCCGGAACCGACCCCGACGCCACCTGCCCCGCGCGATGCGGCCACGCCGCGTGTGTATCGCGACGCCGCACCAGCCCTCGGCGCACCGGCGCTCATCGCCCCCATCGAGATTCCCAACGCGATCCCCGACATCGACCTCTCACGCCCCGTCACCGACGAACGCGACTTCGCGACGGGCCGCCGCGGTGTGACTGCGGCGCAGGGCGGCGTTCCCGGCGGCACGGGCCTCACGCCCGCAGCCGGCTACTTCTTCGAGGGGCAGGTGGAGAAGGTCGCCATGGTGCTGCCGGGCCAGCCCGGTCCCACCTTTCCCGACCTCCTGCGCTCGGCCGGCATCGAGGGGCAGGTGCTGGCGCAGTTCGTGGTGGACAGCGCGGGGCGCGCCCAGCTCGCCACCTTCACCGCGCTCCAGAGCGATCACGCGCTCTTCACGGCGGCGGTGAAGGCCTCATTGTCCCGCGTGCGGTACCTACCGGCCGAGGTGGGCGGCAAGCCGGTGCCGCAGCTCGTGCAGCAGGTGTTTCAGTTCACGCTCAACCGGTAGCGGCGGGGGCCGCTACCCGACCGTCAGGCGCGCTTCTCCATCGCGTCACGCACGTCGAGCAGGATCTCGAAGTAGAGCTGTTCGCGGCGGTAAGCGAAGTCCAGCGACGCCATCTGGGCCGGATCGCCGGTCTCCTTGGCGCGCTCGAAGGCTTCGCGATACATCTCTTCCAGGTTGTTCAGGATCCGCTCACGGGAACGCGACATGCGCAGGGCCTCGAGGGCTTGAATGGTCAGGCGGGGCGGGACATCCCGATCCGTCTCGACACTTTCCGTGGGGTCGAGGAACTTCGTCAGCCGTTCGAGCATGAAGCGGCGACCGCGATCCTGGATATCCACGCGTCGGGAGGAGGGGGGTGAGGGCATGAACCGCTCGGAGGTGTTCGCCCGCGACGGCCATCGCTGCGCGTACTGCGGCGAGGTGCGGGAACCGGACGACCTGAGCGTCGACCACGTGCAGCCGCGGATGCGCGGCGGCGACGGGTCACCGGGCAACGTATTGACCGCCTGCAAGGGCTGCAACACGCGCAAGGGGAGCCGTCCGCTGGCTGAGTTCCTGGCCGAGGAGCCGACGGCCCGGCGGAACTTCTTCCGGTGGGCGCGGTATGTATGGCCACGACATCTCAAGGCGGTGGCCGAGGAGCTCGCGCGCCGGGGCGTGGTTGATGCCCCATCGGAGCTCGTGGAGGGGGTCCGGGGGCTGCGCAGCTCCGAGGCCATCGCCGATGTCCTGTTACGACACGACCCGCCGACGGATTCCGCCGGCGGGTCGCCGTCGCATACAGGGCCGGTGCCTTTCGATAGAGACTCACCCCCATGAACAACATCAAGGTTTTCGTGCTCATGGCCGGGCTGACCGGCCTCGTGGTGGCCATCGGCAATGCGCTGGGGGGCAGCTCCGGCGCCCTCGTCGCGCTGGTGCTGTCGGCCGCGATGAATCTCGTGATGTACTGGAGCTCGTCGTCGATGGTGCTGCGGGCCTATGGCGCGCAGGTGGTGACGGCGGCCGAGGCCCCCGAGCTCTACGCCATGGTCGACCGGCTGCGCCAGCGCGCGGGCTTGCCCATGCCCACGGTCGCCATCGCGCCGCAGGCGCAGCCCAACGCGTTCGCCACCGGCCGCAATTCCGAGCACGCGGTGGTGTGCGTGACCGAGGGCATCCTGCGCACGCTGAGCCGCGAGGAGCTCGAAGGCGTGGTGGCGCACGAGCTGGCGCACATCAAGAACCACGACATGCTGCTGCAGACCATCGCGGCCACCATGACGGGTGCCATCAGCAACCTTGCGCAGTTCGCGTTCCTGTTCGGCGGGCGTCACGACGACGACGAAGGAGCGCACCCGGTCGTGATGATCGCGATGCTCATCATCGGCCCGATCGTGGCCATGCTGCTGCAGTTCGCGATCAGTCGTCAGCGCGAGTTCAAGGCCGACGCGGTCGGCGCCGAGATCAGCGGCAAGCCGTTGGCGCTGGCGAGTGCGCTGCAGCGGCTCGAGGCGGGCGCGCAGCGCATCCCGATGGCGGTGCCGGCCAATGCCGCGCCGCTGGCCATCGTGAATCCGCTGGCCGCGTTCAGCATGCGCGGCGTCACGCGCTGGTTCGCGACGCATCCGCCCACGGCCGAGCGCGTGGAGGCGCTGCGGAGACTGGCGGCGTAAGGGGGGAGAACACCCACCACCCAGCACCTGGCTGTTCAACCCAGCACTCATTACCCAGCAGCCCGGAACCCAGAACTGATCAGTTTCGGGTTTCGGGCTGCTGGGTTACGGGTGTCGGGTCTGCCTGCCGGGTTGCGGGTTTGGGGTGCAACCGGTGAAACACCGCCTCCTCGACCACGCGCCCGTGCTTGCAGTGCTCCACCACGATGCGCTCGAGCAGTGCGTCGTCCACGCGGGCGTACCACACGCCCTCGGGGTACACGCAGACAATCGGACCACCGGCGCACACGCCAAGGCACGGCGCCTCGCTGCGCTTCACACGGGTGGGGCCGAAGAGCAGTCCTTCGCGTTGCAGGAGCGCAGCCAGCCGCGCGTAGAGGGCACGCCCCGCGCGGTTCTCATGACAGTAGCCGCCGGTGCACACGAGCACGTGCCGGCTGTAGCGCTCCATGAAGGGCGCGTGGCTCAATCGCTGGCGCCCGGCTTCTGGGCCGCTTCCCGGGCACGCTCGGCAGCGCGTTCCCGCAGCAGCAGATACATGCCGCGCATGGCGAACAGGGTGCCCACCGCCGCGATGGCGGCGCCGCGGCTGCCGGTGTGCGAGAGCCAGCGGGCCGCCGCCGCGCTCATGAGAAAGCCGCCGCCGGCATACACCAGCGCCTTGCGCTGCAGGGCACTGAAGCGGCCGCCCCCGGCGCGACTGTTGAGCAGTGCCGCGCCGAGCAGCCAGGCGCCCCCCGTTCCCACCACGGCGGCGAGCACCGTGTCGCGGTCGATTGCCAGCATGTCAGGGCCCCGTGCGGCCCGGCTGTGGGGGAAACGCTGCTGTCGGCATCGGAGGCCGAGGTGAAGTATAGTCAGGAAGCGCCCCGCAGCGCGGGGGATACTGGACGGGCGTCACGACGCCGGGAGCGAGCACGACCGATGAGCACAGAGCAACTGAAGGACACGACCGCCATGCCGGTGGCCGGCAAGCCGCCCGCCACGGTGCAGGTGACCTGGACCGGGGCCCATGAGTTCGATGGCGTGCGCGCCAGTGGCGGACCGAGCATCCACATGGACGCCAGCGGCAAGACGGGGCCCAGCCCCGTGGACACGCTGTTGTGCGCACTGGCCGGGTGCACCGGTGTCGACGTGGTGGACATCCTGGCCAAGCGTCGCACGCCGGTGAGCGCGCTCAGCATCGACGTCGTCGGTGAGCGGTTCGCCGGCGTACCGGGGCGTGTGACGAAGATCGCGCTGACCTATCGCATCATCGGCGCCGGCATCGAGCGCGAGCATGCGCTGCGCGCGATCGAGCTGGCGGTGACGAAGTACTGCAGCGTGCGCGATTCGCTCGACCCCAACCTGCCGATCACGTGGGGGTTGGAGTTGAATGGGGGGTGAGATCGGACACCCACCACCCCAAACTCAGCAGCCCGAAACCTACAACTGATCAGTTCTGGGTTGCGGGCCGCTGAGTCTTTGGTTGTGAGTTGCTCGAGAGGGGTCAGAACGATTGTTCTGACCCCATTGCGGTTGCTCTGCCCTTGACGGCCCTACTTCACCAGCCAGATCCGCTGGTTCACCGGATACAGCCACTCCACGCCGCGCTCGGTCACGATCGCGTCGTCCTCGAGCGGAATGCGCACCTTGGCCCCGCCCCACTCGGGGTTGGGCGTCCACGCGAACAGCTCGATGCTGAACGGGTTGAACGGCTTGATGGCGAAGGTCATCTGCCGCGGGTTGAACCACGCGATGCTGGGGCCGCTGCCATGCCCGCGGTCGCCTACGGAGTGGCAGCCGAACATCACTTCCACCTTGTTGTCGCTCGACACCTGGTTGAACGTCCCCTGCATGGTGTAGCCGGCCTTCTCGATCTCGACCTTGAGCTGGTCCACCATCGCGCCCGCCGTGGGCCCGGGGCGAATGGTGCGACGAATGACATCACGCACGGCCAGCGCGTTGTCGAACGCCGTCTGGATCCCCTTGGGCACCGCGGTCTCGCCGGGCTTGAGCACGTAGGCCATGCGCTTCACATCGGTCCACGTGCCGAGGTAGCCCACACCCCAGTCGATGATGAGCAGATCGCCGCGCTGGATGATGCGCTCGTTGCTGGTGGCCTCGATCCCCTTGGGGCCGGTGATGTACACGCTCGGCATGTCGAAGCTCGAGCCCAGCGCGCGCTGCTGCAGCTGGTCCATCATCCACCACGCCACATCTTCCAGCGTCGTGACGCCCGGCGTGATGATCTCGTTGCTGAGCGCCCGTTCGGCGATGCGCCGCGAGATCTCGCCGGCCTCGCCCAGCGCCACGATCTGGCTGGCGGTGAAGCCGCTGCGATAATCGCTCACCACCTTCTCGGCACTCACGAGCCGCGCGGCGAACTCGGGGCCGATCTCCTTCACCAGACGGTCGTAGCTGGTCTTGGAGAGCCCATCCGCCGCGCCCACCTCCTCGCTCATGTTGATCGCGATGCGCTTGGGATTGCGCTCGGCGATGAACTGCTTGAGCGGCTGGAAGGCGAGCACCTTGTCGTAGCTCTTGCACGCCTCGAGCAGCGCGCCACTGGCGCCGATGGCGATGCGCTCGATGCGGTCGCCGCCGCGGTCGGTGAAGATGTAGTAGCCCACGCTCCCCACGTAGCCGCGCCCGAGGTCCTCGTACATCGGGTCGAACTGGTTCTCCTTCTGCATCACGATCCACATGTCCACGCCGTTGTCGCGCATCGCGCGCGGCAGGATGCGGTCGAACTTGTCCTTGCGGATCTGACAGAGACGCTCCCATCGCACCTTCGCGGGTTCGGCAGGGGGCTGCGCCGCCAGCGTCGAGACCGCGACGAGCGAGACGAGGCCGATCGCGGTGGACCGGAGATGCAGGGGAAGCGAGGGGAAAGACATGTGGGGCGGGGTGGAGGCCGTCGGGTGCGCGATGTCGCTGCGCCCAAGATGCCTCCGCCCCACCCCACGGCAAGCGTCCCGCATGCGCCGCGCTACTTCCCGAGCCGCCCCTCCAACCACGCGATCGCCGCGGGCTGTCGTGTCTGCGCGAGTGCCATCACCGCCGTGCGGCGCAATTCACGGTCGGGGAGCGTCTCGGCCATCTTGATGAGCGCCGGCACGCTTTCGTCGGCCGGTCGACGCCCGATGGCGTGGATGGCCGTGCGACGGATCTCGCGATCTCCCGGCTCGTACGCGATCGAGTCAAGGGTCGCCGACACGCGGTCACCGACGAGTTCGCCGAGCCAGCTCACCGCACTGTTGCGCACATCCTGGCTGCGTGACGAGTCGCGGGCCATGCGCAGCAGCGTCGGGGTGGCGTCGACGGAATCGGCGAGCATCGCGGCCTGCAGGGCATTGCGGGCGATCTTGTCGCTGCCGCGCTCGGCCTGCTGCAGGAGCCAGCCAGCCACGTCGCGTGCCCCCACCTGCCCCACGTCGGTGACGGGCGCGGTATCCGCCTTCCAGCGTCCGCCCACGTAGAGACGCAACTGCTTCGTGTCGCCCTCTTCGCGCACGATGACCAGCCGCACGGGGCCGCGCTCGCACACATTCTCCACGTCGCGTCCACCGAAGCCGCTCGACGAGTAGAACGTGCCGTACATCTCGGTGATGCGACCGGAGCGCGTGCGGCTCCAGTTGTTGCCGTTGCCGCACACCCCGACCGCCGCGGCGTAGGTGAGGCGGATCGTGCCGGTGCGCACCGCGTTGACGCGGCCTGCGACCGTCTGGGCGCCACTCTCCCGGGCACCCCCCAGGGTGGCGCTCGCCACGAGGGCGAGCGCCGACACCACCCGGCGCGATGTCACTTGTTGATGATCTCCTGGAGGAACGCGACGGCGCGCGGGTCCTTGAAGCGCGGGATCGAGCTCACCGCGGTGCGGCGCAGGTCGAGCACCTTCTCGTTGCGCGCGATGTCGATGACCTTGTCGAGGCCCGCGTTGTCGCGCACGCTGACGAGCTGCGACAGCGCCTGACGGCGGATGTCGAGGTCGGTGGCCTTGTCGTACACCTGCGAGAGGGCGGCCACGGCCGCGGTGGCGCTCTCACGCGGCTGAGGGCGCTCTGCCGACGTGGACGACGACGCACTGCCGGCTGTCCCCGTCGTCACCACGTTCACCTGCTGGCCACCGACGCTGGCCACCGCGAGCCGCGACCCCGCCTGCGCCGAGCTGTAGTTGTAGCTCCAGCTGCCACTCGAGGAGATCATGCTCAACGCAGTGCGGCGCAGGTCCATCGCCTCACGCTCGTCGAGCGCCACGCTCACATAGAACGCCCGCGCCTCGTCGGTACGGTACCGGCCCATGAGGCTCAGCACGCGCTGCCGGAAGCCCAGCCCCTCGGACTTGCGGAACACTTCCTTGAGCAGCGTGAACGCGGTATCGCTCCCACTCTCTGCGCTGCGGCTGATGAGCCACGACATCGCCTCACCGCGCACCTCGTCCGACTCGCGCTCATTCACCAGGATCTCGCGCAGCGTGCTGGCGGCGCGCGGGTTCTTCGAGCGGGAGAGCGAGTAGACGGCGCGCTTGCGGAGGTCCATGTCGTCGCTGTTCTTCGCCAGGTCGATGAGCATGCCGACGGCTTCGTCGGTGGCGACGTTGGCGAGCCAGAACACCGCCTGCTCGCGCACTTCCTTGTCCGGGTCGGTGCGGGCGACGTTCATGAGTGTCGGCGCGGCGTCCGGCAGCTTGCGGCTGGCCACCAGCGACACGGCGGCGCGGCGCAGCTGCTGCGTGCACGGATCGCGGCGCGCGAGCACCTTCTTGAGGATGGGTGCGGCCTGCTCCTGGTCCATCTGCGTCACCGCGTTGAGCGCCTCGATGCGCTCGTCGTCCTTGGCATACGGACATCCGTCGCTGGCGGCGCGTGTTGCACGGTCCACCAGCGTGCTGGCCAGCGCCTGGTCACGCCGCCCGAGCTGTCCGTCGATCCGGGCCGACAACGCGGACGCATCACCGCGCGTGGCGGCCTTCGGGTAGTCGCGCTGCTGCAGGCCCAGTGCGTCCTGGGCGAGGCGCAGGTTGGCCTCGCCGCCCAGGCGATGCAGCGCGAAGGCCTCCCAGTACGGGGCGTCGGGTGCGTACGCACTCTTCGGATAGCGCTGCCGGATGGCCTTGAAGAGATCGGCCGCCTTGCGATACGCGTCGCCGGAGAGCGCCTTGCGTGCTTCACGGTAGAGCGAGTCGGCCGGGTCCTGCTGCGCCCACGGTTCGGGCACCTCGGTGCGATAGCCGCGCGACTTCGCGCTGCCCCAGCTCATCGCGTCGTACGGTGCATAGGCCGCCGCGTCGAGGGCGCCCAGCGCGGCGAGTGGGGCGAGCGCCGCCGCCTCGGCCGCCGCATCGGCGGCGAGCGGTGCCACGGCCCTCGCGATCTGTGCCTGCTCCATCGCGAGGCGCGAGGCATCGAGCGTCTGCGCGCGCACCATCTCGGCGAGCGCCTTCTGGTCGATGGCGATGGCCGCGCGCGCTGCGTCGAGCGCCTCGTACTTGATGTCATCGAGCATCCGCAGCGCCTCCCACTCGCTGGTGGGGCGCGGGGCCCTGGGTGCCGATGCGGGCGACGGGACACCCGCCGGCGCGGGCCGGGGCGCCGGACGCGGCGGCGTCGGCGGCGTCACCTGCGCCGCGAGCGTTGATGCGGCGGCGCCGAGGGCGAGGAGGGTGACCGCGCCCAGGGCGCGGAACGACATCAGGGGGCGAACACGGACGAGGGGCATCAGTCGTCTCCGGACGTAAGTGCATCGTGAGCGCCCGACGCCGACACCACCGCGCGCACGCGGGTGAGCAGGTCCGTCTCGCGCATCGTTTCCTGTGGAGCCCGCTGCGTCTCCGGCGCACTGCTGCGCGCCTGGACGATCTGCACGAGCACCAACTCGAGGTCCTGCAGCAGTCGGCGCGTGCGATCGTCGCGCAGCTGCGGTTGGTCGAGCAGGAGGCGTGTGGTGGCGAGGAGCTCGCCGGCCCACGGCCCCAGATCGGGTTGTGTGGCGGGTGTCGCGGTCTTCTGCACGGCGGCGAGCAATGCCACGGTGCGCACGAGGTGCTCCTGCATCGCGACGTGCGACGGATCGGAGCGCCGCGCCGGATCGGCCGCGACACTGCCGGTCGACGCGTTGCGCAGCGAATCCGCCGCGGCCAGCCGCGCCGCCTCCGGCGACGGAATGACATAGCGTCCGATCGCCACGCCGCCCACCAGCACCGCGGCGATGGCGGTCATGCGCCGCCACGTGCCGAGGCGCGGTGCGATCCCGGCCACAGCGGCCGGTGTGGACGCCGTGTCGTGCGTCGCAGCCGTCGCAACGCGCGGGCCCTGCTCCTGCACGGCGCGCCGCTGCCGGTCGATGCGCGCCCACATCATGGCGCGCGGCACCTCGACATCGGCATCGAGTTCGTCGACCGCTTCACGGGCGAGGTCGAGCATCCACGGCTCGAGCGGCTCGTCGCGTGCGGTGATGTCGTCGTTCGGGGACGGTGATTCGGTGGTCATGCGGACTCCATGTTGCGGAGCGCCGGGGCTCGCCCCACGGGGGCGAAGGCCGCCAACGCGACCCGCAGCTTTTCGCGGGCACGAAAGAGTTGCGACTTGCTGGTGCCGACGGCGACACCGAGTGCGTCGCTGATCTCTTCGTGCGTGAACCCTTCCACATCGTGCATCACGAACACCCGCCGCGTCCCTTCCGGCAGCGCGGCGATGGCCGTCTTGAGCCGGGACTTCAGGTCCGGGTCGGCGCCCGTGAGCGGCACGGCCGCCACGGTCGTGGCCTCGTCGAGCGGTGCCGCCAGCGCCTCGCGACGCTTGAGGTGACGCAGCCCGTTGAGCGTGACCGACACCGCAATCGCATGGAGCCAGCTCGAGAGGGCCGACTCGCCGCGGAACTGCCCGAGACGATCGAACGCCCTGACGAACGTGTCCTGCGTCCACTCCTGGGCAAGCTCGGGCCGTCCGCTCATCCGGAGGATGAGCCGGTAGACCCGATCCACGTGGCGGTCGTAGAAGGTCCGTTCGGCCGCGTGATCGCCCGACCGCAGTCGGTCGAGCAACTCCGCGTCGGTCACAAACCCCTCAGGGCGTGGGCCCCTTTCCACGAGCGCCGCCGGGCGAGGACGCCGATTGCGGTGCGGTGCGCATGCATGTGCGCCTCAAAGACAGAGGTCGGTGAAAAAGGGTTGTATCGGCCCCGCGCCCCACGACTCAAGGCTCCCGGCCCACGGCCGAAAACACAGGACCCACGGCGCAGGACCGTGCATACAGGTCGTGCGCCGTGGGCCTTGAGGAGTGAGCCGGGGGCCGTGCGCCTCGGGCCGTGAGGCCTACCGCTCCACGCCCAGCCGCTCCCCCTGAGCCACCGGGATGGGCTGGGCGGCGCCCGCCCCGAGCGACTTTCCGGTCTCGCTCATCACGCGGGTGAGGAACCGCTGGCCTTCGCCGATGCGCTCGACCTCGATGGCGATCGATTCGACGGCCTGCCCCATGACGTCGAGGCGCTCGGTCACCTCCTTGGGGACCGGCGCGATGACGGTGGCCCCCCGCTTCCAGATGCGGCGGGCGTAGGCAACGGCAATGGGGGCCAGCACGAAGATCGTGAAGACGATGGGGATCATCAGGATCTCCTCGGGCGGCCCGTCGCGCCGCGGGGGCGGCCGGTCGACCACGGCCCCCGGCACTGCGGCCGCCTTGGCCACCGCGAGATCGGACTGCGCGATCTGGGCGTCGACGGCCGAGATGCGCGCGTCGACCTCCTTGAGGCGGGCCTCGAGACTGGCCGACTCGGCGGGTCCGGGCCGCTGCTCCGAGCGGAGGTCGCGCATGATGTCCCCGCGCTCGTCCTGCAGCCGCTCGAGTTGGCTGCGCAGCTCCCGCCGCTGGGCCAGCAACCCCTTGTAGACGGCCTCGGCGGACGCGTCGGCCGGGATCTGGAGCGGGATCACTTCGGTGCCCGTCTGGATCGACACCACGGTGGGCGGGGCGGGTGGGGCCGGCGGCGCCGGAGGAGCAGGTTGCGGCATGAGGCGCACGGAGTGGGACGAGAAGCGTGGAGACCGCGGAGAGGCTGTCGGCGGCCGGCCGGATCACTCGCGAGTGCGAGCGGCCGGTGCGGCACGCGCACTCCGGCCGTACGTTCCCCACAGGAGACGGTTTCGGCAATACGCGCCCCTGCACCGACCATGTCCCGACCTGCCCGTTCCGCGACGCTGCTGCTGGCCGTCGCCAGTGTGACGCTCGTCGCCTGTCATCGCGGCGCTGCCGCGGCAGCGCCCGCGCCCTCCGCGTCCCCCACGGTCCAATCGATCGCGACGGCGGGGCCCGCGATGGCCGCCCGGCCGACGCTCGCCACGCCGGTCGGTGGCGCCCGCCTCCCCGACAGCCTGCCGGACAGCACCTGGTGGCGGATGATCGTCGACATGTCGGAGCCGGGCGGCTGGTTCCGCTCCGAGAACTTCGTGTCGAACGAGATGGGATTGCAGCATGTCATCGCGCGGCTGCGCACGATCGCACCGCCGGGCGGCGTGTACGTGGGCGTGGGTCCCGAGCAGAACTTCACGTACATCGCGGCGCTCGAACCACGCATCGCCTTCATCGTCGACATCCGCCGCCAGAACCTGCTGCAGCACCTGTGGTACAAGGCCGTCTTCGAGCTGTCGCCGACCCGCGCCGAGTTCCTCGCGCGGCTGTTCGGACGCCCGTTGCCTGCCGATGCGGCCACGTCGCTCACGTGGTCGTCGGACTCGATCATGCAGCGCCTCGAGCGGACCGCGCCCGACACGGCGTTCTTCCGACGCACCTTCGCCGAGGTGCGCACGCACCTGCTGCAGACGAAGCGCATGGCCCTCGACTCGAGCGACCTGGCGACCCTCGCGTACGTCGACAGCGTCTTCTTCCTGAGCGGCCCCTCACTCAACTACTCGAGCGGGTCAGGCAATGGTGGCAGCTTCGGCCGCGGCTTCGGGCGCGGGATGCCCAGCTTCTCGCAGATCGCGCGAACGACCGACAGCGCCGGCGCGAACTTGGGCTTCCTGGGCACCGAGCGCGGTTACGGCATTGTGCGGGAGATGGAGCGTCGCAACCTGATCGTGCCGCTGGTGGGGAACTTCGCGGGCCCCAAGGCGCTGCGCGCCGTCGGCAGCTGGCTGCGTGAGCGGAGCGCCTTCGTGCACGTGTTCTACACGAGCAACGTGGAGCAGTACCTGTTCCAGCAGGGCGACGAGTGGAGCCGCTTCTATGCCAACGTGGGGGCCATGCCGGTGGACCCGGCGGCCCGCTTCATCCGGTCGTCGACGGGGGGCTTCGGGTTTCGTTCGAACGGCTTCATGATGACCCAGCTGACCAGCGGGATCGACGAGATCGTGAAGGGGGCAGCCGAGGGGGCGCTGGGGGGATACTGGGATGTCCTGCGGCGGTCGGTGCCTTGAGAGACAGCGAACTGCGTGAGCCGTGACGGCGGGAGCCGGGTGGGGCGACAGGCTGCACGGCGGGAGCGGTAGGGGCGACAGGCGCAGGGCGTTGGCGGTGGCGTCGGCGGTGGGACTACGGGTGGGACGGGGGACAGTTGACCCGGGTGTGGGAGGCGGTGATCTTTCGAGGCTCGCCGTCCCGGCGACCCGGTCCCAGCGACCGGCCTCCAGATTCGAACGCGATCACCGCCGGCAATGGTGACGCCTGCAGGAGTTACCGATGGCTAAGGAAGGCATTCATCCGCCGTACCACCCGGTCGTCTTCAAGGACGCGTCCACGGGTGCGATGGTGCTGACGCGCTCGACGATGACGAGCGAGACGAAGATCAAGCTCGATGACGGCAACGAGTACCCGCTCGTGCTGCTCGAAATCACGAGCGACTCGCACCCGTTCTACACGGGCACGCAGCGCCTCATCGACACGCAGGGTCGCGTCGACAAGTTCAAGAAGCGCTACGGTCGCTGAGCCCTCCGCTCGCACCGCCCGCATCCACGAAGGCCCCGCCGGTTGGCGGGGCCTTCGTGCGTTGCAGCGCCGACCGCGGCGCACACGGGCGCACACCGGCGCGATTGCGTCAGCGCGTTGGCGTCAGCGCGTTGGCGTCAGCGCGGCATCATGGTGCCGATCACCGCGCGCGTACAGCTCGCGATGCGCGCATTGCCGGTGACGGCGCTGGTCACCGCAGCGGCCCCCTCGAGGACTTCGGCCAGCGCGTTGGTTGCCATACTGCGCTGGGGTGCCACGTCCGGACGCGCCAGCATGACCTCGAGCAGTTGGCGCTCGGCATCCGTCCGCGCGAGTGTGGCGCGCGCCTGCGCCATGGCAGTGCGCGTCGCGGCATCGGGGCCCAGCAGCACGCGCGTCGCGCTGCCGCAATCCGACCAGGCCAGCATGGACAGTTGCTCCCCGCGAAACGACAGCGGCAGCGACGGATTCGCGAGATCGGCGATGGCCGTCGTGCGCAGCCGGGCCAGTCCGTCGCGCGTGGGCTTGATCATGGGGCCCGTGTAGACACGACGCGGCGCCGGCGCGGTGATGGCATCGCGGTCGTGCCGGCCGCGTACGGCGTCGAGCTGGCGGAACCCATCGCGTCCGACCTCGACGATGGTGCGGCCGATCATGCCGTCGATGCCGATGAGACTGTTGTCGAGCAGCGCGAAGCCCAGCGACACCACCGTGCGCAGCGCCGCTTCGGCGCGCGCCTCGTCACCGATGGCCACGTAGTAGGCGGCACGGGCCACGCTCGCGTGCGCGAACTCCGCGCTGCGCGTGTAGTTGACGAACGGCAGGTTGCGGTCGCTGGCTGCGGCCGAGAAGGGCAACACGTAGCGCTGTCCGGTGATGTCGACCGTGCGCGCACGCGCCACGAGGTCGGCGTCCTGCCAGAGCGGCGCCGCGGCCATGGTCGCGAGCCAGGCGCGCTCCGCCGCCGACAGGTCGCGGGCTGCGGTGATGATCCTCATGGACTCCGGGCCGGCCCACCGCACGCTGCGCTTGCCCACGAAGAGTCCTTCCGGCAGTGGCGCACTGCGCCACGGAATCTCCGGCGACACCGCGGCACGCGTCGGCACATCCGCCGTTCCGACCGCGGGGAGCAGCCGATTGAGCGCGGCGCCGGCCGCCTCGGGTGTCACGGTGGGATCGACCGGCGCAGTGAGCACCCGCAGGCGCCCGGCTTCGACAATGCGCTCGCGCAGGACGTCGAGACTGAACAGCGGCCGCACCCCCGCCACCTGGATGAGCGTGAGCGGAATGGCCGCGACCACCGCGAGGCCGATGGCGAGGTCGCGCACGACGCGGAGCGCGCGGCGCCAGAGCGGGCGCGGTGCGGCGGCAACCTGCGCCGGAGCTCCGGCGCCTGCACGCGACACCGGGACTTCCAGCACAGGCGACGCAGCGTGCGCACCAGGGGACGCCCACGCCGCGGACGCGGGACGCGGAGAGGCAAAGGTGGGAGAGCGCATGCGTGACCCGTCAGGCAGGAGAGAGAGCAACGTCGTGACCGACCTGCCGCGCGAACGCGGCGTCGGTGGCGAGCAGGCGATGCACCTCGGCGTGTGCCTCCGCGAGGCGCGACACCTCGGCGGCGAGATCGGTCGCCGCGCCCAGTTCGCGTGTCACGCTGTCCACCGTGGCCGTGCCGGCGTGGAGACGCAGCAGCCCGAGACGTAGCGTTTCGAGCGCGACCACCGTGTCCTGCAGGCGGCGCTGTGCGGTGTCGCGATCCTGGGCAGATGCGGCATCGCGGTCGCACAGCTCCTGCAACTGCGCGACGCGCGTGCGCAGCGCGCCAGCCTGCTGCTGCAGCCGATGCACGACGTCGGGCAGGTCACCCAGGGCCGTGCGCGTGCTGCGTGGCAAGGCGTCGAAGAGCTGCTCCGCGGCAAGACTCAGCGAGAGTTCAGTGGCACGATGGGTGACGATCGGCGTGGCGGGCGCCGCAGCGCCCACGCGGCGCGCCACCCCGAACACGGCGCGTCCGAAACGCCCTGTCCACGCCTGCCGCCAGAAGCGCACGTCCACATCTCGGCGGCCAGGCATGACCGCAAGCCAGGCAATGGTGAGCACGCCCGTGGTGGCCCCGGCGAGGGTGAGCAACGTGGTCACCGGCGCGAAGCGTGGCACCACGGCCGACGCGAGGGCGAACGGCACGAGCGCCGCCGTGGTGCGGGCCGCGATGCGCGCGAGCGCCCGCGCGCCGCGTTCGAGCCAGCGCGATGCGCGATTGGTGTCGACTCCGGCGTCCTCCCGGACGACATCGAGTTCGGCGGCAAAGGCCGCGTCGAGATCGGCCTGCGCGTAGCCGTGACGCATGAGGCGGCGCGCGGCCACCACTCCGAACACGATCGGCGCGGCCGCGACCGTGCCGACGAGCGTGAGCACACCGGCCACCGGCCCCAGCCAGGCGGCGACACCCACGCCACCGCCGAGCGCACCGAGCAGCGCGAGCACGGTGCCGCCACCGTCCATGCGCCCATGACGCCGCACGAAGGCACGGAGCGGCACCGGCAGTTCGCGCCGCTGCTCGAGCGCCTCGTCGAGACGCGCGGCCACCGCGTCGGCGGTGGGCGGACGCTGCGCGGGATCCTTCGCGAGACACTGGCGCACGAGGTCGGCGAGGCGACGCGGCACGGGCACACCGTGCGTCGCGAGCGGGGGCAGCGCGGCAGTGCAGTGTTGTGCAAGCACCTGCGTGGCATCGTGCGCCGTGAACGGCACGCGACCGGTGAGCAGATACCACGCGGTGATGCCGAGCGCATAGAGATCCGTCGCGACCGCGGGCGTGCCGCCCAACGCCAGCTCGGGGGCCATGAACTCGGGGGTGCCGACGAGCGCCGCCGTGTCGTCGCGCTCCTCGTGCGCGATGCCGAAGTCGGCCACGAAGGCGCGTCCGCTCTCACGCTCGACGAGGATGTTGTCCGGCTTGATGTCGCGATGAATGACGCCGCGCCCATGCGCGTAGCTCAGCGCCCACGCCACTTCGCGCAGCCAGCGGGTGGCATCTCGACCGGCGACGGGGCCGCGTGCCTGCACGCGCTGCGCGAGCGTCTCCCCGTCGATGAAGGCCATGACGAAGAAGACGAACGCGCTGACGTGGTCGACGGCGTGGATAGGAACGATGTGTGGATGCGACAGGCCCGCGGCCACCCGCGCCTCGCGCAGGAAGTGCTCGCGCGTCTCGGCGCTCTCGGCCCGCTCGGGAGGAAGCAGCTTGATGGCGACCAATCGGTCGAGGTGCACCTCACGCGCGAGGTACACGATGCCATTGCCACCGCGCCCCAGCTCGCGATCGAGCGAGTAGCGACCGGCGACGGCCTGCTGGAAGCGGACAAAGAGCGCGTCGGGCGCGCCGGATTCGGTGAGTGCACGCATGGCAGAAGGGGGACGACGCATGGAAGAGCCTGTCACCCTCGCCCCTACGCCCGCGTGCCGGGCGCCTGATTCAGCCCGGCGGCTCGCTCCCCGTCAGCAAGGCGGTCAAGAGTGTCACGACGGCGGCACAGACCACCTCGAAGCGCACGAGTCGCGACACCGGCGCCGTGCCCTGCCCCACGCGGCGCCGCTGCGACGCGCCGATGCCGAGCATGACCGCGACCACGAGCGACTTGGCGAGCAGCAGCTGACCGTAGCCGGAGCGGGCGATGTCGCCCAGCGAGATACCATCGAGGAGTCGCCAGGCGCCGCCGACGCCGGTGAGCACCGCGACGGGTGCGGCGATGGTCGCAACCCGACTCATGCGCTGCCAGCGCACGCGTACGTCGTCGACGGTGCCGCGCGCGCCGTCGGTGACGGCCAGCAGCAGCGCGCCGATCCACGCGCCCATGCCGAGCACATGCAGCGCGTCAACGCCGCGCGCGAGCACAGGACGGATCTCGTCCGCGTTGGGGTGTCCCATGCCCCCCATCGCGATCGCGAGCGCGACGACGCTCGCGGCAAGGATCGCGCGAGCGAAGGGGAGCACGCCGGCACGCGCAACGGGGAGCGCGAGCGCGGTGAGCAGGCACCCGATCGCAAAGGGCACCCAACTGTCCCCCCAGCCGCTGCCGAGTAGCGCGTTGGCGCTGGCGAACGGCATCTCGAGGGCCCGCAACTGCGCGAACAGCCAGAGCACGGGGGCCGTGCACAACGCGACGCACGCCGCGCTGTGCAGCATGCGTCGCGAAGTTGCCGTGACCGCGGTCGTTGGGAGGGCCAGTTCACCGACCGCGACGATCGCCCCGACGTACAACAGCGCCTTGGCGATCGTCGTGCCGTCGACCATCCCGGACGCTACTTGGCGACCTTGACGGTGAAGCCGTACGTGCCGTTCACCACGTGCCCATCCTTCGACATGGCCTTCCACGTGACCGTGTACGCGCCGTCGCCGGGCGCGGCCGAGAACTTGGCCGTGAGGGGGTCATCGAGGGTGGCGCCGCGCGTAAGCTTGGCCGTGGCGACTGGCGCGCCGCCCTTCGTGACGACGATGCTCGACGTGGCCGGATCGGTGGCCTCGGTGAGCCAGAGCTTCACGGCGTCGGGCGACGACGTGAGCGTGGTGTCGGCCGCCGGGAAGGCGCGCTTCAGCTTGAGGTGCGGCAGCGGCGCAGCAGCGATGAGCGCGGCGACGGGTGCCACGGCGGCAGCGGTGACGATGAGACGGCGCAGGGACTGGTTCACGTGGCTCTCCAGGGATTTGCGAAGCGTGGGTCGCGGAGGAAAGGTGATACCCCGCAGGATCCGCTGAAAGCCCGGCAGGTCGCAGAAGCAGGACGTCGCCGGGAATCTGTCCGTCGCTGCCCCCGAACCGGCCTATCGCTCGCCGGCTGGGGGCGATGTGCCGAGTGGTGCCATCCGCGTGAACGGACTCCGATTGCACCCGGTCCGCGGCGTCGCCCGGCCGGCGGGCGGGGCCGACTCGGCCTCGGCGCGTGTCGACGCGTTCCACACCACGTGGCAGTACCCCCACGTATAGGGGGGCATCCCGTCGAGTTGCACCCAATCGACGCGCGACCACTGCCCGCCGTCGCGTGGGTTGGTCTCGGCGTTGCGCGCCACGAACCAGCGCTCGGCGACGTTCCATGCGACGATGCGATAGCGCTGGCGTTCGCCCTCCTGCCAGAGGGTGTCGCTGATGCGGTGGCGCCCGCCGTAGTCGTCGGTGAACGCCCCGATCAGCACGGACGGCGCGGCATCGGCACCCGCCGGCGCCGGTGTCGGCGGTGCCGCGCGCTTCGCATGCGGCGCGCAGGCGAGCAGGACACCGAGCGTCGCGGTGGCCGCGACGACGCGGCGACCGGGAAGACGGATGGGCACGACCGGCCAGCCTGTCATCACGACGCCTGCTCGGACGACAGCGCGTGCACGCGCGCGACGAGCTCCTCGACCGGGAGTGCGACGCCGATGAAGAGCGCCGTGGTGTCGGCGTCGTCGTGCGTGTGCGCGCGGTCGAGGCGCATTCCCTTGCGTCCAGGGACGCGATTCCAGACGAACATCTCGGTCGGGCGATCGGTGAAGCGCACGAGCCCCTTGGCGCGCACGACCTGCGTCGGCAACGCCGCGACAAACGCCGAGAAGGTGGCACGATCGACGCGCGGCGGCAGCGGCAGCACGCAGCTCGCGTAGGGGTGTTCGTGCGTGTGGGCGTGATCGTCGGCGTGATTGTGGGCGTGATGGTGCGTGTGCGCAGTCGCGACGTGCCGTCCGTCACGCGTGCCATCGGCATCCACCACACGCGCCAGCGCGGCGAGCTCCTGCGCGAGCGCCGGCGCGTCCACGAAGGGCGCGTGCGGGTTGACGGTACGCACACCGCTCTCGAGCTTCGCGCGTGCGGGTGCCGAGAGGCGCTCGGTCCAGTTGAGCAGCAGGCGCGAGGCGGTTGCGACCTGCGCCCGCTCGAGGGTGTTGTGCCACCACCGACGGCCCCAGCGTGCGCCGTCCACCACGGTGACCTGCAGTGGTTGCGTGAAGTGCGCGAGGCGGGGGTCGGTGGCGAGGTGCGCGAGCAGCTCGACCGTCTCGGTGGCGCCATTCGCTTCGATGCACAGCACGGTGTCCTGTGCTGGCGGCACGGCATAGAGCGCCTGCAGCAAGTCGCGCAGCGAGGTGCAGCAGATGCACTCGCCATCGAGGGGTGTGACAAGCGCCTCGAGGTCGCCAAGGCGGGCCGCGTCGACTGCGGCGTTCTCGAGGTCGTTGAGAATGATGCGCGAGCGGATGCCGTGCGCCGCGAGCGCCGGCACGAGCTGTGTGAGCAGCCGCGTCTTGCCGGCGCCGAGGAAGCCGGCGATGACGACGAGGGGGATCATGCGGTCGCCACGCGCGCTACGCCTCGGTCGCGCGCAGTTCGCCGAGAAACCCGCGCGCGCCGCGGCGCACGACCGACGCGGCGAAGAGCAGCCCCGTCGCCCCGAGTGCGATCCACTGCAGCGTCGTCCCCACCGCCTCGGTTTCGATCGGGGGCTGCGCCGACGCGAGGTCGGGGAAGGCGAGGTTGACGCCCCAGCCCAGCAGCACGGCCACACCGATCATGAGGGCGCTGAACGTCAGCGCGAAGCGCCGCCCGTGCATGCGTGTGAGCACGCCGATGGTGCTGAGATTGCTGGCCGGGCCGGTGAGCAGCAACGCGAGCCCGGCACCGGGCGAGACGCCCGCCGCGATGAGCACCGCCACGAGCGGTGTCGACGCGGAGGCGCAGATGTAGAGTGGCAGGCCAACGGCGGCGAACACCACGACATCGACGCCGGCAGGGAGCTGCGTGAGCCACGAGCGCTCGAGCAGGGGCGCACACACCGCCGCCACCACAAGGCCGACGAGGATCCACGGCGCGGTGTGATCGACCATCTCGCCGAATCCGACGCGCGCGACGTTGCGGAGTCGCGCAGCGGTGGTGGCGGGGCGACGCTGGTCGGCAAGGAGCGGCAGGGCACGCCCCGCGCGTCGCACCAGGCGGCCCAGCACAAGCGCGAGCACCACCGCAGCGAGCGCAGCCGCCACCACGCGCACGACGGCGAACGGCGCGCCCAGCAGTGGCACTGAGAGGAGCACCGCGTCGATGCCCAACTCCGGCGTGGCCACGAGAAATGCGACGGCCGCCGTCGTCGACGCGCCCTGCTGGACGAGCTGGCGGTACAACGGGACGACGCCGCACGAGCAGATCGGCAGCGGCAGACCGACGGCCATGCCCGCGAGCGCCTGACGCGGACGCGAACCGCGGCTCATCCAGCGCAACCCCGCCACCGGGACGAAAGTGGCCACGAACCCGGCCGCGATGTAGGCCAGCAGGATGGCGGGCGCACTGTCCAGCATGAGCGTGCGCAGCGTACCCAACGTGGCATCGAGCGCGAGCGCGCCGTGCGCCTCTCGGCGCGTGTACAACAGCAGCAGCAGCAGCGCGCCACCCAGCAGGGCGCCGACCCCACTCGCGCGACCGGAGCGCGCGGGAAGTTCGCTGGCGTGGGCGTGTTCATGCTTGTGCTCATGCGCGTGGTCGTGCGCATGCGCGTGGTCGTGGTCGTGCGCGTGGTCGTGCGCCTGCGCCTCGGCGCGGTGCGGGTGCCCAGGCTCGTGTTCATGCGCGGGGTCGTGATCGTGCGCAGGATGCGCAATCACATGCAGCAACGAACCGCCGACGAGCGCCTCGAACAGCCCCGACGCCCGTTCCGGCAGCGCCGCGAACACGGTGGGCTCCGCGACATACCCGAGCACCGTCGTCGCCCCCATGCCCGCCAGCACCAGCCAGGGCACCGCCGGATGCCGATCACTCAGCACCCACCAGACCATCAGGCTCACCGGCAACTGATGCAGCAGCACACCGAGCCCCAGCAGCCGCGTCGACCCGAACTCCGCCGCGAGCGCGCTCTGCGCCAGCGCGCTGCCATCGAACGCGGAATGCAGCGCCACGCCCAGCATCGCCAACGCCATCACCACGAGGTGCGTCTGCCGCACGCCATAACGCAGCAGCCGTTCGGCCAAGCCCGGCAGCGCGAAGCCGGCGACCATCACCACCAGCGCCAGGACGTCTCCCCGTTCGAGTGCGTGCGGGATGACGTCGAGCAGCACGAGCCCCCCGATGCTCACCAGCACGAAGCCGTCGATGAACGCCAGCGTGGCCGGCCGACCGCGCGCGAGACGCGCCAACGCCGGCCCGCTGGTGAGCAGGACGAGGCTGGCGACGAGCAGGGCGTGCGACATGGCGGATCAGGGATAGAGAGGTTATTGCAAATGTACTCTCATTAGACGTCTAGGTGTAGCTCTCCGGTGCCTGAGTCCGCTGCCACCACCGCGACATCAGCCACCCCACCCCCACCCCGAGACACCCCGCCACCGCCACATCACTCAGGTAGTGCGCCCCAGCCAGCACCCGCGTGACCCCGCAGCCGGCCGCCAGGGCAAGGAACACCCAGCGCGCCCGCGGAAAGACCGCCGCCAGCGCCGCCGCTCCGGCAAAGGCCACCAGCGTGTGGCTGCTGGGCAGCCCCATGCCCCGGTTCGACCAGAACTGCTCGGTGAAGGGGCGGAAGACGTAGCCGAAGACCGCGGGGTCGGGGCGGAGACGCCGGAAGAGCAACTTGAGCACTTCGGCCGCCAAGCCGCCCAGCGCCGGCGTCACGATCAGAAACCCGGCGGTACGCCCTCCGGTGGGGGTCCCGCGTTGCTGGAGCCAATACGCGAGCGCGATGGCGCCCCAGGTCGGGAGATAGCCCAGCGACCGCAGGAGGCGCCCCCAATCCTTCTCATAGACGTCGGGGCGGCGAAGCGTGCCCCATGCCCAGGGGTCGCCGAGATGGGCCACGGCGACAACGATGAGAGACAGCACACCCCAGCGGATCCACGGTCGCGTCATGACGGCGAAGCTAAGCATATTTGCATGATGGAACGCAACACGAAGCAGCGGGACGCGATTCGTCACGTCTTCGAGAAGACCGCGCGCCCGCTGGGCCCCGCCGAGGTGCTCGAGGCGGGACGGGCGGAGGTGTCGAAGCTCGGCATCGCGACGGTCTATCGCACGATCAATTCGCTGGTCGAGAGTGGCTGGCTGGTGCCCGTGGAGTTGCCCGGCGAACCGCCGCGGTACGAGATCGCCGGCGCCGCGCATCATCATCACTTCCGGTGCCGTGACTGCGCGCGCGTCTTCGAGATCCACGGCTGTCCCGGTGACCTGTCGGACCTCACCCCCGCGGGCTTCATGCTGGAGTCGCACGAAGTGGTGCTGTACGGCAAGTGCGCGCGCTGCGCAGCCCCGTGACCCGGGCAGCCTCGGGGCGCCACGCGGTCGGTCTGTGCCTCCTGTTCGTTGCCGCCGCCTGCAGCCCACGCCTGAATGGCCAGGCGGTCGAGCCGGCCAAGGAGCTGCCGGCGTTCACTGTCGCACGCCACGATGGACGCCCGTTCTCGACGGGTGCGTCGGGCGACAGCCTGACGCTGCTCTTCTTCGGCTACACCCACTGCCCGGACGTCTGCCCCACCACGCTGGCCGACTGGAAGCGCGTGCGTGGCGGCCTCGGCGACGATGCGGGGCACGTGCGCTTCGTGTTCATCTCGGTCGACCCGGCGCGCGACACGCCGGCCCTCGCGCAGCAGTATGTGGCGCAGTTCGACTCGGCCTTCGTGGGCCTCGCAGCCGACAGTGTGCTCACCCGCCGCATGGTGGATGCGTACGGGGTGGGCGTCATTCCCGGCGTGGCTGCGCCCGCGCTGCCGATCGCCCCGGGGCCACGCGCGGGGGCGCACCAGCACGGCGACACGTCGCAACTGCTCGGACATTCTTCGCAGGCGTTCCTGCTCGACCGCGCAGGGCGGCTCATTGCGCTGTATGCGCCGGGCACGAACTGGACGCTGCTCCTCGCCGACCTCCAGGCGTTGCTGTGAGGTACCGCGCTCCCTTCGCGGGGGCGTCACGATGACGTCCCCGTTCGCCTTGCCGCCGTCGACGATGAATGCGGCGCTCGATGAGTCGCTGCGCGCCCTCGACGCGGCCGGCCTCAAGCGCGCCCTGCGGCAGGTGCACTCGCGGCGCGCGGGCACGGTGCTGCTCGGGCATGAGCGGGTCGCCGACTTCGCGTCGAACGACTACCTCGGGCTCGCGGCCGAGCCGCGGGTCGCGCGCGCCGCGCAAGCGGTGCTGCAGGCCGAGGGCACCGGTGCGGCAGCCGCGCGTCTCATCTCGGGCAACCACCCCATCCACGAGACGCTCGAGCACACGCTCGCCCGCCTCAAGGGGTGCGACTTCACGCTGCTGTTCCCGTCGGGATACATGGTGAACGTGGGCGCGATCCCGGCGCTCGCGCAGCGCGGTGACGTCATCTACTCCGACGCGCTCAACCACGCGTCGCTCATCGACGGGTGCCGGCTCGCGCACGCCACGGTGCGGGTGTTCCCGCACAACGACCTCGACGCGCTCGACCGCATGCTGACGGCCGAGCGAGCGCAGTATCGCCGCGCGCTCATCGTGGTGGAGGGCGTGTTCTCGATGGACGGCGATCTCTGCCCGCTCGACCGCCTCGTGCCCATCGCGCGCCGCCATCGCGCGTGGACCTACGTGGACGACGCGCACGGCACGGGCGTCCTGGGCAGCACCGGTGCCGGCACGCTCGAGCACTTCGGCGTGTCGGGACAGGTGGACGTCGTGGTCGGCACGCTCGGCAAGGCGCTGGGCACCGTGGGCGCGTACGTCGGCGGTTCGCGGGAGCTCGTCGAGTATCTGGTGAGCACGGCGCGCTCGTTCATCTTCACGACCGGGTCACCGCCGTCGATGGCGGCGGCGACACTCGAGGCGCTGCGCATCGCGGACGTGGAGCCGTGGCGCCGCGAGGCCGTGCGCGATCGCGCGCGACGCCTGCGTCGGCGTCTCGCGGCTGGCGGCCTCGCCATCGACGGACCCGAGGATTCGCACATCGTGCCGGTGCTCATTGGCGAGGCGGTGCCCACGATGGTCGCGACGCGTGAACTGCGCCGCCGCGGCTTCCTCGTGGGCGGGGTGCGACCGCCCACCGTGCCGCCGGGCACGTCCCGGCTGCGCATCTCGCTGTCCGCCGTGCATCCCATCGAGCTGGTCGACGCGCTCGCTGCCAATGTGCTGGAGGTGGTCCGTGCATCCTGACGACATGACGGCCGCCGAGCGGGTGCTGCTGCACGACGCCGCGCATGTGTGGCATCCCTACACGCAGCATCACGACGCGCCGTTGCCGGTGCCCGTGGTACGCGCCTCGGGCAGTTGGCTGTACGCCGTCGACGGACGGCCCATCCTCGACGCGATCAGTTCGTGGTGGGTGACGACGCACGGGCACTGCCGCCCTGAGATCACCGAGGCGATCGCCACGCAGGCCGCGCAGCTCGACCAGGTGATCTTCGCCGGCTTCACCCACGAGCCGGCCGCACAGTTGGCCGCGGCGCTGGTGGGGCACCTGCCGCGCGGGCTCTCGCGCATCTTCTACAGCGACAACGGGTCGACGGCCGTCGAGGTCGCGCTCAAGCTGTCGTTGCAGAGCTTCGCCAACCGCGGCACCCCACGGCGCCTGGTCGCGGCGCTCGAGCACGCGTACCACGGCGACACGTTCGGCGCGATGGCGGCGGGCGCGCGCGGCGTGTTCACGCACATGTACGAGCCGCTGCTCTTCGAGGTCGCGCGGCTGCCCGATCCCAGCGAGGGTGACACGCTGGCGGCCCTCGATGCGCTGATCGACGCCCGCGGCGCAGAACTCGCCGCGGTCATCGTCGAGCCGCTGGTGCTGGGCGCGGGGGGCATGCGCACCTGGGACGAGAGTGTGCTGCGCGGGATCCGCGCGCGCACCGCCGCCGCAGGCGTGCACCTCATCGCCGACGAGGTGATGACCGGATTCGGACGCACCGGGCCGCTGTTCGCCTGCGAGCGGGCCGAGGTGCGCCCGGACCTGCTGTGCATGTCGAAGGGGCTCACCGGGGGCGTGCTGCCGCTGGGCGCCACCGCCGCCACCGAGGCCATCTTCGATGCGTTTCGCAGCGGTGACCGCACGAAGACGTTCTTTCACGGACACTCGTACACGGCCAACCCGATCGCCTGCGCCGCCGCGCTGGCGTCGCTCGACCTGTTCGACGAGCAGAGCGAGGACGATCGCATTCGTCTCGAAGTGGCGCAGGCGCGCCAGCTCGACGCGCTGCGCGGCGTGCCCGGTGTGCGCGCGGTGCGGCAGATCGGCACCATGGGCGCGGTGGAACTGGCGGCGCCGGCGGGGTACCTGAGCGACGTCGGCCGCGAGCTGGCGGCGTACGCGCTGCAGGAAGGGGTGCTGATTCGTCCGCTCGGTCCGGTCGCTTATTGTCTTCCCCCCTACTGCACGACCGACGAGGAGATTGCGCAGGTGTACGACGTGCTGCAGCGCTTCCTGGAGGGCGCCCGGGCCACCCCGCTCACCACGGGCGGCCCGATCGATGACTGACGCCCCCGCGACGCCGCCGACGCTGCGCCTGCGGCTTGGCGTGACGGGCACGGATACCGGCATCGGCAAGACGGTCGTGACGTGTGCGCTCGCGGCGCTCGCGCGTCGCCACGGCTATCGCGTCGGCGCCATGAAGCCGGTCGAGAGCGGCATCGACGAACGGCCGGTCACCGCGGCAGGGCTCGCGTCGGACGCCGAGCGGCTGCGGCGGGCCTGCGGCGACGTGGACGCCCTCGAGGACGTGCGCCCCTACGCTTTGCGCGAGCCGCTGGCGCCCATGGTCGCCGCGCAACGCGCGGGGGTCTCGGTGTCGCCCGCCACGCTCGACGCGGCACGGTCGCGGCTGGAGGACGCGCGCGACCTGCTGCTGGTCGAGGGCGCAGGCGGACTGCTGGTACCCATCACGCCGGCGCTGTCGTACCTCGACCTCTTCGCCCGCTGGGAGTGCGAACTGCTGCTCGTGGCGGGCAACCGGCTGGGTGTGCTCAATCATGTGCTGCTCACCGCGCGTGCCGCGGCGGCCGCCGGCGTGTCCATCCGGGCCATCGTGCTCACGGCCCTCTCGGCCCGCGATGCCTCGGTGGCGGAGGCGACCAACTACGATGCGCTGCGCCAGCTGCTCCCGGGGCAGGCCGTGTTGCGATTCCCGTGGGTCGACCGCTGCGACGACCTCGAGGCGCTCGCGGTGGCCGCTGAGGGCGCGGGGCTCACGTCGCTGCTGCCGCCGTTGATCTAGGGGCGGTCGCCCGGGCATCTTGCAGGCGTCAGTCACGCCTTGCCCGCCTTCAGTCCCCGCTCCATGCACGCTGCCCACTGGCAGTCCCTGGCCGATACGGCCCTCGCCGGCGACCTCCTCACGCGCGAACAGGCCCGCGGGGTGCTGTCGGCGCCCGACGATGTCCTGCTCGACCAGCTTGCGGCCGCCTATCGCGTGCGTCGCGCCACGTGGGGCAACCGCGTGCGCCTGCATTTCCTGCTCAACGCGCAGAGCGGGTTGTGCCCCGAGGACTGCCACTACTGCTCGCAGTCGAAGCTGTCGGTCGCGGAGATCGAGAAGTACCCGATGCTGGCGCAGGAGCGCATCCTCGAGGCGGCCGACCGCGCCGCGCAGCTCAAGGCCGGCACCCTGTGCATGGTCATCTCGGGGCGCACGCCGGGTGAGACGGTCTTCGGCAAGGTGCTCGATGCCGTGCGCGCCGTGCGCGCGAAGCACGACCTGCGCGTCTGCGCCTGCCTCGGCCTCCTCACCGAGGAGCAGGCGGTGCGGCTGCGCGACGCCGGCGTCGAGACGGTCAACCACAACCTCAACACCTCGGCCAACTACACGCCCGAGGTGGTCACGACGCACAGCTTCGACGATCGCGTGCGCACGGTGGAGGCGGTGAAGGCCGCCGGGCTCAAGACATGCAGCGGCGGCATCCTGGGCATGGGCGAGAGCGACGACGACGTGATCGACCTCGCGCTCTCGCTGCGCGAGCTCGACGTGAAGAGCGTGCCGGTCAACTTCCTCATCCCCGTGCCGGGCACGTCGTTCGCCGGCGTGCGCGCGCTCGACCCGCGGCAGTGCCTGCGCATCCTGTGCCTCTATCGCTTCCTGCTCCCCACGCAGGAGATCCGCATCAGCGGCGGACGCGAGGTGCATTTGCGCAGCATGCAGGTCATGGGGCTCTATCCGGCCAACTCGATCTTCGTGGGCGACTACCTCACCACGCAGGGGCAGACGGCGCGCGAGGACCTGCGGATGATCGAAGACGCCGGGTTCGTGCTCGAAGCGCCGGACGGCAGCACTTACACGGGTGACCCGTTCGAGGGCGTCCCTGAGGCGTATCCTCGGGCCCCGCTGCCGCTGGTGGAAGTGTGAGCGCACGTCCCGACGATACCGTGCGAGCCGACATTGCCGCGCTGCGCACCGACTACCGGCGCGCGGCGCTGTCGGAGCAGGACGTCGATGCCGACCCCATCGTCCAGTTCACGCGCTGGATGCACGACGCCATCGCGGCCGAGGAGTCGGAGCCGACGGCGATGTGCCTCGCCACGGCGACCCCCGACGCGTATCCGTCGGCGCGCATCGTGCTGCTCAAGGGTGTCGATGCGCGCGGCTTCGTCTTCTTCAGCGACTATCGCAGCCGCAAGGGACGCGAGCTGTCCGACAACCCGGCGGCGGCGCTGTGCTTTCACTGGGCCACGCTCGAGCGTCAGGTTCGCATCGTCGGTGCCGTGCAGCGCGTGAGCCGCACCGAGTCGGCCGAGTATTTCGCGTCGCGCCCGCGCGGCAGCCAGGCCGGCGCCTGGACGTCGACGCAGAGCGCCGAGCTGGCCTCGCGTGACGACCTCGACGCGGCACTGGCCGCAACCCTGGCGCGCTTTGGCGATGACCCGATTCCGCTGCCGGACCATTGGGGCGGCTATCGCATCGTGCCCGAGGAAATCGAGTTCTGGCAGGGTCGTCCGAGCCGGCTGCACGACCGCATCCAGTACTCGCGCGAGGCCGGCGCGTGGGTGCGGCGACGCCTCTCGCCGTAACGGCACGGTCCACCCGGGTCATCCGACCCGTTGAGGGTCGCGTCCGGGGGGGCGCATATTCCGTCGTCACCCTCGGAGGATCCATGTCCGCTCCCCGCATGTCGACGGCACACCGTGTGTCGTCCCGCGCGCCGTTCGCCCTCGTGCCCGTCGCGCACGCGCGCTCGCGACGCCTCTCGTCGGCGCTCACGTCGGCGCTCACGCTGGCGCTGGCCTGCGCCGTCCCGCTGTCACACGCGGAGGCCCAGCTCGGCCGCCTCAAGAAGGCGGCCGAGCAGGCGGCGAAGGACGCGGTCGGCAAGAAGGTCGACCCGGCGGGTGCCACGGCGACGAAGGCGGGCGGCGACGGCTCGGTCGAGATCACCACGCCGCGGCTCGAGTCCATCATCGCGGCGCTCAACACGCGCCTGGCCCAGGCACAGCAGATCGCACGCGGCAAGGCGCTCGAAGCGGAGTTCACGCCGAAGAAGACGGCGTACGAGGAGTGCCTCCGGAAGGCGGCCGAGCGCATGCAGGCGACCATGACGCCGCCGTCCGCCGAGGGCATCGAGAAGATGGCGGAGCTCAACGTGAAGGCCACGGCCTACATGCAGCGCTACGCCGCCATCATCCAGGACAAGTCGCGGCAGCGGGAGGTCCTGCTGCTGCAGGACAGTGCGACGGCGCTCAGCATGCAGGGGCAGGCGCTCATGCTGAACGCGAACTGCGGGCCCACGCTGTTCACGCCCACGGCGGTCATCGACTATCGCGTCGCGATGCAGGCGGCCAATGCGGAGGGTGGGCAGTGGGCGGTGGACGCGGCACACCGCAGCGGCATGGCGACGTGGCAGTTCGGCCGCATCCGTGAACGGGTGGCGCTGTGGGCGCTCATCCAGGCGGGCTTCGCGAAGCCGAATGAAGGGAAGTTCTCGGAGTCGGAGCACGCCGCGCTGTCGGCGCATGCGAAGGAACTGTCGGCGATGGCGCCGCTCTTCCGGGACGGCGCGATGACCTGGGTGACGTGGGGCGACCTCAAGGAGTGGTGAGGTCCCGCATCCTGGTGGGGAGCGCGCTGCTCCTCACCCTTGGGGCGGCGGTGCCGGGCGCGCAGCCCGCATCGCCGCCTTCGCGCATCGGGGCCATGCGGTGCGGCGACAGCACGGCGGCTGTCGCGGCGCGCCCTGCGCTCGCGTGGCAGGCAGGTGCGCCGGGCGTGCGCTGGACACGCTGGCCGGTGGCCCTGGGTGATCGCGGCGTGCGCGTGACGTTCGTCGTGGTGGAGATCGACCCCGCGCGCGTGGCGCTGTCCCTCGAGATCGCGCGCGAGGGCAATGCGCTCGCGCCATGGTCGGTGGAGCTCGCGCCGGACAGCGCGGTGGTGGCGTTCAACGCCGGCCAGTTCACCGACGCGGGGCCGTGGGGTTGGGTGGTGCATCGCGGCCGCGAGTGGCAGGCGCCGGCGTCGGGGCCCTACGCCGGTGCCTTCGCCATCGACAGCGCCGGCGTGCCGGTGGTGCTGGGTGCGCAGGCCCTCGCGGCGGCACGCGCGCGCGGCGGATGGCGTGAGGTGCTGCAGTCGTATCCGCATGTGCTCGCCGGTGGGCGCGCCACCGCGGCGCTGTGCGGCGCGGCACCGGTGGATGCGTCGCACCGCGACATCCGCCTCGCGATCGGCACGCGCGCCGATGGTCGCATCCTGCTGGTGCTGTCGCGCTACGCGGCCGTGGGCGCGATCGGCGAGCGGATGCCCATCGGGCCGACGACGGCGGAGACGGCGGAAGGGCTTCGCCAACTGGGCGCGCGCGATGCGCTGATGCTCGACGGGGGCCTGTCGGCACAACTGCTGCTGCGAACCGGCCGCATCGTGGAGCGGTGGGACGGGCTGCGTCGCGTGCCGCTTGCGCTGATCGGCGTGCCGCGCAGCTAGCGGGCGCGCCGAGGCGACGGACGCACGCTACGCCTCGAGTTCCTCGCGCAACTTCACATAACTCTCGAAGCGCGCCCGGGACACGGTGCCTGCATCCACCGCGTCGCGCAGTGCGCACCCCGGCTCGACGGAGTGCGTGCAGTCACCGAACCGGCACTGCCCCAGCAGCGGGCGGAACTCGGGGAAGCAGTGCGCCACATCGCCGGCGTCGATGCCCCAGAGCCCGACCTCGCGCAGCCCCGGTGTGTCGGCGACGAAACCACCACCCGGCAACGGATGCAGCACCGCGCCCACCGTGGTGTGGCGCCCCTTGTTCACGCTGTCGCTGATGGCGGCCGTGCGCAGGGTGAGCGACGGGAAGAGCGCGTTCATGAGCGACGACTTGCCCACGCCGGACGGCCCGGTGAGGGCGCTGCTGCGCCCCTGCACCTCGCGCTGCAGCTCGGCGAGTCCTTCGCCCGTCGTCACGCTGGTGTAGTGCACGGGGTAGCCCGCGCGGACGTGATCGGCGAACAGCGCGCGGACGTGCGCCCGGTCGAGCAGGTCGCACTTGTTCACGACGATGCGCGCCGCGAGATCGTTCGCCTCCGCGATGACGAGAAAGCGGTCGAGCATGCGCGGGTGCGGGTCGGGGCGCGCGGCGGCGAACACCACCAGCACCTGATCGAGGTTTGTGACCACGATGCGCTCGCCTCGTGCCCCACCGGGTGCACGTCGCGCGAGCTTGCCGTGCCGCTCGTGGATGTGCGTGATGGTGCATCCCACCGTCTCGTTCGCGTCCACGGTCATGGTGACGCGATCGCCGACCGCGAGCTTCCGCACGCCGTCGATCTCCTGCTTGAGGCGCCCCCGCATGGATGCGATGACGCGTGCGCCGGAGTCGGTGAGCACCTCCCACTGCCCTCCGGTGCCCTGCAGCACCACCCCGTCCACGACGATCTCGCCGTCGGGCATGGGCAACGACACGGGGGTGGCCACGCCGCTCATGGACGCGTCCCGCGAATGAGGCCGTCGAGCGTCGCCTTCACGGTAAGGAGCGGGATGGCGCCCAGCGCGTGACGCACGACGAGCTCACTGCCGC
Organism: Gemmatimonadota bacterium; assembly: GCA_020161135.1. Taxonomy (GTDB): domain Bacteria; phylum Gemmatimonadota; class Gemmatimonadetes; order Gemmatimonadales; family Gemmatimonadaceae; genus Gemmatimonas. Next base: position 858,284 of record JAIUOB010000001.1, on the reverse strand, counting down.
CGGTGGTGAGGAAGCCGGTTTCGAGATGCCCCTGCACTTCGGGCTCACCGGCGCCCCAGCGCACGAAGAGCAGATAGGCCCCCCACGGTGCGGTGCGATCGCCGGTGGTGTCGGTGAGGATGTCCACCGAATACGACGCGCCATCGACGCCCTCGAACGCCGCAGGACGCTTGTGGACTGCCATGTAGCCACCCAGGGTGCGCTCATCGCCCGCGTCGTGATCGGGCGGGAGATGCTGGCCGTGGTGCGGGTGATCGTCCCCGCCGTGGTGGTGGCTCAGGCGTGCCTCAGCGTCGGAAGCTCTCCTTCATGATGTTGCCGGCCATGAACGCGATGTTCGCGGGACGCTCGGCCAGGCGACGCATGAGGTAGGGGTACCACTGGCTGCCGAAGGGCACATAGACGCGCATGCGGTAGCCCTCCTTCACGATCTGTTCCTGCAGGTCACGACGCACGCCGTAGAGCATCTGGAACTCGAAGCGATCGGGCGCGATCCCCTGCGCCTTCGCGAAGCGCTTGGCTTCGGCGATGATCTGCTCGTCGTGCGTGGCGATGCCGGGATAGCGCCCGTGCTCCATGAGGCGGTGCATCGCCGCGATGTAGTTGCGATCGACGTCGCCCTTGTCGGGAAATGCGACGGCCGGCGGCTCGAGGTACGCGCCCTTGCAGATGCGCACACGACAGCGCAGGCGGTTGGCGCGCTCGACGTCATCGAGGGTGCGGCGCAGCGCGCTCTGCAGTACGATGCCGACGTTGTCCTCGAACCCCGGGTAGAGGTGCTGCTCGAAGGTGTCGAGGGTGCGGTCGGTGTAGGCGCTCGACTCCATGTCGAGGCGCACGAAGCTGCCGTACTGCTTGGCCCGCGCGATGACCTCGCGCACCACCTCGATGCCGAGCGCGTCGGAGACGTCCTGCCCGAGCGCCGTCAGCTTCACCGACACGTTCGCATCGAGCTTCCGCTCGGCAATGCGATCGAGCAGCTCGAGGTACTGGCGCCCCGTGGCGCGCGCTTCGGCCTCGGTGTGCACGCTCTCGCCGAGCAGGTCGAGCGAGGCGGAGATGCCCTTCGCGTTGAGCTGCGCGACGGCGTCACAGGCAGTCGCAATGGTCTCACCGGCGACGAAGCGCGATGCCATCTTGCGCGCGAAGCCGACGTTGCGGATGAGGCTGAAGATGCGCTGCTGGCGCGAGAGATAGAGCAGGGACGTGCGTAGCATGCGCGAAAGGTAAACGGGGAGCGGGGCGGCGGGACTGGCGCGGGACCGACCGGACTCAGGCGAAGGAGCCGACGGTATTCCGCATCTGGACGCAGTGCCGCCGCTGGTGCTGGGCGTTGAGCAGCGCCCACTGGTAGCCGTTGAGTGGCCCGAAGAACGGGTGCGGGAAGGTCTGGGTGTGCAGGGCGCGTCCGGACCCGGCACGCAGCGCCTCGATGACCCGTGTGCGGGCCGCCGCCTGCGCGGCCAGTGCCTCGGCTAGCGGCATGCCGACGGGCTGCACCCGCTCCGGCGCCGCGATCTTCCGCACCGGCTCGGGCACGTTGTACATCGCGATGGTCGGCGCGATGGGGTCGGTCTCGGTGTCGACGGTGCCTTCCAGTTGCTTCAGCATCCCGCCGATGACCCGACCCAGCCCGTCTTCGATGCGGGCAAGGTGATCGACGATCTCCTCGACCGACCAGCCACCGTCGGCCGGCTTGCGCGACATGAGCTCGGCCGGAATGTCAGCGAGCGTCTCGCGCATGTGCTCCTGCGCGGCCTCGAGGGCGGAGACCACTTCCACGATGCGGGGGTGCAGCGTCTGGCTCATGGATGCGAGGGCGAGTGGTGGGGGTCAGGGATGAAAGTGCGTGCCGCCTGCCGCGTGCTCCCGCAGGAGGGCGGCGGGGGTGAAGCGCCCCGGGAAGCGGGTGTCGAGCGTCTCGAGTTCGCGCACGAGGGTCGCAGCACCCAACGCATCGATCGTGCGGAACGGGCCGCCACGGAAGGGCGGAAAGCCGATGCCGTACACCGCCCCGATGTCGCCGTCGCGCGGCGACGCGATGATGCCATCCTCGAGGCAGCGCACCGCCTCGTTGAGGAGCGGATACACGGTGCGACGGCAGATCTCGTCGGCGGACACGACCTGGCGCGCGGGGTGCGGCGCGAGCGCATACACGCTCTCGTCGGGCCCCTGCCGCTTGCCCTGCTCGTCGTACCGATAGAAGCCGCGCTTCGCCTTGCGTCCGAGGCGGCCGCTCGCGATGACCTGCGTGAGGGTGGCAGGTGGCGTGAGCCGTTCGCCGAAGGCCGCCGCCATGATGGGTCCCGACTTCCCCGCGATGTCGAGCCCGACTTCGTCGAGCAGCGTGAGCGGACCGACGGGGAAACCGTAGTCGGCGAGTGCGCGGTCGATGGCCTCGATCGTCGCGCCTTCGTCGAGCAGGCGGCCGCTCTCGTTCAGGTACGGGGCGAGGATGCGGTTCACGTAGAACCCCGCGCCGTCCTGCACGACGATGACCGTCTTGCCGAGGCGCCGCCCATACGCCACCGCGGTGGCGGTGGCCTCGGGACTCGTCTGCGGCGTGACGATGACCTCGAGCAGCGGCATCTTGTGCACCGGCGAGAAGAAGTGCATGCCGAGCACACGTTCGGGGTGCGCCGCCGCCGCCGCGATGTCGCGAATGGGGATCGTGCTCGTGTTCGAGGCGATGATCGAGCGCGGTGCCTCGCGCTCGAGGTCGCGCACGACACCGTGCTTCACGGCGAGATCCTCGAACACCGCCTCGATGACGAGGTCACAATCGGCGAAGCCGCGCCAGTCGGTGGTGCCGCCCACGAGCGCCATCGTGTCATCGAACTGGGCGCGCGTGAGCTGCTTGCGGCGCAGGCGCTCCCGCACGACCTCGCGCACGGCCCGCCACCCCGCCGCCACGCGGGGCCAGGCGGCATCCTTGAGGCGCACCGGCGTGCCCGCCTGCACCGCGACCGTGGTGATGCCCGCTCCCATGAACCCCGCGCCGATCACGCCGAGCTTGCGGACCGGTGCGTGCGCGGCGGGCGTGCCGTCGGCGCGCCGCACCTCCTCCTTCTTGAGCGCATTGCCGGCGAAGAAGAGATAGGTGAGCTGCTTGCACACCGGCGTCATGGCGAGCTGGCCGAAGTGCTCGGCTTCGGCGGCGTAGCCCGCCGCCTCGCCGTCGCTGTAGCCACGCTGCACCGCATCGAGCGCGGCGAGCGGCCCCGGGTAGTTGCCGCGCGTCTTGGCCAGCACCTGCTCGCGCGCCTGGCGGAACACCACCATGCGCCCGAGCGCGTTGTCCTCGAGCAGGACCGTCGCCGCACCGGTCCTGCGCTTGCGCACCGGCGGTGCGATGCCACGCGCCAGCTCGCGCGCACGCCGCATCGCCACGTCACGCAGGATGGCAGGGTGCACAAGCTCGTGCACGAGCCCCATCTGCCACGCCTTGCGCGCGCGGATGTTCTTGCCGGTGAGGATCATGTCCAGCGCAGCCTGCAGGCCGACAATGCGCGGCAACCGCTGCGTACCGCCGGCGCCCGGCAGAAGTCCCAACTGCGTTTCCGGCAGCGCGAGGATCGTCTTGGGGTGGTCGGCGGCGATGCGATGGTGACAGGCCAGCGCCACTTCGAGGCCGCCGCCGAGCGCCGCGCCGTTGATGGCCGCGACGACGGGCTTCGGCAACTGCGCAAGACGCGCCAGCAGTTGCTGCCCGCCCCGCGCCAGCGCGGCACCGTCTTCGGCACGCTGCAGCCCGCGCAGCTCCTCGATGTCCGCGCCCGCGATCCAGGTGTCCGCCTTGCCACTCGCCAGCACGAGCGCCGTGAACGCGGCATCGTGCAGCACACGATCGAATGCTTCCTCGAACACCGGACCGAGGCGCGAGTTGAGCGTGTTGACCGGCGAGTCGGGCTGGTCGAGCGACAGCACGCCCACGCCGTCGTCGAGGGTCAGCGTCACACCCGTGGCCGCATCGTGCAGCACCACCGTGGGCGTGCTCATGTGCGCTCCACCACCATGACGTGCCCCATGCCGCCCGCCGCGCACACCGACAGCATGCCGAACTGTCCGCCACGCCGCGCGAGTTCGTGACACAGCGTGGTGAGAATGCGCGCGCCGGTGGCCCCGAACGGATGGCCGATGGACAGCGACCCGCCCATGACATTCAGGCGCGCCGGATCGATCTCGCCCAGCGGCGCCGAGCGCCCCGCACGCGCGGCCCACTGCGGTGACGCGAAGCCGTGCAGGTTGCTCAGCACCTGCGCGGCAAACGCCTCGTGCAACTCGACAAGGTCCATGTCCTGCAGCGACAGCCCCGCACGCTGCAGCGCGACGGGCGCCGCCAGCACCGGCGCCTGCAGCAACTGCTCGCCCGGATCGATGGCCGCGTTGGCGTAGCTGCGAATGAAGGCGAGCGGCGTGTAGCCGAGCGCCTTGGCGCGAGCCTCGCTCATGAGCAGCACGGCGGCCGCTCCGTCCGTGAGCGGCGACGCGTTGCCCGCGGTCACGGTGCCGTACGGCCGGTCGAACACCGGCTTGAGCGCGGCGAGCTGCTCATACGTGCTGTCACGGCGCACGCCGTTGTCCTCGGCCAGCATCTCCTCGTATGCCGGCGGCACCGGCATCGGCGCGATCTCCGCCGTGAGGCGTCCGTCGTCGAGCCCGGCCGCGGCCTTCTGGTGCGACGCGAGCGCGAAGCGATCCTGCGCTTCGCGCGAGATGCCATTGAGCTTCGCCATCTTGTCCGCACTCTGCCCCATCGTCTCGCCGGTGCTTGGCTCGGCGATGGCGGGCGTGATGGGCACGAAATCGCGCGGGCGGAGCTGCGCGATCGTGGCCGCGCGTTGCGAGAGCGACTTGGCCCTGGACGCGGCCACCAGCACGTCGCTCATGCCACGCGAGTGCAGGATGGGCACCTGCGACAGCGACTCGGCGCCACCGGCAATGGCGACATCGGCATGACCGAGCACGATCTGGTCGGCCGCGTCGGTGATGGCCTGGTTGGCTGAGGCACAGGCCCGGCTCACCGCCCAGGCCTGCAGGGTCTTCGGGAAGTGCGGCAGCAGGGCCACTTCGCGCGCGATGTTGGGCGCGAGGACATTCGGCACGACCGTGCCGAAGACGAGCGCATCGACGGTCGCCCCGTCGAGCGCGGTCCGCTGCACCAGCTCGGCGACCGCGAACCGGCCGAGGTCGATGGCGGTGTAGCTGCGCAACGCGGTGCCCGAGCGGGCGAAGGGCGTTCGCACCCCGGCCACGATGGCCACGCGGCGCCCGTTTCCGTAGGTGGGCATCCCGTCAAGCTAACGGCCGCACCGCAGGGCGACCACGCTGGGAGGGCGCGCTGCGCTGGCGTGCGTCCGCGCCGGGCGACATTGTGCGCCATGCACCCTGCCCTCACCCTCCGACGCGACACCGTGTCCGCGCTCGCCGCGGAGACGTTCGACGTGGTGGTCATGGGCGGCGGCATCACCGGCGCAGGCATTGCGCGCGAGGCGGCGCTGGCCGGACTCTCGACGGCGCTGGTCGAGCGCGACGACTTCGCCGCCGGCACGTCGAGCCGGTCGTCACGCCTCGTGCACGGCGGCGTCCGCTATCTGGAGCATGGCCACCTGGGGCTGGTGTTCGAGGCCAGCCGCGAGCGTCGGCTGCTCCTCACGCTGGCGCCGCACCTGGTGCAGCCGTTGGCCTTCACCTGGCCGGTGTATCGGGGGGCGCGCATTCCGCGCTGGCAGGTCCGGGCCGCGCTCACGGCGTACGACGCGCTGGCGCTCTTCCGCAACGTGCGTCCGCACCGGTCGCTGTCCCGCGACGCCCTGCACGCCGCCGAGCCGGCGTTGGCGGTGGACGACCTGCTGGGCGGCGCGCGCTACTACGACGCCGCCACCGACGACAGCCGCCTCACGCTCGCCTCCGCGCTCGCGGCGCGCGAGGCGGGCGCGGCGGTGCTCAACCACGTGGCCGTCACGGGTGCGCGACACGAGGGCGGGCGCCTGGTCGCCGTCGAGGTCGTCGATCGCGTGCTGGGGCATGAGGTGGTGGTGCGGGGGCGCGTGTTCGTGAACGCCACCGGACCGTGGAGCGACGAACTGGCGGCGCGCCTCGCTGCGCCTGGGCAGGCCGTGCCGAGTGGCCCGGCGGTGCGCGGCGCGGCGGGGGCGCACGTGGCCGTGCCCCGCCATCGCGTTGGCAACCAGGACGCCGTCACGATCGTGTCGCCGCTCGACGGCCGCGTGATGTTCGTGCTCCCCGCCGGCGCCCACACGATCATCGGAACCACCGAGCGGCCCGCCACCTCGGGGCCCGACACGATTCGCGCCACGGGCACCGACGTGAGCTACCTGCTGGCGTCGGCCAATCGCTGCTTTCCCTTCGCGCAGCTCACGCACGACGACGTGATCGCCGCCTGGTGCGGCATCCGCCCACTCGCCGCGGCGCGCGCCGACGCGACACGCGCCGGGGGGACGCGCGCGGCCTCGCGCGAGCACGCCGTGCACAGACGCAGCGATGGTCTCATGAGCGTGACCGGCGGCAAGCTCACGACCTATCGGTCCATGGCGGTCGACGTGCTGCGGCAGGTGCGGCAGGCGCTCCGCGCGCAGGGCGCGACGCTGCCGCCGTGGGATCGGTCGGTGAGTCGCACGACGCCGCTGCCAGGTGGCGATCTCGCGCACCTCGACGCCACCGAGCACGACGCGGGACACACGGCCCACGACACCGCGGTCGGGGAGCGGCTTGCCCATGCGTACGGGAGTCGGTGGCGCAACGTGTGGAGCTACGTCCAGCGCGACCACACGCTGGGACACCGCATCAGCGACGACCTGCCGTACCTGCTGGCGGAGGTGCCGCACGCCGTGGAGCGGGAGGGGGCCGCGACCCTGGCGGATGTGCTCGTGCGACGGACGCACGTGGCCTTCGAGACCCGCGACCATGGGCGGGCCGCGGCGCGGCGCATCGCGCCGTTGGTGCAAGACGCGCTGGCGTGGACCGACGCCGAGCGCGACGCGCAGCTCGCGCGCTACGACGCCGAGGTGGCGCGCCTCTTCACGATCGACGCGCCCTGACACGCAGGGCCACGACGCACCCGGCCGTCATGCCAGGTCGTCGGCGTTGCGGTCGTGGATGGTGTGCAACTCGACGATCTGCAGGCGCCGCACCTTGGTCGGGAGCTTGAGGAGGGCCGTCTCGCCCACCCCCTTTCCCTGCAGCGCGCGTCCGATGGGCGACCCCATGGTGACGTGTCCGTCCTGCAGCTCCCCGGCATCACCGAAGACGAGCTCGTAGGACTCGCGCGCGCCGCCCTGCTCGTCCTGCACGACGACCTTGGAGCCGAGCCCCACCTTGTCGGCGGGGATCTGCGCGATGTCGATGTTCGCGAGCTTCGTGACGCGCTGCGTGAGCTGCCCCAGGCGTGCCTGCACGAACTGCTGCCGTTCGAGCGCGGCCTTGTACTCGCTGTTCTCCTTGAGGTCGCCGAGTTCGACGGCCTTTCGGATCTCGTTGGGGAGCGTGACGTTGAGCTCGTGGGTGAGCTTCTCGACTTCACGCGCCATCTTGGCGATGAGTTCCTGGAACATGCGAGGGCCCTGCGGGACAAAAGGCGAGCGCCCGACCGTTGTGGCCGGGCGCGAGAGCACTGCGATCTTCCTCAAGTATGGGCCGTCCGGCCCCTCGGGGGCAAGCCAAGCGGGGCTGGGCGTGTCCCCGGCGGGCTCAGCGCACCAGGGAGAGCCGCAGCGTCCTGCCAGCCCCGGGCATGATGTTGTTGTTGCCGTGTGACGTGGCCGTGTACCGGCTGTCCAGCAGGTTCTCGACCTGCACGTGCGCCGCGAGCGGGCCGCGCAGGTCGACCACGAGTCCGCCATCGAGTCGCGTGAAGTGTGGCAGGCGCACCGTGTTGTCGATGGCCGCGTAGCGATCTCCCTGATGCACGACGCCGAGCGAGAGGGCGGCGCGCCGGGTCACACGCACGCGGTTCCACACCGATGCCGTGGTGCGCGGCACCAGGGGCACCGACGCGCCTGCGCGTGCCGCGGCCGTGCGACTCACGATGCGCGCCTGCTGCACGGCCAGTCCGCCCACGACGGTCCACCACGCCGTCGCGTGCCCCTGCACACCGAGCTCGACGCCGCGCGTCTGCTGGCGCCCCGTCTGCACGAGCCGCGTGGCGTCGGCGGGGTCGGGAGCGGTGGTGTTGCTGCGGTCGAGCACATACCACGCCGCCGTGACGTCGAGCGCCTCGACGGGTGCCCACTTCACGCCGGCCTCGCGATTGCGGAACTGCTCGGGGCGCAACGTCTGCGAACTGGCGGTGAGCGCACCGAACTGATCGCCGCTCGACGGCAGGTGGGACACCGACCACGAACCGTACACCGACAGCGCCTTGCTCGGCAGGACGACCACGCCAGCGCGCGGCGAGATCATCGCGTCGGTGCGCTGGAACCGCGCGCCACTCCGCTGATCGTGCACCACCACCGCCATGCGGTCGGCGCGCACGCCGCCCAGTAGCTGCAGGTGTTCACCGATGCGCACCTGCTCCTGCGCGAACGCCGCAACCACATCGGCACGACTTGTGTTGTCGGCGTCGGTCGCGCTTTGGCGGAAGCTGACCGGCACGGCAAGCAGCGGCGCGTCGATGCGTGCGGGTGTGCTCGTGGTGCCGCTGCCGCTCCCGAAGTACGCCGTCTGCCGCAGGTTGTCGGTGTGCTGTCGGCTCGCCTCGGCGCCTACCAGCACCGTGTGGTGCAGCAGCCCCGTGGTGCCCTGCCACGTCGCATCCTGTTGGGCGAACAGGCTCCGGCGGTCGGTGGCGGTGCTGTAGCCACCCAGCGTGAAGGTCGCACCATCGGCCTGCACTGCGCTGTTGGCGAAGACATTGCGATAGAACTTGTCGTAGTGCACCGCGCGCAGGTGCGTGCGCACCTGCACCGCCGGCGTCGGCGCCCACGCCGATTGCACCCAAGCCGACTGCGCCGTGTTGGTGCTGCGATTGAGCGTGGTGTCCCCGACGAAGGCGCGTGCGTCGAACGCTGCCGGTCGCCCGGCCGCCGAGGGCACGCCGCGATCCACGACGCGCCGGTCGACCAGGTGTTCGACCCCGGCATGCACCACCGTGGGCCCGACCGCGAGCGCCACGACCGGTGTCACGCCCGACCGCTCGGCGGACATGCCATGGCGAAAGCCATCGCCCGCTTCGTGCAGCGCGTTGACGCGCGCGGCCACGTGCGCCGAGAGCGGCGCCCCGGCATCGACCGTGAGCCGACGCTGCTGCCAGCTCCCCGTCTCGACGCGGCCACCGAAGATCGGCTGCCACTCGGCCTGCTTGAGCACGCGATTGATGACCCCACCACCACCGCCGCGCCCGAAGACGGCCGCGTTGGGCCCGCGCAGGGCATCGAGTTGCGCGACGTTGTAGGTGTCACGGAGATACTGCGCGTCGTCGCGCACGCCGTCGACAAAGAAGTCGGCGGTGGTCGACTGCCCACGGATGGTCGGGGCATCGCGGTGTCCCTCCCCCAGCCCCATGGTGACACCGGGGACGTACTCCAGCGCCCTGGCGACCGTGGGCAGGTTGATGTCGCGCAGCAGCGGGGCGGAGAGCGCCGTGAGCGACTGCGGGATCTCGCGCAGCGGCGTCTCGGTGCGGGTGCTCGACTTCGAGTGGGTGGCCCGTGTGGCGCGCTCGCGGCTGCCCGCGGCGCGAACGCGTACCTCGTCGAGGGTCTGGGGGGCGCGGCCGCCGGGGGCAGTGGCCGGCACGGTGGTGGGGCGCGTCGCGGTGGTGTCGACGCGACGGGTGGTGTCCTGCTGGGCGCCGAGGGCGACGAGCAGAAGCGGAACGGCGAGGGAAGTGGTCAGCACTGAGATATGGGTGATAATGGTTCTCATGAAGCGATTGTGAAGGTAAATTCAAACCCGAACGAAACAATCGGTATTTGTGCGTAGTCCGGCTTGGTGTCGGGCTTTTCCGGGTTGTGCGCATTGGAACGCGGCCTACTCTATTCCTCCGTAGAGGGCCGATTTCGTCGGCCCACCCCGCTTTCCCGCGCGACCGGCCCGTCTGCGCCACCGCCCCTACCTCGATGCAGCTCGCGCAACTCATGGATGCGACCCGACGCGGCACCGGAGCGCACCATGTCGTGTTCGGGAACGGCTTCAGCACCCGCCAGGGGTGCTGGCTTCCGCTCGCCCCGGCCGTGCCCGACGCCTGGCAGGCGGTGCACTTCGACTACGTCGGGACCTCGCCGAGCTCCCATGCCGCGTGGGACGCCGAGCGCTACACCACCCTCGAAGCCCACGCCGACGATCTCGTCGGCCTCCTGACCGCGCTCGACGTCCGGCCGGTGGTCTTCGTCGGGCACTCGATGAGCGGCATGATCGGCCTGCTCGCGAGCCTGCGGGCGCCCGACCTGTTTCACTCGCTCGTCCTCATCGGCGCGTCGCCCTGCTACCGCGAGCTGCCGGGCTACCACGGCGGCTTCAGCGACGCCACCGTCGCGACCCTCCTCGCCGAGGCCGACGCCGACCTCGCGTCGTGGATGGCGGGCTTTGCCCGCCACGCGCTGGGCACGACGGGCACGCCTCTGCAACTGCGCGATTTCCTCGCGTCGCTTGGCGCCATGCGTCCCGACACCGGCCGGGCCTTCCTGCGGGCGATGATGCAGAGTGATCTGCGCGCCATGCTCACGCAGGTGACGCATCCGGTGACGATCATCCAGGCGCGCGAGGATTTCGCCGTCCCGCTCGGTGTGGCCGAGTATCTCGCGGCCCACACGCCCTGCCGCGCCATGCACATCCTCGATGTTGACGGGCATCTCCCGCACGTCACGCACCCGGAGCTGCTGGCACCGGTGCTGCGGGACACACTCGACTGGGCCGCGCAGCACATGGCCGTGGCCTGATGCCGGAGAATCGTCCGCTCCGGCGACTGCGCACCTACCTCGGCGCCGATGCCATCCAGTTGTGGCGTGACCATGCGGATGGACGATGCGCCTACAGCACTGGCGATCCGGCGGTGCTCCCCCCACGTCATGTCGACGGCATGCCGGAGTGCGATGCATCGGCAATGCGCGCCATCGTCACGGGCGCCGCAGCGAGCGTTCACGACCTGCGTGCCTTCCCCGAGGCGGTCGGGCGATCGCTTGACCTCTCCCCTTCATCCGACGGCCAGCCGGTCGTGCTGGCCCTCGGCGACGAGGCAGGCCGCACGTTGCTCGTCGCCTGGGGCGATCCGAGTGCCGTGCCACCACACCTGCGCGCCCTGGTGGAGCGTGGCGACCGCACGCTCGTCACGAGCCTGCACGAACACATGGCCATCGCGGTGCACGAGCACGACGCCCTCGCGTCGATACCGAGGCTCGACGCGTTGCTGGAGGCGATGCCGGTCGCCGTGGCCCTCATCGACGAGGAACTGGGGACCGCGCGGCTGAATGGCGCGGCCGACGCCCTGCTGGGCGCGATGCCGCGGCGCGCCGATGGCACGGCCGACGCGGCCGCGGTGAGTGCCGCCATTCGCGCCCTGCGACTGGGGCTGCGGAACGCGAGTGAGGTGGCCGAGGAGGGCGCGAAGCTCTTTCGCGACGCCGACGCGGTGCGTCGGGATTGGCGCTGGGAGTGCGCGCCCCCGGATGGGCGCACGCTGTTGGTGAGCACGCATCCGGTGCGCGGACCTGCGCACCGAGGCCGCTTGTGGTCGTTCCTGGATGTGTCGGAGCGGGTGAGCTCGGCGCTGCACCTGCGCGCGTCCCAGCGCCTCGAGTCGGTCGGACGGCTCACGGGCGGCATCGCCCACGACTTCAACAACCTGCTCATGGTCATTGGCGGCACCGCCGAGCTGTTGCTCGAGTCGCTGCCGCCCACGACACAGGAATTCGCGGACGCGCGGGAGGTGCATCAGGCGGCGGGGCGGGCGGCGGAGCTCACGCGACGTCTGCTGCGCTTCAGCCGGCAGCAGCATCAACCGACGGCCCACCTCGTGCTCGATGAGGTCGTGCAGGGCGCCGCGCAACTGCTGCGGCGTGTGATCGGCGAGACGGTGACGCTCGTGGTCGACTGCGACGCCCCGGGCGCGCGCATTGCGATGGAAGCCGTCGAGCTCGAGCAGGCACTGCTCAGCCTCGCGATCAACTCGCGTGATGCGATGCCACGTGGTGGCACGCTGACGTTGCGCACCCGGCGCTCCAGCGATCCCACCCCCACTCCGTGGCCGGGCACCGCGCCAGCGCAGCACGTGCGTGTGAGTGTCATCGACACCGGGGTCGGCATGGACGCCGAGACGCTCACCCACGCGATCGCGCCCCCGCCGAGGGTGAACTCGATGCCCGGTCGGGGTTCCTCGCCAAGCCGTTCTCGCGCGACGCACTGCTGCGCGCCGTGCAACGCGTGTTGTCCGCGCCGTGACGGCGTGGGGGCGTCGCCGTCTCAGCGCTCCGCGGGAGCGCGTTGAGCCGCCTGCGCGGCGTGGGCATCGATCACGGCCTGCGCGGCCTCGGCGGGATCGTCGGTGAGCAGCACGAGATCGAGATCGCCCGGGGAGATCTTGCCCTCGCCAGCCACCCGCGAGCGGATCCAGCGCAGGAGCCCCGCCCAGTAGTGCCGCCCAAACAGGATCACCGGGAACTGGAAGATCTTCCCCGTCTGGATGAGCGTGAGCGCCTCGAACAGCTCATCGAGCGTGCCGAAGCCGCCCGGGAAGATGATGAACGCGTTCGAGTACTTGATGAACATCGTCTTCCGCACGAAGAAGTAGCGGAAATTGACGAGGGTGTCGACGTACGGGTTCGCGCCCTGCTCGAACGGCAACTCGATGTTGCACCCCACGGAGTGGCCCCCGCCGTCCTTTGCACCGCGGTTGGCGGCCTCCATGATGCCGGGCCCCGCGCCCGTGATGATGGAGAACCCCTGCGCGGCGAGGAGGCGCGCGGTCTCACGCGCCGCTTCGTATTGCGGATCGTCGGGCCCCGTGCGCGCCGAGCCGAAGATGGTGACGCCCTTCTGCACCTCCGCCAACGCGTCGAAGCCCTCCACGAACTCCGACATGATGCGCATGACGCGCCACGGGTCGGAGGTGGTGAACGCCGCCGCGGTGTCGGAGGGCGCCTGCAGGAGCTTTTCGTCCTCGGTGAGCGTTGGGCGATCACGGATGGCCTGGTCGACGAGACGCGGGTCCATGCGTCGCACCGCGCGGGCGCCGCTCGACACGAGGCCCTGCGGCGCCTCCGGCTCTCGCCCGGCCTTGCGATGGCCTTCACGCGTGCGCTCGATCAATCCTTCGAGCGACTGGTGTTCCGCTTTCGCGCGGGCATCGGGCGAGGCCTGCTTGCCGGTGGCGGTGCGGGCAGCGCCCTTGCGCGGCGCGGCGGTACGACGTGGGCGGGGTGTCTTCGCCATGCGTGACGGGATGCGTGAGCGGACAGGTACGCGGGTGCGGGAGGGCACGGTGGAACGACGAGACGACGCCGCGACGCGCGGTGGGGAGCGGGTCGGTGTCGCATGATACCACGACGCCACGGCTGTTGCTCGTGGTGGCGGATGGCGTGCGGCCCGATGTGCTGCACGAGGAGATCGCGGCGGGGCGAACCCCGGCGTTGGCGGCCCTGGCGACACGCGGTGGATTGCATGAGGTCACTGCCTCCTTTCCGTCGGTGACCGGGCCCGCCTACGTCCCGTTCGTGATGGGACGTCACCCGGCCTCGGTGGGACTGCCCGGGCTCCGGTGGTTCGACCGGTCACGTCGGCTGCGGTGGTCGACGTCGCAGGCGCGCAGTTATGCCGGCATCGACATCTGGCATGTCGATCGCGATGTCGCGCACGACGCACCCACACTGCTCGAACTCGTGCGCCCGTCGCTGTCGGCCATGAGCATGCTGGCGCGCGGCGCAACACATGGGCGCATCGGGCGGGGCATCGGCTGGATGCTGCGCGCGGCGCCGGCGCACTTTCGTGGCGATCTGGCCGGCTGGCGCCGCGTCGAGCAGGCCGCGACCGCGCAGTTCCTGCGCCGGTTCGCTCGCGTGCGGCCCCGCCTGTCACTCCTTGCCATCACCAGCCCCGACAAGTTCGCGCACAAGCTCGGCGGGCGTTCGGACGCGGTGCGCACCGCGCTGGGCGACATCGACGCCGCCGTTGCCGAGGCGCGTCGCGCGGCCCACGCGGGTGGTTGGGGCGACACGCTGCATGTCTGGCTGGTGGGCGACCACGGACACGCGCCGGTGTCCCGCCACGACGACCTGCATGGCTGGCTCGAACGCGAGGGGCTGCGCGTGCTCGCGCATCCGCAGTTGGGCACGCGGCGTGCGGATGTGGCGCTCATGGTGGGTGGCAATGCCATGGCGCACCTCTACCTCGCCCCCGAGGAACGTGTGCGCCGCTGGTGGCCAGCGCTCGCGCCCCGATGGGAGTCGCTCGCGCAGCGGCTGCTCGCTCGGGAGTCGATCGACCTACTCATGGTCGCGCACGACGGACACACCGTCGAGCTTCGCCGCGCCGACGGTGCCCAGGCACACATCATCCGCCATGGTGAAGGCGCGGCCACGCGGTGGGATTACGTGCCGCAGTCGGGAGATCCGCTGGGGCTCGGCGGCGCGCACGCGGGGCTCGACGCGGCGGCGGCATGGGCCGTGTGTGCGCAGACCGCCTACCCCGACGCGCTCGTGCAGGTGTCGCTGCTCGCGTCATCGACGCGCAGCGGCGACATCATCGTATCGGCGGCGCCGGCGTGGGACCTGCGGGCGCGTTTCGAACCGGTCGAGCATGTGTCGACCCACGGCGCCCTGCTGCGCGAGCAGATGCTCGTGCCGCTGCTGCTCGACGTGCCGGCGCGCGCACCGCAGCGCACGACCGACGTCGTGCCGAGCGCGCTGGCCTTGCTGGATGTCGCGCACGAGCTCCCCTTCGACGGCCAGTCGTTCCTGGCACCGCGGCCGGGGTGATGCGTCCGCGGTGACGCGGTCGCCTCACTCCGTTCTGTTGCGACTGCGCTCGGGGTCGAAGCCTTCCGGGTAGCGCTTGCGCAGCTTGTCGATGTTGCGCTGCGCGATGTCGTCGAGCGACAGCCCCTGCACCGTCGCGAAGGCCGCGAGGTACCAAAGGCAGTCGCCCAGCTCCTTCACCAGGGCATCGCCGTCGAGCGGCGTCGCGTGGAACAGGTGCTTCTTGATGAGCTCCGCGACCTCGCCGGCCTCGCCGGTGAGCCCGAGGGCGGCGTTGGAGAGCTGCTGCTCGTGCGTCCGGTCACGGCCGAGAGTGCGGGCCGCCAGTTGCTGGTAGTCGTCGAGGTGCATGTCGCCAAGCTAGCGCCCACGCGGTCACGCCGAGAAGACCGCCGCCGCTGTCGCCGCATCCTCGCGGGCCCTGGCCGTGATGAACGCCAGGGCGTCCACATCGAGCTGCAGCACCGCCAGCACGCCCGGATCCGGCGCCGTGACCTCGACGGTGCGCGTGAAGCCCTCGCCCAGGCCGGCGGCGATGACGTCGGCGACGTGGATGATGGCGGGCATGTGCCCTCCCTCCGCCGGGACGATGCGCGCATCGTGGTGACTGCGACAGGCGTGCGTGAGCGGCGCCGGGAAGTTCCATGCGTCACACAGCGCCCCCCCGAACTCCTCGTGCGTTGCCCCGAGCACGTCCTCCTCGAGTACGCGGAACGGCACGTGCGGCTCCTGTGCGGCCCGTTGGATGAGCACGGCGAACTCGCGCGGGCGCGCCTGCATCGCCACGATGAGGCCGATGTCATGCAGCAGACCCGCCAGCAACGCCTCCTCCGGCTCGACGAGCCGCGTCTCCAGCGCCACGCGCCGCGCCGCCGCGCCGACGGCCACGCTGTGACTCCACACCGACGCCGGATCGAAGTCGGGGATGCCGCGCCCGCCCCGGAAGAGGCGATGCAGCGACGCGGCCAGCGCAATGTTGCGCACGGCGTCCACGCCGAGCATGCGCACCGCCGCCCGCAACGCACCCACTTCGCGCTGCCGCCGGTAGAACGCCGAGTTCACGACCTTGAGCACGCGCGCCGAGAGGGGCGGATCGGTGTGGAGCGCCTGCAGCAGGTCTTCCTCGGTGGCGCCCGGGTCGCTCGCGATGCGCATGATGCGCACGGCGACACCCGGCAACGTCGCCACGGCGCCCAACTGCTCGATGGCGTCACGCAGGACGAAGGTCTTCACGCCGCCTCCGGCCACTGCGCGTTGCGCCAACGCGCCTCGAGCACGGCGACCTCGAGCGGTCGGTCGATGAGAAAGCCCTGGCCGTAGGTGCAGCCGAGTCCCTGCAGCAGCGCGAGCTGTTCGGGACGCTCGATGCCCTCCGCCACCACGTCGAGTCCCAGGTTCTCGGCCAGCGTCACCACGGCGTGCAGCAGCGCCGCGTACCCGCGCCCGCGGTTCACCTGCTCGATGAGCGCGCGGTCGATCTTGAGCACATCGAATGGATACTCCTGCAGGCACGACAGCGACGAGTAGCCGGCGCCGAAGTCGTCCATGGCGAGGCGCACGCCGTGATGCTTGAACCCGTCGAGCAGCTCCATGGCCATGGTGCGCTGCTGCATGAGCTGCGACTCGGTCACTTCGAGCTGCACCTGCGACGGGTCGACGCCGGCCTGCTGCATGATGGCCAGCGAGCGCGCCACGAGGCCGGGATCGGCGAGCTGCACGCGCGACAGGTTCACGCTGATCGACGGTGGCGCGTGCCGCGGAAAGCGGTGCTGCCACTCGGCGAACTGTGTACACGCCATCTGCAGGACACGATCGGCCAGCGGCAGGATGAGCCGAGTCTCCTCGGCCACGGGGATGAACTCGCCGGGCATGAGGAGGCCGAGCTCGGGATGCCGCCAGCGCAGCAGCGCCTCGACGCCCTCCAAGCGACGCGTCTCGAGCGAGACGATGGGCTGGTACACGAGATGGAACTGGTCGGTGCCCAGCGCGTCGCGCAGCGCGGTCTCGATGCGCAGGCGGCGCCGCACGGCCTCCCGCATGGCCGGCGTGAAGCGCGCGTGACAGCCCTTCCCCCGCGCCTTCGCCTCGTACATCGCGATGTCCGCGTCACGCAGCATCTCCTCGGCGTGCGTGTAGCCGGCATCGCTGTGCACGATGCCCACCGACGCGCTGCTGCGCACGAGGTGCTGCCCCAACTGATAGGGCTCCTCGAGCACCGCGATGAGCCGATCCGCCACCGACGAGGCCGCGGCGCCGTCCGGCAGGTCGTCGAGCACCACCACGAACTCGTCGCCGCCCAGGCGCGCGACCGTGGTGCCGCCGACATCGCGTCCCACGCTGTCCTGCGGGCGCAGGTTGGCGCGCAACCGCCGCGCGATCTCGCGCAGCAGCAGGTCACCCATGTCGTGCCCGAGGCTGTCGTTGATGAGCTTGAAGCGATCGATGTCGAGGAACATCACGGCGAACCCGTAGCCGTCGACATCGCGGGCCCGTTCGATGGCGCCCTGCAGCCGTCGCTGCAGCAGCGCGCGGTTCGGCAGCCCCGTGAGCGTGTCCACGTGCGCCGCGCGCCCGAGTTCCGCCACGAGGCGCCGATGGTCGAGCACGGTCTGCACGCGGGCGCGCAGCTCGGCCCCGAAGAACGGCTTGCGCAGGTAGTCGGCGGCGCCGGCCGAGAAGCAGGCCGTGAGCACATCGCGCCGCTCCGACCCTGTCACCACGATGACCGGCACCTCGGCCAGCCGTGGCGCGGCCTGCAGGCGCGCGAGCACCTCCAGGCCGGTGGCATCGGGCAGGTCGTGATCGAGCAGGATGAGATCGGGGCGTGTCGTGTCGGCGAGCGCGATGCCGGCCGTGGCATCCGGCGCGCTCACGACGCGCACGCCGAGCGGACGCAGCATGGCCTCGACGAGCATCAGGATGTCCGGATCGTCGTCGATGAGGAGAATCATCGCGTCCTGATCCGTCACCGGCGGTGGCATGGTCATGCGGCCTCCCCGAGCGTCTGGTGGTCCACCGCGGCGTGCGCGGCGGCCGGCGTCCGGCGTGCCGCGGCCTCGGCGAGGCGCGCGAGGCGATCGAGCAGCAAGCCGGCGGCGACATCGTCGCCGAGGGCGAGTGGCGCTTCGAGCGCGCGCGCCCCTTCACCGATGCGCGGGAATCCGTAGCTCCCGGCCGCGCCCTTGAGCTGGTGCGCGAGCCGGGCGGCCTGCGGCAGGTCGTGCGCAGTGACGGCGTCGCGCAGGGCGGCCACGCGCTGCGGGAGCGCGGCGGCGAACTGCCGTACGAGCGGCCCGAGGTCCGGATCATCCACGAGGTCGCTGCGCAGGCGCGCGGGAGTCGTGCCGGTGGTGGCCGTCGACGCGGCGTCGGGCGCCTGTGGCCGGGGCTCCGACATCGCGGCGCGCGCGTGCGGCATCCACCGTGCGCACGTCGCCACGAGGCGCGCGCGATCGATGGGCTTGGGCTCGTACTCGTTGCAGCCGGCCTCGAGGCATCGCGCGCGATCGTCTCCCATCGCGTGTGCGGTGAGGGCGATGATGGGAATCTCGTCGCCGCGTGCGCGCAGCGTGCGGGCCAGCGTATAGCCATCCATGACAGGCATTTGCATATCCGTGAGCAGGACATCGAAGGGCGCGCCCGCTTCGCGGGCGGCACCGAGGTGATCGAGCGCCTCGACGCCATTGGCGGCGACCGTGACGGCAGCGCCCGCGCGCTCGAGGAGCAGCGTGATGAGGCGCTGATTGTCGACGCCGTCTTCCGCTACGAGCACGCGTCCAGCGAGCCGTGTGGGTGGCGCGACCGCCGGGTGCGCGGACGGCACAGCGCCGGTAGTCGGCAGTGCAGACACCCATGGGGTGTCGGGGGGCGTCGCCAGCGGCAGACGCAGTTCGAAGCGCGCGCCCTCGCCCGGTGCGGTGCGCACCAGCGCGACGGTGCCCCCCAGCAGATCGGCGAGCCGCCGCGAGATGGTGAGTCCGAGCCCGGTGCCACCGTAACGGCGCGTCACCGAGCTGTCCGCCTGCGTGAACGGCTCGAACAGCTGCTCCGCCTGTTCGGCGGTCATCCCCGGACCGGTGTCCTCGACCGCAACGAGCAGCTGCGAGCCGGTCGGCGTATCGGTCACGGCCGCCTCGACGAGAATGTGCCCGACCTCGGTGAACTTCGCCGCGTTGCCGACGAGGTTCATGAGCACCTGACGCATCCGCGTGGGATCGGTGAGGATGACCGCGGGCACGGGTGTCCGCAGGTTCGCGTCGAGGCGCACCCCCCGCGCCGCGGCACGAGGCTGCAGCAACTGCTCGACTTCGCGCAACAGCGTGGGAAGCGGTGTGGGCACCGCCTCGACCGGCAGGCGCCCCGCTTCGATGCGGGAGATGTCGAGGATGTCGCCGAGGACACGCAGGAGGTGTTCGCCGGCGGCTTCGATCGTCTCGATGGCCTGGCGCTGTGCCGGACTGGCGCCGACCTCGCGCAGCGCCTCGTGCAGCAGCCCCGCGTGCCCCAGCAGCGCCGTGAGGGGCGTGCGGATCTCATGGCTCATGTTCGCGAGAAACTCGCTCTTCGCGCGATTGGCCGACTCCGCGCGCACTTGCGCATCGCGCAGCGCCGCCTCGTGCTCCATCATGCGCGTGACGTCGGTCTGCACGGACAGGTAGCCGGCGAGCTGGCCGTCCACGAACAGCGGTTCGATGGCGATGTCCACCCAGAAGCGGCGACCGTCGCGCGCGACATTGCGCAGCACGCAGCGATGCGCGGTGCCCGCGACGGCGTGCGCATCGAGCTCGCTCGCGAGTGCCGTGTCGGTCTCGTCGGTCCGGAGGAACTCACTCGGCAGGCGCCCCGCGACGTCGTCGAGCGTCCACCCGGTGAGGCGTGTGAACCCCTCGTTCACCCAGACGATGCGCTGGGCCGCGTCGGCGATGACGACCGCATTGCGTGTGCGCTGCGCGACCATCGCCAGCCGCTCGTACTCGATGCTCCGGGCCGTGATGGCGGCGTGCTGGCGGCGCAGCAGGCGCACGACCGGTTCGACGACAAAGAGCACCATCCCGCCCAGCAGCCCCACCAGCAGGGCGGCGACGATGCCGGCGGCGTGCGCGCCGCGTGCGATCTCCGCCTCATGGTGCGCCTGCAGCCGCGCGAGATACACCTGCGCGCTGTCGGGCGTGAAGGCGGTCGCGGGGAGGCGCGTGGGGCGGCTGTTGAGGACGTACACCCAGAGGGCCCCGCCGACGAGCAGCAGGATGACGACCAGCGCGCCCAGGACCACAATGCGCACGCGCTTGTGCGGGCTGCCCGGCACGCGATGCGTGGCCGTGGTGACCGATGCCAGCTTGTGGTCGATCTGCCGACGATAGATGGTCCAAGCGAAGAGCGGTCCGGCCACGATCGCCATGCCGACCGCGTCCACGACCGAGCGCACGCCGCGTCCCAGCGACGGCAGGGCGTTCTCGACCGCCAGGTGCAGCAGCAGCTCCGCCAGCGTGACCGCTGCCACGAACAACAGCGCATCCACCCGCCACGAGCGTGGCGGGCGGGGGAGCGAAGGCCCGGAGGCTGCAGGGGACGGCGAAGCGGACACGAGCGGGTGCACAGGTGGAGGCACTTGGCACCAGCATCGGCGTCGCTGGCGAGTGTCGGCCCCACGGAGCCCGCCCTGAACCCCAAGGGGGCGGCGTGGACGCGAATTGGACGCTCTCGAAGCCTATATTTTCTGTATGGCATGGCTTTCGCTCACGCTGACCCTCGCCGGGCGGGCCCTGGTGTCCCCCGGACTCGCCGTCGACCTGCTCCGGGTGGCGTGGCGGTTCCGGCATCGGCACTGGTTCCGCCGCTTCCCGTTCCTGCCCCTCCCGGCCCAGAGCTACGTGCGCTGGCGCATGTACACGGCGTACGGGGCGGAGGACGCGGTGCCCCCGGCCGACGACGTGGTGGCCTTCGCCCGATGGGTGGGGCGGCAGCCGTGACGGACTGCGCCGGCCGCGTGACGCGGGCGTGACGCGCAGCGTGTCGGGCGAGGTGGCACACCGTGGCACCGCAGCGTGCCTGCGGAGCTGACGGCGCGCCTCCGGGCGCACGCCTACGGGTTGGGGTTCGATGCCGTGGGCGTCGCGGCGCTGGGAGCACCCGAGACGTTCGAGCACTTCAGGGCGTGGCTGGCGGCCGGCCAGCACGCGAGCATGGCGTGGCTCGACGGCGAAGGCGCGCAGCTCCGCGCCGACACCCGCCGTCCGCACCCCGGTGCGACGCACGCCATCGTGGTGGCCGCCTCGTACGGCGGACGGGAGCCCGCCGGACCCGTGGCGCGCTACGCGCGCGGCGACGACTACCACACCGTGTTGCGCGCGCGGCTGCGCGAACTGCATGCCTGGCTCGAGGGCGAGGTGGGAGACGCGGTCGACGCACGGCCGTACGTGGACAGTGGTCCGTTGCTCGAGCGCGACCTGGCGCAGCGCGCCGGGCTCGGCTGGTTCGGCAAGAACACCATGCTCATCACCCCGCGCGCCGGATCGCACCTGTTCCTCGCGGCGCTCTTCGTGGATGTGGCGCTCACCCCCAGCGTACCGTTCGAGGCCGACCGCTGCGGTACCTGTACCCGCTGCCTCGACGCCTGCCCCACCGGCGCGCTGCCGGCGCCGCGCGTGCTCGACGCGCACCGCTGCATCAGCTACCTCACGATCGAGCACCGCGACGCCATTCCGGTCGAGCTGCGCGCGCACGTCGGCGACTTGCTGTACGGTTGCGACATCTGCAATGACGTGTGTCCATGGAACGTGCGCTTCGCGCAGCCCTCGCGGTTCGACGCGTTCACCCCGCGCGACCTGTTCGCGGACGCCTCCGACCGCGACGGCACGCGCGCGCTCGCCCGCGAGCTGCTGATGATGGGCCCCGCCGAGTATGCGACCGCGTTCAAGGGCTCGGCGATGAAGCGGGCGAAGTTGTGGATGCTGCAGCGCAACGCGTGTGTCGTGCTCGGGAACATCGGCACGGACGAGGATCTGGCCGTACTCGACGCGATGCTCGCGCACGAGCAGGAGATCGTGCGCGAGCATGCGGCGTGGGCCGTGGCGCAGCTCGTCAGTTCATCCGATACCGCACCACGAACGACTCCTTCGCGGCGTTGACCTGCACGCCCCAGAGCTGCGCGCCGCGCCGCGCGAGCACGCGGGTGTCCTCGGGCAGGATCACGGTGCCGAAGAAGCGACCATCCTCCTCGAACACATCGAAGGTCGGGATTTCGCGCCAGGTGAGTGGCGGCGGCAACGAGTCCGACGGTGGACGCGAGAGTGGCCGCTTGGTGGCCTGCGCGTAGCGATGCACCCAGATTCGGCCGTCGTCGCCCACCACGAGGTCGCGGAACGCGGGCTTCTCTGCCGGAATCACCGTACCGGATGACGCCGAGCGCGGCCCGCCGCGCCGGGTGTAGAAGTCCGCGCGCCCCTGCCACTCGGCACGCTCCTCCGCACCCAGCGGCAACGGGGTGAAGCTCCGACGCACCGGGATGCTGCGCCCGCCCCCTTGGCCGATCTGGAACTCGTACGTCTTGGTGTAGCCCCACACGAGGTGCCCGGTGGGGGCGAGGTCGTAGACCAGGCGATTGGTGAACGGCTCGAGATACGCTTCGGGTGTCATGATCACGAACCCGCCGCGCTCGGGCGGCGCCGTGGAATTCGGAATGTCCACCGTGTCGAGAATGGCGCCCGCGGGTGAGAGCTTGAGATAGAAGCGCTGGCTCTTCGCGCGCTCCGCAGGACTCGGAGTTCTCCCCTCGCGACTGTAGCGGATACCGAACACGTACAGATTGCCGTCGCGGTCCGCGTAGAAGTCGTTCCCGGTCCAATTGCCGCCCACGCGGGACGGCATGCTGCGGAGGAAGATGCCCTGCGCGTCGTACAGGGAAATGCGCTTCGTGAAGACGTCGTACACGGCGAGTTCACCCGTGGGCAGGACGGTCATGCCGATCACTTCCCGGAACTGTCCCGGCCCCTCACCACGACTGCCCACCTGGCGCACGAAACGTCCATTGCGGTCGTACAGCCGGAGCCTCGTGCCCCCGGAATCCGCCACGAAGATGGCGCCGTCACGCCCCACGGCGATGCGGTCCACCGCCGTGAAGCGCAACTCGGGCGAGTCGCCACCGATGCGGAGGTCCTCGGTGAGTGTGGGCGCGCCACCACGCGGCTGCGCCGTGGCGACGACGCCCATGAGGGCGCTCATACACATGGCGCCGGCCAGCACGGTGCGGCGGCGCGCGGCGGACCGGGAGCGGGCCCCGTCGAGGATCGCGCGCATCCGCCCTTCGAGCAGCGATGGTTCGTGAAAGGCGAGGGCGACCTGCAGGCGGCGGGTCGGGCGCGCGTCACGGGCGATGGCAAGCAGTTCCGCCGCGTAGCGCTTCGCCGGCATCCCCGCGGCGATCACGACGTCATCGCACGCCAGCTCCCGCTCCACGCGCAGCCGCCGCGCGGTCCACCAGACACCCGGGTGAAACCAGTACAGCATCTCCGCCAGCGCCGCGAGCGACTGCGTGAGGCAATCCCAGCGCGCGACATGTGCCAGCTCGTGCAGCAGCACGGCTCGGCGTCGCTCGGGAGACCATGCCGCGGCGTACGATGGCATCACGATCGTGGGCTGCAGAATGCCCCACGTCATTGGAGATGCGGCATCTTCGCTGCGGAGCAGGCGCACACGCCGGCGGAGGTTCAGCGTGGTGCACAGGTCATCGAGCAGGGCGGTCCACGACGTGTCAGTCTCCGTGACACCGTCTCGCGCGAGGCGCCGGACGCTCGCCTGCTGGCGCGCCAGTCGTCCGAGCATTGCGAGGACGCCAGCGCCGTACGTCGCGAGCAGCACCAGCGTGATCGAGACACCCGCAGGCACCGCATCAGACGAGCGCCGCACACGCGCGGTGCCGACGTCCGTCGCGTCGACGGTCGACCCGTCCTGGCGTGCAGTGACGCCCACTGAGGCGAGCTGCGCCTCGTCGACCGAGACGGCGGTGCGCCACACCACGGGCGCGGCGCGGCGAGAGGGGGCCTCGAGCGCCCACGGCGGCAGCACCGCGGTCGTGAGCGGCAACAGCAGCACGCTCAGGAGTGCCGACGCCAGCAGCAGGTGACGGTGCGCGGCCGAGAGTCGGCGGCGCACGGTCGTGTAAGCGAGGAGCGCCACGGCCAGCAGCAGCGTGGCCTTGCACAGCAGCAGCAGCGCCGGCGGCATCGAACTGATCCAGGTGGGCATCAGGCTTGCTCCTCGTCAACGGCAGGGGCCGGTTCGAGCAGCGCCGCCAATCGCGCGTACTCCTTGTCGGAGAGCTCCACGTCGGCAATGTCGAGCAGGGCGGCGAACGTGGCCGCTGGCGAGTCGTCGAAGAAGGTGCGCACCAGTTGCCGCAGGGCCGACCGACTGGCCGCGCGGACGTCCTTCGCGGGCGCGTAGACGAAGCGCGGTCCGTCGTACTTCCGCGACACGTGGCCCCGCTCCATCAGGATCTCGAGCAGCTTCCGCACGCTCGAGGCGCTCGGGGCATTCGGCAGCTCGCTGCGGATCTCCTCGACCGACGCGCGCTTGCGTCGATAGAGGATGTCCATGATCTGGCTCTCGCGCTTGGTCAGCGTGCCGGGTCCGGTTCGTGCCATGGGACCTCCATTGCCGAAGGGAATGATGACGGGTGCGGCGCGAAAAACATCGCCCACCGCGAAATTATTCGCGCCTACAGTGCGCGCGTCAAGGGGTGAGCCTCGCGTGACGGGCGCCACCGACGAGGAAACCTGCTATCCTCCAGCACGTACGGATGGTGCTGTGCCGCATGGATGTTCCTCGCTGTGCCCGGCCCTGCCACTCGACTTCCACCCGGTTGCCATGACCCGACTCCTTCGTTCCTCCGCCGCCCTGGCGGCGCTGGCCGTGTTCGCGGCCTGCGCGCGCGGCCCGAAGCCCGCGGCCGCGCCCAACCCGGCCGCCGATCCGCGCAACGCCCTCAAGCCCGGCCTGTTCGACGCCGGCGAGGCCATCTCGAACCTGCGCGTCCTCTCCAAGGTCCAGTCGCCGCCGGGGTTCCTCGGCCAGACCAACTCCGACCTCGCCTTCACCGGCAACTACGTCATCCAGGGCAACTACAACGGCCCGGTGGTGTGGGACATCAGCAATCCGTCGAGCCCGAAGCTCGTCGTCGCGTACGAGTGCCCCGCGTCGCAGAACGACGTGTCGGTGTACAAGAACCTCATGTTCATGTCGGCCGAAGCGCTCAACGGCCGTATCGACTGCAAGCCGGGCGGCACCCCGGGCGCCGTGAGCAAGGACCGCATGCGCGGCGTGCGCATCTTCGACATCTCGGACATCAAGAACCCGAAGCTCGTCGCGAACGTGCAGACGTGCCGCGGGTCGCACACGCACACGGTGCTCGAGGATCCGAAGGACAAGGCCAACGTCTACATCTACATCTCGGGCTCGAGCGGCATCCGCCCCGCGGGTGAGCTGCCGGAGTGCCAGAACACCGCCGCCAGCGACCCCAACTCGTCGCGCCTGCGCATCGAGATCATCAAGGTCCCGCTCGCCGATCCGAGCAAGGCCGCGGTGGTGAACCGCGCGAACATCTTTGCCGGGCTGAGCGGCGCGCGCAGCCACGGCGCGTCCGACGCCGACAAGGCCGAGGTCGCGAAGATGAAGGCGTCAGGTGCCTTCATGCACTTCATCCCTGCGATGGGCGAGGAGATCCAGTTGCCCCCGCAGATGGTGAAGCCGGTCCTCGACAGCATCACCAAGGCCCGCGGCGCGACGGTGGCCAACGCCGCCGACACCGCGGCCGCGCGTCCGATCGTGAAGGCCAACGTCGACAAGATCCTCGCGGCGCAGGGCATGGACAAGGCGCCCACGGCCTCCGCGAGCATCCCGGAAACGCAGCAGTGCCACGACATCACCGTGTACCCGTCGCTGGGCCTCGCCGGTGGTGCATGCGAAGGGCACGGCATCCTGCTGGACATCAGCAACCCGGTGAACCCGGTGCGTCTCGACGCCGTGGCCGACTCGAACTTCGCCTACTGGCATTCGGCGACGTTCAACAACGACGGCACCGCGATGCTGTTCAGCGACGAGTGGGGCGGCGGTGGCGCGCCCAAGTGCCGCCCGGGCGACAAGCCCGAGTGGGGCGCGAACGCCATCTTCAAGATCGTGAACAAGAAGCTGGTGTTCCAGAGCTACTACAAGATCCCGACCTACCAGACGAGCAACGAGAACTGCGTGGCGCACAATGGCTCGCTCATCCCGATCCCGGGACGCGACGTGATGGTGCAGAGCTGGTACCAGGGCGGCATCTCGGTGTTCGACTGGACCGACCCGGCCAAGCCGCAGGAGATCGCGAGCTTCGACCGTGGCCCGGTCAACGGCACGCGCATGGACATGGGCGGGTCGTGGTCGGTGTACTGGTACAACGGCGCGATCGTGAGCTCGGAGATCGCGCGCGGCATGGACGTCGCGGAGCTCGTGCCGAGCAAGTACATCTCGCAGAACGAGATCGACGCGGCGAAGACGGTGAAGTGGGATTACCTGAACGCGCAGGGGCAGCCGAAGATCGTGTGGCCGCCCAGCTTCCCGCTGGCGAAGGCCTTTACCGACCAGCTCGAGCGCAAGGGCTGCGCCTCGGGCGCGGTGAACGCGCTGCGCTCGCAGATCGCGAACGCCGAGAAGGCCACCGGAGCGGCGCGGAACGCCGCGCTCGACGCCGCCGTGACGGCGGCCGAGGGCGCGCGTAGCTGCGATGGCGCGAAGGTGGACATGCTGAAGAAGTCGCTGCAGGACCTGCGCGCGCTGGCCATGTAACACGGCCGGCCCGCAGCGGATGCGGTGGCGACGGGGCGGTGCGCGACAGCGCATCGCCCCGTCGTGCGTTGTGTAGATTGGGAGACTCCTTGCACCCGTCCATCCTCCAACCTGGCGATTCACGATGCGTATCGGACAGACGGCACCGGACTTCACCGCCCAGACCACGCAGGGTCCCATCTCGTTTCACGAGTGGCTCGGCGATTCGTGGGGGGTGATCTTCTCGCACCCGAAGGATTTCACGCCGGTGTGCACCACCGAGCTCGGCTATGTGGCGAAGCTCGCACCGGAGTTCGCGAAGCGAAACGTGAAGGTCATCGGGCTCTCGGTCGATCCCACCGATCGGCACGCGGCGTGGGCGAAGGACATCGAGGAGACGCAGGGGTTCCACCCGGACTTCCCGATGATCGGCGATACCGAGCTGGTGGTGTCGAAGCTGTACGACATGCTCCCCGAGGAAGCGGGGGAGAGCTGCGAGGGGCGCACGGCGGCCGACAACCAGACTGTCCGGACCGTGTACATCGTCGGCCCGGACAAGAAGATCAAGCTGATGATGGCCTATCCGATGACGACGGGGCGCAACTTCGACGAGATCCTGCGCACCATCGACTCGCTGCAGCTCACGGCTGCCCATCGCGTGGCCACGCCGGCCAACTGGCAGCAGGGGCAGGATGTGATCATCGCCGGCTCGGTGTCGAACGACGAAGCCAAGACGATCTATCCGGCCGGCTGGCGCGAGCCCAAGCCCTATCTCCGCATCGTGCCGCAGCCGGCGCGCGGCTGAGGCGGCGCCGCCGGGCATTGACGTGAAGGCCTGCTCGGCGGATTGTCCCTGATCATGGCCCGCGAGCCCGCCCCCACCGCCCCCCGCGCCGACTGGGAGCGCACCCTGCACGACCTCGATGTCGGGGTGGTCGTGCAGGAGCGGGATCTGCACATCAGCTACGTGAACCCGAAGGCCGCGGCGCTGCTCGGGCTCACGGCCGACGAGTTCCGCGACCGTCGGACGAACGACGCGCGCTGGGACGCCGTGTTCGCCGACGGTCGGTCCGTGTCGCCGGACGAGCACCCCGGACCGCAGGCGCTGCAGCGTGGGGAGACGGTGCGCGGGGTCATCATCGGCGTGAAGCACGGGGTGGCCGACGAGCGCATCTGGATCCTCGTGTCGGCGGTGCCACACCTCGCGGCCGACGGCACCGTCGAGCGGGTCGTGATCTCGTTCAGCGACATCAGCGACGCGCAACGCGCGTTCCGTGAGCAGGAGTCGACGTATCAGTCGGTGTTCAGCTCCATGTCGGAGGGGCTGGCGG
This sequence comes from Gemmatimonadota bacterium, assembly GCA_020161135.1. Classification (GTDB taxonomy): domain Bacteria; phylum Gemmatimonadota; class Gemmatimonadetes; order Gemmatimonadales; family Gemmatimonadaceae; genus Gemmatimonas. The sequence goes on along the minus strand of JAIUOB010000001.1, from coordinate 830,227 downwards.
TCCACAACGCCGACGGCACGATCCGCACGGCGAATGCGTCGGCGCAGCGGGTGCTCGGCCTGTCGCTCGACCAGCTCACGGGGCGTGCGGCGACGGACTCGCGCTGGCGGCTGGTGACGGCCAGCGGCGAGAAGGTCGGGCCGGAGGACATCCCGTCGGAGATCGCGCTGCGCACGGGGCTGCCGGCGGGCCCGACGGTGCTGGGAGTCCATCGCCCGGATGGCACGCGGGCGTGGCTCGAGGTGCAGGCGGCGCCGCTGCGTGAGCAGGGCGACGCGCAGGTGCGCGGCGTCGTGGCGACGTTCAAGGACATCACGACGGAGCGCACCACCCGCCTCGCGCTCGAGGCGAGTCGCGCGCAGGTGCAGCGCGTGCTCGATGCCGTGCCCGGCATCGTGTACCAGTATCAGCATCGCGACGACGGATCGGGCGGCATCAGCTTCGTGGCCGGCCGCATTCGCGAGTTGCTGGGCGTGTCGGAAGACGACGTGCGCATCGACCCGAACCGGCTGTTCGCGGGACTCGCGCCGCGGGAGCGCGCGGCGCTGCAGGAGGCCATTGCGCGCGTGGTGGTGACGCGCGAGCGCTTCGAGCACGAGCTCTCGTTCGAGCACGTCGACGGCACGGTGCGCTGGCTGCGCCTGTTCGGCGTGCCCGACACGAACCCCGATGGCCTGCTCTACACCGGCGTCGTGCTGGACGTGACGGCCGAGAAGCAGTTGGCCGAGGCGTTGCGGCTGCGTCAGCGGCGTGAGGCGATGGGCGACATGGCGGCGGGGATCGCGCACAACTTCAACAACATGCTCGCCGTCATCCTGCCCAACATCCAGATGGCGCGAGAGGGTGTGGACGATGCGATGGCGGAGCCGCTCGCCGACGCCGAGCGTGCCGCGCGCAGTGCCGCTGACCTGGTGCGGCGCATGCTGGCTCTCGGGCGGGTCGACCTGCCGGGGGCCCAGCCGCAGGTGGACCTCGTGCCGATCACGATGGAGGCGCTGCACATCTGCCGACAGACGTTCGATCGTGGGATCACGATCGAGGAGCATCTCGGCATGGACCAGGCGCTCGTGCGCGGCTCGGCGAGTGAGATCCAGCAGGTGGTGCTCAACCTGTGCCTCAACGCGCGCGATGCGTTGCAGGGGGTGCGCAATCCGACGCTGACGGTCTCGCTCACAGCGGATGGTGCGCGCGCGGCGGTGCTGACGGTGCGCGACACCGGTGTGGGAATGACGGAGGAGACGCTGCGTCGCATCGGCGAGCCGTTCTTCACGACGAAGATGCCGGGACGTGGCACCGGGCTGGGGCTCGCGTCGGCCTTCCACACGATCTCCGAGGCGGGCGGCACCTGGTCGGTGCTGTCGACGGCGGGGAGTGGAACGACGTTCAGCGTGCGCTTTCCGCTCGCGATCCCGACCCCGCGCACGCCGATGCGCGCCGTGGCGCCCGGGCGCGCAGCGCTGGCCGGCACGGTGCTCGTGATCGACGACGAACCGATGGTGCGCTCGGCGCTCGCGCGGCAGCTCACGCGTGCCGGCATGCACGCGGAGCTGGCCGATGGCGCGGAGCGCGGTCTCGCGGTGCTGCGCGAGGCGCGCCTGACGAACCTGCGCGCGGTGCTGCTCGACCTCTCGATGCCCGGCATGTCGGGGCTCGAGGCGCTGCCGCTGATCAAGGCGCTGGCGCCCGACGTGCCGGTGGTGGCGTTGTCGGGGCACGTGCCGGAGCAGGTCGACCTGTCGGCCGCGAGCGCGGTGATCGGGAAGCCCGTGGCGCAGCAGCAGCTCGAAGAGGTGCTGCGCGCCGTCCTCCTGGACTGAGCGGGCGCGGAGCCGCTCAGGTCGCGGGCTGCACGTGCTCGGGATTCATCCAGAACGGCTCCCAGTGATGGCCGTCGGGATCGTGGAAGCTCCAGCCGAACATGAAGCCGTGGTTCTGCTGCGGTGACGCGGCACTGCCGCCACTGGCGAGCGCGATCTCGACCTGCTGCACGACCTCCTCGCGACTGTCCACCGAGTACGCCATGAACACGCCGGCCACAGTGTGCGCGTCGGGAATGGGCTTGGTGGTGAAGGTGCGCCAGAACTCATGGCGCAGGAGCATGACGCTGGTGAGGTCGTTGATGACCACGCACGCGGCGTTGGCATCGGTGAACTGCGCATTGAAGGTGAAGCCGAGCGCGGCGTAGAACGCCTTCGAGCGCTCGAGGTCCTTCACCGGCAGGTTGGGGAAGAGCATGCGTGGCACGGGGCGCTCCGGTGGGTGGGGTCAGAGTCGGGGTCAGAGTTGGGGTCAGAGTTGGGGTCAGGTTCCAACACTGACCCCGATCCCTCACCCCGGCCCCTCGCCCCTGCACATTCGACGGATCGACGCGGCGGGAATCATCGGTCGCCGGCCGCGGACGCGGTGAGCTGCAGCGGCAGGCCGAACCGCGGGAACAGCACGTCGGTATCGAGGAAGAAGTCGAGGTGCACGATGCGGTCGCCCTCCACCTCGGGGACGCAAATGGACCAGGGCTCGGCGCCGGCGTGCCGCCACTGCGCGAAGCCCGGCATGCCGTTGGCCTGCAGCCGCTGCACGGCGGAGCCGCGACAGCCAGCGCCGCGGCCGGTGAGCCACTCGGCGATGTCGGTGGTGCCGGCGAGCCAGAAGTCGTAGGGCGGCATGCACATCGTCACGTCGTCGCGCATGAGCGCGACCATGGCGGGCACGTCGTACGCCTCGAAGGCCGCGACGAAACGGTCGAGCAGTGCGCGCTGGCTGTCGGTGAGCGCGCCCAGGGCGGGGTCGGCGTCCCGCGCGGCGAGCGCCACGAGCCGATCGAGATGTGCATCGGCGCGCCGCTCGGCGAGCGTAGCGCGGGCGCGCTGCACCGCACTGTTCACCGCGGCCACGGTCATGTCGAGCGTCTCGGCCGTCTCGACGGCACTCCAGTTGAGCACCTGCATGAGGATGAGCGCGGCGCGCTGGCGTGGCGGCAGGTGCTGCAGCGCGGCCACGAAGGCGAGGCGGATGCTTTCGCGCAGCACGGCCTGCTCGTGCGGATCGTCCTCGGACGGAATCGCGGCGAGATCGGGGACCGGCTCGAGCCAGTGTGTACGGGGCTTGGTGGTGAGGTCGTCAGTGGTGCGGCGCGCGGGGCCGGTGTCGAGGGCACGCACGCGCGGCGAGCGACCGCTCAGCGCATCGAGGCAGACGTTGGTGGCGATGCGGTGCAGCCATGTGGCCAGCGCCGCCCGCCCGTCGAACTGATCGCGCGCCTTCCACGCGCGCAGCATGGTCTCCTGCACGGCGTCTTCGGCGTCGGTGACGGAGCCGAGGAGGCGGTAGCAGTGCGTGATGAGGTGGGGGCGGTGCGGTTCGAAGTCCGGTGCCATGGCGGGAAGGTGGGAGTGCGAATAAGTAACACCGCGTGGACAACATCACGCACGCGCTCGCCGGGCTGCTGCTGGCCGATGCGACGACCACCTGGACGAGCCGCCGCACCGGCACACCGGTCACGCTCCGGTTCCGGCGTACCGCTGTCGTACTCGGCATCGTGGCCGCGGAGTTCCCCGACAGTGACCTGGTCTACGCTGGTGACCGGTTGAGGATGGGACCACTGGGTTACCTGCTGCATCACCGCGGACACACGCACACGCTGGTGTTCGCGACGCTGAGCGCCGCGCTGCTCTGGTGGATCGCGCAGTGGTGGTGGACGCGCGGCGAGGGACCAACGGCGCGCGCGAGCGGGGACACGCCGCGGCGCGCGCTGGGCGTGCTGGCGCTGGTGGGGACGTGGTCGCACCTGCTGCTCGACTGGACGAACAGCTACGGCGTGCATCCGTTCTGGCCCCTCGACAATCGCTGGTACTACGGCGATGCGGTGTTCATCATCGAGCCGTGGCTGTGGGTGGCCGCGATTCCTCCGCTGTGGTTCGGCGCGCGATCGCGCGGCGGCCGTGTGGTGTTGGCGACGCTGCTGGTCGCGATTCTGGTGGTGGGCGCGGCGTTCGGTGCGATCGCGCGGGGGCCGCTCGTGCTGCTCGGTGCCGTGGCGCTGCTGTGGACAGTGGCGCAGTGGTGGATGCACCGTGCGCGTGGCCGCGAGGTGCCCGGTGCCGGGACACGCCGGTGGGGGCCTGTGCGCAGCGGCGTCGCGGCGTGGACGGCGGTGACGCTCCTGTTCGCCGGTGCGTCGCGTGCGGCCCAAGCGGAGGTGCAGGCGCGTGTGGCCGATGGTCGGGGCGAGGCGACCGACGTGGTGCTGACGCCCGCACCGGGCGATCCGACCTGCTGGAGTGCGCTGGTGGTGTCGCGCGGCGACGGCACCTATCGCGTGAGCTCGGCGCTGGTGGCGCCGGTGGCAGGGCAGCCGGTCGCGGCGTGTGCGGCGCGCTACGGTGGCGCCGGCACAGTGGCGCGACTCGCGGATGATCCGCTGGCGCCCCTCGCGCAGGCGACGACCGCGGTGCCGTATCCCGCATCCTCGCAGGTGGCCTGGCGGCGGAGCTGGGCGCAGCCGGGGGGCGCCCTCGCCACGCTGGCCGCCGCGCACTGCGATGCGGCGGAGGCGCTGCGGTTCATGCGGGTGCCGGTGTGGCAGCGCGCTGCGTCGGACGCGAGTGTACGCGACACACTGCAGGCCGACGCGCGCTACGGTATCGGCGCGGGCGCGGGGTTCGCAGAGCTGCGACTGGCCGATGCGGCGGCGCCGTGCACGCTGGAGGGGAAGTGGATTCCGCCGTGGGTGCCGCCGCGGAGCGCGGAGCTGCAGCGCTGAGGGGTGCAGGACATCGGTGCGTCGGCGGCGGCATCGGTTTGTCGGCGACATGGGTACTGCCTTGCCACGGATTTCACGGATCGACGCGGATCATGCAACGTCCACCGCACGGTGCATGGGAGCCTGGTGCATCCGCGTGCATCCATGCGATCCGCGGCAAGGCGGTTGTCTCGCTCCGGCCGCGGGGACCTGCTGGACTCTCCTATGGTCGACAGACCGGTGCCGGCCCGACTTTCCCCTCGAGCGGGAATGCCGTCACGGTGAACTCCTGCACGCGCGCGGGCGTCGTGGGTGCGAGTGTGATGCCCACCCGCAGCGCCCCACGGGCGCAGCGCAGCTTGAACAGCCCGCGCAGCGCGTTCTCCGCCCAGATGGGCCCATCGGGCTGGCAGTCGCCACCGGCCGCGTCGACGAGCTGCTTGATGGCCGCGGCGCGGCGCGGCGCCGACTCGTCGCGGTAGAGGTTCATCGCGGCGATGCTGTCGGCGAGCGCCGGCTGCCAGTTCTGCACGAGTCGAGTGGTCTGCTGCTGCATGGCCAGCAGCACCGGAGACGGCTCGATGGTACGGGGCTGCAACGCGCCCGCCTTCGCGAGCGCCTCGAGCACCTGGTCGATGGGGCCACCCCAACTGGTGTAGGTGAGGTTGCCCAGCGCGACGACGCCCACGCCGTACTCGGGGAGCCAGCGCATCTGTGAGCCAAAGCCCGGCAGGCCACCCGAATGCGCGACGATATGATTGAAGAGACAGTTCTGCGACACGCGCAGGCCGTAGGCGTAACCGCCACTCGTGTAGCTCAACGCGCCGCTCTGGGCGTTGCGCGCCGCGTTGCCCCCGGCGAAGCGCCACACCTGCTGCATCTCGCGCAGCGACGCGCGCCTCAGCGCCGGATGTTCGGCGCCGTCGCGTGGCGGCCACGCACTGAGCATAAGTCCCACCCAGCGCGCGAGGTCGGCGCTCGAGGTGAGCATGCCGCCCATGGCGCCGAACGATCCATCCGGAAGCGGCGGCTCCTCGAGCCACTGGCCGTCCTGCAGGCGATAGCCGTGCGCGCGTCGCGCGGCGGGGACGTCACGCGCCTCCATGGTGGTGGACGTCATGCCGAGCGGAAGCAGCACCTTCTCGCGGATGTAGCGGGCGTACGGCATGCCGCTCACGTTCACGACGATGCGACCGAGGATGGCGAAGCCGTAGTTGGAGTACTCGTACGCCACGCCGGGCGTGTTCGAGAACGGGATGCCGCTGCGCATCATCGCGCTCAGCTCGGCGTCGGTGCGCGCGAGCTGCTGGTCGCCCCACGGGTTGTCTTCCGGGAAGCCCGCGGCGTGCGAGAGCAGGTGGCGCACGGTGATGCGGGGCGCGTCGCTGGTGGCGTAGCGCAGCGTGCGCAGCGTGCGCAGCTCGGGCACGTACTTCTCGGCCGGGTCGTCGAGCGCGAGCTTGCCGGCGTCGCGCAGTTGGAGAATCGCCAGCGCGGTGAAGCTCTTCGTCATGCTCGCGATGCGAAACACCGTGCTGGTGTCGACGGCGGCCCGGCTGGGCACTTCACGCAGCCCGGCGGCGGCGACGTGCAGCAGCTTGCCGTCCACCACCACGCCGTACGCGATGCCGGGGACACGCGCGCGCTCGGCGAAGGCGCGCATGATGGAGTCGACGGTGGGCATCGCGCGGGTGAGCTTCGCGATGCGGTCCGGGTCGGTGAAGCGCGGCGTGGGCGCGACGGACGACTGCGCACCGAGCGACGCGGCGCCAAGCGACGCGGCACCAAGCGACCACGCAATGAGGGCGGCGCTGGACACGGGCAGGGCGCGCGAACGCGGCAGGCTGGGCATGACGGGCCTCACGGCGGTGGTGCGGTGTGGGTCGCCCCGAGCGCGACATCGCACTCGGGGAGTGTCTCGAGAAACTCGGCGCCGAAGGCCGAACTCGGGGTGTGGTAGCCGGCGGCGGGCGCCGCGGTGAGCACGCGGTGTGCGCACGTCACGGCGGCCATGGCGGTGAAACGATAGCCCTCCGGGACGACGGCCGTGCCTTCGAGCACGCGTCCGTCGGCGTGCGTGACGCGTCCCCACACCTGCATGCGGGCGGTGGCGCGTACCTCGGCGCCGGGGCCGGGTGGCACGGCGTCGGCGCGCCGCTCGAGCCAGCGGCGGGCGACGCGCGTGCGCAGCAGCGGGGCGAGCAGGCGCTGCAGGCGCACCGCGCGCTGCGCACGTCGCGGCATGGCGAGATAGGTGTGGATGTCGGGAATGCCCGTGCTCCAGTGCGCGGTGGACACATCGCCCCAGGGAATCGTGATGGCGTCGCGCGCCTTGTCGCGAAACGGGATGCGCTGCGTGCGCCACGCCGCCGGGACACGCGTGATGCGCCCACCGGAGCGAATCGCGCCGCCCTCACCGGCGCCGAGCAGCATGGTCTTGAGCGTGCCGCGACTGAAGCCGCCACCACCCGCGAAGGCGAGTTCGAGCAGCGACGCATCGGGCAGCGCCTCGGCCAGCCGTGCGGCGAGGCAGTCGGTGGGGACCACGTCGAACCCTGTGCCGGGGAGCAGGACGATGCCGGCCGCACGCGCCGCATCGTGCTGCGCGCGACAGGCCTCGAACACCGCGATCTCGCCGGTGATGTCGAGGTAGTGCACCCGCTGCGCGAGACAGGCCGCCACCATCGGTCGACTGGTGCGGAAGAACGGCCCTGCCGCGTGCAGCACCGCCTGCACGCCCTGCAGCGGAATGTCGCCACGCAGGTCGAAGGCGCGCACCTCGAGCCCGTGCGGTGCGGCGAGGGCGCGCAGCGCGTCGGCGTTGCGCCCGGCCACGATGGGACGGATGCCACGCGCGAGGCACTCGGTCAGGATGAGCTGGCCGGTGTAGCCGGTGGCGCCGTAGAGGAGGAGCATGGTGACAAGATGCGCTCCCGCGCCCCCACTCCGCACGATTCGGAGGGCCGGGCGCGCGCGCGGAGGTTTTCCTGCAGGGCATGCCCCGCCCACATTTCCCCGGAGCCGCCATGTCCGCCGACACGTCCGTCCGTCCTGTCCCCGACGCCGCCCTCGTGGCGCGCATGGAGCGCCTCGCGGCGTACATCGACGCGCACCTCGATGAGGCGCTGCCGCTGGCACGCCTCGCGCGGGAGGCGGCCATGAGCCCGCATCACCTGCAGCGGACGTTCACGGCGGTGCTGGGCGTGAGCCCCAAGGCCTACCAGGCGTCGAAGCGTCTGGCGCACTTCAAGGGGAAGCTGCGCGAGGGCACCGATGTGCTCGACGCCACCTTCGACGCGGGCTACGGCTCGACCAGCCGTGTGTACGAGCAGGTCACCGGCGGGCTGGGCATGACGCCGTCGGCGTATCGCGCGGGTGGGGCCGGTGAGACCATCACGTGGGCCGTGCGTGAGACGGCGTTCGGCACGTTGCTCATGGCCGCGACTGCGCGCGGCGTGTGTCTCGTGGAGTTCGGCGACAGCGCGCCGCAGCTCGCGGCGCGTCTCGCGGCCGAGTTTCCGCAGGCCACGCTCGTGCCGGCGAGCGAGGCCGCGCGTGAGCCGCTCGATGCGTGGATGGACGCGCTCGACGCGCATGTGGTGCAGGGTGCCCCGCGCCCCGAGCTGCCGCTCGACGTGCGCGGCACCGCGTTTCAGATCAAGGTGTGGCGCTTCCTGCTGAGCGTGAAGCCGGGACGCGTGGTGAGCTACGGCGAACTCGCCGACGCCATCGGGCATCCGCAGGCGGTGCGCGCGGTGGGGAGCGCGTGTGGCGCCAACCGGCTGGCCGTGCTCATTCCCTGCCACCGTGCGTTGCGCGCCGACGGATCGCTGGGGGGCTATCGCTGGGGGCTCGAACGCAAACGCGCGCTCCTCGACCGGGAGCGCGCGCAGGCGGCACAGGGCGGCTGACGTTACCGCAGGCGTCGACTGGGTACGGTGAACAGGAAGGCGGTGTACTGCATCTCCTCCCACGTCTGGTCGCCCCACCTCACGGCCTTCGTGGCGTCGGGGTTGTGCTTGTTGCCGGCCGAGTTGTCGTACCAGGCCGTGGAGACGAGCTTCGCGCCCGCCGGAATCTCGAGCGGCTTGGCGAAGAAGTAGTACGTCTGCCAGTTGAAGTCGTAGCGCGGCACGTCGAGCACCACCTCGCGCGTGCCGTCGGCGCGCACGAGTTCGTACTTCCACCGCGTGCCTCGCAGGTGCGTGTGCGGCAGCAGGCCGTAGATGCGCACCGGCTCGCTGGGCTCGAGCTCGGAGGTGACGGCGACATCCTTCGCGCCCGCCGGCAGGGTGAACTGGCCGTTGATGAACGCGTTCATGCGCATCTCCTCGGCCGGCGGTTCCTTGGCGAAGCGGAAGCCGATCTTGGTGCGGTCGACCTGTTCGTGCCCGTGTGCCGTGTAGTGCATCTGGAACGTGATGATCGTGCCCGCGCGCAACCGCAGCGCGGTGCCTTCGGGCAGGTACATCGTGTTGGTCCCCGGCGCGGTGCCGCCGATGAGCTGGCCGAGCTGGCGCGGCGGACCGTAGCGCTTGTCGGTGCGCGGCGGCGGGGGCGGCGTCTCGTAGAACGGCTTGTTGGCGAAGAGTGGCAGCGGGCGCGAACCGGGCGCGTTGCGTCCGGGCGGTGTGGTGCCCGACGGCGCCGCCGCGCTCTGGCCGGTGCTGTCGATGCGCACCACCGGCTGCGCGATGGGCGTGCGTGCGTACACGAGCACGTGGTGCACGACCTCGCGCGCTCCCGGCATGAACTCGATGGCCGTCACCCACTTGTCTTCGGTGAAGCCCGTCGGAATCTCGAAGTACTGGTACTCCACGGTGCCGCTGGCCGGCACGGTGAACGACTCCGGCATCTCGACGATGTGATCGGGTGCGCCGATCTCCCACCCGGTGGCGTAGGCGGGCTTGGCGGGCAGCTTCTTGAGATCGCCCGGCTTCATGCCTCCCTGCACCCAGCCCACGAGCGTTGCCTTCTCCAGGTCGGTGAGACGACGGTCGTTCTTGAACACGCCATGTGGCCCTTCGGCGTGCCACGGCGGCATGTAGCCGTCCTTCACCGCATCGCGGATGTCATCGCCGTTGGCCTTGGCGCTGTCGTAGTCGAGCAGCGAGAACGGGCCGAGCCCGCCCGGGCGATGGCAGGTGGTGCAGTTGCGATACAGGATGGGCGCGACGTCCTTCGCAAAGGTCGGGACGGCGCCCTGCGCACCCAACGGCGTCTCGTCACGCGCGAGGCCGAGGGCGGTGGCGCCGACCAGCAGGGCGCCGGCGATGGCGACGAACGGGGCACGACCGCGGCGCGGGAGGAGCGGAGTCATGTGCGGGTCCATGGGTCACGAGGGTGGGGCGAGCCGCCGCTGCAGCCGGTGCACACGGGAGCCGCTGCACCAACATAGGTTTCTCTGTCGACCGCGAAAGGGCGCTCTCGAGCGTCCGCGCGCCGTCGCCCGCCGCATCCGCGGTGCCGTCGGTGTCCCGTTCTCCGCTGGAGTGCCTTCGTATGCCACGCTCGTCGTTCCCCCGCCGGCACGTCTCGTCCGGTCGTGCCCGCCTGGCCCTTGGCGCGCTGCGGCTGCTGCTCGTCGGCGCGCTCGCGTTGCCCCTGGCGACTACACCGCTCGCGGCGCAGCCCTCGCTGGTGGTGCTGGTGCGACATGGCGAGAAGGAAGCGCAGCCGGCCGACGATCCGTCGCTGTCCGCCGCGGGGGTGGCGCGCGCACAGGCGCTGGCCGATGCGCTCGCGCACGTGACGCCCTCGACCATCGTCGTGTCGACACGCAAGCGCACGGTGGAGACGGCCGCGGTGGTGGCGAAGCAGCGCGGCATCACGCCCACGGTCGTCTCGCTCGACGGGGGCGGTGCGGCGCACATTCGCGCGGTGGCCGACGCGGTCATGAAGGCGAGCGGCGTGGTGCTGGTGGTGGGGCACAGCAACACCGTGCCGGCCATCATCGGGGCGCTGGGTGGCCCCAAGCTCCCCGACATCTGCGACGCCAGCTACGCGACGCTGTTCGTGCTCACGCCGGCGCGCGCGGGGCAGCCGGTGCAGCTCGTGCGCAGCCAGTACGGCACGCCCGACGCGGCGGGGGCCGCGACGTGTGCGGGGATGACGCCGCGGTGAGTGGTGGGGGCGCACCCGGCGCCGCCCGCGGCGATCACTTCTCCGTCGTCGCGCCGGCGTACGCCCAGTGGCGCCCCACCTATCCCGAGGCGCTGTTCGCGACCCTCGCGGCGCTGGCGCCGTCGCGCAACCTTGCCTGGGACGTCGGTTGCGGCTCGGGGCAGGCTTCGGTCGCGCTCGCGGCACACATGACGCAGGTGCACGCTACCGATGTCAGTGCGGCGCAGGTCGCCTCGGCCACACCGCACCCGCGGGTGCATTACGTTGCCGCGCCGAGCGACGTGAGCGGCCTGGCCGCGCACAGCGTGTCGCTGGTGACGGTCGCGCAGGCGCTCCACTGGTTCGATGTCGGGGCGTTCCACGCCGAGGTGCACCGCGTGCTCGTGCCCGGCGGGGTGCTGGCGGAGTGGTCGTATGGGCTGCTCGAGACGCCCGATGACACACGCGTGGGCGCCGTGGTGACCGCCTTCGACGCGGAGATGGGGGTGTGGTGGCCCCCCGAGCGTGCGCATGTGGATGCGGGATACGCGACGCTCCCCTTTCCGTACGAGCGTCTCACGCTGCCGTCGTTCGCGATGACCGCCTCCTGGACGTACGCGCAACTGATGGGCTACCTGGGCACGTGGTCGGCGGTGTCGCGCTGCCGAGCGGCCACCGGGACCGATCCGCTGGCGCCGGTGGGTGAGGCGCTGCGCGCGCTGCTTCCGGACGACCGCGCCATCGACATTCGCTGGCCGCTCACCGTGCGGGCGGGGCGACGGCCGCCGGCCTGACGCGCTAGCTTGCACCCATGTCCATTCCGTTCGGCATCGTCACCATCTCCGACCGCGCGTCGTCGGGCGTGTACGAGGACAAGTCGGGGCCGGCCATTCGCGAGGTGCTCACGCGGTGGCTCGCGGTGCCGTGGCACGAGGCGTACCGCTTGGTGCCCGACGAACAGCCTGCCATCGAGGCGGCGCTGCGCGAACTGGCCGACGACGTGCAGTGCCCGCTCATCGTGACCACCGGCGGCACGGGACCGGCGCCACGCGATGTGACACCCGAGGCCACGGTGGCGGTGTGCGATCGTGTGCTGCCCGGCTTCGGTGAGCAGATGCGGGCGGTGTCGGTGCGCACGGTGCCCACCGCGATCCTCTCGCGACAGCTCGCCGGCTCGCGCGGCCGCTCGCTCATCGTGAACCTGCCGGGCAAGCCCGCCGCCATCGAGGAGTGCCTGCGCGCCATCTGGCCCGCCGTGCCCTACTGTGTCGAACTGCTTGGCGGGCCCAAGCTCGCGTTCACCAGCGACGCGCCGCAGTATCATCGCCCGTCCTGACCTTCGTCTTCGTCCTCGTCTTCGCCTGAGACTGTCCGCATGAGCCTCGCTCCCGAGCTGCTCGCGATTCTCGTCTGTCCGCAGTGCAAGGGGCCGCTCGCCTATCAGGCGGCCCCCGCGGAGTCACTCGCGTGCCCGGCGTGTCGCCTGGTGTATGCCGTCGAGGATGACATCCCCGTGATGCTCATCGACGAGGCGACGCCGCTGCCTGACGACGACCCGCGCGCCCGCACACCGTGACGTCGCCGCGCAGCGACCTGCAGCCGGCCACGCGCGTCGTGCGCGCGGGGCTCCCCGACGCCACGCCGGGCACGCCGTACCTGGGCGGACCGGTGTTCGCCGCGCCGTATCACGCGCCGGGCGACCCGACGCAGTCGCCGTTCACCTACGGCCGCTTCGACAATCCCACGTGGGCCGCGTACGAGCGCGCACTCGCCGAACTCGAAGGCGGGCCGTGCCTCCTGTTTCCGAGCGGCATGGCCGCCACCACGGCGGTGCTCGCGACCATGGCGCGCCCCGGCAGCACGGTGGTGATGCCGGCCGAGTCATACTACACGACGCGCGTGGTCGCGACGCAGCCCTTTGCCGGGGCGTGGTTCGCGAGCCAGAACATTCGTGTGGTGCAGGCGCCCACCGCCGGCACGGCACTGGCCGAGGCGCTGCATGCCGAGCGCGCACACGATGTGTCGCTGCTGTGGCTCGAGACGCCCACCAACCCGCAACTCGATGTGTGCGACATCGCCGCGCTGAGCGCGCAGGCGCACGCCATGGGTGCGCGGGTCGCGGTGGACAACACGACCGCGACGCCGCTGCTGCAGCAACCGCTGGCCCTGGGCGCCGACTTCTGCGTGGTGAGCGACACCAAGGCCATGACGGGGCACGCCGACCTGTTGCTGGGGCATGTCGCGATGCGCGACGCGGCGCACATGGAGACGCTGCGCACGTGGCGCACGCGCATGGGTGTGATTCCGGGCCCCATGGAAGCGTGGCTCGCGCACCGCTCGCTGGCCACGCTGCACGTGCGGCTCGCGCAACAGTGTGCGAGTGCGCAGCGGGTGGCCGAGTATCTGGCTGCGCACCCCGCGGTGACGGGTGTGCGTTATCCGGGGCTCGCGGGGGACCCGTCGCACGCCATCGCCCGCACGCAGATGCGCGGCTTCGGCGGCGTGCTGAGCTTCGAGTTGCCGAGCGCCGACGCGGTGACCCGCTTCTTCGCGGCCAGTGCGCTCGTGTACGAGGCGACGAGCTTCGGCGGCGTGCACACCAGTGCTGAACGGCGAGCCCGCTGGGGCGGCGACGTGGTGTCCGACGGCTTCGTGCGGATGAGTGTGGGGCTGGAGGATGCGGGGGATCTGCTGGCGGACCTGGAGCGTGCGTTGCGGGCTGTGTAGGGAGGATCAGGGAGAAGGGGGAAGGTTGGAGGAGGAAGGGGGGGAGGAACGCTGTCTCCGCGCTCACCCCACGACCCACAACGCACAACGCACAACGCACGACTCACAACGCACGACCCACAACGCTCAATGGACCGCCGCGACTTCCTCACTGCATCAGCCGCCACCCTCGCCCTCGGCACGCGCGGCATCCGCGAGCTCGCCGCGCAGCCGCGGGCGTTCTCCCCGGTGGAGCTGTCGGCCGTCACGCTGGCCGACCAGTTGCGTGCGCGCACCATCACCTCGCGGCAGCTCACGCAGGCGTACCTCACGCGCATCGCGCAGATCGACGCGGCGGGACCCACGCTGCGCAGCGTGATCGAGGTGAATCCCGATGCGCTGGCCATTGCGGCCGAACGGGACGCCGAGCGCGCGCGCGGCATCGTGCGCGGTCCGCTGCACGGACTGCCGGTTCTGGTCAAGGACAACCTCGACACGGCCGATCGCATGCAGACCACGGCGGGCTCGCTCGCGCTGGTGGGCATGCCGGCGCCGCGCGATGCGTTCGTGGTGCAAAAGCTGCGCGAGGCGGGCGCGGTGCTGCTCGGCAAGACCAACCTGAGCGAGTGGGCCAACTTCCGCTCGACGCGCTCGACGAGTGGCTGGAGCGCGCGCGGCGGGCAGACGCGCAATCCGTACGTGCTCGACCGCGACCCGTGCGGCTCGAGTTCGGGCACCGGCGCGGCCATCGCGGCAAGCCTCGCGGCGGTGGGCATCGGCACCGAAACCGACGGCTCGATCATCTGCCCGAGTGGCATCTGCGGCCTCGTGGGGCTCAAGCCCACCGTGGGGCTCGTGAGTCGCAGCGGCATCATTCCCATCTCGGCCAGCCAGGACACAGCCGGGCCCATGACGCGCACCGTGGCCGATGCGGCGCTGCTGCTGCAGGCCATCGCGGGGCGTGATGCGAACGACGCGGCCACCGCGAGTGCGCCGGCCACCGTGCCCGACTACGTGGCGGCGTTGCGGAGCGCGACGCTCGAGGGGGCGCGCATCGGTGTGGGGCGCACGCAGGCGGGCTTCGACCCGCGCGTGGACGCGCTGTTCGACCGCGCGCTCGACGTGCTGCGCGCCGCGGGCGCGACCGTCATCGACCCGTGCAACGTGCCCACCGTGGGGCGCACCGACGAGGCCGAGTTGACGGTGTTGCTGTACGAGTTCAAGGACGGCATCGAGAAGTACCTCGCGTCGCGCGGGCGCACGGCGAAGTTCCGCACGCTGCGCGAGCTCATCGCCTTCAACGCGCAGAACGCCGCGCGCGAGATGCCCTTCTTCGCGCAGGAGCTGTTCGAGCAGGCGGAGGCCAAGGGGCCGCTCACCGATGCAGCGTATCGCGACGCGCTGGCGGCGTGCCGACGCTTCGCGCGTGAGCAGGGGCTCGATGCGCTGTTCGCGCAGCACCGCCTCGATGCGCTGGTGGCGCCCAGCAACGGGCCCGCGTGGCCCATCGATCATGTACACGGCGATCGCTACACCGGTGGCAACAGTGCGGTGGCCGCCGTCGCGGGCTACCCCAACCTCACCGTGCCCATGGGGCAGGTGCAGGGGCTCCCGGTGGGGCTCTCGTTCATCGGCACGGCGTACACCGAGGCGCGGCTGCTCGCGCTGGGGCACGCGTTCGAGCAGCGCGCGAAGGCGCGCGTGGCGCCGCGCTACCTGCGTACGCTGGAAGGGCCGTGAGCACGACGTCGAATGGTGGCAGCGGCGCCAGCGGTGCACGTCCGCCTGTGGCCGCGCTGCTCACGGTGGCGGGCGCGGTGACCATTGCGGTGGCCTCGTGGTGGTGGTTCAGCCGCGCGGCCGATGCCGGGGTGGCGCGCCTCGATCGCATCGCGAAGCTGCGCACGCTGTGCACGGCTGCCTACGCCGAGGCGCGCAGTGCGACCGATACCATGCGCGTCGATCGGTTGGCGTTGCCGGACACGGTGGACCCGGAATCGCGTGACCGCATCGACCGGTGCGGCGTGTTCCGCAGCACGGGAGGCTGACCGATGGCGCGCAGCGGACTGTGGCGTCGCGTCGCGGTGGTAGGCGCGGTCGCGGGCGTGGTGGGCACGGTGGCGTTCTTCACCATCGTGCCCACCATCGTCGACCGGCGCATGAACACCGTGGTGAGTGACACCATTCCCACCGTGAGTGCCCCGGGGCGGGCGCTGCACAACCGGCTGTTCGTGGCCGACCTGCACGCCGACCAGCTGTTGTGGGGGCGCGACCCGCTGGCCAAGGCGTCGCACGGCCATGTGGACGTGCCGCGGTTGCAGGAGGCGCATGTCGCGCTGCAGGTGTTCAGCGTGGTCACCAAGACGCCACGCGGCATGAACTACGACCACAACACCGGCGCCACCGACAACATCCGCCTGCTGGCGCTCGCGCAGCGGTGGCCGAGTGCGGCGCAGACGAGCCTGACGGCGCGTGCGCAATACCAGGCCGGGCGGCTGCACGATGCGGCGCTGCGCAGTGGCGGTGCACTCACGGTGATCACCTCGCGCGACTCCATGGCGGCGTTCGTGGCGCGGCGTGGTGGGGATCCGGCGCAGGTGGGGGCGCTGCTGGCCATCGAGGGGTTGCACGCGCTCGACGGGAAACTGTCACACGTCGACACGCTGTTCGCGGCCGGCTTTCGCATGATGGGGCTCACGCACTTCTTCGACAACGAAGTGGGCGGCAGCGCGCATGGGGTCACGCACGGCGGGCTCACGCCGCTGGGGCACCAGGTCATCGCACGCATGGAAGCGCTGGGCATCATCGTCGACGTGGCGCACGCGTCGCCGCAGCTCGTGACCGAGGTGCTGGCCATCGCGACGCGGCCGGTGGTGGTGTCGCACACCGGCGTGGCGGCAACGTGCGCGGGGCCGCGCAACCTCACCGACGAGCAGTTGCGGGCCATTGCTGCCAACGGTGGCCTGATCGGTGTCGGCTACTGGGACGGTGCGGTGTGTGCGCCCACCCTCGAGAACATCGTGCGGGCCATCCGGCACGCGGTGTCGGTGGTGGGGGCCGAGCATGTCGCCCTGGGCAGTGACTTCGACGGGGCCACCCAGACGCCGTGGGACACGCGCGGCGTGCTGGCCCTCACCGACGCGCTGCAGGCGGGTGGCATGGCGCCCGACGATGTGGCGCGGGTGATGGGCGGAAACGTGCGGGAGTTCCTGCTGCGGTGGCTGCCGCCCGCGGGGGCTTCTCCCCCACGCTGATGCGCATTACCCCTCGGCGGGCACTCCCCACGTGCACGGCGCGTTGATTCCGCATGCTACGCTTCGAATCGATCGTACCCGTGCTGCGTGTCGCCGATGTCGCGCGCAGCATTGCCTGGTATCGCGACCACCTGGGCTTTGCCGCCGACCCGTTTCCGGCCGAGCCCCCGTTCGAATTCTGCATCCTGCGCCGTGACGCCACCGAGCTGATGTTGCGCCGGGCCACGGTGCCCATCGTGCGCGACCCGCGTCGGTACGACTGGGATGTGTACGTGCGCATCAGCGGTGGTCAGCTGGTGGCGCTGCTCGATGCGGCGCGTCGCACCACGCCGCTCGTGCGCGGCCCCGAGCTCATGCCGTACGGCCAAGTGGAGTTCGAGCTCGAGGACCCCGACGGCCATCGCGTGTGCGTGGCCGAGGTGCTCGCCGACACGACCGGCATTCCGCGCGCGGTCGGGTAACGCGCCAGGCGCGTCGGGCGCGATCGCGCCAGGCGCGACCGCGTCAGGCCACGCCGAGCAGGTCGAGTACGGCGGCCTCGAGATAGCGCAGGCCGATCGGCATGGCGTCCTCGTCGATGTCGAAGCGCGGATGGTGATGCGGGTAGGCGATACCGCGCGCCGCATTGCCGGCGCCCACGAAGGCGTACACGCCGGGCGCCCGCTGCTGGTAGGCCGAGAAGTCCTCGCCACCCATCGAGGGGCGCATGTCGGCGAGTGTGGCGTCGCCGAAGGTGCGGCGCACAACGTCGGTGAGACGCGCGGTGAGGGCGGGATCGTTCACCACGGCGCGGTAGCCGCGCTCGAAGTGCCAGGTGTACGTCGCGCCGAACCCTTCGCAGAGGCCGGCGAGGATCTTCTCCATGCGCTGCGGGATGCTCTCGCGCAGCACCGGGTCGAAGGTGCGCACCGTGCCGGCCAGGTAGGCTGCGTTCGGGATGACGTTGAAGGCCGTGCCGGCGATGAACTGCGTGACCGAGACGACGGCCGGGTCGAGCGGGTCGACCGTGCGTGACACGATCTGCTGCCAGGCGGTGACCACCTGCGCGGCGATGGCGATCGGGTCGGTGCAGGCGTGTGGCATGGCGGCGTGGCCGCCGGCGCCGATGACCTGGCAGTGGAAGTTGTCGGGCGAGGCCATGGCCGGCCCCGGAATGAGCGCGATCTGCCCCACCGGGAGGGTGGCCCAGAGGTGGAGGCCGATGACCTGGTCGACGCCGTCCATGACGCCGGCCTGCACCATGGCCTCACCGCCGCCCGGGGCGAGCTCTTCGGCGTGCTGGAAGAAGAAGCGGACCGTGCCGGCGAGCGTGTCGGCGCGGGCGGCCAGGCGGGTGGCGAGGCCCAGCAGGATGGCGGTGTGGCCGTCGTGGCCGCAGGCGTGCATGACGCCGTCGCGGGTGGAGCGGAAGGGGAGCTCCGTCTCCTCGACGATCGGGAGGGCGTCGATGTCGGCGCGGACGCCGATGGTGGGGCCCGGCCGGGCGCCGTGCAGGACGCCCAGGACGCTCGTGGGTGTGGGGCTCGAGACGGTGATGCCCGGGATGCCGGCGAGCACCTCGCGGATGTAGCGCGAGGTCTCGACCTCGTGGAACGAGAGCTCCGGGTGGCGGTGCAGGTGGCGCCGCCAGTCGACGAGCTGCGGGGTGAGCGCGTCGAGCGAGGCCAGGGGCGTCGGGAGAGCGGAGGTCGTCATGCGCCGGGGGTGCCGGGAGAACCGGGAGTGGCCGGGGGGTGTAACCGCGATCCCGGGCCGAACGTAGGTTGCAGCATGCGTCTTCCCAAAGTTAGCGAGTCGCCCATGTCACAACCTCCCGCGCCCGCATCGCCGCCGTCGGCCGTATCACCCCC
The DNA here is from genome assembly GCA_020161135.1 of Gemmatimonadota bacterium. Taxonomy (GTDB): domain Bacteria; phylum Gemmatimonadota; class Gemmatimonadetes; order Gemmatimonadales; family Gemmatimonadaceae; genus Gemmatimonas. Next base: position 811,577 of record JAIUOB010000001.1, on the reverse strand, counting down.
CTCGCCGCCGACGGTGACCGGCATTCAGACCGGTGCTGGGGTGCAGATCGACACGCGTCCGCTCACGTCGGCCGATGTGTCGGCGCTGCGGGCCAAGCGGTCGGAGCTCAGCAACCAGCTCACGTCGGCGCAGCGCCGGCGTGACGAGATGGTGCGGCAGTTGCGGTCGAGTCCCGGCGGTGTGGCGCGCGAGGGGATCGAGTCGCGGCTCACGGTGCTCGATGCGCGCATCGTGCAGCTCGAGACCGAGATCGCGGCGAACGGCCGGGAGCTGGCGCGTGCGCCGCTCGAGCTGGCGGCGGCCGAGTCGGCGGAGCCGCGCTACGGGCCGTTCAGCAGCGGGCAGCTCACCGGCATCACGATCGTGGGGACGGTGACCGTGCTGATGCCGCTGGCGATCGCGGTGGCGCGGCTGCTGTTCAAGCGGGCGAGCGTGGCCAAGCCGGCGCCGCAGGTGCTGGAGAGTGCGGCGCGTCTCGAGCGGATGGAGCAGGCGATCGACGCGATGGCGGTGGAGATCGAGCGTATCAGCGAGGGGCAGCGGTTCGTGACGCAACTGATGGCGCCGCGGCCCGATGCGGGCGCGGCGCTCAAGGCCGGCGCGGCGGCGGAGCCGGCGATGGCGGAGATGGCGGGGCAGCGGCGGTCGTAGAACGCGGGCGCGTGCGGGTGCGAGTGGACTGGTCGCGCGGGATTCCGACGATTTCCAGGAGGCGTGGTGACTGACCATTCCAACCGGCCGACGATCCTCTCGGAGGAGCTGGCCCATCGTGTCCTCGCGCGGGCGGTCGAGCTCGACGTGCTGCAGCGCTCCGGCACCACGGTGGAGCGGCTTCGGGAGGTGTCGCGCGAGCTGGGCATCGCCGACGACGTGCTGGACGCGGCGTTGGCCGAGACGCGCAAGGCGGCGCCTTCCACGCCGCGATCGACCGTGGGGCGTTGGCTCGATCGGCTGCGCGGAACGACGCCGAAGCAGTCCCTGTCCGAGCAGGTGCTCGCGAATCTCGCGGCCGGCGTGAGCTTCTGGGCGCTGCTCAGCGTATTCGATGTCGCCGCGAGCGGCCTGTCCGACACGTGGCAGGTGAGCCAGGGGCTCACGCTCACGGCGACCATCGTGAGCGTGTTCGTGGCGCTGCGGCTGCGTGCGCGGCCGCTCACGTATGTGCTGGGGACCGCCGCGGTGGCGCAGGTGGCGGAGTACGTGATGCATCTCGCGTACGGGATTTCGGCGGTGCAGGGTGCGCCGACGCACTTCGCGATCCTGCTGGCGTCTGCAATGGGTGTCGGGGCCACCTGGCTGGGGAGCAGGATGCAGCAGCGTCGGGAGGCCCAAGAGCCGGTCACGGCCGAGTCGGCGTCGGACGAGACGACGTCGTCCTGGTCGCTGCTGCGTGCGCCGCTGCGTCCCGCCCTGCCGCTGACGCCCGCCGCGCGGTAGGGGTTGCGGGCGCGGTGGTCGACCGAGGCGGGTGCAGGGAAATGCGCGCCGCGGCGTGTCATTGATGACGGGCGCGGGCGTCGGCGGCGGTATGCTGCCGGATGCCCGCGCCGCGTCTGCTGCATCGATTGCGTGATTGTGCGGCCGTGCGGCGCTACAGCCCGCGCACGGCCGATGCGTACGCGCGTTGGGTGCGTGACTATGTGCGCTTCCACGGCCTGCGGCATCCGCGCGAGCTGGATGCGGCGGCGGTGCGCGCCTACCTGACGTACCTCGCGCGCGAGCGGCAGGTGGCGGTGTCCACGCAGAACCAGGCGTTGGCGGCGTTGCAGTTCCTGTATCGCGATGTGCTCGGTGCGCCGTTGCCGCCCGTGGACGGCGTGGCACCGGCCAAGCGTCCGCACCGCCTGCCCAACGTCGTGTCGCGGGAGGCCGTGCAGCGGGTGCTGGCGGTCATGGACGGCGTGCCGCGGCTCATGGCGTCGCTGCTGTACGGAGCGGGGCTGCGGGTGCAGGAGTGTTGCCAGTTGCGGGTGAAGGATGTCGATCTCGGGCGGCGCGAGCTGCGGGTGCGCGAGGGGAAGGGAGGGCGCGACCGTGTGACGATGTTGCCGGCGACGCTGGTGGGGCCGATCGAGGCGCATCTGCGCCGTACGCGCTCGGAGATGCTCAAGCGGGGGGCGCGTGGCGGCGGCTACGTGCTGCTGCCACACGCGATGGCACGGAAGAGTCCGCTGGGGACACGGCGGTGGCCGTGGTGCTGGGTGTTTCCCGCCGCGCGCGAGTACTGGAGCCAGGAGCGTGGGCGCCGCGAAACGCACCATATCGATCCGAGTGTGGTGCAGCGCGCGGTGTCGGCCGCGGGTGCACGGAGCGGCCTCGCGCAGCGCATCACCTGTCACACGTTCCGGCACTGCTTCGCGACGCACCTGCTGGAGGACGGCTACGACATTCGTACCGTACAGGAGCTGCTGGGGCACAAGGACGTGTCGACGACAATGATCTACACGCACGTGCTGAACCGCGGCGGGCGCGGCGTGCGGAGCCCCCTCGACCATGGGGGAGGGTCAGGCGGGCGTCTCTCTGGGCCGTGACGTCTTCTCTTGCGGGGCGTGCTGGATAAGACGGCGGGCGCCGCGCCGGGGCGAACGCTGCAAGCGGTTGCCGTGCAAGGGCTTGCGGTGACGTTCGGCGCCGCCGTGCGGGACGCTTATCTTGCAGGAGATTGCCGAATAAGACCGGCGTTGCAAGTTCTCCCTGCAAGAGAATCGGCGTTACGCCGTCACGCGCGTCAGCCGTAGTGATAGCGCGCCTGCAGGAACTCGATCCGATCGGTGAAGATTTCGTACACTAGGCGATCGGCTTCGTTGATGCGCCGCGACCACACGTTGCCGCCGAAATACTTGAGGTGTTCAGGCTTCCCGATGCCGCCTGTTGGATCGCGGAGCGCCGCCTCCATCAGGTCCAGCACCCGCAGCGCGGTCTTCCGGTTGGTGTCTACCCAATAGCGCAGATCCTCGAGACACTCGACCTGAATGACCGCGTGCCGTGCGCGCTTGGTGGGCATGCTCAGGGGGTGACGCCCAGCTCTCGGCGGAGCGTCGACAAGTCGGTCGCCTTCTTCCGGCCGCGACGGGCACGCGTGAGGGCGGCGAGCAGGCGCACCGCGTTTTCGGGCGACCGGAGGAGGTACGCGGTCTCGCGAAGGCTCGCGAGTTCATCGGCCGGTACGAGGGCCATGTCTTCATGGCCGCGCCGTTGAATGACGGCAGCCTCGCGCGAATTCTCGACTTCATCCCACAGAGAGGCGAGGTTTTCGCGAGCGTGACTGTAGCTGGTCTTGGTCGCCATAAAATCCGAGTAGTTGTACAGGAAAGCTGTACAAGAGACGCACGAGCGTCAAGGGGCAGCATAACCCAACCGTGCATGTAGGGAGGACGGTCACCCATGGAGCCGGACAGTTGTGTTGTCGATGCCCCGACTGTTCAACCAGCCGATCATACCACCGTTTGTCGACGCGGGAACGCTCCCCGCAACAAGCGCGCCTACGTCGCCTACGTCGCCTGCCTCGACGCCATTGGCCTGAGGGCTCTGCTGTCGAGAAGCGAGCCGCTACCGCCGCTCTAACGTGTCCACCCGTTCGCGCAACGCGGCCACCTCACTGGCCAGCGATGCCACAGCGTCCGGCGCGCCCGGCGCATCGCTCATCTGACGCCGCGCGCCCGGCTCGTCAGCCCCGCCTGATGCGCGCCGTCCAGGAATCGAAAGCACTGCGCGCCCCACACGTCCGAGCCAGAACAGACTGAACAACCGCTCGGCAACCGTGCGCCGAAATGGACTGGACACAAGCACGCTGATGGCCGCGGCGAGCCCGAGTAGCGACGCGAAGAACGTGACCGTCTGCACCGCACCGGTGATCTGGCCTCGGACGGATGATCCGCCGCCGAAGCGGATGGTCACGATGCGACTGGCGAGCCAGACGGCGAGGCCCACGGAGATCCAGACGCGCTTCGTGCGGCGCTTGACCAGCACCACGTCCGTCGCGCGGCGCGCCCGCTCCTCGTCACGCTCGGTCAACGTGAGCGCGAGCAGCCGCTGGATCTCGACAACATCAAAACCCATGCCGCGCAACCGACCGACTTCGCGGAGCGCGTTCACAAGCCCCACCCAGAACATCGCGAAGACGATGACGCCGATCGCCAGCACATTCCCGTTGCCGTTGCTGACCACCATGCCCACGCCGATGAAGAGCAGGGCGATCGCCACGACCGCGCGAGTGGCGGCCGTGGTGAGCTCTGGGGCAAGCAAGCGCAGCGCCACCGGAAGCTCCGGCGTCGCGAGCTGCGTGGCATCCAACGCTTCCACCAACGCCTCCGCCGACTGGAAGCGCGCTGATGGTTCCTTGGCGCAGCACATATCGATCACATCGCTGAGCGCCTTCGGCAGATCGCTGCGGAGCGCCGTAACGGGAGGAACGACCTCAGTGAGCTGCCGTACGAGAATGCGCTGCGTGCTGTCGCCCGACATTGCCGTACGCCCGGTGGTCGCGAACCAGGCGACGAGGCCGAGAGAGTACAGATCGGAGCGTCCATCCACAGCATCGCCCGAGGCTTGCTCCGGACTCATGTACTCCGGCGTACCGACCACCTCGCCGACGCGCGTGAGCCCGGCCGACTCGCCCACCGGGGCGATTGCGCGCGCGATGCCGAAGTCCATGACCAAGGCGCGGCCCGTCGCGCGCTCGATCATGATGTTGTCGGGCTTGATGTCGCGATGCACCACACCACGGCCGTGGGCGTAGGCGAGCGCGTAGCCGACGTCCTGTAGCAAACGGACCGCATCGCGTCGGGAGAGTGGGCCGTCGCGGGCGACGCGCGCGCCCAGCGATTCTCCTTCGACGAATCCCATCGCGAACGCGAGTGCCTCGTCTGATTCCTCCACGGCGAACACCGGCACGATGTTCGGGTGGGAGAATCCCGCGGCGAGCCGTGTCTCTCGCAGGAACCGTTCGCGCAGGTCCGGCACCGCCGCGAACTCCGGCGGTAGCACCTTCAGCGCGACGAAGCGATCGAGCCGCCGCTCACGCGCGAGATAGACGGTGCCCATACCGCCGCGCCCGAGTTCGCGCTCGATCGCATAGCGGTCACTCAAGCCGTTGATCGGACGTGGGGTGGTGTCGGTCATCGGGGCACGGCTCGGGGTCGGTATACGGTCGACGTCGGACGAATATACCGCCCGATCGCCGAGTGCGAGGACACCGACGAACCTGGCGCGGAAGAGCGATGCGGATCGCTGCGGTCGGTCGGGGCAGCGTCGCCTCGGCGAGATAGGAATTTCAATCGGAGCGGGTCGACTATCCGTCGAACATCCGCTCGACTCGCGCGCGCGATGATGTGATCACCCGCTGCAGAAGCCAGCGTTCGCGCGACCGCGACAATCAATCGAAATGGCATGACGGGATTCTTCTCCCGATCGACGCCCGGCGATCAACCGGAGATGCGCGTCTCGGCGTCCATACGGCTCGCGTCCTGCCGCGGAGACTTGCCGAACTTCCGGCGGTAGTCGCGGCTGAAGTGGGTCGGGCTCTGGTACCCGACGGCGTAGGCGGTCTCGGAGACGGACCGTCCGCGCACGGCGAGCAGCGCATGGGCCTCGATAAGCCGAAGATCCTTCTGGTACTGCAGTGGCGTCGTGCCGGTGACGGCCTTGAAGTGTTGATGAAATGACGACGCACTCATCCCGGCGCTCCGCGCGAGCGAGGACATGCTGAGCGGCGTCCCGAACTCGCGGCGGAGCCGATGTATGGCCCGTGCAATCCGGCTTGCGTTGCTGTCGAGGACGAGCAGGCGTCGCAACATTCCTCCCAGCGCGGAAAGCAGCAGACGATAGTGGATCTCGCGGAGGATCGATGGTCCGAGAACTCGCGCGTCGAGCGGGCGGTCCATCAGGTCGAGATAGCGCCCGAGGGGCTGGAGCCATGCCTCCTCGGCCCTGCCAGCCGCAAGCGGGCGGGCCGCGGCCACCTTCAAGGGCGCGTCGGCGAGCAGGCCGTGCAGGCTTCACACCAGCTCCAGATCCAGCGTGAGGACAAGCGCGAGATAGGGCTCTCGCGGGCTGGCCCGGGTGATCCGCGACTGGACGGGCAGGTCGTGGCTGACCAGCAAGGCGTCGCCCGGTCCGAGGTGAACACTCTGCGCGCCGACCGACGTGACCTTGCGACCTTGCAGGATTACGCAGATGACCGGCTCGTAGACGACGGCTTCCAGCGCGCTCACCGCCTCGCGCCGGAGCAGCGTCAGGCCTGGTACGCTCGCGTGGTGCGTCGCACGCAAGCGTGCGCTCGCGTCGATCAGTCGCTCGATAGTCATGAGATCACCCTCCGTGGCGCGAGATGCAAAAATCTCTCCCGGAGTTGAGCGCCTTGTCCACCCACATTTGGAGGATTAGGCAGATATTGCACACAATGTGGCAGGCAGGACCTCCCGGACGCTGAGAGACTTCTCCGTACGTCGCCAATCACCCGAGGGAGTGTCCCATGTCATCGATCCAGACGCAGTTTCTCGACCTGACGGTTCGTCACGATGTGTATCCTGCGATTGACCCGCGGTCTGCACTCGCTGGAAGCGCCGCAGGCAAGGTGGTGTTCATCGCCGGCGCCTCGCGTGGAATCGGGCAAGCCACCGCGATCGCGTTTGCGGCTTCCGGCGCGCGCGCGATCTATCTCACGGCGCGCGACCAGGACGCGCTGCGTGCGACTGAGGCGCTGGTCCGCGAGGCCAACGCCGCGACGCAATGCGCGTGGTCGCTCTCTGATGTCACGAACGCGAGCGACGTGGACGCGGCAGTGCGCGACTGTGTCGCGCGCTTCGGTGCGCTCGACATTGCCGATGCCAATGCTGCTTCCGCGATGTAAGCGACGACCTTGCTTGCGTGCTCTCCTTCCACGCGGCCAAGCAAACACCAGGCAACGAGTTCGAGCTGTTGCGCCAAGTCAAACCAGAGTGGGTTCCGCTCGTAGCGAGGCTGCACGCGACGGCGCTTGCCCACGGGCGGCAGCGGCTATTCAGCGCTACCGGCCCGGTTACCTTCTGGGACAGGGCAGAGGTTCTCTGCAAGCGGTTCTCAGTGCAACTGGACAGCACGGCGCGCTCGCTTCGTCACACCGGGGCGCAAACGCTCGCCGATGCGGGGCATGACAGAGCCAGCATCCAAGGATTCCTCGGCCACAAGAGCGCAGAGGCCGCATCGCACTACATACGGGCGAGCTTCAAGCAAGCCGAGCTCATCAATACGGCGCTCGGTGCATCGAAACTCTACAACAGCCTGTTGGACATATCGACCGGCAGCTTCGTCTCAGTCAGCGATGTCCTGCAGGCTCCTGAGGACCAGCAGATTGGCGCTGTGGTGGGGCATCGATTGGTTGCCGGCGTGGGACTGTGCAAGACAGGCCAAAGTAGCTGCGCCTACAACCCGGTGACGTCTTGCTATGGCTGTCCGAAGTTCATGCCGTCCTTAGACCACGGGGCCCACGTCGAGGCCATTGAAGGGATGCGCGACCAAGTCCGCCTGTATCTGAAGCAAGGAATCTCCGATGAGACGCCGGCCTACCGGCAGCTCACGCGCGCGCTGGCGGGGGCGCAGCAGGCCCTTACTCTGATTGACGACCTACCCAAGAACGACGAATGACCATCCACGTTCTCTCGCCGCAACGGGTGCCACCGCCGCAGGCCTATCTGAGCTTCATCGACCGGATGCGTCGAATCGCTTCATCGTGCGGACTTGATTGGCACATCGAACTCGACAATAACGGCGCCGCCGCGTCGAACACGGACTGGGACCTGCGCAAGTTGAACAAGAGCCACGACCTCCACGTGCCGGGAAGTTGTGGGTTTGCGGTCTCGCGCGACCTGACCGCTGTAGCGGCCGCATCTGGATGGCACCCCAGCCTGTTGCCGGAAGACGCAGTGTTCGACGGAGACGCGCAGGACTTTATCAAAGCTCTCATCGTCGAGCACTGCAGCAGCGGCCGCTCGACCGGCGACACGCAGCAAATCGCCAGAGCTGCTCGCCGCATCTTCTCGCTGGTCCGCTGCCCGCCATGGGAACTGTCTCGCGAACACTTTGACGCCGTCTTGAGCCTCAAGAAATGGTCCGACAAGCCGGCTCGCGACTTCTCGACGGTCGCAAGGTACATCGACGAGAACCTCATCTCCATTCATTGTCCAGTCCGCCCGGACCTCAACAGGAAGGAGTCGCCAGCGTTACTCGCCTCGCTGCAAGAGCGTCAGCACGCAGAGAAGCTGCCTGACCTTCCCGCACTTCTTGAACTGACGCGAATTGTCTTCCAGGAGAAGCCCCAGACCTACATGGACGCTGTTCGCTTCGGTGTCGTGAAACTGGCTCTGTTCACGGGCCTGCGAATCGAGGAGGTGCTGACGATACCCGCCGACTGCTTGGTTTGGGATGAGCATATCGACGTGGTCACTGGACGCCCGGCCGGAACGGTGGGTGGCGTTTCACGCTCCTTGCGACTGCACTATTACGCCGAGAAGCATATCGACGGCGCCCCAAATGTGCTTGTCGAGGCCTACCAGCATGTGCCTGCGATGTTCGAAACGATTGTGGTCTCAACTGTCGCCGAGATGGTAGAGCTTGTCGGCCCCATCCGAGAGCTGCTTCGCTTGCAACAGCAGAACCCCAGCCAATATCCTGACTCGGATTGCCGGATGTTTCGCACCTCCTCCGGAAGGTCGGTGTGGACCAGCGACCGCCTGTTTCTGAGCCTGGGACGGAGCACACAGGGGCAAACTTACCCGCTCCAGCTTCCCTTGCAGGAGGTCATGGAAATCAAGCCGATGCTGTACCCGGGGATGCTCATCGCGCTAGGGCGTCATGCGGGCCGTTCAATGTTCAACACGTACGGGCGGTCGCCTGAGTCGAAGGTGATGTCTGTCAAGCCGCACAGCCTTCGGCATCTCATGAATACAGAGATGTTCCGCAAGAACGTGCCTGACACCGTCATTACGCACCAGTTCGGTCGACAGACCGTCGCTCAGAGCTACGAGTACGACCATCGCAACCTCGCGGAGAAGTTGAGCTTCGTAAAGCTGCCCCCTGCAGCGTCCAAGGTCCTTCCCGCGGGGAGCGCCAAGGAACTGGTGGGCAAGATGGTCGTCGGTGGCATGGCGCTGCAAAGCCACTTGGGGCAGTCGTTCAAGCGCATCCAGCAAGAGAGCGGTGACGAAGCAGCCTTCATCTACCTAGCGGCCAACGCGGACGGGTTTCACATCACGCCGTACGGTTTCTGCACCAACAGCTTCTCAGTCAACCCCTGCACTCGACACCTCAAGTGCTTCGACCAGTGCAAGCACTTCGCGGCCAGCGGGGTCACTGAGCATCGGGTGACTCTTGAAGACCTCCGCTCGAAACTCGTGGCGATGCGCGACGTGGCTCGTTCCAAGCCGGCCACCACCATCGGGCGCAAGAATCAGGTTGCCCATGCCGAGCGGCTGATTGCTGGCGTGTCGGCCGCACTTGATGCCCAACCGAACCGACCCGTCTTCACGGACGGTGTCGACCATTCCACCCCGAAGGAGGACATCTTCAAATGAGGCTGCTCTTAGACCCCAAAAACGAAGAGCTGACCGACATCCTCAAAACGCTGCTCACCGACAACATCGACATCACGGCACGCGAGGTAGCGCGGCGCCACAGCACGTTGAAGAACCCTTCAGCATTCACGCGCAACGAGGCTCGAACCGCACTCATCGCTGCGGCACAAGCGCAGCAGCACGGCGTGCGCAACATCGTCGCCGGTAGCGGGGCCAGCGGCAGTCTGCAAGACCAGGTCGCAGGCTATCGGCAGGAAATCAAGCGGCTAGAAGACCAACTCACGCATATGGTGGCCGCCCACGCCGGCCTCATCCGCGCGGTTCAAATGGCCGGAGGCGGGCCCGCGCTCGAGCGGTTCTGGCGAGACTACAAGGCAGTGGGGGACGCGGTACACAGCCATTCAGCAGCCAACGTCGAGCGCCCAGTAGCGAACTTGCCCTTACGCGTGGTCAAGATGTCAGACGAAACGGCAGCTTGACCGGTTGGCGCCAGTGACCTGCCTGGGGGCCTACTCGGCTTACGGGCATTGGTCTTCGTATTCCAGTGAATACCGCCGCCCGTTCCAGTTCAAAGTAGGCCACTCATCCAGTACAAACCAGCCACCTGTTGCACCTTTATGTCCGCCACCGTTACGAGGGGTTGAAGTCGAGCGGCCTGGCGACAATCGGTAACAATGGTGTGTCAGCTTAGGAGCGATTTGTAATTCAACAATGCCGCGATTGCGGTCACTCACCACACCCGGTTCTGCGGCAAGTCTGGGCCAGAAGTTGTCATCCGCGAGTGACTGCTATCTTGGGGCAATCAGGAATTCGAGTTCACTGTCACCAGATTAGAGAGTTCCGGCTAAAGGCCTGCGATAGCGCTGAATTTGGCTAGTAAGTAAACATTCTAGAATGTATACTTACTGGCTCTACAACTCCTGGCGCTAAAGCTATGACACCCCCAAAAGACCGACGGTGGACCCTCCTGGTGACCGTCGCAGCAGCGCTCCTTCTGCTTACCCTGGACAACTCCATCTTGTACACGGCGTTGCCAACGCTGACGCGTGACTTGGAGGCGAGCAGCCTGCAAGCACTGTGGATCATCAACGCCTACCCGCTGGTGATGGCCGGGATGCTGCTCAGCACGGGAACGCTGGGTGACCGCATCGGGCATCGGGAGATGTTTTTGGGCGGGCTGTGCGTGTTCGGCCTTGCGTCCGTGATAGCCGCGTTCGCGCCAAACGCATCCGTGCTGATTGGCGCACGTGCATTGCTGGCTTTGGGTGCGGCAGCCATGATGCCCTCCACGCTGGCTTTGATCTTCATCACCTTCAGGGATGAGCGCGAGCGGAATCTGGCGCTCGCCATTTGGGGGTGCATGGCTATTGTCGGAAGCGCACTCGGCCCCATCGTGGGTGGATTTTTGCTCAATCACTTCTGGTGGGGGTCGGCCTTCCTGCTCAACGTACCGGTGGTCATCGCCGCGCTCATCAGTGCGCTGGTCGTGACCCCGCGAGTGACACCAGATACCTCTAAACCGTGGGATCTGATTTCTTCCGTGCAAGCCATGTTTGCACTGTCCGGTCTGGTTGTCACCATCAAAGAGGTTGCGCATGCACCTTCTTCTTGGACACTCGCCGGCACGGCTCTGGCCGTCACCGTTGTGGCGGGCACGCTCTTCGTCCGTCGCCAGGCGCGTCTTACTTACCCGCTGCTGGACTTCGCTATCTTTCGCAATCCAGCGCTTATGGCAGGTGTGTTGGCCTGTGCATCTGCCTTGTTCGGCGTTGCTGGTCTACAACTGATCGTTACCCAGCGCTTTCAGCTTGTCGCAGGCTTTAGCCCTCTGGAGGCCGGACTGTTGGTGTCAGCCGTTGCACTGGGAGCGCTGCCCAGTGTAGTGCTCGGTGGCGCATTTGTGCACCGGATCGGCTTGCTTGTGCTCATCGGTGGTGGCCTGGCCTTGGGTACGGTGGGCGTCTTCTTGACCAGCTTCGGATTGCACGTCGGACTGGGATGGGTCATTACTGGCTTGATAGTGACCGGGTTTGGACTGGGTTCGGTGATGTCAGTCGCCTCCAGTGCCGTCGTTGGCAATGCACCCCCTTCAAGGGCCGGCATGGCCTCATCGGTCGAGGGCGTTTCCTACGAGTTTGGTGCGTTGTTGGCGGTTGCACTGCTTGGCAGCTTGTTGGCTGGTCTTTATTCTTCTGGTGTGGCTTTGCCCGCGGGCGTCTCCGATAATGCGCGTGACAGTATGGACCAAGCGCTCGCGATAGCGGCCCGGAGCGGCACTGATAGTGCCGCCCTCATAGCAGCCGCCTCCAAAGCGTTTGATCGTAGTTTCGAGATTGTTATCGTTGTCATTGCCGCCGTGCTGAGCATCAGCGCATCGGTGACGTCGGTCTTGCTCCGGCGACACGGGCCGGGGTCGTCGGCATTCAGCGGCGGCTCACACTGAAAGAAAGACAAGACTATGCGCCCCAGCAATCGCAGCAAAATTTTGGATGCCGCTGTACGCGTCATTCATCGTGATGGCTTGATCGGCGTCACCTTTGATTCCGTTGCGGCGGAGGCCAGCGTGACGCGGGGCGGAATGATGTACCACTTCCCTTCGCGGGAAGCGCTTGTTCAGGCAATCCACGAGCACTTGGCCGCGCAATGGGAGGCCAGCCTGGAATCAGTCGCAGGCAAATCGAAGTCAGAGACAACACCCACAGAGCGGGCCATTGCGTATGCACGTACCAGCGCACGAAGCGCTAATCGCGCGGAATTGCTTTCTGCACTTCAATCGAGTGAAAGCACTGCGACTGCGGCTGCCTGGGACACGGTGCTTGAAGGCTGGGCTTCTCCAGCGCCGGAGCACCTCGACGACCAGCCCGTTCTTGATCGATTCATTGCACGACTCGCAGCGGATGGACTCTGGGTGTATGAGTCATTGACGGGGAAGAAATTGCCCGACCGGGATAGGAATTTCGATCTGGGTCGGTTGAGTATACGACGCGATCACCGCCCGCACGAGCACCGACTGGCGGGTGGCGGCGTGCCCGCCGACTCGTTCGTGCGCCTCGAGGGCCGTGGGACCGGCGGGCCCCGTGGGGGGAGCGATGCCGGCGGGGGCCAATCCGTCGCGCCGGTGGGACCGCCGCCCACGCCGACGGTCCCCGCGTGGTGGCGGGGCGTCCGGGCCCCACTCAGGGGACCGGCGGCGCGTCGGCGAACGGGCGTGGGGCGCGTGACGCCCCTCGGCTCGCGGGGGCCCGCGTCGATGGGGGGCTCCGCGGCCCGGCGTGCGCCTCACGGGAGGCGCGGGTCCGGAGGTGGGTGAGGATCTGGTCGATCACCGACGTCTGGGTGATGCAGGCGACGATGCGCATGGCACCGTGGCAGCTGGGACACACGAGCGGGTCGACCTCGAAGATCTGCTGCAGCAGGGTCGCCCACCGGCGGGACGCCTCGGTCGGGGCCAGCGGTCGTGCGGGGACGATCGTCGGCGGCCCGTCGGCGCCGGTCGGCGCCGCCTTGTGGCGCATGCCCCGCGGACGGTTGGCATACCAGCCATAGTACCGCGTGGTGACCTGGCCCTTGTCGGGGATGTGCACCAGCACCCGGGCCAGGAACTCCAGCGGGTCCACGGTCTCGGTGCCCGCCGTGGGTCCGTCGGACTTGTCCGACCGGTACGTCACCGCCTTCGCGGCTCGGTCGTACGTCAAGCGCTCCAGCGCGACCGGATTCCGCGCACAGTACCGGGCGAGTCGGGTGGCGAACGCGCGATCGTCCTCGGGCACCCACACGGCGGTGTGGACATGGAACCCCGAGTGCGGCCAGGTGAGCATGCCGGCGGCCTGCTCCTCATCAAACAGCTCGAGGCGCACGAAGAGCCGGAGGACGGCGCGGCGGAACGCCTCAGTCAAGCGCGCCGTGTCGTGGGCGGGCCACGACACAAAGGTCCCGTCTGGCCGGAACCCGCCGTCGGTGACGAGCAGGTGCAGGTGCGGATGCCAGTTCGCCCGGGAGCCGTGCGTCTGCAGGCACGCGACGATCCCCACGGCGAGGTCGCGCTCGCCGGTCAGTGTGCGAATGGCGGCGGTCACGGTGCGGGCAGCGACGCGGGCGATCTCGCCGAGCAGGCGACGCCGGTACAGACAGTAGGCGCGGAGCCGCTTGGGGATGGTGAGCACCACTTGGCGGTGCGGCACCGGCGCGAGCAGTGTCGTGTCCAGCCACTGCGTCCAGATCGCGAGGCGCTTGGCGTGGCAGCTCGGACAGAAGTAGCGGCACTTGCAGGAGAACGCGAGCAGGTATTCGTGTGCACAGTCGTCGCAGCGGATGCGGGCGAAGCCGTGCTCCAACACGCCGCAGGCGAGGAACTTGTCGGCAACCTGCGCGACCACGGGGCGCCACGGGCCGTACTCGCGTGCGAAGCGGTCGTCGTAGACCGTCTGCAGGCGATGCAGATGGTCCGATACCAAGCGAAAGAGCGGCGACGCCTGGGGACGTCGGGGCTTGTAGACGCCGCGCGCCACCGCGGCCGCGTCGGGCATGCGCGCTCCGGGACCGGGGAGCGCCGAGCATACGTCCGACTTGGAGGCGGACCGTCACCTTTCCGTTGCGGGAGGGGCCGTTTCGACGCAACGTCCGTGTGGTGCGGCCTAACGATGCTTGCTGTTGCCGAGCGGACCGACCATCCGCGCAGGGTGAACGATCGTGCGGTCCGCTCGCAACAGAAGCCAGCGTTAGGCTGGCGAAGGCAGGTCGTCCTTGATTTGTCGTATCCGAACGGATACATTCAAAAATGAGCGTTTTTCTTCGGACCGCTGAGTTTGATGCGTGGTTGAAGGCCCTCCGCGATCCGATTGGGAAGGCGCGTATCCTTGCTCGGCTTCGTGCAGCCGAGCTCGACCACTTCGGTGATCATGCGAGCGTGGGCGATGCGGTGTTCGAGCTTCGGATTCATACGGGTCCTGGCTATCGAGTGTATTACTGGCGGCAAGGCAGCGTGACGTACTGGTTGCTGTGCGGCGGCGACAAGTCCACGCAACGTCGTGACATTCAGAAGGCCAAAGCACTGCGCACCCAGTTGGAGACCGATCGATGAAGAAGCCTGTGGTATTCGATGCGGCAGACTACCTCGATAGCGAGGAGGTCATCGCCGAGTATTTGAACGTGGCGCTAGCAAGCGAACATCCCGATCTCTTCCTCCAGGCTATCGCGGATGTGGCGAAGGCGCGAGGGATGGCACAGCTGGCGAAGGACACGGGTCTAGGACGCGAGAGCCTCTACAAAGCGCTGGCGCCGGGCGCGAAGCCGCGGTACGACACGGTCCTGAAGTTGATCCGCGCCTTAGGAGTCGAGCTCCATATGACGCCTGTCCCGCGCAAAGCCTAACGATGCTTGCTGCAGTCGGGCGACTCGGTAGCTCGCTGCGCTCGCATTTGATTTGAGCGCCCGCTGCAGAAGCCAGCGTTCTGCGCACTTCACAGAGATTCATGCCGTATCCACCCGCATCTGGAGACAGGAAATGAAGCCATACGTCGGCTGGTGGGATCGGCTGTTCGGCAAGCGAGTGCACATTCAGATCACGCGATCAGACGGAAGTCCGGCTCTTGTGGAGGTGACAAGAGCTTGGCTCGACAAGGCTGTAAGCGAAGGAGCAATGTCTCCCGAACCTGATTCCGCCGCGCACGCCGCCGCTCAATCACAGCCGCGAGATGGGCCTGCGAGCGGTGCAGCGATTGAGGATCTGTGTAAGTCGATCGGAAGGGTTCTCGAGGTCGATCGAGCGCTGATTAGGAGAGGTGTCGGAACACAGAGTCAACGCCCGTTGGAGTTCTGGCTCTGCATCGCTCCCCAAGTACTGTTCCATGACATGCTGGTGAATCAAGAGGCGGCGACATTTCCTGTTCCCTTGCTTCAACAGATGTCGACTGCGGATGCAGAGAAGTGCGCCTCGGTGACGCAGGCCTATTGCGCACTACTTCTGCATCGGATGCTCACGAACTCTGTGCAGTTCCGCGAGCAGATGGGAATCGCCCCCGATCAGATAGAGGAGCTTTTCGCGACCACACTACGTGGAGACGCAAGCGATGAATTCAGGCGGTACCTGGCGCTCTCCAGCGTACCTCATGGTATGCCCGACGCGGTCGATCCGCGAGACTGGCCACTCAAGTGGTTTTGGGACATCGCGGACATTCTCATTCCTGACGAGGACGCCCAAGTCGAAGCGCTAGGGGAGTGGAACGACAACATCATTGCGCGACTAGACTTTGTATCGCGTGAAATGCGGCTTGTTGGACCGCTTCGCGAGCACGCCGTGACGTACGTCCGAACCGGAACCGTCGGCAGCGCCGACTCGTAGGCGCAGAACGATCGCTGCTACGGACGAGGCGGAGTTCGGTACGCGGCTGGCTCGCTGCGCTCGCCTGCCGCATTGTTGTCATGCCCCGCCGTAGAGCGCAGCGTTATGCGGACTCGCGTGAGTTCATGGTCGCACAGTTCCGTCGCGCGATACCGTTCCAAGCCGCCCCGGCGAGCAACGCTACACCGCCGCCGTAGATCATCTGCATGGCTGGGAATCCGTGTACGAGAATCACGCCGCTGGCCAGCGAGACGGCGCCGAGTCCCCCAACGACGAGCGGTCCCCAGCGTCCGTGTGAACGCGCGCCTTGCCAGAATCCCGTGACTGCGATGGCGAGTGCCAACAGCATCACCGGCCAGAGGATTCCGTCGCGCCGCAGGAACCCAAGTCCAAGCGCCGTCAACCCGGCGATGATAACTGGCGTGCCGGCGCAACACAGCGCCGCGAGCACAGCACCGACCACCGCCGCCGCATCACGCGTCCCCGCCTTCATTGGCGCACCGCCGCGAGTGCCGCGCACAGCGCGTCCATGCTGGGTCCGCCGCCGACGGCACAGCCCGCGCCGCTCGTTCGGGCTTTCTGCTCCACATCCACTCCGTTCACCAGAATCGTCGGCGAGGCATAGCCACGCAATGCCTCTGGGGTTGAGGAACTCCCCGTATCCCACTCGCTCCAGTGCGGCGCAGCCCCTACGGTTGCCAGCGCCTCCTGAAGCCGCTGACGCGCGGGCGCGGCGTGCGGACACCCTTCGAAGTACAGGAAATCAATCCGCATCTCTACATCCTCCCATCAGGTTCGAGCGCCTCGAGTATGGGGCACTCGTCGGTGACTTGCCGTGCATCACAACCGCGAATCAGTCGCGCGAGAATCGTGTCCATCCGTTGCAGCGCCACCAGTCGTTCGCGGACGCGCTCCTGAGCCTGGGCGGCGGACCGCTTGACGGGTTCGCATCGGCGCGCTGTCTGTACGCGCAACGCAAGCAGGTGGTGAATCTCGTCGAGCGTGAAACCCATCGACTGGGCGCGCCGAATGAACACCACCCGACGGACCGCGTCGGCGGCGTACTCGCGATACCCGCTAGCGGTCCGCCCTTTGGCCTTCAGCAGACCTCGGCGCTCATAGTACCGCAGCGTCTGTACGCCGACACCCGCCGCGGCCGCGAGCGCCCCGATGCGTAGTGGAGATTCCATACACCATGATTAACCCTGTACCTTGGTATAGAGTCAAGTCGCAACCGGACCGGCGCGCAACGAATGGGCCGCATAACGACGCTTGCTGCCGACGAACGCGGATGTGGAAAGCAGTTGTGGGGCGGACGCCTTGTGAAGCGTGGGACGGCCTAGCGGCCGCCCCACCTCTGCTTTCTATTGAAGCGTCCACAGTAGAAGCTCACGTTATGCGGACGCGACCCAGTTCAAGCAGGCACGGTGGAGGAAGCAACAGATGAGCCCAGCCGGACGAGGCGCACGCGGTACCCACGGACAGATCACGCTGACCGTTGTGGTTCAACGGAAACAACCGAACCTTCCGCGGTACCTCTTGGTCCCGACTGCGCGGCTCGCCGGATGGCACGTGACGGAAACGATCGTGGTCGACGTCGCGCTCGATGACAACACCATCGGGCGGCGCACGCTGAAACGTTGGGATGCGCGCCGTTGGTTCGTGGAGCTGCCGGATCGCAGCTGTCGGCGGGTAGGCATCGATGTCGGTCAGCGCGTGACGCTGACGATGCGGCGCGCTTCGACAGAGATGCCGCGTGAGCTGGCGGAGCTCGTGCAGCGCGACCCTCAGGCCCGCATCGCGTGGTCAGCACTCAGCGAGTCGCGTCGGCGGATGCTCCAGGAGGAGGTCCGTTCGGGCGCGCGTCCCGAAACCCGCACGCGCCGCGCACGTTGCGGACTACGCGTAGAGGTGCTCGCGCAACCCGGGGGCGCCGCATAACGACGCTTGCTGCCGACAGCCGCGGGTAAGGATGCAGTTGTGGGGCGCCCGCGTTATCGTATGGGACAGTCTGCGGCCGCCCCACAACTGCTTTTTATGGAAGCGGCTGCAGCAGAAGCAAACGTTGAAGCTGTAGGAAAAGCCCATTCGGGAGCGTCGGTGCGCGCTTCAACGCGGTCTGCGACCGGTTTCACCGGCCGAGGCGTGCAGATCACGCACAGTGGTCCTCGTGGCGCACCGTGACCGCTCTGCCGCACCGGTGCCCGCCTACGCGGCGTAGCCGGCGTGGGCCAGTTTCTCGATGTTGTGCACCAGGCAGTAGAGCTTCCATTGCGTGTCGACCTTTGCGCGACCGCGCAGCGTGAAGCGATCGAGCCGCTTGTTCGCGCGCAGGTTCGCAAACACCGGCTCAACCACCGCGAAGCGCTGCGCGTATCGTACGCGCCCCTCGGGTGTGTCGATCCGGTCCCGCATCGCCGCGCTGTGATCGACGTCCCGCGTGCTCACCCGGCCGTGGAAGAACGCGACGGTGCGCGTCGGCGTCGTGTCGGGCGACCGCAAGCACTGCGCGCGCAGCGCACACGGACCGCAGTCGCGCTTGGCGCCCCGGAAATGCGCGCCGACATGATCGCGGGTGACGCGTGTCGCGCCACGGCGATAGAGCGACTTCCCGGCGGGACACACGCAGGTGCGCGTCACGGGATCGTACTGAAAGTCGCCGGGCCCAAACACCGCGAGTGGCTTCCGGGCGGGCTTCGACTTGTCGTGCAGTGCGTGCGGCAACGCGGTGTACCGATCCTGCGTGGCGAAGCGCGCATCGCGACGGCGCATGTCCTTGTCGGCAATCAGTGCGGAGACCTCCGCGTCCGCCAGCGCCCGCAGATTCGCCTCGCTGTGATACCCCGCGTCCGCCGTGATCAGCGTCTCGGGCTGGCGCAGCGCGGACGTCGCATCCACCGCGGGCAGCAGCAGCTCCTGCTCCGCGCCCACGCCGTGCGCCTGCGCGTCGACGATGATCTGGTGCTTCGCATCCACCGTGGCCACACCGGTATATCCCTGGATGACGCCCTTGCTGGTCGCCATCTTGGCGCTCTCGTTGTCCGTGCGATTGCTCTTGCGGATCGCGCCCGTCGGGCCGCGCCGGTCCTTGGGATGCTGCGTGAGCCAGGTCCGCAACTCCGCCGCGTCGCGCAGCAGCCGCTCCCGTCGCGCCGTGTCCTTCGCGGCCAGCGTCGGCTCGACGTCGCGGGCATCCTCCGCGCGATGTCGAGCGAGCATCACGTTGGCCGCGCGCTCCATCTTGGCCGCCTGCCGCTCGAAGTCGGCGCGCGTGCCGCTACGGTGCTTGGACGCATTGCTCGGGAGCTTCACCCCGTCGATAGCGAACATCTCGCGCCCGATCAGCCCCTGATGGTCACACACCGCCAGCACGGCGGCGAAGATCGGCGCGATCTGGTCACCCAGCGAGGACACGAACTGGGCGATGGTGGTGAAGTGCGGGCGGGTGTCGCCGCTCAGGGCGATGAACGTCACGTGGTCCTCACAGGCCCGGGCGATCGCCCGGCTGCTGACGATGCCGCGGGCGTAGGCGAAGAGCACCACGCGCAGCAGCATCGCCGGCGGGTACGCCGGGGCGCCGGTGGTGTCATTCCGATATCGCGCATCGAACGGCGTCAGATCGATGGCGTGCTCGAGCAGGTGGTGCAGCGCGTGCTCGAACGTGCCCGGGAGCAGCTGGGCGGCGAGGTCGATCGGCAGGAACTTCGGCTGCGTGTCGATGGGCTTGTAGCGGGCCATGGCAGTCGCTCGACGCGGGACGGAGGACACTGCACATTCTCTCTGAGGCCAACGCTGCGCCGGCCAGCAGGTTTCGTTTCCACATCAGCCGCGCGGGCTTTTCCTACAGCCTCGTAGCGAAACCCCGCCGCCCCAGGCGCGTAGGCTGCTGCGGAGTGACGCAGCCAGCGACTCCCACACTGCCACATCACGGTCCGGAGCAGCAGTTGTCATCGCCGTCAAACGCCCGCGTTCGCAGGTACGCCTCGCTCGCCGGAACGTACCTGAAGCGCTTCGTCGTTTCCACGCTCGTCCTGGGTGTCGGTCTCGTGGTCTTTGGACTGTTCATCGGCGCGGATGCGCACCTCTTCGAGAACCGGTTGGCGTATCAGCTCGACGGTGAAGTGCACGTGTTTCACGCGAACGAGCGCCGCGTCGCGCACACGGTGCGCGGGGACAATGACCGCGGCTTTCACGTGGATACCGTGCTGCTTCCCGACCAGGGAGACGCACGCATCCGCGTTGTCGTGCCAGCCGACAGCAGTCACTTCGACGTACCGATTGCTCCGGATGCTCCGATTCCTGCCTCCGTCTATGACGATGGCGCGCCCATCGTCGCCATCTCCGACATCGAAAGCGGCTTCATGGCGTTTCGACAGTTCCTGGTTGCCCACGGCATCGCCGACGCGGCGTTGAACTGGACGTTCGGGAAAGGCCACCTGGTGCTCGTGGGTGACTTCGTCGATCGGGGTGCCTCGACGACACAGGTGCTCTGGGCGATCTACAAGCTCGAGCAGTCTGCGAGGCCGGCAGGCGGCCGCGTGCACTACATCATCGGCAATCACGAGATCAAGAACCTGCAGGGGAACTACCAGACCGCGAACGAGAAGTACTTTCACATCGCTGGCATCCTCGGCAAACAGCAATTCGAGCTGTTCGATGACCATTCCGTTCTCGGCCGCTGGATGGCATCAAAGAATGTCGTCGAGGTCATCAATGGCGTGGCCTTCGTCCACGGTGGCCTGCACCCTCGCATATCGCAACTCGGCATCTCTGTGGAAGAGATCAGCCGCATTGTCCGCGATGGCTACCGGAGCCCGTGGTTCACACCGACAACCGAAACCACGGAGTCGTTCCTGCGCTCCGGCAGTACCGGCCCGGCCTGGTACCGCGGCTACTTCAAGGATGACCTGTCTTCTCAGGAGGTGGACGAGGGTCTCCGGGCTGTCCGCGCCAGTGCGGTTGTGGTCGGTCACACGCTCCAGTCCAAGGTGAACGCGAGACATGAGAACAAGGTGTTCGCCATCGATGTCCGGCATCCCAAGGACTACCTGACAAGCTTCCCGCTCAGGCGCAGCGAAGGGCTGATGATCAGGGACGGACAGTACTTCCGGCTGCTGCAGGACGGTCGCGTGCGTTCGATGCGTACTCGGTGACATTCGACGCACACGGATGCGGTAGCGGTTGTGGGGCCTCGCCTTCATCTTCTGAAAGGTTTGGCGGCGCCTGACCGTGACGGCGGGCGGGTGGCCGTGGCAATGTCCTCGTGCTCCGGTCTTCCATCGGGGCGGACGCCGCCTCACCTTGCGCTGCGGAACGATCAAGTGCTCCGTGGTGCGGCGAAACGTGTTGTTCCAACCTGTGCGGAGAGCAGAATGACGATTCGCCCAGTGGCGATCATGGCAGTACTCACGTCGGGCCTGGCCATTCGCGCGGCGCAACCGAACTTTGATCTGCCGATCAGCGGAGTGCCCGTTCGTCCGCTACGCCAGCCAGCGGGCTTCACGGCTGCGCCCGAAGCACGCGCGGCGTTCCGCCCCTCGGTGGCGGACACGCGGGCTTGGGTCTCCTGCGGCGTGACGCAGCCCTCCCGCTCGCCTCGTCGCTCTGACGTTCCTCCCTTTACCGCGCACGATGCGAAAGGGGGGCGAGATCTCCCCGCGGGCCAGCAGGATATCTCGTTGTATGTCGACTCTGCTGGTGCACTGACGTACGCGATTGAACTCCGCGCATCCCGACCGTTCTTCCGGCGCGCACCTGGCGCTCCGGTGAACCCGAGTGACAGCGCGTCGAGCTCCTACCGTGCCAGTACCAACTTCACGGTCGTGGAGACGGACTTTGCGAACCAACGCATTCGCGCGTTCAACGTGGTACGTGGCGAGTATCAACGCGGTATCGAGGGGCCGCTGGCGGAGCTCGATACGTTGCCGAGCCTCGATCGCCCTCGCGCTCGAGCCGAAGCCGCATTGGCGCTGTGCCGACGCCAGGCTCTTCATGGGCCTCCACCCCGGACAGCGGAAACTGACGCAGTCTCTCGAGCGAGATTCTGAGTGAGATCGAAGCAGAGCTATGCGTCAGGTATCCACACTTCACTGGTTCACACCTCACCTTGGACAACATGCCTGGGCCTCGATGGTGGCGGCGTCTCGTGCTGGCCGGTGTTGGACTGACAAGCTTTGCGCTCATGACGCATGTCGCCCTTCCCGGCATCGACTTCTACGCGTTCCTGCGCTTCTTGCGTGCAAGCGGAGTGGGTGCGGACTGGTGGGCGTTCGACCAGCTCAGCGGCGGCGGGCTGCATCGTGCCAGCATTGCTTCCCTCGGGTTCGCTCCGTACTGCGTGGCGCGGCTCGCGCTCGCGATCCTGCAGCGCCTGCGATGGCCGAGCGTCGGTTGGCATCAGCCGCTGGTACCTGCGAAGACGCGCCGACGCTGGCAACTCGCGCTCACAACGGGAGTCGCGATGACTTCGGCGTACGCGTTTTCGGCCCGGCTGATGGCTGCGCCGGACGTGGTGAACGAACTGACGCTGGGCTTCCTCGTACGAACGGTCCTCGTGTTGACCGCAACATCGGTCGCCGCGATGGCGCTGGCCGACTTTACGGAATCCCTGCTGCCGGATGCCGAATCAGCAGCGAAGCGCGGTGCCATGCCGCCCCGTCGCGCCGCCATGCTCACGGCTCTGCGCCCGCGTGCGCGTTCGATGCACCGGATGCAAGCGGCCGCACCCGCCGCGCGCAGGGATACCTAGCGCGTCGCTGCTGCGGACGGGACGGAATCAAGGACTGCTGATGGCCCACTGCGCGCGCCCGCCGCATCATTGGAGCGTCCCGCCGCAGAGCAGCGCGTCGTGCGGCTTCAGCCTCCGCGTGAGGACGCGTATGGTCTTCCTGGTGGGCGTGCTGGCAGTGTTGGCGCTGGGACCGCTTCTCGGGATCGCGACCGGGGCTGTCAGAGGGGCCTATGGCGCCTTGATCGGGGGCCTGACGCTCGCGCTCCGCTGGGCGTGGCGACGCCAGCGCGACGGCGCCGCCTGACTTGTGCTGTTGCCGCCGCGCAGTTTGCTGTGCGCTCGCTCCGCTCGTCGTTGTGGAGCCTCTCGCCGCAGTGCTTTGCGTGACGCTCCATAGAACGAGGATCCCTGTGACGACAGCAGCTCAGTTCGCTTCCAGCGGCTACTGCATCGAAGCCGACGTCGCCACGCCCGCCGAGATTGCGACGTTGGTGAATGCGATTGCGCCGAAGCTCGGCCTGCCTGGCGTGCGCGGCGGGGTGCGACACGTTCTGCGCGATGTCCCCGAGGTCCGCGCGCTGGCGGAATCGCCCGGTATGTGCCGGCTCGCCGAGGCAGCCGTCGGAGTCGGGGCGTATCCCGTTCGCGGCATCCTGTTCGACAAGTCACCCGACGCGAACTGGAAGGTGGTGTGGCATCAGGATCTCACGATCGCAGTGCGAGCGCGTCGCGACTTGCCGGGATTCGGACCATGGTCCGAGAAGGACGGAGCGCCGCACGTCCAGCCGCCCGCTGCGCTCTTGAACGACATGGTGGCGGTCCGAATGCACCTGGACGACTGCACCTCGGAGAACGGCCCCGTGCGCGTGCTGCCGGGATCGCACAGAGCAGGGCGGCTCAACGCCGCAGAGATCGACGCGTGGCGCGAGCGCGTACCGGAGGTGGAGTGCACCGTGCCCGCTGGCGGCGTGCTGGCGTTCCACTCGTTGCTCCTGCACGCCTCGTCGCCGGCGCGTGCGCCTCTACATCGGCGCGTGATTCACATTGAGTACGTCGCGCCCGCGTGGCGGCGGTTGCCGGGCGATCTGGAGTGGCAGGAAGCGTCGTAGCGCCAGAGGCCAACGGCCGTGGGTGCAGACGGCCGCGCTGGGGTAGCGGTTGGACGGCCGCGTCTTATCGTACCTGAAGGTTCCGCACGGCCGCCTGACCGTCATTGATGAAAGCGGCCGCTGCACAGCTTTGCGTCAGATAGCCCACAGCCTCTTGCTCAGCAGATGGCCTTCGTCGGTCGTGCCGTTGAAGACCCGATCATCGAGGTGCAGCGCTACCTTTGCCAACTCGAGCAGCAGGCCGGGACACCGACGTTGCACCCCGCCGACACGCGTCACCAGATCGCCAGCGCCCTGTGGCGGGCGGCGCGGCGGCTCGACGTGCGACCTGCTGCCCTCTAAGGATGGCATCGGCGGAGCTCGTGGTTGCGGCGTGCGCACGCGGTTGCGTGACATCCTCCCCGGCCCGAGACTTCTGATCAGGCACGGCACGCGATCGCGGGCGCCATACCGACCACGACGGACTTCGAGAGACAGAGATGGCGCCAGTGATCACCGTGACCGCGCTCGGCGTCATCGTCGGCGCGGCGCTCTATCTGTTGGCGTTGGGGGTCAGTGCGCTCACGCGTCCTGAGATCGCGCGGCGATTTCTTGGCGGCTTTGCCACCACCCGGCGTCTTCACTTCATCGAGCTGGCGCTGCGGGTGTGCGTGGGGGGTGCCCTGATCATCAGCGCTCCGCGACTGGCGTTCGGCACCCTCCTGCCCCTCTTTGGTTGGGTGCTGGTCACGACCTCGGTTGCTCTCGCGCTGGTGCCCTGGCGGCTGCATCAGCGATTCGCCGCGTGGTCCGTCCCGCGCGCCACTCGACACCTTCCCCTCATCGGCATCGCGTCTCTCGTCGGCGGTGTCGGCTTGGTGGTCGCGATCATCTTGCCGCGCGCCGCCGCGTAGCGATGCGTGCCGCAGACGCGCGAACGGTCGGGGGCGTCCGAGCCACTGAAACCGCGTGAGGGGAGCGCGGGTAGTCCACCACATGACGTCGCATCCACGGACCATCGGTCGTCACTCAGCCTCGCTCCTCATCGCGGGAATCCTGCTCACTGCCGGTACGCGCGTCGCCGCGCAGGCGCCGGTTGCCGACTCGGCTCTCAAGGCATGGCGGGAACGGAACAGCGCGCTCGCGACTCCCGCCTTTGCGGCGACGTGGCGGACGACGCCAGCGGAGTTCCGCCGCACGTGGGACGCCGCGCTCCAGTCTGAACGCAGTGCGCTCGCGCGGTACCGCGACCGCATCACGGCGAACCAGTTCGAGGAGGAGCTGCTGCGCCTCCGGCTGCGGCACGCGTGGGGGCGCGTCGCGTGGCCGTACTTCCACTGGCGCGAGAGCGACGCGGCGGACGTGACGCCCGACGTCGCGCTGGACACGCTCCTCCGTACGTTGCCGCTCGACGAGGAGCGCTGGTGGTCGCTACCGGAGCACGCTGAGTTGCGGGGCGCGCTGGTGCACGAGCGCGCGCGCACGCTGCTCGCGCGCACGCTGCTCGCGCGCCGCCCCGCTCTGCGCACTGGCGATGCGCAATGGCTGCGCGCGGAGTTCGAGGCGGCACAGGACCTGTTCCGCAGCGCGTCGGCGCAGCGGCGCGTCACCACGACCCTGCTCCTGACGCACCTCGACGAGAACGACGAGCGTGGTGTCGACTCGGTCTATGCCCGGTGGGTTGCCCTGCGCCCGGACTCGGCATCACACCGGCGTGTCGATTCACTGATCGCCGACCACCGCGCCGCGCGTGCGGGGCACGCGGTCGACACGTACCGACGCATCGACGGCATCTCGCTCGAGCTGCACATCCTGCGCCCGACCGCCGGCGACACCTCCGGCGTGCGTCCCGCCATGCTCTGGTTCCATGGCGGTTCGGGAACGACAGGCAACTGGAGTCACTCACCGGGCATCGTCCGTGAACTCAGGCGGCTCGGCGTCGTAGTCGTGAGCGTAGAGTACTGCACCGGCAGCCGGTTCGACGCCGGCCCGATCGAACAGGCCGACGACGCACGCGCGGCGTTCGAGTACGTACAGCGCAATGTGGACCGGCTCCGCATCGATCCCAACCGAATCGGCGTTGCCGGCTTCTCGTCAGGTGCGGGCCTCGCGCTCTGGCTCGGCACACGCGGCCATTCCGCACACGCGCTCGACACGGACGTCGCGCCGAGCGCGCGTCGGTATCCTGCGGCGGTGATCACCAGTGGTGTGTGCGTGGATCCCGCTGGCCCCAAGGAGGACGGCTACTTCCGCAAGCGGGTGAGTGCACGCGCTCCGGTACGGCTCTTCTCGCCGCTCGACCTGATCGCGGCCGGTCAACCGCGCACGCTCATGATCCACGCCGCGAACGATGAGTACTGCGACTTCACGGACGCTGAGCGGTTCCGTGTGAAGTCGGCCGCGCTCGGGAATGACGTGCGGTTCGTGCCGGCCCCCAACGCGACGCACTTCTTCGGCTTCTACGATCGCCCCGGCCAGGCGATCATGCGCACGGCGATCGACGATGCGCTGGCGCACTGGGGCTGGCTGCAGCGCCCGTGAGGTTCCCGAGTACCCTTCACCGACTGGAGAGAGCATGCGGCTTGGCGTGTACGTGAACTATCGTGGCACGTGTGAAGAGGCGTTTCGCTTCTACGAGCAGCATCTCGGCGCGCGGGTGACGAGCCTGCTCCGGCACAACCAGCAGCCGAATCCGCACCTGCCCGCCGACTGGGGCGAGAAGCTGGTGCACGCGCGCCTGGACCTCGCGGGGATGACGGTCATGGGCGCTGATATCCCACACGCCGAACCGATGCGGAGCGCCTACCTCACGCTGACGCTCGAGAGCGAGGCCGAGGCTGAACGGGTGTACGCGGTCCTCATCGAAGGCGGAGATGTCTTCGCGAAGATCACGAAGACGCCGTTCGCCAACCGCTTTGCGATGCTCCGCGATCGCTTTGGCACGTCCTGGATGCTGCTGCAGCACGTCGATCAGGCGTGAGCTGAGGCGCGTCGTTGCCCGACGACGCGTGCGACTGTTGAGCGCACCTGTCTTGAAGCTCGCCGGCCGAGAGACGCTGCGACCGCCAGCTCACCGAGCCGACGCTGCGGGCAACTCCACACCGTCCTTCACACGAAGGCGGATGTTGCGGGTGGCGGCGAAGTCTGCGAGCGGGTCTGCGCCGAGTGCCAGGAAGCTGGCTTCGTAGCCAGGCCGGAGCTTGCCAAGCTTCCGCTTGGGAAAGAGCGTACTCGCGCAGGCCGCGCCCCAGACGTCGAGCAGTGCGGCGTTGTTGAACACACCGAGTGCCCGCAGGTAGTCGATCTCGGCGGTGCTGGTCTGCCGCGTCTCGTCGCTTCCCGCCGCGAGCACGACGCCGGACTGTCGCAGGAGCTGGAGGTTCTCGACCTGTGCCGCGCGCATCGCGAGATAGTTGGTCGTGTCCCGCTTGCGCGCCGGACGCTCGATGAGCACGGCCGTCGTGATCACACGCACGCCGCGTGCGGCGGCCAGGCGTGCGTCGGCCGCCGCGATGCGAGCCGGCGCGTCGTTCCCGGGAAGGTGCGCGATGACGTCCACGCCAGCTTCGACCGCGACGTGGAAGTCGTGTGCGCTCTCCACATGCGCGAAGACGCGCAGTCCCTGCCCGTGCGCGCGTTCGACGATCTGCGGCACGAGCGTCGGATCGAGTCCCTTCTGCCCGAAGTAGGCCGTGTCCCGCTGACGTCGCTGGAACTCCTCGGACCACAGCAGGAAGATCTTGATGCCGTCTGGCCGGAAGCCGATGATCTGTGGCCACTTCCGATTCAGGTCCGTGACGGAGTCGACGACGAAGTACGAGTGATCTGCCAGCGACTCACGCGTGAAGCCAGGGTACAGCCCTCGTTCCAGCAGGGACTCGCGAAGACGGATGGGGTGCCCGCCCGTGGCCGTCAGGCCGCCGTTCAGGAAGATCGCGTCGACGCTGCGGGGGGTGTTGTAGGTGTGACGAATCGGATCAGTGAGCGCCGGCAGGTTGGACAGCACTCCGACATAGAAGATGCCCTCGCTGAGGTATCGATCGATCGCCTCCTGGTTGCCGTCGGCACTGCCCAGGTTGTGGTTGTGCGCCTCGCAGAACGGCGGCACGAGGAAGGCACCGGACAGGTCTACGGTGCGGCTCGCGGTCGCCGGATCGGCGTCCACGAAACGCCCGCCTTCGACGACGAGCGCTCGCTCGACGAAGGTCGAGTCGTCGAGGACGCGCGCGTTGATGAAGGCGACGCGGTCGGCACGCGCGGCGCCCGTTCCACGAGCCGCGTAGACGGCCGAGAGTGCAGCCAGCGCGATCGCAGCGATCCTCAACCGTTCACTCCTGTGATTGGTGGGCCGTCAACTTTCACGGAGGCCGGCAGCAGAAGCGACGAGGCCGCTCCGTGATTCGACAAAGGCACGACGGCAGCGTGCCGGGCATCGGTACCCTGTCTGCTTCGACCGCCTGAGCCCCGCGGGCGGTTTGCAGGTTCACCGGGCAATTTCGACGGATGGGACGAGCTGTCTGCAGGACGCCGTCAACGGTGCTTCCGGAGCCAAGTAGCGACGCGTGCTGCCGACCGTGACTTGCTGCAGCGTTACTGGCAGTTGCAGTTGCCTGTGTCGCAGCAGAAGCACCCGCGTGCCGGACCAGCAACCCTCGGACGCGAACCCGTTGTCCCAAGGCCATGAAGATTGCCCTGATGCTCTCGACGCTTGCGCTCGTCCTCCCGGCGACTTCGATACGCGCGCAGGCTCCGTATCGGGCCGCCACGGTCGGCAAGATTCGCGGGCAGCCCTACGTCGCGTACGCCGTCGTTGACTCACTCGGTCGACGGGTTTCCTTCTATCTCTCGGAGTCGACGAGCCAGGTCGCGCTGCCGCTCGTGGTCTACGTTCACGGTTCCGGGCACGCATCGCACTTCTCGCAGGCCGGCGAGCGCGTGGCCCCGGCGAACGGCCACGCAACGCTTGTCGACGCCGCCCGCAGTCGAGCGCGCGTCCTGATCGTCGAGAAGCCCGGCGTCACCCTCTTCGATCGCGGCGACGCCCCACCGCGCGCAGAGTTTCTTCGAGAGCACACGCTCGAGCGCTGGGCAGAGGCCGTCGTCGCGGCGACGTCGGCGGCCTCCGCACTGCCTGGCGTCGACCCGGAACGCCTCCTCGTGGTCGGGCACTCCGAGGGTGGCCTTGTCGCGTCGCGTGTCGCGCGACGCCTTTCGTTCGTCTCGCACGTCGGCGTGCTCGCCGGCGGCGGACCATCGCAGCTGTTCGACCTGCGGCTGCTCGCGCGCTCGGGTGATCTCTTCGCGTCGGTCTCCACGAGCCCGCGCGAGCGAGAGGCGTATGTCGTCGCGCAATGGGACTCCATCCTTGCCGACCCCGAGTCCACGGAGCGGATGTTCCTCGGGCATCCGTATCGTCGCTGGGCCACCTTCCTGCGTGCCTCGCCGATCGCGGAACTGCGGCAGTCCACGGCGAAGGTGTTCGTGGCGCAGGGAGCGCAGGATCGGGTGGTCGCTCGGGAGTCGTTCGATGCGCTGGTGTCGGAGCTCGCGGGCGCTGGGCGTCGACCCGAAGCCGCTCTCGTTGCCAACGCCGACCATAGCTTCTCGGTCACGGATGAGAACGGCGTGCGGCAGGATGGTTGGCTCCGTATACTCTCGCAGTTGCTTGACTGGTACCTGCAGAGTCGACGCGCATCCGGGTGACGACGCGTGCGGACGCTGCGCCACACCATCGCCCGCCCATGCGCACACTTGGCAGGTTCCTGATACTCCCCATGCTGTTCGCACTCACCCTGAACGCCAGCGGGTGCGACCGCGCACGAGCAGCCGTTGGCCCGGTCCACCCGATCGTAGGTACCTGGCTGGTGCACGATCCGAATGCCCCGTTTCCGTACCACCTCTATGTGTTCAGCGCCGACGGCACCATACATCAGGCGAATCCGGATGCTGGCAATCCGCGCACCAGCGACAGTGACGGTAAGGGGGTGTGGGCGGATCGCGGCGGCCACGTCGAGGGCAAGTGGGTGGAGCTCTCGGCCGATCGGACAACGCGACAGTACGCGGGACGCCTCGAGCTCTCCATGCAGATCAGAGTCCGCGGCGATTCCCTCACCGCGACTGAGACAGTCGAGGTGTTCGACGCGAACGGTGCGCCGGCTCCTGCGCCGGCAACTCCGAAGCCGCTCACCGGCGCCCGGTTGAATTTGCCGTGAGCTGGGCGCAGCTTCGGACGCGTGGTGGAGCGCCCGCTGCAGAGTCAAGCGCGATGCACACCGACGTTGCCTTCACGAGGCTGTGAGAATGGACATATCCGGCGTTCTCTTCATTCCGTTCTTCGTCGTGGCCGCTACGACGGTGGTTGGCGCGCCGATCGCGGCCGTACAGTACACGCGCTGGCGTCTCCGTGCCGCTCGTCGGGTGGCCAACGGGCGCTGCGGCCGGTGTGACACGGCGTTCGTGCTGGGCGAGGAACAGTTCCTGGTGACTGGCGTCCACATCTGCGCGACATGCGCCGGCACGCTGCGCACGCGTGTGGGTCGCGGCCTCTTCGGGATTGCCGTGGGCGCCCTGAGCCTCGGCGCCCTCGCGCTCGGTGCGGTGACGCTGGATGTCGCGGTGGATGGACCGGGCGCCCTGCGCTGGCTCGCCAACAGTGGGCGCTGGTGGGCGGTCGCGGTGCCGAGTGTGGGGGTGGCGCTCGGGACGAGCGTGCTGGTCGCGGTGGCGAAGCAGGCCAACCGCATCGGTCGCGGACGAGCGTCGGCGGCGCGCGTGACGGGCGGCGCGATGAATGAGGTGGCGCGTGCGTCGGCAGACTATCCGGGTCTGCGCGGCAGCCTCGCGCGCGATCACGAGCTCCCACATGCGTCCCAAACCTGAACGCACCCATCCCAACGCCGCGGCCTTTCCCGCGGGCCTTTCGGGGCCGGCGCTCCGCGCGCTTGCGCAGGCGGGGATCCGCTCCATGACCGAACTCGCGGACTGGACCACGACGGATCTGGCGGCGCTGCACGGCATGGGGCCGAAGGCGCTCGCGCTGCTCACGCAGTCGCGAAGACCTGTTGGTCGCGGGTAGCGGCGATACCTGTCGCGTGGCGGCCGAGGTCTTCGCTCCGCATTCGATCAGCAGGGCCATGACGCACGAGGGATTTCCCACTACCACGCATGAACCTCCCCCAGAACGATGGGCCCGAGCCGCGCTGGTACACACGCCCGGTCTTCTTCGTCGCGGACGTGCACCGCGCGGCGCGCTTCTACGTCGACGTGCTCGGCTTCACGATGGCCTGGCATGCCGACGACGGCGCCGGGACGGTCTGCCAGGTCGCGCACGGGGAGTGTGAGATCATCCTCTGCGCGGACGCGGCGCGTCGTGACCGCGGCCGTCTGTTCATCGAGCTCACCGCCGAGGCGCTCGCCGACTTCCGCCGCTGGTGCGTCGACCGCGCCGTGCAGACGACCGAGACGTGGTGGGGCTATGACACGCTGCGGATCACCGATCCGGATGGCAACGAGCTGTTCTTCCCCACGCCGGACTAGCGGCGCTTGCGTTCATGCGGGCTTCTGCGGCACGGCGCGAGCAGTGGGCTGACCGCGCGAACGCGCGCGCAACTTGTTCCGGGTGGTCTCGTAGTGACGGACACGGCCCGCACCCATTCCGTCTCCCCTGACCCGCCACCCCGCGTGCGACTCGCTGCCGTCGGAACCGTACTGATTCTCTCCGCAGCGTGCGCGACCGACACGCGCATCGCCGCCATCGAGAGCGCGCTCCCGGCCGTCACCAACGGCGATTCGACCATCCAGCGCTCGCTGGCGGAGTGGATGGATGCGCTGGGCGTGCCGGGCGTGAGCATTGCCGTCATCGACGACTATCGCATCGTCTGGGCCAAGGGTTACGGGACGCTCTCGGCGGGCGCGGGCGGCGCCGCGGTCACGCCGAGCACGCTGTTCCAGGCCGCCTCCATCGCGAAGCCGGTCACCGCGCTGGCGCTGCTGCACCACGCGGACGCCGGCGCGTTCGACCTGGATGCCGATGTACGCTCGATGCTGCGCTCGTGGTCACTCCCGACGGGCGGCGCCGACTCCGGGACGACGATCACGCTCCGCCACCTCCTGTCGCACACCGCGGGCATTCGCGCGGGCGGATTCACCGGCTACGAGCGCGGCGCGCCCATTCCCAGCACGCTGCAGATCCTGCAGGGTGCCGAACCCGCACTCAACACCGCTGCGGTCGTCGATCGCAAGCCGGGTGAGGCCGTCGAGTACAGTGGACTCGGCTACACGATGATCGAGCTGGCGATGGTCGAACGACTCGGCCGTCCGTTTGAGCGCATCGTTGACGAGTCCGTGTTTCGCCCGCTGAACATGCGCAACAGCACGTTCGCCCAAACGCTGCCGGAAGCGTTGGCCACCCGAGCCGCGCGCGGGCACTTCGCATCGGGCGCTCCGCTGCCCGGCGGATGGAACATCTATCCCGAACTCGCGGCGGCCGGCCTCTGGACCACGCCGACCGACCTCGCGACGCTCGCCATCGAGACCGCGCAGTCGTGGATGGGGCGATCGGAGCGAGTACTCACCACCGCAACCACGCGCCGGATGCTCGCGCCCTACCGCGAGCGCATGGGCCTCGGATTCGTCGTGCGCGCCGATGACTCACTGGGATTCTTCTCGCACTCGGGCGGGAATCAGGGATACCGGGCGCATATGGAGATGCTCGCACGCGTCGGGAAGGGCGTGGTCGTCATGACGAACTCGGATGTCGGCCATCCCCTCACCGCACTCATCACGCTCGCGGTGGCACAGCACTATGGTTGGCCCGATACCGCGCAGCGGCGCTTCTCCAGTGCCAACGCACAACTGCTCACGGAGCAGATGGCGGGTGTCGGTGTCGTTCGCACGCGCGTGGCAATCGATGACACGCTGCTCGTCCGCTACGCCGGGCGATACGAGCTTGCGCCGGGATTCCACTTTGTCGTCGGCGCTGACACGGCACGCTCGCGCCTCATCGTCCGTCTAGGCGACCAGGGTCGCCTCCATGCGTACCCGGAATCGAACACGAAATTCTTCTTCGAGGCGGCAGATGCGCAGATCAGCTTCGTCGACAGCGCCGGGCGCACCTCGGCACTGCAGCTTCACCAGGGTGGCCGCATCCAGATGGCGCGGCGTCTGCCGCAGTGACGATCGCCGATGACGACCATGTGAAGGAGGGCAGCGCACCGACGTGTGCGTGGAACACGCGGGCATCTCTCCGCCGGCAACCCGGAGTTGCCGACGGCGCAGCGTCAGGCGGTGGCTACCCAGCCGCGAAAGGATAGCCCGGCATAGAAGAGTGCCACGTCGGAGAAGCCTGCCTCGCCAAGCATCGCTTCGTCGTCGTCGGAGGACAGGACGGGCAGCTGCTCCGCCATCGTTGCGGCCGCGGCGGATGCCCGATCGAAGTCGGCGGTGGGCCCTCCGGAGAACGCCACCGACCGCGCCAACCACCGGGCAACATCGCCATCTGCAGGAATGCTGTGATGGGCGACGACGAGTGCGGCACCCGGCTTGAGGCGCCGATGGATCTCCCGCAACGTGTGTCGACGCTCCTGCCTCGACAGAAAGTGCAAGGTGAGCAGACAGGTCGCGCCATCGAATCGCCGCGCTGGCGCGACATCGACATCGCCTCGCTGCAAGTCGACACGCGACTGCAGCGGTCCGAGCATCCGGCGTGCGAGGTCGAGCATCTCGGCCGACGGATCCACCCCGACGAAGCGCCAGAGCGGCTGCGCTTCGGCGAACGCCTTCAACTCGAGTCCTCCGCCCGCGCCAACCACGAGGATCTCTGCGGCGTCCGGAGCGCGTTCCGCCAGGAGCAGCCTCGTCATGCGATGCAGGTCGGCAAAGCCGGGCACCTTGCGCGGCGTGCTCTCCGCATAGCTCGCGACGATCGCTGGATCGGCAAAGGGGTGCATCAGTCTCCCGCTCCACTGCAGGAGCGCGCGCTGCGGGCGCCTCCGCTGCGGGCGCCTCCGCTGCAGGCGTCTCCGAGCATGACGGCGTCATGCGGCATGGGTGGTCTCCAGGGCGAGCGAACCACCGCGTTCGGCGAGGCGCGCGTGAAAGACTTCGCAGAGCGCTGCGAGGGAGATCTGCTCGAACCGGCGAAGGAGCAGCGCTTCGGCTTCGTCGAAGGTCTCGCCGAGCGCGGCGTTGACGGTCTGCTCCACCAGGCAGTCGGGGGCCTCGGTGCGGTTGCCCATCGCCAGCAGCGCAGGCTCGCCGAGCGCGTCGTACACGTCGCGGAGTGTGACGGCGGCGAGATCGCAGGCGAGCATCCAGCCGCCGCCATGGCCCTTCTCGGAGTGAACCAGCCCTCGGTCGCGCAGGCCGCCCATGATGCGGCGGACGACCACCGGGTTGGTGTTCATGGCGCGGGCCAGCGCATCCGATGTGATGGGCCCGGGCTGTTCCGTCATGTGCAGCAGGACGTGCAGCACGCCCGAGAGTCGGCTGTCTCTTCTCATGCAACGCTATATGTTACGAGAGTGGTTGAGGATCAAGGGGGCGTCCCGCAATCGGTGCGGCGGGTCG
This sequence comes from Gemmatimonadota bacterium, assembly GCA_020161135.1. Classification (GTDB taxonomy): domain Bacteria; phylum Gemmatimonadota; class Gemmatimonadetes; order Gemmatimonadales; family Gemmatimonadaceae; genus Gemmatimonas. Next base: position 777,304 of record JAIUOB010000001.1, on the reverse strand, counting down.
CGCGCTGGCCGGTGCGTGCGGTCGTGCAGGCGCTTGCTGCAGTGCGCCGGCGCCGCGCAGACTTCACCGCTGTCGCTGCACGCCTGACCAACCCTGACCCGGGCTCCCTCCGTGGCTCAGCACCTGCGCGCACGCTGGCGCACCGAGGCGAATGTCCGATGCGCCGGCCGCCATGCGTGACATCCCTCAACGACTTCGATGGTTCAGCACCATCCTCTCTGCCGGGCACGCTGAGCGCGTCCTCGAGGTGGGTTGCGGCACTGGCACGCTGCTCGCGCTGCTCGCCGAGCGGCTGCCGCGCGCTACGCTCGTCGGCATCGATCGCTCCGCCCTGCAGGTGCGCCAGGCCACGCAGCGCCTCGCTACTCTGGCGCTACCACCGCGCATCCATCATCTCACGCTCGAGGCCGCACCGGCGGTGCTCGCCGCGACGCCATTCTCCAGCATCGTGGCGATGAACGTGAATCTCCCGTGGACGAAGCCGGCCGCAGCCGGCGCCGCGTTGCGGGCGCTCCTCGCCCCGCGCGGCCTGGTGTTGCTCGGCTTCGAGCCGCCGACCGCCAGCGGACGCGCCCCGCTCATCGCCAAGCTCGAGCGCGCCGTAGCCCACGCGGGATTCGAGGTCGGCGACGTGCACCAGGATCGCGCGTCGAGCGCCTTCGCCATCGCGTGGACATCGCCAACGCGGCATGCGCTGGCGCAGGACGGGCGCGATGAACCGGCCGCCTGATGCGTCGTCGACGCTGACCGTAAGTCAGGACGCACAACGCCGCGTGGGCGTGCTCGCGCTCGTCGCGTGGTGGGTATTCACCGTGGTGCGCATGTGGCTCGACGCACAACAAGACCTCGGACCAACCGGGCTGCCCGACGACATCCCGAATTGGCACAACCGGCCGGGTGACCTGTGGCGGTTCGCCGCCATCTCTGCGGGCGAACTGGTCGCCGTCCTGCTCGTGCTGCGCCCCCACAGCTACCTGCGCTCGTGGGGACGCGCGCTCATCAGCACGCCTACGGCAGCACCGCGCGGCGGCGCTCGCGCAGCGCCTCCGTGATGGCCCGCTTGAGCGCGTCCTGGCGGAAGGGCTTCTGGATGAATCCAAGTGCCCCCTTGCCGATGCACTGGCTCATGGCGGCCTGTTCGCTGTGGCCGCTCATCATGAGCACGCGCGCGGCGGAATCGAGTCGATGGACCTCGCGGAGCGCCCCGGGGCCGTCGAGATGGGGCATGGTCATGTCCATGAGGAGCAGCGGGTCCCGCGCACGGTGTGCCTCGAACAGCGCGACCGCCTCCCGTCCGTCCGATGCCAGCAGCACGTCATGCCCCATGCGCTCGAGCAGGTGCCGGGCAACGGCGCGGACCCGTTCCTCGTCGTCGGCGACGATCACCAGGTTCGGGTCGACATCGACGGCGTCGGCGGGGCCCTCCTCGTCTGGAGCCACCTGATCCACGGCGGCCGGGAAGAGCAGCTTGAAGGTCGTGCCGCGCCCCTGCTCGCTGTACACGCGGATGGCGCCATTGTGGCCGCGGACGATGCCGAGCACGGCAGCCAGTCCGAGGCCACGCCCGGTGAACTTGGTCGTGAAGAACGGATCGAAGATGCGGGCCTGCGTCTCCGCACTCATGCCACTGCCGGTGTCGGACACCTCGAGCGTGACGTACATGCCCGGCGGCAACCCATCGCCGGAGAACGCCGTGGCGAGATAGTCCGCATCGCACCATGCGGCTCCGGTGGTCACCGAGATTACACCGCTGCGATCACCAATCGCGTCGGACGCATTGATGATGAGGTTCATCACCACCTGCCGCAGTTGCGCGCTGTCGGCCAGACAGACGGGCTGGTCCGGCATCAGGTCGAGCCGCAGCACGCAGCGCTTCGAGATGGACACCTGCAGCAGCCGGCCAATGCGCTCGACGATCTGAGTGAGCGACACCGGGGCGACCACGAAGCGTCCCTTGCCCGAATAGGCAAGCAGTTGATGCGTGAGTTCGGCCGCCTGGTGGGCGCCGTTGACAACCTCCTCGATGTACTCCCGGGCCTCCGAGCCCTCGGCCACCTCGTTACGGGCCAAGTCGCAATAGCCGATGATGCTGGTGAGGATGTTGTTGAAATCGTGCGCAATGCCGCCAGCGAGCACGCCGAGACTCTCGAGCTTCTGTGCGTGCAGCAGCTGCGCCTCGAGCTTGCGGCGCGCCGCCTCGGCCGCGCGCCGACGTGCCACCTCGCGGCTCAGTTGCTCGATGCGCTCGTTGAGCGCGCGGAACGCCCGCTGCGCGCCGCCCCGGGGCTGCAGACGTACGAGCAGCCGGGCCGGCTGCCCGTCCGCGGCCGGGCGAAACACCCCCGTGCTCGCTCGGAAATCGAGGCGCTCGTCCTTCGGTCCGCGCAGGACGAGCACACCGGGGCGCGGCTCGCGCGAGCGGGCACACCGTGCGAGGTAGCTGGTCACCGCGTCCGCGTCCACGACGCTGCGATCCTGCAGCGTGATCACCTGCATCATGTCATCGGTGAGCCCCAGTGCCTGTTGCGCTGCGCGGTTTGACGCCAGCAGGAGGCCATCGGCACGCACCAGCATGAGCGGATCGGGCAGCCAGTCGGCCACCTCGAGGAACTGCATCGAGGATGCTGGCATGATCAGCGCATGAAGTATTCGCGCCCGTGATCCTCGGCCGCTCCGGAGGGATCCAGGTGCACCACGACGTGGCAGCGTCCGTGTCCCTCGGCGATCGTCTCATGCAGCACCACGCGCGCGTAGCCGAGATTCTCGGCGGCGATGCTGCCGAACACGTTCGACGTCATCATGCACAGCGTCGGGCGATCGAGCACCTTGTCGCCGAAGGGGCACCGCGTGTTGGTGAGCTCGATGCGGGCGTCGCTGGCGTGCGTGACGGTGAAATCGCCCTGGATGCGCCGCTTCAGGTCCACGAGGACCTCGGCGACCTGGCCCCTGTCGAGCGCCGACACACCGAGCGCCGCGCGATACTGCTCGTTCAGGTCGTCGCCGATGTGCTGACCGACGACGCTGATGAACCCGGCGGCGTCTTCAGTGCCGACCACATCCTGCAAGGTGCCGGCGAGCTCCCGGAGCACGGAGCGGACGAATCCGTCACGATCGAGCGCGACGGGAAGCGCCGAGATCGACGTGGAGTTCTGGGACTCCGAGGACATGGCATTGCTCCGGCGAGAGAGAGGCCGCAGCACGCCACGCAGTGCGTCGTCCGGGGACGCGGAGCTTCGTGGCGATGCACCCGGTCGGCCGAATGAGATCACCCAATTGTCATTCTAGCGTGTGAAATGCAGTGGCTCAATCGTGCGTTTGCCGACATGAAGCGAAAGCAGGACGCTGTGTGTCGTTGCGAGCGTCGGGAGGCGCACAGATCGATCAAGGCGAACGTGCTGGCGCCTGCGACCGGCGCCAAACTACTTCGCAGAGCAGCGACTGCTGCGGCCGAGTCCGCTTGCTGGCTCGACGCAAGTCCATCACCTGATCACCGAGGAAGCGCACATCACCATGCCTGCACCCCTGGATGAGTCGGCACCGGATACGGCGGACGTGCGTCAGGCGTGGAACGACGTGGCCGCCGGCTGGCAGCGCTGGTGGGCGACCATCGAAGAGGGCGCGCACGTGGTGAGCGCGCGCTAGCTGACGCTGGCCGATGTCACGCCGGGGCAGCGTGTGCTCGATGTCGCGACCGGGCTCGGCGAGCCCGCGCTCACGGCCGCGCAACGCGTTGGGCCCACGGGATCGGTGGTGGCGACGGACCTGTCGCCGCAGATGCTGGCGATCGCCCGGATGCGTGCCGCCGAGTTGGGTGTCTCGCACATCGCGTTCCTCGAGGCCGACGCCGCACGCCTGCCGGCCGAGGTTGCTCCGTTCGATGCCATCCTCTGTCGCTGGGGGATCACCTCGCTTCCCGATCCCGCAGGCACGTTGCGCGCACTACGCGCGTTGCTCACGCCGACCGGCGCATTCGCGACGGCCGTATGGGAAGCGGGACCGGCTGGGCGTCCGCTGGCCCACCTCGCGACGGCGCTCGCGGATGCGTGCTTCGATGCGCGGTCGTTGTCGCCGTCGTTGTCGCCGTCGCCGTCGCCGTCCGCCAGCGCGACTGCGAGTGAGGCATCGATGCAGTCGACGCTCGTGCATCTGCTCCGCGAGGCGGGGTTCACGGGCGTGCACGCCGAGGTGATGACCATTCAGTTCGCCTGGCCCTCCGTGGCCGCGTGCGCGCAGTACCTGCAGGACGTGTCGCCGGACTTGCGCGCGCGCATCGCCGCGCAGCCGGCGGCGCGTCAAGCTGCATACTGGCACGCGCTGGCCGACCGACTCGCGCCCTATCGATCGGCCAACGGCAGCGTGCAGATTCCCAACGTGACGATCTGCGCGGTGGGGCACCGGTGACACATCGAGTGGGGCTGTGCGGCGACCGCACGCCGCGGGCACACGCGTCGAGGGCGAATCCACGCAGGTGCCGGCGTTCTGCGATCGTGCTGCTGCTGGCAATGTCCGTGGGCGCATGCGCGCCCACGCCGGCGCCCAGCCCGGAGTCCGCGGCAGCGGTGCGCACGCTGTGGAGCGCGTACCTCGCGAGCAAGCGTGGGCAGTATGCGCAGCACGCGAGCGATCCGTCGCCGCTGTGGGATGCGGCAGAGCAGGCGCGGTGGCCCCTGTACGACCTGGCGGGCTTCTATCTTGCCGACGGTGCCGTGCCGGAGGTGCTCAGCGTGACGGCGGTCAATCCGCGCGTCGATACGGCCTATCGCATCGTGACGCGATTCTGGCCGGCCGGCACCACGGTGGGCGACTCCGCCGCGACACCCCAGCTGACAATGGCGGTGTACGCGCGGCGCCAGCGGGCGCAGTGGGTCCTGGCCAACGCCCTCACCTACCACACCGCCACGTGGCGCCGCGAAACGCGCGGCCGCATCACCTTCCACATCGCGCCGGCGCTGTCGTTCAATGCGACGCGTGCCGAACGCGCCGCCGCCTTCGTCGACTCGATGGCGCAGGCGTTCGGCGTGGCGCCTCCGCCGCGGCTCGAGTACTACGTCACGGAGAGTGTCGACCAGGCGCTCGAGGTGCAGGGCACGGCGTATGCGCAACGGTTCGGCGCCGCCGGCGGCTTCGCGAAGCCCGTCAACTTCCAGGTGTTCTCGGGGATCCCCGCGCTCGGCGAAGCATATCGCCACGAGATCGCCCATGTGGTGCTGATGCCGATCATCCGTGGCAGCAGCACCTCGCTGCTCGCGTCGGAGGGTGTGCCGACGTGGCTCGGCGGCTCGGCGGCTCGCGACTACGCGCGCGCGGTGCGACACATGGACTCGCTGCTCGTCGCGCAGCCGAGCGTCACGTTGGACCGGATTGTCTTCGACATGGGCGTGGCGGCCGAGATCCGCAACGCGGCCGGCGCAGTCCTCGCCGAGATGGTGCACGAGGCGGGGGGCGTCGCCGCGGTCCGCGCGTACCTGCAGACACCGATTGTCGGAATGCGTGCGTTTCTCGAACGGCAACTCGCGCGTCCATGGACCGACGTGGTCGGCGCGTGGCGCGCGCGGGTGCGCCAGGTCGCGGCCCGGTAGCGATGCTGGTGCACTGCGACCGCACACCGTGTGGAGATGATGTGATCGACGACGGACGCCCATGAGCCACGCCCTCGTACGGCTCGCCGTGCGCGCCCGCGCCCTGTCGACGGTGCGCGGCACGGCAGCGATTGCCGCAGCCGAGCCGGGCTGGTTCCTGTTCGTGACCTGTGCGCTCATCGGCGGCGGCATCGTCGCGGCGCAGCGTCTCGAGCCACAGCGGCAGCTCATCGCACTCGGCGTCGTCGCCGTGGTGCTCACGCTGGCGCTCACGACCGCGCGACGCGACGCGACGTTGCATCGCGTGCTCGGCGTCGCACCGGGGATGGTGCGCGTCGTCGAGGCGCTGCTCTGGTCGTCGCCGCTGATCGGCCTGGCCGCACTGCTGTCGGTGCGCAGTGGCACCGTGATCGCGAGCGCGGTCGCGGCCACCGCCTACCTGTCGGTCGGCGTGCGTGCGCGCAGTCGGTCGCGCGCACCGCGGCGTGTCCTGTTGCGTCTCGCGGCGTCGCTCCCCGAATGGACCGTGGGGCTGCGACAGTCGGCCCCCGTCCTCGTGGTCGCGCTCCTCGCCGGCCTCGCGGGGTCCGGCGCGCCCGGCATCGTCATCCTCGCCATGGCGGTTGTCAGTCTCGTGACCTCGGCGTTCTTCTGGACACCTGCAGAAGGGTGGCTGCTCATCCATGCGCGTGATCAGACGGCCAGCCGCTTTCTCGCGGGCAAGCTCGCGCGCTCGGTTGGCCTGCTGTCCGTTCTGCTCGTTCCCCTCGTGTTGCTCGGCCTGCTTCGCGAGCCGTCGGCTTGGCGCGCCTATCTGCTCGCGCTGGTCATCGGCCTGCACGCGCACGCGGCGGCGGTCGCCGTGAAGTATGCGTCGTACCGGGAGGGCCGTTCCCTCGATGCGGCCGGGTCGTTGCTGTGGACAATCACCGCGCTGGCCATCGTCGTTCCGCCTGTCGGCCTGCTGCTCCTGGCGTGGCTCTACCGTCGTGGGGTCGCACGCATCGCCGACTATTGCCCGGGAGCATCGCGTGCACGGTGAGCACGTGCCACCCGCACCGCATGCGATCGAGCGCGACGCCGGCCTCTCCATCGAGTCGCTCACCGTCCGTCGCGGCGATCGGCGAGTGCTGCAGGCGTGCACCCTCTCGCTGCCTCTGCGGCAGGTGCATGCCATCGTCGGGCACAATGGCGCCGGCAAGACGACGCTGTTCGACACGCTGTTCGGCTTCCTCATGCCGGAAGGTGGACAGGTGCGCTTCGGCGCGCGTGCACTGCAGCGGGAGGATGTGGCGTACCTGCCGACCACGCTCGAACTCTATGCGGGGCTCACCGGCCGCGAGCTGCTCGTGCTCTTCGGTCATGGCGAGCTCGCGCCGACCGCGCAGCGTCAGGCCACGGCGCTCGATGTCCCCATCGATGAGCGCATCGACTCGTACTCGTACGGTACGCGTCGCAAGCTTGCCCTCATCGGCGTCCTGAGCCTGCGTCGCCCTGTGCTGCTGCTCGACGAGCCGTTCGAGGCGCTCGATGTGGTGAGTCGTCGCATCGTCCGCCATCTGCTCCGTCGTGCCGCGGCGGAGGGGCAGACGGTGATTTTCTCGGCCCACGAGTTGGAGGCACTCGCGAGCTTCTGCGACAGCGTCTCGTTGCTGCAGGACGGCGCGGTGCAGGGGCAGTACCCCGCCCTCACCATGCCGACGCTGGAATCGTTGCTCGCGCGCGAGGTCGATCGCCGGGTCGGCGTGCTGGATCGGGTCGACTAGCCGCGGCCGTGCGCCCGAACGACCACGCCTCGACGGTGTATAGCGCGTACACGGTGTGCGCGAGGCGCGAGGCAGTCGTTCGCGATCATTGCGTCCGCACGCTCCCCCCGTAGGCACATCACCCATTCACCAGAGCATGTCACGATGTCCGATCCCATGACGCATCCCCGTCGTCCCCTCGCCCTGCGGCGCGCGCGCGGCACGGCGTGGTCGGCGGCGACGCTCGCCGCACTCCTCGTGTTCTCCGGGACGGCCCGAGCGCAGGCGACTACTTCGTCGCCGCCGCCGCCGCGAGCCGCCGCCACCGCCAGCCCGGCCGCGAGCGGCCCCGACCTGCAGGGGCTGTGGGACTTCACGATGCGCGTCGGCGACCGGACGTCACCCGGCTTCTTCGGCCTCGGTCCCGTGGGGCAGGGGTGGGCGGGGTCGCTCACCATGTACCTGACCAACACGCTGGCGATCCGCGAGCTCACGGTGCGGGGCGACTCCATACACATGGTCGTCGCCTCGCGCGAAGGTGACGTCCGCTTCCACGCGCGACTGACGGACAACGGCCAGCGCATGGAGGGCATCGTGGACTACCACGGTGGTGTGCGCTATCCGATGACGGCGACCCGTCGCCCGCGGCCCTAGCGCGGGGGCGTGCGCGCGGGAGTGGGGCGCATTGGGGTCAGAACAATTGTTCTGACCCCATTGTGCTTCCAGCGAGCGGGTGCGCAGGTGACGTGCGCGCCACATATTCGCACGATTCCCCAACCTGCTCAGGAGATGTCCAATGCTCGTGTGTCTGTGCACGTTGTGCGTAACCGCCGTGACCGCGATGAGCACGAGACGCATCCCCGGCCGTTTCGCGGGTCCCGCTCGATGAGCTCCCATGGCGCCGGTCTGCGGTCGACGCTTCGGCGGTTCGCTCTGGCCCTGCCGCTCGTCGTCTCGATCTGGCTGTCGCTGTGCAACGGTCGCGTGCCGGCGTTCCTGAGTCCGACGGTCGCGCGCACGCTCTACTTCAAGCTGCCCATTGATGGAACGCGCTTCCACTGGACGTTCCTCGACCGGCGTGCCTTCCTGGCGGGAACGCTCACCCTCCGCATCGTGAACACCAGCCGCGGGCGCGACGAGACGCTGGTGGTGTTTCGCGAGGGGCGCATCACCGACGGGTGGACGATGATCGGTGAGACGTCGCGCGACAGCAGCTTCTACTTCGGCTTCTCCACCGACCGGCGATTCGCGACGTCGGTTGGCGACTCCGTCATCGTCACGCTCGTGGCGCCGGAGCCGTTGCGAGGTCGTGGCCCCTATTCCTCGGGAACGCTTGCCGCGGGGACGTGGGTGGCCACGGGCACATACGGTTCGCTCTACGGCGGCACGCTGAATCCGTTCCGGGACGTCGTCCGCATCGGCAAGACACCAATCGCCTTCCTCAACTGCTGGGATACCGCGTGGGTGCTGCAGGACGTAAGCGATACCGGCTGGATGGGGCCAAAGCCGCCCGGAGAGGACGAAGTGAGCTTCTTCGGCCGTCTCATGCAGCGTGGTGTCGACGGTCGCGATTGCCGGGTGCGGCTGTGAACGAGTCGCAGGCACCGCCGCGCTGACGGCACGGTTGGCGCGAATAGGGATCAGAACAATTGTTCTGACCCCAGACTGCAGATCCCAGTGTGCCTCCACTGCTCGACGAGATTCTCGCCGAGAGGCCCGGTACTGCCGCGTAGCGGCACGGCTGCCGCGTTCCACGGCCGTGTGACGGTGCCGCCGTCGACCGGGGCACACGGGCCCGGTCGACGAGGCCCCTACGGCCGCTTGCCGTCCGCGCCGAGGATCCCGTCCAGCCGCAGGTGCGCGACGGACGGCCCGTCGCCGGTCATGCGCACCAGCGTCAGGTGATCGAAGGCCATGGGATTGCGCGCGTCCTGGCTGCCGCCGGTGGTGCCCAGCGTGAAGTAGTCCCGGCCGCGACGCTGGGTGCGCTCGAGCGCATGCAGGTGCCCGCTGAACACGCTGTACGGCCGGTTCGCGAGCGCGGCCTCGATGGCGGCAAAGCCGGCGTCGCCCGCGTTGCGCCAGACGGGCTTGTGAAAGAAGAGGAACGTCCAGCGCACATCAGCGTGCTCCTGCAGGGCGCGCACCATGTACGCCGACTGCTCCGCGCCGATGCCCCCGGTCACGCGCTCGGGCAGACGGTAGTAGAGCATGGTGTCAGTGTTCGCGCGGCCGGCATCGCTGGCGCGAATCGCCGCGGTGCGCGCCTCGAAGAGCACGCGTGCCCGCTCGGGAGGCAGGTCCTCGGTGTCGAGCACGAGGAACAGCACCTGCTTGTACACGAACGCATACCAGGTGGGCCCGTACCGCTGCTGCCACACGGCGCGCAGCGCGGTGCCGGTGAGGTCGTGGTTGCCGCCGACGCGAAAGAACGGCGCACCGATCTCGCGCGCCCGCGCATCGAAGTCGTTCCACTCCCGCTGCAGTGTGCTGTCGACCGTGGTCGGCCCGTCGATCAGGTCACCGACGCTCATGACGAGCTCGGGGCGGAGGAGGCGCAGCTGCCGCACCGCCTGCGCGAACACGCCTGGACGTTCGCCGCCGTTGAGGTCCGAGACGACGGCAAAGGTGAAACCGCCGGCCGTGGTGTCGAAGCGCGTGTGTGTCCATGGCACGGCCGGGCCGGCCACGGTGTGCCGGAAGGCGGCGCCACGACCGCCGGCGCAGGCGGCGAGGGTCAGCGCCGCGAGCGGAAGCCAGCGGCGACGCAGGGAATGAGCGGGGAGGGGCATGCCACGAAGAAGCAGCGCCGGTGCCACCGACGCCAGCAGGCGTGCGACCCGTCGCACCGACCTCCGAACGTGACGGCGTGCGCGTGACTACTCGTGCCGCAGCGCCACCACCGGGTCGAGCTTCGCGGCACGCATGGCCGGGAGCATGCCGAACAGCACGCCGGTGACCGCACTCGCCAGCAATGCGGCCACGACGGACGACAGCGGCGTCGCGGCGGGAATGGCCGGCCACGCGGTGCGGATGCCGATGGCCGTGCCGATGCCGAGCACGAGCCCCACGCTCGCGCCGATGCTCGTGAGCGTCACCGCCTCGACCAGGAACTGCCAGAGAATGGTCGCGCGCGTCGCGCCGAGTGCCTTGCGCACGCCGATCTCGCGCGTGCGCTCGGTGACGGAGATCATCATGATGGCCACCACGCCCACCCCGCCGACGAGCAGCCCCACCGACGACAGCGCAAGCCCGACGACGAAGAAGGTGCCGAACAGGTCGTTGTAGATCTCCATGAGGCGGTCCTGCGTGACCACGGCGAAGTTGTTCGGCTGGCTGGGGCGCAGCCCGCGCGCGCCACGCAGCGCGGCGGTCACATCATCGACGGCCTCTTCTGCGGTGACGCCCGCGCGCGGCTTGACGATGAGATTGTTGCCGCGCGTCCACATGTTGAGCGCTGTCTTGCCGGTCGTCCACGGAATGATCGCCTTGGGGTCGTCGCCGCCGCCGGCCGACGTGGGCGTGCCCATGGGGCTCGACGTGTAGTCGTAGATGCCGATGACGGTGAACGGGACGCCGTCGATGGACACCTGCTTGTCGAGCGGGTCGGAGCCGTAGAAGAGACGCTGCGCCAGCATCGTGTTGAGGATGACCACACGCGCTGCGCCGTCGTACTCGGCGCTCGTGAAGCTGCGTCCAGGGTAGATGTCGCCCGGGTCGATGTCGGTCCAGTTGGCGGAGTAGGCCTCGATGCCGGCGTTGAGCTGCCGGTCGCGGTAGCGGAACTGGCCGCCCGTGCCGACGTGCGCCGTGACCGAACGGATGCGCGGCAGCCGCTCGAGCATCCGCACCTCCTCCATCGTGATCATCGGATTGCGGCGCTCGGGACAGGTCTCGTCGGTGCCGTCGCACACCTGGAAGCCGCCAATCGGGCGCCGGTACACGAAAAACGATGTGGGTCCCGCCGCCTCGACGTCGCGCGCGAAGCTTTCGTTGACGCCCTGCACCACCGATGACAACGCCACCACGACGAACACGCCCACGGCGACGCCCATGATGGTGAGCCCGGCGCGCACGCGATTCGCGCGCAATGCGTCGAGCGCGATCTTCACGCCCTCGAGGACGCTCAGGAGCTTGGTGCTGATGGACATGCTCACTCCTGACGCAGCGCGTCGATGGGGTCGAGGCGCGACGCGCGACGGGCGGGATAGACGCCGGAGATGATGCCCACCCCGAGCCCGAGCAGTGTGGCGGCGACGAGCGACCAGGGGGCGACCGCCGCAGGGAGTGGTGTGGTCGCCTGGATCGTATAGGCGGCGGCGAGTCCGAGCCCGATGCCGACCAGCGCCCCGACGGTGCTGAGCGTGGCCGCCTCGACGAGGAACTGCCGCATGATGTCCTTGCGGCGCGCACCGAGCGACTTGCGGATGCCGATCTCGCGCGTCCGTTCGGCCACGGCGACGAGCATGATGTTCATGATGACCATGCCGCCGACGACAAGACCGATGGCCGGGAGCGCCGTGCCCGCGATCGTCATGACGGTCTTCACCTCGTTGAAATCCTCGAGCGCAGACTCGGAGGTCTCGATGGAGAAGTTGTCCCGCTGTGACGGGCGCAAGTGCCGGCGTGACCGCATCGCTTCACGGACGACCTCCATGCCGTCGAACATCGCCGTGGTCGTCGCGGACTTGAGCAGGACGCCATCGATATCGCCGCGCGGGTTGGTGATGCGACCGAGCCCCGACTCGAGTGGACCGATGATGAGGCGGTCCATGGAGATGCCGAACAGCGAGCCCTGCTTCTCGATGCGACCGACGACCGTGTACGGGATGCCGCTGATGCGCAGCTCGCGGCCGATGGGATCGAGGTCGGGGAAGAAGAAGGTGGCCACCTCGTCGCCGATGACGACGACGTTCGTGCCCAGGCGGTACTCCTGCGGCGCGATCGCGCGGCCGGCGATGATGTCGTAGTTCTTGATCTGGAAGTAGTCGCCTTCGACGGCGTAGATGGCGGCCTGCCGCGGGCGTGGGGCGTAGGGGCTCGACGCCATGGCGTTCCCGTCGGTCTCGATGGCCCACTTCACGTCCTTGGGGAGCACCTCCTGCACGAAGCGGGCGTCGTGCCGGTACAGCAGGGGCCACTGCTGCATGTCGCGCCACTCGGCCTCGGTCTCCGGGCCGGAGAACTCGGGCCAACGGTGGATCGTGAACGTGTTCACCCCGATGAAGCGCCCGATGAAATCTTCCTCGACGTACTTGGACATCCCCTCGACGATGGAGACGACGGCGACGAGGAACATCACGCCGATGGTGACGCCCAGGAGGGTGAAGAAGCTCTTGAGCTTCTGCACGCGGATCTGGCCGAGGGCGAGGAGGATGGCTTCGAAGAAAGGCATGCGGGCGGGACGACGCGGAGGGAGGAGCGGCGGCGCAATCGATCGCGACCGCTGACGTCGTGCCTACGCAGCCACCACGGCGTGAGTGTCACGCGCGGCGTTTGAATGTCCACACGTGCTGACGCAGATTGACACACCCGAAGTGCTTCTTCTTTCTGTCCCACGCCCGCCATCGACATGCCGAGACCCCGCTGATGCGTGATCAGCCGCTCTTCGACGCACTTGGCGGCGCGCCCGCCGCGCTCCGACTGTCGTGCGTGGCTGACCGCGACGCGCATCTGTGCGCATCGACACCCCGGGCATGACACGACGCCAACTCACACTCTTCGTGCCGGACGGCGCGGCTCCGCTCCTCGAACCGGTGCGTCGCGTCGCCGATCCGGTGCAGTGGGGGCTGATCGCGGCGCATGTGACCTTGTGCCGGGAAGACGAGATCGCGACGCTGGAGTTCGCGTCGCTGCGCCACCGTCTTGCCCACGCGGCGCCGATCACGCTGACGTTCGGCGCGCCTCGGCGGTTCGCGGGGCATGGCATGCTCCTCCCCTGTGTCGAGGGAGTCATTGCGTTCCAGCAGCTTCGCGCGCGCGCCCTCGACGCGACCATGGTTCGTGAGCACGACGCACACCTCACGCTCGCACATCCGCGCAACCCACGGGCCGCAGAGAACGTCGATGCGACCTTTGCCGCGCTGCCGCCGCGGTGCACGATCACCTTCGACGCCGTGGCGGTGATCGAGCAGCGGGGCACGGCGCCGTGGGTGGTGCTGGAGACCATCGCGCTGACTGGCGCGGGCCACGGCGTCGGCGCGTAGGTGTCAGTCGCGTCCCGCCTGCGCCTCCAGCCACGTCACGATCGCATCGAACCGCTCCGCATCGAGCGCGTGTCCGCCGTCCACGCGCAGCGACGTGATGTGACCCCCCGGCACGCGCGCCACCACCTCGTCGGCATCGCGTGAGTACTTGTCGCCGCGCGCGGACACGACGAGCGTGGGCCGCGTCGCGACGGCGGCGAGCAGGTCGTGCGTCTCGAGGTCGCGTGCGAGCCCAGGCACCGTCTCGAGGAGCGTGATGTTGGTGTCCTCTCGGCGCCGCGTGGCAAAGCTGCACACGGCGCCGCTGATGCAGGTGAACTGCGCGCGCGCATCGATGGCAGCGAGATAGAGCGCCGTGTAGCCGCCGTACGAGTGGCCCGCGATGCCGAGGCGCCGCGCGTCGACACCCGTGACCTCGCGCAGCACGCTGAGGGCCCGCTGCGCATCGTCGAGCGCCGTGCGCAACAGTGTGTCGCCGTCGAGCACGCGGTAGGCCAGCGCCTTGTAGTGCCGCACCCAATCGAATGGATCGGGTGCGGTGCCACGCACGTCGCCGCGACGATCCTCGAAGGAGAGCGCGTCGGGAGCGAGCACGGCCACACCGCGTTGCGCGAGTGCCGGGCCGAACGCCTGATGCGGATGGCCCACCAGTCCGGCCACTTCGCTCTTGCCGAAGTGGAACTCGCCGTTGTGCTGGTGAAGGACGACCACGCCGCCACGCGGCGGGCCATCGCGCGGGGTGAAGAGGAACGCGGGGATGATGTCGCCGTCGCCGCCGAGGTACTCGAGGCGCTCGCGACGGTAGCCGGGCGCGTCGACGGACTCGCCGCGACGGACCGCGACGGGGGCAGCGGGCGGGGGCGCCAGGGCGAGGCGCGCGCGGAGGGCGGCAGCGAGGTCGGCCATAGGCAAGGATAGCGACCCGGGGCTGGCCGCCGGTTGCATCCCTTGCGCGGTATATACCGGACACAGTATATACAGGCATGCAGTCCGCCTTCGACATCGTCGCCGAACCCACCCGACGGGCCATCCTCGGGCTCCTGCTCGAGGCCGAGCACTCCGTCGGCGACCTCGAGCAACGGCTACGTCTCCCGCAGCCGACGGTCTCCAAGCACCTCCGGGTGCTCCGCGACGCCGGCTTCGTCGAGGCGACCGTCGATGCCCAGCGACGGCTCTACCGCATCCGGCCGGAGCCACTGCAGGAGCTGGACGCCTGGCTCACCCCGTTTCGGCAGTTCTGGTCGGCCCGCGTCGACGCGCTGGAGCAGCATCTCGATCGCGTCGCCCAGGCCAAGACCCCTCACCCGCGCACGCACCGATGAAAGTCGCCCTCTGGATCCTCCAGGCCCTGCTGGCCATCCTCGCCATCGCCGGCGGAGCGTACAAGCTGTTCAACGCGGCCGACGTCCTCTCCACCATCCCCGACCTGCCGCTCGCGGGGTGGATGGCGTTCGGCGCCATCGAAGTGGCCTCGGGATTGTTGCTGATGCTGCCGCCGCTCCTCAAGCGCGGGCAGGCGCGCACGCCGGTTGCCGCCGCGGTGCTCGCGGTGGAGTCGCTCGTCCTCGCCACGCTCTACGCGCGGCAGTCGCTTGCCTTCGAGGCGGAGAACCCGCTCGTCTGGGCCGTCGCGATGGCGTGCCTGTCCGCCCTGCTCGTGTTGGTCCGCCGCGCGCCGCGTGGTGAGCTGCGAAGCCGCGTCGCATGAGCGCCCGCGACGACTACCAACCGGGGCCGCCTGACGCCGCGCACATCGAGAAGGACGGCGAGCGCTGGGTGCTGGTGGTGCGCCGCGTGCTGCGGCACCCGCCCGACCTGGTGTGGGACGCGCTGACCGATCCGACGCAGCTCCGCGAGTGGGCGCCGTTCGATGCGAACGCCAACCTCGGGCACGAAGGCGCGACGGTGCAGCTCACCACCGCCGGCGCGCCCATGCTGCACGTCACCGAGACGACGATCACGCGCGCGGAGCGACCGACGCTGCTCGTGTACTACTGGGGCGCGCAGCAGATGCGCTGGGAGCTGACGCCCACGGCCACGGGCACCGCGCTCACGTTGTGGACGAGCATCGACCGCGCGTACATCGCGATGGGCGCGGCCGGCTGGCATCTCTGTCTCGACGTGCTCGACCACGCGTTGGCGGGCACGCCCCTCGGGCGCATCGTGGGACGTGACGCGGCGAGCTTCCCCGCGTGGCAGCAGTTGCACGCGGGGTATCGCGCGAAGTTCGCGGCGGAGAGCGAGCACAACGCGACGTCGTAGCCCGCGCTCCACGCTCCGTTCCCTGTCACCCGTCGAACAGATCCAGCACGCCACCCACCGGTGCGCCCTCGATCGCAAGCAAACGCCGCTTGAGCGCGACGCCACCGGTGGCCGAGAAGCCGGTGAGCGCGCCGTGCGCACCGACGACGCGGTGGCAGGGAATGATGAGCGGGAGCGGGTTGCGCCCGAGCGCTGTGCCCACGCGGCGCGCGAACTGCACGTTGCCCAGTGCGCGCGCGATGGCGCCGTAGGTGGTGGTCTCGCCGGCGGGCACGGCGCGTGTGGCCGTGTACACCTGCGCGGCGAAGGGCTCGACGCTCGCGAGGTCGCACGCCACGAACGAGAGGTCGGTGCGTTGCCCCTCGAGCAGGGCGGTGATGGCCGCGATGACCTGCCGCATCGATGCCGGCGGTGCACCGGGTGTGCCGCCGGTGCGTGCGGCGAGGCGCGCGTCGGTGTCCGCGGGACGCGCGTCGGGCAGTCGCGTCGCCACGACGAGGTCGCCACGCCAGGCGATGCCGCAGTCGCCGACGGCCGTCGGAAAGCTGGTGTAGTGCACCATCACGCCGAAGCATGCGCGCGGGCGCGCGATTCTCAAGGGAGGGGCGCGCGCACCAGCCCCGACGCCGCCCGCAGCAGGTCGCTGAACCGCGTGTACGCCGGCTTGGGCACATAGTTCTCGTCGAACAGGTTGCCGCGGCCGAATCCGGGGAACGACCCGGGGATCCACGAGTGCCGATCGGTGAAGCCCCACACCGTCACCGCCTTGCAGCGCGGTTGCCGCAGGCACGCCGACACGGCGCGTCCGTACATGTCCGCCTGCGCGGCGAGGTTGTCGGTGCCATCGGGAAGGCGCACGTCGAGTTCGGTGATGCGCACGTCGAAGCCGGCGTTCGCGAAGCGCGCGAGATTGGCATCGAGCGACTGCTGCGAGGGGCCGTTGACAAGGAAGTGCCCCTGCAGACCGATGCCGTCGATGGGCACCCCGCGTGCCTTGAGCCGCGTGGCGAGCGCGAAGAGTGAGTCGCTCTTTCGGCCCAGTCCTTCGACGGCGTAGTCGTTGAGATAGAGCTTCGCCGTCGGGTCGGCGCGCCGGGCCCACACGAACGCGGAGTCGATGATGTCGGCGCCACCGATCGTGACCCAGAAGGTTGGGCGCAGCGCGGTGCCGTCGTCGGGAAGCACCTCGTTCGCGACATCCCAGGTGGGGAGGCGTCCCGCGTACCGCGTCACGACGGTGGTGATGTGCTCGCGCAGCGCATTCATGAGGAACGCACGCGTGGGCGACCCGCTGGTGAGCCACGCCGGCTGCTGATTGTGCCACAGCAGCACATGCCCATGCGCGCGCATGCCGTTGGCCTCGGAGAACGCCAGCGTGGAGTCGGCGCTGGCGAAGGTGTAGCCGGTGGCGGTGGGATGCACCTCGGCGAACTTGAGCGCGTTCTCGTGGGTGATCGAGTTGAACTCGCTGCGCAGCACACGGCGATAGGCGGAGTCGGCGATGAGCGCGGGGACCGAGACCGCGGTACCCACCTCGATGCCGGCCACCTGCGCATACCCACGCAGCGATGGCGGCGGCGCGAACACGGCGAAGGTGCCAACGGACGGCAGCGCCCCCGACACGAGGCGTGTCGTGCGACTCACCGACGGCGCCGACTCCACCCAACTGCTGCCTTGCAGCCGGGCGAGGCGCAGGTTCGTCTCGACGACATCCGGCGCCAGCGTGGCAGGCATGCGCAGCGACAGCGTACCGGCGGTGGCCAGCGGCTGACTCGCCGCGACGATGACGGCCGTGCCGGGCAACAGGCGCGGCGCCGCCGGCGCCGTGGCCGTGCGGCGCACGGTGACCGCAGCCGGCGTGGCAAAGGCGCCGGCGGGGAACGTCAGTCGCGCTTCGCCGTCGAGCACGGTGAACGTGCCACCGCTGGTGGTGACATACGCCCCGTCACTCACGGTGATGGTTGCCGATGCCGTGACCGTCCCCGCCGTTGCGGTGACGAGCGCGGTGCCCGGCGCCACCGCCGTTACTCGCCCGTCGGCCGCGACGGTGGCCACGCTGAGCTGCGACGACGTCCACGACACGGGCGCGCCGGTGATCACGCCGCCGCTTGCATCGCGCGCCGTGGCGGTGAGCGCGAGGGGCTGGTTGGGCACGAGGTCCGCGGTCGCGGCGGAGAGCGTGAGTGTCGCGACCGGTGGCAGCGCGACGGTGACCGTCACCGTGCCGCTCACGGAAGGGCTTGCTGCGCTCGTCACGCGCACCGTGGCGGTGCCAGGCGCGACGCCGGTGACCGTGGCGCTGGTCCCGGAGCCCGCCACCGTGACGATCGACGCGGCGTCGGAGCTCCACGACAGCTGCGTACTCGCACCGCTCGGCGCGACGCTCGCCGACAGCGTCGCGGTGCCGCCGGGCACGAGCTGCACGGACGCCGGTGTCACCGACACGGCGGTGACGGGCGGCGGGCCCGACGGGGGTGCGGCGGCATCTCCGCCGCCGCACGCGACCAGGAGCAGCGCAGGCAGCAGCGCAGGCAGCAGCGTAGGCAGCAGCATCGCGACGAGCGTGGACCGGCGGGTACGGGCGAGACGCGGTCGGAAGCGGCGGACGAGGGTCGGCATGAGGCGTCGTTCCATGGAAGCGGGAGCGTCGCAACGCCCGGGGGCGCGCGTCACGACAGGCACGCTCAGATACGCGTCGAAACGCGCCGGAACAGGTCATGCCGAGGGGTGAGCGGACTCACCCCCGCCGCGGATGCACCGGCATGGCCGGCCGCTTCTTCACGGGTCCCCGATAGCGCGCCAATTGCGTCAGCGCCGCGTCGATCGCGCGTTCGAGCTGCGGATCGCGTCCGGCCACGGCGTCCTCCTGGGTGATCGGCACGTCGATATCGGGCACCACGCCGTGATTCTCCACGCCCCATGTACCCAGTCGGGAGTTGTGCGACGCACGGTTGGGGATGGTGACGGTGCCGCCATCGATGAGGCGCTGGCTGAAGAGCGCGCCGCCGATTCCGCCGCCACCCGTGCGTCGGCCCACGATGGTCCCGACCTTCCGCTCCTGGAACATCAGCGCGAACGTCTCCGCCGCCGAGAAGTTGGTCTCGTTGGTGATGAGCACCTTGGGGCCGGTGATGAGGTGCTGTGGCACGGCGAAGCCATCGCCATAGCGGTATAGGTAGTCGTACCACGGCTGCCGCTCGAGCCACCCGATGGCGTCGTCGGCGGTGATGCCGCCGCCGTTGAACCGCTCGTCGATGATGAGCGCCCGCGCGCCCCCCGCCGCACTCAACGCGCGCGCCAGTTCGGCCATGCCCGCCGGGCTCCACTGGTCCACGTACACGTAGGCCACCGCGCCGCGTGTCCGTTCGGCGACACGCTGCGCGTTGGTGCGGGCCCAGTTTGCGCGCCGCAGGGCATTCTCGCCGGGCGACGGCACGATCGTGACCGTGCGCGCATCGGCACCGTCGGCCGATCGCGCCACGCGCAGCGCCGTCGGGCGCCCCGCCTTGCCCACGAGGTACGCCTCGAGCGGCCGGTCGGCGAGGACCTCGGTGCTGTCGATGGCGAGGATGATGTCGCCTTCGCGCACGGCGTCGCCCACGTCGAGTGGCGCCCGTACGAGCGCGTTGCTGGCGAAGTAGGGGCCGTTGCGCAGGATGCGCGTGAGCCGGAAGCGATTGCCCGCCACCGCCACGTCGGCGCCCAGGACACCGATGCGCTCCGCCGGCGCCGCCGGCGTCCGATCATCGCCGCGCGAAACGCTCAGGTGCGAGACCGAGACCTCGCCGAAGGCGTAGAGCAGCAGGTCGTTGAGCTGCGCGCGTCGTGTGAGTGACGGCAGGTACGCGCGGTAGTGCTCGCGGAGCTGCGTGATGTTCGCGCCGTGATGGCCCGGGTCATAGAAGTAGTCGCGCATCATGCGAAACGCTTCGTCGTACATCTGCCGCCACTCGGCGCGCGGGTCGACGTCCACCCGCGCCGTGGTGAGATCGAGTGGTGTGCTGGCGCCGGTGGCGACGGTCACCAGTGTGGTCGCGCCATTGCGGGTCACCACAGCGACGCTGCCGTCGACCGAGAGCTCCGCGCCGTCCACGCCCGTGGCCAGCGAGACCGGACGCTGCGCCGCGGCCAGGTCGATGCGCAGCAGCTCGGTGGTGCTGTTGTCGAACGGCGAGGTGGGCGCCCACCGTGTGACCTGCGCGACCAGCGCCCCGGTGGGGGACATCCAGAGCTGCTCCAGCCGCTGGGCCGGCACCGGGAGCGGTATCGCGCGCGCCCCCGCCTGTGCGATGTCGTACGTGCCCCGCATTGCAGGCCCCGACGCCATCGGATTGGCCGCCCCGGAGAAGGGCAGCACGGGAAGCACATCGCCCGCGCGCAACGGCGCCACGACCAGCTGATGCGTCACGAACGGCTGCAGGAACATGTCCGACTGCAGGGCCCACACATCGCGCGCGGGCGCGAGCGCGCTCGTGGTGCTGGTACCGAAGTAGAGCCAGCGTCCCGACGGATCGAACACCGGCCAGACATCGTCGGCCCCGCCGCGCGAAAGCTGCTCGCGGCGTCCCGACGCGATGTGTCGTACCCAGATGGCGCGGATGCCGGCGGGGCTCGCCTTGGCGTACGCGAGGTACTCACTGTTCGGCGACCAGCTCGTCTGCCACAGCCCCTGTGCGATCCACCGCGACGAGTCGATGGGCGTCGCCACGCCGGCGGTCACGTCGGCCAACCACAGCGTGAGACGCTGGTCGGAGAAGGCGATGAAGCGCCCGTCGGGGCTCCACGTGATGCCGCGGAAGTAGGTGGGCGTTGCTCCGAGCGCGATCGTGCGGCCCGGAGCCGATCCGTCGATCGGGGCGACACGCAGCGCGTACTCCCCCGACGCGTCCGAGAACCACGCGACGCTGCGACCATCGGGGGCAATGACGGGCGTGCGATCGGCGGCACCGGGCGTCTGCGACAGGTTGACCGTGGTGCCGCGGCGCGTGTCCGATACGAGCACCTCGCCGCGCAGCTCGACTGCCACCTGCTCGCCCCGCGGCCCCGCGATCACCGATGCTGCGCCTTGCTGGGCCGTCACGGTGCGGCGTGCCCAGGCGGCGGTGTCCGGTGCGACCGCGATGTCGGGTGTGCGAAGCTGACGCGTCGCGAGATCGTACACATGGATGCGCCCATCGCGCACGAACGCAATGGTGCCGCCTGCGGCCGAGCCGCTCGCCGCGATGATGCCATGACTGCGATACTGCGTGAGGTAGCGCGTGCGCCGCATCGTCGTGTCGTACACGGCCAGGTTGAACGAACCGAGCGAGTCGGCGAGGTAGTAGACACTGCCGCCGATCCACATGGGCGCGATCGCGTTCGCTCCGTGCAGCGGCACGGCGCGCCCCGTCCCGGTGCGCGGATCGAGCAGGCGCAATCCGTCCGTGAGTCCGCCGCGATAGTAGCGGCGATCGACGCCGCTGAGGAACGGGCTCCATCCCACCACGGCGAGCTGCGTGCCGGACGGCGCGTACGACGCGTAGCGGACGGGGTTGAGCGGGAGCATCCGCTCCGGGCCGCCATCGGCCGGCACGACGATGGCGCGCTGGTTGCCATCGCCATCGCGCGAGGAGACGAACAGGATCTCGCGTCCGTCGGGCGACCACGCCGTGGGTGTGAGGGCGCGGGGATAGTACGTGAGGCGCGTCGGCGTGCCGCCGCCCGAGGGGATCGTCCACAGGGCGTTGGCGCGCGCGTAGGCGATGCGTCGGCCATCGGGTGCGTACAGCGGCCGCGCATGATCGTCGGGCGTGCGCGAGAGCCGCACGGCGGTGCCGCCACCGACGGGCACCTCGTAGAGTTGCCCGCCGAGCGTGAAGGCGAGGTGCGTCGGGCTGACGGCGACGTGCTGGTAGAGGCGCTGCGGGCCCTGTCCCTGTGCGATGGCCGCGACGAGGGTCACGAGCGACGCGATGGCGACGCGCGAACGGAAGGTCATGACGGAATGGCGCTGAAGGTGGTGTGCGAAAAGTCGTGCCGCGCACACCGCGCGTCTTGAACGCGCAAAGCGAATTGCCCGCCTAGCGCCGGGCGTCGCGCACCTGCGTCGGGGTCATGCCGGTCGCGCGTCGCAGCGCGCGCGTGAGGTGCGCCTGGTCGGCGTAGCCGGCATCGGCGGCCACGACCGACAACGGCTGTGTGCTCTCGCGCAGCAGGCGACAGGCGGCCTCGAGCCGGCGCTGGCGAAGGTAGGCGCCAATCGACCGCCCGGTCTGGCGCCGGAAGGCCCGCGCGAGCGTCACGGGATGACACTGCGCGAGGGCCGCGAGCGCCGGCAGCGACGGACCGTGCGCGTAGTGCACGTCGAGATAGTCGCGCACGGTGTCGATGGCCGCGCGCGGCACCGGCGCGGGTCCGCGCGTCGAGCGGGTGCGCAGCGCCGCCACGAACTCCGACGCCGCCACATCGACGGCGAGGATCGCCTCGGGTGTCGCGCGTGCCGCCAGCGTGTGCACGCGGTGCGCAAAGTCCTGGAGGAGCGGCGTCGCGCTCGCGATGCGGTCGAAGGGCACACCCACGAGGCGCGCCGCCTCGAGCAGGGCCGGTGTGGGCGTGAGGCGGAAGATCTGCGTGCTGCGCGTGCGGAAGCGGACGGCATGCTCCTCCTCCGCCGGATGGTACACGACCGCGCCCTGCTCGACACGGCGGCGGCGGCCGAGCACACGCTCGTCGTAG
The DNA here is from genome assembly GCA_020161135.1 of Gemmatimonadota bacterium. Taxonomy (GTDB): domain Bacteria; phylum Gemmatimonadota; class Gemmatimonadetes; order Gemmatimonadales; family Gemmatimonadaceae; genus Gemmatimonas. The sequence goes on along the minus strand of JAIUOB010000001.1, from coordinate 754,798 downwards.
GCACCGGCCAGCACGCAGGTCACGTACGCGTCGGGATGCCCATGCGCGGCCTGCACGAGCCCGCCGGGATACGTCGACTCGGAGAGCGCGAGGTACCCCGTCTCGAGACGACGACCAGTGAGGTGTGCGAAGGCGGTCATGGCAGGTGGGCCCTACGCGGGCGCGACGAGGCGGGTTTCCGACACCGTGCTCGTCCGTCGGCTGGACACCGCTCGTGTGGGCGGCCTATCCTTCGTGTCCGGCGCGCGGTGTGCGCGCCGGATGTCTCCATGGAGGACCGATGCAGTCCATGCGATCAATGACGGTGGTGACCGCGCTGGCGGTGGCACTGGTGACGGTGCGCGCGGAGGCGCAGGGTACCGGTGTTGCGACCCCGCCCCCGGTGCGCTCCCGCGTGCTGCCGCTCGAGTGGTATGCCCCGTCGCTCGGGGTGGCCACACCGCGTGGTGCGCTGGTGCGCGTGCCGGGCGTCGACTCCGTGGTGCTGCGTCCCGAGGTGGACTCGGCTGTCGTGCGCGCGCGCATGCAGGCGGCGTTCGTGCTGCGCGACAGCATCACGTGCCCCATGCCCGTGGTGGTGCGTGACTCTGCGGCAGTGTCCCCCATGCCGACGTTCGTGGCGCCGCGACCGATGTCGTCCTACGGCACGATCGTGGGGTGCGTGAATCCGCTGGCGGGCGGACGGTAGCGCCGCGCGCGAGACGGCCGGCGTGCGCCTGGAGCCGACGTCGTTCGCCGAGGAGGTGACCTTCCAGCGGGCGGCGCTGCTGCTGGGGTTGCAGACACCGGAGGAGACGAGCGCATGGGCAGACGCCGCGCTCGCGGCACACCCGGACGCGCCCGCCGCGCTCATCGAGGCGACGTTGGCCCCGCGAGAGTTGACCGCGCTGCGTGCGGCGCTGGCACCGGCGGCGCTTGCGAGCGAGCCGCCCCGCGTCGTGCACCGCCTCGTGGCAGCGGTGGCCGCCGATGTGCGGGACGGTCGGCGGACGATCGACGACACCATGCACGTGCTCACGCAGTTGCGTCGGCTGGTGCGGGTGCCCCGTGACCTGTCGGATACGCTGGGCGATCTCGCGGGCGCCTGGATGCTGGCGACGGCAGGTGTGCGCGGCGACCTCGCGGCGGAGCGCGCGCGCGTGGCGGCGTGGCTGTCACGGTTCGAGCCGTGACCGTCCGCGTGGCTGTGCGGCGGTGACCATATTGCACGCATGACCGAGTCCCGCCTGCTGCTGCAGCACTTCCTTGCCGCGATCGCCTATCGCACCCAGAAGGCGCTGCGCGATGCACCGCTGACGTTCGCGGCGTTTCGCGCGGGCACGCATGTGCGCACGCCGCACGAACTGCTGTGGCATATGACCGGCGTCATCGGATACGCGCGGACGATGCTGCGTGGCGGGGTCTTCGCGCCACCGGCACTGCCGACCATGGCCGAGGAAGTCGAACGGTTTCACGCGACACTGCGGGCCCTGCGCGACGACCTCGCCGACTCGACGCTCACCGCACAGATCAGCGACGCACAGTTCCTGCACGGGCCGCTGGCCGACGCGATGACGCATGCCGGGCAACTGGCCATGCTGCGTCGCCTCGAGGGCACCCCCGTGCCGTCGGAGAACTTCATCCACGCCGCCATCGATGCGGGCAATGTGAGTGCCGACCAGCCGCGTCCCGTCGCGCCCGATGCGTGGTGGCGCCCGGACCAGCCACCGCTGCCGCCGGGGCCCGACCCGCTGGCACTGGCGTGACGCGGTCGGGCGTCCCGCGGCTATTCCGCGCTCGTCGCGCGGAGTGCCACGATCAATGCCTCGAGATGTGCACTGCTCGCCGCGAGTGACTGCCGGGCATCGGACGGGAGCTGCGCGAGCGCGTCGCTGAGCCAGGTGAGCCGCCGCCGCTGACTCTCGAGCATGCGCGCGCGTCCCGTCTCGCTCGCGCTCACGATCGTGCGCCGCGCGTCGGCCGGGTCGGCCGTGCGCATCACCAGGCCGTCGGCCTCGAGCTCGCGCACCAGCAGCGACATCGATGGAGCGCTCACCCCTTCGATGCGCGCCAACTCGGCCTGGGACATGGGCCCGACGAAGACCAGCACCGACAGCGCCGACAAGCGCGAGGGGCTCATGCCCGACGCGGCGTCCACCTCACGCAACAGTCGCAGCACGTGTACCAGCGCGCTGTGCAGTCGCCCGACATCGACCGCGTCGGGGGCACTCGCCGACACGTCCCAGTGCGGATCGCGGATCTTGCGGGGGGCAGCCATGGCGGAAAGATACCCGGGGTTGTGGTTAGCTAGTCTAATTGTTAGACTGACTAATCACATTTCACCCCCGAGGTCGCGCCGGTGCCCACGCCAGTCCTGCAGGCCCTGTACGAAGGTCGGATCGAGGACGCGCAACGCATTGCTGCACAGTCGGTTCTGAACCTGCCGGAGGCCGCCGCGCTGGGCGACGGGCCTCGGTGCCTCGACCTCCTCGACGCCGGCGCGACGGTGGATGCCCCGTCGCCTGACGGGTGGCCCCCACTCCATCTGGCCGCCTACTTCGGTCACCCTGCCGTCGTCGGCCTGCTCCTCGCGCGAGGCGCCGCAGTTCGCCGGCATGCCTCCTCGGCGCAGGGCAACACCGCGCTGCATGCCGCGCTGGCCGGCCGCACCTCGCGCGAGGTTGTGCGCGCGCTGCTCGACGCGGATGCTGACGTGCACGCCACCGATGCCGCCGCGGTGCGCCCCGTCCATCTCGCGGCCGCGCGGGGCGACATCGTCTCGCTGGCGTCGCTCGTGGAGCACGGCGCGCGGCTCGACGTCACCATGCCCGACGGCACCACGGCACGCGATCTCGCGCAGCAGCGCGGACACCACGACGCCGTCGCGTGGATCGACGCGCAGCCGGCGGAGCGCCCATGAACCGGCGCACCGCACTCCTCGCTGGCGGCGCGATGCTGGCACATGTGCGCGCGCCACGCATGGCGGCCGAGGTCGGCGGCTCCACGGCCGCACGCCGGGTGCAGGCGGTGCCCCTCGACGCCGACGTCGTACGGGGCTTCGTCCGGGCCGCCCACGCGGACCTCGCCGCCGTGCGCGCGGCGCTCGACGCCCAGCCGCGTCTCGCGAATGCCTGCTGGGACTGGGGCGCCGGTGACTTCGAAACGGCCCTCGGCGCCGCGAGTCACATGGGCCGCCGCGACATCGCCGAGGTCCTGTTGGCACACGGCGCCCGCGCTGACCTCTTCACGATGATCGTCGTGCGCGACGTCGACCTGTTGCGCGCCCAGTTCGTGCGGCATCCCGCGCTCGTGCTGACGAAGGGGCCGCACGGCCTGACGTTCGAAGCGCACGCCAAGGCCACCGGCGATCGTGACGTGGAGCTCGCGGTGCAGGGCATCGTGGCCGAGGCGCGTGCGGCGCTCAAGTGATACCACGCGCACTGCTCCGACGCACCACCCTGCGCACGCTGCTGACGACGGTGGGCGTCGTCGTCCCGGCTACGCTGCCCGCGCAAGCGCCATCAATCGCCTGCCATCCCGAGGCGTCACCGGTCGCCCATCGCGACGCCTCCGGTCTCGCGTACGCCAGCGTGGGTTGCGGGCCACCGGTTGTCGTGTTGCATGGCTTCAGCGCCGACCGGCACATGTGGGATGCGCTCGTTCCTCACTGGCGCGGCACCTTTCGCCTGCTCCTTGTTGACCTGCCATCGCACGGCGCATCCGCGCCGTCCACGACGCGTGACGACCCGGCCGCGGCAGTGCTCGCGATCCTCGACGCGCAACGCATCGAGCGCGTGGCGGTCATCGGTCACTCCGCTGGCGCGGCACTGGCGGTCGCACTGGCGTTGCGGGCGCCCGACCGCGTGGCGGCGCTGGTGCTGCTGTCGCCAAGCATCGACGGTCTGCAGACGCGCGCACGCGTCGACCTCTCGGTGGTTGCCGCACGGGTGCGTGCGCACGACCGGGCCGGTGCTGCGGAGGCGTGGCTCTCCACCCCGGTCATGCGCACCACGCTCGCGGCGCGCGACGACTCGGCCTTTCGCGCCATGATCCGTCGCAACGCCGGTGTGTGGGACGTGAATGCCTCCCGCCCGGCGCCACCGCCCGACTCGGCCGCGTCACGCATCGCAGCGCTTCGCACACCGATACTGCTCGCCGTCGGCGGCGACGATCCGTCGGGGAGCGTCGAGGTTGCCGACGTCATCCAGCACGCGCACCCGGCTGCTGCCCTGCGGCGGCTCGACGGGCGCAGTCACTGGTTTCCCCTCGAGGTACCGCGCGTGGTCGCGGACTTCACCACGACGTTCCTGCGCGGATTCGCCTGCGACGCCGCGTGGCGGACCTCCTGTCGTCGCTCGGCGCGTCCCACCGTCCCGACTGGCCGGTTCACCGACTGGCGGTAGCGCCTTGCCTGCGTCCGCGAACGGCGCGCGCGAGACTCCCGCGATCCACCAACAACGACTCCCACCTCCCATGCGCTTCAATCGCACCGTCATCGTCGCTGGCCTCTGTGCTGGCCTTGGCACGGCTCTCTGGACGCTCTTCGAGTTTGCTATGGGGTGGCACGGCCCGCGCATGGAGATCGGCGCGGTGACCGGCTTCATTGGCGTACTCTTCCCCCTCGTCGCCATCGTGTGGGCGCTACGCACCACGAAGGCCGAGCAAGGGGGGCTTCTCACCCTGCGCCAGGCGTTGCTGGTGGGGCTGGCGGTGTCGCTCATCCTCGCGGCCGTCGGCCTCGTCTTCTACCAGCTGTACTACACGATCATCAATCCCGGTTTTCTGACGCGGCTCAACGCGACGGGCACGCCGACGGACACCGTCGGCCAGCTCACCACGGTCGTGGTCGGCTCGGTGACGTTCTCGCTGGTCATCGCCGCCATCGCCGGACTCGCGCTCCGCACGCGGACGCCGCGCCGCTGAGCGCGACGCGGCCTCGGTACTGCCTCTTCACCGCGGCAGTGCCGCGCGTGACACTTCACGGGCATGAGGCGATCCCGCGACGGCATGACCCGATTCCGCGACTCCCGCACACCGCTGCCGCCAGCGCCCTATGTGGTGGCGGTGCTCGGCATGCTGGTGACGGCCTACGCGTCGGTGTTCGTGGCTGATGGGCGCGCCATCTCCGTGTCGCTGCTGCTGGATGCCGTGGCGAACACGCTGGCGCTCGCGGTCATGGCTCTGGGTGTGCGTGCCATCACGGAGCGCGTGCGCTGGAGCCAGGTGACGGCGTGGTGGTTCGTGCCGGTGCACATGCTGGTCGCGATGGTGGCCGCCCAGTTGTCGCTGCTGCTCACGACGCTCATGCTGGGCGCGTCGGCCTGGCTCACCACCGGCAGCTTCTTCTGGCGCTGGCTGGCAGGTCCGGCGCGTCACTGGCAGCTCTTCACCGTGGTGTTCGCATACGCCGCCGTGGCGGGCAGCAGCTATGTGCTGCAGGTGGCCTCGGATGCCCGCGAGGCCGAGACGTTGCGCCACGAGGCCGAACTCGCCCGCCTCCGCGCGCGTCTCGACCCGCACGTGCTCCTCAACACCCTGCACGTACTGCTCGAGCTGGTGCGCAGTCATGACCGCGCCGCCGAGGCGGCCATCGACCGGTTCGGGCGCGTGGTGCGGTATGTGAGCGCTGCGCGGGAGCCCGGGCAGGAGCTAGTGTCACTGCGCGACGAGTGGGCGCACCTCGAGGACTACCTGCACCTCGAGCGGCTCCGCTTCGGCGACCGGTTGCGCGTCGCGCTGCATCTCGACGAGGCAGCAGCGATGGCGCGCATCCCTGCGGTATCGCTGCAACCGCTCGTCGAGAACGCGCTGGTGCATGGTATCGGCCCGCGTCCCGGGCCGGGGCACGTGACGGTGCAAGCGACGCGCGATACCGACACGCTGGTGGTCACCGTCACCGACGACGGCGTCGGCACGACGGTGCCCGCGACGCCCGGCGCGGGCACGGCGCTCGCGCTGGTGCAGGCGCGCCTTGCGGCCCACTTCGGCGCCGATGCGCGTATTCGGTGGGGTGCCGTGTCGTCGAACGGCGGGTGGCGGGTCGCCGTGCGCATCCCGCTGCACACGGCCACGCCCGTGTCGGCCTTCCTGCCGGAACGGGTGACGTCGTGACGTCCTCGACCGACCGGCTCCGTGTGGTGATCGCCGAGGACGAGCCGCTCGCGCGGCGTGCGCTCAGGCGGATGCTGCTGGCCGATCCCGCCGTCGAGGTGGTCGCCGAGCACGCGGACATCCCTGCGCTGGCGGCCTACCTTCGCGCGACGTCGGCGATCGACGTGCTCTTCCTCGATGTTCGCATGCCCGGCGGCTCGGTGTTCGACTGTGTGGGCCTGCTGCGGCCCGAGACGCTCCTGGTGTTCACCACCGCACATGCCGAGCACGCGGCGGTCGCCTTCGATCTCGATGCCGCCGACTACCTGCGCAAGCCATTCGGGGCGCCACGGGTGCACGAGGCGCTGGAGCGGGTACGCCGCCGTCGATACGCCATGCCGCAGCATGGTGCGCAGGCGCACCTCACGGGACATGTGCTGGTGCGCGTGGGCGTGCGCGACGTGCCGGTGCGCCTGGCGAGTGTATGGCGTTTCGAGGGGGCCGACGACTGTGTGCGGGTGGTGACGGCCGAGCGCACCTGGTTGCACGCCGACACGCTGCGGCAGCTCGAGCAGGCGTTGGGGGCGGGTGGCTTCCTGCGTGTGCATCGGCGGCATCTCGTGAACAGCGCGGCCATTCGCGCGCTGTTGCCCCATGATGCGCACCGGCTGGCGGTGGAACTTCCCAACGGCGACCGCATCGTGGCGAGCCGGCGTGGCACCTCGGTGCTGCGCCTGTGGGCGCAGCGCGCCGGTACCGCAGGCACCGACGGCACCGCCGCGCACGCTCCCGACACTCACGGGGCTGGCGGGACGCGCAGGTGAACGCCTTGCTTCACCCGTTCGCGAATGGCGAGCAGGCACTGCTGTTTCGTGCGGGGATCGCAGTCGAGCACGAGGAAACTGGCTTCGTACCCCGGCTGCAGCGCGCCGATGCGTCGGGTCGGGAAGATGACGCGGGGCGTGGTCACGGCGCGCAAGCGGATGAGGGCCAGTGCATCGCCCCCCATCACTTCGGTAAGCGCGGTGGCATCGCGCGCGATGATGTCCGCGTCGGAGTAGGTGTCCGAACCGGTGACGAGCCGCGCCTCGTGGCGCTGCAGGAGGCGGATGTTCTCCTCGAAGACAGTGCGCACGCGTCGCTGCGCCGCCGTGTCGCGGGCCGCACCGCGCGCCAGGCCGATGGTGGTGACCACCGGAATGCCGGAACGGCCGATGCGCCGTGCGAGGGGCTCTGGCAGGCGATAGCGGTCGAGGGTGCTGTCGGGTGCATCGGCCACACCATAGCCGGGGATGTGGGCGAGACCGTCGATGCCCGCGTCCATCGCGAGCTGCGCGTCGTGGGCGGTCTCGACGTGCGCCCACACCTTGCGTCCCATCGCATGCGCCGAGTCGACGAGCGGGCGCAGCACTGCGGGAGCAAGGCCGTACTGTCCGCCGGCCGTCGAATCGTCAGCCAGCGTGCGTCGATGTTCCGTATCCAGCAGCATCATCTTGAGGATGGGTACCGTGTCCCGGCGGAGCCGTCGCACCACGGCGGGCAGCTGCGGAAGGCTGTCAAGCGTGAGGTACACGTCGCCTTCGCGCGCGCGGCTACGTGCGGCGGTGAGGCGCTGCGCCGCATCGGCTGGGAACGGCATGCGAAACAAGCCGAGTGACTCGTAGAGCAACTGCGGATGTCCGCCGAAGGCGGTGACGGGCGTGTTGGCAAACACCACGTCGATGCTGGTCGGCGTATTGATGTCGGCGCGGATCTCGCGCGCACCCGCACGACTGTTACCGAGGGTCTGCACGTAGAAGACGCCGGCGCGCAGGTAGACGTCGCGGATCGCCTCGAAGTTGAAGCGGCTGTCGGGGCTGTGCGTATGCGCGTCGCCGTAGGGTGGCACGACGAAGCGTCCGGCGAGGGACACCACGGTGTCGGCGCCGGCGGATGGAGCGGCGACGAAGCGTCCTGCCCGCACGAAACGCGTGCCCTGCGCGAAGCCGGCGCCCGTGAACCACCACGCGTCGCGGTACTCGGCGACGCGGGTGGTGTCGGCTGTGGGCATGGCCGTGGTCGCGCGCGCCTGCGCGTTGGCGGAGCGCGTGAGGGCGGGGGGGGCGCCGAGGACGGCGACGGCGAGCGCGACACCGATGCGCGCCATCGAGCGCGTGGGCAGCTGGGGGTGCGAGAGAGCGGGTCGGAGTGGCATGGCCTCACCATGCCCGCATGATGCGCGCGGGGCACGGGCCGCGCGCACAGGAGTCGGTGAATGCGCCGGGTGGGGCGGTGAGTGGTGTGCGCGTCGCAGTGCACCGTATGGCGCGCCATGCGGGGTACCTGCCACTCCGCCCCCCTCACCGCGTCCAGCTGTAGACATGCCGCTCGAAGAACGTGCCGCCCTCGTACCGCACCAGCTTCTGCAGCGACGCGGCGCGCTCGCCGAGGAGGTAGACCGTGCGGATGCGCGCGGGGCGGTCGTTGTCGCGGCCGTCCTGCTCCGTCACGAGCTGCACGCGACCGTCGGCGAGCACCTGCCGCTCCACGACATCGGCGTCGCGAAAGCGCCGCCCGTCGGCTGACAGCGTGATGGTGTCGCCGCTGTTGGCGTGGGGTTCGTCGGCGTACGCCATGCGGAACTCCCACCGCGTGCCGCCGCCGGCAGGGGGCGGCAGGCGCACCAGCAGCGGCGCGGCCTGGATCGTGGTGCGCGCCTCGGTCGTGTAGTCCCGATAGGTGAGCGTGCCGCGCCACCCCGGTCCGGCGATCCGCTCGATGTCGGCGGCGTTCGCTGCGGCCTGGGCGTGCGCGGCGGGTGACGCAACGCTCAGGGCGAGCAGGGCCGCGAGCGGAAGCAGGCTGCGAAACAGCATGGGGGCGGAGGGAGTAGGGTGAGAAGGCAAACGAGCGGCCGGTGGAGCACGCGTCGGAGCACGCGACGGCGCATGCGACACCGCACGCGGGCATCTCGTCCGCGATAGACTTCGCTCGGTGCGCCCCATTGGATGCACAGCCCCACGCTCCCCACCCACCGGTTCGACGCATGACGCTCCCCCGTACCGCCGCCCTCGTTGCCACACTCGTCGCGAGCGCGGCGTGCCGCAGTGCATCCCCCCCGGCGGGGGTGACGCGCACGGTCGGACGCACCCCGGCCGCGGTGGCCGACGAACTCCTTGCCGCCGATCGTGCCCTCGCGCGCGCCGCGGCCTCACGCCCACTGCGTGACGGGCTCGGGGCGCAGTTCGCCGACGGCGTGCTCATGCCCGGCGTGCGCGGCACGCTCGTCACGGGCAAGGCGGCCGTCCTCGCCGCGCTCACCGCCGGTGCGGACAGTGCCGCGCGCGTGACGTGGACGCCCATCCGCGTGGGGCTCGCCGCCGACGGCGCGCACGGCTTCACGATCGGCTTCCTGCAGGCGCGGCGCCCCGATGGCACCACGGCCTGGTACAAGTACCTGTCGTATTGGACGCACGACGGACGCGCCTGGCGCGTGGCCGGGTGGCGTCGTCGCGCGATGGAGTCGGTGCCCATCGACTCGACGATGTTGCCGCCGCTGCTCCCCGCGCGCCTCGTGGCGCCCGTGAGCGACGCGGCCACGCGCGCGCGCCACACGGCCGGGCTCCGTGCGGCCGAGCAGCACTTCTCCGACACCGCGCAGGTGATGGGCGTGGGCGCCGCGTTCGCGCTGCTGGGCACGCCGGAGTCGGTGAACGTGGGGCCGGCCAACGCGGGGCGCTTCACGGTCGGTGCGGCCGCCATCGCGCGCGTCGTGAGTGGAGACGCCGCCCTCGACGCCCCGAGCACGCTCACGTGGGGCGCCGACACCGCGTTGGTCGCCTCGAGCGACGACCTGGGCATCACCTTCGGCGTCATCCGCCTCAAGGCACGCCCGGCCGGCGAGGCGGGCACGGGGGCGTCGTTCCTCACCATCTGGCGCCGCGCCGCGCCCGGCGCGCCGTGGCGCTACGTCGCGGAGTGAGCGCCTCCCGCGCATCGGCTCGATGAATCGCACACACGCCCTCCTGCACACGAGCGACCTGCTCGTGAACCGCTTCGATCACGCGCCGCACACGCACCACGTCGATCCCGACGAGGAGACGTCGACGCGGTGGGCGATCGCGTTCGTGCAGACGGGGCGCTTCAGCATCACGCACGGTGGCGTGTCGCGCACGCTGCAGCGCGGCAGTGTGCTGCTGTGTCAGCCCGGCGAGCGCTTCCAGTGCCGGCATCACGAGGCGTGCCCGACCGATGTGTGCGTCTCGGTGGGATTCCATGACGGGGCCGCCGTGGACGTCGAGGACACCTGGGCCCGCGCGGGGTGGCCGGCGCGGGAGATCGCGACGCCGCGGCTCGCCTATGTCGACCGACGACTCGCGACGGCGGCGCAGCATGCCGACCGCTTCGAGCTCGAGCGCTGGGCGCTCGCGGCCGTGACCGCGCTGCACGACGACACCGCAACCGTGCGCGGCCGCTACGCCGCGCGCGCCGACGATGTCGATGCCGTCGTCGCGGCGTGCGAGGACATCGAGCACGATCCGTGCGCCCGTCGGACGATTGCCGAGCGGGCGCGCGCGGTGGGGCTCACCAGCACGCGTCTCACGCACAGCTTCCGCCGCTATGTGGGCGAGTCCCCGCATCAGTACGTGATACGCTGGCGGCTGGGGCAGGCCGCCAGCCTGCGGGACGCGGGGTGGAGCGTGAGCGAGAGCTGCTACCGTGCCGGTTTCGAGCACCTGAGTCACTTCTCGCGCACTTTCCAGCGCGCGTTCGGGGTGCGTGCGGCCATCTGGCCCGCGCTGCCGCTCGCCGAAAGACGACGGAAAGTGCAAGCCCTCCTGACGCGCCGTGTGTAGGCTGCCGGTGTCCCTTCACCGGAGCCCGGCATGTCGTTCTCTGTGCTTCACCGCGCCGCCCTGTACGGCGTCGCGCTCGCGGTCAGCAGCGCCAGCAGCTGCACCGTGAGGGCGCAACCCGCCACCAGTCCTGCCCCACGCGTCACCACCACCCTGCCCGCCGAGGCGCGCACAGCGCTCGAGCGGGAACGTCGTGCGGTGTGGGTCCACTGGTTCACCGCCGACACCGCGGCCCTCCGTCGTGCCCTCGGCCCGGAGCTGGTCGCGATGAGCACCGGGTCGTCCACCTGGCAAACGCTCGAGGAGTCGATCGCGGCCTCCACACGCTTCCGGGCCGACGGCGGCACCCTCGTCTCGGTCGACTTCGAGGGCACGACCCTGCATCGTTTCGGCGAGACGGTGGTGATGTTCTCGCGCTATCATGTAGTCACGTCCAAACACGGTGTGCGCAGCGACCTGCGCGGTCGGGCCACCGAGGTGTTCGTGCGCAGCGGCGGTCGCTGGGTGCACACCTCGTGGCACCTGGACGAGAGCGGAGCGTCTCCATGATGGTGGACGGCCCGTTCGTCGACTCACTTCGGAGCCCGCGGTGTCCCAGCTCGACCACGCCACCTTCGACGCCCACCGCGACGCGATCCTCGCGGTGGTGCGCGCCGATCCGTTTGCTCAGTCGCTCGGTATCGCGCTGACCCGCTTCGAGGCCGGTGTCGCCGAAGCCACGCTCACGGTGCAGCCGCACATGCGCAACGCGCACGGTGGGTTGCATGGGGCGGTGCTGTACACCCTGGCCGATTTCGTCTTCTCCGTCGGCTGCAACGCGTACGGGCGCATTGCCGTCGGGTTGTCCACCACGATCCAGTTCCTCGCCACCGCCAGCGTGGGCGATGTGCTCACCGCCCGCGCGACGGAGCTCAAGCGCGGGCAGCGCGCGGGCTTCTATCGCATCGAGGTGTGGCACGGCGAGACGCTGCTGGCCACGATGGACGCGGTGGCGCATCGCACCGATCGCGCGTTCGTGTCGCTGACCGCGGCCGGCAGCGAGGGCGCCTCATGAAGCCGCTCGAGCTGCTCGCCGACGCGCGCACGCCCACCGGGTCGCTGCTGCAACTGTACCGGCACGACGGCGCGTATCTCATTCGCGCAGACGGCGTCGAACTCATGTCGACGCGGCGGCATCACTCGGAAGACAAGCTGGCGGAGCTCGCCTGCGCGGGGCTCGCGACGAAGCCGGGCGCGCGGGTGCTCATCGGCGGGTTGGGGCTGGGCTTCACGCTGCGCGAAGCGCTGCGGCACGTGGGGCCCGACGCCGAAGTGGTGGTGGCGGAGCTCCTGGCCGACGTGATCGCGTGGAACGCGAACCCGGCGTACGACCTGTCGCACGTGGCCATGGCCGACCCACGCGTCCGCATCGTGCACGACGATGTGGTGCAGGTGCTGCGCGCGCGCCCGGGCGCGTTCGATGCGATCATGCTGGACACGGACAACGGTCCGGACGGGATGATCCTGCGCGAGAACGCCCGTCTTTATTCATCGCGTGGCATCGTGAGCACGATCCGGGCGCTCGTGCCCGGCGGGGTGATCGCCTACTGGAGTGTGGCCGCCGACCCAGGGTTCGTGTCCGCGCTCGAGCACTGCGGCTTGCGCGTCCAGACCGTGTCGGCGCGTGCGCATGTGACGAGCGGTCCATGGCACACGATTTACGTGGGACGGGTGGATACTGGACGGGGTGAAGCGTCCCCGGCGGTGGTGAAACCCTCCGCGCGTCCGCGCCGTCCAACTTCAGGAGGCCGCCGCCGAGGCGGCCGGTCCTGATGCGCCATCTCGTCCGTCTTTTCGTGCGTCACCTCAGCTCTCCGATTCCCATGCGTACTCGTCGCGTTGCCTTCATCGCCGCACTCGCCGCCGCTGCGGCCGTCGTTCCCAGCGTCGCCGCCGCTGCGCCGGTCACGACCCCCGCGTCCGTCGTGGCCGATACCACGTTCAATCCGGTCGGCAGCTACGCCCTGAGCGTCTCCGTCGCCGGTGAGGCGATGACCATGGCGTTCACGGTCGAGAAGAAGGTCGACGGCAGCTTCACCGGCCTGTTCAAGCACGACGCGATGGGCGAGTTCGCGACCACGAGCTTCAAGGTCGAGGGGCGCACGATGAAGCTGTCGATCGAGACGCCGGGTGGCCCGGCGAACATCGAGATGACCGTCGCCGAGGACAACACCGTGACCGGCGCCTGGGGGATGCAGGGCGACGGCTCGAAGATCGCCGGCAAGAAGGTCAGCTAGCGCGGTTCGACGGCACGGCCTCCATCAGCAGGCGAAGCGCGTCCTTGAGCGCGGCGTCGCCTGCGCGCGACCCGCGGTACTTGCCGAGGCGCACCACCACCAGGTCGCGGTCGGGCACGATGACAGTGCTCTGACCGCCCGCGCCGCGGAACGAGAAGGCGTCCTTCGGAATCGGATCGGCGCCGTCGCCGTTCACCCACATGAAGCCCCCACCGTAAATGGGGCGACCGTCGGCCTCCCACGCGGGGGCCACGGTCTTCACGTGCGCCACGTACCCCTCGGGCAACAGGCGCTCGCCGTTCCACACGCCATCCTGCACGTACAGATTGGCCAGGCGCGCCCAGTCGCGCGCCGACAGATACTCGGCGCCCTGCGTGAGATTGTTGCCGTACGGGTCGGTCATGAGCGTCGCGTCGCGAATGCCGATCTTGTCGAACAGCGCGCGCTGCGGCCACGTGCGGTAGTCCTCGCCGCGCTTCTCGACGCCGAGGCGAACGAGATAGTTGGCAAGCACGGGATCGGTGTTGCGATAGCGGCCCACCGTGTTGGGCTTCCACTGCTGCGGGCGCGTGGCGGCCCACTGGAAGCTGTTCCCCGCGCCCGTGTAGTACCACAGGTGATCGGGGTACCCGAGTGACTTCTCGTACCCCGGATCCTGCGGTGCGCGAATGCGCAGCCCGCTCGACATGCGCATGATGTCCATGATGCGGATGGCCTGACGCGGGTCGCCGGGCTGCTGCCATTCGGGAATGGGCGCCGGCTGCTCGAGCGTGTACGTGCCCATCTGGATGAGCCGCGCGATGAGTGTGCCGGTGAGGCTCTTGCCCATCGACCAGCTTTCGAGCGGGGTGTGGATGCCGATGCCGGCGCCGTAGCGTTCGGCGATGATGCGCCCCTTGTAAGTGACGAGGAACGCTTCGGTCATGGCGCTGTCGGGGCCAAAGCCGGTGGCGAGGGCCTGCGCCACCTTGGCCGAGTCGACGCCGGCGGGCCACGGTGCGGCGTCGATGCGATCACCCATGGGCCACGGGGTCGTCGCGGCGGGCGGCAGTGTGGGCGTGACCGTGACCGGCGTGAAGAACACCGAGTCGCGCCCCTTGGGGAGCGGCACGCACCCCTGACTGCCGTAGCGCTTGGCACGCACCACCACACCGCTCGGCAGCGTGAGGCGCACCATCTGTGCAGCGCGGTCGATGGCGGTGTCGGTGACCACACCGCGATCGTCCAGCGGTCCGGTGAAGAAGCCGACGTTCGCCGCGGCGTCGGCGGGTTCGAGGCCAGTGATGAACACCGCCGCACACAGCGTGGTGGCGAAGCCGGCGATGGAGTGCTCGAGCCCGTCGCCCGGCGGCGGCTCCCACCGGCCACCTGGCAGCTCGAGCGAGTCGCCGCGCGCGATGACGGCCTGCAGGCGGGCACTCTGCGCCGTGGCCGCCGGCGGTGTCGCGGGCTGCTTCGTGTCGGTCGTGCACGCGGCCAGGGCGACCAGCAGGCACGCGGGCGAGAGGACGTGACGGGCGGCGCGCGCCTGCGGCGCGGTGGCGCGGTCGGGTGACGATCGGCGCATGGTCGGAGGGGAGGGGGCCTGCCGTGCTGGTGCGATCTCGTGGCAGACTATGCAGTGCGCAGGAGCGTCCTGCCATCACAGCTACTCTATTGCGTCGTGACGCGAGCCGCCGAGTCACGGAGCGCGGTGGCCTGACGGCGTAGCGACGGCGGCGTGGCAGCGCCTTCCGGCAGCGCGCGCAGGGCGTCGCGACACACCGTGGTCGCCTCGTCGGCAAGCGTCGGCGCGCGGCCGTTGCGTGCGGCGAGCAGCATCTCGCAGTGCGCGACCGCCACGCGCGCCCGTTCGAGCGCGAGTCCCGGCGTCGCCGCGGGCGCGACCGCCAACTGCGTGCGCAGTTGCGTGAGCAGACGCACGGCGCCGGGCACGTCGCCGCTCGCGCGCAGCACACGCGCCTGTCCCACGCGGGTGGCCAGCGTGCTCGGATGCCACGGCCCCACGGCAGCGGTGAGCACGGGCAATGCCGCGGCTTCGAGTTGCGCCGCATCGCGCACGTCGCCGCGTTGCAGGCGGATGGTGGCCAACTGGTGCATCGCCTTGCCGACATCGGGGTGCGTGGGGCCCAGCGACTGCCTGAACGCACGCAGCGCGTCGCGCACGAGTTGCTCGGCCTCCGCCAGCGGCGCCGTGTCGGCCGGGGTCGCAGCGTCGAGGCGCACCTGGGCCAGCGCCGTCATCACGCGGGCGGTGACCGGATGCTCGGCGCCCTGCACGCGCGTGTGTCGTGCCAGCAGCTCGCGATATTCGCGTTCAGCGCCCGCCCGATCGCCGGCCTGACGGCGAAAGGTCGCGAGATTCGCGAGCGCGACCACCGTGCGCTGATGATCCAACCCGTACGCCGCACTCAGGGCGCGCAACGCGCGTGCCTGCATCGCGGCCGCGCTGTCGTAGCGCGCCAGATAGAAGTACGTGGCCGCGAGATTGTTCGCCGTGATCCCAACCGCGCGATCATCGGCGCCGAGCAGTTGCTCGCGCAGCGCCAGCGCCTCGGTGAGCGTCGTCTCGGCCTCGGCGTAGCGCGCCGTCGCGTTGTAGACCACGCCGAGGTCGTTGAGCGACCGCGAGAGCCCGAGCGCGGCATCGGGCACGCCGCGGCGTCGCGTGATGGCCTCCTGCAGCAGCGGCACGGCCTCCGCGGGGCGCCCTGCGGCATGCAGCAGCCAGCCGTGCAGCGACACGGCGTTCGCGAGCGCATCGGGAAGCGTATCGGCCGTGCTGCCCGCGCGACGGCGCAACTGCACGGCGCGCGCGGCCAGCGACTCGGCGGGGACAGCCAACCCGAGGCGATCGTACGCCTCTGCCAGCGCCTCGAGCATGTCGGCATGCAGGGCGGGCTGCGTGCCGTAGCGCGTGGCCGTCTGCGCGGCCTGCAGGTCGAGCAGGCGGCGCACCGACACCGTGTCGCTCACCGCACGATCGGCCCCCGACGCGCCGAACGTCTCGAGCAGGAACGTGCGCACCTCGCGCGCGCGGTCGCGCTCGACCGCCACGCGCTCGGCCGTGCGTCGCACCAGGCGCTCGTTGCGCACCAGCATGACGGCGGCGACCAGCAGCGCCGACGCCGTGACGACGCCGGCGCTCACCGCCACGCGGTTGCGCCGCACGAACTTCTGCAGGCGGTAGCCTGCGGAATCGGTGCGCGCGAGCACCGGACGTCCCTCGAGGTAGCGCTGCAGGTCGTCGGCGAGCGCGACCGCGGTGGGATAGCGTCGTGCCGGCTCGTCGCGAATTGCGGTGAGCACGATCGTGTCGAGATCGCCGGAGAGCCGCCGCGTGAGGTCGCGAGCCGAGAGGCCGCGCGCGGCGGCGCTGTCCTCGGTCACGAGCAGGCTCGGGCGGCGCACTTCGGCGGGCGCGTCGCGATCGGTGTGCTCGCGACGCCGGTGTCCCTCCGGCCATGGCAGCGCGCCGGTGAGCAGTTCACACAGCAGCACGCCCAGCGCGTACACATCGGTCGCGGTCGACACCGCGCCGCCGCGCAACTGCTCCGGTGCCGCGTAGTCCGGGGTGAGCACCCGCCCGCTCTGCGTGGTGTCGCGCGTTGCCGCATCGGTCCAGGCGTCGGGCTGCAGCACCTTGCCGATACCGAAGTCGAGCAGCACCGGGGTGCCGTCCTCGGTGACGAGCACGTTGGACGGCTTGATGTCGCGGTGCACGATGAAGTGCTGGTGGGCATGCTGCACCGCCGCGCACAACTGCCGGACGAGCGCGAGGCGCTGCGCGACGGAGAGCCGCCGCGCGTCACACCATTCGACCAGCGGCGCGCCGGCCACGAACGGCATGACCACGAACGGCCGGCCGTCGGGGGTGGCGCCGCTGTCGAGCAGCGGTGCGATGTGCGGGTGCGACAGCGTCGCGAGGATGCGGGTCTCGAGGCGGAACCGACGCAGCGTCACGTCGGTGTCGAGGCCGCGCCGCATGACCTTGACGGCGACCGGGATGGCGTCGGCGTCGTCGACGCGCACGGCGCGAAACACCTCGGCCATGCCGCCTTCGCCCACGCGCTCGATGAGGCGATAGCGCGCCCCGGCGGTGGTGAGCTCGCCCGTGGCCCAGGTGAGGGGCGCGTCCGGCAGGCGGGAGGCGTCGACGAGCGACACCTCGAGGAAGTCCGGGTGGCTCGTCGCGCTGTCGATGAGCCCCAGCACCTCGCTCACCAGCGACGGGTCGTCGGCGCACGCGTCGCGCAGCAGGCGCACGCGGTCGGACGGCGCGGCGTCGACGACGAGATCGAACAACGCCTCGATCCGGCGCCAGCGCGCCGGATGCATCGCGTCAGTCGGGCGCGTCATGGGCGACGGGCCGCTCCGGTGCGAGCTCCCGCTGCAGCCAGGCCTTGGCCATGATCCAGAGGCGCCGCACCGACCGCTCGCTGGTGTCCATGAGCGTCGCGATCTCCGGGTTGCTCAAGCCGCCGAAGTAGCGGTACTGCACCACCTGCGCCCCCGCCGCGTTGAACGTGGCGAGTCGCGACAGCGCTTCGTCGAGGGCCAGCAGCAGGTCGGCCTGCGCGTCGGTGAGCGTCGACGGGTCGGCGATGCCACCGATCTCGTCGAGCGACACGTGCCGCTGCGCCCCGCCGCGTCGCTGGGCGGCGCGCGCCTTGGCATGGTCGACCAGGATGCGCCGCATCGCTTCCGATGCCACCGCGAGGAAGTGCTCGCGGCTGCGCCACACCGTGCGCACCTGATGACGGAGCCGATCCCACGCTTCGTGCACCAGGGCGCCGGTGTCGAGCGTGTGCCCCGGACGCTCGCGCCGCAGGCGGTCGCGCGCGACGCGCGTGAGCTCGGCGTAGATAAGCGGCACGAGCTGGTCGAACGCGTCGCGATGTCCGTTGGCGAACGCGTGCAACAGTTGCGTGACGTCGCCCGCCGGCGCCTGTGCGGGCGCCGGCACAGCCACAGACAACGAGTCAGCGAGCGGTGCGGGACGCGCCATGCGCCAGGGCCCTCTGCCGGGGGGGAGTCTGCGCAGAGAGTACGGGCGCCGCCGCTCGCTGTCAAAGCGGCGCCCGACCGGTGACGTCGTCACTGCGGACACATGCCCGCGGCCGCGCTCACGTCCATCGTGAAGCTCGTCGTGCGCCCCAGCACCGTGACACTGCCGTTGTACGTGCCGTACGAGTCGATGCCGAAGCGGAGCGTGGCGGTGCCCGTGCTGCTCAGCGTGCCGTTCAGCGAGCCAAAGCCGCTCAGCACGCCGGGACCCGAGAACATCGCGCTGTAGGCGGCGTTGGGCTGCGCCGGCGTGGTCGTCACCACCGCGCACACCTCGCTGGTCGACCCCAGATGACGATACGAGGGAATGACGCCGAGCGAGAACGCCGACTGCCGCACGCAGGTGAAGTCCGCCACCGTGATCGCACCGGCGGTGATGAGGACGCCGCGCGACGTGCCCGGGGAGCAGGTGATGGTGGGGAGCAGGCCGGCGATGGCGACGATCGCGGTGCCCGGCAGGATGCCGTCGAGCCGATACTGGCCGTTGCTGTCGGTGGTGGTGGAGAGCAGCGAGGTGAAGATCGTGAGGCCGGCAGCGGGCTGGCCGTCGATCGTCACGCGCCCCGCCACGGAGCCGGTGAAGACGCGCGTGCAGCTCACATTCGCCGTCGCCACCTGCCCCGCGACGATGGTGACCACCTGCGTGCCCGGCTGGCAGGTCGTGTTGGGCGGCAGGTCGCCCAAGGCGACGGTGATGGGGCCCGGCGGCAGGCTGTCCACGCGATAGCTGCCGTTGGCGCCCGTGGTCACGACGCGGGAGCCCACGAGCACCGTGATGCCGGCGGTGGGCGTGCCGTTGATCGAGACCGAGCCGGTGACCGAGCCCGTCGTGGGGCGTGTGCAGCTGAAGTTCGCGGTCGCGACCTCACCCGCCACGACCATGACGCCCTGTCCGCCGGGCTGGCACGTCGCGCCCGTCGGTGGCTCGACGATCGAGACGGGCACGATGCCTGGCGGCAGGCTGTCGACGCGATAGGTGCCGTTGGCGCCGGTGGTGACGATGCGTAGCCCCACCGCGATCGACACGCCGGCGACCGGTGTGCCGTTGAGCGTCACCGTACCCGTGATCGTGCCGACGGTGGGACGCGTGCAGGTGAAGTTCGCGGTGGCGATCTGGCTGGCCACCACGGTGACCTGGCGCGCCGACGGTGTGCACGTCGCGCCGTCGATCTGGCCGACCTGCACCGTTGCCGGCCCGGGCGGCACGCTGTCGATGCGATAGACGCCGCCGGCGTTGGTGACCGCCGACCGCGTGCCCGCCGACACCGTGACGCCCACGGCGCTCGCGCCGTTCAGCGTGACGATGCCGCCGATCGAGCCGGTGGCGGGACGCGCGCAGGCGAAGTTCGCGGTGACGAGTTCGCCGGCCACGACCGTCACCGCGCGCGCACTCGGCGAGCACGTCCCGCCGTCGGGGGGCGCGACCTGCACGGTCTGGCTCCCCGGTCGCACGCCGTCGATGAGATAGACGCCACCGGGGCCCGTGGTCGCGATGCGGCCGTCGACCGAGACGACCATGCCGGCTGTGCCGGTGCCGTCGACGGTCACCTGGCCCCCCACCGAGCCGGTCGTCGGTGCGGTGCAGGCGAAGTCGGCGCGCACCGTTTGACCGGCGACGACGTCGACCAACGTCGCGCGCGAGGGGCACGTCGCGTTCGCGGGGAGTCCGCTCACGCCGACCGGCGTAGAGCCCACGGGCATGTCGACCAACTGATAGGTGCCGTTCGCACCGGTAACGGTCGTCTTGGCCCCGCTGCTCACGGTCACGCCGGACACACCGACGCCGTTGACCGTGACGGTGCCGGTGATGGTGCCGGTGAAGAGGGAGAGATCGAGGCCGGTGGGTTCGAAGAACTTCGCGGCCTTGTACTCGCAGCCAACAAGGGTCGCGCCCACGAGCGCGATGCAGAGACGGAACAGGCGGCGCATCGTCAGCTCGCTCAGAAGTGGTAGAAGCGGAAGCCGCCCAGGTCGTACTGGCCACCCAACCCGAAGCGGAACTGTTGATCGGCGTCCTTGCTCCAGCGTCCGCTGAAGCCCGCGTCGACGCGCAGGTCGAAGCGGTCGAACAGTTCGTAGCGCAGGGCGAAGCCGCCGTGCGACGTCCAGAGGTCGAGGCCACGCTCTGTCTCGTTGGTGCGCCCCTGCAGGAAGCGCTCGTCGAGTCGCAGCTCGTTGTTCGCGAACGTCGGGCCGAGGAAGAGGTCGAGCTCGAAGTCCCCGAGGTCGAAGCGCGGCCCGCACGAGACGTCGAGGAACTGTCCCGTCATCGTGCCATCGACGCGCGTGGGCGTGTTGATGAGTCCGGAGCCGAAGTCCTGCGTGTACCGCACCTGGTTGCGGTGCAGGGTCAGTCCGCAGCTCCACCGCGTCGCCTCGATGCCGGCCGAGACGGCAAAGCCCGTGGTGCCGGTCTTCGCGTCGACCCCCGTGCTGTACGGCACATCGCCCAGCACGGAGCGGAGGCTGCCGAAGCGGCTGTATTCGACGCTGGCGCCGAGACGCGCGCGCAGGCCGGTCTTGTTGTCGTCCTGCGCCGCCAGCCGCGCGGGGCGCGTGGCGAGCAGCGCCAACGCGACGAGGAGGGCGAACCGCGGAACACGGCGGGAGGTGGGGCCGAAGGGCATGGGCGAAGGCTCGCGGAAGAGGGTCCGGAGCCTACGCGAGAATTCGTCGCCAACGCGGCCAAACGGGGGGTTCGCGGGGTACGACCGACCACGCGCGACTCAACGCCTACCTATGGAGCGTCTCATGACCGACCCGACCACGCCCCGCTCTCCCGCACCGCCACACGATCCGGCCGCACCGCCGCAGCGGCATCCGTCACATCCGGACGTCGAGCCACAGCCGGTCAGCACGCCCGACGAGGTGGTCGACCGCGAGTCCGAGGACTCGTTTCCGGCGTCCGATCCGCCGTCGACCACGCCGCTGCATATCGGCGAGCCCGACGACGAGGTCGAGTCGCAGCCCTGAGCGCGCGCTACTTGAGCGCGTTGAACGCCGCGAGCACGCGCAGCAGGTCGGGGCTCGTGAACGTGTACGTGCCGGGTGATGCCGCCACGGCGCCCTCGAAGCTCTTGCCGCCCTGCCGCACCGCGAGCACCATCGCATACGGCGGCGTGAGCGCATACGGGCGATAGCGCGCGCGCGCCCGCACCGCCCGTTCGACACCGGTGCGGATGGCGTCCTGCGCAGCCTGCGGCGACAGGCCGTTGATGGCCGTGCCGATCTCCTCCTTCACGGCGACGCCGTCGACGGTGCCCAGCAGCCCGCGCAGTTGGTCGACCACGGCGCGGTCGCCGGCGACAAACACCACCGGCACGCCGTACAGCCCGGCCACGAGCGCGTTGTAGCCGCCCTCGGGGAGCGAGACGCCGTTGATGCTGAAGTCGACGACGTTGCCGTTGGACGTGTGCGCCAGGATCGCATTGGGCGTGCCGGCCTTGGCGTGATACCCGATGAACACGACGGCCGCGAAGCTGCTGTCGATGCCTTCCATCATGTTCTTGGGCCCGGTGCTCGCACCACGCAGCAGACGCGCACGCGGGTCGAGGTCACCGGGCAGGATGTTCTGCTTGCTGCCGTGCGAATCGCGCACGAGCACCTCGGTCGCCCCGGCGCGGATGGCCCCTTCGATGGCGGCGTTCGCCTCCTGCGCGGCGATCTTGCGGAAATACTGGTAGTCCCCCGCGGTGCCGCCGACATCGCCATTCGTGACGACGCCGGCCAGCCCTTCCATGTCCACCGAGATGAACACCTTGAGCGGCGTCCCCGCACGCGCCGGGCGCGGTTGCGCGGCGAGTGGTCCCACGCACAGCGAACTGAGGGCGAGCGCCGCACCGGCGAGGGCGCACCACGTGCGACGGGTCGTGACGGAGAGGGACATGGCAGGGAAGAGCGGAAGGCGGAGGCAGCGGAGGACGAACGTCGCGTGAGTATGCAGCCGGGCCTGTGCGACGGCCACCGTGATGCAGCGGAGCGCGCCCGCTGACGGACGCACTGGTCGCACGCTGCGCGCGTCCGCATCGTTCGCGGACGGCCCGCGCCCCGCACCCCACGCTGCACCCCGACATGTCCTTGCCCGCGTTTCCGCACTTCGCCCGCTACCTGCTGCGCACCACCGACACCAGCGCCGCCGCCGCGTTCTACGCGGCCGTGCTCGGCCGCGCGCTGCCGGTGTACGACACACCGCGGGGCGATGGTATCGTCGCCCTGCACGAGGCGGCGCGCGCGCGTGGCGCGCGGCCGCACTGGCTGGGGCACATCGCGGCCCAGGCGCTGGGCGGCGCCGAGGCCGCGGCCGCCCGCGCGGTGGCGGCCGGTGCCACGCGCCTCGGGCCGCCACCCGGCACGGGGGACTTCGCCGTGCTGCGCGACCCGGACGGATCCATCGTCGCCTTCACCGACCGCACCGACGAGCCGACGGCGGGTGTCGTGTGGCACCAGCTCAATGCGCGCCGCGCGACGGATGCGGCGTCATGGTACGGCACGCAGGTGGGGTGGAGCTTTGGTGCGCCCGAGGACCTCGAGGCGCTGGGGGTGCACCGCCGCTTCGCGTACCGCGCGGGGACCACGCCGGTGGGCGTGCTGAGCGACATCGCGCAGCGCCCCGAGGTGCACACGCACTGGCTCTTCTACTTCGCGGTGCCGGCGCTCGATGCGGCGGTGGCGCAGGTGCAGGCGCGCCGCGGCATCGTCACGGCCACCATCACACTCGCGAGCGGCGCTCGCCTCGCCGTGTGCGACGATCCGCAGGGCGCAGCCTTCGGCCTCATCGAGCCCGGTGACGTGTCGATGCTCGCGGGCGCAGGCGGGTAACTCGCGCCGCGACGTGAGCGAAGCACGTGCAGGTGTTCAGCAGTCGGTGCCGCGTGCCCTCACGCGGCGCCGCACCACTGCGTGAGCGCGTCGGCGAGGCCGCGCGTCGTGCCGTCACTCACCCACGCCACATAGCCATCCGGGCGCACGAACACGGCGCGCGGTGGTGCTATGTCGCCGATGACCGGCAGTGTCCAGGGCCCCGCCGCGAGCGCATCGACGCAGGGCACGCGTCCGCGCCACGCGCCGACGTCCGCCGCACCCGGCGCGCCGAGGGTGAGCAGGAAGGGGCGCGCCTGGTGGAGCAGGGTGTACACGCGCTGTGACCCCTGCGCGGTGACGAGCTCCAAATCGGGCATTCGCCGTCCGAGCAACGGCTGCGCGGCGCGGGCCTCGTCACTTCCCAGCGCGTAGCGCACGTCGAGACCCGACATGCTGCCCGCCAGGTGACGTCGCGCCTCGGGGAGCTGCAGCAACTCGCCGAACACCTCGCGCGCGGCTCGTGAGCGTTCGTCTTCGCGCAGCAGCGCGACCTGGGCCATGGTCATCGACAGCACGCGCGCGCCCACGGGATGCCGCTCGGCGTGATAGCTGTCGAGCAGCGACGACGGCGACACGCCCCGCACAACCTGAGCCAGCTTCCACCCGAGATTGACGGCGTCCTGCACGCCCAGGCTCAGCCCCTGCCCACCATGCGGCGCATGCACGTGCGCCGCATCGCCCGCCAGCAGCACGCGCCCCGCACGATACTGCGCGGCCTGTCGCGTCATGTCGGTGAAGCGGGAGATCCACGTGGGGCTGTGCACGCCGTAGTCGGTGCCGCACACGGCGCGCAATCGCGCACGCAGGTCGTCGAGCGTCGGCTCGCGCGCGTCCGTGCCCGTGGGGACCTCGGCATCCGGCACCATGACCGTGTACGGGCCGATGTCCTTGTAGACGATGGCGCCGTTCACGAGGTCGTACTCCTCGCGCCCCAACGCGTAGGTGCCCGCCGGCGATCGGTGCACGCCGTACGGCGGCGCCTCCGTCACCTCGACTTCGGCGAGCAGGTTGCTCATGGTCGCGTCCCAGCCGGGAAAGTCGATGCCCGTGCGCTTGCGCACGAGGCTGCGCCCGCCGTCACACCCCACGAGGTATGACGCGCGGAGCATCGTGCCGTCGCCCAACGTCACCGCGACGTGGTCCTCGTGCGGTGTGACATCGGCAACGGCCTGTCCGTAGCGAATCGTCACGCCCAATGCACGCACCCAGTCGGCCAGCAGCCGCTCGATGTGCTTCTGTCGCAGCGCGAGTCCGTACGGATGGCGTGTCGGGAAGTCACTGATGTCGAGGCGCGTGACGGCGAAGCCCGTGACCTGCGCCGTCTGCCCCGCCTCGAGGAAGCGCTGCGCGATGCCGCGTTGGTCGAACACTTCGATGGTGCGCGCGGTGATACCAAGGGCGCGTCCGCCGCTGAGACGCTGATCGGGGCGCTGTTCGAGCAGTACGACATCGACGCCGGCGAGGGCGAGCTCGCCGGCGAGCATCAGGCCGGTGGGACCCGCGCCGACGATGATGACGTCGTGCATCGTCGCCTCGCGCATACTCGCGTCGTGCATGGTCGCGTCGCGCAGAGGTGCAGGGAGGTGCAGGGGCATCGCGGCTCCAGGTCGAAGTGAGGCGCGCAGTATCGACGCCTCCCGGGGGCTTGCCGCAAGCCGTGTGGTGGGTGGTATTTGTTGGTGGGCAGGCACGAGTGATGCCACTCGTCCCTGCAATGTTCGTCCCCACGTGACCGACCCACACGTCGCGGGGTAGCGACGGACGTGACGGCGAACGCGCCGTCTCGCCACATCATTGCGACGCCTCATCGGAGAGTCTGCGCATGACGTTGCTGCTGCAAATCACCGGCCTGCTTGGCCTGGTGCTCGGTGCACTCTGGGTCCTGCAGGGACTCGGCATGGTGGAGATTCCGCCCCTGTTGTGCGCGGGGGACTGCGTGCCCTTCGAGGGCCCGTCGAGGCGGAAGGCGGTTGTCGGGGGGCTGGCGATGCTGGCCGGTGGCGCGCTGCTGCGTGCGGCGCGATCGTCGCGCGCGTCGGGTTTGCCGTAACTAACCGGCGCGCGCGTCGTAGGGACGACCGGATCAGGAGCGGGACACCGTGAACCCCCACGGCCACGGCGGCCCCCACACTGCGCAATCGACCCATGAGCGAACGCCGCTACGGAGACGACGAAGTCCGCGAGATCTTCAGCCTCGCGACCACCCGGGACGTGCGCGAGCCGAACGCGTCGCCGGATTCCGATACGGGCGGCTTCACCCTCGCCGACCTGCAGCGCATCGGTGCCGAGGTGGGGCTGGAGCCGGCGCGTGTGGCGCAGGCAGCGGCCGCACTCGATCATCGCGTGCGCGTCGAACCCGTGCGCCGCTCACTCGGCATGCCGGTCGGTGTCACGCGCGTCGTCGACCTGCCGCGCGCGCCCACAGATCGTGAGTGGGAACAGCTCGTGACGATGTGCCGCACGACGTTCGGCGCGCGCGGGGTTGCAGCCATGACGGGCGGCATCCGGGAATGGTCCAACGGCAACCTGCACATCGCCGTCGAGCCCACGGCCACCGGCCAGCAGCTGCGTCTCAGTACGATCAAGAGCGACGCGCAGGCGTTCAACGCCGTGGCGCTGTTCCTGGGTGCCCTCGCGATCCTCACGGGGGTCGTCATCACGGCCGCCGGCAAGCCCGAGAAGGCGCTCGTGATGGCGGGCATGTTCGGCGGCCTCGCCGTGCTGGGTCTGACGGTCAATCTCGTGCGACTGCCCGGGTGGGCGCGTCTGCGCGCGCGCCAGATGGACGCGCTGGCCGAACACGCCGTGCGCCTGCTCTCGGGGTCATAGGCGGCACACCGCTCGCGGGACGCGGGTTCGCGCGTCGCTTGACATATTCCGTTATCGGCATAGGTTGTCCGCCATGCCACGCGCCGCCACCACGTCGGACCCGTTCAACGCCATCGCCGAGCCGCGTCGTCGGGAGATTCTCACGCTGCTGGCGGCGGAGGAGTGGCCCGTCGCCGACATCGCCACGGAACTGGCGATGGGCCAGCCGTCGGTGTCGAAGCACCTGCGCGTGCTCCTCGACGTCGGCCTGGTCGAGGTGCGCCGCGAGGGGCGGCAGGCCTTCTACCGGACCAACCCGATGCAGATCAAGGCGATTCACGACTGGACCAGCCGCTTCGAGCAGTACTGGACCGGTCAGCTCCTCCGCATCAAGGCGCGGGCCGAGCGCGCGCGATAACGCATCGCGTATTGCGCATCGCGTATTGCGCATCGCGCATCGCGCGCTGCAGCCCCGAACACGCACATCGCACTCCACCGGAACAGGCCCATGGTGCAACTCACCACCCCGCTCGACAACTACACCCTCGACATCACCATCGAGACGCGCGTGCACGCCTCGCTCGAGGACACCTTCGCGGCACTGCTGGAGGAGATGGGGCCGCAGAACACGGGCATGGGCAACGCCCCCATGCCCATGGTGCTCGAAGCGCGCCCCGGCGGGCGCTGGTATCGCGACCTTGGCAACGACAACGGGCACTGCTGGGGCACGGTGCAGGCCATTCGCGTACCCACGCTGCTGGAGATCAGCGGGCCGCTCATGATGTCGTTCGCCGTCGCCTCGAACATCCAGTATCGCCTGCGCGCCGACGGCGACGACACCGTGATGACCTTCCGGCACAATGCGCTCGGGCTCTTCCCCGAGGGCTACCGCGATGCCCTCGGCCAGGGGTGGACCCGCATCGCGCAGAGTGTGCAGCAGCGCTTTCCCGCGACGGCCTGACGCCGTCGTTCCTCTCGTCATTCACCGCGCATTCTCCATGTCACTCGCCGCCGCCCTCGCCGCCGAACTCGAACAGGAAGCCGTCACCACACGTCGCGTGCTGGCCAGTGTCCCCGATGCGCACCTCGCGTGGACGCCGCACGCCAAGTCGCGCACGCTGGGGCAGTTGGCGATGCACATCGCCGTCAATCCGGCCAGCGTCATGGCCATGGCGATGCGCAACCCGGCGTCACCGCCGCGGCTGCCGGAGGTCTCTCCTGCCTCGACCGCCGATGTCCTCGCCGCGTTCGACGCGAGCGTGCCGGAGGCCCTTTCGATGCTGCGCACGCTCTCGGACGCGCAGCTCGCCGAGTCGTGGAGCATGGAGGTGAACGGCGCGGTCATCATGACGCTGCCGCGCGCGGCGCTGCTGCGCCTCGTGCTGCTGAGTCACTGGTACCATCATCGTGGACAGATGTCGGTGTACCTGCGCCTGCTCGACGTGCCGGTGCCGTCCATCTACGGGCCGAGCGCGGACGTCAATCCGTTCGCGTGAGGCGGGGGCGCGCGTCGGCGCCCGCCCCTGGACTAGAGCGTGAGCACGCAGCGGAATCCGCGGGCCGCATAGTACGATTCGGCGCCGTTGTGATACGTGAACACGGTGTCGTAGCGCCGGTCACCAAACAACGCGCCTCCCAAAGCGCGAATGCGTGCGGGCGTCTCCAGCCAGCTCGAGGTGGTGGTGTCGACCGCCTCGAGCGCCTGCAGCGCGGCGTACTGCTCCACCGTGAGCAGCGCGGCGCCGAACTCGGCGGCCATGGCCTGCGCGCTGTGCTTCGGCTTGTTCTCCTTGCGCGCGTCGAGCGCCTGCTGGTCGTAGCAGACGCTGCGCCGGCCCTTGGGGCTCTGCGTGGCGCAGTCCACGAAGGTGATGGCCTTCGCCGCGGCGTCGAGCACCACCACATCGGGCTCGCCCCCCGACTCCTCCATGACATGCAATGCGCGCAGGGCGGCGGCGTTGTCGGTCAGGCGCGCCTCGACCGCCTTCCATGCCAGCTTCGGGTGGCGATGCGGGTGCGCGTCGAAGCGCGCACGCAGGGTGTCGATCAGTGCGGTGCGTTGCGCGGCGGAGAGGGGCTTGGCGGGCATGGAGGCGCGGCGCGACGCGAGGGGCGTGTCGCGGGCGCGGCCCTGGTGCCGCGATCGCGGGGTGAGCAGCGTCGCCGATGTTGAAGACTACGCGGCGCGGCACGGGCGCGCGCCTGCGCGGCGCGGCTTCGGCGTCACACGCGCGCGCGACGCCGCCACCGCAGCGTGCCCGCGGTCACGGCCAAGACACCCAGCACCAGCGGCGCGTACGGCGGCTCGCCGCGACGGACGTGTGTGTACACGGCTCCGGCCATGAGTGCGCCGAGCGCCACACCGGCCACCGGCGTGAGCACGGGCGCGATGCCGAACGCCGCCGGCGCCACCAGGCCGATGCCGCCGGCCACCTCGGCCGCGCCGATGGCGGCGATTGCGCCGTCGCCGAAGTCCTGCGTCCACCCCATCTGCGGGTTGGCGCGCAGGGCGTCGGGGGAGCTGGCGAGTTTGGTCCCACCGGCGCCCACGAAGGCAACGGCGAGCAGGGCCTGCAGGATCCAGAGGGCGCGGTTCATGGCGGGTCGCGGTCGGGAGGTGACAATCGTCAGGAATGCTGACGATCAGTTGTGCTTACTATCGGCCTTCCCTTGCCGCCCGTCAAGTGCAGATTGCCCGCATGCCCCGTCGCCGCCTGCCCACCCTGCCGGAGGAACCCGTCGGCCTGCCCGCCGGGCTCCCCGACGCCGTGCTCGCCTCGGTCGGCTTCCTGGCCGGTCAGGTGGGGGGACGCATGCGCGCGCGCTTCGAGGCCGTGCTGGCCGAGCATGCGCTGCATCCGCGTCACTATCTCATGCTGCTGGTGCTCCGCGACGAAGGCATCATGGCGCAGCAGGCGTTGGGGGCGCGCGTGGGCATGGATCGCACCACGACCATGCAGGCGGCGCAGTACCTCGCCGACACCGGCGCGCTCGAACGGCGCGACGACCCCGACGACCGTCGGGTGTATCGGCTGGCGCTCACGGCGGCGGGGCGGCGGCTGGTGGGTTCGCTCGAGGGGCGCATCCGCCGCGCCGAGCAGGACATGCTGGCGCCGCTGACGGCGGAGGAGCGCACGGCGCTGCACGCCCTCCTGAAACGGGTGCTTGGCGGGGGCGACGGGCACTGCGACGGATAGGCGCGCGGCACCACCTCGCCGGCGCCCCATCGCCGGCGCCCTCGGGCGCCCGACCGTCTAGCTTGCAGCCACCGCCGTCGCGCGCCGCACCCTGTGGCGCGGTCGGCGCGCGTCCGTCCGTCCATCCCTGTTTCGCGTGACCCTGATTTCCGTCTCCAAGGTTGGCGTCTCCTTCGGCGCCACCGAACTCTTCAAGGACATCACCTTCACCGTCGCCGAAGGCGAGCGGTGGGGGATCATCGGCCGCAACGGCGCCGGCAAGTCGACGATCTTCAGCCTCATCACCGGCGATCGCGCGCCCACCGTGGGAAGCGTGGCCCGCAAGCCAGGGCTGCGGCACGCGCTGCTCGACCAGCATCGGGCCTTCGAAGGCGCCACCACCGTGTGGGAAGCGGGCGCCGCCGCGTGGCGCGACGTCATCGCGCTCGAGAAGCGCATCGCCGAGCAGGCGATGCAACTGGGCGAGATGGGTGAGAACGTCACCGACGCCTTTCTCGAGCAGTTCGGGCGCGACCAGGAGCGCTTCGCCGACATGGGCGGCTACGAGTACCACGCCCGCGTCGACGCCGTGCTGCAGGGGCTGGGGTTCGACGCCGAGGAATCGAAGACGCGGCTCGTGGCGTCGCTGTCGGGCGGAGAACGCGGCCGCGTCGGTCTCGCGGCGCAGCTCATCGCACCCGCCGACCTGCTGCTCCTCGATGAGCCCACCAACCACCTCGACCTCGACACGACCACGTGGCTGCAGGACTGGCTGCGTGAGGCCAACGAGACGGTCATCGTGGTGTCGCACGATCGTGCGTTCATGGATGCGATCTGCACGCACATCCTGCACGTCGAAGCCAAGAGCAGCGAGTGGTACAAGGGGAACTACAGCCAGTTCGTGCCGCAGCGCGCCGAACGGCGGCTGTCGCGCGAGCGTGAGCTGGAGAAGCAGCGGGCGTACGTGAAGAAGGAGGAGGAGTACATCCGCCGGAACATCGCGGGCGTGAACTCCTTCCAGGCCAAGGGGAAGCGCAAGCGTCTCGAACGACTGCCGCGCCTTGCGCCGCCGCCGGGCGACCCGGCGGCCATGTCACTCGAGTTCGAGGTGGCCGAGCGGGGCGGCGATCAGGTCATCGCCATCAAGGACCTGCGTGTCGAAGTGCCGGGGCGCGTGCTGGTGGACGACTTCACGGCGGTGCTGCGCCGCAATGACTTCATCGCGCTCGTCGGTCCGAACGGGGCGGGGAAGTCGTCGTTCATCTCGACGCTCATCGGCGATCGCGCGCCGGCTGCCGGTGAAGCGCGCATCGGCAGCTCCATCACGGCCGCGTGGTTCCGGCAGGACCTCGCCGACCTGCCGCTCACCAAGTCGATGTACGACGCGATCCAGGACCAGCGGCCACTCTGGAGCCGCGGGCAGGTGCAGAACTGCCTCGGCGCGTTCGGCTTCAGTGGCGACGAGGTGCAGCGCGAGATCGGCTCACTGAGCGGCGGCGAGCGGGCGCGCATGGCACTCGCGCTCATGACGCTGTCCAAGGCCAACCTGCTCATCCTCGACGAGCCCACCAACCACCTCGATGTCGAGAACATCGAGGCGCTCGAGGATGCGCTCGAGGGGTACGAGGGATCGGTGCTGCTGGTGAGTCACGACCGCGCGTTCCTACGCGAGGTGGCCACACGCGTGTGGGCATTCGACGGCACGCGGCTGCAGGACTTCGACGGCCCGTTCATCGAGTGGGAGGCCGACCGCGCGCGTCGCACCGGCACGAGGTGACGCGCGCCTTGCGCGTGCCCCCGTGCCGGCGGTCGTGACTCAGCGCGGACGGAAGCTGCGCCGCGCCGTCGAGCAGCGCGGCCAGGGCCGTGCGGCGCCTCCGGGCACCTCGAGCGTGGCCTGTGTCCGCGGCGTGCGCTCACGGTCTTCCGACGCCGCATAGGCGAGCATCGCGGCCATGGTCGCGTTCTGCTTGAGATCGTCGAGCACGACCTTGTCCCACGTGTCACGGTTGGTGTGCCAGGTGTACTGCCGATACTCGCTGTAGCTCGACTGCAGGCGGAAGGCCGGCGCGCCGCGGCACAGGAACGACGTGTGGTCGCTCCCCGAGTTCGCCTGCGGGCCGGGGAGTTGGAGCTGCACGCTGTCGGTCATGCTCGACGGCAACTGCGCCACCCAGCGCGCGAGGTTGGCGCTCGCACCAAGGAAGCCCTGCCCCTCGAGCAGCTCGACGCGCCAGGTGCCGTTGTCCTGGTTGAACGCCACCTGCAGGCCGTCGATGACGTCGGGGTGGTCCTCGCCGAACGAGAGCGAGCCGATCGCGCCCTGCTCCTCGCCACCCCAGTGCCCCACGAGGATGGTGCGTCGCGGGTTGGGATAGGCCTGCTTGAGGATGCGCATGGCCTCGAGCATGGTGAGCGTGCCCGTGCCGTTGTCGGTGGCGCCGGTGGCGCCGTGCCAACTGTCCAGGTGCGCCGACAGCAGCACGTACTCGTTGGGCAGCTCGGTGCCCTTGAGTTCGGCCACGACGTTGAACATCGGCACTTCGGTGGGCGCCGCCTGCGCCTCGGCGGTGAGACGCACACGCGGCCCCTGGCCGTTGCTCGCGAGCCGGTGCAGCAGCCCGTAGTCCTCACAGGAGATGTCGAGTGACGGCGCGCGTTCCGTGCTGGCGCCGAAGATCTTGTTGACGCCCCAGCCGTTCGACCACGTGAGCGTGCCGACGCCCATCACGCCGGCCTCGTCGAGGCGGCGATACACCACGGCCTGACGGTCGGCGACCGGCGTGTTGGGCGGTACGAGGCTCTGGATGCGCTGCTGCGCGGTGACGCGCGCCTCGCTGCGACGTGCGTTGAGCGCCGCGATGGTGGCGGGGCGTGCATTGCGCTCGAGTTCCTGCGGCGCCCGGCACATGAGCTCCGGCGCCGTGAGCAGCACGAACTTGCCGCGCACCGTCTTGAGCCACGCGCTGGCGGCCGCCGTGTCCGCGAGTGGCGGAATCACCACCACGTCGCCTTCGACCGGACGACCGCCCGGCGTGCCCGGGCTCCACGCGAGGATCTCCACCTCGAGGTTCTGCAGGCGCGGCGCGATGAGCTGCATGTGCACCGTGCCATGCTGCCAGCCACGCCACGTGCCGTACTGCTCGCGTCGCACCGGAATGCCGAAGCTCCGGTACGTGCGCTCGAGCCATGTGCCGGCGTTGGTGAAGCCCGTCGTGCCCGAGAGCCGCGGGCCGATGGAGTCGATGAGCACCTGTCCGAGGCGCTCGACCTGCGACTCCTGCATGCCCACCTGGTACATGCGGCGAATGACGGAGTCGGCGGAGCGGAAGCCCTGCGCATGCAGCAGGGTGGGGAGCGCGAGGAACGTGGCGACGCGCGCGACGAGTCGACGTGCGGACATGGGGGGCAGTGTCCTGAAGAGGGGGACGAGCCGGGAGCTCGCGCAGAAGCTAGCGCGGACGCGATGACGTGGCCAACACGACGCCAGCGGCCACGGGTTCGCCCCGCTCGGCCACTGCTGGGTGGCTGTTCGTCCCGAACGATCGGCGTGTCGCCCGCAGACACTGTCCTTTGCAGGTTCATATACTTTCGTCTCGCACCGGTTCACGACATGAGCCCACGCACCTCCTCGCTCCTCGCGCTGCTCAACCTCGCGGCATCCGTCGTGCTCGCCACCATGTTGCTGTCCGCATCGCGCGCGCAGGATCCGCGCGAGCTCACCATCGAGCGGCTCAACATCGTCGACTCCACCGGTCGTCTCGCGCTCGTGCTCGCCAACGGCGCACGCCTGCCGGGCGCCGTCTTCGAAGGGCGCGAGTATCCGCAGAGCTTCGTCGGCCGCGGGAAGAGCGCCGGCATGATCTTCTTCAACCAGCAGGGTGACGAAGTGGGGGGGCTCGTGTACGAGGGCGAGCGACGCGACTCGAGCTACCGTGCCTTCGGGCACCTCTCCTTCGACCAGTGGAAGCAGAACCAGGTCGTCGCCGTGCAATATCAGGACAACGGTCAGTCGCGATCGGCGGGCGTGCGGGTGTGGGATCGCCCCACCGAGCATTCGCTCGAGGAGCAGTTCCGCCTCGCCCTGCAACTGCGCACCATGCCGCCGGGCGCCGCGCGCGACTCGGTCGATCGCGAGCGGCTGCGGGTACGCACCGCGGTGCAGGGCACGCCCCGCATGTTCCTTGGCAGCGAGGACCGGGTGGCGAAGCTCGAGTTGCGCGATGCCGCGGGGCGTGTGCGGCTGCGTCTGCAGGTGGACAGCAGCGGGGCGGGGCGCATCGCGTTCCTCGACAGCGTGGGACGCGTGACGTCGGTGTATCCGCGATGAGGCACGGCCCACGGCGTGATGGCGTCGTCCTGTGCGGCCTGCTCACGGCACTGGCGGCAGGGGGCACACTGCCGGCGTCGCGCGCACGGGCGCAGGCAGCCCCCACCTGCGTGCAGACGCTCGACTCGCTCGATGCGAAGCTGCGGCAGAACTACGCCGGCTTTCAGCTCGAGATCCAGCCCACACGCAAAGCGGCCTACGAGACGATGCGCGCCAACGCGCGTCGCGTCGCACAGTCGCGTGCCCTCGACGACTGCTTCACCACGCTGCGCCAGTTCATCGCGTGGTTCGAGGACCCGCACCTCTTCGTATTCCAGGGCCCCACGCCCGACTCGGCCAGTGCGGCGCGTCGTCGGGCGTCGGTGCGGCGGATGCCGGTCCGGGAGGATTCGCTGCGACGCGCCCTGACGGCGCGGGGCACGCGCGCCGATCCGATCGAGGGCGTCTGGTACGACGGTGCGACCCGCTACGCGGTGGTGCAGGACGGTGCCGCGGGGGCGGGGCACTTCGTGGCCGTGCTGCTCGAGGCGGACACCGTCGGATGGCAGGCCGGTGACGTGCGCGCCGAACTCGTGCGGCGGACCGCCGGTGCGTACGACGTGACGCTCCGCACGCGCGCCTTCGGCGAGCAGCAGCTCGACGCGCGGCTGCACCGCAACACCATCCTGCGCCTCTCGCCCGGCATGTGGGGAAAGACATGGCCGGTCGCCACGGCGGACAGCGGTCTGCTCGACACGACCGACGTGCACCGGCCGCGCGTCATCGTGCGGCCGCAGTCAGTGGTGGTGAGCCTCCCCTCGCACGATCCTCGCTGGATGCGCCTGCTCGACAGCCTCGTCGCGGCCGCCGACACGGCCATCCGCGTGCGCCCGCTGCTCATCGTCGACTTGCGTGGCAACGAAGGCGGTTCGTCGCTCATGTCCCGGGCAATTCACCCGTACATCACCACCGCGGCGCAGCGCGCGACGCCGTACGACAGTGGTGCGGCGGTCATGCTCTCGTCGCCGGCGCAGATCGCCTACGCGCGTCGCGCCTTCGGCGCCGAGTCGAGTCCGTTCGTGCGCAGCCTCGTGCAGCGCCTCGAGGCCGCGCCGGGCACGCTCGTGCTGCTCGACACCGCCCCGCCGACCACGCCGCGTCCGGAGCCGTCGCACGACGGCCGCTGGCGCGTGGCGGTACTGGTCGATGGTGGCACGGTGAGCGCATCGGAAGTGCTCGTGCTGCGCGCGCTGCGCAGCACGCGCGCGATCGTGCTGGGCCAGCTGACGGCCGGCGCGCTCGACTACCAGAGCACCCAGATCGTGTCACTCGGCACCGGCGATCGACGGTGGGCGCTGGGGTATCCGACCATCACCGCGCACGCCGACCTGCCGGCCCGCGGCATGCGCGGGCGCGGCATCATGCCGCACGAGCGCATCGACTGGGCGCGCGTGCGCGATGCCTACGCCGAGGTGGAGCGGCGCCTGCGGTAGCGCCCCGACGGCCCTGCTACCGCCCTTACCGCAACGGCAATCGCGCCACGAGCACCTCGGTCAGCGCCCGCGGGTCGATGGGGGTGCCGTCGGCCCGAAACGATCGCGACTGCGTGTTCACGAGGTAGAAGAGCGCGTCGCCATCGAGCGCGGCGGTCGTCATGCCGTTGAACTGCGGGTGGTACTGCTCGACGACCTCGGCCCGCGTGACGGTCGTGGCGTCGGCGTCGAGCGTGAGGCGCATCACGCGCCCCGGGTGGACGCCGTTCTGGATGCCGACGAGACCGTCGCGCCACCAGTACAGGCCGTCGAAGCTGCCAAGCGGCCACCCCGACGCGTTCTCCAGCGCGCGGGCGCGCCCGGTCGCCAGCTCCGCGCGCACGATGCCCCGCGCTGCCGCCACGAACAGCACGCCACGCGCCGCATCGAGTGCAATGCCATTCGCCCCCGGCGCGGTCCCCGCGGGGAGAAAGACGCGCATCGTCTCGCTGCCCGCCACCGTGCGCCACACCGAGCCGTCCATCGTGTTCGTGGCGTACGCGTCGCCGGCCGGCGTCACGACGACGTCGTTGAGGGCGCCGGCACCCGGCATCGTGAAGCGTCCGAGCAGGCGGCCGGTGCGCAGGTCGAAGCGATGCAGCGCACCACCGGCGACGGCCGCGTCCGCAAACGCCCGCGGATCGGCCACGGCGGCCCACAGCGCCTGCCGCGCCGTGTCGACCCGCACACCGACGACCACGCGCGGTCCGTCGGTGCCCACGACTGATGCGAAGTCGCGGGCGACGCCGCGCGCGCCGCCGCGCGCGTCGACGCGCACGATCTTCCCCTTGAAGCTGCCGACGAACAACGCGCGGGACTGCGGATCGAACGCGATGCCCTCGGGGTGCAGGTCGCGCTCGGCCAGGCGATACGCAATGGTGCTGCGCACGCGCGGCGGGTTCGCCGCACGGATGCGCGCGATGATGCGCCGGTACGTGCTGTCGTCGCGCCAGCCGAGGAAGGTGCGGTGGAACGACGGGTCGAGCGCGCCCGGCAGGTGCGTGAGCGAGTCGAGCCGCACCAGCGCCCCCGCGCGGTCGCCGGACCGCGCGCGCTCGACGGCGCGCTCGAACACGGCGATGGGCTCAGGGGGTGTCGTCGCGCGCTGCAGCCGATGCGCAATCGTCGCCACCACGGTGTCCGCCTCGATCGGCACGGCGAGATCGACTTCGACGCCGCTCACCTCGTTGCGCCCGTTGCGCCGGATGCGCGCGCAGTCGGGCATGGTGACCCGCATGCCGCTGCCGGGGAGCGTGAAGCCGATGCCGCCGTTGGTGTAGCCGCAGCCGGAGCCGTAGGTGCGCTGCCCCAGCACCGTGGCGCCCCCCTCGTCCTTGAGCAGCACGACGAACTCCTCGCTCGCGGACGCCGTGTTGCGGTCGACCAGGAGGAACAGGGGGCCGCTCCACACCCCCTCGGTGTACTGGAACGCTGCAGGGCCGAAGAGCAGCGATGCGCCCGGACGCGTGTGCAGAGCCGCAGGCAGGTAGTCGAGCGACCCCGACGTGAAGCCGCCGGTAGTGAGCTGCGAGCAGCGCACCGCGGCGCGACCGGTCGTGAAGTAGCCGCGCCGGTCGCACGGCTGCCGCGTCTGCGCGAGCAACGTGTCGGTGCGGGCGAGGGCCGTGTCGATCTGCGCGCGCCACGCGGGGTCGCTCGACGCTCCGCCGGGTCTTGTCAGGCTGTCGCGCAGCCGGACGAGCGCATCGCGTCGTTCGGCGAACTGCCGCTCATGATGCGGATGGCGGATGACGCCCAGGCCGTGTGCCCGCAGGGGCCGCGCGCTGAACTGGCGGGCCACCGCCGCAGTCCAGTTGGTGCCGCCGCCATTGCCGGTGAGGTCGACCACCAGAGCCGTCGCGCCGGCCTCGCGTACGAGCGAGATGGCGCTGCGCACCTCGGCCAGCAGCGCATTGGACACCGCGCGGCTCAATGCCTGCGCGCAGCGCGTTGCGCAGAACCCCGCCGAGTCGAGCGCTGCGGCCGTCGGCCAGGCGGCTTCGCACTGCGTCACGAAGCGATCGTATCCCAGCGCGCCGATGCGGATGACGCCCACGCGAGTCGCGCCACGCGGTCCCTCCGGCAGGTCGATGAGGCCCGTGCGAAACGGCGCGTCGCTGCGCTCGAGCGCGCGGTAGCGGGCGTGACGCGCCAGCGGCGAGCTCGATCGCTCCCGCGTGTAGCCCAGCGCGCCGCACCCCTTCGCTGCGCCGACGGCAATGGCCGGTGGCGTGTCGCTGCGCGACGAACCGATCGAGCGCACGAGCGCCACCAACGGTGACGGCGGGGCCGCCACGCGGACGTGTCCGTCGCGGAATGCCGCCCCGAACGCCGTCAGTGCGCCACGCGCCTCGCCGTCCGTGCGGGCGTGACGCAGCAGCGAATCGGTGCGCGCGTGCAGCGCCGCCGGATCGACGACGCCCTGGGCCACCTGCCATTCGAGGTTGGCGTAGCCGCGC
This sequence comes from Gemmatimonadota bacterium, assembly GCA_020161135.1. Lineage (GTDB taxonomy): Bacteria > Gemmatimonadota > Gemmatimonadetes > Gemmatimonadales > Gemmatimonadaceae > Gemmatimonas. The sequence continues at coordinate 717,407 of JAIUOB010000001.1, read as the reverse complement.
GCGAGGGAGTCCTCGAGCGTCCGCAGATCGGCGAGAAACGGGGCGGGATCGAAGTCGGGTGCGCGTGTGCGCCAGGCCGCGATGGCGAGCAGGGACGTGAGCAGCACGGCGCCACGCGTGGGCCAGGCAGGCATGACAGAGCTCCGGAGGGCGAACATGAGACTACGGCCCCGTGGCCCAGCAGTTCCCGGTCGTGACCAGTCGCATGGGGCCGGTGTCGGGCGGGGTACGGCGTGGGATCGACGGGCGCACGGCCTGCGCTGTGCCCCGCGCCCGATTTGCCGACGGGCGCGGCGCGCACGAGTTTCTGCGGAGGTCGTACCCGCCTCGCCCCCTCCGCCCGAGCTGTCGCATGCCGAGCCGTCGTCTCCTGTCCCCTGCTGCGTTGCGGCGCAGCGCTTCGTGGCTTGCGGTGTGCGCCACCGCGATCGCGTTGCATCCGCAGCGCGCGGATGCGCAACGCGCAGAGGCGCAACGCCCGCAGCCTGCCCCGCCCGTCTTCCTCGAAGACCTCACCTGGACCGAGGTGCGTGATCGCCTCGCCGCCGGCACGCGCTCGATCATCGTCGGCACGGCCGGGCAGGAGCAGAAGGGGCCGCACATGGTGGACGGCGAGCACAAGTATGTGCTCACGCACACCACCGAACGCATCGCGCGCACCCTCGGTGACGCCCTCGTGGCGCCGATCATCACGTATGTGCCCGAAGGCAGCTGGGACCCGCCACGCGGACACATGACCAAGCCGGGCACCATCACGCTCCCCGACGATCGCTTCCTCGAACTGCTGCTGCACACGGGGCGCTCACTCAAGGCCGGCGGCTTCACGCAGATCATCTACATCGGTGATTCGGGCGGCAACCAGGCGGGGATGCAGAAGGCGGCGGAGACCCTCAACGCCGAGTGGGCCGGCAGTGGCGCGCGCGCGCTGTTCATCGGCGACTACTACACCAAGGCCGGCGACGCGATGCGCACCTTCCTGCAGGGGAAGGGGTTCACGACGGCCGACATCGGCAGTCACGCGGGCATGCTCGACACATCGGAGCTGCTGTACGTGAACCCGAAGCTCGTGCGCAGGGAGCGGCTCGCGCCCAACGGCGGCAGTCGCGACAGCGGCGTGAGCGGCGACCCCACCAAGGCGTCCGCGGAGATCGGCGCCGAGCTGCTCAAGATCAAGATCGACCACGCCCTCACGCAGATTCGCGCGCTGCGCGCAGAAGGAGGCCGCTGATGCGTCCCATGCGAACACTCGCGCTGTACAGCGCTCTTGCCGCCGCGGCCGCGCTGGCGCCGACGGCCGCGCTCGACGCGCAGGGGCCGGCCACGGCGGCGGAGCGTCCCGACCTGCTGGCCATGCCGTACATGGAGGCCATGACGTGGACCGAGATCCGCGATGCGATCGCGGCGGGGCGCAAGGTGGCCATCGTGCCCACCGGCGGCACCGAGCAGAATGGCCCGCACATGATCCTCGGCAAGCACAACTACATCGTCACGTTCGCGGCGGGGCTGCTGGCCAACCGGCTGGGGGACGCGCTGGTGGCGCCCACCGTGCAGTACGTGCCCGAGGGGAACTACAACCGGCCGGATTTCGGCGCGAAGCCGGGCGTGATCTCCCTGCTGCAGCCGGCGTACGAGCTGCTCCTCGACGCGGCGGTGCGATCGCTCAAGGTGCACGGCTTCACCGACATCATCCTCATCGGCGACAGCGGCGGCAATCAGTCCGGCATGACCAAGGTGGCGGCGGCGCTCAACGCCGAGTGGGCGGGCAGTGGCGTGAAGGTGCACGCGCTCACCGACTACTACCAGCAGGGGCGCCTGCTCATTCGCGACTACCTGCAGAAGACCTACGGGTGGAGCGAGCAGGTGGTGGGGTCGCACGCGGGCACGAGCGACACGTCGCAACTGCTGTACGTGTTCGCGCAGGGGATCCGTACCGACAAGCTGGCCCCGGGCGGCGGCAGTGCGGACAGTGGCGTGAACGGCGACCCGACCAAGGCGACGGCGGAGATCGGCAAGATCGCCATCGACTTCAAGGTGAACGCCGCCATCGCACAGTTCCGGGCGCTGCGCGGGCGGTAGCGGGGCGAACGCCGCTCCCAACGATTCCGCGGTGGTGACTGTCCAATCGCCGAGCCGCGGTTCAACGTTGTGCGGCCCGTCTGTCCTTTCGCGCTCACCTCCCCGTATGCCTCTTCGTTCTGTCCTCGGTCGTCGTGCCCGCCTTGTGGGTGCGACGACCCGACTGCTGTGTGTCCTTGCGACACCGGCCACGGCCGTGGCCCAATCTGCCGGCCCTCTCATCCTCACGCTCCCCGTCTCCACCCGTGCCGCAGCCATGGGCAACGCGTGGGTGGCCGGTCGCGATGAGTACGGCCTCTTTCACAATCCGGCGCTGGCGGCCACGTCGTCCATGCCGGTCGGAGTGACGCTCGCGCAATACGGCGACCGCGCGTTCGCGTTCGCCACGGCGTCGGGGGCCACCGTCGGCTCGGTCAACATCGGCTGGGGGGTGCACGCCGCGCACTTTTCGGTGTCACCGACGCGGGCGTACCCCTACCGCATCACCGATCTCGTGGGTCGCGACGACGCCGACGTGTCCAGCCTCGTGGGTGTGCTCGCCGCGAACATGACGAAGAAGGGCATTCGCTGGGGCGTCGGCGCGAAGTACGCGCACGACATGGCGCCGTCACCGGTGTCGGGGTCGGTGCGCCACGCGCGTGTGCTGGCCGACGTGGGCGCCACGCGCCCGCTGTTCACCGGCACCCTGGGGCTCGCGGTGCAGAACCTCGGCACACCGTACACACGCAGCACGGCCACCGGCACGCAGTCGGTGAGTGTCCCTGCGCAGGTCGCGCTCGGGTGGACGGCGAGCAAGTCGTGGGGGGAGTTCGACTACGGCTTCGCCACGCAGGTGCTCGCGCGCCGGCATGGTTTCGTGGCGCCCGGCGGCGGCGTCGATGTCGGCTACAGCTGGATCGAAGGCTACGCGGTGAACGCGCGCGTCGGCGCGCGACGCCCCGATACGAAGGACGAACGTCCGGTGAGCCTCGGCGCGGCGCTCAATGCCGACCGGCTCAACGTGGAGTACGCGTTGGGCTTCGTGGCCGGCAATCAGCAGATCCACCGTGTCACGCTGAGGTGGCGCTGATGTCGCGCTCCATGACGCGCTCCATGACGCTCGCACGACGCGCGTGCCTGCGTGGCGTGTGCGCCCTGCCGCTGCTGCTGGTGGCCGCCTGCACGCAGCCCCTCAAGTTCTCGCCCAACGACGCCGCCACGACGCTGTCGTCGCTCAGCATCAACGCGCCCAATCCGGCCGAGCCCGGGTCGTTCAAGGTGCTGCGCCTGTACTACGGCTCCGGCACCGACAAGCAGCGCGCGGTGTTCCGCGACTCGGTCACGTACAAGACGCGTGCCGTCGATGTGACGCCCTTCGCCTCCATTCCGCCCACGCAGGCCAAGGCGCGCAAGAAGTACTGGGGCTTCGACCTCAAGACGGCGCCCATCAACGGGCGTGTGTGGTATCCCGAGGGGCCGGGCCCGTTCCCGCTCGTGCTGGTGGTGCACGGCAACCACAACCCGCAGGACTACTCCGACCCCGGCTACGACTACCTCGGCGAGCTGCTCGCGTCGCGCGGGTTCATCCTCGCGTCGGTCGACGAGAACTTCATCAACGGCCTGTCGGGCGAGAACGACGGCCGCGCGTGGATGATGCTCAAGCACCTCGAGGCGTGGAAGAAGTTCAACGACTCCACGGCGGGGCCGCTGTCGCGCAAGGTGGACATGGAGAAGATCGTCGTCATGGGGCACTCGCGCGGCGGCGAGGCGGCGGCGCACACGGCGACGTTCAACCGGCTCCGTTACTTCCCCGACGACTTCAAGCAGCGCTTCAACTTCAACTTCGCCATCAAGGGCGTCGTGGCCATCGCGCCGGTGGACGGGCAGTACACGCCGGCGTCGGTGCTCATGCCGCTCGAGAACGTGAACTACCTGCTCATTCACGGCTCGCACGATGGCGACGTGTCCACCTTCAACGGCCTGCGGCAGTACCAGCGCCTGCGCTTCACCGACGGCCAACCGCACTTCAAGTCGGCCATCTTCATGTACCGCGCCAACCACGGCCAGTGGAACACGGTGTGGAACAACAAGGACAACGGTCCGCGCAGCGGCCGCTCGCTCGACCTGCGCACGTTGGTGCCCGTCGAGCAGCAGCGGCAGATGGGCAAGCTCGTCATCAGCGCGTTCCTCGAAGCCACGCTGCACGGCAAGACCGAGTACCTGCCGCTGTTCCGCGACCATCGCACCGCGGGCCGCTGGTTCCCGCCCACGATGTACACGACGCGGTTTGCCGAGTCGGGCTATCGCACCCTCGCGGACTTCGACGAGGACATCGATCTCACGACAGGCCAGCCCGGCGTGACGTTGAGTGCCGACAGTCTCTCCACGTGGCGCGAGAACGTCATTCCGTTCCGCGGCCGCGGCACCGACAACCAGCGCACCAATGCCGTGTGGCTGGGGTGGAACAACCGCATCGCCGGGGCCGACACCATGAAGTTCGGCAAGCCGGCGAGCTTCACCATCACGCTGTCCGACTCGCTCGTGCGTGCGCTCGCGCTGGGGAACCAGTCGGCGCTGTACCTGTCCGTGGCCATGACGAAGGACAAGCCGGGGCCGCGCGCGGCGCCGCGCGACACCACCAAGCAGGACACGTCGAAGGCGGCCGTGGCGGCGAGGGCCAAGGCGCGCGCCGACTCGATCAAGCGGCTCCCCAAGCCGCCCAAACCCAACCCCGACGCCGATACGCTTCCCATCGAGATCACCGTCGAGGTGACCGACGCCGATGGCCGCACGGCCCGTGTGCCGCTCCAGCGCTATGGTCCGTTGCGGCGTCCGCTCGAGGTGCGTCTCTATCGCCGCGCCGGGCGTGACGCACAGCGGTTCACGAACCTCTTCGAGTACGTGCCACAGACCTTCGTGCTGCCACTGGCCGACTTCGCGAGTGGTGGCGTGCAGCCGTCGCGGCTGCGCAGCGTGCGCCTGCTGTTCGACCGCACGCCGCTCGGTGGGCTCATCCTCGACGATGTGGGCGTGTCGCCGGCGATCGCGCCGGTGTACCTCTCGTCGCCGAGGTGACCCATGTGGTATGCCCGCCCCGTCTTCTTCGTCGATGATGTGCACCGTGCGGCACGATTCTACATCGAGCAGCTCGGTTTCACGAAGAAGTGGCACGAAGCCGACGGGGCGGGCACCGTGTGCCAGGTCGATCGCGACAGCTGCGAGATCATCCTCTGCCAGGACACGTCGCGGCGCGATCGGGCGCGCCTGTTCATCGAGCTCAACCAGCCGGAGCTCGCGCAACTGCGACGCGAGATCGTCGATCGCGCCATCCCCACCCGGCGCACGCACTGGGGCTACCACACCCTCGTGATCGACGACCCGGATGGCAACGCGCTGTACTTTCCCGACGAGGACAACAGCCCGGGGCCGGCGGCGGACTAGCGCATCCAGCGTCGTAACTGCTCGCTGAAGGTGCGGCTGGCCATCACGGTGGCGCCGTCCGACAGCGTGACGGTGTACTCCCCGTGGAAGTACGGCTCCACCGCCCGGATCTGCTCGAGGTTCACGATCACCGAACGGTGAATGCGCAGGAACCGCTCGGGGTCCAGCCGCTCGGCCAGCCGCGAGAGCGTTTCCCGCATGGTGGCAGTCCCCGCCGTGGTATGGAGCGTGAGGTAGTTGCCATCGGCCACCACGCGCGTGATCGACTCCACCGGTACCACCTGGATGCTGCGTCCGCGGCGCGCCACGAGCCGTCGCGCCGCGCCGCGCTGCCGGCGGTAGTCGGCCAGCAGCAGCTCGAGGTCTGGAGGGCGCACCTCCGGATGCCGCAGCGCCCGCAGCCGCGCGAGGGTCTCGTGGAAGCGGTCGACCTGCAGCGGCTTGAGCAGGTAGTCCACGGCGCGCACCTCGAAGGCGCGCAGGGCGTGCGCATCATACGCCGTCACGAACACCACGGCCGGCCGCCGCTCGGGTGGCAGCGCCTCGAGCACCTCGAAGCCGTCGAGCTCCGGCATCCGGATGTCGAGGAAGGCGATGTCGGGGCGCAGCGCGAGGATGGCTTCGAGTGCCTCGCGTCCCGACGCACAGCTCGCCACCACTTGCACGTCGGGCTGCTCGTCCAGGAGCATCGCGACCCGCTCCCGCGCGAGTGGCTCGTCGTCGGCCACGAGCACCCGCAACACCGGCGCCGTCATGACGCAACCAGCCGGAAGGGGAGCGTGACCTCCGTGCGGGTGCCGCCGCCGTCGCGCGGCGTCACGCTGAGTGCCGCCGCGCCACCGTGCAGCGTCTGCAATCGCGCACGCGTCGCGCCGAGCCCCACTCCCTCGGTCAGCGGCATCCGCACGCCGGGCCCGTCGTCGTCGATGCGCAGCACCAGCTGCGCGCCCCGCCGGTGTGCCGCGAGACGCAGCATTCCCGCGGCCGTGTGACTGGCCAGCCCATGTTCGACGGCGTTCTCCAGCAACGGCTGCAGCAGCATGGTCGGGACCGCAGCCCCGAGCACGTCGTCGGCGATGTCGCGGTGGATCGCCACGCGCGCGCCCAGCCGCTCGCCGGCGATGGTGAGATAGGCGGTGGCCAGCTTCAGCTCGTCGCGCAGCGCCACTTCCTGCTGCGGGGCGAGCGTCATCGACGCACGCAGCAGGTTGCCCAGCTCGCCCAGCATGCGATCGGCCCGCGCAGCATCACGGTGCAGCAGCGTAGAGATGGCCTGCAGCGTGTTGAACAGGAAGTGCGGCTGCAACTGCGCCGACAGCCGCTCGAGTCGCGCGGTCGTGAGCTGCGTCTCCAGACGCAGCAGGTCCCGCTCGCGCGCACGTGCATCGGCGGCGTAGCCCACGGCGTGCAGGGCGCCCACCACCGCCCAGAGGATGAGGTTCTCCGTGATGAAGCCGTGGCGCAGCAGGTCGCCCAGCGGGGGCGTGGCGCCCGGAGTCACCGCCGACCGGATGAGCCACTCCAGCGCGAACTTGGCCCACGCGACCGCCGCGACCAGCAGCAGGTGACGCGGCACGTGTGCGCGCCACTGCGACGCATCGATGGGCCAGCGATTCACCGCCCACACCAGCAGCGGCGTGAACACCGCGCAGGTGTACCACCCCACGGCGGCGCGCGGGAGCAGTTGCCCCCACGTGGCCGGCTGCCCCGCATCGCGCAGCGCGAGCATCGCTTCACTGGCCGACAGCAGGGTGAGTAGCGTCCACGCCGCCGCGATGGCGAGCCAGCCGCGGACACCGGGTCGAAGCGTGCGCATGCGGGCAATCTCGGCGCGTGGTGTGCGCGGTGCCATGGGGGCGCGGGCCGCGCGGCCGGACTGCCCCATGCCGCGGCCGTTCTGTCCCCACGCGCTGGTGGCGCCCCGGGTCCGTGCCCACTGTCGGCACCACCTTCACCGGGAGCACGCATGCCACAGCCTCACCGCATCTCGATGTCCACGGGCGCGCACCAGCGGCGCGGCCCGTCCCGCCGCACGCGTCGCCTCGCCGTGCACGCGGTCGCGACGCTGGCCTGCGTGCTCACCGGCGCGCTGGCCGCAACGCGCGCACACGCACAGCAGACGCCGGTGGTCGGAGCGTCCGCGTCGGCCGCCGACAGCGCGGGCATCACGCGCGCAGCGCGCGACTACATCGAGGGGTGGTACACCGCCGACGGCGCACGCATGGCGTCGGCGCTGCATCCGGAGCTGGTCAAGCGCATCATGACGGTCGACCCGGACGGACGGCGCTTCATCCAGACGATGGGCGCGTCGCAACTGGTGCGCGGCACGTCGGCCGGCGGCGGCCGCACGACACCGGCCGCGCAGCAGCGTACCGATGTCCGCATCCTCGACATCTTCCGCAACGCCGCCAGCGTGCGCGTCGATGCCGGTGGGTGGGTCGACTACCTGCAGCTGGTCCGCTGGCAGGAGCGCTGGGTGATCCTCAACGTGCTCTGGGAGTTGCGCGGGCCCTGAGGGCGGGCCTGCGCCACCGTGCGTCGCGGCGCGCTACTTCCCGAGTGTGATGCTCACCGGGCAGTGATCGCTGCCCAGCACATCGGGGTGGATGTCGGCGGCCTTCACGGCCTTGCGGAGGGCCGCCGACACGAGCACGTAGTCGATCCGCCAGCCGATGTTCCGGGCGCGGGCATTGGCGAAGTGACTCCACCACGTGTAGTGCCCGTTGCCCTCGCGAAACAGGCGCAACGTGTCGACGAAGCCGGCGTCGACGAACGCCTGGAAGCCGGCCCGCTCCTCGGTGGTGAAGCCCTTGCGCCCCTTGTTGGTCTTCGGGTTCGCGAGATCGAGCTCGGTGTGCGCCACGTTGAGATCGCCGCAGAAGATCACCGGCTTCTTCTTCTCCAGCGCCTTGCAGTGCGCGAGGAACGCCGGGTCCCAGTGCTGGGCGCGCAGCGCCAGCCGCGTGAGATCGTCCTTGGCGTTGGGCGTGTACACGGTGACCACGTAGTACTTCGCGAACTCGGCCGTGATGACGCGCCCTTCGCTGGCACTGTCGCGCCCTTCGTCGTCGGTGAGGTCGAACTTCTTCGCGATGGCCTTCGGGAAGCCGGTGGTCACCGACAGCGGCTTGGTGCGGCTGAAGATCGCGGTACCGGAGTAGCCCTTCGTCTCGGCCGAGTTCCAGAACTCGTGGTAGTCGGGCAGGTCGAGGTCCACCTGGCCGCGTTCGGACTTGGTTTCCTGCAGGCAGAGGATGTCGGGGCGGTGCGTCTCGATGAAGGGCAGGAACACCCCCTTCTTGATCACCGCCCGCAGTCCGTTGACGTTCCAGGAGTAGATCTTCATGGCCGAGCGCCCCGCTGCAGAATGCCTTGCACCGCAGGCGTCACTTCAGCTCGCGAATCTTGATGTTGCGCAGCGACAGGGCGCCGTTGTGGTCGCCCTGGATGGCGATGTAGCCGCGCTTGGCGCGCCCCCATTCGGGATACGGCGCGAACTTCGAGGCCTTGAACTTCTCCGTCCAGTCCGGGCTGCCCAGTTCGTACTGCGCGATGAGCTGCCCGTTGAGCCAGTGCTCGACGTGCGCGCCCTTGGCCACGATGCGCGTGCTGTTCCACTCGCCCGCCGCCTTCGCCACGCCGCGCTTCGACGGATAGAAGCCGTACACCGCGGCCACGGCTGTGAGCATGTTCCGGCTGTCCGGCGTGAGCGAGTCCTCCGCGAGCTGATACTCCGGCGCACTCCAGTACACCTTGGTCTCGGCCTCCGTCGCGCGATAGAAAATGCCGGCGTTGCCGCGCGCGGCCACCTTCCACTCGATGAGCAGCTCGAAATCGCCGAACTGCTCGCGCGTCACGATGTCGTTCGTGTTGCGGATCTTCGTGAGCGTGCCGTCCACCGCCATCCACTCCGGCGGCATCGCGTCCTGCTGATACCCGCGCCACGCGCTCATCGACGTGCCGTCGAAGAGCAGGCGCCAACCGGCCGCCCGCTCGGCGGCGGTGAGCGTGTTGGCCGCCGCGGGGGGCGCAGACGAGGCGCCCTGCGCCGAACCGGTCACGGGCGCGACAAGGGCGAGGACGGCGAGGGCGAGCAGGCGACGGATCATGGCAGGGAGGGGCGAAGCGGCAGGGCGTACCGGAACCCATCAACAGTGCCACCGTACGCGGCGCGGCACCAGCGGTCCGCGCATCGGCCCGCTAGCTTGCGCGCCATGACCGATGTGCGCACGCCGCTCGACGTCCTCCGCGACGTGTTCGGCTACGACAGCTTCCGGCCGGGACAGCAGGAGATCATCGAGGCGGTGCTCGCCGGGCGCGACTGCATCGCGCTCATGCCCACCGGCGCGGGCAAGTCGCTCACCTATCAGCTCCCCGCGCGGCTGCTGGGCGGCACGGTGCTCGTCATCTCGCCGCTCATCTCGCTCATGAAGGACCAGGTGGACGCCGTCGCCGGGCTGGGCTTCCGCGTGACCACCATCAACTCCACGCTCGACCCCGACGAGCGGCGCGCGCGTCTCGACGGCTTCCGCCGCGGCGACTACGAGCTGGTGTACCTCGCCCCCGAGGCGCTCGACGGCTACCTGGGTGACTTCGTCCAGGGGTGCCCGGTGTCGCTGCTCGTGGTGGACGAAGCGCACTGCATCAGCCAGTGGGGACACGACTTCCGCCCGTCCTACCGCCGACTGCAGGGGCTCAAGCAGCAGCTCGACGTGCCGGTGCTCGCGCTCACCGCCACCGCCACCCGCGACGTGGCGCGCGACATCCTGCGCCAGCTCGGCATGAAGAAGCCGGCCGGCTTCAAGGGCTCGTTCTTCCGCCCCAACCTGCGCGTCGGCGTGCGCAAGAAGGGGCAGGGCGGCAACACGCGCCGCGAGATCCTCGCGCTGGTGCGGTCGCACCGCGACGCGAGCGGCATCGTGTACTGCCAGAGCCGCAAGAGTGTCGAGCAGACCACCGAGTTCCTCGTCGCGCAGGGCGTGCGCGCATTGCCCTACCACGCCGGACTCGAGCCCGAGGTGCGCACCCGCAACCAGGAGGCGTTCCAGCGCGACGACGTCGAGGTCGTGGTCGCGACGGTCGCCTTCGGCATGGGGATCGACAAGCCCAACGTGCGCTTCGTCATTCACCGCGACATGCCCCGCGACATCGAGTCGTGGTACCAGGAGATCGGTCGCGCCGGTCGTGATGGCCTGCCCAGCGACTGCGTCTGCTTCTACTCGTGGGCCGACGTGAAGATGCACGAGCACTTCCTCGACAAGCTCGAGGACGACACACTGCGCCGCCGCGGGCGTGCCGCCACGGTGGGGCTGTTCGACCTGCTCGAACAGTCGCGGTGCCGGCATCAGGCGCTGGTCGCGCACTTCGACGAGGCCATCGCGCCCTGCGGTGCGTCGTGCGATCACTGCACCGGCGTGCCCATGGACGCGCGGCTGGCCGAGCTGCTCGAGGAGGAGCGTGTCGCCGCGGCCGGGTGGCGGCGTGGTGGGCGCGACGACGGGCGCGGGCGCACCGGGACGCGCAGCACCCTCGACGCCGAAGCGCTCGACGCCGACGACCGCGCCCTGTTCGACGCGCTGCGCGCGGTGCGGCGTGAGCTGGCCGACGAGGCCGGCGTGCCGGCGTACATCGTGTTCGGTGACAAGGTGTTGCTGGAGATGGTCGTGCGGCGCCCGTCGTCGCATGGCGACCTGCTGCAGGTGCCGGGCGTCGGGCATGCCAAGCTCGATCGCTACGGCGACGCGTTCCTCGAGGTGCTGGCCACGTACGCGTGACGTCACGCCCGACGGCGTGCGGCGTGGCGCCATCGCTGCCGGAGCGTGCACCGGGCGCGGCGTGAAGGCTGGGAGCCGACCGCCCTCCTGGTGCGTTGACCCTTGGCGCGCGTGCGAGGGGCGCACTGGCCCACGCACGGACGCGCCGCGCAGACACGCACTGGAGCCGACAATCGGTATGACAGGCAGCACGCAGACCGCAGCACAGGGCACCGTGGTCATCTACGGTGGAAACGGGGGCATCGGCGCGGCGACGGCACGGCGCCTGCACGCGCGCGGCACGCCCGTGCATCTCGTGGGACGCAATGCGGACGCGCTTGCCGCGGTCGCCGCACCACTCGGGGCCGGGGTCACGGTGGGCGACGTCACCGACGCCGCGCTCGGGGCGCGTGTGCTGGCCGACCTCGGCGGCGATGCGGCGACCGTTGCCGGCCTCGTGTACGCCGTGGGCACGCTCACGCTCAAGCCGCTCGCGCGGCTCACGGCCGACGACTTCGCGCACGACTACGCCGTGAACGTCACGGGAGCCGCGTCGGCGGTGCGCGCGTTGCTGCCGTCGTTGCAGCGGGCGCCCGACGGCGGCGCGGTCGTGCTGTTCTCGAGTGTCGCGGCGTCGCAGGGCTTCGCCTTTCACGCGTCGATTGGTGCGGCCAAGGCTGCCGTGTCGGGGCTCACGCTCGCGCTGGCCGCCGAGCTGGCGCCCAAGGTACGTGTGAACGCCGTGGCACCGTCACTCACCGCGACGCCGCTCGCGGCGCGCCTGCTGGCCAACGAGAAAACGGTGGAGACGCTCGCCGCGCAGCATCCCTTGCGTCGACTCGGCACGGCCGACGATGTCGCGGCGCTGGCCGCCTTCCTCGTGTCGTCGGACGCCTCGTGGATGACCGGGCAGATCGTCGGCGTCGATGGCGGACGCGGCGTGTTGCGGCTGCCCTGAACGTCACGCGGGGCGCACCGGTGTGGTGCGCCCCGCGTGGTGGGTTGTGGGTTGTGCGTTGTGTGTTGTGCGTTGTGGGTTGTGGGTTGTGGGTGCTCAACCGTGCAGGTCGAAACGATCGAGCTCCATCACCTTGGTCCACGCCGCCACGAAGTCGCGCACGAACTTCGTGGCCCCGTCACGCTGCGCGTACACCTCGGCCAGCGCGCGCAGCTGCGAGTTGGAGCCGAACACGAGATCCACACGCGTGGCCGTCCACGTCACGTCGCCCGTGGCGCGATCGCGGCCTTCGTACACGTCGTGGCTGCCCGCCATCGGGGCCCACGCCGTGCGCATGTCGAGCACGTTGACGAAGAAGTCGTTGCTCAACACGCCCACACGATCGGTGAACACGCCGTGCTTGCTGGCGCCGTGGTTCGCGCCCAGCACGCGCAGGCCGCCCACCAGCACGGTCATCTCCGGCGCGGTGAGCGTGAGCAACTGCGCCTTGTCCACCAGCATCGCCTCGGGCGCGACCGTGAACGCCGTCTTCTGCCAGTTGCGGAAGCCATCGGCCTGCGGCTCGAGCACGCCATAGGCATGCGCGTCGGTCTCGTCCTGCGTGGCGTCCATGCGCCCCGGCGTGAAGGGCACCGTGATGTCGACGCCCGCCGCCTTGGCCGCGGCTTCGACGGCCGCGCAGCCACCCAACACGATGAGGTCGGCGAGCGAGACGCGCTTGCCGTTCGCCGCCTGCGCGCTGAACTGCGCCTGGATGGTCTCGTACACCTCGAGCGCCTTCTGCAGCTTGGCGGGCTGGTTGACCTCCCACGACTTGGCCGGCGCGAGGCGGATGCGCGCGCCGTTGGCCCCGCCGCGCTTGTCACTGCCGCGGAAGGTGCTGGCCGACGCCCACGCCGTGCTCACGAGCTGGCCGATGCTGAGCCCCGAGGCGAGGATCGTCGCCTTCAGCGCGGCGATGTCCTGCGCGTCGACCAGCGGGTGATCGACCGCGGGAATCGGATCCTGCCAGAGGAGCGACTCCTGCGGCACGAGCGGGCCGACGTAGCGCGTGCGCGGACCCATGTCGCGGTGCGTGAGCTTGAACCACGCGCGCGCGAACGCGTCGGCGAACTGGTCGGGGTGCGCGTGGAATCGCTTCGAGATCTCCAGATACTTGGGATCGGTGCGCAGCGCGATGTCCGCCGTGTTCATGACCGGCGCATGGCGCTTCGTCGCATCATGCGCGTCGGGCACGAGCGTCGCCGCGCTGGCGTCGGTGGGGATCCACTGATGCGCACCGGCCGGGCTCTTCGTGAGCTGCCACTCGAAGCCGAGGAGCGTGTCGAAGTAGCCGTTGTCCCACTGCGTCGGGTTGGGCGTCCACGCGCCCTCGAGTCCGCTCGTGGTCGTGTGCACACCCTTGCCCGTGCCCAGGCGGTTGGTCCAGCCGAAGCCCATCTCTTCGATGCTCGCGCCCTCGGGCTCGCGCCCCACGAGCGCCGTGTCGCCGGCGCCGTGCATCTTGCCGAAGGTGTGCCCGCCGGCGATGAGCGCGACGGTCTCTTCGTCGTTCATCGCCATGCGCGCGAACGTCTCGCGCACATCGCGCGCGCTCGCCATCGGGTCGGGTGTGCCGTTGGGCCCCTCGGGGTTCACGTAAATGAGCCCCATCTGCACCGCGGCCAGCGGGTTCTCGAGATCACGCTCGCCGCTGTAGCGCTCGTCGCCCAGCCACTGCGCCTCGCGGCCCCAGTAGATGTCCTGCTCCGGCTCGTACACATCCTCCCGGCCGAAGCTGAAGCCGAAGGTCGTGAAGCCCATCGTCTCCATACCCACGTCGGCCGCGTAGATCATGAGGTCGGCCCACGAGATCGCGTTGCCGTACTTCTGCTTGATGGGCCACAGCAGGCGGCGCGCCTTGTCGAGGTTGCCGTTGTCGGGCCAGCTGTTGAGCGGCGCGAAGCGCTGCGTCCCACTCGACGCCCCACCGCGGCCGTCGGCCGTGCGGTAGGTGCCGGCGCTGTGCCACGCCATGCGCACGAAGAACGGGCCGTAGTGCCCGTAGTCGGCCGGCCACCAGTCCTCGGAGCGCGTCATCAGCTCGACGAGGTCGGCGCGCAGGGCGGCCACATCCAGGCTCTTCAGCGCCTCGCGGTAGCTGAAGCCCGGGTCCATCGGATTCCCGGCCGGCGGGTTCTGGTGGAGCATCCCCAGGCTGAGCTGGTTGGGCCACCAGTCGCGGTTGCCGCGCGCGCCGGCGGTCGCCACCGGGTGCGCTGCGCTGGCGCCATGCATGACCGGGCACTTGCCCGTCGACGCTGCCGAATGTCCTTCCATATGATCGCGATCCCCTGTGCGGAGCGGTGAGGTAAGCGGACGGGACAGGATATGACCGCCGGTCATAGTCATCAATGGGACTCTCGCTATGCGAGCTATCGAAAGTGTATATATCACATATGGATAGCGCCTTACTGCGGGCCTTTCTGGCCACGGCCGACACCGGGGCCCTGAGCCGAGCCGCTCGGGAGCTGGGGCTGTCGCAGCCCTCGCTCACCGTCCAGATCCAGCGGCTCGAGAAGCATCTGGGGGCCACCCTGTTCGTGCGACACGGACGCGGCGTCGCGCTCACCGAGTCGGGGAAGGCGCTGTACCCGCGCGCGCGGCGCATCCTCGACGAGATGCGGGCCACCGAGGAGGCCGTCCGCCGCGAAGGGCTCGGCGCGGGCGACGTGCTCACCGTGGGGGCGATCCCCACCGTCGCACCGTACCTCCTCCCCGATGCGCTGCGGCGCTTCCGCGTGCGTCACGAGGCGGTGCGTGTGGACCTTCGCGAGGACTACAGCGCCTCGCTCGCGCGGCACCTGCTCGACGGCACGCTCGACGTGGCCATCGCGGCGCTGCCGTATGCGTTCGAGCATCTCGACACCGAGCTCCTGGGCACCGACGCGCTGCTGGTGGCCGTGCCGGCATCGCACGCGGCGGCGCGCGCGGGGCGCATCACGCTCGCACAACTGCGCGAGGCCCCCGCGGTGACGCTCGACCCTGCACACTGTCTCGGCGAGCAGGTGGCGGGGTTCTGCACGAGTCACGCCGTGTCACCGCGCGTGGTGTGTCGCAGTGCGCAACTCGCCACGGTGCTCGAGCTCGTCGGCGCCGATGTGGGGGTGTCCATCGTCCCGGCGCTCGCTGCCGCGCACCACAACACCCCGTCGTGCGTGTACGTGCCGTTGGCCGAGCAGCCGTTGCAGCGCGAGATCGTGGCGGTGTGGCGTCGCGGCGCCGAACCGAGCGCCGCCGCGCGGGCGTTCGTGGGGTGTGTGCGGGAGGTGGTGCGGGGGTGGTAGCCAATGACCGCCCCCTCCACCTGCTCTGACCCTGACCTCAGACAACCGTCTGGATTCTGACTTCTATCGTCGTCAGAGGTCTGACGTCTGTACGCCGAGTCTGGACAGCATCCGATGTCACAATCCAGACAACGATAGAGCTCTGAGACCAGACGGCTGTCAGAGGTCAGGGTCAGAGTAGTAGGGGACGGGCTCGTGCGTGACGCTCGTTGCTCCGGCCCGCGTCCCGGCATACCGGTGCGCGTGTCTGCATCACACGCCGCACGTAGATTCTGTGGCATGAGCCATCGGTCCCGCCTGTTTGCGTGTGTCATGGGTGTGCTGCTGTGTGGCCCCACACTCGACGCACAGACCCGCCCCGCCGCGCGCGTGCCTGCCGCGTCGTCCTTTGCGATCACGCACGTCGCCATCGTCGACGTCGAGAGCGGCCAGGTGTCGGACGACAACACCGTCGTCGTGACCGGCCATCGCATCGCGGCGGTGGGTCCGACGGTGCGGATCCCGGCGGGGGCGCGCGTCATCGACGCGCGCGGCAAGGTGCTCATCCCCGGCCTGTGGGACATGCACAGTCACGCGCTCGACCGGTGGGAGTGGTCGTCGCTGCTCAACGTCGCGAACGGTGTGACCGGGGTGCGTGACCCCGGCGCCATCAAGCCGACGAAGGAGATCGTCGCGCTGCGCGACTCGGTGGAGCGGGGGCAGCGCCTCGGCCCGCGCATCGTGGCGAGCGGTCGCATCATCGATGGATCGCCACGGTCGCGCGGCACGTACGTCGCCATCGACAGCGCGCGCGCGATGCGTGCCGAAGTGCAGCAGCGTCAGCGCGAGGGGCTGGACTTCATCAAGGTGTACACGAGACTCTCACGCGAGGCCTTTCTGGCCGGCGCGGACGAGGCCCGACGCATCGGCATGCCTCTCGCCGGTCACGTCCCGCTCGCGCTCACGGCAGCGGAGGCGTCGGATGCCGGCATGCGGAGCATCGAGCATGCGTACCGGCACCGCATGTCCTGCGCGACCGCGGAAGACGAGATCCGGCGCCTCCTGCGCGCGCTCATTCCCGGTGACACGCCGCTCGACGACCAGCCCTACGCGGCCATCGAGGACTCGGCCTTCGTGCTGGGGCTGAACAGCTACAGCCCGGAGAAGTGCCGCGCGCTGGGCGCACGGTTCGCGCGCAACGGCACGTGGTTCGTGCCGACGCTGGTGGAGATGCAGACGCGCTTCGTGTGGGAGTATCCGCTCAGTCCGGAGTTCGAGAAGCGCTTCACCGATCCACGGCTCCGCTATGTGGCGCCGTCACGGGTGCTGCAGTGGCGCACCACCATGGCGTTGGACGCGGGCTTCGTGCAGGGCCGGTTCAGTTTCGGGCCGCGGGGGCCGGACAGTGTGTTCGCCGAGCGGGAGCGTGAGGTGGCCAATCGCCTGCGCATGCCCGCCGACCTGCACGCGGGCGGCGCGATGCTGCTGGCGGGCACCGATGTGGACAACACCTTCCCGTTCCTCTTCTTCGGGTTCAGTCTGCACGACGAGCTTGCGCTGCTCGTGAAAGGCGGCCTGACGCCGTTGTCCGCCTTGCAGAGTGCCACCATCAACCCCGCGCGCTTTCTTGGGCGCGAGCGCGACCTCGGGACCGTCGCGCCGGGCAAGCTGGCCGACCTGGTGTTGCTGGAGGCGAACCCGCTGGAGCGCATCGACAACACGACACGCATCGCCGCAGTCGTGATGAACGGTCGGTACCTGTCGCGTACCGAGCTCGACAGGCTGCTTGATCGCGCCGCAGCGATCGTGAAGCGGTAGACACCGTCGTGCCGTACGCCGTGCGCGTACGCTAGCATACCACAACACGAACGCCCCGCACATGCTCTGACCCTGACCTCTGACCACCGTCTGGTCTCTGACCTCTATCGTCGTCTGACGTCTGAGTCCGAGGTCTGACCTTAGACAACGATCGAGGTCGGAATCCAGGCGGTTGTCAGAAGTCAGGGTCAAAGTGGTAGTGTGCACGCGCGCGCGTGCTGAGCGATCCACCCCACCTCCCATGCCCACCCAGTTCTACACCGCAACCAGCCTCGACGGCTTCCTCGCCACTCCCGACGACTCGCTCGACTGGCTCTTCCCACTCGGCGACATCAACGACACCAGCTATCCCGACTTCATCAAGGACGTCGGTGCGCTTGCGATGGGGGCGGCGACGTACCAGTGGATGCTCGATCACGTCGTGAACCCCGACTCGCCGCACCACGCGCCGTGGCCGTACGCGCAGCCGGCCTGGGTGTTCACGCACCGCGTGCTTCCCACGGTGCCCGGCGCTGACGTACGGTTCGTGCAGGGTGACGTTCGCCCGGTGCACGCCGCGATGGTCGAGGCCGCGGGCGACAAGAACGTGTGGATCGTCGGCGGAGGCGAGCTCGTCGGGCAGTTCCATGACGCAGGCCTGCTGGATGAGCTCATCGTGCAGGTCGCGTCGGTCACGCTCGGTGCCGGCAAACCCCTGCTGCCGCGCGCGATCACGTCACCGCCGCTCGCGCTGCAGAGCGTGCGGCAGATGGGCACGGGCTTCGCGGAACTGCGTTATCGTGTGCCGAGGTCGGCGTAGCACGCCACCGACGCACAGTCATTCACCCACGCCCGCACTCCCCATGTACGGACTCATCGGCAGCTTCATCGCCACGCCCGGCTCGCGCGACGCCCTCCGCGACATCCTGCTGGCCAGCACCGGCGACATGCCCGGCTGCCGCAGCTACGTCGTGTACGAGGACACGAACGACGAGAACACGCTCTGGATCAGCGAGGTGTGGGAACGTGAGGAGGACCATCGCGCGTCGCTGCAGCTCCCCGAGGTGCGCGCGGCCATCGCGCAGGCGAAACCGCTCATCGCGGGCTTCGGGGCGCATCACGTGGTGCGCCCGGTGGGGGGCGTCGGGTTGAGCTGACGGATCCCGGCTGTACATTCCCGGACACGGCGCGCAGGGCGCCGCCCGTCCGCGGAAAGGATCGAGTCCACCTGTGCAGGTCCCGTCGTTCGGCGCTGTGCCCACCGAACCTCCTCGCCCGTCGCCAGCGGACCCGGGCCACGCCAGGAGGCTCGTCATGTCCGATGCTGTTCCCGTTCGTCGCCTGCCCGTCCGTCCCGACGCCGACCACCTGCGTCGGCAGGCCAAGGAGCTGCTGCAGGCGCTCCATGCGGGCGACCCCGCCGCGGTCGCCGAACTCGCGGCGCGACACCCCACGCCCCCCGCACCGCACGTCGCCAAGCTCGCGGATGCGCAGCTCGTGCTCGCGCGCAGCTATCAGGCGTCCAGTTGGCCGCGGCTTATGCAGGCCGTGCAGCTTGCCGACGCCATCTGGCAGGATGACCTCGAGACGGTTCGTAGCCTGATCACCGCGAACGCCGCGCTGCTGCACGAGCCGGTGTTGGTGCGCGAGAGCAACTGGGGGCCGCCCATGTCCTACGCCGCCAACCTGGGACGCGATCGCATCATCCGCTTCCTGCACCAGCGTGGCGCCACCGACCTCGAACACGCGGCCGGTCGCGCCGCACTGCAGGGGCACGTGGGCACCGCGCGCATGCTGCACGATCTCGCGGGGCAGCCGCCGCTCACCGAGGACGCCCTCGGTGGGCCGGCGTACACACTGAACGTCGACGGCACGGCACTCATGCTCACACTCGGCGCGCCTGTGGTCGACGACCAGGGGGCGTGTGTCGCGCCGGTGTCGGTCGTGCTCGAGACGGACAGCCGCAACCCGGCCGCGAAGCACGCCATTCTCGCGCTGTACGAGCAGCATGGGCTGCGCTACCCGGACACACCGGTCATGGCGCTGCATCGCGGCCGCCTCGACCTGCTCGAGGCCCACCTCGCGCGCGACCCGGCGCTGCTCTCGCGGACCTTCACGCATCGCGAGATCTACCCGTCGGAGATGGGCTGTCGCGACGAGATCGACGCCACCACCGGCACACCGCTCGGTGGGTCGACGCTGCTGCACCTGTGCGTGGACTACGACGAGTACGACATCGCCGAGTGGCTGATCGCGCGCGGCGCTGACGTGAACGCGCCCTCGCGGGTGGGTGCGAGCGGCTTTGGCGGGCACACACCGCTGTTCAACACGGTCGTGTCACAGCCCAACTTCTGGATGAACTACGGCAAGCGCGGCCCCTTCACCGCCCGCTTCACCGACCTGCTGCTCGCGCATGGCGCCGACCCGAACGTGCGCGCATCGCTGTGGAAGCGACTTCACCCCGGACACGGCGACCCCACGCGTCACGACTACCGCGACGTGACCGCGCTGTCGTGGGGCCAGCGCTTCCACGCGCCCATCTTCGTGAGCCAGCCCGCGATGGAGCGCATCGCAGCGGCCGGCGGGCAACCGTAACGCGCGCCCACGCCACTCAGACCTCCGACCTCTGACCACCGTCTGGTCTCTGACCTCTATCCTTGTCGGACATCAGACCTCTGGATCCGGATCCAGAAGTCGGGACGCCAGACGACGATAGAGGGCAGAACCCCGATTCGGGGTCAGAACTCTGAAGTCTGAGTGGTGGGGGCTGGCGGGCTACGCGCGGCGCTTTCGGCGCATCACCACCGCCATCGCGGCAAGTCCCGCGGCGAGGAGCGCGTTGGTTGCGGGCTCGGGCACGGTGGACATCCGCCCATTGCCGTACTCGACGATGTACCCGAGCGCGCCGTCGGTGGGCGTGAGCGACACCCATCCGTACGACGTCGGCGGACTCTGCGCGTTGATGTTCAGCGCGAGCAGGTCGTAGGTGTCGAACCCCGGTGCGTTCACGGGCTGACTCGCTCGCCAGTTGGTGTAGCCCAGCAGTTGGCCGGCTTCCGGGCCGCCGAGCCAGCGCCACTCGCCTTCGACCGCGGCGTCGCTCGCGCCCAGCCACGCCGTGCCGGAAGCGCCGAAGCCGAGCAGGAAGCCGAAGGAGTTGTTGATGAAGTCCTGCTCTGCCTGCGATGTGACCGTGGCGAGGTAGCCCTGCAGCCCCATGTGCGTGCTCGACTGCGCGGCCGCCTGCGCTGTCGCGAACGAGATGCTCTGGAAGATGCTGATGGAGGGGATGTACTGATACCAGTGACCGTTGCCACCTGCGGCCAGCGACCACTGCGCGAACTGGGCCGCACCGGTGGTCGGCAGGGCAAGGGTGGCAGCGATCGTCGACAGGGTCAGCAGGCGGCGAAGTCGGGGACGGTAGTGGCGGTGGGGGCGCGAGAACATGGGACCTCCAAAGGGTGAGCGAACGGTGCTCCCCTGACGCGCAGCCGTGTGCGCGAGCATGTCATGCGGGCCCCAGCTCGACCCGCAGCGACGGGCCGGTGGCCCCCAGCGACAGCAGGTCCCCGTGCACGAGCCGCTGCGCCTGGACCCGCCGTCCGTTGAGCAGCGTCCCCGCCGTGCTGTCGAGGTCGATGACATGCCAGCCTCCGGCATCGTCGGTGGCCAGCCAGAGCAAGGCATGCCGACGACTCACCGCGCGTCCCTCGGGGTCGGGGAAGGCCACGTCGGCATCGGGCGCGCGGCCGAGCAGCGCCGCGCCGCCCCGCCCGAGCTGGAGTTCGTCACACTGGCCGCGGCGCGGCCCCTGCACGTGATGAAGGCGGATGATCTGCACGTCGCTGACGCGCAGTCATGCGCCGTGACACGTCATCGGGTGCCGTTGGCGCTGTCCGCAACGGTTCGCGCGCGCCACCGTGCCGCTTCGGCGGCCTGTCCGCGCGCCTCGTACAGCAGCACCAGCCGCTTGGCGATGGCAATGCTGTACGGCGCCGTCGCCCCCTGTGCCGTCGCCACGCCGACGTAGCCAGCGCGCAGCAGCCGCTCGGCCTCGTCGTAGCGCTGCACGAGCAGGAGATGGGCACCCACGGTCGCCTGCGCGGATGCCACCGCCCAGTGCCCCGCGGGCATCGCCTTGGCTCGCAGCGCCCACGCGCGGCGCAGCGCCGCCTCGCCCTCCGCGAACTGTCGCAGCGAATCGTGCGCCGCCCCGACGAACTGCAGCACACTCGCGGCGGTCGGATCACCCTCGGGGAGCACCGTGCCGATGGCCTGCACCACGGGAGCGGCCACCTCGAGCGCCGCACGATAGTCGCCCATGCGCACACGCAGCCGCGCGACATTCGACGCGGCCCGCAGGTACGTCGTGTGCGTCGGGCCGAGCTGCCGTGCGAGCAGCGGCAGCGCGTGGCGCATGAGCGAGTCAGCGGCCGCATACTGCCCACGCGTCTCCAGAATGTCTGCGAGACCGCGCTCGAACTCCGCGTAACGTGGACGCTCGCGTCCACGGGGCGCCTCGTCGACCAGTGCGAGCCGCTGCAGCGACTCCGCTTCGGCGAGACGCCCCTGGTACGTGCGCGCCACGGCGATGTTGGCGAGTGTGAGCGCCACGCCGGCGCGCACCAGCGAATCCCGGCTGCCGCGCCGCAGCGCCAACTCGCTGGCGAGAAGCTGGTCGCTGCGGGCGATCTGGCCGAGCCCGTCGACAAGGCGCGCGTGATTGCCCAGCGCGTCGGCGAGCCGTCGCTCATCGCGCGGGCGGGCCCGCTGCAATGCATCGACCGCCTGCGCGAGCAACTGCTCGCCGCGCGCGGCGTCGCCCAGCGCCTCCGCGATGTTGCCGCGCAACGCGAGCACCTCGGCTGTCCGCGCGTCCTGCACGCCGAGCACACGGGCGCGCAACGTGTGCGCGCGCACCGCGTGCGTGTCGGCCGTGGCCCATGCCCCCAGGCCGTAGTACGCCGTGGCGAGCGTGTAGTGCAGCTCCCCGGCGAGGTCGTCGCCCACGGGCTCGCTCGCGAGGCGCCTCGCGGCAGCACCCAGGGCGGCCTCCATCGTGAGCGTGCGACCACCGATGTCGGGATCAGCGCTCGCGAGCATCTCCTGCAGGAAGCGGTTCACCTCGGCGGTGCGCTGCTGCTCCTGACGTGCGACGCGCGCGGCGAGCGTCGACCAGATTGCCGCGCCGATCAGCGCCGCGCTGGTGATGACCGTCGCCGCAGTCTCGAGGGGGCGACGACGCACGAGCTTGCGCAGGCGCTCGCCGGCACTGCTCTGCCGCGCCCGCACGGGCCGGCCGTCGAGCCACGCGGTGAGGTCGCTCGCCAACTGCTCGACGGTGGCGTAGCGCTCCTCCGGCAGCTTGCCGAGCGCCTTCAGTACGATGGCGTCCAGGTCGCCGGCGAGTGCGCGGCGGTGCACGGGGTCGGCCACCTGCGACGGCGGCGCCGGCATGCGGCGCGTGACCAACTCGACCTGCTCGGCCCAGGGCTTCCCCGCCACGGTGTACGGTCGGCGATCGCACAGCACCTCGTACAGCACGACCCCGAGCGCGTACACGTCGCTGCTGAGCTGCGGCGGCGCGCCGAGAAACTGCTCAGGGCTCGCGTAGTCGGGCGTGAGGGCGCGCACGTGCCCCTCGGTGGGCGGCAGCGCATCGAGGTCGTCGTCCTCGCGCAGGAGGCGTGCGATGCCGAAATCGAGCAGTCGCACGACGCCGTCGCGGTCGACGAGGATGTTGCCGGGCTTGAGGTCGCGGTGCACGACGAGCCGCGCGTGGGCGTGCGTCACCGCCGCGCACACCCCCAGCATGAGGCGCACCCGCGCGCGCACGTCGAGCGCCTGCGTGCGCGCGGCGTCGGTGATGGGCACGCCCTCGACGTACTCCATCGCGATGTAGGGCTGCCCATCATCGGACACGCCCCCGTCGAGCAATGCGGCGATGTTGGGATGACGCAGCGAGGCGAGAATCTGCCGCTCGTACCGGAAGCGTCGCACGGCCAGCGCCGAGTCGGCGCCGCGGTGCAGCAGCTTGAGGGCGACCCGCATGCGGTACTGCGCATCGTCGCGCTCGGCCTCGTAGACGACACCCATGCCACCGCGGCCAACGCGACGCAGCAGGCGCCACGGACCGACGTGCTGACCGACGCGCGCATCGTCGTCGGCGTCCCGGGCGGCTGCGTGGCGCATCGCGTCTGTCGGCGCGGGCAGTGCCGTCCACGGGGTGCCCAGTGCGTTGCCGTCCGTGGCGAAGGCGAGCAGCGCCAGTACCTCGTCTGCCATCGCCGTGTCGATCGCCTGCGTGCGGACGTATGCCTCGCGCGCCTCGGGCGGGAGCGCCTCGGCCGCATCGAACAGCGCGCGAAGCTGGCGGGCGCGATCGGTACTGCCGGGCGACTTGTCGTGCGGCATGTTGTCGTGCGCGTCCGTCATGCGTCGGCGTGGCCGGAGGTGCCTGCCTCGAGCCGGCGTCGCAGGAACGCCTGCGCAAAGCGCCAGTCGCGACTGGTGGTGGAGAGCGACAGGTCGAGTGTCGCCGCCACGGCTTCCATGGTGAGGCCGCCGAAGAATCGGAGCTCCACCACCTTGGCCGCGCGCGGGTCCTGGGTGGCCAACTCCGCCAGCGCGGCATCGAGACGGGTGAGCCGCTCGTCGGCGTCGAACGGATCGACCGTGTCCGGCTCGGTGACGTCGGCGCGCACCTGGCGCTTGGCGGCGCGGCGTCGACGGGCGTGGTCGATGAGGAGCCGGCGAATGACCTGCGCCGCGAGCCGGTAGAACTGTGACCGATTCTTCCACTGCACGCCGGTCTGCTCGGCGAGCCGCAGGAAGGCCTCGTGCACCAGCACCGTCGTCTGCAGGGTGTGCGCGTCGCCCTCGCGCCGCAGCGCGTTGGCCGCGAGCCGGTGCAGCTGTCCGTACACGGCGCGGGCCAGTTGCTCGAGCAGCTCCGGCTCGCCGGCCTGGAACGCCTGCAGCAGCCGGGTCACGTCGGCGGCGTCGACGGGGGGATGAGTCATGCGGTACGGCGGCAGGGGCGCGGTCGGGTTGCCACTAGTCTCAGAACGAAATCGCATCTCGTCAACGCGGCAACCCGGTGCGGAGCATGTCACGCCCCCACCACTCAGACCTCCGACCTCTGAAGCCATCTGGATTCTCACTTCTATCGTTGTCAGAGATCAGACCTCTGGATCCGGATCCAGAGGTCGGACGCCAGACGACGATAGAGGTCAGAGACCAGATCGTCTCAGAGGTCAGGGTCAGAGCGTGGGGTGCTGGCGGGACTGACGGCATGCTGCCATCGTGCCCACTCCCCTCACCCCACGCGATGGCGCTCACTTCCACGATGTACGCCCTGCAGGTCCAGCTCGCCCACGTCGACCGCGGCGTGTACGAGTCGCTCGACTTCCGGATGGCCATGCACCCGTCCGAGAGCCCCGAGTACTTCGTGGCGCGGCTGCTGGCGTACTGCCTCGAGTACCGCGAGGGGATTGCCTTCTCGAAGGGCGTCTCGGACCCCGACGAGCCCACGGTCAGCGTGCGCGATCTCACCGGCACCATCACCACGTGGATCGAGATCGGTGTGCCCGATGCGGCGCGGCTGCACAAGGCCAGCAAGGCGGCGCCGCGCGTGGTCGTGTACACGCACAAGGAGCCGCGCGTGTGGCTCACGCAACTGGCCAGCGCGCGCATCCACAAGGCCGACCAGCTCGAGCTGTGGGCGCTCGATCGCGACCTCGTCGACGAACTGGTCGCGCGCCTCGACCGTCGCTTGCGCTTCGAGCTCAGCGTGACCGATGGCGCGCTGTACGTGAACATCGATGGCGCCACGCTCACCGGGCAGGTCGAGCGGCTCACGCTGGGGTGAGCTGGTGCGATGAGGCCTCTGGCGCGCTTGCACCCGCGCTGGCGCGCCCCGTCACACGCCACCCGCAACGACGTCGCGCTCCTGCGCCAGGCCTTCCTTCCCGAGGCGAAGCTCTGGTTCGTCGGGCAGAGCGGCAAGCTCGGCCATCTCACGCAGCAGGACTGGTACCGCAGCGTGAGCGCCAATGCCGGGCGGACCGAGCGGGTGAACGCGCGCATCGTCTCCGTCGACATCACCAACGATGTGGCCATGGTCAAGGTGGTCGAGGAGTGGCCGGCCGAGCGCTACACCGACTACCTGTCTCTGGTGCGTGCGGCGGGCGGGTGGAAGATTGTCGACAAGGTGTTCACGACGGAGCGGCGCTGACGGCGCGCCGCACGCACTCTCCGTCTCGATGTCCATTCCTTGAAATCGGCGACGGAGGGAGGCATGACCTTTCAGGAGCGCGTCGATCAGGCGTCGAAGTTCGTCGGCCTCATATCGCTGGTGGTCGCGGCGGCCGCCGCCGTGCGCGCGTGGCCGCTCGATGCGCGGCTCAAGGAGCTCAACACCGAGACGGTGCGGCTCGACCAGGAGCTCAAGCGCACCGATGCGGAGCTCAAGCTCGAGGCCTCGCGCCGCACGCTCACCTTCGACCTGTACAAGGAGGTGCGCGCGGTCCTGCAGCGGGCCGATCGCACCACCCGTGAGGAGGACGCGCTGCGGGTGCTCGTCGAGTCACTGGCCGAGGACCCGCTGCGCGGCAAGCTGCTGGAGGTGCTGAGCGTGAGCGCCAACAGCGAGACGGTGCGGCAGGAGGCGCAGAAGTCGGCGACGTTCTACCAGGATCAGGCGGTGGTGCCGACCATCGCCGCGACGGCGCCGGCGGCCGATCCATCGGCGTCGGTGTTCGCCGACTACGCGGTGGATGTCTTCTGGTGTGAGTCGAAGCGACAGACGTCCGAGCCCATCGCCCGTGCGCTCATCGCACGGAAGCCGGCGGGCGCGACGGGCACGTGGCGGCCACGCCTGCTCCCGGAGACCATCAACCGGCGCCCGGGCTACGGCATCACGTCGACGCTCATTCGCTACACCGCGCCCGCCGAGCAGGGGGTGGCGACGGCACTGCGCGACCTGCTGCAGGGCGCGAATGTGCGCGCGGCGCTGCAGGACGTGAGCTTCTCCACGCCGCGCTACGTCAGCGTCTTCATCTGCCAGTAGCCCGCACGCGCGGCCACCGTCGTAGTTTTCGACATGCTCACTGCCCTTCTTCTGGCGGCGTTGCTGCAGGGCGCCGCGACCTCGGCGCAGCCGGCGCGCCCCGCGGCACCTGTTGCAGCACCCCTCGCCGTGCCGCCCGACTCCGTGCAGGCGGCGTTGCAGCATCTCGCCGACAGTCTCGTGGCCGCGCGACCGCGGCTGCCGGGGCTCCTCATTGCCGTCGAGTCCAAGCCCCTCGGGCGCCGCTGGAGCGTGGCCGCCGGTGTGTCCGATGTGACGAGCAAGACACCACTGCGTGCCAACCAGCCGGTGCGCATCGCGAGCAACACGAAGACCTACACGGCGGCGGCCGTGCTGCGGCTGGTCGAGCAGGGGCGCCTGTCGCTCGACGACAAGCTGTCGAAGCACCTGCCGGTCGCCTTAGACAGCGTGCTGCGTCGCGATGGCTACGACACCGACGCGATCACCATCGGACAGGTGCTGAGTCATCGCGCGGGACTCCATGAACATCCCGCGGTGCCGTCGTACGTCGCGCGTCTGCGCACCGAGCCGCGCTATCGCTGGACGCGCGAAGAGCAGATCCGCTGGCTGGTGGACAGTCTCGCCCCCGTCGGCCCACCGGGCGCGCAGTTCCGCTACTCCGACAGCGGCTACACCCTCCTCGGCGCCATCATCGAGCGCTACACCGGCAAGGCGCTGGGCCCTGCGGTGCGTGACCTCGTGGGATTCGACAAGCTCGGGCTGCAGCAGACGTGGTGGGAGACGATGGAGCCTACGCCGCGCGGGGTGCCCGATCGCGCGCACCAGTACCTCGCGGGCTACGATGCCTACGGCGTCGATGCCAGCTTCGACCTGTACGGCGGTGGCGGCATCGTCGCGCCCATGCCCGACCTCGCGCGCTTCCTCACCGCGCTGCTCGATGGTCGCGTGTTCGCGCAGCGCGCGACCCTCGACACCATGAACCTCGCGCGCAGCACGGAGATGTCCGGCTACGGGATGGGGCTGTTCGGCGCCACGGCCGGTGGCGTGCGCGGACGCGGCCACAGCGGCTTCTGGGGCACGACGGCCATGGTGTTCCCCGATGCCGGCGTCACGATTGCGGTGGCGGTGACCGAGCAGTCGGAGTCGCGGCTGATGAATGCGGTGATGGCGCGCGTGCTGGGGATGTTGGGCGCGTCGCGGTGATCGTCCGGGTGAATCGACAACCTTGAGTGGAGCGTGCGGGATGCACAGTGACCTTGCAGGACTCGGCCGGACGCGGGCGATGCGTCGTGCCTGCGTCGGGCTCGCGGTGTGCGCCATGGGTGTCCAGCTCGCCGCGTGCGGTGAGTCCCGGCAGGAGTCGCCCATGGACATGTCGGTGGTCACCCGCACTGACGCATCGCTCTTTCCGGCCGATGCGGCGGTGCTCCCCGACTCGGTCGTCGATCGCATCCTGCGCTATCGCGTGATGCTGCCGTCGCGCGTGCGCATCGCGGTGCTGCAGCTCGGTGGGCGGCGCAGTCGGTGGGACGGTGGCAATGCGGCGGTCAATCGCCTGATCGATTCCACCGTGCATGCCCTGCGACAGCTTCCGCGCGCCGGGGCGGTGCAGGCGCTGCCGGAGCTGCTGCTGCCGGAGAAGTTCACCATGGTGGCCCTGCGGGAGGCGGCAGCGCGCTTCCAGTCGGATCTGCTCGTGGTCTATCGCCCGGAGTGCGACAGCTATGCGCGCACGCCCATGCTGCGTGCCAACCAGTGGCGCGCACTCTGTCGCATCGATCTCCTGGTCCTCGACGTCCGGTCGGGGGTGATCCCGTTCAGCACGGCGGGAAGCGCCGAGGGCATCGTGACGCAGGAGAAGGACGCGACGCGTAGCGAGATGCTGCTGGCCGCCGAGAGCGCGTCGCTGCTGAACGCGCTCGCAGCGCTGAAGGCGCCGGTGCGCGACTATCTGGCGGCGGTCGATACGCTGCGCGTGGACCGCTGACGGTGCGAGGCGCGTGGGTCGGTGCCGCCCTGGTCGTCATGCTCGGCGGCCTGACCGTGCACCGTCTCGGGAGCGCGCTGCCTCCCACCGCACGCGACGTCACCGCCGACGCGTTGTGGGCGGCCATGCTCTTCTGCCTCGTCTCGTGCGTCCGGCCGCGCGCTGCGGTCGTGCATCGTGCGCTGTTCACGCTGCTGGTGTGCGTGGTCGTCGAGACGAGCCAGCGGGTGCGCACGCCGTGGCTCGTGCAACTCCGCGCCACCACGCTGGGCCATCTGGTGCTCGGCAGCGACTTCGACGCGCGCGACCTGCTGGCGTATGCGGGGGGTGTGGTGGTGGCGGCCGGTGCGGCGACGGCCTGGGAGCGCCACCGGCGCGCGTAGGGCCGCGGTGGGCCGGAGCCGTGTGCCTCTGACACGGTGCGCACCGGCGCGAGACCGCCCGCGGCGCGCGCGCAGTGGCGCGTGGGATGGTCAGGACGCGCCTGTGTCGGCCTCTGCCTGCGCGTTCGACGCGGACTGACCACGCTCCGGCGTGGCCGTCAGCTTGAGCCCCACGATCCCCGCCACGATGAGTGCGATGCACGCAAGGCGCATCGCCGTCGCCGGTTCGCGAAACAGCACCACCCCGAGGATGGCCGTGCCGACACTACCGATGCCGGTCCACACGGCGTAGGCGGTGCCGAGCGGCAGCGTACGCACCGCCACGCCCAGAAGGGCCATGCTGATCACGAGCGCGACGAGCGTGCCCACGGACGGCCAGAGTCGCGTGAAGCCCTCCGTGTACTTGAGGCCCACGGCCCAGGCGATCTCGAACACGCCGGCGATGCACAACACGACCCAAGGCATGCCATAAGGTATACACGCGCGCACGCTTGCCGGCGCGCGGTGGGGCAGCGATGCTTCGCCCTCCACTTCCCACCGCTCCCACCATGCACGACGCACTCGCGCTCGCCCACCGTCTCGAGCAGGCCGAAGGGCAGGCGAACGCCGCCTTCGTCGCCGCACGCGCGCGCCTGCAGCCCGAGGTCGGTGCCGCGTCGACCGTCGTGGCCGGCGCACGCTGCATGTTCGACGGCGCCGACTCGCCGCTCACGCAGACCTTCGGGCTCGGACTCGCGCCCTGCGACGACGCCGCACTCGACGCGATGGAGGCGTTCTTCGCCGAGCGCGGCGCGCCGGTCGCCCACGAGCTGTGCACGCTGGTCCCGTCCGATCTCGTCACACGCCTCGCCGCGCGCGGGTACGTACCACTCGAGGCCTCGGCGGTGCATGTGCGCACCATCACGCCTCGCGCCGCGCCGTCGGGCACGCTGCACGTCCGGGCCATCGGACCGGGCGACGCGGCGATGTGGGCGCGCACGGCGCGCGAGGGGTGGTCGGCCGAGGCGCCCGAGCTGGGTGAGTTCCTCGAGCAGATGGGCGGAATCATTGCCGGTGCCGAGGGTGCCACCTGCTTCGTGGCGGAGCAGGGCGGGGCGCCGGTGGCCACGGCGGCGCTGGTCGTGCATGACGGCGTGGCACTCCTCGCGGGGGCGTCCACGGTACCGGCGGCGCGGCGTCAGGGCGCACAGCAGGCGCTCCTCGATGCGCGCCTCGCGTTCGCGGCAGCGCACGGCGCCGATCTCGCCATGGTGGTGACGCAGCCCGGCAGTGCGTCGCAGCGCAACGCATTGCGGCAGGGGTTCCGGCCGGTGTACACGCGAGCCAAGTGGGTGCGGGCGCTCGGCGTCATCGCTTGAGTCCCTGACACGCCGATTGCCGTCGACGCGGCGCGCGCGTAGACTCTGCGGTGCGCGAGGGGCGCATTCAGTCCGCGAAAAGGGCCGTGCCCACCCACTTCGGAAGGTCATCCATCGAACCTTCTTTCAGCCCGATCGGTGCGGACTCCGGGCGCGATGAAAGGAGATTCGCATGTACCCGAACCCGCAGGATGTCCTGCCGCTCCCGTCCCGCCCCGACGTGGAGCAGTACCGCAGTCGCGCGAAGGAACTCGTCCGCGCGCACCGTGAGGGTGACGAGGCGGTCGCCCAGTGGGCCCGGCGCTGGATCGACGCGCTGGCCGTCCACATGCCACACGACGCACCGCCGCACGCGCGCGACGCCGAGCGGCACGCCGCGCAGGTCGCCCGCTTCGCGCGCGACCGACTCGCCACCGGGGCCGGCGCGCTGAGCCAGGCGCAGTTCGTGATTGCGCGCGCCCACGGCTTCACAAGCTGGACACGACTCCTGCAGCACCTCCATGCGGCGGTCCACTCGGCGACCGACAGCGCATGCTTCGAGCGTGCAGCCGACGCGATCGTGCAGGGCGACCTGGACGGACTGACGACCCTGCTCGCCGGCACGCCGGCGCTCGTGCACGCGCGCTCCGACCGCGAGCACGGCGCGACGCTGCTGCACTACGTCGCGGCCAACGGTGTGGAGAACTACCGCCAACGCACACCCGCGAACATCGTCACCATTGCGCAGCACCTGCTCGATGCCGGCAGCGACGTGAACGCGACCTGCGACGTGTACGGCGGTGGCGCGATGACGCTGGGGCTCACGGCCACCAGCGCCCATCCGCGAGCGGCAGGGGTGCAGCTCGCGCTCATGGACCTGCTCGAAGCACGCGGCGCGCGCGTCGACAGTGGTGGCGTGCGCATGTGCCTCGCCAACGGGTGCCCCGAGGCCGCGGCGTGGTACGCCGACCGGCTGCTTTCGCGCGGCGAGCCGATCACGCTGGCGGAAGCCGCCGGCATCGCGCGCGTCGACCTGCTCCCGGAGGCGTTCGCGCGCGAACGCCAGGATGCATCGCGTGTTGCCGACGCGTTGCAACATGCCGCGTGGTACGACCGGCACGAGGTGGTGACGTGGCTGCTCGAGCACGGGGTGCCCGTCGACATGGCGTCACCCGATGGCGGGGACACGGCGCTGCATCAGGCCGCGTACCTCGGGCACGGAGCGCTGGTGTCGCAGTTGCTGGCACGCGGGGCATCTGTGCATGCGCTGGACACGCGCTACGGCTCGCCACCGCTCGTGTGGGCCCTGCACGCCTGGCTCGTCGAGCAGCGGGGGCCGGCCGATCGGTATCGCGCCGTGGTGCTGCAATTGCTCGATGCCGGCGCCACCGTGCGCGCCGACTGGATCGACGACGAGCGGCTGCGCGCCGATGCGGAGCTGTTCGCGCGCTGCACCGCAGCCCTCGCGCCAGGGTGAGCCCCCCATGCGCGTCGCGCCCTGTCGCGTTGGCCGTCCACCAGGGCAGCTTGGGAGGATGATGCCCCCACGTCGCATCCTGGCGCGCCTGGTCCTGGCCGGCGCCGCGCTCACCGCGACGGTCACCGCGCCCAGCGACGCGCTCGCGCAGCGCTGTGATCCCGATTCCGCCATCGCCTTCGCGCGTGGCCCGCGAACGCGGCACTTCGTGTTCGTCGGGCGCGACCTCGAGCGGCTCGACGACGGCGCGCTGCTGCGCGACCCGGCCATTGCCGGCGTGCAGCTCACGATGACCTGGCGCGAACTCGAACCCGCGCGCGATCGCTACGACTTTCGCGCGCTCGAGGCGCGCGTGGTCGAGGCGTCGCGGCACGGCAAGCGCATCATGCTGCAGCTGCAGGATGTCTCGTTCGTGAATCGCCCGCTCGTCCCCGACTACCTGCTGCAGGACACGAGCTTCCACGGTGGCGCCGTCCCGAAGATCGAGGGGGACGATGAGGCGACGGCGCATGCCGAAGGCTGGGTGTCGCGGCGCTGGGACGACGCGGTGCTCGCGCGGTACGCGGCGCTGCTCACCGCGCTCGGCCGCGCCTTCGACGGGCGCCTCGAGGGCGTGACCATCCCCGAGACCGCCATCGGCTTCAACCTCCCGACGCGGTGGCCGTCGGGCTTCACCTTCGAGCGTTACGTGACCGGCGTGCAGGCCATGACGACGGCCGCACGGCGCGCGTTCCCACGGTCGTGCATCGTGCTGTACGCCAACTTCATGCCCGGCGAGTGGCGCCCCGGCAACGATCGGGGGTACCTGTCCGCCGTGCACGCGCACGCGTGGCGCATCGGCGCGGGTGTGGGCGGCCCCGACCTCATGCCGCATCGCCCTGGGCAACGCAATCACCTCTATGCCCTGCTGCGCACGCGTCCCGCTGGCGTCGTGGCCGGCGTCGCGGTGCAGGATGGCAACCTCGCGGAGCGCGACCCCGCCACCGGCACCCCGGTTACCGTCGCGTCGCTCGCGGCCTTCGCGCGCGACACGCTGCGCCTCGACTACGTCTTCTGGGGCATCGAGGAGCCGTACTTTTCGCGCGACGTCCTCCCCTTCCTGCGTGCCGAAGCCGCTGCGCGGCCTCGACCGTCGCGCCCGGGTGCAACCCGCACGACGCCACGCCCATGAGCCGCGCCACCATCGTCAATGTCGGCTATCGCTCCACCAACTACTGGGTGGTCGGCGGCGCGCGTGGCAGCCTGCTGGTCGATGTCGGCTGGCCCGGATCCATGGGACAAATGCACGCCGCCCTGCGCGCGAAGAACGTCGCCTGGCCCACCCTGCGCTACGCGCTGGCCACACACTACCACATGGACCACGCGGGGCTGGGCGAGGAGATCAAGCAGCAGGGCGTCACGCTCTGGGTCATCGACGTGCAGGTGCCGGCCATCGACGCGATGCGGCAATGGATGAAGCCCACCGATCGCTACGAGCCCATCACGGCGCACGGCAATCATGTCACGCGGTGCGACGAGAGTCGCGCGCTGCTCGCCACGCTCGGCATCGATGGGCAGGTGGTGCACACCCCGGGACACTCCGACCACTGCGTGTCGCTGCTGCTCGACGATGGGA
Source organism: Gemmatimonadota bacterium (assembly GCA_020161135.1). Lineage (GTDB taxonomy): Bacteria > Gemmatimonadota > Gemmatimonadetes > Gemmatimonadales > Gemmatimonadaceae > Gemmatimonas. The sequence goes on along the minus strand of JAIUOB010000001.1, from coordinate 684,247 downwards.
GCGTGTTCACCGGTGACCTCACCCCACTGCCACTGATTGGGGACGACACGGTTGCGCGCGACAGTTGGGCTCGCTTGCGAGCGCTCGGCGCGACACGCGTGCACCCGGGACACGGACCGATCTATCCGCTCTCCCACGCTGAGGCGCCGCAGCGTGCTGGGCCGTAGCGCACAGCTCGACGCGCGTCACACTCCGCCGGGCAGAGTACGCTTCCATCACACAGATTGAAGCTCGCCGGTCGTCGACGTCGACGCCGTGACTGCGCGGTGTGACGCGTAGTGCAATGTCCCGACGGTCCCCGTCGCCTGATGCTCACTGCGTTCCCGCTGGCCAGTCTCGCGCCGACTCACGCGCATGCCTTCGCGCCGCACGAGGTGCGCGTGATCATGGACGGCATCTATGCCCGTGGCGACCGGCTCATGCACTGGTTCCTCGGCACGCATATGCTGCTGGCCCTGGGCCTCGCGGCGTTCCATGCGACGTGGCGGCCAACCCTGCTCGTGGGCGCCTCGGCGTGGGGGCTCTTTGCCCTGTGCACGTGGTGGTGGCCACGGCGCTTCATCACACGCGCCTACGCGGGGGTCGCACAGCAGGCGTTCGTCGCCCTGCACATCTTCCAGATGCACGGGCAGGCGGAGCAGCACTTCTGGTACTTCACCGCCTTCACGATGATGATCGTGTACCAGGACTGGCGGTGCATGTGGCCGGGCGCGGTGCTCATCATCCTGCAGCACTCCATCTTCGCGGTCGCCCACAATGCGGGGCTGGCGGTGCACTTCTTCCCCGAGCCGCACGTCGACGCCACGAAGCTGGTCTTCCACTTCGGCATCGCACTCGTGCACGTCGCCCTCTGCGGCTACTGGGCGCACCTGCTGCGCCTGCAGACATTGGGCGATGCCTGGCGGGTGCGCCTGCTGGGCGAGGATCAGCAGCAGCTCGAACAGCAGCTCACGCAGTTGCGCGCATCCGAGGCAGCACTCTTCGCGAGCAGTGCTGCCGTGCAGGATGCGGCCCGACGCCAGCGCGCGATTCTCGACAACACGACCGACCTCATGTGGGTCAAGGACGCCGACGGGCGCTACACCGCGGTGAACACCGCGTTCGCGCGGGCGAGCGGCAAGCGCGTCGAGGAGATCGAAGGACGGCACGCGCGTGAGCTCGTCGGGCACGAGACCGCTGCGGCCATCGAGGCGCACGAGGACGAGGTGCGCGCAGAGCGACGCCCCATCACCAGTGAGCGCACCGTGCGGGAGGCCGACGGGCTCCGCACCTACGAGGTGACGGTGGCACCCGTCGTCGGGGATCAGGGCGAGCTCGCCGGCTTCGCCGGCACCGCGCGTGACGTCACCGATCGGCGCCGTCTCGAGCGCGCCCGCGCCGCCGATGCTGCGCGCATGCTCGAGGCGCAGAAGCTGGAGAGCCTCGGTCTCCTCGCCGGCGGCGTGGCGCACGACTTCAACAACCTGCTGGCGGTCATCCAGGCCAACGCCGAGCTGGCGCGTGTCGACCTGCCGCCCGACTCGCCGGCCCGACAGCCGTTCGTCGAGATCGAGCGGTCGGCGCAGCGCGCGGCCGATCTCACGCGGCAGATGCTCGCCTATGCCGGCAAGGGGCGAGTGGTCGTCACCACCGTGCACCTCGGCGCGCTCGTGCGCGACACCGCCGACCTGCTGCGCTCCCTCTTGTCCAAGAAGGCCGCGCTGCACCTCGAACTGGCCGCGGATGCGCCGCCCGTCCGCGGCGATGCGGCGCAACTGCGCCAAGTGGTGCTCAACCTCGTCAGCAACGCCGCCGAGGCCATCGGCGATCGCGACGGCACGGTCACCGTGCGCATCACGTCGACGATGATCACCGACGGCGCGGTGCGGCACGCGTACGGGCAGGAGGCACTGCCCGCAGGGCGCTACGTGGTGCTCGAGGTCATCGACACCGGCGTCGGCATGTCGCGCGAGATGCAGCAGCGCATCTTCGATCCGTTCTTCAGCACCAAGTTCGTGGGGCGCGGACTGGGTCTCGCCGCGGTCCTGGGCATCCTCCGCAGTCACGACGGCGCCATCGCCTGTGAGTCGCGCCCCGGCGCCGGGAGCTGCTTCCGTGTGCACCTGCCGGCGCACATGCCCACCCCCGAGTCGACGCGCGCGGTGCGCATGACCACGCCGGTGGACGGCGTCGTGGCGCTCGGTGGGTTCGACACACGGACGACCACGATCGGGGCCGACGGCGGGTCCCCGCAGGTCGTGCTGGTGGTGGACGACGAGCCGACGCTGCGTGCGCTCGCGGCGCGCGTGCTGCGGCGCGCCGGACACCACGTCGTGGAGGCGGAAGACGGTCACGACGCCCTCCTCCGTCTCGAGGCGCACCCGGACGTCGGCTGCGTGGTGCTCGACATGCTCATGCCACGCATGAACGGCCTCGAGACGCTGCGGGCGCTGCGCACGCGGTGGCCTGCCTTGCCGGTGCTGCTCACCAGCGGCTACAGCGACGCCCTGTGCGACGATGACGTGTTCGTGACCGACCGCCGTGTGCACTTCATGCAGAAGCCGTATGGCGCCCGTGAACTGCTCTCGGCGGTCACGGAGCTGCGACGGCGGAGCGCGGCATCCTGAGCCCGCCGGAGCGCGACCGCTCCCGCCCTCGTAGCTTGTCCGCATGCCAGCGTTCCTCCCAGCGTTCCTCCCGCGCGCCATCGCGCTCTGCCTCCTCGCGCCGACGCTCCTCCCCACGCTCCTGCCGGCGCAGCGGCCGTCGGCACCAGCGGCACGCGTCGACCGTCGCGACAGCACCCTCGCGCGTGGCCTCACCTGGACGCGACTGCGTGACCCACGCGGCCCCTGGACGCTGCACGTGGTGCGCGTCGATCTCAGCCGCACCGCGCTCTCGCTCGAGGCGGTGCACGCCCGCGATGCGCTCACGGGACGCGAGCGCCCCTCGGTCATCGCGGCGCGCATGAACGACAGCACCAGCCGTGTGCGCGTCGCCATCAACGCCGACTTCTTCGACCTCGCCACCGGCCGCAGCGAGAACAGCCAGGTCACGGCGGGAGAGTGGTGGAAGGGGCTCATGCTCACGGAGTCGCCCTTCGACACGTATGACAACGTCCACGCGCAGTTCGCGCTGAGCCGGAGTGGCGTGGGCGCGGTCGAGCGCTTCGTGCCGGATGGACACGCATGGGTGCGTGGGCGCCACGTCCCGCTGCTGTCCGTCAACGCGCTCCCCACCGGCCGTCACGAGGGCACCGCGCTCTACACGCCACGCTTCGGCGCCACGGCCGCCGTGGACACCGTGCATGGCGCGGTGCGCGACAGCCTGCGGCGCGTGAGCGAGCTGCCGGTGCGCCGCGTCGGCACGCGCGGCGACACCGTGCTGTATGTCGCGAGCGCCGCGGCGGCCGCGCGCAGCGGACAGGCCATTGGCCCCGAGGGTGCCGTGCTCGCCGCCTACGGCGATCGGGCCACGGCGTGGCAGGATGTGGCGGCCGGCGACACCGTGCGTGTCTGGATCGGCACGCTGCCGCGCCAGCGTGATGCTCGACCGCCCGCGTTGCTGCTGGGTGGATGGCCGCGCGTGCTGCAGGGGGGCGACAACATCGCCGCCGATGCCGCCATTCGCGAGGGCACCATCTCGCGCAACGCCGAGGCGCGCCACCCGCGGAGTGCCGTGGGCGTCTCGCGCGACGGTCGCACGCTGTGGCTCGTCGCGGTCGACGGCCGCTCGGCCACCAGCGTCGGCATGACGCTCGTCGAACTGGCGGACGCGCTGCGTGCCCTCGGCGCCTGGGACGCGCTCAACTTCGACGGCGGCGGCAGCACCACGCTCGTCATCGATGGAGCGGTGGTGAACGCGCCAACCGATCCGAGCGGCGAGCGTGAGGTGGCCAACGTGCTACTGGTGCGGGAGCGACGCGGCGGGCGGTGAGCAACGGCGCGCCGGGCGCGCGTCAAAACCCTCGGGACGGTTCGGAGGTCGGAACAGTACACCCCCACCGCACCTCACCTCGTCATGCGCCTGCTGCACCGCGTCCCACACGTTGGCCTGCTCATCGCACTCCTGCCGCTGGTCGTCCGCGCGCAGACGTCGACGACACCTCCGTCGCCCCCGCCCCCGCCGGCGGTGCTCTCGGCCGACGCCGCGCGCGAGGACATCGACGTGCTCATCCGCGCGCTGCAGGAGGCGCATGGCGGCTATGCGCGCTTCGCCCCGCGGGCGCAGGTCGACGCGCGACTCGCCACGCACAAGGCGCGCATCGCGGGTGACATCGACATGCGGGCGTTCCGCAGCCGCCTGGCCCAGCTCGTGGCCGAGCTGCGCGACGGGCACCTGCGACTCGAATACGATGCAGGCACGGCGGCGCAGCTCGCTGCGGGGCGGTTGCTGCCGCTGCGTCTGAGCCTCGAGGGCGACGACCTGGTGGTCGTTGTGAACGAGACGCGGGCGGACACGCTGGTGCGGCCGGGTATGGTGGTCACGTCGCTCAATGGACGCAGCGCGCGCGACCTCGTGGCGGCGCTGCTGCCGCTCGTCGCGGGCGATGGCTTCATCGAAACCGGACGCCGCATGCGCCTCGCCCGCACGCTCCTGCAGTTGTACTGGCTGCATATCGCGCCGGACAGCCTGTTCGCCTTGGAGCTGCGCGACCGGCGCGGGCGTACGCACGCGGTGACACTCGCCGGCGTCACCGCCGCCGAGCGCGCGGCCCAGGCCAATCCGGTCAACGCGCCGGTGCGCGCCACGCTCGCGCGTGTCGACAGCACGACGCGCCTCGTCGGACTCGATCAGGTCGCGCCCGATGTGGCGCGCCTCCGCATTCGCGCCTTCGATGGGCCGCGGTGGACACAGGAGGTGGACAGCGCCATGGCGCTGGTGCGTTCGCGGGGCGTGCGCGGCCTCGTGCTCGACCTGCGCGGCAACGGCGGCGGCGTCGACGAGTACGGGGCCCACCTCGTCGGACAGTTCCTGCGCGCGCCGTTCCGGTACTTCGACTACATCAACCTCACGACCGTCGCCCCGTCGTTTGCCACGTGGAAGCCGTCGACGTTCGAAAGCACGCGCGCCGGCACGACCCCCTCGCCGCGCGGAGGCTTCGACGTGCTCCCGAGCCTGCACCGCGGCGTGGCCGAGCAGCAGCCGGCGTCCGAGCCGTTCACCGGCACGCTCGTCGTGCTCATCGACGGGGGCAGCTTCTCCACCACCGCCGATGTGGCGGCCCAACTGCGCAGTCACAAGCGCGCCGTGTTCGTCGGCGAAGAGACCGCCGGCACCTACGAAGGCAACTCCTCCGGCCTCAACGCCGAGATCCGGCTCCCGCACTCGGGCGTGCGCGTGAAGGTGAACATGTATGGCTACTGGAACGCCGTGCGTCCGGTGCCGGGCGGACGCGGTATCGTGCCCGAGGTGCCGCTCATGACACGCGTGGCCGACCTGCTGGACGGCAACGACCCGGCGCTCGCGCGCGCCATCGCCCTCGCGCGACAGCAGTAGCGGTCGCGCGAGGACGCGGGGCTCACGGGCGCGTCGCCAGCAGCGCCTCGGCACGCAGGCGTGTGAGGGCCAGGTCGCTCGACCCCGCGAACGCCACCCGCCCGTCGCCGTCGAGGACGAAAAGCTGCGGCGTGCCCCAGTTGTTGAACGCCTTGCCCAGCCGCCCGCCGGCGTCGTAGTACATCGGGCGGGACACCTTGGCGCGCTGCAGCAGCGAGTCCATCGCGGCGTCCGGTGCCGACTGCTCGGCCACGAGCACCAGCGGCACACCGCGCGCACCGAGTGCGTCGGCCAGGGCGAGTATGTCCGGCAACGCCTCCACGGCCGGGCCACACTCGCGACTCCAGAACGCAACCACGAGCCCCTGCTCGCCGCGGAGCGCAGAGAGCGTGATATCGCGCCCCTGCGCGTCGCGCACTGACGCATCCTCCACGCGCCGTCGACGCGCGTCGGCCAGCACGCGGCGCGACAGCTCGGCCGGCGCGTTCGCTTGCGCCGTGGCGTACGCGGGCTGCCATGCGGCCGGCACGCGCGCATCGAGCGCCTGGCGTCGCGTCGCGCTGAGCGACGGGTCGGTGCGCACCAGGGCCAGCATGCGCACCGCGGTGGCCGTGTCGCCGGTGGCGAACGCCGCATCGGCGTACGCCTCGAACGCGGTCGGCTCCCACCCGGCCTGCGTGGCCACGCGGAAGGTGTCGGCGGCCGCGCGTGCTGCACCGTCGGCCAGCAGCGCGCGCCCCAGCGCGATGAGGCTCGCGCGCTGCGACCGGGCAATGCGCGCGGCGTGCTCGCCCTGATCCTCGCCCAGGAGGCGCGGAAGTGTCGTCGCATTCGTGCCGGTGGTGGTCAGGCGGCGCAGCCACGCGGTGCCATCCGCACGGTGCGATTCGGCTCGGCGGAGACGGGTCGCGAGACTGCGCTGGTGCCCCGGCGACGAGTCGACGCTGAGGGCGCGCGCGATCCACGTGCGCGGCATTGCCGTCTCGCCTCCACTGCGCGGCATCACCTCGAGCGCCGTACCGGCCACCTGCAGACGTCGGTCACGCGGCGCCACCTGCCACAGCGAATCCAGCGTGGCGAACACGGCGGCCGTGTCGCCCTGCGGCAGGCGCGCGGTGGCGAGGTAGAGCCGCTCCTGCACGGCGAAGCCGTCGGCGGGAGCGTCGCGCAGCAGGCGCGTGCGCCAGCGATCGCGCGTCGCGGCGTCGATCTGGCGCGAGTACCAGTACAGCCGGCCCAACTCCGCCGGAGCGACGACCGCGCCCGCAGCCGCGCCCGCGCTCGCACGCGCATCGAGCCGAGCGGCAAACCGGGCCGCCTGCGCGGCGTGCACCGCGCGCGTCGAGTCGGTGGTGAGACTCATCCACCCCTCGAACGACTGCAGCCAGCTCCACACCGCGATGGAGTCAGGATACAGCGCGACCATGCGTCGCACCGTGGCCAGCCCCTCCTCCCAACTCCGCCCCATCATGTCGTGCGCGCGCTGGTCGAGTGCGGCGAGTGTCGGCTGTCCATCGGTACCGGCACGCAGCAACTCCCACGCGCGTCCGCCGAAATCGTCCACTGCGGCGGCCGCGGTGTCTTCGACGGCGAGCGCCGCATACACGAACGAGTCCGCCAGCGTCACGGTCCCCGTGTACTCGTTCCCCTGGCCACGTCGCAGCGCGCCCAGCGTGATGACCGGCACGCCGCTCTCGTAGCTGTCGTCCTGTGCGGTGCGCACCCGCGCCCTGAGGCGCAGCACCGCGGGGCGCCCCAGCGTCGCGCCGGCCGCGTAGCGCACCGTCACCGGCTCGCCGGCACGCGGCATGGCCGGCGACAGCGTGAGCTGCCCACCGATCATCCCCGCCTCGACCGGGCGCGGACGCATGAGCACTCCCAGCGCGGCCACGGCGGCCACGCTGGCCGCCAGCGCCACGACGCGCGCCCAGCGACGGGGCGCCACGGTCACGAACGGTGTGTCCGGCGCGGGGCGCACCGTCGCTGGCGCGTCCTGCGCGAACGTGTCGTCGGCATGCGGGTCGGTGTCGAGCAGCACCGCCGGGTGCACGCGCACGCCACGGTCGCGCGACGACAGGATGCGCGCGCGCAGCGCGCTCGAGGGTGTCACCGTCACGGCCGACAGCGCCGCGGTGCGCCGCGCGAACTCGTCATCGTGCGGAAGGTCAGGCTGCGAAGTCATCAGGGCTCCAGGCCGGAGTCGGTCACGCCAAGCGCCGCGAAGGCGCGCGAGAGTCGCACGCGTGAGTTCCCGACCGAGATGCCCAGCGTCGCGGCGATCTCGTCGTGGGTGCACCCTTCGATCTGGCGCAGCACGAACACCGCACGCAGCGGGTCGGGCAGCCGGGCGATGCGCGCTTCGAGCTCGCGCAGCTCCGGGGCCAGGTCGGGACGCGACGCGGCGATGCCGTCGTCGGCGTCTGTCAGTGCCCGTTCGGGACGTCGCCGCCGCGCGCGCAGCCGCATGAGGGCGACGCGTGCCGTGCACTGCACGAGCCACCCCTCCAGTCGTCCGCGGTCGTGGTAGCGACGCAACGCCTCGGGCAGCCCCACGAACAGGTCGTGCAGCACATCCTCGGCGTCCTCACGGGTGCCCACCAAGCGCCACGCCACGCGCAACAGGCGCGCTGCATACCGGTCGTACAGCACGCCCAGCGCCTCGCCATCTCCGGCGGTCACGCGGGCGACCAGCGGATCGGCGGTGTCGATGGACCGGGCGGCGTGCGGCACGGACATGGGAGGCGTGGGGTCAGGGGGCACCACGACCGCAATGCCGGGCCCCACGCGGACGTTACAACGCGCCCGGGCCCGCCGCCTTCGTCGCCACCGCGAAGTCCGTCGCGCTCCCCCACTGCAGCCCCGTCACGGCGCCCCGCGCATCACGGCGCAGCACGACCTGCAGCTCGCCGTCGAACAGGAACCCCATCGTGAGCGTCCCCGCGCTGTCCTGCATCGCATACATGCGCTGCGGCGCACGACCCGCGGGCGCACCGAAGAGAGCGCCATCACGCCAGGTGAGCTCGTAGACGCCGCGTCCGTCGTCACGCGTGTAGCGCCCGGCGGCGGCGCTCAGCCGCAGCGAGTCCACGACCAGCGCCGTGCGGACCACCGGGCGCATGTCGTTCCAGCCGTACTCCTCGGCAATGGCGCGCACCAGCTCGTTCATCAGCTCAGCGCCACCATCGCCATTGGTGAGCACCACCGCGCCACGCGGCTGGTCGAGGTAGCCCAGCATGATGGCCTTGTAGCCCACGTTCGAGCCGGTGTGGCTGAAGCGGAAGGGCACCGGCGCACCCTTGAGTCCCACGCCAATGCCCTGCGTCGGCGCCTGCAGCGTCATCATCTCGCGCACGAGCGCTGCGGGGAGGGGCGAGGTCGCGCCACGCGCGGCGCGCTGCATCGCGAGCACGGCGTTGGCGTAGTCGCACGACGTCGTCCACAGGCTGGCCGCCGCATGCTCGGGGTGCGTGCGCCACGCGCCCGGTACCTGCGCACCGCTCGCGAGATGCCCACGCGCGATGTCGTCGCGTTCCGACGGCGAGAGCGTGGCGTACGTACTGCGCAGCATCCCCAGCGGTGTGAGCACCTCGCGCTGCAACAGGTCGACGAATCGCGCGCCCGACACGTCTTCCATGACCTGCTCCATGACGGTGTAGCCGCCGCCCGAGTACGCGTTCACCTGTCCGGGCGTGCGCACCACCCTGAGCGCCGGATGGTTGGCGGGCGCGGCGCCGTCGAGTACCTGTCGCAGCGTGGGCACCGCGTCCGTCTGCGCATATCCCGCGAACCCACTCACCGCGATGCCGGCACGATGCGTGAGCAGGAGCCGCGGCGTCACGCGTCCGCTGTCGAGGAACGGCGACGCCGGCATCTGCCACGTGCGAAGCCGCGTGCGCACATCGTCGTCGAGGCCAAGCCGCCCCTGCTGCACGAGCCGCAGCACGCCGAGCGCGGCGATGGGCTTGGAGAGTGACGCGGCCTGGAAACGCGTTGCCGTCGTGACCGGTGCCCGTGTGCTGGTGTCGCGCACGCCGAAGCCTCGGCTCCACGCCACGCGATCGCCGTCGATCACCGCGATGGACACGCCGGGCACCTTGAGCGCCCGCATCCGCGCCTCGAGCGACCGCGACGTCGTATCGCGGGTGAGCAGCACCGACGGATACAGGCGGGCCGTGATGCGGGCGATGCGGGTCGCCGCATCTGGCGCGTCGGTACGGCACCCGTCAGGACCACGCGACTGCGCCGACGCCGGCGCGGCAACGGTCAGCGTCGAAACGGCCGCCGAAAGCAGGAGGAAGGGAACCGGTCGGGACATGGCGCGCATGGCCGTGACAAGAGGAGGTGGAATGGGGCTTCCAGGAAGGGATGCCGACGCGCGCGGCGCCGTTTACTGCCGTCCGCGCGAACGACGACCTCCGCTCCCTGATGTGTCGGGAACTACCCGTCGTCGACGCACTATCATGTAGTGGGGCAGCGGCCATTCGCAGTTTCGCATCGGCTTCTCCGGAAGGCGAGCGCGGCCGCCGGCGGTGACGGTGTCAGCGCGCCGGCACGCGGGACTCTGCCCACACCGTCGTCGGGGAAAGCAACGCGCTCCCGATGGCATTCGCCCGATGGTTCGCGCCGCCGGGTTCACCACCATTCACATGCGGTCGTCCGAAGCCACGCGCATCGTGTCATCGTGTCATCGTGTCGCCGCATTGCACCCTCTTCGGGAGACTTCACGATGCGTCACACCTCGCTGCTTCTCGGGCTCGCCGCCACGGCGACCCTCACCACGGCGTCGCTCGCCTCCGCACAGACGCAGCCGCCCGTGCGCCTGCCCGCCACGCGCATCACCGCCGACACCACGAACGTCCTCGCGGTGCAGAACGATCGCGCGGCGGCCGTCACCGTGTACGCCCGCGTGAATGGCGTCGATCGCCGACTCGGCGTCGTGCCCGCCGGCGCGGTCTCGTCGCTCGCCATTCCCGCGTGGGCGGCCAGCGGCACCACGCTGCAGGTCGTCGCCCGCGCCGATGGCGAGGATCGCGATCTCGTCACGCAGTCGCTCGCGCTCCGCGGCGCGCGTCGCGTGGGCCTGCTGGTGCCGCCGCGCGGTGGCCTCGCCACCAACGACAGCATGCTCGTCAAGCTCAACGCCGACGAACTCGCCAGCACCACGCTCACCGTCAACAACCCGCGCGACAAGGCGGTGACGGTGTACGCCGAGCAGGGCACGTACTCGGTGCGCCTCGGTGAGGTGCGCGCCGGCGAGCAGACGACGCTGCGCGTGCCGAAGTCGCTCGTGAGCCGCGAGAACACCATTCGCGTGTTCGTGCGTCCGGCGGGTGGGCTCGACCTGGCCACGCAGCTCATCAACCTCAAGTCGGGCGATCACCTCGGCGTGCGCGTCGCGATGTGAGGGGATGCGTCACCGCCGTCCGCGCTGCGCGCGCGGGCGGCGGTGACAGGTCGGCCCAATGTGAGGTACAGGGTGTGACCGCCCGGTCGTGCGCGCGCGACGCGCGTGGCCGGGCTGCACCCATAGCATCGTCTCCTTTCGACCCATTCCGATGGCTCATCGCCTCACCTCGGCGATCGCCGTACTGCCCTGCGCCGATGTGCAGGGCATGGTGCGTTTCTACACCGAGCGGCTCGGCTTCGAGCAGCGCTGGACCTGGCCCGACGCCCCACACGGGGGCGACGCGCCTCACGATGCCGGTGTCGCGAGCGGCGATGTCCAGATCTTCTTCACCGCCGACGCCGGCCTGGCCCGAAGCAGCGCCCATCACGAACTGCTGATCTTCACCGACGACATCGACGCCTGTCACGCCGACCTGCGTGCACGCGGCGCGCCCGTCGTGAGCGCGCCGGTGGATGGGCCGTGGGGCGTGCGCGAGTTCTCGGTGCTCGACCCGCACGGCCATCGGCTGCGCTTCGCCGAGTCCATGGAGTCCGTGCGCGCACGCAACGTGGCGCGTGCGACCGCCTGGGCGGCTACCCGTCGTCCGGCGTCGCCGTCGTCGGAACCTTCGGTCGATCGCCCAGCCACCACCGCGGCCCAGGACCCAGCGCCGCCGCCCGATCGCCCGCGTTGAGCACCTGACACCGCTCGAGCGACAGACAGCCGCAGCCGATGCAGGGGGCGCCATCGCGATGCTCGTGGGACGGCCTGCGCAGGCTCGTGCGGGACAGCTCGCCGTGGGCCTCTCCGCGGCCGCGGATGCCGATCGTCCACGCCTCGAGCGCGAGATTGCTTCACTGCGCCGACGTGGCGCACTCGGCTCGACGATCGCCACGGCATTGCTCACACTCAGCGCAGCGGGAATGTCCATCGCACGCTATCTCTGAACAGGGCGTCGCGGACGGCGGCGCCATTCGCTCAACCCAGGTCTCATGTCCCGCCTTCGCGTCGAATCGTTCACCATCTCGCTCGACGGCTACGGCGCCGGCGTCGAGCAGTCGGAAACCGCGCCCATGGGCGTCGGTGGTGAGCGGCTGCACCCCTGGCTGATTCCCACACGCACCTTTCGCGGCCTCCACTTCAACAAGGCGCGCGGCGGTGAGGACGAAGGCGAGACCGGCGTCGACGACCAGTTCGCGGCGCGTGGCTTTGCCGGGGTCGGCGCCTGGGTCATGGGACGCCACATGTTCGGCCCCGTGCGCGGACCCTGGCCCGACCTCTCGTGGCGCGGCTGGTGGGGCGAGGTGCCGCCCTACCACTGCGATGTGTACGTGCTCACGCATCACGCGCGCGAGCCGCTCGTCATGGACGGCGGCACGACCTTTCACTTCGTCACCGACGGCCTCGAGACGGCGCTCGAGCGGGCGCGCATCAGTGCCGCGGGTCGCGACGTGCGCCTGGGCGGCGGTGTGTCGACCATCCGGCAGGGGCTGCTCGCCGGCTTCATCGACGAGATGCACCTCGCCATCACCCCCGTGCTGCTCGGACAGGGCGAGTCGCTCTTCTCGGGGCTCGACCTGCCGGCGCTCGGCTACACCGTGCGCGAGCAGGTGGCCGGCGAGCGGGCCACGCACGTGGTGATCGGGCGCGACTGAGCGGCGTGTCCTCCGTGCCCGAGCGGCTCGCGCCTCACCCTTCGCCTCGTCTGACATGACGGTGTCGTTCGACCTGCAGCCGACCTTGCACGGCACACTCGTGCGTCTTGTGCCGCTGCGCGACGATCACTTCGACGCGTTGTTCGCCGTGGCGAGCGACCCCGACATCTGGGCCCAGCATCCCGCACACGATCGGTGGCAGCCCGCCGTGTTTCGCGCCTTCTTCGATGGCGCGATGGCCTCGCGCGGCGCGTTTCTCGTGTACGACGCGGCCACCGGGGCGGTCATCGGCAGCACGCGCTATCACGACTGGAACCCCGAGACGCGCGAAGTCGAGATCGGCTGGACCTTTCTCGCGCGCAGCCACTGGGGGGGACGCCACAACGGCGAGATGAAGCAGCTCCTGCTGCAGCATGCGTTCCAGTGGGCCGACCGCGTACGCTTTCACGTGGGCGTCGCGAACATCCGCTCACGCACCGCGGTGGAACGCATCGGCGGCGTGCTGGTGGGCGAGCGCGTCGAGGACGACGGGCGGCGGAGCGTGGTGTATCACATCACGGCCGCCGCATACCGTCCACCTTCACCCTGATTCCTTCTTCCTTCTGCCTGATCCTTGCTTTCGGTGCATCGGATCAGGGGGCAGGGGGCAGGGATGAGGGTGAAGGTGGACGATGACGATGACCGTCTACCCCCCGCACCGCACCCGCTTCATCGGGATGTCCATGCCGCGCTCCTTGCCGCCCTGCGTGGCCGAGATGCGCGCCACGAGCGAATCGTTCCCGATGCGTCGATAGGCGATGCGCTGCGGAAAGTCGTGCGTCGGGTTCTCGAAGGCGGCCAGGGTATCGCTCACCACGGTGGCAGCAAACGGCGTCTCCCGCTGTCCGCTGGGTGTCGCGATGTAGGTGACGCGACCCTGCACCACCGCCACGCGCAGCGACTCCCACTCCCGCAGCGCGCCGCCGGCGACCGTGCGGCTCATGCCGAGCATCGACGAGCCGGCCGGCCGCATCCACTGCTCCTCGGTCACGCGCGTGGCGGTGCGCACCTCCCAGCAGCCGGCCATCCATGCGAGCGGCGCCACGGGGTCGGCGTTGGCCGATGCCGCCTGGGCATGCACGCCGACGGGCAGCAGCACGATGGCGAGGGCGGCAATTGCAGCAACCTCGGCCGGACTGGCCGCCGGCCGGGCGGGGGACTGGGCAGGGGGCATCATCAGGTGTCGGGGTAGAAGCAGCGGTGCAACGGGCGTCGGCACAGTACCACGGCAACGGCCGGCCACCTTGGACAAACGCGACATCGCCCGCATGATTGCCGCATGATCTACGAGAGCTGGACCGCGCAGGCCGGAGCGTTGCCGTGGCGTCGTACACGCTGCTGCTGGTCGCTGCGCGGGACTCCCGAGGGCGGCGACGACGAGCCGGCGCTGCCGGACGGCTGTCCGGAGCTGCTCTTCAACTTCGGCGCGCCCTTCGAGCATGTCGAGGCGGACGGCCAGGCGCGACTCCAGCCCGCGGTGTTTCTCGTGGGGCCCATCACCGCGCCCTTTCATGTGCGTCCCACCGGTGCGGTCGACCTGCTGGCCGTGCGGCTCGAGCCACATGGCGCCTTCGGTCTGGTGCACGATGTCGAACGCCTGCGCGACACCTGGGTGGATGCACACCAGCTCACCGATGCCGACTTGCCGGCGCTGCACGCGACACTCGCCACACAGGACGACGCCGCGCGTCGCGCCACGCTCGCGGCGTGGCTGGATGCCTTCGAGCGTCGCGCACCCCTGGCTGACCCGCGCGTCACGGCGCTGGTGCAGGCCATCGTCGAGGACGGTGGGGCCAACGCGGTGGGCGCGACGGCAGCGGCGCTCGACGATACGCGTTTCACCACCACGCGCACGCTGCAGCGGCTCTTTCGACGCCAGGTGGGCGTGTCGCCCAAGCTGCTCGCGCGTATCGTGCGCTTCCACCGCACCTGTGTGGCGTGGCGGGAAGCCCCGCACACCCTCGCCCGCGTGGCCGCCGCGCACGGCTACGCCGACGAGTCGCACCTCGTGCGCGACTTCCGGCGGTTCGTGGGCGAGCCGCCGGCGGCGTTCCTCGCCGCCATGGCACCGTTCACGACACAGTTCCTGCACCACAGCGAGACTCCACCGCGCTGACGCCGCCATGTCGGTTGCGCCGCCCGCTTCCACGACTCCGCCCCATGCGCATCGCCCTCGCCACACTCCCCTTTCCCGATAGTCCGGATGACGCGGTCGCCCGCTGTGCGCAGGCGATGCACGACGCGCGACATGCCGGTGCCGCCATCGTCTGCGTCGGGGAGTGCTATGTGCCCGGCTATCGGGCGCCCAATCGTGCGGTCCCACCCCCCGACGCCGCGTGGCTCGCGCGCGCCCATGGGCTGCTCGCGCAGACCGCGCACGACGCCGGTATCGCCGCCGTGATCGGCACCGAGCGTGTGGTCGACGGTGCGGTGCGCGCCACCGCCCTGGTGCTCGACGCACAGGGCAGCGTGCTCGGGTGGCAGGACAAGGTGCAACTCGATCCCTCGGAGGACACGCTGTACGCCCCGGGCGCCGGGCGCCGGGTGTTCACCGTCGGGGCGCTCACCTTCGGGGTCGTCATCTGTCACGAGGGGTGGCGCTACCCGGAGTCCGTGCGCAGCGCGGCGCGCCAGGGGGCACAATTGGTCTTCCATCCGCATTTCAGTGAGGCCGAGCCCGGTGCATTTCAACCCACCGTGTTCGGCGACCCGCGCAACTCGTTTCATGAGCAGGCGGTGCGGTGCCGCGCGGCGGAGAACGGCATCTGGTTTGCGTCCGTCAACTATGCGCTCGAGGGCGCGCCGGCCAGCTCGGCCGTCAGCGCACCCGACGGCACACTGGTCGCGTGGCACCCGTATGGCGTCGCCGGTCTCCTCCTGGCCGACCTCGACCTTGCGGCCGCCACGGGACTGCTCGCCCGTCGCTTACGACCCCGCGACTGTTAAGAATTCTGCCCTCACAAGCGAAGCGCGCCGGCCGATACTAGCATGGCAGTCCAAGGCGCACGTGTCCGGCCGCTTCCCGCAGCGTGCCCGGAGCGTGCGGAACCGTTTGCGCTGGCGAGGGCCGTGGTGGGATACCGCAGCACCTGGTGGGTGGAGGATCCGGAGGGGCATGCGCAGGGGGCGACGGTGTCGACGCCCCGCGCCGTCTGGGCCGCCGCACTGGCACTGCTGGTGCTGCACGCCGCCCTGGCGTGGGTAGGACGTGCCCCCGGCATCCTCACCGGGCAGGATGATGTGCGCTATCTGGTGCTCGCGCGGTCGCTGTCGGAGGGCACGTACCGCGATCTCCTCTGGCCCGGCGCGCCGCTGCATCACATGTACCCGCCGGGATACCCCGCGCTGCTGGCGCTCTGGCGGGCCATCGGTGGCGAGTCCTTCGATTGGCTCATCACCCTGCAGGTGCTGCTCTCGACGAGCGCCCTCGCGCTCCTCTTCGATGCCATGCGTCGGCAGGTCGCGCCGATCGTCGCGCTCGCCACGTTGGCGCTGTGCGCCATCAATCCGAGCGCGCTCACGCAGGCCGGAGCCGTCACCTCCGAACCCGCCCTCATGTGCGCGGTCGCGCTGTGCATCTGGGCGAGCTGCGCACTCGCGCCCGGCGCGCGTCGCGACACGCTGCTCCTGCTCGCCGCCGTAGCCGCGACGCTCATGCGCTCGGCCGGCATGGTCGTCCCGCTCGCCCTCATCGGCGTGCACCTGCAGGCCCGGCGCTGGCGTGCGGCCGCCGTCGCCGCCGTGGTCGGGTTGCCGGTGCTCGGGGCGCTCCTCTGGTGGACGCTCACCGATCCGGCGCCCGTGGTCGGGAGCAGCTACGCCGCAGACCTCGTGCTCACCCACGCCCCCAATGAAGGGGTGCTGGCCAACCTGATCGAGCGCTTCCGCATCAACTTCCTCTTCTACATGGTCCGCGCCGTGCCGTCGCTGCTCGCGACGCCGACCATCGAGGGGACGATCCTCGACAACCTGGTCGTGACCGGCGTCCTCGTGCTCACGTTGGTCTCCGGCCTCTACGCGGCGTACTCGCGTCTGCCGATGCTCGCGTGGATCCTGGTGGGGACGCTGGGGCTGCTGCTGGCCTGGTCGTGGCAGGTCACACGCTACGTCACGCCCGTGGTGCCGCTGCTCATCGCCTCGGTCCTGCTGGGCGGGTGGCGACTCGGGCAACGCGTGGCGCCACGGGCAGGCATGGCCGTCGTGCTGCTGCTCATGCTCCCGCTGGCGGTCGAGGGTGGGACGCGCACGGCGCAGCAGGTGGCGAGTGTGCGCGCATGCAGTCGCGCACAGCCGCTGCCCGACCTGCAATGCATTGCGGACGACCAGCGCACCTTCATCGAGGCGTCGCGCTACGTCCGAGACTCGCTGCCCTCTGCGGCGCGGGTGCTCTCCGCCAAGTCGGCCACGATGTTCTACTACAGTGGGCGGGTCACCGTCCCCTATCAGCGCTACCAGAATCTGGGTGGCCTCGAGCTGCGCGACTCCTCGCTGGCGCAGGGGGCGGAGTACCTCACCATCAGCAACCTGCAGACGAGCGAGCGGTCCAAACTCATCCGCGTCCTCATGGAGGATTGCCGGTACCTCGGCATCGTGAAGGAGTTCTCGCGCCGGACGCTGCTCCTCCGGTGGAGCACCACACCGCTCCCGGACACCGCGAGTGCGTGCCCCAACCTCGAGCGCTATATCCTGGATCCCGAGCTGCTGGAGGAGTTCCGCGAGCTGCAGGTCTTCAAGCCCAAGCAGCGCTGACGACGCCATGGGTGCTCGGACGCACCCGTCTGTTACAGGCCGGCACTGTCGCCCTTGATCGGCATGTGTTGCACAAAAGCTACACATGCCGTCGTTGCATTGTGACCACAGTGAGGGAATTTTGTCCCAACCGCCGGTAACCAATACACTTAGGTTTCGTCTCCACGGGTGAGTCCGGTGGCGCGGAACCTGCCCCGTCACCAGTACCAGCTCGCACGATCGGCACCGGATGTCACCGTCCGGCGCTCTGCTCGTCATTCCTCGCGCTGCCAAGCCCGACGTTCAGCCCGCCCCGCGAACCCCGTCCATGGCGTCCACTCGTTCTTTCGCCCGTCTTGCCCCCGGTCACCACATCGCCATCATCGGCGCCGGTCCCGCGGGGCTGACCATCGGCTACCTGCTGGCCAAGCGCGGCTATCAGGTCACCGTATGCGAAGGCACCGACATGGTCGGCGGCATCTCGCAGACCGCCCGGTACAAGGGGTACCGCTTCGACATCGGCGGTCACCGCTTCTTCACGAAAATCGCGCCCGTCCAGGCGCTCTGGGAAGAACTCCTCGGCGACGACTTCATCGACGTCCCCCGCCTCTCGCGCATCCACTACAGCGGCAAGTACTTCAACTACCCGCTCAAGGCGATGAACGCGCTCATGGGGCTCGGCCCCATCGAGGCGGTGCGCATCATGCTCAGCTACTTCCACGCGAAGATGTATCCCTCGCCCGTCGAGGAGACCTTCGAGCAGTGGGTGAGCAATCGCTTCGGTACGCGTCTCTACGAGATCTTCTTCAAGACGTACACGGAGAAGGTGTGGGGCATCCCCTGCACCGAGATCCGCGCGGAGTGGGCGGCGCAGCGCATCCAGGGGCTGTCGCTGGCGCGCGCGATCCTCAACGCGACCGCGCTCAATCGCCGCAACAACTCCATCAAGTCGCTCATCGAGAGCTTCAAGTACCCGCGCTTCGGTCCGGGGCAGATGTGGGAGAAGGCCGCCGAGCGCATCGAAGAGCTGGGTGGCCGGGTGCTCATGAAGCACTGGGTGCATCAGGTCGAGCTGCAGGACGGCAAGGCGAAGGCGATCGTCGCCAAGTCGCCGCTGGGCGACGTGCGCATCAAGGCCGATCACGTCATCTCCACCACCGATGTGCGTGCGCTCGTGCGCTGCTTCGGTGACCAGGCGCCGCCCGAGGCGCGCACTGCGGCCGAGGGGCTGCGTTATCGCGACTTCCTCACGGTCGCGCTCATGCTCGACAAGACCGACATGTTCCCGGACAACTGGATCTACGTCCACACGCCCGGGGTGAAGGTCGGCCGCATCCAGAACTTCAACAACTGGAGTGCGGCCATGGTCGAGCCGGGGCGCACCTGCCTCGGCCTCGAGTACTTCTGCTTCGAAGGCGACGGGCTCTGGACCACCTCCGATGCCGACCTCGTTGCCCTCGCCGGCAAGGAGCTCGCGCAGCTCGGCCTGGCGACCCCCGACAGCGTGGTGGACGGCTGCGTGGTGCGCATGCCCAAGGCGTATCCCATCTACGATGCCGAGTACCGCGAGCATCTCGATGGCGTGCGCGCCTTCATCGACCCGATCAGCAACCTGCACACGGTCGGGCGCAACGGCATGCACAAGTACAACAACCAGGATCACTCGATGTACACGGCCATGCTGACGCTCGAGAACATGCTCGGCGAGGCGCAGCACGACGTGTGGGCGGTCAACACCGACTTCGAGTACCACGAAGAGCAGAAGATCGAGACCGCGAACGCGGGCACGGCCAAGGAGGCCGCCGCGTGACCCTCCGCGTGGGGGTGGACGCGACATCGCTTGCCAACCCACGCGGATACGGACGGTTCACCCGCGAGCTGCTGGGCGCGCTGTTCACGCACGCGCCGAGTGCCGCACCGCGGGACGCGCACTGGGTGCTCTTCGCCGATGCGCGCGCGCGCGCGCAGGCGGAGGCGCTCGTCACGACCGCCCGTGCTGCCGGCACGCGCGTCGACATCATCGACGTGCCGCAGCGCGTGTCGCCCACCGTGGCCGCGGCCGCCGACGGCAATCGGAGTCCGGGCGACATGCTGCGCTTCACGCGCGCCGTGGCGCAGGCCGGCGTCGATGTCTTCTTCTCGCCCACGGTGTACACGTACTTCCCGCTGCCGCCGGGGGTGCGCCTGCTCGTCTGCTTCCACGACACCATTGCCGAGGACTTCCCGCAGCTCACGCTGCCCAGTGCACGGGCGCGGCTGTTCTGGCGCGCGAAGACGTGGCTGGCGCTCGCGCAGGCGCGTCTCGTGCTCACGGTGAGTGACTTCTCGGCGCGGCGGTTGCAGGCGGTGTATCGCGTGCCCACCGCACGGATGCGCGTGGCCGTCGAGGCCCCGTCGCACGACTACGCGCCCGCCCCCGATGCGGCGGAGGTCGAGGCGGTCGCGGCGCGCTACCACCTCCCCGACGAGACGCCGTGGTTCATCTACGTCGGCGGCTTCAACCCGCACAAGCACGTCGATGTGCTGGTGGGGGCGCACGCGCGCGTCATGCGCGAGACCGGGCGCGCGGTGCAGCTCGTGCTCGTGGGCCCCGTCGACGATGTGTTTCACGGGAGCCTGCCGGCCATTCGCGCGCGCATCGAGCGCGAGGGCACGATGGACCAGGTGACCTTCGCCGGCTTCGTGCCCGATGCCGACCTGCGCTACCTGCTGGCCGGTGCGGTGACGCTCGCGCTGCCCTCGGAGTGTGAAGGGTTCGGGTTGCCGGCGGTCGAGGCGGCGGCGTGCGGGACGCCCGTGGTGGCGACGCAGAACAGTCCCCTCCCCGAACTGCTCGCGGGCGGCGGTCACTTCGTGGCGCCGCGCGACGAGGCCGCGCTCACCCACGCGCTGCGGCGTCTGCTGGAGGATGCACCCCATCGCGACGCCTGCGCGCACGCCGCACTCGCGGCCGCCCGGCGGCTCGACTGGCAGCATTCGGCCGACGTGACCTGGCAGGCGCTTCGCGACGCGGCCGCATGAGGCACCGCGCGTCGGACGGGCGAGGCGCGCCGTGACCATGCGCGCGATTCTCATGTATCACTCGCTCGACGCGAGCGGGTCGCCGATCTCGGTGTCGCCCGCGGTGTTTCGCGACCACGTGCGCCTGTTCGCCAGCGGCGCGGTCGATGTGGTGCCGCTCGAAACTCTCGCGGCGAACATGGGTGCGGCCGCCGCGCCGGTCCGTCCGCAGGTGGCGCTGACCTTCGACGACGGGTTCGCCAATCTCGCGGCGGAAGCGTTTCCGCTGCTGGCGGCGCATGGCCTGCCGGCCACGGTCTTCGTCGTGTCGGGGCAGGTGGGGAAGGACAACGCCTGGGGGGGTGTGCGGGCCCGCGGCATTCCGACGCTCCCGCTGCTCGACTGGGAGGCTCTCGGGGCCGCTCAGGCGCAGGGGGTGACCATCGGGGCGCACACGGTCTCCCACCCGCACCTCTCCGCCCTGTCCGAGGCGGCCCGGGCCGAGGAACTCGACCGGTGCGTGGCCGACATCACCGCCCGCCTTGGGGTGCGGCCGCGCACCTTGGCCTATCCGTTCGGGGACGTCCCGCCGGGGGCCGAAACGCTGGCAGCCTCCCGCTTCGCGGTGGCGTGCACGACGGTGCATCGTCCTCTGCGTGCAGGCGAGGCCCTGCATGCCCTGCCGCGGCTCGACGCCTGGTACTTTCGTACGCCCGGCGCGCTCGATGACCTTGGCAGTAGTGCGTTTCGCTTGCGCGTGCTGGCCCGTCACACCCTGCGCACCGCGCGGCGGCTCCTCGTCCGCGACTGAGCCCAGCTCCTTCCTCTTCGCCATGCTCTCTGGCACGCCCCGACTGACCGTCATCATCCCGGCACGCAACTGCCCGGGCATGCTGCGTGCGTCCATCGCCGGGGTGTTCGCCAGCACGCTGCCGCGCGAGGCGTACGAGCTGATCGTGGTGGACGACGCGAGTACCGACGGGGAGACGCAGGCGGTGGCGCGCGCGCAGGCCGATCGGGTGGTGCTGGTGCGCGAACCGTCGGGGCCGACGGCGACGCGCGGCCCGCTGGGGCCGGGCGGTGCCCGCAATCTCGGCGCCCAGGTCGCGCAGGCGCCGCTCCTTCTCTTCGTCGACTCCGACGTGGTGGTGGCACCCTCGACGCTGGCGGGCTTCGTCGACGCGTTCGAAGCCCATCCCGACGCGGCCGCCATCTTCGGCGCCTACGACACTGCGCCGGCGGCGCCGGGGCTGGTCAGCCAGTATCGCAACCTGCTCCACCACTACGTCCACGCCACCAACCCGGGCGACGCGACCACCTTCTGGGCCGGCTGTGGCGGCGTGCGACGGGAGGCCTTCCTCGCGGCGGGTGGCTTCGATGCGGTGCGGTATCCGCGCCCCCAGATCGAGGACATCGAGCTGGGGCAGCGGCTCCGCGCGCGCGGGCACCGCGTGCTGCTCCTGCCACACCTGCAGGGGAAGCATCTCAAGAAGTGGAGCTTCATGAACATGGTGCGCACCGACCTGCGCGAGCGGGCCATCCCGTGGATGTCGCTCGTGCTCGATGCCGGGGACACCATGCAGGACGGCCCCCTCAACCTGCAGATCGGTGAGAAGGTCCGGGCCGTGCTGTCGGCGCTGTGCGTCGGCTTCGTGCTGCTCGCGGCGGTGCTGTGGGACGCGCGCTGGCTGCTCGCGGCGCTGGCCTGCTTTGCCGTCGTCCTGTGGGGCAACGCGCCGCTGCTGCGCTGGTACGCCACACAACGCGGGGTGATCTTCGCGGCGGCGGTGGCGCCGCTGCGCCTCGTGTACTATCTCGTGTCCGTGAGTGGGGCCGCCTGGGCCATCCTCACGCATCGGCCGGTGCGGGATCGCGCTGCGCCGCCGCCACTCACCTCGACGGTCGCGACCCCGACCTGAGGATCTTCGAGGACTCCATGTCACTCACGCCGCCTGCCACCCCCTCCGTGCAGTTGCAGCGCCAGTTGGCGCTCGCCTTCGCGCCGCTCGACAAGCGCGCGCTCGGGCTGGCCATGGGCATCACCGTGGCGCTGCTCGTCGTGGTCGCCACGGTCCTGTCCATCGTGCTCGATCCGCAGCAGCGCTTCCCGCTGTACCTGCTGCAGAATTACTTCTACGGCTATGCGCTCACCTGGACGGGCGTGGTGGTCGGTGCCTGGTGGGGGTTCGTGGCCGGATTCGCGTGGGGGTGGTTCGCCGCCTTCGCCCGCAACCTCGTGCTCGCGGTGTGGCTCATGACCATCCGCATCCGGAACGACTTCTCCACCTCGCGCGACTTTCTCGATCACCTCTGAGGCGCGCGCCGGAGTCCCTTCTGCGTCGCCTCTCGTGAGCCGCTGGTAAGCCTGTCGTGAACAGCACCGCCCGCCGCCGTCCTGCGCGGCACGCCACTTCGCCCGTGAGGGCGTCCCGTCCCCCCGTGGTCCCCATGACTGCCAATCCGCTCCACAATCGACGCCACGACGACCTGCCCACGTCGCTTCCTGCCGACGCGAAGAGCTCGCTCGCGCGCCTGCATGCGCGCGCCTGGGGCGTGTCGATGGGGCTGCTGCTCGGCCTCGGCCTGTTCGTCGCCACGATCTGGCTGGTCGCCGCCGGCGGCCCCAACGTCGGACAGCACCTCGGCCTCATCGGGGTTTTCCTGCCCGGCTACTCGGTCACGGTGGGCGGCGCCTTCGTGGGCTTCGTCTACCTGTTCGTCATCGGCTACGCGCTCGGGCGCGTGGTGAGCGGCATCTACAATCGCGTGGTGCGCGACGAGTAGCCGGCGGGCGCCGGCCCGACGGACGGCGGCTGGTCCTTGTCAGGCGGTGTCGGCGCGATCGAGGCGGAACATGTGCACCGGACCGCCATCGAGCGCCCGGTCACGATGCCGCAACGTGAAGCCGGCGGCAGTCAGCGCACCGTAGAAGCGCGACTCGTCGACCATCGTCTCGTGGAACTCCCCCACGATCACGTCGACATCGGCCACACGCTCACCCAATCCGTCGACCAGCGCCTGTTCGCTCCCCTCGACATCGACCTTGAGCAGCGCCACGCGGGCAATCCCCTGCGCGGCCAGCCACCCATCGAGGCGCGCGACGCGCACCGCGATGTCCGCGCCACCACCGCTCGTGTCCACCAGCGAATGCTCGGCGTCATGGTCGCCGCCGTGCAGCATGGCCGTGCCGTCGGTGTCGCCCAGCGCCAGTTCATGCACGTGCGTGCGCGGCAGGCCGGACAGGTTGGCGCGCAGCAGGCGGGCGTTGTCGGGGAAGGGTTCGAAGACGTGCAGCTCGGCCTCCGGGTACTGGCTGCGCAGCAGCAGGGCCATGATGCCGATGTTCGCACCGGCATCGAGCACCACGGCACCCGCCGGCAGCCGGGGCGGGAGTCGATACTGCTGTTCGAAGAGGATTTCACCGAAGGTGAAGATGTCGCGCTCGCGGAAGGTCACGC
Organism: Gemmatimonadota bacterium; assembly: GCA_020161135.1. GTDB lineage: Bacteria > Gemmatimonadota > Gemmatimonadetes > Gemmatimonadales > Gemmatimonadaceae > Gemmatimonas. The sequence continues at coordinate 660,503 of JAIUOB010000001.1, read as the reverse complement.
GGTGCACGAGATCGCCGAGTTGCAGCGTGACCACCTGTTCGGCGGTGCCGGGCGGGCGGACGAGCAGGCGCAGGTAGCAGGCGAAGAGGGCGAGGGCGTCGCCGGTCGTGGCGCCGTACCGCGCCACGGCGGCCGCTTCACGCAGGCGGCGCCACTTCTTCGAGAGTGCGGACATGGGTGGAGTGAGGAAGGGCGGACCGCAGGACTGACACCGGACCAACAGGCATGACGATACGAATCGGCGTGATCGGCGCAGGACGCATCGGACGGCTGCGCGCCGCCACCGTGCACACCCATCCACAGACGACGCTGGCCGCCGTCTGTGACGTGAACCGTGGCGCCGCCCAGGCCGCCGCGCAGGGCTCAACGGCGGTGGTGTGCACCACCCTCGACGAGTTTTTCGCGGTGCCGATGGACGCGGTCATTGTATCCTCGCCCGTGCAGATGCACGAGGAGCAGTGCCTCCGGGCCTTCGCACTGGGCCAGCACGTGCTGTGCGAAAAGCCGCTGTCGAACAGCACCGCCAGCGCCGAGCGCATCCTCGCCGCGTCCGTCGCCGCGGGCAAGGTGCTGGGCGTGGGCTTCAACCTGCGCTTCTATCCCGCCATGCAGTACGTGCGCGAGGTGGTGGATGCCGGCACCATCGGCCCCATCGACCACATTCGCGTGTTCGGCGGGCACGATGGCCTCAACAACTTCACCGCCGACTGGCAGTACAAGGCCCCCGTGTCGGGCGGCGGTGCCATGATGGATGTCGGCATTCACATCACCGACATCGCGCGCTGGTTCCTGGGCGACGTGACCGACGTGTACGGCGTGGTGACCGAGAACGTCTGGAAGGTGCCGGGGAGTGAGGACAACGCGATGGCGATCTTCCGCAACGCCGCCGGCGTGAGCGCCACGTATCACGCCACGTGGGATGAGTGGCAAGGCTACGAGGTGGCGATCGAGGTGTACGGCCCCAAGGGCATGGTGCGCGGCGCGTACGCCCCGATGCAGGCGCTGCTCATCACGCACGAGAAGCCGGGCGGGCCGCGCACGGTGGTGAAGAAGCGCTACCTCGACATCGCCATCCGCGAGAAGCTCCGCTCGTGGACCACCACCACGCAGGCCACCTTCGACGGTGAGCTCGCAGACTGGCTGCGCCGCATGCAGGGCGGCACGGGCGGTGCGCTGGCCACCGGGGTGGATGGTGTCCGGTCGCTGCAGGTGCGCGATGCCGCGGTGCAGAGCAGCGCCACCCGGCAGGCCGTCGCGCTGCCCCCGCTTCCGGTCGGGTGAGGACTTCTGACGAAGTGAGCACGGACGCGCTCCCGCCGTCCCCGCTCCCGCAGGACTCGCTCCCGCGCTCTCCGCTCCCGTCGGAGCCAGTCCTGAGTGTCATCCTCACGGTCGTTGAGGGCGGCGCGTCGGTGGAGCGCGTGCTCGCGGCGCTCGCGGCGCAGCAGGACGCGCCGCCGCTCGACGTCCTCGTGCCGTACGACGCGAGCATCGCCGACACGGGCGCGCTCGCCGCGCGTTGGCCGGCGGTGCGCTTCCTGGCACTCGGCCACGTGCCCACCGAACAGCCGGCACACACGGCGGCGGGTGAGCACGAGCTGTTCGACCGCCGCCGCGCCGCCGGGCTCGCGGCGGCGCAGGGCGCACTGGTGGCCATCATCGAGGACCGCGGCGCGCCACGCGCCGACTGGGCACGCACCGCCGTCCGTCTCCACGCCGAGTTGCCGCACGCCGTCATCGGCGGCGCCATCGACCCGCTGCCCAGTGCGCTGCGCGAGTTCGCGATTCACGTGTGCGACTTCACGCGCTACACGAGCCCGTTCGTGCGCGGCGCGCGCGACTGGGTGAGCGACGTGAACGTGGTCTACAAGCGTCGCGCGCTCGACGCGACGCAGGCGCAGTGGCGCGAACGCTACCAGGAGCCGGTGGTGCACTGGGCACTGCAGCAGGCCGGTGAGACGTTGTGGCTCGACGACCGACTGGTGGTGGAGCATGTGCGGCGCCCCGTGGGGTGGCGCGCGCTGCTCAGCGAGCGATACCACTGGGGTCGCCTCTTCGGCGCGATTCACGGTCGCACACTGTCCGCGCCGGCACGCATGGCGCGCGTGGCCATGGCGCCGCTCGTGCCGTTCGTGCTCTGGCAGCGGCATGCGCGCATGCACGCCGCTGCCGGACGGCTCGGCCGCGTGCTCGCCGCGACGCCCGCCATGCTGCTGCTGCTGGCCGGATGGAGCGTGGGCGAGGCGACGGGCGTGCTCACGCGCCGCACGTAGCCGCGTCGCGACTCGCGCCCTCATGTCGCACGCTGCCGCGCCACCCGCCACGAAGCCCCCCGGTACCGACGCACACGCCGCGTCCACCGGGCGTCGCTTCCTGCAGCTCGGTGCCGGCGAAGCGGCCGCGCGTCTGTTGGCGTTCGTGGCCACGGTGTACCTCGCCCGCACGCTCGGCGCGAGCGTCTACGGGGTGATCGTCTCCGCCACGACGGTCATCATGTACCTCACCTTCGTGGCCGACGCCGGCATGGACATGATCGGCGTGCGCGAAGTCGCCGCGCACCCCGACCGTGTCGCATCGCTGCTCGGTGGCGTGCTCGGGTCGCGGCTGCTGCTGGTGGCGCTGCTGCTGGTGGGCACCACCCTCACCGGTCTCGTCATCCTGCCGCGCCCGGACGGGCCGGCCCTTGCGATGTATGCGGTGACGCTCGTCGCCACGGCCCTCGGCACGCGCTTCGTGCATGTGGGGCTCGATCGCGCCGGCAATGCCGCGTGGAGCCGCGTGGTGAGCGAGTCGCTCACCGCGCTGCTCGTGCTCTCGCTGGTGCGCAGCCCGGAGCACCTGCTGCGCGTGCCCATGGCGCAGATCGCCGGCGAGGTGACCGCGGCGCTGCTGCTGCTGCGATGGCTGCCCCCCACGGCGCGGCCGGAGCGGCTGCGGGTCGATCTGCGCGCGACCGCGGCGCTGGTGCAACGCGCCTGGCCGATGATCGCGCACGGCATCCTCGGCCTCGCGATCTTCAACAGCGACTTCCTCTTCCTGCGGGTCATGAAGGGCGCCGAGCAGGTGGGCTACTACGCGGTGGCGTACACGCTCATCTCGTTCTTCCAGAACCTCGGCGTGGCGTACACCATGAGCCTCATTCCCGGACTCACCTCGCTGCGTGGTGATCGCGCGGCCACGCAGCGCCTGGTCGACGACGCCACGGCGCAGGTGGCATTCGGGGCGCTCCCCATTGCGGCCGGTGGTGTGCTGGTGGCGCGCGCGCTGGTCACGCTGCTCTTCGGGAGCGCGTACGCGCCCAGCGTCGATCCGCTGCTGGTGCTGCTGCTGCTCATTCCGGTCGCGCTGTTCCGCAACGTGCTCCAGGCGGTGCTGGTGGCGCATGAACAGCAGGAGCGCATGCTGCGCACGGTGGTGTGGGCGGCCGCGAGCAATGTGGTGCTCAATCTCGCCCTCATCCCGCGCTGGGGGATGGTGGGTGCGGCGTTGGCCACGCTCATCACCGAGGTGGTGCGCACGGTGCTGTCGGCGCGGTACGCGGTGCAGGAGGGTGTCGCGCGCACCCCGCTGCGCCGGTTGCGTCACCTGCTGGTCGCGACGGTCGTCATGACGCTGGTGGTGTGGCCGTTGCGCACGCAGCCGGTGTTCGTGAGTGTTCCCGCCGGTGGGGTCGCGTACCTGCTCACCCTCGTCGCGTTCGGGGCCATTCGGCTCCGCCGCTCCGATGCCGGCCGCGTGTCGCTCTCCCTTTCGCTCTGATCATGTCCGCGTCACCTCGCCTCACCGTCGTCGTCCCCAGCGTGAACGGCCTGCACGATCTCGTGCCCTGCTGTGAGGCGCTGGCGCGCGTGCATGCCACGACGCCCATCGCGGTGCTGGTGGTGGACCGCCTGGGCGCCACCGTGACCGACGTCGTGCGCGCGCGCTGGCCGTGGATGCAGGTGCTGTCGCTGCCGGCCGGCACCACGATTCCCGAGATGCGCCACGCGGCCTTCAGTGCGCTCACCACCGAGGCCATCGCGGTCATCGAGGATCACGTGATCCTGCCGCCCACCTGGGCGCAGGCGGCACTCGCCGCGCTCGATGAGGGGCTCGACGTGGTGGCCGGCCCCATCGAGAACGCTGCCAACGAGCGCCTGCTCGACTGGTCGACGTTCCTGTGCGAGTACCACGCCTGCCTGCCGCCGCTGCCGGAAGGGCCCAGCACCTGGCTGCCAGGCAACAGCATCGTGTATCGTCGCACGCTGCTCGAGCGCTACCGCGCGGTCACGGCCGAAGGCAAGTGGGAGAACCGCCTGCACGACGCGCTCCGCGCCGATGGCGTGCGCCTCGAGATGCGCACGGCGCTGGCCGTGGGCCACAAGAAGCACTTCGGGTTCTTCGAGTACATCTCGCAGCGCTGGCTCTATTCGCGCAGCTACGCCGGTGCGCGGGTGGCGGGAGCACCGCTCGTGAAGCGCCTGGCGACCGGTGCGGCGGCGCTGGCGCTGCCGGCGGTCATGTTCCTGCGCGTCGAGAAGACGCTCGCGGCCAAGGGGGTGGCGGCCGGCCGGCTGCTCGCGACGATGCCGTTCATCGCGGTGTACTGCGTGAGTTGGGGGCTCGGCGAGGTAGCGGGCTACTGGTTGGGGGCGGGAGACGCGCTGGCCCGGGTCAGATAACTCCGAACTGCGTGAGCGGTGACGGCGTGCGCGGGTGACGCGACAGGCGATACGGCGTACGCGCGAACCGCGACAGGCGCAGGGCGCAGGCGGCAACGACAAACAACGGGGCGGCGGCCGCTTTGCGGCGCCGCGGGTACTACGGGTACTACGGGTTACCGGACTTCGGGGCCGCCTTTGCGATTGTCGGGCACGAAGCGCTTCTCGGCGGGCATCTTCACGGCGCGCAGCGACGCGGCGTCGAGCGTCGTGGTGTCGGCAATCACCTGGTTCTGCGCGAGCAGCCACGCAGTCACGGCGTACGTCTCGCTGTCGCTCAGGCGACCGGCTCCGCCGTGCGGCATGCTCTTCCGGATGTAGTCGAACAGCGTGTACGCGTACGGCCAGTAGTTGCCGATCGTGCGTACCAGCGCTGGGTCCTTGCCGAAGCCGAAGTCCTCGCCCTTGGGGTCGCGCCCGATGAGCGGCGGAAACTTCGCGAGCCCCTCGCCCTTGGCGCCATGGCAGCCGGCGCACTGCGCCGCGTACAGTGGCGCGCCCTCGGCCACGCTACCGCGGCCGGCAGGGAGTGCATCACCACCGGGGCCGACATCGATGTCGACGGCGGCGATCTCCGCCGCGCTCGGCGCGCGCCCCAACCCCCACTGCGCCGTGCGCACATCGGCCGGTGTCGCGCTGTCGACAACACTCCCGCTCCCCGTTTCCGGCGTCGCATCGGTACATGCCGCGACGAGCACACACCCGAGCGCCGCAACCGCACGCAGGACGCTCCGCGCCTCCGCGTGCACATGCTGTTGTCCCACATCCACGCTTCGCGTCCTTCGCGCCTTCGCGTGATTGAGCAGTTGTCCGCCAGCCGACGCGCACGAATCCCCACTCATTCCGAAGCTCCCGCGAACGTCACCGCGCCGGCCGCATCCACGCGCCAGCCGACGATGTGATTGAAGTGGAAGTCGGTGCCCAGCCCGCGCACGGCGATGAGCTGCGCCCGCGTCGGCTGCACATAGTCGGTCTCGTCGGTCGCTCGACTCAGCAGCACGCTCTCCGAGCCGGTGAACTGCCACATGTGCTGGAAGCGCACCGCCGCCTTGGGCTGCGGCTCGCCATGCAACTCGGCACGCTGCCACGTGCGACCGTTGTCGGTGCTCACCTCGACCTTGGTGATGCGTCCGCGTCCGCTCCAGGCGAGTCCGCTGATGGGATACCACCCCTGCGCGCCCAGCACGGTGGGGTGCGACGGGCTCGTGATGAGCGACTTGGCGTCGATGTCGAAGCTGAACTGGCGTGCCGTGCCGTCGACGAGCGGGTCGGTGTACTTGCTCGTCTCCCAGCGCGTTTGCCATGGCGCCGTGCCGAATTCGAGGCGACGAAGCCACTTGATGCTCGTGTTCCCCTCCCACCCCGGCAGCAGCAGACGCAGCGGATAGCCCTGCTCGGGGCGCAGGGGTTCGCCGTTCTGCGCCCACACCACGAGGGCATCCTCCCACCCCTTCGCGATCGGAATCGACCGCGCCATGAGGCACGGGTCGGCGCCTTCGGCCAGGAACCACGTCGCGTTGCGCTGCACACCCACCTGCGCGAAGAGCGTCGCGAGGCGCACACCGGTCCATTCGCTGTTGCTGAACAGTCCCGCCACGCGCTGCGCGGTCATGGTGGGCTCCGGCGCGCGATAGGCGTTGCGGCTGTTGCCCGAACACTCGATGAAATACGTGCGTGTCACCTGCGGCAGGCGCTGCAGCTCGGCCAGCGTGAACACGAGCGGCCGGTCGACGAGACCGTGCAGCGTGAGCGTGTGCGTGGCCGGGTCGAGGGTGGGCACACCGGCGTGATGACGCTCGAAGTGCAGGTCGGACGGCGTGATGGTGCCGGTGAGCTTCTCGAGCGGGGTGAGCGAGCTGCCGGCCGTGTCACCCGTGGGCGTGCGCAGCGCGTCGGCGTGCACATCGCGCGCCCCGATGGCGCGGGTGGGTGCGCCCAGGGCACGACCGTCCGAGAAGGTGGGCGGCTGCGCCGGTGGTGGCGGTGCGGATGACGGCGCCGCACCCTGTGTGCCCGACGCCACATCCGGTGTGGCGGCGTTGGCCGCGTCCGCCGTGGCGCCAAGGAGCGCCGCGCCCAGTGCGCCGACGCCGGTGGCGAGCGCTTCACGCCGGGTGACCACGGGTCAGTTGTATCCGGCCGAGGGGGTCGCGCCGCGCCCGACCGGTGCCGGCGCGGGAACGATGGTGCCGTCCGGCTTCCGCGGCAGGAGCCTGGCGGGCGTGCGCGTCGGGGTGTGCCCCTTGGTGGGGTACGGCACGTCCTTCGGTGCGCCGCCCGTGGGCCAGTCGCCTTCCTTGCCCGGTGAATCGGGGCGCGGATGGCTGTTCACGAACGCGGCCACATCGAAGGCCTCCTGCGGCGTGAGCGTCCCCGGATTGTTCTGCGGCATGTTGTGCCAGATGAAGCTCGCGGCGCGCTCCTCGCGCGACATCGACGCGCCAATCGAGTACGACTTGGCGCCCCAGAGCGGCGGGATCGGGCCGTTGCCGCTGCCGTCGGCCTGGTGACAGACGGCACAACTGCGCGTGAACACCGCCTCGCCGCGCGCGCTGTCGCCGACCAGCGTGTCCTTCATGGCGATGAGCCCCGCCGCGCCGGCAATGTTGGTGCCCACCGGCACCCCCTTCGAGAGCCACGCCATGTAGGCGAGGAGGTCTTCCATCTCCCGGCTGTCGGTGGGGAGCGCACGCCCTGCCATGGAGCGGGTGAAGCAGTAGTTGATGCGGTCGGTCATGGCCACCACGGCGCCGGCGCGCGGCATGTACTTGGGGTAGCGCGCGTGCGACCCGGTGAGCGGCGCGGCCGTGGCCTTGAGCCCGTCGTTCTGATGGCAGCTCGTGCAGCGGAGCCCCGACTGCGCGTACTGCGGCAGTGATTCGGGGGTGAACCGCAGCAGCGCGAGCCCGCGCCGGATGGAGGCGCCCAGCGAGTCGTTCGGGATCTCCGCCTCGGTGGGGGGCTTCCAGGCCGCCTCGACGAAGGCGGCTGCCGGGGTGCCCTCGGCCGGGGCGGCTGCCGCGCCGCCGGCCACGGAGGCCGGGGGCAGCTCGCGCGTCTCGCAGGCGGCGCTCAGCAGGGCGATGAGGGCAACCGCGACCGGGGTGGCTCGGAGACGCGTCATCGCGTCGGCGGGGGCAGGGAGTCGTGTCATGGAGTGCGGGATGAGCCGGCACGCGCCGGGTGCGAGGACAAGACGATTCATCGTCGCTCGCGTTGCCATGGCCGCATCGCGTGGCCCCGCTCCTGCAGGGTGCTTCTGCAGACTGCAGGGGCATCGGAGTAATATCATCCGGCCGGAGACGGCGCCACCGACGCGTGTATCACCCGGGCCTCAGCTTTCCGCACAGGCCCTGCTGCACACCGGTGTCGCATCCGCATCACGCACCAGACCAGGAGAGATCGACATGTCCGACCGTCGCGGATGGATCCAGCGGATGCTGCAGGGGAGCGCCACGCTGCTCGTGGGGAGCGCGCTGCCGTCGCTCGTCCAGGCGCATGAAGCCCCGCCCACGCCGGCAGGTATGGCCGAGGACGCCTGGCTGACCGCGCTGGCCGGGAAGAAGCAGAAGACGTTTCTCGACGTGCGCGCCTTCGAACTCGGTGGTGCGCCCTTCCGTCGGTCGCAGGCGATGCTCACCGCGCTCACCGATGCCTATGGCTATGCCGCGAACGACGTCGGCGTCGCCTTCGGCTGTCACGGCACCGCGCTCGCGTTCGTGCTGAACGAGCAGTTCTGGCGCGAGTACGGGGTGGCGGAGTACATCGCGAAGTCGATGCGCGCGGAGGATGCCGCGAAGCTGCGGGCCGACGTCGGCGCGGCGATTGCCATGTGTGCGACCGGCGTGAAGGCCGTGCAGGACAAGGGCATGCACGTGCTCGCCTGCCGCAACACGATGGCGCGGTGGAGCCGCGACCTCGGCGCGGCGAAGAACGAGAATGCCGACGCGGTGCGTGACAAGCTGCTTGCGCACCTGCTGCCCAAGGTCGAGCCGGTGCCGGCCATGATCGGCGCCGCGAGCGTCGCGCAGACGCGCGGCTTCGGCTACATCGCGATCGAGTGACCGACGCATCGGCAGAACGCCGCGAGCGCGTCGAACGCGCGCGCGCGGCGGCGAATCGGGGCGGCGGGGCGCGCCGGGCCTATGGTCGGCGCGCCTTTCACTCGGTGGTGCTGTGGTTGCATCGATGGGTGGGGATCGTGGCCGCGCTGTTCCTGCTGGTGGTGGCGGGCACCGGCGCGGCGCTCGTGTACGCGGACACGTTCGACCGCTGGCTCAATCCGCAGCTCCTTGTGGTGCGCCCCGGCGATGCCGGTGCGCAGCCATTGCCGCTCGACAGTCTGGTGGCCATCGCGACGCGCGCGACGATCGTGCGCACGCCCAACACGCAGCCCGCCAGCGTCATCATCATGCCGCAGCGCGCCGACGAGGCCGCGCGCGTGCAGTTCGGCTTCCGGCATGTGTTCCTCGATCCTGTGCGCGGCACCGTGCTGGGGGAGCGGGGCATCGGCGAGGCGGTCATGGCGCAGGTGCGCATCCTGCACCACTCGCTGCTGGTGGGGCGATTCGGTCGCCTGTTCACCGTGGGTGCGTCGTGGGCGGCCGTGCTGCTCGCGCTGGGTGGGTTGTGGCTCTGGTGGCCGCGGCGCATCTGGCGCGTGACCCGCACGCGGAGCTGGCGCGGCATCAACTACGACCTGCACAACATCACCGGGCTCCTGGGGAGCGTGGGGACGCTGCTGTTCGCGGGGAGTGCGGTGGCCATGTCGCTCACCGACCCGCTCGACCGCGTCTATCGCGCCACGCTGGGCGACGCGCCCAACGTCGTGCTCGCGCCGCCCAGTGCGCGCGCTGTGCAACCGCTGCCGCTCGACACGCTGGTGGCGCGTGGGGTCGGGCAGGTGCCGGGCGCCCTGCGTGAAGTGCACCTCCCCAAGGAGCCGTGGGGCACGGTCGTCCTGTTCAAGCAGACGCCCGGCGAGTACGGGCAGCGCGCCCGCAACCGCGTGTGGGTGGACGCCAACGACGGACGCATTCGCGGCACGCTCGACCAGCAGCAGCGCCCGCTCGGCACGCGTGTGGCGATGCGCATGGAAGACTGGCACGTGGCGGCGTTCACGCCCACGTGGAGCCGATGGTTCGGCGTGCTGAGCTGCCTGCTGCTGGCGTTCGGCAGCGTGAGCGGCCCGCTCATCTGGCTCAAGCCGCGGCGACGGGACTGAGGGCGCATCCGGGCGGGCATCGCCGCCCGGACGCGCGCGAAGAGGTCAGGGCAGCGGCCGTCGCACCATGGCCTGTTCGAGTCCCTGCGTCCACACGCCGTCGCCCCGCCCTGTCTCCACACGCCAGAGCCAGCTGCCGTCGGCGCGTGGCACGAAGTGCATGCGATTGAACACCTTGGCGCCCTTGTCGAGGTAGTGCGTGCCCGGCCCGACGTTCGACACCGTGAGGGTACCGGCGTCGTCGCGCGTGCCTTCGAACACGTCGATGAGCCCCGACGTCTCATCGCGCGACGTGACCCGATAGCGTGCCTGCGCGTGATCGTACGAGAACGACACGTGATACCGGTAGCCGCCGGCGCCAACGACCTGGCCGTCGATGTAGAGTCCCCCGGGGCCCACGGTGATATCCCCGATGTCATACCGTCCGACGAGGAAGAGCAGCGGGCGCATCGCGTCGCGAACGGCCTGCGTGATGTCCGGCGTCTTGCGTGCGGAGTCGGACACGAAGGATGACACGAGCCCCGGCACGAGGAAGCGCGCCATGCCGACTGCGCCAACACCGTAGTCCGCCCGATCGGCGGTCTGCATCGCCGTGAGGAGCAGCAGCAGTCGCTTCGCCTCGAGCGTGAGATCGCCAGTGGGGGTGCGGTTCGCGGGTGACGACCCTACCAGCGCCGTCACTGCGTGGAGGCGGCGCACCTGCGCCAGGTTGTCGTCGACGGTGCGGTCCAGCGGGCGTGGGCCATAGTGCCCCGCGTACGCAGTCACGTCACCCGGATGGTCGGCGCGTAGCCTGGGAAGCGCCCTGAGCGCCAGACGCGCGTCGGGGCCGCCGGCGTAGAACGAGGCGCCGTGCACCGTCAGGTCGCCAGTGAAGACCGCCTTGAGGGCCGGCACGAAGATGGCACTGTTGTTGTCGGACTCCACCGCGCCATAGTCGCGGATGATGAACGTGAGGCCCGCGAAACGCAGCGTGTCGCCCGACTGGGCGATCTGTGTCGGGGTGACCAGCGTGTGTTCGTACTCCTCGCCGAGCGCGCGAAGCCAGCCGTTGGGTGCCAGTCCCTGCTCATGCACGGTGCGCATGCCGTCGGCGGTGGCACGCGTTGCCACGATCGGGACGCCGGGGAACGCGGCACGCACCTGCGGCAGGCCGCCGAAGTGATCGGCGTGCGCGTGCGTGATGAGGACGGCGCGGAGCGCCTTGCCCGTGCTCCGGATGGCCGCGACGAGTGCCCGCGCATCGCTGCGCAGCATGAGCGCGTCGATGAGCACCACACCCTCAGGAGTCTCGATCCACCAGGCGTTCGCGTCGTAGCCACCTTGGGTGGCCACGGCGCGGTGGATCAGTGCGGCTGGTGTCTTGGGCGGCGGGGCGGCCTGCGCTCCGCTCAGCGACGAGGAGAACACGAGGGCTGCGGACAGGCCCCGGGCAACGCGGAAGACGTGTGATCGTGGCACGAGATGATCCAGTGGACGGGGATTCGTGTCGGCGTCGACGGACACCGAGCGGGATGCCGTCAAGCTGCGCGCCGCAACCCGGCGTCGAGCACCGACGGGATGAGTGGCCGAATCGGCTACGTCGCGTCGCCCGCGTCGGGCGTGTGCCGGGCGCGCGGCAGTTCGTCGAACACGTTCACGCCCTGCTGCGCACGCGTCGTCCACGCAAAGTGCTCGAACAGCCGCACCCGGCCGTTCGCACCGCGCTCCGCCGTGCAATGCGACACTCCAGCATGGATCGCACCGCCGGCTTCGCGCTGCACATACCGGAAGTGCAGGTGTGCGCCCTGCCATCGTCCAACGAGCCACCCGCGCTGCACCCCGCCGCCGCCGTAGGTCGCCCACACCCGCGCAGCGCGCTGGCGGAACCACAGCTGCGTCTCCGCGCCGACCACGCCGCTGGCGTCGGTCGACGACACGTACATCGCCACGCCGTCCAGGTCGATCATCGCGCGCTCCCACTGCCGGCCGCGCACACCGCACTGCGGCCCGTGCCCGGTGCCGCGAGGCTCGGCATGCGCCGCATCACCGATTGCGCGAATGCCAGCGCGTCCCGGTCGAAGTTGCGCGACACCATGACGAGGATCACGTCCGTCACGCGATCGATGGCCAGCAGCTGCCCGCCCCACCCCAGCGCGACGGCGATCGGGTGCGCGGCATCGTACGGGCCGGTCGGGCCCAGCAGCCACCACTGATGGCCATAGCGCGACCCGAGCGGCGCGGACGATGCAGGACTGAGCATGCGCGAGATCCACGCCGACGACACCACGGTGGACGCGCCCAGCCGTCCGCCGTCGCGCACGAGCCGCCCGATGGGGATGAGGTCACGCGGGCGGAGCGACAGGCCACCCCCGGTGTTGGTCACGCCCTGCGGCCCCACGTGCCAGCGGGCACTGCCAATGCCGATCGGGTCGAAGAGCTGGCGCTGCGCGTACTGCGGAATCGAGGTCCCTGTCGCTGCCGCCAACGACGCACCCAGCAGCACCGATCCGCCGCTGTTGTAGACGTACTGCGCGCCGGGCGCGTGGGCCATCGGCCACGCCAGCAGCGTCGCAAGCCAGTCGGGACTCGCGAGCACCATGCTGAACGGATTCGCGGGCGACTCGTACGGCGGGACGAACTCATTCCACGCGAGGCCGGTCCGCATGGTGAGCAGGTCGCGAACGGTGAGACGGGCGCGCAGCGTGTCGGCCGCGAATGCGCCGGCGTGCGAGGGGAAGAGGGTGGCGATCCGCACCGAGTCGCTCGCCAGCGCGCCACGATCGATGGCGATACCGGTCAGGAGGGCCGTGACGCTCTTTGTGATCGAGTACAGCGGCGCGATCTCGTCGGGTGCGGTGCCGCGAAACACATACTCCACCGGTGGAGCGTCCCCGCACGCCAACAGCAGGCTCCGCACATCGCCGAACGCGCCGAGGTGCACGTCCGCCACCAGCGCGTCGACCACGACGCGATCAAGTCCCGCTGGCACCTGCGGCGCGCGGGTGGGCTCTCCACACGCGGCCAGCAGCACGACGCACGTGGGGAGCACGCTCCATCGACAACGCACACGCGACGGACTGTGGGCCCGCATGCTCAGCGCCGCCGCAGCATCGCCAGCGCCGAGTCGAGCGCGACGGCGGCCGGCACGGGAACGTCCGGGGTGATCCCGACCCCCTCGATGCGTCCCATGCGCGCTGAGTAGTAGTCAGCAATCGGCAGCGAGAGCTGCACGCCGGGGATGAGGTCGAACATGCGCTGCGACAGCATCTGTCCGGCCGTGCGTTCGCCCAGCACGCGTACGCGGCCGTTGGTCATCATCGCATCCGTCGCCAGCTCGGCCGCACTCGCGGTGGCGCCGCTCACCAGCACCAACACCGGGCCGGCGTAGCGCGGGGCCATGGGCGTGAAGCGGATGCGCAGAGTGCCCGCCTGCTCCACATCGGACCAGAAGCGCGTGAGCGACCATCCCGTCCACGGCGTGATCGCGCGCCGCTCCTCCGCGGTGGGCGGACGGTCGTGCGCACGAAACCAGCGCTGGCCCAGGAACACGCCGCCCTCGATCTCGGACGCGAGGAGGTGCCCGACCAGCGGCACCACGGCAAACGCGCCCCCGTCGTTCTGTCGAAGGTCGAGGATGAGCCCGGCGGCGCCCTGCGCGACGATCTCCCCGTAGCGGCGCGTGATGGCCTCGCGGGTGTCGACCCCGTTCATCGTGCGCACGGTGAGAATGGCTACGCGGTCCTCCCACCGGAGCGACACGGCGTCCGCACCGGCGCGCATGGTGTCGACGAACGCCATCATCGCCTGCGCCGGCATCTGCGCGCGCGACAGACGCACATGCGAGAAGGGCCCCGTGCTCCAGATCCGGTTGAAGCCACTGGTGAAGGCGCGGCGCGAGGTGACCACCTGCGCCAGCGTGTCGACCGCGGACGCGAGGCGCGTCGCCTCGGCGCTCGCGAGCAACCGCGGATCGAACAGGTGGGTGCGCATCAGCGACTGGATGGTCGCGGGCGCCGTGCGCACATCGGCGAGCGAGTCGGGCGTGGCGGCGGCGGTCTGCGCGTACGTCGTGCAGGGCAGCAGCACGGCGCCGGCGAGCACGCGGGACAGCAGGCGGTGAGTGAGCCAGGGCATGGTAGAGGCGTGCAAGGGCGTGCGAGGGAACGGGCGGGGTCGCCCGCGAGCGGGACGACCTACGGAGGAGACAGCGGGATGCCGCGCGACTTCGCGCGCCAAGTGACGAACGCCCGCCCAGCCGGGACCAGCGCCGGCACTGGTGCGACCGGCGGTCGTAGAGTCGTCATCCCGCGTCACGCCCCGCCCGGCCTCCACCACGGCGCCGCCCATGTCCGCCACCTCCTCAACGTCCCGCTGGCACCGCAGCACCCTGCTGCGACAGGATCTGCGTCACGCCTGGCGCGTGGTGCGCAAACAGCCGGTGTTCACCGCCACCGTGGTGTTCACGCTCGCCCTCGGCATCGGCCTCAACACGGCCGTCTTCTCGGCGGTCGAAGCCGAACTGCTGCGCCCACCGCCCGGCGTGCGCGATGCCGAGGCCCTGCTCCGGGTGTATCGCACCGCGCCCGGCGCGCGGTGGGGGTCCAGCTCCGTCGCGCACTACCTCGACGTGCGCGAGCATACCGGTGATGTGTTCAGTGGCGTCGCGGCAACGGCCTGGCGCAGCATGAACATCACGGTGGGCGGACTCCCCCGTACCGTCTTCGCGCAGGTGGCATCTGCGAACTACTTCTCGCTGCTTGGCGTGACCGCGGCCCGCGGGCGCCTGTTCCTGCCGGCCGAGGACACCGGATGGCGGGCCAATCCCGTGATCGTCCTGAGCGACGGCTTCTGGCGCGATGCCTTCGGCGCCGACCCGTCCGTGATCGGGACACGCATCCCGGTGAACGGGCAGCAGGTCACCATCGTCGGGGTGGCACCGCCACGCTTTCGCGGCCTCATGCCGGTCGTCGAGCCCGCACTCTGGATTCCCATGACGCAGTTGCCGCAGGTGTGGCCGTCGATGGCCGGCGAGCCGACCACCTGGACCGTCAACTTTCTCGACATCGTCGCACGCCTGCGCCCCGGCATCTCCATGGCGCAGGCAGCGGCGCGCCTCGACATGCTGGCCGACGAGCAGCGACGCGCCGATCCGACCGTGTATCGTGATCGCGGCATGGCCGTCATCGCGGCCAAGGACGCAGGCATCTCGCCGGACATTCGATCCGCCGAGCTGGGGCTCTTCGGCGTGGTGGTCGTCGTCGTTGGACTGCTCCTGCTGCTCGCCTGTGGCAACGTGGCCAACCTGTTCCTGGCGCGGGCCACGGATCGGTCGCGCGAGATGGCCACTCGCATCGCTCTGGGCGCCACCCGAGGGACGCTCGTCCGGCAGCTGCTGGTGGAGAGCCTCCTGTACGCAGTGATTGCGGCGGCGGTGGGGCTGCTGCTCGCGGCATGGGCGATTGCCGCCGTGAACCGGCTGACACTGCCGCTGAACCTCACGGTGCGCCTCGACCTGGCCCTCAACGTGCCGGTGCTCGCGTGGACGGCCTGCCTCACGCTGCTCACCACGGTCGTGTTCGGGCTCTGGCCCGCGCTGCACGCGACACGGCCGTCGCTCGTGCCGGCGCTCAAGGGCGCGCCCGCGTCGGGCGGCACACGCTCGCGGGCCCGTCGCGCCATGATCGTCGCGCAGGCCGCCGTCACGGTCGTCCTGCTCTCGGCTGCCGGCTTCTTCCTCGCCAACCTTCGCCACGCCGCACAGGTGGACAAGGGATTCGCCAGCGATGGGCTGATCCTGGCTGGCCTCGATCCGTCGCTGCAGGGGTACACGCGCGAGGAGACCGCCACCTTCCAGCGACGGCTGTTGGAGCGCCTCCGCGCGTCGCCCACCGTGCAGTCTGCGGCCTTGGTAGCCGAGGTGCCGCTGGGGGTGGGCAGCAGCGACCAGTCGGTGGAGATCCCCGGCTATGTGCCCTCGCCGCAGGAATCCATGACGATCCTCTACGCCGCCGCAACGCCGGGCTACTTCGCGACCATGGGCATCCCGATGCGCGGTCGCGACTTCGTCGACGACGACAACGCCTCGGCGCAGCCCGTAGTGGTCGTCAACCAGCACTTCGTCGATCGGTTCTGGCCCGGATCCGACGGCGTGGGGAAGACGGTGCGCATCGCCGATCGCGAGCGGGTCATCGTCGGCGTCGTGCCGACCGGCAAGTACCGGCGGCTTGGCGAGGCGCCCACGGCCTTCGTGTGGCTGCCGCAGGAGCAGCAGTGGCGTTCGTCCATGTCCGTCGTGATGCGCGTGCGCGGCGGCGCGTCGCAGGCCACCGCCCTGCTGCGTCGCGAAGTGGCGGCGCTCGATGCGAACCTGCCACTCGGGGCGCCGCGCACCATGGACGAGCACCTCGCGTACGCGCTGCTCCCCGCACGACTCACGGCCGCCGCGCTCGGCGCGTTCGGGGCGCTGGGCCTGCTGCTGGCGTCCATCGGCGTGTATGGCGTGATGGCCCATGCGGTGGCCCAACGCACTCGGGAGATCGGGATTCGCATGGCGCTCGGCGCGTCTCCGCGCCAGTTGGTGCGCGGAATGATGCGCGAAGGGCTCTCGCTCGTGACCGGTGGCGCGGTGCTCGGTCTCGTGCTCGCGGCGCTCGCCGCGCGGGCCTTGCGCTCGATCCTGTCAGCCGGCGCGGGCGATGCCCTCGCGACCTGCGGGGCGGTGACGCTCGTCCTGGTCGTGGTCTCCGCGGTGGCGACGGCGATCCCGGCGCGCCGCGCGGCACTCGTGGATCCGGCGCTCGCGATGCGCAGCGAGTGAGCGCGAGGCGTGCGCGGCGTGACTGACGCGTCGTGCGCGCCGCGCGTCCGTCAGCGGTCGGCCAGCAGGGCACGCACGTCGGCCACATGCCGCTCGCTCACCGGCACGCTCGCGCCGCCGTGGAGCCGGAGCGCAAAGGTGCCGTCGCCGGTGACGGTGAGCGCTCGGCACTCGCTCCGCCGCACGATCACCCGCCGATGCACCCGGAGGAACTCCGCGGCATCGAGGCGTGCCTCGAGGGCGGCGAGCGTGACCCGATGCAGCAGCACGCGCTTGCCCAGGTGCAGCTCGACGTAGTTGCCGGCGGCCACGATGCGGCGAACGTCGGCGATCTGCACGACATCGAGTCGACCCACCGACTTCACGCACACCTGCTGGAGATAGCGCGGCGTGGCCGCGTCGCGAACCGCGGCGGCCGGCGCGCCCTCAAGCGTGCCGGTGTCGTCGAGGAAGGCCCGCAGCGCGGCGCCATACGTGGCCTGTGCCCGCAACGCCAGCAGTGCCTCGATGCGGCGCAGGCCGCTCGCGAGACGGGCGTCGTCGAACGGCTTGATGAGGTAGTCGAGCGCGTGCAGCTCGAACGCCTCCAGGGCGTATCCCTCGTAGGCCGTGACGAACACGACCAGAGGGGCGACCGGCAGTTCGGCCAGCCGTCGCGCCAGCACGAGCCCGGAGGTGCGCGGCATGCGAATGTCCAGGAACACCACGTCGGGTACCGCCTGCAGCACAGCGGCCAGCGCGCTGTGCGCATCGGCGAAGGTGCCCTCCACCCGCCACCGCGGATGCGCCTCGAGGGCGCGTTGCAGGTTCACGCGGGCCAACGGCTCATCATCGACGATGAGCGCACGCACGCTGTCCACCGTCGGGGCCTCGGGTGCGTTACGGGTGGCGTCAGTCATCGGGAGCGCGGGGCAGGGTCAGTCGCACGTGAAAGCATCCGTCGCCGCTCTCCGTGACAAGGGTGGCGCCGCCATACGCGGCGGCGAGGCGGTTGCGCAGGGCGCGCAGTCCCACACCGAGGCCGCGATTCTCCGGGGCCTGGTCGGGCACGGTGTTGGTCACCGTGATGACGGTCCCCTCGGTGGTCGTGGCAAAGCCCACGGCAATCGTGATGGGCCCATCGCTGGGCTCGAGGCCATGACGGACGGCGTTCTCGACCAGCGGCTGCAAGAGGAGGGGCGGACACTCCTGGTCGTTCGGTACCGCATCGCGCCCCGTCCACGCGACCTGCAGTCGCGGCCCGAATCGCAGCGCCTGGAGCGCGAGATACTCGTCCACGAACGTCACCTCATCGGAGAGCGCCACACGCTCCCGGACCACCGCCGTGGTGGCATAGCGCAGCAGCCGACTCAGCTGCTGCAGGGCGGTGAGGGCGATGCGGCGATCGTCGTTGCGAACGAGTCCACTGATGGCGTTGAGCGCGTTGAACAGGAAGTGCGGCTCGAGCTGGGCGCGCAGCCCCTGCAGGCGCTGCTCCTCGAGCGCCAGGCGGAGTCGCAGGTTGTCGGCCTGCAGGCGGCTCTCCTGCTCGCGTGCGTCGCGCTGAAGGCGCAGCGCCACGATCGCATACACCACGGCATTGGTCGCAATGAGCAGCGCGACATCGATGAGGCGGAACACGGCCGGCATGTCCCGCGTGGCGGCCATCACGTTCGCAAGCGTCAGGTCGGGGCCCCGGAGCGGATGCGCCGCCTGGTACACGAGCTCGAGGAGCAGGAAGACGACCGACAGCGCCAACACGCGCTGCCATGCGCTGCGTCGCACCTGCAGCAGGTAGAGGGCGGCGCCGAACGGCACCCATGGCGCGTACGCCAGCGCGAAGTCGCCGAACACCACGCTCAACCCGATCGTGCGCCCGCGACGCAGCCCGTCGCTCCACACGGACGCCGCGTGCAGGCCGACCACCGCGCTCCACACCACCGCGTTGACGCCCAGCGCGTACGCGATCGCGCGCCACCGCGCCACGGGCGAGGCCGGGGCGGACGCGCCGGGAGCGGGGATGGGGGCAGGGGTGGTGGACGTCATGGGCATCACGGCAGACCTACGACCACGTGGGCTGCCGGGTGTCGTGGGGATGACCGGTCATGACGAATGCTCGCCGCGCGCCCCACGCCCCCGACGCGCGCTCACCCCACCCAGTCGGGGTTCCGTCACACGAGACGTCGCGGACCCGCGCCGCGACGCCCCGCAGCGCTCACCCCTCGATCACGTGCGGCACGAACTGCGACAGGTTGTCGGTGATGAGGCGGTTCGATTCGCGGATGCCCATGCCGCTCGCCTGGTCGCCGATGATCCACGTGCCCAGCACGGGATAGCGCGCGTCGGCGCCGGACCCGCCCATGTTGGGAATGGTCGCGAGGTGCTGGTAGACGTAGCCGTCCTCGCCGTAGTCGCCCTTCGACTCCATCAGCGTCTGGTCGAACATGGTGACGGTCACGTTGGCGCCTTCGCGCGAGAGCAGCGGCTTCCGCACGAACGCATCCCACAGCAGCGTGTCGGCCACGTCGAATGACGCTGGCAGCAGGTACGGGCTCTCGGGGAACAGCTCCCACAGCACGGCCAGCAGCCCCTTGTTGCTCAGCAGCATCTTCCACACCGGCTCGATCCACTGCATGTGCGGGCCGTGCGCGAGGATCGCCTCGACGAAGCGTGGCTCCTCGTGCACGAGCCACTCCCACGGATAGAGCTTGAAGAGTGACTCGATGACGCGGTCACTCAGGTCGGTGAAGAAGCCGTCGCTCGACAGCCCGATCTGCCCGATGGTGAGCGTGTCGCACACGATGCCGGCCTGCTCGGCGGTGTCGCGCAGGTAGGCCAGCGTCATGCCGTCCTCCAGGTCGTCCATGCCGGCAAAGTGCAGCCGCTGCCCCTGCAGGTACGGCGCCAGCGCGCGCCAGTGCGCGATGAGCCGCTCGTGCAGCGCGTTGAACTGGTCCTTGGCGGGAAAGACGTCCTGCAGCCAGAACCACTGCGCCAGCGACGCCTCCACCAGCGACGTGGGCGTGTCGGCGTTGTACTCGAGCATCCTGGGCGGGCTCACGCCGTCGTACGCCAGGTCGAAGCGACCGTACAGCGACGGCGGCTCCTGCTGCCACGCCACCTCGATGAGCGGCACCATGAACGGCGGAATGCGGAGCTGCTCGTACAGCCGTCGGTCGATGATGTGCTGCGCCGCCTCGAGGAACATGCCGTGCAGCGTGGTGGTGGCCGCCTCCAGCGCGTTCACCTCGTCGAGCGTGAAGCTGTAGTAGGCCGACTCGTTCCAGTACGGCCCCTTGTTCGAATGCCAGGTGAGGCCGACGCTCTCGACCTTGCGCTGCCAGTCGGGGCGGGGCGGGTGCGCGACGCGCTTCACGTGCGCCTCACTTGGTGGTGCTGCCTGGCGCGGCGGGCCTCACACCGGTGGTGTCCCACTGACAGCGCAGTGTGTCGCCCTTCGCCACCCGCGCAAAGTGCGCCGAGTCGAGCAGGCACGAGGCGCCCGCCCGCGTGCGCGCCACGAACTGCGCCTCGGCCACGGTGTCGCGCTCCCAGTTGAGCATCGGCAGCGTGCGCTCGAGCACGTCGATGGTATCCAGCGTGATGGATGCGGCGATCGCCACCGAGTCGTGCACGAACAGCGACTCGGCCTCCATTTCCTCGCGCGCGAGCGCCACCATGGCCTCCTCGTCGCGCCGCGCCTTCTCCTCGGCGTTGACGCACGCGGTGACCAGGGGCAGCACGGCGGCGACCAGCAGCGTCGCCGCGCGCGTGCGAGTACGCAGCGATGTACGCGTGCGTGTACGCGTGGATGTGCTCAGGGATGGGCGCATGCGTCAGCTCCCCGCGGAGGTGCGTCCCGCGCCGATGCTGCCGAAGCCGCCACGCCCCACCGTCGCGCCGCGGCGGGCCGAGGCGATGGAGGCCGGGCGTGCCGTCATGGCGCGCATGCGCGTGGGCGAGAGCAGCGTGCCGCGCGGTGTGGCGACCGCCGCGTAGGCCGCTGCGCGCGCATCGAGCGAGCGGTAGGTGCGCGCATACGCCGACAGCGGGGCCGAGTACACCGTGCCGCCGCGCGCCACGTAGCTGTTGTAGCGCCCGAAGTAGAACGGGTACGGATTCAGGTACATGAGCGGGATCCACGCGCCGTGGTAGTGGTAGCCGTGGTTCTGCACGGCCACCTCACAGGCTTCCGGATTGAAGGTCCGGGTGGTGCACGGATCGACCGACGTGGGGGCGTCGTCGCAGGCGACGGCGCCGAGGACCAGCGTGTTGACGAAGAGCAGTTGGATACTGGCGGACTTCTTCATGGGGGTGAGAGGGACAGACGGGCGGGACTCTGGGACAACAGTACGGAATGGGAGGGACATTGGAGTCGCGGCGGACCAACGCGTACAAGATCAGGAAGTGTTTAGAATTTCTGATTTTCTTGCATTTATAAAGACAAGGTTTACATTTTCAACGATATGCCAGTCGCCAGAGCCGTCTACCTCGCAACGATCCGCCAGCGGCTGGAGAACAACCCGGTCGTGGCGCTGGTGGGCCCGCGCCAGGCGGGAAAGACGACGCTGGCCCGTATGCTGGCCGCCGACTGGCCCGCGCCGGTGCACCTGTTCGACCTCGAGTCGCCGGCCGACCTCGCACGACTCGGCAACCCCGAGCTGGTGCTGCGGCCGCTGCGGGGGCTGGTCGTGTTGGACGAGGTGCAGCGTCTCCCCGAGCTGCTCCCTCTGCTCCGGGTGCTGGCCGACCGGGACGACGTGCCCGCGCGCTTCCTCGTGCTGGGCAGTGCCTCGCCCGCGCTCATGAAGGAAAGCAGCGAGAGTCTGGCGGGCCGCGTGTCGTTAGTCGATGTGTCGGGGTTCTCGCTGGCGGAGCTAGCGCCGGGCGACCTGCCCAGCCTGTGGTGGCGGGGTGGGTTTCCGCGCGCGTGGCTGGCGCCCAGCGACTTCGCGGCCCGGCAGTGGCACGACGACTTCCGGCGCACCTTTCTTGAGCGTGACATCCCGCAGCTCGGCATCCAGGTGCCCGCCACGACGCTGGGCCGCTTCTGGACGATGGTGGCGCACTACCACGGGCAGGTGCTCAACCAGGCCGAGCTGGCGCGCGCGCTGGGCAGCTCTGAGCCCACGGCGCGGCGGTACCTCGATATCCTGAGCGGCACCTACATGGTGCGGCAGTTGCCGCCGTGGTTCGAGAACGTGAAGAAGCGGCAGGTGCGCTCACCCAAGCTGTACGTGCGCGACGCCGGCGTGCTGCATGCCCTGCTCGGCATCCCCGACCGGGTGGGGCTGCAGTCGCACCCCAAGCTCGGCGCGTCGTGGGAGGGGTTCTGTCTCGAGCAGATCCTGAGCGTGACCGGTGACCGCGATGCGTACTTCTGGGGCACGCACAGCGGTGCGGAGCTGGACCTGCTGCTGCTGCACCAGGGGCGCCGGATCGGGTTCGAGTTCAAGTACAGCGAGCGCGTGTCGACCACCAAGTCGATGCGGGTGGCGCAGCAGGACCTCGGGCTCGACCACTTGTATGTGGTGCACCCGGGGGAGCACGTGTTTGGATTGGATGTGGGGATTACGGCGGTGACTCTGGGGGAGGCGGTGGGGGTGGTGGGGCGGTAGGCCCGACGCGCAAGGCGGCCTTGCAGTCTGGGACCAATCGCCCTTCGCTTGCGGAGCCTCGCGGACGCGCCACCTTTTCGCAGGTCCGTTGCCCCAAACGCGCGCCCATCACGACAGACCGGAGCATCAATGCCCAAGATGGAGCTGAAGGACTTCATTCATCGTGTCCGCGACGAAGTGCAAAGTGCGTATGCTGAACGCCCGGACTCGCCGACGCTTGCGCTGCGGTCGATCGAGCTCGAGGTCGCATTCACCCTCAGTGCGACCGGTGGTGTGAAGGGCACCCTTTTCGTGGTCGATCTGGAGGGAGAGGTGAACCACGAACGAACACACAAGGTCACGCTCACCTTGGTGCCGGTCGCGCCGGGCCAGAAGCGGCCCACGATGACCTTCGGTGGCGTGGGTCTCGAGACTCTCGATCTGCCGATCGCAGGAATCCCTCACGACGATCGCTAAACGGGCGAGGCGCTGACCGTCCGCACAGTGCCCGTAGCACAGGAACCACGAACCCAACGATGCCGATCAAGAAGTCCGACCTGTACTCCTCACTGTGGGCCTCGTGCGACCAGCTGCGCGGCGGCATGGACGCCAGTCAGTACAAGGACTACGTGCTGTTCATGCTGTTCATCAAGTACATCAGCGACAAGTACGGAAACAGCACCGACTTCGCGCCGCCGGTTGTCATCCCGAAGGGGGCGAGCTTTGCCGACATGGTCGCGCTCAAGGGAAAGCCCGACATCGGCGACAAGATCAACACGCAGATCATTCAGCCGCTCATCGAAGCCAACACGCGTCTGGCCCGCAGCGACTTTCCCGACTTCAACGACCCGAACAAGCTGGGTGAAGGGCAGGCGATCGTCGACCGCCTGACCAACCTGATCGGCATCTTCCAGCGGCCCGAGCTGGACTTCTCGCAGAACCGCGCCGAGCACGACGACATCCTCGGCGACGCCTACGAGTACCTCATGCGGCACTTTGCCAGCGAAAGCGGCAAGAGCAAGGGGCAGTTCTACACGCCGTCCGAGGTGAGTCGCGTCATCGCGCAGGTCATTGGCATCTCGCCGGCGAACACCAAGGCGGCGACGACCGCCTACGACCCCACGTGTGGCTCGGGTTCGCTGCTGCTCAAGGTGGCGGCGCAGGCCGGCAAGCACATCACGCTGGAAGGGCAGGAGAAGGACGGCACCACGGCCGGCCTGGCACGCATGAACATGATCCTGCACGACTTTCCAACCGCGACGATCATGTCGGGTGGCGAAGGGACGCTGGTGAACCCCAAGTTCCGTGACGGGGACGCGCTGCGGACCTACGACTACGTGGTCGCCAATCCGCCCTTCTCGGACAAGGCGTGGAGCACGGGCCTCAACCCCACGAACGACCGGTTCCAGCGATTCGCCTGGGGTGTGCCACCCGCCAGGCAGGGCGACTATGCGTACCTGCTGCACATCATCCGCTCGATGAAGAGCACTGGAAAGGCGGCCTGCATTCTTCCGCACGGCGTGCTCTTTCGTGGCAACGCCGAGGCGGTGATTCGCAAGGCGCTGGTGCGCTCGGGCATCCTGAAGGGCATCATCGGCTTGCCGGCCAATCTCTTCTACGGCACGGGCATTCCCGCCTGCATCCTGGTGCTCGACAAGGAGAACGCCAGCGCGCGCAAGGGGGTGTTTCTCATCGACGCCAGCAAGGGCTACATCAAGGACGGCAACAAGAACCGGCTGCGTGAGCAGGACATCCACCGTATCGTCGACACGTTCACGCGTCAGGCGGACGTGCCGCGCTACGCGCGCATGGTGACGCTGGACGAGATTGCCGACCCGAAGAACGACTACAATCTCAACCTGCCGCGCTACATCGACAGCAGCGAGCCGGAAGACCTGCACGACATCATCGCGCATTTGCGCGGCGGCATTCCCGTGCGCGATCTGGACGAGCCCGCGAGCAGGCTCGCGCCCTACTGGCGGGTGATGCCAGGCGTGCGGCAAGGCTTCTTCGAGTCGGCGGGTCGTGACGGCTACGTGCAGCTCACGACGCCGTTGCCCGCGCTCAAGGCCGCCATTGCCGGCCACGCCGAATTCCAGGCATTCAACGAGAGTGCCAGGCGGCGCTTTGCCGACTGGCGCGCGGCGGCCACGATGCGCCTGACGGCCTTCGGCGCCGGCGGCCACCCCAGGGAGCTCATCGAGGTACTGGCCGAGGCGCTGCTGGCCGCGTTCGCCGATGTGCCGCTGATCGACGCCTACGATGTCTACCAGCACCTGATGGACTACTGGGCGGCCACGATGCAGGACGACGCCTACCTCATTGCTGCCGATGGGTGGGTCGCCAAGACCAGCCGTATTCTGGAGACGGACAAGAAGGGCAAGACCAAGGACCGCGGCTGGACCTGCGACCTGATCCCCAAGCAACTCATCGTGAAGCGCTACTTCGCTGCGGAGCAGGCCGCGCTCGACGCGCGGCAGGCCGAGCTGGATGCGGCGCTGACCAGCCAAAGCGAGTTGGAGGAAGAGCAGGTCGGCGAGGACGGCATCTTCGCCGGCTACGACAGCATCTCGGCGGCGGCGGTCAAGGAGCGGATGCTCGAAATCGGCACCGACCGCGACTGCGTCGAAGAGTTGGTGCTGCTCGAACAGTGGATGGAGCTGGTCAGCCGCATCGCGGCGCTGAGGAAGCAGATCCGCGAGGGCGAGGCGGCGTTGGACAAACTGGCGTATGAGAAGTACCCGACGCTGACACAAGCGGATATTCAGTCGCTGGTGATCGACGACAAGTGGATGGTGTCGCTCGCGGGCACCGTGGAGGGAGAGCTCGATCGCGTGTCGCAGACGCTGACGGGGCGTATTCGGGAATTGACGGAGCGGTATGGGACGCCGTTGCCGGAGCTTGCCGATGACGTAGCGGCGCTTGCTGCCAAGGTGGACGGACACCTTGCAATGATGGGGGCGTC
The DNA here is from genome assembly GCA_020161135.1 of Gemmatimonadota bacterium. GTDB lineage: Bacteria > Gemmatimonadota > Gemmatimonadetes > Gemmatimonadales > Gemmatimonadaceae > Gemmatimonas. The sequence goes on along the minus strand of JAIUOB010000001.1, from coordinate 635,239 downwards.
GTGGGAGTAAAGTCGGGGTACCAGCGAACCCAAGTCGGCGTGATCCCCACCGAGTGGCGGGTAAGGCGGTTGGGTGAACTCGGCAAAATTGTTCGCGGGGGCTCGCCGCGTCCTGCCGGAGACCCACGCTACTTCGGTGGCCACTTCATTCCGTGGCTCACTGTCGCCGCGTTGACCAACATCCCGGAACATCAGCTTCTTGTCACCGAGACAGCGAGCGGCTTGACGGAAGAAGGATCCAAACGCAGCCGAACCCTTAGCGATGGCACGGTGATCATCGCCAACAGTGGCGCGACATTGGGAGTTGCCAAACTTCTTGGCGTCACATGCTGCGCAAATGACGGGATCGCGGCCATAGCGGACCAACGCGAAGGCGACCGGGCATTCGTTTGCCACTACATCAACACCCGCACGCAGCACCTCCGTGAAGTTATAGCCACAGGCAACGGGCAACCGAATCTGAACACGGCGCTCATCCGTGAGATTCCCATACCGTTCCCACCGCTGCAAGAGCAGCGCGCAGTTTCCGCGACGCTGAGCGATGTGAACGCGCTGCTGACCGCGTTGGACCGCCTCATCGCCAAGAAGCGCGATCTCAAGCAGGCCGCCATGCAGCAACTCCTCACCGGCCAGACCCGGCTACCGGGCTTTCAGGGCGAGTGGGAGTCAACAACATTCGGACAGATCGCGCAGCCCCGCCGTGACCGAGTGGACCCAAGAAGCACAGGCGTACAGGACTTCTGCGTCGAGCTTGAGCACATCGCTTCGACCGGCGGTGGGCTGCTCGGACATACCAGTGCAGGTGCGCAAGCCTCGATGAAGTCAGTGTTCAGCGCTGGTGACGTCCTCTTCGGAAAACTTCGTGCGTATCTTCGAAAGTATTGGCTGGCCACCCGCCCTGGCGTGTGCTCAACAGAGATCTGGGTCCTCGCGCCGAAGGGTCAGACGATTACGACGGAGTTTCTGTTCCAGCTTGTCAAGACAGACGACTTCATCAAGACGGCGAGCAACGCGTATGGCACGCATATGCCACGTTCTGACTGGAGCATCGTGAAGAACTTCGAGTTCGCGCTGCCGCCCGTTCCAGAGCAAAGGGCCATCGCCGCCGTCCTTACCGACATGGACGCCGAACTCGCAGCCCTCGAAGCCCGCCGCGACAAGACCCGCGCGCTCAAGCACGGCATGATGCAGGAGCTCCTCACCGGAAGAACCCGCCTGGTATGAGCGCCATCACGCCGCACTACCGCACCGTGCAGCAGTTGCTGCAAAGCCAGTCGTTCTCCATCGACGAGTACCAGCGCGAGTACAAGTGGGAGAAGGAGAACATCGACGAGCTGCTGTCCGACCTGCAGGGCAAGTTCTTCAGCCACTACAAGCCCGGCGACGAAACCACCGCCGTCAGCGGCTACGGCGAGTACTTCCTCGGCTCCATCATCGTCAGCAAGCGCAACGGCAAGAACTACCTGATCGACGGACAGCAGCGCGTGACGTCGCTGACGCTGCTGCTCATCTGCCTGTACCGTGCCGCGAAGGCCCAGAGCCTGCCAGTGGTGCAGACGCTAGCCCCGCTGATCTTCAGTGACAACCTGGGCCAGCCCAGGTTCAACCTCGACATCCCCGAGCGGCTGCCGGTCATCAAGGCGCTGTTCGAGGGCCAGCCCTTCAGCCCGGACGGCAAGGACGAGTCCATCCAGACGATGTACGCGCGCTACGGCGACATCGAGGCCAACGACTTGATGGCCGAGCTGGGCGCCGCGTTGCCGCACTTCATCTACTGGCTGCTTACGCGCGTTGGGCTGATCGAGATCTCCACCGACAACGACAGCTACGCGTACGCCATCTTCGAGACCATGAACGACCGGGGCAAGCCGCTGAGTCCCGTGGACATGCTCAAGGCCTACCTGCTGGCACCCATCGAAGACCCGCAGGCGCGCACGCAGGTGAACCAGGTCTGGAAGCAGCAGGTACTGGAACTGATCTCATGGGGCGGCGGCCACGAGCCCGAGCGCGACGCCAACTGCATCAAGGCGTGGCTGCGGGCCCAGTGCGCGGAGAGCATCCGCGAGCGAAGGGCCGGAGCGATCGACAAGGACTGGGAGCTGATCGGCTCGGAGTTCCACCGCTGGGTGCGTGACCAGAGCGCGCGACTGGGTCTGGGCAAGGCGCAGGCCAACCAGCAGCTCATGGCCGAGAGTTTTCCGTTCTTCGCCAAGGCCTACCGGCGTGTGCTGCATGCCAGCCGGCACTACACGCCGGGGCTCGAGGCCGTGTTCTACAACGCCCACAACGACTTCACCTGGCAGAGCACGGTGCTGCTGGCGCCGCTGATGGAAACCGACGATGACGAAACGGTGCGCCGCAAGCTGGCGGTGACGGCCACCTACCTCGACATCTGGATCATGCGCCGGGCGGTGAACTACATCCGCGTGGGCTACTCAAGCGTGTCGTACGCGATGTGGCTGCTGTGCCGCGACATCCGGCGCCAGCCGCTGGGCGAACTGGTGCGCATCCTGCAGCAGAAGCTGGCCGAGGACGAGGTCACGTTCGCCGGCCACGAGGCCAAGAACCGGACAGGCATACAGGGGCTCGGCCTCAATCAGTTCAGCCGGCGCTACATCTACCACCTGCTGGCGCGCATCACCGCGGCCACCGAGACGGGCGCGGGACGTACCGAGTCGTTCGACAAGCTGGTGAACCGGGACGTCAAGAACCCCTTCGACATCGAGCACATCTGGGCCGATGACTTCGACGCGTTTATGAAACACTTCGCGAGCGAGGCCGAGTTCGAGGACTGGCGCAACCATGTGGCGTCGTTGGTGCTGCTGCCAGCCGATGTGAATCGCAGCCTGCAGGCCAAGCCTTTCGAGCAGAAGCGGGGGGCCTACGCCAAGCAGAACTTCTACGCAGCCAGCCTGGACGCGAGCGCGTACCAGCACCAGCCGCAGTTCCAGCAATTCGCCGCGGCGCACCATCTGCCGTTCACGCCCTTCGAGGCCTTCACCAAAACGGAACAGCTGGCCCGGCGTGAGCTGGTGGCTGCCCTGGTGGAGATGGTGTGGTCGCCGGAGCGCCTGCAGGAGGCTGCGGCGTGAGCAGCGCTCGGGCAGTGCCGGCAGGTGGGAACGTCGAGGATTCACGGCTGGAATGGAAGGAGAGCTGGCGTGACGACCACCTGAAGTGGGTCTGTGCTTTCGCCAACACTCAGGGCGGCGCACTCATCATCGGCCGCAACGACGCCGGCCAACCAGTTGGTGTCGAGAATGCGCGGCAACTGCTGGTCGAGCTCCCCAACAAGATTCGCGATCTGCTGGGTGTGGTGGCCGACGTCAGTCTGCGCACCGAGGGGAGCGTGGAGCTTCTCGAGATCGTCACGCCGGCGTACCCCAATCCCATCAGCTATCGCGGCCACTACTACCAGCGGAGCGGCAGCACGCTGCAGGAACTCAAGGGTGCGGCGCTCGATCGGTTCCTGCTCGGCCGCTACGGCCGCACATGGGATGGCACGCCGATGCCCGGCGTCGGTGTCGCGGATCTGTCACCGGCTGCCCTGTCGCGCTTTCGCGATCTCGCGGCGCGCAGCGGGCGGGTGGATGCAGCTGTATTGGGCGAAACTGACGCCGGCTTGCTGGAGAAGCTCAAGCTCGTCGACGGCGCGTATCTCAAGCGCGCTGCGGTGTTGCTGTTTCACGGCGATCCGCTGGCCTTTGTCACTGGTGCGTTTGTCCGGCTCGGGTTCTTTCGTTCGGAGTCCGATCTCGTCTATCACGACGAGATCGTCGGCGACTTGTTCGCGCAGGTGCAGCAGACCCTGGACTTTCTGTTCACCAAGTACCTCAAAGCAGCGGTGACCTACGAGGACATCGTGCGCGTGGAGCGCTTTCCGGTGCCGCGCGACGCCATGCGCGAGGCGCTGCTCAATGCGGTGGTGCACCGCGACTACGCTGTTCCTGCGCCAATGCAGATTCGCGTGTACGACGATCGGTTGGTGATGGTCAATCCGGCGGTCCTGCCCGAGGGGTGGACGCAGGTCTCGCTCGTGGCGCCGCACTACTCGCACCCGTTCAATCCGGACATTGCCAATGCGTTCTTCCGGGCCGGCGAAGTCGAGGCGTGGGGGCGCGGCGTGCAGCGCATCTTCGACGCCTGCCGCGCGGAGGGCACCCCGGCGCCACGCCTTCGGTTCGAGTCCAACGGGTTGTGGATCGAGTTCCCGTTTGCGGCGTCATATCTGCAGGCGATGCGGGGGGGCTCGCGGGATGCGGCCACCCCGGTAGTCACCGGGGAAGTCACCGGGGAAGTCACCGGGGAAGTCACCGGGGAAGTCACCGGGGAAGTCACCGGGGAAGTTCGGCGACTGCTGGAGATCATGCAGGGCGAGATGAAGCGGGCAGCACTGCAGGCCGCGTTGAGGCTCCGCCATGAGGATCACTTCCGAGAAGCCTACCTTCGCCCAGCCTTGGAGGGGGGATTCATCGAGATGACCATCCCGGACAAGCCCCGGAGCAGCCAGCAGCGCTATCGCATCACGTCGGCAGGGCGCGCGGTGCTCAGGTCGGTCGCCTCGAGAGATGCGCTCCCATGAGTTCGGCAACGCCGGGACCATCCCGCTCCGAGCGCACGACCCAGAACCGCGTGGTGGCGCGCTTCACCGACAACACCCAGCCGGATTGCCTCGGATATCGCTATCTCGGCGACTGGGCCAGTCGTGAAGGCAACCGCAGCATCGAGACGGCCTTGCTGCGCGCGAACCTGGCAGCCCGCGGCTACTCATCTGCACACATCGCGGCCGCCCTGCAGAAGCTGGAGACGGCCGCCGACACCACCGGCGTCACGCTGTACCAGGCCAACCTCCGCACGTACCAACTGCTGCGCTACGGCGTGCCCGTACAGATCGCGGCCGGGGAGGTGCATGAAACGGTCCACCTGATCGACTGGGAGCATCCGGAGCGCAACGACTTCGCGCTGGCCGAGGAGGTGACGCTCAAGCGCGGGGGGCACGAGCGGCGCCCCGACATCGTCCTGTATCTCAATGGCGTGGCCATCGCGGTCATCGAGCTCAAGCGCAGCTCGGTGGAAGTGGCCGACGGCGTGCGTCAGCTCATCACGAATCAGGAGGAGATCTTCAACAGGGGCTTCTTCGGCACGGTGCAGCTACTGCTGGCCGGCAGTGACGCGCAGGGGCTGCGCTACGGCACCACGGGCACGCCGGAGCAGTTCTTCGTGGAATGGAAGGATGAGGACCCACCGGGAGCGGGCGCCGTACTGGCGGCTGGTGCGTTGCTCGATCGGCCGCTGGCGCAATTGTGCAACAAGTCGCGGGTGCTCGACCTCCTCCGCCACTTCATCGTGTTCGACGCGGGCCAGAAGAAGGTCCCGCGGCCGCACCAGTATTTCGGTGTGAAGGCGGCGCAGGAGCGCATTGCCAGACGTGAGGGCGGCGTGATCTGGCACACGCAGGGCAGCGGCAAGAGCATCCTGATGGTGCTGATCGCGAAGTGGCTGCTGGAGTACGATGCGGACGCCCGCATCCTCATCGTCACCGATCGCGACGAGCTGGACAAGCAGATCGAGGGGGTGATGAAGAACGCCGGGGTCGTCGCCGCAGACGCCGCGTCGCCACGCATCACATCGCGACGCGAGCTCGTGGAAAGGCTTGGCGCAGCCACGCCGCGCCTGCTGTGCGCGCTGGTCCACAAGTTCGATCCGTCGGATCTGGACGGTCCGCCGCCACCCGTGCAGGGGCGCCTCTACGTGTTCGTGGACGAGTGCCACCGCACGCAGGGGGGCGACATGAACCGACAGATGAAGCGCTGGCTGGAGCGCGCCATCTTCGTGGGTTTCACGGGCACACCGCTGCTGCGCACGGACAAGCCAATGACCCGCGATGTCTTCGGCACGTACATCCACACCTACAAGTTCCACCAGGGTGTCGCCGATGGTGTCATTCTCGACCTCAAGTACGAGGCGCGCGACGTCCCCCAGCGGTTGACGTCGCCGCAGAAGGTCGATGAGTGGTTCGAACACAAGACGAAAGGGCTGAACAGCTTCCAGAAGGCACTGCTGCGCAAGCGGTGGGCCACGATGCAGGAGCTGATGAGTGCTGGCGAGCGCAAGCAGCGCATCATTGCCAGCATCATCGAGGACTTCTCGCTGCGGCCGCGCCTCAACAGCGATCGCGGCACGGCTCTCCTCGTGGCGGCGTCGATCTTCGACGCGTGCCACTACTATCGCCTGTTTCAGACGACCTCGTTTGGCGGGTACTGCGGCATCGTCACCTCGTACGAGCCGAATCACAACGCCATCTCACGCGAGCCACCGAACAGTGACGAGCGCTTCAAGTTCGACACCTACACGAAGCATGTCCTGGAAGCCGGGCAGACCACGACCCAGTACGAGGCGGAGGTCAAGCGTCGGTTCATCGAGGAACCCGCCAACCTCAAGCTGCTGATCGTGGTGAGCAAACTGCTCACCGGATTCGATGCACCGAGTTGCACGTACATCTACCTCGACAACGAGCTGCGCGATCACAGCCTGTTCCAGGCAATCTGTCGGACGAACCGGCTCGACGGCATCGACAAGGACTACGGCTACATCGTCGACTTCAAGGCGTTGTTCGGCAGCGTGCAGGAGGCGATCGCGGTCTACAGCTCCGATGCACTCGATGTCGACGAGGCGGGCGCTGGGGAGAGCAACGTTCATCTGAAGGAGTGGCTCGTCGAGGGCCGAAAGCAGTTGGAGCACGCCCGCGAGGCCCTGCGGTATCTCTGCGAGCCTGTCGCACCGCCGCGTGACCTCGAGCAGTACCTGTCCTGCTTCTGCGGCCATGCTGCCAACCCCTCGGCGTTGAGCGATACTGAGCCGCTGCGCGTGTCGTACTACAAGGCCGTCGCCATGCTGGCGCGGGCGTACTCGTCCCTTGCGCAGCATCTGGCCGAGGCCGGCTACACAGAGGCGGAGGCGGCCGCGCTGCGCCGCGAGGTGGAACTGCAGGCGGAGTTCCGGGCCGCCATCAAGAGGCATGCCGGCGAGGAACTGGATATCAAGCCGTACGAGGCGGACATGCGCCACCTCCTCAACACCTACATCCAGGCCGATGCGGCGGAGGCACTCGGTCAGCTCGGCGACGTCTCGTTGGTCGAGCTGATCGTGACGTCCGGTATTCACGATGCCATCGCGAAGCGGCTCAACAACACGGGCAAGTTGTCGCGCAACATGATTGCCGAAGGCATCATCAACAACGTCCGCAAGACGCTCGTGCGCGAGCGGCTCACCAATCCGCAGTTCTACGAGCAGATGTCGACGCTGCTGACCGACCTGATCCAGCGGGATCGTTCGGATGTGGCCGCCTATGAGGCGTTTCTGCGTGAGGCGGAGGTGTTGGCGAAGCAACTCGCCGCCAGGCTCCCGGGAGCAGGCGTGCCCGCTGCGCTGCACGGCAAGCACGAAGCTCTGGTGGTCTACCACAACCTGCCGCGCATCCTCGGCGCGGCGCGTGAGGGCGCGTCCCGCGTCGCAGAGTCGCGCCCGGAGTACGGCGACCCGATGGTGGAGCTTGCGCTTGCTGTCGATCGCGTGATGCGGGAACAGGCGCCGGCAGGGTGGAAGGGCGATCAGGCGCGTGAGGCGCAGGTGCTCAACGCGCTCTTCCCGCTGCTTGGACGGAATCGCGAGGCAACCATGGCCCTGTTCGAATTGCTGAAGCAACAACCGGGCTATTCATGACCGTTACGATTCGTGTCGGCGAGGTGGTCGTTTCCGTCATGCGAAAGGCTGTCAAGCACGTGCACCTGTCAGTGCATCCGCCAGATGGGCGCGTCACGCTGGTGGCTCCGACGGGCACGCGTCTGGACGTTGCACGCGCGTACACGGTATCGAAACTGCACTGGATCCGCGATCAGCAAGCCCGGTTGCACGGCCAGGCACGCGAGACGCCGCGGCAGTACGTCACGCGCGAGAGCCACTACGTCTGGGGCAAGCGCTACCTGCTCCGCGTGCTGGAGCACGACAACAAGCCGACGGTGACGATGGATCATCGGCGGATCGTGCTCACGGTGCGCCCGGGAAGCGACCGCGCGACGCGCGCGCGCGTGATGCATCACTGGCACAAGGCCTTGCTGCACGCCGCCGTTCCGCCGCTGATTCGCGCCTGGGAGCCGCGCCTTGGCGTAGCTGTGCGCGGATACTTCCTGCAGCGCATGAAGACCAAGTGGGGGAGCTGCAATCCTGCCGCGTCACATATTCGGCTCAACACCGAGCTGGTCAAGAAACCGAAAGACCTGCTGGAGTATGTGATAGTGCATGAAATGGCGCACCTGATCGCTCCGACGCACAGCCAACAGTTTGTTGCACTCCTCGATGAGCACTATCCGTCGTGGCGTGATGCGAGGGCTGAGCTGAACGCGCTTCCGCTGGGATCGGAGTCGTGGGGCGAGGTGCGCTGACGTGCTGCCCTCCGTCAATCCTCCACCACATGCCGCGCGAACTCCGCGCGGTACTCGCTCCACCGCCGCTCGTTGAACACGCCCCCCTCGAAGCACCGCTCGGCGGCGTAGGCCATGGCCAGTGCGTGGTGCGTGTTGTCGTGCGCGAAGAGCCCCTGGCGGCCGTAGGTGAGGAACCGCGGCAGCGTGTCCGCCCACGCGTCGAGCACGCCGAACGGCACCTCGTACCCTTGGTCGTAAATGGGGTACGCCTGCGCCAGGCGGCGCACGGTCACGGCGGTGGGCGCGGCGGGCACGGGGAGGCCGCACGTCGCGAGGTCGCGGCACACGAGCTGGCCGAGCTCCTCCTCGCTCATCGTCCACTCGGCGCTGGTGGTGCTGGTGGGCAGCTCGGCGCACAGCACGGTGCGCCCCTGGGGCTCGCTGCGCGCGGCGTAGTTCTTGGGCTCGCTGAGCCGCGTGATGCGCACGTCGCTGCCGGGCAGGTAGTGCGCGTCGAACTCGGTGAACTGCGCCACGGGCAGCTCCACATACACCAGCAGCATGGCGCGATAGCGAATGGTCGCGGCAGCATCGCGCACGCGCTGGGGCGTGGCGTCGCCGAGGAACTTCGCGACCAGCGAGATGGGGAGCGTGCTCCACACATGGTCGGCGGTGAGCTCCTCCTCCACGTCACCCCTGGTCACGCGCACGCGCCACGGGTCGCCGTTGGCGACGGGCATGGCGAGCGACGTGACGCGCGTGCCGTAGCGCACATCGGCGCCAAGCGACGCGGCCTTGCCGGCATAGGCCTGCGCGATCTGCCCGAACCCCTGCTTGGGATAGAAGAAGCGACCCGCGCCCGCCGGCTTGAAGCCGGGCACGGCGTTCATGACCTTGCGAATGAGCTTGCCGAAGCTGGCCGCCGCGACGCGCTTGCGCGCCTGGATGCCGCTCAGCGTCGTGGGATCCTCGCCCCAGATCTTGCGCGCGTACGGGAAGTAGAAGTTGTCGCAGATGGTGGGGCCGAGCGTCGCGCGCAGCACGTTCGCGAAGTTGTCCTCGCGCACGGTGCGATCGCGGAACAGCATGTCCTTGAACGCCCCCATGCCGAACGCGGGGTCGAGGCGCAGCAGCAGGTCGACGGGCTTGAGCGGGAAGTGAATCCACCGTCCGCGCAGGAAGATGCGCCCGTGGCGCGGCCGGTCGAGCAGGTCGGGGCCCAGCAACGTGCCGATGTCACGCAGCAACTCGGCGTCGCTGGCCGGGTGCAGGCGATGACTGCCGAAGTCGCAGATGTGATCGCGCCACGTGAAGCTGCCGCTGTTGCCACCCGCGCTCGGCGCCTGCTCGAGCAGCGTGACACGCGCCTTGCCTTGCAGGCGCAGGCGGTACGCGGCGCCGACGCCGGCGGGGCCGGCGCCGAGGACGATGATGTGGGGGAGATCGGACTTCGCGGATTCAGACATCAGAGGGCAGACGAGGTATAGAGGTCAGAGACCAGACTTCATCAGAGGTCGGAAGTCTGAGCGGCGTCGTCACGGATATCAGACGGCAGAGCGACGCGTGCTTCAGCGGGTGCGGCTGGCGAACAGCGGCGGCGCGGGGATGGGGCGCAGCTTCGACAGCACGAACCACGCGAGGCCGCCCAGCAGGCCGCCGCCGATGAGCACCGACTGCCACAACAGGCTCACGGTGACGCCGAGCGCGAGCGGCACGCCGAAGGGCGCGAGCAGCGCGGCGAGGCTGGCTTCGCGCACGGCGAGCCCGCCAAGCGAGATGGGCAGCAAGCTCACCACCTTGGCGAGCGGCCACACCAGCAGCCATACGCCAAACGGTTGCTCCACCCCGAGCGCGGTGCCGAGGTACATGTTGAGCCACACGAAGAAGCCCTGGATGCTGAGTGACAACACCAGACCTTCGACGGCGACGGCGGGACGCGTGCGGAGCTGACGCAACCCGACGAGCAGCTTGGCAATGGGGCGCCGCAGCTTGCGCGGCCACTTCGCGAGCGGTACGCGACCGATGACCACGAGGCCACCGGCCGCACCGACGATGCCGGCGAGCAGCGTGAAGGTGACGGCCTGCATGAACGGCCCCGTGCTGCGCACCCCCACCAGCAGCGCGCCCGCGCCCGACAGCAGCGCCATGGCGATCATGTCGGTGAGGCGATCGAGCACGCCGCCGAGGAGCGCGGCCGCGGGCCGCCCGATGACGCGCCCGGCCATGACGAGGCGCAACACGTCGCCGCCGGCGAGGCTCGGCAGGCAGAGATTGGCGAAGAGCCCCGCGCTGTAGCACTGCGCGGCGTCGCGCACGGACAGGTCGCCGCCGCCGGCGCGCACGAAGTGCCGCCACTTGAAGACGCTCACGAGGTGGCCGGCCACGAACCCCGTGAGCACGACCACCCACTGCGACAGGCGCACGCGCGAGAGCGCCTCGCGTGCGACATCCCACGGGATGAACCAGACGATGAGCGCCAGCAGGCCGACGCTCACGAACACGCGCAGCCAGCGCTTCATGGCGCCGGCACCAGCGCCCTGCGCGCGCGCATCACCGCTGGACGGGTTCTTTCTTGTTGCTGAGCCGCGCGTTCTGGTCGGCCAGCATGCCCACCGCCCACATGAGCGACGCGCCGAGGATGCCGAGCACGGCGCTCTCGGAGAGATTGTCGCGGAAGATGTCGTACACGAACTTCCCGATGCCGACGACGCCCAGGAAGAAGCCCAGCGGCACGAACACCTTGAGCGGATTGAAGACGATGATGATGCGCAGGATGAGCAGCGTGAAGTCGATGGCGTGCTTCGCGCGGATCTTGCTGTTGCCCAGGCGGGCGTGATAGTCGATCGGGTGGTATACGACGGGGTGCTTGTTGCACGCCGTCGCGAGCGTGATGGTGGTCGTGAACGAGAAGCCGTCGGGGAGCAGGTGCTCGTACTTCTCGATGAGCGTGCGATGCATGACGCGCATGCCGGAGTTGATGTCCGGCAGCGGCCGCTCGGCCAGGTAGCTGGCGAGCCAGCGCAGGAACGCCTTCGCGGGGCGGCGGATGAGCGGGATCTTCACCGTGTTGCCGATGCGGGCGCCCACCACCATGTCGTTGTGCTCGGTGAGGGCGAGCAGCTCGGGGATGGACTCGACGGGGTACGTGCCGTCGGCGTCGGTGATGAGGATCCACGGATACTTCGCGTTGCGCGTGCCCGCCTTGAGCGCGGCGCCGTAGCCGCGGTTCTGGCGGCGCTGCAGCACGCGAAAGCCGGCGTTCGACGCGGCGTCGGCGGTGCCGTCGGTGCTGCCGTCGTCGATGATGAGCAACTCGTACTCCCACCCGGTCTTCTGCATCGCGGCATCGAGGACGCGCATCTCCTCGGCGATGTGCGCGGCCTCGTTGAAGGCGGGCACGACCACCGTCACTGCCTTGGCAGTGGGGCGCGGCGCGAGCGTTTCGTTGAGCGGTTCGATCACGGGGGCGGGGTGGGGCGGGAGCGGGGGAGCAGAACAGCGGCAGTGTGGGAGCGGGTCGGGGTCAGAACAATTGTTCTGACCCCAGAGGCTCGGACCCAAGCTACTGGGTGACCTATAGAGACGCCCACGGCGGAAGCAGCGTCACGATGCTGGTACGTTGGGTACGCCCCCCGGCCCAGAGTCCTCGCGGCTCACGGCTCCCGGCTCCCGGCTCACGGCTCCCGGCTCACGGCTCCCGGCTCCCGGCTCCCGGCTCACGGCCCACAGCTGAAAACTCAGAGCCCATGGCTCACGACACGGCACGGTCGGCGCCGTGAGCCGTGGGCCTCGCGGGGCTGGGCCGGGGGCCGTGAGCCCTGGGCCGTGAGGACGGCGCCGGGGGACGGGAGTCAATGCTCTCGCCGCACGATCACGATGGCGCCGTCACCCACCGTGCCGGGAATGACGGTGGCCTGTTCATAGTCGCGCTGCAGCCGTTCCCAGAGCGTCGGGAAAGTCGCGGACAGCCGGATGGGGAAGGTGTAGAGCACCCACGTGCTGCCGCTCGGGCTCTCTGCGGCGGCGAGCTCCTCGCCGGTGGCGGCGCCGGGCCAGTCGCGGCCGAGCCAGGTCTGCACGGGGTAGCGCGTGAGGTCGGTGAGCACGACGGCGTCGCCGGGCGCGCGGTGCGACTCGACGTAGGCCACCGCCGCCTCGAAGTCCTGCTTGGGACCCCAGGCCCTGGGGGCGATGGCCAGGCTGCCGAGCACGGCCAGCGCCAGCACGCCGTCTCCAATACGGACGAGCCCGCCGCCGAGTGCGGGCTTGAGCCGCGCGACAAGGTCGAGAATGCCGAAGCCGCCGTGCACCGCGAGCTGCACCAGGAACGCGGCGCCGAAGAAGAAGAAGCGAGGCCACAGGTTGTGGCCGGTGGCCAACACCATGGCCGCCATGATGGCCAGCGGCAGGATCATGAGCACGGTGGCAATGCGGTCGCGCTGCCAGGAGACGATCACCCCGAGCGCGCCCACGGCGCCGGCCACGGCCACCGCGACCACGCCACCCGGCAGGGCGCGCGCCAGCCCACGGACGGTTTCGGCCAGGAACCAGAGCGGGTTCTGCCACTCCACGGGCACGTTGGACACGCCACTCTTGCCCACCGCCTGGAGCACCTGGGGCACGATGGGGGCGTAGCAGGTCGCGGTGAGCAGGCCGGCGCCGACCAGCGCCGCCAGCGGGGCCCACCGCGCTTTGCCGGCCGGGAGGTGTCTCCAGCGCCAGAGCCACGCGAGGCCATGTGCAAGCGCCACTGTGGCGCCAGTAAGATGCGTGAGAAGCGCCAGTGCCATGGAAATGCTGTACAGCACCACGGCCCGGCGCGGGCGGCTGGTGCCGCGCAGCAGATCGAGGAAGGCGATGCTGGACACGACCGTCCAGAGCAGTAGCGACGTGTAGCCGCGGGCGTTCTGGGAGAACCAGATGTGGTGGTAGGCCACGGTCAGCAGGGCGGCCGCCCACCAGGCCTGACGGGCGGGCATCCATCGCCGGCCAAACACCAGCGCGGCCCACAGGCTGGCCACGCCGAACAGCACCGCCGGCAGGCGCAGCGTGCTGGCCGACTCCCCGCCGATCTGCTGCGTGAGGCGCGCCGCGGCGGAGAAGAGGAGGTGCTGGTTGGTGCTGTCGAAGGTGGTGAGGAGCTGGCCCCACGGCAGCCGCACGTACTCGAGCTGGGTCTGGATCTCGTCGAACCAGAGCCCCTCTCCCAGCGCCGGGAGCCGGAGTGCCAGGCCCACCGCGAGCAGCAGGACGAGCGGCAGCGTGCCGACACGGTCGCCGGGTGGGACATCCCGCGTGACTCGTCCCAGTCCAGTGTCGTCGGTCACCGACGCCGGGAGCCACATTGCCAACATGTAGGCGCCCACGGCGGACAGCAGGACCATCCCCTTGAGCAACCAGAAGCCCGTCGTGAGCGCGGTCGGATCGCTGTGCCCGGCCCGTGTGGCCAGCCACGCGGGCGGCAGCAGCAGCGCAACGGCGGCAGCCCCCAGCGCCGCGATGCGCAGCGGATCGCGTGCGTGACGCGTGGTCATGAGGGCAGGCAGGTGAGGGCGGCGTCGCCGATGGGCATGCAGGGCAGGGCGAAAGGTTCGGGACTTGCAGACGACCAAAGACAATCGCAGACACACTCGCGACACAACGGTTCCCGCGCCGTGTGCCGTGGGCGCCTGGCCGTCTGGCCGGGCGCTGCACGTGAGGCCGAACGTCTCCCTCCAGACGATCCAGGAACCATGACCTTTCCAGTGCCGGAGTCCCCGGGGGCGACGCTGCGCCCCGCGGACGCGCGCCGACGGGCCGCCGCGTGGTGGCCCGAGGCGCTCATCGGCGCCGTCATCGTGCTCGCGGCGGGCTATCTGATGTTCCGCCCCGTGCCACGCCAGACCACGGACTGGCCGTGGCAGCGCGCCGACCAGCTCTTCGTGTACGGGCGCGTGGCGGCTTTGCTGCTGGCGACGCTGACCGTGGGAGCCCTCGCGCCGCGCGCCGTTCGCAGGGTGCTGCGGCCGGTATTGCGTGTCGCCGCGGGGGCCGGCGCGGTGGTGCTGGCCGCGATGGCGATCGGTCGCGTGTCGCAACGCGTGGGCTGGATGTGGCCGCCGGTCGTGACGCGGCAGCCGATGCAGGAGGTGCCGCGCCTGCCCTCGGCGCAGCGGGCGGAGTGGGCGGCGCGGGTGGCGATGCATCGGCTGAGCGAACTGCCGGCCGACGCCCCGCTCACGATTCCGGCCGCATGGCCGTTCCCGCCGGATGTGCAGGTTGCGGTGGAGCGGGGAGGCCTCGACAGCATGCGCGTGTGGACGCGCACCCCCGACGACAGCGTGCGCTGCGCCGAACGGCCGCAGCTCGCCGAGCCGCATCACAAGCGGCGGGGAACGAATCCGGGTACGGAGTTTGTGCCGTGTGAGGGACGCGCGGCGCCGCCGATGTCGCAGTTCGCGCTGCCGGCGCGCGGCGACGAGGTGTTCCCGATCCACGCGCAGCAGCTCGATCGGGTCGACGCGGCCGGCGACGGCGTCGCCGATTCGCTGCAGGCGTGGCCGCAGTACCGTCACGACGGCGCGCACGACGCTGAACTCGCGCGTGTCGAGGCGACGACCCGCGTGGTCGCGCGGTGGCGCGCGCGCATCAGCGGTGAAGTGCGCAGCTCGCCGAGCGTGGCCGCAGGCACGGTGGTCGTGGGGGCGCACGGTACCGGCACGCTGGCGGCCTTCGATGCGGACGATGGACGTCGTCTGTGGAGTCACCGACTCCCGAACTGGGTCCATCAGGACGCCGTGTCCGACGGTGCGCTGGTGGTGGTGGGGTTCGGCGACAATCACGCCTCGTTCACCGGCCGCCTGCCGGCGGGGGTGGCGGCGTACGGACTGCGCAGCGGGGTACGCGCGTGGACGGTGTTCGACGAAAGCTCGGTGATGACGTCGCCCGTCATCGTCGACGGCGCCGTCGTGTATGCGACGGCGTCCGGGCTGCTGCGTCGACGCGACCTCGCGACGGGGGCACTGCTCGGGTCTCGGCAACTCCCCGGCGGTGTGATCATGGCGCCACCGGTGCTGGTGGGCGACACGCTGGTCGTGTCGCTCGACCCGTCGATCGTGTGCGCGGTGCAGTTGCCGGCGCTCACCGTACGCTGGTGTCGCGACGTGCCCAAGGCATTCATGATGGGGCACTATGCACCCACCGTGCACGAGGGCGTGGTGTACGCCGCGAGTTCGCAGGTGGTGCAGGCGCTCGGGTGGCAGGAGCTGCGAGCGATGCCGATGGCGTGGCTCGTGCGTGCGGCCGAGGCGTTCGTGTCACCGCGCTTCTTCGCGGCGGCCCAGCGGTTGCATGCCATACGGCTGCACGACGGTGCGCCGATGTGGGATGGCCCGCTGCGCGCGGGGGCGCGTGAAGTGGGGGGGCACCCTGCGGGCACGGCGGTGATCGCAGGCGATGTGGGCGCGATCATCTATCCCGCACAAGATTCTCTCGTCGGGTTCGATGTGCGCACCGGTGCGACCCGCTGGGTGGTGCCTGGGCACGGCACGCGGGGCCCGCCGCTGCTGTACCATGGCCTGCTGATCCATGCGGGGCGCGACGGGTCGATCGAGTCGCGTGACGTACAGACGGGTGCGCTGCGCTGTCGCGTGGAGATGCCGGCGGGCTTCGACCGCGCGGGGCCCGCGCTGTCGGGGGGCATGCTGTATGTGGGCGACGTGCGGGGCGGCGTGCATGCAGTGCCGCTGGCGCTCCTCACGCAGTGCGGGAATGCGCGATATTCCGGCACCGCCCCTTCTTCGACTCTCCGTCTGACAACCGATGGCTGAACGCCGCCGTGTTCCTGGCACCCTGCTCGATGTCGTGATCCTGCTGGCCGTCGCGGCGCTGGCCGGGTGGCTGATTGCGCGCGCCGTGCCGAACGAGTTCCACGAGTGGCCGTCGAGCACGGGGGCGAAGGGTGCCTTGTATGGCGGTGCCGCACTGGTGGCGCTGCTCGCCCTGGCCTTCGCGCGCGGTGCCCGCGGCGCCTTCGGGCGCGCCATCGGACGCCTCGTGGCGTTGGGCGTCGCGTGCGTCCTGGCGCTGTTCGTGTACCTGCGCGCGGGGCGTGACCCCGGCTATCGGTGGCCACCGGCGGTGGCGGGCGACTGGGCGGCGGTGCAGCGCACCATGAAGCCTGCCGAGCGCGCCGAGTTTGCCGCGCGCGTCATCATGCACCGTCTCGACTGGCTGCGCGGCACCGACGGTGCACCGCTGCCGGCCGCGCACGCGGACTCGCTGTCCATCCCGGCGTCGTGGCTGTTTCCCGACAGTGTGCAGGTGGCCATCGAGCGGGGGGGCGGTGACACGGTGTGGGTATGGGCGCGCGCCGACACGGTGGTGCGTTGCGCCGAGCTGCCGCAGCCGGTGTCCGCACACGACGGGCACGACCTGCCCACCCGCGGCAAGAACGAGACACAGGAGTTGCTGCCGTGCGCGGGGCGCACGCCACCGCCGACACCGGTGTACTCGACGGTGACTCGCCTGCCGGCCGAGGCGACGCCGGTCACGGCACTGCCGCCGTCGGTTGGTCTCGCGTGGCCGCAGTATCGTGGCGACGCGGCCCACACCGCCCTGCACAGCGACAGCGTGCCGACGGCCGCGACGTGGCCCGCGCGCATCGAAGGCGAAGTGCGCGCGTCGGCAAGCCTCATCGGCGACCTGCTGGTGGTGGGCACGCACGGCAACGGCGAGCTGGCGGCCTTCGACCGGCGCACCGGTGCGCTGCGCTGGCGCCGCCGCCTGCCCAACTGGGTGCATCAGGACCCGGTGAGCGATGGGCGCGTGATCGTCGTGGGCTTTGGCGACAACGCGAATTCGTTCGCGGGGCAGGCGCCGTCGGGGGTGGTGGCGTACGCCGCGGCCACGGGCGCGCCGCTCTGGACGGTGTTCGACGAAACGTCGGTCATGACGTCGCCGCTCGTGACGGGTGATGCGCTCGTTTATGTGAGTGCGTCGGGGCGCCTGAGGAAGCGGCGGCTCGTCGATGGCGCACTGCTGGCCGAGGACTCCCTGCCCGGCGGCGTGATCATGGGGCCGCCGGCGATGGTGGGCGACACGGCCATCATCACGCTCGACTCACGCGACGTCTGTGCGGTGCAGCTGGCGTCGCTGACGCGGCTGTGGTGTCGCACCTTTCCGCACACGATTCTCATGGGGCACTACGCACCGACGGTGGTGGACGGGGTGGTGTATGCTGCCGGCTCGGTGGTGTTTCCGGGCCTCTCGCTTGGCGAGTTCCGCGCGCTCCCCGATTCGATGCGCAACACGGCGCTTCGCAGTCTGCTGCGCCCGCGCTTCCTGCCACTCGGCCAGCGGCTGTGGGCCATGCGTCTGGCCGACGGCGCGTTGCTGTGGGCGGGGCCCATGCACGTCGACACCAAGCCCATTGGCGGACACCCGTCGGGGACCGCGGTGGTGCAGGGCGCGCGCGGGGTGATCATCTATCCGCAGCAGGATACGCTCGCCGGCTTCGACGCGCGCACGGGCGTGGAACAGTGGCGCACCACCGGCGGCGGTTCGCGCGGGCCGCTGCTGCTGGTGGACAGCCTCGCGGTGCACGCGATGCGCGACGGGTCGATCGTCTCACGCAGTCTCGTGACGGGCGCCGTGCGCTGTCGCGTGAAGCTCTCCGAGGGCTTCGACCGCGCGGGCCCGGTGCGCGCCGGCAACGACCTCCTGGCGGTGGACCGCAAGGGCGCGGTGCATCGCGTGCCGGTTGCCGCGCTCACCCAGTGCGCTGCGGGCGGATGACCACGACGTCGCTGGTGCGTGCGTTGGGACGCACGCTGTGGTGTGTGGCACTGGCGGCCGCCTGCACCACGCGCGTGGAGGCGCCGCATGCGCCCGTCGCGCTGACGGTCACCGTCGACTCGACGGCGCGCTTCCAGACGATGCAGGGGTGGGAAGGGAGCTCGCAGTTCGGCCAGGACGAGGCGGGATTCGCGAGCTGGCCGCATGCGGCGCTCGTCGACAGCCTTGTCGACCTCGGCATCGATCGGGTGCGGCTCGAGCTGCGCGCCGGGGTCGAGAACCCCGTCGACTGGCATGCACGGCTGCAGGGACGCGACTACGAGCAGTGGCGGAAGGTTCGCTACCAGACCGTCAACGACAACGCCGACCCGCAGGTCATCGACACTGCGGGCTTCCAGTTCAGCGAGATCGATCGCAAGGTCGCGCTGCTCGTGGGCCCCATGCGGGAGCGGTGGGCGGCGCGTGGCGAGTCGCTGTACGTGAGTGTGTGTCTCGTGGCCTTCGTGGGCGACCGCCCCGCCGGCTATGTGCACCAGGATCCGGCGGAGTACGCCGAGTTCGTGCTGGCGCTGTTTCAGCACCTGCAGCGGCGCGTGGGCTGGGTGCCCGATGCGGTGGAGCTGATGCTCGAGCCGGACAACGGCACGCCCTACACGGGCACGCGGCTTGGCGGGGCGCTCGTCGCGGTGTCGTCGCGATTGCGCGCGGCGGGGTTCACGCCGGCGTTCATCGGGCCCAGCACCAAGCGCATGGACGCGGCCGTGCCGTTCGTGGACGACCTGCTGCGCGTGCCGGGGGCGGCAGGGCTGCTCACCGAGCTGTCGTATCATCGGTACGGCGGCGTGTCGGATGCGACGCTCACCGCCATCGCGCAGCGCGCGTCGCAGCTCGGGGTGCGCACGGCCATGACGGAGCTCATCGGCGCCGACGTCCGCACGCTGCACGACGACCTCACGAAGGGGAACGTGTCGGCGTGGCAGCAGTACACGCTGGCCTTTCCCGGCAAGGACAACGGCGGGCACTACTTCGCCTGGCAGGACGGGCGCCCCGTGATGGGCGACCGCACCCGGTATCTGCGGCAGTACTTCCGCTATGTGCGACGCGGCGCGGTGCGGGTGGGCGCGACGGTGGCGGACAGTGCGTCGACCGGAGGGATGTCGTCAGTCGGGGCGGAGTCCGCGCGCGTCACGGCCTTCGTGCACCCGCGCACGGGCTTCGTCACGGTCGTGCAGACGCCGGCGGCCGGTGCCGTCGTGGTGCGGGGGCTGCGCCCCGGGCGGTACGGCGTGCACATGACCACCGCGGCAGCCACGGGCCAAGCGCTGGCGGATGTCACGGCCGATGCGGCTGGTGCGCTGCGTGTGACGCTGCCCGCGGCGGGGGTGGTGACGGTGTTTGCGCGGTAGGATCCGGGGGCAGGGGGCAGGATGAAGGGGAGAGGGGGGGAAGGCGCGTGAGGTCGTACCGTTGACCGGACCTGCGGCGTGACGAGACGACTGGCTCAGCCGTCGTCGGTCGTGCATCCTCCGGTCATGTCTCGCCCCGTGTTTCGCCCCGGACGCGCCTCGTGACGGCGTACGTCAAGCTCCTGCGCCCCAGCCAGTGGCTCAAGAACGCCTTCGTGCTCGCGCCGCTGCTCTTCTCCGGCCGCGCGACCGAGCCGGCGATGGTGCTTGCCGCACTCGGCGCCTTCGCCGCCTTTTGCCTCGCGGCCAGCGCGGTGTACGCGCTCAACGATGTGCGCGACGCCGAGGAGGACCGGCTGCACCCGACCAAGCGGCATCGGCCGGTGGCGTCGGGGCAGGTGCCGGTGGCCGTGGCCCTGGCAACGGCAGGCGCGTGCGCCGTGGGCGCGCTGGCGCTCGGGTGGAGCATTCGTCCAGCCGTGGCCGCGTGGATCGCCGGCTACTTCGCGCTCAACCTCGCGTACACGTTCGGCTGGAAGCAGATCGTGCTGCTCGACGTGTTCTGCATCGCGATCTTCTTCATCATGCGGCTGCTCACGGGGGCGGCGGCGGTGGGCGTGCACTCGTCGGTGTGGCTGCTCACCTGCGGCGGGCTGCTGTCGCTCTACCTGGGCTTCGCGAAGCGGCGCCATGAGTTGGCGGTGCTGGGCACCGACGCGGCCTCGCACCGCGGCGTGCTGGCGCACTACAGTGCCCCGTTGCTCGACCAGATCTCGTCGATCCTGCTGGCGGTCACGATCGTCGCGTACCTCATGTACACGCTCAACTCCGAAGCCGCGCGTCGGCTGGGCAATGAGCAGTTGAGCTACGGCACGATCTTCGTGCTCTTCGGCGTGTTCCGGTACCTGTACCTCGTGCACCAGCATGCGCAGGGCACGCCCACCGATGCCATCGTCGAGGACCGGCCGCTGCAACTCACGGTGCTGCTGTGGATCGCGTACAGCGCATGGCTCATCTACCGCGTGCCCGGTGTGACGGCGTGACCGCACGCATGCGGGCGGCGGTGGCGTGGTGATGGTGAGACGCTGGTGGCAGGTGCCCGGTGTGCGGCTGTTCGCGGTGGTGTACCTCGTCGCCGCGTCGCTGCTCACGTCGAACGTGGTGCGCGAGACGTATCTCGCGCTCGCGGTGGCCGAGCACGCGACGGTGCGGGTGGACGAGTACGTGGAGCTGCACCCCGACCTGTTCACCATCGCGGGGCGCGGCGGGTACATCAACAGTAACCCGGGCGCGTCGTTCCTGGGCGCGGTGCCGCTGGTGGTGGCACGACCGGGGCTGGCGGCGCTGTACGCGTGGAAGCCGCAGCTGCGCGCTCCCAAGCCGCCCACGACCTACGACGATCCCCGCCCCAACCGCACGCGCTTCATGAACGCGATGCGTGCGAAGGGGCTCGACGTGCACCTCGCGCTCGCCGCCTTCCTCACACAGCTCGGGCTCATGGCGCCGCTCACGGCGCTGAGTGCCGTGCTGGTCATGCGCTGGCTCACCGCACTCACCGGGGATGCGCGCACCGCCGAGCGACTCGGCTTGCTCTACGCGCTGGGCACGCCGGTGCTCTTCCGCACGGCCTTCCTCAACCAGAACCTGCTGCTCACGCACGCGGTGCTGGGCATGTGGGCGCTGCTCACGTGGCGCGGGCAGTCACCCACCGCCGCTGACCGTGACCGACGCTGGTTCGCCGTGGGGTTGCTGCTCGGCCTCGGCATGCTCCTCGACTACAGTGCAGCGCCGCTCGCGATCGCCTTTGGCGTGTGGGCACTGGTGGACGGCTGGCAGGCGGGCGGCCTGCGCGCGGCGATCGTGCGTGGCGCCCTCACTGTGGCGGGGAGCGTGCCGGGTGTGCTCGCGCTGCTGCTGTATCAGCAGGCGGCGTTCGGGTCGCCCTGGTATCCGGCGCAGCGCTACATGCCGCCCACCCAATACAGCGTGCTGGGGTGGAACGGCATGACGTGGCCCACCCCCGACCTGCTCTGGCAAAACAGCTTCGGTACGGCGTACGGGCTCTTCGCCTTCTGTCCGTTCCTGGTGCTCGCGGTCGTGGGATCGTGGCGTCGTCCGCTGTGGCTGTCGCGCGGCACGGTGCGGGCGACGTGGGGCGTCGCGCTGGCGCTCTGGCTGTTCAGCGCGGCGAACCTCTTCTCGTACATGCAGTTCAATACCGGCGTGCGCTACATGGTGCCGCTGGTGCCGCTGCTGTTCCTGCTGTGTGTGCCGGTGCTGCATGGCGATTGCCGCCTGGGCGCCGTGTCCCGGTGGACGGCGCGCGTGCTGGTGTCGTGCAGCCTGTTCGTGTCCGCCGCGGTGTCGATGACGCGCGAGAACGTGGTGGAAGCGGTGACGCTCACGCTCCGGCAGGGGCCCACGCTGCCCATGCTGCTCGTCCTGCGGCGTACGGCCGCCGCCTATGCGCCGTGGCTCACCGGCGCCGGCGCGCAGCCGCTGGGCGTGATCTTGGTGGGCGCGGTGGCGTTCGTGGCGTGGCTGGTGTGGTGGCGAATGGGTGCGTCAGAGCCAACACACAACGCACAACACAGAACCTAGGACTCACAACGCACAACGCACGCCGTAGGATCGACGACATCGCGTCGTGTGTCCTCTCGGTTGAGGGTTCTGCGCCGTGCGTTCAGTGTTCTACGTTCTGGGCCGTGCGTTCCGGGCCGTGCGTCAGCCGCGGCGGAAGACGCGCAGCTCGTGGCCGTACCACCAGATGTTCTCGTTGCGCGAGAACTCGAGCGTGAACCCCGCGTCGCGCACCCACTGCTCGACCTGCACGACCGGCCGATAGTGGATCCACTGCTGCACGACGAGCAGGTCGTGCAGCCGATTGAAGGCCGCACGCCACCGCGGGCGCTCGCACATGTCCTTGTACATGAACACGCCCCCCGGACGCACCCGCGCCACGGCATCACGCACGACCTGCTCCTGCGCCGCGGGCGGTACGTGATGCAGCACGTCCACCATCGACACGACATCGAAGGGCCCGGCGGGCCACGGCGTGCCGACAGGGCAGTGATGAAAGTGGAGGCGCGCGCCCTGCGCCGCAGGCAGGCGCTGCCGCACCCGCTCCGCGGCGGCGATCACGCCCGGCTCGATGTCGAAGCCGACGCCTTCGGCAATGCGATCGACCTGGCTGAGCAGCGTGAGCATGAGCCCGCGCCCGCACCCGACATCGAATACCCGCGATCCCGGGGGCACGAGCGTGAGCAGCTCGTGCATGGGTGAGATGAAGGGTCGGCCGTAGGCGAGCGCGCGTGCCGCCCACGACTCGCCGTGATAAACAGGAGCCGCACGCACGGCGAGTGCATGCGGGGTGTAGGCAATACTCACGGCGGCGCGTCGGGGAGGAGGAGATCGGATGACGCCGAAGCGTCCGGTGCGACACGCCCGGCCAGCAGGTCGAGCGCCGCGTACGGCCCCGCGACCACGCGATAGCCGTCGCCGGTCAGGGAGGGTCCGTCGACGATCCAGAAGCGGCGGGTCCCGAAGACCCGCGCAAGCTGGCGTCGCACCGTGGGGTCGCGGTCCCACGCCACGAGGGGCGCGGACGACGCGAAACGGAGGTCGTCGTAGACCTCGGCGCTGCCGAGATCCGGGTGGGCGCGTCCGCGCAGCAGCAGGACGCCGCCCTGGTACGTCGTGTCGGCCATGAGCGCCCGCACGTCGGGGCGCATGCCGCGATAGTGGTGGTACTTGTCCGCCGCGCGCCACGGCACGAACACCACGAGCGTGGAGATCGTGAGCAGCGCCGCGCCCGGCAACAGCATGGACCCGGACGCCAGCAGGGCGCGAGCACTGAGCGCCACGAGCGGCACGATGGCCAGGAACCAGTAGCGTGCGCCGAAGTCGGGGCCGCCGCTGAACCAGTACAGGTGCTGCACCGCGACCAGCACGATGAGCGACGCCAGCAGCGCCGTGTCCCGCCGTGTGCGTGCGCGCCCGACGAGCAGCACCCACGTGAGCAGCAGCGAGCCGACGGACCAGCCGAGCAGCTCGGTGTTGACCTGGAAGGTGTTGAGCAACGTGTTGATGACCACGTCGACGGCGCCGTGCCCGGGCAGCGGATCGAGCCCGCGCCAGTCGAAGCCGCGATCGGGGCCGAAGCCCAGGGCGTTGCTCCCCGCGCCGTAGATGCGATCGAAGTAGAGCATCACCGGGAACGTCGTGGGTGACCCGGTGAGAAGGCGGTTGTAGAGCGGAACGAGCGCACCCGTGAGCATGCTGCCGAGCGCCAGCCATACGGTGGGTACCAGGCGCAGGCGTCCCGGCTCGCGCAGCAGGCACCAGAAGCCGAGCAGAAGCGCCACCGCCGCGCCTTCGAGCGGACGGTTGAAGGCCACGAGCCCGATGCAGGCGCCCGCCAGCAGCAGGCGCCACGGCGCGTCGTCGTCGAACGAGCGGGCGAGCACCAGCGTGGCCACGAGCGCCAGCGTGAGCGAGAGCGTGTGGCTCATGAAGCTCATCGCGAGGAACAGGTGCCACGGCGACACGGCCAGCAGGAGCGCTGCGAGGGTCGCGAGGCGCGTGTCCTTGTACCACACGCGCACCGTTCGCGCGACCAGCACCACATTGAGCGCGCCGAGCAGCGGGTTGATCAGCCACGGCACGCCCGCCATGACGCCCAGTGTGAGCAGGAACGGCCACCCCGAGGGCATGGCCGAGAACCAGCGGCCGTTGAGCTCGAGCGTGAACGGCACCGGGAACGCCTCCGGCACCGGCGGCTGCGGCGCCCAGATGGTGCCGGTGGCCAGCAACCGAGCCTGGAACAGGTACGCGATCTCGTCGGGGACGTGCGGGTGCTGCTGGTAGGCAAAGGTGGCGAGCAGTGCGGCCACGACGGCGGTGGCGATCGCGGCCACCGGCACCGTGCGCGGATGCACGAGCAGCGCATGGGCGCGCGTCTCGACGCGCGCGAGCCAGGCGGCCGGTGCGGAGGCGAGCGTGGCGGCCACGGTGCAGAGCTGCAGCAGTTGCAGCAGGGCGGCCGTGCCCGATTCGGTGAGCGTGGCCACGGGTGAGCGCGAGAGCGCGGCGGCCGTGCCCAGCACGAGGGCCGCGACGAGCAGCGTGCGCACCACGCCGAGCGACGCGATGGCGCGCGCGGCGAGCGGCCGCCAGGCGCGCACGGTGAGCAGCACCAGCAGCGCCTGCGCACCGAACACGGCGAGCGCCCAGCGGGGCCACGCGCCGGCCGGTGTGCTCCACGGGGCCAGGTGCTGATAGGCGACGTTCTTGCCGGCGACCGTGCCGGCGAGGAGCGCCGCCTGTCCGGCGAACACCAGCGCGGCGCCCGCGAGCGCGGCGCTCGTGCGCGCGGCGCCGACCGCCGCCACGCCCGACGGTGCGGACGTGGTCGCGGTGTGCTGCGGTGCGGCGTCGGTCACGCCGTGCCGGTGCGCGCTCGCTGGTCCGCCACCACGTCGCGGATGATCTGTGCGAGCGAGGTGCGCGGGCGGAAGCCGATGGTGGCCTCGAGTCGCGCACAGTTGGGGACGCGGCGGTGCATGTCCTCGAAGCCGGGCGGATACGCCTCGCTGTACGGCACGAGCTGGATGGGCGACGAGCTCCCGGCCTCGTCGCGAATGAGCTCGGCGAGGCGCATGATGGTCACTTCTTCGTCGCTGCCGATGTTGTACACCTGCCCGATGGCGCCCGGCGTGGCGATGAGACGCAGCAGCGCCTCCACGGCATCCTGCACGTGGCCGAAGCAGCGCGACTGCGTGCCGCTGCCGTACACGGTGATGGGTTCGCCGCGCAGTGCCTGCTGCGCGAAGGTGGGGATGACCATGCCGTAGCGGCCGGTCTGGCGCGGGCCGACCGTGTTGAAGAAGCGCACCAGGATGACGGGCACGCCCTTCTCGCGCAGGTACGCCAGCGAGAGCCACTCGTCGAGCGCCTTCGAGCAGGCATAGGCCCACCGCGAGTGCGACGTGGGACCGAGCTGGAGGTCGTCGTCCTCGGTGAAGGGGATGCGCGTGCTCTTGCCGTACACCTCGGAGGTGCTGGCGACGAGCACGAGCTTCTGCTTCTTCGCGGCGGCGTTGAGGACCGTCTCGGTGGCCTTCACGTTCGTCTCGATCGTGTGCACCGGACGCTCGACGATGAGCTTGACGCCCACCGCGGCGGCGAGGTGGATGGTCACGTCGCAGCGATCGACGCACTCGCTGACCAGCGCCGGGTCGAGGGCCGAGCCGATGCGGTAGCTGAAGCCCGGGCGTCCGATGAGGTGCTCGATGTTCTCCATCGCGCCCGTCGACAGGTCGTCGAGGATGAGCACCTGGTCGCCACGGTCGAGGAGGCGGGTGGCGAGATGCGAGCCGATGAATCCGGCGCCGCCGGTGATGAAGACCTTCATGCGGGACGGTCCGTGGAGAGGGTGGCCAGGAGGTCGTGCCGGTTGCGGCGCGTGGCCGCCTGGCGAACGAGATCGAGGTACTGCGGAATGACGACGCGCTCCGACCAGTAGCGGTCGACGGCGTCCCTGCCCTGCGCGGCGAGTCGGGCGCGCAGCGCCGGATCGGTTTCGAGCTGGTGCATGGCGGAGCGCAGTCCCGCGTCGTCGTCGAAGATGAGGCCTCCGCCGGCGCGTGTCACCAGTTCGGGGAGCGGACCGAGGCGCCGCACGATGACCGGGGTGCCCTGGCGGAAGGCCTCGAGCAGGATGATGCCGAAGGTCTCGAAGCAGCGCGATGGCACGAGGAGCGAAATCGCGTGCGCGTACCACGCCGCCAGGCCGTCGCTGGCCACGCGGCCGGTGAAGCGGACGCGCGGATTGCCCGCCGCCTGCGTCTCGAGCGCTGCCCGGAAGTCGCCGTCGCCGACGACCACGAGGTCGGTGTCGCCGGGGCCTTCGAAGGCCGGGAGCACGTCCTGCACGCCCTTGATCTCCTCGAGACGGCCGACGAACAGGTGGTACGGGCGGTCGTGGAGACGCGGCGGTGCGGCCGGCGCCGTGGTGGCCGCCGGCGCGTCGGGGAGGAAGTAGGGGAGCACGGCCATGTCGCGCGGGAAGCCGAACTCCTTGTGCTTGGCGCGACTGAACTCGCTCATGGCGATGAACGTGTCCACCTCGTCGAGGTGGCGGTCGAGGAGACCGGTCCAGCGCCACCACTGGGGCGGCCGCTTGTACGAGAGCTGGCACCGCAGGCACTCGCGCCCGGTGCACAGCTCCCGGCCATGCCGCCAGAGCACGTGGCTGGGGCACACGAGCCAGTGCTCGTGCGCCATGTAGAGCTTGATCCCGCTGCCGTAGGCCAGCAGCCCGGGACCGCCCACGAGGCTGACGTTGTGGTAGTTGATGACGTCGAAGCCGCCGTCGGCCAGCAGCCGGCGAATGCGCGGGCCGTTGAGCACCGGGCGCCCCAACTGCTGCGTGAGCAGCGGCGAGAGCACCCCCAGGCCGCTGCGCAGCGCGATGCAGGTGAGCCCCGGCGCCTCGCGGTAGCCGGCGGTGGGGCGTGCCGGCGCCAGCGACTCGTAGGCGTCGGCGTCATGGATGACCGTGACCTCGTGCCCCGCGCGCACGAGGCCGTGCGCGAGTCGCTCGATGCCGATGCCGTCGCCGCCGAAGTTGTACGGCGGATAGAAGGTCGTGAGGAACGCAAAGCGGAGCGGACGCCGCGCCGCAGATGCGGTCATGCGCTGACCGGTCGTCCGTGCGGCGGCCTGCCGTGCGGCTTCACGCCGCGCGACAGCGCGTCCTCGAAGAACGCGATCGTCTGCCGCAGCCCTTCGCGCAGCGGCACGGTCGGTTCCCACCCCAGCAGTGCCTTGGCCTTGGTGATGTCGGGCTGGCGCTGCTTCGGATCGTCGGCCGGGAGCGGCCGGAAGGCGAGCTCGGACTTCGACCCGGTGAGCTCGAGCACCAGCTTGGCCAGCTCCACCATGGTGAACTCGGTCGGGTTGCCGAGGTTGATGGGGCCGGTGACGTCCTTCGGGGTGTTCATGACGCGCACGAACCCCTCGATGAGGTCGCTCACGAAGCAGAACGAACGCGTCTGCGTCCCGTCGCCGTACAGCGTGATGGGCTCGCCACGGAGCGCCTGCACCACGAAGTTCGACACCACGCGCCCGTCGTTGGCGTGCATGCGCGGGCCGTACGTGTTGAAGATGCGCACAACCTTGATGGGGAGCTTGTGCTGGCGGTAGTAGTCGAAGAACAGCGTCTCCGCGCAGCGCTTGCCCTCGTCGTAGCAGCTCCGGAGCCCGATGGGGTTCACGTTGCCCCAGTACTCCTCGGGCTGCGGATGGATCGTCGGGTCGCCGTACACCTCGCTGGTGGACGCCTGCATGATGGTCGCGCCGACGCGCTTGGCGAGCCCCAGCATGTTGATGGCGCCGTGCACGCTGGTCTTGGTGGTTTGCACCGGGTCGTGCTGGTAGTGCACCGGCGACGCCGGGCAGGCCAGGTTGAAGATCCGGTCCACCTCGACGTAGAGCGGCATGGTCACGTCGTGCCGCAGCAGCTCGAACGACCGGTAGTCGAAGAGGTGCTGGATGTTGCGCCGCGAGCTGGTGAAGAAGTTGTCGACGCAGAGGACGTCGTGGCCTTCTTCCAGGAGGCGCTGGCAGAGGTGCGAGCCGAGGAAACCGGCACCACCGGTCACGAGGACGCGCTGGTAGCCTTCGAGCGAGGCCATGGGGAGGGGCAGCGGGAGCGGGAGTGACTGCGGGACCGACGCGGACGGTGCCGCGTCGGGGGCGCAGCCGAGGCGCATCAAGGACGCCCGAGCGGCTGGCCGCGTTTCATCTTAAACCGTGCCCGTCGCACCGGCATCCTAGTCCTGTGTGCGCTCACCCTGACTCTGACCCCAACTCTGACCCCGACCCTGACGCCAGCGCTGACCCCCGGGCGGACTGACGCGCCGCCGGTCGACGTGGTGGTGCGCGCCGCCCAGGCCGGCGACGCGCAGGCGTTCGCGTCGCTGTACGACGCGCACGCGGCGCGGTTGTTCGCCGTGTGCGTCGGTCTCACCGGCGATCGGGCCGCCGCCGCGGAGCTGGTACAGGACGCCTTCGTCCGGGCGTGGGAGAAGCTCGACACCTTCCGCGGCGACTGCGCCTTCGGCACCTGGCTGCATCGTGTGGCGGTGAACTGTCTGCTGGGGGAGGCCCGCGCGCGACGACGGCGGTTGGCGCGCGTGGCCTCCGAAGGCGACCTCGACCGTAGCGACGATACGGGGAAGGGGCAGGGGGTGGGGGCGTTGGAGGCGGCCGGCGGTGCGGGCGAGGACGTCGGACTGCGCCTCGACCTCGAGCGCGCCATCGCCCGACTCCCCGACGGTGCCCGGGCCGTGTTCGTGCTGTACGACATGGCGGGCTTCACGCACGCCGAGATCGCGACGCACCTCGGCATCGCCGAGGGGACCTCGAAGGCGCACCTCTTCCGGGCGCGGCGACTGCTGCGCGGGATGCTCGATCGATGACAGAGCCGAGGCAGGATCCCATGAACGATGTTCCGAACGCGTGGTCGCACGGGGCAGGCCCCGCGTCAGCGGCGCTGACGTGCGTCGAGGTCGACGCCGCGCTGCCGGACTATCTGGCCGGGCGGCTCGACGAGACCGCGGCAGAGGCCGTGGAGACGCATGCGGCGACCTGTGCCCGCTGTGAGGCGGTGCTCGAGCGCGGCTCGCGGGAGGCGTTGGAGGCCGTGGCATCTGTGGCCGCCTTCGCGCCACCGCTGCCGCCGTCGCTCCGTGCGGAGACGCTGGCGGCAGTGGCACAGGCCACGCCGCCCGGTGGTCGCGCGGCAGCACGCGGGTGGGGCCGCTGGGGCGGGGCCGGCAGCGCGCTGCTGGCTGCGGCCGCCGTGCTCGTGGTGGTCGTGCGGGTGCATGGCACCGGCGCGGGGGCGCTGTCGGACGCGCTGTCGGGCAACGCGTCGCGCGTGGGCGCGCGCCTCGCCGACGGGGCCGGGCAGGTGGTGGCCGACTCCGGTCCGGTGGCGAACGAACCGCTGATGGCGCCGGTCATGCGCCGCGCCGCGCGGCTGGCGGGTGAACCCGCGCAGGGGGAGTTCCAGGCCCTCGACGCGGCGGCGGCCGAGCTGGAGGCCGCGCTGGAGGCGGCGCCGGACGATGCGACGCTGCGTGACGGGCTGGCGTCGGTGCGCGCGCGCCGCGCGGAGCTCGCGCGGCAGGTGCGGGAGGCGGCGTCGTGAACTGGCTACCGGGTGCGCGCTCGGCATTGCTGGCGCTGCTGGCCACGCTGCCCCTGGGCGGCGGCGGGCCGGTGGCGGGCTTTCGCACCACGCGCGATGTGACCATGCGCATCTATGTGCCGGCGGGGAAGCTCGTGGTGCGCACCTGGGATCGCGACTCGATCGACGTGCGCGGCGTGACCGGCCCCAACGCGCGCTTCTTCGGCGGGGGCACGCGCACGCACGTCAAGCTGGGCGTCGAAGCCGCGTCGCCACGCGACAGCACGCTGCCCACGGCCGACTGGCAGGTCATGATCCCACGCGCATCGCGGGTGTGGATCAAGGTCATCGACGCCGTGCTCGACGTGCGCGGCACCGAGGGGGAGCTCGAAGCCTACGCCGTGCGCGGGCGCATCACCGTCGCGAACGCGCGCGGCACGACGAGCCTCGAGTCCATCGATGCGCCGGTGACGGTGCGTGACGTGGGCGGCGACCTGCGCGTGCGCGGCGGCAAGGGCGCGGTGGACTGTGACAGCGTGAGCGGCATGGCGTCGGTGTCGACCATCAGTGGCGCGGTGACGCTCGCGCGATTCCTCGCCGACGCGCGCGTGGAGACGATCGGTGGCGACGTGACGTTGCGTGGCGGCATCGGGCGCGGCACGACCGATGTGCAGACGCACGGCGGACGCATCGTGCTGGCGTTTCCGGCGGCGGCGGTACCGCAGCTCGACCTGCAGACGCGCGCGGGTCCGGTGCAGGGCGACGTGCGTGGCGGCAGCGCCGCGCACGGGCGCGTGACTGCGCGCTCGTTCAAGGGGGCGATTGTCGTGACACGCGACGGGAAGCGATAGCGTGCCGTTGTCGCGCTGAGCGGCGACATCGGACGTAGCGCTAAACCGCCGCGCGCGACGCGGCATCCGAGTGTGTGACGGAGCGTGTCACCGGCCGTGCGCCTTGCGCGGCCCGGGCACCTCCCCCTTTCGGAGCGTCTCATGCGACTCGTTGCGCGTTCGCTCGCCCTGCCGTTCGTGGCCGCTGCGCTGTTTGGCCCCCCGCATCTCACCGTCACGGCCGTCGCGCCCCAGCCCGCCACGCCCGGCGCGCCGGCGTTCACCGTGGCCATCGAACATCACCATGAGGACGTGGCCGTGACCGCGCGCGCGGAAGGCGTGCAGCGCGGCGTGCCGGTCACGCGCGCACTCACCCTCGTGCGTCGCGATTCCACGCACTACACCGTCGCGCGGCAGTGGGACGCGGGCACGCCGTGGGTGCTGGTGCTTGCCGTCGAGCAGGGCGAGGGCGGCCGGCATGGCGTGGCCGAAGCGGTGGTGTCGATCGACGCGCGCGGCGCCGTGCAGGGCATCACGTACACCACGCCCGGCTTCGTGGACGGCACGAAGGAACCGCGGCGCGTGACGCGGCGCGAGGTGCAGGCGGCGCTGGCGAAGCTGGGCGTGTCGACGGCCGGCTGATAGGGCGTGATCGCGGTGGCCGGTCGCTCCCTCAGGCCGCGGCCGGCGTGCGCGCGAACAGCTTCTTCCCCGCCATCACCACCGCCACCACCAGCGCCCCGCTCGCGACACCCACCACGGCGTCGAGCACCGTGGACACGATCCACGTGACCACGCCGCCGGCGCCGTGCAGCGACTCCACGACTCCCTCGATGGCGTGGTGAATCGGGGGGACCCCCTCGACGATGATGTGACCGCCCACGGTGAACATGGCGGCGGTGCCGAGCACCGACAGCGCCCGCATGAGGCGCGGCGCCGTCGCCAGCAGCAGCTCACCGGCGCGCACGCTCGCACCGCCGCGCCGTACGAGGCGCAGCCCCAGATCGTCGATCTTCACGATGCCCGCGACGATGCCGTACACGAACACCGTGGCGGCTATGCCGATGAGCGACAGCACCGTCACCTGCCGCACCAGCGGCTCCCCCGCCAGCGTGCCGAGGGTGATGACGATGATCTCGGCCGACAGCACGAAGTCGGTGCGGACGGCGCCCTTCACGCGCGTCTTCTCGAGCGCGGCGATGTCGGCCTCGGGCGCTTCCTCGATGATCGCGTGGGCGAGCGACGGCTCGGCCGGTTCGCCGCGATGCATCCACTTGTGCAGCAGCTTCTCGACGCCTTCGTAGCAGAGGAACAGGCCGCCGATCATGAGCAGCGGCAGCACGGCGGCCGGCACGAACGCGCTGATGGCCAGTGCCGCCGGCACGAGAATCAGCTTGTTGACGAAGCTCCCCTTGGCCACCGCCCACACGACCGGCAGCTCCCGCTCGGCGGCGAAGCCTGCGACCTGCTGTGCGTTGAGGGCCAGGTCGTCGCCCATGACCCCCGAGGTCTTGGTGGCGGCGACTTTGGTGAGCGTAGCAACATCATCGAGCAACGACGTGATGTCGTCGAGCAGGGCGAGCAGGCTCGAAGCCATGGGAGCGGAGTGCGTGGGAGTCGACCACCTACCGGCGCGTTACATGTACCGCATATTACCCGACACGCTGCCCCTTGTGGGACGCCTGGTGCTGTACCCGCCCCTCCTGCATGTCCGACACGCCCTCCGGCCCCTCCAGTCCGTTCGACCACGTCGCGGCCGCCCTGGCCGACCGCTACCACGTGCAGCGCGAGCTGGGGCGTGGCGGCATGGCGACCGTGTACCTGGCCGAGGATCGACGCCATGGGCGTCGTGTGGCACTCAAGGTCATGCACCCCGAGCTCACGGCGTCGCTGGGGGTGGAGCGTTTCGGGCGTGAGGTGCGCATTGCCGCCGGGCTGACGCATCCGCACATCCTGGCCCTGTTCGATTCGGGCGAGGCTGGCGGGCTGTTGTACTACGCCATGCCGTATATCGAGGGCGAGTCGCTGCGGCAGCGGCTGGAGCGCGAGCACGAGCTGCCGGTGGCGGAGGCAATGGCCATCGCCCGCGCGGTGGCCGACGCGTTGGGGCACGCGCACGCGCTGGGGTTCGTGCACCGCGACGTGAAGCCGGAGAACATCCTCATCTCCGGTGCGCATGCGCTGCTGGCCGACTTCGGTGTGGCGCGCGCGGTGGGCGACACGACGGCGCCGGGCATCACGCAGAGCGGGCTCGTGGTCGGCTCGCCGCTGTACATGAGCCCCGAGCAGTCGGCGGCGGAGTCGACCGTCGACGGACGCAGCGACCTGTACAGCCTGGGGTGCGTGCTGTTCGAGATGCTGGTGGGGGTGCCGCCGTTCACGGGGAACACCCCCATGCGCCTCATGGCGCGGCACATGCTCGACCCCATCCCGAGCGCGCGGGTGATGCGGGCGGAGGTGCCGCCGGCACTCGACGCGGTCATCGCGCGCGCGCTGGCCAAGCACGCCGACGACCGCTTTCCGAGTGCGCTGGCGTTCCTCACGGCGCTCGACGCGGTGCGGCGGAGCGAGGTGCAGCGGCTCGACGCGCAGGCGGACGCCCGCGCCCAGCGCGACACGCGAGACGGCGCCGACCTGCGCACGCCGACCAACGCCTCGCTGGCGGTGCTCAGTGAGCTCGATATCCGTGGCGAAGCGCCGCCCAGCTCGCGGTGGGCCGCGCCGGTGCGCCGTGGCGACTCGAGCGCGCCGGTCACGTCGGTCGCCGTGCTCCCCTTTGCCGACCTGAGCGCCGCACGCGACCAGGAGTTCCTGTGCGACGGCATCACCGAGGACCTGCGCGCGGCGTTGTCGCGCCTCAGTCACCTGCGTGTGGCCGCGCGCACGAGCGCGTTGGCCTACAAGGGGCGCGCGGTGGACGTGCGCACGGTGGGGCGTGAACTCGATGTGGCGTCGGTGCTGGAGGGCACGGTGCAGCGGGGCGGCGATCGGGTGCGCATCAGTGCGTCGCTGCTCTCGACGGCCGACGGGTTCCAGTTGTGGACGGAGACGTTCGACCGCGATGCGTCGGACCTGTTCGCGGTGCAGAACGAGATCGCCACGCGCGTGGTGGACGCGCTGAGCGTGCACCTCTCGCGTCCGAGCACTCCCATCGTGCCGCGCACGACCACGAACGTCGAGGCGTACCAGCTCTACCTGCGGGGCCGGCACCTGTGGGGGCGACGACAGGGCGATGCACTGCAGCAGGCGCTCGCCTGCTATCGGCAGGCGCTCGAGATCGACCCGCTGTACGTCATGCCGCTGGTGGGGCTCGCCGATGCGTTCAACACCTTCGGCGCCTACGAGTACCTTGCCCCCACCGATGCCTTCCCCAAGGTCATCGCGGCGGCCGAGCGCGCGCTCACGATCGACAGCACGCTGGCCGAGGCGCACACGGCGCTGGGGTGCGCGCGGGCGCACTTCGCGTGGGAGTGGCGCGCGGCCGAGGACAGCTTCCGGCAGGCGCTGGCGTTCAATCCGCAGTACTCGCTCGCGCATGCGTATTACGCGCTCATGCTCGCGGCGCAGGGGCGCCACGAACGGGCCCGTGATGCCGTCGCGCGGGCCCAGCAGCTCGACCCGCTCTCGCCCATCTACGGCACGCTGGTCGGGTGGGTCGCGTACTTCGCGCGGGACTTCGAGGCGTCGATTCATCTGCTGAGCGTCGCGGTCGAGCTCGAGCCGTCGTTTCGTGTCGCGCAGTCGCTGCTGGGGTACTCGCTGCTGGCCGCCAACC
Source organism: Gemmatimonadota bacterium (assembly GCA_020161135.1). Classification (GTDB taxonomy): domain Bacteria; phylum Gemmatimonadota; class Gemmatimonadetes; order Gemmatimonadales; family Gemmatimonadaceae; genus Gemmatimonas. Next base: position 600,836 of record JAIUOB010000001.1, on the reverse strand, counting down.
GTCCGGAGGAGGCGCTGCAGCGCTTCGAGCAGCTCGTCGACTATCCGTCCGCGCTGGGCGGGCTGGGCTGCACGTACGGCGTGCTCGGCCGCGCGGACGATGCGCGTGCCGTGTTGGCGCGCATGGACCAGTTGGCGACGCGCTCCTACATGTCCGGCTACAACCGGGCGCAGGTGCACATCGGCCTCGGCGACCACGACACCGCCCTCGATTGGCTGGACAAGGGCGCCGACGAGCGGACGTACACGCAGAGCTACCTTGCGGTGTCGGCGCTGGTCGATCCACTTCGCGGGCATCCCCGTTTCCGCTCGATCCTCGACCGCATGCACCTCACGCAGGTGCCCGGAGCCTTTACATGACCGCTGCAGGACGAACGATCGACGTGGTGCCGCTCACGACGGGGCGCGTGCAGATCAAGCCGAGCCAGGTGCGCGCGGTGGGGGCCGGCGAGGCGCGCATCCAGGCGGTGTTCGGCGACCCGGCGTGGACCGCGCCGCTGCCCATTCACGCGTGGCTGGTGCTGCACCCGGACGGGCCGCTGCTGGTGGACGCCGGTGAAACGCCGCGCGCCACGGAGCCCGAGTGGTATCCGTCGGCGCATCCGTACTACGCGCACGCGCTGCGCACCACGCTCGATGCGGGTGACGCCATCGACGCGCAGCTCGCGGCGCATGGTGTCGCGCCCGGCGACCTGCGGGCCGTGCTGCTCACGCACCTGCACACCGATCATGTGGGCGGGCTCAACGACCTGGCCGCCCGCGCGCCCCACGCGGCGGTGTGGGTGCACGCGCAGGAGCTCGCCGACGCGACCGGTGCCGAGGCGCTGCTGCGCGGCTACTTGCCGCATCGTCTGCCGCCGGGGTTCGCGCCGCGGTCGTACGACTTTGTCGACGCGCCGGTCGGGCCGTTCGCGGCCTCGCAGGCGATCACCGCAGATGGGCGTGTCCGGGTGATTCCCACCCCGGGACACACGCGGGGACATGTGAGCGTGGTGGTCGAGTGCGACGACCTGCGCATCGTGCTGGCGGGCGACGCGACGTACGCCGAGGCGACGCTGCGCGAGGACGCGGTGGACGCGATCAGTCCGGACGAGACCGTGACACGTGCGACCATGGCGCAGCTGCGCGCGCTGCTGGATGCGGCGCCGAGTATGTATCTGCCGACGCACGACGACACGGCCGCGGCGCGATTGGCGGGGCGTGTGCGCTGGTAGGGGCGCGTGATTGCGAGCCGGCCACAGTCCGTTTGACAGACCGCTGAACTACTCGCCACGGATCGCACGGATTCGCGCGGATGAGGTGCTGCCGCACGCATGCCACGGCCCATGATCCGTGTGCAGTCCGCGCGATCCGTCGTAAGGCGGTTCAGCGATGCCGACGGCTCACGGCTGCACGATGCGAGCGGCGGCGAGCATGTGCTTGCCCAGCACGACGTTACGCCCGACAGTCCAGCAGTACAGGCTTGCCGGGACGAATCGGATCGTAATGCCCTCCACAACGCGCTCGGCCGAGCGTGTCCGCGTGGTGACAGTTACACGGTCGAGCTGATTGGCGTGGCAGAATTGGAGTGTGCTCCGTAGCTCCGACGGATGATCGACGTACCGGTCACTCCACTTGACCTCGACTGCCCACAGCGGCTTTTGCTGGCCACCGAGACCCACGATGTCGACCTCGCCCTGTTGCCAGCGCGCGTAGTAGTGAGCCTCCGTCCAGTGAAACCACTGCGAGAAGATGCCGGTTTCAGCCAGCGCCCCAACGGCGTCGTCGTCCGCGTCGATAGGCGAAAATAATGCCGCGCGGATGGACGGGTTCGTGAGGTACACCTTGAAGAAGTTGGCGCGCTGAAAGCGCTTGGCCGAACGGTCGATGCGGTGAACCACCTTCAACAGGAACGCCGCCTCGAGATACTCGATGTAGCGCTTGATGGTATTCTTGGCCACGCCGGAACGCTGCGCGATCTGTTCCAGCGAGACTTCCTGCGCGGTGTTGTATGCCAGCGTTGTGAACAGGTAGTTGAGCTCCTGAACGTCTTGAATGCCGTACAGGCCTGGCAGGTCGCGCAGTAGAACCTTGTCTACGATATCGTTCTTGATGAACCGTCCCGGGTCCGACTGGATCAGGTCAGAGAAAATGACCTCGGGGTAGCCGCCGAAGTTGAGGTAATGAATGAAGGCGGTGTTGAGGGCATGAATATCCTCGACGCGTGGAAATGTGTCGTCGTCAACGCCCGCCGCCGGTGGAGTGGGTCGCACCGCCGCTGTGGTGCCGAGCAGGTCGAGGTACTCGTGAAAGGTGAGTGGTGGCAGCAGAAAGTCGGTAAAGCGTCCCGCGCCAGACTCGTGGCTCTTCAGCCGTAGCGCCGCTGCCGCCGAACCCGACGCGACGAACTTGATGCGCGGATGCGAGTCCACGAGCGCCTTGAGGTGCACTTCCCAATCGCGAAGGTATTGCACCTCATCGAAGAAGATGAATCGCTGCGCGTTCGGGTCGGTGAAGCCGCTCGCCGCCTCGTAGTGCTCAATGAGCTCCTCCATACCGCAGCCATTGTAGATGGGATGATCGACCGCGATGTAGCAAAGGGAGCGTGGGTCGGCTCCGCGATCGAGTAGCGACTGTACCGCGTGATGCAGCAGCACGGTCTTGCCGACACGACGGGGACCCATGAGCAGCACGGCGCGCCGCACGCCGACCTGCTCGATGAGCGGCTGGAAGAGTCCGTGGTACGCGCGCGGATGCCAGCTCCTGTACGTCGCGGCGGTCTGGTACGGTGCGGCCCACCACGGATTCTCGGCGCGGAGCCGCTTGTGTACCTGCTCAGCAGGGATCTGTCTCACTGTACTCTCCTAAGATCAGTCAGTTAATCTTACTGCATTTCCGTGTCTGGTCAAGGTCAGTCTTCTGATCTTAGACAAGTTGAAGTGACGAACGGCGCTTAAGCGGGTGTAAAAGGTTCAATAATATCGTCTAATCGCTTTAACCCGAAGAATCCACGAGCGTGTACTGCGCTCAGTCTTGGGGAGGGATAACTTGGCCACGTTTCCACAACTCACGAAGGCACTCCAGTCCCAATGTCGCTGCACCCGGACTTTCCAACCTCTCCCTATGCACCGCTGCTGCCCGACCAGCGGTGGTTCCCTGCCGACGAGACGCTTCGGGCGACCGCCTACGAGAAGCTCCTGCCGCCGCTGGTGGCCAAGGTCAGGCAAGAGGTGCACACCTGGCGTGAGGGCGGCTATGTCGGCGCGAGCGCGACCTCTGCGGCCCTGCTGCGCTGGTGGTTCGACACGCCGCACCTGACGGAGCACGCCGACGGGTCGCTCAGCGAGTTTCGCTACTACTTCGCGCAGCGGGAGGCCGTCGAGACGGTTATCTGGCTCTACGATGTGCGCAAGGTGCGCGACAAGTTCGATCTGCTGCGATTCGATGCGTCCGGCGCCGTGTCAAGCGGCATGTTCGATGAGGACTGGCCACGCTTCGTGCTCAAGCTCGCGACCGGCGCCGGCAAGACCAAGGTGCTGTCACTGCTCATCGCCTGGAGCTTCTTCCATCGCACCTACGAGGAAGGTTCCGAGCTTGCCCGCAACTTCCTGGTGATTGCGCCGAACATCATCGTGCTCGATCGCCTGCGCGCAGACTTCGATGGGCTGCGGATCTTCTTCAACGATCCCGTGCTGCCCGAGAACGGCCATGCGGGGCAGAATTGGCGTGACGACTTTCAAGTCGCGCTGCACGTGCAGGACGATGTCCGGGTGGTCCGGGAGACGGGCAACATCTTCCTCACGAACATTCATCGCGTCTTCCTGAGCGACGTGCCGGAGCCCTCGCTGGCCGATGAGGACCTTCGCAACTACTTCCTGCAGCCGTTTGGTGATCGCCCTACCGGCAGGACGAACGATAGCAAGACCGACCTCGGCGAGATCGTGCGCGAGATCGACGAGCTGGCGGTCTTCAACGACGAGGCCCACCACATCCACGACGCGCGCATGGCGTGGTTCAAGTCCATTGCGAACATCCACCATCGGATGCGCCAGAAGGAACTGAAGCTCGCCCTGCAGGTGGATGTGACGGCTACGCCGCGCCACGACAACGGCGCGATCTTCGTGCAAACGGTGTCGGACTACCCGCTGGTGGAGGCCATCCACCAGAACGTGGTGAAGCATCCGGTGCTCCCGGACGAAGCCAGCCGAAGCAAGCTGCACGAGCGTGCCAGCGCGCTGTTCACCGAGAAGTACGCCGACTATCTCGCCCTCGGCGTGGAGGAGTGGCGCAAGAGCTTCGCCGAGCATCAGGCCCTGGGCAAGAAGGCGGTGCTGTTCGTGATGGTGGACGACACCCGCAACTGTGACGACGTTGGGGAGTACCTCGAGAAGATCTGCCCCGAGCTGGCCGGCGGGGTGCTGGTCATTCACACCAAGAACAACGGTGAGATCGCCGAGGCGGCGAGCGGCAAGAACAAGGAGGAGCTGGAACTGCTGCGGAAGCAGTCCAATCAGATCGACTCGTGGCCGTCTCCCTACAAGGCCATCGTGTCGGTGCTGATGCTCAAGGAGGGGTGGGACGTGCGCAACGTGACCACGATCGTGGGCCTGCGGGCGTACGCGGCCAAGAGCAACATCCTCCCTGAACAGACCCTCGGGCGTGGTCTCCGGCGCATGTACTTCGGTACCGATGTGCGCGAAACGGTCTCCGTGATGGGGACTCCGGCGTTCATGGATTTCGTCGAGTCGATCCAGAACGAAGGCGTGACATTCGAGCGGGTGGCGATGGGCGCCGGCTCCGCGCGTACCGACTCGCTCGTAGTGGAAGTGGAGCGCGGCAATCCGGACAAGGACATCGACGCGCTGGATATTGCGCTGCCACGCATGGCGCGCCGTTTCGTGCGGGAGTTTGGCGGTCTGGAGGGACTCGATGCCGCCGCCCTCGGCGGCCCACGCCTGCCACTCAAGGCGTTCAACGCCGATGAGACGCGCGAGATTGTCTTCAAGACCATGCTGCACGGCGAGGTCGATCACACGATCCATCTGGACGGCGCCGGCCCAGCCGACTGGCGGTCGGTAATCGGGTTCTTCGCCCGGCAGCTGCTCAATGACCTGCGCCTCGTGGGCGGGTACGAGGTGGTGTACGGGCAGGTGAAGCGGTTCATCCGTGAATTTCTCTTCGAGGGCGACCCGGTCGACCTCGACAGCGCCGTCGTGCTGCGCAACCTTTCGGAGCCGGAGGTGGGCAAGATCATCGTCGACCGGTTCAAGGCGGCCATCAATGCGCTCACCGTGCAGGACAGCGGCAGCACGCAGATCGAGAGCACCATTCGCCTGCAGGATGCACGGCCGTTCCGCACCGAGAGTCGCCCGTTCCTGTACCCGAAGAAATCCGTGTTCACCCGCATGGTGGCCGAGCCGCGCGCCGGGGGGCTGGAGCTGGCGTTTGCGGCCTTCCTCGAGGCGGCGCCCGATGTGCAGGCCCATGCCAAGAACTACCTCGCCGTAGGATTCCGCATCGATTACGTGCGAGCAAACGGTGAACTGTCCAACTACATCCCCGACTTCATCGTACGCACCGCCGATGGCACGGTGTGGCTGGTGGAGACCAAGGGACGCGAGGAGCTGGATTTGCCACAGAAAATGGCGCGGCTGCGCCAGTGGTGTGCCGATGCCACGGCCGCCGGCGCAGGCGACAGCGGCACAGCGTACCGGTTCGTGTATGTGGACGAGGACGGCTTCGCGAAGCACCCCCCGGCGACGATGGCCGCCCTCGCGGCGAGCTTCACCGAATACCAGCACTGAGCGCCCTGCCCATGGCCCGCAGCACCGAGAAGGCGTACGACCTTTCCGACGCCGAGAAGCGCGACCTCATCAAACTCATCGATCTGGGTGAGCCCTTGCCGGACAAGTACCGGTTCATTCTCTTTGCCGACAAGCGCGAAGTGGAACTGGTGTGGAACGGCAAGACGCGCGAAGTGAGCACGGCGATTCTGCCATTCCAGACGCTCGAGCACATCGACGAACCGCGTCGCGAAACGCGCGGCAACGAGGAGCTGGGCTTCGACCTCGGTGGGCGTCAAAGCAAGGGCTGGACCAACAAGCTCATCTGGGGAGACAACAAGCTCATCCTGTCGTCGCTCAAGTCTGGTGCGCTGCGTCAGCAGATCGAGGATGCCGGTGGGCTCAAGCTCATCTACATCGATCCGCCGTTCGATGTCGGGGCGGATTTCAGCATGGATATCGAGATCGGCGGTGAGACGTTCCACAAGGAACCGAATCTGCTCGAGCAGATTGCATATCGGGATACGTGGGGGCGGGGCGCGGACTCGTTCATCGCGATGATCTACGAACGCTTGGTCCTAATGCGAGATCTGATGGCGGACGACGCGAGCATCTACGTTCACTGCGACTATCGAGTAAGCGCATTCATAAGATTGCTGCTTAACGAAGTCTTCGGCCAAAGCAACTTCAAAGCAGAGATCATTTGGAAGCGCACATTCAACGCGGGCAGCAGCAAGGGGCTCGCGAATAAGCTACCGGCGAACACCGACACCGTCTTCTACTTCGTTCGCTCCGAGCGAGCGATCTTCAACAAGCAGTGGCGTGAACTGAACGACGGCGCAATGAAGCGGTATGACAAGGTCGATGGGTCGGGAAGGCGGTTTAAGTGGCAGCCGATGGCAACCTATTCCGATGAGAGGCTCGCACAGCTTATCGCGGCAGGTGAGGCTCGGATCATTCCTTCTTCCAAGTATCCCATATACAAGAAATACCTGGACGAGTCCGAGGGTTCGGCCGTCGACAATCTGTGGGTCGACATCGGTCAGATAGGCACAGCTTCGGTCGAACGCACGGACTATCCGACCCAGAAGCCGGAGTCTTTGCTTGAGCGCATCATCCTGACCAGCTCGAACCCCGGCGATCTCGTCGCCGACTTTTTCATCGGCTCCGGCACCACGGCCGCTGTGGCCGAGAAGCTCGGCCGCAAGTGGATCGCCACCGATCTGGGCAAGTTCGGCATTCACACCACGCGCAAGCGGCTCATCCAGGTGCAGCGCGACCTCAAGTCCGCCGGCACGCCGTTTCGCGCGTTCGAGGTGCTCAATCTAGGGCGCTACGAGCGGCAGGCGTACCTCAATGTGTCTGGGCGCCTGACGGGCAAGAAGAGGGCCGACGCGCTGGCCAAGCGAGAGCAGGAGTTCCGCGACCTCATCCTCAAGGCGTATCGCGCCGAGCCGCTGGCCGACGTGGCGTTCTTTCACGGGCGCAGCGGCTCGCGGCTGGTGGTGGTGGGCCCCATCAACCTGCCGGTGGGGCGACTGTTCGTGGAGGAAGTCATCACCGAGTGCCGCAAACGCGGCGCCACGCGGGTCGACATTCTCGCCTTCGAGTTCGAGATGGGGCTCTTCCCTGCCGTGCTCGACGAGGCCAAACAGAAGGGCATCGACATCACACCGCGGACCATTCCGCCCGAAGTGTTCGACAAGCGCGCGGTGGAGAAGGGGCAGGTGCGCTTCCACGATGTGGCCTATGTGGAAGCCACGCCGCGCTACGACGCCGGCAACCCGCTGTCGCTGGCCATCGAGCTCACCGATTTCTCGGTGTACTACTCGCAGGGCGTCCTCGATGCGATCACGGCCGAGCTCAAGGCCGGCAAGAGCGAAGTGGTGTGCGATCAGGGCCGGCTCGTCAAGGTGGCCAAGGACAAGAACGGCGTGGTGACCACCAGCGTGCTCACGAAGCACTGGACCGACTGGGTGGACTACTGGGCGGTGGACTTCGACTACGAGAGTCGCAAGGAGATCATCAAGATGCCGAAGAACCTGGGCGTGGAGGGACAACTGCCCGGACTGGCCGATCCGCTCGAGTTTGTCGAGTTCGAGGAGCGCTGGACGGGTAGCTATATCTTCGAGAACGAATGGCAGAGCTTCCGTACACGGAAGGACCGTAGCCTCGAGCTCACCTCGGCGCCCCACACGTACCCGAAGGCGGGTCGCTACGTGGTCGCCGTGAAGGTCATCGACATCTTCGGCAACGACACGACCACCTTGTTTCCAGTGAGCGTTGGATGACAGCTCCCGAGACGAAACCCCTCAGCAAGCGTGAGTTCCTGAACGGTCTGGCTTGCCAGACGATGGCGTTTCTGGATCGCGAAGGGCCCGGTTCGTCGCCCGATGCGGGACTTCGGTGGAAGTTCTTCGAGGGCAATCAGATCGGCGCGATTGCACGTGAAGTGATCGGCCCGGGCCGCATGCTGCCACCTTTCGGCGACACGGCACTGCAGGAGTCCGCCGCCGCGCTCGCATCGACGAGCGAGCGACTGTACGAGGTGACAATGTCTGCCGGTGGGTTGCTCGCCAGGGCCGATGCAATGCTCCCGACGGAGAATGGTTGGGAGCTGGTGGAAGTGAAGTCCAGCAAGATGCCGGAGAAAGGTGTTCCGAAACCGGAGCACATCGACGACGCGGCGTTCACACTGCTCGTCGCGCAGTGGGCCGGCGTTCAGGTATCACGCGTGACACTGATGCTGCTGTCGCGCGCGTACGTAGCGGGAGCGGATCTTCCACTGCTCGAAGCGCTTGACATTACTGCGGAGGCCACAGCGCGCGCAGTAGAGTTCAACGTCATCGCTCCCGACTTGGTCCGGACCCTCAGCGGCTCGGCGAAGCCTGCGCCATCGCTCTCGATGACCTGCAAGGAGTGCGCCTACTTCGACACCCGATGCATTGGCGTGGGCATCGAAGATTCAGTGCTCCGCATCCCGCGGCTCAATGAGAAGAAGCTGAACGAGCTATTGCCGCATGTGCGTATCGCGACGCTGCCTGACTCCGTGAGTCTCACTCCAGCGCAGCGGCAGGTCGTCGATCTCGTGAAGCGTGGTGGCGTTGAGCGCGACGATGATGTGCTCAGTAATCTGCTTCGGGTGCAATGGCCAGTGCACTACCTCGACTTCGAGGCGGTAATGCCGGCCATTCCGTGGTTCGAGGGAGACACCACGTATGCCACCTGGCCACACCAGTTCTCGATTCACACGCGGGCCACGCCGCTGGCGGAGCCCACCCACGTCGAGTATCTCGCGTCTGTCGATGGCGATTGGCGGCGCGAGCTCGCCGAGCGCTTGGTGTCGAGCCTGCACGGCGAGGGCTCGATCATGGTGTACTCGTCGTACGAGAAGACGCGGCTTAACGCACTGTCCGTTGCATACCCGGATCTCGCTGAACAACTCGAACGGATCGTCGCCAGGTTGTTTGACCTTGAGCCGTTCTTCAAGAACGGTTACATCGACTATCGGTTCGCGGGTTCGTCGTCGATCAAGAAGGTGCTGCCAGTCATGGTTCCCAGTCTCTCATACGAGCACCTCGCAGTCGGAAACGGCACCGTAGCCGCCGCAATCTTCTCGTTCATGAAGGTTGGCGAGGTCCCTTCTGCTGAGCACGACGCGCGGCGACGTGAGCTGCTCGAATACTGCGCGCTGGATACGATGGCGATGGTGCGGCTTCATGACGCCCTGCTCGGCGAGATTCGCTCTACATGACGCAAACCGCACGCATCGCCATGATCGGAAACAACCCATGACCGGACTTCCCATGCCGTCTGATCTCGGCAGGCGTATTCGTGAGGCGCGTGCTGACCGCGGATTGTCGATTCGCCAGTTCGCCAAGCTCATCGAGAAGTCACCGACCTTCGTTGTGCTTCTAGAAACAGAGTCAGTCCCGCCATCGACCACGGATGCACTATTGCGCGCAGTTTCGACAGCGCTGGGCATCTCCGAGGATGAACTCTTCGGATTGGTACGCAAGGTTCCGGAGGAGGCGCTTCCGACTTCTGCTCGGGAAGTCGCCCTGTTCCGCCGTGTGCAGAAGATGACGGACGCCGAGAAGGAAGGGCTGTTGAGGGATCTCGCCAGAAAGCAGAAGGAGTGACAGACCGTGCGGGCACCATTCCTGACCAAGCCATTGATTGTCAATGCGGCGAGCGCACTCCTCTCACGAGCACTTGGAGACCGAGCGGGGCAGGTTCCGGTCGATCTTGAGACGCTGGTGTACGACTACCTCTGCGAGCGTGAGGGGCTCGTCTTCGTGGAAGACAGACCTCTCGCTTCTCATGAGGGTCACGAGGTCCTCGGGCTCACCGAGCTGGTTGCCGGGAGGATATTCGTCTGCTCGAACCTCAAGGCCAGAGATCTCGCGAGGTTTCGGTTCACACTAGCGCACGAGATCGGTCACTGGGTCCTGCACAGACCGCTGGCTCTCGAGCGACATCTGCGAGACGCCACGACGATGCAGGAAGAACTGCTGGTCTCGGTGGCTACTCTGGGTGACGAGGCGAGCTCGAACCTCGACTCAATCGAGTGGCAAGCAAACTACTTTGCCAGCCATCTACTGATTCCTCGCGCTCCGTTGAGAAGGGAGTTCGCTGAGCGGTTCGGCGGTGCACCACTCGTCTGTCCACAGGGATCAGACCTCGGCAGTTTCGCCCGCGAGATCTCGCGTAGAGCGATGGCCGATCAGCCATCCTTGTCGCGCGTGTTTCTCGCGTCGGTCACCGCGATGGGCATTGCCCTCAAGGAGTCCGGCTTGGTGGTGCTCGATCCCGTCCTACTTTAATTCGGAGTATGTTCGGGTAGTGTACAGTTGACACTGAACATCTGCTGCCCTAGGATGGTTTTCAGTTCGCGGCTCGATCTTCGGTCGAAAGTCCGACCCGAGACCAGTCGCCTCATGTCACCGCCTAGCAGTGGAGGCTCCGATGTCTCGGTTCATCATCAACAAGAATGTCCAGCCGTCCGGCGAGTACGAGGTCCACAACCTCACGAGTGGTTGCGGCGCGATGCCCCTTCCCCAGAATCAGATCGATCTCGGCTGGCACAGCAGTTGCCACGGCGCGCTTGCTCAGGCCCGGATGAGCTGGCCTCAGGCCGTGATCGATGGATGCGCATTTTGCTGTCCGTCGTGCCATACCCGCTGAACTGCTTGCCACGGATTTCGCGGATACGTGCGGATGGAGATGCACGATCGCCCGCGTTCTGACATCCGGCTGCCCGCGCCGCATCAGGACGGCATCGAGGTCGATCCGCGTGCCATCCGCGCAATCCGTGGCGAGGCTGTTCAGCGATGCCCGTCCTGATCGAGTGCCAGCCGAGCAGGCTCGCACACGGGCCCGGCGTTCACGCCGAGCGCCACAACCCTCGCGCGAGTCCCACGCAGCCGAGCATGAAGCACACCCCGCCCACGTCGATGACGGGGTAGGGCACGGGCCCCCAGGGCGGCGGCGGTAGCAGCACCAGCCCGGCGCCGGCAATGAGCAGCCATGCCGGACCGCGCGGCAGTGTGCGCGTGCGCAGCGCCGTGACGCCGAGGAGCGCCGCGGTGAGCGAATACAGCACCGTGGCGATGAAGATGATCGGCAGCGGCGGCTCGAAGAACGCGCCGTGCGCCTCCACCAGTTGGGGCGCATGCGCGCTGATCGTGCGCCACACGAAGGCCGTGATGACCCCCGTCGACACGAACAGGGCGCTGCCGACGACGCCCACCACGAACATCACGAACGCCAGCAGCCCGCCATGGGCACGCTGGTGCGCGTACACCCCCAGCACGGCGAACAGCATTGCCATGGCCGACACGAAGTGCGCCGTGTGCGCCAGGTGATGCCGCATGGAGAGGCCGAACTCCGCCCCCGTGAACTGACCGTTGGAGAGCGCCAGGAAGGTCGCGAACATGATGCCGGCCAGCGCGAGGCAGGGCGCCGACCAGCGAATGAGCTGCGGCGTGCCGGGACGCGCGGCCGGTGCGGTCACACCGGTGCCGCTCACGTCTCCCCCCACATGGCGGCATGGCGCGCCTGCCGCTCGAACATCGCCGCAGGCACCGTACGCTCGTAGTACTCGAGCTCCGGGTGCGCCACCTGCAGCCAGCTCCCCGGCACGAACCAGGCATCGACGTGCGCGGGGAAGCGGCCGTACGTGTCCCAGATGTAGTTGCAGATCTCCTTCACATACGCCACCGCACGGTCGTCGTAGCGGGCGGCGTGCGCGAGGAACGGTTGGGCGTCGCCCGGGTTGCGGAGCCCCATCGCGAGCGAGGCGTCGCGATACGCACCCTGTGCGCCGAACTTCATGGCGAGCACCTTGTCCACCGCCGTGTTCATGTCCGGCACGAAGGGCGGGGTGAGCGCTTCGAGCACACCGGGAATGCCCACCGGGTTGGGCATCCACGACGGCGGTGGCGGCGGATGCCGCCCCCAATCCTTCTCGGGCTTCTGCATGGTGAAGCCGAGCCCGGGATGCTCGGGCGTGCCATCGCCCTCGAACAGGTACGGCGACGGCGGACAGAAGTGCACCCATCCCGCGAGCCCCATGGCCTGCGTGAGCAGCATGAGGTTCTGCAGGTGGAAGTGCGCCTCGTGGTCGGCAATGAACGTGCGGAACAGGCCGAGCGGCGCGGCGATGTCGGGGTTCACGTACTTGGAGCGCACGTGCGATACGCCACCGATGAGCTGGTACGGCAGTTCGATCTTCCCGACCAGCGCCATCGCCTTGGCCGCAAAGTCCGCCACCGACTCGGCGTCGAACGGGCGCCAGTCGTCGATGAACAGCGGACGCTGCCCGTCGGGCTCCATGGCCAGGTTGAGCAGCGCGTTGATGTAGCCGTGCGTGCAGTCGACCAGCGGCAGGAACATCGTCGTGCCGGGCACGTTTGAGAGCTGCTTGTTCCACCCCAGGTAGTACGGGAAGCGTCGGGGCAGGGTGAGACGATCCCCGATGCGATACTTCACGGCACGCGCGACGGCGAGCCAGTGCGACGCCTCCCACTGCTCCCAGCGTGCGGGCAGGCCACCCAGCAGCGCGACCATGTCCGCGGGGCTCGGGCGGCGAATGAGCCACGTCCCCTCGTCGTTCACCACGACGAAGTGCACCGCCTGGATGTTGTCCGGGCTGCTTGCGCTGCGGCCGACGATGTTGAGGAACGGCGTGCCCAGCTCACGGCCGCCGCCCGGAATGTCCAGCGGACCGTCGTGCGTGACCGCGCCCGTGATGAGCGTGGCGACGATGAGCACCGCCTCCTCGAGCGGGTCGAGCGGTGCGGGGGCGTTGGTGCTCGTGTGCGACAGCGCGCCGGCCGCGACCGACACGCCGCGCGCCACCCGCCGCGACCGCCGTCCGGCGATCGCGGCGAGCAGCGGGCACTGCAGGACTTCGTCCGGGATGCGCGACGCTGTCACCGCGTCTCCAGCGTGCGCGCGGGCGGCACCGGGGCCCCCGCGGGCGCCCCGGGATGGGCGGCGGCCGACGTGCCGGCCGGCATCGCGTACCGGTCGAGCGCGGCAATGATGCGTGGGAACACATCGCGATGCACGTTGCGCCCGATGAACGTGTCGAGGTGCGCGTAGTCGGGAATCACCTCGCGCGTGTACAGCGCCGGATTGTTGTGCTGCTGCAGCCACTCGAGCGTCTTGAGGCTCCCCTCGGGCTGGAACATGTTGTTGTCGGCGCCGTGCAGGAACGTGATGGGCAGCGACAGCCGCGCGACGTGCGGCATGTACGTGTCGTTCCCATCGGCGTCCACGATGTGTCCTTCGCGCGTCATGGCCGCCAACTGCGCGAACGGCTGCATGTGCGCCACGCCGAAGAGCTCGTCGAGCATCTCGTGCGTCTCGCGGTTGAGCTGCGCGTGCTCGAACACCTCGCCGTACATGAACAGGATGCGGCGGCACACCGGCAGGTGGCAGCGCTCCTTGGTGGGGAACACGCGCATGACCTGGTCGAGCGCCTTGTCGAACCAGCGCGGTTGGTTCACGTCGGTGCTGAGCTTCTCGACCCCCATGGACGTGAGCAGCGACGGCAGCCGCAGCCCGGCCTTGATGTCCGTGAGCAAGGGCGCGCGCGGGTGGGCCGTGAGCGCCGAGCAGATCATGCTGCGTACGCCCGTGAGGCCGGCGAGTTGCGCCATGAGCAGCGTGAGCGAACCCACGCAGTGCCCCATCGCCTGCACGCTCTCCGCCCCCGTCACCTCGCGCACCCGCGCCACCGCGGCCGGCCAGTCGTAGCGCGCCACCTCGTCGATGGTCGTGGGCTGCGACGCGCTTGGCAGCGCCGGGCTCGTGCGATAGTCGAACAGCCACACGTCGTACCCCGCCTCGACGAGCGCCTCGGTGAGGTTCTGCTCGATGGTGTCGAGCAGGTAGGCCCCCACGGCCATGCCGAAGCCGGGCGCGACGATGACGGGCCCCTTGCTGCCGCCCTCGAAGCGCGTGAGCTGCAGCGTGGTGCCGTCGGCGGCCATGATGTGATGCACCTCGGGTGCCGGCAGCGCGAGTGAACGACGCTTGCGTGGCTCCTTGGCCTCCTCCCGGAACGGGGAGGTCTGCCCGAAGATGCCGCCGTAGGTTTCGTACAGCACGCCGGCGAACAGCTTGCCGAACCCGTAGAGCAGCTCGAGGCGCTCCCGGTTGTTCGCGGCGTTGGTGACCCGCATGGTGGTCATCTGCCGCTGGAAGTCACGCGGCTCGATGCGCAGCACGCCACGCCCCATCACCGGTGCCGTCGCGTCGGCGCCGTCGTGGATCGTGATGTACAGCGTCGACGTATCGCCCCAGGCATGCAGCAGGCTGCGCGGCCGCACGCGCTTGTAGCCGTCCATGAACCACGCACGGCCGCTCGGCGCGCGCATGGTCATGCGGTAGCGCATGCGACGCTCATCGGGCGTGTCGGGATCGTCCTCGAACAGGTGGAAGACGCCCTGCGTGACCGTGAGCGGCTCGGCCGACAGCGCCGGCGCCACCACCGTGCCGAACATCGCGGCCTCGTGCGGCGGCACGTCGATGAGCCGGCGCGCGTCGTCGGCGTCGATGGTGAGCGTGAAGGCGAAGTCGCGCTGCGCCGCCTTGCCGGCCTTTGCGGCCGCGGTGAAGGCGTCCTGCCCCTCGCCCGCTTCGCCGGCAGCCGGGGCCCACCACCCGCGCATCGTCTCGGTGAACTCGAGCGACGGCGTGGCCGGCGCGAGTGTCACCGCCGGCCGCGACGGCAGCGAGACATCGAGATGCCACCCGCGATCGGCACACAGCATGGCCATGTTGCGCTCGGCGATGGCCGTGATGGTGAGCAGCGGGTTCACCCCCACCGATCGCGGCAGCGCCGCGCCGCACGCCACATAGAGGTCGTCGTACACCGCGTCGCCGGTGGCGCCGCTGAACACCTGTCCCTTGTGGTTGATGGCGCCGCGCGTCGCGTCCTCACCCATCGGCGCGCCACCGAGCGGATGCACGGTGATGAGCCGATCGCCGAGCATCGACGTCCACAGCGGGTTGCGATAGTAGGTCGCGCCCACGGCTGCCGACGCCTGATGGAGCTGCTCATCCATGCGGGCGAAGTGCGGCTGCTTGCCCACGTTGGGCCAGCGCACGCGCACCTTGCCGTCGTCGAGCTCGACGCGGCCACCCGCGTCGTCATGCGACATGACGAGGAAGGTCTGCGCGCGGTCGGTGGCACCCTTGTAGGCACCGCCCAGCAGGCTCTGCATGGTGCGCACGGCCTCCTGCGCCGAGTTGCCGTGCGTGGTGTCCTTGCCGATGAACGGGCCGGCGGTGGCGTACATGAGCGGGTTGAGCCCGCCGATGGCGCCGGGGACCACGCCTTCCTCGATCACGAAGCCGTCTTCGACGTTGGGCGTACCACGGCCGTCGATGACGCCGGTGATGCAGGGGCCGGGTTCGTCACCGGGCTCGACCGGTCGCGTGCCGCGCCCGATGCCGTTGATGGTCTGGTCCGCGTTGTACGCGAAGCCGATGACGTCGCCATTGCCCGTGAACCGCGCCCCCACCTGCGGCGAGAGCGACAGGCCGGCCTCGCGCGAGCGGAGCAGGATGCCGCTCGAGCCCAGGGCCCCTGCCCCCAGCACGACGACATCGGCGCGCACGGTCATGGGCGGCGCATCGAAGCGCTCACGCCCCACGCCCACCGGCATGAAGTGCACGATCCACCCGCCCTCGGCGTGGCGCGAGAGGTGATGCACCGCCACCGACGTGAACAGCGCCGCGCCGTGGTTCACGGCGTCGGGGAGGTAGTTCATCAGCGTGGTGTTCTTGGCGCGGTGGTTGCACCCGCTCACGCAATCGCCGCAGAGCGTGCACGCCTTCTGCTCAACGCCGACGTGGTTGACCCCATCCTCGAAGGTCACGTTGATGGGCGTGCGGTACACCGGCAGGCCGAGGCGCTTGGCCGAGCGCTCGAGGGCCTCGTACTTCTTGAGCGGTGGCTGCGACGCCGGGTAGGGCGTGGGGCGCAGCATCGCCTCGGCGCGGGCGTAACCCGCTTCGAGGCCATCCGTGTCGGCGCGGAGGGCTGCCGGCCACGCGTCGTGGTCAAAGACGCGCGCGTCGGCGCGCAACGACACGTTCGCATTGATGAGCGAGGTGCCACCCAGTCCGCAGCCGGTCAGGACCACGATGTCGTCGTCGACATGAAAGTCGAAGAGGCCCCCGGCGTCGCCCACGTGGCGGCCGCTGACGGTCATCTGCATGGCCGCTTGCGACTCGAGGAGGGTGTCCGGGAACTCGCCCGGCTGGCGCTCCGGGCCGCGCTCCAGCAGGGCCACGCGCTTGCCGGCCCGTGCGAGACGCGAGGCGGCCACTCCACCGCCATACCCTGAACCGACCACCACCGCGTCGTAGTGTGCCGCCATCGTATCGAGCGGGCGGGAAAGTCTCGTTGTCGACATCTGTCATGCTCCTGCTCGGGAAGACCTGCGTCGTGGGGCGAACATAGCGCGGCTTGCGTTGCTCCGCAGCGTGTACGATGATCCTGCCCACCCGATCCCCGCCCGATGCGATCTCTCCGTTGGTGTCTTGCCGTCGCGATGCTGCTGACGGCCTGTTGGCGCGATGCGTCGTCGTCGCTCACCGTGCGCATGCCCGACCCGCGCACCCTGGCGGTGACCGACTCGCTGCAGGGGCTCACCGGCCCGCAGCGCGACTCGCTGCACCACATGTCCGAAGGCGACGAGTTCATTCCCGTCGCATGGCTGGTCGCACTCGAGAATCCAGCAACAGGAAAGCTCTTCCTCGACGATGTCGAGCGCTTCGGCATGCTGCGCGACCCGGCCGACCCGTACGGGCTGCCCATCGGCCTGTCGGCCAGTGAGCCGCGCGACGTGGGTGAGCTGGCCGGCAAGATGGTGGGCTTCTCCTGCGCGGTGTGCCACACGGGACACCTGACGTACCGCGGCACGCCGTTCCTCATCGAAGGCGGCTCAGGCACCGTCGATGCCGAGGGATTCGAACGTGAACTGATGGCGGCGATGGACTCGCTCAAGCACCCGTCGCGCTTTGCCGCGTGGCTCACGCGGGTGCGCGAGGTGCGCGCGTCGGGCGACACCGGCCTCAAGGCGCAGTTGCCGAGCTTCGACGAGTTCGCGAAGCTGTTCCCGAAGCTGAAGGCGCGCCTCGCCTCGTTCGGCGCCGTGCGCGACCTGCTGGAGCACACCGAGCGCACGCCGTCCGGCTACGGGCGCATCGATGCGTTCGGGACCGGACGCAACCTGCTCTTCCCCGACTCCAAGGTGCCGCTCACGGCACCGGTGCGGTATCCGGTCACCTACGACGCGTATCGCCACACCTGGCTGCACTGGGACGCCAACACCAACTCGATCATCGAGCGCAACATCGGGCAGGCGATCGCGGCGGGTGCCATCGTCGACCCCGTCACGAAGCACTCCTCGCTGTTGCCGATGAACCACTACGCGCTCGAGGAGCTCTCGGCGCGCATCGTGCCGCCCCGCTGGCCGGTGGCGATCTTCGGCGCGATCGACACGGTGCTCGCGGCCGAGGGGCGGGCGCTCTACCAGCAGCAGTGCGTGGCCTGCCACGCGCTGCGTGCGGGCACGGACACCGAGCGCGACACCCTCATCTCGTACAAGGACGTCGGCACCGACCCGCAGCGCGCTACCTCGGCGGCGATTCCGCTCAAGGGTGGTGGGCTCTATCCCGTCGTGGCGGGGGAGTTCCTGCGCGTCGTGAAGGACACGGCGTTCCGACAGAGTGGCATCGATGCGGCGCAGCAGGCCAAGCTCGAGGGCAATCGCGCACGCAGCGAGTGGCGCGTGACGCAGAGCTACGCCGCGCGCCCGCTCACCGCCATCTGGTCACACCCGCCGTTCCTGCACAACGGCTCGGTGCCCACGCTGCACGACCTGCTCCTGCCGCCATCGCAGCGACCGGCCACGTTCACGCTCGGGCATCACGAGTTCGACCCCGTGAAGGTGGGGCTCGCCGCCACCGGCCCCATGCGTGGCCCGCCGTTCACCTTCGACACGGGGCTCACGGGCAACAGCAACGCCGGGCATCTCTGGGGCACCACGCTCTCCGACGCGCAACGCAAGGCGCTGCTCGAGTACCTCAAGACGCTGTGACGCCACCACGATGAGCTCGCTCGCCAAGCGCACGTACGTCATTTCCGATCTGCACCTGGGCGGCGTCTATCCCGACGCCGAAGCGGCCGCGAAGGGCGACCGCGGCTTCCGCATCTGTACCAACGTGCCGGGGCTCGTGCGCTTCGTCGATGCACTCACGGCGCGGCCACGCGGCGGTGATGGGTCGCCCGCCATCGAACTCATCATCAACGGCGACCTCGTCGACTTCCTGGCCGAGTCGAACAGCGACGGCAAGGGGTGGAGCGCGTTCACGCACGAGCCGCAGGAAGCGGTGCGCAAGTTCGAGGCGATCGTGGAGCGCGACCGCACCTTCTTCGACGCGCTCGCGCGCTTCCTGGCCAGGGGGCACCGCCTCGTCATCCTGCTCGGCAACCACGACATCGAGCTGTGGCTGCCGCCGGTGCGCGATGCGCTGGCGCGGGCGGTGGGGGCGCATGCCGGCAGTGACTACGTGCTGGTGCCTGGTCCGGAGGCGTATCTGGTCGGCGACGCGCTCATCGAACACGGCAATCGCTACGACCGCTTCAATATCGTCGATCACGAGAAGTTGTCGCGGGCCAGCGCCCTGCAGTCGCGGTCGCAACCCACGGCGCCCACGGTGTTCGATCCGCCGCCGGGCAGCCGCATGGTGGCCGAGGTCATCAACCCCATCAAGACGCGCTTCAAGTTCGTCGACCTGCTCAAGCCCGAGACCGGTGCCGTGGTGCCGCTGCTGCTCACGCTCGCACCGTCGTACCGCGATGTGCTGGGCAGGGTGGCGCTCATTGCGGCGCAGGCGCGCGACGCGGTGAAAATCGCCATGGGGCAGGAGACCGACCGGAAGCACGGCAGCGACATCTCCGCCATGCCGACCGCCGGCATGGGCGACATGGGCAGCATCGGTGGCGACATGGGTGGCATGGGCGGCGGCTTTGGAAGCGACATCAGCGCGCCGACCACGACCGACCCGGCGCAGGCGGCGCTGGACGCCCTGCTCACCGAGACGCTGGCGCAGGATGCGGGCGCCGTGAAGACGCTGGTGCAGGCCGAGGCCGCGACGCCGGCGATCGGCAGCGACATCAGCACGTTCGGCGACTTCGTCGATCGCTCGGTGGGCATGATGAAGCTGCTGTTCGCCGATTCGGACGACGACTTCTCCACCCGCCTCGATGCGCTCTTTGCCGCCTTCAAGTCGCTGCGCGACGATCGCACCTTCGACGAGACCACCGAGACGGCGAAGGAGTACCTCGATGCCGCGACGGCGCTTGCGCGCAACGGCGTGAAGCACGTGGTGTTCGGGCACACGCACATGCCCAAGCGCATCAGCCTGCCATCGGGCGGCTTCTATCTCAACAGCGGCACCTGGGCCGACGTGATGGCCATTCCGGATGGCCTGCTCGATGGCGACCGGGCGCAGGTCCTGCCGCGGCTCAAGGAGTTCGTGCAGCACCTGCTCACCGGCGACCTCACGCGGTACGTGCCGACGCGACCGACCTACGTGCGCCTCGATGTGGGTCCCGATGCGGTGGTGCGGGACGCGGCGCTGTGCCGCTTCACCGACGACGTCGCCGCCGAGGCCGTTTGAGCGTGGGCGCCACGGTATCGGTCACGCCGACAAGCGCGAACGACGTCACGGCCGCCGCCTTGCCGCGCACCGAGTTCGACCGCGCCGCCATCTGCTGCATCACGGTCGAGGCGGCCGACGGGAAGGTGCTGAGCCGGGGCACGGGCACGCTCATCTACCGGCACCCGGTACACGCGGACGGCTCGCCGCCGCACGCTGACCAGCACGGTGCCGCGCTCGGCATCGTGCTCTCCGCGTTGCATGTGGTGGCCAACCGTCGTGCCGAGCCACCCACGCCGTATCCCGGCGTCATCAAGCTCACCTTCCCGAGCTTCACCACCACCGGCACCATCGTGTCCGGCGCGTGGGATCGGGTGTCCGACTGGGTGCTCATCGAGTGCGCCGCCTGGCCGCCCATTCAGCCCATGCGGGTCGCGCGCCTGGCCGAGAGCGCCCGGGCGTGGCAGAGCTACGGCTTTCCGGACGCGAATCCGTACGGCATGCTGCTCACCGGCACCGTGGCGTACTGCGACGGCACGCTGGAGAGCGTCCCGGCGCACCAGTTGAGCTGCGAACAGGCCGCGGCCGGCGGCGGTGGCAAGGTGTCCGGCATGAGCGGCGCGCCGGTGGTCATCGGCGGGCAACTGGTGGGCGTCATGCGCTTCGCCCTCATGGATGCGGGGCGCACCGAGATGGGCACGCTGTACGCGTGTCCGGTGGGGGCGGTGAGCAGCAAGTGGCCCATGCTCGACGCGCCGCCGCTGCCGCCGTTGCCGCGGCAGCTGTCGCCACTCGAGGCGCTCACCGAGATGGCGGGGCGCGAGCTGTTCGCCATCACCGCCGCGAGCATGGTCATGGCGCTGGTGGTGCTGCTGCTCGCGACGGTGCACGTGCCGTCGATGAACGTGGAGGGCTCCGTGCAGACCAGTGCGCTCGGCTTCACGCTGGGCGCGACGGGACCGCTCGGGCTCGAGTCGGGGAACGGGCTCCTCGAAGTGAGCCATGTGACGGCGACGGGCCTCGACAGCGTGCGCATCGCCGGCGATGGACAGACCGTGCGCGCGGCCAACGTGGAGATGCGTCGCGCCGGCAATCCGCGGGCGCACGACGCCCTCGTGCTCGACTTCGGGCAACCGCTCGACGCCGGCACCCAGGTGCGACTCCTACGCGCACCCGGGCGCACGGTCAATCGCTACGAGCTGCAACTGCGCGCGCTGCGCAACCCGGTGACAGTGGCTTTTGGCGGGCGCGTGTCGGGCACGGTCGATGACGGCGAGAATCCCGTCCGCACCTTTGTCGACGATACCGCCTCGAGTCCCGTCGAGCAGACGCTGCAGCTCTTCGGTGCGCACGAGATGAGCCTGCTGTTCGACCTGCCGGCCGGTGTGCCTCGCGACGAGGCCGGCAGCGACGGCAACCTCTCCGTGCAGCGACTCGACTTCACCGAGGTGCACGATCGTGGACGGGTGCGCACACCGGCCATCCGGAGCGGCACCCTGCTGGTGGATGGTCGCGAAACGGGCAGCACGGTGCGCCTGCACATGCGCGACAGTCTCATCATCGGGGCGGACTCGCTGCGGGTGTTCGGGCTGTCGATTCCGGGTGAGAACGGCATGATCGCCGTGACCTTTGGCGGTACGGCGCGCGCACTCGACATCGGCAGCGCCGACGGCACGCACCTCGCGCTGCGCCCGACGTGGCTCACGCGCGTGCGGCAGCGGTATCCCATCCAGGCGTTCGTGGTGGGGCTCGCCTTCGCGCTGTTCGTGGCGTCCATGGCCATCCGGCGGATGCGTCGCGTGGGCAGCGCACGCGAGGCGTGACCGTGCGTGCGCGATGCCTGCGGTGGCTGCTGTCCGCGGCCGTGCTGTCGCCGACGGCGGGGCGGCACGGCACGCTCGCGGCGCAGGAGATCGTCGCCACGCCGGGGGCCACGCCGTCCATCACCCGTGTGCGCGATGGCAACGCGCGTCGCGCGGCGCTCATGGTGGCGGCGCTGCAGGCGTATCCGGAGGAGGGCGCCGCGATCGGCGGGGCCGGCGTGGTCGTGGCCATCGACTCGGCCGTCTGGATCGTGACGGCGCGGCACGTGGTGGCCGCCGAGCTGTCCGGTGCGGTGCCGTTCGTGCTGCATCCCCGCGTCGAGGTGGGACTGCTGCTCGCCGACGGGCGTCGGGTGACCCTGCCGGGACGCCCGATGCTGCTGGACAGCGCGTTCCTGGCTGACCTGCGCGCGGCGCGCGAGCGCGTGAGCGAGCCCGACTCCGTGCGCGACGTCGCGGAGCGTCTCGCGCGCGACTCCAGCCTCATCGCGTCGTACGATCTGGCCGTGGTGCGCGTCGACGCTGCGCTGGCGCGGTCGCGTGGCTGGGTGCCCGCGCGGCTCGATCGCCTGGGCAGCGTGAGCGATCTCGTGCGCGGCGACGAAGTCACGCCACTCGGCTGTCCGGGGGGACGTTGCTGGGAGCTGCCGCCGCGCGGTGATCGCTTCCAGGAGGCGGTGCCGCGTCGCACGCGCCTGGCCGGTGCACTGCAGTTCCAGTCGCTCAGCGTCACCAATGGCAACTCCGGCGGCGCCCTGTTCGACCGGCTCTTCGAGCTCGTCGGTGTCGTGGTGAACACCGAGGGCGCGCTCGTCGAGGCCATTCCCGTGGACGAGGTGACGATGGTGCTGCGTCGCGCCGGGCTCCCGGTGCACTGGCAGCGGGCGCGGTATCCGCGCGAGGGCTATCTCGCGGCCCTGCAGGTGGACGCGCTCACGGCGCCGTGGGCCACCAGCACGCCCGACTCATTACCCGACGGCACGCGCCTCCCGTCGGTGCGTGCCGTGTGGAGCGCGCGCGGGCGGCGAGCGGTGGGGTGGCACGCGGGCGTGCTGCGTCTCGCGCCCTCACGGGTGGCGCTGCACGGCGCGATCGCCGGCGTGGAGTACGGTGTGCGCACGCCGCGGTTCGCCATGACCGTCCATGCCGACCTCGGCCTCGGCCAGGTCACCGCGCGGCACGATCGACAGGGCTATTGGCTCACGACGAATGGACGCAGTGTCTATCAGCCGGTCTGGGCGGTGGAGCATGCCAGCAGCACGATCGTGGGCGGTGGAGCGGTGCTGACCTGGCTGGTGCAGCCACGCACGGCGCTCGCGTTCTCGGTGACGCGCTGGAACTACGGCACCACGCCCCAGGCCCCCGACGTACCGCACCTCTACACAGGACTCGGTGTCCGATGGCATCCCCGTTGACATGGCGACGCGCGCTGGTCGCGTGCGTCGTGCTGCAGTCGCCACGGCTGCTCTTCGCGCAACCCGCGGCGCAACCCGCGGCGCCCGTCGCAGCGCCCGCCGTGTGCGATGCGAAGCTGCTGCGCGCCGCGACGCAGGGCACCACCGCCTATCGGGTGCGTGGTCGCGGCACGACGTGGTGTGAAGGGACGTACGCCGAGGAGGTGGGCGGCGTCGAGATGACGCTCGAGGGCTTCGGTCGGCCGCTGCTGGTGGACAGCACACGCGCCCGTCGCATCGATACGCTGTGGGTGGAGTGGCAGGCGCCGCCGGGGTCCGACGTGCGGCTCATCGGGCGGTCGCGCGCGCGGGGCTTCTACCAGCTCGACGCGCAGTTGCGCACAGACAGTACGGGGCGCGGGCGGTGGCCGTGGCCCACCGACGTGCTGCGGCAGCAGGCGGTCTTCCCGTTCGGCATCCCCATCGTGCGCCCCGCGCCGGAGGTCTGGGTGCAAGCCATCGCGGCCGTGCGCGCGGGGAGCGGTACGGTTGACAGCGTGCACGTGCCGGTGCGACTCACATACGCCGGTGACACGACGCCGCCATCCGCGAACTTCGAGTTGCGCCTCCTGGTGAACACGCGCATCGAGCGGGCGCGGGCCACGGTGCAGCGGCGTGGCGAGGATGGCGCGCTGGTGGCGGTCGCGATGCGCGACGGCTGCCGGGCGCCCTACGGCGGCCTGGGACGCGGCAGCCCACTCGTGGTGCCGGTGTGTCTTGCGTCCGATGCACCCGGCGGTGTCTACACCCTCACCGTGGGTGGCGATGCGTCGGGGGCGATGGCGCGCCCCGCCGTGATGCGCTTCTGGATCAGAGGGGTGGCTCGGTGACGCGCGTGGGCACGGTGAGACGCACGTCGGTGCTCCCCGTGCCCAGTTGACCTTCGAGGTTGCGCCCCCAACACCACGCGGCACCCGCTGCGGTGATGCCACAGGTGTGCGCGCCGCCGGCCGCGATGGCCACGAAGCGCTGCGTGGTGCTCACCCGCGTGGGGGTCGCCACGAGCGCCGCGCTGGCGGGGCCCGCGCCCACCTGGCCATCGCGGTTGTCCCCCCAGCACCACGCCTCGCCCTGCGCGGTGAGCGCGCAGGTGTGCGCGGCGCCGGCGGTGATGGCGGTGAAGCGCCCGGCGGTCGTCACCGGGAGCGCGACGCGACTGCACGGCTCGGTGCCGCCATCACACAGGTCGGTGGTGAGCGCGCCCAACTGTCCGCGCCCATTCGCGCCCCAGCACCACACGGCACCGGGCGGCGGGGTCGTGGCGTGGAAGGTGCCGTCGAGTGCGCAGGTATGCGCACCGCCCGCGGCGAGTTGCTGCGTCACGAGTGGTGTGCCGGCGCGCGTCACCACGACGCGCCGGAACTGCGCGTCCCCGTCGAGCACGACCGCGCCGCTGTCGAGAGGATGCACGAGGGCCGTCCCGTCGCCGAGCTGACCCCAGCGGTTGTCGCCGATGCACTGCGCCTGACGCGGGCCCTGCGCCACGCGCACCACCGGGAAGCAGGCATGCGCGCCGCCACCCGACACCGTGAAGCCGGCCAGCGCATTGCGCAGCGCAAGGTGGCGCTCGAACGGACGCGCCCCCAGAGGCCGTACGGGGGCAAACGCGTAGTCGAAGCTCGAGATGAGCTCCCATCCCCAGCAGGTTACGCGCGAGAAGCCGGGGAACGTCCCGATCTCGATCACGTCGTAGCTGTCGGACGTCGTGGCCGCACAGGAGAGCTGGCCACCGGCCGCGATGGCGCGCGCATCCCCGAACTGCCGTCCGCCATCGTACACCTCGCGCGGCAGCGACTGTCGGCAGCCACTCACCTGCGCGACGTTGAAGCACGGTCCGCGCCCGTCGCCCAACTGGTTGTTGTTGTTGGCGCCCCAGCAGAACACATAGCTCGCCGCGCGTCCGCAACTGTGCGCCTGCACGCTGCTCGTGGGCGACTCATACCACTGCTGTGGCAGGTCCGCGCCGCCAGCGCGCAGCTCCTCGAAGCGCACCGCGGTGCCCAGCGGTGTGGGCGCGGCTACCATGCCCCCCAGTGCGCCGATGCCGAGTTCGCCGAAGGTGTTGTTCCCCCAGCAGTACCCCACACGCGTGCTGCTCAGCGCGCAACTGTGCCGATAGCCGGTGGTGATCCCGCGCCACGTTTGCAGGACGCGCAGCGTGCCGCGTCGCTCGGTGACCTGCTCGTCCTGCACGCCCACGGTGGCGATGATCTCCCCCGCGCCGCGGCCGATGGCACGCACCATGCCGCCGGCGGAATCCACCTGCAGCACCGACGGATTGGTGGAGCGATAGCGGAGCCCCTGGAAGTCGGGGTCGAGGGTGTCGGCGCCCGACGCCGAGATGATGAGTGTCTCCAGCAACACCGAGTCGCCGAACTGCAGCGTCGTCGGCCACGGCTTTCCCGCGGGCGGCTCGAGGTAGGGGCTGCCGACGAAGATCGGAAAGTCGAGCGCCAGCGGCGGGCGCGTGCCCGCGAAGTGCACGTCGGCCGACAGCACCACCGGTCCCGCGCGCGTGCCGTACATCATGACCTGCCCGTTCTTCTCGCCGAGCGGATCGTCGCTGGGCTCGGCCGGCTCCAGGTTGAGGCTCGACGACGTGGGCGGGAGCCAGCGAATGGAGTCGACGGCCGCCGCCAGTCCGGGAATGCCGCGTGATGTGAGGATCGCGTCGACAAACTCGCCGATGGTGATGAGACCGCTCCACTTCGCCGGCTCGATCACAATGACGCGAGTGAGCGTGTCGGAGCGGAGTCCCGGATGATCGATGCGCACCTGCACCTCGACCTCGCCGGCATCGATGGCCGCCAGCACCACCGTGTCGCCCTGCGCACTCACCCGCAGGAGGTCGGCGTCGGAGACGGCCCACACGAGACGCTGCGTACCAACGGTCGCGTCGGTCGCGGCATCGCGTGCCACGATGGAGGCCATGCGCAGCTCGCCCACGCGCATGGTGTCCGTCCACCCGTCGCCCGTGCGCAGGCGCACCGACCGCACGCCGCTCGCGGTGAGCTCGTCGCGGCAGCCCATGAGCACCACCGCGGTGGTTGCCAGCGCCAGAAGGACACGCAGTCGCATGCGCGAAGTTGACGAGCCCGTGGCGCACTGTCCAGCGGCGCCGGCTCGCGTCTTCGCCTTACGCGGCCTGTTCCAGCATCCGTTCGCCCTCGCGCGCCGCCACGTCCGCCAGCCGCGCGCGCCGCCGCACCAGCGCCTGCACATGCGCCCGCTGGCGCACATACACCAGCAGCCCGAAGCCGGCCGCCACCTGCGACAGCACGAGCAGCAGCGCGCTGGCCCCGTGCAGGGCATGGAAGCCGCGCGCCCCCTGCAGGAGCAGCGCCACCGCGACACTCCACGCCAGCGGACGCCACGCCCAGCGCCCCACGCGCCGGTCGTCGCGACCATGAAACTCGGCGCCGGCGTACCCCACCAGCGCAAACGCCGCGAGCTGCTCGAGCGTCGCGAAGACCAGCGTGTCGGACAGCGGCACGCCGGCCGGCACCAGCCCCAGCGCGCCGTGCCATGCCTGCACGTCGCCCGTGAGCGGCCACAGCGCCGACAGCGTGAGGTAGGCCGCGAACAGCGGCAGCACCGCCTGCAGCGTGGGGCGCTCGAATCGGCGTCGCGCAGCGCGCAGCGCGTGGGTGGTGCGCAGGTGCCGCAGCACGGCCGCGGCACACGTCACCGCCAGCGTGCCCGCCACCAGCAGCCAGTCGCCGCGCGCGGCCGGCACGACCGTGACCAGCACCCACCCCAGCGGCAGCAGCACCAGCCAGCGCAGCGTGCGCGTGGGGCCCGGTGGCACGTACGCCGCCGATACCGAGCCCAGCACGGCGCCCGCCATCATGCCGATGGGGAGCAGCAGCAGGCGCTTCGCGTCGCCATCGGCGGTCACGCCACCGCTGGCGAGGCCGATGAGCCAGCCGAGCGGTATCAGCAGGTAGACGAGCCCCATGAGCGGCAGTTCGAGCGCGAGCGCGCCGGGCGCCAGCACGTCGAATCGGGCCGCCGTGCCCGTGTGCGCGCGGCGTGCGTCACCGTCCATGACCTGCGTGAGGCGTCGGAACAGCCACGCGCCGACGAGGGCGCCCGCGGTGTTCGTGGCCAGGTCGAGCAGCGATGGGAAGCGCGTGGGGGCGAACAGTTGTGCCACTTCGATGATGCCGCTCAGCCCGAGCCCGAGCAGCGCGACGCGCATCCAGCCGGCCGGCGCCCCACGCGGCCGCGTGAGCTGGTGCACGAAACCGAATGGCACGAACATGACGACGTTCATGACGAGGTCCGACACGCTCCACGCCGTCGAGAGGCCGTGCACGGGGTGCGTGGCGAAGCGGAACGGCGCGAGCGTTATGACCATCGTGACCAGCGCGAGATAGCCGAGCACCACACGTCCCAGGCGGAGTGCGGTGAGGTCGGCTGCGCGACGGAAACGGAATGGCGCGCCGAGGGAGCGGCGCGGTGCGGCGTGCGAAGGGAGCGGTGCGTCGGCGAGCATGCCTTGCGGAGTATCGGCCGCTGCGGACATTTCCCGAACCGATTCCCCTCCGACCGAGTGCCGATGTCCGCCATCCCTCGCCTGCGCGGCGCGCCGTGCGCCGTTGCCTCACTCGCCGCGATCACCCTGCTGAAGGCCGCGTCCGCCGCGTCGGTGCGCGCGCAGCCCGCCCGTCGGGGCACTCCAGCGGCCGCCACGCCCTACGTGCCCCCCGCCGGCAGTTGGGAGCGCCGCTCCCCCGCCGCGGTGGGCCTCGACTCGGCCGGTGTCGCGGCGGCGGTGGCCATCGCGCTGGCCAAGGAGAGCAAGTCGCCACGTGACCTCGAGCTCAACCACTGGGCGACGTTCGGCCGCGAGCCGCTGGGCGCGCCCATCGGTCCGCTGCCGCCGCGCGGCGGCGCCACGGGCGTCATCGTGCGCAAGGGGTACATCGTCGCGTCGTGGGGCGACCCCACCGCCGACGAGATCACCAACTCGGTGACCAAGAGCTTCGTGAGCACCATGGTGGGGCTCGCCGTGGACGACGGACGCATTCGCAGCGTGCACGACACGGTGGCGCACTACGTGCCGCCCATCGTGCGCGCGCGCCCCAACGGCACCGGCTACGCGCGGGACTGGCCCGGCACCGACAAGCTGCTTATGCCGTTCGACACACCACACAACAGGCGGCTCACGTGGGATCATCTGCTGCGGCAGGTGAGCGACTGGGAAGGCACGTTGTGGGGGAAGCCCGAGTGGGCCGATCGACCGCCGCAGGGCCAGCAGCTCAACGAGGCGTACGTCACCCGCAAACGTCTCGAGCCCGGCAGCACCTTCGAGTACAACGACACGCGCGTGAACGTGCTGGCGCTGGCCGCGCTGCAGGTGTGGCGCCGGCCGCTGCCGGAGGTGCTCAAGGAACGCATCATGGACCCCATCGGTGCGTCGACCACGTGGCGCTGGTACGGCTACGAGAACTCGTGGATCGTGCTCGACGGCAAGGAGGTGCAGAGCGTGAGCGGCGGCGGCCACTGGGGCGGCGGCCTGGTCATCGATGCCTATGACATGGCGCGCTTCGGCCTGCTCACGCTGCGCCGCGGCGTGTGGGGCGACAAGCGGCTGCTGTCGGACAAGTGGGTCACGCAGGCGCTCACGCCCACGCCGGCGCAGAAGACGTACGGCTACATGAACTGGTACGTGAACACCGACCGCGCTCATCTCAAGAGCGCGCCCCCACAGGCGTTCACGCACGTCGGCGCCGGCAACAACTTCATCTATGTCGACCCGGTCAACGACATCGTGGCCGTGGTGCGGTGGATGGACACGACCGCGAGCCTCGATGCGCTCGTGCAGCAGTTGCTCGCCGCGGTCAGGGCCCCATAGGCGATCTGGCCCACGGCCCACGGCCCACGGCCCACGGCACCCGGCCCCCGACAACCGCAACCCGTCACAGCGCAACAATCTCCTCCCCGACGATCGCATACAGCGCATCCCCCGGCGCGCGCGCATACATGCCGCCGCCGGTGAAGCTCGAGAACGCCGGCAGCACCCCGCGCGTTGCGCCGAACACGAAGCAGGCGAGCCGTGCCGACAGGCGCCCGCGCCCATGCACCGTCACGCTGGGATGCAGGTGGCCACTCAGTACATAGCCCGGCCCCGCGACCATCTCGTCCGGGTCGTGCACGCCCACGAACGGCCCGAACGCAAACGGCCCGTCCACGCACGCGATGTCGAGCGCCGCCGGCGGGTCGCCCGCGTGCACGTCGTGATTGCCACGCACCAGCGTGATGCGCACGTCCGCATGCTGCGCCCGCCAGGTGGCAATGGTGCGCATCGTCTCGTCGCCGCGCCCGTGCCGTGCATGCAGCAGGTCGCCCAGCACGACGAGCTGTGTGGCCGCCGTGTCGTGCAGCGTGCGCGACAGCCGATCGAGGTCGTGTGCGGTGGTGCCACGCGGCACCGGTACCTGCGACGCGCGCAGCGCCGCGGCCTTGCCCCAGTGCAGGTCGGCCACCACCAGCGTGTGCAGCGCGGGCATCCACAGGGCGCGCGAGGGACACAGCTCCACCGACACCCCCGCCAGCGTGAGGGCATGCCGCACGGGTGGTGCGCTGCCCGGTCGCAGGTCGCGCGTCATCGCGCCCGTCGCCCGCGGCCACGCCGAGCATCCGGCGCTGCCACGGCCCGCGGTGCATCGGGGCGCGTCATGAGCCGCTCCACCGTGTCGCCGATGCGAAACACCGACGCACTCCCGCTGCGCGCGGGACGCTCGGCGGCCACCGTCATGCGCTTCACGCGCGCTGCCAACGACTCGGTGCTCAGCTTGGCGCGGGCGATGTCCACCATGAGCGGAAAGCCGAACGGCGTCGGACGCTCGACATCGACCACCCGCACATCGCTCGTGGCAATACGCGCCAGCACACGCCCCAGTCGGCTCACCTCGAGCTGCCGTTCCAGCACTTCGCGCCGCGCCTGCGCCAGGAGCAGGTTGTCGGGGTCGTACTGCATGAACACATCGAACAGCAACCCGGTGCTCGCCTGCACCTGCCGCAAGCTCTTGGCCTGTCCGGGATAGCCGGCGAACACAAGGCCGGCGACGCGCGCGATCTCGCGGAACTGCCGCCGCGCCAGCTCGGCGGCGTTGAGGCTGTTGGTCACGTCGTGCAGCAGGTGTTGCGTGGAGAAGAGCCCCGCCTCGAGCGCCTCCTCGAGCGGCGCCCGTTCGGGCGAGAGCAGCTCGAAGCCGTAATCGTTGCAGGTGAAGGTGAACGTGATGGGCGCGAGTTGCGCGATACGATAGGCGCACAGCGCCGCCAGCCCCTCGTGCACCAGCCGCCCCTCGAATGGATACACGAACAGATGGTGCCCGTCGCGCGTCTCCGTGCGCTCGACCAGCAGCTCATCCGGTCGCGGAATCACGCTCCGCTCGGCCTGCGTGGCCAGCACCTCGCGCACCGCATGCATCTCGGGGCCGGTCAGCGTGCCCGTGCGCGCCTCTTCGAGCTTGGCGCGCACCGCGGCCGCCAGCTCGGTGCTGAGCGGCATGCGCGCCCCCGCCCAGCGCGGAATCGCACCACTCGCCCCCTTCACCTTCTTCACGAACGCGGTGAGGTCGCGCAGCCGCACGAACTCGAGCGCCTGCCCCGCGAACATGAACCGGTCGCCCGGCGAAAGGCGCGCCACGAAGCTCTCCTCCACCGTGCCCAGCGAGCGTCCGCGCAGTGTGCGCACCGCGATGCTCGCGTCGCTCACGATGGTGCCGATGTTGAGCCGGTGCCGCAGCGCGACGCGGCGATCGGTCACCACGTGCACGCCCTGCTCGTCCACCACCACCTTCGCGTACTCGGGGTATGCGCGCAGCGTGTCGCCGCCGTGCGTCACGAAGGCCAGCACCCAGTCGAGCTCCGCCTCGGTGAGCAGGCGATAGGCGTGCGTCGTGCGCACCTCCGCCAGCACCGCCTCGCGCGTGAAGCCACCTCCCAGCGCGAGCGTCACGAGGTGCTGCGCCAGCAGGTCGAGCGGGCGGTCGAGCGGTTCGCGCGCCTCGATGGCGCCGGCCGCGATCGCGTCGCGCGCCGCGGCCACTTCCACCAGTTCGAACGCATGCGTCGGCACGCACACGATGCGCGACGGTCGCCCCGGCGCGTGCCCCGAGCGCCCGGCGCGCTGCAGCAGCCGCGCCACGCCCTTCGGGCTCCCCACCTGCAGCACGAGGTCCACGGGAGAGAAGTCGACGCCCAGGTCGAGTGAGCTCGTCGCCACCACCACGCGGTAGCGGCCGGTCTTGAGACCGTCTTCGACATCCTCACGCTGGCGTCGTGACAGCGAGCCGTGGTGAATGGCCGTGAACGCGAACCAGTCGGGGTCGGCCGCAATGAGGCTCTGGAACCACAGCTCGCACTGCGAGCGCGTGTTCGTGAACATGATCGCGCTCCCCGCCTGCGACAGCCGCCGCATGACCTCGGGGAGCAGCCTGGTGTTGAGATGCCCCGCCCACGGGAAGCGCTCCATGGTGTCGGGCACCAGCGCCTCCACCTCGACAGTCTTTGGCACCAGCCCGCGCACCAGCCGGTGCGGACGCGTCACCCCCTGCGCGTCCACACCCATGAGCGTCGCCGCGGCTTGTTCGAGGTTGCCGAGCGTGGCCGACAGCCCCCACGTGCGCAGGGCGGGGCAGAGCGCGCGCAACCGGGCCAGGCACAACTCCACCTGCGCCCCACGCTTGGTGGACAGCAGCTCGTGCCACTCGTCCACGATCACGCACCGCAGATCGCGGAACAGCGACGCCGCATCGGCGCGGCAGAGCAGCAGCGACAGGCTTTCCGGTGTGGTCACGAGGGCTGTGGGCAACTGGCTGCGCTGCCGCGCGCGGCGCGCCTGGCTTGTATCGCCGGTGCGACTCTCCACCGTCCACGGCAGCCGCAGCGCCTCGACGGCGTCCTGGAGCGCCAACTCGGTGTCCGCAGCGAGTGCCTTGAGCGGCGTGAGCCAGAGCACCCGGAGTGGCGCCGCCTCCGCGCGTCGCCGCACGGTCCGGCGCACGGTACCGCGGCCACGCGCGGCGTCCGTCAGCTCCGTCAGCCCTTCCAGTACCGGTGCCAGCCACGCGGCGTAGGTCTTGCCGGTGCCGGTGGCCGCGTGAATCAGTCCGGACTCACCGCGGGCATACGCCGCCCACACCTCACGCTGAAAGGCGAACGGCTCCCACCCACGCGACGCAAACCACGCCTCGAGGGCGTGTACGGCGTCGGCGCTGGCAGGGAGTCGGCGGGTGCGCGGCATCGAGCGCGGCATCGGGGGGGGCAGGCGGACTCGGCGCACCGCGCGCACCGCACGCAGATTGCCTGCATGTCCCGCGCGCCCCGCCGTCTCGCAATATCCTGCCTGCTCCTGCTCGGCGCACCGGGGGGGCTGTGCGCGCAGGCTGCGGTGTCGACGGCACCATCGGCGCGAAGCGTGGTGCGTGACGCCACGCGTGCCTTCGACGCGGGCACGGAGGGGGCGTGGCGTGCGCGCTTCGCGCAGTCGCTGCGCGCCGTGCCTGCCCCGGCGGCCGCGGCACAGCTGGCCCTGGCCGACGCCACGCTCGCGCGCCTCGCGTTCCAGTACGATGCGGCGCTGCGTGACTACGATCGCGCCGCGCGTGACACCGCGACGCTCATCGCCGCCCACGCCGCGATGGGTCGTGCCGCCGTCCTCGCCAACCGCGGCGACTACGCACGTGCGCACGCGGCCATGGACAGCGCCGTGACGCAGATGGCGCAGCGCGGGGACGCGACCGGCGAAGCGGAGGCGCGCATCAGCCTGGCGCTGCTGCAGGCGCGCACGCGCGGACTCGAGGTGGCGCGCGCGCAGCTTGCACAGGCGGCGCGACTGGCTCGCACGGCGCCGGTGAGTGCCGACATCGTGGTGCAGTCGCGGCTGGCCTGTGCCACGCTGCAGCTCGACGTACGCGGCGGTGTGCGCGTGGCCGACAGCACCTGGACGCGGGTGCTGGACGCGGCGCGACGCGCGGGCCCGCGCTACTTCGCCGACTGCGGCTTCGTGCACGCGCAGTTCCTCTCCTCGCAGGGGCGTGGCGCGGCGGCCGTGGCGGCCTTCGACTCGGTGGCCGTCGCGCAGACGGCCGTCCGCTCGTGGGCGGCGCTCTCCGCCACGCGGCAGTGGCAGGGCAGCGAGCTCATCACGCGTGGCTTCTACGGCGACGCGGCCGTACGCCTCGACAGCGCCCTCGCACTCGCACGACGCAGCGAGAGCCGCAACGGCGAAGCGTGGGCGCAACTCGAGCTGGGGCGCATCGCGCAGCGTCTTGGCGCGCCTGCCGATGCGCAACGACACTTCGTCGAGGCCCGCGCGCACTTCGTCGCGACTGGGGACCGGGTCGGGCTGGTGTTGGCCGACTACGCACGCGCGCAGGGGGTGTTGCTCGACGGGGATCCGCTCGAAGCCGATACCCTGCTGCGTCGCATCATGCCGGAACTCGACGCGTTCTCGCCGCAGGCACTCGTGGGCGTGATCGCGGCGCGCGCGAGCATTGCGCAGCGCCGGGGTGATGCGGCGACCGCCCGACAACTCGCCGACTCCGCCGAACAGCTCGCGGCGCGCCGCAACCTGCCGGGGTGGCGCGTCGACCTGCTCTACCTGCGCGCCGTCGACGCATTGCGGCGCGGCGCCTTGCCGGACGCCCGCCTGGCGCTCGACTCGCTGGCGCGGCTCCGTCTGGTGGGTCCGACCCGCTTCGAGGTGAACACCCGGCGTGCCGAGGCCCTGTTGCGTGGCGCCACGGGTGCGGACGCCCTGCGTACGCGCGACGCGGCGCAGGCGCAGCGCGACAGCGCCTGGCGGGTACAGGCCGAGGCGGCGCGCGCGTTCGACCTCTGGCGCAGCGGGCCCGCGCGTCGGGAGCTCGTGCTCGCGGCGTTGCAGGATCGCGCGCTCGACTGGGACCGCGATCTCGACCTCGCGACCATGGTATCGCGCTTCGCGCAGGCCGATGAGGCGCACCGTGCGCTGACGCTGGCCGAGTGGCGGCGGGTGCGGGCGCTGGAGCAGCTCGCGCTGCAGCGCGCGGCGGTGGACGTCACGTTGCGCGGCACCTCGGCGGTGCCCGTGCGGGCGGTCGACACGCTGGCGCTCGACGCCGAGCGCCTGCCGCGCCTGGCGCGGGCACGCCTGCGCGCGGACGAAGCCGTGCTGGCGTACACGACGGGGCGCGGAATGGAGCCGACCACGGTGTTCGTGCTCACCCGCGACACGCTGGTCAGCCACACGCTCGCCCCCATCGATTCCCTGACGCAGCCCATTCGCGCCTTCGCCGGCTACCTCGCCGCCGGGGCGCGTCTCTCGGCGCTGGTACAGCGGCTCTCGCGCGCCGTGCTGACGCCGGCCCTCGCGTCGCTGCCGCCGTCGGTCACGCGCCTGCACGTCGTCGCCGACGGCGACCTCCATCGCCTGCCGTTCGCGGCACTCGATGCGGGCGACGGGCGCCCGCTGGTGGCGCGCTACACGCTGGTGCTCGCGCCGTCGGTCGAGGACGCGCTGGGCAGCGTGCGTCCCATCGTGGCCGTGCGGGCCGACCAGCAACGACAGCGCCGCGCAGTGCTCGTGGGCGCGCCCGCCACGATGCCTGCCCCCGTCGATGGAGGGGCACCGTGGGGCGCGTTGCCCGGGGCGCAGTCCGAAGTGCGGGGCATCGCGTCGCTGCTGCAGGATGCCCAGGCGCTGCAGGGGCGCGCAGCGACCTGGGACGCGCTGCGCACCCGCCTCGATGCGGGTGGCGCGGTGCTGCACATCGCCACGCACGTCCGTGCCGATCCCGGATCGTTCACGCGCACCGCGCTCGCGATGCAGCCCACCGCGACGCACGATGGCCTCGTCACGCCGGCCCTCTTCGCGTCACGTCCACTCCCCTTCGACCTGGTCGTGCTGTCGTCGTGCGCCAGCGCCGACGGCCTGCTGCTGGCGGGGCAGGGGCTGCACGGCTTCGTGAGCAGCGCTCTCGACGCGGGTGCGCGGGGCGTGGTGGCCACGCGATGGGCCGTTGGCGACACGGCCATCGTGCCGTGGATGCTGCGCTACTATCGGCGCCTGCTCACGGCACCTACGGCGCTCGACGCACTCACCGCGGTGCAGCGGGACGCGATCGCCGAGGGCGCATCGCCGGCGGTGTGGGCCAACCTGGTGTACGCCGGCGATGCCACGGTGCAGGTGACGCTCGCGTCGCGCACGCCGGGCTGGTGGACCCGTGTCCGTGCGCGCGTGCGCTCATGGTTGGGGGGCGCGGGGCGCGAGCAGCCGTAGCGCGCCCGGTGCGCGCGTGCCGTCGGCGCGCGTGGCGTGCACCCACCATGCCGTCGCGCCGCGCGCCGCATCCTGCAGGACTACGGTGGCTGTGGTGTCGGTCGTGGCGACCTGCTGCACCACCGTACCGGCGCTGTCGAGCAGTTCGAGCGCGTAGCGCTGGGCGCCGGGCATCGTGCGCCACACGAACTGCATCGTGTCGGCCACGGCGACGTTGGCAGCCGGCGCCACCAGTTGGACGGCCGACGACTCACCCCGCACGTCGGCGGCCGGCGTCTGCGCCACCTGCAGGCGCTTCGGCACCCACACTGCCACCACGATGGTCGCGGCCAGTGCCACCAGCGCCGTCGCGCCCACCCACGGCGAGCGTCGCCGCGCGCGGGCGCGGTGCGCGCGACCGACATCGGTCGCCGCCGTGGCCGACTCGGCAAACGCACCGCCGGCCATGGCGCCCGCCGACGCGAGACGTGCCGCATGGAGCATCGCGACCGTGTCATGGTCGCCGGCCTGCAGCGCGGCATCGAGCACCGCTTCCCGTCGGTCCGCGTCGAGCTCGCCGGCCAGCGCTGCGCGCACCTGCTCCGCATCGGGCGCGACCGCGTGACCCCGGCGCGTCCGCTCGACCTTGAGCGACTGCCAAGCCGCGCGCACCGCGTCGTCAACCGACCCGTCCTCCGACGCGTGCTCCGCCCGCATCTCGCCCTCTGGTGCTTCATCCATCGTCATCGGTTCCCTCCGATGCAGGGCGCCCGTCATGGGCGCCGGCCTGCGTTTGCCGCATGGCGACCCGCAGGTCGTCCAGTCCGCGATAGAGGAGGTTGCGCACCTTGGCCTCGCTCCACCCCGTCATCGCACACATCTCCTGCCGGTCGTAGCCCTCGAGGTGCAACTGCACGAGGATGCGTCGGTTGCGCGCGAGCCCATCGAGCACCCGTGCCAACTGCGTCGCCAGCGCCGATCGCTCGATGCCGTCGTCCGGCGCCACCTGCAGCGCGGGGGGGACCGCGCCATCACGCTCCGGCAGCGGTTCGTGCTGTCGGCGACGCGCGCGCACCCGGTCCACCACCGCCGAGGTCGCGACCCGCATGAGATAAGACGTACTGAGCCCTTCGATCTTCTCAGCCGTCCCCTGCGCCTTCCACAGGCGGAGGCGAATGTCCTGGACGATCTCGTCCAGTTCATCGCTCCGGGCGCCACGTGCGCGCGCGATCTGCACGAACAGCGCGCGAAAACGTGTCAGCACCGCCTCAAGGGCGAGACCCAGGCGGGGCTCGTCGGTCATGCCGGGGAAGCTAGGGTCGGGTGTGGCCGGGACGCCACAGTTGCAGGCCGAGTGAGAATCGCCCGTCCTCGGCACCGTCGACTGGACGGATCCACGCGCCGGCGGTCACACCTCGCCGCCGCCGCCGCGCCCCGTTCCTCCAGCCTTCCTGCTCATGCTCCGCCGTTCGCTTGCCACCTCGCTGCTCGCTGCCGCGGTCCTCGCGCCGACGTTCGCGCCGACCACCGTCGACGCCCAGTCGATCACCTATACCGCCGGCGCGTTTCCCGACGCGCAGTGGACCGAGACCATCCGTGGCCTCTCGGCCCCGGTCACCTTCACGCGCACGCCCCTCACCACCGGCGGCAACCCCGGCGACATGTTCCGGCTCGACGTGGCCATCGCGGCCACCACCGGGGCGAACACCTTCAACGTCGCCTGGATCAACTCGGGGTTCGTGTTCAATCCCGCCGTTGATGGCACGTTCACCGGCGTGAGCTTCTCGATGGACGTCATCGGGCTCGCGACGGCGGGCTTCAGCGCGCCGTTCTACGGATTCATCGGGGCGTCGATGCAGCAGAACGGGGTCTTCTTTCAGGCGTCGACACCGTTGTCGGTGGCCAGCACGCAGTGGTCGACGCTGCAGTTCAACTGGCTGGCCACTGACACGTGGACGGCGAGCGTGCCCGGTACGCAGCCCGACTTCTCCGCCACCGGCGCGCCCATCACCTTCGGCTTCCGCTCCGGGTTCTCCACCAACTGCCCGAACGTCAACGGTTGCAGCGCCGCCCGGGCTTCACTCGGCCTGGACAACTACGCCGTGACGATCAGCAGCACGCGGGTGGTGCCGGAGCCCAGCACGTGGGCGCTCAGTGCCGCCGGGCTGCTCGCCATCGGCGGGGCGGCGCGCCGTCGGCGCCGCACGGCAGCGTAACAGGGGCCGGGCCGTGCCAGGCGGTCACGGCAGTCGCGTCGATGCCGTCATCCTCGCGACCGCGCTCGTCGCGGCAGCCTTCCTGTTCGCGAGCGCGGTACACCAGACGCCGGATCAGTACGAGAACGTCAGTCCGCTCGAGAAGAACGCGTCGGTGGTCTTGAGCGCAACGCCGTTGCGCACCGGCGGCGTCGAGTTGTAGCGGATCACGTACCCCACCTTGATGGCGAGACGCTTCGACAGCGGCGCCACGAGCGACGTCTCCGTGTTCACGAGGTACGACTCGGTCTCCGAGAGGTTGGGCAGGTACTCCGCCGTCTGCTGCACGTAGGCGAGCTCGGAGAAGAGGTGCTTGTAGTCGAGCCCCACGCGCGCCGCGGGGTAGTGCCGCTTGGCCGTCACCGTGGCGCCCGGGGTGGTGGTGAGCTGGAACGCCGACCCACCGACCTGCATCGACAACCGGTCGCGCGGCGCGACGAGAAGCTTCGCATCGAGGCCGAAGCCTTCCTCGAAGCGTCGCGCGATCCCCTGCAGCACGTTGCGATCGAACCGCGTCACCACGTACACGCCGAGGCGGGTGTTGATGGCCCGCTCGGCGCGCACGCCGCCGTTCCAGAAGTTCGCGTTCACCTTGTCCTCGGCCTCGCCGTAGAAGAACGCGAGGTCCTGCGCCAGCACCCAACCGCGCGCCGTGTACTTCAGCTTGTCGCCGAAGTTCATGGTGAGCGCGTTGGCGTTGCCGCTCGTTTGCGTGAAGCCCGCTGAGATCGATGTCTCGAGCGCCTTGGGCTTGGCCGGCGCGTCCTGCGCGGCGAGGGCGAACGGCAGGACGGTGCAGCAGAGGGCGAGCGGGAGGCGCATGACGGTCGGGTTGGGAGCCGGTGCTAGAAGGTGAGCGTCAGTCCGCTCGAGAAGAACGTGTCGGTGGTGCGCAGCTGCACGCTGTTGCGAATCGGCGGCTCGGAATTGTAGCGAATCACGTAGCCGATCTTGAGGCCGATCTGCTTCGACAGCGGCGCCACGACGGCGCTCTCGGTGTTGAGGAAGTACGCCGTCGCGGTGTCCCCGATGGCCGGCAGGTACTCGGCCGTCTGCTGCACATACGCCGCACCGGCCAGCTTGCGGCGGTAGTCCACCGCCGCACGGGCCGCCGGGAACGCGCGCGACACCTTCGCCGTCGCGCCCGGAGAGAGTTGCTGTTGGAAGAACGAGCCGCCAAACGCGAGGTTGAGGCGCGTGAGCGAATCGTCCACCGCCGCGACGGTGACGCCGAACCCCTGCTGGAAGCGGTTCTCGACACCCTGCAGCACGTTGCGGTCGTAGCGCGACGCCATGAACAGCGCGACCCGCTGTGCCACCATGCGCTCCCCACGCACGCCGCCGTTCCAGAAGTTCGTGTTGACCTTCTCGTTGGCCTCGCCGTAGTAGAACGCGAGATCCTGCAGTACCGACCACCCGGCCATGCTGTACTTCAGCTTGTTCGTGACCTGGGTGGTCATCGCATTCGCGTTGCCCCCAGCCTGCGTGAAGCCGAGCGACCCCGTGAAGTCGAACGGCTTGGCCTTGCGGGCCGGCACCGACTTGGGCGACGCGCTCTGGGCGAGCAGCGATGCAGGCAACACGACGCACAACAGGGGGAGGAGCGCGCGCATGATCGGTCGAGAAGGGGGAGTGTCGTCAGTCCCGGATGAACGTCCCCTCGCGCAGCTCACGCATCGCCTGCTGCAACTCGGCCTGGGTGTTCATCACGATGGGACCGTACCACGCCACCGGTTCCTTGATGGGCGCGCCGCTGACGAGCAGGAAACGGATTCCCTCCTCGCCGGCCCGCACGACCACCTCGTCACCGCTGTCGAACACCACCAACGAGCGATTCCCGGTGCGGTCGCGCACGAGATCGTCGTCATTGCCGGCGGTGCGTTCGGTCAGGACGCCCATGGGGTCCGACGCATGCCGGAAGGTGCCCGATCCCTGAAAAATGTAGGCAAAGGTGCTGCGATATGCGTCCACCGGCAGGGACTTCCTCACGCCGGCGGGCACCCACACGTCGAGATAGCAGGGATCGGCCGCGATGCCGTCCACCGGACCGCGCTTCCCCCAGAACTCGCCGCAGATCACCCGCACGCGGGTGCCATCGTCATCGACGATCTCGGCGATCTCCTGCGCCTTCACATCCTGGTAGCGCGGCGCGGTCATCTTGAGCGACGACGGGAGGTTGGCCCACAGCTGGAAGCCGTGCATGCGCCCCTGCGCATCACCCACCGGCATCTCGTGGTGCACAATCCCCCGCCCGGCCGTCATCCACTGCACGTCGCCGGCGCCCAGCATGCCGCGATTGCCCAGCGAGTCGGCATGCTCCACCTCACCGGCCAGCACGTAGGTGATGGTTTCGATGCCGCGATGCGGATGCCACGGAAAGCCCGCCTGGTATCGCGACGGCACATCGTTGCGGAAATCGTCGAACAACAGGAACGGATCGGTCTCCGCCGTGTCGCCGAAGCCGAAGGCCCGGTGCAGGTGAACCCCGGCCCCCTCCATGGTGGGCTGGGCAGTGACGACGCGCTTGACGGGGCGAATGGACATCGGGACCTCGGGAGATGGGTGCGGAACCGCAACTTCGGTGAATATATCTCAGTTATGAGATAACTCAAGCCCCGCCGTCAGATCCCCATCCCCGTGATGTCGAACGGGGGCGGTGTCGGGCGCTTCGGCGGCGCCTCGCCGAAGATGTCCTGCGCCCGCATCGACACGGCGATCGCCCCCAGCGCCTGGTCGAGCTCCTTGGCTGCCGCGCGCACCTCCCAGCGGTACATCGGGCCGGTGACCGCCACACCGGCCACCGCCATGAGCGCCGCCGCACCCACGGCAGGGCCCAACATCGCCAGGCCGCTGAGCGCGAGAGCGGCCTTCGCGATGGCCAGGCCAGCGACGCCACCACCGAATGCGCCCAGCCCCGACATCACGCTCGCACCGACGAGGTTCGCGACGTACCCCTCGCGCAGGTCGATGGTCATGGTCACCTCGCAGGCGTTGGTGTTGCCCGGCACGGGCGCCAGCGTCACGCGAGCCTGCTTCGCGTACAGTCCGTAGCGGGTCCACGTCCACTTGTACGTCACGTTCGACCCGATGGGCGGAAAGTCGAACACCAGCACGCCGCCGTCGAGCGGATGGCCACCGAGCGTGTCGCGCAACTCCAGCATCCAGGGCGCGCCCTGCAGCGCGCGACCGAGGGCGGGCAACACGGTGCGCGGCGCGGCAGGGAAGACGCGCGACACCGACAAGGTCCGCTGCGCCGTGCCCAGCACGCGCGGCGCGAGACGCTCGGTGAAGGGCGACACCACCGGCGCGAGCGACACACCGGGCTCCCGCGCGCGCAGCTCGTCGAGTGCCAGGGCCACGAACCGCTGCGAGATCCCGGCCTCGATGGCCGCCGCCTCGACATCGCGCAGCCGATACGCATCGCTCGGCGCGGCCTGCGCACCCTGACCGCTCGCGTGGCCGTGTGGTGCGCCGGCGCCAGCTGATCCCGCGCCGACCGCCCGCTGGCTGCTGGTCGCACGCATGCGCGACTCGAGTCGCGCCGCCGCCTCCGCCTGCAGTTCGGCCGCGCGTCGCCACACCTGCGCCGCGTCATCAGCCGACAGCGAGAGCTGCGCGCCAGCCGGCGTCTCCTCGACGATCGCTTCGAGCGCCTTGCCGAGTGCGTCGGCGAGCTCCTCGCCGGTGGCGAATCGAGCGTCTCGCGACTTGCGCAGGCAGCGATCGATGACCGCCGCGATGCCGGGCGGCACGTGCGGCGCGACGCTGCGCAGAGCGGGTGGTTCCTTGGTCGCGTGCGCGACGAGCACCGCATGCGGTACCGTGCCATCGAACGGCAACTGGCCGCTGAGCGCGAGGAAGCCGATGCAGCCGAGGGCGTAGAGGTCGCTGCGTCCGTCGAGCGGCTCGCCACTCGCCTGCTCGGGGCTCATGTAGTGCACGGTGCCCAGCACCAATCCGTCCTGTGTGAGCGACGGATTGAAGTCGGCGCGCGCGATGCCGAAGTCGGTGACGATGGCGCGGCCGCCCGCGCGCTCGATCAGGATGTTGTCGGGCTTGATGTCGCGGTGCACGATGCCGCGTGCATGCGCGTAGGCGAGCGCCCAGGCGACCTCGCGCAGCGTGCGCACGACATCGCCGGCCGGCAGCGGGCCGCGCGAGCGGATGCGATCGCCCAGCGACTCGCCATCGACGTAGCCCATGGCGAAGAACGCGAACCCGCCGATCTCGTCGGCGCGATGCACCGGCACGATGTTCGGGTGCGAGAGCTGCGCCGCCATGCGCGCCTCGCGCAGGAAGCGCTCCCGCGTCTCCGGGGCCTGCGCGAGCTCCGGGGGAAGCACCTTGAGCGCCACGGCCCGGTCGAGCCGTTCGTCGCGCGCCAACAGCACGATGCCCATGCCGCCGCGACCCAGCTCGCGCTGGACGTCGTATTGGCCGCGGAGCGCGGTACGGAAGGCGGCCAGCACGTCGGGTGTCGCGGGCTCGTGAGGGACCATGGGAGACTAAACTAGACGGTGGTCAGCAGCCGGGTGCACCCGGACCTCGTCCCCCTACGAGAGATGTGTATGCGTCGCGTTCAGAGATCGGCAGGTAAGTCGGTGGCTGGCCGAGTGACGACCACGGCCGCGGTGGCGTGCATGACGCTCGCGGCGGTGATCATGGCCGTGCGGCCGGCGGCGCTGCCAGCGCAGGGCGCCCCCGCGGGTGCGGTGCGGGCAGGGGCGCCGCCCACCACCGACCTGCCGGGCCTCGCCGGGACCTGGCGCGGCACGCTGGTCAACCTGCCGCTCCGCCCGCGAGCGCCGCAGGTGGATGTGACCGTCGAGCTCGGGGCCTATCCCACCGCCGACAGTAGCTGCGTGCCGTGGAAGACCACGTATCGCGAGCGCGACACGGTGCGCGCCGTGAAGGACTACCGCCTGTGTCGCGGCGTCGGCCCGGGCGACATGTACGTCGACGAGGGGGGAGGCGTCCGCCTATCGGCGCAGCTCCTGGGCGACCTGCTGGTGTCCGGGTTCAAGGTGGGGAACGCGTTGCTCGTCACCCAACTGCGCGTGCGCGGCGACTCGCTCATCGAGGAGATCCTCTCGTTCCCCGATCGCCCCGCGACCGAGGGGCTGGTGACACTCACGGCCACCAGTGTGCAGCGGTTGTCCCTCGTGCGCGTGCGCACGCCGGGCCGCTAGCGCACGCGCACGATCGACCGCGTTCGGCGCGCTACTTGCCCGCCGCGCGCCCCCGCGCGACGGCCTTGACCCGCATCCCCTCGACGAGGTTCTCCGGCGGGTTCACCACCACCGCCGCGCCGGGCGCCACTCCCTTCACGATCTCGAGGGTCGTGCCGAGGTCGCGGCCGAGCACCACCGGGACGAGGTGGACGGAGTCGCCCTCGACCTGCGCCACCTGGGGGCCATCGCCGCGTACGATGAGCGCGATCGCCGGCAGTCGCACGATCCCCTGCGGGTTGGGCACCTGCAGCTTCACGTTCGCGAACATTCCGGGCAGCAGACGTCGCGCACCGTTGGCCACCTGCACCTCGGTGAGCAGCGTGCGCGTGAGCGGGTCCATGGCACCGGCGGTGCGAATCACCGTGCCCTGAAACGCGCTGTCGCCCAGCTCGCGCACGGTGATCGCGGCGCGCATTCCCGGGCGCACGCGTGCGGCCGCGCTCTGGGGCACCTGCAGCATCACACGCACCGTGTCCGTCTGCGAGAGCGATAGCAGCGGCCGTGCACCTGCGGCAGCACCGGCCACCACGAGCGCGCCGATGTCGATGGAGCGCGCCGTCACGATGCCGTGGAACGGGGCCACCAGCGCGCCGAAGCGCAGCACTTCGCGCAGGTTGGCGACGTTCGCACGGGCCGCGCGCACATTCGCCTCGGTCACGTGTGCGGCAGCGGTGCGCTCCTCGAGCTCCTGTGGCGTGACGACCCCCTGCGCCGCCATCTGTGTCCACCGGGCGAGCGTGGCGCGCGCCAGCGCCGCATTCGCCTCGGCCTGCTCCAGCACCGCCGCGGCCTGCAGCGACTGTTCGCGCACCTCGGGCATGTCCAGCACGGCCAGCGTATCGCCGGCGCGGACCACCGAGCCGATGTCCACGCGCAGCGCGCGTACGAAGCCGTTCGAGCGGGCGAAGATGTTCGCTTCGTGCACGCCAGTCACCGTGCCCGGCAGCTCGACCGGCGTCGCGCTCGTGTCGCGCAAGACGGTCTCGGTGTACACCGTGGGCACCGCCGTGACGAGCTGCCGCTCGGCCTCGCGCGACTTGGAGCGCGCCAGCCGTGGCAGCGCGCCGGCGACCACGAGTGCCGCGAGCAGCAGCACGATGAGCACCGGGGCCATGCGTCCCGTGCGTGCACGACGGGGCAGGGGCGAGTTCGAAACCATCAGGTCGGTCCGGACAGGGAAGGCGACGACGCAGGCATCGACGTCGCGGCGCGGCGCGCGTGGCGGCCGGCGTGCACCCGCGCGTAGACGAGCGGCAGGACGGTGAGCGTGGCCACCGTGGCGAAGGCCAGGCCACCAATGACCGCACGACCC
The DNA here is from genome assembly GCA_020161135.1 of Gemmatimonadota bacterium. Lineage (GTDB taxonomy): Bacteria > Gemmatimonadota > Gemmatimonadetes > Gemmatimonadales > Gemmatimonadaceae > Gemmatimonas. Next base: position 556,557 of record JAIUOB010000001.1, on the reverse strand, counting down.
AGCGGCGCATTCTGCTCGGCGCCTTCGCCGAGCCCGAAGGCCATGGGGAGCATGCCGACGATCATGGCCAGCGCCGTCATGATGACGGGACGCAGCCGTGTCGACGCGGCATCGAGCGCGGCGGCATGGGCATCGAGTCCCGCCGCACGCCGCTCGTTGGCGAAGGCCACCACGAGGATGCCGTTCGCCGTCGCCACGCCCATGCTCATGATGGCGCCCATGAACGCCGGCACGCTCACCGCGTTGCCGCAGGCGAAGAGCGCCCACACCACGCCCGCGAGCGCCACCGGCAGCGCCGCGCTGATGATGAGCGGGTCGGTCCACGACTGGAAGTTGATGACCATGACGAGATAGACGAGCACGACGGCGAAGGCGAGCCCGGCCGCGAGTCCGGCGTAGGAGCTGCGCATGCTGGCCACCTGCCCGCGCATCACCAGGGTGGTGCCCCGCGGCAGGGACGCGCGCAGCGAGTCGAGCACCACGTCGACATCGGCGGCGACGGCGCCCAGGTCACGATCCTGCACGTTGGCGTACACATCGAACACCGGCGCGACGTCGTAGTGGCTCACGACACCGAGCGTGGCACCGTGCCGCACGGTGGCGACGTTGGCCATGAGCTGCGGCATGCCGCCACCGCTCCCCGCCGCGCCCATCACGGGCGTGCGTCCCAGCGCATCGACACTGGTCATGCGGTACTGCGGGGTCTGCACGCTCACGCTGTACTGCACGCCATTCTGGGGGTTGAGCCACACGTTGGGCTGCGCCTGCCCGCTCGACGCCAGCGACACGAGCAGGTCGTTGGCCACGTCGCGCTGCGACATCGCGAGCCCCGATGCCCGCACCCGGTCGACGGTGACGTCGAGCTGCGGCGCTTCGAGGCGCTGGTGCAGGAACACATCCACCGCACCGGGAATCTCGCGCAGGCGCCGCTCGAGGAAGCGCGCAATGGGGAGGTTGGCTTTGCGATCGGAGCCGGTGACCTGCACGTTCACCGGTGCGGGCAGGCCGGCATTGAGGATCTGTCCGACGATGTCGGCGCTCTGGAAGAACACCAGCAGCTCGGGGAAGTCGCGGCGCAGCATGCGGCGGATCTCGCGCGCATGCTCGGCCGTCTCGCCGCGCCGCTCGGGCGAGAGCGAGATGAGCACGTCGGCGTCGGTCACCCCGATGGTGGGGTTGTCGCTGTACGCGATGCTGGTGGAGTTGGTGCTCGACAGGCCGACATTGTCGATGATCGAGGTGATCTCGCCGTCGGGGAGGAGCGCGCGGATGGCCGCCTCGACCCGGGCCACGTGACGCGCCGTCTCCTCGACGCGCGTGCCCACGGGGGCGCGCAAGTGCAAGCGGATCTGTCCGGCATCGACGGCGGGGAAGAACTCGCGCCCCAGCCACGGTGCCAGCACGCCGGCCCCTGCGATGACGAGCAGCGCGGGGAGCGCCACCCGCGCCGGATGCGCGAGCAACTCGGCCAGCGCCGCCCGATACCGCACCCGCCATCCCTCGAACACGGCCTCGAAGCCATGATGCAGCCGTGCGAACGGGCCGTGCGGTGCACCGCCGCGCCGCGCGGCCAGCGTGCGTTCGCGCAGCATCGCGTACTTCACCAGCGTGGGCACCAGGGTGCGCGAGATGATGTAGGACGCCAGCATCGCGAACACGACGGCCATGGCGAGCGGCTTGAACAGCGACCCCGCCGCGCCCGGCAGGAAGAAGATGGGCACGAAGACGATGCAGATGGCCAGCGTCGATACCAGCGTCGGGACCGCGATCTGTCCCGCGCCGAGCAGGATCGCCTGCTCGATGTCGGGTTCGTCGTGCTGCACGCGGTGGATGTTCTCGATGCCGACCGTCGCGTCGTCCACCAGCACACCCACGGCCAGCGCCAGCCCACCCAGCGTCATCACGTTGAGCGTCTGCCCGAGGCTCGCCAGCACGATGACGGAGCAGAGGATCGACAGCGGGATGGAGAGCGCGACGATGAGCGTCGAGCGCCAGCTCCCGAGGAAGAGCAGGATCATGGCCGCGGTGAGGCAGGCGGCAATGAGCGCCTCGATGACGACGCCCTTGAGCGCCGCCTTCACGAACAACGACTGGTCGGCGAGGACATCCACCTTGAGCGCCGAGGGCATGGCGGCGAGGATGCCCGGCAGCGCCTCGCGCACGCGGTTCACCACATCGATGGTGCTGGCTCCACCGCTCTTGAGCACGGTGACGAGCGCACCGCGCACGCCGTCGCGGTGCACGATGTTGGTTTGCACCGCGTACCCGTCGCGCACCTGCGCCACGTCGCGGATGCGCACGAGGGCGCCGTTGCTCGAGCGGAGCGGCAGGTCGTTGAGCGCCTCGACCGCGTCGGGACTGCCGTTGAGGCGCACCGCATACTCGCGCTCCCCGATCTTGGCGGTGCCACCGGGGAGCACGAGGTTTTGCGCGTTCACCGCATCGCTCACGTCGGTGGGCGACAGCCCGTACGCCAGCAGCTGGTCGGGGTCGAGGTCGACGTTGATGAGGCGCGTGCGTCCGCCGTACGGGCTCGGCACGCTGGCCCCACGCACGGTGGCGAGGCGCGTGCGGATGCCGTTGGTGCCGAGGTCGGCGAGCTGCTGCTCGGAGAGCGAATCACCGCCCAGGGCGAGCTGCAGGACCGGCACGTTGGCGGCGTTGTAGCGCACGATGAACGGCGCCGACGCCCCCGGCGGCATGATGCGGAGGATGCTCTGCGCCGTGGCGGCGAGCTGCGCCACCGCCGACTCGATGCGCGCACCGGGCTGGAAGTACACCCGGATGACCGTGATGCCCGAGAGCGACTGCGACTCGATGTGCTCGACGTCGTTGACCGTCGTCGTGATCGCCCGCTCGTACGGCGTGCCGAAGCGCCGCTCCATCTCCTCGGGCGGCAGCCCCTGATAGTTCCAGATGATCGACACCACGGGGATGTCGAGCTCGGGCAGGATGTCGGTGGGCATGCGCAGCGCCGACATGACGCCCAGGATGACCACCAGCAGCGCCCCCACCACGAAGGTGTAGGGACGCCGCAGGGCCAGGTGTACGATCCACATCGGGGAGGCAGGCGCAGGTGGTGCCGGACTGCGGGCAGACAGGCGCCCGCCCTCTCGTCAGATTCTACGCCGACCCTCCCCATTCCGCTCGACTCTCCCGCCCCGTCCCATGCATCGTCTGCGTCGCATCCTGCTCGCCGCCACGGTCAGCGTTCCGTGTGCGTTCACCGGTGCCGCACCCCTCGCCGCGCAGCCGTGGATCACGCGGCACCAGGACGCCGCCTGGGTGGGGGCCTTCATGGACGAGCCGGTCACCGAACGGCTCGCGCTCTGGTTCGATGGCTCGTGGCGGCGCATGGATCTGGGTGCCGCCCCACAGCAACTGCTGCTGCGCCCCGGCGTGCAGTACACCCTCGCGCGCGGTGTGCGTGTCGGCGGCGGCTACGGCTACATCGCGACCGCGCCCTACGGGTCACTCCCCATCGCCGACCCCACACGCGAACATCGCACCTGGCAGCAGCTCTCGCTGTCGCACACGGCGGGGCGTGTGGGCTTCTCGCATCGCTATCGGCTCGAACAGCGGTGGATCAGCCCGCTGCTGCGCACCGGCGCCGGCGACGCGCGCGAACTCGGCGACGCGACCTACCAGAATCGCTTCCGCTACATGGGGCGCGCGCAGACCGAACTGACGGGCGCGCGCGTGCAGGGCCGGCCGATGTTGCTCTTCGTGTGGGATGAGCTCCTGATGCCCATCGGCGGCGCCACGTCGCTGTTCACGCTGGGCCAGAACCGCCTCACCGGCGGTGTGGGCATTCCCGTGTCCGCGCGCGTGCGCGCGGAGGTGGGCTACATGAACCTGTACAATGCGTTCGCGGCGCGGCGTGCGAACGAGGTCAATCACACGCTGTGGGTGAGTTGGCACTGGACGGGGAAGTAGTCCTCCCTGTGTCCTGACACCGCCCTCCTGCTCCCTGCCTCCTGCGGTGTGACAGTTCGCCAACCACAGGAAGCAGGGAGCAGTTTGGAGTAACATCGGAGGGAGACTGGACTGTCTCCCTCCGGCATGCGCTACTTCGTCGGATCCAGCATCGCCTTGATCTGGTCGCGCGCGTCCTGCAGGTGCGCACGCGTCTCGCGATTCGGCGCACGGCCCACCGCCGCCGCGAGCTCGGCGTCGAGCGTGCGCATCTCGTCCTTCACCAGCGGACGGATGTCCCGCGGGCTGGCCACCGCGACGCCCAGCAGCGCCGCAAGCGCCTGATCCTGCGGGTTCGGGGCGGGCGGCTTCACCTTGGCCGCCATCGACTCGAGATACAGCATCTGCAGTCGGCGACGGTACGGATCGATCGCCTGCCCGGCGTAGATCTCCTTCCACAGCCCCCGACGCAGGTCAGTGAGCATCTCGCCCAGCGTGTAGACCGTGCTCTTGTTCGTGGCCACGGCCTCGATGTCGAGCAGGCTCTGCAGCTTCCCGTTGCCCAGGAGCGAGGAGAGCGAGCGATTCTGCGCGCCCGTGACGCGATTGATGTTCCCGACCGCCTCGATGCGCGCGAGGATCTGCGGCTTGATCATCGCCGTGGGCGTCGCGAACACCTCGGCCTGCAGGAACTGCATCGCCTCCTTCTGGCGCGCCTTGGGCACCGGCGTCCACACCGCGCCCGCCTGGCTCGCCATCTTCTCCTGCTTGTCCACGCCACCGATGATGCGCGTCACGTGCTGCGCCTCGGTGGCCCACTGGTCGAGCACCGCGCTGTAGGTGGCGCGCAGCAGCGAGAAGTCGGCCGTCTTGTCGAGCGTCGCGGCCGGCTCGACGAGGTCGACGATGCGGCGCAGGTTCTTGAAGCCCAGGCGCGTGGTCTTCACGGCATCGGCATCACCCACCGCCTCGCTCGTCTCGCCCGGGTCGGCGCCACCGGCGCCGTAGCGGTACCACGGAATCGAATCCTGCATGCGCGACCAGCTGTCGAGCGTCGCCTTCTCCTCGTCGGCCGTGCGCGCCGACGGGATGGGCGTGTAGCCCCACTTCACGGCGAACTCGTCGTACGGCCCCACCTTGGGCACGAGGTCGGCCAGCGGGATGCCGTCCTCCGGCTGCGCCGCGTAGTTGAAGCGCGCGTAGTCCATGATGGACGGCGAGTGCCCCATCTTCGCGACCCACGTCTTCGACCGGATCGAGTCGGCCGGGTACATCGAGCTGCCCTTCATGTTGTGCGGGAAGCCGAGCGTGTGTCCCACCTCGTGCGCGACCACGAACTGCACCAGGCGCCCCATGAGCGAATCGGGGAAGGGGAACTTCTGCGCCCGCGGGTCGAGGTGACCGACCTGCGTGAAGTACCAGTCGCGCTGCAGGTCCATGATGTTGTGGTACATCTGCACGTCGGCGTCGAGGATCTCGCCGGTGCGCGGGTCGGTGACGCTGGGGCCCACCGCGTTGGCCACCGGCGACGGCAGCCAGCGCACCATCGCGACGGTCGCATCTTCGCCGGAGAAGTCCGGGTCGTTCGGTGCGTCGGCGGCCACGATGCCCTTGGCGAAACCGGCGCCCGCGAACGCCTCCTGCCACTCCTCGATGCCGGCCTTCACCCACGGCTTGAGCCACTGCGGCGTGGCGGGGTCGACGTAGTAGGTGATGGGCTTCTTCGGCACGCACAGATTGCCCTGGCGCTGGTCGCTGCACTCGAGGCGCCAGCGCGCGATGTAGCGCAGCGGCTTGACGCGCTGGTCGGCGGCGCCGAAGTCGGTCTTGGTCTCGCCGAAGAACCCGACGCGCGCGTCCATGAGCCGCGGGCGCATCGGCTCGTCGGGGAGCCGCACGAACGAGTAGGTGAACGCTTCGGTGGTCGCCTGCGCGCCACCGGGCGCGACGGGCAGCCCGGGAATGGCCGGCCCGGCGCCGCCGATGGGCGTGAACGTCTGCGTGGCCGTCACGTTCACGTTGCGCGAGAAGGCCGAGAACTTGTCGATGTAGGAACGCGTCGCGTCAACGGTCGCGCGACGGCCGCCGGCGGTGAACTCCTGGATGCCGCCGGTGAACATGCGCGTCACTTCGATGACCGCGGCGCTGTCCTTGCCGTAGGCCTCGACGTTGAACGCGGCGAGGATCGGGTAGAACTCGATGAGCGACATCGCGCGCGGCGTCGACTTGGTCGTGTCCGAGGCGACGTTGTTGTAGTTGATGTCGCGGACGAAGACGCGGTTCTCCCGGCGCTCGAAGCGGATGACGCGATCGGGGCCGAGCGTGCCGTTGATGCCGATGCCGGCCGGCGTCCCCGCCAGCACGGTGGTCACCACGAAGTCCTTGCCGATCTGGGCCGCGGGGATCTCGAAGTAGAGGCGCGAGCCGATCTGGTGCACACCAAAGACCCCGGTCTTCGTCTTGGCGCGCGGCGTGATGACGGTGGCGTACGGGCGCGGCTGGGGGTCGGCACCGCCGCCGCCGAGCCCCGGCAGGTTGATGTTGGGGACGCCACCGGCGGGGGGCTGTCCCGCTGTCGGCGCGCCGGGCGCCGAGGGATTGCTGCCAGGCTGGCCGGGGGCGGCATTGGCAGGCCGGGCGGCCGGGGTGGGCGCGGTGGCCGGCTTCTTCGCCGGCTGACACGCCGCCAGCAGCAGCGATGCGGCCGCGAGGGGCAGGAATGGAGAACGCATTGAGCGACCTGGGAGGGAGGGTACGACGGGAGGGATCTGTCCCACCCGTGGCGCGCAGGGAGTCTAGGGAGCCGAACGGCGCCGCACGAGGGGCGAACCGCAGCGCTTACGCCGTGGGGACAGGGCGGTGCCAGCCGAACCCCGGTCGTCCCACCCTGATCGCGCGTCGCCAACTCACTCCGGAGCCCGTCCCATGTCGAATCGCCTTGCCTTCACTGTCGTTGCCTTCGCTGCTGCGCTCACCGCCTGCAGCGACTCGTCCACCGAGCCGGTCGCCATCCGCACCGCTGCCCGGGCCGACGCGCAGGGCGTCTCCAAGGTGGCCTTCACCGCCGGCACCCGCGCCGTGCTGAGCGATGTGCAGGCGAGCCCTGCCGGTCTCGAGCCGGTGCACTTCACGTTGCAGGTCACGCCGGCCGAGCCGGCGCGGCTCGAGGCCGTGTCGGATGTGGTCGACACGCTCGCGTTCGACGAAGCGCTGACCGGCGCCGCGGTACGGGCCGTCGACCAGTATGGCAATGCCGTCGCCGACCTGCCGTTCGCCATCGCGCTGGTCGACGCGAGCGGGAGCGCCACGGACCTGGGCTCGGTGACGACCGACGTGCAGGGCATCGCCACGGTGCCGGTGCCGGTGAGCGCGCCGGCCGGCGACTACCAGCTGAGCTTTCGCAGCGGCGAGCTGTCGCTGTCGTATCAGCTCACGATCCTCCCCGAGCCCGTGTCCGAAGGACGCGTCGTGACGCTGCGCCGCTCGCGCCGCTGACCCACGCGCCGCTCGCGGGCCTAGAAGACATGACCACGGGGGGCCGGCACTGCCGGCCCCCCGTTGGTCGTTCAGACGCGCGCGCCGCGCGCACACAGCAAGGAAACCCTGACGCAGAACCGGGGGAATGCATCTCCTGCGCCGCACCGCCGCGCCGATCTCTTAGGACATCCCGGCTCATGCAGGGCGCGGGGTCATGTCCGAGGTCTCGATGCGATTCCGGCTCACGCCGCGCCTGCTCGCGGCGATGCTGCTCATACGCCCGCTGTCCGCACTCGGCGCGCAGGCTGGCGCACACGGCGCGACGACGTCCCATACCATCGCCTGCCGCGGCTATTCGACGCTCACGCCGAGCGGCACGGTCTTTCCCCGCGCGGCACAGGCCGACACCGCGTCCTTCGTCGATCCCACGGTCCACCGCGCCGAGCCGCAGCGCGTGCGACTCGGGTGTCGCACGTACCTCGCGCCGTTCGTCGCCATCGACCCCCACGGTGCGTCCATCACGATCGGTCACGCGTCGAACCTGCAGGACAACGTCACGATCAGCGGACGCATCGTGATCGGCGATCGCGTCAGCATCGCGCATGGGGCCACGATCGTCGGACCGTCGACCATCGGCGCGCGCGACGGGTTGCCGGCATTCGTGGGTTTCAACGCCGTCGTCGAGGGCGCGATCGTCGAGCCCGACGGCATGGTCACACACCTCGCCAAGGTGTCCGCGGGCGTGACGATTCGCCGCGGCACGAAGGTGCTCCCCGGCAAGTGGATTCGCACCCAGGCCGAGGCCGACAACGAGGCCCTCGGCAAGGTCGTGCGCGTGACCGACGCCGACCGCGCGTTCATGGCGGGCGTGCTGCACGTCAACAACAGCTTCGCGGCAGGATACACCGCACTTGCGCACACCGCGCCGCGTGAGCTGCGTGGCGCCGGACGCGATCCCGGGCATAGCGACTTCAATCATGCGGCCGATGCCCCCGCGTTTCGCGGGGTCGCGAAGCCGGTGCCCAGCATGCACGTGCGTGTGATCGGCGGCGTCGAGGTGAAGGACTCGTGGCAACACCTCGAGCAGCAGGCGGGACGCGACGTCTCCATTCGCGCCGACGAGGGCGAGCACTTCCGCTTCGGCGCCATCGGCCGGTTGGGTGACCACGTGACGTTCCACGCGCTCGAGCACAGCAACCTCGAGGTGGGGAGCGCGGTGCGCTTCGGCGCGCATGTCGTCGTGCACGGCGGTGCGGATGATCGCCCCACCGACCGGGACATCACGCGGATCGGCGATCGCGTCGTCATCGGCGATCACGCCGTGGTGTTTCGCTCCAAGATCGGGGCGGGTGTGCAGATCGGCGCGTATGCGTACGTCGATGGCTGCCACCTCGCCCCGGGCACGATCGTGCCGCCGCGGACCATCATGATCAAGGACAAGGTGGTGGGCGTCGTCGAATGGTGACGACGCCCGTCCCGCCTCACTCCTTCGGGTCGAGCATCTTCCGGATCTGATCGCGCGCATCCTCGAGGTGCGCCCTGCTCATGCGATCGCTCGTCTTGCCGATCGCGGCCTGCAGGTCGGCGTCGAGCGCGCGCATCTCGGCCTTGAGGATCGGGCGGAAGTCGGCGGTGCCGACCGGCGCCTGTGCGCCACGCCCGCCCCCCTGCGGCGCGGCGGCCGGCGCGGCCGGCGGCGGGTTGATCTTGGCCGCCATCTGCTCGAGGTAGAGGCGCTGCAGGCGACGACGGAACGCATCGATCGGCGCGCCCGTCTCCGTCTCCTTCCACAGCCCCTTGCGCAGGTCGGCCAGGAAGTCGGCCACCGGATACACCTCGGCCTTGTTCGTGCTCGTGGCCTCGAGCTCCAGCATGCGCTGCAGGCGATCGTTGCTCACGAGGCTGCTGAGCGACCGCGCCTGCGCCCCACCCACGCGCGCGAGGGAGCCGCTCGGTTCGAGCTTGCGCAGGATGCTCTGGTCGAGGAGCCAGGTCGGCGTGGTGTAGGCGTTGTCGTGCAGGAACTGCAGCGCCTCCTTCTGGCGCGCTGGCTCGACCGGGCGATACACCGGGCCCTTCTGCCCCACCACCTTCTCCTGCTTGTACTGCGAGCCGATGATGCGCGCGACGTGGCCCATCTCGGTGGCCCACTGCCCGACAGTCCGGCCGTACAGCTCCTCCAGGTTGTCGAACGTGTCGCCGTCCTTCCAGGCGGTCGCGCTCTCGAGGAAGCCCATCACGCGCTTGAGGTTCTTCACGCCGTACGTGGTGGCCTTCACGGCGTCGGCGTCACCCACCGCCTCGCTCTGCTCGCCCGGGTCGGCACCCTGTGCGCCGCCATCGTTCGCGAAGCGGAACCACGGCGTGTCATCCTGCTGCTTCGCCCACTTGTCGAGCGTGGCCTTCTCGGCCTCGGGCGTCTTCGCGCCGGCGATGGGCGTGTAGCCCCACATCACGGCGTACTTGTCGTACGGCCCGACCTTCGGGATGAGGTCGTCGAGGGCGATGCCGTCTTCCGGCTGCGCGACGTAGTTGAAGCGCGCGTAGTCCATGAGCGTCGGCGTGTGCCCCATCTTCGCCACCCAGGTCTTCGAGCGCACCGAGTCGACCGGGTACATCGAGCTCGCCTTGAAGTTGTGCGGGAAGCCCAGCGTGTGGCCGACCTCGTGCGCCGTCACGTACTCGAGGAGCCGGCCGGCGAGCGTGTCCGGGAATGGCAGCTTCTGCGCGCGCTTGTCGAGCGGCCCCACCTGCGTGAAGTACCACGACCGCGTGAGGTTCATGACGTTGAGGTACGTCTGCACGTCGGCGTCGAGGATCTCGCCCGTGCGCGGGTCCTTGAGCGATGGGCCCACAGCGTTCTCGGTGGCACTGGGGAGCCAGCGCACCATGCTCACCGTCGCGTCCTCGCCCGAGAAGTCGGGATCGTTGGCCGGCGCCTCGGCCGCGACGATGCCCTGGTAGAAGCCGGCGGCCTCGAAGGCCGGCTGCCAGTCCTCGATGCCCTTCTTGATCCACGGCTTGAGCCACGCCGGCGTCGCCGGATCGAGGTAGTACGTGATGGGCTTCTTCGGCACGCACAGGTTGCCGACCTTCCGGTCGCTGCACTCGAGACGCCAGCGCGAGATGAAGCGGTTCGTCTCGACGCGCTGCGTGCCGCCCGAGAAGTCGCGTTGCTGCACCGCGAAGTAGCCGACGCGCTCGTCGTGGAGGCGCGGCATCATGGGCGTGTCCGGCAGCTTGGCCACGGAGAACGTGTACTTCTCGGTCGTCGGCGCGTTGGCGTTCGCGGCCGCCGCGCCGCCACCACCACCACCGCCGGGTGCCGCACCCTGCGGCGTGAAGCTCTGCACCGCGGTGACGTTCACATTGCGCGAGTACGCCGCGAACCGCTCGACGTACGAGCGCTGCGCGTCGACCTGCGCGCGACGGCCCAGCGCGGTGTACTCGGCCACGCCGCCGGTGAAGAGACGCGTGACTTCGATGACCGGCGCACTGTCGGCACCGTACGCCTCGATGTTGAACGCCGCGAGGATCTTGGTGACGCCGATGAGCTCCGCCGCGAGCCGCTGCGACTTGGCCGTGTCGGCGATGATGTCGCGGTAGTCGGCCTCGCGCAGGAACACGCGCTGGTCGCGCCGCTCGAAGCGCACGAGGTTGTTGCCGCCCTGCGTGCCACGAATGCCGATCTCGTCAGGCGTGCCGGCGAGCGTCGTCACGACGACGTAGTCCTTGCCCAGCTCCGCGCGCGGAATCTCGAAGTAGAGGCGCGCGCCCACCTGGTGGACCTTGAAGACGCCGTTCTTCGTGACCGCACGCGGGGTGATGACCGTGGCGTAGGGGCGCGGCTGCGGATCCTGCCCGGCGCCCCCCTGCCCGGCGCCGCCGCCGGCGGGAGGCTGGTTGGCACCGCCACCGCCACCGCCACCGGCACCACCGCGGCCGCCAGCCGGCGTGTTGGTGGTGGGGGCCGGGGTGGGCGCGGAGGGCGCCGGCGTTGGCGCGGGCGTGGCGGCGGGCTTGGCGCAGGCACCGATGGCCAGCGCCACCGTGGTGCCAAGCAGTGCGGCCGGGCGCACGATGGTTCGAGAGGGCATGGAGCGGAGGGAAGGACGAGGTGGGACAAACGCGGGGTGACACGTTGGCGGCGGGGGGCCGCCTGCGGAGTACGCGGCAACCGGGACGTCCGCTGCCCGAGCGCGAGCCGGCACGCTTCCTCCCTCTGCTCTCAGCCCCACTGCTCAGACTTCAGACCTCTGAGACGATCTCGTTTCTGACCTCGATCGTCGTCGGGCATCTGGCGTCGGGTGCCAGGTCTGGGTGCAGGTCTGGGCGCCAGGTCTGGGTGCAGACTTTGGTGCAGACTCGGGTTCAGACTCGGGTTCAGACTCGGTTTCAGAGGTCTGATGACTGACAACGATAGAGCTCTGAAATGAGATGGCGTCAGAGGTCACAGGTCTGAGCAATGGGCGGGGAATTGGTGGGGGTGGCAGGGAAATGGTGATGGCTCGGAGGTGTGCCCACGCCATGGTGTCGCATGCCCCACAATCCCTCCCGCCTACAGGTCGTGATTCGCGCCGATGCCCTCGTCGTGCGCGTGCATCAGCTCGCCGAGCGGCACCGTCGCCGGATCGGGGCCGTGTCGCCCGGCCTTCGTAGTCAGCTCCTGCGCGCGGCCACCTCCATCAGCCTCAACCTCGGTGAGGCGTGCGGCTACACGTCGCCGGACAAGTCGGCCGCGCTGCTCGACGTGGCCATCGGGTCGTGCAATGAGGTCGAGCGCGTTCTGCGGCTGTGTCGGCGACTGGAGGTGCTGGACGACTCCGTCGACACCCTCCTCGACGAACTCCGCGAGATCCGCATGATGACCTACGGCTTTCGCAAACGCCTCCTCTCCTTCCCCCACTCCACTCAGACTTCCGACTTCTGAGAGGGTTTGGTTTCTGACTTCTATCGTTGTCTGGCGTCTGAACTCTGGAGGCAGATCTGAACCCAGATCTGAACCCAGATCTGAACCCAGAGCTGAACCCAGAGCTGAACCCAGATCTGAACCCAGACCTGCCCTCAGACGTCTGATCCCCGACAACGATAGAAGTCAGAAACCAAACCCTCTCAGAACTCTGAAGTCTGAAGTCGTCGTCGTCGCGGCGCGCTCAGCGCGCGATGCGCTCCACCCAGTCGGCGAGCGCGCCGAGCACTTCCTTGCGCACCCGCACATCCTTCAGCGCGCCGTATCCCGTCGGCGACCCCACCGGATCGGGCACCAGCAGGTGGTTCGTCGCGGGAAAGCGCTGCATCGTCACGCGCGTGTTCCCCGCAGCGCGCAGCGTCGCGACAATCGTGTCCGCCTGCTCGGGCGTCACCTGCCAATCGGTGTCGCCCTGCAGCACCAGCACCGGCTGCCGGACCTGACGCAGCATCACCTTGGGGTCGGTATCGGCGAAGTACTTCGTCCACGCGTTGCTGGTGATCATCGCGTTCACGATGGAGTCGGTCATGAACTGCTGCAGCGCCGGGCCCTCGAGGCCGCGGGCGCGCCCGGCCGCGCGGGTGGCTTCACCGGCGGGCGCGGCGAGCAGCGCCTTCACCTGATTGCCCACCTGGTAGTTGAGGATGTGCCGCCCGTCGTACGACGAACCTGCCAGCAGCGCGATGGCGTGGATGCGGGGGTCCTTCACCGCCGCGATGGGCGCGATGATGCCCCCCTCGCTGTGCCCCGCGAGCATGATGCGCGCCGGGTCGATGTCGGGGCGCGTGCGCAGCCACGCGACGACGCTCAGCACATCGTCGGCGAAGTCGACGCTGGTGGCCTGCGCGCGTGACGCGGCGCCGCCGCTTTCACCCACGCCGCGATCGTCGTACCGCAGCACCGCGATGCCGCGCCGGGAGAGCGTGTCGGCGATGTCGCGGAACGGGGCGTAGCCGGCCACCAGCCCCGACAGGCGCGAGTCGCGCTCCTGCGGGCCACTGCCACTGATCGTGATGACCACCGGGACGCGCGCGCTGCGCACGGGGCGAGTGAGCGTGCCCGCGAGCGTGTAGCCGCGGCTGGTGGGAATCGTGACCGCCTCCGCCGTGTACGGCGCACCGGTCGGCGCACTGTAGTCGTAGCGTCCCGTCGCGGCGGACGGCGCCGGCGCACCGGTCATGCGTACGGCGCGCAGCCCCTGCGCGGGCACCCGCACCTCGAGCGGCAGTCCTGCGCGCCAGGCCGTCTGGACGGCGAGCCCGCTCATCGTCATCACGCTGGTGTCGCCGGTGAAGACGACGTTCGCCTCCATCTTCTGCGCACCGTTCGTGAGCACCACGGGCAGCGTCGGGCGGCCCGCCGCGCGTGCGAAGCTTGCCACCAGCGCCGCGTGCATCAGCGACTGGCCGATGAGCGGAACCGTGCCCGCGGCCACCGGCAGCGACTGCGTACGCGTGGCACCGTTCGCGGTGATCTCGACCTGCAGGCTGTCGCCCCGCACGCGGAAGACGAACGCCTGCAGCGGCGCCGCGGTCATGGGTGCGCCCGCCGCGTAGGCCCGCATGGCGAGCTGCATCGGCTCGCGCTGCTGCTCCCAGTCGATGCGCGGCTGCCCGCGATACGCGAGCGATCCCCGCACGACCCCCGCGGCCTGTTCGATCGACTCGACGGCGATCGTGTCGTTGTTGGCGATGTACGCGAACTGCAGGCGTGCCGGCGCGCCCTGCGCCGGCGCGCCCTGCGCGTGCGCCGATCGCGTGAGCACGCCGGCGACCAGCGCCGCCACGACAAGGCCCAGCACGACGAGCGCGAGGCGGCGGGAACGACCGGCAATGAGGTGCAGCATCGGAAGGATCTCAGCGGGGCGGACAGCGCCCGGTCAGGGAAGACAGCAGGTGGAAGGCATGAGGGCGCGGTCGTGAAGACGCGCGGTGGTGATCGGTCAACGGAACGCGGGAACGGGACGACGCACGCGTTGCGACGCGACGTCGAGGCCGCCGAGGAAGCGCAGCATCGCCTGCCACGCCTCCGCGTCGCCCATGAGGCCATGCGACAGGTGCTCGTACACCAGGTGCCGCCCGTTGGGGAAGCGCGGCAGCAGCGCGTCGACGTTGGCGACCGGCGTGCGGCCGTCCCACGTGCCACTCACGAACAGCACGGCAGTGGTCATGCGCGCGGGCAGCACGGGCGCCCGCGCCGGCACCGCCTCGGCGATGGCGTCGCACATGGCCGGGGTCGGCGCGTCGATGACATCCCCCAGCCGGCTCGTCGCCGCCTCCCGCACGATCTGCGCGCGCCGGTCGGCGCTCGCCCCCGACGCGCAGTTCATGAGCAGGTTCATGGCATCGAGCGGACGCCCCTGCCGCCGTCGCAGTTCGGTGCGCGCCAACGCCGTGAGGTCGCCGGCCGCGAGCGCGTCGAGTTGCGCCGGCAACTGCCGCATGGCCCGCGCATCGCCGAGGGCATCAGTGATGAAGCGCTGGACGGTGGAGCCATCGACGACCACGGTGGTGGTGCCGACCGGCACGCGCGTGGGTGTGTCGGCCACGCGCTGCCGCAGCGCGTCGACAGTCGCGACGATCGACGGTCGCCCCGCGCGACTGGTGTCGGCATCGACGAGCGCGGCGAACGCGTCGAACACCGCGTCCACCCGCGCCGGCCGCTTGAAGGTGTCGTCGGGTCCCTCTACGCCGGCGAGCACCACGCGCGCCGTCCGCGCCGGGTGCGCCGCCAGGTACGCGAGCCCCAGGTGCGTGCCGTAGCTACCGCCGAGCAGCGAGACACGCGGCACGCCAAGCGCCACGCGCAGCGACTCGATGTCCTCGGCGCTTTCGCGTGTCGTCCAGCCACGCACGTCCACGCCGGCGGCGGTGAGTTGCGCGACGCAGCGGGTGGCATCGGCGCCCGCGGCCGAATCGCGCGCGGCGCGCGTGAGCTCCAGCGTGGGGTCGAGGGCGGAGAGCACGCAGGCGAGACGCGGCTCCGAGCGTCCGGTGCCCCGCTGGTCGAGCGCGATCAGATCGCCCCGCGCGCGCAGCGAGTCCAGCACCGGTCCCGGCATCGTGCCCAGCGCACGCGTGCCCGCGTCGCCGGGGCCGCCGGCCAGGAAGACGATGGGTGCCGCGACGACCGGCGCGCCGACGGAGCCGTTTGGCGCCGGAGCGTTGCGCGATGCGACGTTGCGCACAGCGGCGATGCGCACGGCGCGCACCGTGATGCGACGGCTGGTGGCACCGGCCGCGCGCCGCTCGGGGACGCGCAGGGTGAGCAGATGCGCGGCCATGGCGTTGCCCTGCACCGCGAACGTGATGGTGTCAGTGCGCAGCGAGTCGCCCCGCGCGGTGACCACCCACGCGGCCGCGGGAGGCTGCGGTGGAAGCGACGGAACGGCGTGCGCGATCATGGGGCGGGTTCGGTGGTGTCGCGGTCGGTGGTGTCGCGATCGGTGGTGTCGTGGTCGCGCGCCTTCGGCGCGCGCCCCGCATCGCGGAGCGCACGCCGAAGGAGGAACTCGATCTGCCCGTTGAGGCTGCGCAGGTCGTCATTGGCCCAGCGCTGGAGTGCGTCGAGCAGCTCGCGATCGACCCGCAGCAGGAAGGGCTTCCGGTCAGCCATGCGTCACCTCGTACACGGGCGTCGGACGACTGCGCGCGGTCAGGTGTAGAGCGAGCCCGTGTTCACCACCGGCTGCGTCGAGCGCTCGGAGCAGAGCACGACCAGCAGGTTGCTCACCATCGCCGCCTTGCGCTCGCCATCGAGGTCGACGATGTCACGCGCCTTGAGCGAGGCGAGCGCCAGCTCGACCATGCCCACCGCGCCCTCGACGATCGTCTGCCGCGCCGCGACGATCGCACTGGCCTGCTGCCGCTGCAGCATCGCGGCCGCGATCTCGGCGGCATACGCGAGGTGACTGATGCGCGCCTCGATGACCTCCACGCCGGCCTTGGCCAGCCGATCGACGAGCGCCTGCAGCAACCCCTTGTTCACCTCTTCCTGGTGCGTCGACAGCGCGATGTCCTCGCTGCCATGCGCGTCGTACGGATGCGCGACCGCGAGCGCCCGCAACGCCGCCTCACTCTGCACGGCGACGTACTGCACGTAGTCGTTCACCTCGAAGATCGCCTCGGCCGTGTCCGTGACCCGCCAGACCACGATGGCCCCGATCTCCACCGGATTCGATCGCGCGTCGTTCACCTTGAGCTTGTTGGTCTCGAAGTTCCGCACGCGCAGTGACACGCCCTTCTTGGTCATGAAGGGGTTGGTCCACCACAGTCCCGACTCGCGCACCGTGCCCTTGTAGGTGCCGAAGAGCGTGAGGACCTTGCCTTCGTTGGGGGCCACCGTGAAGAGGCCGGTGAGCGCCAGCAGCGCCACGGTGCCGACGAGCAGCGACGGGCCGGCGAGCCAGCCGTTGTGCGACTGCATGCCGAAGAAGAAGCCGACGAAGCCGCCGACGCCGACGGCCAGGTACAGGAGCAGGGCCGGGATGCCGGCGGCGGGCTTGACGGTCTGTTCGCGAAGCATGGAGGGGGTCTCTGGTTGCGGTGGAATCGAAGTGATATCACTTCGGTAGCACCGTACGCAACGCCTTCCGGCCGGTTTCATCCCGTCAGGGACCGGGGCGGAACCCCGCTTGCCAACCCCGCGCGCCCCCTTCCATATGTCGGGGCTCCCACTGCCATTCACCCGACGTCGAGGTCCCGCATGTCCTCCCGCCTGTCTCGTGCCGCGATTGCCGCGGGCACCCTCCTCCCGGCGCTCCTGCTGGCGCAGACGCCGCCCCGCGTGGCGGTGCGACCGGCGCCACGCCCTGCCGCCCCCGGGCCCATGGCCGCCGGGTTCGACACCGCCGCCCTGTCGTCCATTCGCTGGCGCGAAATCGGCCCCTATCGCGGGGGTCGCTCGGTGGCCGTGGCCGGCTCCGCGGCGCGCCCGAAGGAGTACTGGATGGGCACCACCGGTGCCGGCGTGTTCAAGACCACCGACGGCGGCGACACCTGGATGCCGATGACCGACAAGGCCTTCGGCGGGACGGTGGGCGCGGTGGCGGTGGCGCCGAGCAATCCCGACGTGGTGTACGTGGGCGGCGGTGAGTTCGCCATTCGCGGCAACGTGTCGCACGGCGATGGCATGTGGAAGACCACCGATGGCGGCCGCACGTGGACGAACATCGGCCTCAACGACACGCGCCAGATCGCTAAGGTGCGCGTGCACCCGACCAACCCCGACCTCGTGTACGTGGCGGCGCAGGGGCACGTGTGGGGCCCCAACGCCGAGCGCGGCATCTTCCGCAGCAAGGACGGCGGGAAGTCGTGGCAGAAGGTCCTCTTTCGCGACGACTCCACCGGGGCCGCCGACCTCGCGATGGACCCGACCAACCCGAACGTGCTCTACGCCGGCTTCTGGCAGGCGCATCGCACGCCCTGGATGCTCGTCTCGGGCGGCAAGGGCTCCGGGATGTTCAAGAGCACGGACGGCGGCGACACGTGGACCGAGATCACGCGCAACTCCGGCCTGCCGAAGGGGCTGTGGGGCAACATCGGCATCAGTGTGAGCGGCGCGAACCCGCGGCGCGTCTACGCGCTCATCGAGGCCGATGAAGGCGGCGTGTACCGCAGCGACGACGCCGGCGCGACGTGGCAGCGCGTGAACGACGAGCGCAAGCTGCGGCAGCGGGCGTGGTACTACACGAAGATCTACGCCGACCCGAAGAACGCCGACGTCGTGTACGCCAGCAACGTGCAGTTCCAGGTGTCGAAGGACGGCGGCAAGACGTGGAGCAACCTCAACCCGCCGCACAGCGATTCGCACGACCTGTGGATCGCCCCCGACGATGCCAACCGCATGATCGAGGGCGACGACGGCGGCGCGAGCGTGAGCACCGACGCGGGCCGCACGTGGACGGCGCAGGACTACGCCACCGCGCAGTTCTACCACGTCACGACGACGAATCACTTCCCGTACCAGATCTGCGGTGCGCAGCAGGACAACAGCACGCTGTGCGGCCCGTCCCGTGCGCCGGGTGGCATCACCATCGACATGTGGAAGGATGCGGGCGGCGGCGAGTCGGGATTCATCGCCGCGCTGCCGAATGACCCGGACATCGTCTTCGCCGGCAGCTACGGCGGCTACCTCACGCGCAAGGACATGCGCACGGGCATGACGCGCGACGTCAATCCGTGGCCCCTCAACCCCATGGGGCATGACGCGAAGGACGCGAAGTACCGCATGCAGTGGACGTTCCCGATCGTCGTGAGCCCGCACGACCCGAAGACGGTGTACGTGGGCTCGAGTGTGCTCTTCAAGACCACCAACGAGGGGGACAGCTACACCGCCATCTCCCCCGACCTATCGCGCAACGACCCGCGCACGCTGGGACCGAGCGGCGGCCCGATCACGAAGGACCAGACGAGCGTCGAGTACTACGGCACAGTGTTCGCGATCGCCGAGAGTCCCGTGGCGAAGGGCACCATCTGGGCGGGCACGGATGATGGGCTGGTGCACGTGACGCGCAACGGCGGCGCGACGTGGACCAACGTGACGCCACCGCTGCTCAAGGAGCGTGAGTGGGCTCGCATCTCCATCATCGAGGCGTCGCACTTCAACGCCGGCACGGCGTATGTCGCGGCGAACCGCTTCCAGATGGACGACAACCAGCCGTACCTGTTCCGCACGACCGACTACGGCCGTACGTGGACGCGCATCGACAACGGGATCGCGCGTACCGAGTTCACCCGCGTCATCCGGGAGGACGACGTGCGTCCGGGGCTCCTGTTCGCGGGCACCGAGCGCGGCATGTGGGCCTCGCTCGACGACGGCGCGACCTGGTTCTCGCTCCAGCGCAACATGCCGATCGTGCCGGTGCACGACCTCGCCATCAAGGAGGGCGACCTCATCGCCGCCACGCACGGCCGGTCGTTCTACGTCATCGACGACATCGGCGTGCTGCGGCAAATGAGCGCGAACGTGCTCGCGAGCCGTGCGCATCTCTTCACGCCGCGCCCGTCGTATCGCATCAACTGGGGGGGCGGCTTCCAGATCGGCGGGTCCTCGTCGCCGGTGGGCGCCAACCCGCCCAACGGCGCCATCATCTCCTACTGGCTCAAGGACAAGGCGTCGCGTGTGGCCATCGAGTTCCGCGATTCGACGGGGCGCACGATCCGCAGCTTCTCGAACGACACTGCGGGGCAAGGCACCGGGCCGAGCGCCGGCGGCCGGCGCGCGGTGGCGGCCGACCGCCCGCCCACGGCCAACGTGGGCATGAACACGTTCTCGTGGAACCTGCGCGAAAGCGACGCGACCACGTTCCCCGGCATGATCATGTGGGCCGGCGTCACCAACGGGCCGCTCATCCTGCCGGGTACGTATAAGGTGCGCCTGCTGGTGGACGGCGCGCCGTCGGGCGAGGCCACACTGCTGGTGAAGAAGGACCCGCGCAGCAGCGCCACGCCGGTCGACCTGGTCGCGCAGTACAAGCTGCTCATGCAGATCCGCGACCGCACCACCGACGCCAACGACGCCGTGCGCACGGTGCGCAACGTGCGCGGGCAGGCCGTTGCGGCCCGCACGAAGGTGGGGAGCGACTCGGCGCGGTACGCCCAGCTCGTGCAGGAGCTCGACACGAAGATCAGTGCCCAGGAAGCCAACATCTATCAGGTGAAGAACCAGAGCGGGCAGGATCCGCTCAACTACCCCATCAAGGTGAACAACCAGATCGCTGCGTTGGCCGGCGTGGTGGGGAGCACCGAGGCGCGCCCGACGAAGCAGTCGCAGCAGGTGTTCGACCTCCTCACCAAGGAGCTCGAGGGGTACCTCGTGGAGCTGCGGCGGCTGTACAAGGAGCTCCTGCCGGCCATCGATGCCATTCGCAAGGCGCACGGCGTGCCGCCCATCGAGGTGAAGGCGGCCGACGCGCCGCGCGGCTGATCGCGCGCGGCGGTACTGCCGACTGAAACCTTCTGCACGGCAGCGTCCGTCCAAAGGGGGAGCGCCGGATTGGGGTCAGAACAGTTGTTCTGACCCCAATCCGGCGCTCCCCCTGGCGTTTCCACCCGTCTCCTCCGGCATTCGCATGCTTCGTCCTTCCTTTCGCCGTGTGGCGCCGCTCGCGGGCGCCCTCCTCGCGGCCGGTTCGCTCGCGTCCGGTGCGCTCCACGCGCAGGCGCGCTCGCTCGACCTCGGCGTCAGCGATGTCGGCGTCTCCATCGGCGACTCCCGTCGCTGGACCGGGCTCCGCATCAACGCCCGCGACACGCGCCTGGACGAGGCCAACGGCGTCAACCTCACCCTCTGGAACCCCACGCGGCGCGGCGGCGGTGACATCCGCGGCCTCGCCATCGGCGCGCCGCTCACCGGCGGACGCAGCATCACGGGGCTCGCGGTGGGCGGGGGCATCGGCGCCGACGAATCGCTTCGCGGCATCACCCTCGCCGCGATCGGCGCGGGCGCCGGTGGCGATGTGGTCGGCATCAACGTGGCCGGCATTGGCTTCGGCAGCGGCGGCTCGCTGCGCGGTCTCACCATCGCCGGCATCGGCGCCGGCACCGGCGGGCGTCTCGATGGCATCACGATCGCCGGCATCGGTGCGGCGGCCGGCGACGGCGGGCGCGGCGTCATGATCGCCGGCATCGGCGCCGGGCTTGGCGGCGACTTCGACGGGGTGGCGATTGCCGGTGTGGGTGCCGGTGGCGGTGGCAACTTCCGTGGCGTGGCCATCAGCGGCGTCGGCGCCGGCGTGGGCGGCGACTTCACCGGCATCGCCATCAGCGGCATCGGCACCGGCGCGGGCGGCGCGCTCCGCGGTCTCGCCATCGCCGGCATCGGCGTCGGCGCCCCAGAGCTTCGCGGCATCGCCATCGGTGGCGCCGGCATTGGCGGTGCGCGCCTGCGCGGCGCCTTCGTGGCCGGCTACAGCGTGCGCGTGGTGGATGGCAACGACCGGAGCGACGACCGACGCGGACGGGATCGCGACCGCGGCCGGAACCGCCGCGACGACGATCGGCGTGACCGTGAGCGCGATCGTGATCGTGAGCGCTACCGCGGCGATGGCGAACTGCGCGGCGTGGCGGTGAGCGCGTTCAACGACATCCGCGGGCACCAGCGCGGCCTGTCGATCGGCGTGGTGAACTACGCGCGGTCGCTCAACGGGCTGCAGCTCGGGCTCATCAACATCGTGCGGAACAACCCGGCGGGGCGGCGGGTGCTGCCGGTGCTCAATTGGTGAGGGTGAGCGTGGGCGGATGAACAGGTGAACCGCAGGAGGCAGGACGCAGGATGAAGGCATGAGGGTGGAGTATGGACGCGCCGCGCGCAGTCCTGCCGCCATAACCCTTCCTCCTGCCCCCTGCTCCCTGCCGTGCGCCGCGTCACGCCCCCCGCATCAACCGCCGGATCGCCCCAATCCCGAGCATCGGCCCGACACTCAGCATCGCGAACCCCCACCCCCAGCCGACGCGAGCGACCACCAGCGGCACCAACTGAATGGTGATCGTCGTGAGCAGGAACCCCAGCGACACCTGGATCGTGAGCGCCGTTCCCACGGCGTGCGGCGGGACGCTCTCGGTCACCAGCACGCTGAACTGCGCGCTGTCGGCAATCACGAAGAAGCCCCACGCCAACGCGAGCGGCGCGAGCAGCCACCACGAACGGCCAAATGCGAAGCCGATGAGCGCGGCGCAGGCACCGCTCAGCGCCATGGCGCGAATGACCAGCCGCTCCCGACCGATGCGGTCGGCCACGAGACCGCCCCACAGGCAGCCGGCGCCTCCGACGGCGATGACCGCGAAGCTCAGCACCCCGATGAGCGCGCGATGCGACGTGGCCTCGCCACGCGCCTCGGCGCTGGCGAGGAGGAACGCCGGAATCCACGTCCAGTAGCTGTACAGTTCGGCCATGTGACCGAGGTAGCCGCCAGTCGCGAGACGCCAGCGGCGTTCACGCACGACGGTGTGCACGAGCCCCCACGAGAAGGGGCGCGGCGGAAAGGCGTACGGCCCGTCGGTGTAGCCCACCCAGACGAGCAGCGCCGCGAGCACCGTCGCCGCCGACGTCACCAGCACCACGCCGGGCACGCTCACCTGCGGTAGCGCCTGTGCGAGATACGGCCCCGCCTTGCCCACGGTGAGTGCGCCCACCACGGTGCCCACCGCGAGCCCGCGCCGCGCGCGGAACCACGTGGCCGCCATCTTCATCGCGGGCGGATACACCCCCGCCATGCACACGCCGCACAGGGCGCGCGTGACGAGCGCGATCTCGAACGACGGCGCGAGGGCGAGCAGCGCGTTGCACCCCGCGCCGGTCAACGCCGCCACGGTGAACAGGCGCCGCGCCGGGACGATGTCGGCGAGGTTGAGGAGCGCACTGCACGCGGTCCCGACCACGAAGCCAAGCTGCACGGCCGTGGTGAGCCAGCCCACCTGGGTTCGATCGAGCTGCCACAGCGCGGACAGTTGCGGTGCCACGGCACTGCCGGCGAACCACACGCTCATCCCCAGCAACTCGGCCACTGCCAGCAGCGCCAGCATGCGCCAACGATCAGGCGCGGTATCCTCGCCGAGCGCGCCGGTGGCCGGATTGACCAGAGGCGCGGTGACGTCAGCCATCGCGCGGCGTCGCGTCGTCCTCGCCAAGCTGTGCGGCGGCGGCAATGAGGAAGGCATCGACACGCCGCGCCGGGTTGCGGAACGAGCGCAGGAACCGCAGCAGCGGGTTCTTCACCGTGGCCGATTCACTGAGCGCCACGCGCGTCGCCCCGTCGGCGCCGTCGGCCAGCGACAGCGTCCACGCACCGGTCTGCTGCCCCGTATCGTCGAGCAGCACGAGGTCGAGTGATGCGGGGGCGACTTCGCGCCGCACGTCCATGCGCGGCAGTGCCGCACACCACGCCGGCGTCGTGTCCACCGTGCGCAGCAGCGCCCATGTCGCTTCGCGCGGGGCAGGCACCGTCACGGTGCGCGTCACCGTGCGCGTGACCGGCACGGTGAGTCCGCCGACGAACATCGCCGCGAGCACCGCCACCAGCCCCCACATGACCACCAGGATCCAGGTCACCCGACCCGGACTCCGTCGATGGCGTTGCGCACGCGCTGGGCGAGTTCGACCGACGTGAACGGCTTGGGGAGCAGCGTGCGTTCGTCGGTCGACACGCCTTGCAGCAGGATGGCATCGTCGGTGTAGCCGCTCATGAACAGCACGCGAATGCCGGGGCGCAGCGCCTCGAGGCGTTCGGCGAGTTCGCGCCCGTTGATGCCGGGCATCACCACATCGGTCAGCAGCAGGTCGATCTGGCCGACGAAGGCCTTCGAGATGGCGATGGCCGTCTCGCCGTCGGGAGCGGCGAGCACGCGATACCCGCGTCGCTCGAGTGTGGCCATGGCCACGGTGCGCACCGCGTCTTCGTCTTCGGTGAGCAGGATGGTTTCGCGTCCGGCGAGCGCCGTGACCGGGAGGTCGGGGGTGACGGCGCGCGCGACCGCCTCCTGCAGGTGCGGCAGGAAGATGTGCACGGTGGTGCCGCCGCCCAGGACCGAGTCGACGCGAATCTCACCACCCGACTGCTCGATCATGCCGTACGCGAGCGCGAGGCCGAGCCCCGTGCCCTTGCCGCGCTCCTTGGTGGTGAAGAAGGGCTCGAAGATGTGCTCGAGCACCTCGGGAGACATGCCGGTGCCGGTGTCGCGCATGCGGATCGCCATCCACGTGCGCGCCGAGTCGAGGCCGTGTCGACGGCGCTCGTCGGGGGCCACGATGGCCGTCTCGATCTCGAGGCGCCCGCCCGACGGCATCGCGTCACGGGCGTTGCTGGCGAGGTTGAGCAGCACCTGCTCGAGCTGCGACACGTCAGCGCGCACGGCGCGGACCGCCTCGTCGAGACGCGTGCTGAGCTCGATGTTCTCGCCGATGAGCCGGCGCAGCAGGCGGTCGAGGCCGCGCACGATCTCGTTGGGGTCGGTGACGACCGGCTGCAGCACCTGACGCCGGCTCACCGCCAGCACCTGACGGGACAGCTCGGTGCCGCGCACGGCGAGCGCGCGAATCTCCTGGATGTCCTCGCGCACGGGGCTGTCCTCGGGCACCTGTGCGAGCAGCAGGTCGCAGTACCCCAGCATGCCGGTGAGCAGGTTGCTGAAGTCGTGGGAAATGCCGCCGGCGAAAGTGCCGATGGCCTCCATCTTCTGCGACTGCCGGAGCTGCTCCTCGCTGCGCGCCAGCGCGCGCTCGGCTTCGCGGCGCGCGGTGACATCGATGCCCACCGACAGCCAGCTCGCGCGCCCGAGGCGGCGCGAACTGGTGGTGACCACTTCCATTTCGATGCGGCGGCCGTCGCGCGTGCGGTGCAGCCAGGTCCCCGCGCTCTGGCGCGACTCCGAGAAGGGCAGGCGCGCGCCGCTGAAGCGGGGCAACTCCTCGGGGTCGAGCAGGTCGATGATCTGCAGCGACAGGAAGTGTTCGCGCTCGTAGCCGTACTTGTCGATCGCCGCCTCGTTCACCGCCAGCACGTTGAGCGTGTCGGCGTCCCAGGCCCACATGGGGAGCGGGTTCGACTCGAACAGGAAGCGATAGCGTCGTTCGTTGTCGGCGAGCGCGGCGTTGCGGCGCTCGACCGTTTCGGCCATGCGGTTGAGTGCCTGCGCCAGCGCGCCGATCTCGCCGTCGGCCACGACGGTCGAGCGATGCCCCGCCACGCCGGCGGCAAGCGCGTGCGCGTCGTCGGCGAGCACCTGCAGCGGGCGCACGATGGCGCGTCCCCGCCAAAAGACGATGCCGGCGGCCACGAGCAGGGCGCCGGCGAAGAGGACGAACTGGGTGGGCGACGGCTGACGGAGGTCGATCGCGACCGCGACGGCGACGGGCGGTGTCATCGCCGCGAACACGGTCAGCAGCAGACGCCGCCGCAGCCCCGCGCCGGCGAGCGGCTGCATCGGCGGCGGGACAGGCTCGGGCGGCGTGAGGCGGCCGCCCGGAAGCGTCGGCGTCGAGCTCAGCGGAACCTCAGGGGGCGAGCGTCGGCGGCGCGACCGCCATGCCCATCGCGTGGTATCCCTTGTCGACATACACCGTCGAGCCGGTGAT
Source organism: Gemmatimonadota bacterium (assembly GCA_020161135.1). Classification (GTDB taxonomy): domain Bacteria; phylum Gemmatimonadota; class Gemmatimonadetes; order Gemmatimonadales; family Gemmatimonadaceae; genus Gemmatimonas. Next base: position 531,125 of record JAIUOB010000001.1, on the reverse strand, counting down.
ACCACTCGCCAGCGGGCTGCAGAGGAACGCCGCCGTCGTGCCCACCTCGCGCGCATCGAGCGCCTCGGGGAGCGGGGCGTTCACCTTGCAGTACTCGACCATCGTCGAGATGATGCCGATCGCGCTCGCCGCGCGCGACGCATACGGGCCGGCCGAGATGGTGTTCACCCGCACGCCGTACGCACGCCCCGCCTCGAAGGCCAGCAGGCGCGTGTCGCTCTCGAGCTGCGCCTTGGCCGACGACATGCCACCGCCGTAGCCGGGAATGGCGCGCTCACTGGCCATGTACGTGAGCGACGCGAACGCGCCACCCGGCCGCATGAGCGGACCGAAACGCTGCACCATGGACACGAACGAGTATGCGCTCGCGCTGGACGCGGCGAGGTAGCCGGCGCGCGACACCTCGAGCAGCGGCTTCTTCACCTCGGGGCCGTTGGCGAGCGAGTGGAACACGATGTCCACCGGCTGCGGGCCGAAGTCGGCCACCATGCGCGCCACGAGGCCGTCGATGGAGAAGTCGCCGAGCTCCTTGTAGCGCTTGTTCTCGCGCACGTCCTCGGGGGCATCCTCGAGCCGATCGAAGACCGCGTCGAGCGGATAGATGCGCTCGAAGGCGAGCAGCGAGCCATCCGTCATCTGGCGCGACTCGTCGAGCTTGCCGCGCTCGAGGAGGTTGAGGAAGATGTTGAGCGCGGGGGGCCACGTCGCGACGCACACCGAGGCACCGGCCTCGGCGAACGCCTTCGCGATGGCCCATCCGAATCCATTGTCGTCGGCGACGCCCGCAACGAGCGCGCGCTTGCCGGTGAGGTCGATGGGAAGCATGCCCTAAGATACCCTAGCGCGCCGCGCGTGTGAGGCGGTCGCGCACGCCTTCCCAGGCCGGCTCGTCCGGCGGTGGGGCCTCGATGCACACCAGCGTCGCGCCCACGCGATCGGCATGATGGAGCGCCGCATACAACGCCCGGGCATAGCTCCCGGCATCGGTCGGCATGCGCACGGCGCATGCGGCATCGATGCCAAGCGCCTCGGGCGTCACGGTACGCAGCAGCGCAACCAATGCCGTGCGGTGTGTGTCCAATGGACGCGCGGCCAAAGCCTGCGCGATATCGCCCGCCTGCCGCGCCTCGAACAGCCAGACATCGGCCTGTGGGGCGTAGTGGCGATCGGCCATGCCCGGCGCGAGCGGCGCCTCGGGCACGGCCGTCGCGTCGTGCGCGATGGCGCGATGCACGGCGTGCGTGACCTCGACGTCGAGCCCGGACAGCGCCGCCTCGAGCGTTTCCCGGCCCAGCATTCCAGGGCGCAGGATGCGCACCGTGTCGCCGGTGCAGTCCACGACGGTGCTCTCGATGCCCACGGCACACGGGCCGCCGTCGAGCACCAGCGGCACGCGCGCACCGAGCGACTGCACGACGTGGGCCGCGGTGGTCGGGCTCACCTGCGTGAAGCGATTGGCGCTGGGCGCCGCCACCGGTACGCCGGCGGCACGCAGCAGCGCGAGTGCGACCGGATGATCGGGCACGCGCAGCGCGACCGCCGGACGACCGGCCGTGACGATCGATGGAATGCGCGGCCCCGCTGGCACGACCAGGGTGAGCGGTCCCGGCCAGCAGCGCTCGGCCAGGCGTGCCGCGGCGGGCGGCCACGACCCAGCGAGCTCGACCGCAGCGTCGATGCTCGGCACATGGACGATGACCGGATTCCACGCGGGGCGCCCCTTGGCCGCGTAGATGCGGGCGACCGCGTCGGCGTCGAGGGCGTTGGCGCCGAGCCCGTACACCGTTTCCGTGGGAAAGGCGACCAGTTCGCCACGCTGTAGTCGAGCGGCCGCCTCGGCGATGACGGTGGCGTCGGGGGCCTGCGGGTCGACCGCGATGACGTGCGATGCCGGCGCGTCGTCGGGGAGCGGGGACATGGTCACGCGCTCAGGGCGCGCCGGCGGCACCGCCGATGTCGGGCAGTTCCTCGTCGTCGCTCACGTCGTCGAACGGCGCGTCGAGAATGCGCAGCGCTTCCTTGGCCTCGACCGCGCGCACCGCGAGCCGCACCGGATAGACCAGGTGCATCGCCGGGAGCATGCCGCCCGCATCGTCGCGCAGCACCACGGCGGGAATGCCGTGCGCTTCCAGCACGCTGCGCGCCACGAGCGCTTCCATCTCGTTCACATAGTCGCGGATCACCACCATCGCCTCACCCATGCCGCGAATGTATCGCGCGTCCCGCAGCATCGCATGGGGCCACACGGACCGGTCTGCTACATTGCGCACATGGCGGCGTCCTTTGGCATCTTCGTCCTTGCCGAGCTTCCCGGGGAGGCGGGCGCACTCGTGCGCGCGCTGCAGCAGCGATTCGACCCCAAGCTCGCGCGGCTGACGCCGCCGCACGTCACGCTCGTGGGCAGTTCGGGGGTGGGATCGATCCCGACCGACACGCCTGTGGAGCGCATTCGCGCGGCGCTTGCCCCCATTGCCGCGACGACGGCGCCCATGTCGCTCCCGTTCGCGCCGCCGCACCGGTTCATGCAGACGAACATCGTCTCGCTGCCGCTCGACCCCAACGGACCGTTGCGCGCGCTGCACGAGCGCATCGCCACCAGTGGCCTCCCCTTCAAGCGGGCGCGCTTCCAGTTCTCGCCGCACTGCACACTGAGCTTCTATCCGACGCTCACGCCGGCGCGCGAGCGGGAGCTGCTCGCGGTGCGGGTGGACGATCCGGCGCGCATCGAATCGCTGCAGGTGTACCTCACCCGCGATCCGCAGCCGAGCCGCCTCCTCTTCTCGCTCCCACTCACCGGCTGAGGCGCGCACCGTGGGCGCGCGCCTCACCGCCGCGGTGCTACTTCGACTCGGGGCGGAGCTTCTGGAACGTCGCGGTGGCCTGCTTGAGCCCCAGCAGGGCGGATGCTTCGAGCTCGTACTCGAAGTGCAGGTCGCCCAGGACATCGGCGTCGTGCTGCGTGAGCTGCCGCGAGGCCTTCTCGGCAATGCTGTGTCGCCGGAGATACTCGCGGGCCGCCAGCCACATCGCGTTGGCGGCGGCGCGCACCTCGGCGCTGTCGCTCCCCGAGCCCTTGCCGCACACCTTCTCGAAGTCGCGTACCGTTTCGGCGAGCGCGAGATCGATCGTGTCGACCATGGCGTGTGCGGCGCCCAATTCGGTCTTGGCCACGCCGAGCGCGCTCAGGCGGCCAAGTCGCTCATGCTGACGGCAGGTTTCGGCGGCCGTGCGGGCGAGCGCATCGCAGCAGTCGAGGGGACCGGGCGCGACCTCGGAGTCATCGGCGAGGGCGCGGGCGGTGGCGGAGCGGGAAGGAGCCATGGTGCAGCGAGGGAGCGCAGGCGGGGTGGGGAGACCTTCAACTCCCTGTGATCTAGCAGGGCCAACGGTGCCGGTGGTAGTGGGGGGTGATGGACCGTTCGTGAATGCGGACCAGTCGCATGGCTGCTCGCGCACCCCTCCCCGCGACGTGCTGCGCGCCGCCTACGCGACGTCTACGCGCCTCGAAACACCGGCGGCCGCTTCTCCTTGAACGCCGTCATCGCCTCGCGCACATCGGCGCTGGCGAGGCACTGCTTGATCTGCGTCAGCTCGTCGCGGAGCTGGGCATCGAGCGTGGCGCTGGCACTGGCGTGGAGCAGTCGCTTGCTGAGCGTGAGCGCCACCGGTGGGCCGGCGGCGAGACGCGCGGCGTAGTCGGCCACGGCGTCGGCAAAGGTGTCTGCCGGGTGCACGCTGCTCACGAGGCCGATGCGCAACGCCTCGTCGGCATCGATGTCGCGCCCGGTGAGCACGAGGTCCATGGCGCGCGCCATGCCGATGAGGCGCGGGAGGAACCACGTCACGCCCGCGTCGGGCGAGAGGCCACGGCGCACATAGCCGGCGGTGCAGGTGGCCGATGCGCTCATGAGGCGCAGGTCGCAGGCCAGCGCGAGTCCGAAGCCGGCGCCCGCGGCGGGTCCGTTGATGGCGGCGATGACCGGCTTGTCGCACTGCGCGACGCCCTGCACCCAGCGTCCCACCCACCGGTAGGGGTCGAGGCGCACGGCGCGCGTGCTTCCCATGTCCACCGGTTCGCCGAGGTCGAGTCCGGCGCAGAAGCCGCGTCCGGCACCGGTCACCACGACCACCCGCACGGCGTCGTCCTGCGACGCATCGGCGAGTGCCAGCGGCAGCGCATCGGCGAGGGCGCCGTTCACGGCGTTCAGCCGCTCCGGGCGATCGAGCGTGATGGTGCGGACGCCCGCGTCGGTCGTCTCGACGCGCAGGTGTGGGTACGACGCGGTCATGCCGACTCCTGCGCCGTCAGGCGCGACCGGGATTGAAGCGCAGGCTGCCGGGGAGGGCGTTGAGCAACGGCCCCAGCTCGCTCGCGCGCTCGAGTGTGGTGACGAAGGTCAGGCCGTCGATGGAGACGACGATCATCCCCGAGATGCCATAGGCCACCACCGAGCAGCTCTCGGCGTGGATGACGTTGCCCGACGATTCGACGCAGTAGACCGGGCCCATCACGCCATTGCCCGTGTCGTCGAGTTCGCGCACGCGACGCAGCGACGCCCACGTGCCCACATCGTCCCACGCGCACTCGGTGGGCAGCACCACGACGTGCGGCGACCGTTCCAGCAGGCCGCGATCGATGGAGATGCTGGTGACGAGGTTGGCGACGGTGTCGAGGGTGCCGGCGGCGAGGGCCGGGAGGGCCGACGCCACTTCGGGGGTGTGGGTCGCGAGGGCGTCAAGCACGACCTGTGCGCGCCACACGAAGATGCCCGTGTTCCAGAGCGCGCCCTTCTCGATGAGCACATCGGCCAGCGCGGCGCCGGGCTTTTCGACGAAGTGCGTCACCCGACAGGCGCCTCCCTCGGCGCGGCCGGTGAGCGGATCGACCGGATGACCGGGCTGCAGATAGCCGAAGCCCGTCTCGGGGCGCGTGGGTGTCGCGCCGAGGGCCACGAGCACGCGCTCAGTGGCGGCGTGGGTGGCGGCGCGGCGCAGCGAATCGCGCAGCACGTCGGGGTAGCCCACCGAGAGGTCGGCGTGCAGCGCGCAGAACACCGTGTCGGGACCGGCGCGTCGGGCCACCTCCTGCGCCCCCCACGCCAGCGCGGCGGCGGTGCCCAGCGGGCGCGGCTCGACCAGCATGTTGCCGCGCGGCACCTCGGGGATGGCGTCGTGCAGGGCATCCACGATGTCCGCACTGGTCACCACCAGTACGCGGTCCGACGGCACCAGCGGTGCCAGCCGCATGACCGTCTCGGCGATGAGCGGCCGTTCGTGGACGAGGGCGAGCAGTTGCTTGGGACGCCGTGGCGTGCTGAGCGGCCAGAAGCGGGTGCCGATGCCCCCGGCGAAGATCACGGCCCACATGTCGGTGCCGGTGTCGCGCAGCGTCTCGGGCTCTGCCTCCTCGAGGGTGCCCGTGCCAGCGACCGCGGTGGCCAGGTCGAGGGTGGGCGCCTCGGGGCGAATGACGCGCGTCTCGGACATCGGGCGGGGCGAGTCGTGAGAGGGACGAGGTGCGCGGCCGCTGTGCAGTCACGACGCGACACGTGTGCGACGCGTGCGCTGTACGTGGTCGGTCGCGACTGGCGATCCGCAGGGGGCGCCCACAACATACGTCAACCCATGCTCACCCTCCACGTCACCAACGGGGACGTTGCCGCCGGCGCGCTCGCGCGCAGCGGCCTGCCGGGGGACATCGTCTCGTGGCGCGACGTGCTGCACGACGGACCGGTGCCGCCCGACGACGATCTCGCTGCCTTCCACCGTACCCGGGCCAACTTCCTGGCCGCCCGGGGCGCGGGACCGGCGGAGGGGATCGTCACGGACTTCGCGGAGCGCGACGCGCGGCTGGCGGATGCCGGGGTGGGCGATGAAGTCGTGCTCTGGTTCGAGCCCGATCTCTACGACCAGCTCCAACTGGTGCAGGTGTTGGCGCGGCTGGGGCGGCTGCCGGACGAGGCGCGCCCGCGCATCACCATCGCGCCGGCCGATTGCTTCCTGGGCCCGATGGCGCCCGACCGGTTCCCGCCGCTGTTCGCCGCGCGTCGGCCGGTGGATGCGGACGACCTGGCCATCGGTGTGTCGGCGTGGCGCGCCTTCACCGCCGCCACACCGGACGCGCTCACCGCGCTCACCGGTCGCCTGGCTGGCGTGGTGCACGGCCGCAGCTACCTCGCCGACGATACGGTGCAACTGCCGCATCTTGCCGCGGCATTGCGCCGCCAGCTCGAGGAGTATCCTGACGTCGCGGCAGGGCTCTCGCGCACCATGCGCCAGATCTGCGAGGCACTCGACGCGGCCGGCGCGCTGACGCCGCAGCGGCTCTTCGCCGCGAATCAGGCGACCGAGTCGTGGATGTGGCTCGGCGATACGAACTTCACCGCGATGCTCGACGAGCTGATGCGCGGAGCGACGCCGGTGATCGCGCGCGCGACGGGAAGCCGCGTGCACCTCACCGACTTCGGGCGTGCGCTGCTGCGCGGCGACGCCGACCTGGTGCGCGCCAACGGACTCGATCGCTGGATCGGCGGGGTGCACTGCACCGTGTCCCGACACTGGCGATGGGACACTGGCGCGCACCGTCTTGTGCCCGGGGAGGGCTGACATGTCCGACGCATCGCAGGACGCCGCACGGGCCGCAGCGGCCGCACAGGCAGAAGCGGCCGCGAAGGCCGCGCAGGCCGCACTCGACGCGCGCGCGCTGCTCGAGTCCGATACGACGATCGACGCCGCCATGCCGCTGCTGCGTCTCATCGAGCAGTACTTCGCCGAGACGCGCACCGGTGAGGGCCCGGTCTCGACCTGGCACAGCCCCGAGATCATCGCCGACCGGCTCGTCGAGCCGATGCCACGCCAGCCGCACGCGCTCTCCGACGTGGCGCGGCGGCTCGCGACGGCGCTGCTGGCCGATGCCAACCGCCTCGCGCACCCGATGTACATCGGGCATCAGGTGTCGGCGCCGCTGCCGGCCGCCGTCTGGACGGATGCGGTCATCAGCGCCTTCAACCAGTCGATGGCGGTGCGCGAGATGTCCCCGGCGATCACGCCGCTCGAGCATCAGGTCATCGAGTGGATGACGGACCTGATCGGGTGGGATGCGCGCGCCGGTGGCACCATGACCTCCGGTGGCAGCGAGGCGACGCTCACCGCCTTGCTCGCGGCGCGGTCGCACGCGGTGCCCGATGTGTGGGCCAAGGGGCTTGGCGCCTCCGCACCCGTGCTCGTGTGTGGCGAGCATGCGCACTACGCGGTGACGCGCGCCGCCGGCATCATGGGACTCGGCCAGAATCACGTCGTGGTCATCCCCAGTCGCGCGCACCGCATGGACGTGCAGGCGCTCGACGAACGGCTGGCGATCCTGCGCGGTCGCGGCTCGCGCGTGATGGCCGTGGTCGCGACCGCGGGGTGCACCGCAACGGGTGCGTTCGACGACCTCGAGGCGATCGCCGACCTGTGCGCGCGGCACGCCGACGACCACGGCCCGCTCTGGCTGCACGTCGACGCGGCGCATGGTGGCGGCGCACTGCTGTCGCCGGCGCATCGCCCGCGCCTCGCGGGCATCGCGCGCGCCCGCTCGGTGGCGTGGGATCCGCACAAGACCATGCTGCTGCCGCTCGCCGCCGGCATGTTGCTGGTGCGCGAGGAGCACGACCTCGACCGGGCGTTCGCGCAGCAGGCGCCGTATCTCTTCGCGCCCGGTGGTGACGCGCGCGCCTGGGACATGGGGCCGCGCTCGTTCCAGTGCTCGCGCCGCGCCGATGTGGTGAAGGTGTGGGTGGCGCTGCAGCGCTACGGCACCGATGCCCTGGGCGCGCTCTATGCGCATCTCTGCGCCATGGCGCAGCGGCTGCACGAACGGCTCACCACGCACGCCACGTTCCGGCCGCTGCACGAACCGGAGTCGAACATCCTCTGCTTCGCGTGGCTGCCGCCCGGCGTGGATGACCCGCGCGAGCGGGACGCGCTCACCGACACGCTGCGCGAGCGCTACAACCGCAGCGGCCGCGGCTGGATCACCAGCACCACGCTCGACGGGCGTCGGGTGCTGCGCATCACGGTCATGAACGCGCGCACCGACGGCGCGCACATCGACGCGCTGGTGTCGGGGCTCGAGGCCGAGGCGGCGCGGGTGTTGCGGGGCTGAGCGCGGCTCAGCTTCTCGGCGCGCGCCGCGGCGGCGCGACCACGCGCAACACCTCGGCGCGCAGCGCGGCCGAGCCGTACGGCTTCTGCAGGAACGACAGTGCGCGGTCCGCCTCGTGACCGCGCAGCGCGTCGTCGTGGTCGTATCCACTCGCGATGATGACGGGCAGCGTCGGGTGGGTGCGCCGGATCTCCGCCAGCACGTCGATGCCGCTCATCCCGGGCATGCTGAGGTCGAGCAGCACCGCGACGATGCGTGCCTCGTGCGCCCGGAAGCGCGCCACGCCGGTTTCGCCGTCTTCCGCGTCGAGCACCTCGAAGCCCAGCCCGCCCAGCACGCGTCGCGCCACGTGCCGAATGGAGGCTTCGTCGTCGACGACGAGCACGGCACCACTCACCTGCACCGGGAGACTCACCGACGACGGTGTGGGGGCGAGCGGCGGCGGGGCGACCTCGCGCAGGTAGATGTCGAAGCGTGTGCCCTCGCCCACCGCGGTCACGAGCTCGAGCACGCCGCCCAGCGACCGCACGATGCCGCGCACCGCACTCAGGCCGAGACCACGCCCTGAGGCCTTGGTGGAGAAGAAGGGATCGAAGATGCGCGCCCGCACCGCGTCGGGAATGCCGGGGCCGGTGTCCTGCACGCGAACGCGGATCCACGCCTCGCCTTCGCGGTTGGGCGGGGCGGCGTGCGCCACCGACAACGTCACCGAACCCGTCGAGTCGCCCACCGCCTCGGCCGCGTTCGTGAGCAGGTTGAGCAACACCTGCGAGAGTTGCGACGGGTCGGCCTCCACCCACAGCGGCGCGTCCATGGGCAACACGACCGTGCGCACCTTGCGCGTCTGCCCGGCCTCGACGAGCGGCACGATGTCGTCCACCACCTGTCGCAGGTCGAGCGTCTCGCGGCGCAGGCTCGCGCGGCCGGCATACGCGAGCATCTGCCGTGTGAGTTCGGCCGCGCGCCGGCTCGCGGCGCCGATGCGCTCGAGCGACGCCGCCAGTTCGGCATCGTCGCGCCCGGCGCCCGGAGCGCCCTGCGCCGTGAGCGCCTCGCGCGCGATCTCCACGTTGCCCATGATCGCGCCGAGGATGTTGTTGAAGTCGTGCGCGATGCCACCGGCCATGACACCCAGGCTCTCCAGCTTCTGTGCCTGCTGCACCGTGGCGTCGCGCGCCCGTCGTTCCGCCTCGGCGCGGGCGCGCTCGGTGAGGTCGGTGCCGATGACGCCCGTGGCGTACACCGTGCCGTCGGCGTGCGCGAGCGGGAACGCGACGACCTGCCATCCGTGGGCGCCGGCCGGCGCGTCGATCATCACTTCCTGCTCGATGACCGCGTCGGCGGTGCGGGCGCGCGTGATGATCGGTACGAGCGTGGAGGCCGCGCCGGCGAGCACGGTCGTCACCTCACGGCCTTCGGCGTCCTCGGCCGGCATCCCCGTGAGGGCGGCCACGCGCGCATTGGCCAGTCGCACGCGTCCATCGAGGCCGACCACGAGCACCAGCGTGGCCGTGTTGTTCACCACGTCCTGCAGCAGCGCGCGACTCGCCTGGGCGCGGTCGAGCGCGGCCTGCGTCGCCTCCACCTGCGAGGCGAGGCTCGCGTAGAGGCTGCGCAAGCGTTGCGTCATCGTGTTGAAGGCGCGCGCCAGCTGCCCCACCTCGTCGTCGGCCGCGTCGGCTGCCGTGACGGTGAAGTCGCCCGCGGCCACCGCCTTGGCGGCATCGGCCACCGCCAGCACCGGGCGCGTGAAGCGTCGCGTGATGAGCACGACGCCCAGCACCCACACCCCGAGCGCGCCGAACCCCAGCAGCAGTGTCCGCGCGAGCAGGGCGCGGGCGGGGGCGAAGGCGGCGGCCTGCGGCGTCTCGAGCACCAGCGCCATCTCGAGCTCAGGGATCCAGCGCCACGCGCCCACCACCGGCCGGCCGGCGAAGTCGTTGTACAGCCCGGCGCCCGCGCGCCCGGCGAGCGCGTCGTCGATGGCACGACTGCGCACCCCGCGCTTGACCCCCGCCCGCCCGAAGCGCTCGGCCGACACGAAGTCGAAGAGGCGGTTGACCAAATACGCGTCGAGGGCGGGCGCGGCCGACTCATCGCGCGCGTGGGCCCGGCGACGCAACGTCGCCTCCATCTGCACGAGATCGAGATGCACCGCCAACACCCCCATCACGCGACCGTCCTGCTTGAGCGGCTCCGCCACCGTGATACGCGGACGCCCGGCTGCGTAGTAGATCTTCTTCACGAACGGCCGCGTGCGCCCGACCTGGAAGTACTCCTCGTCGACGACGAAGCCGCCCAGCGTCGTACGATCGGTGCTGCGGACGATGCGTCCGCCGGGGACCTGCGCGACGAGCATGGCCTCGGCGGCGAGCACGCTGGGAGGCAGAAACGCCCAGCGCACGGTGTCAGGCGTGGTCGGGAGAGGACCGCCATGCACGGCCAGTTCACGCCCCAGCAGCACGACGGCCTCCTGCTGGCGCGACAGCCACGCCGTGAGGCGATCAGCATCGTCGTCGACGAGGGCGCTGAGCTGCGCGAGCAGCCGCTCCTGCAGCGTGTCCGACGCCGCGCGATACCACAGGCCGCCGCCGCCCACGACGAGCGCGACGCCCAGTCCGAACACCGACGCCGCGAGGCGGGTCGGGAAGCTCCGCGCGAGACGCAGCGACATCAGCCCGGCGGCCCCATGGTGGCGCGCAACTGCACGGAATCGGGCGTGACCTCGAGGAGCACGGCACCGCGGCGCGGATTGCCGGTGCCGTCGAACACGTACGTGGCCAGGGCGCCTTCGAAGCGCCCGGTGCGACGGAGTGAGTCGCTCACCGCGCGCCCCGAGCGTACTCCCGCCCGCGACATCGCCCGCGCGAGCAGGCGCACCGCGTCGTACGTGGCGACCGCCGTCGCGCGCACGCGCTCGTCGGGATAGCGCGCCTGCCAGGTGGTGAGGAACTGTCGCGTCGCCTCGCGGTTGGTGCGGCGGTCCCAGTTGGCCACGATGACCGTGCCGTACACCTCAGGGCCCAGGCGCACCGCCACCGCGTCCCACGCATCCGTGCCGAGCAGGCGTGCGCGAATGCCCGCGTCGTGCAGCGTGTGCAGCATGACCGAGTCGTGCACGGTGAAGTTGGGGAGCAGCAGTGCGTCCGGGTTCGCGGCGGCGATGCGACGCAGCTGCGGCTGGTGCGCGGTGGAGTCGTCGGCGTCGTAGCGCTCGACGGCCACCACCGTGCCGCCCAGGGCCTCGAAGGTCTCGCAGAACAGCGCGACGATCTCGCGCCCGTAGCTGCTGGCCACGTTGTGCATCGCGGCGGCCCGGCGCAGCCCGAGCGAGTCGTACACATAGCGCGCGAGCACCGCGCCCTGCACGGCGTCGAGGAACGCCAGACGCGTGACCATCGCGCGATCCTTCGTCACGTCGGCCCCGGACGCCATGGGCGCGATCATCGGCACCTCGGCCGCTTCGGCGACGGCACCGGCGGTGAGCGCGAGGTTGCTGTACTGCGGCCCCACCAGCACGTCGATCGAGTCGAGGTTGATGAGCCCCCGAGCCGTCTCGGCGGCCGCATCCGGACGGTTGCTGATCTGCCGCGACACCAGCACGAGTTGGTGCGCGCGGCCGTCGATCTCCACCCCGCCCTCTGCGTTGAGCTCCGCGATGGCCAACTCCGCGCCCTGCAGTGCCGGGAGCCCGGAGGAGGCGCGCGCGGCTCCCTCGAAGACCCCGATGAGCCCCACCCGGACAACGGGTGGTGGCGAGGGGGTGCATGCGGTCAGGGATGCGGCGAGCGCGAGCGCAGGGGTGAGCACGCGCATCGACCCGCAACGCAACGACATCGACATCAACGGCAGCCGGGTCAGGAGGAGGCGACCACCGGATCCGGGAGTCCCGGCCCCAGCAGCACACCGACGCGATCGAGGTACTCGCGCACATCGAACGGTTTCGCGAGCACGGCGTTGGGCCGCTCGCGGGTGATCGACGCCAGCTCCGGCGCTTCGACATCACCTGTCACAAAGACAAAGTGCGGCACGAGGGCGGGTTGTGCCCGTGCCACCCACATGAACAATGCTACACCACTCGCGGTGGGCATCTTCACGTCGCAGAGGATGGCCTGCACGGCCCGCCGTTCGAGTACGCGCTGCGCCGCCGCGACGCTGTCCGCCGTCTCCACCTCCACGGCGAGCCCCCGCAGGAGAAGCTGCTGCGCGCGGAGCAGCGCCGGCTCATCGTCTACCACCAGCACGCAGGGGCGCGGCGCCGGCACGGTGGCCTCCGGCGCGCCGGGCGGTGGCTCCGGGCGCGTCGCCGGCGCCGCCGTGGCCACGTGGTCGACGGTGGGCGCCAGCCGAAAGCGCAGGGTGAACTGCGCGCCGCCGCCCGGAATATTCTCGGCCGCCACCGAGCCACCAAAGGCCGTCATGAACCGCTCCACCAGGGCAAGCCCCAGACCGGTGCCCTCCCCGACGCCCTTGGTCGTGTAGAACGCCTCGAAGACGCGCGCCGGCTCCTCCATGCCCGGGCCATCGTCGCGCACGCGGACACACAGATCGTCGCCCTCCACCCGCGCCTGCACCTGCACTGTGCCGCGCCCGGCCGGCGCGCACGCGTCGATCGCATTGTTGAGCACGTTCAGCAGCACCGCCTCCAACTGCTGCCGCTCGGCGAAGACGTGGACCGCAGGAATCTCGTCCACCTGCAGGTGCACTCCAGCCGCCGTACAGGCGAACTGGCGCAGCTCGACCACCAGCTCGAGCGAGCTGCGGAAGGGCACGGCGCGCACCTCGCTGTCACCCCGGCGGGCGAACTGCAGCAGGCTGCGCACCAGCAGGCGCGCACGCCGCGCCTCGTGCAGGATCGGGTCGACGTAGTCGCGCGCGAGCTCCTCCCGCGCCAGGGGCGGCACATCGGGCGCCTCACGCTCGGCCAGCCGCGCGGCCAGCAGTTCACTCGACGCCAGCACCGTCGCCAGCGGGTTGTTGAGCTCGTGTGCCAGGCCGGCGGTCATGCGTCCGATGGCCGCGAGCGACTCGCGGCGCACCAGCTCGTCACGCGTCGTGCGCACCGTGTCGAGCGCCTCGGACAGCGACGCGTTGCGCGCCTCGAGGTCGTTGCGTGTGGTGGTGAGGCGCGCCGACATGTCGTTCACCGCCTCGACGATGCCGGCGAACTCGCGGTCGCTGGCCGCGTGCAGGCGCACCCCGAGATCGCCCGCGCCGATGCGCGAGACCGCGTCGCTGACCCGCTCGAGCGGGCGCGTGACGCGCCGACGCACGAAGCGCGCCACTCCCAGCGCCTGCATGAGCGCGAGCAGTCCGACCACGAGCACGCCGGCCACCGTGACCCGGCGCAGCGTCGCGCCCTGTTGCGCGAGCAGCGCGCGCAGCGACGCATCCCGCATGCTCACGAAGCCGCGGAGCGCGTTGAGCAAGGCGCCGGCGTGCCGCATCATCACCACACGCGGCTCCTCCCCGGCGTCGACGCCCGACGCCGGCGCGCCGTCCATGACGCGGTGCGCCGCGACCTCGAGCGCCTGGTGCTCCTCCTTCACCAACTCGATCTGCCGCCGCTCCTGCGGCGAGAGCGGACGGCGCAGGTACTCGCGCAGGAAGTTGTAGACGACCTGCCCGGTCGAGTCGAACGCCGCCACCTGGCGCCGGCTGCGATGTGACGCCGGGTCGCCGGCAATGGAGAGCTGTTGCAGCACGCCGCGCAGCACGTCGTCACCGATGCGCTGCTCCTCGAGCACGCGCGTGGTGGCGAGGCGCAGCCGTTGCTGCTCGCGCACGCCGAGCACGGCGAGCGATCCGAGGAGCACGACCGACACCATCGCCGAAAAGACGCCGGCGACGATCAGCCGTCGGTGCAGCGAGCTAGCGCGGGGCGACACGAGGCGCGGCGGTGGGCGGCGGAATGCGCTTGCGGACGAACGACCGGTCGACATCGCCGACGGAGGAGAAGCGCAGCGGGCCCGTCACGCCGGGGAAGGCCGGGGCGCTGCGTCCCCGCGCGTCGAGCCATTGCCGCAGGGCGTCGCCCGTCGTTGCGCCCTCGCGCAGGCCGCGCAGGATGAGCCGCATCGCATCGTACGCGAGCACCTCGCCCGCGCCGATGTCGGCGCCGAAGCGGGCGCGGTACCGGGCCCGCATCGCGCGCACCGCCGGCAGCGCCTCGGTGTCGAGGAAGTCGAGATACTCCACGTCGGTGAGCACGCCGTCGGCGTTGCCGAGCACCACCCACGAGGTGGTCGCGTCGCTCGCGAGTACCGGCACCGCGCCAAGCGCGCGACGGATGGCCGGCAGCACACTGTGCAACGTGGTCGGGCGCCCCAGCCAGACGATCACGTCGGGCTGCGCGGCGGCCACGGACCCCACGTCGGAGAGCACCGAGGTGCCACTCGCGGCCCCGTCGAGGTGCGGCAGGTCGGTCACGATGGGATAGCGCGTCGTGTCGAGCGCGCGGCGCACCGCGGTGCGGAGCCCCCGACCGTAGTCGTCGTTCACGTACAGCAGCGCCACGCGCGACTCGACGGGAAAACGCTGGGCGATCGCCTGCGCGATCGCCGGCCCCTGCTCGGCGTCGGACGGCACCATGCGGAACGAGAATGGGCCGGCTTCGCGGTAGAGCTCCGCGGTCGACGTGGGGGCGAGCTGCACCACCTGCGCGTCGTTGTAGAGCTGCGCCACGGCGAGGCTCGTGCTGCTGTTGGTGTGGCCGATGACGGCGACCAGGCCGGTGTGACCGAGCAACTCCGACGCCACCCCGATGGAGGTCGCCGCGAGCGCATTGGGCTCACCGCGAAAGACCGTGTCGGCAACCGGCGGTCCGTCGGCCGCGATGTCGTCGGCGTAGGCGAGCCGCGCGGCGTTGTTGAACGTGCCGCCCAGCACGGTGCCGACCACGGGCCGCGGCGCTGCGGGGCCACACGCCAGCGCGCCGCTCGTCACCAACAGCGCAAGCGCACGCCGCACACCTGCGAGCGCGCGGTGCGATGGGGTGCGGCGGGACGTGGCGGCCGGATTGGCGATGTCGGGCATGCCGGACGGCAAGGGGACACTGGTCGCCTTCGTACCGGGACCCGTCGACGGGTCCCGCCCACGAGCGACCTCGAAAGTATCGGTGTCCGGCGGCAGGCGTGCATCCCCCACAATGCCACCCATGTCACACACCGCGCGTGATCAGGACGTCGGAGGTCTCCGGCTTCCGCAGCTCTCCCGAACCACCAGTGTGGCCGGGAGGCGCTCGTGGTCCGCCGGCAGTGTCGTCGCACCGGCGCGCAACGCGTCGGCGAGGCGCTGCACCGCGCGCAGGCCGACATCGTAGGCCGGCAGGCGCACGGTGGTGAGGGGCGGCGACAGGTGCGGCGTCATGGGCAGCTCGTCGAAACCCACGACCGCGATGTCGCCCGGCACCGACAGGCCGGCGTCGCGCACCGCGGCCATGGCCCCCCACGCCATCACGTCGTTGGCGGCAAAGACGGCATCGGGGTGCGGTGTGCCGTCGCGCAGCAGCGCGGTGACGGCCTGGTACGCGGCGTCCATGCGAAAATCGCCGAGGCGCTCGACCAGCCGGCACCCATCGAACCAGTTGGCCACCTCACGCACCGCGTGCAGCCGCAGGGCGGCATCAGCGTGGCCGGCCGGACCACGCAGGAAGGCGATGCGGCGATGCCCGAGCGCCAGCAGGTGCTGCATCATGGCCGACGCGCCCTGAAAGCTGTCGGCAGACACCCCGGCGCAACTGCCGGCGTCCGCTCCGCCATTCACCACCACCAGCGGCGTCCGCTCGGCGATCTCGCTCAAGGTCACGCGCGTGGCCGCCGTGGGCGCCACGGCCAGCACACCATCCACCCGTCCGCGCAACGCCGTCAGCGTCGCCACGCTGTCGGGCAGTTCGCGGCGGGCGTGGGTGAAGAGAGTGACCACCCCCTGCGAGCGCGCCACGTCCTCGATGCCGCGGAGCAGCTCGGTGTGCGACTCGTCGGTCAGTTCGGGCAGCAGCACCGCGAGGGTGCGCGCCCGTCGGGTGACGACCGCACCGGGGTGCGCGATGTAGCCCATGCGCTCGACCACCTCACGCACGCGCGCGCGGGTGTCGTCGGTGACGCGCGCGGCACCATTGATGACGCGCGAGACGGTGGCGATGGACACCCCCGCCTCACGCGCGACGTCGCGAATGGTGACCGAGGCGCTCACACCCTCAGCGGGCCTTGCGGATCGCGGCCTCGATATCCTGATCGCCGCCCACGCCGGTGTAGACGACCTTCCCGGCCTTGTCGACGACCACGACGTAGCTCGTCGCCGGCGCGTCGTACGCGCCGCTGACCGTGCCCTTGCGGTCGTACAGCAGGTCGCCGCCCAGCTTGTTGGCCGCCTGCCAGGCCTTCACCCGCTCGAACGACTGATTGATGGACACGGCGACGGTCACGAAGCGCACGCTGCTGCCGTGCTTCGTCATGGCCGCGCGCAGCGCCGGCTCGAGCTGCTTGCAGTTGCCGCACCAGGTCGCCCAGAACTCGATCACGACCGGCGTCTTGCCGAGCATCGTGGCGAGGTCGACCGTCTGGCCGGACATCGTCTCGAGCGGGCCGCCCGGGGCCTTCTCTCCGACCGCAATGCCGAGGTCCTGCGCGGTCAGGACCGTTGGGGTCAGTGTGGGGGCGAGCGCCACGAGGGCGGCAGCGACGAGGGTGCGGAGGCGCATGGGAGCGAAAAGGATCGGGAGGAAGGGAGCAGGGCGCAGGAGGCAGGGAGCAGGAAGCCGGGCGCAGGAATAGCGTGCCGCACGGCAGCACGCTCAGAAATACACCTGGCCCATCTTCACGAGGTAGTACTCCGCCATCGCCAACATGATGAACGCGAAGCCCTTCTTGATCGTTAGCATCCACGCGCCGGCGCGTGGCAGCCGCCCCACGGCGCCGGCCGACAGGCCGACCACGACGAGCAGGGTGCACATGCCGAGCGAGAAGACGAAGAGGTAGACGAAGCCCAGCACCGCCGAGTGCGTCGTGGCGACCCAGGTGAGCACGGCCGCCATGACCGGGGCGGAGCACGGCGCGGCTACCAGTCCAGACGCGGCACCCATGACGAAGGCGCCGGCCGCGCGCCCGCCGGTGCCCGCCGTGGCGGCGCGCTGCAGGATGAATGCCGGCACGCGCACGGGCAGCACGTCGAACATCGACAGCGCGGCCACCATGAGCAGGTTGGCCATCACGAAGTACGCCCACGGATTGGACGACACCGTACCGAACATCGTGCCCGTGAGCCCCGCGAGCAGCCCGAGCCCCGCGTACACCAGCGCCAGTCCCAGCACGTAGAGCAACGACAGGAACAGCGGGCGCAGGCGCGACGCACGGGTCCGTGCCTCGCCGTCACGCGAGGCACCGCCGACGATCGCCGCCGTGATCGGGATCATGGGATACACACACGGCGTGAGGCTCGTGAGCACCCCTGCGCCGAACAGCAACGGCACGGCGGCGAGTGGCGAGCCGGACAGGTGAGCGGCAACGTCGAGTTGCATCCGGCGAACTGCTCCGTTGGTACAAGCGTGGGCGGGCTGAACCGTGACCTGCCCTCAATTGTAAGCCCCTGCAGGTCATTCCGGATGCACGACGCCACACCATAGGTCCCAGTGAGAGGCCATGGTGGGCACCGGCTCATCCCTGTCATCCGTGCACCACATCACGGCGTGTGCAGGCGCACCGCTTGAGCGTGCTCTGTCCGCATGCCACATTCGCGAATGTCAATCGCGCGAACAGCATGAGACGCGCCCTCATGTGCGCCGCGCGCGCGTCTTGCTCTGTGTGAACCTCGGGGGTGCATTGGCATGAGCAGCCGGTTTCACGACGCGACGCTCACGCACGAAGTGCGTCGGCTGCATCGCTTCGCGATCGCCGCGCTCGGCGTCATCGCGCTCATCGCGGTCAGCGGCGTCATTGTCGTCGAAAGCAAGGCGCGCTCGCTGCTGCACGCGCGTCAGGTGCTGCGCGTGCTCAACGAGGCCGAGCGCGGCGTCGAGCGCGTGGTGAACGACGGCGATCGGCGCGCGGGGAACAGCACCGCGACACGCGGTGACACTGCACGCGGTGACACGCACGCGGTGTTGGCGCTCTTCGATTCCCTCGCGGAGCTCACGGCCGACAACCCCGCCCAGCGCGCCCGCGTCGCGACCGCGCGGGATGCCGCCGTCGCGCGCCTCGAGGCCGCGGCGCGGCGCCGCGAGAACACGGCCGTCGTGATGGCGCCCGACGCACCGGAACGCCTGCGGCTCGCGGAGACCATCCGTGCCGTGCGCGATGTCGAACAGCAGCTCTACGACGACCGCACCGCCGGGCAGCGTGCCTGGCGCTACACGATGCTGACGCTCATCCTCGCGTCGCTCGCGCTGGTGGCGTACGCGCTCCGCCGCTTCCAGCGGACGACGCTGGACGGGGCCACCGACGCCGCCGAGGCGCGCGCCGATCTCGACGAGGCGCAGCAGCGACTCGCGTTCGTGCTCGAACGCGCCCCGCTCGCGGTGGCCATCGTACGCGAGGACGGACTGGCCGAAGTGCGCAATCCGCGCTGGGACGACCTCGTCGACGACGAGTCACTCGCCGTGGGTGCGTCGTCGCATCCAGTGGCCACGATACTGGCGCGGCTCGTGGCGCGCGTGCGTGCGAACGATCGCCTCGAGGTGGAGGAGCTGGTCATCGGCGACGGGGGGGGCGCGCAGGTGTGGACGGCCACCGCGTATCCGCTCGACAGCGCCGGTGCCGGCGTGCGCCGCGTGGGCGTCATCCTGGCCGACATCTCCGCGCATCGGGCACTCGAGGAGCGACTCCGGCACAGCCAGCGTCTCGAGGCCATCGGACGCCTCGCCGGCGGCGTCGCGCACGACTTCAACAACATCCTCACGGCCATCCTCGGCTTCACCGAGATCGTCCATGCGCGCATCGGTGACGAGGATGAGGGGCGCGTGCGTGAGGACCTGCTGCAGGTCACGCGCGCCGCCGAGCGGGCGGCCCTGCTCACGCGACAACTGCTCACCTTCAGCCGGCAGCAGGTGCTGCACCCTCGCGCGCTCGACCTGGGCGAGGTGGTCCGGTCGCTCGAGCCCATGCTGCGGCGCCTGATCGGGTCGCACATCGTGTTGCACGTCGAGACGGCGCGTGACCTGTGGGCCGTGTACGCCGACCGCGGACAGATGGAGCAGGTCATCGTGAACCTTGCGCTCAACGCGCGCGACGCGATGCCCCATGGCGGCGAACTGGTGATCTCCACGTCCCACCTGCACACGGACGACGGCACGCGTGGCGTCGCGCTCACGGTGGCCGACACGGGGGTCGGCATCGCCGCCGCCGACCAGGCGCGCATCTTCGAGCCGTTCTTCACCACGAAGGCGGCGGGGCAGGGCACCGGGCTCGGTCTCGCGACGGTGCAGGCCATCGTCCAGCAGGTGCAGGGCACGATCGGCGTCGAGAGCAGCGAAGGGCAGGGCACGCGCTTCATCATCACCTTGCCACCGCACGATGGCCCGGTCGAGGAGGCGGCGCCGACGCCGACCCCGCGCCCGGCCTCGAGGTCGGCGAGCCTGCTGGTGGTGGACGACGACCGTGACGTGCGTCAGCTCATGGAGTACGCGCTCACCGAGGCCGGCTACACCGTGGTCACGTTCGGCAACGGGCAGGATGCGCTGGCCTGGCTGCAGCGCGCGACGCGCGTCCCCGATCTCGTCATCACCGACCTCGTGATGCCGGGCGTCGGTGGAGAGGAATTGGCCGCGCAGATTGCCGCCGATGGGCGGCCCATTCCGCTGCTCTACATCTCGGGATACGCGCAGGAGCAGCACAACGCGCTCACCCGCGCACCGGGCGACGCGCCCATCCTGCGCAAGCCGTTCACCGCCAGCCAACTGCTGGCGGAAGTGGCCACGCGCCTCGAGGCCGGCGCCGCGCAGGCCTAGCGAGGCGGCGCGCGCTACACGAGCACCTGCACGCCGCGCTCACGCTGGGACGCAATGCGCGCGTCGTGCGCCACCTGGGCCAGCTTGGCGCGCACCCGCGTGAGCGTCACGTCCAGCACCGACGTGCCGGGGTCGAAGTCGTAGCCCCACACCTCCTTGAGCAGCACCTCGCGGGGCACCAGCGCCGGCGTGGACGCCAGCAACACCTGCAGGAGGTCGGCCTCCTTGCGGGTGAGCGACGCCGTGCCGTGGGGGCCCTCGAGGCGGCGGGAATCGAGGTGGAGGGTGACCGATCCGCGCGACAGGCGTAGCGGATGCCGATGCCGCCGCCGCACGGCGTCGATGCGCGCCCGCAGCACGGACGCGGCCACCGGCTTGCTCACGTAGTCGTCGGCGCCGGCGGCCAGCCCTTCCACGACCGCATCGTCGTGGGCGTGGGCCGAGAACACGATGACCAGCGGCACCCGCCCGGCCTCGCGGATCTCACGCACGAGTGTCGTGCCGCGGCCGTCGGGGAGTTCGAGATCCACCAACGCCAGGCCGATCGGCTCGGTGCGCAGCACCAGGCGCGCCTCGGCCAGCGTGGTCGCGACCCGCACCGTGGCACCCATGTCCTCGAGGACGCGGGCCGCCCACTTGATGACGGACAGGTCGTCCTCGAGCAGGAGGACACGCCGTTCATCCGGGGGGCCGATCGTCGGCTCGTCCCCGGTTAGATTCCCCGCGGTCGCATCGGCATCATCCGTCATCGCATCGCTCCGCGTCTCCCCTCCGCGTCCTCGCGGAGGCATAGAAGCTGTCCTCTCTCCGCGCCTCCGCGGAGAAATAGATGTTGTCCCCCCTCCGCGTCTCCGCGTCCCATGGCTCCCCAATTCATCTACGTCATGAAGGGGCTGCGCAAGGTCGTTCCGCCTTCGCGCATCATCCTCGACGATATCTGGCTCTCGTTCTACCCCGGCGCGAAGATCGGCGTGCTGGGACCAAACGGCGCGGGCAAGTCCAGCCTGCTGCGCATCATGGCGGGCGTCGACACCGAGTTTCAGGGTGAAGCGTGGGCGCACAAGGGGACGCGCATCGGCTACCTGCCGCAGGAGCCGGAGCTCGATCCGTCGCTCGATGTGCGCGGCAATGTGGAGCTCGCCGTCAAGGCGCAACGCGATGCGCTCAACGAGTACAACGCGATCTCGCTGCAGTTCGCCGAGCCCGACGCGGACTTCGACAAGCTGATGGACCGGCAGGCGAAGCTGCAGGAGTACATCGACCAGCACGACCTCTGGAACCTCGACAACAAGATCGACGTCGCGATGGACGCGCTGCGGCTGCCGCCGGGTGATGCGGCGGTGACGCACCTGTCCGGTGGCGAGAAGCGCCGCGTGGCGCTGTGCAAGATCCTGCTCGAGGAGCCGGACATGCTGCTCCTCGACGAGCCCACCAACCACCTCGACGCCGAGAGCGTGGCGTGGCTCGAACATCACCTCGAGCGCTTCCCCGGCACCGTGGTGGCCATCACGCACGACCGCTACTTCCTCGACAACGTCGCGAAGTGGATCCTCGAGCTCGATCGCGGCAAGGGCGTGCCGTACGAGGGGAACTACAGCGGCTGGCTCGAGCAGAAGAAGTCGCGTCTGGCGCAGGAGGAGAAGCAGGCCAGTGCGCGGCAGAAGACGCTCGAGCGCGAGCTCGAGTGGGTGCGCATGTCGCCGCGCGCGCGGCAGGCCAAGAACAAGGCGCGCCTGCAGGCCTATGAGGATCTCGCGAGCGAGGCGCAGAACGATCGCGTCATGCAGAACGAGATCGTCATCCCGCCGGCGCCGCGCCTCGGCAACGATGTCGTGCGCGCCACGGGGCTCAAGAAGGCGTACGGCGACAAGCTGCTCTTCGAGAACCTCAACTTCGACCTGCCGCGCGCGGGCATCGTCGGCATCATCGGCCCCAACGGCGCCGGCAAGACGACGCTCTTCCGCATGATCAACGGGCTCGAGCAGGCCGATGCGGGCACGTTGCACATCGGCGAGACCGTCTCGATCAGCTACCAGGACCAGCACCGCACGCTCGAGGGCAAGCGCACGCTGTGGGAGGAGATTTCCGGCGGGCGCGAGACCATACCCGTGGGCAAGCGCGAGCTCAACTCGCGGGCGTATGCGGCCAGCTTCAACTTCAAGGGCGCCGACCAGCAGAAGCTGGTCGCGAACCTGTCCGGTGGTGAGCGCAACCGCCTGCACCTCGCCAAGACGGTGATGCAGGGCGGCAACCTGCTGCTGCTCGACGAGCCCACCAACGACCTCGACGTCGACACGCTGCGTGCGCTCGAGGAGGCGGTGCTCGACTTCAGCGGCTGCGCGGTGATCATCTCGCACGACCGCTGGTTCCTCGACCGCGTGGCCACGCACATCCTGGCCTTCGAGGGCGACTCGGAGGTGGTGTGGTTCGAGGGCAACTACGGCGCCTACATCGAGGACCTCAAGCGCCGGAAGGGGCCGGATGCGGACCAGCCGCACCGGATCAAGTACAAGAAGTTGGTGCGGTAGCGCTGCACCGCGGGTCGGTCGGAAGGAGAAGCCGCGTTACGACGCCGGCTTCGGCTTCTCCTTCCAGATCTTCCGGAACCCGATGCCGAGGGCGGTGATGCCCACACCGCGCCCCTGCTCGCTCCCCATCATTGACCGCGACACGAACAGCGTCGGCGTCATGCCGCGCAGGCGGGGCGTCGCGTAGTCGGCGCGCACCTGCGTGCCGATGCGCGCCCCGGTCCCCTCGACATCCTGCAGCACGGGGCCGACCATGACGCGCAGGATGGTCGAGCGGATGTCGAACGCGCCGCCCACCAGCACCGACGCGCGCTCGGCGTAGCGCCGGCTGCGGCATTCGCCGTTCTCGAAGTTGTTGAGACAGTCGCGCGGGCGTCCCAGCTCGAGGGCCGTGCCGCGCACGCCGGCGATGATCGCCTTCTTGCGCAGCTTGACCACCGGCAGCGTGAACAGCGCACCGGCCGCAAAGCTGGGCGACTCGGTGAGCACCGTCGATGACGTGACGCCCCCCACCTCGATGTCGAGCGTGGGGCGTGCGGTGGTCGTGTAGAACCCCATCGGCGAGTCACGGCGGAACTGCGCGTCGGCCCGCTGTGGGGCGGCGAGGAGCAGCGCCGCCGTCACGGACGCGAACGTCGCGCGGACGAGCCGCACGGAGAGCAACGCGGAGGGCATCGGGGCCGCACGGCGCGTGCGGGAAAGGCGCAGGAAGGTCATGTGCGGTCAACACGTGAGGTGCCCATGGCCCCATGCGCCGCGGGCGGCCACCCCGGGCTCGCTGGCGTCGGGAGAGCCGCCGTAAGATGAAGCCACTCCCGCACAATCGCACCGGCCGGCCCCAGCCCCCCATGCTCCACTACTGGTTCACCATCCTCCGCATGCTCGCCACACGCTGGACGCGCCCCCGCGTGCCCATCGACGCGATCATCCGGCGGCGCTTCCGCGTGCGGTTGTTCGACTGCGACGGGTTGCGCGTCATGACGGCGGCCAAGTACCCGATGTACATGGACTTCATCCGCTGGGAGATGATCGCCCGCTCGCCGATGTTCGACGCCATCGTGAAGCGCGGCCTCGCCCCCACGCTGGGCTCGCAGAAGCTCATCTACCGCCGGCCGCTCAAGGTGTGGACCCCGTTCGACGTGGAGCTCGAACTGGCCGGCTACGACGACAAGTGGATCTACCACATCCACCGCTTCGAGCAGCAGGGCGAGCTGCGCGCCCTCGGCATCACCCGCGCGCTCATCTGGAAGCGCGACGTGCCCACTGCGATGCAGGAGCTGCTCGCGCTCGTGCAGGCCCCCGCCACCATGCCGCCGCCGGCGTGGGTGACGGCACTCTTCGCCGCCGATCGGGAGCTGCTGGAGGTGGGGGCGCGGCGCCCGGGCTGAGCGCCCCGTCCTCACCGTTCGCGCTTCGACGCCACCCCCGCGCGACTCGGCGCACCCCCTGTTGCTACAAATGTAGCACGGTGCTACATACGTAGCACAGTCGGTGCCAAACGCCCGATCCCCCTTCGCCTCAGCGCCATGTCCCCGCACGACTCCGCCGCGCTCACCCGCCGCGAACGCCAGCTCATGGACATCCTCTATCGCCTCGAGCAGGCCACCGTCGCCGACGTCATGGACGCGCTGGGCGAGGAGGTGTCGTACTCCACGGTACGCGCGCTGCTGGGCCGTCTCGTGGCCAAGGGGGTCGCGCGCTACGCGGTCGATGGCCCGCGCTATGTCTACTCGCCGGCACGACCGGTGACGCGCGAACGGGTGTCGGCCCTCAAGCATGTCGTGAACACCTTCTTCGGTGGCTCCCGCGTCGACGCCGTGGCCGCGCTCTTCGACAAGCAGTCGAGCGCGCTCACCGACGACGAGCTCGATCACCTCGCGCGTCTCGTGCAGGCCGCCCGCGCGCGCGACGCGCAGAAGGAGTGATCACGATGCTCACCGACTTGCTCTCCGGCGCTCCCGCACTCGGCCGCGGCATCGCACCGCTCGCGTGGGGCGGGGCCTCGCTCTGGTTCACGCTCGCCCTCGCGAGCACCGCGCTGCTGGCACTCGCATGGCTCGCCACGCGCGGGCTGCGACACGCGCCCGCGGCCACGCGATTCGTCGTGTGGACCGGTGCGCTGGCCGGCATCGTGACCATTGCCGCGGCGCGCATCGTCCTCCCCGCGCAGCCGGTCGCGGTCGACTGGTGGCCCACGCCCTCACCCGACGTTGCCGCCAGCGCGTCCGGCACGCCTGCCACAGGCCGCAACGCGCCGCAGACCATCACGCTCTCGGCCGACGCCAACGGCAACGTGCGCACGGACTTCCGTGATGGCGCGGTCGTGGTGGCGCCGGGGGGCATCGGCCAGGACGGTGGCGGCGTGGCCGTGGGGGTCGCGGACGATGTCCCGGCAATCGGCCGGTCCGGCGCGTCGGCCGACAACGCGCCAATCAGGGGCAGCGGCGACCGCACCGGCGCTGCCACCACCTGGCTGCTCCTGGCCACGGCCGTGTGGCTACTGGGCGCGCTCGTGGTCGCCGCGCGCTTCCTGCACGGCACGTGGCGTGTGCGCGCGATGGTGCGGCACGCCCCGCGCAATCTCGATGGACGGCACTGGACCCTGCTGCAGCAGCTCGCCGAACGCATGGGTGTCGAGCGCCCGGTGTCGCTGCGTTGGGTCGACGACGGCCAGGTACCCGTGGCGACGGGCATTGTGCATCCGGTCATCCTGCTGCCGCGCGTGGCCACCACGTGGCCGGACGCGCGCCTGCGCATGGTGCTGCAGCACGAGCTGGCGCATGTCGCGCGCGCCGATGTCGCCATCATGACCGCCGCGCAGCTCGCGCTGGTGCTCTGCTGGTGGCATCCGCTCGTCTGGCTCGCCGTGCGTCGCATGGAGGAGGAGCGCGAGCAGGCGTGCGACGATCGCGTGCTCACGAGCGGCGTGCCCGCCATCGACTATGCCGACGAACTCGTGCAGGTGGTGCGCGCGCTGCGCACCCCGGCGCCCGCCGCCTTCGCGGCGCTGGGCATGGCGCGTCGCGGCGCACAGGTCGAGTCCCGACTCCGTGCCGTGCTCGATCCCGCCACGCCGCGCGAGCGCATGTCGCGTGCGCTGCTCTTCGCCGTCATCGTCGTGGTGATCGGCGTGGCGCCGCTCGGTCGCATGGTGCCGAGTGCCCGCGCGGATGTCGCGACGGCGCAGCCGCGCGCCACCGCTGCGGGAGGGCCGGGTACCGGCGCACCCGGCGTCGCCACGATGGGCATCGCACGCGGCCGCGAAACGGACCTCAACGGCGAGTTCCGCTTCGGCGACCCGTGTGAGGCGCGCACGGGCAGCACCTCGGTGAGCCGCTCGTCGAGCGACTCCCTGCAGCGGCTGCACCGGGTCGATCCCACCGGGTGCCTGCGAGTCGAGGTGGTCGGCACGCCAGCGCTCGACGTGCGGGATGTGCCCACCCGCCTCGACGGCGCGCTGCCGTCGGACGCCCGCCTCATCATCGAGGAGGTGCGCGGTGGTCACGCACGACGCATCACCGTGCGCCCCGATGCCCGCACGGGCGCGCTGGTGCCGCGCTACGAACAGGACAGTGCGCCACAGTCTCCCGACGCCGCGGCACCCTGGGCACTCCCGCTGTACACCCTGGTCGCGCGCGACCTCGGTTTCGCGGTGCACACGCGCCTCGCGCGCTTGCTGCGCGACGGCGGCGTGCCGGCACTCGAACGCGAGCTGCGCGCCATCCGCGCCGACGATGTGGCCGAGCGCTACCTCGAGGTCGCGCTGACGATGCCGCTGGGTGCCGACGAGCGCACCGCCCTGCTGTCGCTCGTCCGTCGCTACGCGGCCGCGGCCAGTCTCGCCGCGCGGCGCCGCCTCGAAGCGGCCATCGCCACCGCCTCCGGCGAGACCGGTCGCGCCACCACCTCGGTCACTCCCAACGCCCGCTGATGCGCGCCCTGCCTCGCTTCCTCGCGCGCGCCGCCGCGCTCGCCACCGCGCTCGCGACAGTTGTCTTCGGCAGTGCCGCGACCCTGCACGCGCAGCCGGTCACGGATGTCCTGCGCGGGACGGTGAAGGGGGACTCCGGCCGCGTGCTCGCGGGCGCCAACGTCATCGTCACGCGCAGCACCGACCGCGCCGTCACGCAGGCCACCACGGACAGCGCCGGCCGCTGGCGCATGGAGATCGCCGACGGGTCGGGAGACTATCTCGTCTTCGTGACGGCGTCGGGGCACCAGAACGCGCGGCGGCGCGTGCAGCGCCAAGCGGAGGAACGAGAGTTCGTCGTCGACTTCACGCTCACGCCGGTTGCGCCGCAGGTGCTGCGCGCGGTGCAGGTGCAGGCGGCCGCGCCCCCGCGTGTGCCGCGCGGCGCGCCACCACTGGGCACCGAAGAGACCGCCGCCAGCGAGAAGTGGATCGAAGGCGTGGCCGCCACGCTGTCGCCCGCGCAGCGCGGCGACATCGGCGCGCTGGCCGGCACGGTCGCGGGGCTCACCTCGGGACCGGGCGGCAGCTCCTTGCTCGGCGCCGACGCATCGTCCAACCTCGCGACGCTCAACGGGGCCGCCATTCCGGGCGTCACGCTGCCGCGCGCCGCGCAGACCGAAGCGCGCTTCGTGGGGGGCACGTACGACGCCACGCGCGGCGGCTTCGCCGGTGGACAGTTCGACCTGCAGCTTTCCGCCGGTGACCGGCTGTTCCAGCGGCGTCGCGGGTTCCTCACGCTCGATCCGAGCCTGCTGCAGCGCACCGATGCGATCGGGCGCGCGCAGGGGCTCGACGCGCAGTCGCTGCGCGCCTCGCTGGGCGCCGACGGGGAATTGGTGCGCCAGACGCTCACCTACAACGTGGCCCTCGACTACACGCGCACCGCGTCGTCGCCGGTCACGCTGCTCTCGGCCGGCCCCACCACCCTCGCGCTCGCCGGTGTGAACGCCGACAGTGCGCGCCGTCTCGCCACGGTGGCTCCCGCACTCGGCCTGCCCATCGGGCTGGGTGACGCGCAGCAGCGCAGCGAACGTGTCACGTGGCTCGGACGTCTCGATGACACCCGCGACACCACACGCGTGCTGGCGCTCACCTCGCTCGTGAGTGTCGGACGTGACCGTGGGCTGGGTGCGCAGGCGCTCACCACGGGCAGCGCGCTCGCCCGCGGCAGTTCGTCGGCGGTGTCGCTGGGCTTCATGCACCAGCGCTATGTCGGCCGGCAGCGCACGGTCTACAACGAGAATCGCCTCGCGTACACGCGCAGCACGCGCGACGGGGCGGCCGAGTGGGTCCTTCCGCAGGCCACGGTGCTCATGAGTGGCACCGGCACGTCGGGCGACGACGACCTGGCGTTCGTCACGACGGGGGGCGCCACCAACGCCGATCGCGCCGAGACGGCGTGGACCACCGAGGGTGCGAGCGAATGGGCATGGTTCGCGCGGGGCACGCGCCACCGGTTCCGCACGAGTGCCTGGGTGCGTGGCGACGGGCTCAACACGGTCGCCCGCCCGAACGCGTTCGGCAGCTACACGTTCAACAGCCTTGCCGACTTTGCCGCCAACCAGCCCGCATCGTACTCACGCACGCTCGGCGACCAGGCGCGCATCGGGTCGGCGTGGAACGGCGCGCTGGCGGTGGCGCATCGATGGGCGCCCTCGCGGCAGTTCCAGTTGCTCTATGGCGTGCGCGTCGAAGGCAGTGCCTTCGGCGATGCGCCAGCCCGCAATGTCGCGCTGGAGCAGGCACTCGGCGTGCGCACCGACGTGGCGCCCGTGCGTGTCGTACCCAGCCCGCGTCTCGGCTTCACGTGGCGGCCGCTCCCCAACCGTCCGATCTCGCTCGGCATCAACCGCTCGGAGATGGGGACATTCATCCAGCCCAGCACGAACATCATTCGCGGCGGCATCGGCCTCTTCCGCGACCCGTATCGCCCGGGCGCGATCGCGAATGCGGCGGCCAACACCGGCCTCCCCGGTGCCACCGTGTCGATCTTCTGTGTCGGCGCAGCCGCGCCCACGCCGTCGTGGGGCAGCTATGCGACCGGGGGCGAGGCCAACATTCCCGCGAGCTGCCGTGACGGTGGCGGTGCGCTCGCGCAGCAGGCGCCGGGTGTGGTCGCACTCGATCGTGGCTACGACGCCGCACGCAGTTGGCGTGCGACGCTCAACTGGTCGGGCGCCGTGGGCATCTGGCTGCTGCGCGCCGAGGCCGTGGGCGCGCGCAACCTCGGCCAGGGGAGCACCATCAACGCAAACTTCGTGAACACGCCACGCTTCACGCTCGGCGACGACGGACGCCCGGTGTTCGTGCCCACCACCGGCATCGATGGCGCGACCGGCGCGGTGTCGGCAGCCGCGAGCCGTCGCAGCAGCGCCTTCGGGGCGGTGCGTACGGTGCGCAACGATCTCGAGTCGCAGGGCGTGCAGGGCACGCTGTTCGTGACGCCCGACCTGTTGCGCAGTGGCGGCCGCTTCGTGACCGGTTCGTACACGCTGCAGCATGTGCGGCAGCAGTATCGCGGTTTCGATGGCGGCAACGTGGGTGATCCGTCCGCGGTGGAGTGGGCCCGTGGCGCGAACGATGCGCGCCACGTGTTCCTGCTGCAGGCCGGCACGCGCGTCCCGAAGCTCGGCGTGTTCACCATCTTCTGGCGCCTGCAGTCGGGGCGGCCGTTCACGCCGGTCGTGGCGGGCGATATCGACGGCGACGGCACCGGTGCCGATCGCGCGGCGATTCCGGCGGCACAGGGCGCGCCGGCCGACTTCGCCGCGCTGCTGCAGGATGCGCCGGCGCGCATTCGCGACTGCCTCACGCGGCAGGCGGGCCGCATCGCGGCGCGGCAGAGCTGCGAGGGGCCGTGGACGCAGGCGATGAACGCGCGGCTCGAACTGCGCGTGCCGTCACGGCTCATCGGGCGGCGCACCACCATGTCGCTCAACGCGAGCAACCCGCTGGGTGGGCTCGATGCGCTGCTGCACGGCGACCGGCTGCGCGGCTGGGGCACGAGTGCGGAGCCCGATCCCGTGCTGCTGGTGCCGCGCGGCTTCGATGCGGCGACACGCAGCTATCGCTACCGTGTGAATCCGCGCTTCGGCGACACCCGGGCCACGCGCACGCTGGCACGCACGCCGTTCCGGCTCTCGCTCGACTTCTCGTGGGACCTCTCGCGATCGGAGGCGTCGCAGAACCTCTCGCGCAGCATGGAGCCCGTGCGGGTGAACGGCGCCTGGTCGCGCCCGCCGGCGTCCGCCATCGTGCAGCGGTACCTGCGCCGCATCTCGAGTGTGCACAGCGTGATCCTGTTCAACACCGACACGCTGTTCCTCACCCGGTCGCAGATCGAAGCGTTCGCGAAGGCGGACACGGTGTTCCGGGCCGAGGCACGCGGCATCTACACGGCGTTGGCGGACTCGCTGGCGGCGCTGCCGGAGCGGTTCGACGCCGACGCGGCGGTGGAGATGGTGCGACGCGCCGATCGACGCTACGAGGAGCTCTTCTGGGCGCAGCGCGAGCTGGTGAAGACGCAGCTCACGCCCATCCAGAGCAGCGCGCTCCCCGAGTTCATCCGCCAGATCGTCAGCGAGCCGCTCGATCCCGACCCCGCGCGCCGACCGTTCTATCGCTTCTCCAGCGACGGGTCGAGTGTGAGCGTGTCGCGCTCGAACTGACGGCGCGCGTGACCGCGTGGTCGTGACCGCTACGTGTTGCGCGTGTCACGCTGAAACTCCGGCGCCCTCCCCGACGTGAGGCCTACACACCGCGCGACACTGCGCGGTGTGTCGAGTTGCGACACCAACCGCGCCTTCCAACCGTTCGGCGCGTGGCGATGTCCAATCGACGCTCGTGTCCTCCCCGTCGCCCTCTCGCCGGACTTCGTCATGCGCCTCGTCGCGCTGCTGTTACCGTTCGTCGCCGCGGCCACCGTCTCGGCCCAGCCCGCCGCCCGCACTGCTTCGGCCCGCACCAACGGCGTACGTCGTGACGCGACCACCGCTGGTGAGCCGACGCCCGCGCCCCTCCCGGCGCCCGAGCGCGCCCTGCGCGCGCTCCGCATCGACGGCCGGGACGACGACGAGACCTGGCGCACCGCCGCGCGCATCGACGGCTTCCGGCAGTTCGAGCCGACGGAGGACGGCGATCCGTCCTTCCGCACCGAGACGCGCGTGGCCTACGATGCGCGCAACCTCTATGTGTTCGTGCGCAACCTCGATCCGCACCCGGACTCCATCCTCTCGGTGCTGCAGCGGCGCGACGGCATGGCGCTGTCGGACGACATCATCATCGGCATCGATTCGTACAACGACCGTCGCACGGGCTACATGTTCCGCCTCACGCCCGCCGGCACGATGAGCGATGGCTACATGTTCAACGACGGCAACGAGGACTGGGGGTGGAACGCGGTGTGGGAGGGGGCCGCGCAGATCGACTCGCTCGGATGGTCAGCGGAGTTCCGCATTCCGCTCAGTCAGTTGCGGTATGTCCCGGGCGCCGACAACACCTTCGGCCTTGCCGTCATCCGTCGCATCGCCCGCCGCGGCGAGCGGGTCTCGTGGCCGCTCATCCGTCGCTCGCGCACCGGCATGGTGAGCCAGTGGGCACCGATGTCGGGCTTCAACAGTCTCCCGGCGCCGCGGCGCATGGAGCTGATGCCCTACGCGGTGGAGAAGTACGGGGCGAGCCCCAGGGGCGACGGCACGCCGCGCAACGCCGCAGCGACGCAGGTGGGCGCCGACATCAAGCTCGGTCTCACGTCGAACATCACGCTCGACGCGGCCGTGAACCCCGACTTCGGGCAGGTCGAAGCCGACCCGGGTGTGCTCAACCTCTCGGCGTTCGAGCAGTTCTTCGCCGAGCGGCGTCCGTTCTTCCTCGAGGGGAGCGGCATCTTCCGTTACGACATCGACTGCAACGACGGGGAGTGCACGGGCCTGTTCTACTCCCGGCGCATCGGCCGCAGCCCGCAACTGCGCGGCAGCTACGGCGACGCGGCGTCGCCGCTGCAGTCGCGCATCCTCGGCGCCACCAAGGTCACGGGCCGGCTCGGCAACGGCCTCTCGGTCGGGTTCATCGATGCGATCACCGAGGGTGAGCAGGGGACGCTGAACCGCACGATCGAGCCGCAGACCAACTACGCGGTGCTGCGACTGCAGCAGGACCTCGCGAAGGGGAACAGCGGCATCGGCATGATGCTCACCAACACCGCGCGCCAGACCGACCAGTGGACGCGCGACATCCTGCGCGGCGATGCGTGGACGGGAGGGCTGGATGCCCGGCACCGGTTCGCGGACAATCGCTGGCAGCTCTCGGGCCAGCTCGCCGGCTCGCGTGTGAGCGGTACCGCCAAGGCCATCGCGCTCACGCAGCGCAGCAACGTGCACCTGTACCAGCGCCCCGACGCCGATCACCTGGGCTACGACAGCACGCGCACCAGCCTCGCCGGCTGGTATGCGGCGACGTCGCTCGACAAGCAGGGTGGGGGACTCACCCGGTTGAGCCTGAATGGCTGGTACATGACGCCGGGCTTCGAGATCAACGACCTGGGCTTCCGTACGCGGTCGGACGAGATGGGCGCGTCCATGTGGATGGGGCTGCGCCCGGTGAAGCCGGTCGGAATGTTCCGTCGCGCGAACCTCAACTTCAACGCCTGGGGTTTCGCGAACACCAGCGGCATGCTGCTCGGCAACGGCGGCAACGTGAACGGCTGGGGCGAGCTCAACAACTTCTGGAGCGTGAACGGCGGCATTGGCGGCAACGATGTCGTGACCGCCTACTCGGACCGTGATGCACGCGGTGGCCCGGCGGTGTATCGCCCGCCGCGCGTGAACGTGTGGGCCAACCTCAATGGCGATGGCCGCAAGGCGATCACGCCGGGGATCGGCGTCAACGGCGGGCGCCGCACCGACGGGCTCGGGAGCAACTGGAACGTGAACGCGAGCGCGCAGGTGCGCATCGGCACGCAATTCAACGGCAGTCTGCGCGCGTCGTACAGCCGCAACATCGACGACAACCAGTGGAACGGCAATTTCGTCGACAACGGCGTCGCCAGCTACACCTTCGCGCGGTTGTACCAGCGTACCAGCTCGATCACGGCGCGCATGAACTACACGATGACGCCGACGCTGAGCCTCGAGAGCTACGTGCAGCCCTTCGTGAGCACGGGCTACTACACCGACTGGCGCGCGCTCGACGACGGTCGTGCGCACGACCGCGATGCGCGCTTCCGGCCGTACACGGCGCGCGGCACGCCGAGTGGCTTCCGCTTCGGCCAGCTCCGCACCAACAACGTCGTGCGCTGGGAGTACCGTCCCGGCTCGGTGCTGTTCTTCGTGTGGACGCAGGGGCGTGACGCGAGCGACGCCGATCCGGCCAACTACGGCGTGGGCGACGGCTACTCGCGCATCTTCGAGCGTCGTCCCGACAACGTGTTCCTCATCAAGGCCAGCTACTGGCTGGGGCGGTAAGGCCGCGCAACGACACCGGGGTCAGAGTCGGGGTCAGAGTCGGGGTCAGAGTCGAACTCTGACCCCGACTCTGACCCCACCCCCTCCTCGTTACGCCCGCCGGCGACGCCGCGCCATCACACCCAGCGCGAGCACACCGGCACCCAGCAGTGCGACACTCGACGGTTCGGGGACCGTGCTGTTCACGAACTGCTCATCGTTGCGCGGATCGAACGGCGGTTCGGGGAACTCCGGCTCCGGGAAGTCGGGCGTCGGGAATTCCGGCTCCGGGTCAAACGTGGGCGTCGGGGGGAGCGGCGGCTGCGGCGGGAGCGGCGGGTTGCCGAACGAGATGGCGGCCAGCGACGCGAAGTCCTGGCCCCCGATGGTCGACAGGCGGAACGACGTGATCGGCCCGACGTGGTCGATGCCGAAGTAGGCGAACTGCGTGTACACGCCGCCGCCGGTGATGACCTGCGTGTACAACTGCTGCGTGCCGTTGAACGCCGCGAAGGTGATCGGCGAGCCGTCGTAGTAGTTGCTGGCGAAATAGAAGCCGACGGCGCTGGCCGGGGCGAAGCTGGCCTCGAGGAAGCCGTGCCAGCGGTCATCGAGGATGCTCGCGTGGCTCCCCCAGAACTGCGTGTCGACGTACCGGAGGTTGTTGCCCCGGATGGTCAGGCCACCCAGCGACGTGCTCGTGCCCAGCGACGGGCCGATGATCGGCGTCTGCCCCGCAAAGCTCACGGTGGTGAGCCACGGGTTGGCCGCCAGGAATGTGGCCTGGTCGCTGTACTGCGCCCGCGCGACCGGCGCGACGAGCGTCAGCGCGAGGGCAACGAGGGGCAGGCGATTCATATAGGTACGCATGGGGCTTCCAGCTCGGGTCGGGGTCGGGCCAGTTGGCCGCGGGTGCTTCGGTACTGCCGAACTGAGCAATACCCGTGCCCGACTTTCGGCGGATTTTATGGCTGAGCTCGTCAGTATTCCGTCGACTTCAGGCACTTTGACCGATGGCCGTGGTGCCGGCGCCGCGCATCCTGTCGCATGCTCGCCACGCGTGCCACGGCGGAGCGGTGCGGACCACCATCGCCGTCCATCACCCCTGCGGCGCACTTCGTCACAAGTCACATGGCATCGGCGTGTCGCGGCGCGAGTCTCCACGCCGCGCCCCTTCGGAGGCGCTGCCGCCGTCCTCAACCGGAGCCGTTGTGCCGCTGCTCTTCCCTCGTCCGCTGATCGCCGCACGTCGTCTGCGCGTGCGTCCCCTCGCCCTCCTGGCGGCGTGCCTCACCATGATCCCTGCCGCTGCCTCGGATCTGCTCGCCCAGGGCGGAGGCATCGCCCCCGCGAGCGCGCCCCCGGGCACGACCCCTCCGGTGCGCCCCGCCGATCCGGCCGACGTCGGCACCATCGACGGCATAATCGCGGCACTCTACGCGAGCATCTCGGGCCCCAAGGATGCGCCGCGCGACGTCGAGCGGCTGCGCACTCTCTTCGGCCCCAGCGCACGCATGATTCCCACCGGTGAAGGCGCCAACGGCAAAGCCTTTCTGCGCAACTGGAGCGTCGAGGAGTACATCGCCGCGGCCATGCCCGGATTGATGCGCAACGGGTTCTTCGAGAAGGAGATCGGACGGCGCAGCGACACGTTCGGACACATCACGCACGTCATGAGCGTGTACGACTCCCGGACCACGCCCGAAGCGCCGCCCTTTCAGCGCGGCATCAACAGCATCCAGCTGTTCCACAGTGGCGAGCGGTGGTACATCCTCTCGGTCATGTGGGACTCGGAGCGGCCGAACAATCCGATTCCCCCAGATCGCATCGGGGGTCGCTGACGGGGACGCTGACCCCAACTCTGACCCCAACTCTGACCCCACGCCCGCGCGCTCCTGCCTTGTGGCCGCCATCAGGGCACCGTAGTTTCTGGTCCAGACCGAACAAAAGCCGAATCCGTCGGCCGGTCTCCCAGGAATTCCCGTCCCGGAGCACGCAATGACCACCGCCGTCGCCGTCCTCTCCCCCGCCGACCTGCTCTCCCACTGGCAGGGACTCCGCCGCCTCACCCGCAAGGTCATCGAGGCATACCCCGAGGATCAGCTCCACACCTTCAGCGTCGGCGGCATGCGCCCCTTCGCCGCACTCGCGGCCGAGATGCTCGGCATCGCCGTGCCCATGGTGAAGGAGATCGTCACGGGTGCCGCGTCGGCCTACTCCGAAGCCACGGCCGCCAGCAAGGCGGAGCTGCTCGCGCAGTGGGACGCGGCCACGGCGGAGCTGGACACGTGGTTCGCGCAGATTCCGGCGGACAAGTTCGGCGAGACGGTCACGCTCTTCGGGCAGTACACCGGCCCGGTGTGGAGCCAGCTCTTCTACGCCATCGACAACGAGAATCACCACCGCGCGCAGGGGTACGTGTATCTTCGCGCGCTGGGCATCGAGCCGCCGCCGTTCTGGGATCGCGGCTGAGTGGTGGCAGGCGGGCGGCGCCCGTGATCGCGGGCTAGACATCTTGTAGACGGCCAATCCGCACCGTGGGGGCGATGGGAGCAGCAGCTCCCGCCGCCCCTCTCGTGCTTTCGGAGGTTCGTCATGTGTCCGCTTCGTGTGCTGCCGCCGGCGCGGCGCGTCCTCACCGCGTGCGCACTCGCGGTGATGGCTGGTCTGACCGGGTGCGACCGCGCAGTCCCCGTCGCGCCGGTCCACGTCGCCCCTCGACCGGCGGTGGCGCGACTGGTCATTCGGGGCGCGGACGGCGAGGGAGTGGTGGGGAGGTCGCGCGAAATGTGGGTGGAGTCGTTGAGCGCGACGGGTGAACGCGTCGAGACGGAGCCGGTGCTGGTCGCGTCGTCCGATCCGCGCGTGGCTGTTGTGCGCACGCGCGACACGACGTGGGTACCCGACGGTTCGGGGATCGCGGGGCGCTTCCTCCGCATGACCCGCGCGACCATCGACGAAGTGGGCCCCGGCGAAGCCCTGATCCATGCCAACGTTGCCGGGGTCTCCGCTGCGGTCGCGGTGCGGGTCACCGCTGTCCCGACGCGGCCCGCCGCGTTGGTGGTGGACAGCTTCTACGTGGTCGAGACCCGCGCGCCGTGCGCAGCGCCGTGCGCGACGCTGCTGTACGTCCCGGTGCTCCGCGTGCGTGAGCCGACAGGGCGCACGGTCGCCACCATCGAGTCCATCGAGTTCACGATTCCCGGACGGACGACGGGATGGTGCATCGGCGGGCAGCTCGCCCTGTTGGCCGGTCAGCGCGTCGAGGTGAACGGCGTGTCGATGAACGATGGAACGGGCGGGCTCTACTTCGTCAGCGATCGAGGCGTGTCCGTGGCGGACGGACCGGCGCGGGTGCGCGCCCTCGTGCGGGACACGAGCGGCACGTTGGGGCTCCTCGACGCGACGGGCCCCATCCTGCGCCAGCGCGCGCCGAGTGACGTCCCGTCGCCGTCATCACCCGCGCCGCCGTGGCAATGCCGCAAGGATCGCTACGATGTGTGAGCGTGCCTCATCGCACCCAGCGGCGGCCGCCCGTCGCATCGTGCGGCTCGGCGGGAGTCTCCTGCTGCTGGCCTGTGGTACTGGCGACCGGTCTGCGCCCAGTGCGGCGACGGCCCCGTCCCCGCCGACCGCGCCGACGCAGCCCGTACAGTCGGCCGAGCCGACGGCGACGCGCGTCCAGATCGCTGGCGAGACCGGTGACGGCCTCGTGGGGCGCACGCGTTCACTGATGGTGTTCGCGTACGCCGCCGACGGCCGTCCGGTGCGCAGCGACGGTGTCGACATCACGAGCAGCGATCCCGAGGTGAGCACCCTCGCGCGCCTCACCTCGGTGTCCGTGCGCGACCTGACGCGCGGGACCACCACCTATGCCGCGCGGCTCGAGTTGGCCGAAGGCAAGGCCGGCGAGGCCACGATCACCGCGACGGTGGGTGCGGCCAGCGCGAGCCTGCGCGTGCGCGTGACGCATGTGCCGGACCGCGTGTCATCCATGGTGGTCGACAGCTTCGTGGTGGTCGAGTACAAGGATGTCTGCGCGTGGGACTGCCCGTACGTCGTCTACGCGCCGCTGCTCAAACTGCGCAACCCGACCACTGAGCGCATCACCGTTGAAATGGTCGCGTTCAGCATGCCCGGCCACGACACGGGGTGGTGCAACTCCGGTGGCATCGACTACGCGCCGGGCGAACGTGCGCACCTCAACGGCATCGACCCGTACCTCTGGGCCAACGACCTGATCTTCGTGCACCTCGACGGCGCGCGCGCACCGGAGGGACCGGCGCACGCGCGCATCGTGGTGCGTCACGCCGATGGATCACGCGCGCGACTCGAAGCGACGGGCTCCATCCACCGCATCGTCAACGGCCCTGCCGTGCTGCCACCGGCACGGCCTGGCGTCGGCTGGTGGTGCCCGTAGGGTGACGCGATGCGCTCGGCGACGCGGATGCTGGCGGTGGCCAGTCTGCTGGCGTGTGGTGATGGCGGAGCTGCGCCGAGCGCGCTGCCTCCGCCGCTGCCCCCACCGCCGCCGGCCATCCTGGCGCGCATGTGGTTCCTCGGGGCCGACGGCTCCACGTTCGTCGGTCAGTCGCGCCGCGTGGTCGTCATGGGGCAAACGACGACTGGCGACAACGCGTCGACGGACTCGGCGGTCGTGACGAGCTCCGACAGTCGCGTCATCGCGATCGCCGGGACGCGTTCGGTGTTGCTGAGCCTCGGGCGCGGCAAGTTCGTCTGGATCACGATGGTCGACATCGCGGCGGTCGGCTCCGGCGCGGCGGTCCTGCGCGCCAACGTGCGCGGCGTGGACGCGTCGACGCTCCTGACCGTTGACGCGATACCCACCCGCGCCTCGTCCATGCGCGTCGAGAGCTTCGCGCTCGCAGAATATCGACGTGGCTGCGACGCGCAGTCGTGCGGGCCGGCGCAGTATCTGCCGCTGCTGCGCCTGCACGCGGCCCCCGGGTTCGGCTTGTCGACCGTGGAGCTCATGGAAGTCACCATGCCCGGTTGGCACTCCGGGTGGTGTGCGACTGGTACGGGTGTGCCGTTCGCGCCAGGGGAGAGCGCCCTGCTCGCGGGGATCGGCGACGACCCGGACGCGATGAACGAGCTGTTCTTTGTGCGCGAGCCCGGCCAGCCGCTGCCCGGCGACACGGCGCGCGTGCGACTCGTGGTGCGTGACCCCGATGGCCAGTTGGGCCTGCTCGTCGCGCACGGGCCGATTCGACGCGGCGTGCCCCTCGGCGACCTGCCACCGGCCAACGCGACCTACAACGGGTGGAGCTGTCCCGGGCGTGAGGGGATATGAGCGTGCTCCGCTGTGGGACGCGTGTGCTTGACGAGTCGGTCTGGCAAAGGCAGCATCGAGTGATGCCCTTCGACCTCGCGCTCGTCGCGCGCGCGGGGCGGCTCTGACCGGAGCCGCTCCCCTGGAGCTGCGGGTACTCGGTCCGGTGGTGGTCCGCTTCCCGGACGACCCACCGACCTCCTCGCGTCTGAGTCAGCCGCGGCTCGTCGCGCTGCTCTGCTACCTCGCGCTGGCGCGTCCGCGTGGCCTGCATGCACGCGACACGCTTATCGCGCTGCTCTGGCCCTCGCACGACAGTGCGCGCGGGCGCCGTGCCCTTCGCAACGCGCTGCATGCCTTGCGTCGCACACTGGGCGAGGACGTGATCGTCACGGCGGGTGATCAGCTCGTGGGGGTCGACCCGACGCGGCTGCACTGCGATGCGCACGCTCTCGAACGCGGCCGCGTGCACGAGGAGGCCGACGTGGGGGTGGAGCCGCTGCACGGCCTCCACGTGAACGCCGCAGCCCCCTTCGATCGCTGGCTGTCCAACGAACGGGCGCGACTCGTCGCGCTGCTCGCGCGCGAGACGCCATCTGTCGCGCCGCGCCCCGCACGCCCCGCGCGCCCGTACTCGCCCGACGCCTGGGTCTGGCATGCGCGCGGACACTACCTCTTCCTGCGCGCCACGCACGGCGGCTCCACCGACGATCTGCTGCGCTGCCGAGACCACTTCGCACGCGCGTTGGCGCTCGATCCCACGTACGCCCCCGCGATCGCCGGTCTCGCGAACTTTCACGCGGTCGCGGCACGGCGCGGTGTGCTCGGCCCCTTCCACACGGAGTTCGCGCGCACCATCGCGTACAGTGAGCAGGCGCTGGCCCTCGACGACACGCTCGCCGTGCCGCATGTGCACTTCGGCGTGCAGGCGCTTTATCTCGACGGCGACTTCGAGCGCGCCGGCAGGGCGTTCGCCACGGCCGTGCGCAACGATCCCGCCTACGCCGAGGGGCACCGCTTCCTCGGCGTGTGGCTCGGCATGGCGGGACGCGCGCCGGAATCGGTGCAGGCGATGGAGCGCGCCGTGACCCTCGAGCCCGACATCCCGCACTTCCTCAGTTCGCTCGGCGCGGCGCATCTGCTGGCGGGCGATCGCGCGGCGGCCGAGGCGGCGCTGCGTCAGACCCTGCTGCTCGATCCGCGGCACAAGCCGGCGCGCGAGCGACTCCTGGCCATGCTGGAGGACGACGGGCGATGGGACGAGGCGCAGGCGGAGCGGGAGCGCGCGCCCGCGCTCGCCGACGCGGCGGCCTTTCGCACGGCGCTGGCGCAGGATGTCGCAGCGTATCGAGCGCTCTTGCACGAGCAGCTCCTGCGCGACATCGAGGCGCTCGAGGCGCGCTGCCTGCGTCCACCCGCCGAGACGCCGGTGGACGAGCTCTTTGCGCCGCCGGTGGTACGGCTGGTGCAGTTGTACGCGCGGGTGGGGCAGTGGAAGCGCGCGCGAAGTTGGCAGGTGCAGGCGCGCGCTGCGCGTCCGGTGCTGGCGCATTGGTTTCGCGCGCTGCCGGAGCTGGCGGGTGGGCAGGGCTAGCGTGCGTGTCGGTCGTGGCGTGCGCGCCGCGCCGCCACGCGTAGACTTCCCTGCATGACCGCCTCCGTCCCGACCTCGCCGCCTTTGCTTCCGCCACGCACCCTCGGCGACGGACTCCACGTCTCCGCCATCGGCTACGGCGCGATGGGGTTGAGCCATGGCTACGGTCATCCGCTCGACCGCGCCGAGGCGATCGCGATGCTGCATGCCGTGGTCGCGCGTGGCGTGACGCTGGTCGACACGGCGCAGGTGTACGGCCCGTACACCAACGAAACCCTCGTGGGCGACGCACTCGCGCAGCTCGACGGCGCGACGCGCGCGCAGGTGCGTGTTGCCACCAAGTTCGGATTTCACATCGACGACGCGGGGCGCGAAGTCGGCCTCGACAGCACGCCGGCCAGCATCCGTCGCACCACACACGCGTCGTTGCAGCGACTGCGCGTGGACACGATCGACCTGTTGCACCAGCATCGGGTGGACCCAGCCGTCCCCATCGAGGACGTGGCCGGCACCGTCGGAGATCTCGTGCGCGAAGGCAAGGTGCGCCACTTCGGGCTCAGTGAAGCCGGCGTGCACACCATCCGCCGCGCGCACGCCGTGCATCCGGTGGCCGCGCTGCAGAGCGAGTATTCGCTGTGGTGGCGCGAGCCTGAGGCGGCGCTGCTTCCGCTGTGCGCCGAACTGGGCATCGGTTTCGTGCCGTTCAGTCCGCTGGGGCGCGGCGTGCTCGCGGGGAGCGTCGACGCCACGACGCACTTTGTGGACGGCGACTTCCGCACCACCCTGCCGCGCTTCTCGGCCGACAACCGGCACGCCAACCAGCAGCTCGTGGCCACGGTACAGGCGCTGGCTGCACGGTGTGGCATGACGCCCGCGCAGCTCGCACTCGCGTGGGTGCTCGCGCAGCGCCCGTTCATCGTGCCCATTCCCGGTACCACGCGCGTCGCGCGGCTCGAGGAGAATCTCGCGGCCGCCTCGCGCACGCTCGACGCGGACACGCTCGCCACGATCGACGCCGCGCTGGCGGCGGTGCCCGTGCACGGCGACCGCTACGCGCCGGCGGCGCAGGCGCGCATCGATCGATAGCGCGTCGTGCGCGCACCGGGACGGCACGCGCACGGCGCGGTCGCGTCACCCCACGGTGCCCACCATGCGACCAACACCCGCGGTGAGGGCCAGCGCGAGCGCACTCCACACCGTCACCCGCAGCGCGCCGCGTACCCGGCCGGCGCCGCCGGCGCTTGCCGCCAACGCTCCGAGCGCAGCAAGCAACAGCAGCGACGCGACCGTGATGACCGGCACCGCATACGCGCTGGGCGTGGTCGCGGCGAGCGCGAGCGGCAGCGCCGCGCCCACGGCGAAGGTGGCCGCCGAGGCGAGCGCGGCCTGCACCGGACGTGCCGCGAGCTCGTCGGTGAGGCCGAGCTCGTCGCGCAGGTGTGCACCGAGCGCGTCGTGCGCGGTGAGGGCCTGCGCGACCTGCTCGGCGAGTTCCGCCGAGAGGCCACGCGCCTGGTAGATCTCGCGCAGCTCGCGCAGTTCGTCCTCGGGAGACGCTGCGAGCTCGCGCTGCTCACGCAGCCGATCGGCACGCTCGGTGTCGGCCTGCGAGCTCACCGACACGTACTCGCCGGCCGCCATCGACATCGCGCCTGCGACAAGCCCCGCGACGCCGGCCAGCAGCAAGGCCTGGCGATCGGTGCCCGCTGCCGCGACGCCGA
Organism: Gemmatimonadota bacterium; assembly: GCA_020161135.1. Taxonomy (GTDB): domain Bacteria; phylum Gemmatimonadota; class Gemmatimonadetes; order Gemmatimonadales; family Gemmatimonadaceae; genus Gemmatimonas. The sequence goes on along the minus strand of JAIUOB010000001.1, from coordinate 489,489 downwards.
CGATCAGCGCTGCGGTGGACACGATGCCGTCGTTCGCGCCGAGCACGGCGGCGCGGAGCCAGCCGATGCGCTCGGCGAAGTGCCGTTCGACGTGACGGCCCCGCACGATCGGTGTGCGGTGCGCGGTGGTGGTGGTCATCTCCGGTCCTCGACTTCGTCGGTGGGGGCACCGGGCGCGGTCACGGCCGATGTCGCGTGGGCTGCGCCTGCGTTGTGGACGTACACGAGCTGTCCGCCCGCATGACCAACCTGCCAGCCGACGCCCAGCAGGGCGATGGTCCCCGCCGCGCCGGTCACGCGGGCGATCTGACCGAACCGGTCGGCGCGCAGGCCGAGCAGCGATACACCGAACACCGCGACGGCGAGGACGAGGAAGGTCTCGGCGGCCTCCTCATGCGATTCCAGTGCGGCCTCCGGCACGACGCGCTCGACGCGCTCGCCTTCGTCCTCGCCGGTTTCGGTGGCGACCCACGAGCTGCCGGCGAGCACGCCCAGCAGGGCCAGCGTGACGCCCCACGCGGCGCGCGGGCGGGCACCGCGGCGGATGATCCAGAGCGACACCAGCGCGGCCGGTGGCAGGAGCACGACAAGTGCCATGGGCAGGTGCACAATGGCGGGGTGCAGCGGCGACGGCAGCAGCGAAGCCAACGGCGCTGCCGCGACGGGCATCAGCATCGGAAGCATGGAATGATCCGGTTTGAGGACAGCGGGCATGACGTCGGCGCCAACCCTCGGCTGCCGCGCTGTCTTCAACCTCGGTCCGCCGCCCCGCCCGCAGTATCGGGCATTCGCCGTAGATGTGGCGCACAGGTGACGGTCCGGCAGATGCCGGAGGCCCCATCGCCTGCGCCGCATTGCGCGTGCATCCTTCGAGAGGGCGATAGACGGCCGTGGCCCCCGTCGCCAATGCGTGCACGCGCCGGTCGTCCTCCGCCCTCTGTATCCCCCACCATGTCCTCCAGCGCCGACGACGAGTCCGGTGTGCCGCGGCACCTCGTGCCGCTGCTCGTGCTGCTGCTGGCGGTCGTCGTGCTGGGCGGCATCACGGATCTCGTGCTCGACCGGCCGACGCGCTGGTGGACGTCGCACGTGCTGGTCGAGGTGGCCGTGATCGCGGCGAGTCTGCTGGGGGCGGCCGCCTTGGGGCGAGGCTGGTGGCGCGCAAACCGCCTGCTGGGCGACACCCGCCAGGCACTTCGTGACACGACCCGGTCACTCGCCGATCGGCAACGGGAGGCGGAATCGTGGCGCGACGCGGCGCAGTCGGCCCGTCGTGAGTTCGCGACGGCGGTGGATGCGCAGTTTCGCGACTGGGGGCTGACCCCCACCGAGCGCGAGATCGCCTTTCTCCTGTTGCAGGGACACGGCCACAAGCAGATCGCGGCGCGCACGGGCCGAAGCGAGCGCACCGTGCGCCAGCACGCCGTCTCGGTGTATGGCAAGTCCGGGATTGGCGGACGCGCCGAACTGGCCGCGTACTTTCTGCACGACCTGCTGCCGCCGGACGCCTGAGTTAAGGTTGCTGTAGGTCGCTTGTCCGGCGAAGCAGAGTGGTCGATACTGCTCATCCAGAGATGTTGCCCTCGCGATGCCGTGCGGGTGCGCGAACTTCGCGGACCGAAAAGTCCGCTCCCCAACGTCGTCCATGTCTGCCTCTCCGGGAGCGCATCGCCGTACCGCGCTCCGCGTCGCGCCCCTGTTGGTGGTCGCGGCCCTGCTGCTTGCCGGCACCGTGACACTCGAGCGCGTCCGTGTGACGCGCTCGCGGGGTATCCGCGCGGCGCTGCTCGCCACGTTCACGCGCCTGCGCGCGTTCGAGCAGCGCGTCGACACGCTGCTCACCGAGGAGGTGCGCGCGTTGTCGGCGCCAGACACGTCCACGCCGTCGGTGCCCGTCCCATCGGCCACGACCCGCGCCCGCGCGCAGGTCCGCGGGGCCCTCATCGAGGAGCACGCGGCGCTGCAGGCCACCGCGCGCGTGATGGCCGACTCGATTGTCACGCGCAACGCCGGTGACCTGGGCCGCTTCGACTCGCTGCTGGTCGCGCTCGAGCAGGCCGCGCCCGCGGAGCCGCTGGCCACGCGCCTGGCCCGGCTCGACGCGCTGCGCGCGCAGGCCACCCTCCTCACCGACAACGCCCGCTCGCGCAGCAGCGCCGCGGCCCTCGCCGGCGTGGGGCGCACCGACCGCGTGGCCTGGACCGCCATGGGCTTCGCCTTCGGCACACTCGTGCTGGTGGGCATGGCCGTGGTGATGCTGGGTCGCGAGACGCGCGCTCGACTCGCCGCCGAAGCTGCGAGCGATGCCCGCGCGGAGCACATCCGCCAGCAGGCCGACGAACTCGAGGCGCGCAACGCCGAGCTGGCGCGTCGCAGCGACGAACTCGCGACGGCCGAGTCGCACTACAAGCTGATCGCCACCGGCATCGTTGACGTGGTGTCCCTCACCGACCTGAAGGGGCGGCTCGAGTGGGTGAGTCCATCGGCCACCGCGTGGCTCGGCTGGGAACCCGAGGAGTTGCTCGGGCGCACGGCCATTTCACTGGTGCACGCCGAGGATGCGGCCGCGATCGACCCGGCGGCGCTCGCGCACGCGCTCGCGACCACCGGCACGTATCCGCCCATGCAGGCGCGCGTGCAGCGGCGTGACGGCAGCTATGTGTGGACCGAGACCACCTTCACACCGCGCCGTGACGCCACCGGGGCCACGATCGGCTTCCTGCGCGTGACGCGCGACGTGACCGAGCGCCGCCAGATCGAGGCGCGCCTCAGCCAGGCCGAACGCCTGCAGGCGGTGGGCACGCTGGCCGGCGGTCTCGCGCACGACTTCAACAACGTGCTGGCGGTGGTGCGTGGCACGGCGGAGCAGTTGCAGCACGATGCGTCCCGCGGGCGCCTCAGCGATGCGCGCGTCTACGGCGACCTCGCGACGATTCTCACGGCCACCGATCGCGCCTGTTCGCTCACGCGGCAGATGCTCACCTTTGCGCGTCGCCAGGTGCGGATGCCGGTCGTGCGGGCCATCGATGAGGTGCTGGAGGCCAACCTGCCGCTGCTGCAGCATCTCGTGCGCTGCCCCGAGCAGATCGTGCTGCGGGCCGGCGCGCCGGGTGCGTACGTGCAGGTCGACGCCGACGAGTTCGGCACCGCGGTCATGAACCTCGTCGCCAACGCGCGCGATGCGATGACCGACAGCGGCACCGTCACCATCGAGACCGATGTGGCGACGCTGCCGGGCGATGCACGCGACACCGTGGGGCTCGCGCCAGGGGCGTATGTGCGCGTGCGGGTGACCGACACCGGGCACGGCATGCCCGAGGCCGTCCTCGAGCGCGCCTTCGAGCCGTTCTTCACGACCAAGGCGGTGGGCGAGGGCACGGGGCTCGGCCTCGCCACCGTGCACGGCGTGCTCAAGGCGCTGGGCGGCGCGGTGACGATCGCGTCGCGCGAGCAGGTCGGGACGACCGTCACGCTCTGGCTGCCGATGGCCGTCCCTGCGGAGCCGATGGAATCCGGTACGGACACCACTGCCGAGGACGCGCCCGGTGCGCGGGCGCTGCGGCTGCTCGTCGTCGACGACGAAGTGGCGCTGCGCACCATGCTCGTACGGCTGGCGCAGCGCTGGGGGCATGAGGTCGTGTCGGTGGGCACGGCGGAGGAGGCGCTCGCGCTGCTCGATGGCGACGCGTTCGATGTGCTCATCACCGATTTCGCGATGCCCGGCATGACTGGCCGCGACCTCATCGAGCTGGTGCGCCGGACACACCCGACCATGCCGACCGTCATGATGTCCGGGTACACGCAGGATCCGGACACGCGCGCCTGGCTCGCGTCGGGAGGCAGCACCTTCCTCGAAAAGCCGTTCACGCTGGCTGCGCTCGGCGCGGTGCTGCGTGGCGCGGAGCCCGCCTCGGCTTGACCGATTCGGCTTGACCGATTCGGCTTGACCGATTCGACTTGACAGGCGGCCCGCGACGCGAAAGCGTCGGGGATGACGTCTCGCGTCCGACTCCTCGCGTTGACCACGCTCCTCGCGGCGTGCGCGCGCTCCGGCAGCATGCCGGACACGGCGCGGCCCGCGCCGGCGGCGAGGAGCGACGCGTCGCTGCCTGTGCTGCCTGTCGCGCGCTCGAGCGCGGGTGAGCGGGTGCATGTGCTCGCGCTCACGCCGGCCGCGACGGCCACCATCGTGCTGCCGGCGCGCATCGATCCGGCGCGCCGCGTCGACCTGATCCTCTACACGCTCCCCAACGGCAACAGCACCGCCGAGACCATGGGGCGGCGCCTCCGCGACAGCAGCCGGTGGCGTGACGACATCCAGCACATCGCCGCGCAGACGCGCTTCCTGCGCACGCGCGGGCTGACGCAGGCGATTGTCGTGTATCTCGAGGCCGATGCGAGGAGCTGGCCCGAGTGGCGTCGGGTGCAGGGCTATCCCACGGCCAACGCGCGCCTCGTGGCGCTGGTGGACGAACTCCGTGCGCAGGTGGCACGCCTTGCCGGCCATCCGCGCGACATGCCGGTGACGCTCACCGGGCACAGCGGCGGTGGCTCATTCATGTTCGGCTGGATGGAAGGGCTCGCGGCTCAGGGGCAGCCGCTCCCGGCCTGGCTCGTGCGCATCGCGTGGCTCGATGCGAACTACAACTTTGCCGCCACGCACGGGCCCATGCTGCGCGCCTGGCTGCAGGGCGACACGACGCGCGTGCTCGAGGTGCTCGCGTACGACGATCGTGAGATCATGCTGGACGGCAAGAAGGTCGTGGCCGACGACGGCGGCACGTGGCGCGCCTCACAGCGGCTGCTCACGTGGCTGGCCACCGTGCCGGAGCCCGTCGTGCACGACACGCTCGGCGTGTTCCGGCGCTGGCGCGCGATGGATGGCCGGCTCGAGGTGCTGCTGCACCCCAACCCCGCCAATCGCATCCTGCACACGGCGCTCGTGGGCGAGATGAATGGCTACGCCTACACGATGCTCGTGCGGCGTCCTGGCGCGCTGCAGCAGCCGGGGGAGCCGCGCGTCTACAGCGCGTTCGTCGACACCGGCGTGACACTGCCACCGGCGGTACGCCCGCCGTTGCCGCCGCGCGCGCGCGATGCCGAGGGGGCGACGGCGTTCTTCGCACGCGTGCGCGCAATGCCGAGGCAGCAGCGCGAGGCGGCTGTGCAGGCGCAGCTGCTCGCGGGGAACATCCCGTCGTTCCTGCGGGCGCTGCGCGATGTGACTGTGACGGCCACGCTCGCCGATGGCAGCGTGCACACCGCGACCTTCGCCGTGATGCCCGACTATCTCGCCATCGGCCGCGACGACGACTGGGCGCGCATCCCCACCACGCCGCAGGTAGCACAGGCGTTCGGCGATGCGTACGGGTTCGTGCTGCCGACGCGCAAGATGGTGAATGACATCTGGCGTGCCGCGACCGTGCACGGCGACCCGCGTCCGCTCACCATCGACCGCGATTCCGCGCAGACGGTCCTGCAGCATCACCGGCTGGTGGAGGCGCAGTTGCGCGACACGTTGCGCGCGCCGGTCGGGGCGTTCGTGGCCGGCATCAAGAAGGACGTGGTCGTCACGCCGTTGCTGCGTGCGCGCACCGATCGGGTGGCCATCTTCGGGTGGCACTATGTCGATGGGCGCCCCATCCAGCCGCTGTACACGGGTCACGTCGACTGGTATGTGGACTACAGCCACGGCATTCGCCTGGTGTCGCGCATCGTGACCGTCGACGGCGTGCGCATGCCCATCGAGCGCGTCCTCGCCGACCCGCTGCTGCACGTGCTGCTGAGTGACGAGGGACCGGTGCGGGTCGCACGCTATCAGCCCTGAGCGGCGGCGAGTGCGGCGGGGCGGTGTGCCGGCGGCGGCGTCGCCCGCCGGCGGCTACCTTTCCCGCGTCCCTCCGCAGCGCGCGCTTCACCCGCTCCTGTCGCGCGCCTCGCACCTCGGTCCGTACCACGAGCCTGCCATGCCCCGCCTCGCCCCGCGATTCGCCGCGATCGCCCTGCTGTTCGCTCCCGTCGCTGTCTCTGCACAGGCGCGCCCCGATGCCGATCCGCGTGTGGCGGCTCTCGTGGCCGCGGTGTCGCCGGAGAAGCTCGAAGCCACCGTGCGTCGCCTGGCGGCCTTCGGTACGCGGGCGACGCTGTCGGACACCGTGTCCACCACGCGCGGCATTGGCGCCGCGCGGCGCTGGATCTTCGAGCAGTTCCGGAGCTACAGCCCCAAGCTGCAGGTGTCGTTCGACCGGCACATGGTGGCGCAGCAGGGGCGCATCACGCGCGATGTGGAGCTGGTGAATGTCGTGGCGGTGCTGCCGGGGCGGTCGCCGCGTCGGGTGTACATCACGGGGCACTACGACACGGTGAATCCGCGCGGCGCGCCGGCGGGCGCCGGTGCCGGTGTGAACGCGGCACCGGCCGGCGGTCGTGGTGCGGGGGCTGGCGCAACGGGCGCCGGTGGCGCGGGCGCAGGCGCGGCCGCTGCGTCGGGCGGCGGCGATCCGCAGATGCGCGCCGACCAGAACCACAACGCCGATGCGCCGGGCGCCAACGATGATGGCAGCGGCACGGCGCTCACGATGGAGCTCGCGCGCGTGTTTGCCACGAGCGGCCTCGAGTTCGACGCGACGCTGGTGTTCGTCACGTGGGCGGGTGAGGAGCAGGGACTCGTGGGGTCGATGGCGCATGCGCAGACGCTCGCCGCGGCCAAGGGTGTCGTCACGGCCAACCTCAACAACGACATCGTCGGCTCGAGCCTGGGCGGCAACGGCATCATCGACGCCGAGAGTGTGCGCATCTATGCGTTGGGCCCCGAGGATTCGCCGCACCGCTCGCTGGCCCGCTACATCGCGCGCGTGGCCGGTGTGTACGTGCCGTCACACACCATTCGCCTCATGGCCCGCGAGGACCGCTTCGGGCGCGGCAGCGACCACTCGTCGTTCACCGCGTTCGACTTCCCCGCGGTGGTGTTCCGCGAGGCCAACGAGAACTACAACCGCCAGCACAACGCCGACGACCTCCCCGAGGGGATGGACTTCCGGTACCTCGCGCAGAATGCGCGCGTGAACGCCGCCGCGGCGGCCTCGCTCGCATTGGCGCCGCCGGCCCCGCAGGTCACCACCGACCGCGGCACTGTCACGCTGAGCCGCGGCACGAGCGGCTACGATGCGGCGCTGCAGTGGCAGCCGTCGCCCGGTGCGGCGGGGTATCGCGTGTACTGGCGCACTGCGTGGAGCAACGACTGGGAGAAGTCGCAGGCCGTGGGGAACGTCACCCGCTTCCAGCTCCCCAACGTGTCCATCGACGACTACGTGTTCGGCGTCGCGGCCGTGACCGCCGACGGGCACGAGAGCATGGTGAGTGCGTACGTGAGCCCCGTGCGTCGCATGCAGGAGATCAAGCTCAAGAAGTGAGCAGGATGTGAGTCCCCGCCGCACCCGGAGCCGCTGCCCATGACTGCGTCCCCCCTCGCCACCGCCACGCCGTCGCTCGACGCGCTGTGGATGCCCTTCACCGCCAACAAGGCGTACAAGGCGCGTCCGCGGCTGCTCGTGAGTGCGAAGGACATGCACTACCGCACCGACGACGGGCGCACGATCCTCGACGGCACGGCCGGGCTCTGGTGCGTGAACGCCGGCCACTGCCGCCAGCCCATCATCGACGCGATGATGCAGGCGGCGTCCACGCTCGACTACGCGCCGAGCTTCCAGATGGGGCATCCGGCCATGTTCGCGCTGGCCGATGCCCTGCGGCGCGTGCTCCCGGCCGGCCTCGATCGGGTGTTCCTGTCGGGATCAGGGAGTGAAGCCGTGGACAGCGCGCTCAAGATCGCGCTGGCGTATCACCAGGCACGCGGTGAGCCCGAGCGGTGCCACTTCGTCGGGCGGCAGAAGGGGTACCACGGCGTCGGTTTCGGCGGCATCTCGGTGGGCGGGCTCGAGAACAACCGCAAGGCATTCGCGAAGCAACTGCTGCCGCACACCCATCACCTGCCGCACACGCACGACCTCGCGCACAACGCCTTCTCGGTGGGGCAGCCGGCGTGGGGCGCGCACCTCGCCGACGCGCTCGAGGAGATCATCGCGGCCGAGGGCGCCGCACACATTGCGGCGGTCATCGTGGAGCCGGTGTCGGGGTCGGCCGGGGTGCTCATCCCACCGGTGGGATACCTCGAGCGGCTGCGCGCGCTGTGCACGCAGCACGGCATCCTGCTCATCTTCGACGAGGTCATCACCGGCTTCGGCCGCGTGGGGGCGCCGTTCGCGGCGCAGCACTTCGGCGTCACGCCGGACATCATCACGACGGCCAAGGGGCTCACCAACGCGGCCGTGCCCATGGGCGCCACGTGTGTGCGTGGCGACATCTATGACACCGTCGTGAACGCCTCGCCGCGCGGCATCGAGCTGTTCCACGGCTACACGTACAGCGGGCACCCGCTGGCGGCGGCGGCCGGCCTGGCGGCGCTCACGCTGTACGAGCAGGAAGGCCTGCTCACGCGTGCGGCGACGCTCGCGCCCGTGTGGAGCGCCGCGCTGCACAGCCTGCGCGACGCGCCGCACGTCATCGACATCCGCACCATCGGCCTCATCGGCGGCATCGAGCTGGCCGTGCGCGACGACACCATCGGGGCGCGCGGCTTCGACGTGTTCACCAACGCCTTCCACGAGCAGGACGCGCTCATCCGCGTCACCGGCGACACCATCGCGCTGTCGCCGCCGCTCATCATCAGCGAAGCGCAGATCGACGAGCTGGTGGGCAAGGTCCGGCGTGCGATCGAGGCGGTGGGGTAGGGCGGGGCGGCCCGTGCTTGCGGCCGATCCGTCTACGCCGTCACGCGCTTCAACCGCTCCGCCAGCCGCAGCGCCAGCGCCACGATCGTGAGCGTGGGGTTGGCCGCGCCCGCGGTCGGAAACACGCCCGCACCGGCCAGCGACAGGTTCGCGATGCCGTGCACACGGCAGTCGGCGTCGACCACACCCTCGCGCGGGCTCGTGTGCATGCGCGTGCCGCCGATGTCGTGCCAGCCGCCGCTCACGACCGCAGGCCACGGCCCATCGTCGGCGCGCAGCCAGTCGCGGAGCTGCACACGCCCGATGCCCAGCCGACCGAACTCGCGCGCGAGCAGGCGGACGGTCTGCTGCATGGTGTGCCGGTCGCGCGCGGACAGCGCCCAATGGAAGTCCACGCGCGGCACGCCGAACGCATCGCGCTCGCGGGTGAGCGTGATGCGCGACGCCGCGTTGGGTGCCTGCTCCTGCCGCGTGAACAGCGCGAAGCGCGGCTGCCGTCGCACACTCTCGACGTCATGGCTGCGGGCACTGTCGCGCATCGCCTCGGTCAGGCCATCGCGGGTGTCCTTGCGAAACGTCTCGAGCTCCTCGGCCGAAAAATCCTCGAAGGTGCTGCGGGCCTCGCCCTCCGTCGGCATCGGGTCGAGCGAGAGGCTCGCATTGAGCAGGCCAAGTCGCTCCTGCATCGCCTCGCTGGCCACCAACTCGGCGCGCGCCTTCGTGCGGCCGAAGTCGAGTGCGTAGAGATGCATCGACTGCGGCCGCAGGAGCACCGCGGTGCCCACCGGCATCTCGAGGTGCTCCATGAAGTGGCGGCCGACCAGGTCGTGCGCGTTGCCGACGCCCGCAGCGGCCACGGCGTTGGAGGCGAGCAGGAGGCGCACGTTCTGCAGCGTGCTGCACGCCAGCACCACCTGCATGGGCCGTTCGACGCTGCCGCGCACCTGCAGTGTGCGGCCATCGGCCTGACGCACCTCCACCGTCTCCACGGCCGTGCCGTCGCTGCGCAGGCGCAACTCGGTGACCACCGCGTGTGTGAGCAGGTGCACGTCGCGCGCCTCCACCAGCGGCGCGCGGAAACGACTGCCGAAGCGCGTCGGCGCGCTGAACTGCCAGATCTTCTCGTGCATCACCGCGTGGTCGAGCGGCAGCGGCACGTTGCGCGCATCGGCCGCCTGCCACGTCGCCGCGCGATAGTCGGGCACGCCCAGATCGAGCAGGGGATGTGCCCGCGCGTAGAACGGCGTGAGCGTCTCGGCGCCAAAGGGCCACCCGCTGCCGGACACCCAGGCGCGCGTGCGGAAGTCGATCGGGTCGAGCGGGGCACAGAAGCCGCCCCAGTGGCCGGTCGTGCCGCCGAAGTAGTGCAGCCGCGTGGCCTCGAGCGGGAAATACGACTGCCCCGACACCACCCCCGCGTACCGCGCCTGCAGCGCGTCGTCGCGGTCGAACCCGCCCCCTTCGAGCAGCAGCACCCGACGGCCCGCGCCGATGAACTCGAGGGCGATGGGGATGCCGGCGGCCCCCGCGCCGACGATGCAGACGTCGGCGTCCAGCGTGGTACCGTCGGCGAGGGTGCGGGCGTCGGTGTGCATGGGCGGGGACTAGCCGAGCCGCGCCGGCGGTGTCGTGGCCGAGCCGGCACCCGAGCTGGCACCCGAGCTGGTCGTGGCCCGCGCCCGGAGTGCCAGGGCGGCACACAGCCGCGCCTCGGTACGCGAGAGCACCCACCCGTCCACCAGCACCGTCTCCCCGGCCGCGAACTCGTCGGCGACCACCTCGGGGAGGGGGCGCGCGCGCGACCAGAGCTGCGGCCCGCGGCTGGCGCTCACGACGCTCGCGGCCAGCCGCCGTTCCTCGCGTTCCTGCGGATGGTCGGCCAGATAGCGATCTCCCAGGGCACGAACCGCGGCCTCGTCGAATCCCGCCAGGAGCCACTCAGGAGACGACACTTGAGGGTCATCTACGCCGCATCCTGACGCCAGTGACCCCATCCCGAGTACGGCGACCGCGGACGCGGTGTGGGTCAGCATGGTGCGACGGGAGATGGGCGCTGGCATGGCGCGAAGGTACGGAACACCCGCACCCCGAACAAGCCGCACACTCGGCTTCGGCCCGCTGCCTTCCAATCATTGTCAGGCCATTCAGTCCGCTCCGTCCCAGCCGATGCTCACAATGTGAGCTTCCGACCCGTTTTCCATGATCCCTCCGGGCGCCGCAGTCGCTGGGTGCGCGCCCTGCTCGTTGCCGGCATTGCTGCGGTTGTCGTCCTGGGTGGCACCGTCGTGGCCGGCATCCTTCGACCGCCCGTCGTCGAGCCGTTGCCCATGGCGTCGGCGGACGTCGCCCCCGGTGCACTGGCCGGCGGCACCCGTCCGACGCGTCGCCCCGGTGTGCGCGGTGCCGCGGCCGTGGCGGACGACGCCGACTGCGCCCGCCTCCCCAAGGGTGCGGCGGCGGCGAGGCGCTGTCGCCCGATGCCGGTGGCACGCGCGGTGGCAGCGCCCGCGGCGGACCCCATCGTGGCCGGGTTCCTCGTGCAGTGGGACGCCGGCAGCCGCGCCGCCCTCACGCGCTTCGGCGCGCACCTCGACTGGGCCATCGTCGAAGGCGCCTTCATGGGCCGCGGCGAGTTCGGTCGCCTCACCATCACGCTCGACAAGGACCTCCTGGCCGAAGCGCGGCAGCAGGGCGTTGCGACGCACCTGATGGTGACCAACTTCGGCGCGACCAACTTCGACCCGACGCTCCTCACGACGCTGCTGGCCACGCCGGCCCGCCGCGCGCGCGCGATTCGCGATCTCGTCGACGCGGTGTCGACCAACCAGCTCGCCGGCGTCTGCATCGACTTCGAGCTCGTCCCGGCCGCGATGCACCCGGCGGTGCTCGACTTCATGCGCGAGCTGCGTGCGGCGCTGCGCCCGCTCAACGCCATCGTCACCGTTGCCACGCCCATCGGCGAGGAGGACGGGTATCCGCTGGCCGAGTATGCGGCGGCGTCCGACTACGTGATCGCGATGCTGTACGATGAGCACAGTGGTGATCACACCGCCGGTGCCATCGCCAGCGCGCCGTGGTTCGCCGCGCGCCTCGACAGCGTGCTCGCGGCGGTGCCGGCGGCGCAGGTCATACTCGGTGTGGGGCAGTACGGCTATCACTGGCGCTCCGACCGCGAGGAAGGCGTGACCGTGAGCGTGAGCGAAGCGATGGCGTTCGGTCGTGCCGCGCCGGGCGGCGTGCGTTTCGATGCGGCAACACGCAACCCCACCGCGCAGTGGCGCACCGATGGCGTGACGCACACGGTGTGGTACCTCGACGCGACCACCGCGTGGAATCAGTTGCGCAGCGGGCTGCGCGCGGGCGCAGCGGGTACGGCGCTCTGGCGCCTGGGCAGCGAAGACGAGTCGTTGTGGAGCATCCTGACGCGGAGCGGACTCACCGGCAGCCCCGACGCGTTGCGGTCACTCCCCGACAAGGGTGTGTCCGTCATCTCGGGTGATGGCGAGATCCTCGCGGTCGAGGGGCGCACCGGCCGTGGCGCGCGCGCGCTGCAGCTCGACGCCGACGGGTACGTCGCGCAGGCGAGCATCACGCAGGCGCCGGGCGGCTACGTCGTGTCGCGCGCCGGCGTGCCGCGCGACCGTCGCGTGGCGCTCACCTTCGACGACGGCCCCGACGCCGACTACACGCCGCCCATCCTCGATACGCTGGCCTCACGTGGCGCGGTGGCGAGCTTCTTCGTGCTCGGTCGACAGGTGCAGCGGCTCCCCGACATCACGCGCCGCATCGCCGACGAGGGGCATGAGATCGGCAACCATTCGTGGAGTCACCCCGACTTCGCGTCGCTGGGCGAGTCCGCCATCCGCATGGAGCTGGCGGCCACCGGGCGCGCCATCGAGGCCGTGACCGGGCGGCGCCCGCTCCTCGCGCGCCCGCCGTACATCGGCGACGCACGTCCGGCCACGGAAGATCGCCTGCGCCCCATGGCCATCGCGAACACGATGGGCTATCGCATCGCCGGCCTCGAGGTGGATCCCAAGGACTGGTTCGAGATCGACGCGCGCGCGATCGTCGCGAACGCGCTGCGCGAGCTGCGTCGCAAGGACGGGCGCATCATCCTGCTGCACGACGCCGGCGGTGATCGCAGCGCGACCATCGCCGCGCTGGGTCCGCTCATCGACTCGCTGCGCGCCAACGGCTACACGCTCACCACCGTGGCGGGGTTGCTCGATGGGGCGGCGGCCGCCGGCACACCGGTTGCGCCGGCCAGCGAGGCGCCGCAGCGTGTGCTCACCGGTGTCGCGATGCGCGCGGCCGTCGTCGTCGAGACGACGTTCGTGGTCGCGTTCCTCGTCGCGCTGGTGCTGGGGGTCGTGCGTCTGCTGCTCATCGGCGGTCTCGCCGCGTGGCAGCGGTGGCGTCCCGGCGTGGCACGTCGCGCCACCGACCGCACGTTCACGCCCATGGTGTCGGTGCTCATCCCGGCGTACAACGAGGGGCGCGTCATCACGCGCACCATCGCCAGCGTGCTCGCGCAGGACTACCCCGACTTCGAGGTCGTCGTCATCGACGACGGATCGCGCGACGACACCGCCGCCGCGGCGGAATCGATGACGTCGGACGCGCGTGTGCGGGTGCTTCGGCAGGCCAACGCCGGCAAGGCCGCCGCGCTCAACACCGGCATCGCGGCGGCGGCCGGTGCGGTGCTGGTGGTCATCGACGCCGACACCGTGCTCGCGCCGGACGCGCTGCTGCATCTCGTGCATCCGCTCGCCGACCGTCGCGTGGGTGCCGTGGCCGGCAACGCGAAGGTCGGCAATCGCGTCAACCTCGTCACGCGCTGGCAGGCGGTCGAGTACGTGACCAGCCAGAATCTCGACCGCCGCGCGTTCGTGCTGCTCAACTGCATCACGGTGGTGCCGGGTGCGATCGGCGCGTGGCGCCGCGAGGCGGTGCTGGCGGCAGGGGGCTTCCGCACCGACACGCTCGCGGAAGACCAGGACCTCACCCTCACGCTGCTGCGGGCCGGCCATCGCGTCGCGCTGGCCGACCACGCCATCGCCTACACGGAAGCGCCCGAGACGTTCGCGGCGCTCCTCAAGCAGCGCTTCCGGTGGAGCTTCGGCACGCTGCAGTGCGCGTGGAAGCATCGCGCGGCGCTGGGCCGTCGCGAGGCCGGCGCGCTCGGGCTCGTGGGGCTCCCCAACATCTGGCTCTTCCAGCTGCTCTTCCCGCTGCTCGCGCCGGCAGCGGACATCGCGCTCATCGCGATGGGTGTCCGTCTGGCGCTCGAGGCCCCGGCCATCGGCTGGCATGCCGCGTGGAGTCATGCACAGCCCGTTGCCGTGCTCTACGGGCTGTTCCTCGCCATCGACACGCTGACGGCGTTCATGGGCGTGTTCTTCGAGCGCGGTGAGACGCGCGCGCAGGCGCTGCTGGTGCCGCTGCAGCGCATCGCCTATCGTCAGGTGCTGTACATCGCACTCGTCAAGGCGATGCGCGCCGCACTCAAGGGGTGGAACCCGTCGTGGGGCAAGCTCGAGCGCACCGGGCGCGTGCAGCAGCCCGCGTTGCGCGTGGTGGACGCCAGTGCACCGGCACCGCCGCCGCCCGGCGCTCCATTCGACGGCGTCGAGCGCCGCAAGGCGTCGTAGACGCCGGCGACGTCGCAGTCGTCGTCAGCCGGCGGCGGTGAGCCGCGCGATCGCGCGCAGGCCGTCGTCGCCGACGTCCAGGCTGTGGCTGTTCACGTACAGCGCGATGTGCTGGTCGCACACGGCATCGCTCATCTCCTGCGCGTGCGCCCGCACCCAGGCGCGACTTGCCTCGGGGTGATCGAAGGCGTACTGCACGCTCGCGCGGATCGCCTGCTCGAGATCGTGCGCGAGCGCCGGGTCGACGTCGTCGCGTGCGCAGATGCCCGCGAGGGGCACCGGTAGCCCGGTCTCGTGTTCCCACCAGTCGCCCAGGTCCACCACGCGATGCAACCCATGCTCGGCGTAGGTGAAGCGACTCTCGTGAATGATGAGTCCCGCGTCCACCTCGCCGTCGGCCACCGCACGCAGGATGCGGTCGTAGCGCAACGCGACCACGTCATGCAGTGCGGGAGCAGCGAGACGCAGCAGCCGATACGCCGTCGTCTCGTGCCCCGGAATGGCCACGCGGCCGCGCACCGCCTCGGCGAGCGTCTGCGGTGTGCGCGCCACCACGAGCGGCCCCACGCCGTGGCCGAGCGCGGCGCCACTGCGCAACAGGCGATAGCGGGTGCCGACACTGGCGAACGCGCCGACGCTGAGCTTGGTGAGCGCGAACGCGCCGTCGTGTGCGCGTCGGTTCAGCTCCTCGATATCGAGCAGCACCGGTGTGATGGCGCAGGGCGTGTCCACCAACCCGTGCACCAGCGCATGAAACGCGAAGGTGTCGTTGGGGCAGGGCGAGAAGCCGAACGTCAGCGACACGGTGCGGGCCACCCTACGGCGTGGCGACCGTTGCGCCCGCCGGGGTCACGCGCAGGCGCGGTTCGCGATCGAGCAGCTGCAGGGACGCGTCCACGAGGGCGGGCGTCGCCTCGGTGATGGCGGCGAAGGCGGCGTCGAAGTGCCAGCGTGCACGATCGTGCTCCTCGATCTCGTTCGCGATCGCGCGCACCTCGATGGCCGGCACACCCGCGAGCTGCGCGGCGCGCAGCACGGCGAACCCCTCCATCGCTTCCACGTCGCAGTCGGTCGTGCCCCCCACTCGCGCACTCGTGCCGATGGGAAGGGCCGGTGTCTCCGGCCGCGCCGCGCGCATGGCGTCGATGAGCGCCGGGGGCGGCACCACGACACTCGGCGTGAGCGTGGGCGGGGCACCCAGGTCGGCGTAGCGCGCCTCGCTGCCGATGACGAGCGAGCCCGGCGCGAGGCCGCGCGCACGACGCGCCCCTGCGATGCCGACATGCACGATGAGCGCGGGCAGGCGCGCCGCGATGGCGCCGATCGTGGACGCCGCCGCGTCCACCGGGCCGATGCCGCACTGCAGAGTGATCCAGCCTCGCGGCGTCGCGAGTTCGCGGGTCGTGGCGGCGACGACCAGGATTCGTGACAAGCTCATCCGGCCAACTTAGCACCGCCGTCCCCACGCCGCCCGGCGTGGGGCACATCCCTGCGGGCGAGCGTCTCGCCCCGTACGCGTCAGCCCTCGGAGCTGCCCATCGACTTGGCCGCGCCCGCCAGCACGCCGGGGAGCACCGCGGCCACCTGCTTCATCTCCTCGGGCGTGCCCACGCTCACCCGCACCCAGTCGTTGTACGGCGGGAACGCGCGCCCCACCATGAACCCCTTGGCGAGCATCGCCGCCTGCACCTTCTCCACCGGCATGCCGGCGTGGAAGAAGACGAAGTTGGTCTGCGAGTTGGTCATGCGACGGCCGAGCTGCTGCAGCGCGGTGCGCATGATCGCGCGCCCCTCGGCGTTGCGCTGCTTGCACATCGTCTGGTACGCGGTGTCCTGGATGCTCGCGGCCGCGCCGAGCGCGCCCAGCACGCCCGGGGCACTCGTGCTCGCGGCGGAGAGCCGCGCGATGATGTCGGGACGCGCGATCACGAACCCGGTGCGGAGCCCCGCCAGTCCATGGATCTTCGACGCCGTGCGCGAGATGATCACGTTCTCGCCGGCCTTCACCATGTCGATGCACGACGAGTAGTCCGGGTCGTCGACGAAGTCGTGATACGCCTCGTCAACGATGACCATCGCGCGCCGCGCCGCGCTCGACACGAACTGCCGCAGCCGCCGGTTGTCGGTGAGGGTGCCGGTCGGGTTGTTCGGGTTGCAGACGAACACGAGATCCACCGCCTGCACGAGCCGCTTGTCCATCGCCTCGAGGTCGTGCGCGAGGTTCGCGTCGAGCGGCACCTTGTGCACGCGCAGCCCCATCGACTCGGCGTAGCGCGGCAGTCCCTCGAACGTGGGCCACGCGGTGAGCACCTCGCCCTTGAGGCCGTACGCGATGACGGCGATGCTGAGCAGTTCACTCGAGCCGGCCAGCACGAGGACGTGATCCTCCGGCACGCCCACCGATTGCGCGTACACCTTGCGCAGGTTGGGGAGCGACGGCGCGCCGTACCACGCATGCTGCTTCCAGCCGGCCTCGATCGCCTGCCGCGCCGATGGCGCCATGCCGTAGGGATTCTCGTTGCTCGCCAGGCGAATCGGGCCGTCGGCGCGGCGCAGCGCCGCCATCATGCGCTCGTGCGCGGCGAACCCCGCGGCCGTCGTCTGGCCGTCGAGCACATGCGGCGCCGCGTCCGCCCCGAGGGCGGCGAGACGTGCCGGATCGAGGGTGCCGGTGGCGAGCGCGCCGCCGGCCACGAGGCCGGACGACTTGAGCCACTGACGACGGGAGAGCGGCGAGGGCGTGAGGGGCGACATGGGCGATTCCTCGGGCAGGGCGGCGGACGGACCGGCAGACCGTCCTATTGTACGCCCTCCCGGCCCTGCCTGCTCGGACGGCGCAGCCGGAGTTGGCCGCAAAGCGCCAAGAGGGGTCAGAACAATTGTTCTGACCCCTTTCCCGGTCCCCCGCTTCCGTCGTCCCCCCGCTCGCCCCGTGCCCGCCCCGCCACCTCCGCCCCTCAGGGCAGCCGGGCCGCCACCATGCGCTGCAGCGTGCCGTCCTCGAGGTACTTCCGGAGGTGCTTCCCGGGACATCCGGTCTCGGCGTACATGTAGTGCCCGCCGATGACGCTCGCCGGCAGCTTGAACGTGCGCAGCGCCCACGCCATGAGGTCGGCGATCCGGGCCAGTTGCTCGGGCGACGGCTCCTGCACCTCGTAATTGCCGATCATGCTGATCAGGAAATGCCCGCCGGGGTCGTACGTGGTGTTTGTCTCACCCTGATAGCGCCAGTCGCGCCCCTCGAGGTAGCGCCCGTCAAGGTCGAGCAGGATGTGATAGGGCAGGTCCCACCAGTTGCGGTCGCGCGCGCCCCACGCCTGCAGATTGCGCAGCCGCTGCGTCGGATCCTCCGCGCGCGTGAGCGGGCGCGCATCGCCGGTGTGGTGCAGCGTCACGTGCGTGATGCGATGCGGAATGCGGAGCCGCATGCTCGCGCCGCCGGCCGAATCGCTCTGCGCGACTTCGGGTGGCAGCGAGGCCAGCGTTGCCACCTCCATGGCTACGAGCCCCGCGCCCAACTCACCCGGGCCGTAAATGGCCACGATCGCGACGTGGTGATCGCGCCAGTTGAACGCCTCGCCCTCGCGCACGTCGCGCTCCTCGCTGGTGCCGCCGCGCGTGAGTCGCAGACGCGCGCGATCCACCGGCGTGCGCCCCGACGAATCGACACGCGTGGACAGCACCGTGACGGTGAGGTCGTGGAAGTGCAACGAGTCGCCTGCCGCCTTGTTGCGTCGCGCGGCATCGGCCGCCACGCCCAGCGGCGGTGAGGTGGCCCACGCCGAGTGCCGGAGCAGGTCGGGCGGTTCGGGGTGCGGTGTGCCGTACGGATCGACGCGGCCGCGGCACGCCCCGGCGAGCGCCGCGAAGGTCAGCGCGACGACGCCGAGCGCACGCCGGCCCCGGAAACGCCCCACCGCGCGGCGGCGTAGGTTACCCCGCACCTCCCCGCCCACTGGCCCACCCGGTTCCTGAGGTCGTCGCATGTTCAAGAAGATACTCATCGGCATCGCGCTGCTCATCGCCGTCGTGATGGCGCTGGCCACGACCAAGCCGGACACCTACACGGTGACCCGCAGCATCCAGATCGCCGCCGCGCCCGAAAAGGTGTTCGCGCACGTGAACGACTTCCACCAGTGGGATGCGTGGTCACCCTGGGCCAAGCTCGACCCGGCCATGAAGGTCACGCACAGCGGCGCGCCGTCGGGTGTGGGCGCGGTCTACGAGTGGACGGGGAACAGTTCCGTCGGCGCAGGGCGCATGGAGATCACCCGCGCCACGCCCGGCAGCGAGGTCGCGATCAAGCTCGACTTCCTCGAGCCGATCGCCAGCAGCAGCGTGACGACCTTCACCTTCGCCGCCACGAATGGCGGCACCAACGCCACCTGGACGATGGTGGGCGACGCGGTGTTCATGACGAAGGTCATGATGGTCTTCACCAGCATGGACGGCATGATCGGCGGGGACTTCGAGAAGGGGCTCGCGCAGCTCAAGACGGAGGCGGAGAAGCCGTAGGGGTTGTGAGGGGGTGGGTTCGTCGTTGTGGGTTGTGCGTTCTGGGTTGTGGGTTGCTACGGACGATACTCTCGCACCGTATGCGCTCTCACCTCGGCCGGCGTCCACCACACGGGCTTGAACTCGCCGCGCGCGAACATCGCGGCCTGGTCGGCGTGATGCGGTGACGCCGGGTCGGTGCTCTGGCCGTACGACAGGATCGAGAACGCGCGCGGACGCGTCGCGCCGAACTCCACGGCCAACACCCATCCGTCGCCGGTGTTGGCCACCAGCTTGCCATCAGGGGCGCGCTCATAGCCCAGCACGCGGAAGCACCCGAGCGCGCCGCTGCACCCGCCCACCGGCACGTCCACACTGCCGCGGCGGACGCGATGGACGTCGCCCCACGCGACGTCCATGCTCCCCCAGCGCGTCGTCACCGTGTCGATCGCGGCGACGAGCGCCGGCACCGCCAGGTCGGGGCGGCCGAGCCCGCGTGGTGTGGCGGTGAGGCGACTCCAACTCCACGGCTCCGCGAACGCCGAGTCCCGCGCCGCGGCCGTGTACAGGCGCCACCACGTCTCGAAGAGTGTGCTGCCGCGGCTGGAGACCGACACGGTGTTGTCCCACCGGCGCAGCAGGGTGGCGGCCTGCGTGAGCGCGGGCGTGCGAGGTGCCGCGGCGAGGGCGCGCAGCAGGTCGGGCTTCACACGGTCGGCCAGCAGCATGCGCATGCTGTGCTTGCGCCGGATCACCTCGGCCAGCGACAGCTTGTCCGTGCCGCCGATGAGCTGCAGCGCGTGCTGGCTGCGCAGGTCGAGCGGCCCCTTCTCCACGTTCGCGGGATAGCGCGCCGTGTCGAGCAGGGCCTTGAGGTTGGCGAAGTGCGGCGGGTCGTTCTCGTTGTGGACGTACCCGCCGCGCGGGTTGAGCACCTGCGGCAGCGAGTCGAGCGGCAGCAGCGACGTCCAGATGTCCGCGCTCGTGCGGGCGCGCGTGAACAGTGAATCGCCCGTCGCCGCATGTGGGATCTGCGGCAGGCTCGCCATCCAGATGGTGAGGATGTTTCCCGCGCGGTCGGCGTAGGTGAGGTTGGACGTCGCACGCGCCCGCATCGCCAGCGCCGACTTCCACTCCTTGAGCGACCGGGCGCGCATCATGGCCAGGAACTGTTGCCCGGCGCGATACTCTCCATCGGGACCAGCGCGCACGATGAACAACGTGTTCGCCGTGCGGTGCACGACCGGACCGAGCGGCGTGGTCCAGAAGCTGCGCGTCTGCGACGCGATGCTGCCATCTGGCGTGCGCACCTGCACCGACGCCGTCTGCGTCCGGATGGGTTGCGACGTACCGTCGAACAGGTAGCGCGTGCTGTCGGCCGGATCGATGTCGAGCGCGTAGACCTCGTCGAGATCGGGCGCGTTGTTGGTGGTGGCCCAGCCGAGGTCCTTGTTGAAGCCCGCAATCACCGCGAACGCGCTGCCGATGCGGAAATCGCCATAGAAGTCGAGCTTTCCCGGCACGGTGACGTGCGCTTCCCAGTACCCGGCGTTCCAGTTGAGGTGCGGGTTGCGCAGCAGGATCGCGCGGCCGCTCGTCGTGCGACTCGGCGCCAGCGCCCAGGCGTTGGAGCCGTCCTCGCTGTACGCAGCGTGTGCCTCGACGTCCTCGTCGCGTGGCGGCGTGGGCAGGCCCCGCAGCGAGTCGGCGCGCAGCCGCCGTTGCACGAGGCGCTGGCCGCCCACGATGCTCGCCGTGCCGATGTCCCCGGCCGCGACGTCGTGTGCGGTGAACACCGGCTCCATCCATGCGGGCAGTGTCGCCCGGTTGGCGCGGATCCACCGGTTTACCCCTTCGGCGTAGCCGTCGTACATGGCGCGCGTGTCGGCGTCGAGACGGTGGTACGTCTCCTGCACGCGCTGCATGACCAGCGCCGCGGTCCAGTCGCTGGCCACGCTGTCCGGGCCGAAGGTGCGCCCCATCCACCCCTTGTTGCGGAGCAGGCTGCGCACCACGCGCTCGCCGTAGTCCTCGCACATGGCGTAGCCCAGCCCGATGCCGATGCCGCGAAAGCTGCTCGCGGTGATGTGCGGAATGCCGTACTCGGTGCGGCGGATGACGGGGCCGCTGGTATCGGGAGTGGCCTGCGCGCTGCTGGTATCAGTGCTCGTTGCAGCGGTGAGGATCGCGAGGCCGGCAAGGCGGACTGCTCGGCGGCAGAGGCGGGAGAGGGAGTGCATAGTCGACAATATGCGCTCGCCCGCCTCGCTTCACATGAATGCCGATGCCGCGGCAGGTTGTTGCTGTTCTGGGGCGCAACGCCTCAGCGCGCGCGCCGATACACGAACGTGGCCGCGCGCCCCGTGTTTGCGGCCCCGGCGCACGAGCCGCCCAACCCGGAGCGCATCGAGAGCGAGCCATCGGCCTCGAGCTGCACATCGTAGCGCGGAATCTCGCGCCCGTTCGCGACGCGCAGGCTGAGCGAGACGGTCGTGCCGCTGGCGCGCCAAGCGCCCGTCGAGGTCGAGCCAGACTCTTCGAGCAGCGTGTCCGCCATTTCGCGGCGCAGCATGATGTTGCGTCGCGCGGATCCGTCCGCGCGGAGTGCAATCGTGTCATGCACGAGGTGACGCACGCGTCCCGCAGTGCAGGGCAGGTCGACCGTGACGATCGGCGCGCCGCGTTGCTGCTCCACCTGATCCAGCACCCACACCGCGTCCGTCCCGATCTGTGCCAGTGCGGACCGCTCCGCCTCCGTGGGACTGGAGCGATCCGCACCGGTGCAGCCGGCGCTCATCATCGTCGCGGCGCCGAGCGCGACAGCCGAACGGACCATCTGCGACGCCCATCGGGAATGCGGCATCGGACACCTCAGGTTCGGGACACCTGAACGCTGCGGCACTGGGACGGATGAAGCAAGCATGCGACGCAGCGCGTGCGTCACTTCCCCCGCAGCCGCGCCACCGTGCCATCCACGCCATTGGGCAGCGCGTCGTTGGCCAACTGATCCGTATCGCCGTAGTACGCCTTGAGTCGGGCGAGCTCGGCCTTGAGTTCGGCGGTGATGCGCGCCATCCCGGGCTGTCCGTAGAGGTTGTGCAGCTCCTGCGGATCATGCACGAGGTCGAACAGCTCCCACTGATCCTTCTGCCAGAAGTGGATCAGCTTGTGCGTCGTCGTGCGCACACCCAGGTGACGGCGCGTGTCGTGATCGCCGGGGTCGTGGTAGTAGCGGTAGTACATGCTCGTGCGCCAATCGGCGGGCGTGCGACCGCGCAGCAGCGGCAGCAGGCTGCGCCCCTGCATGTCGTTGGGCGCGCGCAGCCCGGCGGCATCGAGGAACGTCTCGGCGAAGTCGAGGTTGAGCCCCATCGCGCCGTTCACCGTGCCCGGCTTGATCTGCGCCGGCCACCGCGCGAGGAACGGCATGCGAATGGACTCCTCGTACATGAAGCGCTTGTCGAACAGGCCGTGATCGCCCAGGAAGAAGCCCTGATCGCTGCTGTAGATGACAAGCGTGTTGCGGGCGAGTCCCGTGCTGTCGAGATACGCCAGCAGGCGGCCGACGTTGTCGTCGACACTCTGCACGGTGGCGAGATAGTCCTGCATGTAGCGCTGGTACTTCCACCGCACCAGCGCCTCGCCACGCAGCACCTCGGTGCGCCCGTCTGTCGTCACGACCGCCGAGTCGGGCACCTGCGCGCGCCACTGGGTGAGTGCGGTGCCGGTGAGCCCCACCGGTGGCACGATCTTGAGATCACGGTTGGTGAGGTCGGTGGCCACCCGCTGACGGTTCTCGCGCAACGCATCGGTGCGCGTGTCGTAGCGATCCCAGAACGTCACTGGCTCGGCGAAGCGCATGCCGGCAAAGTCGTGCGCATGCGCGCTGTCGGGCTCCCACGGGCGGTGCGGCGCCTTGTGGTGCACCATGAGGAAGAACGGCTTGCCACGCGGCCGCGCGCGCAGCACGT
This sequence comes from Gemmatimonadota bacterium, assembly GCA_020161135.1. GTDB lineage: Bacteria > Gemmatimonadota > Gemmatimonadetes > Gemmatimonadales > Gemmatimonadaceae > Gemmatimonas. The sequence goes on along the minus strand of JAIUOB010000001.1, from coordinate 466,581 downwards.
CGAGCGCGCGATCGGTGATCACATCGGTGGCGTAGCGTCCCGTGTACGTGGTCTCGGCCGCGGCCGTGTACATGATCGGGTTGAAGTACGCGCCCTGCCCCGGAAAGATCTCCCAGTGGTCGAACCCCTGCGGATCACTCCCCAGGTGCCACTTGCCGACGATGGCCGTGTAGTAGCCGCCCGCCTGCAGCAGCTTCGGCACCGTCTGCTGGTCGCCGTTGAAGCGGTTGAACACCGTGACACCATTCAGGTGCGAGTACTTGCCGGTGAGGATCACCGCGCGACTTGGCGTGCAGATGGAGTTCGTCGCGAACACCGCATCGAGCCGCGCCCCCTCGCGCGCGAGCCGGTCGAGGTGCGGCGTGCGGTTGACCTTCGACCCGTACGCGGAAATCGCATGCGCGGCGTGGTCGTCGGTCATGATGTAGATGATGTTCGGGCGCGCGGGCGTCCCCGCGCGTTGCGCAGACACTGCTGTGATGGGGGCGACGGCGATCGCGGCGCAGGCTGCGCGCAGCACGTGGCGCCGTGTGCACGGAGACAACAGGGCCATGCAGACTCCGGGAGAGGGAGGAGGTCGCAAGAGAATACGCCCCCACACGCGACGCGGGGGGCGATCCGGTTGGATCACCCCCCGCGTACGGCCCGGCGTGTGGCGCCTGGCTCAGTTGCCCAGCACAGCCGCGTCGGCGTCCGCCTTCTCGCTGCCGTAGGCCACCGAGGTCGGCGGCGCATCGGCGCCGAGGCGCGTCGCGATCGCCACACCACCGAAGGTCAGAAAGGTCACGGCGATGACCATGCACGCGCGATGGATCACCTTCAATGCGTGCGCCTCGTGGGCGTCATCGCACAGTTCGTTCCACATGGAGTCGGGCTCGGGTCTGGAGTCAGCGGCACCACGTCGTGTCGGGCTCGGCCCGGGCACGTCGGGAAGGCGTGGCACCGTCGCGCGGTCGCGCGGACGCGCGAGCTCGCAGCGTCGAATATCGGCACCTGCACCTCCCGATTGCAGTCGACTGGGACGATCCGCGCGCCGCGGCTACCGATCGGCCGGCAGCGGCCGCGGGTCGGGCTGCATGGCCCCCGCCACATTCCCTTCCGTATCCCGGAACCACAGCAGGTGGCCGACCGTGGGGATCGTGGCGACCGGCATGAGGATGGTCCCGCCGGCGGCCTCGATGGCCGCCTGCGCCGCCGCGATGTCCGGCACGGCGATCGTGCACTCGAACCCCGTCATGCGCTCGCCGGGCACCAGCGTCCGCCGCCCCTGCAGCGACCCGAAGATGGCCGGCGTTTCGGCCGTCGACCCGGTCTCGATCATGTAGAAGCCGGGCGGCCCCCACGCGTGGAAGCGCCAGCCGAATACCTGGCCGTAGAACGCCTGGGCGCGGTCGAGGTCGTCGGCGTTGATGGCGAAATGGCGTACGGGGCTCTGGGGCGTGTCCGACATGATCGCGGGAGTTGAGGGATGGGCCGTGCGCGCCGGGGTGACCCGTGCGTTGTCGCGCGCATCATGCACGCTGGCGGTGCGGCGTGCTGCCGCCATATCGTCATCTGATGTCGACAGACCGTCAGCCTGACGTGGAGGCCCTGGTCCGCAGCAGCTCCGTGGGGTTCCGGAGTGGCTATCACTGGCGCGACCGTCGCGCCCTGTGGGGCGAGCTGCTCTGGGCCGAAGGGGGCGTCATCACGGTCGTGGCCGGCGACGCGCTCTGGGTCGTGCCACTGGGACAGGCGCTGTGGCTGCCGGCGGGCACGGTGCATGGCGTGCGTCTGGCAGGACGCGGCATCCTGCGGTCGGTGTTCGTGCACCCCGATCAGGCGCCAATGCCCCCGGCGCGCGTCGGCGTGGTGCGACGCGGGTCGTTGCTGCGCGCGCTGTTGCGACGCGTCTTGCACCGCGGGGTGCTGATGCCCGATCGCGCGCCCGACATGCACCTCGCGCTCGTGCTGTGCGACGAACTGCGCGCGGGCCCGGGCGCTCCCGTGGCGTTGCCCATGCCCACCGACGCGCGAGCGCGGCGTGCCGCCGAGCACTTCCAGCAGATGCTGCAGCAGCGGGACCCCGAGCGTGGGCGCCTGCCCTCGGCCGAGGCCCTCGCCCGGCACGCCGGCGCGAGCGTCCGCACACTCGAGCGGTGCTTTCGGGGGGAAACCGGCATGACCCTGGGTGCGTGGTGTCTGCGCGCCCGCGTGGTGTTCGCGATGACGCGACTTGCCGACGGCGCCTCGGTGACCGTGGCGGGACTGGACGCCGGGTATGCGACCACGAGTGCGTTCGTCGCATCCTTTCGTCGGATCGCGGGGGTCACGCCGGGGCGTTACGCACGCAGCGTCGAACCGTCGATGGATGTACCCTTGTGACCACGGTTGCCGGGTCTCATCGAATTCTCCCCTTCATGCCGCAAATTCCTTCGGCCGTTCGCGACGCGCCGCCCATGGTGCGCCCCCTGCGCACCGCGCTGCTCATCGCGGTGGCGTACTCGGCGTGTGCCGCAGCGTACATCCTGATCTCCTCGACGCTCGCGAGCGAGCATTCGGGATCGGTCGAGGAGTTGCGTCGCATCGAGATCCTCAAGGGGATCGGCTTCGTCATCGGGTCGGGAGCGCTGCTGTTCGGCCTCAATGCCACCGCGCTGGTGCGCGTGCGGCGCAACGAGGAGCGCGCGCGGCGCATGGAGCAGGCGCTCGCCAACGCCGAGCGCACGGTGCTGGCCGGCACCTTCGCCCGCACCATCGCGCACGACATCAACAACGGGCTCGCTGTTGCGCGACTGAACCTCGAGATGCTGCAGCAGGCGGCCGACGCGACCGGTGACGTCGCCGAGCTTGCACGCGAGGCCGCCGATGCCGTGCAGCGCGTGGCGCAGTGGAACCAGCGGTGCTTCGAACTCGGCGGGCGCGAGCTGCTCGACGCCGCGCGCCCGCTCGACCTGGCGGGAACCGTGGAGAGTGCGGTCCACCTCGCGCGCCAGCACAAGAGTGCGCGCGACGCCACCATCGACGTCGTCGCTCCGCCCGCTGCACCCTACGTGGGCATCGAGTCCCTGCTCGAACGCGCCCTGCTCAACCTGATGCTCAATGCGCTCGAGGCGGCTGGCCCGTCGGCCCACATTGCCTGCACCCTCGCACCGGCTGTGGACGGCTGGCTGCTGACCGTCGAACACAACGGGCCCGGCGTGCCCGCATCGGTGCGCGCACAGGTGTTCGAGCCCTTCTTCACCACCAAGTCCACCGGAACGGGGCTTGGGTTGGCGTCGGTGGTGGCGTGCGCTCGCTTTCACGGCGGCGGGGTGTCGGTGGGCACGTCCCGCTGGGGCGGCGCGTCGTTCACGCTGACCCTGGCGACCGTGGGCCGGCAGACACCGAACGCGCCTGCCGTGGCGTTGGTCGAGGCGGCCGCCGCCTCGTACTGAGCCCGGCGCGCGCGCCTCCCGCAAAACCTTCGCGCGCCTCTTGCGCGCGACCCTCGCGGGCTGGCCGCGCAGGCGGTTTCTTGGGAGGCCGCGCCCTCCGCGCGCGGCGTGTCCCCTTCACCGCCGAGGCGTCCCTCATGTCGCGCAGTGTGTCCCCCTTCGTGCCCTTCCCCGAAGAACTCGACCTGCTCGACGCCACCGAGTGTGCGGTGCGTGAGGAGGCGGAGTCGCTCGCATTCGCGAGCGATGTCGACCGGCGCCAGTTCGTGTTCACCGCGCTGGCCACCGCGGCGGCGAGCACGTTCGGCTTTGGCGCGCGGGCACTCGCGCAGCCGCCGGCCGGTGGTGGACGCGCAGGCGGTGGAGGCGCGCAGCAGCCCGCGGTGCCGCCGGTGCCGCTCGACAACATGGAAGCGGTGTCGTGGACCTTTCAGCCGTATCCCGGTGGCACGGGTGCCCTGCTCGAGAAGACCTATCGCGAGAAGGGGGCGGCCGCCTTCGCGCGGCAGCCGTTCGCGTGGGCGGGCGCTGCGGCGGCGCGGGGGGCCTTCGTGCTCGAGCCGTGGGGCGCCGCACCCTTCCCCACGAGCGATGAGGAGATCGCCTTCCTGCCGCTCGCGCGCCTCTCGGCGGCGATTCGCGCGAAGAAGATCACCTCGGTGCGACTCACGACGCTCTATCTCGATCGGCTCGAGAAGCTCAATCCGACGCTGCTGTGTGCCGTGACGATCATGCGCGAGCGTGGCCTGGCCGACGCAGCGCGCATGGATGCGGAACTGGCGGCCGGCAAGTGGCGCGGCCCGCTGCACGGCATCCCGTGGGGGGTGAAGGATCTCTTCGCGGTGAAGGGGACACCCACCACCTGGGGCGCCAAGGATTTCGAGAACCGGGTCATCGACGAGGACAGCGAAGTCGTGGTGCGCCTGCGTGATGCCGGCGCCGTGCTCATCGCGAAGCTCTCGACCGGGCAGTTCGCGCAGGGTGGCAACTGGTTCCGCGGTGGCACGAAGAACCCCTGGAACCTCTCGCAGAGCTCGAGTGGCTCGAGCGCCGGCCCGGCGTCGGCCACTGCGGCCGGCTGCGTCGCATTCGGCATCGGCACCGAGACGTCGGGCTCCATCGTGAGTCCGGCGACGGCGTGCGGGCTGAGTGCGCTACGCCCGACATTCGGCCGCGTGAGTCGCCACGGCGGCATGGTGCTGGCGTGGTCGCAGGATCGCGTGGGGCCCATCACGCGCACCGTCGAAGATGCGGCGATCGTGTTCAACGTCATCCATGGCGCCGACGAGAAGGACCCCGGCACCATCACCATGCCCTTCCACTTCAACCGTGCGCTCGATCTCGCGTCGGTCCGCATCGGGGTGCGCACGTCGCAGCAGGCCGACCCGGTCTTCACGGCCTTCCTCGACAAGCTCAAGGCCCTCGGCGCCAAGCCTACGCCGCTCGGGGATCCGCCGACCGTGGCCGGTGCGCAGGGCAGCTTCGGCGCGGAGAGCGCCGCCGCGTTCGACGCCTACGTGCAGATGAAGGCCAAGGAACTCGGCATGGACATGGCCACCGTCGTGCAGACGTTCGGGCGACAGGGGGGACCGGGTGGCCGAGGGGCGGGCGGTCCTGCCGGGGGTGGTGGCGGCGGCGCGGGTGGCGCAGCGCCCACGCCTCCCAACGACAACGGCGGGCAGCTCAATCGCTGGGTGCCCGGGCGCACGCCGACCGCGATGGACTTCATCAACGCGCAGCGGCGTCGGCAGATGCTCATCACGGCGTGGCAGAAGTACCTCGCCAACACCGACGTGTACGTGGGCGCGGCCGACACCGGCACGCATGCGCAGACAGGCCATCCGGTGGCGGTGGTGCAGATGGGCTTCGGCGTGCGCGCGCAGGGCTTCGGCGGGCGCGGCGGCGGGGGCGGCGCACCGGGCGGAGCACCGGGAGCCGCCGGCGACTCGGCGCGTCCGGCGCCGCCGCCGCTCAACCCGCAGCCGATCTGCACGCAGGTGGCCGGGAACCTCTACCTCGACGACATCGTACTGGCCGTGGCGCATCGCTACCAGCGCAGCACCGAGTGGCTGCGCGAGCGCCCGAAGCTGGGCTGACGCGACGGGCCGCGGTGCGCGCGGCCTTCACCTTTCACCCGCAGTTGGAGAGTCCATGGCGCGTTCACGCCGGCAGGATGTGTTGTACATCGGGGTGGGATCCCACGCGGTGGCGATTCACGCCGCCTCGGGCGAGGAGCTGTGGCGGACGCGACTCAAGACCGCGTCGTTCGTGACGGTGCATCGCGAGGGCGACGCGCTCTATGCCGGCGCGGGCGGCGAGCTGTTCTGCCTCGACGCTGCGACCGGCGCGATTCGCTGGCGCAACAAGCTCAAGGGGCTCGGACTCGGTCTGGTGACGCTCACCAGCAGTGATGCGGCGGCCGCTGCCGCCGCCGCTGCGGCGGCGCAGGCCGCCGCCACCACCGCGGCCGTCTGACGCACCAGTCGTCCCACGCGCCGCCGCTCGACCCGCCGCCCGGTGCGCCCCCGCGCGCGCCGGGCGGTGTACTTTTCCGGCAGCACGGGCCTCGAGCCCGATTATCCCTCAGCGAGGAGCGTCCGCATGGTGCCGGGTCCGTTCCACATTGACGCAGGTCGCCTGTTGCTCACCGTCGCCGCCGCGACACTGCTCTCGGCGTGCGGCGTCCCCCTCCCCCTGCGTGGAGGGCCGGCCGCGCTCACGCCGGCGCAGTACAGCATGCTGTCGGAGTCCGAAGCCTCCACCGCGCGCAGCACTGCGGTCGAGAGCGATGAACTGCCGGTGGTCGCGGTGCGCAGCTACTGGCGCTCGCCCCACTTCACGGTGGTCGCGTGGCATCCGGACGATGCCGCGTTCGGCCTGCGCGGCGTGGTGCGTCGCGACGACGCCACGCTCGTGCGCGAGCACACGCTCTACATCAGCACCTTCGCGTTCGTCTCCCCCAACGAGTACGCGGGCGCCTTCTGGCACGCCTTCACCGCGCTCGATACGCCGGGGCGGACGCTCATCCCTACCGGTGTCCTGGTCGACGTCGCGTCGTGTGAGGGCGACGTGGGATGCTCCCCCTTCCGCAGCGTGACGGCGCGTGTCCCCGACAAGGTGCTGCGCAACAGCCCCGAAGGGCTCGCGGTCAAGCTCGTCACGCCGCACACGTCGCGCGTGTTCGTGCTGGGACGGCCGCTCATCGATGCGTATCTCGCCGAGGTCGATGCCGTGCGTGGCGCCGTCCTGCGTCGGGTGGCGGCGGACCACTGAGCGGCGCGGGTGACCTCTGGCAGCGGGCGCGCGCCTGGCGATGGCGCGTGCTTGCTGTGCCGAGCAACCTGCACCGTCTCCTGTGCGGTACCGCGTGCGCCGCAGTGCTGAGCGCCTGCACGGGGGATCGTTCGGCGGCCGCCGGGGACACGACGGCGCAGCGCGCGCTCGCGGCGCCCTCCATTGGTGCCAAGGCGCCGGTGTTCGAGGCCGTCGACCTGGCCGGCGCACCGGTGTCGCTGGCCGGGCTCACCGGGCAGGTCGTCGTGCTCAACGTGTGGGCCACCTGGTGTCAGCCCTGTCGGCTCGAGACGCCCGTGCTGCAGGCACTGCACGCGGCGATGGCGCCGCAGGGGGTGCGTGTCGTGGGCGTGAGCATCGACGGCCCCGGCAGCGCGCCCGACGTGGAGGACTTCCGGCGGGAGTTCGGTGTGACGTACGACCTCTGGCTCGACCCACAGAAGGAGGTGCAGGTGCGTTTCCTCACCATCGGGGTACCGGAGACGTTCGTACTCGATCGCGCCGGCGTCATCCGTTATCGCCACATCGGCCCTGTCGCGGCAGGTGACACCGCGCTGCAGGCGGCGGTGCGCGCCGCGTTGCAGCAAGGCGCCTGAGCCGCCGCGTATCACCCGGCGCGCTGTCGTTGCGCCACCGCAGTCTTCATTTCTTCACGCATTCACCGTCGTCGTCATGCGCACTCCGGCACGCCGCGCCTTCGCGGCCACGGTTGTCCTCAGCAGCTCGCTCCTCGCTGCCGTCGTGTGGCGCACGGCGGCAGCGCAGCCCGCTGCGGCCGACACGCCCACGTATCTCACCATGGCCGGGCGCACGAGTGCGAATCCGTCCGTCGCGGCGCGCGGCAACACGGTCGCGCTCACCTTCAGCGCGGTGGGCGCCGGCGGCATGGACGTGTTCGTGGCCATGAGCCGCGATGGCGGGCGCACCTTCGACACGCCGGTGCAGGTGAACGCGCAGGCGGGGCAGGCGCGCGTGAGTGGAGAGCAGCCGTCGCGCGTGGCGCTCGTGCCGCGCGGCAACGCCCTCGACGTGGTGGTGGTGTGGACGGTCAAGCAGGGCGCCGACTGGCAGTTGCTCACGGCGCGCTCGCGCGATGGCGGGCGCACCTTCGGCGCGCAGGCGCCGGTGCCGGGGAGCGCAGCGGCCGGGGCGCGCGGCTGGGAAGCCATCGATGTCGATGCGCGCGGGCGCGTGAGCGTGCTCTGGCTCGACCATCGCGATGCCGCACCCGGAGCGTCCTCGCCCATGACGCACACCCACACGGATGCCGGCAAGGCCGACGCTGCCAAGGCCGATCCCACCGAGCGGGCCAAGCTGTCGCGGCTGCTGTACACGACGCTTGATGCCACGGGCGAGGCCGCAAGCATCACCAACAGTGTGTGCTACTGCTGCAAGACGGCGCTCGTGCATGCCGGAGGGCGCAGCTACGCCGCCTGGCGTCAGGTGTACGCCGGCGGCTTCCGCGACATCGCCTTCAGCCTGTCGCGCGACGGCAGCACGCGCTTCACCGCGCCGGTCAAGGTGAGCGACGACCAATGGCAGATCGACGGCTGCCCCGACAATGGGCCCGCGCTCGCGGTCGATGCGCGGACGGCCGCGCACGTGGTGCACGCGGTGTGGCCGACGGCGGTCACGGGCAGCGCCGGGATGCGTGCGGAGCTCGCGCTGTACTACGCCACCACCACCGTGGGGCCGTCGGCGGCGACGCCCCGCTTCTCGCCGCGCGTGAAGCTGCCCACGAGCGGCATGCCGTCGCACCCGGTGGTGGCCATGGCCGGTGCGACGCCACTTGCCGTGTGGGATGAGGTCGTCGACGGGCAGCGTCGCCTCGCGGCGGCGCGCGTGGGCGCCAACGGCGCGGCGACGACGGTGGCGGTGCCGGGGAGCGGCGGGCGCTACTACCCGACCATGGCGTCGACCACCGATGGGGTGGTGGTCGCGTGGGTGCAGCAGGGCGGTGCCGGCGCGCCGGCGAGCGCCACGAGCATCGGGGTGACGCGGCTGCCGGCGTCGCGCTGAGCGCCTACCCCTTTCCCAGTTCGCTGCACGCGGCGATCTCGCCGAACAGCGCGCGCGGACGCGGCCACGGTGCGCGCGGAAACTCCTGCAGCAGCGGGATGTCCGGCGGCGCGGTCTCGCTGAAACGCACCGCGCCCACGCGTTGCAGCTCGGCCGAATGCGGGCGCGCCCGACGGCCGCTCGGCCGCGTCCAGTTCACCGCGCACACATCGTCGACGATCGACAGCCCGGGCGCGAACTCGAGGAACGTGGTCGTCACTTCGACCGCGCGAATCTCCCGCAGGTGCGACGGCAGGCGGTCGGGGCGACTGAGTTCGAGCGCCATGCGCCGCAGCTGACCGGTCGCGCTGTCCAGCTCGAAGGTGCCGTGCACATCGGGTGAGCGGAGCCGATCCGCCGCGCGCACCTCGAGCTTCACCAGCGTGGCGCCGTCTGCCACCCGCGTGCCGCGGTAATGAAAGCAGTGATTGGCGATGAACCCGGGGTCGGTGAGGTCGAGCAGCGTCGGCAGTGCCATGCTCGTCTGCGCGAACGGGCCGTTGCCGGTGGTGGTCACCACGCGACCGGGGCGATAGACCGGGGTGCGCACGCCGTCGACCCGTTCGGCCAGTGGGACGCCCAGCCGCAGCGTGTCGCCCAGCAACGTGCCCAGCGCGCGCACCTGCGCGTAGGTGTACGGGTGCGCGTTGGCGAGCGAACGATAGGTGGCGGCATTCTCACGCAGCAGCCCCACGAGCATCGCCGCCTCGGGAAACTTCGTCGAGTCGGGCAGCCCGGGTGTGCGGCACGGCTCAGTGGGGCGCACGGTGAGCTGTGCGAGCCGCACCGGGATCTGCACGAGGCGCACGTCGAGCGTGTTGGCGCTGTCGGCGCGCACGGTGACGGTCGCGCGGAACGGGACGAAGCCGATGCGACGCACCACCACCTCATGCTGCCCCACCGGCACGTCGAGCAGCGCGTAGCGGCCGTTGGCGCCGGAGAAGCGCTCGAGCCCCAGCGCGGGAATCGTGACCACCGCGTAGGGGAGCGGCACATCGGTGGGGGCCGCGCGCACCGTGCCCTGCAGGCTGGCGCGGGGCTGCGCCGCAAGCACGGAGGGCACTGCCAGCAGGAGGGTCAGGCGGGGCACACGGCGCAGGACGCGCGGCAATGACGGGCGAACCATGACCCAATGACTACGGGTAAGCCAGTAGAAGCACAAGACCCGCGTGGCCGAGGGTCGGGGGCCGGCGCGCCGGGACGCGCGCCGGGGGTCAGCGGGTCCGGCGCCGCGACAGGCGCCGCGAACTCAGCGCGTCGCGGCGGGGAGGGCGTCCACGAACTTGATGATCTGCTCGCGCTGCGCGGCGGTGGGAATCCTGCCGATACCGCCGCCGATGTTGTCGATCATGTTCTTCGCCTGGCTGGTGGCCGGCGTGACGGCGGTGATGGCCGGGTGCGACAGGATGAACTTGAGGAAGAGCTGCGCGTAGGTGGTCGCGTCGAACTCCTTCGCCCACTCGGGGAAGGGGGTGTTCGCGGCGCGGCGGAAGAGGCTCGTGCGTCCGAACGGCGCGTACGCGAGCACCGCGATCTTCTTCTCCTGCGCGAGCGGGAGGATCACGTCCTCGACGTCGCGGTTGTCGGCCGCGTAGTCGACGCCGATGAAGTCCAGCGGCTCGTTGCGCATGACGTCGAGGAGCGACGCGTACTGGTTGGGGAACGTCGTGGTGATGCCCACATACCGCACCTTGCCCGCGGCCTTGAACTCGCGCGCGACCTTCAACTGCGTTGGCGGGTCACCCATGTTGTGCACCTGCATGACGTCGATCCTGGGCTGCTTGAAGCGTGCGAGCGACGTCTCGATCTGCGCGCGCGCAGCGGCTGGATCGGCACCGGCGCCGCCGCGGCCGGCCACGTTGACCTTGGTGGCCCAGAAGAGCTTGTTGGCGATGCCGAGTTCATTGACGATGCGGCTCGCCACCTCCTCCGACGCACCGTACGACGGCGCGGTATCGAACACGCGCGCGCCCCGTTCGACCATGGCCTGAAACACGGCCTTGAGCGCGGTCACGTCCTCGGTGCGCGCGACCGACGAGAAGGTGGCCGAGCTCCCGAGACCGATGACCGGGATGCGTTCGCCGGTGGAGGGGATGGCGCGCTGCAGGAGCTGTCCCTGCGGCAGCGCGGCGAGCGCCTCGAGGAGACGCGGCGTGAGGCCCAGCGTGGCGCCGACACCGGCGCTGGTGGCGAGGAAGTCGCGACGGGTGACCATGGGAGAGCTCGTGGGGGGCGGGAGTGAGCACGGGGGCCGGCGCGCGCCGCGCGCAGCCTGACAGGAAGATGAACGGCCGAACGCGGACGCGTGTTGCGGTCCCTCGCCCCCACCGAGCGCTCCCGTTCATCTGGCCGTAAGCTAGGTGGCCCGGCAGTCCCTCGCCCCCTCCTGCTTCGCGAGCTTCGCATGTCCGTCGACTCCGATCACCTCGTCAGCGACCCACGACCCACGGCTCACGGCTCTCGGCCCAGTACACACCGCACACGGCTCACGACCGTGGCGCTCTCTGCGCTCGCCGCGCTGCTGTTCTGTCCCCCCGCCGGCCGCGCGCAGAACGCACCGCCGACCCCGCCCCCGATGGTGAATCGTCCCGACCATCCGCTGCTGCGCGACTTCCGCTGGCGCTCGATCGGGCCCGTGGGGCAGGGTGGGCGTGTCGACGATCTCGCGGTGGACGAGAAGAACCCGAGCACCTGGTACATCGGTCTCGCGGTGGGTGGCGTGCTCAAGACCACCAACAACGGCATCTCGTGGGAGTCGATCTTCGACCAGTACGGGTCGGCGTCGATCGCCGATCTCACCCTCGCGCCGTCGGATCCGAACGTGCTGTACGTGGCCACGGGCGAGGCGAACAACCGCCAGACCACGACGTACGGTGACGGTCTCTACAAGAGCACCGATGCCGGCAAGACGTTCACGCGTGTGGGCTTCAAGGATGTGCCGGTCCTCGGCCGCGTCATCGTGCACCCCACCAACCCGAATACGGTGTGGATCGCGGTGGGCGGGCGGCTGTACGGCCCGAGCAGCGAGCGCGGGGTGTTCATGACGACCGATGGCGGTCGCACGTGGACGAAGACGCTGTACGTCGACGAGAACACGGCGGCGACGGAGATCGTGATCGATCCGTCGAACCCCAGCAACCTGTGGGCCGCCATGTACCAGCGGCAGCGCACGGCATGGGGCTTCGTGGGAGGCGGTCCGGGGAGCGGACTCTACGCCAGCATCGATGGCGGACGCACCTGGAAGAAGCAGACGGGCAACGGGCTCCCGCGTGGCACGATGGGGCGCATCGCGCTCGACATCCATCGCGCGAACCCGAACATCATGTACGCGCAGATCGAAGTGGCCCCTGACAAGGAGACGCCCAGCGCGAACGCCGCCGCGAACGCCCCGCGCGGTGGTGGCGCGGGTGGAGCGGGAGGTGGCGGTGGTGGCGCCGGCGCCGGACGGGGCGCGCAGCTTCCCCCCGACCCGCAGGTGAGCGGCGTGTGGCGCAGCACCGACAAGGGCAAGTCGTGGACGTTCATGTCCAACGAGAACCAGCGGCCCATGTACTTCTCGCAGATCCGCGTCGATCCCAACAAGCCCGACGTCGTGTATCTGGGCGGGGTGGGGCCCACCAAGTCGGTGGACGGCGGCAAGACGTGGGAAGGGCTCAACAACATGGGCCACGTCGACAACCACGCCATCTGGATCAATCCGGCGAACAGCAATCACGTCATCTACGGCAACGACGGTGGCGTGGACGTGTCGTACGATGGCGGCCAGAAGTGGGAGGCCATCCGCCTGTGGGCGGTCGGGCTGGCGTACTCCGCGAGTGTCGACATGCGGCGTCCGTACTGGGTGTGCACCGGACTGCAGGACAACGGCTCGTGGTGCGGCCCGAGTTCGGTGCGCAGCGAAGGGCCGGGCGGCGGGCTGCGGCAGTGGATGTGGATTCGCGTGGGTGGCGGCGACGGCTTCCAGAACGCCATCGACCCGAACGACTACAACATCTTCTTCACCGCGTCGCAGAACCTGGGCATGCAGCGCTACAACCTCACCACCGGTGAGGCGCGCAGCGTGAAGCCGTCGCTGGCCGGCGGCGGACGCGGCGCCGGTGGTGGCGGCGGTGAGCCCGGTGGCGAAGCGGCGCCCGCAGGTCCGCCGGTCGCCCGTTCCAACATCATCAATCCGTTGGCGGGTGCGACGGTGCAGTTCAACTGGAACTCGCCCATCCGCATGTCGCCGCACAATCCGCAGACGATCCTCGTGGGTGGACGCTCGGTGTTCATCTCCCGCGATCGCGGCGACTCGTGGACGATGACGAAGGAGCTGGGCAAGCAGGTCGACATCACCAAGCGCTCGATCATGGGCATTGCGTACGCACTGCCCCGCTGCGGCCGCGACAAGGGCGCGGCGTGCATCCTGTCGCGCAACGACGGCTATGTCGCGAACGAGTACGGCACCGTGACCGAGCTGGCCGAATCGCCGCTGGTGCCGGGCGTGCTGTGGGCGGGCACCGATGACGGCAACGTGCAGGTGAGCCGCGACTACGGCTACACGTGGGAGGAGGTCGGGAAGAACATCCCCGGCGTCGATCACGAGACGTACATCAGCGGCCTCGAGGCGAGCTGGTACGACGCGGGCACCGCGTACGTCGCGCTCGACGCGCACCGCAGCGAGGATGTGAAGCCCTACATCTTCAAGACGACCGACTACGGCAAGACGTGGACAAGCGTGAGCGGCAACCTGCCCGCCTTCGGGCACGTGAACGCCATCCGGCAGGATCCGGTGAACCGCAACCTGCTGTACGCGCCCACCGAGCTGGGCTTTTACGTGTCGCTCGACGACGGCAAGAACTGGCACCAGTTCATGCCCAACCTGCCCACCGGACGCGTCGACGAGGTGCTGGTGCACCCGCGCGAGAACGATCTCGTGCTCTCGACGCACTCGCGCAGCGTGTGGATCATGGATGACATCAGTGCGCTGCAGCGGCTCACGCCCGACGTGCTGCAGCGCGACGCGGCGTTGCTGCCGATTCGTGATGCGGTGGTGTGGAAGACCGACCGGCGGTTGGGCACGGCCATTCCCGGTGACAAGTGGTGGGTGGGCGAGAACGCGCCGCGCGGCACGGCGATCGCTTACTACCTGAAGAACCCGGCGATGGATGCCAAGCTCACTATCACCGACGTCGTGACCGGCGCCGAGTTCCGGAGCGCGACGGTGAGTGGTGCGGCCGGGCTCAACCGCTGGCAGTGGAACCTGTGCGCGTCGACCGCGGCGGCGCAGGGTGGTCGTGCGGGCGGCGGCGGCGGCGGAGGTGGTGGCGGAGGTGGATGCGTGGGCGGCGCACGCCTCGCACCGGTCGGCACCTATCGGGTGACGCTCACCGCCGGTGGACGCGAGGTGGGATCGCAGGTGGTGCGGGTGCTCGAAGACACCTGGATGGGCGAGCGCTAGCGTACACCGCCTTGCGAGATGGACGGACGGGCCCGGCGAGCGTACGTTCGCCGGGCCCGTCTTCGTCTCCCCTTCGATCGAGCGTTCGATGCCGATGCTCACCACGGCGCTGTTGCACCTCATGGTGCCGGCGCAGCTCATCGCCGCCGCGCCGCGCACGCCGCTCCCCCCGCCGTTGCCGACGGCGACCCTGGCCGTCGTGCACCAGAACCGCGAGCCTGCCGGTACGTTGCGTGCGGGTACGCTGACGCTCGCGCTCGACGTGGTGGAGAGTGCCTGGCGCCCGGAAGGCGAGGCCGACACGGAGCTGCGCGTGCTCGCCTTTGCCGAGGCCGGCAAGTCGCCGAATGTGCCCGGCCCGCTCGTGCGTGCGCCGCGGGGGACGGTGCTCGCGCTCACGCTGCGCAACCGCACCGACAGTGCGCTGGTGATCGGTGGACTCAAGCCGGGTGTCGCGCGCGGTGACGACACCGTGCACCTCCGCGCCGGCGCCACGCGGACGCTGCGCATCGCGCTCGGGACCGCCGGCACGTTCGCGTACTGGGGCACGCTGGCGGGCACCGCGGTCGGCGAACGCTTCTGGCTCGATAGTCAGCTCAACGGCGCCATCGTGGTGGACGCCCCCGGCGCATCCACGCGCGACGAGATCCTGCTCCTCAGCGAGTGGTTTCACGAGCGCGACGGCGACCGGCACTGGGAGATCATGTCGGCGATCAACGGCAAGGGCTGGCCGCATACCGATGTGCTGAAGGCGACGCAGGGGGACTCGATGCGCGTGCGCGTCATCAACATGATCCCGCTTGCGCATCCGCTGCATCTGCACGGGTTCTACTATCGCATCGAATCACACGGCGACACGCGCACCGACACGCCGGTGCCGGTGGCGCGGCGTCCGCTGTCGAATACGGATCTCATCGAGCCGCTGCATACCACCACGTTCAGCTATCTCGCCTCGACTCCGGGCAACTGGCTGTTCCACTGTCACCTGGCGTTCCATGTCGACGAGACCGTGTCGGTGTCGGGCGCACCGCGTGCCACGGGCACGGCCGTCGCACCGGCAGCGAATGGTCACGCCGCGCACCTGCCGGATGCGGCCGTGCTCGGTCGGCGCGCTGCGGCCATGGGCTCACACCTCGACGCGCACATGCGCGGCCTCGTGGTGGGCCTCGTGGTGGCACCGAAGCCGGGCTATCGCGAACCGAGCACCGCGAACGCCCGTCGTCTCGACCTGTTCGTGCAGCAGAAGCCGCACGCCCTGCGCGCCGGGGCGTCGGCCATCGGCTTCGCGCTGCAGCAGGGCGACACGCCGCCGGCGCGCGATTCGGTGGTACTGCCTGGCCCGGTGCTCGAGCTGCGACGCGGGCAGCCGGTGGCCATCACCGTGCACAACAACCTCGCCGAACCCACCTCGGTGCACTGGCACGGCCTCGAGATCGAGAGCTATCCCGACGGCGTGCCGCACTGGAGTGGCACGGGCACCACGCGCTACGGACAGGTCGACCCGGGCGGCACCTTCACCGCCGCGTTCGTGCCGCCGCGATCGGGCACGTTTCCCTATCACTCGCACTTCAACGATCGCAAGCAGATCACGCACGGCATGTATGGCGCACTCATCGTGACCGATGCGCCGCGTGACACCACGCGCGACCATGTGGTGGTGGTGGGTGGCGGCGGCCCGTGGGTGGAGCCGAAGGAACCGAGCCCGTTCGCGCTCGTGAACGGCCGCGCCAATCCGCGCCCGTTGCACCTGCAGGCCGGGGTGACACACCGCCTGCGGCTGGTGGTCATTCACCCCGACTGGATCGTGCGGCTCGCGCTGCGGAGCGACAGCGCCACCGCGCGCTGGACCCCCATCGCCAAGGACGGCGCCGACCTGCCGCCGGCACTGCGCACGTCGCAGATGGCGCAGATCACGATGGGGCCGGGGCAGACGGCCGACATGGCGTTCACGCCGCTGCGGCCGGGCGCGTACACGCTCGAGGTGCGAACCGACGACGGTGGCGGCTGGGCGATTCGCGTGCCGGTGCGGGTGGAAGCGGCGAAGCGCTGAAACAGGGCCGTCAGCGACGCTTTGCCCGCTCCGCGCGCACGGCGGTCACCTCCGCACGCAGGGGCGCATCGACGTTGCTGCGCAGCGCGAGCCAGTGGTCGTACGCGCGGGAGGCGCCGGCGCGGTCTCCGGTCGCCGCGGCCAACCGCGCTTCGAGCAGCAGGTAACTCGACAGATAGAGCGGCGCCGTGTCCCAGTCGTACGGACGCCGACGCACCGTGCGCAACGCCGCCGCGCTGTCGCCGCGCTGCGCCTGCAGTCGCGCCAGCGCGAGATTCGCGAAGTCGATGCCGAACTGATAGGGCCCCTGCACGGCGATCGAGTCGAGACGGCGCACGGCGGTGGCCGCGTCGGTGCCGCGCGCGTCGGCGCGCACGGCACCCATCGCGTCGAGCAGGGCGACGCACAACGCCGGGTCGCCGCCGTGCACGCCCACCGAGTCGCCCACGCCGCTGCGCAGCACGGCGAAGCGCGGGTCGCGCCGCACATCGGTCGTTCGTGCCGCCCACAGCAGCTCGACGCACCGATTGGTGAGCGCGATGGCGCGCGCGCCGCTCTCACGCGGCAGCGGCCCACCGGCGCGCGCGGCGAGGCGCGTCACGGCCGCGGCGGCGGTGGTGGAATCGCCATCCCAGAACAGGGCGTCGAGCACCGGCACCTGGTCTGCATCGAAGTACACGATGGAGAAGCCCGGGGGAATCGGGCCCGACTCGCGCAGCAGCGCGATGGCGTCGGCGGTGGCGGCCGCGCGTCCGCGATTGCGCGCCCAGCTATGCAGCGTCTGCGCGGGGTGCACGGCGTTGTCCCCCGCCGTGCGTTGCCGAGCGCGCCGGGTGATCTCGGCGGCCGCGTCGTCGACGTCGTCGAGCCCGACCCCGTCGGCCTGCCCGAAGCCCACGATGCGGTTGAGCGCCGCCAGCGGCATCGTCGTGCGCTGGGCGAGCACGCGCGCGCGCAGCGCGTCGTCGTCGAGCCCCACCGCGGCGCGCCAGAGCACGTAGTCGCCGGCGTCGGCGCTGCCGGCACTCGCGCGGTACAGCGTCAGCAGCGCGCGCGCCCGCGCGCGGTCGCCCGCCTGCACCGCCATCTCCACGAGATGCCCCGTGGGCTGTCCCCATGCGGAGTCGAGCGCCAGTGTGCGATTGAAGGCGCGTGCCGCGCGCTCGGCGGCGTCCTGCACCCCCAATTGGGCGCCGGTGTGGTAGAAGCGGTCGCCGTAGGCGTACTGCGCCTCGGGGCTGTCCGCCATCAGCGCGATCGCGCGTTCCCACCCCCCGAGCTGCTCGGCCGCAGTGTGCAGCTTGGGGTCGCCCGGCAGCACGAGCGCCTCGAACAGCAGTTGGTCGCGTCGCGACAGGCGACCGCGCAGCGCATAGCCCGTGCGCAGCCCGCGCCGGAGGGCCTGGGATTGGCCGGCCTGCTGCGACCACGCCCCCGACGCCGCCATGCCCAGTGCGGCCAACGCGAAGGTGGAGTCGGTTTCGAGCGCTTCCGTGAAGTAGCTGATGGCCTGCTGCGCTTCGCCGCGCCGCAGCGCCGATCGTCCCGCGAGATAGGCGCGCACCGCCGGCAGCGAGGTCGACGTGAGCTCCGCCAGGCGTCGCGTCTCGCCGGCGCTGCGCGCGAGCAGTTGCAGCGCGACCTTGTCGACGAGTGAGAAGAGCGAGTCGGGCTCGCCCTGCTCCGCGGCCTCGACACGCCCGCTGCCGTTGGCGTCGAGCAGGCGGGCGGAGATTTGCAGTCCGCGCGGCGTGGCGACGATGTCGCCCAGCACGAACCGCCCGCTGCCCAGCGTGCGGGCGATCGCGCGTGCCTCGTCGAGGGTCGGGTCGTTGGCGCCGTGCATGGCGCGTTGCCACGCGCTGAGCACGGCGCGTGTGTCGGCCGCCTGCACCCCCGGCAGCGCCGCGAGCTTGGTCGAGAGCAGGTCGACCATGCCTTCACGGAGGTACTGGAAAGAGGCGTCGCCGACGACCCGGAAGGGCAGGACCGCGACGACATCGTCGCGCGTGGTCGGCACGGCCGCGGCGGCCTCGCGGCGGCCACTCTCGCGCGCCCACCACGTGAGGCCGGCGACGCCGGCGAGCAGCGCGAGGCCGCCCGTGATGGCGCGGGCATGCGTGCGCACGAACGACGGGCGCCGCATGAGCGGCATGGCACGGCTGTTGGCGCCGGTGGGCGGACCGACGACGCCCAACGCCTCGCCGAACGCGTCCGCGAACGCACCCGCCGTGGCCCAGCGCTCGGTGGGCTTCTTGGCGAGCGCCTTGAGCAGCACGGTGTCGGCGGCGGCCGGGACGTCGGCGCGGATGCGGGTGATGCGCGGGATGGCCGCGTGCAGGTGTCGCGTGGAGACTTCCCGCCCCGACTCGCCGTCGTAGGGCGGGCGTCCGGCGAGCATTTCGTAGGCGACGCAGGCCAGCGCGTAGAGATCGGTGCGGCCGTCGAGCGCCTCGTCGCCGAACATCTGCTCGGGGCTCATGTAATGCGGCGTCCCCATCGAGAGCCCGGTGCTCGTGAGACGTCCGGCGTTCGCGGCGTCGACGGCGCGCGCGATGCCGAAGTCGGCCACGAGGGCGTGCCCGCCGGTGAGCAGCACGTTGTCGGGCTTGATGTCGCGATGGACGATGCCGGCGCGGTGCGCGTAGTCGAGCGCGTCGGCCACTTCGCGGACGATGTGCGCGACATCGGCGAGTGGCAGCGGGCCCTCGCGCGCGAGCCGACGCCCGAGCGACTCGCCGTCGATGAACGGCATGACGTAGTACGGCACGCCGTTGGCCGCGCCCGAGTCGTACAGCGGCACGATGTGCGGATGCGTGAGCACCGCCGCGATCGCGATCTCGCGCGCGAACCGTTCCGAGCCGATGGACGCCGCGAACTCCGGGTACAGCGCCTTGATGGCCACCTTGCGCTGGTGGCGCCGGTCGTGCGCGAGGAAGACGGTGGCCATGCCCCCGCGTCCGATCTCGCGCTCGAGCTGGTAGCGCCCGCGCACCGCTTCCTGCAGCTGTTCGAACAGGACCGTCACGCGGGTTGCGGCATCAGGGGGCGCAGGGCGCAGGGGAGAAGGGGACGCACCGGACAGGAGACAAGGTCACACGAGGGGCGTGCCGCGCGCCATGTCGAGCGCATTGCGCACGACCCGCTGCAGCATCGGATCGACGGCCAGGGAGCCACCGACGTTCAGCGAGGCGCCCGCGAAGACCACGCCGCCGGCCGCCGTTCGGTAGCAGAGCATCTCCCCGCTGGTGGCCGGCGTGGCCCCCAGGCCGATGCGTGCCCCGGCGGCCTGTGCCTCGGGCGGTGACGCGTCGCCGCGGACATCGACCTCCCAGCCGTTCGCCGCGAAGCCGGTGTTGGCACTCGTCGCACCGAGTGGGAGCGGCTGGCCGGAGGGCGCCGCCGGCAACCCGGCCAGCGCCGCGTTGCTGCTGGCGTCGCCCTGCACGAGATAGGGCACCCCTTGGACCGAGCAGCCGGCTCCGTTGTTGAACCCCACGCCGATGAGGGCGTGCTCGGGGCGCCCGCGGACGCGCATGAGGCAGAACTGGCGCGCCTGCTCGTTGGTCACGGTGTAGGGGTCGTCGGCAAGGTCGACGCCGGGGAAGATCCGCAGATGCTGATCGTCGTCGGAGAGGACGACCTCCTCGTACAGGCCGTTGCCCCCCAGGTAGATCACGCTGCCGCCACCCGCGTTGTCCGGCGGATAGAGGTAGGCGCGGAGCTGGTCGTGCATGGCGACCGTCCAGTACTCGGGGTGCGTGTTGAGGATGACACCCCGGTACCCTCCCGCCCCCGTGGGCCTGAGGTCGACCAGCCCCCGGTGCAGGTCGCGGTCGCTGTACACATCGACCGCGAAGTCGGCGCCCTGATCCTCGAGCCATCCGGCCACCCACAGCTCGCCGCGCAGCAGGTGGTGCGACTCGTTCATCAGCTCGGTCGTGGGCAGCGGGCCGAGCACGTCGGGGGTGCACCCGGGATGCGGACGGCAGAACGGGAGCGTCCACGGCAGCGGCGCGTCGTGCACGTACTTCCCGCGCCCACCCCACTGATTGTAGGTGTTCCAGGTGTTCGTGTTCGCGAGCATGAGCCACGGCGCGGTCCGTGCGGCGGGTCGCACGACCACGGGCACATAGAAGCGGCCGCTGCCATCGCGCGGCACGAGGCGCACGGCGTAGTGCCCACTGCGCGCACCGACGGGAATGGTCACGCTGAACGTCGCCGGCCAGTTGCACCCGGCCTGCATGAAGCTGTCGTGGAGCGCCGGCGGCACGCTGGCCACGTAGGGCGCGCTGCTCGTCCACACCACCTCATCGTAGTCGGCCTCGACGCCGCCCTTCATGCGCCGCAGGCGCACGAGTGCGGCATCGAAGGTGCGCGCCTGCATGTTGTCGGCGAGCGCATCGGCGCGGAGCAGCGTGAGCGCCACATGCACCTGCACCGTGTCGCCGGGCGCCGCGCTCTGCGGCCACGCATAGCCCTCGACGTTGCAGGGGAGTGCGGCCCACGACATGAGGCCGCTGCCCGCCGGCTGCCAATGCGTGGGCGTGGGTGATGGCGTCGGCGCGCCGAAGGACGTCTTGCCGGTCAGCGTCTTGTCGAGCAACGCACCCACGGTCACGCCGAGGCTCGACGCCGTGCGCGCGAGCGTCGTCCGCAACAACTGCCCCTCGGCGGACACCGCGTAGAGGCCGTCGCCGCCGGCGCCGAGCAGGCGACGGTGGCCGCCCAGGCCCGTGACCATGCTCTTGGCAACGGACGCGCCGATACGCCACACGGTGCGATCGACGGCGCGCAGTTCGGCCGTGCCGTCGGCCGCGATGTGCAACAGGCGCCCGCCCACCACGCTGAGCGCGGCGCGCGCTTCGGGGGCGAGCTGCGCCCCGAACCGCGCGGCCGTGTCGAAGACGTGGTCGGCGAGCCGGTCGAGCAGGGCGCGCGTGACCTGTCCGCCCGTCGCGCGCCACGTGCGACGTTGCAGGTGCCCGTCGGCGGTGACGCCGAAGCAGTGCCCCTCGGTGCCGCCAGCCAGCGAGGTGATGCCCGGCCATGTGCCCACCACCTGCGGGACGAACCGCTCGGCGCCCGCGCCGGTGCGCTCCACGGCCACGAGCACGCGATCGCTCCAGTCGAGCGCGACCACGAGGCGCGGGGCCCCGCCCGCGTTCTCGACGACCGCGAGCTGCCGCACGCCGCGCCACCCCTGTCCGGCGGGCGCGCCGAGTCCCGGCGCGGCCAGGGCGTCGCTGGGTTGGCGCGGGTTGTGGTAGAGCGTCCCCGGAAAGTCGACCGCGTACAGATCACCCTTCGAGTCGGTGCAGAGGGCGACGTAGGCGGGCATCGGCAGGCTCCGTGAGACGGGGGCGGCGCGAAACAGGGGGCGGACGACTGGCAGAGGATGCCGCGGACGCGCTAACGATAGGAACCACGGTCGAGTGCGGCAAACTGCGGCGCGGTGCGCACCGTAGGGTGTCCTGCACGGGTCGTCACGCCGAACGCAGCCGAGCCTGCGGCCGGTCACCGCGGCCACGGTCCACCCCTCACTCCTCGCGCGATGCAACTCGTCCTGTCCCTGCTGGTCAACGCCGTCGCGCTCTGGTGCGCGGCGGAGTTCGTGACCGGCATCCGCTACAGCGGCTCGATCACCGGCCTGCTGGTGCTCGCCCTCGTGTTCGGCGCGGTGAACACGTTCATCAAGCCGGTGCTCAAGCTCCTGGCGTTCCCGATCACGCTCATCACGCTGGGGCTGTTCACGCTGGTCATCAACGCGGGCATGCTGCTGCTCACCGCGCGCCTTGCGGGCGGCACCGGCTTCCAGGTGGACGGATTCGTGCCGGCGCTCCTTGGTGCGATCCTGGTGAGCGTGGTGGGCACCTTCTTGGGCGCGCTCGTCCGCGACGACAAGGACGAGCGCGACTGACGCGTCGCAGCGGGAGGCGTCAGTCGCGACGCGTCAGGGCGCGTGGCGTCAGGGCACCACGCGCGTCGGCACGGTCTTGATGCCACTCGCGACGGTCGCCGTGAGCAGGTAGAGCAGCTTGGTCGACGGCAGCGCAGTCGACGCGAGGGCCCACTCGGAGAGCTGATGCGCGCCGTTCGCGCGCGAGCCGCCGATGGCGATCGCGGGGATCTTGCGCACGACACCGGGATTCGCGTCGGTCGCGCCGGTGGCGACGGCCTCCTGCGCGCCTGGCATGCCGGCGCTCATGCCCAGGAAGCGATTGATGTCCACGGCGGTCTGCACGAGCGGGTGCGCGCGCGCGCCCTCGAGCATCTTGGCGGTGCCGCCGGCGCCGTTCTTCTGGTCCACTTCGACGCGCAGCCCGACCTGCTGCCGGTCGGCCACTTCCTTCGTGATGCGCGTGATGGTGCGATCGAGCGAGTCGAGCAGCGCCGGATCGGAGCTCCGCAGGTCGACGGTGAAGTAGAGCTCCTGCGGCACCGAATTGAAGATGTTGCCGCCATGCACCTGCCCGATGTTCATCACCGCGCCATCGGGCAGCGGCGGGAACTGCAGCTCGTACAACTTGTTGATCGCCTCGGCTACCGCCTTCACGGGGCTCGGCCGCCCGCGCGACGCCAGCGTGTGCGCGCCCGGGCTCGTGAAGACGTACTTGGTCCAGTAAATGCCGAGGGCCCCGTACGCGACGCTGCCATAGCTGCCGTCGGGGACGATCATGAGGTCGGGCTTCGGGTTGTGGTCGAGCCAGTAGGCGGCGCCCTTGAGGCCCACCTCCTCCTGCGTGGTGCCGATGAAGATGATGTCGCCGGTGTGGGTGAACTTCGTGGCGTTCATCGTGCGCAGCGTGGCGAGCATGTTGGCGACGCTCGCCGTGTTGTCGCCCACACCCGGGGCGAACAGCGTATCGCCGCTGCGCCGCACCTTCTTCACGGTCTCGTTGGGGAACACCACGTCCATGTGGGCCATGATGACGGTGGTCGGCCCGCCGCCGGTGCCCTTGCGGACGCCGATCACGTTGCCGATGGAGTCGACCGTGGTGCGCAGCCCCTCCTTGATGAACTGCGCCTTTACGTAGGCGCCGCGCCGCTGCTCCTGTCCGCTCTTCCCCGGCATCTCGGTGAGCAGGATCCACTCGGCCTGCTGCTTCTGGAAGTTCTGCTCGAGCAGCGACATGGCGGCCTTGATGTCAGGGCGCTGCATCAGGGCCGGATCCCAGGCCGTCGGATAGCTGGCGGGTGCCGGTGCGCTCGATGCGGGTGCACCCTGCGCCGACAGCGCGGGGACGATGCGTGCCGCACGTGGCGAACCGGGCGACGACAGGAGCGGCGTCACGGCCAGGGCGACCGTGGCGAGGGCGAGCGATGCAGCGGGGCGCAGCGTGCGTCGGGACATGGGCTCGGGGCGCAGGGTGAGGAGACCCGAAGAATCTACTCCGCCCCCTTGCCTCCGCGTGTGCGCCTGTCGTGCGTTCGGGTTTCGCGACCGCCTCACCGCAGATCGCGTCCGGTACCGTGAGCACTCCGGCCCAATTCCCATGTCATCGAAGCACCTGTGGTTGCTGTCTCCGCTCGTCATGCTGGCGGCACCGCGCACGCTGGCCGCCCAGGGCGACACCACCCGCACTCCGCGCGACACGCTCCGCCCGCAGGGGCTGCAGCCCGTGGTCATCACGTCGCAGCGGCGCCCCGAGGCCGCCCAGCGGGCGGCGTTGCCACTCACCGTCCTCACCGCCACACAGCTCTCCGCGCGCGGTGTCGTCACGGCGAGCGACCTGCAGCGCGTCGCTCCGGCCTTGCAGGTGGAGCCGGCCTTCGGCGGCGGCCAGCCGCAGTTCCGGCTGCGTGGCGTCGGGTTCAACGACTATGCCGTGAACAACAGCGCCACCGTGGGTGTCTATGCCGACCAAGTCGCGCAGCCGTTTCCGGTACAGGTGGGCGGCATGCTGTTCGACCTCGAGCGCGTGGAAGTGCTGCGCGGACCGCAGGGCACGCTCTACGGACGCAACAGCACG
Organism: Gemmatimonadota bacterium; assembly: GCA_020161135.1. Classification (GTDB taxonomy): domain Bacteria; phylum Gemmatimonadota; class Gemmatimonadetes; order Gemmatimonadales; family Gemmatimonadaceae; genus Gemmatimonas. The sequence continues at coordinate 442,350 of JAIUOB010000001.1, read as the reverse complement.
GGCGGCGCGGTCAACCTCATCAGTCGGCGCCCGACGCGCGCCCGTGAAGCGGGCGCGGTGCTCTCCCTTGGGCGCTTCGGCGCACGCGACGGTGAGGCCTTCGTGAGCGGCCCGCTCTCGGCCACCATGCAGGGACGGCTCGCTGTCGCGCATCAGGGCGGCGGGGCGTGGCAACGCGACCGGGAAACCGGGGCCGCGCTGGGCGATCGCGCCGCGTGGAGCGCACGCGCACAACTCGCCTGGCAGCCGTCGGATCGCCTGTCGTGGCGTCTGCAGGGCACGCTCGACCTGGACGACGGCGACGCGACGGGGCTCGCGCTGTTCGCGCCCTTCGCCTCGCGCGGCGGTGCCGGCGCCACCATCCCGGCGGACGCATCGCGTGGGGGCACGGGCTGGAGGCTGCGCCCCGCCTACGCGTCGCTCCTCGGGGTCGATGCCTCGCGTCGCCCCGGCCGTCGCAATCGCGGGGGCACCACGCTGCTCGAGGGAGCGCTGGCGCTGCCCCGCGCCACGCTCACGACCCTCACCGCGTGGAGCACCATGCGCCGCCGCGAGATCGGCGACTGGGATGCCAGCGCCTCGGCCGAGTCGGACGAAGCCTTCTATGACGACATCGCGGTCGTGTCGCAGGAGCTGCGCCTCGCGTCCACCGACAGCACGCGCGGCCACTGGATGACCGGGGTGTACCTGACGCGCGAGTCGCTCGACGCCCGCTTCTACTCCGACTTCACCGATGTCCCCGGCCTCGGCGCCGCCGCGCTCACGCAGTACGGGCAACGCGCCGATGTGGCGGCGGTGTACGGACTCGCCTCGTGGTCGCTGACGCCCGCCTGGCGTCTCACGTCCGGCGCGCGCCTCGAGTACGAGCAGCGCCGACTCGAGGGACTCACCACCGGCTTCGTGGCACCGGCCGTGACCTTCGTGCCACCCACCGATCGCGCGTTCATCACGCGCCTGCCGTCGGGGCGCGTCGCGCTCGAATGGCGCCCCACGGCCCGGACGCTGGCGTGGACGTCGGTGAGTCGCGGCGTGAAGAGCGGCGGCTTCACGGCGTACAACACCACGAACGTCGCGCAGCTCGCCGCGTTCGCCCCAGAACGCCTCGATGCCATCGAAGTGGGGGCGAAACTGGCGCCCACGCGCGGGCTGCGCACCAACGTTACGGCGTACGCGTACGACTATCGCGACCAGCAGGTGCTGTCGACGGTGTACGACCAGGTGTCGCGTGGCCCCATCGGCCGCATCGTCAACGCGCCGCGCTCGTTCGTGGGAGGCGCGGAGCTCGAGGTGGTGTGGCAGCCCGTGCGGTGGCTGGAGCTGGCGCCGCAAGTGGCGTTCACCGAGGGGCGCTACCGCGAGTTCGTGACCGTCGATGCACAGGCCAGCGTGACGCAGGGGCGCGAGGTGTCGCGCGACTTCTCGCGCACCGGCATGCCCATCCCGCGCTGGTCGCTGGGGGGCAGCGCGACGGCCACGCGCGTCGTCGGGGCGCATCTCGTGCAGGCGCACCTCAGCAGCAGCTATCGCGACCGGCAGGTGGCCTCCCGCCTCATCTTCTCCCCCGCCTACGACGTCTCGCCGTACGCCCTGTTCAACGCCACGCTGTCGTGGACGCGGCTGGGTGCACCGTGGACGGTGGAGCTGTGGGGACGTAACCTCCTCGATCGCGAGTACGACCTCACCCGCAACTTCTTCATCAACGCGCAGGTCGCGGCCCGCGGGGCGCCCGCGATGGGTGGCCTGCGGGTGCGCGTCGCGACCGCGCGCTGACGCGTGTCGACACGCCTCAGCGTACTGTCCCCTCGACCGATGCCGACATGACCACGCCCCACGCGATCAGGAGCGACGCCGCGATCGACACCGACATCGCGGCGCTCGACCTCGCCGATCCGCTCGCGCCGTTCCGCGCGCGTTTCGCGCTGCCCGACGGGGTGCTCTATCTCGACGGGAACTCGCTCGGTGCCCTGCCGGTCGCGACGGGCGAGCGCGTGCAACAGGCGCTCCAGCACGAGTGGGGCACGGGGCTCATTCGCAGTTGGAACAGTGCCGACTGGATCGGCGCGCCGCAGCGTGTCGGCGGCAAGATCGCGCGGCTCATCGGCGCGCAGCCGCACGAAGTGGTCGTGGCCGATTCCACCTCCGCCAATCTGTTCAAGCTCATCGTCGCGGCGCTGCAGGCGTCTCCTGCGCGCCGCACGGTACTCTCGGAGCCGGGCAACTTCCCGACCGATCTCTACATGATCGAGTCGGCGCTCGCGACCGTCGGCGGTGACCGTCGGCTCGTGCTCGCGCCGCGCGCGGAGCTCGCTGCGCACATCGACGACGACACCGCGCTGGTGCTGCTCACGCATGTGCACTACAAGACGGCCGAGATGCACGACATGGCGGCGGTCACCGCGGCCGCACACGCGCGTGGTGCGCTGGTGCTCTGGGATCTCAGTCACTCCGTCGGGGCCGTGCCGTTGGCGCTCAATGCCTGTCGCGCAGACCTCGCGGTGGGGTGCGGCTACAAGTTCCTCAACGGCGGGCCGGGAGCGCCGGCGTTCCTGTTCGTGGCCGAGCGGCATCAGGCGACGCTGCAGTCCCCGCTGGGCGGGTGGATGGGACACGCACGGCCGTTCGCCTTCGTCGATCACTACGAACCGGCGCCCGGCGTTGCGCGCTTCCTCTGCGGCACGCCGCCCATCCTGGCCCTGACGGCGCTGGAAGCCGGGGTCGACCTCCACCTCGAGGTCGACATGACCCAGATTGCCACGAAGGCGCGCGCGCTCGCAGCGCTGCTCATCGAGCGCGTCGAGGCGCAGTGTGCGGCGTACGGCGTGTCGCTCGTGGGCCCGCGCGCCGACGCGCCGCGCGGCAGCCATGTGTCGTTCCGGCACCCCGAGGGCTACGCCATCATGCAGGCGCTCATCGCACGCGGCGTCATCGGCGACTTCCGCGCCCCCGACATCATGCGCTTCGGGCTTACCCCCCTCTACCTCCGCTTCGCCGACGTGGCGGCGGCCGCCGACACGCTGGCCGACGTGCTGCGGACCGAGGCCTGGCGCGACCCGGCGTTCCAGGTGCGCCAGCCCGTGACCTAGGCTGCGGCGCCGATTGCTTGAAGTTTGAAGCAATCCGCCCTATCGTCTCCCCATGCGCATCGTTTGTATCGGAGGGGGGCCGGCTGGGCTGTACTTCGCGCTGCTCATGAAGCGGCTCGATCCGCGGCACCACGTCACCGTGGTGGAGCGCAACCGGCCGTACGACACCTTCGGGTGGGGCGTCGTGTTCTCCGACGCCACCATGGACACGATGCGGCGCTGGGACCGCGAGACGGCCGACGCCATCGAGCAGGCGTTCGCGCACTGGGATGACATCGAGCTGCGCTTCAAGGGGCGACGCATCCGCTCGGGCGGCCACGGCTTCGTCGGCATCGGCCGCAAGCGACTGCTCAACCTGCTGCAGGCCCGCTGCGAGGCGCTCGGGGTCGAGCTCCGCTTCGAGACCGAGGTCGACAGCGATCTCGACTTCCCCGACGCCGACCTCATCATCGCGGCCGACGGCATCAACTCGAAGATCCGCACCACCTACGCCGACGTCTTCCAGCCGGACATTGTCGTGCGCCCCAACCGCTTCATCTGGCTGGGGACCCCGCGCCGCTTCGAGGCCTTCACCTTCGACTTCCAGCGCACGCCGCACGGCTGGTTCCAGGCGCACATCTACCAGTTCGACGCCGAGACGTCCACCTGCATCGTCGAGTGCCCCGAGCACGTCTGGCGCGCGCACGGCCTCGACAGGGCCACCACCGAGCAGTCGATCGCCTTCTGCGAGAAGCTCTTCGCCGACACGCTGGCCGGTGCGCCGCTGCTGAGCAACGCGCGTCACCTGCGCGGCTCGGCCTGGCTCAACTTCCAGCGCGTCACCTGCGCGCAGTGGTGGACGCGGAATGTCCACGGCAGCCACGTGGTGCTCATGGGCGACGCGGTGCACACCGCGCACTTCGCGATCGGGTCGGGCACCAAGCTGGCCCTCGAGGACGCGGTCGAGCTGGTGCGGCAGTTCCAGCGCCTCGGCGATACGCGCGAGCACATTCCCGCCGTGCTCGAGGCGTTCCAGGCGGCCCGGCACGTCGAGACGCTGCGCATCCAGAACGCGGCGTGGAACGCGATGGAGTGGTTCGAGGTGTGCGGCGCGCGCTACTGCGACCAGCTCGAGCCCGAGCAGTTCATGTACTCGCTGCTCACCCGCAGCCAGCGCATCAGCCACGAGAATCTTCGTCTGCGTGATGCCGCGTGGCTCGAAGGGTACGAGCGGTGGTTCGCGGCGCGCGCGGCGGCTGCCACGCCCACTGCACCGCCGGTCGTGCACGACGGGGCGCCCACGCCGCCCATGTTCACGCCGTACACGGTGCGGTCGGTGACGCTGCAGAATCGCGTGGTCGTCTCGCCCATGGCGCAGTACTCGGCCGTCGACGGCGTGGCCGGCGAGTTCCATCTCGTGCACCTCGGGGCCCGTGCCCTGGGCGGCGCCGCGCTGGTGATGGCCGAGATGACGTCGCCCAACGCCGACGGGCGCATCACGCACGGGTGCCCGGGCTTGTGGAACGATGCGCAGGAAGCGGCCTGGCGTCGCATCGTGCAGTGGGTGCACACGCACACGCCGGCGAAGATCGGCCTGCAGCTGGGCCACAGCGGCGCCAAGGGGTCGACGCAGCGCGGCTGGGAGCACATCGATCATCCCCTGCCCGACGGCGGCCCGGAGCTCAACTGGCCGCTGGTCAGTGCGTCGCCCCAGCAGTACGTCCCCGGCGTGAGCGCGTGGGCGCGCGAGATCACCGTGGAGGAGATGCAGCACCTGCGCGACCAGTTCGTGGACAGCACCGCGCGGGCCGCCGCCGCCGGCTTCGATTGGCTCGAGCTGCACTGCGCGCACGGCTACCTCCTGTCGAGCTTCATCTCCCCGCTCACCAACCAGCGCACCGACGCGTACGGCGGTGCGCTCGAGAACCGGCTGCGCTGGCCGCTCGAGGTGTTCCACGCCATGCGGCAGGTGTGGCCCGCGCACCTGCCCATGTCGGTGCGCATCTCGGCGCACGACTGGGTCGCGGGCGGCATCACGCCGGCCGATGCCGTCGACATTGCGCGCGCGTTCAAGGCCGCCGGCGCCGATCTCATCGACTGTTCGTCGGGGCAGGTGAGCAAGGCCGAGCGGGTGACTTATGGCCGCATGTTCCAGACGCCGTTCGCCGATCGCATTCGCCAGGAAGCCGGCATCGCGACCATCGCCGTCGGCGGCATCAGCGAGGCCGACCACGTGAACTCGATCATCGCCGCCGGGCGCGCCGACCTGTGCGCGGTGGCCCGCCCGCACCTCGCCAACCCCGCGTGGACGCTCACCGAGGCGGCGCGCATCGGATACACCGCCATCCGCTGGCCCGACCCGTACGAGCGCGGCAAGCGTCAGCTCGAGGCGGGCTTCGCGCGGGCGGCGGCCGCCGCCGCTCCACCACCCCACGACGGTTTCGACGCGGGGCGGGGCGCATGAGCGTGCTCGCCGGCAGGCACGCGTTGGTCACCGGCGCCGGGCGCGGCATCGGCGCTGCCATCGCATCGCGCCTCGTGGCCGATGGTGCCACGGTCACCCTGCTCGGCCGCACGCGCGCGACGCTCGAGCAGGTCGCGGCCACCCTCGGGGCATCGGCCGACATCGCGGTGTGTGACGTGACCGACGCCGACGCCGTGTCGACGACCATCGGCGCGCTCCCGCGCGTCGATATCCTCGTGAACAACGCGGGGCAGGCGGCCAGCGCTCCCCTGGTGCGCACGAGCGATGCGCTGTGGGCACAGATGCTGGCCGTGAACCTGACCGCGCCGTTCGTGTGCACGCGCGCGGTGCTCCCGGGCATGCTCGCTGCAGGCTGGGGGCGCATCGTGACCGTCGCGAGCACCGCCGCGCTGCGCGGCTATCCGTACGTGAGCGCCTACGCCGCAGCGAAGCACGGCGTGCTGGGCCTCACGCGCGCGCTCGCGCTCGAGGTGGCGGCCAAGGGCGTCACCGTGAACGCCGTCTGCCCCGGCTTCACCGACACCGACATGCTGCACGACAGCATCGCCAACATCGTCGCGCGCACGGGACGCACCGAGGACGAGGCGCGTGCCACGCTGGCGGCGCTCAATCCGCAGGGGCGCTTCATCACCCCGCAGGACGTGGCCGGTGTGGTGGCGATGCTCTGTGATCCGGCGGCGGCGGCGCTCACCGGACTCGCGCTGCCCGTGAGCGGCGGCGAGGTCATGTAGCATGGCCTCCCGCAGCGCGTCATCACGCCCGCTCGCCGCGCGACGCTTTGCCCGCGTGCACGTGGTCGATGACGCCGCCATCGGGCAGGAGGCCCGCGCCACCGCCGACGATCACTCGGCCGTGCGCCTCTGGCTCCGGTTGCTGTCGTGCAGCGCGCAAATCGAACAGCACATTCGCACCCGGCTGCGCGAACGCTTTGGCACGACGCTGCCGCGATTCGACTACCTCGCGCAGCTCGAGCGGCACCCGGACGGGCTGCGCCTCTCCGACCTCTCGCGGTACATGATGGTCACGGGTGGCAACGTCACCGTGCTCACCACGCAGCTCATCGCCGACGGCATGGTCGAGCGCCTGCAGGATCCGTCCGACGGTCGTTCGACGCTGGTGCGGCTGACGACGGCTGGGCGTCGTCGGTTCCTCCGCATGGCCGCCGAGCACGAGGAGTGGCTCGTCGACCTGCTGGCCGGCTTCGAGCCCGCACACCGCAACGCGCTGTACGAGCTGCTGGGACGCCTCCGCGTGCACCTCTCTCCCGGCGCCGACGCGACGCCGTCGCCTTCCACCCCGTCGCGCCCCGCGCGCGCACGCCACACGCCATGACCTCACCGCACGCCGCCCTCGACGCCGGCACCACGCGCCACATGGCCGAGCACACCACGACGCACGTCGCGTGGCACTGCGCTGACGGAGTGGCCACCATCACGCTCGACCGGCCGGCACGCAAGAACCCGCTCACTTTCGCCAGCTACGTCGAGCTGCGCGACACGTTCCGCCTGCTGCGGCAGGCCACCGACGTGCACGCGGTGGTGCTCACGGGCGCGGGGGACAACTTCTGCTCTGGCGGCGACGTACACGAGATCATCGCGCCGCTCGTCGAGCTGCCGGCCCCCGACCTGCTGCGCTTCACGCGCCTCACCGGCGACCTGGTGCTGGCCATGCGCGCGTGTCCACAGCCGATCGTCGCCGCCATCGACGGCGTGTGTGCTGGGGCCGGCGCCATCCTCGCCATGGCCTCCGACCTGCGCTACGGCACGGCGCGCAGCCGCGTGGCTTTCCTGTTCAATCGGGTGGGGCTCGCCGGATGCGACATGGGCGCCTGCGCCATGCTGCCGCGGCTCATCGGGCAGGGGCGCGCCAGCGAACTGCTGTACACGGGGCGTGCACTCGGCGGCGAGGAGGCCGAGCGGTGGGGCTTCTACAACCGGCTCTGCACGCCCGAGGCGCTGCTCAGCGAGGCCCAGTCGTTCGCCCGCACCATCGCGCAGGGGCCGACCTTCGCGAACGGCATCACCAAGACGATGCTGCATCAGGAGTGGAGCCTCACTATCGACCAGGCCATCGAGGCCGAGGCGCAGGCGCAGGCGTTGTGCATGCTCACCGAGGACTTTCGCGCGGCGTATCGGGCCTTCGCCGCGAAGCAGACGCCCGTCTTCCAGGGGCGGTGACGCGCATGGCCGACACGACGTACCTGCGCTGGCCCTTCTTTGAGTCGCGCCACGCCGCCTTCGCGAGTGCGCTCGATGCCTGGGCCTCGGCGCACACGGGCGGGGCGCACCCCGCGGACGTCGACGCCGCGTGCCGGGCGCATGTGCGCGCACTGGGCGATGCGGGGTGGCTCGCCCATGTAGTGGGAGGCACGCAGTGGGGCGGCGCGGCCGATGTCATCGACACACGCACCATCTGCCTCGCGCGCGAGACGCTCGCACGCCACGATGGCCTCGCCGACTTCGCCTTCGCCATGCAGGGGCTGGGGTCGGGTGCCATCACGTTGGCCGGCAGCGATGCACACCGTGCCGCCTGGCTGCCGCGCGTCGCCAGTGGTGAGGCCATCGCGGCGTTCGCGCTCTCCGAGCCCGACGCCGGCAGCGATGTGGCCGCCCTGCGCTGCGCCGCGCACGCCGACGGCAGCGACTATGTGCTCGACGGCGAGAAGACGTGGATCTCGAATGGCGGTATCGCGGACTTCTACGTGGTGTTCGCGCGCACGGGTGAGGCGCCGGGAGCGCGTGGCATCTCGGCCTTCCTCGTGCCCGCCGACACGCCGGGGCTCAGCATTGCCGAGCGCATCGACGTGATCGCGCCGCACCCGCTGGCGCGACTCCGCTTCGAGGGCTGCCGGGTGCCGGTCACGCAGCGCATCGGTGCCGCCGGCGAGGGCTTCAAGATCGCGATGCGCACGCTTGACGTGTTCCGCACCTCGGTGGCCGCGGCCGCGCTCGGCTTCGCGCGTCGCGCGCTCGACGAGGCGGTGCAGCGCGCCACCACGCGCACGCTGTTCGGTGGCCGGCTGGCTGACTTGCAGCTCACGCAGGCCACGCTGGCACAGATGGCGATGCGCGTGGACAGCGCCGCACTGCTCACCTATCGCGCGGCATGGCAGCGCGACCAGGGCGAGACGGTCACGCGCGAGGCCGCCATGGCCAAGTACGTCGCCACGGAGGGAGCACAGCAGGTCATCGACATGGCTGTGCAGCTCTGGGGCGGCGCTGGTGTCGTGCACGATGCGCCGGTCGAGCGGCTGTACCGCGAGATTCGCGCCCTGCGGATCTACGAGGGCGCGAGTGAAGTGCAGCAGCTCATCATCGCCCGCGAGCTGCTCAAGACCGCTGCGTCGCCGACCTGAACCCGGAGCTCCGATGCCCACGGCCCACGTCGACACGTTCACGCGCGATCACCTGCCGCCGCCCAACGAGCAGCCGGAGTTTCTCTTCGAGCTGCCGGCGCTGCAGTTTCCGGCGCAGCTCAACTGCGCCACGGAGCTGCTCGATCGACAGGTCGCGCAGCACGGCGACCGCCCCTGCCTGCTGGCACCGGGCATGGCGTGGAGCTACCGCGAGCTGCAGCGGCACGCCGACCGCATCGCGCACGTGCTCGTACAGGACATGGGCGTGGTGCCCGGCAACCGGGTGCTGCTGCGCGGCCCCAACCATCCCATGCTGGTGGCCTGCTGGTTCGCCGTGATGAAGGTGGGAGCGGTGGCCGTCACCACCATGCCCATGCTGCGGGCCAAGGAGCTCGCGGCGATGATTGCCATCGGACAGGTCACCCACGCGCTCTGCGACGCCGCGCTCGTCGACGAGCTGCGCGCGGCGCAGCTCGTGGCGCCGACCCTCCGGCACATTCGCTGCTGGCACGAGACCGGCGAGGGCGCGCTCGAGGCGGCCATGGCGCGTCACGACGCCCCGTTCGTGAATGTCGACACCGCGGCCGACGACACGTGCCTGTTGGCCTTCACCTCGGGCACGACCGGCATCCCGAAGGCCACGATGCACTTTCATCGCGACGTGATGGCCATCTGCGCCTGCTGGCCGCCGCATGTGCTGCGTGCCGAGGCCAGCGACGTGTTCACCGGCAGCCCGCCGCTCGCGTTCACCTTCGGGCTGGGCGGGTTGGTGCTCTTCCCCATGTCGATCGGTGCATCGACCGTGCTGCTCGACAAGGTCTCACCCCCTCAGCTCCTCGACGGCATCCGCACCTTTGGCGCGACCGTGGTGTTCACCGCGCCCACCTCGTATCGCGCGATGGCCGCTCACCGCGACCTGCTGCGCGAGACGAAGCTCCGGAAGTGCGTCTCCGCCGGCGAAGCCTTGCCGCCCGCCACGCGCACGCTCTGGCGCGATGTCACGGGCATCGAACTCATCGACGGCATCGGCGCGACGGAGCTCTTGCACATCTTCATCTCGGCCGACGAAGCCCACGCGCGCGCGGGCGCCACGGGCACGCCGGTCCCCGGCTACCGCGCCGAGGTGGTGGACGAACAGGGCCAGCCCGTGCCGCCTCGCACCGTGGGTCGGTTGCGCGTGAAGGGGCCCACCGGGTGCCGCTACCTGCGCGACGAGCGCCAGCGCACCTATGTGCAGGACGGCTGGAACTACACCGGCGATGCGTACGCCGTCGACGAGGATGGCTACTTCCACTATCAGGCGCGGCTCGACGACATCATCATCTCGTCGGGGTACAACATTGCCGGCCCCGAGGTGGAGAACGTGCTGCTGCAGCACCCCGCCGTAGCCGAGTGCGGCGTGACCGGCGTGCCCGACGAGGAGCGCGGCCAGCTCGTGGCGGCGTGCGTCGTGCTGCGCCCCGGCTACGACGCCGATGCCGCCATGATCAAGGCGCTGCAGGACTTCGTGAAGCAGACCGTGGCTCCCTACAAGTATCCGCGGCTCGTGGTGTTCGTGCCGCAACTGCCGCGCACCACCACCGGCAAGCTGCAGCGCTTCCGGCTGCGCGAACTCACGGCGACCGCCGCCGTTCCCCCTGTGACGCAGGAGCGATGATGGACGCGCCGCACAGCGCCGTACTCCCCGACGGCTGGACCCGCCCGCGCGGCTACGCGAACGGCGTGGTGGCGCGCGGCCGGCAGGTGCACGTGGCCGGCATGATCGGGTGGGACGCACAGGAGCGTTTCCACAGCGATGACTTTGGCGCACAGGCGCGCCAGGCGCTCGCCAACGTCGTGGCGGTGCTGCAGGCGGCCGGGGCCACGCCGCAGCACATCGTGCGCATGACGTGGTACGTGGTCGATCGCGCCGAGTACAAGGCCGCGCTGCCGACAGTCGGAGCGGCGTTCCGGGAGCTCATCGGGCACTACGACATCGCCATGACCGCCGTCCAGGTGGTCGCGCTCATCGAGGAGCGTGCGCGGGTCGAGATCGAGGTCACGGCGGTCATCCCCGACTGAACGCAGAGGCGCACACGATGACCGCACCGGTGCACGGCGAGCGCGACGGCGACCTGCTGCTGGTCACGATCGACAACCCACCCGTCAACGCGCTCGGTCAGGCGGTGCGCGCGGGGCTGCTGGCGGCAGCCGAGCAGTTCGATGCCGACCGCACGCTGCGCGCGATGGTGCTGTGCAGCACCGGCAAGGTGTTCATCGGCGGCGCGGACATTCGCGAGTTCAGTGGGCCACGTCTCGAGCCGCTGCTCAACGTGGTGTGCCATCGGCTCGAGGCGTGCACCAAGCCCATTGTCGCCGCCATGCACGGTGCCGCGCTGGGTGGCGGCTTCGAGGTCGCGCTCGCGTCGCACTCTCGCGTCGCCGCACCGGGCGCCGTCGTGGCCTTCCCCGAGGTGCTGCTCGGTCTGCTCCCGGGTGCGGGCGGCACGCAGCGCGCGCCTCGGTTGTGCGGCGCTGCACTCGCCCTCGACCTGATGCTCACGGGGCGCAAGCTCCCCGCAGCCGACGCGCTGGCGGCGGGGCTCGTCGACCGCCTCGACAGCGACCCGCGTGCGGCGGCCATCGCGTGGGCGCGGGAGCTCGCGGTGCGTGGCGATGCGCCGCGCCGTGCGCGCAACGGGACGGCACTGGCCGACCGAGCGGGCGCGCTGGCCGCCGTGGAGGCCGCGCGCGCGACGCTCGCCACCCGGCACGCCGGTCTCTACTCGCCAGCGCGCATCTGTGACTGCGTGGAGGCGGCCATCACGCAACCGTTCGACGACGGCAGTGCCTACGAGGCGCAGGCCTTCCTCGACTGCCTGGCCAGCCCGCAGCGGGCCGAGCTGGTGGAGCGCTTCTTTGCAGAGCGACAGGCACGGAAACAGGGAGAACCAAGCACCCCAAACGCAAACGCAGAACCCGCCAACTGATCAGTTGATGAGTTCTGGGTTTGGGTTGTGCGTTGTGGGCTTTACGCGAGGACCGGCAGCCCCTTTGCGATCTTGTCCTTCCACACCGCCGGCCCGGTCTCGTGCGCGTTGTTGCCCGCGGCGTCGACCGCCACCGTCACCGGCATCTCTTCGACGGTGAATTCGTAGATCGCTTCCATGCCGAGGTCCTCGAACGCGACCACGCGGGAGGCGCGGATGGCCTTGGACACGAGATATGCCGCGCCACCAACCGCCATGAGATACGCGGCCTTGTGCCTGCGGATGGCTTCGAGCCCGGTGGGGCCACGCTCGGCCTTGCCGATCATCGCGATGAGGCCGGTCTTCTCGAGCATCATCTCGGTGAACTTGTCCATGCGCGTGGCCGTGGTCGGGCCGGCGGGGCCCACGGCCTCGTCACGCACAGGATCCACGGGGCCCACGTAGTAGATCACGCGATTGGTGAAGTCCACGCCCGCCGGCAGCCCCTCGCCCTTGGCGAACAGGTCGGCGATGCGCTTGTGCGCCGCGTCGCGGCCGGTGAGCATCTTGCCGTTCAGCAAGAGCCGGTCGCCCGCCTTCCACGTCGCGACGATCTCCGGCGTGAGCGTGTCGAGGTCGACGCGCTTGGCGTTCGCGTCGGGACGCCAGGTCACGTCGGGCCAGTCGCTGAGCTTCGGGATCTCGAGCTGCGCCGGGCCGCTGCCGTCGAGCGTGAAGTGCGCGTGCCGCGTGGCAGCGCAGTTGGGGATCATCGCGATGGGCTTGGACGCCGCGTGCGTGGGATAGTCCCAGATCTTCACGTCGAGCACGGTGCTGAGCCCACCGAGCCCCTGCGCGCCGATGCCGAGCGCATTGATCTTGTCGTGCAGCTCGATGCGCAGCTCCTCGATCTTGTTCTGCGGGCCGCGCTGCTTGAGCTGCGCCATGTCGATGTGCTCCATGAGCGACTCCTTCGCCATGAGCATCGCCTTCTCGGCGCTGCCGCCGATGCCGATGCCGAGCATCCCCGGCGGGCACCACCCCGCCCCCATGAGCGGCACCGTCTTGAGCACCCAGTCGACGATGCTGTCGCTCGGGTTGAGCATGGCGAACTTGCTCTTGTTCTCCGAGCCGCCGCCCTTGGCCCCCAGCTTCACCTCGACATGGTCGCCCGGGACGAGCTCGACGTGGACCACGGCCGGCGTGTTGTCGCGGGTGTTCTTCCGGCCGAACGCCGGGTCCGCCACGATGCTCGCGCGTAGGATGTTCTCCGGCAGCAGGTAGGCGCGGCGCACTCCCTCGTCGACCATCTCCTGCAGCGAGAGCGTGGCGTCGAAGCGCACGTTCATGCCGACCTTCACGAACACCACCACGCTCCCCGTATCCTGACAGATCGGGCGGTGTCCCTCGGCGCACATGCGCGAGTTGGTGAGGATCTGCGCGATGGCGTCCTTGGCGGCCGGGCTCTGCTCGCGTTCGTAGGCCTCGGCCAGCGCGTGGATGTAGTCCAGCGGGTGGAAGTACGAGATGTGCTGGAGCGCGTCCGCGATGGACTGGATAAAGTCGGCCTGGGTGATGGTCGTCATGCCGGGAAAAATAGTGCGGGCCGGGCGGTGCCCCAAACGCGAAACCGGCCGGCCTCCCGAGGGAGACCGGCCGGTTCGTCACTGCGGTTGGGATGTCGCTCAGTTGAGCGGGCAGCCCGCCTCGTTGGCGTCACCAAGCAGCTTGTGCGTGTTGGAGATGGTCGTCGCGTTGCCGCTCAGCCATGCCGTGCGCACCATGCTGATGACCTGCGCCGCCGTGTACGGATAGCTCACGCCGCTGTTCGCGACCGCGTTCAGCAGGGCGGCCGTGCCGTGACGGAAGAGCTGCTCCCCGCCGCCATTGCCGTTGAGCCCCAGAGCATCGAGCAGCGACAGCGCGCCCTTCGGGTTCTGCTTGTGGGTGCTGCGGAAGGTCACGCCGAAGACGGCATCGACCATGTCGGTCTGCGTGTAGCCCTTCCACGAATCGAAGTGCTGCGACTGCTTCCAGTAGCCCGGGGTGCACCCCTGACCGCCGCCGGCGACCGGCACGAAGCCGAAGTCGATGGTGAGGTCGCTGCTGGAGTTGGTCGCGAGCGTCACCGACGACGTGGCGCCATTCGAGTCATTGGCGTTGGTCGTGCCGGCCGCGTTCGTGGTGGTAAACGTGTAGCCCGCCGGCGCCGTGGCGGTCACCGTGTAGCTGCCTGCGCCGAGGCCCGTGAAGAGGTACTGGCCGCCACCGCTGGTGGTCTGCGTGCCGCTGGCGGTGCCGCTCAGCGTGACGACCACGCCGTCGAGCGCGGGCTCACCGACGTCCTGCTTGCCGTTGCCGTTCGAGTCGATCCACGCGTAGTTGCCGATGCTGCCGCTCAGCACCACGGGCGGCTGCCGGTAGCCGAAGTCGACGTCCGTGCGGTTCTGCCCCACGCCGAGCGTCTGCGCGCTGCAGTTGGCCGTGGCGATGCCGTCGAGGTCGTAGGTCTGCACATAGCCCGACGCGGGTGCAACGCACACCGTGTAGTCGCCGGCCGGAAGGTTCGGGAAGCTGTACGTGCCGTTGGTGCCCGTCGTCGTCGACGCATTCACCGGGCCGCTCAGCGTCACCGTCCAGCCGGTCAGGCCGGCCTCACCGCCGTCCTGCACGCCGTCGCCATTCACGTCGTTCCACACCCGGTCGCCGATGCTGCCGAGCGGGGTGTTGGTGAACGTGATGAGCGCGCCGTCGATGGTCGGGCCGCCGAGCGTGAACTCCGGGCTCGTGGCGCCCGTGCCGTTGACCACCGGGCCGTTCACCGGCGCCGTACCGGCGGGACCCGGGCGATACCGCGTCTGCGCCGTCCAGGTCACCGCGTAGCCACTGCTCGGCGAGACCTCGGTGACCGTGGCGTAGTCGGCCGGCGTGTTGCTGCCGTTGAACCAGAGCTCCTTGCACTGCACCGGGTTGCCCTGGGCGTCCTTGCCGTCGCCCGGGGCGATGGTGAAGACCGTGTCCTTGGTCGTTCCGCCGCGCACCTGGAGCCGCACCTGAATGGGCGTAGCCGCAACACCACCGCCCCACACCTTGCACACCTCGAGCAGCTCCACCGCGAGGGCGTTGTTGCCCGGGACGGTGCCGTTGTTCGTGCAGTTCGGGAAGCTGGGCTGATAGAGCAGGCAGTTGCCGGGCGGGACGATGCCGAGGCGTGCGTCGTCGGGCGCCGAGACCGGCGCGGGTGACTCAGCGCAGGCGGCAAGGAGGGCGGTGGCAGCCACCGCGAGGAGTCCCCGCCACTGCAGCGTGGTGCGAAGGGATGTCATGACGTGTGCGTGAGGTGTGGAGCGGGACGCGGGCGAGGCCCGGTAAAGTGATCGCGCTCACTGCAAGGGACGCACCGGACGTCCGCGACTCGCACCAGTCTGCATGCCATTGTGGGGCAACAGCTTGGCCGGTGATGTGACATTCATGAACACACGAGAACGATAAATATGTCGCGCCGTCGCAACACGACAAGCGTCCAGACTACACGTGGGAGGGCGACCGTTGGTCGCCCTCCCACGCTGCACGGGGCGGCGTGCGCCGCCCCGTGGCTCCTGCTGCCCTTACCGCTTGTAGCCGAAGTTGATGTCCGAGCGGTCCTCGCCGTACGACACCGTCTCGGTGTGGCAGTGCGGGGTGCTGAGTCCGTCACGATCGTAGGTCTGCGAGAAGCCGGAGGCCGGCGTCACGCACACCTTGTAATTGCCCGGATACAGCCCGTCGAACTTGTACGTGCCGCTGCTGCTCGTGGTCTTCGTGCTGGTGGCGTTCGTCGCCAGGTTGGTGAGCGTCACCGTCCACCCCGACAGGCCCGACTCCTTCCAGTCCTGCTGCTTGTCGCCGTCGGCGTCATGCCAGACCTTGCCGCCCAGGCTGCCGTCGTGGTTGTAGCCGAAGTCCACGTCGGTGCGGTTCTGGTCGGCGGCCAGCGTCACCGTGGCGCAGTTGGGCGTCGTGATGCCGTCGCGGTCGAACGTCGGCGCGTAGCCGCTGATCGCCACGCACACCTGGTAGTTGCCGGCCGCGAGGTTCTTGAACTCGTAGTGGCCGTTGCTGTCGGTCACGTCGGTGCTGGTGGCGTTGGTCGCGAGGTTCTTGATCGTGACCGTGAAGCCCTGCAGCCCCCACTCACCGCTGTCGAACACGCCGTCCTTGTCGAGGTCCTTCCAGACCCGGTTGCCGATGCTGCCGTTGGCCTGGACCGACGGCAGGCGGTAACCGAAGTCGAAGTCGGTGCGATCTTCGCCATACGAGAGCGGCTCCGACGCGCAGTGCGGCGTGGTGAGGCCGTCCTCGTCGTACGTCTGCGAGTAGCCCACGGCCGGCGTGACACAGACCTTGTAGTTGCCCGGGTACAGGCCGTCGAACTTGTACGAGCCGTTCGTGCCCGTCGTCTTCGTGGTCGTGGCGTTCGTCGCGAGGTTCGTGAGCGTCACCGTCCAGCCCACGAGCCCGGCTTCGCCGCTGTCCTGCACCTTGTCGCCGTCGACGTCGTTCCACACGCGATCGCCGAGGCTGCCATCGTGGTTGTAGCCGAAGTCGACGTCATAGCGATCCTGCCCCAGCGTGAGCGTCGCGGTGGCGCAGTTCGGCGTCGCGATGCCGTCGAGGTCGTACGTCGGCGCATACCCCGTGATGGCGACGCACACCTGGTACGTGCCCGGGCCGAGGTTGCCGAAGCCGTAGAGCCCCTCGCTGTCGGTCACGTCCGTGCGGGTGGCGTTCGTGGCGAGGTTCTTCAGGGTGACGGTGTAGCCCTTCAGCCCCCACTCGCCGCTGTCGAACTTGCCGTCCTTGTCGAGGTCCTTCCACACGCGGTTGCCGATGCTGCCGGAGGGTGGGCACCAGTAGCCGAAGTCGACATCGGTGCGGTTCTGGCCGGCGGCCAGCGTCACCGCCGCACAGTTGGCCGTGGCGATGCCGTCGAGGTCATACGTCTGCGCGTAGCCGTTCTGCATCGTGACGCAGACGCGGTAGTTGCCGGCGGCGAGACCCGTGAAGGAATAGATGCCGTTGCTGCCGGTGGTGCGCGTCGAGGTGGCGTTCGTGGCCAGGTTGGTGAGCGTCACCGTCCAGCCGGAGAAGCCCGGCTCGCCCGAGTCCTGCACGCCGTTGCCGTTGACATCGTTCCACACCCGATCGCCGATGCTGCCCAGCGGCAGGACGTAGCCGAAGTCCACATCGGTGCGGCTCTGCGCTTCGGCGAGTGCAGCCGTGGCGCAGTTGGCCGTGGCGATCCCGTCGAGGTCATAGGTCTGCGTGTAGCCGGCAAGCGGCGTCACGCACACGCGGTAGTTGCCCGCCACCAGGCCGGCGAAGCTGTAGATGCCGTTCGCGCCCGTCACCTGCGACGTGGTCGCGTTGGTCGCGAGGTTGGTGAGCGTGACGGTCCAGCCGGTCAGGCCGGTCTCGCCCGAGTCCTGCACGCCGTTGCTGTTCGCGTCGAGCCACACGCGATCGCCCAGCGAGGCCGTCGCGACGACCGGCGGCAGGCGGTAGCCGAAGTCGACGTCCGTGCGGTTCTGGCCGTCGCCCAGCGTGGCCGCGGCGCAGTTGGCCGTGGCGATGCCGTCGAGGTCATACGTCTGCGCGTAGCCCTGCGCGGGCGTGACGCACACGGTGTAGTTGCCAGCGGGGAGGTTCGGGAAGCTGTACGTGCCGTTGGTACCCGTCGTCGTCGACGCATTCACCGGGCCGCTCAGCGTCACCGTCCAGCCGGTCAGGCCAGCCTCACCATTGTCCTGCACGCCATCGCCGTTCAGGTCGTTCCACACGCGATCGCCGATGCTGCCGAGCTGCCGGTAGCCGAAGTCGACGTCGTCGCGGTTCTGGCCGATGGCGAGCGGCGCCGTGGCGCAGTTGGCCGTTGCGATGCCGTCGAGGTCGTAGGTCTGCGTGTAGCCGCCCTGCGGCGTGACGCACACCGTGTAGTTGCCGGCGGGGAGGTTCGGGAAGCTGTACGTGCCGTTGGCGCCCGTCGTCGTCGACGCGTTCACCGGGCCGCTCAGCGTCACCGTCCAGCCGGTCAGGCCGGCTTCACCGCTGTCCTGCACGCCGTCGCCATTCACGTCGTTCCACACCCGGTCGCCGATGCTGCCGAGCGGGGTGTTGGTGAAGGTGATGAGCGCGCCGTCGATGGTCGCGCCACCGATCGGGAACTCGGGCGCGGTGGCCCCCGTGCCGTTCTGCACCGGGCCGTTGACCGGCGTCGTGCCCACGCCATTCACCCGCGCGCGCGTCTGCGCCGTCCACGCCGTGGCGTAGCCATTCGGCGTCAGCTCGGTCACCGTGACGAAATCCGTCGGCGTCGCGCTGCCGTTGAACCAGATCTCCTTGCACTGGATGAGCGCGCCCTGCGGCGTCTTGCCGTCGTCCGGACGGATCGTGAACACCGTGTCCATCGTGGTACCACCACGCACCTGCAGACGCACCTGCACGTCGGTGGCCGGCGCGTTGCCCGCCCACACCTTGCACACCTCGAGCAGCTCGACGGCCAGCACGCCATCGCCCGGCACCGTGCCGTTGTTCTGGCAGTTCGGGAAGCTCGGCTGATACAGGTTGCAATCCTTCGGCGGGACGATACCCAACCGCGCGTCAGCAGTGACCGCACTGGGCGCCGGTGCATCGCCGCACGCGGCCAGCACCACCGCCACAGCGACGGCCGCAAGGCCGCGCAGGGGGGAGGGGATGCGGAATGAAACCACGGGAAAACCTCGGACTTGAAGGGAGGGGGAGAACCGCCGGGCGTGGGGATTGCACGGTCGGCGTGCCGCCTCTGTGCAAACTTTGCTCCGCCCCCAGCATTTCCACCCTCGTTGTCCAAGTCGTTGCCCCTAAAAGCATTCCAGAGCCGCGAACTCAGCAGTATCTACCTCACCGCAGTCATTATGTAGACTTCATGCGACATATGTCACACTCGCGCCACGCTACGGCACATGTCTTGCAAAATGCGATAAGGCCTCGCTCGCCATGCCGCCCGCACCTCAAAAGGCGAGCGTCGTCCCCACGAACCCCCACCGTTCGGTCCGGGACGTCGTCGCCGTCGCGGTGAGAAACGCCCCCGGTACCACCAGCGCCCCGCCGGCGATGACGCGCAGGTGGGCGCCGTACCGCCAGGTCCCGGTCAGGTCGATCTCGTCCGCGACGTGTCGAGGTTGCATCGCGCCCGGCGCGGTGGGCGTGGCGCGGAAGATCGCATTGGCCTTGGTGTAGACGCCGTCGTCCAACCGGCGCCGGTCGAAGCGATACGCGGCGCCACGCAGGTCGAGTGCGCGATGCGGCATCCAGGTGGCGATCGCATGCCACTCGCGCACGTTCGGGCGGCCGATGACGTCGGCGAAGCCGCCATGCGCATGCGCCGCCGGATACAGCACGGCGAACTGCTCCAGCCGCGCAGTCGTCCGCGCGTTGTCGCCGGTCGCCTCCTCGACGCCCAGCGCCAGCGACGGCGCGCCATGCGCCCGCTTCCACTGCCACTGCGTCTCCACCACCCAGAACGCCGCCTGGAGTGCGCGCCGCGCGGCATCGTCGCCCGTGTGCCCACGCTGCACGGCCCCCTCGACCTCGACCGACGGCGTCACGCCGCCCGGGACGCGTCGCAGCGCGCCCGCCGACACCGGCGCCCACGTCCACTGCAGGCGCCCGCCGCTGGTGGTGCGCGATGTCGCGGCACCCGTAGTGGGCACAATGCGCTGCGCGTAGTGGTACGCCTGCCACAGCGCCGGCAGCCCGCGTGCGAGCGGACGCGCGCCGGGGGCGCTGCCCACCGACATGGTGCGAAACCGCTGCGTGGAGTCGGCGCGATTGGGCGCGGCCTGCCGCACCACCATGGGCCGCGCATCGACCAGCTCGACGGAGAACGCGCCGCGCACGAGCTGCGCCCGCGCGCCCTGTGAGCCGCGTCGCGTGTTGCTCCAATCCGGTACGCCGATCAGGCGCTCGCGATTGAGCGCGATCTCCTGCCGCCCCACGCGCACGAACGCGGCCTGACGCCCCACCTCGAGGTAGGCGTTCTGCCAGTCGCTGCGATCGGCATCCTGTGGCCGCGCGCCGCCGGGCAGCGTGCGCCCATAGCTCTGCGCATCGCGCCACTCGCCGAAGGCTCGCGCATAGCCGCGCGCGCGCCGCCCCACCACGAAGTCCCCGCTCAGCAGCACCCGGCTTTGTGCATGATCATCGTCGAGCGGCAGGGTATTGAACGCGCGGAAGAACTCCTCGCGCCACCGCGCCTGGCCGGCCAGCGTGAGCGTGACGGGGCGGGCACCGGCGAGCGGGATGTCCTTGAGTGGCGCGCGGGCGGGCGTGGGCTGCGCGCTGGCCGCCCGCGCGACTCCGAGCACGCATGCGACCACGGCACACGACAGCGCCACGCGCCGGTCGCCACGCCGCACCCGCGCGCGTTCAGCCACGCGTCCCGTCCGCGCGCACCACACTGCGCGCCATCCGATGGAACTCGGCGTCCACGGCCTCGGCCGTCAGCCGCCCGGGATGGTCCACCCACCACGCCAACAGCTCCATGAGTGCTCCGGCGAGCATGCGTGCCGTGACGCGGGCCGGGACGAGCGCGCCAGCGCCACGTGGCGGCAGTCGCTGCTCGATGCCGTCGGCCACGAAGTCGGTGAGCAGCGCACTGATGGCCTCGAGACGTCCGGACAGCGCGAGCGACCGACGCACCGCGTCGGAATCGCCCACGTGCGTCAACAACTCCGCGACCGGTGCCAACCGCGGGTCGCGCGGGGGCTGCCCCAGATGACGGGTCAGCCCCGCATACATGCGCTCCACACTGGCGTAGAGGGCGTCGTCCTTGTTCCGGAAGCGCGCGTAGAAGGTGCCTCGGGAGACGCCCGCGCGGTCGATGATGTGCTGCACGGTGATTTCCGCGAAGGGGCGCTCGTGCAACAGGTCGCGCATGGCGAGCTGCAGTGCTGCCGCGCTCCGCGCCACGCGCGCGTCGAGGTGCGCATCGGGGGGGCGTCTGCCTGCTGCTGCACATCCGCGGTCGGTCTGTTCAACAACGCCCTCGTGCGTCGGTGGAGTGTCGTAAGGTCCCGGACGAACCGCGTCGCCGCAACCACGGCGCGCCCCTCCGTGCCCCACGCCACAGGAGTCGGCATGACCCATCCTCCCGCCCCTTCGCGCGCTCCCCTCGCCATCATCGGCGTCGGCTGCGCCGCGATCCTGCTCACCATGCTGCTGCACCCCACCGGCGGCGAAGCGATCGCCGACCGCGACGCGGGACATGCCGCGGTGCTGCTGCGTGCACGTGCGGTGCATGCGCTCGCCATCGCGGCGCTGCCGCTGCTCCTGTCGGGCATGGGGCTGCTGAGCTGGCGCCTTCGCGCACGGTCGGTGACTGCCGCCTTCGCGTTCGCCGCCTGGGGGCTGGCCACAGGTGCGATCCTCGCAGCCGCGGTCGCGAGTGGATTCATCAGCCCCGCACTCATCGAGGCCCTGCCGTCACCGACGTCTGCCGCCGCGGCGGATATAGCACGGCGCGCGGCGCTCCAGCAGCAACTGCACTACACCTTCACCTGGAATCAGGGGTTCTCCACGGTCTACGTGGGGTTGGCGGCGCTGGCGTTCACCGCCTGGGGGCTGGCGATGCGCGGGGCACCGGGCTTTCCTCGCGCGCTGGCCATGGCGGCGCCGGTCGTCGGGCTTCTGCCGCCGCTGCTGCTCGCCGTCGGTCATCTCCGACTCGACGTCGGCGGCTTCGGCCTGGTGGTGCTGCTGCACAGCGCGTGGATGCTGTGGGCGGCGTGGTGTCTGTCGCGCGACGCCGGCCAGGCACCACCGCCACGCGCCGCTACGCCGTCGTGATGTGGCGACGTCCGATCTGCGCGAGGGACGTGGCGCCGCACTGCTTCATCGTCACCTCGAGCTCCTTGCGCAGCAGCGCCAGCACGGTCTCCACACCCTCCTGGCCGAACGACGCCAACCCCCAGATGTAGGGACGGCCGATACCGACCCCCTTCGCGCCCAGCGCGAGCGCCTTGAACGCATCCACACCGCGCCGCACGCCGCCGTCGCAGATGATGTCGAGCTTGCCCGCGGCACCGCGCACCACCTCGGGGAGCGACGTCACGGTGGCGCGCCCCGAGTTCTCCGCGCGGCCACCATGGTTGGAGACGAACACCCCGTCGACACCGTGTTTCACCGCCAGCGCGGCATCTTCCTCAGTCACGATCCCCTTGAGCCACACCTTGGCCTTGGTCGCCTGGCGGATGCGATCGACATACGCCCAGGTGGGCGTGCCGGTGTCGAGTTGGCGACGTGTGGTGTCGTAGCCCACCAGGTTGGGCTTCCGCCGATTGTCGCGATCGTCCACGCGACCGCTCACACCGGGAAGCGGTGCGCCGCCGAGGTGGCAGCGCGTGCACTCACGCGTGTCACGCCGCGCCTCGCGCGTCATCGTGAGGCGATTGCTCCCACCCAGCAGGTCCACGGTGAACACGATCGCGGGGGCGCCGGCGCGTTCGGCGCGCGCGATCATCTGCTTCGTGATCGACCAGTCGGTCTGGTGGTACAACTGGAACCACACGGGTCCGCCGCGCTCGGCAATCGCCTCCTCGATGGAGGTCGTCGCGACCGTCGACAGCACCATGAGGTGATTGCGCGCCTTCGCGGCGCGCGCCACGGCCACCTCCCCCTGCGCATGGAAGGCCTTCTGGCTCCCCACGGGATTGATGACGATGGGTGTCGGATAGCGTGTGCCCAGGAAGGACACGGACGCATCGACCGCGCCGACATCGATGAGCCGCCGCGGACGCAACGCCCACCGCTCGTAGCCCGCGCGGTTGGCGCGAATGGTGGCGTCGTCGTCGGTGCCGGTGGCGAGGTAGCCCCAGTGCGCCGGTGGGAGCGTCTGCTGCGCGACCGGCTCGAAGTCGAACACATCGAGCGCCTCGGATGCGGCCTTGATGAGCGTCGGCTGCATCCGCGCGCCCGACGCACCGGCGGCCTCGATCGCCTGCTGGGCAATCGTCAGGGGTGCCTCGTGGGGCCGCGCGGCGCCGGCGATCAGGCGTTCAAGCGCGCGGCGATCGAGGCCGAGGGCGGCGAGCAGCGGGCTCCCCGCAAGGAGCGTGACGAAGTGGCGGCGGGCCGGATCGATGGGCATCGCGGGAAGAGACGGGCATTCCGCCGGGTTGTCCAGCCTTCGGGCGCGCGCGCGTCGCCATACATTGCGGCCACCCGCCCACCTTCCCTCCGCTCCGTGTCCGACATCTCGCGTTCCCCCGTCCTGCTCCGAACGACCGTGCTGTGCGCCGGTCTCCTGGTCGGTCCCCGCCTGCTGGCTGCGCAGCCGGCGCCGCCGACTCCGACCCCGACGTATCGCCTCGATGCGGCCGTGGCCGACTCGTTCGCCCGGGCCGCGCGAGCGCGCCCGCGTCCGGCGACCCGCGCGCTGCGCGTCACCGCCGCGCCGGTCATCGACGGGCGTCTCGACGAGGCGTTCTGGCGCGAGGGCACTCCCGTCACGGACTTCGTGCAACGCGAGCTCAACGAGGGCGTGCCGGCGTCCGAGCGCACCGAGGTGCGGTTCGCCACCGACGGTGAGGCGCTGTACATCGCGGCGCGCATGTTCGATCGTGAGCCGCATCTCATCGTACCCGGGGAGAAGATCCGCGACGTCTCGCTCGCGAACAGCGATCACATCGCGTTCATCTTCGACACCTATCGCGACCGACAGAACGGCTTCGTGTTCGCGACCACCCCGGCCGGTGTCGAGTACGACGGCCAGGTGATTCGCGAGGGCGAAGGCGGTGGCGTGATGACGGCGGGGCAGAACCGCGCCGCCGGCGGTGCCATGGGCGGCTTCAACGTCAACTGGGATGCGAGCTGGACGGTGGCCACCGCGATCGACTCGCTGGGGTGGACGGCCGAGTTCCGCATTCCGTTCGCGACGCTGCGCTACCAGTCGGGGAGTGGGGAGCAGCAGTGGGGACTCAACATCTCGCGCAACATCCGCCGCAAGAACGAGGAGCTGTACTGGTCGTTCATTCCGCGGCAGTTCAACCTGTACCGTCTTTCGCTCGCCGGGACGCTCGATGCGCTGCAGGTGCCGGTGCGTCGCATTCGCACGGTCACGCCGTACGTGCTGTCGTCGTCGCGGCAGCGGTGGGACGCGGGGGTACGCAGCAGCACGGCGCCCACCGACTGGGGTGGCGAGGTGAAGGTCGGCGTGACGCCGTCGCTCACCCTCGACCTCACGTACAACACCGACTTCGCGCAGGTCGAAGTCGACGACCAGCGCCTCAATCTCACGCGCTTCCCGGTGTTCTTCCCGGAGAAGCGGCCGTTCTTCCTCGAAAACGCCGGCGTGTTCTCGGCGGGCACCCCGCAGGCCGTCGATCTGTTCTTCTCGCGGCGCATCGGCATCGGGGACAACGGCGCACCGCTGCCCATCCTCGGTGGTGGGCGCCTCTCGGGTCGCGCGGGGCGTACGACGCTCGGTGTGTTGCAGATGCTCACTGACCGGCCGAGCAGCGGGGCGAGTGGGCAGTCGTACTCGGTGGGGCGCGTGGTGCGCGAACTGGGGAGCCGGTCGCGCATCGGTGCGATGGTCGTGCAGCGCCTCGCCACCGACAGCACGGCCGACGTGAATCGCACCTACGCGGTGGACGGCCGCCTGGGTGTCGGACAACGGTGGACGGCCGACGCGTGGGCCTCACGTACCACCACGCCAGGGCGTGACGGCGACGACTGGGCGTACAACACGCGGGTCGCGTTCCAGACGAATGTGTGGAACCACAGCGTGCGCCTCGCGCAGGTGGGGGCCGACTTCAACCCCGAGGTGGGGTTCATGAGCCGGCCCGGTGGCTACCGCACGGGCGAGGTGTCGTTCATGCGCCTCGTGCGCAAGCCCGAGTGGACGTGGTTCAAGCAGTGGAATCCGCACACGAGCTACCGACGCTTCGAAGGGCGCGACGATGGGCGCCTGCAGACGGGTTACTGGCATATCGACCTCACCGAGATCGAGCTCGCCAATGGCGCGCGCTTTGGCCCCGAGTACAACATCTCGCAGGAAGGGTTGCAGGCGCCGTTCACCATTGCGCCCGGCGTGACGCTGCCGGTGGGCGACTACACGTGGGGCACGCTGGGCTTCGACTACAACAGCGATCCAAGTGAGAACGTGTCGGTGGCGGGGCGGTTCGACGTGGGGCCGTTCTGGTCGGGGAGCCGGCGTGGTGGGAGCAGCACCCTCACCGTGCGTCGCGGCGCCACGTTCTCGGGGAGCCTCGCCGTCGAGTACAACGACGTGACGTTGCCGCAGGGCGACTTCACCAGCACGCTGCAGGCGTTGCGGCTCAACTACTTCTTCACGCCGCGGCTGTTCGTGCAGACACTCACGCAGTACAACAACCAGCAGAACGTCTGGGGCGCGAATGTGCGCGTGGGGTGGCTCAACACGGCGGGCACCGGCCTGTTCGTCGTGTTCAACGAGGGACGGACGGCGGGCGGCTTCTTCGACTGGCAGGCGCCGCTGCAGCGCTCGGTGTTCGTGAAGTACACGCGGCAGTTCGGCAATGCAGGCTGAGCTGCTGCGTCAGGGTTTCTCCTATGGCGGCGCGCGTCCGTTGGTGGCATCGTGGTCGTGCAGAGTGAGGGCACAGCCTCCACGACGCTCCCGGCGGATCGGGGATCGATCCCGATTCCTTCGCTGACAACGAAGGCGGAGCGCACGAGCTCGCGTGCAGTGACCCGCTGCAACATGCCACCGCAGTGTGGCACGCGCCGTCGGCGGCAGGACATCGCCATCGAGCGGGTGCCGATCCGGACTCAGATGGCAAGGCGCCATCGCGGCCCAGGGCTGCTACGAACCTCCGGGGACGGCACAGAAACGCGCCGGGCTTAGGCTCGGCGCGTTTCGCTTGCGGGGCTAGCTTTCACGCATGGCTTCTTCGCTGTGGTCCCCGACGCGGACACGCTGCGCGCTCCGCTTCGCACTCACGGGCGCCGCGTTGCTGTGCGTGTCGTCCCTGGCACAGGCGCAGGCTGCGCGCCCCGCCCCCGCCCCCGCCCCCGCTCCGTCCGGGCCAAGCCCCGCACTCATCGAGCGCTCCGCGCGCCGCATCGTCGCGGCGGCACGCTATGCGGCGTTGGTCACACTCGACGAGCGCGGCGCACCGCGCGCACGGGTCGTGCAGCCCATTGCCCCCACCGCCGAGTGGGTTGTGTGGTTCGCCACGAACCCGCGCACCCGCAAGGTGCAGGACATCGCCCGCGATGGGCGGGTGGTGCTGCAGTGGTTCGACGCCGCGTCGTTCTCGTACGTGTCGCTCAACGGTCGCGCACGTGTCGTGCGTGATCGGGCCGAGAAGGCCGCGCACTGGGACCGTGCGTGGGACGCGTTCTACGCGGATCGCGATACCAGCGTGGTGCTCATCGAGGTGCGCGCCGACGAGCTCGAGGTGGTGAGCGAGAAGGACGGCGTGACAGGTGACAAGGCGACGTGGCGGCCGCCCGTGCTGCCCATCCGCAAGCGCTGACGCGCGTCGCGGCGCGTGGGCGTCAGCTCGCGCGCACGTAGACGCATCCGGCTTCCTGCGCCACCGACGTGGCAAATACCCCGGACGGCTGCATGATGATGCCGGGGAGCAGCATCGACCGCGCCTTCGCGTCAGCCGCCGCGTCGGCGAGGCCATCGGCCTTGGCGACGAGGGCCACCATGTCGGAGAAGGCGAGGGCGCAGGCCAGCACCACCGCCCCCCGTGCGAGCTGCTTGTCGAGCGCGAGGTCCGCGAGGAACGGCGGCATGTCGTCCGCCACGGTGAGCAGCGCCGGATTCTTCGTCGTCGGCTGCTCGGTCATGGGGTGCAGCACCTTCTTGAGCGCGCCGACCTGGTAGCGATCCCAGAAGGCCTGATTCATCGCCAGCACGATGCCGTCGTGCCGCAGCACGATGACATTCGAGATGTCACGGGGCGACGCCTTCAGCACTTCGACGTATTGCGCCGCCACGAGGCCCGCCCGATACACCGCGAGTCCGCCCGACACGTCGGGCGAGTCGTACACGGCCTTGTGCCTGCCCGTGAGCTTCTTCGTCCAGGACACGTCGTACGGCTCGGCAGGGGCCGGCCACACGCGCGGCAGACGCTCGAACGGCTGGCGGTGTGCGTCGGTGCCGGTCGGCATCGCATCCAATGCGCCGGGCAGCGCGCCCAGTGCGACGCCGGACACGGTGAGGCGCTGCAGGAACGCGCGACGGTCGGCGCGGATGATTGCACTCACGGATCAGCCCCCTATATCCAAGGGTGATGCTACGGGCGGACAGGCTGGCGCATTCTGGAAAAGCTACCGCACGGTGCGCCTTTCGCCATGCATCATCGCGTTGCCGCCGGTCTCCGCCAGGCGCGTGCGACCGACGGATCACCCTGCACTGGGAGTGAGCATGCTGCACGTCATCAGACGAACGCTGCCGACGGTCGGCGTGTTGCTCGTCGCCGCCTCGGCGCCATTGGACGCGCAGCCGGTCGAGGTGGTGCCGGGCACGCGCATCCGCGTGCAGAGCTCGGCCCTCGCCGGCCGAGTGGATGGCGTGGTCATTTCGCGCACCGTGGACTCGGTCGCGTTCACGCGTCCCGGCGCGCCACCGGTCTCCGTACCGTGGACGTCGATCACGCAGCTCGATGTCTACCGCGGCAAGAGCCGAAGTCGCGGCGCGCTGCGTGGCGTCATCTGGGGCGGTGGCATTGGCGCCGTGATGGGGCTCATCCCCGCGAGCGACGCCGAGTGTGCGCAGGATCCCGGGCTCGTGGGGTGTGGATCCACGGGCGCGGCGATGGTGCAGATGGCGCTCGGCGGTGCCGCGATGGGTGCGCTGATCGGCGCACTCATCGGTGTCCAGGACTGGGCCCCACTCACGATGCCGACGCGTACGGCGCTGGTCGTGGTCCCGCAACGCGCCGGCGTGGGAATCGGCATGCGCGTTGGCCTTGGCGTGCACCGGTAGCGGGGCGATCGTGCATCGATGACACTCTTCCCCAACGGCTGGACGCACTACCTCGCAGGCGGACTGCTCATCGGCAGCGGCGTCTCGCTGCTCTTCGCGCTCACGGGCCTCATCGGTGGCATGAGCTCCGTCTACTCCTCGACGTGGTCGTGGGTGGTGCGCACGCCGTTCTTCCAGCAGCCGAGGCTGGTGAACAGCCGACAGTGGCGCCTGGCGTACGCCGCCGGCCTCATCGTCGGTGCGGCGCTCTGGTGGATCGCCCTCGGCGATGGGACGCGGGTGTCGGTCGATCTCTCGCCCGCGCGGCTGGTCGTGGGCGGCGTGCTGGTCGGCTACGGCGCGCGCCTCTCGCGCGGCTGCACCTCGGGGCATGGCATCTGCGGTCTCGCATCGTTGGGGCTGCCGTCGTTGCTCGCGGTGCTCACCTTCATGGGTACGGCGTTCGTGACGGCCAACGTGCTCGCGCGGATGGGGGGCCTGTGAGCGTGCCGTCGCTGCAGGCCGACACGACCATGGCCGCCACCACGACGTCACGGACGCCGGTGCGTGCGCGCGGGCAGCTCGCGGCGGCCGTGGCTGCAGGCGCGCTCTTCGGTTTCGGGCTCGCCCTCTCGACGATGATCCAGCCGCGGGTGGTGCTGGCGTTCCTCACGTTCCGCGACCTGGGGCTGATGCTGGTGCTCGGCGGTGCGGTGGTCGTGACCTTTGTCGCATATCGGGTGGTGCCGCGCGTGTGGACGCGCCCGCTGCTGGGCGGCGCCTACGGCGCGCACGAATCGGTGCTCGACCGTTCGACGATCGTCGGGGCTGCGATCTTCGGGATTGGATGGGGACTCTGCGGGGTGTGTCCGGGACCGGCGATCGCGGGACTTGGCGCAGGGAGCTGGGAGCTGTTGTGGGCGGTCGGAGGGATCGCGATTGGGGGGTTGGGGCAGGGACTGCTTGCCGGGAGACAACGAACAGCGTGAGCCGGGACGGCGGGAGCGCGAGGAGCGACAGGCTGCACGGCGTGGGCGCGAACGGCGACAGGCTCGACGGCGGGGGCGGGGGGACCACGGGGAAATACGGGTACTACGGGAACGGCGGGGGAGTTGCCATGCTTCGACGACATGCGCCCTGACTTTGCTACCATCGACCGGACGATTGGCAACACGCCGCTCGTGCGGCTGCAACGCATTCCCGGCGCGGCGCTCGCGGCGCGTGGCGTGACCATCCTCGGCAAGCTCGAGGGGAACAACCCGGGCGGCAGCGTGAAGGATCGCCCGGTGTTGAGCATGATCCGCCGCGCGGAAGAGCGCGGGGAGATCCGCCCCGGCGACCGCCTCATCGAGGCGACCAGCGGGAATACAGGGATCGCGATGGCGATGATCGCCGCGATGACGGGTTATCGCATGACGCTCATCATGCCCGACAACCTGAGCGAGGAACGTCGCGCGTCGATGCGGGCGTACGGCGCAGAGCTCATCCTCACGCCGGCGAGCGCGGGAGGCATGGAGTACGCGCGCGACCTCGCGCAGCAGATGCAGGCGCGGGGCGACGGTCGTGTGCTCGACCAGTTCGCGAACCCCGACAACCCGCGTGCGCACTACGAGACGACGGGGCCGGAGATCTGGCGCGATACGCAGGGCACCATCACGCACTTCGTGAGCGCGATGGGCACCACCGGCACCATCATGGGAGTCGGTCGCTATCTGCGTGAGGTGCACCCGGACATCACGATCGTCGGCGCGCAGCCCAGCGAGGGGTCGCAGATTGCGGGGATCCGGCGCTGGAGCGCGGCCTACCAGCCGCGCATTTACGATGCCGCCGGCGTGGATCGCATCGAGCAGGTGTCGCAGACCGACGCCGAGGCGATGGCGCGGCGGCTCGCGGCGGAGGAGGGGATCCTCGCGGGGCCGTCGGCGGCGGGCGCGTGCGTGATCGCGCTGCGCGTCGCGGCCGAGCTGCGCGATGCCACGCTCGTGTTCATCGTCTGCGACCGCGGCGATCGCTACCTGAGCACGGGGTTGTTTCCCTCGTAGCCCACAACCCACAACCCGCCTCCGCGACGTATTCTCCAGCACGACGCCGTTCCGCCCCCTTCCCGCGAGGACTCACACCGATGCGCCTGTCCGCCTCTTCCCGCCGCTCAGTTCGCGCCCTGCTGTCGTGCGCGGCGCTTCTTGCCTGCGCGGCACTGCCCACGCGCCTCTCCGCACAGTTGGCCGACAGCAAGGTGCTCACCGCCGACGCGGTGAAGGCCGTGCTGGCGGCAGCGGAGGCCAAGGCCAAGGCCAACAGGTGGGTGGTGTCCATCGCCGTCGTCGACGCGGGTGGTGATCTGCTGGGCTTCGTGCGACTCGACGGCGCGAGCGCGGGTACCGCGCAGGTGGCCACGGGCAAGGCGCGCACAGCCGCGCGCTGGCAGCGACCGTCGAAGGTGTACGCCGACCGCATCATGGCCGACACGCTCACCTTTCTCTCGGTCGACGGGCTGTACGCGCTGCAGGGCGGATTGCCGATCACCATCAACGGACGTGTGATCGGCGCCGTGGGCGTGAGCGGCGTGTCGAGCGCGCAGGACGAGGAGATCGCGGCGGCTGGCATCGCGGCGATCAAGCCGTGAGCGCGCGCGCGGTGACGCGCGCGATGCGGGCATCGGTGGCCGTGGCGCTTGCGGTTGCCGTGAGCGCGGTCCCGCTTCGTGCGCAACGCGTGGATGCACCGCCGCCGCGCCAGACGGAAGCCGACGCGTACACGCGCTACGAACTGCTGGCGCCGGGGAGTGCGAAGTTCCGCATCCTGTACGACGTCACCGCCACCACGGCCGGAGCGCGCTACTACTTCAACCCCATCCGTGCGGGAAGCATCGCCACCGACGAGCGGGTGACGGACCGCGCGACCGGCGCACCGCTCGCCTTCGCCGTGGTGGGCGCGGCCGAGGCGCGCGCGGGCGGCATGCGGGTGAGTGACAGCACGCAGCAGTACATCCGCGTCACGCTCGCACGCCCGGTCCCTGCCGATGGGGGTGAGGCGCGCGTGCTCATCGACAAGACCTACGAGGACGCGCGCAGCTACTTCACGCGCGGGGACACCATCGTCTTCGACCGGCCGCTCGGCATCAAGCGCAACGCCGTGGTGTTGCCGCCCGGCTACGAGCTGGTGAACTGCAACTATCCCGTGCAGGTGCTGCGCGAGGCCGACGGACGCCTGGCCGTGAGCTTCTGGAACGCCACGCCGGCGGAAGCGCCACTCGTGCTGCGCGCCGTGCCGTCCACCGCGCTGCGCGCTGCGGTCACGCCGTTGCGTGGGCCACTGGCCAGCGATGCGCGCCTCGATGAGCGCGCGCGGCAGACGCGCGAGATCACCTACTGGCTGCAGCAGCCGGAGACGCACGCCTTCGATCTGGCCCATGACTACACCGAGTCGCGCGCCGGCGTCGACCACTACGTGAACGTGGTGCGTGCAGGGAGCCGCGTCTCCAACCCGTCGGCGCTCAACCTCGACACCGGCGAACCGCTGCGGCACGAGGTGCTGCGCGGCGAGGCGATCCGTCGCGCACGACTCGACGTGCCCACGATCACCGCCGAGACCGAGGCGGTGGTGTTCCGCTTTGCGCCGGTGAGCGCGGGCTCGTCGGTGCGCCTGCGAATGCGCGAGACGTACACCGACAGCGCACGGTATCGCCTGGAGGGTGACGAGCTGGTCTGGGATCGCGGCTTCGGCCGCCCGGCCAATGCCGTCGTGCTGCCGGCCGGCTGGGTGCTCACGCGCAGCGGGATGCCGGCGGTGGTGAGCACGCTCCCCGATGGCCGGGTGCGGCTCGACTTCGTGAATCCGCGCCCTGACGACCTCGCCGTCCTGGTCACGGCGCGACGACGGTGAACGCGGCCGCGTGTGACGACACCGGCAGTGCAGCACGCCTGATGCCACACGCGCCCAGGTGACGCATCCCGGCCATCGCCGCCGCGGCATTGCCTCGCGCATCGTCGAGCGCCGCGCCGCGGGCGCCGGCACGCTCGCGGCGGTGCTGGCGGTCCTCGGTCCGGGACTGCTCGCCGGACTCTCCGACGACGACCCCGCCGGCCTCACCACCTACTCGTTGCTCGGCACGGACCACGGCTATCGGTTGCTGTGGGTCATCACGCTGTCGGTCGTGCTGCTGGTGCAGTTCCAGCTCATGGCGGTGCGCTTGGGCGCCACGAGCGGCAAGGGCTTCGTGGCGCTGGTGCGGGCACGCTGGGGTGTGGCGTCGGGGTGGTGCGCCGCGATCGCGCTGGTGGTCGCAAACTTCGGTACCATCTGCGCCGAGTACGCCGGCGTGGCGGCGGCTGGTGAGCTCGCCGGCATCCCGGCCACGGTGAGCGTGCCCATCGCGGGGGTGCTCATCGCCAGCGTGGTCGTCCTCGGCTCGTTCCATCGTGTCGAGCACATCCTGCTGCTGCTGTCGGCCACGCTCGCACTCTATCTCATCGACGGCGTGCTGGCGGCGCCCGACTGGGGCGCGGTGGCCGTGGGCGCGCTGGTGCCGCGGCCACCGCTCACGGCCGCCGGATGGACGGCCGTCGCCGCGACCATCGGCACGACGCTCGCACCGTGGGGCTTGGCGTTCATCCAGTCGTACGCGGTGGACAAGCGCATCACCGTCGCGTCGCTACGCATCGAGCGGTGGGAGGTGGTCGTGGGCGCGATGCTCACCGGGCTCATCGGACTCGCCGTCGCGGTGGCGTGCGCGGCCACGCTGCACGCACGCGGTGTGCACATCGCCTCGGCCGCCGACGCGGCGCTTGCCCTGCAGCCGCTCGCGGGGCGTTTCGCGACGGTGTTGTTCGGTGCCGGGTTGCTGGGCGCGGCGCTGCTGGCCGCGGCAATCGTGCCGCTGGCGACCGCGTACTCGGTGGCGGAAGCGGCGGCCGTGCCGGCGTCGCTCGATCTCGACGGGCGTCGGTTCCACTGGTTCTACGTGGTCTTTCTCGGCCTCACGCTGGGTGCGGTGCTGCTGGTGATGGTGCCGGGTGTGCCGCTCATCCCGCTCATCGTCGGCAGCCAGGTGGTGAACGCCGTGCTGCTGCCGCTGCATCTCGTGGCGCTGCAGTTGCTGGCGCAGGACCCGCGTTCGGCCGCGGCGGGCGTGCCGCCCATCGCCACGCGCGCGGGGTGGGTGAGCATCGCGTTCGTGGTGACATGCCTCGCGGCCATGGCGTGGGGCGCGCGCCCCTGACAGGCCGCCGCGCGCCACCCGCTAGCTTGTCGCCATGACGATGCCCACGCCCCACGACACCACAGCGGCCAACGCCAACCCGATCGCTGCACCAGCGCTTCCCGTGCTCGTGTCGTGGAGCGGGGGCAAGGACAGCACCTGGATGCTGGCGCGCCTGCTCGACGATCCCGGCGTGCAGGTGATCGGCCTGCTCACGAGCGTCTCGACGGTGTACGATCGCGTGAGCATCCACGGCGTGCGGCGCTCGATCCTGCGCCGTCAGGCGGATGCGCTCGGCCTGCCGCTGTTCGAGGTCACGCTCGGGGCGACGTCATCCAACGAGGACTACGAGGCGGCCTTCGCCCGCGGTCTCGCGATGGTGCAGGCGGCGCACCCCACGTGCGCGACGATCGCCTTTGGCGACCTGTTCCTCGAGGATGTGCGTGCCTGGCGCGACGCGCTCGTCGCACGGCATGGCTGGCAGGCGCTCTACCCGCTGTGGGGCGAGCCCACCCCCGCGCTGGCGCAGGCGTTCGTCACCGCAGGCTACGACGCCTGGCTGAGCTGTGTCGACACGACGCAATTGGATGCGAGCTTCGTCGGACGACGCTACGATGCCGCGCTGCTCGCCGCGCTGCCCCCGGGTGTCGACCCCTGCGGCGAGCGCGGCGAGTTTCACACCTGCGTCGTGAATGGCCCCATCTTCCGCGCGGCGATTCCCGTCATGACCGGTGAGCGGGTGCTGCGGGAGGAGCGCTTCGCGTACAGCGACCTCGTCGAGACGGACCGCCCTCCCGCAACCGCGCCCTAGCGCTTCGTCTTGAGGGCGCGCGCTCCGCCGAGCCACTCGACGGTGCCGCCCCGCTTCTCGATGCGCGCAATGAGCGCGTCGATCTCCGGCTGAAACGCCGGCGCGCCGCCCAGCGGCACGTACAGCCAGCGCAACGTGGGACTGTAGACGGTGAGCGTGCCCGGATAGTCGGGGAAGTCGACCGGCTCGAGCCACAGCGAGTCACTGCCCACGCGCACCCACTGCGCACGCGTGATGGTCGTCGTGCGCGCGCGATGCGCGGCCGGCACCATGCGCTGCACGAACGGTTGCGCCCCCGGCGCGACGAACACCGGCCGGGCCTGCCGCGCAAACCACGCGACGCCACCGTTCCCCTGCAGGACGCGCGCCACCACACCGGCATGCGCGCGTTGCCCCGTGCGAGCACGCAGGAAGGCGTCGATCAGGCCGGCCGCGCTATCGGCCTGCGCCGTCTCGAGCAGCACATAGCCGCCTCCCACCTTCACCGCGCCCGCGTTGCCGAGGAAGGGCGGGAAGGTGATGAAGGTGCTGTCGGTGATGGCGGTGCCGTCGAGCGGCAGGGCCCACATGGGGCGCTGCTCCGTGGCGAGGTAGCGCGTCACGATGGAATCGGCGATCGCGAACGAGTCGGCGGGCGCCGGCGCGTTGACGGTGAGCGCCATGATCGTCATGCGCTTGTAGGGGCGTCCGACGCGGCGCGTGTCGCGCTGCTTCGGCAGCAGCACGCCGGGCGCATAGCGCGTCCACCCGGCCCACCAGATCTCCACCTCCATCGGCCCCCAGCCCGCGAGCCCGAAGTCGTTGGTCTCGTCGAAGCGAAAGCGCGCGAACGCCGGCAGGTGATCGGTGCGGCGGATGAACCAGGTGGCATCGAAGTGCTCGGCGCGGCCGGCCAGGCGCGCGTAGGCGACGCCCTCCATCGTGGTGTCGGCGAGCAGGCGCAGCCCGCCCGCATCGCGCGCCACCAGCAGCGTGCGTTCCGGGGCAAAGGCCCACAGCTCACGGCGCTCGTCGACGTACGCGATGTTGAGCGGGGCCGGCGGGACTGCGCTGGGGGTGCCGAAGAAGGTGCGCGCGCCCACCGTGTCGCGCACGATGTCCACCGCCCCGTTGGCGCCCGGCAGGAAGATGCGCGTGTTGCGCCAGCTCCGCGTCGCGTAGTCGCGCAACTCGATGTTGCGCTCGTACGACGGCGCGTCGGTGGAGGGGACGTTGGAGAAGCCCGTGCGCTGCCACTGGGTCATGACGTCCATGCGCACGGAGGCAATGCGGCGCAGCGCCGCCTCGCCGCCCATGCGCGCGATGGCCTGGTCGATGATCGCGACGGCGCGCGGATCGTTGGGGCGTTGGGCCGCGAGGGGGGCGGCGGTGATGGCGACGGGCGCGCCAGCGAGGACGGCCACGGCGGTCGCGCGAAGGAGCAAGGTCATGATCGAGGGGTCGGAGGAAACCGCGTGCTCTCTTGCACGACGGGGGCATGCCGGGGGGCGGTTTCGCCGCTCACCACACCATGCGTACCGTTCGTCACGCAGGCCCCGGAGAGGGCCTCGGCGGCCGCCGTCGCGCGCCTCGCCGCCCCCCTGCGGGATGGGCGGCGCAACGTGTGGGCCGTGTGCCGCGTAGGCCTGACAACCTCGGAGGCCCGTTGCGCAAGTCGTTGGTGTTGCTCACCGCCGTGTGCGGTATCTCGATGGCGGCCGTCGCGCGCGGCGATCACGCGCAGGGTACGCCGCGTCCGCTCGCCGCGCCCGACACGCTCGATCCGGTGGCGCGCCTGCAGGCTCGCATCGCGAGCGGCGCGGTGCGTCTCCCGTTCGACTCCGCATTCGGCTATCTGCCCGCGCTGCTGCAGGCGCTCGACATCCCGGTCTCGTCGCAGACCCTGGTCTTCTCGCGCACGAGCCTGCAGACCGATCGCATCGCCCCGTGGACACCGCGCGCGCTGTACTTCAACGACGACGTGTACATCGGCTACGTGCACGACAGCCCGTTCCTCGAGATCGGCGCCGTCCACCCCACCAAGGGTGCGGTCTTCTACACGGTGCCGCAGACGCGGGACGCGCCGCCGGTGGCCGAGCGTGAGACCATGAAGTGCCTCATGTGCCACCAGTCGCGCGCCGCGACCGGTGGCGTGCCGGGCTTCATGGTGCTCTCGAGCATCACCGACCGGCACGGCTATCCCATCACCGGCGCGCACGAGGGAAGCACCACCGACGCCACGCCGCTGCGCCAACGCGCAGGGGGCTGGTATGTCACCGGCGACGTGGGGCGCAACGGGCATGCGGGCAACCGCTACAGCGCGAAGCTCAACCACGAGGTGCCCGACAAGGCCGCGCTGCGCACACGCTTCGTGGCCGACAGCACGCAGGCGCCGCGCACACTCGAGGCGCTCTTCGACACCACGCTCTATCTCTCGGGGCAGAGTGACGTGGTGGCGCTCATGGTGCTCACGCACCAGGCCACGGTGCACAATCGCATCACCGCCGTGCACGAGGCGGCGCGCGCCTCGGCCATGACGGCGCTCAGCACCGGTGGGTCGGCCGACACGGTCACGCCGCCGCTGCGCATGGCCGTGTCGCAGTTGGTGCGCGCGCTGCTGTTCATCGACGAGGCGCCGCTCGTGGCCCCGGTGCGCGGCAGCACGCGCTTCACGACGGCGTTCGCGGCGCGCGGCCCCGCCGACCGGCAGGGGCGCTCACTGCGCACCTTCGACCTCGAGCGGCGCCTGTTCCGCTATCCGCTCAGCTTCCTCGTGTACTCCGACGCCTTCGACGCGATCGCGCCCACCGCCAAGCGCCTGGTGTACGCGCGTCTCGCTGCCGTGCTCGACGATCGTGATGACGAATTCCGCATCGCCGAGGCCGATCGCGTGGCCCTCCGCGCGATTCTCGCGGCGACGAAGCCGGATTTCCCGGCCGCGTCGCCGCGCTGACGCCTGCGCCTACTTGTTCGCGTCGAGGATCGCGCGCCGCTCGAGTGCGGTCTGGCCCTTCGTGATCCAGGTGGCGGCGGTGTCGCCCTTGAGCCAGTGCCCGAACCACTCGAGGATGCGCTGCTGGTAGTCGCGCTGGTTCTCTTTCTTGGTGAGCCCATGCCCTTCACCGGGATAAGTGAGGAGCACCACGTGCTTGCCGGCGCGCCGCGCGTAGTTGTAGAACAGTGAGCCCTGCCGCGGGTCGACGGTGCCGTCCTCGCTGCCCACCATGAGCAGCATGCTCTTCGCGGGCATGGTGTGCACGGTGGCGAGGGGTGAGTTCGCGCGCATGGCCCGCTCGTCCTCCCACGGTGCGACCTCCATGCGGAACTGCCCCGTCTCCCAGTGGTCGAACTCGGCGCTGCCGCCGCTCCAGTGCAACTGGCCGGCGAAGCTCACCATGTCGGTGATGCCGCTCCCCACGATCGTGGTCGCGAACAGCTTGCTGTGCGTGCCCAGGAAGGCCGCCTCGTAGCCGCCCTGCGAGTGGCCCACGTGCCCCACGCGCGCCGGGTCGACGAGCCCCTTGGCGATGACCTGCTTCACGGCCGCCTCGACGGCGTACTGTGTGCCCAGCCCGGGCTCGCGCGGCCGGAAGACGATGTCCGGCATGAGCACGAAGTAGCCCTGCTGCGTGAAGACGGTCGTGTTGTAGTAGTTGGTCTGGTTGGGCGCGACGTAGTTGTGCAGGCCGTCGGTGAGGCGCTCGTAGGTGTAGACGATGAGCGGATACTTCCTCGACGGGTCGTAGTTGGCCGGGTAGTAGAGCAGGGCCTGCAGCGGCACGCCGATGGTGCTGCGGAAGGGCATGAGCTCGACCTTGCCCCAGGCGTAGTTGCCCTGGAACGGATTGGTGGCGGTCACCGCCCTGGCCGTCTTGAGGTCGCTGCCCACGAACACGTTCGGGCTCTCGTCGTAGCGATTGCGCACGAAGGCGTACACCGGCGCGCTGTCGGCGCGCACGAGGCCGCGCATCGACGCGTCACCGAAGACGAGCCGCTCCACCGTGCCACCCGCCAGCCGCGCGTAGCCGCTCGCCTTGGTCCGTGGCGAGAAGAGCGAGAGGTGCACCGGCTGGGAGAGGTCGACGGCGCGATCGGTGGGGCTGGCCGAGAACGGCGTGAAGCTCACCAGCCGATGCACGACGCCGTCCCGGGCGCCATCGGTCAGTCGCTGGGGCGCACCTCCGTCGAGCGGCGCGCGCCACACGTCGTGCGTGTCGTTCAGCAGCAGCGCTCCGTCCTTCGCCCACCCCGCGATCGGGAAGATGTGCGGGACGGGGTTCGGGTGGTCGTTGTCGTGGTCGACGAAGTCCGCCTTGCCGGCGCGCGTGAGGGGCGCGGTGAGGTTCGTCTGTGCGCCGGTGGCGATGTCGGTGACCCAGTAGTCGCGGCCATCGCTCCACGCGACGTGCGTCCCGGCCGGGTTGCCGCCGAAGACATGCGCCTTGCGCGTGAGCAGCTTGCGGCGCGCCCCCGTCTCGAGGTCGACGGCGTACACGTCCTGCACATTGCGCCCGAACTTCATCTCCCACGGATACGGCTTGGTGTCTGTCTCGAGCGCCCACCGCGCGTTCTCGAGCGGCGTTGCGTTCTCGTACAGGTCGCTGCCCACCGGGGTGAGCTTCCCCGCCGTGAGGTGCCACGCCGCGAGGGTGGTGCGCCGCAGATCCTGCGCTTCCTGCGCCTTCTGCTGCGCGAACATCTTCACGTCGGCGGCGTGCCAGATCTCCACGTCGCTCGGCTTGTCGGTCAGCTTCTTCGGCGCGGTGGCGTCGGGAATGCGCGGGCGGAGGCCGAGGTACAGCACACGGCCGTCGCGCGACCAGCTGGGGCGACGATGCTCGGCGATGCGCTGTCCGGCCGGCGCCGCCGTGATGTCGAGCGTGATCGGCGTGCAGTTGCAGACGGGCGATGCGTCGCGCCACACCAGCACGGCATAGGCGGTGTCGCGGAAGGCCTTATCGGGGCGCGCCTGCAGGGCGGCGAGGTCGGCGGCACCACGCCGCCACGCGATGGCCTTGAATGGAGCCGCGCCGGCCTGCAGCACGGCCAGCGTGTTGGCGCCGGCGTCGTACACCTGCACGCTGTGCCCGGTGGCGCCCTCACCTTCCACCGTGAAGGCGAAGCGCGCGCCGGCATCGCTCCATGCCTGCTCGCTCACGTTCGCGAAGGTGAGCCGGGTGCCGCGCGCGAGGTCGTACACCAGCACGTCGGTGGTGCGGCGCCCTTCGGCTGCGTAGCGGGTGAGCGCGGCGAAGCGTCCGTCGGCGCTGAAGGTCCACGCGCTGATCTCGGGCACCCGGATGACCGCGTTGGTGGCGAGATTGCGCAGCTCGACCGTGGTGCGAATCGGCTTGCGATCCTTCGTGAGTCGCTCGCGCTCAGCCGGGGAGACGTTCACCGTGTAGCCCACCCACGGGGTGGCCGAGGCGAACACCGGGAGGGTGGCGTAGGGGACGGCGATCGTGGTGTCGCGCGGTCCGCCGCGGAGCTGGAGGGTGTGCTCCTCGTTCACCCGGTTGATGCCGATGGCGGTCCAGTCGCCGCGCGGGGAGAGTCGGGCGGCTCCCAGGGTTTGCCACTGGCCGTAGTCGGCGGGGGTGAGGAGCGGCTTTGGGGCGGTTCCCTGTGCGAGCGCGGTGTGGGACGCAAGCAACAGGGCGAGGGGGACGGCCGCGACAGTTCGGCGCATGACGGAATCCTTGGAGGGCAGGGGGCGCCGCCAAAGTAGCGCCTGGCGCGGAGTTGCGTGGCTGCGCTCTGGGCCTGGAAATTGCTGAAGATAGGGGTATCGGTCGCCTTCGCCCTTCGCCAACCCGCCCAATCATGTCCCGTTTCCGTTCCTTCGCCGTCGCCCTCGCCTCGCTGCTCGTGGCCAGCACGGCCCAGGCGCAGGTCCTGCTCAGCGACTCCTTCACCGGCCTCAACGGCGGCAACTCGCAGCTCAACTATGCGTCGTTCCCGAACTGGACGGTCCTGAACGGCACGGTGGACCTGATCAAGTCGGGTGACTTCGGCATCACCTGCGCCGGCGGCACGGGTTCCTGCGTCGACATGGACGGCTCGCGCAACGCGTCGGGCACCATCGGCACGCAGACGTTCTTCTTCGGGGCCGGCGAGACGTTCAACCTGTCGTTCGACCTGAGTGGCAACCAGCGTGGTGGCGCGCAGGACGGACTCGGTGTGCGATTCAACTTCGGCACCACCACGGCGTTCACGAACAACACCGGAACGGGGTACATGGCCGGCCTGGGGAGCGGCCTCTTTGCGCCGACCTACACCAATTTCGCCAGCGGTATCGCGCCCACCGCGCCGTGGACGACCTCGACCTTCTCGTTCACGTTCGTGAATGCCGGACAGGTCTCGGTCGACTTCTACACGTCGGGCAACGACAACGTCGGCCCCGTGCTCGACAACGTCGTCATCTCCAAGTCGGTGCCGCAGAACGTCGTCCCCGAGCCGTCCACCTACGCGCTCATGGCCGCCGGCCTCGCGGCGATGGGTGTGGTCGCGCGCCGTCGTCGTCGCGCCTGAATCGCGCGGCAGGTCACGGATGGACAGAAGGCCCGCGGCGATTCGCTGCGGGCCTTCTGCGTTCGATGCGGCGCGGTCGTGAGCCGGGGGCCGTGAGGGTGGGGCCGTGAGCCGTGGGCCGGGAGCCGGGTGTCGCGTGGGGGTGGGGAGCCGCGGTGGAGTCAGGCGGCGGCGGGCTTCTCGCGGCGGCTCTGCTTGTCGGCGTACAGCGCGGCATCGGCCCGCGCGATCCACTGCTCGATGCTCTCGCCGCGCTGCCATGCCGCAAAGCCGATGCTCGCCGACAGGGGCAGCCCCTGCTCCGCGAACGGCCACGGCTCGGCCGCGATGGTCGCGTCGAGCCGCTCGATGAGCTTCTGCGCCAGCGACACCGAGGTGTTGGGGAGCACGACCGCGAACTCGTCGCCGCCGATGCGACAGACGATGTCCGCCTCGCGCAGGAAGACGCGATGCAGGCACTTGGCCAGCGCCTGGAGCGCGAGATCACCCGCCTGGTGGCCGTGCGTGTCGTTGAGCGGCTTGAGCCGGTCGAGATCGAGCAGGATGACCACCAGCGGGTTGCCATTGAGGGCGTGCAGGTGCACCTGGCGCGCCGCCGCCCGATCGAAGCAGAGGCGATTGCCGAGCGCGGTGAGCGCATCCGTCTCGCTCGCCTTGCGCGCTTCGTCGAGTTGTGAGCCCAGCTCCTCGATACGCTCCGCCAGCTGTCCGTAGATGGCCCGCTGCGTGTGCTGGCGCTGCTCGGTGATCTGCTCGAGCGAACGCATCGCGACGGTGATCTCGGTCTTCACGACCCCCGTCTCGAGCCGCGTGAGCGCCTGCCGCAGCCGGTCCATCTGCACGGCCGACTGCGTCCCCGCTTCCTGCTCGGCCTCGAGCGCCTCGTGCGTGCGCTCGACGCACAGCCAGAGCGCTTCGCGGAGGTCGGCGAGCGCCGTCTCCACGAACAGCTTCTCCGCCCGGCGATGTTCGCTGAAGGCGTTGGTGGTGCGGCTCCAGTCGCGCTCCTCGAGCGGCAGGCCGCTGCGCGGCGGCGCGTCGTCCGTGTGCTCGGTGGGCGCCGCCGCGCCGATCATCGCATGTCGCCGCCAGGCATCGAGGTGGCCGCGCACCTCCCCCTCGGGGTGGTCCGGCATGTCGAACACCCCGTTGGTGAACGCCGCCATGAGCTGCCCGAACGCGTCGAGCACCGGTGAGATGACGTCCGCCCCTGAGGCGGTCGGCACCGACGGGTCGGGCGCGGCGACGGGAGCCGGGGCGGGCGAGGAGCGCCGGAAGAACATGCAGGAGGCGAGCTGGGGTGGGGCAGGGAGACTCCGAACGG
Organism: Gemmatimonadota bacterium; assembly: GCA_020161135.1. GTDB lineage: Bacteria > Gemmatimonadota > Gemmatimonadetes > Gemmatimonadales > Gemmatimonadaceae > Gemmatimonas. The sequence continues at coordinate 400,676 of JAIUOB010000001.1, read as the reverse complement.
CCACGCGAGGGTGGGGACGATCGCCCGGTTGAACCGGCACACGGTCGTCGCACCTCGAGGGGGAGTATCGGCCATCCCGTCCCACGGCTGGAGTGAACCTGCGAGCCTGGCGCGTGCGCTTCGCCGTTACAGCCCCGCCTCCGGCGCCTGCGCAATGGCCGCCACACGCGACCGGTCGGAGACCACCACGCCGCCGGGGCGTTCCACTGTGATGACGAAGAGGGCCGCCTTGCCCACGGACACACGCGGGTGCACCGGGACCACCAGCTCGCCGCCCGCGGCGGGCACATCGAACACGCCGCCGTCCACCGGATAGCGCGTGTCGCGATCGGCGTCGACGATCCAGAGCTGGTACTGCCACTGGCTGCGGTCGTTGGCCACGAGCCCGGCGAGGCGCAGCACGCCACGCTGGCCACGCGCGTCCCACGTCACCGACCCCTGCAGCGCGAGACCGGTGGTGTCGGCGCCGGCACCGAAGGTGAGTCGCGTGGCGGTGGTATCGCCCGCGAGCGAGTCGGCCAGCGCCATGGCGGGTGTTGGCGCGTCGCGGCCACCGTCCACCGCGGGTGTGGCCGAGGGACGCAGCACGACGGCCAGCAGCGCAGCCGCGGCAAGCCAGCCACCCCAGGCCACGGCGCGCGTGCCCTGGAACCGTGCGCGTGGCGCGACCGGCGCGAGGACTTCCGGGGCGACTGGCGCCACGGAGAGCGGCGCGACGGCGCGGGGCGGAACGGCGCCGCTCCGCACCAGCGCTTCACCGGTGTGCACGAGGCGCGCCGCCAGCAGGTCGGGGAGCGGGCCGTCATCGGCGGCGGCGCCGGACGCGACGAACAGCGCGGCGGTGAGCTCGCCGGTGAGCAACTCGTCGGCGGTGGGCTCGCGCAGGGCGTTCGAATGGGATGTCGTGGGCGTGTTCATACGGACGGTGTCTCGTCGGCGGGCGCAGAGGCGGATGCGGAGGCGGACGCAGAGGCGGATGCCGGGGCGGCGGTCAGGAGCAGCGCGCGGGCACGCTGCAGGCCGCGGCGGATGTGCGACTTCACGGTGCCCAGCGGTGTGCCGGTGTCCTGCGCGATTTCCTCGTGCGTGCGGCCGTGCAGGAGTGCGAGTTCGAGCATGGTGCGCTGCGCGGGTGGCAACGCCCGCAACGCGGCATGGGCGCGTTCGACGCGCTGCTGGCGATCGAGATCGGGCTCCGGCGTGTCGTCGGCCTGGTCGAAGTCGTCGGGGAGCGGTTCGAGCGCCACGGCGCGCTGCCGCTTGCGCATGCGGTCGATGAGGCGGCGGCGCGCGATCAGGGCCACCCAGCCGGCCTCGGTGGCCCGCGTCATGTCGTAGCGCGGCGCGCTGCGCCAGAGGTCGACGAACACCTCCTGCACCGCGTCTTCCACATCGCGCGCGTCGGGCGTCCAGCGTCGGGCGAGCGACCAGACGAGCGCGCCGTAGCGCTGCACGCACGCCTGCACCGCCGTCGTGTCGCCGGCCGCGATGCGGGGAAGGAGCGGATCGCGCGCGCCGTCGGTCAGCGGATCGGCCACCCGCAGCAGGTCCCCGCCGCGTGTCATGCGCAGGCGCGGCGTAGCGAGCGGCGTAGCGAGCGGCGTAGCGAGCGGCGTAGCGAGCGGCGTAGCGAGCGGCGTGAGCGAGGACGCGTCGAGCGCGCGATCGGTGGATCGGTCGGGAACCATCGTGGGGTGTGCGAGGAGCCGTGCGGGATATCGCGTCGAAATGGAGCCATGCCGGGTGCTTCGTCGGGTGCCGCGCGTTGGATGCAGCCGTGTCGGCGTCGCCGTGTCGGCGTATCCGGGTCGGCGTTGCCGCGTCCGCGTTGGAACGGCTGCATCCGAACGCCGACATGGAGCGAACTGCGGGACACGGCCGCGGGATCCCACCACGCGCCGCGACTGGCCGCACCGCGCGGCCCTCACTCGTCTGGAGACCTCCCATGTCGCTTCGTATCGCTTCGCTTCGCTCCATGCTGCGCCCCACGCTGCGGCGCCTCGCCGTGCCCGCGTCCGTGCGTCTCGCTGCGGTCCTCGTGATGGCCCCGCTCGCCGCATTCGCGCTGGCCACGCCGGCGCAGGCGCAGCACGCCACGCGCAACAGCAATGGCAGCAGCAATGGCGGCACGCCCAGCATCCCGCAGGTGGCGCGCACCGCCGGACAGTTCACGACGCTCCTCGCCGCCGTCGATGCCGCGGGGCTCACCGAGACGCTGCTCGGTCGTGGGCCGTTCACGCTCTTCGCGCCCACCGATGAGGCGTTCCGGCGCCTGCCGAGTGGCACGGTCACGGACCTGCTCAAGCCGGAGAACCGCGATCGCCTGCGGACGCTGCTCACCTACCACGTACTGCCGGGACGCGTGACGGCGGCCGAGGCGCGCCGCACGTCGAGCGCCGAGACGGTGGCGGGTGCGCGCGTCACGTTGCGCGATGACGGCGGCGAACTGCGCGTGAACGATGCCGTGGTGCGCATCGCCGACGTGCCGGCCAGCAACGGCCTGGTACACGTGATCGACCGTGTGCTCATGCCGACGACGGTGCCCTGCGACAACCGCGATGCGGGGAGTGCGCGTCGCGGCTGGTGATGGTGCGTTTCGGTCCGGTCGCGCCGCCGTGATGGGGCGCGACCGTCGGCTCACGACGTGCGTGGGAGACGACACATGGGGTGCGATCGCGGTGACGTGTCTCCTGCCTGAACGGTGACACGACGGGCGCGGACAGACCGCGCCGCGCGCGTCACCCGCGCACATCATGAGTCTTTCCATGCACGCCTCGCCGCAAACACATCGGCACCACGGCCACGACGATCACGACGATCAGGGTGGTCTGCATCGCGATCTCCTGGCGACGGGCGATGCGATGGATCGTCGCCGTCTGCTGCGCACAGCCACACGACTCGGTCTCGGCTGGGGCGCGTTGCAGCTCTTCGGGTGCGGTGGTGACAGCACGACGGCGCCCACGACCGAGGACACGAACACCGGCGGATCGTCCAGCGGTGGCACGGCGAGCTGCTCCAGGATTCCCGAGGAGACCGCGGGTCCGTACCCCGGCGACGGTTCGAACGGTGCGAACGTGCTGAACCAGACGGGCGTGGTGCGCAGCGACCTGCGCAGCAGCTTCGCGGGGCTCAGCGGCACGGTCAGCGGCGTGGTGCTGACGATCGATCTCACCATCGTCTCGGCCACGACCTGCGCGCCGCTCGCGAACCGCGCCGTGTACCTCTGGCACTGCGACCGGGCGGGCAACTACTCACTGTACTCGTCGGGCGTGACCAACCAGAACTGGCTGCGCGGTGTGCAGGCGGCTGACGCGAACGGCAAGCTGTCCTTCACGACCATCTTCCCCGGCTGCTACAGCGGCCGCTGGCCGCACATCCACTTCGAGGTGTTCAACACCCTCGCGGCAGCGGCGGACTATCGCAACAAGGTGGCCACGTCGCAGATCGCGCTCCCCAAGGCCACATGTGACGTGGTGTACGCGACTGCGGGCTACGAGTCGAGCGTGCGCAACCTGGCGGGCGTCTCGCTGGCGAGCGACAACGTCTTCAGCGACGGCAGTCAGTTGCAGCTCGCCACGATGAGTGGCGACGTGACCAACGGGTACCGGGCCACACTGACGGTGGCCGTGAACGCGTGACCAACAAACCGGCACGGTGATCGTCAGAGCAGGAGACGGCGCCCGCGGTCAATGAGAGGGGCGGCGCCGGCAGTCCCGCCGCGGAGGGGCGGACCGGGACACGAGGCGGGGAGCGAGGCGCAGAGGGGACGTTAAGTTCCCGGTCATGCGACTCCTCCCCGTTCTCGCGTGCGCGCTGGCGGTGTCCGCGTGCACCACACTCCCCGCGCCGCGCGCGCTGGCGCAGACGACGGGTGCACCGCCCGCCGGTGTGCCCCCCGTGATGGCGCGACCGAATTCGACCACGCCTACGGTGCAGGCGCTCCGCCGCACCATCGACAGCCTCGCCGACGCCCATCGCGGCGTGGTGGGCTACAGCATCACGAACCTCGCCACCGGTGAGCACCTCGAGCGGCGCGGCGACGAGACCTTTCCCACCGCCTCGCTCATCAAGGTGCCGGTGCTGGTCGCGCTCTTTGACCTGGCGGAGCAGAAGCAGCTCTCGCTCGACGACCCGATCGTGCTCACCCAGCTCGACAAGGTGGGCGGTGCGGGTGAGCTGCAGTTCCTGCGCACGCCGCTCACGCTGCGCCTGTGGGACGTGGCGTGGCTCATGAGCACGCTGAGCGACAACACCGCCACCAATCTCGTGCTCGATCGCATCAAGATCCGGCGCGTCTGGCAGAAGATGGAGGCGCTGGGGCTGCCGCACACCAAGGTGCATTCGGGCTCGATGACGCGCATTGCGTCGGTGGCCCCCGACAGCTCGGCCAAGTACGGGCTCGGGGTGACCACCCCCAACGAGATGGCGCAGCTCTTTGCGCTCATGGCGCAGGGGAAGGCGGTGAGTCCCGCCGCCGACTCGACCATGCTGTTCGTGCTGTCGAACAATCGCGACGACAGCAAGCTCGAGAAGTTCAGCTACGGCGTTCCGCTCGCCCACAAGTCGGGCGATGTCGACCAGGCGCGCACGGACTGTGGGGTGTACACGCTGCCGGCCAAGGTGGTGGTGTGCGTGCTCACCAAGGAGAACCGGGACACCCGCTACTGGAGCGACAGCGAGGGGAACGCCGTGATCGGGCGCATCGGCGCGGCGGTGGTGGCGGCGTGGCGCACGCCACGGTGATCGTGCGCGGTCAGGGTGACCCGCCTTCCCCCTGTCGCGGATAGAGCTGCGACTGGGACAGGTCGCCGTTGTTGGTGGCGACGACATCGAGCTGCGCGATGACGCGTGTCGACACGCTGATGGGTTGGCTGATCCACGTCGTGCGACCGCTGATGGCGCGGACACTCACCTGCAGGCGGCCGCCGGGCTGCAGCTCATTCTCCGGCACGCGCAGCGTGACATTCGTGCCGCCGCTCACCGTGCCCAGACGGCGCCCGGCGCCACCAGGCGAGCGGAGGGCGTATATGTTCACGTCGAAGTAGCTGCGGTTGTTCACCATCAGGATCACGCTGAGCGTGCTGGTGCCGACGCCCCCGGCCGTCGAGGTGCGCGGGCCACAGCCGGCCGCGAGGGTGAGGGGCAGGGCGAGCAGTGCCGCCGTATGGCGCCAGCGGCGCGGTGCGCGCCGCGGCCAGGCAGAATGCGAAAGACCGGGCATGGGAGCCTCGGGAAGGAGTGCGCCGCGCTCAGGTGCGCAGGCGATCGATCATCGGTTGCGTGATGAGCACCGTGCCGCGCTCGCTGCGGCGGAAGCGCTTCGCGTCGAGCAGCGGGTCCTCACCGACCACGAGACCGGAGGGGATGCGCACGCCGCGGTCGACGACCACGCGCGTGAGCCGCGCCCCTCGGCCGACATCGACGTCGGGGAGCAGGACCGCCCCTTCGAGGTGCGAGAACGAGTGCACCTTGACGCCCGTGAACAGCAGCGACTTGTGCAGGTACGACCCCGACACGATGCACCCGCCGGACACCAGCGAGCTGAGCGCGTGCCCGCGCCGGCCATCCTCGTTGTGCACGAACTTGGCCGGCGGCGTGATCTCGGCGTAGGTCCAGATGGGCCATTCGTGGTCGTACAGGTCGAGCCCGGGGATGACGGCGGTGAGGTCGATGTTGGCTTCCCAGTACGCGTCGATGGTGCCGGCGTCGCGCCAGTAGGCCTCGGTCTCGCTCGCGGACTTCACGCACGACGTGCTGAAGCGGTGCGCGACCGCCTTGCCGTGCTGGACGATGTACGGGATGATGTCCTTGCCGAAATCACGACTCGACGCGGGGTCGGCCGCATCGCGCCGCAACTGCTCGAACAGGAACGCCGTGCGGAACACGTAGATGCCCATGCTCGCGAGCGCCATGTCCGGGTTGCCGGGAATGCCGGGCGGATCGGCGGGCTTCTCGAGAAACGTCACGATGCGATCGTGGGCATCGACGTGCATCACGCCGAACCCGGTCGCCTCGCGGCGCGGCACCTCGAGCACGCCGACCGTCACGTCGGCCCCCTGGTTCACGTGCTGCTGCAGCATGAGCTCGTAGTCCATCTTGTACACATGGTCGCCGGCCAGCACGACCATGAACTCCGGATGGTACGCCTCGATGATGTCCATGTTCTGATACACCGCGTCCGCCGTCCCATCGTACCACTGGGTTTCGCTGACGCGTTGTGACGCAGGCAGGATATCGAAGCTCTCGTTGCGCTCGGGGCGGAGGAAGTTCCAGCCACGCTGCAAATGCCGGATGAGGCTGTGCGCCTTGTACTGCGTGGCCACGCCGATGCGCCGGATGCCGCTGTTGATGGCGTTGGACAGCGCGAAGTCGATGATGCGCGTCTTGCCGCCGAAGTACACGGCCGGCTTCGCGCGGCGATCGGTGAGCTCGTACAGTCGCGATCCACGCCCCCCGGCGAGCACATAGGCCATGGCGTTGCGGGCCAGGATGCCGCGGTTGTTCGGGGTCATGCGGGAATTCGCTCCGGAAGGCGGGTTCCGTGCATTTTGCGCTGCGTACCCGCGCGGCGTAAGGTTCGCCCATGCGCGTCCTCTTCGTCGCCGCCGAGGCGGCCCCCTATGTGAAGACCGGTGGACTGGCCGATGTGGCCGGTGCGCTCCCCGCCGCCCTGCGTGCCGCCGGCCATGACGTGCGCGTCGTGATGCCGCGCTACCGCGCGCTGCGCGAACGGGGGGTCCCCATGACCGGGCCGGTCGCCGCCGGCTTCCTGCCGCTGGGTGATCGGGCGGAGGAGCTGCGGGTGTGGCGCGGCGTGGACGACACCGCCCTGCTGTTCCTCGACATCCCCGCGGCCTTCGAACGCGGGCAGGTGTACGGCGAACCCGACGACCATCGCCGCTTCATCCTGTTCGCACGGGGCGTGCTGGACACCATGCAGTACCTGCGCGAGGTGGAGGGATGGAACCCCGACCTGGTGCATGCGCACGACTGGCACGCGGCCCTCGTCATCAACTACATGAAGACGCGGCATGCCTACACGTTCGGGCACGTCGCGACGGTGTTCACCATCCACAACCTCGCGTATCAGGGACAGGTCGCGCCGGAGGTGCTCGGCCTCACCGGGCTCGGTGAGTACGGGTTGGTGGAGAATGGGATGGGGCCCGGCATCGGCGGGACGTTCAACTGCATGGCGCGCGGCATCCTGCACGCCGATGTGGTGACGACGGTGAGTCCCACCTATGCGCAGGAGATCCGCACGGCGGAGTTCGGGGAGCGGCTCGATGGCCTGCTGCGGCACCGCGGGTCCCGCGTGGTCGGCATCCTCAACGGCATCGACACCACGCTGTACGATCCGGCCACCGACCGTCATCTCGTCGCGCCCTACACGGCCGACGATGTGAGCGGCAAGGCAGCGTGCAAGGCGGCGCTGCAGGCCGAGTGCGGCCTCACGGTCGATGCCGATCGCCCGTTGCTCGGCGTCGTCTCACGCCTCGTGCAGCAGAAGGGGTTCGACCTCCTGCACGGGGCGCTGCCGTGGCTCATGGAGCAGACCAACGCACAACTCGTGCTGCTGGGCACCGGACAGCAGGACCTCGAGGATGCATTCCGGTATGTCGGCGCGCGGTTCCCCGACCGCTGTGCCATTCGCATCGGCTTCGACGCCGCCTTCGCGCAGCGCATCTACGCGGGCAGCGATGCCTTCGTGATGCCGTCGCGATTCGAACCGTGCGGATTGGGTCAACTCATCGCGCTGCGGTACGGGAGTGTCCCCATCGTCCGCGCGACCGGAGGGCTGGCCGATACGGTCCGCGAGGGCTTCGACGGCAATGGGTTCCGGTTTCACCCGTTCGAGGTCGCGCACCTGAGGGACGCGATCGCGCGGGCGCTCACGACGTACCGCGCGCGGGAGAGTTGGGAGATCCTCCGCACCCGCGGGATGCGCGAAGATCACTCGTGGACGAGAGCGGCGGAGGAGTACGGACGCGTCTACGCCTTTGCGCGGGGACTGCGGACTGCGTGAGCCGGAACTGCGTGAGCGCGGGACTGCGAACGGCGTGAGCCGGAACTGCGTGAGCGCGGGACTGCGAACGGCGTGAGCCGGAACTGCGTGAGCGCGGGACTGCGGACGGCGTGAGCCGGAACTGCGTGAGCGGAGTGGGGCGACAGGCTGCACCGCGTGAGCGAGACAGGCTCGACGGCGGTCGCGGACCCGCTTCCGTGGTTTCCGTTGTTGAACCGCCCACGCCGTCGAGCCTGTCCTGCTCACGCCGTGCAGCCTGTCGCGTCACGCGCTCCCGCCGTTGTGGCTCACGCAGTTCGTCCTTCTCGAAGTTCGAGGACGCGGTCCGCCACTTCCTCTGCAAACCCACGATCATGCGTGGTGAGCAGCAGCGCGCGTCCCTCTTTCGCCAACGCGCGCAGCGTCGCCGCGAGCGCGGCTCTCCGTTCGGCGTCCAGCGCGGCGGTCGGTTCATCGAGCAGCAGCAGTTGCGGGTCCCGCGCCAACGCGCGGGCGATGGCGACGCGCTGCGCTTCGCCGCCGGACAGTTCGTGCGGCAGTGCATCGGCCCGGTGCGCCACATCGAGCGACGCAAGCAACTGACGCGCGCGCGCTGTCGCCTCGGCGACGTCGAGTCCTCCCGCATGCACCGGCGCCAGCGTCACGTTCTCCAGCGCGGTGAGGTGCGCGAACAGCGCGTGCTGCTGGAACACCATGCCCGCCGCGGCTCGCAGGGCACGCAGCGCCGACTCGCGTGGCAGCGCGCCCGGCCGCAACGTCGCAGCACCCACCTGCACCGCGCCGGCATCGAACGGCTCGAGCGCGACGGCGATGCGCAGAATCGTCGACTTTCCCGCGCCCGACGGGCCCATCAGCACGCACACCTCGCCTGGCGCCACGGTGAGCGTGACATCGCGCAGCACCTCGCGCCCCGCGCGGGCCAGCCGGACGCCCACCATGCGCAGCGCGGCGCCGTTCAGTGGCTCCATCGCCCCTCCAACCGCCGCGCCATGCGCGCCAGCGGCAGCGACAGCGCGAGGTACAGCGCGGCGCACAGGAGCCCGGGCACCAGCCAGCTCCCCACGTTCGTGGCGTAGATGGCCGTCTGCTTCGTGAGTTCCACCACCGTGATGACACTCACGAGCGACGAATCCTTGAGCAGCGCCACGAAATCGTTGGTCATGGGTGCGAGCGCCAGCCGGAAGGCCTGCGGCGCGCGTACCAGGCGAAAGAGCTGCCACTCCGACAACCCCAGTGTGCGCGCGGCCTCGAGCTGCGCACGGGGAATGGCCAGCAGCGACGAGCGATAGATCTCCGATTCGTACGCGGCGTAGTTGAGACCGAGGCCAAGGATGGCCGCGGCGAGTGCCGGCAGCCGCACGACGCCGCTCAGCCCGTAGTACAGCACGAAGAGCTGCAGCAACACCGGCGTGCCCCGCACCACCTCGACGTACAGCGTGAGCGCGCCGCGCAGCGGCGGAGCGCCGTAGACGCGCCCGGCCGCGATGGCGCTGCCCAGCAGCACCGCCAGCAGCATGGCCGCCACAGACACCGCGAGGGTGAGCAGTGCGCCACGCAGCAGCGCCGGCAGATACGCGCGCAGTGCGTCCGTGGCACCTCTCGCGCTTCCGCTGTGCGCGGGCGATGCGGCAGGAGTCGACGCAGCGGGCGACACCGACGCACCGGCCGCCGCGCCTGCGGTCGTCCCGCCGAGCGAATCGACCATCGCACGCAGGAACGCGCCCTGCGCGCTGTCCATGACCCCCCAGCGCGTGTAGATGTCCGCGAGCGTGCCGTCGGTCATGCGGGCCCGCAGCACCGCATCCACCGAGTCGCGCAGCGCACGGTCGCGCGCCGCGAACACCGCGACATAGCGCCCCGTTCCCACCGCGTCGGGGAGCACCACGAAACCACCGGTGCGTCGCACCGCACGCTCGGCGATGACATGGTCGAGCAGCACCGCATCGAGCCGCCCGTCGACCAGATCGGTGTACGGGTGCACATCGTCGTCGTAGGACACGGGTACCACGCCGTGCTGTCGCTGCGCCTCGAGCAGCAGCGTGTAGGCGAGCGTGTTGCCCAGCGTGCCCACGCGCCGCCCGGCGAGTGACGCGAGCGTCGTGAAGCGCGCACGGTCCGCCGGACGCACCGCGAGCACCTCACGAAACGCGAAGTACGGCAGGCTCACGGCAAAGCGCGCGCGCAGGGCGGGGCGGTCTTCCAGGCCGGACATCCCCACGTCCACGTCGCCGCGCGCCACCGACGCCTCGATCGCGCCCCAGGCCACCTGCGTGAACTGCGCCTGCCGGCCCAGCCCCTTCGCCATCGCCTCGGCGATCTCCACGTCGAAGCCGCGCACCTGCGTCGGGTTGGCCGGATCGGCCTCGACGAAGGGGGCGCCTCCCTCGGCGTCGCCTCCCCATCGCAGCGGGGGGGCGGCCGTCACCGGCGATTCCGCGGCGGGCGGGGCGGCACAGGCAGCGAGGAGGGCCACGGTCGCGATGCGAGCCGCGAGGGACCCCCTCGACCGCTCCCGGCCGTCCGCCATCAGTCGCCGAGTCGGCGGTCGCCGTTCAGATAGACCCGGACGTAGTCGGCCACGGCGTCGGCCAGCGGGGTGACCGGCGCCGTGTACCCCGTCGCGCGGAGCTTCGCGATGTCGGCCTGGGTGTGGTACTGGTACTTGGCGCGCAGCGACTCCGGCATGTCGATGAACTCGATGGCCGGCTCGCGATCCATGGCCCGAAACAGGGCGTCGGTGAGGTCGAGCCAGCGATGGGCGACGCCGCCTCCGATATTGTAGAGCCCGCCTGCCGATGGCGTCATGGCCAGGTGCAGCGTCATGGCGATGGCGTCCTTCACATACAGGAAGTCGCGCTGCTGGGCGCCGTCGGCAAAGTCGGGGCGGTGCGACCGGAACAGGCGGACCCGACCCGTCTCCAGCACCTGCCCGTAGGCCTTGTGCACGAGGGAGCGCATGTCGGCTTTGTGCGCCTCGTTGGGGCCGAAGACGTTGAAGTACTTGAGCCCCACGACGCGTTTGAGGAAGCCGGCCTGGGCGGCGTACTGGTCGAAGACGTGCTTGGACCAGCCGTACGCATTGAGGGGGCGGAGGCGCGCAAGGGAGGCCGGGTCGTTCGCCTGGTCGTCCATGCCCGCCGTGCCGTCGCCGTACGTCGCGGCGCTCGACGCATAGACGAATCGCACGCCGCGCGAGAGCGACCAGCGGGCGAGGTGCTTCGTGTAGCCGAAGTTGTTCGTGGCCAGGAAACTGGCGTCGGTCTCGGTGGTCGCAGAGCAGGCGCCGAGGTGCAGCACCAGATCGAAGGCGCCGAGGGCGTCGCGGTCGAGCGCGGGGAGCAGCTCGTCGGCCTCGAGATAGTCCTCGAAGCGCAGTGGGACGAGATTGCGCCACTTCTCGTCCTGGCCGAGCCGGTCGGTGACGACGATCTGCGTGACACCCAGCTCGTTGAGCGCCCAGACCAGGGCGCTGCCAATGAAGCCGGCGCCGCCCGTGACGAGGACGCGGCGTGGCAGGGTGGGCGGCGTCGCGGGCAGCGGAATCGCGGGTGCGCGCGGCGTGACGGCGGTGGTGGTCTGGGCGGAAGTCATCGACGGGAATCGTAACCCGCGCCATGTGTCATCGCAGGGTCCTTCTCTCGCCACTGAGGCGCCAGCGATTTGACACGGGGGTGTTCCGACAGATTATGTATGCTTGTTGCAAACCTTCCCGCCCTGCCGCAACCCTCCCTTTCGGCACCGCTTCATGCACACTCGACGACTCCTGGCCCTGCTGTTGGGGTCTGCCCTCGGGGCACTCCCGCTGGCCGCGCAGCCGCGGACCATCACGGGACGGGTGACACGCGACGCGAACGCTCCACTCTCCGGTGTCACGGTGAGTGTGCGCGGCACGCCCGACGTCACCCAGACCAACAACGACGGCTTCTACTCCATTCGCGCGAGCACCGGACAGGTGCTGGTGTACCGTCTCATCGGCTACCTGCCGGTCGAGCGCACGGTGGGCGCGGACAACGCGATCAACGTGTCGATGGAGAAGAACGCGACCAACCTCGACGCCATGGTCGTCACAGCGCTCGGCCAGACGGCGGTGAAGCGCTCGCTCGGTACCGCGCAGCAGACGGTGCAGGGCGCGGACGTCGCGCAGACGGGGCGTGAGAACTTCGTGAACGCGCTCGCCGGTCGCGTGGCCGGTGTCGAAGTCACGAGCTCCTCGGGTGTGCCGGGGTCGTCGACCTCCATCACCATTCGCGGTGTGAGCTCGATCTCGGGCAGCAACCAGCCGCTCATGGTCATCGACGGCCTGCCGCTCGACAACAAGACGCTCAACACGGGCGTGCTGGCGTCGGACGCGCCGGGTTCGGCGACGGCGTTCAGCAACCGCGGCCTCGACTTCACGAACCGCGCGGCCGACATCAACCCCGAGGACATCGAGACGCTCGTCGTCCTCAAGGGTCCCGAGGCGGCGGCGCTCTACGGCATCGACGCCGCGAACGGCGCGATCGTCATCACCACCAAGCGCGGCAAGGCCGGCACCGGTGGTCTCGAGTACAACAACTGGGTGCGCACCGACAACGTGCGCGCGCAGCCCGAGCTGCAGCAGGTGTACGGGCCGACGTCGCTCAACGGCAGCGCGCTGGGCTCGTTCCAGTACTTCGGCAACCCGTACGCGGCGGGCACCGAGTTCTTCAACAACGTGGACGGCTTCTTCCGCGCGCCGCTCTCACAGCAGCATGTGCTGACGTTCAGCGGGGCCACGAGCGACAACCGCATCGGCTACCGCATCTCGGGCAACCTGAACCGCAACCTCGGTGTGGTGCCCAACTCGGACTTCCAGCGCATCAACCTGACCGGCGCGTCGAACGCGCAGATCAACAAGTACCTCAAGGCCGACCTGTCGATGCTGTACTCGCAGTCGGACGACAACCAGCCGCTCAAGGGCGATGGTGGTCCGCTGCTCGGCCTGCTGCTCTGGCCGCAGACCGACAACGCGCAGGACTACCTGTCGCCGGCCGGCACGCGCCGCCGCGTCACGGCGCTGGCGCAGAACGGTGAGACCGACAACCCGTACTTCAGCGTCAACAAGAACCTGAAGCAGGGGCGCACGACGCGCTTCTACCCGAACCTCGGCCTGACCGTCACGCCGTTCTCGTGGGGCTCGATCACCGCCAACATCGGTGTCGACAACTACACGAACAACAACATCGTCATGCGGCACCCGGAGAGCGCGCTGGGTTTTGCCAACAACGGCATCCTGGACAACGCCGTGGACGTGACGCGCAACATCAACACGCAGACGCTGTTCAAGGTCAACCCGATCGACATCGGTGGCGGGTTCAGCGTCTCCGGCTTCGCCGGTCATGCGCTCAAGGACGAGAAGTTCACGGTCAACGCCGAGAGCGGCCGCAACTTCCTCGACCCGAACTTCATCTCGATCAACAATACCGACATCGCGACCCGCTTCGCCCGCACCACCATCTCGCAGCGGCGCGTGGTGTCGGCGCTCGGGCAGGCGCAGCTCGGCTTCCGCGACTACTGGTTCGTGACGGTCACCGGCCGTAACGACTGGACGTCGACCATCCCGGTCGAGCGCAACTCGTTCTTCTATCCCTCGATCAACTCGAGCTTCATCTTCTCCGAGGCGTTCTCGGGGCTCAAGAGCTTCATGACCGGCAAGGTGCGCGCGTCGTACGCCGAGGTCGGCAAGGATGCGCGCCCGTACGCGTATCGCCCGAGCCTCGAGTCGAAGACGACCACCGGCGGCGGATACGGCTACGGCTTCACCGGCCCGAACCTGCTGCTCAAGCCCGAGTTCGCGAAGTCGAGCGAAGGCGGCATCGAGCTCAGCTTCCTCGACGATCGCCTCGGCCTCGACGCGACGTACTACAGCAAGATCACGCAGGACCAGATCGTCAACGACATCCGCGGGTCGTACGGCACCGGCTTCATCCTGTTCAACCTGAACGGTGCGCAGACGAAGAACGTCGGTGTCGAGCTCGTGGCCCGCATGACGCCGGTGAGCAAGGCCGACTTCACGTGGGACATCACGGCCAACTACGACCAGAGCCGCGGCAAGGTCGTGGCGCTGCCCAACGCGCTCCCCGAGTCGTACGTGTCGGACACGTGGCTGTATGGCAACGTCCGTAACGGTGTGCAGCCGGGCCTCTCGACCCGCGCGCTCACGGGCACCTTCTACCTGCGCAACAACCAGGGGAAGCTCATCATCGACCCGACCACCGGCCTGCCGGTGCGCAACACGAACTTCGTCGATGGCGGCTACGACCGCACGCCGCTGTGGACGATGGGCGTGACGAACAACTTCAAGTTCCGGCGCTTCACGGCCACGATGACGTGGGACTTCCGTCGCGGTGGTGACGTGCTCAACGCGACGCAGCACTTCCTCACGGCGCGCGGCCTCACGCCGCTCACGCTCGACCGCGAGCAGCCGCGGGTGGTGGCCGGTGTGCTCCGCGACGGCAAGGAGAACAGCGCCACGCCGACGGTGAACACCATCCAGGTCATCCCGATGGTGCAGCCGGGCTTCTACACCGGCATGAGCGAGGAGCTGTTCATCGAGAAGGACGTCAACTGGGTGCGCCTGCGCGACATCACGGTGCGCGCGGAAGTGCCGGCCACGTGGCTCAAGGCCCGCCGGGCCAGCGTGTTCGTGCGCGCCAACGACCTCCTGCTCTTCACCAACTACTCCGGTCTCGATCCGATCGTGAACGGCAACACGGCGGCCGTCGGTGGCTCCGGTGCGGCCGGCATCGACTACGGCAATTTCCCCATGCCGCGCGGCATCTCCATCGGCCTCACGCTGGGGTACTGAACCATGCGATCGACATCTTCCTTCATTCGCACCCTGCGTCGCGGGGCCGTGGTGGCCACGGTGGCGGGCCTCGCCGCCGGCTGCCAGAACTTCCTCGACGTCAACGAGAATCCGAACGCGCCGCAGACGGTCTCGCCGAACCTGTACCTGCCGCCCATCCTGCACTGGATGGCGACGTCGGAGCAGTTCGACGGCCGCTTCATCGGCCGCTACGTCCAGAACTGGACGCTCCCCTCGGGGTCCACGACCGCCAGCACCTGGGACCGCATGGGGTACGACCCCACGTCGGACAACGGCGGGCAGCTCTGGCGTGACGTGTACTGGAGCATCGGCCAGAACCTCGTCGACATGACGAACAAGGCCGAGGCGGAGGAGCGCTGGGACCTGCTCGGCATCGCGCAGGCCGTGAAGGCGTGGGGCTGGCTCAAGGTCACCGACGTGCACGGTGAGCTCATCATCAAGCAGGCCTTCGACCAGACGCGGTTCGCGTTCGACTACGACACGCAGGAGTTCGCGTACCAGGAGGTCCTGCGCCTGTGCGACGAAGCCATCAAGAACCTGCAGCGCACCGATGGCGCGGTGAACTCGGCGTACCTGTCGCGCTATGACCGCATCTACAGCGGCGATCGCGTGAAGTGGCTCAAGTTCGCCTACGGCCTCAAGGCCATGGCGCTCAACCACTTCTCGAACAAGGCCAGCTACAAGCCGGCCGACGTCATCGCCGCCGTCGACCTGTCGTTCACCGGCAACGCCGACGACGCGCTCATGCCGTACAGCGGCACCAGCGCGGACAACGCGGACGCGAACTTCTGGGGGCCGCGTCGCGGCAACCTGAACAGCTACCGGCAGACGAACTTCGCGCTCGGCCTGCTCAACGGCACGGTGTTCGGTGGCGTGGTCGACCCGCGCCTCAGCCGCATGCTGTCGCCGTCGCCTGACGGTCAGTACCGCGGCTGGGACATCAACTCCGGTGTCAGTGCGCTGCCGGCCGCACAGCTCCCACAGAACTTCTGGGGCTACGTCGGCACGGCCGGTGCGGGTCAGCCCGGGCGCTACCTGTTCGCGGACAAGGCGCGCTTCCCGATCATGACGTACGCGCAGCTCCAGTTCATCAAGGCGGAAGCCGCGTTCAAGAGCGGCAACCGGGCACTGGCGCTGCAGGCCTACACCAATGGCGTGTCGTCGCACATCGACTTCGTGAACGCGCGCAACGTCGATGACGGCCAGACGCCCACGCAGATCTCCGCGGCGGAAAAGAGTGCCTTCCTCGCGCAGACGGCGGTGATTCCGGCGACCCCGGCGGGGCTGACCATCAGCCACATCATGTCGCAGAAGTACATCGCGCAGTTCGGATGGGCGCAGGTGGAGACGTGGATGGACCTCCGCCGCTACAACTACACGGCCATCGACCCGGATGCCGGCCGCCAGGTGTTCCCCGGCTTCACGCCGCCGGTCGTGTTCCACCCGGACAACAACGGCAAGGTCGTGCAGCGCATCCGCCCGCGATACAACTCCGAGTACGTGTGGAATCGTGCCGGCCTCGACGTGATCGGCGGCCTGGCGCTCGACTTCCATACGAAGCCGCTCTGGATCACCCAACCGTAACCGATGATGAAGACGATCCGATCCATTGCGGCGCTCCGCGCTGCCCTGCTCGGCGCTGTCCTGCTCACCGCGTGTGACAAGAACGCGGTGCAGATCGAGGACATCACGAGCCCCGTGACTGCGTCGCGGGTGAAGTTCTTCAACTTCGGCATCAACGCGCCGAGCGTGAACTTCTACGCCAACGACGCGAAGGTGACGGCCATCTCGTCCACCACCGGTGTGGAATCCACCAACGGCGTCGCCTACGGGAGCGTCGGCTTGGGTGGCTTCTACTCGGAGCTCCCGGGCGGGCAGTACAGCTTCACCGGCCGCATCGCCGCAACGGTCGACAAGGACCTCGTGGTGGCGACCGTGCCGGGTACGCTCGAGAATGGCAAGGCCTACTCGGTGTACCTGAGCGGCTTCTACAACGCCACCGCCAAGTCCGTCGAAGGGTTCATCATCGAGGACGCGTATCCCGCGGCCTTCGACTACGCGAAGGCCTACGTGCGCTTCGTGAACGCGAGCCCGAACTCGCAGCCCATGGCACTCGTCATCAGCAACACCGTGACGCTCACCGACTCCCCCATCGGGGCGGCGGTGCCGTACAAGAGCGGCACGGCGTTCGTGGCGGTCGATGGTGGGGTGTACAACCTCAGCGGCCGCATCGGCACGTCGACCACCACCACGGTGCCACGCACCAACGTCAGCTTCCTGGCGGGGCGTGTGTACACCATCACGCTGCGTGGCGACATGACCATCTCCGCCACGGGCACGGCGACCAACCGTCCGTTCCTCGACAATACGCTCAATCGGTAAGCGCGGGCGGTTGATGTGGAATGAGGGCCCCGGCGATGCCGGGGCCCTCGTTGTTTGATGCATACGACGGCAGCGAAACCACGGGAGCGGAACCACGGGAGCGGGACGGCGAGACGACGGGAACCACGGGGACGACGGCACCCCGTACCTCCCGCGCCACCCGTCGTTCCGCTGGATCTGCTCCCGTGGTTCCGCTCCCGCTGTTCCGCTCCCGTAGTACCTTAGCCCCCATGCCTTCCCCCCCAAGTCTGCTCGGCTGGTGGCGCGAAGCCCCACCCGCACCGCGCCGCGCACTCGTCGCGGCGGCGCTCGGCTGGGCACTCGACGCCTTCGACGTGATGCTCTTCTCGCTCACGCTCGCGGCGGTCATCGCCGAGCTGGGGCTCACCAAGGCCCAGGCGGGCGCGTTGGGGAGCATCACGCTGCTGGGCGGTGCTGCGGGCGGTCTGCTGTTCGGCTGGGTGGCCGACAAGTTCGGGCGCACGCGCGCGCTCATGGGCAGCGTACTGCTCTACAGCGTGTTCACGGCGCTCTGTGGCCTGTCGCAGACCTTCTGGCAGTTCGCGTTCTTCCGCGCGCTGCTGGGGCTCGGCATGGGGGGCGAGTGGGCCAGCGGCGCGGCGCTCGTGAGCGAGTGGTGGCCGCCGCACTCGCGCGGGCGTGCACTCGCCTGGATGCAGAGTGCGTGGGCCATCGGCTTCGCCGGGGCGGCCACCACGGTGGGCATCGTGCTGCCCCGCTACGGCTGGCGCGCGGTGTTCTTCGTCGGCATCCTCCCCGCGCTGTTCGTGCTGTGGGTGCGCCGCAACGTGGAAGAGCCCGAGCGGTGGCGTGCGTTGCAGGCGGAGCGCGCGAGCGGCGCCGCGCCCAAGCCTGCCCTCGACACACCGGCATCGCATGGCGCGCGACGCGCCGTGTTCCTCGACATCTTCCGCCAGCCGCTGTTGCCGCGCACCGTCGCCGTGACGGTCATGAACGCCTGCACGCTGTTCGGCTGGTGGGGGATGAACGGGTGGATCCCCGCATACCTGTCGCTCCCCGTCGCGCAGGGCGGCATCGGTCTCACGCCGCAAACCATGTCGCGCCTCGTCGTGTTCATGCAGCTCGGCATGTGGCTCGGCTACATCTCGTTCGGGTACATCACCGACGTGCTGCGCCGGAAGCCGGTGTACGTGACCTACCTGCTGGGCGCGAGCGTACTGCTGCCGCTGTACGGGTCCCTGCGTGACCCGTTGTGGCTGCTGCTCCTCGGCCCCTTCGTCGCGTTCTTCGGCACGGGCTTCTACAGCGGCTTCGGCGCCGTCACGGCGGAGCTGTACCCCACGGCCATCCGCGCGTCTGCGCAGGGCTTCACCTACAACATCGGCCGCATCGCGAGCGCCGCGGCGCCCTTCACGGTGGGCACCCTCGCCACGAGCCAGGGTTTCGGCGTGGCGTTCGCGGTGGCGGGTGCTGCCTATCTGCTCGCGGCGGCGACGTGGACATTCATTCCGGATACGCAGGGTGCGGCGCTGGATTGAGACGGCCAACGACGGAAGCGGAATCACGGGAGCGATGGGCGGGAGCGGGACGGCGGGACAACGGTGACCACGGGTGGTACGCGGTACCCCGTCGCTACCGCGTTCGCCGTCGTCCCGCCGTCCCGCTCCCGTAGTCCCCTTCCCGTCGTCCCGCTCCCGTGGTCAGCAGTTCACTGCTTCCGCACCTGCGCCGCACTGTGCACCAGCGGCACACTCGACCCGAAGAACCACTGACTGCCTTTTCGTTGCGTGGGCGTCGTGTTCATCATGTCCTTGAGCATCGGGAAGACGGCGAGCTGCTCGGGCGAGATGATGGGCCCGGCGATCTCGGGCTGCTCCCAGAAGAGCTCCCAGTAGCGCTTCGTGGTCGCCTTGACCGAGTCGAGGGCCACCTTCGACGCCACGCCGTCGGGCTGCGCGGCCAGGAACTGCGCGAGCGGGCGATACAGGTCGCGCACGCGCGCGCCGAACACCGAGTCGCGCTGGCGCAACTGCTCGATCTGCGCCGCGGAGAGGAACAGCGAATCCGCCTCGAACACGAGCGCGCGGTGAATGCTGGAGGTGCGGCGCAGGTACAGCGTGAGCAGCGAGTCCTCGCCACGCCGCTCCCACTTGCCGGCCACCTTCACCGGCTCGATGGCGCGGCGCAGGCTCTGCAGGTCGAAGTCGGTGTGCAGGCGCACGTTGACGTCGATCGTGATGCGGAAGGGCTCCCGCCAGCTCGAGCGCGACGGGCGCGTCTCGGCGAAGCGCGGATTGACGTCGTACCCGAAGCGACGCGCCACCGGGTCGAACGACCGCGGTACCAGCAGCACCGGGTCGGGCGTGACGACCCCGCCCCACCCGCGCAGCTTGTCGTTGCCGTGCAGCAGTTGGTCGAGCCCGCCCAGGATGTTGTCGGCGAAGACGTTCATCACGATGCGGTTGCGCCAGTTGGTGGACGCGAAGTTGAGCGGCGGCTGCCAGCTCGCCGACATCGTGCGGGTCCACGGGCCGCGGCAGGCGTTGCGGGCGCCCGGGCGCGCGATGGAGGCCGCGAGACAGTCGCGCGCGATGGTGCTCCCCGACGTCTCGATGGCGCGCAGGCCGCTGGCGAGGCGCGGGTCGCTCACCTGCGCCGGGGCCGTCACCCACGCGCGGTCGCCACCACGGCCGTCGCCGTTCACGTCCCCCTGTACGAGCGGCGTGAAGGGGAGCCCCGACTGGAAGCGCGAGAACACCGACAGCGTGCCCAGCTTGCCGCTGTGCCCCGCCTGCAGGATCCACACATGCCGGGCGTCGCTCGCGGCCGGCGCCCACTCCACCAGCGACGGATCGCCGAGCGCTGCGCCATCGAAGCCGCGGGCCTGCCGGTCGATGCGCTGCAGCGTGTAGTTGGCCTGCAGGAACGGCCAGCCGTTCCAGCGGCTGTTGAAGCGATCCATGCCGAAGTTGACCGTGAGCTGGCCGCCGCGGCCGCGCAGGTCGCTGCGCAACTGCGTCACGCGCCCGTACCCGGCATCGCGCCGTGACTCGGCCGCCGACAGGAAGCCGGAGCGCGTATCGATCGCCGCGGGCGATACGAACACCGGACGCCCGCCTTCGTCGGCCAGCGTGAAGCGCGACGCGCCGGCGAAGTTCCGGTCGACGATGGACGGTTGGTTGAGATCGTAGGTGCCGAGCGCCGAAAGGCGCAGCATGAACGCCCAGCGCGTGGTGTTGAAGTCGAGGTTGGCGCGCCAACTGCGCGGCGCATCCCAGCGACGGTCGAGCAGCGTGACCGACGGCGCGCGTTCGGCCAGCGCACCGCTGCCGTCGGCGCACTGCGACGGCGTCGCGCCGCTCACCCAGTCGGTCATCGGCACCGCGCTGCCCACACACGACAGCGAAAGCGTGCTGCCGGCGAGCCCGGTGCGCGACGCGGCGTCGGCGACGATGTCCGGGCGCCACAGGTCGCGGAACTCCCCGATGCCGCCGCGCAGCACACCCGTGGGGTAGCGGAACCAGGTGCCGTAGTTGTTGAACGACGATCCGTTCCCGTTGCGCGCGCCGCGATTGAAGTAGTAGGTGAACCCCACGCGCGGGCTCACATGCACGCGCGGCGACACCCCGCCCGTGTGCACGCCGAGCGACTGTGCGAGCGCCGGGTTCTCGGCCGGGGCGTCGAGGAAGCCATTCCCCTCGATGCGTGCGCCGTAGATGAGGGAGACGAAGCGGCTCGGGTTCCAGGTGTGCGACGCGGCGACGGCGCTGTTCCATGCGCGCCCCTCGCGCCCCGGGTCGACGATCGTGCGGGCAAACGACGACGGGCGCCCCGCCTCGAGGTCGGCGAGCGACGCGAACGACCAGCGCCCGAAGGCGTTGTTGCCGCCATCGGCATCGAGCCCGTCCACGCGTCCCCACGCAATGGCGCGGAGTTGGTGCCGGCGCCCGCTGATGTTGCGCAGGTATTCGTGGTTGGCCTCACCGGTCCAGCGTCGCGTGCCGAGTGCACCCTGGCCACGTCCGCCCACCGAGAGACTGGTGACGCCCGCGTCGAGGGCGGTGGCGTCGGCGGTGTTGCGCACCAGCACATCGACCGCCGACCGATCGAGATACGGCTCGGCCGTGGTGCTGGTGAGCGACGCGTTGAAGCGCGTCACGAGGTACGTGCTGAAGCCGGGGCCCGACCACTTGCCAAGCATGAGCATCGCGCCAGCGGCGCGCTCGTCGCGGGCGGTGCCGGCGCTGGGGGCGGTGAGCGCGCCCGTCCCCTCGTGGTCGCCGCGCGTGTCGGAGAGGTACATGGTGAGCGATCGCGACGACGCGGTGTCGCGTGTGTCGTCGAAGCGCGCGAGCACACTCAGCGCATCGCGGCGGACGTCGGTGGGCAGGCCGCTCACGGTGAGTGGCAGCCCCGCGCGCTGGGCGATGGCGCGTGCGCGTTGCACCGAATCGAGCGAGACGCCGGCGAGGGTGTACGCCAGCGGGTTGGCGCCGGTGAGGTCGTTGAGCGGGCGCGTCGTGCGCGAGCCGTCGACGGCCACGTTGTACGTGAGCGCGCCGCGCACCAGCTCCCCATCCATGCCCCCCGATGCGCGCCACATGGTGGTGGTGCGTCCCAGCGCGCGCCCGATGGCGTCCGTGGCCTGCAGTGCGGGGGCATCGCCCGTGAAGAACACCGAGCGATTCTGGAAGTCGCGCGACCCCGGCGAGAGGCGGAGGTCGATGTTGGCTCCCGAGAAGCCGCCGCGGGTGGCGTCGTAGGTGGCACCCGTCACGCGGGTCTCGACGCGCGCCGCGCGCGGTACACTCGCGGCGCCCATCGCCATGCCGTTGAGCGTCGTGAGGTTGCTCGAGGAGGACGCGCCCAGCATGGTGGGGCCGCCGGGCCCCGTGGTCATGCCCGGAATCGTCGAGACGGTGGTGTTGATGTCCCCCGCGACGCTGGGCGGAATGGCCGACGCGACGCCTTCGCGCCACCGCTCACTCGAGCCCGTCTCCTGGGTGCTGGCGTTGACGCCCGTGCTGGCGCGCACCGGTACCGAGGCCTGCACCTTGACCGCGTCGAGCGTGGCAATGTCGCTCGCGAGGACGAAGTCGACCGTGAACTCGCGTTCGTCGGCCACGCGTGTCACGCGGCGTCGTGCGCCGCGCAGCCCCGTGGCCTGCACCGCCACGAGGTAGTCGCCCGTCCCGGGATTGAAGGTGACGGCGTATCGACCACTGTCGTTCGTCACCGCCTGCTGCACAAGTCGATCGGGACCACGTGTGATGTACACGGTGGCACCGGTGACGATCTTGCCGCTATCCGACGTCACGCGTCCCCGGAGCGTCTCCGGCGGACCTGCGGGTACCGCTGTCGCGGGCACCGTGGTCGCGGGGGGCGTGGTCGCGGGCGGCTGCTGCGCCGCGAGGGAGACAACAGGGCAGAGGGCCGCGAGCGCAACGCCGACGGCCACGGAGCGGGAGAATTTGCGCATGGCCCTGTGACAGCACGACACGCGGAAGCGTTGCGTGGACCGGGGCGTCGCGAGGCGGTTGGCACCATTCGACACGCACCGCTCGTCGCGCGCGTACTATCCGTCGTCCCGCCGTCGCGCTCCCGTTGTACGGCTCCCGTCACTGGGCTCCCGGTACACGTCACGCACCGTACACGAGACACCCACGCGCTTGCATCACGCCGCCGAATCCCTTCATCGCACGGAGTCCCGTCATGCCCGCTGAAGTGCCGCACACATCGCCCGCCGCCGACGACGTCGCGCTCATCATCACGCGCACCATTCGCGCGCCGCGTGCGCTGGTGTGGAAGGCGTGGACCGATCCGGTGCATCTCCGGGAGTGGTGGTGCCCGACGCCGTGGACCACCGAGGTGCGCGCCTTCGACCTGCGCCCGGGCGGCGCGTTTCACACCATCCTGCGTGGCCCCGACGGCGGCATGAGCGACAACCCTGGTGCGTTCCTCGAGATCGTCGAGGGTGAACGACTCGTGTGGACGCTGGCACTGGTCGACGAGTGGCGTCCGGCCGACGCTCCGTGGATGCCGCTGACGGCGTACATCACGCTGGCCGACGCACCCGATGGCGGCACGCACTACACCGCGCGCGTGCTCCACCCCAATGCGGCCGTGCGCCGGCAGCATGAGGAGATGGGATTCTTCGACGGGTGGAACACCTGCATCACGCAGCTCGAGGCGTACGCGGCGGAGCTGAGCGCGTAGCCCCCCTCGTCACGCGCCGCCGAACACCGCCTCCAACGCCTCCACGCACACCGCCAACTCGGCGTCGCCAATCACCAGCGGCGGCGCCAGGCGAATCACCGTGCCGTGCGTCTCCTTGCACAGCACCCCGCGCGCCATGAGCGCTTCGCACCACGGGCGCGCCGGTTCATGCAGCTCGATCGCGCACAGCAGGCCACGACCACGCACCGCCTTGATGGCGGGGTGCCGCAGCGCCTGCAGCGCACGCAACAGTTCGGCGCCCTGCGCCCGCGAACGCTCGACGAGCTGTTCGTCCTCGAGCACGGCCAGCGCCTCACGTGCCACCGCGCACCCCAGCGGATTGCCGCCGTACGTGCTGCCATGCGAGCCGGGCTCGAAGAGGTCGAGCAGCGCGCGCGACGACACGACGGCCGACACGGGATACATGCCGCCCGACAGCGCCTTGCCCAGCACGTACACGTCGGGCGTTACGCCCTCGTGGTCGCAGGCGAACTTCGCACCGGTGCGGCCGAGCCCCGTCTGGATCTCGTCAGCGATGAGCAGCACCGCCTCGCGTGCGCACAGCGCGGCCAGCTCGCGCAGGAAGCCGTCGGGTGGGAAGAGGACGCCCGCTTCGCACTGCACGGGCTCGATGAGCACCGCTGCGGTGCGTGACGTCATGGCCGCCCGCACGGCGGCGATGTCGCCGAACGGCACCAGGCGGAAGCCCGGCGCGAACGGACCGAAGTGCGCGCGATAGGACGGCTCGCTGGAGAAGCCCACGAGCGTCGTCGTGCGGCCGTGGAAGTTGTTGGTGAAGGCGATGATCTCGGCCTCCCCATCGGCCACGCCCTTCACGCGATAGGCCCAGCGGCGCGCGAGCTTGATGGCGGTCTCCACCGCCTCGGCGCCGGTGTTCATGGGCAGCACCGCCTCCATGCCGCAGAAGCGTGCGAGCGCCTCGCTGAAGGGCCCCAACTGATCGTTGCGGAAGGCACGCGAGGTGAGCGTGACGCGCTGCGCCTGCGCGGTGAGCGCCGCGACGAGCCGCGGATGCGCGTGCCCCTGGTTGACAGCCGAGTACGCGCTCAGGCAGTCGAGGTACCGCTTCCCCTCGACGTCGGTGACCCACACGCCCTGCGCCTCGGCCACCACGAGGTCGAGCGGGCGATAGTTGTGCGCGCCGAACGCCTCTTCCTGCGCGATGAACGCGTCGGTGCGGGTGTGCGACCGGGTGTGCGACATGGTGTGGGGCATCGTGTTCGTGGTGGTCGTCATCAGAGGATCCGTCGGCCGAAGGCGCTCGCGACGAGGTCGGCGGCGAGTTCGGCGGTGGTGTTGCGATGGTCGAGGATTGGGTTGACCTCGACGAGATCCATGGCGCGCAGTGCGCCGCTGTCGTGTATGATCTCCATCGCGAGGTGCGCCTCGCGCAGCGTGGCGCCGCCGCGCACCGGTGTGCCCACACCCGGTGCTTCGCGCGGGTCGATCCAGTCGAGATCGCACGAGACGTGCACGCCGGCCGTGCCGGTGGACGCGATCGTCATGGCGTCGTCCATCACGGCGCGCAGGCCCCGTTCGTCGATGTCGCGCATGGTGAACGCGCGAATGCCGAGTTCGCGCACGATGTGCTTCTCGGCGTCGTCGAGGTCGCGCAGCCCCACGTACACCGCGTGCTGCGGCAGGATGGTGGGGAAGAGCGCGCCGGCGCTCGAGGCGAGCTGCGAGAGGCGCGCGTCGCCGTAGCCCAGCAGATGCGCCATGGGCATGCCGTGCACGTTGCCGCTGAGGCTCGACTCGGGGGTGTTGATGTCGGCATGGGCGTCGAGCCAGAGCAGCCCCACGCGGGCGCCCACCCCGCCGTGCGGGCCGGACGTGTGCAGTCCGGCGGCCGGTGTCGTGGCGTGCAGCGCGGCGGCGGTGCCCGCGACGCTGCCCATGGCCAGGGAGTGGTCGCCACCCAGCACCAGCGGGATCTCGCCGCGCGTGACGGCCGCGGCGGTGCGCTGGGCGAGCACGGCGCAGACGGCGGTGATGGCCTGGAGTCGCTCGTCCGGGTCGTCGCCCAGTGCGCCGCGATCGGGGACGGTGACGTTGCCGTCGTCGACCACGGTGAGCCCCAGGGCGCGGAGGCGCGCCACCAGACCGGCCAATCGGACGGCGGAGGGGCCCATGTCGACGCCGCGGCGGCTGGCGCCCAGGTCCATGGGCACGCCGATCAGACGAACGGCGCGGGGGAGGTCTGTCTCGGACGGGGCGTCGACGGGCGCGTTGGGCATGGATGCACGATGCCCCGGGAGCCATGTCAGCAACAAGCACAATCAATGCACAGAAATGCGTCCCAATATGGCTATTTGAACAATATGAGTGACATTATGCGTACATGGACGCCCTCGACACCCGGCTGGTGGCCCTGCTGCGGGAGAATGCCCGTACGCCGGTCGCGACCCTCGCCAAGCAGCTACGCGTTTCGCGCGGCACGGTGCAGAATCGCATCGACCGGCTGGTGGCCACCGGCGCGCTGCTGGGGTTCACGGTGCGGACGGCAGCCGACGCCGAGTCACATCGCGTGCGGGCCATCATGATGATCCGCACCGAGGGCGACGCCGACATGGTGCTCACGGCGGTGCGCGGCATTCCGGC
This sequence comes from Gemmatimonadota bacterium, assembly GCA_020161135.1. Taxonomy (GTDB): domain Bacteria; phylum Gemmatimonadota; class Gemmatimonadetes; order Gemmatimonadales; family Gemmatimonadaceae; genus Gemmatimonas. The sequence goes on along the minus strand of JAIUOB010000001.1, from coordinate 374,604 downwards.
GGTGCGCGCGCTGCACACCACCAACGGGCATTGGGACATCGTCGCCGAGATTGCGACCGACACCCTGCCGGAGTTCGACGATGTACTCCGGCAGGTGGGCAAGGTGAAGGGTGTGGCGCAGAGCGAGACCAGCCTGCTGCTCAGCACCCACAAGTAGGCGCCTTACTTCAGCACCTGCCGCAGGAACGCAATCGTCTTCGGCCACCCGTCCTTCGCGGCCTTGAGGTTCGCGGCGGGTTCGTTGACCACGCGTGCCGCCTCGGCGGCGGTCGTGTCGCGCGGCGTGATCGGATCGGCCTGTGCGCGCAGGAAGCCGTGGATGGCACCTTCGTAGTTGACGCCGGTGTACGTCTTGCCGAGTTGCTTCATGGTGCTCTCGATGGCCGGCATGAGCGCGCCGATGCGCGCGTCGCCGCTGCCGTTGAGGAGCATGACCGGCGCCTTGATCTTCGCCAGCGAGTCGGCGTCGACCGTCGCGGGCACGGCGGGCGTCGTGGCCGTCGCCGGGGTACCCGCCTTCGTGTACGGCGCCCCGTAGAACGCGACGCCACCGGAGAAGCCCTTCACGCCTCCGTTGACCGCGTGTCCCCACACCGCAGTGCCGCCCCAGCAGTAGCCGATCACGGCGTACTTCTGCGTCGCGTTCGGCAGCATCATCGCGTAGTTGGCCGCCGCGTTGATCACCGCGTTCTTCTCCGCCGCATTCACGCCGGCGATGAGTCGGCGCGCATCGGCGCTCGAGAGCTCCTCGCTGCTCGGCCCGCCGCGCACACGCGACAGGAAGTCCGGCGCGATCGCGATGAAGCCGTCGGCCGCCGCCTGGTCGGCCACGCCGCGCACCCACGTCGAGAGGCCGAAGATCTCGTGCACGACGACGACCACCGGGGCCTTCTGCGTCGAGGTCTTGCTGTACGGATACACGACCCACGCCATGATGGAGTCGGTGGCGCCCGGCGCGGAGGCGATCTTCACCCACTCCGAATGCCGGTTGCTGGCCTTGAGGCGTTCGGGCGCGCCGTTGTTGCTCGCGGGAATGCTGAGATCCTGCCGGAACACACCGCCGGGCACGGGCGCGGCGAGATCAGCCGCGGCCATGTGCGCCATGTGATCATCGGCCGACGGTCCGCGCGTGGTCGCACCGGGCGCGCTGCTCGCTGTGGCCGCAGGCTCGCTGTGCGTCACCGGCGTGCCGCCGGGGGTGGAGCGCTGCAGTGTGCAGGCGCCGGCCAGGAACACCAGGGGAAGGGACAGACGTCGCAGCATCATCGCGTACTCCGTGCAGGGAAACGACGGGGGCGGAACGACTCGAACGGCAGGGGTCGCGGCGGAATCTACTGTTGCCGGTGCCTCCTGCGCGGCTCCGCTCCGCTACGCACAGATGGGGTGCGCCGTTGCGCTGCGTGTCACTGCAGTGACGGACGGCGCGCACACGGCGCGACGCCTGCACCACCAAGGCCTGCACTGGCAGGCAGGAGAGAGCCATGTCCCGCATGGCAGACACCCGGGGAAGTGCCCGGCTCGTGCGCGCGGCAGTGGCCGCTGGCGCCCTGCTGTGGCACGCGGCGCCCGCCGGCGCCCAGATCAGCGAAGTCACCCGCAGCGCGGTCGCGGATGTTGCGCGGCTCACATTCGGTCAGTTGTGCGACGATCGCTTCATCCTGCGCAACGACGGCGCGAACGCCGTGAACGCCGCGGTGAGTGTCGTGAAGAGCGGCGAACGCACCAACATCGCGCTCGCGGCGCACGAACAGGTGGAATTCACGTCGAAGTCGAAGGAGGACGTCGAACTCTGGGTGGACGACAAACTCGTCGCGAAGGCCGAGCGCGAGAAGCGGAACTGCAAGGAGGTGCAGGGGAACGCCGCCGTGGCCGTCGCGCCGCTCGAGGTGCACACCAACACCGACGACAAGCGCGCGCGCTACGCGAACTACCCCTACTTCGACCCGTGGTTCTACGGACTCTATGGCCCGGGCTTCGGCTACGGCTACGGCGCACTCGGCTGGGGGTCACCGTTCTACCGCGGCTATGTGGGGGTACCGATCATCGTGAATGCGGGACGGGGTGTGCCGCGCGGACGGCGGTAGGGTGATGCGGTAGGGAACTGCGGTGAGGAAGCAGGGAGCAGGAAGGAGGATTCAGGGCGCAGCACTTTGGAGTGGCGGGCAGTGGCGCGGGTTGGCAGGTTTCCCTGCATGACACCGCTGCTGCTCGCCCTCCTGTGGCAACCGCCGGTACATCCCCTGTGCACGGCGGCTGAGCGATTCCTGCGCGAGTCGCAACAGTTGGTGGCCGTCGTCGAGCCCGACACGATCGACGACTGGCGCACGAAGAAGCGTCTTGCCGGGTGCAAGATCACCGCCGCCGGCGGCACCACACGCGGCGTGCAGCCACAGGCTGTGGCGTTCTACGAGGCGGTGCGTGCCGCAGGGTGGACGCGCACACCCGACCCGAAGGACGCGCCGAACGAAGCGAGCCTGCGCTTCCGCATGGAGCAGGCCGACTGCCTGTTCAACGTGTTTGGTCCTCCCATGCTCAACACCGACGCCGAAGCCATGGTGAACGAGCGACGCCCACTCAAGGCAGGCGAAACACGCTGGCACGTCTACGCGATGTGTCTTCCCGCGCTGCCGGCCGGTCCCACCTGACCTAGAAGGTCACCGCGCCCCGCGCCGCCGGTCCCACCACCGCTCGATACTTCTCGAGCGCCACGCCTCGTGACACATGCGGCCGCGGCGTCCAGGCCGCCAGCCGCTCCGCCAGCTCCGCGTCCGACAGCGCAACACTGATCGTCTGCACACCGGGCCGCGCATCGATGCGAATGCGGTCTCCATCACGCAACACCGCGATCGGTCCGCCCACGTACGCCTCGGGCCCTGCATGCCCGATGCACAGTCCGCGCGTGGCGCCGCTGAAGCGTCCGTCGGTGAGCAGCGCGACCTGCTGTCCCACTCCCTGTCCGTACAGCAGCGCGGTGATGCCGAGCATCTCGCGCATGCCGGGCCCGCCTCGGGGCCCTTCGTTGCGGATGACGAGCACGTCGCCGAGTGTGTAGCGCTGCGCGCGCACCGATTCGAGCGCGTCCTCCTCGCTCTCGAAGACGCGCGCGGGCCCTTCGTGCACGAGCGTCTCGAGCCCTGCCACCTTGAGCAGTGCGCCGTCAGGGCAGAGGTTGCCGGTGAGCACCACCACGCCGGCCGTGGGCGCTCGCGGTGACGACACCGGGCGCACCACCGTGCCATCGGAGGCCGGTGCATCGGCCAGCTCGTCGGCGATGGTGCGGCCGGTCCACGTCATCGCATGGCCGTGCAGCAGTCCGCCATCGAGCAGCGTACGCAGCACCATGGCCGAGCCGCCAGCGTCATGCAGATGCCGCGCGAGATAGCGACCGCCCGGCGCGAGGTCGGCCAGCAGTGGCGTGCGCGCGAACACCGCGTCGATGTCCGCCAGCGTGAACGCGATGCCGGCCTCGTGCGCGATGGCCGGCAGGTGCAGCGCCGCGTTGGTGGAGCCGCCGGTGGCTGACACGACCATGCAGGCATTCTCGAGCGCCTCGCGCGTCACGATGGTGCGCGCGGTGGGGCCACCATCGCGCACGCGCGCCGCGAGCTGCGCTCCCACCTGTCGCATGACCGCCTGTCGCGCGCTGTACACCGCCGGCACCATCGCGAGGCCGATGGGAGCGAGGCCGAGCGCCTCCGCCACCAGCGCCATGGTGTTGGCGGTGAACTGCCCCGCACACGCCCCGCCGGTGGGCACGCAGGCCCGCACCCGCGCTTCGAGCTCCACCTCCGTGGCCTCGCCGGCGAGTACGCGCCCGACCGTTTCGTACGTCTCGCCGATGTGCGTGTCGGCACCTTCGAAGCGGCCAGGCATGGCTGCGCCACCGAAGCAGAACACCGCCGGCACATCGCAACGCACCATGCCCATGAGGAGCCCGGGGATGTTCTTGTCGCAGCCCCCGATCGCGACGATGCCATCCCAACGATGCGCGCCCGTCGTGGCCTCGACGCTGTCGGCGATGAGCTCACGCGACACGAGCGACCAGCGCATCCCCTCGTGCGCGATGGCGAGGCCGTCGCTCACCGACACGACGGGGCACTCGTGCGGCATGGCACCGCCGGCGTACACCCCGGTCTTCGCCTGCAGCGCCTGCTCGCGCAGCAGCATGTTGCACGGGCTCATCTCGCCGCCCGTGTGAATCACCGCGATGTGCGGCCGCGCGATCTCCTCGGTGTTCTGTCCGAGTGCATGCAGGAACCCGCGCGTGGGCGCGCGCAGCAGGCCGTCGTGGATGGTGGCCGAGCGAAACCGCGTCACGCGTCGGTCACCAGCCGCACGATGGCCGACACATCCGCCGCGCCGCCGATATCCTCGCGCGCGTACGCCGCGCGGAACCGCTCGAGCGCCGCGGTGGTCACCGGCACATCCGCACCGACATCGGTCGCGAGCCGCACGACCTGTTCGATGTCCTTGCGGAACGTCGCAATGGCGCCCAGCGGCGGTGTGTGCGTGCGACTGGCCATGCGCGGGCCGAAGATCTGGAGCGGCAGTGAATCGGCAAAGCCACCCGCCAGCGCGCCCGGCAGGCGCGTCGCGTCCACCCCCGCCTTCTCGGCGAACGCCACCATCTCGGCGATGACCGCGAGGTTGCAGGCGACGATCTGCTGGTTGCAGCTCTTGGTGAACTGCCCGGCGCCCTGCGCGCCCATGTGCGTCACCCGCTGCGCGAGCGCGTCGAACACCCACGCCGCGCGCGCCACATCGGCGGCGTCGCCACCGGCAAAGACGATGAGCCGCCCCGCGCGCGCCGCCGGCACGCCGCCCGACACCGGCGTGTCGAGCCAGTGCGCACCGCGTTCGCTGCGAAGCCGCGTGGCCATGCGTACCGTGGCATCGGGGGCGATGCTCGACAGGTCGATGACGAGATGCTCGCTGCCCAGCGCCGGCGCCATGCCGTGCGCGCCGAACACCACGTCCTCCACCGCCGCCGTGTCGGTGAGGCAGAGGCAGACGAGCTGCGCCTGCTCGGCCACCTCACGCGCACTGGCCGCCGCACGGGCGCCAGCAGCCACGAGCGGCGCGAGCTTGTCGGCCGAGCGGTTCCACACGACCACGTCGCGCCCCTGCTCGAGGAGACGCAGCACCATGGGCCCGCCGATGAGCCCCGTGCCGATGAAGCCGATGGGCGGCGACTCACCCATTGAGATGGAGCCCGTTGTCGATGCGGATGGTCTCGCCGGTGATGCCGCTGGGGCCCGCCACCAGGAAGTGCGTGAGCGCGGCGACTTCGTCCACGGTGAGCAACCGCTTCATGGGCTGCGTCTCGAGATACTTCGTCTCGACCGCGGCCAGTGCGTCGGCATCGAGCACACGGCTCGGGAGTCCGCCCGCCACGTAGCCCGGCGCGATGGCGTTGACGCGAATGTGCGGCGCCAAGGCACGGGCCATGCTGAGCGTGAGCGCAATGACCGCGCCCTTGCTGGCCGCGTACGCCGCCGACGAACCCACCCCCGACAGGCCGGCGATGGAGGAGTAGTTGACGATCGCGCCGCGACCGCTGCGCTCGAGCGCGCCGCGGCAGGCACGGATCATCTGGAAGGTGCCCATCACGTTCACGTCGTTGGTGCGGCGGAACTCGCTGCTGGGGAGCCCCTCGAGATCATGATGGGGCACGAAACGCGTCACGCCGGCGCAGTTGATCAGCCCGTCGATGTGCCCGCCCGCGGCCGCGGCGAAGCTGTCGGCCGCGGCACGACAGGCTGCGTCGTCGGTCACGTCGACGATGACGACCATGGCTGGCGAGCCCAGCGCGCGACACTCCGACGCCACCTCCTCGGCTTCGGCACGCGTTGCGTCGAGCGTACAGATGCCCGTCATCCAGCCGTCGCGCGCGAAGGTGCGCGCGCAGGCTGCGCCAATGCCGGTGGCAGCGCCGGTGATGAGGACGGCGCCGTTCATGCGGCCGTTCGCGGCGCCGTTCACTTGCGCGCTCCAGCGCGAGAGGCAGCCGGCGCGTCGGGCAGTCGCGTGAGCACGAAGTCCCACATGCGGGCCTCGCCCACGTGCAGCGCCGTCACGCGCCCCTTGGCATCGCGGGTGAAGCGGAGGCTCGAGCCGCCTGCCTCGAACGCATCGCGCAGTGTGGGCGTTGCGCCAAGGGTGCGCCCCTCGCGCTGGTCGATGTAGAGCCGCCCGTTGTCCACGCGCACGGTGACCGTGTTGCCGATCTCGTCGCTGCGGTAGCGCCCCGCGTACGCCGCCAGGTCGGCGGGCGTGGGCACCACCACCTCGGCGGCACGCCACGTGTCCACGACACTGTCGCCATCGCCGGTGACGCTGCGCAGCGTCCGCACGCCCTTGTCGTCGACATGCAGGCGTGTGCGCACACCGCCCAGCAGGAACGTGCCGTCGCGCAGCGCACGAATGGGCGTGCCGTTCACGCTCATCACGCCACGCGCGGTGTCGATGCGAGTGACCACGTGCCACCACCCGTCCTCGTACACGCCGCGCCAGGCACGCAGCGCGGCCTGGTCGGTGGCGACGGTGTCGTTGGGCACCACGGGAGTGAGTGCACTGCCCGCGATGCCCGCCACCAGCGCCCGCGTGTACGCCGTGGCACCGGCGCCGGCCGCGTTGCACATGACGGCGATGGAGAGGTTGTCCAGCTCCGGATAGCGCGCGAGGTAGGTGCTGTAGCCGGCGGTCGAGCCCGAGTGCGCGATTTCCGTCGTGCCGCGCCAGCGCGTGACCGTGACGCCCAGCGCGTAGGCGATCTCGAGGCCGCTGGTGAGGCGCATGCGGCGCGTGAGCGAGTCCACCACGTTCGCGCCGAGTGTCTTCTTCGTGAGCGCTTCGTTCCAGAGGAGCCAGTCACCCACGGTGGTCCACAGGCCGCCTGCTCCGACGACGTTGTCGCCCGGCATGTCGATGGCCCACCCCGTGCCGCGCCGCGCGTAGGCCTGTGCGAGCCCCGGCACGATGCGCGTGAAGTCGTCGCGCCACGACGTGTTGCGCATGCCGAGCGGCGCGAATATGCGTTCGCGGGTGAAGCGCTGGAACGACATGCCGCTCACCCGCTCGACGATGGCGTGCAGCAGCAGGAAGCCGGAGTTGGTGTACGAGTAGTGATCGCCCACCGGATAGTTGAGCCCCTGCTGCGCGGCGATGAGGCGCACCATGTCCGGGTTGGTGTGCACGCGCGTGCCACGCGGCCACCCCTGCCACGCCACGAGGTTGCTCCACTCGCGCAGCCCGCTCGTGTGCGTGAGCAGGTGGCGCACGGTGATGGTGCGGCCGTAGTCGCGCAGCTCGGGGAGGTATTTCCGCGCGTCGTCGTCGAGGGCCAGCTTGCCGTCGGCGGCGAGGAGCAGGATGGCGGTGGCGGTGAACTGCTTGGCCACACTCCCCGACTCGAGAATCGTGGTCGGCGTGATGGCGCGTGCGCCGGCCAGGTCGGCCATGCCGTAGCCGCGTTCCAGCAGCGTGCGCCCCGCGCGCGACACGCCCACGGCGCAGCCGGGGGAGTGCGTCGAGTTCCACGGCGCGAACACCGAGTCGGCGAGCGCCTGGAGGTTGGCTTGCGGGGTGGCCTGTGCGGAGGAAGCGGCCGGGGTGCCGGCGGCGAGGAGCGCGACGAGGGGCGTGACGAGCAGCGGAGTCCGCGTGGCCGCGCGCGAGAGGTGGGGGCGCATGGCGCGAATGTACGCCGGGGCGGCTATCTTCGACACATGCCCGTCTACGTCTACGAAACCGTCCCGCACACGCCGGGTGAGGCGCCCCAGCGGTTCGAAGTGCGGCAGTCGATGGCCGAGGCGCCGCTCACCTCCCACCCCGAGTCGGGGGCGCCTGTGCGCCGCGTGCTCACGGGTGGGCTCGTGACCTTCACGCATGGCGCGGCGGGGGGCACGACTGGCACCCCGGCCATGCCGCAGGGTGGTTGCGGCGCCGGCTGCGCCTGCGCGCACTGACCATGCCGGCCCGCAAGACCGCGAAGCCGGCCGCGAAGAAGGCCGCCGCGAAGACGTCGCCGGTGAAGAAGGCCGCCGCGAAGAAGACAGCAAAGAAGCCCATGATGCCGGCGAAGAAGGCGCCGCGCACGACGCCGAAGAAGCCGCCTCAGTCGGCGCCGTACGAGCAGGGCAAGTGGGCCGCGGTGTTCGCGCCGCGTGCGCCGGGCGAAGTGCGCTACTGGCTGGTCAAGTCGGAGCCGGACGTGTTCTCGTTCGACGACCTGCTGGCCGCACCGCAGCAGACCACCTGCTGGGACAGCGTGCGCAACACGGCGGCGCGCAACTTCATGCGTGACGGCATGCGGCGCGGCGACCTGGCGTTCTACTATCACTCGAACGCCGAACCGTCGGCCATCGTGGGCATCTGCGAAGTGGTGCGTGAGGGGTATCCCGACCACACCGCGTTCGATGCGTCACACGCGTATCACGACCCCGACTCCGACCCGGCGCACCCGACGTGGTTCATGGTGGACGTGCAGGCCGTGCGCGCACTCCCGCGCCCCGTCGCGCTCCCCGACATCAAGGCCGACCCCGCGCTGGCCGACATGGCGCTGGTGAAGGTCGGGCGGCTGTCCGTGGTGCCGGTGACCGCCGCCGAGTGGCAGCACATCCTCAAGCTGGGCGGCGCGTAGCGCCTACCGCGGCCGCGCCCGCTCGTACTGCTTCGCCCAGCGCACGTCACCACCCAGCACGTGCGCGGCGTGCAGCGCCCAGTGCGGATTGCGCAGCATCTCGCGCGCCAGCAGCACCAGGTCCGCAGAGCCGTCGGCGACAATTGCCTCCGCCTGCGCCGGCTCGGTGATCAACCCCACCGCCGCTGTCGCCACGCCCGCCTCCACGCGCACGCGCCGCGCGAACGGCACCTGATACCCCGGCCCCACCGCGATCTTCTGCGCCGGCGACAGCCCGCCCGACGAACAGTCGATCACGTCGGCGCCATCTTCGCGCAACTGCGCGCTGAGCTGCACCGTCTCGTCGAGCGTCCAGCCGCCCTCCACCCAGTCGGTGGTGGAGAGCCGCACGAAGAGCGGCCACTCGTCGGGCCACACCGCGCGCACGCCACGCACCACCTCGCGCGTGAGCCGCACGCGGTTGTCGAAGCTGCCACCGTAGTCGTCGGTGCGTGTGTTCGACAGCGGCGACAGGAACTGGTGCAGCAGGTATCCGTGCGCCGCGTGCACCTCGGCCACGCGAAAGCCCGCCGCGAGGGCGCGCTGCGCCCCCGTCACGAAGCCGTCCACGATGCCCGGAATCTCGTCACGCGTGAGCGCGACCGGCTGCGGATAGTCGGCGTTGAACGCGATCGCGCTCGGCGCCACCACGTTGCTCCAGCCGCCGGCCTCGGGGGGCACCGCCTTGTGTCCTTCCCACGGACGCGTTGTGCTCGCCTTGCGCCCCGCATGCGCGAGCTGGATGCCCGGCACCGCGCCCTGCGCGAGCAGGAAGTCGGTGATGCGATGCAGCATCGGCAACTGCTCGTCGTTCCAGATGCCCAGGCACTGCGGCGAGATGCGCCCTTCCGGCACCACCGCGACCGCTTCGGTGAACACCAGCGCCGCGCCCCCCGTGGCGAAGGCACCCAGGTGCGCGAGGTGCCAGTCGGTGGCCACGCCGTCGACGCCCGAGTACTGGCACATGGGCGAGACGCCGACGCGGTTGGCGAGCGTGAGGCCGCGCAGCGTGAGGGGCGAGAACAGGGCGGACATGCGGCGTGGGGCTGAAGACGGAGAGCGACCGTGCGGCGTACCGGCGACCCGCGAAAGATACGCAGAAAGGCACGCACCTCCGGGAGAGTGCCTTGCGGACCAGCGCGGCGACCCGGTAGGGTAGCGCGTGACCACTGCCTCGCCGATTCTCGCCGGGCTGGCGTTCGCGTCCATCGTCGTGGCGCTCACCGCCTTCGGCCGTCGCCTGCCGTTCCCGCCCCCCATCCTGCAGGTGGTGGCAGGCTTCGCGCTGGGAATGCTCCCCGCCGTGCGTGCGCCCGAGCTCGAGCCCGAGGTGGTGTTCTTCGTGTTCCTGCCGCCCATCCTGTGGGCGGCGGCGTTCTTCACGTCACTGCGCGAGTTCAAGGCCAACCGGCGTCCCATCGGGCTGCTCGCCATCGGCCTCGTGGTGGCCACGACGCTCGGCATCGCGTGGGTGGCGCGGCAGCTCTATCCCGGCATGCCGTGGGCGGTGGCCATCGCGCTCGGCGCCATCGTGTCGCCGCCCGATGCGGTGGCGGCCACGGCGGTGGTGTCGCGGCTTCCCGTGCCGCGCCGCGTCATCGTGATTCTCGAGGGCGAGAGTCTCGTCAACGATGCGTCGGCGCTCATCCTCTATCGCTCGGCCGTGGCCGCCGCGGTGACCGGCGCGTTCAGCTTCGGCGAGTCGCTGGTGCGCTTCTTCCTCGATGCCGGTGTGGGTGTGCTCATCGGGCTCGGGGTGGGGCGGCTCCTCATCTGGACGGCGAAGCGCACGCAGGACGAGCTGGCCGAGACGCTGCTGACGCTGGCGGGGCCGTTCGCGGCGTGGATCGTGGCCGAGGAGCTGCATGTGTCGGCGGTGCTGGCGTGTGTGGCGGGCGGATTGTACACGCGGCAGCACTTCTCCACGGCGGTGGGGCCCAGCTCGCGGGTGCAGAGCCGTGCGGTGTGGGACCTGTTCGTGTTCGTGCTGAACGCGATGATCTTCGTGCTGCTCGGGCTGCAGGTGGCGGGGCTCGTGCGCGAGACGCCGCCGAGCGAGCTGGGTGGGTTGCTGTGGCCCGGTGTGGTGCTGAGTGCGGTGGCGATCGTGATTCGCCTGGTGTGGGTGCCGCTGGCCACGTGGCTGCCGCGGTGGCTCAGCAAGCGCGTGGCGGCGACGGACCCCGTGCCGCGCCCCAAGGCCGTGTTCCTGGTGGCGTGGACCAGCATGCGTGGCATCGTATCGTATGCGACCGCGCTGGCGTTGCCGCTCACGCTGGCCAACGGGGCGCCGTTCCCCTATCGCGACGAAATCCTGTACGCGACGACGGCGGTGATCTTGTGCACGCTGGTGGTGCAGGGGTTGTCGCTGGCGCCCATCATCACGCGCATGCGGTTCGTGCCCGAGACGCACCATCGGCGTGAGGAGCAGTTCGCGCGGGTGGAGGCGTTGCGCCGGGCCGCCGAGGCGCTGGACGATGCCGCGCGCGAGGGGTGGGCCAACGAGACCGATGTGGCGTGGCTGCGGAGCGAGCTGCGCGAGCGGCTGCGGCAGCACCGGGACCCGGATGCGGGGCATTCACGGCACAAGCTGCGGAGCCGCATGCGGGAGGCCGAGCGTCGGATGCTGGTGCGGCTCAGAAATGAGGGTGCGATTTCGGACGAGGTGTTGCGGGATTTGGAGCAGGAGTTGGATTTGGATGCGATGCGGAGTGTGCGGGTGGGGCACTGAGGGGGCCCGGAGCGCGGGGCGGCGGGTGACGCGAGGCCTGCAAGGCTTGCGAGGCTCGAGCGCACACTTCGCTAGGGTGCGCGCGTCTCGGTGCGAATCGGTGTTCTGCTGCGTAGCGAGCCGCAGAAGCAGATCGGTCAGCGCGACCGACGCGGCGACAAGTTGTTGCTTGGGAACGCATTGGTATCGTCGAGGCCGCTTGCTGGCTGTTGGATTCTGCTGCAGGAATCTGACGGATACGTCGCGGGCTGCAGCTTCTTCCTGCAGGCTAATCCGCGTTATGCATAACGAGGAGACGATGACTGAAGACGAGTTGACAGAAAGAGTGAGTGCGACTGGCAGGCTGTTCGAATTGATGTCGCGAGCCGTCCAAGTAAACGGAAACCTCCCCATTGTTTCCGCTTGGGCGACTATTTCGGGTGGCTCTGAGCAAGACCACGGTCGCGGATTCGACCTGCTCGCACATGCCTATAGACTGATCGAAGAGGCAAAGCAGGAAGTACTCCGTCGATCTGAGATCAAGCAGGAGCTGTTCATGCGCTCCATCAACAGTGTCGAACAGCTCCTCAAGTCAACGAACTACGCGAACCCATGGCACACCGTTTCCACTCCGCTACAGCAAGCGCTGAACGCGCTTGAGTTCTCTGCCGAGCGAATGAACGCATTTTCCAGCGAACGCGCGATTCCGAGAGCTGATGTTGACGAGTTGTTGCAGCAGGTTCGTCTCGTACGCCAATCGCTGAACGAGGCGGAGATTGACGTGGAGCTGAAGCGCCAGCTTCTCAGGCAACTGGATGAGATCGACGTGGCGCTGACCAACTACAATCTCCGTGGAGCAGACGGAGTCGTCACAGCAATGAATGCGTCGGTCGGGTTCGTGGTACGGATGAAGGACAAGATCTCAGAAGTCACGAGTGTGAAGGAGGTCAACGACTTTCTCGATCTGGTCATCAAACTTGAGACGATTGTCACACGAGCAGTTGCCTACACCACGATCGGTCTGCCGGCCATTCAAGCACTGCTCTCCTCTGGGCAGAGCGTGGCACAGTAGCACTGAGGTAGCACAACGATCGCTGCTGCGGACGGGACCAAGTGAAGGTTGGCGGCTGGCTCGCTGGGCTCGCCTGCCGCATTGTTATCAGGCCCCGTCGCAAAGCTGGGCGTTGGGCGGCATCTAGTACTGTGGACAACTCATGATCCAGCAGAACACCACTTTCGAGATCATTGAGCGAGTCCGGGCGAGGGGCTGGGCGCTCTTTGACTCCGATGAGCTCCCGTTGCGCTCATGGGATGACAGAGCTGTTCTGGACAGCATCGGTTTACGGCCGACAGCCTCACGAGCCGCAGCAGCGTCCCTACGTCCACGGACAGCGGAGACCGCTCGGCGGCCGTCTCTGACCGCACGCTATGGAATCGGTGCCTTTCCCGCTCACGCTGACGGAGCCCACCTGCCTGTCCCCCCACGCTTTGTCCTGCTGCGGTGCAAAGCTGACGAACAGGGTCGTCCTACGCTCCTGTATCCTTGGCACGAAATCGACTGCTCGCCGGACCTGAGCCACGCTCTACTGCGTGAAGTGTTCGCATTCAAGAACGGCGCCTGTAGCTTCGTCGACTCCGTTTTGAGTGGCGAGCGCCAGTTTGTCCGCCTTGATCCTGGCTGCATGATCCCCCTGACGAGAGGAGCGCGACATCTGCTGGACTGGATCGCCCGAGCGATCGCGGCGTCTCAGGCCGTAACTGTGGAGTGGCGTCCCGGACGATCGCTATTGTTCGACAACTGGCGCGTCCTTCATGGGCGCGGCTTGGCGCAGCGAATCGGTGAGCGCACGCTCATCCGTACTACGTACGACGTACTCTAATCGGCAGACCATCGTGCCAGCGTTCGACCACCAGTCGCTTTGGGCAAAATCGAAGCTCTTCGTTGACCGAGCCCTTCACGCACGCGACAACGATGATGCAATCGAGTACCACCTATGGGCCGCGATAGCATTGGAGGTGCTGGGCAAGGCAGCTCTGGCACACCTGCACCCAACCCTTGTCGCGGACCCATCCCACCTGCCAAGCCTCCTGACCGCCGCGGGGCGTCCGACAGGCACTAACCACAAATCGATACCGGCGAAGACGGTTTTCGAGCGCCTCAAGAGCGCCGTGGACGCTTTCGACGAACGTATGGAGCGCGAGTGCCTCCTCATGGCCAACAGGCGTAATGCAGAGCTGCACTCTGGAGAAACGCCGGTCACTGGTCTCGACCCGCGATCCTGGGTTCCGCAGTTCTGGCGTGCTGTCGATGTTCTGGTCGCCAGTCAGGCCAGAACGCTCGATGACTGGCTGGGGAACGACGAAGGGCAACGTGTGCGGGAGATTCTTCGTGATGCTGCGGAACTCCTTCGGCAGACCGTCCTGGGCAGAATCGAACGGCGCCGCCGCGAGATGGATCTTCGGTTCCCGCCCGGCTCGCAGGAGCGCAGTGACGCAGAGGCTCGATCGAACGCCCGGCCGATTCCACCTCGCTTCTCGGAAGCCGCGGACGCTGTAGAGGAACAGGCGTGCCCTGCGTGTGGAATGAAAGGATGGATGCTTGGATCAGTCGCGGACGAGGAGGTGCAAACCGTCGAGGCGGATTCAGATCCAGAGTGGGGCCCGATGTACTCCGAGGTGGTGATCACAACGTACGACGTCGAGGAGTTCCGCTGTCCCGAGTGCGGTCTCAGGGTAGAAGGGCGTGACGAGGTCGCAGTCGCGGGCCTGCCAGCGGATTTCGTACGCGAGGATGAGCGGGAACCAGATTATGAGCCCGAGTACGGTAACGAGTAGCTGACTCGCGACTGACTGTCTACGACCATGCGCTCGGCCGCCCAACGAGGCATTGCAGCAGACAAAGCGGCCCACAGATTGTCGTCGTAGACGGCTCCGCGTGGGTCGCTTTGCTTCTGAACTTGGGCGCCATGGCCACCGGAAAGCTACAGCTTCAGCCCAACCAGTCGCTCACGCATCCACGTCGCGAGAGCGACCTCGGTGAGTGATCCTGCCACCAGCGCCGTCACCACCTGAACGACTTCAACTTCAGTCGCGTCGAGATCCTTGCCGTTCAAGCCGAGAAAGATCATCGCCGCGAGGAATGCTGCCCGCTTGTTGCCGTCGTTGTACGGATGCGCCTTGGCGAGCCCAAACGCATACGCCGCCGCCAAGGTCGCCAGATCCGAATCCGGCTCGTAGTGGTGCTTCTGCTGCGGGCGTGCCAGGGCCGCGGCCAGCGCATGTTCATCCCGAACGCCTGGAAGACCGCCGTGCTCACGCAGCTGGTCCAGGTGCGCAGCGTCCAGGACGAGCCGCGGCACCCAGCGCAGGGTCGCCACGGGCTACTTCGCCAGTTCGCGCAGCGCGTTCCGGAACTTCTTCGCCGCGTGGGCCGCGACCGCGAGTCCCGCCTCGATGTCCGGATCGTAGGGCGTGAGCAGAATGCCCCGGTCTGTCTCCACGGCCAGCACGCGGTCGCCGGCCTCAAGGTGCAGGCGCTCGGCCATATCCTTCGGAATCGTGGCGCCGATCGAGCCCCCGACCTGGCGCAGCGTGAGTTCGCGAACCATTCCAGCCTCCGTAGCACGGGTATGCTACAAAGGTAGCACTGCTGTGCTACCGCGCAAGGGCGCGCGTGCCATTGAATAGCGGGGGGATGGGTAACAGCTCAGTCAGAGTACATGGTGAGCACATGCGATGCCGTCGTGACGTTGCCGCAAGAACTCCTCTGCCCCCCGCGAGCGCTACCGCAACTCCACCATCCCAGCCGCCGTCAGGAACGCGTACGTCTCATCCAGCGCCGGCATGGGCGGCACGAACACCACCGTACCATCCCGCCCACGGGTCAGGAGCACGCGATACGCGTTGAGCCGCAGCTGGAAGGGATCCTTCACCTTGGCGCCCTTCCTGTAGCTGCGTGCACGCACGTTGGACCAGGTCCCGTCGAGCCGAATGAGATCGGTTCCCCACGCCAGGAGCGCCGCGTCCAGCTCCAGTCCCTGAGCGCCGAACTCCGTGACGCAGCTTTCGAGCCGACGACAGCTGTGCTGGCCGTAGTCGGATTCATGGTCGCCGTACCACGGCCCCATCTTGAGTCGCTTGGTGGACTGGAAGTCATTGGGGATGCCGTGCGCCACCAGGTCCCGGTCCTTCGATGACGCCACGAGGCCGAACCGCGCCAGCGGGTTGTCGGCATACCGATCCCGCAGGTACGTCTTGGCCACATCGAGCGAGCGGGTGACTCGCAGGTGGTATCCATCGGCATTCAGCCGGCGGGAGATCGGCGACAATGACGCCGGGTCGTCGCAATCGAGCAGCGCAGCGACGAACCGGTGCAGGTCCCGCGCCTGATGAAAGCGCAGCTCGGTATCGAGACTGAGCGCCGTCTTGAGTTCGAACGGCACACGCCCACTGCGGAAGATCCCGGCCACGCCCGGAGGCGCGTGCACCGTCCACTCGGCGCTCCGCGCGGACGACTCGACAGCCGTACGCCATTGGCCAAGGCCACCCTCTTCGCCGATGTGAATTTCCTGCCCGCTGCCGATGAGGCCCACCACCACACACCAATCAGGAATGCGGTCGGCAAATCCGATGAACTCCTCCGGCTCGCTGCGTGCATCGGCCCGATCGTGCTTGGCGCGCACCTGGTCCGTGTCGTAGGCCCGCTGCGCCTCGTCGAACACCAGCACATGCTCCGGTGGCACCGGAGAGCGCGCCGAGGAATAGCGCTTCACATAGTCCTTGACGCCCCGCACGAACGTCTTGCCATCGCCTCCAGCGCCGCGCATCTCGTACTGCAACACCTCCACCAGCGGCCCGTTGCCACTGAGGTACACCGCCGGCGCGGTCGGCTTGCCGTCGCCGCGATCGATCGCGAGATCATCCAGGTACCGCGCGTGCACGGTCTGAAGCCCCACCAGCGTCTTGCCGGCGCCCGGCACCCCGGTGACCAGAATCAGGTGGCGCGACTTGGTGAGTGCGGCCTGATGGATGATCCGGGTGATTTCGTCGAGGGCTGGCTTGGTCGCCGCATGCGCGCGCTCGATGGTGCGCAGTGTGCCTGACGCCATGAGTTCACGGGCCGCCTCCACGATGGTGGGCAGCGGGCAGTAGGCGCCATCGGACAAGAACGCCTCGCGCGACACGACCGGCTCAGACTTGCGACGCGTGATGTCCGCGATCAACGCGTCCAGCGCGTCCGGACCGGCCACGTGCACACCGTCGGTTTCGCGCTGATAGCCGCGGGCCCGTGTCGGCACGAGCACCGGCACCACTTCTCGCCCGTTGCACTCGCGGTGATAGTTGCCCAGATCGCGGGCATACGCAGCCGCCTGATCGAGGTCGGCCTGACTGGGCAACAGCTTGCCCTTCAGCTCGATGACCATGACTCCCGCTCCCACCAGCAGGATCACATCGGGTCGCCGGGATTCCATAGGGAGTTCGTACTCGAGGATCGCCGAGTAGTGGCGGGCGAGCTCGTCGCGAATGAGGACCTCGGAGACCTCGGCCTGCAGCGGCGGAATCGAGTCATCCCAGGCGCGGTGTTGCTCTGGTGACGCGTCGACCACGAAGGACGCCAGGCGCTCGCGAATCTGCCTGGGTGGTGTGGATCGAAAGTCCGAGAAGCTGGAATCCCAGCCGGAGCGGGGGCGGTCGGTCATTGTGCGCGAGAGTAGGGGGCGAGCGGGCTGGCAAAGTTCGCCCGAGTCGTGCCGGTTGGCCAGGACGAGGAGCCTGCGCTCCGCCCCCGTGTCCTGATCTCTTCCAGTCAGGCTTCATCGGGACAGACCAGCGGCGCAATGTGCGATTCCGCGGCGATACCCTCTCGATCAGCGAGCGTGAGACGTGGGGATGTCGCCAGCTGGTGCGCGCGCGCTAGCGTCCCGCGCTCCACGTCCCGCCCTCGGCGCGCCCCCGCACAACCCGCCTACCGAAACCCCTGCGCCTGCGCGTGACCGGTGAGCGTGATGGTCTCGCCGCTGCCGGTCGATCGCGACGCCAGGCGCACGATGACCGCGCCCGCTTCCTCCGCCGTCAACCAGTCGGCGCCGCCCTCCGGACGGGAGCGCGTCCGCACCGGCGTGCCGAGCAGCACCGTGTTGACCCGCACGTCACGCCCCCGCTGCTCGGCCGCCAGCACATCGCGCATGGTGAGCTGCGCCGACGCCACGATCGTGACCGGCCCCGCCTTCGGCACGGGCCGCAGGGCGCCGGCGCCGTTCACCATCACGTAGCTCCCGCCTGCGCGCACGAGGGGCAGGAACGTGCGCGCCGCCATGTAGTGCGCCGTGAGCCCGTCGTGCACGATCCGCGACCACACCTCCGGCGGCACGTCCACGAGATCGGCCCCCTGCCACCATCCCCCGAGCGACGCCACCACTCGGTCGAGCGGACCGCCGAGGGCGGCGGCGCTCGCCCGCGCCGCGTCGGCCCCAGCGCCGCCGCGCCTTGGGCCACGAGCGCGCGCACGATCCTCTCGCCTACCTCGGACGTGTTGTCCGGGGCCAGTTCGGCCATCACCGCCTGCCACGTCATCGGAATCGCGCCGGCCTGCTGCATGCGCAACTTGGCATCCTGGTGCGCTTCGACGCTGACACCACCCGACGCGTCGCTCACGAAGTACACCTCGTAGCCGGGTCCCGCCCGGGCCTATCGGCGCAGGCCTGAAGGCGGAGCGGAGGCAACGACACGGGAGACAACGGGATAGATTCCAGTTCCACAATTGCCGTGACCGGAGGCCGCTGTGTACCTGACTCTCGAGGTTGAGCCTGAAGCGGATGGACGCTTTCTGGCTGAAGTGCCCGAACTCCCTGGCGTCCTCGCCTATGGCGCCACGAAGCAGGAGGCGGTGTCGCGCGCCCAGGCGCTCGCATTGCGGGTGCTGGCCGATCGGCTCGAGAATGGGGAGCCGGCCCCCACTCTCCTGCCGCTGGACTTCCGCGCCGCCTGACCCGCGGCGGGCGCCGTGATGAGTGACTGGCCGTCCACCAAGGCGCGGCGGGTGCTTGCCGCGTTGCAGCGCATCGGTTGGCGGGTCAAGCGCGAGGCCAGCTCGCATCGCGTTCTCGCCCGCGATGGGTGGCCCTACACCGTGTTCGCCTTTCATGACGGCGAGGAACTCGGCCCCCGCATGCTGGCGCGCCTCGCGAAGCGCACTGGTCTCCGGCCCGACGATTTGTAGCGGGGCGGTGTCCCAGTACCCGCCCCTCCCAATGCGAGCACCTATGCGCACGATCCGTCTCCACCTGTCCAACTCCCTTCACGCGCAGGCCCGCGAGCTCGCGGAGCGGGAGGGCATCTCGATCAATCAGCTCATCGCGACGTCGCTGGCCGAGAAGATGTCTGCGCTCCTGACGCACGAGTACCTCGAGGCCCGGGCGGCGCGGGGCTCGAAGGCGGCCTTCCGGCGGGTGCTGAAGAAGGTGAGGGATCGCGCGCCGATCGCGGGTGACGAGCGGTAAGCCGCTGTTCACAGCGACCCCCATGCACCCCCTCCACCGCCTCAGCCACCTCCTCACCGACCTGCCGGCGCTCGTGCCCGACGCGGCGCCGGCGGACTTCGGTACGGCCGCCCTCGAACGGCTTGCGGGCGCCATCGACGCCGATTCGGGCGTGTGGGCCAGCGGCGCGCTCACGGCTGCGGGGCCGGACTTCCACACGGTGTCGCTCTGGCGACAGCCGCCGGCGCTGCTGGCCGACTACGAACCGCTCAAGCCGCACGATCCGCTCTTCCAGCGCGTCGCCGCACATCCGGGGCGCGCCTTCAGCGCCAGCGCGGTGGACGCCCCGATCGTCTTCGCCACCTACTGCGCGCGCTACGGGCTCGCCCAGGCGCTGTCGGCCGTGGTGGTGCATCCGCTGAGCGGACTCCTCAACGGCCTCTCGCTCTGGCGCGCGAGCCCCACGCACGCGTTCACCGCCGACGACGAGGCGATGCTCGAGGCGGCACTGCCGCACCTGGTGGCCCACGCCGAGGATCGGCTGCTGCGCGCGGTGAGCGGACGGACGTTCGCGCGCACCGTCGCGCGCGGCTGCGCCGACCTGCGCGGTCGTCTGCACGCCGCCACGCCACGCTTCCTCGCGCTGCTGGCCACGGAGTGGCCCGACTGGCGCGGCCCCGACCTGCCACCGGCGGTTGTCGCCGCGTTCACCGCCGCGCTGTCCGGACGCCCGCGCGCCGAGGCGACGCTGTTTGGCGCGGTGGCCCTGCGCATCACCCACGCCGCGCCATACGTGCGCCTCGACGCGCGGGCCCGGCAGCCGTGGGATGCCCTCCGCCCCCGCGAGCGGACCATCGCCACCCTCGCCGCCGACGGACAGTCGCACAAGGAGATCGCGCAGACGCTGGGTGTCGCGCCCGCCACCGTGCGCAATCACCTCGCGCGCGTCTACGACACCCTGGGCGTGCACAACCGCGCGCAACTGTTGGCCGCCTGCGCCGCGGGCGCCTTCGACGAGGACGCGCCGCTCAGCCGATAGCCCCGCCGACGATCCCCGGGTGATGCATTTGCATCATTGAACGCACAGGCCGACTTGGCGCACACTGGCAGCGCGCGCCATCTCCGTCGCGCGCGCTTCCCACGACGGCATTCCCGAGGATCGTCGCATGTCCCGCGCCACGCCTGTGCTTCGTCACGTCCGCCGCG
This sequence comes from Gemmatimonadota bacterium, assembly GCA_020161135.1. Lineage (GTDB taxonomy): Bacteria > Gemmatimonadota > Gemmatimonadetes > Gemmatimonadales > Gemmatimonadaceae > Gemmatimonas. The sequence continues at coordinate 354,530 of JAIUOB010000001.1, read as the reverse complement.
CCTGCGCGCTGAGCGCCCTCGCGATCGGCAGCATCGCCCTCAGCACCCCCGCATCGGCCCAGGCCTCCTTCTGGGGGTGGCAGCTCGCCGGCGGGTGGCCGCTCGCGCAGATGACCGCCGGCTCCGACTGGAGCAGCGACCTGGGCGCCGACTATCGCTACGACGCGTCGTCCGACGGGACGAACATGACGTTCAGCGGACAGGGGCGCAATTGGAGCAGCCGCGCCTACGGCCCGAACGAGACCAACGTGACGGTGGGGTGGGAGGGGACGGCGCGTGGCGGGCTGGTGGGGCAGACCTTCGCGGGCGGCGAAGTGACTGTCGGGCCGGCGCAGGTGCTCACCGGCAACGCGGTCGCGCGGGTGAACATCCACCTCTGGAGTGTGCTGGGCGACAACGACGCCGGCTACGGCATCAGCGCCGACTCGCGCCACAATGGCTACGCCGGCGTGTTCCTCGGCCCTGCGCCGCTCAACCTGCACTGGCGCATCGACTGGACGAGCACCACGAGCGGCAACGCGATCACCTCGGCGTCGCTCTACTTCGCGGGCGTCTTCAACCAGCAGATCGGTGGCACGTCGGGCTCGGCCAGCGGCATGTGGCCGTACGCCGGCTCATCGAACGGCATCAACGTCTTTCCCGACGTGCAGTTCACGTCGTCCGCCGGCGACAACGCCGGTGATCCGCGCAGCGGCCGCATCGACACCTGGGTCACGGTGAGCCTGTCCACGCAGCCCATCCAGGCCGTCGTGCCCGAGCCGTCGAGCTTCGCGCTGCTGGCGGGTGGGTCGCTGCTGCTGTTGGGGGTGGGGCGGCGGGTGCGGCGCGCGCGGGGGTGAGATGGGGCGCGGTGCGCGCGCGCGACGTGTGACGCGGTGCGCGCGGTGACGCGCTGCGCGCTACGGCCGGCCGGCGAGTCGCCCCTTCAACTCGCTGAGCCACTGCTCCACCAGCACCAGCTCGCCCGGGAACGTCTGCTTGCGCAGCATCACGAAGCGCGTGCCGTTGGGCTCGACATCGTACATGTGGAAGCCGCCGTCGCGCGCGTAGGCGTTCACGTCGAACAGCGGCGTCGTGGACACCACCGCGAATGTGGGTGAGGTGGAGACGCGCGCCGACATGAGCATGCCGTCGGCGGCGACGTAGTACAGCTCCGTGCCGTCGCGACTCCACCGCGCCTCCTGCCCGCCCGTGAGCGACACCTGCCACCGCGCCGACGCCATGTCGGGGAAGGGGCTCACGTACACCTCGGCCGTCCCGGACACGGCCGACAGGTAGGCGACGAAGCGTGAGTCGGGGGAGAGGGCAAGGCCGATCCGCCGACCCTGGCCGGCATTGGGGATGCGGCGCGGTGTCGCCTCGCCCGCGCGCTGCGCCAGGATGGTGCGCGAGGTGTCACTGCCGCCGGTGCGCGTGACGAGCCACTGTCCATCGCGCGACGTGGTCACCTCCACCAACTGGTGTCCGTCGGACGGCACCTCCCGCACGTCGCCACGGCCATCAGCGCTCTTCTCGGCCACGGCAAAGGTGGAATCGCCCCGCACGAAGTAGAGGGTGCGCCCGTCGGCCGACCAGGACGGTCGGAAGTGATTGAACGCCCCGAAGGTGAAGCGCGCGAGCGGACCGTTCGGCAGCTCCTTGAGCCAGAGATGCTGCTCGCCATCGTTCACGAGCGATACCGCGGCGCGCCGCCCGTCGGGGGAGAGGGCGATGGAGCTGACATGCGCGAGCCACGACGAGTCGAACGGCGTTGCGTTGCCCTTGCGATCGACCCACACCGGGGTGATGGCCTCGCCCACACGCCCCTCGCGATACACCAGCGTGCCGTTGCGCGCCACGCTGAACGCCGACACCTGCTCGAGTACCGCGAGCGGTGTGCCCGTGAGCGTGAGTGCATCGAGGTCGAACGCCGACACCATGAGCTGGCCCGCTGCGGTGATCCAGGCGAGCTGCCCGCTGGGCAGGTACGTGGGCATGCGCGCATCGGTGAGCAGCACGCGCGCCGACTTGGCGGCGAGATCGACCACGTAGGTGACGGCGCGCGGGCACTGCGCCGGACAGGTCTGCACGACCACGGCGCGCCCACCGGGGAGTGCGTCGACGTTGATGGGGTTGTAGCCGGCGAAGTCGGCATCGGGCACGATGGTCGTGACCGGGCCCCCCTCGGCGCGCACCATGTCGAGCGCGAGGCGCTGGCTGAAGAGAATGCGCCCGTCCTCGAGCCAGGCGCCGCGCCCCTCCGCCCGGAAGACATCGGCGACGATGGTGACGGGCGCGCCTCCGGCCAACGCCTGCCGAATGAGTGCGCGCTCGGTGAAGAACGCGACGTGCAACCCGTCGGGCGAGAAGAACGGCGCATGCGCGCCTTCGGTGCCGGGGATGCGCGTGGCGTGCAACTCGGCGCGCCGCTTGCGCCAGAGCTGCGTGGTGCCGGGCTGTTCGCCGGGGCCCACGTACACGAGGCTTTCGCCATCGGGAGAGAGCACGAAGTCCGACGTGCCCGCCGGGAGTGCTTCGGTGGCCGGCTGCCGGATGTAGGTGCGACTCACCGCGACGTCGCCGGTCGATGCACCGAGCGTGCGCCACGCCGCGTAGCCAAGTGCGACGCCCAGCAGCGCGCCGACCACGAAGGGGAGTGCCGCGCGTCGCGGTCGTGCGGCGCGAGTCTCCGCACCGGAAAGACGTTCGGTGGCGGTGCCCACCGCGCCGGGTGCCGCGAGGGCGGCCGAGTACGCGGCAACACCGGCAAAGCGATCGGCGGGCAGCTTGGCGAGCGCGGTGCGCACCGCCGCATCGATGTGCGGCGGCACGGTGCGTCGCACGGTGGTGAGCGGCTCCGGGTCGGTGCTGAGCACCTTGGCGACGATGGCCTGCACGGTCGCGCCGGTGAACGGCGGTTCGCCGGCGAGCATCTCGTAGGTGACGGCGCCAAGCGCGTAGAGGTCGGCGCGCGCGTCGATGGTCTTCTCGCCCATGGCCTGCTCGGGGGCCATGTACTGCGGCGTACCGAGCGAGAGCCCAGTCTGCGTCATGCGGGCGCCGCCGGCCTGCTGCACGGCGAGCGCGATGCCGAAGTCGGCGACGAGCGCGTGCTGCTTTCCTGCGCTTCCCTGCAGGAGGATGTTCTCCGGCTTGATGTCGCGATGCACGACCCCCTGCTCGTGGGCGAGGGCGAGGGCGTCGGCCACCTCGCGCGCGATGCGCACGGCATCGTCGATGGGCAGTTGCCGCTCACGCGCGAGCCGGTCGCGCAGCGACTCGCCGTCGACATACGGCATGACGTAGTACAGCAGCCCGCCCGGTGTGCCGGCGGGGGCGGTGCGCCCCGAGTCGAGCAGTGGCAGGATGTGCGGGTGCTGCAGGCGCGCGGTGGTGCGGATCTCGGCCAGGAAGCGTTCGGGGCCGAGGGTGGCGCCGAGGTCTTCGTGGAGGACCTTGATGGCCACCTGACGTCCGTGCCGGATGTCCTCGGCCAGGTACACGGTGGCCATGCCGCCGGCACCCAGTTCGCGCTGGACGCGATAGCGGTCGGCCAGGGCGTCGGCGAGACGCTGCAGTTCGGTGGTCATGCAGAAGGTTGCGACGCGGTTGGGACGGGGCGCAACCGGGGTGAATGCTGCGGCGCTCTGGGTTGGCTCGACGTTGGAAGGGGGATGTCGGGCGGAACGCGCTCAGGGTCGCGGTCCGGCCACCCCGCCTACTCCTTCCCGCCTCCCAGCACCGCACGCAGCACCGCCGCCACGCGCCGCCGGCTCACCGGCACCTGCGTACCATCGTGCAGGTGCAGCACGCGCGTGCCACCGGGGCCGTCGGCCACTCGGCGCACCGCGTCGCGCCGCACGATGAACGAGCGGTGCACCCGCACGAACTCCGCCGGCAGCCGCTGGGCGAGCCGGGCCATGGGTTCGTCGTGCAGCAGCCGACGTCCACCCCGCAGCGCGAGCTGGACGTAGTCGTCGTCCGCCTGGATGCACACGATGTCGCCCACGCGCACGCGCTCGAGCCCCGCGCGCGTGCGCACGAGCAGTTCGGCCGGGCGCGCACCATCGGCCACGGCGGGCACGCGCCCCAGCGCCACGTGCAGGCGCGCCTCGCTCACGGGCTTGGGCACGAAATCAACCACGCCCTGCTCGAACGCATCGATGGCCCGTTGCGTATGCGCCGACACCACGACGACCTGCACCCCCGCGGCAGACCCGGACGCGAGCACGCGAAAGCCGTCGGCGCCGTGCAGGTCGAGGTCGAGCAGCACGAGTTGCACGTCGTGCGTCGCCAACACCCGCCGAGCGACTTCGACATCATCGGCGCAGTGCACCTCGGCGTCGGTGTAGCGCGGGTGCGTTCGCACGAGCCGTACCAGCCGCCGCTGCGCGGGGAGGTCGTCCTCGACGATGAGCACGCTGGCGGGCGCAGGCACCGGCAGACTCACACGCGCATTCACACTCGCGCTCACGCCGCCGCTCCGCCGAGTCGCAGCACGGTGCGCCAGCCGCCGTCGCTCGCGGGGCCGTCGCTGAGCGTGGCGTGCTCGCCGAATGCCGCCTGCAGTCGCGCGCGCACATAGGTGAGCCCGAACCCCTCGGCCGGGTCGTGCGGCGCGTCGTGCGCCGCGGCGGCCTGCGATGCGGCGGCCTGCGATGCGGCCCGCTCGGTGGAGTCGGCGGGTGGCGCCTCGAAGGTGAGCACGGCGGCGCCTGGTGTGCCCTGCTGGCGGATGGTGAACACCGCGCCGCGACGATAGCCGCCGTGCGTGAGCGCGTTCTCGACGAGGGTGTGCAGCACGCCCGGGGGCACGGGCAGGTCGGGCGCGACGCCGGTGGCATCGAGGGTGAACGTGCGGCCGCTGCGGAGCGACATGAGCGCCAGCAGCCGTTCGCAGGCGGCCAGTTCGTCGCGCGCGGCGATGAGCGGTGCATCGATGGGGTGGGCGAGCCGGTGGAACTCGTCGCCGAGGAGACCGACCATGCGCACGGCCGTGGCAGGCTCCTCCTCGATCCACGCCGTGAGCGCGTTGAGCATGTTGAGCAGCCAGTGCGGCGTCAGGCGACGACGCAGCAGCTCGAGCTCGAGGCGCTGCACCTGCTGTTGCGCCTGCTGCTGCGCTGCGGTGGCCGCGGCCTGCAGCCGACGCGTCTCCCGGACGTGATCGAGCAGCAGCACGAGCGTGAGCACCGTGAGCCCGACGAAGAGCTCGCGATCGAGAAAGGCGCCCTGCTCCACGACACCGGCGGCAATGAGCAGCAGGAGCACGCAGGAGACGGCACCCGCGCCGGGCTCGCGACGCCACGCGGCCCACCCCGAGGCTGCGAGCGCGATCATCGCGGCAGTGGACAGCAACAGGAGCGTGCGCACGTCGAAGCCCGGGAGCAGCCACACGGCGCCGGCCACCACGGCGTAGCCCAGCACGGCGCGTGCGGACCAGGTGGGCGCGAAGCGCCGCGTCGTGTACGCGACGAGCGAGGCACCGAGCCCGGTGGCCGCGAGGAGGATGACGATGAGGCGCCAGACCTGCGCCACGTAGCTGATCGGCAGGAGCGCGCGCCACAGTTCGGCCACCCCCTGTGTGAGGGCGCAGGCGATGAGCGCGGCGAGCAGCGCGGTGTGTCCGCGCCCGGGCTCGCGGGCGGTGCCGGCGAGGGAGACGGCGGCGAAGTACACCGCCGCCAGCAGCAGCGCGCCCAGCGCGAGCAGGATGGGCCCACCGCCGCTGCCCACGCCATCGCGCAGCAGCTCGAGCGGCGCGAGGGCGAGCACATGCACCGGCATGCTCACGCGCAGCGGACCGTGATGATTGCTGAGCAGCACGGCCAACCGATGCACGCCGGGGCGGAGCTCATCGCTGCGCAGCGGCGCAATGTGCACAAATTGCCCGGGCACCTCGTCGGGCTGCTCGAGGGCCGGACGTCCGCTCGCGCTGATGCGGACACCGTCCCAGTACAGCGCCGTCGAGGCCATGGCCTGCATGAGCAGCGCCATCGGTGCGCGACTCGTGGCGACCGACACCGGCACCGTGACGTCGGCCAGCAGCCAGAGTGCGGTGCCCTGCGGGTCGACGGCGTCGACGGCACGCCGTACGCAGCCGGTGCTGTCGGTGGGTGGTGTGGCCACGCTGCGCGCGCGACACACCTGCACGGTGGTGACGCGCACGACGGGGCCCGGTACCGGCGCCGCCATGCCGGCGCGCGGAGCGGCGAGCGCGGCGAGTGCGGCGAGGGCAGCGACGGCCCCACCACGAAGCAGACGCGGTGACAGGCGCATGGCAGGACGATAGTCACGGGGAGGTGCGGCGACACGACCGCTGGCCGACGCCGGGCGACCACTCACCGACTCGTGTGCGGAGTGGCGGCCCAGTGCCCCGTACCCTACGGCGTCTTCAACACCTGGGGTTTCTCATGCGAGTCCATGCTCTGATACGTGCCACCGGCGGCCTCGCGCTCGCGATGGCGCTGCTCCCCGCCACTGGCGCCGCGCAGGCCGCGCCCGCGCTCACCATCGCGCCGTACGCCTTCAAGGCGCCGGACGGCTCCACCATCGAGGCCGAGCTGGGCTCGTTCACCGTGCCCGAGCGTCGCGCGAATCCGGCGTCGCGGCGCATCACGCTGCGCTTCGTGCGCTTCCGCTCGACGGCCGCGAAGCCGGGGGCGCCGATCATCTATCTCGCCGGTGGGCCCGGTGCATCGGGCATCCGCACGGCGGCGGGGCCGCGCTTTCCGCTGTTCATGGCGCTGCGCGCGCTCGGCGACGTGATCGCGCTCGACCAGCGCGGGGTGGGGCAGTCGTCCACCATGACGCCATGCATCGCACGCACACCGGTGGACTTCACGCAGCCGCTCACGCGCGCCGTGCTCGTGCAGTACACGCGCGACGGACTGGCCGACTGCATTGCGCAGTGGACGGCGGCCGGCGTGGACGTGGACGGCTACACGACCCGCGAGAGCGCGGCGGACATCGACGACCTGCGCAAGGCGCTGGGGGTGCCGCAGGTGGCGCTGTGGGGGATCAGCTACGGCTCGCACCTGGGGCTGGCGGTGCTCAAGTACCACGGTGCGTCGGTGAGCCGCGCGGTATTCGCGGGCATCGAGGGGCTCGAGCAGACGGTCAAGCGTCCCGCCTTGACCGACAGCCTGTTCGCGCGCGTGCAGCGGCTCATCGACGCGGACACGGCCGCGCGCGCGGCGTTCGGCGACGTCGCCACCACCATGCGCCGCGTGCATGCGCGGCTCGACTCGGCGCCGGTCACGATCACCGCCACGCCGCCGGGGACCACGCAGCCGCGGTCGGTGCGTATCAGCGCGTTCCTGGTGCAACTGCTCGTGGGGTCGATGATCGCCGACCCGCCGAACATTGCACGGGTGCCGGCGCTGTACGCCGCGCTGGATGCGGGCCAATATGAGAGCGTGGCCGGCCGTATCATCGGGCAGCTTGGCGGGGTCACGATGTTCACCGGCATGCCCGAGCTCATGGATCTGGCCTCCGGCATCGATCCGACGCGGCTGGCGCTGGTGGAGCGCGAGGCGGCGCGTGGCCTGCTCGGCGACGCGCTCAACTTCCCCATGCCGCACGTCGCCGGGCTGCGCCCCGCGATCGATCTCGGCGCGGCGTTCCGCGCGCCGCTGCAGTCGAACGTGCCCACGCTGTTCATCTCGGGCACGCTGGATGGCCGCACCTCGCCGGCCGAGGCGGCGGTGGTGCGGGCCGGGTTCCGCCGCGGGCGCGCGCTGCTGGTGGAGCACGGGGGGCACAACATCTTCGAGGCCGACCCGCGTGTGGCGGAGGCGGTGGTGACGTTCCTGCGCGGCGAGGTGCCGGCGGAGCGGATCGTGATGACGCCGCCGCGGTTCATGGTGCCGCGGTAAGGGGGGTATCCTCGGCGCATCGGCGGCGCTGCCCACCGGTGCGCCGCCGCGCAGATTACGCGCATGCGTCCGTCTCCCATCCACACCGCGGCCCGTTTCGTTCTCGCGGCGCTCGTCGCCTCGGCGCTTGTCGCGTCGGCGTCGGCTGCCGCGCAGTCGCCCCTCGACCGCGCGCACGCGCACAACGACTACGCACACGAGCGGCCGCTGCACGATGCGCTCGATCGCGGCTTCGGCAGCGTCGAGGTGGACATCTGGCTGGTGGACGGTGCGCTGCTCGTGGCGCATGCGCGCGACAGTGTGCGTGCCGATCGCACGCTCGAGGGGCTGTACCTGGCGCCCCTGCGCGCGCACGTCGCCTCGCGCGGCGGGCAGGTGCATGCCCAGCGGCCGCCGCTCACGTTGCTCATCGACATCAAGTCGCACGCCGATTCCACGTGGGCGGTGCTGGCACCGCTGCTGGCGCGCTACGACGATGTGTTCACCGCGTGGCGCGGCGACTCCATGACGGTGCGGCCGGTCGTGGCGGTGCTCTCCGGCAAGCGGCCCATCGCGACGGTGCGGGCGGCGCGCGAGCGATGGGCGGCGCTCGACGGGCGTCTCGACGATCTCACGACGCGCGGGCGCCCGCCTGCCGCCGCGATGCCGCTCGTGAGCGACGACTGGGAGAAGGTCACGACGTGGCGCGGCGTGGGGGCGGTGCCGCGCGCGGTGCGGCGGCGTGTGGCACAGGCGGTGGCGCAGGCGCACGCGCAGGGGCGCAAGCTGCGCTTCTGGAACACGCCCGATACGCCCGTGGTGTGGCAGCTCCTGGTGGAGTGCGGCGTGGACCTGATCGGGACGGACGACCTCGAGGGGTTGCGGGCGTTCCTGGGGGCGGCGGCGTCGGCGACGCCGGGCGCGCGGCGCCCCTGACCAACGACGCGGGCCCGTGTCCCATCGCGCGGCGATGACACACGGGCCCCGGGCGCGACGCGTCGCGTCACGTTGCGACGCTCAGGCGTGGATGTACTTCTCGAACACCGCGCTGAAGTCCCGGCGCGTGTGGCGCACCTGCACGGCCTCGTTCACGCCCGCGAGCAGCGCATTGTAGTACGACACCGGCACGTCGGCGGTGGCGGCGGCGTTGAGCTTGAACATGCCGCCCATCTGCCCCAGGCAGTGCAGCGCGTGGTCGCGCGCCTGCCGGTCGAGCTTCTGCAGCTTGCCGATGGTGTGCAGCGCCTTGTAGATGTCCTTGAGCTGCTCGATGAAGTCCTTGCGCACGTCGATCGTGAACTTCTGCTGGTCGTCGAGCGTGAACTTGAGCTCGACGTCGAGGTCGACGGTGCCGGCGGTCTCGATGGCGACGTGGGCGAAGTGATGGACGGCGTAGTCGTAGCGCTTGATGGCGCGCTTGCTCGAGATGGCCGACTCGCCGTCGACGTGGATGAGGGCGAGGTTGGTGAAGCAGTACTCGTCCTTCTTCGACTTGATGAGGAAGTAGATCTTCTCCCCATCCTCGTGGAAGAGGTAGTCGTCGGAGTCGACCTTGTCGTAATCCTTCGGCGGCACGATGACGCCGATATCGGAGAGGCCGAGCGCCTCGGACGCGAACTTGCGGAACATGGGCAGGGGCGGAGGGTGGGGGTGACCGGTGGGGCGACTTGCTCCCACTCGCTGGGAAGATACGCGCCGTCGCAACACCCCCGCTGCGGCGCGAAGAACCGTACGTGGCCACGGATCACGCGGATACGCGCGGATACGGCATGACCTGCGTCAGGATGTTGATCCGTGCCAGATCCGCGAAATCCGTGGCGAAAAGCCCCTACTTCCGCCACACGATGAGCGTGCCACACGCCGCGCTGCCGCCACCACCGATGCTCGTGTTCCGGTACTTGAGTGGTACCGTGGCCACGGTGTGATACTCGACGGCCAGCACCTCGTCGGGGTCGATGAGCGTGAGGTCGTACGCGCCCAGCGAGATGCCGTCGACGATGACGTTGGCGCGGCAGGAGCTTCCGCGGCGGGCGACGAGAAACGCTGCGCCGCCCGTCGGACGTTCGACGCCGACGCCCGCGATGCGCGAACCGAGCACGTCGGCCAACGGCCGCCGCCGCATCTGCGCGAACGCCGTCGAATCGAGGAACTTCCCGAAGCCCGTCTTGCGTCGGTCCTCGAACTCCGCCATGCGCGCGGCCATGACGCCGCCCGTAGCCTCGACCTTCACCTTCGCGAGCTGCTGCGCCGGCGGTGTCGCGCCCGCGGCCACCAGCGGCGTCAGCAACAGGTCGGCCTCGGCGGTGTCGTTGCGCGCCACGTCGATGGCGAAGAGGAGCGAGTCGTACCCCACCGCGCGCACCAACGCGATGTGCTTGCCGGCCGGCAGTGCGCTCACGCGGATGCGCCCGGTCGAATCGCTGCGGGCGCTGCGGTCGAGCATCGGCAGCAGGATGCTGGCATCGACGACGGGGCGCTCGCTGCGCGCGTCGAGGATGCGGCCGGTGAAGACAGACGTGGCGGTATCGCCGCGTGGGCCGGCCTGGGCGTGCACGCGTCCGGTCGTGGCAGCCGTGCACGTCACGATGCCTGCGATCATGAGAGCTGCGCGGGCCGCGAAAAGTCGCGCTCTCACGAGACCGCCCTCACTTCCGCCAGATGATGAGTGTGCCGCACGTGGCACTGCCTTCCGGACCCACGCCGCGGAGTTGGATGGCGGTGTTGCGATACTTGAGCGGCACCGTGGCCACGGTGTGGTACTCGACGGCCAGCACTTCGTCCGGGTCGATGAGCGCCAGGTCGTACTTGCCAAGGCTGATGCCGTCGACGATGACGTTGCCGAAGCAGGGGCGTCGGTCCATCGACTGACCGCCCCCGCGCGAGATGATGAACCGTCCGCCGGCATTGTCCCGCGCGATCTGGATGCCCGGAATGCGCGAGCCCAGCACATCCACGAACGGTCGCCGTCGCAGCTCGCCGAAGACGGTCGAATCGAGGAACTTGCCGTGCCCCATCGCGCGACGATCCTCGAACTCGCGCAGACGCGCCGCCGCGAGTCCGCCGGTGGCTTCGACGTTCACCTTCTCGAGCTGCTGCGCGGCCGGCGCCCGAAGCGGTGTGAGCAGCAACTTTGCGTCGGCCGTGTCGCTGCGCGCGTCGAGGACGCGCGCCCTGAACATCGACATGGCAGCGTCGACGACCGACGAGGCGCCGCGCAGAATGATGAGTGTTCCGCAGGAGGCCTTCGCGCCCGGCCCCGCGCTGACATCGCGATACTCGCGAGGCACCGTGGCCACGGTGTGGTACTCCACGGCCAGCACCTCGTCGGGTTCGAACTGCGAGAGATCCACACTCCCTCGTGATTCACCATCGAGAATGACGTTCACGTAGCAGGCGAGCGGGCCGGTGATCTGCTGCCAGCCGACCCGCGAGACGAGGTACTTGCCACCGCCCTCCGCGACGAGCCCAACACCCGGGATGCGGGCCGCGACGGTCTCGGCAAATCGCCGCGATGGTGTGGTCCGGAAGTCCGCAGAGTCGAGAAAGCGCCCCGCCCTCGTCAGCCGTCGCTGGTGGAACGCGGCCAGCAGACCGCTCAGCCGAGTCTCCATCGAGTCGGCGACCATGTCGTTGAGCGATGCAGAGGACGTCGCCGTGTCGAGGGGCTCCATCGGCACGAGTCGCAGCACGGACGTCGCCGTGTCGTTGCGCGCCACGTCGATGGCGAAGAGGAGCGAGTCGTAACCGACGGCCTGCAGCAGCGCGACATGCTTGCCGGCCGGCAGGCTGTTCACGCGCACGCGACCGAGGGAATCGCTGCGCACGGCGCGATCGAGCGACGGCAGCAGGAGGCTCGCTCCCGCGATCGGACGGTCGGTGTCGGCATTGATGACGACGCCGGTGAACACCGATGTGGCGACCGCCGTGGGCGGCACGGCGGGCGTTTGCGCGCGCGCTGGGCCAATCGCGAGGGCCGTCGCGGCGGCGACGATGGTGGTAAGCGTGCGCGGGGACAGTGCCATACGGGGTCGTGCGCCGTGAGCAATGAGCCGTGGGCCGTGGGCCGGGGGCCTTGGGCCGGGGGGCCTTGGGCCGGGGGACAGCGGCTAGCTGGGAATCGGCACCCCTTCCTGCTCGGGCGCAACTCGGGTCGTCCCTTCGGGGAGCCGATCGAGCCGGCTCAGCCGTTCGACGTCGATGGTGAGGCCATCGGTGCCGTCGGTGGTGAAGATGCTGGTGAACTTCGCGTCCCACGCCACCTCGTCCCAGGTGTACGACTTCCGCGCCGACACTTCGGTCGAGAAGGTCTCCTCGTGCGCCGTGATGAGGATGAGCAGTTCGGCCTGCCCCTCGGCCAGCCGCTCGGGGGTGACACCGCGCAGCGGGCTCTGCGGGGTGAGCGGATGCACCACGGTCCAGTGCAGCGGGAAGAAGGCGACGGTGTCCAGCTCGAGCTCGAGACGGCGATAGTTGCGCTCGCGCACCTCGCCCGTGCGTTCCCACCACGAAAGGAACACGTTCGCGCGCACGTTGCTGAGGTCACCGGGCAGCTCGTTGACCATGCGGAACATGAGCCCGCGTCCGCCGTCGTAGGGCGCCACCACGGCCGATTCGCTGAAGCGGATCTGCGCACGCGGTCGCATGACCCGCGCGATGATGAGCCCTGCCATGCCGAAGGCGAGCAGCGGCCCGAGCAGCGACTCGGTGACCATGAGGAAGTGCGCGGTGGGCCCCACCACATGCAGCCCCGGCGTGCCGGTGGTGGTGAACACCCCCACGCTGTACACGAACGCCCGCAGGAACGGATCGTCGAGACCGAGCGTGTCGCCGCCCACGAGTGCCGCATCGCCCAGCGCGCGGTAGGCGAGGGCGAAGATGCCGTTGAGGAGCAGCACGCCGCCCACGAGCCACACGATGACGTCGGTCCACGGGGCGTGCAGCGCATGCAGGAAGAGCCGTTCGCCGCGCTGCGCGCCGAGTCCGAGCTTGCGTCCGTTGGGGCGCCCGTCGGCGTTGACGAAGCGGCCGCGCCACTCCTGGGAAGCGACGCGCCCGAATCCCAGTTCCTCGTCGAGGTCGGCGAGGCTGTCGGGCAGGGTGCTCGACGAGGAGGCCATGGAGTCGTTCATCAGCGCGGGGGCAGGGCAAAGGCGACGTACACACCGCCACTGGGAGCGCCGTTCTTGCCGCCCCCGCAGGCAATGACGAGATACTGCGTGCCGTTCACCATGTACGTGCTCGGCGTGGCGTTGCCCGCAAACGGCAGCGCGTGTTCCCAGAGCAAGGCGCCGGTGCGCTTGTCGAAGGCGCGGATCTTGTTGTCGTACGTGGTGGCGGCAATGAACAGCAGCCCGTTCGCGGTGACAATGGCGCCGCCGTAGTTGTCGGTGCCGGTGTTGCGCACGCCCTTGGCGGCCAGCTTCGGGTACTCGCCCAACGGGCGTGACCACGCGATGGTGCCCCGGTTGAGGTCGATCGCGTTGAGCGTACCCCACGGCGTCTTCACGCCAGGGTACCCCTCATGGTCGAGAAATATGTCGAAGTACGCCGTTCGGTAGGGGAGTGTGGTGGGCCCGGGTGCACGGGCGGCGCGTTCCTTCGTGGCGTCCTGGCCGGTGACGAGGAAGTTCACCAGGTCGTTGACCGCCGCGCCGTCCATGGCGCCACCAAAGGCGGGCATGCGCCCGGTGCCCTCGCGCACGACTTGCGTGAGCTGCTCGCGTGTGCGGCGCGTCGCGATGTCCACGAGCGAGGGGCCGAGCGCCGTGCCGCGCCGCTGCGCCCCATGGCAGCCGGCGCAGTTCGCATCGTAGAGACTCGCATCGCTGCGCGGGACGAGCTTGAGGAGCCACGCCATCTCGTTCGAGTTGACGTAGAGCAGGCCCGTGGTGGGGTCGAAGGCCGGACCACCCCACTCGCCGCCGCCGTCGACACCAGGATAGATGATGATGCCGCGCGTGTTGGGCGCGGTGTACGGGTGCGGCGTCGCGTACTCGCGGAATGTCTTGAGTGCGGCCCGATAGGCGGCGGGCGTGCGGCGCGTGAGGTCCGCGGCGGTGAGCTGCTGTCGCGCGAAGGGTGGTGGCGAGGTGGGGAACTGTTGCGACGGCGCGGGGCGATCGCCCGGCAGGGCCTGTTGCGGCATGCGCTGTTCGGCCAGCGGAAACAGCGATGCGCCCGTCACACGGTCGAACACGAAGGTGTGTCCGGTCTTGGTGATCTGCGCGACCGCGTCGATGGTGCGCCCCTCGCGCTGCACCGTGACCAGGACCGGCGCGGCCGGCAGATCCCGGTCCCACAGGTCGTGCCGTAACACCTGGTGATGCCACACGCGTCGTCCCGTGCGCGCATCGAGCGCGATGACGCTGTTGGCGAAGAGGTTGTCACCGAGACGGTTGGCGCCGAAGAAGTCGTAACTGGCAGACCCGGTGGCCGCGAAGACGAGTCCGCGCGCCGAGTCGAGCGTGACGCCACTCCAGGCGTTCGCACCGCCGGCAATCGTCCACGCCTCGGCCGGCCAGGTGTCGTAGCCGAACTCGCCGGGGTGCGGGATGGTGTGAAAGCTCCACACGAGCGCGCCCGTGGTGATGTCGAAGGCGCGGATGTCGCCTGGTGCGCTCGGGAGCTGCTCGGGCACCGTGCTGCCCATGATGAGCAGGTTGCCGAACACCACGCCCGGCGTGCTCGCACTCACCGAGAGGCCGTCGACGGGGCGACCGAGTCCCTGCCGCAAGTCCACCCAGCCGCTGTCGCCAAAGGTGGGAATGGGGCGTCCGGTGCGCTTGTCGAGCGCATAGAGTCGATTGCGGTAGTTGAACAGCACGCGATCGCCCGTGACGACCACACCGCGATGGCGGATGCGCGACGTGGCCGGTGCTCCGTTCAGCGGATCGAAGCGCCACTGCTGGCGTCCCGTGGCCGCGTCGAGCGCGAACACCTGCAGCTTCGGCGTGGTGGCGTACAGGACCCCGTCCACGATGATCGGGTTGGCCTGCATCTCCGAGCCGGGAAAGGCGTCGCCCGTGTCGAAGGTCCACGCCACCCGCAGCTGCTTCACGTTGCCGGGCGTGATCTGCGCGAGCGTGGTGAAGTGCGTGTGGTCGTCGCTGCCGTGATACACCGGCCAGTCGACGGACTGCGCGCCGGCCGGAACGCCGAGCAGGGCCAGCAGGGGGAGCGCGAAACGGAGGGTCATGCGTCGAAACTACAGTCCGTCCCGCTGGGCGACATTGCACGATTGCGGGTAGTTTTGCCCCCATGGACACCCTCCGCTTCGTGCAGCAGGCGCCCCGCCGCGTGAACGGCCCGCGCCTCAACGGCTGGCTGGCGCAGTTCGATGCGATCGGCCGCACCGCCGGCGGCATCAACCGCGTCGCCTACTCCGAGGCCGACCTCGCCGGACGCACCTTCACGCTCGGCCTCTTCCGCGACAGCGGGCTCACGCCACGCATCGACACGCTCGGCAACATCATCGCGCGGGTGCCGGGCACGCAGGCGGGGCTCGCGCCCATCCTCATCGGCTCGCACATCGATTCGGTGACCGATGGCGGCAACTACGACGGGCCGGTGGGGTCGTTCGCGGCCATCGAGGTGGCGCGCAGCCTGCGCGAGCAGGGGGTGACGCTGCGCCACCCGCTCGACGTGGTGGTGTGGCAGAACGAGGAAGGCGGCACCGTGGGGAGCAAGGGGTACATCGGCGAACTCACCGAGGCCGACCTCGCGAAGACCGCGCGCAGCGGCAAGACCGTGCGCGAGGGGATTGGCATCATCGGCGGCAACGTGGCACGCATCGGCGAATCGGTGCGCAAGCGCGGCGACGTGGCCTGCTACATCGAGCTGCACATCGAGCAGGGGGGCAACCTCGAGCGCGGGCGCCGCGACATCGGCGTGGTGCAGGGCATCGTCGGGCTGCGCTGGTTCGAGGTGACCATCACCGGCTTCGCGAATCACGCCGGCGCCACGCCCATGGACCAGCGCCAGGATGCGATGCTGGCGGCAGCGAAGTTCACCGTGGCGGTGCACGACGCGGTGCGCGCGGAGCCGGGGCGTCAGGTGGCGACGGTGGGGCGCCTCACGGTGTCGCCCAACACGACCAACGTGATTCCCGGGCAGGTCGTGCTCACGGTCGACCTGCGTGACCTCGATCAGACGAAGATCGATCGCCTCGAGGCGCGCTTCAAGCAACTCGCGAACGAGATCGGCGCGGCGACGAAGACGACGTTCGCGTTCAGCGTGCTCACCGACAGCAAGCCGGCGCTGTCGGACGAGCGCGTGATGGAGTGGGTGGAGGCGAGTGCGGCGTCGCTCAAGGCGAGCTACAACCGCATGCCCAGCGGTGCGGGGCACGACGCGCAGGAGATCGCGCATATCGCGCCCATGGGGATGATCTTCATCCCCAGCGTGGGGGGCATCAGCCACTCGCCCAAGGAGTTCTCGCGCCCCGAGGACATTGCGCGCGGCGCAGATGTGTTGCTCAACGCGGTGCTGGCGGCGGATGCCGGGCTGCGGTAGCCGCGTCACGCACTTCTCCACAGGCTGTGCACATGCGGTGCGCGTGTCAGGGAAATCCGGTCTTGACGACGCGGGCCGTCGATGGAACACTGGAGGCAGCCATCGGGGCGTAGCGCAACGCGAGACGTCACGGTGGTGAGGGGGAGACCATCCCGGCAGCGTCGTTGGTCACGGCGCGGCCACTGCGGAATCCTCGTCCCGCCACTCGTCGGTGCGGTGGTGCAAGCCATCGACAGCGTGCGAATGTCACCGGGACCCGGGTGTGCGTCACGGAAATCCCGCGGCGACGCAGTCCGACTCGAACTGCCGACGGCCAAGGCAGGGAGATAGCGCCGAGCCAGGGCGCGAGACAAATGAGTCCGGGGCGTGCCCCGGGGTCGGGATGACGCCGGCAGGTTTCACGACCGCGCCAGGCTGCGACCGGCTGAGGTGAGTGACAGCAGTGCGCTCGGCGCGGCCGCGATCAGTAGCAGTCCGTGCGAACGGATGGTGCGAGGATCCGGCCGATCGGGGTCAGCACGTTGTGCACCCTCTGTGGCCAGAACGGGTGATTCCGGGGTCGCTCCCCGGGGTCGCCCGTTCGTCGTTTGGGCGTGTGCGATGCGAAATTGCACGCCATGCACCCGCCCGCCACCGCCGCCGGCTCGTCGCTCCGTCTCGTCACGGGGAGCTCGCCGCATGCCCTGCTGGCGCAGCTCGACGCCGACGCGCGCGAGGCCGGGCTCACGCCGTTCGACGACGAGACGATCGTCGTGCAGAGCCGCGGCATGGAACGCTGGATCCGGCAGGAGCTGGCGGTGCGGCGGGGCTGCGCTGCCGCGCTCGATGTGTACTTCCCGGTGGGCTTCTGCGGCCGACTGGCACGCGTACGCCCGGCCGAACCGCCCGATGCGGCCTTCGAGCGTGAGGCGCTCACGTGGCGCCTGACGACGCTGCTGGGGGCGCTCGACGTGGACGCCATCGACGACGGCTCGGTGTGGGCACCCCTCCGCACGTATCTCGCGCGCGGCGACGCGGCCGGTCGCTTTGCGCTCGCGCGGCGCATCGCGACGCTGTTCGACAACTATCGGCTGTACCGGCCGTGGCTGCTGCTGCACTGGGAGGGTGAACAGGTCCCCACGGCGCAGCAGGCGACCATCGCCGCCGCAGAGGCGTCGCCGCATGCCGCGTGGCAGCGCGCGCTCTGGCAACAGCTCACCGCCGGCGCACGGCCGCGGCACTTCGCGCGGTGGCTCCTGGAGACCACCGCGTGGCTCACACGGCTGGACGCGGCGCCCGACGACCTCCCGCGGTGGGTGACGGTGTTCGGCATCTCGACGCTGCCGCCCGCCTTCGTGGAGCTGTTGCAGGCGCTCGCGCGGCTCGTGCCGGTCACGGCGTACGTGCTCACCCCGCGCGACCACGTGCGTGACCACGCGCATGACCACGTCGCGCGGCACGCGCTCGATGAGCAGATGGGAGGCACCTCGCGCGAACTGCTCGCACTGCTCGGCGCGTCCGCGCCGGACGTGCACATGCGACACCTGGCGGCGCCGGACACGCCTGCGCGCGACACCACGCTGGCGCATGTCCAGGCGGCACTGCGGCATGGTGCGGCCGCGGCGCCGCACGCGGTGGACGCACACGTGGTGGACGCACACGACCGCTCGCTGCTGGTGCACGACTGTCATTCGCCGGTGCGTGAGCTCGAGGTGCTGTACGACCAGCTCCTCGATGCCTTTGCCGCCGACCCGTCGCTGCGTCCGCACGACGTGCTGGTGATGGTGCCCGATGTCGATCGCTACGCGGCGCCGGCGGCGATGGTGTTCGGTCCATCGCGGCGCGCGGGTGGTGGCGCGCGCGGCGAGGCGGACGACCGCCCGGCGATCCCGTGGCGTGTCGCCGATCGCGCGCCCGACCAGGCCACCGCGCCGGCGCGCGCCTTCGCGCAACTGCTCGCCCTCGTCGATTCGCGCTTCACGGCCAGTGCGGTGATCGACCTGCTCGCGAGCGCCCCCGTGGCGCGCGCGGCCGGCCTCGAAGGCGCCGACGTGGAGCAGGTGACGCGCTGGACCGCCGATGCGCGCATTCACTGGGGCGTCGATGGCCTCATGCGCGCGGACTTCGGCCTCCCATCGCTCGAAGAGCACACATGGCGCCTCGGCGTCGATCGCCTCGTGGCGGGGCACGCCGCCGGTGCGCGCGAGGCGCTCGTGCTGGGCGTGCTTCCCACCGCCGGCGACACGGGTGGCGATGCGCCGCTCCTCGGCCGATTCGTCGAGTGGGTGGAGCAACTCGCGCTGCGGGCGGAGTCGCTGTCGGCGCCGCGGTCGTTGCTGGCGTGGAGTCTCGCGTTCGACGCGGCGCTGGACTGGCTGCTGCGCCCCGACGGCCACGCCGAGGAGGCGGCGTGTGCGCGCATCCGCCGCGACATCGCGCGCCTGCGCGGCGCGATGGAGATGGACGACGCGCTCGGGGCGCCGCAGGACACCAGCGCGTTGCCTGAGGACACGCTCGTGCCGCTCGACGTCGCGCGGCGGTGGCTGCTGGAAGCCCTCGGCACGGAGCAGCACGATGCCGGCTTCCTCTCCGGCGGGCTCACGTTGTGCGCGATGAAGCCGATGCGTGCGATTCCGTTCCGCTTCATCGCCATGCTGGGGCTCGACGATCGGGCGTTTCCGCGGCGGGAGCGTCGCCCGGCGTTCGACCTGCAGGGGGTTGCACCGCTGGCCGGCGACCGCGACGTGCGCGCCGACGACCGCCAGCTCTTCCTCGACACGGTGCTGTGCGCGCAGGAGCGGTTGCACCTCTCGTGGGTGGGGCGGTCGCAGTCCGACAACGCGGCGGTGGCACCCAGTGTGGTGCTGAGCGAGCTGCTCGACCAGTTGGATGCGATGTGCGTCGTCATGTCAGCCCGCGACGTACCCGCGCCTGCGCGCACCCGCCTGCTCGTGTCGCACGCACTGCAGCCGTTCAGCGTGAGCTACTTCGACGGCAGCGATCCGCATCGCTTCACCTTCGACGCGCGATGGCAGCCGCCGGCACGCGCCGAGGCGGCGCGGCCGCTCGCCCTCACGTTCCTCGACGATGCGCCAGAGAGCGCAGCAGGTCACGCGCCCGCGCAGGCCACGTCGGCGCCACACCTGATCACGGTGGACTCGCTGGTCCGCGCGTGGACCGACCCGGCCGCCTGGTACGCGCGTCACGTGCTGCAGTTGCGCCTGGCCGGCGTGGACGACGACGTGGACGATGTCGAGCCGCTGGTCGTCGATGCGTTGCAGCGCACGCGACTCCTCGAGCCGCTGCTGTCGCGCGCCATGCGTACGGGCGTGCGTGACGCGCGCCCCGAGGGGTCGCGGGCGGGGCTGCTGCTGGCTCACGGCGGATCGCTGCCGCCGGGGGCGCTCACGGCGGAGTGGAGCGCGCGCCTGTTCGCGCAGCGCGACCTGCTGCTCGACGCCGCGATGGACGGTGTGCCCGACGCGCGCCTGAGCGCGCCGCTGTCCGTGGAGCTGCACGGCGCGGGGTGGGTGCTCACGGGGCAACTCGACGGACAGGTGCCGGATGGGCAGCGCTTCGTGCGTGGCGCGGCTGTGCGCGAGAAGGACCGCATTCGCGCGTGGATCCTGCACTGCGTGCGTGGCGCGGCGGGGCACGCCGGCGAGACGCGCCTGGTCGGGCTGCAGCGGAAGGACGGTGTGGACCGGGCCGAGGTGGTGACCCTGCGGCCTGTCGGCACGCCCATGGCCGTGCTGGAGACGCTGGTGGCGTTCCACGATGCGCTGTCCCGCGCGCCGCAACCGTTCTTTCCGCGCAGTGCGTTCGCGTGGTGGAAGAAGCGCGATGCGGTGGACGCACAGCACATCGCGCTCGACGTGTTCACGACCAGCGGACAGTACACCTCGGCCGAGGGCGCCGACGCGCATGTGGCGCTGCTGTGGCGCGGGCGCGATCCGCTGACGGAGCAGTGGGACCGCTTCGCAGAGGTCGCGACGACGCTCCTCGAGCCCATGGACGCCGCGGGAGGCGTGTCATGAGTCGCGCGGAACGCGACGTCGTGCCGCGCGGCACGTTCGAGGTGCCGCAGGCCGACTTCTCGCCCGGCGTGTCGCTGGTGGAGGCGAGCGCGGGCACCGGCAAGACGTTCAGTCTCGCACTGTCGGTGGTGCGGCTGCTGCTCATGCGCGACGCGGCGGGGGCGCCGGTGGTGCGCGATGTGGGGCGCGTGCTGGTGGTGACGTTCACGAATGCCGCCACCGACGAGCTGGTCACGCGCATCCGCAGGGTGCTGCGCATGGCGCACGACCTGTACGCCGGCGTGACACCCGAGCCCGAGGGCGCCGAGGTGCCGCAGTTGCGCGCGTTGTGCCGCGACGTGGTGTGGGGCGAGGCGCGCATGCGCGACGCGCTGGCGTCGCTCGACCTGCTGTCGGTGCACACGATTCACGGCTTCTGCAAGCGGGTACTCGACGAGTTTGCGCTCGAGAGCGGCACGCCCTTTGCCACCACGCTGCTGCAAGACGAACGCGCGCTGGTGCGCGAAGCCGCGCACGACTGGTGGCGACGCACGCTCTACGACACGCCGGCGCTGGCGCAGCACGCTGTGCGCGCTGGGCTCACGCCCGACGCGTTGCTCACGCTCTGGCCGCTGCGGCACAACTGGCCCGATGCGCGTCTCGACCCCGGACTCGACCTGGCCGGCTTCGACCGTGCGCTGATGGCGGCGGTGCGCGCGTTCGCGGCCGTGTGGGATCGTGCGGCCTTCGATGCGGCGGTGCAGGGGCTGTCGTGGAACAAGAGCGCGACGCTGGCCACGGACGCGGCACGCGACGCCTTCGACGTGCTGGTGCGCGACAGCGCGCGCCGCTCGGCGGGTGATCCGGCGCTGCTGCACGAGGTGGCGCCCGCCATGGCCGCCCTGAGCGCCACGTCGCTCGCGGCAGCCATCGCCAAGCGTGGCGACCGCGCGAAGCAGGTGGTGGCCGAGCTGCCCACCTGGCCGCTCGTGCAGCGTGCCGATGCGGTGGCGGCGCTCTGCACGCAGCTCGACGCGGTGTTGCGCGCCGATGCCCAACGCACCATCGAGCGGGCGGTGGCCGAGGCCAAGCGCCGCGCGCAGCAGGTGGGGTTCGGCGACCTGCTGCACCAGCTCGAGCGTGTGCTGCGCGAGCAGGGCGCCGATGGGTTGCTCGCGACGACGCTGCGAGCGCACTTCGATGCTGCGCTCATCGACGAATTCCAAGACACCGACCGCCAGCAGTTCCACATCTTCACGACGATCTTCCGCGATCGGCCGCTGCTGCTCATCGGCGACCCCAAGCAGTCCATCTACGGGTTTCGTGGCGCCGACGTGCGGGCGTACCTCGAGGCGACGCGCCTCGCGCCACCTGAGCGGCAGTACTCGCTGCGTCGCAACTTCCGCAGCACCGGGTCGATGATCGGCGCGGTGGAGGCGCTGTTCGCGCGGGCGCGACCGTTCCTGCTCGACGGCGTGACGTACGAGCACATCGACGCGGGCAAGACGCTGCCGCTGCCGGTGCCCGGCAGCGAGGCGCCGGCGCTGCACATCATGGCGCTCACCCCCGACGCCGACGGCTGGCTGGGCATCGAGGCCGCGCGGGCGCAGGCGCTCGATGCCACCGCGCAGCGCATTGTCGCGCTGCTGGGACAGGGGTGGACGGCCGGGCGCATGGCGGTGCTGGTGCGCACGCGGCACGAGGGGCTGCGCATGGAGGAGGTGCTGCGCGACGTGGGCGTCCCGGCCGTCGTGGCGGGGATGGCGAGCATCTTCGCGACGCACGAGGCGGACGAACTCGACACGGTGCTGCAGGCGGTCGCGAGTCCGCGCGACGGTGCGCTGCTGCGCGCGGCGCTCGCGACGGAGCTCTGGGGGTACACGCACGCGGCGGTGCGGGCGTGGGCCGAGGGCGGCGTGGCCGATGGCGTGGTGTGGGACGCGATGGTGGACCAGGTGGTGGCGCTGGGCGAGCAGTGGGCGCGCGACGGGCTCGTGGCCATGCTGCACACGCTGTTCGAGCGACGTGCGGTGATGCCGCGGCTGCTGGCCCTCGCCGACGGCGACCGGCGCGTCACCAACCTGCGACATCTCGTGGAGCTGCTGCACCGCGCGGTGAGCACGCAGCACCTGCAGGTGGAGGGGGTCCTGCGCTGGCTCGCGGTCGAGCGGCGCGCCGCACTCGACGGCACCGAAGATGGTTCTCTCGAGCGCGAGGAGGCCGAGCTGCGTCTCGAGACTGATGCCGACGCGGTGCAGATCCTCACGGTGCACAAGAGCAAGGGGCTCGAGTACGACATCGTGTTCTGTCCCACGCTCTGGCAGGGGCGCCTGCCGGCCACGCCGTTCGTGGTGCCCGAGGGCGACGACCCGTCGGCGGGCACGGTGCTCGTACACGGCGATCGCCCCGCCGTCGCGCAACGCGCGCAGGCCAACCTGCAGCGACTCACCGAGGAGCTGCGGCTGCTGTACGTCGCGCTCACGCGGGCGCGCTATCGCACGTGGATCGCGTGGGGGCCGGTGCGCAAGGGCACCGCGCGCGATGTGAGCAAGCTCGTCGCGGTCGACGGCTCGGCGCACAGCGCGTTGGCGTACCTCTTCTGTGGCGACCCGACGCTGGACGATGTGCCGCGCGCCGACGTGCCGCTCCAGGTGGCGTCGTGGTGGGTGCAGCAGGGGGATTGGGAGGCGCCCGTCGCGGCGCGTCTCGGGAGCGACCGACGCGTGGCGCTGGAGCGTGCGGACGAGCTGCCGGCAGCAATGGACCACGAGGCGGACACGGCGCCCGTTGACGGCGCGATGTCGCGCGCGACGGTCGTGGACACGCGCGCCGTTCGCGTGCTGCCGGCTGTACCCTCGCCGAGCGAACGCTTTCGCACCTTCCAGTTGTCGAGCTACACGATGCTGGCGCGTGCCCGTCATGACGAGCGCGCCGACGGCGCGCCGGCGTTCGTGCGCGACGTGGATGCCGGGAGCGAGCGTGTGCCGGCTGGTGACGGGGAGGCGAATGACGCGCCCGTCGCGCCGCCGCAGGACTGGCGCACGCTGCCACGTGACGACTTCCGCAGCTTCCCCGCCGGCGCACGCGAGGGCACCGTGCTGCACGCGCTGTTCGAGGAGACGCCGTTCGCCGACCGTGACGACGCGCTGCGCACCCGGGTGTCGCGCGTGCTGCGGCGCGAGCAGTTCGTGCTGCAGGACGACGACGCGCGCATTGCCGGCGTGACGACGATGATGCGGCAGGTGCTGGACACGCCGTTCACGCTGCGGGAGCGCGCGGTGCGACTGCGCGACGTGGTGCAGCGTCAGGCGCGGCACGAGTGGCAGTTCACGCTGCCGCTGGCGTCCCCCACGGCGCCGCTCACGGCCGACGCCCTCGCCGACTGCTTCCTGCTGGGCGACGCCGCCTCGCAGCGGTACGCCGCCGCCGTGCGCGCGCTCGACGTGCGGCGGGTGCATGGCTTCCTGCAGGGGTTCATCGACCTGGCGTTTGCCCACGACGGTCGCTGGTACGTGGTGGACTGGAAGTCGAACCGCCTGCCGCTCGACCCGGCGGTGTACGCACCCGGCGCGCTGCGGGCGGTGATGGACGCGCACCACTACACGCTGCAGGCGCATTTGTATGTGCTGGCGGTGCACCGGTTCCTGCGTGCGCGCACCACGCCGGGCGACTACGACTATGCGCGCGACATGGGCGGCGCGGCGTACGCGTTCCTGCGCGGCTTCGTGCCCGGCGCCAGCGCGACCGGGCATGGCTGGGCGACGCTTGCGCCTGCGCGCGCCGTGATCGACGCACTCGACGCCGTCATGGGCGCGGGCGATCCGCGGCGCGACACCGGACGCGTGACATGAGCGGCATGCCAACGCGTGCCACGGCCTTGCGCTTCACCGCGATCGATCGCGCATTCGCGCGCTTCGTCGTGCGGCGGCTGCGCCCCGCGGCCACCGCCGCGCGGGTCATCGCGCCGTTGCCGTTGCTCGGTCAGGCCGAGCGGCACGAGTGGCCGCTGATGTATCACACGGCGCTGCTGGCCAGCGCGCTGCAGGGCGATGGGCACAGCGTCGTCGACCTCACGGCACATGCCGGCAGCACGGTGGAGGAATCGGACGATGTCGACGCGTACACCTTCCCCGATGTCGACGCGTGGTGCGCCGCGCTCGCCGTGAGCGGGGCGGTCGAAGTGCGCTCGGGGGCCCTGGCCACGTCGTCGGCTGTCGCCGAGGCCTTGGAGCAGCCGCCCTTCGTGCTCGAGGGGGCGCGGCTGTACCTGCTACGCTACTGGCTGGCCGAGTGCCGTGTCGCGGCCGCCATCCGTACGCGGGTGCAGCAGGTGCGGCATGACGCGCCGGATGCGGAGACGATCGCGATGTTCCGCACGCTGTTTCCGGGCGCCGACAGCCAGCTCGACCGGCAGGCGCTGGCGGCGGTCGCCGCGTGGCGCAGTGCGCTGGCCTGCATCACCGGGGGCCCCGGCACCGGCAAGACGACGGTCGTGGCCAAGGTGCTGGCGCTGCTCTGCACGCGCCCCCCCATGTCGTTGCCCCGCATCGTGCTGGCGGCGCCCACGGGACGTGCGGCCGCGCGACTGGGCGAAGCGGTGCAGCAGGCCGCGGGCACGTTGGCCCTGCCGCCGGTGGTGCGCGACGCGCTCCCCACCGCGGGCACCACGCTGCATCGCCTGCTGGGCTATCGCCCGCGTGACGATCGCTTCCAGCGCACTGCCGCGTCGCCCATCGATGCCGACGTGGTGGTGGTCGATGAAGCGAGCATGGTGGATGTGCTCATGATGGACGCCCTGCTCGCGGCGCTGCCGCCACGGGCGCGGCTCATCCTGCTGGGCGACCCCGGACAGCTTGCGAGTGTCGACACGGGCTTCGTGCTGGGTGACATCGTCCGTGCGACGCAGGGCCGTAGTGCGGGCACGGGGGCATCGTCGGACGCCGCGCATGGTGCCGGTCTTGTCGCCCAGTATGGCGCGCTGGCCGGCGGTGTGCCCGACGCGCTCACCATGCAGGCGGCGGCCACGCAGGCGGCTATCGCGCCACTCCGCGATGCGGTGGTGCAGCTCCACTTCTCGTGGCGCTTCGATCGCCAGCGTGGCATCGGTGCGCTTGCAACGGCCTCGCGTGCCGGCGACGCAGCGGCCGCGCTGGCGGTGCTCGCCGACGAGGCGCAGTCGGACGTGGCGCTGCAGCCACCCGCCGCCGACACCGACACGCTGCTCGCGCCGCTGCGCCCCGCCATCGAGGCCCTGCTGGCCAGCACCACGCCCGCGGACGCCCTTGCGGCGCTCGGCCGGTTTCGTGTGCTGGCGGCGCTGCGCGATCACGACGCCGGCATCGCGCAACTCAATGCGCGCATCGAACGGTGGCTTGCGGCGCATGGCCACGATACGCGCGGCGTGGACGGACGCGGCTGGTACGCGCATCGCCCCGTGCTCATCACCGCCAACGATCCCGCGACGCAACTCTTCAATGGCGACGTCGGGGTCGTCCTCCCGGTCGACGGTGAGCCGCTCGTGCACTTCGCCGGCCCTGCCGGCGTGCGCTCGCTCCGGCCCTCGCGTCTGCCGGCGCACGAGACCGCATGGGCCATGACGGTGCACAAGGCGCAGGGGAGCGAGTTCGACGAGGTGCTGCTGGTGCTCCCGCCGGCCGACGCGCGCATCCTCACGCGTGAACTTGTCTACACGGGCATCACGCGGGCCCGGCGGCGGGTCACCTTGGCCGGGACGGCCGAGGCGCTCTCGGCGGCGTTGGGGCGAGGGGTGGCGCGCACCTCCGGACTGTCGGAGCGGCTCGCCGCGGACTGACCACGCAGCCGTGGCGCCGAGGGGAGCGGGAGGGCGTCGTCGGCATGGCCTCGCTGTCGTTCGGGCGTTACGCTAGGGCACTTGCCCGCCGGACGCTCGTCGGCGTCCGCCCCCTCCGTACTGCCCGTCGCCCCGCCATGTCTCCTCTCGTCATGCCCCCGCGGCCGCTGCGTGCCGCGCTGCGATCCGTTGTACACACCGTCGTCTGCGCGACGGCGCTCGCCGTGGTGCCGCCGCTGCCGGCGCAGGATGCGCCCTTCCTGCGCGTGCGTGTCGACGAAGCGCGCAACCGTGCGCTCCTCGAGATCCCGAGCGGCTCGCTCAATCGCGACTTCCTGCACTCCGTCACGCTCGCCACGGGACTTGGCACCGGCAGCCTCGATCGCGGGCAGACGGGACCGAGTGGCATCGTGCGGCTCGAGCGGCGCGGCAATCGCATCCTGCTGGTGCGCGACAACTGGACGGCGCGCGCGCCCAACGGCGACGCGGCCAACCAGCGCGCGGCGCGCGAGGCGTTTCCGCGCTCCGTGGTGGGGTCGCTGCCCATCGACGGCGAGGCCAACGGCACCATCACGGCCGACGCGACGTCGATGTTCCTCACCGATGCGTACGGCGTGGCCGACGGGCTGCGTGGGCAGGGCGCGGCGCCCGCGACGTATCGCGTCGACGCGACCCGGAGCTGGCTCGACACCGAGCGCACGCGGGCCTTTCCGCGCAACGCCGAGGTGCACGCGGTGCTCACCTTCGTGAGCGACAACGCGGGACGCGGGCGCGGTGGCGCGGCGCCTGATGCGCGCGCGATGACCTTCGAGGTGCATCACTCGCTGATGATGCTCCCCGACACGGCCGGCTTCCGTCCGCGCAACGCCGATCCGCGCTACGGCTATGGCACGACGTCGTTCTTCGACCTCTCCGAGGGGTTCGACGGCGACTATCGCGCAGGCTTCATCAACCGTTGGCGACTCGTGCCGCGTGATCCGGCGGCCTACGCACGCGGCGAGCTCGTCGAGCCGGTCACGCCCATCACCTACTATCTCGACCCGGGCATCCCCGCGCCGTATCGCGAGGCGCTGCGCGAAGGGGGCAACTGGTGGGCGAAGGTGTTCGAGGGCGCCGGCTTCCGCAACGCGTTCCGCGTGCTCGACCTCCCCGAGGGCGCCGATCCGATGGACGCGCGCTACAACATGCTCATGTGGGTGCACCGCACCGGCCCCGGCCCGAGCGTGGGGCCCAGCTACACCGACCCGCGTACGGGTGAGATCGTGCGCGCGGTGGTGCGCATGGACGCGTGGCGGTCGCTGGTGGACTACAACATCTGGGCCGGCACGGTGCCGGCGAGCGGTGTGAACGGTCCCAACGTGAGCGCGAACGACTTCGCCATGGCGCGCCGTCGTCAGCATGCCGCGCACGAGATCGGGCACACGCTCGGCCTGCAGCACAACTACATCGCCAGCACGCAGAACCGGTCGAGCGTGATGGACTACCCGTTCCCGGTCATCACTGCGACGGCGGACGGCCAGCTCGACCTGCGTGATGCGTACCGCACCGGCCCTGGCGCCTGGGATTCGCTCGCCATCAACCTGGGCTACCGCTGGTACGCCGACGCGGCGGCGGAGAAGGCCGGGCTGGCGGCGATCATGAAGGACGGCATCGCGCGCAACGTGCGCTTCATCAACGACACGTATGCGAACGCGAACACGTCGTCGCCGTATGTGACCCGGTGGGAGGAGGGCGCCGATCCGTTCGAGGCGGTGAAGCGCTCCAGCGCGGTGCGCCGCATCCTCATCGACAAGTTCGACGATCGCGCCATCCAGCCCGGCGAACCGCTGGCGCTGCTCAACATGCGCTTCACGCACGCCTACCTGCATCACCGCTACTCGCTGGAGGCCGTCGCGAAGTACGTCGGCGGCATGGACTTCGCGTTCGCGTTGCGCGGCGACGGGCAGGAGCCCACGCGCGTCGTGCCGGCGGCGCAACAGCGTCGCGCGCTCGGCGTGGCGCTCGATGCGCTCGCGCCGCGGGAGCTCACCGTGCCCGAGCGCGTGCTCAAGCTCATCCCGCCGCCGCCGCCGGGGTTCAACACCGACCAGACGTGGGCGGATGGGTTCGGTGGCACGGCGTTCGACCCGGTGACACTGGCCGGCGGGCTCGCCACCGAAGTTGTGGGCTACCTGCTCGATCGTGAGCGCGCGGCGCGGCTCGTGCTGTTCGCGGCGCGTGATGCGCAGCAGCTCACGTTGGACGAGGTCATTCGCACCGTCGTGGCGCGCACGTGGGGCGCGGCGGCACCGGCCGACCCGGCGCAGCGCGCGGTGCTGCGGGCGTCGCAGCGCGCGGCGCTCGATGCGCTGCTCGACCTGGGGGGCGACGCGCGGGCCATGCCCGATGTGCGGGCGGCGGCCATTGCGCACGTGACCCAGTTGCGCACGCGACTGGGAGCGATGGCGGCGGTCGATGCGGCGGCGTCGGCGCACATCGCGGCCGCGCGGCACGATATCGATCGGTTCCTTGCGGGCGACGATACGCCGGCCTCGCGTCCGCGTTATCCGGTGCTCACGCTCCCCTGGCCCTGATCGCGAGGGTGCCGCCGGCTCCGCGCCGGCGGCACCGCACTCTGCGGTCCATCGCTGGCCGAACGGCTCAGGCCGCCACGTGCTGCTCAGCATGCTATAGCGGCGGCGTGCCGGGGCCGGTTCATTTGCGAAATGCCCAATCGGAATGCCGACCCGCTCGCCGCAGCGCAGGTGGCCGCGTTTGCCAAGCTGTCGCGGTTGGTCGTGTTCGTCTGGACCCCGATGTTGCTGCTCGCCGTCATGATCGACGGCCCGCCGGTCGCGGCTCGACCGTGGACGCGGACCATGCTGCTGCTGGTGCCCCTCGCCGGCTGGCTGCTGCGGCCCTCACAGGGCAGAGTGATCCGCTGGCAGGCGCTGGTGGCTGCCGCCGCCCTCGGTGTCGCGAGCGTGGTCGGTCTGTGCTTCAACGGGCCACGCGCGGTGAATGTGGCGGGGATGCAGATCGTGCTCACCCTCGTGCTGCTCGTCGAGGGCCGTCGCGCCATGTGGGTGGTGCTGACCGCATTCGCCGCGGTGGCCGGGCTAGGCTTCGTGCTCGCCGACCTCGGGCTCATCACGCGCGGCCTCGCGGACTCGGAGCGCTCGATCGTCTTTCAGGTCTGCGTGGCCGTGTTGAGCTTCTCCGCCCTCGGCTACTGCGCGCTGGTCTCCCTCGACACGATTCGCGTCTATCACGCCGCGCGTGTCGTGGCGGAGGAGCGGCTCGCCGACCTCGTCGAGGCGCAGGGCGAAGCGGAAGTGCTGCAGCGTCGTGAGGTGCAGGCGACGCTGGCGACGGGCATGGCGCACGATCTCGCCAACATCGTGCAGGTCATGACCAGTGCCACTGACCGTCTCGCGCAGCAGCCGCTCGACGAGGACAGTCGAGAGGCCCTGCGCGACATGGAGGTCGTGGGCGACAAGGCGACGCGCATGCTGCGCACCATGCTCGCGGTCGGCCGCGGCGTCACGACGCCGCCAAGCGTCCGTGCCGAAACCGGCGTGACATCTGCGACGCCCGCCGCGCCCACGACCGACCTTGGTGGACTCTTCACGCGACTCGAGATGCTGCTCCGCCCGTTGCTCGGGCGCACGATCGCGTTGACGATGCAGCAGCAAGTCTCGCGACCGGTGGCGATCGACCCGGACCGCCTCGAGCAGGTACTGCTCAACCTCGCGCTCAACGCCCGCGATGCGATGCGCAGCGGCGGCACGCTGACGATGCAGGCGGTCGATGCCGACGGTGGCGTGACGATCACCATCGCGGACAGCGGCCCGGGCATTCCCCCGGTGCTGCTGCCGCGCATCTTCGAGCCCTACTTCACCACCAAGGCGCCGGGGAAGGGCACGGGACTCGGCCTCGCGATGGTGCAACGTATCGTGACGCAGAGCGGCGGGCACATCGGGGTGACGAGCCCGCCGGGCTCCGGCGCCACGTTCACGGTGTGGCTGCCGGCGTCAGCAGCGTCTCGATGAACCGCGTGTTCATGAGCGCCTCCACCGAGCGCCCACGATCGGCCTGACGCGCGCGGATCGCGTTCACCATCTCGAGCGCGCTTGCCGTGACGGGCGGCAAGGTCGCGTCGCTCGTGCCGAGGGGGGTGACGCGATCGCCCCAGCGCACCAGCAGGGCCCCGAACGTCAGGCCGCCGCCGAAGCCGGGCATGAGGAGCAGGCTGCCGGGCTTGATGCGCCCTTCGCTCAGCGCATCGACGAGGCTCACCGGCACGGTGGCCGCGCTCATGTTGCCGTAGCGATGCACGGTGACCATGACGCGCTCCATGGGCACGCCGGCATACTTCGCGACGGATTCGATGATGCGGAGGTTGGCCTGGTGCGGCACCACGAGGTCGATGTCGTCGGCGGTGACGCCGGCCTCGCGCATGACGCGCGCGCACGCCTCGCTCATGCCGTGCACGGCGCGCTTGAAGATGGCCTGGCCATCGAAGTCCCAGAGCGTGTCGCCGTAGGTGAGCCCGCCGTCGACGTAGCTGCACCCCATGCCGCGCACACGCAGCGTCTGTCGCGCCTCGGCGTCGCACCCCAGCACCGTGCCGATGACGCCACCCGGGGTGTCGCTCGCCTCGAGCACCACGGCCGCCGCGCCATCGCCGAAGAGCACCGCGACGTTGCGGTTGCTCCAGTCCATGAACGGGCTGATGTACTCGACGCCGATGACGAGTGCGTTGCGCACCATCCCCTGTTGGATCATCGCGGTCGCGCTGGCGAGTCCGTACAGGAAGCTGGTGCAGGCGGTGTTGACGTCCATCGCCGCCGCGCGCTTCGCGCCGAGCGCCACCTGCACGCCGGACGCCGAGTTGGGCACCTGCTCGTCGGGTGAGCAACTCCCGTACACGATGAGTTCGAGCGCGTCGGCCTCGAGGCCGGCGCAGGCGAGTGCGCGATGACTCGCGAGCGTCGCCATCTCGATGGCGGACACGTGCGAGATGCGGCGCTCCTGCATGCCGGTGCGCTGGACGATCCATTCGTCGGACGTCTCGAGGAACGTCGAGAGGTCGTCGTTGGTGAGGATCGAGGGGGGGAGGCCGTGGCCCCAGCCGGTGAGGTTTGCGTATCGCATGGGAGAAGCGAACGACGGAAGCGGGAAGGGCGGGAGCGAACGGACGGGAGCGGGGGACGACGGTTACTGCGGGTATGACGGTAACGCCGAACCCCCCACTTCCGCCGGGCGGCGCGCGCGGCGTGCTTTCGCGGCGCCCCGGTGCCACTACCGTACACCCCGCACGCGCCGACCGCCACGATGACACCGCAATTCCCCTTCCTTTCCACCGACCGCTGGCTGGTCGTCCTGCGCGTCGTCCTCGGTCTCTACATGTGTGCCCACGGCGCCACGCGTGCCGCGGTGGGGACGGTCGACGATTTCGGCGTGTTCCTCGCGGGACGCGGCTTCCCGCTGGGGCTCGCGCTCGCGTGGGGCATCACGATCACCGAGATCGCCGGAGGTCTCACCCTCGCCGCCGGCCGCGTGGTGCGCCCACTGTGTGCGGTGTTCGTGCTGCAGCACGTGATGGGGATCCTGCTCGTGCACGGCCCCCGCGGCTGGTTCACCGTGGGCCACCAGAGTGGCGGCGCGGAGTACTCTGTGCTGCTGGTGGTCTGCCTTCTGGTGGTGGCATCTGCTGCACAGCAGACCACGGGAGCGGGAAGGGCGGGAGCGAGCGAGGCGGGAGCCTGACGATGAGACGACGGCTACCGCGGTACCCGTGGTACCCGTCGTCTCGCTGTTCCGCTCCCGTTGTTGTGCTCCCGCAGTTCCGCTCCCGCGTTACGCCTTCCTCGCCTCAATGATCTGCCGCAGCGTCGACACCGCCGGATGATGCGGATCGGTGGGGATCGTCGTCTCGAACGCCGCATCGATGATGCGGTTGGCGGCGGTGAAGTGCCCGACTTCCTTGCGCAGGATGTGCGTCGAGTTGTCCGGCGTCCACGACCGCGGCGTGCGATGGCGTGACAGCGTGCGCCACGAGGTGGGGAAGTTCCAGTCGCCCGTGAACACGTAGTCGCGCGAATTGGCGATGTACGCGATCCCGCCGTCGGCGATCATGAGGTCGAACCAGCCCAGGTAGTAGTCGACGCGCTCCTGCGTCATCTCCTGGAAGCTCTCGATGTTGATGACGACATCGAACCGCGCCGTGCCGAGTTGCTCGAGCTCCCAACTGGGCACGAAGTACACATCGTAGCTCCCCGGCTGGTAGCTGTCGCCGCGGGCGAGGCTGCCGAACGTGGCCTCCGGGAGCATCGCCCGCAGGTACGCCTCGGCCGAGACGAGCGAGATGGGCACGGCGTCGACCATCACGTACTCGACCTTCCCCGGGAAGAGCCGCATGAGCATCTCGGGGACGCGTCCCCAGCCGCCGCCGATCTCGAGGATGCGCACCTTGGGGCCCGTCGTCGCGCCCAGGAACGCGGTGAGCTCGAGGACATCCATGACGCTGTACAGGTCCGCCGCCAGCCAGTGGTGCGCGGCGATGTGCTCGGCGAAATCGGCGTCGATGAGGCCGAGGTGGTCGATGCGCTTGAGGTAGCGCACGAGCTGCGGGATGAAGTCGCCCTGCCCCGTGGTGGCACGCGCTTCATCCGGACTCGCCAGCACCGGCAGGCGTCCCCATCCCACCCAGGCGTGCAGCATGTCGCCGAGCGTGCGCATGTGACCGGTCGTAAAGGTCCACTGCGGCCCCGGGCCGAGGAGACCGGCGATGGCGGCCTGCGGCTCGAGCGCATCGAGCATTGCGCGATCGAGGGGCTGGTTCCAGCGGTCCGGGGTCCAGCGAGGAAGGAGGGAGACGAGGCTCATGCGCGAGGGGTGAAGGGTCGCTGGAAGTATCGAGAGCATCGGCGTGCGGCGCCACCCTCGGGTTCGCTTGGGTGCGGGGCTTGGCGTAGTCATCCGCTCCGGCGGCATATTCTCGCACGTCCGTGGCTGGACGCGACGCGGCACTGACGCCGAGACGCTGGAGAGAGTGTGGAGCACGACGACCTGACGATTCCGCTGGTGCTGTCGGCCAGCATGCCGCTGCACGAGGTCGCGACGTTCGTGGCCGAGGTGCGCGCCCGCGCCGACGCGCCCGGCCGTAACGCGCTGTCGCGCCCGGCGCCATGGGTCGTGCTGCGGCGTACGGTGGGCTTTGCGGTGCAGTGGTACCTGTGCGACTGGCCGTCGGTGACCGCCCTGGTGGATGCGCCGCACGACGCCGGCGCCACGCTGCTGGGCGCGCTCGGCCTCGACCCGGAGCGGCCGCTTCCGGCCGTGCAGCGGGAACCCATCCTCCCCGGCAGCGCGACCGCGCCGCCGCTCCCCCCCGCCCCATACCTCCTGCTCGACGGCAGTCGCGTCGTGGGACTGATGCCGCCGTCGCCCGCCAAGGCCCGCGCACCTGGTGGCAAGCGTGGCACGGCGATGCGCGAGCCGGTGCCGGCCCCGGCGCCGATGCCGCCGCAGCAGCAACAGCAACAGCAACAGCAACAGCACCAGCAACAGCACCAGCAACAGCAGCAACAGCAACAGCAACAGCAGCAGCAACAGCAACAGCAACAGCAACAACAGCAGCAACAACAGGAGCAAGAGCAGGCGCCACCGCACAGCTACCGCGCCGGCGCGGCACCGGAAGTGCTCGCCCCCTTCCGCCTCGAGGCGCACGCCTACATCAACGCACCGCAGCGCGTGGCGTCGGGCAAGGCGTTTCTCGTCGAGGTGGGCCTCGCGGCACTGCCGGTCGCGTCGGTCATCGGTGGCGCGGTCGGCGTCCCGTTTCGCGCCGGCCAGCAGCAGGTCACGCTCGACGTGGAGCTGTCGGCCGAAGGGTTCACGCTCACGGGCGACGCCCGCCAGCCGCTCACCATCACGCGCGCCGATCCGTTCACGCCGCGCGCGCGCTTCAAGTGCACCGGCAAGGCGCCCGACGCCGGCGCGCTCGAGACGCTGCGCGCACTGCAGGTCACCTACCGCCTCGACGGCCTGGTGGTGGGCGTCGCCTCCTGGCGTGTGCTCGTGCACGGTGCGCATGCACCGGCCGCTGCCGCACCGGCCCCGCCCGCGGGCGCGACGAGCCGACCGGTGGTGGCCATCGCCGCCGACGCGCCGTCCATCGACCTCACGCTCACGAGCGCCTGGAAGGACGACACCGAGGCGAGTCACACCCTCATCTGGTCGTGGGCCTCACCGCACGCGCTCCCCACGCCCGCCGGCAAGCTGGTGCGCAGCTCGGCCGCACTCGCCACGTTGCCCCTCGAGATCGTGGACGAGCTGGCCGCCGGCGACGGACTGGATGGTGTCGAGCTGCTGCTCAGCGGCATCGCGCAACGCATCGCCGACGAGGTGCCCGCCGGGGTGTTCGAGCTTCTGGGTGCGGTGACCGACGTCGTGCGCGCCGCACGCGGCCCCGATGTGATCCCCACGGTGCTGCTCGTCACCCAGGAAGCGCGCGTGCCGTGGGAGCTCGCGCTGCTCCCCGACACCCTGTTTCCGCCGCCGGCGGGGCACGACCCGCTCACGCAGCCGCGCACCATCGGCACGGAGTTCGCCGTGACCCGCTGGCTGCTCGACGATGCGATTCCGCCGCTGCCGCCACATGCGCTCAACGCCGGCGCGCTCCTCGCGGTGTTCGGCGACTACACCGGCAGCAGCGTCACGCCGCTGCCGTTCGCGAAGCAGGAGGCCGAGGCGCTCGCACAGGAGCGGCAGGCCGTCCCCGTGCCGGCCGATCGCGCGCGGGTGATGGCGCTGCTCATGAACACGCTCACCGCCACCGGCGCCGCAGGCGCGGCCCCCGGCCTCACGCCGCGCATCGTGCACTTCGCGGGGCATGGCGAGGCCGCGCGCCCCGGCACCCCGGCGTCGTTCATCTTCCTCAACGACGGCACCACGCTGTCGAGCACGTACTTCCTGGCCGCTCCGGCATTCCGGCAGCATCGGCCGCTCGTCTTCCTCAACGCCTGCCAGCTCGGGACGGCAGCGCCCACGCTCTCCCAGCCGGGTGGCTTCGCGGCCGTGCTGGTGCGTGCGAAGTGCAGCGCCGTCGTCGCGCCGCTCTGGAGTGTCAACGACCGCATCGCGCACGACATCGCGATGCACTTCTACGACGCGGTGCTCGACGGGGCCGCGCCGCTCACGCCGGCGGCGGCCATGCGCGCCATGCGCCAGCGTCGCTTCGCGCACATCGACGTGACTGACCCGGCCACCGGTGGCACGATCAGCCGTCGCACCGCCACGCCGCTCGCCTACATCGTGTACGGCCACCCGAACCTGCACTGCTGATGCCTCCTCTCAACGGCTCCTCGCAACCCATCCCGCTCGGCCAGGGTTATCGCATTCGCGCGCCGGGCACCTTCGGTACGGCCGACCTGCGCACGCGCACCGGCGTCGGCGTCTCCCGCTCGGTGACCGTCGCGGGCGAACGTCCGGCGCTCGATCGCGCGCTGGCGGCCGAGGAGATGGAGGATCGCGCGACCATCGACCTGTCCGTCTCGCGACGCCAGCCGGCCGCGGCGGGTGCGCTGCGTGCGCCCGGTGTGTCCGACGCCATCGAACTCGAGGTGCCGGCGCCGCAGCCCGGCTTCGAGGCGGTCGTCATCGCGGTCGATGAATCCGGCGGCATCTCCTGGCACCTGCCGCTCACCAACGACGGCAGCATCGCCACGCCGGTGACCCGCGCGAACGAGTCGGTGCGCCGCTTCCGCATTCCGGCGGCGCCCGCGCCCCGTCCCCCTGCCACGGGTGCCGCGGTCAACCGCTCGATCTTCGGCTCCATCGGCCGCAAGATCCTCAAGGTGCTCGTGTATCCGATCACCGATCGCCTCGTGGGCAAGGCGGTGGACCTCTTCGCTGGCAAGTGGGAGGCAAAGCGGCGGCCCTATCGCCTGCGCACGATGTCGCCCGCCGACTACACGCAGGAGAATGTCGCCGCGCTCGTGAAGGGCACGTCGGACTTCGACAGCACCTTCGCCCGGCTCCGCGGCGGCCGCTCGCTGCTCTTCGTGCACGGCACCTTCAGCACCGCACACAGCGCCTTCGCGGGGCTCGAGCCGGCCGACGTGCAGGCGCTGTCGCAGGCCTACGACGGGCGCCTCTGGGCCTTCGATCACTTCACGCTCTCGCACGCGCCGCTGGCCAACGTCGAGGAGCTCGTGCGCCAGCTCCCCGACGGTGACACGCTCGAGGTGGACATCGTCTGCCACAGCCGCGGCGGGCTCGTCGCGCGCGAGATCGTCGAACGCGGTGCGCTCAACGGCGCGGCCGGTCGCCTCAAGGTCGGGAAGGTGGTGTTCGTCGGCGCCGCCAATGCGGGCACCATCCTCACCGAGCCCGACCACATGGTGCACATGATCGATCGCTTCACCAGCGCCATCGACCTGCTCCCCGAGGGGCCGGCCACCTACGTGCTCGAGGGGATCATCACTGCCATCAAGGTCATCGGTCACGGCGGACTCCAGTCGCTCGACGGCCTCGCGTCGATGAACCCGGCCGGCAGCTACCTCGCGCAGCTCAACGCCGCCTCGCAGGGGAGCGCCACCTACCTCGGCATCACCGCCGACTTCGAGCCCTCCGGCACCGCCTTCTCGGCGCTCACGCTCAAGAACGCGCTCATGGACCGCATCTTCGGCGAGACGGCGAACGACCTGGTCGTCCCCACCGATGGCGTGTTCACCGGCGGCGGGCCGTGCTTCCCCATTGCCGGCGACGCGCTGCTGTCGCTCCCCGCGAGCGCCGGGGTCGTGCACACGACGTACTTTTCCGCCCCCGCCGTGCGACAGCAGTTGCGCGCCTGGCTCACGGGGCAGTAGCGTCGGCCTCATGCCGCGAGCGACGTTGCTGCGCGTGGGCCCGGCCATCGCCGGTGCCCACACCCTGAGTCTGTACGAGGGGGACGAGGCCGATGTGCTCGCACGCGCGGCCTCGGGCGCGGCCGCGGACGCATCGGCCACCCTCGTCGCGCCGTTCGCCGACCCGTTCACCGCCGCCACGCCGCCCGCCGGCGTCACCTTCGTCCCGCTCGCCGACGCACGGGCGCTGCTCGCCAGCGCCGACGGCCTCGACAACACGCTGCGCGATCTCGGGTTGCAGCTGTACGCGACACTCGCGCAGGGCGACGTGGGCGCGCGCTGGCAGGCGGCGCGCAAGGCGGCCGCCAAGCTGCGCCTCACGACAGGCGTGCACCTGCGCACCTGGCTCGACGTGCAGGACGAGGCGCTCGCCCGCCTGCCGTGGGAGGTCATGCGCGACGGCATCGGCGGCGGCACCGTCGCCCTCGAGGAGTGGAGCACGCTCGTGCGCCTTGGCGCCGGCGCGCCGCCGGCGCTCGCCGAATCGATGGCCGCGCTGCGCGTGCTGTTCGTGGTGGGGTGCCATCCCACCGACGACGCCAACATCGCGTGGCTCGACGAGCAGCGCGCGTTCCTGGCCACGGTGTGCCCTCGCCGCACCACCATCGACTTCGAGGTGTTCGAGGCGCATGCGCGGTCGCAGGGCGGGCTCAAGGCCAACCTGCGTCGCGCCATCGAGGCGTTCCGGCCGCATGTGCTGCACTTCGTCGGCCACGGGCGCATCGATGCCGGCGACGCCGCGCTCGAGCTGTTCGACAGCAGCACCGGCCAGCGCGTGCCGTGGACGGCACAGGAGTTCAACACCGCGCTGGCCCCGCATCCGCCGCGCCTGGTCGTGCTCAATGCCTGCCGCACCAGCGCGCAGAACGCCACCGCCGATGCGCCCATCGCCGTCCTCGCCACCATGGCCGACGCAGCGGTGGCCGCGGGGGCCGCCGCCGTCGTGGCCATGCAGCACGACGTGGCCGGTCGTGCGGCGGCGCTGTTCGCCGAGGCGCTGTACAGCGCGCTCGCCGACGGCGCGCCCATCGACAGCGCGCTCGTGCGCGGCCGCAAGCGCATCGGTGATGACCTGGGCTTCGCCGATGCCAACTGGGCGCTGCCGGTGTGCACGCTCAACGTGCCCCCCGACGAGGTGTTGCCGCAGCCGCAGGCGGTCGGCACGGCGGTGCTCCCCGATGACGCCATGCGCACCTACGTGGGGCGTCGCATGGAGCGGCGGGCCGTTGCGGCCGCCGTGGCCGGCGCCGGCCAGGTCGTGCGCTTCGTCGCCGGCGAATCGGAGATGGGCAAGAGCACGATGGCGCGACTCGTGGCCGAGTGGCGCCTGCTGCTGGGGCATCGGGTGGTGCTGCTCGACTGTGCGCAGGCCACCGGCGGCGTGCTCGACGCCCTCGCCTTCATGCGGCACCTGCGCGGCGCCAACGTCGACGGCGGCCCGCTGCGCCCCAACCTCTACGCCGACTTCGCGCTCTTCAACGACACGGCCAACGCGGCGGTGGCCAACCGTCCGCGCGAAGCGGTGCCGGCCACCGGCATCGACGACGGCAAGCCGCTCGACCGCGCGCACTTCGCCGAGCGGGGGTGGGAGCAGCTCGGCGCCGCCTTCATCGAAGGGCTGCGCACGGCGTCGGCCACGCAACCGCTCACGCTCGTCATCGATCACCTCGCGCGCAACAACGCCGGCGTCGACGTCGACGACTTCCGCCAGCACATCGTGCCGCAGCTGCTCCTCCCGCTGCACCGCGGCGACGCGCCCAACGTGTCGGTGGTGATCTGTGGCAGCGATGCGCAGTTCGATGCCTGTGGGCTGCGCGCCCTGCGCGAGGCGAGCCGTGCGGTGGCGCAGCTGGGCGAGTTTCTGCGCGTGGACTGGGAGCTGCTGGCGCGCGAGTTCGCCATCCGGGCCGATATCCCCGCGCACAAGGCGGACATGCTCATCACGGCGCTCGCGCCCACGATTTCTGCGGCGTGGCATCCATCGGCGCTGCTCGCCATGCGCCAGTTCTACCGCGCGCTGTGAGCCTCGAGCCGATGCGTCCCGACGACGCGGGCGCCACGCACGCCGATGCCGAGGCATTCCGCCTGCGCATCGCGTCGCTGCTGAGCGGCGCCACCGACATGCGCGCGGTCCTGGCGCGCCTCGCGGAGCCGTGGCAGCAGGCGCTGCTCTGGCGGTGCGCGATCGCGTCGCGCGTCGATCGCGCCGTGTTCGATGCGGTGCTCGGGCGCGATCTTGCCACGACGCCCGCCGCCACGCTGCCCGATGCGGACGCCATGTGGCAGTGGCTGTGCGCGCACACCGACCTGGAGCGCGCCCCCGGGCTCGAGGACGCCGTCATGGTGCGTGAGACGGCGCGCGTGGGACTGTTCGCGCCCGAAGGGACCCTCGATATCGCGCAGGCGGAGGCGGTGCAGCGAACAGCGGCCGCGCTCGCGGCGCACTACCGTGGCCGCAGCGATGCATGGCAGGGCGACTGGCTGGGCGCGCACTGCCTTGCCGACCCGGCCGCGGCCCAGCGCTGGACCCGCCGCACGCTGCGCGCGACGCTCAAGCGCGGCGACTTCACCGCGGCCCTGCACCTGCTGCGGGTGATCGAAGGGCGCGCGCCACTGTTGCGGGCGATGGCCAACGCCGTCGCCGACGCGGCCACGCTGCACGCGGCCATCGACGAGCTGCGCCGCGAGTACGACGCGGCACGGCTCTTCAGCACCGACTTCGAGAAGTCGACGCACGCACTCGAGCGGGAGGTCATGCGCGAGGCGTGGCAGTGGGCGCGCAGCGGCGCCAGGGATGCGCGATGGCTGCTCAACCTCGAGGCACAGGGCGGTTCGGGGAAGACCATCTTCCTCCGATGGCTGGCCGCGCGCCGCTGCCAGCCGCACGGGGTGCCGTACGCGCGGCTCGACTTCGACTTCGTCGATGCGCGCCTCACCGCGGCGGCGCCGTGGTACCTGCTCGCGCAGCTCGCGCGCGCACTCGATCCGCAGCTGCCGGGGCGTCCGTTCCGCGAGCTCGTGCGCCGCGCCGATGATGTCGTCGATCCAGGGCGCTTCGCGTTGGGTGCCGCAGAAGCCGCACAGGCCCTCGCCCAGTTGCGGAGCCCCACCGCCGCGGCACTCGGCGCGTCCATCGTCACCGAGTTCACGCAGCTCCTGCGCGGGGCGTCGATGGCGTCGGTGGTCGTGGTGCTCGACACGCTCGAGGTCGCGCTGCTCGAACCCGGTGCCGATGTCATGGCCCTGCTCGAGGTGCTCGCGACGGTGCATGCGCAGGTGCCGGCGTTGCGCGTCATCGTCTCCGGCCGCTTCGACCTCGAGCAGCGTCTGCCGACGTTCGCGCCGCGCTTCGGCGGCAAGGTACGCACGCTGGCGCTCACGCGGCTCAGCGACAGCGAGGCGCTGGAGTTCCTCACCACCCTGCGCGGGATGCCCAACGGCCCCGTCGCACGGGCCATCGTCGCACGCAGTCGCGGCCTGCCGTTCGCGCTCGCCCTCTTCGCCGACGAGTGGCTCATCAACCCGCGCCTCACCGTGCGGGACGTGCAGCAGGTGCCGGGGCCCGAGCTGCACTATCTCGTCGAGCGTGTGCTCAAGCGCATCCCGCGCCCCATCGCGTGGCTGTTGCGCTACAGCGTCGTCGCGCGGCGCCTGACGCGCACGTTCCTCGCCGATGTCATCGTGCCGGAGCTCGAGGAGCTGCGACGCGGCGGCAGTCATGACAATCCGCTGCGCGACCAGGCCGTCGTGGCCCGCTACTTCGACGACGCCCGCAGTGCGCTGGGCGAGGCCGTCCTCTCCCCCGACCGTCTGTGGGCCGATCTCGAGCGGCACGCATCGGCTTTCTCGTTCGTCTCCCGCGACGACAGCGTGGCCGGCGCCCTCAAGCTGCACGAGGAAGTGGTGCGCCCGCTGTCGCGGGAGCTGCGGCGCCATCGCGTGCTCAAGCGCCTGCATCGCGCGGCAATGCGCAAGGCCAGCGCGCGCGCAGGGACGCTCACCCCCGCGCACGAGGCCG
The DNA here is from genome assembly GCA_020161135.1 of Gemmatimonadota bacterium. Classification (GTDB taxonomy): domain Bacteria; phylum Gemmatimonadota; class Gemmatimonadetes; order Gemmatimonadales; family Gemmatimonadaceae; genus Gemmatimonas. Next base: position 313,464 of record JAIUOB010000001.1, on the reverse strand, counting down.
CGTGGGTGGCCGAGCAGAAGGAAGCGCTCTATCACGCGCTGCGTCTCTCGACCGACGAAGGGCGTGCGCTCTGGACGCGGCTGCTGGCACAGACGACCCGCGCGGCGGCGCACGAGGCGCGTCGGCAGTTGGCCGAGGAGCTGCTCGACGAATCGCTCGACCTGCCCGCATCACTGCGGGAGCAGGCCGCGCGAGAGCGCGCCGAGGCCAGCCTCGCGCTCGCCGAGCAGTACGACCGGTCGTATGCGCACGAGTGGGGCGAAGCCGAGCGCGCCGTGGCCCTCTGGCGCGAGTTGGTGCCCCGGTCACGCCGCGCCACCGACGGTCGCCTCGCGGTGGCCGAGGTGCGCGTGCAGGCGCGGGTGGGCGTGGCGAGTGCACAGGCCGTGCGCCGCCTCGAGCGCCTGCTGCGCCGTACGCGCGCGGCGGCCGACCGTCTCGCGGTGCTGCTCACGCTGCAACGTGCCGCACGCGGCACGCCCGCCGGCTTGCGACACGCCGAGGCGGCACGGAAGCTGCTCGACCGTGCCCCGGCCGACATTCCAACCGTCACGCGGCTGCGCGCGCTGCTGCAGGTCACCGACGAACTGCTGCAGCACGGCGACTACGCGGGCGCGCTGGGCATCGTCACCGAGGTCGCGCGCACGCGGCGTGCGCTCACCCCGGCCGAACAGCTGCAGCTCCTCGCGCAGCAGGCGTGGCTACTCTCCACCTGCGGTGAGCACGCCCGGCTCGCGCGCGTCGCCGCGCGCGTGCCCGAGCTGGACGCCGAGTTCGCGCCACAGCTCACCTCGGGCGCACCCGCCGACGAGGCAGTCGTCATTGCGCGTGCCGTGCTGCGCCGGGAACTCGTGCGCGGCATGATCGAAGGGGGACCGGAGGCGCCGCCTCCGTTCGAGGGCAACCTCGTGCCGCCTCTCGCGCGGGCCATCGACGCCACCACCGACGCCGACATCGCCTACGTCGAGGCCGATGCGGTGCGCACGCTCTCCTGCATCGGCCGCGCGCGCGAGATGCTGCCGCAGGGCGCCGCCGACGAGCTGGTCACGCTCTTTCTCGGCGTCGCCACCGTCATGCGCGACCTCGTGGGTGACGTGCGACAGGCGCGATCGGCGTTGCTGGCGGCGCAGTCGGCCATTGTCGCCGATGGATCGGATGCCTGGTGGAACGTGCGGCTCGTCCGCTGCATCCAAGGCGAGTCGGACGAGGATGCGCTCGCGCAGATGCGCGCGCAGGCGAAGCGCGCGCCGAGCATCAGCGCCGATCTCGCCATCGCGCTCGCGCGGCTCGCCATCGCGGCGCGGCTCGACGGCGATACGCGTGCGCGCCGCGCGCGGGCCGCCACCGATGCGCTGCTCACCACGCTCGCACGCATCACGCCGCTGCGGGCCCGGCGTCGTCATCTCTTCCGCACACTCCCCGATCCGCGGCTCGTTCCCACCGACCCACGCCGTCGCGACGCCCTCGTGGAGCTGCTCGGCCTCGCGCGCACGCCGCGCGACACGGCCAGCGACGCCGAGTGGGTGGAACATCTCGCGCTGCGTCGCTTCGCGCACGCCGACGTGGACGACGCGACAGACCGGCACGCCGGCAGCACGCCTCCGCGAACGCTGCGGACCGCCGCCGGCGCGGCGCGCGCGGCCTGCATGGCCGGCGACGATCCGCCCACGGCGACGTGCGACGACGCGGCGCTCACGCAGGCGAGCGGCTCGCTGGCTGCCGGCATCGCGCGGTACATGCGGGCGCGCGCGCGGGAGCGCGTCACGCCTCGCGACGAGGTGCTGGCCGAGGCGATGGCGGCGCGGCACGTGCTCGAACAGGCCGACGTGCCGCCATCGATCTGGCTGGCGCGCACCCATCTGCTCATCGCGCGGCTGCTCCCCGACGCGGGAGAGCGAAAGCAGGCGCTCGCCGCCGCGGAGGAGGTCACCGAACGTCTTGGCTCCGCCATGGGCGGCAACGAGGTCGCGCGGGCCTACGAAGCGCTTGCGGCGTCGGCGACCACCAGCACCGCCGACACGTCCATCATCACGCTCGACATCGACCACGCGGCGTTCGATGCACGCTTCCCCCTCGCACGGGCGCTGCGGAGCGACACCGCGCAGGGTGGCGGCGCCATCACGCCCGTCGCGACCGTCGCCCATCTGGCCACCGACCTGGCCGGCGCGCTCAAGTCCATGCGCAAGCTGCTGCCGGCCGGTGCACCCGCATCAGCCTCGTCGAGCCGACTCGTCTTCGTGGGCAGCGATCGCGCACGCGCCGCGTTGCCATGGGAACTCGCCCACGCCAGCGATCGCGTCGCCACGGCGCAGACGGGCTGGCGCAGCGATGAGGAGCCGCGGCGCGTCGCCAACGAACGCTGGCTGACGCGCGCGCTCCATACCGTGGAACCCGTGGCCTATCCGCACGACGCCGCGACCAAGCTGCGCCTCTTCCAGCAGCGCCACGGGCTCTCGCCCAGTGGCACGCTCGACGCGGGGACGCTGCGTCTGCTGGTGGTGGCCCTGCGCGGCGGGCGCCCGCCGCGCGTCGTGCTCGCGCTGGCCGGACGCGAATACGGCCCGGCCGGCGACATCGAGCAACACTATCGCGGGCACCCCGTGCAGGTGATCACGCCCGCACGGTCCGCCACCGCGGTGCTGCGCGAGATCGCCGAGCAGACCCCCGACGTCGTGCACATCGTCGCGCCGGTGGTCGAGTCGCGATCGTTCGGCGGACTCGCCTTCGACCTCGCCGAGGGCTCCACCAGCAACGTCGTCACGGGCGCGCGCTATCTCCCCGTGGCCGAGCTCACGAGCGTGCTCAAGCGCCCCGACAGCGTGCTGCGACCGCTCATGGTCGTCCACAACACGCTCGATCGGCTGCCCCTGCGCGAGCTGTGGCGGCAGTATGCGTTGCGCAACATCGCGGCCATGGAGCTCGCACGCAGTGGCTCGCCCGTCGCCACGGTCGCGCTCAGCACCGGGTGGCTCGCCGATGGCGTGAATGCCCTTGCGCCGTTGCTCGAGGTCATCGCGACGGGCGCGCCGTTGCAGTCGCTCGTCGAGGCGCAGGACGCCCTCACGCGAGACGGTCGTCCGCGCGCACTCTCCACACGCTCGACCCCCGCCCAGGTCGCCGCGGCGCTGGAGCAGTTCGGCACCGTCGTGTTCGCGAACAACCCGGCGTGGGTGGCGGTGTAACACACCAGTCAGGCACACATGGACGATCCCCACTGCACCTTCTGTCGCATCCTGCGCGGCGAGCTGCCGGCGACCATCGTCGCCGAGTCGCCTCACGCGGTGGCCATCGTCGACCTGCGGCAGTTCCACGTCGGACACGTCATCGTCATCACGCGCCGCCACGTGCACGACATTCGCGACGCCGACGCGGACACCGCAGCCGATGTCTTCATGCTCACCGCTCGCGTGGCGCGCGCCGTGCAGGCGGCGTACGCGCCGGAGGGGATCAGCCTCTGGCATTCGGCCGGCGAAGCGGCCAACCAGGAGGTGCCGCATCTCCACGTACACGTGCATCCGCGCGTCATGGGCGATCGCGTGCTCGATGTCTATCCCGCCGCACCCGCGCTGCCGTCGCGCGACGAGCTGGGCGCGATCGGGGCGCGCATCGCGGCCGCCCTGGGCGACTGACGGCGCGACTCCCCACTGCAGGGCCCAACGGCACCGTCCCTGACGCGAACGGACTGGAAGACCACACCGGCACACCACACATTCGGCGCTCCATCACCACCACGCCCATGGAACGTGCCGTCCCAAACCTCCCCGCAAACGACCTCGCCGTCGCGCGCGCCTTCTACGTCGACGGCCTCGGCTTCGAGGTGGCCTGGGAGCACACCGAGGACGGGCACCACGGCCTCATGGGACTCCGCCGCGGCACCATCGCCATCACCATCGACGCGCCCATGGATGGCCACGGCCGCGATGCCTGCGTGGTGTTCGAGGTGCACGACGCCGACGCCCTGTATGCCGAATGGTCGGCGCGTGTGGCGGTGACGCGCCCACCCCATGACGAACCCTGGGGCGCCCGCACCTTCGGGCTCCTCGATCCCGACGGCAACACCCTCTTCGTCATCGGTCCCCTGCGATAGACTTGGGGCGTGCTGCGCCACGCCCTCCTCTTCGGCCTCGTCGGCGGCCTCCTCCTCGTCGTCCTCCAGCTCGTCGAGTTCCGATGGCTGGTGATGAGCCACTCCGTCGAGATCTACGTCGCCATCGTCGCCGCCATCTTTGCCGGCGTCGGCATCTGGCTCGGCCAGCGCATCACCCGCCCCACCGAGCGGGTCGTCGTCCAGGAGGTGCCCGTCGAGGTCCCGGTCGAGGTGCCGGTGCACGTGGAGGTCCCGGTCGAAGTCCTCGTTCCCGCCGACGCCCCGTTCAGTCGCGACGAGCGCCAGGTCGCCACCCTCGGCCTCACGCCGCGCGAGCTCGAGATCCTCGCCCTCATTGCCGAAGGGCTCAGCACCCGCGAGATCGCCGAGCGCATTTTCCTGAGCGAGAACACGGTCAAGACGCACAGCAGCCGCCTCTTCGCCAAGCTCGGCGCGCAGCGGCGCACCCAGGCCGTGCAGCTCGGCAAGCAGCTTCGGCTCATCCCCTGACCGCCGGCGGGCCCTCGCGGGTCGCCCATTCGGGTGATTCTCGCGCCAACAGGTGGTCCCGGGTGCAGAATCACCCCTTCGGGTGACGCGCCCGGCACCCGTCGCGCCTACCATCGCCGCTCCACACTTCACCGGAGCACCCATGCGCAAGATCGTCATCACCTACGGCATCATTTCGGGCGCCCTGCTGGGCGCCATGCTCGCCGGCACGCAGTTCCTGCACGAGGACATCGGCTTCGGCATCGCCGGCATGATCCTGGGCTACACCACCATGGTGCTGGCCTTCCTCCTCATCTACTACGGCATCCGCTCGTATCGCGACACCGTGGCCGACGGCCGCGTGGGCTTCGGCAAGGCCTGCCTCATCGGGGGGCTCATCTTCGCCATCTCGAGCGCGGGATATGTCGGCACATGGATGGTGATCGACGCGCGCGCCGGCGGCACCTTCATGGAGCGGTACGCCGCGCACATGGTGGCGGAAGAGCGCGCCAAGGGCACGCCGGAAGCGGAGATCGCCACCAAGCAGCAGGAGCTGGCGCAGTTCGCCGAGCAGTACAAGAACCCGTTCTACAAGGCCGCGGTGACCTTCCTCGAGCCGCTGCCCATCGGGTTGCTCATGACGCTGGGCTCCGCGTGGCTGCTCAGCCGGCGGCGCGCGCCGGCCTGACGCGCCCTCAGGGCACCACGATCGGCGGACCGCTCCCCGCGTAGCCGCTCGCCTGGAAGATCGCCTCCGCATCGCGCACCAGCAGCAGGTCCCGCAGCGCTTGCGTCTTGTCCGTCGCCTTCGCGTAGTAGGCCTGCGCGATGCGGAAGCCCATGAAGTAGCCCAGGTCGCCGGGCCACGGGGCATTGGCGTTGTCGGCGATCGACCCCTGATTGAACAGCCAGCGCTTGATGCCGGTGCCGTGCCGCTCGGCCGCGAACGCGAGGAAGAACTCGCGCTCGCGCGCCTGCCACGCCGCGAAGAACTTCACGAACGACGGGGCGCCCGCGGCCAGCGAGCCCACGAACTCCGCGCCACCCTCGTTGAGCGCCCGCGTGAGCAGCGTCTGTCCCGCCGCGGCACTTCGCGACCCGGCCGCCAGCTGCAGGTGATGCGCATGCTCGTGCGCCACCAGCAGCGGCAGGTCGGCGCGCCACGACTTCTGATTGTTGCCGGCGAAGGCGCTCAGCTCGCCCGTGGGGGCCTGCGCGTCGATGCCGTAGAACTCCGTGCCGATGATGAGCCCGTGCTGGTTGACCGTGCCGCCCGTCGAGAAGCGGCCGACCACGAAGTACACCGGCGGAAAGGTGGCGTCGGGGAGCAGTGCTCCCAGCCGCGCATAGTTGCCGCGCATGATGGCGAACATCGGGTCAGCGGGGCCGATGCCGCTCCACCACTGCCGCACAGCGCCGAGGTACTGCGGCAGGAGGTTGCTCATCTGCTGCAGGCTGGCAGCCGTGACACTGCGCGACGCGGCGAACTCGCGAAGCGCCGCAGTCCCCGAGTCCAGATATCGGGCCTGATAGGCGGTGCCTCCCAGGGCGCGCGCGGTCCAGAAGCGATCCACATCCGACGTGACGAACTGCGCCTCGGCCGGCGAACGGGGAAACCGCGCCGTGGGGGCCGTGGACGAGTCGCACGCGGCGAGCAGGGAGAGCAGGGAGGGCAGCACGCCGCGCCGCACGGCGCGGTCGAACGTCAGAGTTCGGGACATGGCCTTCCGACGGCCGATGCACCCGGAAAGGTTTCACGACATGGACTACGCTCTCGACGACGCCCTCGCGGTGCTCGAACGCACCCCCGCCACGCTGCGGGCGCTCCTGGCCGGACTCCCGCTGGCGTGGACCACGCCGGACGAAGGGCCCGACACGTTCAGTGCCTGGGAAAACGTCGGCCACATGCTGCACGGCGAACACGCCGACTGGATTCCGCGGGCGCGAGTGTGCCTGGGCGAAGGGCCGGGCGACACCTTCCAGCCCTTCGACCGCTTCGCACACCGCACCGACTACGCGGGGCGCACGCTCGAATCGCTGCTCGACGAGTTCGCCGCCGCGCGCGCCGCCAACCTCGCCCTGGTGCGCAGCTGGCAGCTCACCGACGCGCAGCTCGCGCGCACCGCACAGCACCCGGCCCTCGGCACCGTCACCATGCGGCAGCTCATGGCCACCTGGGTCGTGCACGACCTCGGTCACGTCGCACAGATCGCCCGGGTCATGGCGAAGCAGTACCGCGACGAGGTCGGGCCGTGGCGGCAATATCTCCCCATCCTCGATCGACGCTGAGGGCGCGCACATGGGTCTCCACACCGCCACCATTCGCTGGCAGCGTGATCACGCCACGTTCAGCGACAACAAGTACAGTCGCGCGCACACCTGGCACTTTGACGGCGGGGCGGTCGTGCCCGCATCGGCCTCGCCGCATATCGTGCGGGTGCCCTACAGTGACCCCGCCGGCGTCGATCCCGAAGAGGCGTTCGTGGCCTCGCTCTCCAGTTGCCACATGCTGTGGTTCCTCGGCATCGCCGCCGAACGCGGTTTCGTGGTGGATGCGTACGAGGACGCGGCCGAGGGCACGCTCGCACGCGAGAGCGATGGTGTGCTGCGCATGACGCGCGTGGTGCTGCGGCCGCGGGTGTCGTGGAGCGCGCCGGTGCCCGATGCCGACACGGTACACGCGCTGCATCACGCGGCGCACGCGGCCTGCTTCATTGCCAACTCGGTGCGCACCACGGTGGACGTGGAGCCGGTGGGGTAGCGCCACCGGCGCCACAACCCACGACCCACAACCCCCAACCCCCAACCCCCAACCCAACGCCCCTCCCATCCGGGCCGTAGCTTCGGGAGATCACGCGTCCTCCCCCTCCGCGCTCCCCGCCCATGCGTCGCACGCTCGCCTGCCGCACGCTCGCCCACCGCGCTGCCCTGCTGCTTGCGCTCGCCGCCCTCCCCGCCACCGCACCGGCCCAGGGGCGCATCACCACCCCGAAGGAAGCGTTCGGCAGCAACCTCGGCGACGACTACTTCCTCGCCAACTACCAGCAGATCAGCAGCTACTGGCGCACGCTCGAGCAGCAGTCGCCGCGGCTCAAGCTGCAGGTCATGGGCAAGACCGCCGAGGGGCGCGACCAGCTCATGGCCATCGTCACCTCGCCCGAGAACCACCGCAACCTCGAGCAGTACCGCCGCATCGCCGAGCGCCTGGCGAAGGCCGAGGGGCTGAGCGAAGACGAGGCGCGCACGCTGGCGAGGCAGGGCAAGACCATCGTGTGGATCGATGGCGGCCTGCACGCCACCGAGACGCTCGGCGCGCAGCAACTGGCCGAGATGGTGTACCAGATGGTGAGTCGCACCGACGCCGAGACGATGCGCTTCCTCGACGACGTGATCGCGCTCTTCGTGCACGCGAACCCCGACGGCAACGACCTCGTGGCCGACTGGTACATGCGCAGCAGCAACCCGAAGGAACGCACCCTCACCGGGCTGCCGCGCCTCTACCAGAAGTACATCGGCCATGACAACAACCGCGAGTTCTTCACCTCCACGCAGGCGGAGACGGAGAACATCAATCGCGCGCTGTATCACCAGTGGTTCCCGCAGCTCCTCTACAACCACCACCAGAGCGGCCCCGCGGGCACGGTGGTGTACTCGCCTCCCTTCCGCGACCCGTACAACTACAACCTCGACCCGGCCATGCTGCTGGGCATCCAGGCGCTCGGCACGGCCATGCACACGCGCCTCGCCATCGAGGGGAAGCCCGGGGCGACCATGCGCGCCGGTGGTCCGTACGACGGCTGGTGGAACGGTGGCATCCGCAACACCGCCACGTTCCACAACACCATCGCGGTGCTCACCGAGATGATCGGTAGCCCCACCCCGATGCGCATCCCGCTCATCGCCGATCGCCAGGTGCCGCGCGGCGATCTCGCCATGCCCGTCGCACCGCAGGAGTGGCACCTGCGCCAGAGCATCGACTACTCGGTGTCGCTCAACCGCGCCGTGCTCGACCACGCATCGCGCCTGCGCGAGAACCTGCAGTTCAACATCTGGCGCATGGGAATGAACAGCATCGAGCGCGGCTCGCGCGACACGTGGACGCCCAACCCGCGTCGCGACGCGGCGGTGGCGCAGCGCGTGAAGGGCGCCGACTCGCTCATCTGGGCGGCGCAGCATGCCCCCGAGTATCGCGACCCGCGCGGCTTCATCATTCCGTCCAACCAGGTCGACTTCCCCACCGCCATCAAGTTCATCAACGGCCTGCGCGAGACGGGCATCACCGTGCAGCGCGCAACGGCGCCGTTCACGGTGGCGGGCAAGACGTATCCGGCCGGCAGCTTCATCGTGCCGTCGGCGCAGGCGTTCCGGCCGCATGTCATCGACATGTTCGAGCCGCAGGTGCACCCCGATGTGTTCCCGTTCCCCGGCTCGCCGCCCACGCCGCCGTACGACAACGCCGGGTGGACGTGGGCCTTCCAGATGGGCATCCAGTTCGATCGTGTGCTCGACGCCTTCAGCGGCCCATTCGTGAACGTGACCGATTGGAACGTCGCACCGCCCGCCGGGACCATCGCGAACGAGCGCGGCGCGCGGGGCTTCCTGCTCGACCCGCGGCAGAACGACGTGTTCACCGTCGTGAATCGCCTGCAGAAGGCAGGCGTCGCCGTGTCGCGCGTGCCGGCCGCCACCGCGGTGGGCACCACGATGCTCCCCGCAGGCGCGTTCTGGGTGCCGGCACGCGGCGCCGCGCTGGCCACGCTGCGCACGGCCGCGCAGCAGCTGGGGACGCATGCGTATGGCAGCACGCGTGACCCCGCCGGCGCCGTGGCCGTGCGCACGCCGCGTGTGGGCCTGTGGGACACGTACGGTGGCTCGATGCCGTCCGGGTGGACACGCTACCTGCTCGAGACGTTCGGCTTCCCGTTCACGCGTGTCTTCGCGCCTGAAATCGACGGCGGCAATCTCGCGGCGAAGTTCGACGTGCTGGTGTTCGTCGAAGGCGCCATCCCCGGCAGCGGTGCGGGGCGCGGCACCGGCGGCGGTGTGCTCGACGAGCCGCCCAACCTGCCGGCCGAGTACAAGGGGCACTTCGGGCGCATGAGCGCGGACAAGTCGCTGCCGCAGCTCAAGGCCTTCGTCGAAGCGGGAGGGCGCATCGTCGCCATCGGCAGCTCGGCCAGCAACCTCGCCACCGCCTGGCAGCTCCCGGTCGAGAACCATCTCGTGAAGAACGGTGCGCCGCTCGCACGCACCGACTTCTACGTGCCGGGGAGCGTGTTGCGCGTGGCAGTGGATACCGCGCGCGCGGCCGCCTGGGGCATGCCATCGCACGCCGATGTCTTCTTCGATGCGAGCCCCGCGTGGCGCCTCGCGCCGGGGGCCAGGGAGAAGGGCGTCGTGCCCATCGCCTGGTACGACAGCAGGACGCCGCTCCGCAGCGGCTGGGCATGGGGACAGGAAGCGCTCGAGAACGGTCTCGCCGCGGTGGAAGTGCCGCTGGGCAAGGGGCGTGTGCTGCTGTATGGTCCACAGATCACGCAGCGCGCGCAGCCGCACGGCACCTTCAAGTTCCTCTTCAACGCGCTGCTCACCGGGGCCACCCCGTAGCGTGACCACGTCGTCGCACGACACCAGCAGTACGGCAGGAACCGACGCAGGAACCGAATCTGACGTCGAGGCGCGACGCCCACGCGTCGGGGTCGCCGTCATCATCGCGCGCGGCGACACCGTGCTCCTTGGGCTGCGCCGCAGCACCACGCACGGCGACAACAGTTGGCAGTTCCCCGGCGGGCACCTCGAGTACCGCGAGACACCCGAGGCGTGCGCCCACCGCGAGGCGCTCGAGGAGACGGGGCTCGACATCGAGGTCACGCATCGGGGCGGCTGGACGAGCGACGTCTTTCCCGAAGGGCGCCACTACATCACGGTGTTCGTGCACGCACGCAGCGAGACCGGCACGCCCGAGCGACGCGAACCGGACAAGTGCCTTGAATGGCGGTGGTGTCGCTGGGACGCGCTCCCGGAGCCGCTCTTCCTGCCCGTGCGGAGCCTGCTGGGACGCTGATCAGGGCACCACGACGGTCCGCACCGGCGCCGCGTGGCGCTCGAGTGCGTCGAGCACGTCGTTGATCGCGGCGGCCTCGAGTGGCACGCGATGCGTCACCACCTCGTGCAGGTCGAGCGCACCCGCGTCGGCCATCTCCATCAGCTCGACCAGCTCACTCAGCAGGTGGTCGTTCGAGCCGATCAGCTCCGCCTCGCGGCCGATGAGGTCGCGGTAGCTGTCCACCGGCACCGGCACGTCGTTGAGGCCCACCACCACCGCGCGGCCCAAGGGCGCCAGCGAACGCAGCGCGAATTGTACCGTCTCGACATGCCCCACCAGCTCGAGCGCGACGCTCACGCCGCGGCCATCGGTGTGACTGCGCACCAGCGCCGCCGCCTCGCGCGCGCCCAAGCCACTCACACCGAGCGGCTCCGCGCCGTACTGCGCCGCGAGGGCGAGCTTCGCGGCGTCGCGATCGGCGGCGAACACCCGCGCCGCGCCCAACTCGCGCGCGAGCTGCACCGCCGACATGCCGAGTCCACCGACGCCGATGATCAGCACCGTGTCGCCGGCGGCCATGCGGGCCTTGCGCAGCGCGTGCAGGGACGTGGCACTCGAGCACATCATCACCGCGCCGTGCGCGAACGACACCCGCTCCGGCAACGCCACCGCGTTGCGCGCCGGCACCGTGATGTACTCGGCCCAGCCGCCGTCGGTGTAGTGCCCCAGCATGCGCCCGGTGGCGCAGAACTGCTCGCGCCCCGCGTGGCAGTCGTCGCAGTGGCCACAGGTGACCAGGTAGTGCAGGCACACCCGGTCGCCGACATTGTGCAGCATCACGTCGCGTCCCACCGCGACGACCTCGCCCGCCACCTCGTGCCCCAGCGTGAGCGGCATCGGGTCCACCGGTGACCGTCCGGCGCGATAGTGCGCATCGGAATGACAAATGCCCGCCGCACGCACCCGCACCAGCACATCGTGCGGACCCGGCGCGGGCACCGGCACCGTCGCATCGACCACCGGCTGCCCAGGAGCCGTGAGGCGCACGGCACGCATCATCGCGGGGAGGGCAGGCATCGGCAGGTGCGGCGGAGGGTCAGGCGAGCGGCAACAACTCCTGCCGCAGGGCGTCTTCGAGGCGCTGCGCCAGCCGATCGGCAAGCTCCGGAGAGCTGCACCCCGCACGGTCGAGACCATCGAGATGCCAGTGCCACGACTGCTCGTCGTCGGCCGACACGCGGATCGTCGCTTCCCAGAGCGGTGACGGCTGCACCGCGATCGGACGCGCGCCGAGTCGCTCCGGGACGTGATCACCACGCGGGGCGATAATGCCACGCCACACAATCGCCAGCAACTCTCCGCCCGGGGGGAGATCCGCACCCGTGCGCAGGTACGCCACCGACAGCGCCACCGGTCCCACCTGCACGATGCACCGATCCGGCGAGCACCGCATCGTCGGTGCCGGCTGCCCCGCGAGCGCCGCCACCCGCTGCGCGGACGCCACCGCAGCGCTGCTCAGGCGCGTGAACTCGCGATTCGCCACCGACACCGCACGGTGGGAGCCCAGGAAGGGCGGACGGCTGAAGGCATCGTGCGGAACTGCAAACTCGTCGGAGGCGTGGTCGATCACGGGAAGGCACCGTACGGGGGCCACGCAGGCCATGAACGCGAAAGAGCCTGCACGTCGGCAGGCCCATCGCGGACGGTGCAGGGCAGCAGGCGCTGCCGGCACCGGGAGCATGTGTCGATATGCTGTAAGCTAGCGGAGGGACACCGCCGGGACAATCGACCGTGACGAGATCTGCACACGACGAACGCATTTGTGATGTCTCCGGGACCGCGCAATATCTTCCCGACATGTCTCCCACCCGCGCTGCCGCAGGCTCCACCGGCACCTGGCAGGTCGCACTCCTCCGCGGCGTCAACGTGGGGCCGGGCAAGCGGGTCCCCATGGCCGCGCTGCGCGCGTGCGCCACGAAACTCGGCTTCACCGAGGTCGCCACGCTGCTCAACAGCGGCAATCTCGTCTACCGCACCACGCGCACGCCGGCCGACGCCGCCACGCAGCTCCGCGCCGCCATCAGGACGGACATCGGTGTCGACACGCCCGTGCTCGTGCGCACGCGCGCTCAGCTCGAACGCCTCCTGCACGACAACCCCATGCCGGCCGAAGCCGAGGAGAACCCCTCGCGCTTTCTCGTCACCGTGTGGGACGACGACACGACCGCCAAGGATCTCGCACACTTCGGCGACATCACCGAGGGCGACGACCGCTTCGTGGTGGGCCGCGACGCGATGTACGCCTGGCTCCCGCACGGCATTTCCGCCAGCAAGGCGTACGAGCTCGCCAGCCGCCCGCTCAAGCATCGCATCACCGCCCGCAACTGGAACACCATGCAAAAGCTGCTCGCGCTCATGAGCGACACGTGACCACACCCACGCCGCTCACCTTCGCGCAGCTCCGCGAGCGCCACGACGCCCTCCTCTTCGATGCGTACGGCGTGCTCGTCCACGCCGGCGGCGGCATTCCGCACGCCCCCGACGCCATCGCCGCGCTCGTGCGCGACGGCCAGCGGTTCCTCGTCGTCACCAACGACGCGTCGCGCTCGCCGCAGCGCGCCTCGCAGCGCTATCGGCGGCTCGGGCTCGACATCACCCCCGAGCAGGTGCTCGGCTCGGGACAGCTCATCGGCCCCGCACTGGTGGACCGCGGCCTCGAACGCGGCCGCGTCGTCGTGCTCGGCACCGGCGACAGCGCGCAGTTCGCGCGCGAGGTGGGTGCCACGGTCGTCGAACCGTCGCGCGACGCACCCGCCGACGCCCTCGTCATCGCCGACGAGGGCGGCTTCCACACGCTCGGCACCATGGACGCCGTGCTCGACATGATCGTCGCCGGCTGCGAGCGCGGCGCCCCTCCCGCGCTGTTCCTCGCCAACCCCGACCTCATCTACCCCGCCGGCAACGGCCGCTTCGGTTTCACCGCGGGTTCGCTTGCCGCCATGCTCGATCGCGCCCTGCACGTCATCCTGGGCAGTGCCGCACCCACCTTCGAGGTGCTCGGCAAGCCGTCGCCGCGCCACTTCGAGGAAGCGCTCCGCCGCGTGGGCACGCGCAACGCCGTCATGCTTGGCGACACGCTGCATACGGACGTTGCCGGCGCGCAGGGGGTCGGCATCGCGAGTGCCATCGTGCTCACGGGCGTCACGACTCGTGCGCAGGCCACGGCGGCCGAGCATCGCCCCACGTATGTCCTCGACGACCTGCGCGCCTGACGCGCGCCCGGCGCAGCATATTCTCCGCCATGCCCACTCAACTCTGGCAGGCTCCCGCGAGCGCGTGGCAGGCGGCGCTCGAGCAGTACCCCGAGGCCATCCGCGCGTACACCGCGCAGAAGGTGGCCGCCGGCAAGGGTGTCGTCGCGCGACTCCCCGGGCACGACACCTGGTACCGTGAGGAGTTCACCCCCGCCGTGGTCGCGCGCTCGCCCATGACGCTCACGGCGGAGGAACTCGTGCGCGTGACCGAGTGGAAGATGGCGCGCGGCGCATGGCGTGCGCCCAACCTCGTGCGGGTGAAGAAGAACAGTGAGGAGGCTGTGCAGGCTGCAGGGCTCGAGGCCGCCGCGCAGCTCGATCATGTGGCGAAGGCCATCAACGCCCTCACCGTGCTCGATGGCGTCGGCCCTGCCACCGCGAGCGCCGTGCTGGCCGTGATGCGTCCCACCGCGTACCCGTTCTTCGACGAAGACGTCGCCGCGTCCATCGCCGCCCTCGGCCCCGTCGCGTGGACCCTCGCGTACTACAAGGGCTACGCCTCCGCCCTCATCGAGCAGGCCGTTCGCCTCGGCCCCGAGTGGAACGCCGTGATGGCAGAGCGCGCCCTCTGGTCCGCCATCAAGCTGCCTCAGCCCTGACTCCCGCCCCAAGTCCGGGACTCACGGCTCACGGCCCACGGCTCAAGGCCCAGCCCCTCACCGCCCACGGCTCATGACCCCCAGTCCCACAGGCGCCCCCCGCCCCCTCGCCGCAGTAACCGGCGCGACCTCCGGCATCGGCCACGTCTTCGCCCAGCGTCTCGCCGCGCAGGGCCACGACCTGCTGCTCGTCGCCCGCGACGCCGCACGTCTGTCCACCGTCTGCAGCGATCTGTCAAAAGCCCACGGCATCCACGCCGAGCCGTTCGTCGCCGACCTCTCCACCGACGCCGACATCGCGCGCCTGGCCGAGCGCCTGCGCAGCGAGCCGAGGCTCGACATGCTGGTGAGCAACGCCGGCTTCGGCACGCGCGGCACCATTCTCACCAGCGACGCCGACGGGCAGGCGCGCATGCTGCGGCTGCACGTGCAGTGCACGCACATGCTCACGCGCGCGGTGCTGCCCGCCATGGTGGCGCGCGGACGCGGCACGGTGATCGTCGTGGCCAGTGTGGCCAGTTGGGCGCCCACCCCCGGCAACGTGAACTACAACGCCACCAAGGCCTACCAGCGCATGTACTGCGAGGCGCTGGCCACCGAGCTGGCGGGGAGTGGTGTGGTGGTGCAGGCGCTGTGCCCCGGCTTCACCTACACCGAGTTCCACGACCGACTCGGCGGCGGCCGCAAGGGCATCCCCACCTGGGCGTGGCTCTCGGCAGACCGTGTGGTGGACACGTCGCTCGCGCAGGCCAAGGCGCGCGGCCCGGTGGTGTGTGTGCCCGGCAAGCGCTTCAAGCTCATCGTGTGGCTGCTGCGGTATGCGCCGTTCCTGCTCAGCGGCCTTCGCAAGAGCTATCGGAGAGACCGCCTCAGCGTCTCCGCCACCGGTGATCGCCCGTGAGCCACTCCGCGCCTCCGCGCAGCGGAGCCCCCACGTGACCCTCTCCGCGCCTCCGCGTGAGATGAACGTTGTTGTCTGCGGCGCAGGAGTAGCCGGCATCGCGGTGGCGCATGCGCTGGCGGTGCGGCATGGGGTGAAGCGTGTGCTGCTGGTGAGCGAGCACCCGCCGCTCGCGCTCACGAGTGACAAGAGCACCGAGGCGTACCGCAACTGGTGGCCCGGCCCGGATGACCTCATGGTGCGGCTCATGAACCGCAGCATCGACCTGCTCGAGCAGTGGGCCACCGAGAGCGACAACCGCTTCCTCCTCAACAGGCGCGGCTATCTCTACTGCACCACGCGCCCCGAGCGGGCGGCCGCGTTCGAGGCCGAGGCGGCGTTGGCCAGCAGCCAGGGTGCGGGGGCTGTGCGCACCTATCGCACCGTGGCCAGCACGGCGGCGTATCAGCCCAGCGCGGTGCAGGGGTGGCGAGACCATCCCACCGGCGCCGACCTGTTCCTCGGTGAAGACGTCGTGCGCGCGCAGTTCCCGTGGATGGCGCCCGGCATGTGTGGCGTGCTGCATGCGCGCCGGTGCGGATGGTTCAGCGGGCAGCAGCTTGGCATGTGGCTGCTCGAGCAGGCCAGGGCGGCCGGTGTGGAGCTGCTCGAGGCGCGCGTGCGCGAGGTGGTCACGCAAGGCGGTGCCGTGCACGCCGTGGTCTGCGAGAGTGCGCAGGGCATCACGCACACCGTGCACACCCCCGTGTTCGTGAACGCGGCAGGGCCGCATGCCAAGGCCGTTGGCGCGCTGGCCGGCCAGCAGTTGCCGCTGTTCAGCGAGGCGCACTGGAAGATCGCGCTAGAAGACGTGCACGGCGCCGTGCCGCGTGACACCGGGCTCGTGATCCTCGACGACCCCCTGTCGCTGGCGTGGAGTGACGACGAGCGTGCTGAGCTGGCCGCGAGCGCGGAGACGCGCTGGCTGGCCGAGCCGTTCCCGGCGGGGATTCACCTGCGCCCCGAGGGGTATGGCGCCAGCCGCACCGTGCTCATGCTGTGGGACTATCACCGCCACGAGCGCTTCGACCCACCAGTGTTTCCCATGCGCGAGGACGCGCTGTACCCCGAGGTCGTGCTGCGCGGCATGACGCAGCTCGTGCCCGCGCTCGCGCCCTATGTCGATCGGTTGCCGCACGCGTATGTCGATGGCGGCTACTACACCAAGACCATCGAGAACCGTCCGCTCGTGGGCGCGGCCGGTGCGCCGGGCGCGTATGTGTGTGCGGGGCTCAGTGGGTACGGGCTCATGGCCGCGCCCGCGTGTGCCGAGCTCGTGGCGGCGGATGTCGTGGCGGGGCGGGCGGCGCGTGCGGAGGCCGCGGATGCGGCCGATGCGTGGGCCGGGCTGCGTGTCGCGCGGTACGACGACCCGGCGTATGTGGCGCGGCTCGCGGCGTGGGGGGCAACGGGGCAGTTGTAGGCGCGGCGCTCGCTGACGGTGCCGCCGTCGAGCGCATGCGTTCAGATGCGCACGACGACTTCGGCTATCCACTGCGGCGTGGTGGTCGTGCCGCCGTGCAGGGATGTCTGTTGCGGCGTCGGTACCGGCAGGGGCACGCTGCGGTTGGCATGGCCCGCGCCGCGCAGCACCACGTGCGGCGTGTGCGCGGGGCGCTCCCGCAGCGGCAGCGCGCGGTCCGATCGAAACACGCGCGCGGTTGGTGCATGCGCGGGCGGGGTATCGACCGGCAGGAACTGCACCGGCGGCGTGGCCGCCTGCGTGTCGTCGATAAAGCAGGTGCGCAGCAGGTCGGCCTGCGCGGCGTCGGCCACGACGAGGTACTGCCAGGTCACCTCACGGGCGGCCAGTCGGTGCACGATGGTGGGGGCGACGTACGTCGTCGCGTCCGCGTGACCTGTCAGTGGCGTGGGCAGGGGCACGTCGAGGGTCATGTCGCTGTCGGCCGTGTAGGTGAGGAAGTCCTGGTCGTGGGGTGTGATGACGAAGCGTGGCGTGAGGCCCGCTGCGAGCACCGCGGCCATGGACGACGCCGGGGCGTACAGCGTGCCGCCCGTCGCGGCGCGCTTCCAGATGCACCCCAGGGCGGCGAGTTGGTGGGCCGTCGTGACGTCGGGGTCCACGGATGCGCCGTGGCAGATGCCGTCGGCGAAGTAGTCGTGGTGGAGCGCGAGGGAGAACAGCGGCGTGAGCGAGGATGTGGTCATGCCGAGGGCTTGTGGCGTGTGCGGGGGGGCGGCCGAGTTGGGGGGATGATGCGCGGGGCCGGATACGGCGCGCCATGAGCGTGTTGCGCGTCTGGCCGATGGCCACTGGCCCGTATCGAACGGCAGCTGAGCACCGGACGGGTGGGTGTGCGCGCGGGCGTGAGGTCGAAGCGGGGAGGTGCAGGGGGTCTCTCGGCGCAAAGCGGCGTCATGCTGCGTAGCGAGCAAGAGAGGCAGATCGGTCAGAGCGACCGGCGTGGCGACAAGTTGTTGCTTGGAAGCGAATTAGAATTGTAGAGCTCGCTTGCCGGCGGTTGGATTAGGCTGCGAGGATCTGTCCGATAAGGCGCTGGCTGCAGCGTTACCCTGCAGGCTGATCGGCGCTAGGCTGGACCACGAATCCCCCACACCAGAAGGACGATGAGTTGGTCCGACGCCATCAAGCTATCGCTTCCAGTCGTCGTCGCAGTAATTGGCTGGGTTGCGTCGCATCTTCTGACGCTGAGGGCGCAGCGCAAAGGCTTTCAGAACCAGATCATCGACAAGGCGAGGCTCGACGTCACCGGAAGGATCCGAGACTATCAGCATTGGCTGCTAGAGTTCTCGGGCACCATTCGCAGCTTGACCTTCATGAGAACGTCGCTGTCCTTCGGTGCAAACATCGACCTTGCAGCTAAGGCCCAAGAGATAATCGCGCTTCAGTCCCGGAAGTCGGAAGCCAGAGGCTGGTCTTTGGCCCTCGAAGACTACCAGATACTCTTTCCAGAAGCGGACTGCGCTCGAAGGCGCCTAGACCGTCGGCATCTACAGATCGTTTGGGGATTCGAGCCGGCGTTCACGGAGTTGCTAAAGCTCAGCCTTCGTCACCCCTCACCAACCGAGTTCGACGCGCTGCTCGCTTTGGCCGCGAAAGTTCAACCGTTGATTGATGATCAGATCTCGTTGCTTGAGGACTTGCGCGTCCATCTGCAGAACTCAACGCTGAGTGACCTAGTGAGCAGATCGGTCCCGACTCGCAGGCCGCCTGATCCACTAATTCCGCGACTCGCTCTCCTCGATGGCCAGCTAGAAGTTGTGGACGGAGGCGGTCGGCCGACTGACTCAGATGAACTCACCCTGCCTACGCGCGAGTAGTTTGGCGCCTCTCTTCGGTCAGCCTAACGAGTCGCTGCTGCCGACAGGGCGAGTTGCGGTACGCGGCTGGCTCACTGCGTTCGCCTGCCGCACTGTTTTTGAGCCCTGCGGCAGAACTTTGCGTTGGGCGGCCCACGCGGTTCGACCCAGATCCAACTATCGGTCCCTCTAGATGCTCACCCGTAGCCTGCTGCACGCGCACGTCGCGTTGCGACGCGTACTCGTCGTAGCCCCTTCACTCGCCGTGGCGGGCGCGTGTGCTGAGAGCGATGGAGACCGTGCCGGCTCAATGACGCCGGCGCGCTCGCAGCAAGGGTCTGAGCTTCGGCCGCAGGACGTAGCTCAAGCTACGATGCCGTCGGTTGTCGTGCTGACGATGCGTGACGCCTCTGGGCAACCATCCTCGCTCGGCAGCGGGTTCGTCGTAGCGCCGAACGTTGTCGCTACGAATTACCACGTAATCATCGGTGCATCGGGCGGTTCAGGGAAGCGCCTTGGTGCTGAGGAGTCCGCACCGCTCGTAGGCGTTGTTGCTTCCGATCCGGAACATGACGTGGCACTGGTCGAGATGGCCACTGCTCAGCGGCCGCTCAAGCTGAGAACCACTACTCGCTTCACGATTGGCGAGCGTCTGTTCGCCATCGGCAATCCCGAGGGGCTGGAGGGGACGTTCTCAGAAGGGATCCTGAGCGCGATTCGCCCACTTGGAAAGGACACCATACTCCAACTCACGGCTCCGATCTCGCCCGGCAGTAGTGGTGGCCCAGTACTTGACTCTAGGGGCGAAGTAATCGGTGTAGCGACTGCCACATTCCGCGAAGGGCAGAATCTCAACTTTGCCGTGCCGTCCATCCATCTCGAACGCTTGCTCGCGAGGCGCTCAGCGCCACTTTCGTTTTCGGACGCCTCTCCGCGCAAGCAATCTGGGTTCGCTGAAAGGTTCGGGGAGCGAAACACGAGCGGCGTAGCCGGTGAGAACTTCCAGTGGGAGGGAGAATTCGACTTTCAGAGCGGCTACACGTTCAGTCTGCGGAACAAGCTCGCAGAGCCGATCCAAGAGGTAATCTGTCTCGTTGTGTTCTACGACCGAGAAGGCAATCCTCTTGAATCGGACTTGGTGCAGAGCGTCGGCCTACTTGGCCCTGGTCTCGCCCAGCGCGTCCATAGCAGGGTTGATCCGAGTGTCAAGCGAATCACGACGAACAAATCGGGCTATCTGCAGTACTCGTTCAAGCCGAGCACACGTGTAGAGTTCCGCATCTTGAACTTCCGGATCGTGCGATGATGCTCACGCACTACTGATCGGTAGCCGCACAGGATTAGATGCACGTCCGCCCAACGAGGCGTTGCAGCAGACAAAGCGGGCCGAGCATCGTCGCACCGCAGGCTCCGTGTGAGACGCTTCGTTGCTATACTTGGGCGTTACGCGGATAGAAGTCGGTCTCAACATATACGCAAGTCGCAGCCCGGGGAGAGAAAGACGTGATCAATCAACTTGAAGTGCGTGCAGTACTGCTTTCCGCAGCGGCGATGCTTCTTGCAAGCTCTCCGTCTTCGGCGAGCGCTCAGATTCTGCGATTCGACTACACAGGTAGCATCACGTCGGTCGAGCTCGGATTCGGCGAGACTCGGACTTTCGGGCTCGAGGTTGGCAATCGTATCGGAGGCTCTTTCCTTCTGGACTACGCCGCCAGCGATCAGGATCCTGACACCGAAGTGTTGACCCTCCTCTCGGCTGTGAACGGTTTTCGTTTCGGTTCGCTCCTTTCCGACCCCAACACGAGAGCGGTCTCGGGATTCCGACTCGATGCGAATCCAAGCCGAGATGTCGTCTCGGCCTTCTTCCTAGGACAAACGAGTAATCTGGCGCTCCAGTTTGGATTTCTGCTCGAAGAGCCAGGACCGAAGAGCCTCTTCGGCACGGATAGCTACCATCCCTCGCGTCTGCGTCTGAGCGATTTCGATCCGGATCAAGTCAAGTTCTATGTCACTCGGAGCGATTGGTCCCGCAAGAATGATCCAAATCCTCTTGTCGTGAACGCATGGGCACGGATGGAGACTCTTTCGGTTACCGTCCTGCCGGAGCCTTCTAGTCTTGTCTTGTGTGTGCTCGGCTCGGCAGGGTTGTCCATGGCCACCCTGCGCCGGCGGTTGTGCCGAAGCAGCATTGACCGCTGAGCGCTCGAATCCTGCTCTACCCATCACCTTGGCTGCTGCTCTCGGGGCTGATTCTAGGATAGCGGCTCGGTAACTCCGTTCTCCTTCCGCACCGTTACCAGACCCCGCCGCAGGGCAGGTTACCAGGCGATTCAATCCGAATAGGTTAGGCATGCCAGAAGAGAAGCGAATCGTCAAGGTGGGTGACACGCTCGGGCGCTGGAGAATCGAGCAAAAGTTGGGTGGCGGAGGAAATGGTGAAGTCTGGAGGGCGACCTCAAATGATGGACGGACAGCGGCGCTGAAAGTCCTCTCCAAGGTTACGGCGACCGCCTATAGGCGGTTCGCCGACGAGATCTCCGTGATGTCGGGTTGTCTCCTGCCCGGAGTGGTACCGATTATCGATTCCTATCTCCCATCCGAAGCGCAGCGGAAGCTCGCATGGTACGCGATGCCAATTGCAACTCCGCTTGAGAAGCACCTACGGGGCAGCACAGTAGAGGAGAAGGTTCACGCAATCTCGAAGATTGCTCATACTCTTGCCTCACTGCACGACGACGACATCGTCCACCGTGACGTGAAGCCTGCGAACATGCTGCATCTTGATGGCGAGCCGCGACTTGCGGACTTCGGCCTCGTAACCTATCCGACGAAGGCTCGGGTCACGAGAACGAGAGAAACGGTCGGCCCGCGCGCGACGATGGCGCCCGAGGCGCGCCGGGGAAACTCGAAGCTCGATCTCAAGGCTACCGACGTGTACTCGCTCGCCAAATCACTGTGGATACTCCTGAGCGGGAACACCGCGGGATTCGACGGGCAGTATTCGCGCGACCATACGGTTTCGATTCGACCCTTTACGGGTAGCCTGTTCATCGATCCCCTTGAGCTGGCGATTGAACGCTCGACGGCCCATGATCCTACTCAGCGCCCAGCGATGCGCGAATTGGAACGAATGCTGTTGGAGTGGCTGTCGCTCAATCGCAACTGGGATCTCCGGAATCTAGCGGAGTGGCCTTCTAAGATTGGGAGGTTGTTTCCGACGATCGTGCCGGAATTCGCGTCATGGAGAGGTAAAGTCGACATTCTACGAGTGCTCGGTTTCCTTGCATCACACGACGGCTTGAATCACATGTTCATTCCTAGCGGGGGCGGGCTGGACCTAACGGATGTCGTCGAGTCCGCGCGCGAAGGGGGCTGCATCGAGCTGCGGTGCTCTAGGCAGGCGCTACTGCTGAAACCACGAATGCTAGAGTTCTATCACATCATCGAATCGCCCAGGTGGAGCTACTTTCTCCTCCACGCAGACGCGCTGTCGCCATCTGGCGTGGCTGGGGCGGCTCCCGTCGATGGACAAGAGATCGTAACAGAGCTGCCATCCGGCGAGTACGTGGACCCTATGGCATGGGACAGAGACGAATGGAATGGTAAGGAGCTGCCCACCGGTACTCGACAGATTAGTCGCTTTCTTGCTGGCACCTTCGCTTTTTTTCAGAAGTCTTCTCCGTACAACATGATCGGTCCGACGTACGATGCTCGTCACAGCAACCTAGATCCGAGGAAGTTCTTAGCCCACGTAAGGGCGCTTCGCGACGCTGTTGGCGACTCGCAAGACGAGGTAGAAGTGACCCAGTTGGTTCGGTCGCGACCCGACCTCTGGGATCCTCTATGACTTGGGCTTGGATGCGGACGTCGGTGGCCAAGACTCGCGTTGGTCTTTTCGGCGGCTCACGGGAAAGCGGCCAGTTGCTCGCTACGCTTGCTGGCCGCATCCTTTGACGAGCCGCCGCCGGACAACAATAGCATTCGCCCGAGCAAAGTATCTTGAACTACTCTGATAGACTTCGTGAGCAGATTCGGTCGCGTGCCGAGGCAGTGCTCCAGGGCGCTCCGGCCTCTGGCTACCGAAGCGTAGGTCCCTCTGCGACGGTGCTGTTCAACGAAGTTGGTAGTGGTCTCGCACACGGGAACTTCTTCGCTCCCGCTTGGACTGCCATTCGTGCGAATCCCGAGTGGGCGGCTCGGATCGGCAAGCCGCATAGCCAGAAGAGAGCATTGCCACCGCACCATCAGGCGACTGCTCGGGAGATGGACTCAAGCAACAGCTCCGACGCGCTGCTCATGAACTGCTTCTGTCCCGCTGGAGCGTCATCAGTCGGAGCACGAGTCCTCGGGGCGTCGCCGACGACGGCAGTACCGGTGTTTGGATGGAAGGCACGGGTAGCCCTTGTCGACGGAACGACCGATGAGACTGAAGTCGATATGCTCCTTGGGGATACGCTCGTCGAAGCCAAGTTGACAGAGGCGACGTTCACTGAGAGCGAAAAGGCTCACGTGCTGCGATACTCGGCTGTCGGAAAGGTCTTCTCGCTAGACGACCTTCCCGGTAGTCCAAGCCACTTCGCTGGCTACCAGCTGATTCGCAACGTGCTCGCAGCCGAGCAGCACGGACTGCGACTCCGTGTCCTTATCGACTGGCGTCGGCCGGACTTGCTCCAAGAATGGTGGGCCGTCCACTCCGCCATCACGAGCGCAGACTTGCGCCGCCGATGCGGGGTGGTGTTCTGGCAGCAGATTGCGAGCGCACTGCCGAAGCCTCAGGCCGCGTACCTTGAGGCACGGTACGGCCTGTAATTCGGCCCGCGGTCAGCGAAGCTGCCGAACGCTATCGGCGCGAAGGGAGCATTGATGGATTCGCCGCAGTCTGGGGTTCGTCCTGCCGTCCTGACTCGAATCTCCGCTGAATTCCCGCTTCTTCTCCTACTCCCTGCCCGGCCCCCGCCACCGGCCGCACAGTCTGCGCCACTGCCAACGCGTCCTCGTTGCCGTACGCCGTGACGTTCACCAGCGGCGTGCCGTAGACGATGGTCATACTCTCACGCCCCCAATCCCGCGCCACGCCCGCGATACAGATGGCGGCGTCCCGCACGGGCCATCGTGGGTCGGTGCGGTCCACGTCCACAAACGCGTTGGGGCAGTTCGGGGGATTGGTTCTCCCGGAGCTGCGATACACGCACACGTCCTGCTCCCCGACGCGCGAGGCATACTGACTCGACTGCTGGCAGCGCTCGTAGGCGGTCGCCGCCTGCCTGATCGCGCGCTCCTCCACCGCCATGGCAATGACCACGCGATGCAGCGTGTCGGGCGCGGCCCACGAGACGCGGGCGATGCCGGGAGTCTGTTGGGCCCTCCGCCGGTCGAAGCGCTCGTTGCGCGACCACGACGCCGGGGCACAGAAGGTGAATCCTTCCGCCTCGATCTGACGCCTCCCGCGCACATCGACACCCTCCACCACCGCGCCGCACGACGCCACCGTGGGCGATGCGGCCAGCCGCGCCACCGGCGGGCGCGACGACGCGCAGGCATTCGAGAGCAGCAGCGCCGGCAGCATCAGCACGCCGGTCCAGCGGGCAGAGCGAGTCATCGGACCTCCAAGTCGTGGTGCACATCGCCACCCCCGGTCCACACGGACCGGGGCCCCGTTCGGGAATCGTTCACTGACCGCACGAGCGGTCCTGCGGACAATCTACCCCGCTCTGGCGCACCCGCGCGAAGGCGGCACCCATACGTCCCCCGCTGAATGCCCACCTCCCGCACCTACATCCGCGCCCACGCCGCCCTCCGCCTCCAGGGCGAGGCGCTCGACCCCATGGTCGTGACGGCCGCGCTGCGCCTCCCGCCCGATCATACACATCGCGCGGGAGAGCAGCGCTTCCACCGCACGCGCGGCGGCACGGTGGTCGCATCGGGCGCGCCCGCACCGCACGGGCACTGGTCCATGAGCTCGGAGGCGCACGTGCGCTCGCGCCAGCTGGCGGTGCACATCGCGTGGGTGCTCGGCGAGATCGAGCCGCGCGGCGCGGCGCTGCGCGATCTCATCGGGCAGGGCGCCTCGGCCGACATCGTCTGCTTTTCCGAAGGGGCAACCACGCGACCGCCCGCGGTGCCACGCGCCCTGCGCGAACGCGCCGCCGCGCTGGGGCTCGCGATCCATATCGACCACTACGCGACGCCGGCCGAGGCGGGTGGTGCAGGCGGGGGAGGGCGCCGCGCACCGTAGCCCGTCACGCGGTGCTCCGCACACCCGCTGATGGCCAGGTGTGTGCCACGAGGATTCCCGTCTCACGCTCGAGAGGCGATGCCCGACGGTGTCGAGTCGATCGGCGGGCGCGGCGATGGACTCGCACCGTGCGCATGCCAGACATATACGTTCCGGCCGATGCGCCGCGGCGAGCGGGAGGGCTATCGCGACCGCAAGCGTCGGGCGAGCTGAAGCTTCACACATCGTGAGGCGGCCCCAAGCTTCCAAGGACCAACCCATGGAGTATCGTTTCGCGACGGTGGCCGACATTCCCGCGCTTGCACGCATGCGGTGGGCGTTCCGCGCGGAGGAGGGGGAGCTCCCGAGCGAGGATGAGGCGACGTTCGTCGCGCGGTACGCCACGTTCGTCGCCGCGGGACTCGCGTCAGGCGCGTGGGTGTACTGGGTGGCCGCGGACGCGGGAGAGTTGGTGGCGCAGATGGCCGTCTGCGTCGTGTCGGGCGTTCCGCGACCATCGCGACCGAGCGACCAGTGGGGCTACCTCACGGATTGCTACACCCGCCCCGCGTACCGTGGCGCCGGCATCGGAAGCGCGTTGCTCGCGCGGGTGCGTACGTGGGCCGAGGGACAGGACCTGGAGTTGCTGCTCGTGTGGCCGAGTGACGCGTCGGCGGCATTCTACACGCGTGCCGGATTCGGCCCGGCCGACGGGGTCGCAGTCCTGCCGCTTCGCGCGTACGATCCGCCACCGGTCGCCTGACGAGTCGTTGCAGCGGACGGAGCGAGCCGGTGCCCGTCGAGGACCGTTCAGGGCGGGCGTCGACCCCGTCCATCGGCCGAGATCACGAGGGCCGCAATGCGGGGCGCCCTCTCGCCCGTTGGCACCAGACCCGTCGCGCCGTCGTAGGAGAGGCATGAAGCTCCTCGTCGCCCTTGTGCTCCTCCGCATCGGGATTCCGCTCGTCACGCTGCATCCCGCGTGGGAGTTCCATCGTGATGAGCTCCTCTACTCGGCCATGGGCGAGCATCTCTCGCTCTTCCGCATGCAGTTCCCGCCCATGATCGCGCTGGTGAGCCGGCTGGGGCACGAGGTCTTCGGTACGTCGGTGTACGCCGCCCGCGTCCCTGCCGCGCTTTTCGGGGGGGCGCTTACCGGCGTGGTGCTCTGGCTGGTGCGCCGTGTGGGCGGAGGCACGCGCGCCCTCGTGCTCGCGTGGCTCGCGCTGCTGGCGGCGCCCGTCTTCATGCGCACCTCGGTGCTGTTGCACCCGGTCATCATCGACCAACTCTGGTGTGCCGCGGCGGTGGCGGGCGTGCTGCTGGCACTGCACGACGAGTCGCCCCGATGGTGGCTCCTCACCGGGACCGCGCTGGGGCTGGGCGCGCTCACGAAGTTCTCCGTGGCGTTCTACGGCCTCGCGCTCCTCGTCACCGTGCTCGTCACCCCCCCGCTGCGCCGTCAGCTCGGCACGCGTTGGCCATGGATCGCCGCGCTCATCGCCCTCACCCTCGCCATCCCCAGCCTCAGCGGACAGCTCGCCAACGACTGGCCCTTCTTCCGCTCCATGGCCGCACTGCGCGAGACACAGCTCGCCGGCGTGGCGGCAACCGAGTTCCTCTCCGGGCAGGTGCTCATGCTCGGCGCCGGCGCCATCGTCGCTGCATTCGGCGTGGCCGCGGCCTGGCGTAACCCGGTCGCGCGTGCTGCCGCGATCTTCGCGTGCACCCTGCTCGCGTGCCTGTTGGCGTTGAGCGGCAAGGCGTACTACGCCGCGCCCGCGTGGCCGCCCCTGGTCGCATTGGGCGCCGTGGCGCTCGAGCGACGCGTCGCGACCGCCCGCGCTGCCTCTGCACGCGCCACCGCTCGCCGTCTCTGGACGTGGCTCCCCCCGCTTGCCGTCGCCGCCGGCGCCGTCATCCTCTTCCCGCTCAGCGTCCCGTGCCTCGCGCCCGACGCGATGTCGCGCTACGTCATCGCGCTGGGCGAGGGCGCCCGCTCCAACCGCGGCGATGCGCTCTCGCTCCCGCAGGACTACGCCGACATGCTCGGCTGGCGCGCGATGGCCGCTGCGGTGGGCGACGTGGTGCGCACGCTCTCACCGGACGAGCGTCGCGACCTCACGATCGTCGGGAGCAACTACGGCCGCGCCGGCGCGCTGGCGCTCTATCGGCACGCCCATGCGCTCCCGTATCCGGTGAGCGTGCACGGCGACTTTCACGCGTGGGGCCCGGGCAACGCATCGGGAAACGTCATGATCCTGCTCGATGACCCCGATGCGCGCGACGACCTGCTGCGCATCTTCCGCGACGTGCGCGAGGTCCGCCGACTCTCCAACCCGCCGGCTGTGCCTGAGGAGCGCGTGGTGAGCATCTTCCTGGCGCGCGGCATGCGCCAGCCGCTGGCGGATGTGTGGAAGCAGGTCGGCGCGCGCTGGGACTGATCGACGCGCCGATCGCCAGGTTTCGCGCCACAACCCTCCCCTGCGCTCTGGCGCGAGGTATATGATCAGCATATACTTCAACGCGTGACCGGTTTCGCCGCGTTGACTGCGAAGCTCGTCGGCTTCGACTGGGACCGTGGGAACGCCGAGAAGAGCTGGGCGCGCCACGGCGTGTCGCGGGCGGAGGCGGAGGAGGTCTTTTTCAATCGGCCGGTATTGTTGGCCGAGGACGCAAAGCACTCGACTCGCGAGCGGCGCTACAACCTGCTCGGACTGTCGAACGGGGGGCGCCTGCTCTCGGTTGTCTTCACGGTTCGGCGGGATCTCGTTCGTGTCATCTCGGCCCGGCCCATGAGCCGGAAGGAGCGTTCGCACTATGCCAAAGTCCCCCTCGAAGCGCCCTGACGCCAAGCCGAAGCCGCGCACGAAGGCCCCCTTGAAGGCCATTCCACACTTCCGCTCCGAAGACGAGGAGCGGGAGTTCTGGGCGACCGCCGATTCGACGAAATACTTCGATTGGGCCAGCGCTCGACGCGTCGCGTTCCCCAATCTGAAGCCATCCACCGCAACGATTTCGCTGCGTTTGCCGCAAGGCCTGCTCGATGATCTCAAGGTGCTCGCGAATCAACGCGATGTCCCGTATCAGTCGCTCTTGAAGGTCTACCTGGCGGAGCGCGTCGCCGTCGAGCGTGATGCGGCGACACGTCCATCTCGTCGCGCGAGTGCATAGCGATCGTTCCATGACAAAGACGGGAACCCTCCGCGTGCTTCGACTCAAGCTGACGCTCCGGCACATTCGGCCACCGGTCTGGCGGCGGATCGAGGTGCGCGCAGATGTCACGCTTGCTGCGCTGCACCAGGTGCTGCAGGCGGCCATGGGGTGGACAGACAGTCATCTGCACCTCTATCGGCACGATGAACGTCTGTATGGCGTGCCGGATCCCGAGTTTGGCGTCCGCATCCTCAACGAGCGCAGCGTGCGCGTCGGGCAGTTGCTGACCGTCGTGAAGGATCGCCTCGAGTACACGTACGATTTTGGCGATGGATGGGAGCATACGATCGTGCTGGAGGCGATCGGCGAGGCGATGCCGGGCGTCCGATACCCTCGCGTGCTGGGCGGCAAGCGAGCCTGCCCGCCGGAAGATGTGGGCGGGCCGTTTGCGTACGACGACTTCCTCGAGGCACTCACTGACCCGGCGCATGACGACCATGCGTGGCGCACCGAGTGGATCGGCGGCGCCTTCGATGCGGAGCACTTCGACGTGCACGAGGCCGATGCCAACGTGGCCCAATTGGGCTGACCGTGGGTTGGCCCACGAAATTCACGCCAAGTGCGGCGCACGGTGTGGGGTGCCACCTCGGCTACGTGCAGTCATCGGACGGAACGGCGGCCCAGTCTATCTCCACCAGATCCAGCCACTCGCGACGAGCGAGCACGGCATTGCCACCCTCCGCTACTCCCTCCCCGCCCCGGACACCCCCACCGGCCGCACCGTCCGCGCCACCGCCAGCGCGTCCTCGTTGCCGTACGCCGTGACGTTCACGAGCGGCTTCCCGTAGATGATGGTCACGGTCTCGCGCCCCCAATCCCGCGCCACGCCCGCGATACAGATGGCGGCGTCCCGCACGGGCCACCGCGGGTCGGTGCGGTTCGCGTCCACAAACGCGTTGGGGCAGTCGGGGGGATTGGTATTGTCGGAACTGCGGTACACGCACGCGTCCTGCTCTCCGAAGCGAGCGGCATACTCCTTCGACTGCTGGCAGCGCTCGAACGCGGCCGCGGCACGCTTGATCGCGCGCTCCTCCACCAGGACGGAGATGACCACGCGGTGCAGCGTGTCGGGCGCGGCCCAGGAGACGCGGGCGATGCCGGGGGTCTGTTGGGCCCTCCGCCGGTCGAAGCGCACGTTGCGCGACCACGACGCCGGGGCACAGAAGGTGAACCCTTCCGCCTCGATCTGACGCCACCCGCGCACATCGACACCCTTCACCACGGCGCCGCACGGCTCCACCGTGGGCGATGCGGCCAGTCGTGCCACGGGGGGGCGCGTTGACGCGCAGGCATTCGAGAGCAGCATCGCCGGCAGCACGAGCATGCCGGTCCAGCGGATAGAGCGCATCGCAGAGCGCATCACAGAGTGGATCATCGGAACTCCAAGTGGGCGGTCCATGTCGCCACCCCTGGTCCACACGGACCGGGGCCCGTTCGGGAATCGTGCACTGACCGCACGCAGCGGTGCTTTGGATAACCTACCGCGATCCGGGCGGACGGCGAGCCGCCCCGCTAGATTCCGCTGCATTCTCTGTCGCGAGGTCCGAGGATGGCAGTCGAACTGACGGCGGTCTATCAACAGGTTGCGGAAGGCTACATCGCCTTCGTCGAGGAGTTGCCCGGCGCCAATACCCAGGGGGCGACGCTCGACGAAGCACGCGCGAATCTGCGCGAAGCGGTGGTGCTCGTGATGGAGGCCAATCGTGCGCTGGCCGAGGAAGACCTCGCCGGCGCGGCGGTGATCCGTGAGCCCCTGCGGTTGAGCGCGTGAAGCGCGTTGACCTCGTGCGCCACATCGAGGCGCATGGCGGGGAGTTGTTGCAAGAAGGCGGCAATCATTCAGTGTTCGTGAATCGCACAGCGCGGCGCACCTCGGTCGTCTGACACGTTCGCCTTGCTTCGCCTTGAGGGCGCGGCCCCCTATCCAACACCGCGCCCCGCTCCAGCAGCCCCCCAGCCCCCGCGACATGTCCCGCCTCCTCCTCCTCCCCCTCCTCGCCCTCGCGCCCTCGGTCCTCCTCGCCCAGCGCAACCGACAGAACGAGCCGCCGCCGCCACCGCCCGTCGCCGCCGACGCGCTCAAGGCCATCCAGATCCGTTCCCTCGGGCCCGGGCTCGTCACCGGCCGCATCGCCGACATCAAGATCGATCCCACCGCGCCGAGCACGTGGTACATCGTCTCGGCCTTCGGGGGCGTCTGGAAGACCACGAACCGCGGCGCGTCCTTCACGCCCATCTTCGACAACGGCGGTACCCACAACAGCTGCTGCATCGAGATCGACCCGACGAACAGCAAGGTGCTGTGGCTCGGCACGGGCGAGAACCACAGCCAGCGCAGCGCGCACTTCGGCGATGGGCTCTACAAGAGCACCGATGCCGGCGCGACGTGGACGCGCGTGGGTCTCGAGCACTCGGAACACATCGGCCGCATCGTCATCGATCCGCGCAACAGCGACGTGGTGTACGTCGCGGCGCAGGGGCCGCTGTTCAGCGCCGGCGGCGAGCGTGGCGTCTACAAGACCACCGATGGCGGCAAGACGTGGACGCGCAGCCTGTTCATCTCGGAGAACACGGGCATCACCGATCTCGTGCTCGACCCGAAGAACCCCGACGTGCTCTACGCCGCCGCGTATCCGCGTCGCCGGCACGTGGGCCAGGCCATCGGCGGCAGCCCCGAGGGCGGCATCCACAAGACCACCGACGGCGGCAAGACCTGGACGAAGCTCGCCGGCGGCCTGCCCACTGGTGACGTGGGACGTGCCGGCCTCGCGATCGAGACACGCGTCTCGCCCACGCAGGTGTTCGCGTTCATCGAGGCGTCGAACGCGCAGAGCGGGCTCTATCGCAGCACCGACGACGGCGCCACGTGGACGCGCTACGGCAAGAACGCGCAGCAGGCCGCGGGGCGCGGTGGCTTCGGTGGCGGTGCACCCGGCGGTCCGCCGGGCGGCGGAGCCGGCGGCCGCGGGGGCGCGCCGGTGGACAGCGCGGCTGCGGCCCGCGCACGCGAGGCGGCGCAGTGGTTCACGAACGGACTCGGCCAGTACTACAGCGAGCTGTTCCTCGATCCGCATCGCATCGGCACGATGTACGAGGTCGCGACCAACCTGTCGAAGAGCACCGATGGCGGCGCCACCTGGTCGAACGCCGGCTGGGAGAACCGCGGCGTGCATGTGGACCACCACGCGCTCGCGTTCGACCCCGTCGACAAGGATCACATCCTCCTCGGCAACGACGGCGGCCTGTACGAGACGTACGACAACGGCGCGACGTGGAAGTTCCATGCCACGCTGCCCATCACGCAGTACTACCGCGTAGGCATCAACAACGCGAAGCCGTTCTACTACGTGTGCGGCGGCACGCAGGACAACTTCTCGCAGTGCGGCCCCTCCCGCACCACCAACACGTGGGGCATCCGCAACAGCGACTGGTTCAACATCGTGGGTGGCGACGGCTTCCAGGCGCGCGGCCACATGGAAGACCAGTACGTCTTCTTCGGCGAGTCGCAGAACGGTGGCCTGAGCCGCTTCGACATGCGCACCGGTCGCGGCACGGGCATCCGCCCGACCACCGCGAGCTTTGGCGGTGACGAGAGCGGTGCGGCCACTCCCGACACGGCGGGTGGCGCAGGCGCTGCGGGTGCGGCTGGTGCTGCAGGCGCCGGCCGTGGTGGTGCAGGCGGTGCCGGTGCGGCAGGTGCAGCCGGCGCCGCCGGTGCGCCGCCGCGCGTGCGCGACCGCACCAACTGGGATGCCCCGTTCGTGCTCTCGCCGCACAACCCCGATCGTCTCTACTTCGCGAGCCAGTTCGTCTACCGCTCCGACGACCGCGGCGACACGTGGACGCGCATCAGCCCCGATCTCTCGCGCAACCTGAATCGCGACTCGCTGCCGATCATGGGCAAGGTGTGGCCGCGCGGCTCGGTGGCGCTCAATGTCTCCACCACCGATCTCTCGAACGTCGTGGCCATCGACGAAAGCCCGCTCCTCGAGGGGCTGCTGTGGGTGGGCACCGACGATGGCCTCGTGCAGGTCACCGAGGACGGCGGCAAGAACTGGCGAAAGATCGAGACGTTCCCCGGCGTGCCGAAGTGGACGTACGTGACCGATGTGCTCGCGTCGCCGCGCGACGCCAACACGGTGTTCGTCACGCTCAACGACTGGCAGCGCGGCAACTACGCGCCGTACGTGGTCAAGAGCACCGACCGCGGCCGCACGTGGACGAACATCACGGCGAACCTGCCCGCGAAGCACGACGTCTGGACGATCGCGCAGGATCACATCAACGGCGACCTGCTGTTCGTGGGCACGGAGTTCGGGCTGTTCGCGTCGTTCGACGGCGGCCGCGCGTGGACCGCGCTCCGCGGCGGCATGCCCGTCACGCAGGTCCGCGACATCACCATCCAGAAGCGCGAGAGCGACCTGGTGATGGCCACCTTCGGTCGCGGCTTCTACGTGCTCGACGACTACTCAGCGCTGCGCGAAGTCTCGAACACCACGCTGGCCGAGGAGGCGCGGCTGCTGCCGCTGCGGCACGCGTACAACTTCGTGCCCGGCGGTCTCGCGCCGGCTGGTGCGGCGGGTTCACTCGCGATCAGCGGCAACTTCAGCACGCCCAATCCGCCGGTGGGCGCGTACCTCACGTACAACGTGGCCGCCAGCTTCCCCACCGATGCGAAGCTCGTGCTGTCGATCGCCGACAACACCGGCCGCGTGGTGCGGCGCTGTGAGCTCGACAAGAGCACGGGGCTCAAGCGGTTCGTGTGGAACCTGAACGGCGATCCCGCACCGGTGCCGAACGCGGGTGGACGCGGCGCCGGCCCCGGTGGTGCGCAGGGTGGTGCGCAGGGTGGTGCGCCGGGTGGCGCGGGAGCCGCGGCGGCCGACACCACGCGCGCAGCGGCACCTGTCGCGTCAGCGCCCGCGCAGTCCGCATTGTCGTCGTGCAGCGCTCCTGCCTTCGGCGGCTTCGGTGGTGGTGGTGGGTTTGCTGGTGGACGCGGCGGTGGTCAGCCGCAGCGCGTGGCCAACGGCACCTACCGGGCGACGATCAGCAAGATGGTCGGCACGACCACGACGCCGCTTGGTCCGAGCCAGACGTTCCAGGTGATGCCGCTGCTGCAGCCGTGAGGTGAGGGCGGGGCGCACCAGTGCGCCCCAGCGTGCAGACGACGCGAGGGGAGGGATCCATCCGGATTCCTCCCCTCGTGCGCGTGCGCTACTCCACCACGCACCGTTCGCGCGCCGCTACCGCCGCACGATCATCACCGGCTCGGCCGTGAACGACTGCCACGCCCCCGTCGACGCGGCGAGGGGCAGTTCACCGGTCGCGAGCCCGTACACCGTGTCTGCCGACCCGGATCGGTCCTGCACGGCAATCGTGAGCCCGCGGAACGGCGCTCCGAGGGCGTTCGCCTTGAGATGGAACGTGCCGGCGAACAGCGTCACGCTGCCGTTGCTGGCGGTGCCCCATCGCCACACGCCTTCGATGGACCAGAACGACTGGAAGTTGAGGCCGGTGCACACGCGGTCGAGATCGAGCTGCAGCGAGCGTCCCGCGAGGGTCCCTTCCCAGTTGCCGCGGAAGCGCTCGTCGGGCGACACGCCCTCGCACGGCGGCGCGAGCGTGGCGGTGATGTCTCGGCCCGCGCAGGCGCCCGCCCCCGCAATTGCGAGAGCGACCGCGACAGCGAGTGCGACAGTGTGTCTGCCTGCGCGTGCGACACCGCGTGTGCCTGCGACCGCGACCGCGAAGCGCCGTGCGTGTGCGGCGACACGAGGTCTGCCGAGCTCATGCGTCAGGGTCTGAAATGGTGTCCTCCACCCCTGACCAACAGTCGGCGCTGCGCGGAGGCGGGGCAGTCAGGCATTTCCCGGGCGTAGGCCGTCGTCGAGTACTCCGCGCGGCCCGTCGGTGCACCACCCGCCAGCGGAACGCGGCGGCGGTGTGGCCTCGTCGCAGCAGGGTGAGGGATGCGTGCTGCGACCGGGCCCGCTCGGAGGGTATCCGTGCTCGAGTTCCGAGGGGGACGGTGGTGACCGACGGCGCAGGTTGGACAGGCATTCAACTTGCGTCACAATCGGTCGTCTGGTCCCTCCCCCTCCTCCTCCCGGAACCATGAGACTCTCGCTCCGCACCTCGCTGCTCTCGGTGGCCCTCCTGGCCGCTCCCGTCGCGCAGGCCCGCGCGCAGGCCACGCAGACCGTCTTCTCCTACTCCGGGAGCGGGAACACCATCCTGCTGGTCAACGGCACGACGTCCTTCAGTTCCTTCGTGCGCGGCTGGTATGATCAGGCCGGCAATCCCAACGGCGCCGGCGCCAGCAACAACTACATCGCGGGCCGTTGCGGCCCCGTCGCCTGCAGCGGCAACGGCAACATCTACAACAACTGGTTCGCGTTCGACCTCAGCAACTTCTCGGGGACCGTCACGAGCGCCCAGCTGCTGCTCGACAATGGGTCGAATGGCTTCTTCAACGAGCTCGGCTCGTCGCTGAACTACAGCGTGTTCGACATCGTCGGGACTGCGTTCAGCGCGCTCGGCACGTCGATTGGGGTGGGCATCTACAACGACCTCGGCACGGGTGTGATGTTCGGCACGACCAACGTGACGGCGGCGGACAACGGTGGTGTCGTCACGGTCAACCTGAATGCCGCGGGTCTTGCTTCGCTCAACAACGCGCGTCAGCGGGGCGTGTGGGCGGTCGGTGGCTCGACCGCGCTGGGCAACAGCAACGTGGTGCCGGAGCCGTCGACCTACGCGCTCATGGCCGCCGGCCTCGCCGCCATGCTTGCGGTCGGCCGGGCACGTCGCCGCATGTCGTAAGTCGGTCGCTGCAGCGACGTGATGCACGAGGGCGAAGCGCATGCTTCGCCCTCGTGTGCGTTTGGGGCAGTCGCGAGTGGCACGGCGTCGCGCGGCGGGGCGAGCGCCGTCGCCGACCCGTCAGCTCGCCGCCTGTCGCAAGGCCGTGCAGGTCATGCTGAACGCGTGCGCCGCCTCGTACGGGTCGTACACGATGAGCGGCGCCGCACCGTCCACCCGATTGTGCACCGCGTAGCCCATGAGCGTGCGCGCCTGCTGCTCGGCGTCGGCGGCGGTATGGCCGTCGCGCGGCAGCCCGGTGAACAGCGCGTTCAGCGACGGTTGTGGCGCGCTGGCGTCGAGCGCCGCCGCCACCATCGCCACGACGGTGTTGCACAGGAAGTTCGCGGTGAAGCCGAGGGGGCTGTAGGCACGCGGTGAGGACGTGTGTGTGGCGACCGCGTCGAGCAGCGCCTCGCGCGTATCGAGCAGGCGCGCGCGCAACTCGGCGTGCTCATCCTGGTGCGTGCGGAGCCACGGGGGCGTGCGTCCGGTGGCGAACGTCGGATCGGCCGACAGGCCGTTGAGCAGCGCCTCGATGGTGCGCGCGTGTTCGAGGTCGTCGGTGTCGGCGGTGTGCGCATCGTCGACATCGCGCAGGCACTGCAGCACGCCATAGATCACCAGCGGGTAGTCGACGATGTTGTCGGCGCGCATGCGCCCGACATCGCGGCCGTACATGAAGCGCAGCCCCCAGCGCAGGTGCCCGCCGAGCACGGCCGCGCAGGCCCGCGCCATGCGACGGCGCCGCGCGCCCGTGAGGGCGTCGAACCGGCGCGCGAGCACTTCGTAGGCGTGCTCGTCGGGCGAATAATGCGACACGGCGGTGAGCAGCAGCGTCTCCACATCGTCGACGAATCGGCAGGGGCTGCCCTCGGGGCCGTGCAGGCGGTGCAGCAACGCGGTGGCACGATCGAAGTGCTCGTTCGGGTCGCCCTCATCCCAGGCGCGCGCGACCACCAGCCCCAGCACCGACAGGAAGTAGTGGTCGAGCAGCACGGCGAGCGCGGTGCGGTGCCGCGCGGGCGGGACATCGTCGAGGGCACAGCGGTCGAGCATCAGCACCGGCGTGATGTCCGCCGCGAAGCGGTGCGCGACGTAGTCCCAGCTCTCGAGCACGTGCAACCCCGCGCGCCGCGCGCGGGTGTCGAAGCTTTGCACGACGCGGTGCAGGTGGAGCGGTGCTGCCCCCGTCGGGAACGTGTGCGCCCGCATCGCCGCGCGCAACGCGGAGGCGCTCGCCCGCACGTCGTCGTGCGCCAAGAGCGCATCGAGGATGCGGGACCGCATGCCGTCGGCGAGCGCGTGCTCGAGCAACTCGCACGCGTCGGCGTAGGAGATGTTGGACGGGTGGGGGGCGGAGCGCTTCGACATCGTCGCGGTCGGCAGAGCGGGCCGGGCGACAATACGATCATCGTCTTGTCCCCGCGAGCGGGCGGTCCGCGTGAAGCGGCGTTCAGTCGCCGACCGTCGCGTTCCAAACACGCGCAAAGGCGTTCGTAAGGGAACGAGGCGGTACCTTGGCAGTGTCCCGGCGCCCGCCCGTCGGCCTGGCAGGGCAACGGGGCGCGCGGCGCCATATCCGAAGGTCACCCGGGTTGCCTTGGAGCACTCATGCACCGCCGTGGTTCACGACTGGGCACGGTCCGCCTTCTGCTCGCCCGCGCGCGCACCGCCCGCGCGCGCACCGCCTGCGCGCGCACCGCCTGCGCGCGCACCGCGTGCGCGATCACCGCCTGCGCGGTCACGGCCTGTGGTGACGCTCCGCCACCGCAGGCACCGGCCCAGGCCGGCCTCATCGTCGAGGCCGCGCGCGGTGCGCTGCAGGCGCCCGACACGGTCCGCGCCGGATGGACACGCGTGGCGCTCGCCCCTTCCGACGCGCGGCACATCGTCGTCGTCTTCCGCCTCCCCGGGCCTATGCGCGACGACACGCTCACCGCGTGGCTGGCGGCGCTCGACACCCTCCCGGTCACCCCCGCACCGGCGGTCGCCATGGGTGGTCCGGAGATGGGGGCGCGGAACGCGGTGCACATATCGCTCACGCCTGGGCACTACCTGCTCGCGTGCGTGACGCGTGGTGACGACGGGCATCGGCACGCGCACGGCGGCGAACATCGCCGGCTCACGGTCGTCGGCAATGCGGACGACACCAACGGCGACACCGCAGCACGTGCCGACTCACTCGTGGCCACACAGACACTGCGGCTCGTGGACTTCGCGTATGTGGGGCCGGAGCAGTGGACGGCCGGCGCGCATGTCGTGCGTCTCGAGAACACCGGCGCGCAGGATCATCAGCTGCGCCTCGTGCGCCTGCGCGAGGGCGCGACGGTGCAGGCGTGGATGGCCGCCGACGATCCCGACACGCTTGCCACCCCCGTGGCCGGCATGGCGCGCATGGGGCCCGGCACCGTCGCCTATCTCCCCCTCACGCTCGAGCCCGGACGCTACGTGGCGTACTGCCTCGTGGGCGACGCCGCCAGCAGGCGCCCGCACGTGGAGCTGGGGATGCTGCGGGCCATCGAGGTGCGCTAGGGGATGGTGCATGCGCGCGCACATCGAGGCCGCGTCGGATCGCAGGAAACCGCCCACCCCGCACCGGTGTCTCTCGTCGGCACCCTCACGGTGCCCGTGAACGACTGATCCGGTGACTGCGGTAGCCCGTCCGGCGCTGCGCGGCTCGCCGTGCGACACCCATCGGCCCTGCGAATGCGAACGCTCGATGTGTTGGTCCTGGCCATGGCGCTCGCCCTCGCCGGGTGGCGCTGGCGTGCGCCGGCGTGGCGTCCGCGCATGCGATACGGTGCGGTGGTGCTGGCCGCGCTGCTGGCCGCCGTGACGGTCGGCGTGCGGGTGCTTCCCGCCGTTCCCACGCTGCCGGCGCCGGACGGGCCGTATGCGTTGGGCACGACGGTCTTCCGCTGGACCGACGACCGGCGCGACGAGCCGCACACGGCCGACACCACGGATCGGCGAAGCGTGATTGCGCAGCTGTGGTATCCAGCGGCGCGCCATGGCGACGCGCGCGACCGCGCTCGGCTGCCGTACATCGACGGCACACACCGGCTGCCACCGCGGGTGAGCGGCCTGCCGGCGTTTCTGCTGCGACGACACGATGCGATCGACAGCCACGCCGCCGCATCCGCGCCGCTGCTGCACCGCGAGCGCCCCTGGCCGGTCGTGATCTTCTCGCCGGGCTACGGCGCGCCCCGCGCGTGGTACACGGGACTCGCGACGCGCCTCGCAAGCCGGGGATTCGTGGTGGTCACCGTCGATCATCCGTTCGAGTCGGGAGTGACGCAGTTGCCAAGCGGCGCCGTCGTCGGGACGCAGGAGCTGTTCCCGCCCGGGCCGCGCGATCGCGTCGCGTACATGGTGCGGCAGCAGCGGGTGCGCACCGACGACATACGGTTCGTGATCGACCAGCTCCAGCGCGTGGTGCCGCGCTCGCCCGTCATGCACGCCGGTGCGATCGACACCACGCACGTCGCCGTCATCGGGCATTCGTTCGGTGGAGCGGTGTCGGCCATGGTGATGAGCGAGGACCCGCGCGTCGTGGCCGCAGCGAACATCGACGGCACACCGTATGGCGACCTGCCGCAGCGTCAACTCACGCGCCCGTTCCTGCTGCTGCAGAGCGACCTCGCGGAGTCGCCGCATGGCCCGTTCTTTCACAACGGCAACGGCGCCCTGCTCGCGCGCATGACCGCGCCGGGGTATCGCTACGAGATCGCGCGGGCCAATCACTTCAGCTTCACCGATGCGCCGCTCTTCCTTGCCGCACCCGGGCGCTGGCTGTTGGCGCAGGTCATCGGTGGCGCGCGCGGCGCCGCGGAGACGCACCGGGTGACCGCCGACCTGCTGGCGGCGTTCCTCGCAGGTCCGCTCACCGGGGCGCCCGCCGACCTCGCGGCGGTTGCGGCGGCGCATGAGGGCGTCGTGGGTAGGGCGGTACGCCGGTGACGTGAGATGAAGGGCGCCCCTTGCGCGCCGCGCCTGCTGCCCACATACTGAACCACATGGTTCAGTTTAACGCTCCCCGACTCGACACCGCCTTCGCCGCCCTCTCCGACAGCACCCGCCGCGGCATCCTCGAACGCCTCGGGCGCGCCGACGCCTCGATCTCCGAGCTGGCCGACACCTTCGGCATGACCCTCACCGGCATGAAGAAGCACGTCGGTGTGCTCGAGCAGGCGGGGCTGGTCGCCACGGCCAAGGTCGGACGCGTGCGCACCTGTTCGCTCGGCGCACGACGCCTGGATGACGAGGCCGCGTGGATCGAGCGCTATCGCCAGCTCTGGTCGGCCCGCTTCGATGAACTGGATCGCATTGTCGCCGAGTTGCAGCAGTCACCCACCACGCCTCCCCGGGCACCCCGATGACCGCACCCGTCAGCCACCCCACGCGCGTCGAGCGCACCGCCGATCGCGAGATCACCGTCAAGCGCACCTTCAACGGCCCACCGCACGTCGTGTTCGAGGCGTGGTGCAACATGGACCTGTTCCGGCGCTGGTGGGTGCCGCCCTCGTTCGGCATCACGCTGGTGTCGTGCGAAGCCGACGTGCGCACCGGCGGCACGTACAAGTTCGTCTTCAGTCACCCCGACGCGCCGGAGCCGATGGCGTTCTTCGGCCGCTACCTCGAAGTCACGCCACACACGCGTATCGTGTGGACCAACGAGGAGAGCGCGGACGCACCGGTCACCACGGTGACGTTCGAGGAGCGGGATGGACGCACGCACCTCGCGATGTGCGAGACGTACCCCAGCAAGGAGTCGCTCGACGAGGCGCTGGCCAACGGCAGCTCGGGCACGGCCGCGGCGCCGGAGCAGTTCGCGCTGCTCGACGAGCTGCTCAAGGACGCGGCGTGAGGGGCGCGTAACGCAGCGCGCACCCGAAACACGGTCTCACGGCCCGACTCTCGACGCCGCCGACGCGACGCCGCACATTCCCGCCGAGGCAGCACCGGGGATCCACCGTACCGCTCGAGGCGATCGTGAGGCTGGGCCGCACTGCGCGCAACTGTCATGCGCGGGTCTTCATCAACACTGCGGCGGCGCTGGCCCTGCTTGCGCCGCCGCTGCGGCCCGCCCGCGCGCAGAACCGCCCGACCATCGACGGCTCCCCGGCGCCCGTGTCGCCGGCGGTGATCACGCGCGATGCCGCCCAGCGCGCCACCGTGCGCGCCATCAAGCTCGCCGAACGCCTCAAGGTGGACGGTGTGCTCGATGAAGCGGTCTACACCCGCGAGGCGCCCTTTGGCGGACTCATTCAGGTGGCCCCGGACGCGGGCGCGCCCGCCTCGGAGCGCAGCGATCTGTGGATCACCTATGACGATCGCAACATCTATCTCTCGTGCCGCTGCTACGACGGGTCGCCACCGGCGGAGTGGATCGTCAACGAGCTGCGGCGCGACACCGGCGGGCTGCGCAACAACGAGCACATCGGCATCCTCTTCGACACGTTCTACGATCGCCGCAGCGGCTTCGCCTTCTACACCAACCCGCTCGGCGCGCGCGCGGATTATTCCATCGTCGATGAGGGCGGGTCGAACACGGACTGGAACCCGGTGTGGACGTCGAAGACCGGGCGCTTCGACGGCGGCTGGACGGTCGAGATGGCCATCCCATTCCAGTCGCTCCGCTACCGCGCGGGCACGAACCAGGTGTGGGGCGTGCAGATCCGCCGGTCGGTGCGGCACAAGAACGAATGGGACTACCTCACGCCGGTACCACGCATCCTCGCGGGGCCGCAGGCGCTCAATCGCGTCTCGGCCGGTGGCACGCTGGTGGGGCTCGACCTCCCCGAGACGGGGCGCAACATCGAGGCCAAGCCCTACGTGGTGTCGCGCATGTCGACCGACCGCCTGCGCACGCCGGTCGTCAACAACCGCATCGGCAACGAGATCGGCGGCGACCTCAAGTACGGCGTCACGCCCAACCTCACCGCCGACCTCACGGTCAACACCGACTTCGCGCAGGTGGAGATCGACGAGCAGCAGGTGAACCTCACGCGCTTCAGCCTGTTCTTTCCCGAGAAGCGCGACTTCTTCCTCGAGGGGCGCGGCATCTTCGACTTCGGGCGCGGCGGCAACGGTGCGTTGTCGGCGAGCAGCGGCAGCGACACGCCGCAACTGTTCTACACGCGGCGCATCGGGCTGGACAACGGCAGCGTGGTGCCCATCGACGTGGGTGGACGCCTCACCGGCAAGGTCGGCAAGTACGCCGTGGGCCTCATGCACATCGGCACCGAGGGCGACGCGGCGGTGCGCGCGCGGCCGACGGACTTCACCGTGGTGCGTCTCAAGCGCGACGTGCTGCAGCGCAGCTCGATTGGCGCGATGTTCACCAATCGCTCGGTGGCGACGTCGGGCACCGGCGCCAACGCGGTGTATGGCGTCGATGGCGCCTTCCTGCTCACGCAGGCGCTCAACGCGGGGGCGTACTGGGCGCAGAGCCAGACCACGGGCACGAGCGGCACCAACGGCGGTGCCGCCACGGGCAACGACCAGAGCTATCAGGCGCGCGTGGACTACAGCGTCGATCGCTACGGCGCCAAGGCCGACTACCTGGCAGTGGGGCGCGACTTCGATCCGCAGGTGGGATTCCGCCGGCGCGCCGATTTCAACCGCAGCTTCGCCGAGCTGCGCTTCAGTCCGCGGCCCACGGACCAGACGGTGGTGCGCAAGGTCACCGGCACCGCGTCGGGCGAGTACGTGGAGAGTGGGGCGGGGCAGGTGGAGACGCGCATCTGGCGCGGCCATGCCGACGTCGAGTTCGCGAGCAGTGACGTGGTCGCGCTCGATGTCACGAGCGACTACGAGTTCCTGCGGCAGTCGTTCACGCCGTCGGGCGCGCCCACGGCCATCGCACCGGGGGCGTATCGGTTCTCCGACGTGGCGCTGTCGTATGCATTCGGCGCGCAGCGACGCGCGTCCGGCATGATTCGCGGGCAGGTGGGCCGCTTCTACGACGGCACCATTCGCAGTCTCAGCATCGGACCGGGCGGCTCGTTCGCCACGTCGCGCATCGCGATCCTGCAGCAGCTCGCCGTCGAGCCGAGCTTTGCCATCACGAGCGTGGCACGGCCGAGTGGCTCGTTCACGACGCGACTCGCGCGCGCCCGCGTGGACTACGGCTTCTCGCCGCTCATGTTCGCGAGCGCGCTGCTGCAGTACAACTCGGCCGATCGCGCCTTCAGCACCAACCTGCGCTTCCGCTGGGAGTACGCGCCGGGGAGCGAGCTGTTCCTCGTGTACACCGACGAGCGCGACGTGCGCAACGATCGCTACGCCACGCCCACCACCGTGCGCGGTCTCAAGAACCGCGCGGTGGTGGTGAAGCTCAACAGGCTGTTCCGGTACTAGGGCGCCCGCGTGCCCTTCACGGCGGCGGGCGGAATGTCGATGGAGAGCCCTTCGATCTCGCGCTTCACCTGGCCGGTGAGCTGGTCGCCGTGCACCTCGAGCATCCACGTGCCGATGGACCGCTGCGTGCGCTCCTCGCCGTTGGTGTTGAGCGTGGCCGTGGAGACCTGCGTGAACGACGCGCCCTTGTCGGTGCGGCGTCCGCCGATGGTGAAGGGCGGACGGGTGATCGGCTGACCATCGCTGCGCTTCGCGGTGGTCACCGTGGCCAGCAGGGAATCCCCGCTCACTTCGACCTTCATCGTGCCGATGGCCATGATGGCGGTCTGCTCGCCGTCGTTGATCATGCGGCCCATCTCCCACTCGATGTTCCAGGTGCCCACGATGGTGCCCGCGCCCTGCGCGAACGTGGCGAGCGGGGTGGCGGCGACGAGCGCAACCGCGGCGATGGCAAGGTGACGACGGATCATGGGAGAGAGCCTGAGGTGCCGAGGGACTGAGTACGGGTGGTCGTCTCGGTCTGGCACCGGCGGGGCGCGGAGGGTT
The DNA here is from genome assembly GCA_020161135.1 of Gemmatimonadota bacterium. Lineage (GTDB taxonomy): Bacteria > Gemmatimonadota > Gemmatimonadetes > Gemmatimonadales > Gemmatimonadaceae > Gemmatimonas. The sequence continues at coordinate 270,502 of JAIUOB010000001.1, read as the reverse complement.
GCCCGTCACGCCGGCCGCAGGACCTCGGAAACGACACGCCCCCGGACGCGATGGCGCCGGGGGCGTGTTGGGCTGTGCGCGGGAACGCTCAGCGTACTGGCACTCCGCGCCGCCGACGCGCCACCACGCCCACCGCGAGCAGACCGACGCCCATGAGTGCGATGCTCGCTGGTTCCGGCACCACCTGCGACCGCCCGTACACGATGCCGGGTGAGTAGGGGCTCACGTCCCAGGCACCGCCCCACGGGGTGGCGCCAGTCGCCGTCGTGCCCACATCCACCGGGTTGTTGGGGTCGGTGAAATTGTCGATGGCCGACAGCAGCGTGTAGTCGAGCTCGGCCCGGTCGAAGGTGAGCCCCTGCGCCAGGCTCACCGTGTTGGTGCCGGCGTGCGCGTACGACTGCACGTCGTTGGTCCACGACTGCGTGAACACCTGCGCAGCACCGTTGAACAGCCGGAGGCTCAGGTTCGCCGTACGCACCGCGCCTTCCTGCGCATCGAGGGCGAGGAACGGGAAGTAGCTGAAGCCCGGGGTGGCGACCTGCCAGGCGCCCCCATTGGTGGTGACGCGCCAGAAGTACGAGTCGCCGGCCTGCAGCGTCGTCCCCTGGAATGGCGCACTGCCAGCCAGTTCGACGAAGGTGCCGCCGCCCAGATACTGCGACAGGAAGGTGTAGTGCGACTGCGCGGCCGCTGGCGACGCGGCCAGCGCGAGACTGGTCGCGAGGGCAAGGGTGGAGGAGGCGACGCGGCGCCGGGTGGCGGACAGCGTGACGAATGACATGGCGAGGACCCTCGAGAAGGCGAAGAACGACCGCGAGAACGCCGCCACGTTACGCCGGGCACTCAACCGGGACTCAACCGCATCCTCAACGGCGGCGCGCAGGCCGTTGAGGATGTGAATCGCTCGTGAAAGGGTTGACGCGCGGACAACGCGCTGCATTGATCGGGGGTGATGTGCTCCAACCCGCGCCGATGATCGCCGCGCCGCCTGCCTCGCCTACGCCGCTTCCCGGCGCCTCGACGCCGCTGGCTTCGATGCGTGCGCTTGGCGGACTCGAGCTCGTACCGGCCTCAACCGCGGACGCGTCCGACTCGGCGGCCACGCGCGCGCTGCATGACCTTGCCATCCGGCGGCGCAAGCTGGCGTTGCTGCTGTACCTCGCCCGCCAGTCCCGCCCGGTGTCTCGGGAACTGCTGGCCACGCTGCTCTGGGCCGAGGAGTCGCCGGAGAAGGCGCGACACAGCCTGACGGAGGCGCTGTCGCACATTCGTCGGGCGCTCGGACGGGAGTCTGTCGCCACGCGCGTGCAGGAGGTGGCGCTCTCCGCGGACGCGCCGCTCGCGCTCGACGTGCGCGCCTTCGAAGAGGCTGCGGTCGCCGGCGACCATGCCCGAGCGGTTGCGCTGTACACCGGCCCTTTCCTGGCGGGGGTCTTCCTCGATCGGGCAGCGGAGTACGACGACTGGGCGGCGCGCGAGCGCGACCGGCTTGGGCAGCTCTTCGTGCGCTCCTGCAAGGCGCATTGCGCGGCCTTGGAACTGGCCGGGGATCACGAGGGAGCCGCTATAGTGGCGCGCAAGTGGCTCGATGAAGATGTGGAAAGCGACGAAGCCGCTGCGGCCCTCCTGCGTGCCATCGCGGCCCCGGGTACCCGTGACGCTCTGCGCAGCGCCCTCGCCGAAGCCACCCGGCTCGAGACGCGGCTGGCCCGCGAGTTCGAGGTGTCGCCAGGGCCCGCCGTGCAGACGCTCACGCGCTCGCTCGAGGCACGCCTTTTGGCGAGCTCGGCAGTGAGCCTCGATGCGGCGGTACCTGACCGCGTCGCCGATTCCGTCGCCGCCGCCGTCGCCGCGAACGCCATGGAGTTCGGGCCGCCTGCGACCGTGTCGGACTCTCGGCCGGAACCGGGACCGCCACGGAGTCCTCCACAGATTTCTCCACCGACGCGGCGCCCTCGTCGCACCCGCCCGCTCATGGCCGGCGTCGTCGCGGTTGCGCTGCTGGGCGTGGCCGCCGCCGTCCTCCGCTGGCGCGACACCGCACCGCGCGCGACGCCGCGCGTTGTCATTGCCGACGCGCAGGACGCCGGGAACGACCCCGTGCTGGCCCGCTCGGTCGCACTCGCATTGAGTGTCGCGCTCGCGCAGGGGAGTGGCGTGGAGCTCGTCGAGCGCGAACGGATGCGCGAGACGCTCACGCTCATGCGTCGCACCACCGATGACGGACTCGACGTAGCCACCGCCACCGACGCCGCCGTACGTCTGGGCGCCGATCGCGTCATCGCTCCGGACGTCGCCCGATTGGGGAGCGCCCTGCTGGTGTCGGCGCGCGTCCTCGACGCGACCACCGGGCGCACGCTCGCCGTCGAACGCGCCGATGCCGTGGCCCCCGAGGCCATCGTCGCCGCACTCGATCACCTCGCCGACCTGCTGCGCCGCCGCGTGGGCGGTTCGGCGGCACGCGCGGGCACACCGCTGCCACAGGTCACGACGGCGTCGTTGTCGGCGCTGCGCGCCTTCGCCGAAGGCGCACGGCTGCAGGACCGCAGTCGGTTCGACAGCGCCGGCATGGCGTTTCGGCGTGCCATCACGCTCGACACGGGCTTTGCGATGGCGTACGCCGCGTTCGGCGAGACGCAGCATCTCATCAACCGCCCGCTCATGGGCGATTCGGCGCTCGTGGCGGCGCTCGCGCGTCGCACGCGCCTCACGGAGCGCGAGCAGGTGCGGCTCGCCGCCCTCGTGGCACGCCATCAGTACCGTGGCGACAGCGCCATCGCGCTGCAGGAGCGGTGGCTCGCGGCACACCCCACCGACCGCGCGATGCGGTCGATGCTCGCCTACGACCTGCTGCGTGCGGGCCGCCACGCGGAGGCGCGCGACCGCTATCGCGACATCGTGGCGGTCGACTCGCTCGATGCGGTGGAGTGGCTCAACCTGGCGGTCGCGTGCATGGGCCTTTCCGCGCCGGCCGACCTCGCGCTCGCGCGCCAGGCGTACGCGCGCGCGATCGCCCTCGACACGGCGCTGCGCACCGACGTGGTGCAGAACCAGCAGTACGGCGCGGTGCTGCTTCGCGCGGGGTTTCCCGACTCCGCGGCGGCAGTGTTCCGCGCGATGCTCGCGGCGTCGCCCGATCGCCGCGCCCGCGGCTATCGCTCGCTGGGGCTGCTCGCGCTCTGGCGCGGCGACGCGCGCACGGCGGTCACCATGCTCGACTCGGCCGTGCGGCTGCACCACACGCTGCGCGAGGCGCTGTCCGAGGCGCGCGCGCGACTCTTCCTTGTCGCCGCGCTGGACGAGGCAGGGGTCAGCAGCAACGCGGAGGGGAGCCCCACCACCGCGCGCGTGCGCGCGCAACTCGACACGGTGCGCGCGCTGGCGGTGGGTGGCGTGGAGGAGCCGGTGTTCCTGTACTGGGCGGGGAAGGCCATGGCGCGCGCGGGCGCGTCGACCGCGGCGCGCGCGCTGGAGGCGCGCCTGCGCGCGCGCGCCGTGCGCGGCAGTGTACGGCACGAGGCGGCGGCCTTGTTGCTGGCCGCCGAGCTGGCGGCGGCGTCGGGGAGTGGTGCGCGGGCGCGCACGATGGCGCTGCGCGGTGTCGCCCTCGATTCTGGGGTGGTGGCGCGTGAGACGCTCGCCTGGACCACGCGTGCCGCCGGCGACGACGCGCAGGCCGCCGCACTCGATGCGGCGCTTGGCGCAGGCGCTCGCTTCGGCATGGAGGAGATGCTCGCCGCGCGCGTCGCGGCGCGCCGAGTTCGCACGCCGAGTGCGCACGCCGGTGGCGACGCCCTGAGGCCGAACACCGTGCGGGCAGGCGCTGTCCTGCGTCCCTAGCCGCTCGCGGTACCAACATTGCTGGCGAGGGTCACGTCGGTGGTGGCGCGCCCCGTGATTGGGCCGTCGGAGGCCCTGCAGCCGCCATCGGCTCGCGATGAGGGAGTTCGCGGGTCCACGACGCGTGTTGAGGGAGCAACGGAACCGCCGAGCCGCCGCGCCGGCGGGTCCCCATCGTCACCTCTGTCCCGACGTCCCCATGCGCCTGCTCCACCGCCTCCTGACTGCGTCCACGCTCGCCACGGCCATGAGCGTCCTGCCCGTGGCGGCCGCGTCCGCCCAGACCACCACCATGGATTTCTCCGGGCTCGGACCCAACAGCTACGACCCGATTCCGTACACCTACGGCAGCCATGCCAACCTGGCGGTCACAAACCGCACCCGGCTCGGCTGGGGCAACAGCCAGTCCAATACGTGCAACCAGGTGAGCTACTGGCAGGCCAACTACAGCAGCCTCGTCGACGTGGCCTTCCCGTGCTTCAGCGGCGGCGTCGGGGAGTTTCAATTCGTGCCCGTGGTAGGGCAGTCGGTGACGCTCAACGCCATGAACATCGGCAGCTATTTCGCCCCGGCCAATGGCATCGGCCCGGCACGCGCCTTCGATGTGCGCGTGTACGACCTGAGCTGGAATCCGCTCTTCGCGCAGACGGGAATCGTGACCTCCACGCAGCAGATCACCTTCAACGTGACCAGTGCGCAGGGCCTGTACCTGCAATTCGGCACCGACTGGAACGTGGGCGTGGATGACATCTCCACTACGGTCGCGTCATCGCAGGCCACGGTGCCGGAGCCGGCGACGCTGGCGTTGCTGGTGCCCGCGGTGGCCGGTGTGCTGCTCGCGCGACGGCGTCGCGCAGCCTGACGAACGCAGGGCGTCGCTCCCGGCCGCTCGACGCGGCCGGGAGCGGCGGGGGCCTGTGCCGCCGACGGATTCGCCCGCTGGCCGCACGGGGTGCCTCCTCCTGGGGAAGCGCCCCGCGCGCTGAAGGTGCCCGACTTCCCACCGCCTTTACCGCCGCGTCAACTCCGTGAGGCGTTGCCGTGCGCGCTCCACCTCGGGCTGGAGGTCGGCATCGGCCCGTGCGCGTTGGGAAATGAACATGCGCAGCGCCTCGATCTCCTCGTCACGGCGGCCGAGGTCGCGCGCGACGCGGGCCACGCGTCGCGCGCGGTCGGCTACGAACAGGGAGAAAGCGGTCTGCACGTCGCGGCGCCCGAGCACCCGCAGGGCGGCCGCCGCATCGCCGTGCGCCTCGTACAGGCCCGCCAGCACATGATTGCCGATGGCGCGCACGCTGCGCCGGTCAGCCGACGGTGCGCGCAGCAGCAGCGAATCGGACGCACGCAGCAGGGCCGCGGCCGTGCCCTGGCGGCGCGCCACGGCAAACTGCGCGTCGAGCAGCGAGGAGAACACACGTGCACTGTTCGCCACCCACGGGCGCTCCGGCGGCGCGGTCACGCCGGCGAGTTCGCGGCGCATGCGGTCGGCCGAGGCGGTGTCGCCGCTGCGCAGGTGCCAGCTCGCCACCGCAAAGCGCGACACCAGGGAGCCGACATCGGTGGCCTGCGCGGGGCGTTCACCCACGAGGCGCATGAGCCTCGCCGCGCTTTCCGCCGCGATACTCGTGTCCCCGTCGCTCACCAACCCCGCGAGCACTTCCTCGGCAAGCCCTGTGAGATTGTCGGCGCCGGCCCGTGCGAGCCGTGCGCGGGCTCGCCGCCCGCTGTTCCACGCGATATCCCGCGCCGCCACTTGCACCGGGATCTCCGACGGTCGCTCACGGAGGACGGGGGCCAGCAGGGTATCGGCCGCTTGGAGGTCGGGCGGCAGCGCTCGTTCCATGCCGACGCTCAGCATGAGGGGGGCCATGGCCCGATACGTGGTGCTGCCGGTCAACCCCTTCTGCAGCACCCGCGCCCGCTCGGTGGGCCCGCCCAGCGCGAGCGCGTCGATGAGTGCGTTGATGCGGAAGAAGTCACCGGTGGAGTCGACGGCGGCCTGTCGCGCGAGCGCCCGCCGTGCCGCGATCGAGTCGCCCAGTTGCAGGTAGAGCATGCTTTGGTGCTCGAGCGCCTCCGTGTACGACGAGTCGAGTGCCTCGGCGCGGCGGAAGGCTTCGAGCGCGCGTCGCGTCACATCGGGCTCCTCGAGCGTGTGGCCGTCATGGAAGAGCCAGTCGCCGTACCGATACCACAACTCGGCCGAGCCGGCCTGCTCGGCCAGCTCCCGCAGCATGCGCGTGCGCTCGAGGCGGTCCATGGGACGCGGATAGGTGCGTCCCACCGACGCAACGAGGACGAGTGAGTCTTCTCCACTCAATCGGTCGCGGTGCGCCCACGCCCGCGCCAGCCAGTCGCCCGGCACCGGCGTGAAGATGTTCCAGCCGTTGGTGGTGCTGATGCGCATGGCGGCCAGCGCAAACCCGGTGTCGGCGCGCCACGCGTCGACGAATGCGCGTTGGGCATCCTCGTAGCGTCCGCGCCGAAACGCCCGCTCGGCGGCGAGGAACGGCATGAGGGCCTCCGGGCGTGCGCTGAGCACATTCGCCAGGCGCGCTCCCGAGGCGCCAGGTCGCGCGCTGAAGAGCTTCGTGACGAGCTGCGTGCCCAGCGTGAGCACGCTGTCGGCGCGACCTTCGACTGAGGCCGTGGCCAGCGCTGCGCCGCCGCCCGCACGCAGCAGGCGCGCGGCGATGGTCACCCGGTCGCGCGTGCCGATGACACTGCCCACGACGAGCTGTCCGGCGCCCACCTGCTGCGCGACCGTGCGTGCGGCATCGTCGTCGAGGTCGGCGTCGACCGAACCGGCCGCCCGTTGCCACTTGTCGAGCATCACCTTCATGCCCAGCACGCGGAGGTCGGGCAGTGTGCGCAACTGGGCACTCACCACATCGCCGATGCCCTCGCGCAGGTAGGCCACATCACCGGACGCACCCGACACGCGGAACGGCGCGATCGCCACCACATCGGCATCGGGAGTCGTCGCAGGGCGCCCCCGTAGCCACCACGCGGCGGCCACCATTGCCGCCGCCACGAGCACGGCGGCGGCCACCAGCGGCCCGCGGCGCGGCGCTGACGGGGCGCGCATGCTCGCTTCGCCCGACGGACGGTCGAGCACGGCCAGCAGCGCCGTGGCCGATGCCGGCCGCTGTTCGGGATCCTTGGCGAGGCACTGCATGACGACATCGACCAGCGCCGCCGGCACCTGCGGTGCCGTCGCGCGCAGCGATGGCGGAACGGTATTCATCTGCGCCTGCACCAGCGCGGTGCCGGTCAGCTCGGCGAACGGGCGCTGGCCGCAGAGGGTCTCGTAGGCGACGAGCCCCCACGCGTAGAGGTCGGCGCGATGGTCGAGTGACGGATCGGCCGCGATCTGTTCGGGCGCCATGTAGGCCGGTGTGCCAATAGCCATGCCCACGGCGGTCATCGCACTCGTGCCGTCGGGCGCGCCGGTGGCCAGCGAGAGTGCCTTGGCGACGCCGAAGTCGGTCACGAGTGCGGCGCCGGCCGAGAGCAGGATGTTCTCGGGCTTGATGTCGCGATGCACGACGCCCTTGGCATGCGCGGCGGCAAGCGCACGCGCCACATCACGCAGGATGCTGGTCGCTTCGGCCAGCGGCAGGGCACCGCCGGCCAGCCGCGCGCGCAGCGTCGCGCCGTCGACGAATGGCATGGTGAAAAACGGCACCCCGCCGGCATCGCCGGCGCTCAGCACCGGCACGATGTTGGCGTGCTGCAGCTGCGCGGCGGTGAGGATCTCGCGCTGGAAGCGCTGCGCGGCGCTCACGGTCCAGGCGTCGTCGGGCAGGGTCTTCACCACAACCGACCGGCCGAGGGCACGCTCGGTGGCGACGAACACGCGGGCCATGCCGCCGCCGCCCAGCTCCCGCTCGATGGTGTGCGTGCCGCTCAGGGCGTGGGCGAGGCGTTCGCGGACAGGGTCGGTCACGGGGTCGGTGAAGGGTGACCGGAAGGTGGGGCCTTTGTCGCCGTTCGTCGAGGTGGCGAGCGCCGCAGGCGGGGCGCCCGCGTGCGCCGCGATGCAACCCAGCACACGCGAGCGGCATCTGTACGGCAATCCGCTCTCCTCCCCGTGTGCCTGGTTCTCATGCTCAAGCGTTCAACCGTCGTCCGCCATGCAACCGCGCCGACCCTCGTGGTCGTGGCCCTCACCCTCGGCGCGGTGACACTCCCGTCGCTGACGCTCCCGTCACGCGCAGACGCCCAGTCCCCGACGGCTGCCGTTGCCAGTGTTGCGACACCCGCCGCCCGCGCCGATCTCCGCGTCTTCCTCGACTGCCCGAACTTCCAGAGTGGCTGCGCCCTCGACTACTACGTGGTCGAGCTCCCGTTCGCCCACTGGACCCGCGACCGGCTCTTCGCCGATGTGCAACTGCTGGTCACGACACTCACCACGGGCAGCGGCGGCACCGAGTGGACGGTCGCGTTCATCGGGCGTGAACGCTTCGCGGGGCTCGTCGACACGATCACCACCACGACCCTCCCCAACGCGTCGGAGGACGACGTCCGCAAGACGTTGTCGGGGGTGTTCGTACGTGGGCTCTATCGCTACGCACAGCGCACGCCGCTGGCCTCGCAGTTCACGTTGCGCTACACACGCCCCGACTCGGCCGGCCGCACCACGGCGGCGCCGGTACGCGACCCCTGGGACTTCTGGACCATCGAGACCGGCGTCAACGCGTTTCTCAACGGTGAACAGCAGCAGCGTTTCGCCAACATCGGGGCGAGCATCGAGGCCCGTCGCATCACCAACGGGTGGAAGACCGTGCTGGGGTTCGAGACCGAGTACAACGAGTCGACCTACACGCTGCGGGACTCGCTTGGCGCGTCGACGGAGTTCGCCAACATCATCCGCAACGCCGGCGCACGCCTGCGCGTGGTGCGCAGCGTGACGCCGCGCTGGTCGCTTGGCGTGGTGGGGTCGGCGCGTCGCAGCGACTTCCTCAACACGCATCTCGCGGCGCGGGGCGGTCCGGTCGTCGAGGCGAACCTCTTCCCGTGGGCCGAGGCCACGCGGCGACAACTCACGGCCAGCTACGCGCTGTCGTGGAACGACTTCCGCTATCGCGAGCGCACCGTGTTCGGCGTGACGGCGGAGCAGCGGCCGAGCCAGGTGCTGACCGTGGCGACCAACGTGCGGCAGAAGTGGGGAAGTCTCGACCTGTCGGCGCGCGGGTCGCAGTACTTGCACGACCTCCAGAAGTACGAACTCTCGGTGGGCGGGTCCATGCGACTGCAGCTCGTACGCGGTCTGTCGCTCACCATCGACGGGCGGTGGTCCCGCGTGCGCGACCAGTTGTACCTGCCCGGCGCGCAACTCTCGAACGAGGAGATCCTCGTGCGGCAGCGCGCACTCGCTACGGGCTACCAGTACTTCACCTACGTGGGCGTGAGCTACACGTTCGGCTCGATCTACAACACGATCGTGAATCCGCGGCTCGACTCGTTCCGGCTGTTGAGCAACGGCGGATTCTGAGCGTCGACCGGTGGCATCTCGCGACACCCTGCCTGCACCCGGTGCGGGAGTCTAGTTTGCGGGATGTTCTTCCATCTCAGTGAGGCGGCGGGCATCGAACAGCTCGTGCCACGCATCGCGCAGCCGGGTGAGGAGGCGCTCGTGTGGGCGATCGACGCCGAGCATCTGCGCAACTACCTGGTGCCGCGCGACTGCCCGCGCGTGACGTTCACGGCGGGCCCCGCCACCACCGAGGCCGATCGCGCGCGCTTCATGCCTTCGGATGCACCGGTCGTCGCCATCGAGAGTGCGTGGTACACACGGCTCGCGCAGTGCCGGTTGTATCGCTATCACCTGCCGCCCGGGCCGTTCACCTGCCTCGATGCCGGTGCCGGCTATCACGTGAGTCGCGAGACGGTCGCGCCGGTGCATGTCGACGTCATCGAGCACCCGCTCGACCTGCTGCTGCAGCAGGGGGTCGAAGTGCGGCTGGTGCCGTCATTGTGGGCGCTGCACGATGCCGTGGCCGCGTCGACGCTGCAGTTCTCGATGATCCGCATGCGGAACGCCGCGCCGCGCGACACGACACCACGCAACCCCGCGACGTCGCTGCGCTAAGGCCGCTTCGCTTCGACCTCGGCGAGGAACGCCCGCAGCGCCGCGACGTACTCGGCCGGCTTCTCGCGCATCGCCGCGTGCGCCGCGCCGGGAATCGTCACGAGCCGCGCATCGGGCATCGTGCGGCGGAACTCCTCGAGCGTCGTCGGGCGCGCTTCGTCGAATTCGCCGCCAATGAACAGCGTCGGCGCGGCGATCTGGCGCAGGTCGGCGGCGCGCGTCCAGGTGCGGAGCGACCCGGTGCTGCGAAACTCCGTGGGCCCCCACATCTGCCGATAGATGGTGTCGTTCGACGCGACGCCCGCGCAGCGTGGCATGTCGGCCACCGGGAGTCGCCGCACATGGCGGCCGTAGAACGTGTCGGTCGCCACCTGGTACGCGGGCGAGTCGATGGTGCCGGCGCGTTCGTGGGCGTCGAGCACGCGCCGGATGGAGTCCGGGAGCTGCGACCGCAGGCTGTCGGCGTCGGCGATCCAGCGCGGTGTCGAGATGAGCGGGCTGCTGAAGATCACGCTGGCGATGCCCGCGGGCTTCGCGGCCACGAGGTACTCTGCCGCGAGCGCGCCGCCCCACGAGTGACCGAGCAGGTGCACGCGCTCGAGCTTGAGCGCCTGCCGCACCGCCGCGAGTTCCTCCACGAAGCGCGGCAGCCGCCAGAGCGACGTGTCCGTGGGGTGATCGGAGCGCCCCGAACCCAACTGGTCGTAGAAGATCACCGGGCGCTCCGTGGCGAGCGGCGCCAGCACCTCGAAGCGGCACGACGTGCCACCCGGGCCACCGTGCAGGGCGAGCAATGGCACGCCCGGTCCGTCGCCGATGCGGCGGTACCACACGCGGCCGCCGGGCACGTCGATCATCCCTTCCTGCGAGGGGAGCGTATCCGCGGTGGCGGTTTGCGTGGCGGCCGAGTCGGCACCCGCGGCGGGGCGGTCGGTGGCGCAGGCGGCGAGTGCGCAGGCGGCGAGTGCGCCGGCGGTGAGAGTCAGGGCGCGCTGGGGCGCGAGCGCGACGGACATCGCGAGTCGCGGGGCGTGTGGGTGTCGCATGAGACCAAGGTACGCGCGGATCACTCGCGCCGTGCGGCGACCAGCGCGTCCGGCACGCACATTCCCCGTCGATGGAACGCCTTCGCACCGCCGCGTGGCTGCTCCGCGGCATCAGCAGCATTCCGGGTGAATTGCGGCTCGAGCGCGGCGTGCTCGTGTTCACCGCGACCGGCGCCGGCACGCTCTGGCCGTTCCAGTGGCGTCGGCTCGCGCGCGCGCTGCGGCGACCCACCCTGTCGCCACCCGCCCACGGGGAAACGGCGGTCGATCTCTTCGCGTGGCCGGTCGAGGCGGTGCGGGTCACCGCGCCCTGGTACTGGTTCGGCGGGGGCCTTGTAGTGCGTCACGAGGGCATTCGGCTGCGCATCAGTTTCGGGCGGCCTGTCGCACCGGCGGAGGGACTTGGCGAGGCGGCCGATCAGGTGCGCGAGGTGCGCCTGATGCGCCAGCGAGGACGACAGTGGGTGGCGGCGCTCGAGCGCGCGCGGCGTGAATAGCGACCATAAGGTCGAGCTCGCTTGGACAAGTGAGAATTTGAGAACGGTCCCTCAGTCATCTCACGTGGACCGGTTCGGCGACCTCGTCGCACCGCTGGAGTCCCGGCAGTTCACCTCGAGACCACGAGTGCCCCATGCTTTCGCTGTCCCGCCTCCGCGCGGCCTGCACGATCGCCGCTGCGCTGTCCCTCAGCCCTCTCGCATCGGCGTCCGCCCAAACGACCACCATGGACTTCACCGGCCTCGGCCCGGCCGACTATGCGTCAGTGCCGGCGTCGTATGGCAGTCACGCGAACCTCACGGTCACGAACCGTGTGCGCAATGCGTTCGGGAATGGCCCGGTGAACCCGTGTTCTGGCGTGCTGTTCTGGAGCACGGGTTACAGTGGACTCGTCGGCAATGCATTCCCGTGCACGAATGGTGGCGTGGGTGAGTTCCAGTTCGTACCGGTGGTGGGCGCGACGGTCACGCTGCAGTCGCTCGACCTGGGCAGCTATCTTGCCGCAAACGGCATTGGCCCCACGCGCTCGTACGACGTGCGCGTGTACGACCTGAGCTGGAACCCGCTGTTCGCGCAGACGGGCACGGTGGGTGCCACGACGCCGCTCGCGATCAATGTGTCGAGCACGAGCGGGCTGTACCTGCAGTTCGGCACCGACTGGAACGTCGGCGTCGACAACATCGTCACCACGGTGACCACGCCACAGTCGACCGTCCCCGAGCCCACCACGTTCGCGCTGCTCGTGCCCGCTGCGGCGGGGCTCGCGGTGGTGGCGCGCCGTCGGCGGCGCGCGTAAGACCGATCGCCTGCCGCGCGCGCCGATCACCTCATGGCGTGCGCGGCAGCGTCACCCACCAGCGCCGCTCCGACGACTGCGTCCAGAACTGCGTGCGCGACCACACCGCCTGGTAGGCGCTGCCCGTCGGCGGCGTGAATGTCAGCACGTGCCACGACTGCCCGCCTGCGATGACGGGTGTCTGGAACTGGCCCGTGGCGTCGGTGGTGTCGGTGGCGACGACCGCACCCAGCGTGGGGCTCGGCACGTCGGGGCTGCCGATGACCGGATAGACGCGCACGATGACGCCGGCGATGCGCGTGGCGGTATTGAGGCTGTCGTTCCCCGCGCCGGGCGCCGACGGAGCGATGACGGTGCCGCGCACGAAGCCGGCGCCCGATGGGGAGAGTGGAACCGGAATGCCGTGGCCTGCGGAGTCGACCGCAGGCTTGCCGACGAGCCCGGCCAACGGGTTCGCGGGCGTGGGAGACCCCGGGTCGTCGCTGCAGGCGGCGACGCTCATGGTGAGGAAAAGGGCGGCGACGGCGAGGCGAGGCGTGCGGTGCAGCGTACGGGTGCGCGACATGGCGTGGTCCTCGTGCAAGGGGAGACAGCGACGAGCCGATACGTCACCGCTACCCGCTTCGCCGCGGTCACCGTCACGCGAACGTCATGTACGCGGATGAACGATGCGACGGACGTGACGGACGGTGTTCAGCGGGCCGTCGACGCGCGCCGCGTCGCCCAAGCGCTCGGTGATGCGCCGCACGGATCTCCGATGTCGTGCGTGGCGCCTTCACGCCACTGCCGGCGTCACTCGGTCGCTGCTCCGGCGCGCTCGTGCGCTAGGGGGCGCGTCGCGCGCGCTGCTGTCGCAGCACCTCATACACGGCAATACCGACGGTCGTGGAGAGGTTGAGCGAGCGAATGGGGCCCGGTGCCATGGGCAGCGTCACGAATTGGGACGCGTAGCGATCGTGCAGCGCGGGCGGCAGCCCACCCGTTTCGCGGCCGAACACCAGCACCGTGTCGTCCGATGTCGCGAGCGGCGCATCCCAGAACGCACGCGTTCCCTGTGTGCTGAAGAACCACGGTGTGCCGAGCGCAGGAAGCGCGTCCTCGAAGTGCGTCCAACTGCGCCAGGTGCGCAGCGGGACGTGCTCCCAGTAGTCGAGCCCCGCGCGCTTCACCGCACGATCGTCGAGCGAGAAGCCGAGCGGTTCGACCAGGTGCAGCGTGGCGCCGGTGGCGAGGCAGGTGCGCCCCGCGTTGCCGGTGTTCCAGTGGATCTCGGGGTGGACGAGGACGACGTGGAGAGGCATGCCGCTATCGGCGCGCCGCCAGCGCCGCGCTCAACCGCAATGCCGTGGGGGTCGTGGCCAAACCGCCCAGCGCCGTGCACCGATGCTCGCGGGGCATGCGCTCGGCCACCTGCTTCGCGGCCTGCACGACCTCGTCGAACGGAATCATCGCGTCGTAGCCGGCCAGCGCCATGTTCGCGCACGACACCGCATTGCTGGCGGCCAGCACGTTCTTGCCGAGACAGGGGATCTCGACGCGCGCAGCCACGGGGTCGCAGATGAGGCCGAGCATGCTTTGCAGCGCCATCGAGGCGGCGCCGGTTGCTTGCGTGAGCGTGCCGCCCGCCAGCGTCACCAACGCGGCCGCGGACATCGCGGCCGCCGCGCCCCCCTCGGCCTGACAGCCGCCCACTTCGGCGGCAAAGGTCCACGGCCCCGCGATGAACACGCCGATGAGGCCGGCGGCCAGCATCGCGCGCGCCATGGCCGTCTCATCGAGTCGCATCGACTCCGCCACCGCGATGCACGAGGCGGGGAGCGCGGCGCACGCACCTGCCGTCGGCGCCGCGACGATCACGCCCATGGCGCTCTTCACTTCCATGAGTGCGGTGGTGTACAGCACCGTGCGATTGAGCACGCCCGCGTCGAGCAGCGTGCCACGCTGCATGGCCGCGGCAAACTGTCCCGACTGGTGCCCCAGCAGGCGATCGTCGTACGTGGTCCCTGCCATACCCTCGGCAATCGACTGCCGGAGAATGCGCACGATGTCCACCATCATGGCGAGCACGGCCTCGGCGGTGAGCGCGCCACGCGCCTGCTCGTACGCCACCGCCCACTGCCACAGGGGAACTTCCCGCCCGGCATCGTGCGCGAGCAGTTCGCTGCAACTGCGAAACGGCAGCACGGCGGAAGGATTCGACCGCACGGGCAGCACCGGCTGCAGCACGCGCCCGGCGATGGTCACGGGTGCGCCGCCGTCCAGTGAGATGCGCTCGCCATCGATCTCGAGCACCTCGATCATGCCGCCGCCGGTCGAGATGGCGATCATGGTGTGTCGCTCGGTCGCGTTCGACAGCGTGAGGCGATAGGTGTTCGGATGTGGGTCGTGACTGTCGACGTACCGGATCTCCACCGTCACGCCCGCCGCGCGCAGGTGCGTGGGCGAGAGCGGCAGGCGCGCATCGGCGGCGTTCCATCCCAGCAGGCCGCCGAAGAGCCCCATGTCGGAGCCCTGACTCTCGTGCGTGTTGGGGAGCGACCCGTTGCGGTCGAACTCGACCAGCACGTGGGTGATGTCGCCGCCCATGAGATCACGGGCCAGCCGGCCAATGCGCAGGGCGGCCGCGCAGTGCGAGCTCGAGGCCCCGCGCATCACAGGGCCGATCACGTCGTTGAAGATGCTGATCATGCAGGGAAGCTGCGCCTCGCAACGCCGGACCGCGACTCATGCTGCCCGCGTGCGTCGCACGGTCTTGCCCGGTTTCTGTCCGCAAACACAAAGCGCCCCGTCCATGCAGACGGGGCGCGGTGCGCTGCCGGAGTCCGGCAGCCGTGTGCGCGATGGTTCAGGCGCGACGACGACGCGCGACGCCGAGCAGCGTGGCCAGCCCCGCGCCGACGAGCAGCACGGACGCCGGCTCGGGCACGACGTTGATGTTCGGCCGGCGGCCGTTGAAGGCCGTGACGAGTGCGCCGCAGCCGTCGTTGGCCGACCCCTCGACGACCGAGTTCCACGCGCGACCGGTCACGCCGCTGCAGGAGGTCGTGTTGAACGGCGTGCCATCAGCCTGCATGTAGCCGTTCGTGTACTGGTAGCTGCCGTACGGCGAGAACGTCCAGTCGAGGATCAGGTTGCCCTGGCTCGGGTCGTACAGGTACGGCGTGCCACCGAACGTGGGGTCGGTGATGGTCCCGGTCAGCGTGACGTTGGTGAAGAACGTCTGCGCGTTGCTGATGGGGTTGGTACCCACCGGCAGGATCGCGAGCGGCCCGACGTTGGTCGTGCCGATGGTGAGCGACACCGTGCTCGTGTTGTACGACGTGGGGCCGGCCGAGAAGAACCCGATCGTGGTGATCAGGAAGGGGTTCGAGCCGAAGGCCGAGGCGTCGTAGATCTGCTGGTAGCGGGTGATCGACCCGCAGTTGAACGGGAAGCAGTTCGACGCGTTGTTGTTGCCGACGACGATCTGACCGAAGGCGGGCGACGCGCTGATGGCCAGCGATGCGGCAACGGCGAGGGAACGGACCACTGAACGCATGGTGGATCCTCTGAGGAAGGGGACGGCTATCACAAACACTGCAATTTTTCTGCCGCTCGCGCCGGCCAGCAGCGCAAGCCATGAGCGTCTCGTGATGAGAGATAACGTGCCGTAGCAAAAGCACTTCCAGTTGTTGGATTGCAAGCAGTATTCGGCACGCCGCAGCACTCACGCGGCGCACACGTTGCGCCCGGTCCACGGTGTCGAGCCCGCGCCGCCCCAACGTCCGGGGCACTGGCCATCGGGACGCGGTCTCTTGGAGATCTGTTCAGTAACGGGTTATCGTTACCGATTGTGACCGCCACCCGATCCGCCCACCGTCTCCTGCGCGCCGTACTGGGCCTCCTCCTGCTGGGAAGCGCCGCCAGCGCGCTCCCTGCGCAGGGCGTCCTCCACGGCGATCGGCGCCACGTCCATGGCGTCGTCGAGGACTCTGCCACCGGGCGCCCGGTCGCGGGCGCCGAGGTGCTCCTCACCGACGCGGCGGGCACCACCGTCGCGCGGCTACGCTCGGACGACCGCGGGCGCTTCGACGTGCGCGACCTCCCGCCCGCCGTGCTCCAACTGCGGATTCGCATCCCCGGCTACGCGCCGCACACCGAACCTGTCGACCTGCGCACCGCCGATCGACTGCTCACGGTCCACCTCGCGCTCGCCACCACGGCCCTCGCGGCTGTCGATGTGCGCACCGACGCCGCGCCGGCCAGCGACCGCACCACCGCCACCTCGACGCTCGACGCCGCCACACTGGCCCGCGTGCGCGGACAAACCCTCGGCGACGCGATCCGCAACCTGCCGGGGGTGGCCGTCATCCAGTTCGGGCCGAGCATCGCCAAGCCGGTCATTCGCGGGCTCAACTCGCAGCGCGTGCTCGTCACCAACGGCGGGGTGCGGCAGGAAGACCAGCAGTGGGGCACCGAGCACGCGCCCAACATCGACAGCTTCGAAGCCAACAGCATCACGGTGGTGCGCGGCGCCGCCACCGTGCTGTACGGGGCGGACGCGCTGGGCGGTGTGGTGCGCGTGGAGCCTGCGCCCGTGCCCGAGAGTGGTGGGGCGCACGGCACCGTCGCCCTCAACACCTTCGCCAACAGTCGTCAGGGCGCCGTGTCCGCGATGGTGCAGGGGGCCGATCTCGCGCTCCCCGGCATCGGCCGCACGGGCTATCGGTTGCGCGTCACCACGCGCATGGCGGGCAACAGTGCCGCGCCCGACTACGCGCTGGCCAACACCGGCTTTCGCGAACGCAATGGCAGTCTTGCCCTGGGCGCGGCGCATCGCGGCGGGCACAGCATCGTGACGCTGTCGCACTTCGCCACCGAGCTGGGCGTGTTGCGCCAGGCGCACGTGGGCAACGCGGACGACCTCGCGCGCGCGATGACCGCGCCGCCCACCGACTCCGCCTTCAGCTACACCATCGGACGGCCGAGCCAGCGGGTGGCCCACACCACCCTGCGCGCGCGCACGGAACTCGCGCTGCCCCGTGGGCAGTCGCTCGAGGTGGTGTATGCCCTGCAGTACAACCATCGGCGCGAGTACGACAATCACGGCCCGCTTCGATTCCGCGACGAGCCCGCGTTCAACCTGAAGCTCTACACGAACACCCTCGATGCGCGCCTCACGCATGCGCGGTGGAAGGGGCTGCAGGGCACGGTGGGAAGCAGTGCGGTGGTGCAGGGGAACCAGACGCTCGGCAAGGCCTTCCTGATTCCCGGCTTCGATCTCTTCCAGGGCGCCGTGTATGCGCAGGAGGAGCTGGCCGTCGGACGCCTGTCGCTGCTTGGCGGCGCGCGCGCCGACGTGATTCGCCAGACCACGATCGCCTACGCCGACCTGGGCATCCGCAGTCCGGCAGGGACGCGTCGCTGGCAGAATGTGTCCGGGTCGCTGGGCGCTGCGTATCTCATCGCCGATGGGTTCGATGCGTCGGTGCGCGTCGCGCGCGCGTGGCGGCCCCCCACGGTGAACGAGCGCTATGCGCAGGGCGTGCATCACGGCACCGCGCAGTACGAACTCGGCAGCGCGACGCTGCGCGAGGAGGTGTCGTTGGGTGCCGAGGCGACGCTGCGCTACCGCGGCGCGCGCGGGCAGGTCGACCTGGCTGCGTATCGCAACCAGATCGACGGGTTCATCTACCTGCGTCCCACCGAGCCGGTGTTCACCATTCGCGGCACCTTTCCCGGCTATCGCTACACGCAGACCGACGCGCGACTCAGCGGCCTCGAGCTGGCGAGCGAGTGGCCCGTGGTGCGCGGCGTGTCGCTCACGCTCAACGGTACGGCGGTGCGTGGCACCGACCGGCGCACGGGCGCGCCGCTGTTCGACATGCCGGCCGACCGCGCCACCGTGGGCGTGCAACGCGAGGGCGCCCACGCGCAGTGGGGACAGTGGCGTGTCGGCACGAACGTGCAGTTCGTGCGCCGCCAGCATCGCGTGCCCACCGGCACCGTGTACGCGCTGCCCACTGCCGGCTACACGCTCGCCGGCCTCGACATCGGGAGCGATGGTTGGCGGCTCTTCGGGCATCCGGTGGATGCGTCGCTTTCGGTCACCAACGCGCTCGACGCGCGCTATCGCGACTACCTCAGCCGTTATCGCCTGTTCGTCGACGACGCGGGACGAGACATCGTCGCGCGCCTGTCGGTGCCGTTCTGATCTCCCCGCGGCATCACCCCGCCCTGTTCGCCGTGCTGCACCCTTTCCCTTCTCGACGGAGTCCCGCCATGTCGTCCCGTGTCCTGCGCGCCGCTCTCGTGCTCCCGTCGCTTCTCGCCGTGTCGGCGTGCGGCGACTCGTCCACCGCGCCCGGCGGTGAGTCCGAGGTCATTTCGCGCGTTACGCTCACGCTCACGCCCGCCAGCGGCGGCACGCCGATCACCGTGTACATCGACGACGCGGACGGCAATGGCCCGAACGCGCCGACGGCGCAGGTGGGCACCTTCACGCTCGCGCGCGGCGTGACCTACACGGGCAGTGTGAAGTTCGAGAATCGCCTGGTGTCGCCCGCCGAGGACATCACGGTCGAGGTCGTCGCGGAGGCCAACGAGCATCGCGTCTTCTACACGGCGGCCAACACCGGGATCACCGTCACGCCGACCAACAACGACCCGCAGGGGCGTCCGTTGGGCACGACCTTCAGCGCGGTCGTGGCGGGCACGGCGGTAACCGGGGCCGGCAACTGGCGTGTCGTGCTGTGCCACTACGACGGCGCGGTGAAGGTGGCCACCGCCACGTCATGCGCCGGCGAGACGGACATCGACGTCACCTTCGTGGCGACGGTCAGCCAGTAGCTGCACATTGCGCGGGTGACCGACTTCCCCCGCGTCTTCATCGAGGAGCGACCCAGTGGGCCGCCGCCCATCGTGGCGGCGCCCACCGGCGTGACCGCGTTCGTGGGACATGCGCGGCGTGGCCCGACCGACCGACCGGTCGTGGTGCGCAGCATGCCGGAGTTCGAGCAGGTGTTCGGCGGCCTGCTGGCCGAGAGCGCAATGAGCTATGCGGTGCGCCATTTCTTCCTCGAGGGCGGCCGCATCGCGGTGATTGCGCGTGTGCGGCACGGCGGCGCCGTTGACGACGCGGGTGACGACGACGCGGGCGCGCCGCCCACCAACGTCGACCTCGCGCACCCGTCGCTCGAGGCCGCGCAGCGCGGGCTCTGGCTGCTCACGCAGGCCGACCACTTCGACCTGCTGTGCATTCCGCCGGTGCTTGGCGCCGAGGGCGACGTGCAGCGCAGCACGTGGGATGCCGCCGCGCAGTTCGCGGTGACGCGACGGGCGCTGCTTCTCGTCGATGCGCCGGCGACGTGGGGTGCGGTTGCCGACGTGACGCCGGCTGCGGTTGCGCAGGTCATCACGCCCGGCGACGCCTGCGCGAACGCGGCGCTGTATGTGCCGCGCATCGTGGCGGCCGATCCGCTCCAGGGCAATGCACGGCGGACGTGTGCGGCGTGCGGCGCGGTGGCCGGTGTGTTTGCGCGCACCGACCTGCAGCGCGGGGTGTGGAAGGCGCCGGCGGGACTCGACGCGCGCCTCATGAGTGCGCTCGACGTCGCGTGGCCCATCGACGACGCGGCGCAGGCGATGCTGAATCCGCGCGGCTTCAACGCGCTGCGCGTGCTGCCACGCGTCGGGCCGGCCGTCTGGGGTGCCCGCACGCTGCAGGGCGACGATGCGCTCGGCTCGGTGTGGAAGTACGTGCCGGTGCGGCGCCTCGCCCTGCACATCGAGGAGAGCGTGGTGCGCGGCCTGCAGTGGGTGGTGTTCGAACCGCAGGGTGAGCCGCTGTGGACGGCGGTGCGCAGCGTGGTCCACGCCTTCCTGGACGCGCTCTGGCGTCAGGGCGCGTTCGCCGGCACCACGCCGCGCGAGGCCTTCCTCGTGCAGTGTGATCGCTCGACCATGACGCAGGCGGATATCGATGCCGGGCGGCTGCGCTTCCTGCTGGGGTTCGCACCGCAGCGAGCCGGGGAATTCGTGTCGCTGCACGTCGGTCTGCAGGTGGCTGACGGCGGGTAACGCCCGCCCCCCGCGGCAGTTGTGGTCGGGTTCGCTGCATGTGCGCGACACTGTGGCCCGCGTGCGGCGATCCCGTTCTCCCGCTGCAGCAGACTCATGTGTCGCACGTCACGCAGCCGACATCGGCTCGGCCCATTTCGCTTGCTGCTGCCGCACAACCGCCCATGGCGCACGACTTGCACGTCACAGCGATTGTCCCGCTCCCGTTGTCCGAAACTGTCACCTTCAGGAATACCCATGCTCCGTCGATCGCTCCTTCGCGGCCTTGCCGTGCTCACCCTGCTCACCTCGGCCGCCACGACGGTGCAGGCCCAGGGGCGCATCTTCGTCAACCATGACGAATGGACGCTCAGCGGCACCGGCATCGCGCAGGCCGGCGGCGCGAACGTCACCCAGTTCACCCGCAACGTCGCGTCGTGGCTCACCGGCGGACTCTCCGGCTCGGTGCTCATCGCCAGCGGCAACTTCGGCTTCCCGCCGGCGAGCGTCGCCACCGACCTGAGCACCGGCGGTTACTCCTTCACCGTCACGCAGAACAACACCGCCGGCGGATGGGCCGGGCTGAGCGGGTACAACGCGGTGTTCGTCGATGCGAGCTCGGCGGGAGCGGGCAGCAACGCGCAGCTGCAGGCGGATCTGCAGGCCTATGTGCTCGGTGGTGGCAGCGTGTTCGTCAACTTCGGCACGGGGCTGGGTGGCCCGGCGGCCGAAGCGGCGGCGTTCAACACGTTCCTAGGCTACTTCGGGATCCAGGCGGCGCCGCAATACAACGGCATCAGCGGCGTGACGAACACCACGACGTTCGCGGGACAGGGGCCGTACGGCGCGGGGCTGTTTACCGGCGTGTCGGGGCTCTACTCGAACAACGGCAACACGCTGTCGCAGGGCGGTTCCAACGGTGCTGGCTACACGACGCAGTTCTTCGGCAACGGACAGTACGCGGCCGCCTCGGCCACGAACGTCGTGCCGGAGCCGTCGACGTGGGCGCTCATGGTGGCGGGGCTCGCGGGGCTCGGCATCGCGGCGCGTCGCCGTCGTCGCATCTGATTCCCTGCTGATGCGTCGCTGATGCGTCGCTGAGCAGCACGATGTCGCGCTGACGCGCGCACGTGGCGTCATCACCGGGTCGCTTCCTGCGGGAGGCGACCCGGTGTGCGTTTCACCAGGTGCGTGTCACCAGGTGGTCTGCGTGAGCCACAGCGCGCCCACCGCCATCGACGCGAGACCGGCCGCGGCCACGACGACCCGCAGGCGCTCCGTCGAGCGAGCCGCGGCTGCGCGCAACGACCAGCCGGCGGCACCGGCAATGAGCGCCATCGCGGCGATCGTCCCCGCGCCAAAGAGCGCGAGCCACAGCGCCGCCTGCCACGGATGCTGCCCCGTACCCAGCGGAACCATGGCCGCCATCGCTCCGGAGCCGGCCAGGCCGTGCAGCATGCCGATGCCGAGCAAAGGGTGACGGTGTGCCTGCGAGTTCGCGTGCGAGTGCGCATGTGCGGCCGCCGAGCTCGGCATGTGGTCACGCGCCGCCCGCCAGACCGTACGCGCCCCCAGCCCGATGAGCACGACGCCGACCAGCCACTCCGCCCGCAGGCTCAGCAGCTGCGGCCACGCGCCGGCCGCGAACAGCACTGCCAGCCCGGCGAGCGTGAGCGTGAGCGCATGCCCCACGCCCCAGCGCGCGCCATGCGTGAGGGCTTCGCGCGTGCTGCGGGCCCGGGACACGAACACACCGACCGCGGCAAGGTGATCGGGGGCCACCGCATGCGCGGCGCCCAGTGTGAAGGCGGTGAGCAGGAGCAGGCGCGACATGACGCACGAACGTGTGCGATCTGCGCGGGGACAGCATGGAGGGAAACGCCGTCGCGCGGTGAGGAAATCCCCGACGGTGACGCGCCCGCTCCCCCTACGGTGGCGCGACCGTTCCCGCGAGACACTGAGGCACCCCACCCCTCCGTGTCCGGCATGCGGCCACGTGTACTCCCACCTGCGCGTCTCCGAGGACGCCCATGCTCACCCTCTCCGCCGATCCGTGGACTGCGGATCAAACCCTGCAGGAGCATCTCGAAACGCGCGGCGTGAGTCGCCGCCAGTTCCTGCGCTTCGCCCGCGATGTCGGTGTGCTGCTCGGTGTCGCGCAGATGGGGCTCCCCAAGCTGGTCCACGCACTCGCCGCGGTGAAGCGGCCGTCGGTGGTGTGGCTGCAGCTTCAGGAGTGCACGGGGTGTGTCGAAAGTGTACTGCGCACCAACGAGCCGACCATCGGCAACCTGCTGCTCGACGTCGTCTCGCTCGACTACAACCACACGCTCATGGCCGCCTCGGGACACGCCGCCGAGGAGGCGTTGCAGCAGGCAATGAAGGCCAACAAGGGTGAGTACCTGCTCGTCGTGAGCGGGTCGATCCCGACGAAGGACAACGGCATCTACACGATGATCGGCGGGCGGTCGGCCGAGACGGTCATCCGGGAAGCGGCGAGTGGTGCGGCCGCGATCGTGGCGCTGGGCGCCTGCGCGCACTTCGGTGGCGTGCAGAGTGCACGTCCCAACCCCACCGAGGCCAAGGGTGTGCGCGACATCATCCGCGATCGCCCGATCCTCACCATCGCGGGGTGCCCGCCCATCGGCGACGTGCTCACGGCGAGCGTCGTGCACTGGCTCACCTTCAAGCGGCTGCCGGAGAGCGACGCCGAGGGACGCCCGCTGTTCGCGTACGGCAAGCGCATCCACGACCAGTGCCCGCGACGCGCGCACTTCGACGCCGGGCAGTACGTCGAGCGCTTCGACGATGCCGGTGCGAAGCAGGGGTGGTGCCTCTACAAGGTGGGGTGCAAGGGCCCCGCGACGAGTTCGCCCTGTCCGATCTTCCTCTGGAACGATCGCACGAGCTGGCCGATCGGCTCGGGACATCCGTGCCTTGGCTGTACCGAAGCGAACTTCTGGGACACGATGACGCCCTTCTACGGGCGACTGCCCGAGCCGCAGGTGGCCGGCTTCGGTATCGAGAAGAACATCGATCGCATCGGCGCCGGGCTGGTGGTCGCGGCCCTTGGCGGGGTCGGTGTGCACGCCGCCCTGACTGCCGTGCAGATGACCCGCCGTCGCGCGGACGGATCCGTCACGCCCATCGACCCGCCGCCGACCTCCGGCGGTGACTCCACTTCCTCGCACTGAACAGGAGACGATCACAATGGCCGTCCGCAAGGTCGTGGTCGATCCGATCACCCGCATCGAAGGACATCTCCGCATGGAAGTGCAGGCGGAGAACGGCATCATCAAGGACGCATGGGCCACCGCGGCACAGTTCCGCGGCATCGAGCTCGTCATGCGCGGGCGCGACCCGCGCGACGCCTGGGCGTTCACGCAACGCATCTGCGGCGTGTGCACCGGCACGCACGCGATCGTGAGCTGCAAGGCGGTCGAGGATGCGCTGGGCATCAAGATCCCGCCCAACGCGCAGCTCATCCGCAACCTCGTCGAAGGCATCCAGCAGATTCACGACCACGTCGTGCACTTCTACCACCTGCACGCGCTCGACTGGGTCGATGTGGTGAGCGCGCTCAAGGCCGATCCGGCCGAGGCCGCACGCATTGCCGGCACGCTGAGCACCTGGCCCAGCAACTCGGCCGGCAACTTCAAGGAAGTGCAGAACCGCCTCAAGAAGTTCGTCGACTCCGGACAGCTCGGCATCTTCGCGAACGGCTACTGGGGGCACCCGGCGTACAAGCTGCCGCCCGAGGTGAACCTCATCGCGGTGGCGCACTACCTGGAGGCGCTCGACTGGCAGCGCGAGATCGTGCGGGTGCACGCGATCTTCGGCGGGAAGAATCCCCATCCCAACTTCCTCGTCGGCGGCATGGCCTGCGCCATCAACATCGAGGGCACGGCCACCATCAACGCCGAGCGGCTCGCGACCATCAAGAGCCTGCTGGATACGGCGCAGGCGTTCGTGGAGCGCGTCTACTGGCCCGACCTGCTGGCGATCGCCTCGTTCTATCCGGAGACCGCGACCTACGGTGGCGGGACGCCGAACTTCCTGTCGTACGGCGACTTCCCGGACACCGACCCCACCGATCGCGCGCAGTACTACTTCCCCGCCGGCGTCATCTACAACAAGGATCTCAGCCACGTCGAGGAGTTCGACCAGCAGTACATCCGCGAGCACGTGCACTCGTCGTGGTTCAAGGACCCGACGCAGGACGATGCGGGGCTGCATCCGTGGCAGGGCGAGACCGACCCGGCCTACGATGGCCCGCCGGAGCCGTGGCAGGAGCTGCAGGGGCGCGACCGTTACTCATGGGCCAAGGCGCCGCGCTACAAGGGCAAGGCCATGGAAGTCGGGCCGCTGGCACGCACGCTCATTCAGTACGCGAGCGGCCACAAGGATACGCAGGAAGTGGTGAACGAGGCGCTCGGCCGGCTCAAGGCCCCGGCGGCGGCGCTCTTCTCCACGTTGGGACGCACGGCGGCGCGTGGGGTCGATGCGCGCCTCATCGCCGTTCGCAACCAGCACTGGTTCAACCTGCTCACGCAGCGCATCGCGTCGGGCGACACGCGCGTGCACGACGGCAGCAAGTGGGACCCGAGCACGTGGCCCAAGCGGGCCGAAGGGGTGGGGCTGGTCGAGGCGCCCCGCGGCGCGCTCGGGCACTGGGTCCAGATCGAGGACGGCAAGATCACGCGCTACCAGTGCGTGGTACCGACCACCTGGAATGCCTCGCCGCGTGACAAGGCCGGTGTGCGTGGCGCGTTCGAGGACTCGCTGGTGGCCAGCGGAACGCATCCGCTGCACGACGAGAAGCAGCCGCTCGAGCTCATCCGCACGATCCACTCGTTCGACCCGTGCATGGCGTGTGGTGTGCACGTCCTCGATGCGACGGGCGCGACGGTGACGGAGGTGAAGATCCAATGACCGCCCCCCTGCCGTCGGCGCCTGGTGTGCCGCACGCCCCCATTCCGCGCACGCCGCCGGGGCGTGCGCGTCCGCTCCCCACGCGACTGCCGCGCGAAGGCAACTATCGCTGGGTGTACATCTGGGGCAAGCCGATGCGCATCGCGCATTGGCTGGCAGTGGCATCGGTCACGACGCTGATCGTGACCGGCCTGTTCATCGGCATGCCCAACCTCATTCCCATCCCATCGCGCACGCCGGGGGTGACGCCCTATCTCATGGGATGGATCCGGGCGGCGCACTTCCTCGCCGCGTTCGTGCTCGTGACGGGGTCCATCTTTCGCGTGTACTGGCTGCTGGCCGGCAATCGCTACGAGCAGCTCCGGGCGCTCTTTCCGTTCTCGCAGCGCGAACGCACGAATCTCGTGAAGCAGGTGCTCGCGTACCTGTTCGTGCGGCCGAGGCAGGCGCCCCACTACATCGGGCACAACCCGCTGCAGCAGTTGTCCTACACGTCCATGTACCTGGCGGCGATCCTCACGGTGCTCACGGGGTTCTCGCTGTACGTGCAGAGCCAGCCGGGGAGCATCGGCTTCCAGCTCCTGGCGTGGGTCCCGCCCCTCTTCGGCGGCCTGCAGAACGTGCGCCTGATCCATCATGTCGTGACGTGGTTCTTCGCGGCGTACATCCCGGTGCACATCTACCTCGCGTCGCGCGCGGACATCCTCGAGCATGGCGGGCTGGTGTCATCGATGGTGACGGGTGGCCGCTTCGTGCCGGCCGACACCGAGTTCGAAGACGAGAAGGACCTCGCGTGACCCCGACGCGCATCGCGCCACCGCGCATCGTGGTGCTGGGCGTGGGCAATCCGCTCATGGGCGACGACGGGGCCGGTCTCGTCGCCCTCGAGCGGCTGCAGGCGCGGTGGGCGCTGCCGGACACCGTGCACTGTGTGGACGGCGGCACGTGGGGGATGGCGCTGCTCCCGGAGTTCGACGCGGCCGACGTGCTGCTCGTGCTCGACGCCATCGCCTGCGACCGCGCCCCGGGCACAGTCGTGCGCATCGCCGGCGACCAGGTGCCGCGACGCATCCCGCCGCATCTGTCCCCGCACGAGATCAACCTGCACGAGCTGTTCGCCCTCGCCGACCTGCGCGGCACCATGCCGGCCATCGTGGTCGCGCTCGGCGTGCAGCCCGCCGCCGTGGACTGGCAAGTGGGGCTCACGCCCGTCGTGGCGGCCGCCATCGACACGTTGGCCGATGCCGCCGCGCGAGAACTGCACGCGCTCGGCGTGCCGGTGGTACGCCGCGCCGCAGACCCGGTCGACCCGGCGGCCCTGCCGCTGCCGGTCGAGGTGCGCGAGGCGACCGCCCATGCATGAACTGGCGCTGGCCAACGAGATCTGCGCCATCGTCGAGCGCACCGTCGAGGCGGAGCACGGCGGACGCATGCTGACGGCGGTCACCGTGGTCGCGGTCGAAGTCGGCGTGCGATCGAACGTGGAACCGGACAACCTGCAGTTCTGCCTCGATGCGCTGCTGTCCACCCCACCCTTCGGACGCGGCGTGGCGCAGCTCATCTCCGTCGCGGGCGACGACCTGCGCGTGGCGTGGTTCGAGCTGGACGAGGAGAACGCCCTTCACGAGGTGGCCTCATGAGCGTGCGCGCGATCGTCAACGTCCGGGAACGGGTCATGGCGCGCAACGATGGCTTTGCCGCCACGGTGCGCGAGCGGCTCACGGCGGCGCATGTGCCGTCGCTCAACCTGCTCTCGTCGCCCGGTGCGGGAAAGACGGCGCTCCTCGAGGCCACCTTGCAGCGCCTCGGCACGCAGCTCCGCATCGCGATCCTCACCGGCGACGTGCAGACGCAGAACGACGCCGACCGGCTCGCGCAGCACACCGAGCGGCTCGTGCAGGCGGTCGTGACGGGCGGCGCCTGCCACCTCGATGCGTCACAGGTGCTCGACGGGCTCGAGGCCGTGCATCTCCCCGACACCGACCTCCTCATCGTCGAGAACGTCGGCAATCTCGTCTGTCCGTCGCACTGGGACCTCGGCGAGGATGCCAAGGTGGTCGTCATGAGCACCACCGAGGGCGAGGACAAGCCGCTCAAGTATCCGGCGGCATTCGAGCGGGCGTCGGTGGTGGTGCTCAACAAGGTCGACCTGCTGCCGTACGTGCCGTACGACGCCAGTCTCGCCGTGCGCAACGCGCTGTCGGTGAATCCTTGGCTGCGCGTCTTCCGCACGTCGGCGCGCACCGGCGAGGGGATGGACGCGTGGTGCGATTGGCTCGCGTCGCTGGTCGCGGCACGTCGCACGCTGTCGCCGGCCTGACCATTCTCATGGATGCGGCGCGCGAGATCACGGTGCGAGGGGTGGTGCAGGGAGTGGGCTTCCGCCCCTTCGTGCACCGCCTCGCGACCGCGCTCGGCGTGTCGGGCTCGGTGTGGAACGACGGGGCGCAGGTGCGCATCATGGCGCGCGGCACGCCGACGCAGCTCGAGACGCTGGTCGCGCGGCTGGAGCGTGATGCGCCACCGCTCGCACGCGTCGAGGCGGTCGCCGTGCGACGCCTGTCCGTGGCAGACGTGCCGGGCGACGGCTTCCGCATCGTCGACAGCACGGCCGCGGCGCGTGAGGATGAACACGGCGCCGCGGCGCACGGCACGGCGGCGCACGGCACGGCGGCGCACCTCACGGCAGATGCCGGCATCTGCGAAGCCTGCGAGGCGGAGCTGCTCGATCCGCGCAACCGCCGCTTCCGGCACGCGTTCATCAGCTGCACCGATTGCGGCCCGCGCTGGAGCATGCTCGAGGCGCTGCCGTACGATCGCGTGCGGACGTCGATGCGTGCCTTCGCGCTTTGCCCGGCGTGTGCGCAGGAGTACGCGACCCCGACCGATCGCCGCTTCCACGCCGAAAGCGTCTGCTGCCCGCAGTGCGGCCCCACGCTGCGGGCCATGGGGCCGCAACGCGACGGGCGCGGCACCGATGGCGACGCGATCACCGCGGCCGTGGCCACGCTGCGAAGCGGTGGCATCGTCGCGCTGCACGGTATCGGCGGCTTCCACCTGGCCGTGGACGCCACCAACCCCGACGCGGTCGCACGCCTCCGTGACCGCAAGCAGCGCCCTGCAAAGCCGTTCGCGGTCATGGTGCGCACCCGCGCCGACGCCGAGCGCCTGGTGGAACTCGACGAATCAGCCGCCATGCTGCTGCGCGGTGCGGAGCGACCCGTGGTCGTCGCGCCGCGCGTGCGCGCGCAGGCCAGCGCGTGTGCGGGTGGCGCGCACGGCGGCGCGCTCGCGCGCGACGTCGCCCCCGGACTCGCAGAGCTGGGCGTGATGCTGCCGAGCACTGCGGTGCAGCACCTGCTGCTTCATGACTTGGGTGTGCCGCTGGTCATGACGAGCGGCAATGCCAGCGGCGAACCGTTGGCGGCCACTCCGGACGATGCCTGGCGCGACCTCGCCGGCATCGCCGACCTGTTGCTGCTGCACGACCGGCCGGTCGTGGCGCCGAGCGACGATACGGTGCTGCGCCGCGAGGCGCAGGGCGTGGTGTGGTTCCGTCGTGCGCGCGGCTGGTCGCCGGCGCGGCTTGCGCTGCCACTGCCCGCGCTCACGCCGGTGTTGGGCATCGGTGCCGATCTCAAGGCCACGGTGGCGCTGGCGCACGAGGGGCACGCCTGGCTCTCGCCACACCTCGGTGACCAGGCGGCGTGGGCGGTGCAGCAGCGCACGGCGCACACGGTGTCGCGCCTCATCGCGCTGAGCGGCGTGACGCCAGCCGTGGTGGCCTGCGATGCGCATCCGGCGTACGCCAGCGTGGCGATGTCGGCGCGCTGGCGCGCCAACGCCTCCGACGCGCCCTGGTGTGACGCGCCGCCACCCACTGTGCTGCCGGTGCAGCACCACCACGCGCATGTCGCAGCCGTGATGGTCGAGCACGGGCTTACCCAACCGGTGGTCGCGCTGGCCTTCGACGGCGCGGGGTGGGGGCCGGACGGCACCGTGTGGGGCGGCGAGGTGCTGGTGGCGGACCTCACGCAGGTCACGCGGGTGGGCGCGCTGTGGGAAGCGCCACTCATCGGCGGCGACCTGGCGGCGCGTGAGCCGTGGCGTGCGGCGCTGGGATGGCTGCACGATGCCGACGACACCCTGGTGCGCGCCGCGACACACGGCGTGCCCGCCGCACACGTGGACGTCGCGCGCCTGATGGCAGCCCGAGGCACCACGCCGCGCACCTCGAGCATGGGCCGACTCTTCGACGCGGCTGCGGCGCTGCTGCAGGTCGCGCCGCGCAACAGCTACGAAGGCGAGGCGGCAGCGCGCCTCGAGGCGATGGCCGCGCACGAACCGACGCAGGCCGGGCAGGCGTTCCCGTTCGTCACGCACGCCGATGGTACGTGGCGCGTCGACCCACGACCAGCGCTCGCGCGCCTTGCAGAGCAACGCGCGCGTGGTGTGCGCGTCGCGCGTCTCGCCGCGCAGTGGCACGATGACGTGACCGCCACCGCAGTGGCGGCCGCGCTGCGCGCCTGCGAGGCACAGACACGTGCCCGGCGGGAGCGGCCCCTCGTGGTGCTGTGCGGCGGAGTCTTCCAGAACGTGCGCCTGCTGCAGGCGGTGCGCTCGGCGCTCGAGGCGCACGACGTGGTGGTGTGCACCGCCCGCACCCTTCCTCCCAACGATGGCGCGATCGCGGTGGGGCAGGTGGCCATCGCGGCAGCGCTCCAGCACGACACGGCAAGGCATTTCGCCGCGGTGTCGTCCACCGCACGGCGCGAACACGCGTCTGACCCTGTACCGGCCGCACTCGTGGCGGCCCATGGAGGCATCGGCTGATGTGTCTCGGCATTCCCGGTCGCGTGGTGTCCCTGCACGATGACGGTGGCCTGCTCATGGGCACCATCGATTTCGCCGGCACCACGCGCGACGTCTGTCTCGCCTATCTCGCGCCGGACATTGCGGTGGGCGACTACGCGCTGGTGCATGTCGGCTTCGCCATTGCCAAGGTCGACGAGGAGGAAGCGCGTCGCACCTTCGAGGCGCTGTCGGCCATGAGCCAGCTCGACGAGCTCGATTGGTTGGCCGAGGTGGCCGACAAGGGACTGGGGGCGCTGTGAAGTACCTCGACGAGTACCGCGACCCCGCCATCGCGCGCGGCCTGGTCGACCGCATCCGCAGCACGACGACCCGTTCGTGGGCGCTCATGGAAGTGTGCGGCGGGCAGACGCACACACTCGTGCGACAGGGCATCCCCGAGCTGCTCGCGGGGAGCGTGGAGCTGATTCACGGGCCGGGGTGCCCGGTGTGCGTGACACCGCTCGAGCAGATCGACCGCGCCCTGGCGCTCGCGTCGCGCCCCGACGTCATCCTGACGAGCTTCGGCGACATGCTGCGCGTGCCCGGGTCGACGTGCGACCTGCACGCCATTCGCGCGCGCGGCGGCAACGTGCGCGTCGTGTACTCGCCGCTCGACGCACTCGAGCTGGCGCGCAACAACCCCGACAAGCAGGTGGTGTTCTTCGCCGTCGGCTTCGAGACCACCGCGCCGGCCAACGCGATGGCGGTGTGGGAAGCGCATCGTCGCAAGGTGCCCAACTTCTCGCTGCTCGTCTCCCACGTCACGGTGCCTCCGGCCATGGAGGCGATCCTCTCGACGCCGGCGTCGCGGGTGCAGGGGTTCCTGGCCGCCGGCCATGTGTGCACGGTCATGGGGTACACCGAGTACGAGCCCATCGCGGCGCAGTGGAAGGTGCCCATCGTGGTCACCGGCTTCGAGCCCGTCGACCTGCTCGAGGGGATCCTCATGTGCGTCACGCAGCTCGAGGAGGGGCGCCACGAGGTGGAGAACCAGTACGCGCGCGTGGTGACGCGGGCGGGCACCGTGCCGGCGCGCACGCTCGTCGAGCGCATCTTCGAGGTGGGCGACCGCAAGTGGCGCGGCATCGGCACCATTCCCATGAGCGGGCTGCGCCTGCGTCCCGAGTTCGCGGACTTTGACGCCGAGTTCCGCTTCGGGCTGCGGGACATCGTGGCGGAGGAGCCGGCCGAGTGCTGTGCCGGTGATGTGCTCACCGGGCGCATCAAGCCGACGCAGTGCCCGATGTTCGGCACGGCCTGCACCCCCAGCACGCCGCTGGGGGCGCCCATGGTGAGTGGTGAAGGCGCGTGCGCGGCGTACTGGCAGTACGGCCACGGTCGCGTCACGTCGGCGCCGGCGGAGGCCGTATGAGCCGCCCGACGGCTGTCGACGCTGGCGTGGGCGACGCACTGGCCACGGGACTCGTGTGTCCGGTGCCGCATGCCGCGCCGGCGCAGGTGCAGCTCGGGCACGGCAGCGGCGGCACGCTCAGTGCCGCGCTCGTGCAGCAGCACATCCTGCCGCGCCTGGGCAACGCGGTGCTCGACGCGCTGGGCGATGCGGCGGTGCTCGAGCCGCTGGCCGCCGGTGCACAGCTCGCCATGAGTACCGATGGCTTCGTCGTGCATCCACTGCGCTTCAACGGCGGCTCCATCGGTCATCTGGCGGTGCACGGCACGCTCAACGACCTCGCCATGATGGGCGCGAGGCCGCTGGCGCTCACCCTGTCGCTCATCATCGAAGAGGGGCTGCCGTTCGACGTGCTCGATGGCATCCTCGACGACATTGCCGACAGTGCCCGCGCCGCAGGGGTGCGCGTCGTCGCTGGCG
This sequence comes from Gemmatimonadota bacterium, assembly GCA_020161135.1. Classification (GTDB taxonomy): domain Bacteria; phylum Gemmatimonadota; class Gemmatimonadetes; order Gemmatimonadales; family Gemmatimonadaceae; genus Gemmatimonas. The sequence goes on along the minus strand of JAIUOB010000001.1, from coordinate 238,571 downwards.
ACACCAAGGTGGTCGAGCGCGGCAAAGCGGACGGCCTGTTCATCACCACCACCGGGGTGGGGCAGGTGCATCCGTCCTTCTCGCCCCGCGCCGAGGCGGTGCAGGCGGGCGATGTGCTCATCGTGAGCGGCCCCATCGCGCGGCACGGCATGGCCATCATGACCGCGCGCGAGCAGCTTGGTATCGGCAACGACATCGCGAGCGACACGGCGTACCTGGGTCCGCTGGTGGAGGCGTTGCGGGAGGCCGCGGGCGCGCACGTGCATGCGATGCGCGACCCCACACGCGGCGGCGTGGCCAGCACGGTGAACGAGCTCGCGCAGGCCTCGCGGGTGGGCATCGAACTCGAGGAACGGCTGCTGCCCATACCCGCCGACGTGCGCGGTGCGTGTGAACTGCTGGGGCTGGACCCGCTGTTCGTGGCCAACGAAGGCGTGCTGTGTGCGTTCGTGGCGCCCGTGGCGGCGGCCCGCGCACTGGCGGCGCTGCGCGCGCATCCGCTGGGCGCCGATGCGGCCATCATCGGCCGTGCGGCGGCCGACCATGCGGGGCTCGTGGTGCTGCGCACCGGCATCGGTGGCCGACGCGTGGTGGACATGCTGCCCGGGGAGCAGTTGCCGCGCATCTGCTAGACGGGCGGCCGTCGGCGCGTCGCGTGGCGCCGCACGGAGACGCATGGCGACGCACGTCGCGTAGATTGTGGTATGCCGCTCACGACGCTCGCCACGCCATCGCTCCTGCGCCTCGCTGCGCAGACGGGTGAGCCTGTCCAGCGCTACACCGGCGGCGGCGCGCCCAAGGGGGCGGTCATGGTCGTCGTGCTGGTGCTGCTGTACCTGCTGCCCAGCATGCTCGCGCTGGCCGGTGGCAAGCGACGCCGCTGGAAGATCGTCGCCATCAACGTGCTGCTGGGGTGGACCGTGATCGGGTGGATCGCGGCGATGGTCATGAACTGGGCATACGAGGCGCCGGAGTCCCATGGTCCCTGAATCCACCGCCGTGCAGCGGGCGCTCGCGCAGCACCGGGAGGCGCTCGCGGTGTTCGTGGCCGTGGCCGCCGCGGTCGCGCCCGACGCCTACAACCGCGCGCCTGCTGCGGAGAAGTGGTCGCCCGCGCAGGTCGTCGAACACATCCGGCTCTCGTACGGCGCCATCACCGATGAACTGGAACGCCGCGGTGGCTTTCGCGTACGCACGCCGTGGTGGCGGCAGCGCCTGCTGCAATGGTTCGTGTTGCCACGCATCCTGCGCACCGGGCAGATGCCGCGTGGCGTGCCAGCGGTGCGCGAGATCCGACCCGCCGACGGCCCGTACGACCAGGCGGTGCATCTCGCGAGCCTGCAGCAGACGGCGGAGGACGCCCTCACGCGCATCGCGGCGCACGATGGCGATGCGCGCGCCACGCTGGCGCACCCCTTCCTCGGCCACGTCCCCTTGGCCGACGGCGTCGCGCTCGCGACCCACCACCTGCGGCACCATCAGGGGCAACTGCCGGGCGCGTAGGTGGTGCGGCGGGCGTGCGTCCGCCGCGCTGACCACGCGCGCAGGCCGCGGCAGCGTGTCGAGTAGGGCGGGCCTCTCCGCTACTTCGCCAGCCGCTCCGCCACGCGGTTCAGCATGAGCGACTCCAGCACCCCCGTGCTGCCGCACGCGACACGAAATGCACTCGCCGATTCGGCGATGTTGCGCGCGGTGGCGGTGAACAGCACGGCCGCCTTCACATGGCCGTCGCCATCGGGCACGACCGATGTGAGCAGCGACATGTAGATGCGATAGCTCGCCGCGGCCGGACCGGTCATGGAGCTGCCGCATTGCAGCAGCGCATTCATCGGCTTGCCGGCGAAGGTGCGCGTGCGAAAGAAGTCGCCATTGCCCACCTGCATCGTCCGTGCATCGTCCACGGTGATGGGCACCTCGAGGCTCGCGTACACCACCCGAACGGCCGCCAGCACCTCGGCCGGCGTACCCGCCAGGCGTCGCATCGACGCCATCGGCGCGTCCTTGAAGACCATGGGCACCGTCTCATCGGAGTACAGCGCGTCGCCCCGCCGCGCCGCCGCGGTGGTGGTCGTCGGTGCGCTGCCCGAGGTGCGGGTCGTGCCGGCGGCGGGCGCTGCCGTCGTGCCGGCCGGAGCGCCGGACGAGGACGCGCACGCACCCTGCACACCGAAGAGGCACGCGGCCAGCACGCCGCGGCGGAGGAAGCGGGATGACGTCATGATGGGACCCGGTGATTGAGCAACGGACAATCGGATGTGGCGAATGTCCGACAGGCGGCGCGTCCTGTCCATCCGGGCCGTCCCGTGGCGTCGGCTTGACATAACAAAGCGGTTATATAACATTCGTGTTACCTATGACGGCCACCGCCATCCAGCGCCTCGACGCCGCGTTCTCGGCCCTCGCCGACCCCACGCGCCGTGCCATCCTCGCCCGCCTCATGCGTGGCGAGGCCACGGTCACGGAGCTCGCCGAACCGTTCGCCATGTCACAGCCCGCCATCTCGCGGCACCTCAAGGTGCTGGAGCAGGCCGGGTTCATCGTGCGCCGTGTCGAGGGCACCACGCGCCCGGTGCGCCTTGCCCCCGACAGCCTCACCGAGGTCGACGGCTACCTCGGCGGACTGCGCGACGCACTCGAGGCCAACTACAGCCGCCTCGACCGCCTCTTGGAGGCCATGCAGACGGCCCCCGCAAAGCCCACGCGCCGCACGCGCTGAGTTGCAATCACTCCCCCACCACCCACCTCCAGCCCACACACCCATGGCCCCGCTCACGCTTCGCACCATCGGCGACACGCAGATCGAAGTCACCCGCACCTTCGCCGCACCGCCGGAGCTCGTCTTCCGCGCCCATCTCGAGCCCGAACTCGTCTCCCAGTGGCTGACCGGCCCCGACGGCTGGAGCATGTCGGAGTGCATCAGCGACACGCGCCCCGGCGGCCACATCCGCTACGCCTGGCGCAACGACGAGGGACACAGCTTCCATCTCACCGGCGAGTTCCACGTCATCGAGCCGCACTCGCGCATCGTGCATGTGGAGCGGATGTTTCTCCCCGATCCCACGCCCGACAACCATGTCGAGACCCGCTTCTTCGCCGACGGCAGTGGCACGCGCATCGTCATGCTCATGACGGTGCCCGACGCCGAGACGCGCGCGGCAATGCTGGCCACCGGCATGACCGACGGCATGGAAGCGAGCTACGCCCGTCTCGAGCAGCAGATCGTGGCGCAGCAGGTGCACTGAGCACGCCGTCGCTGGCTGTGGTGGCCGCGCGTGCACCAGCGGCGCGCGGCACCCACTTCCCTGGAGCAACACACATGCGACGCGTCACCGGCATCGGCGGCATCTTCCTGCGCGCCAACGACCACGCGGCCCTCAAGGCGTGGTACCAGACCCACTTGGGCATCGACATCGCGGACTGGGGCGGCACCGCCTTCCGCTGGACCGACGCGGCGGGCGCGCCCTATGCGGGCACCACCGTGTGGTCGGTGTTCAAGGGCGAGAGCACGTACTTCGCTCCGAGCACGGCCCGCTTCATGGTCAACTATCGCGTCGAGAACTGTGCGGCGCTGCTGGACATGCTGCGCGCCGAAGGATGCCAGATCGTGGGTGGTCCCGATGCGTCGGAGTTCGGCACGTTCGGTTGGGTCATGGACCCCGAGGGGAACAAGATCGAGCTGTGGGAGCCGCCGGAAGGACAATGAGGCGCGACCCCGCGTGGGGTCGCGCCTCATTGGCAGACATGCGACGAGCGTACCGCGCCGCGATAGTCTGCGGCGCCACGTCGCGTGATCAGGCCTTGCGGCGACGGCGCGCGAGACCGACCAGCCCGACCAGACCGGCACCCATGAGCGCCACCGACGACGGCTCCGGCACCACCTTGGCGGTCGACGTGATGTACTCCTGGCTGTTGTTGCTGCCGTTGGTGCGGCACTGGCCCTGCACGTTGTACGCCTCGCACGGGTCGTCGGTGAGCACGTACCAGTTCTTCTTGAGCAGGATCGTCGTCGGCACGTAGCTCAGCAGGTTCGTGAAGCCCGACGCCGGGCCCGGCGTGCCGAGCAGCGCCCAGATGGTGCCCTGCACGTTCACGGCCGAGAAGGTGCTGCCACCGACGAACTCGTACTGCTCGGCCAGCCACGCGGCCTGGTAGTACTTGAGCTCATTGGCGTCGCCGGCGCGGGTCTTCGAGAAGTCGCCGTTGCCGACGATGCCGTTATAGTTGGTCGTGAAGGCCGTCGAGAAGTAGGTGTCGACGGACGAGTTGGCCGTGTGATTGAAGTCGACGCACCAGATGATGGCGTTGGTGAGCGTCGCCGTGCCCGGGATGCCCATCTGTGCGTTGTAGCCGGTCAGGTTGGCCTTGTAGGGGCCGACGGCGAAGCCGCCCACGTTGCCGTTGCTGGAAAGGTCGCCGCCAAACTGCACCGTGCCGCGCACCGGCGACTGGGCCGCGGCCGTCGCCAGCGGCGTCACAACTGCGGCCAGGGCGAGGGAAAGAAGACGAAGGGAGCGGCGCATGGGAGGATCCTGTCGGGAGTGAATTCGGCACTTCGTATGGCAGAGCTTGGTTGCAACAGCCGTGCCGCGCCAAACCCGGCAGTCCATTCCGGGTGTAAGCCGTTAAAAACCATTCACTTGGCAATCGTCGACGGAACGAGCATGGCGAGCTCTACTGTGGCGACGTCCCGCAGTCGTCGACGTCGTGCGACGGGTCCGCGCTACAGCCGAGCTCGCGTGCCAACGTGGCTGGCGGACACGACAAGGGCGCCGACGAAGCTCGCCGGCGCCCTTTTCGTGAGGCGTGCATCACGCCCGCGGCATGGCGGGCCGCCGCTCAGGCTCGCCGACGCCGGGTCGCGAGGCCCACGACCAGCATGCCGGCGGCGAACAGCACCACTGTCGCCGGCTCGGGCACCGTGGTGGGGCTGAAGGTGGCCTCGAACTGGGCCTGAACCCCGGCCCCCGACCAGGCGCCGCCCTGCGTGAGTGCGTCCAGATCGTCGCCGTTCTGGGCGAAGACCAGCTCGCCGCCTGCCGACGCGTCGTCCGACAGTTCGACGGCCGCCATCGCGCCCGCCGGGGCGCCCAGCCCCGAGACCGACAGGAACGCGACGTAGAACGCGCCCGGGGTGAGCGCGATGCCTTGGCTCTGCACCTGGTACCGCTGGCCAACGCCCGTCGGGCCCAGCAGCGCCGGGCCGGCGTAGAGCAGGGGCCCCACGGCGGAGGTGCCGTCCCACGCGGCCAGGAACGCCGCGAAGGGGAGCTGATCGGCGCTGACGGTGTTGGCGTCGGCGGTCAGGAAGAACGAGAAGCTCGTGAGATAGCTGTTCGCCGCGACGAACGTCTGCCCGATGGTCGGCACGAACGGATCGGCGCCGAAGCCATAGAGCGGTGCGTTGTTCGTGGGCTGCGAGACGATCTGCGCGTGCGCCACGCGGGCCGGCAGCGCGAGGGTGCACGCCGCGACGAGGGTCGCGGCGAGGGTGCGGAGGTGGTGCGAACGGCGCATGCGGTGGCTCGAGGTCATGGGAAGGAAGGCGTTCACGGGGTCACCGTGATGAGCGTCGTGTAGGTGCCGGTCCCGCCATCCTTGTCAGTGACCGTCACGGTGATGGTGTACTGGCCGGGCGCCGCATAGCTCTTCGTGCGCGTGAGCGGCGTGGCCGGGATCGTGAGCGAGGAGAACTGCGTGACGGCCGAGCCGTCGCCCCAGTTGATGCGCACCGTCCAGGCGGCGTCCCTGGTGCCCGGGTCGGTGAAGCGCACGCCCACCGTGCCCGCCACGCCCTTCTTCCACGAGCCGGGGACGGTGACGATGGGTGTCGGCGCGACGTTGGTGATGGTCGCGGTGCTGGTGGTCGTGTGCGCGGCGCCGAACTGGTCGGTCACGGTGAGCGTCACGGTGTAGTTGCCGTTCTGCGCGTACGTCTTGTTCACGCTGGCGCCGGTGGCGGCGGTGCCGTCCCCGAAGTTCCAGGCGTACGTGAGCGTCGCGCCCGCGTCCGGATCGCTCGACGACGCGCCGCTCATCGCAATGGCGGCACCCTCCGTCGCGCTGAACGGGCCGTTGAGCACCGCCGTCGGGAAGCGGTTGCCGCGCTCGACTTGCGCCTCGATGGCATCCGGCAGCAGGGCGAGCAGGTCGTAGCCCGACAACGCCTCGACGGCGTCGACCGTGGTGAGATACGTCTGCCACGGCACGTTCTGGATGCCCGCGTCGTTGGGCAGGATCACCGCGTACACCTCGACGTTGTTGCGGTTGGTGACCTGCGCGAGCCCTTCGTCGCGCGACATCACCACGGCCACCTTCCACGTCTGCGCGGGAATCGTGATCACGCCGAGGTCCTTGAGGGTGCCCTTGCTGCCCGAAGCACCGGCGATGATGTAGAGCTCCTTGTTGGACACGCGCGCGAGGTCGCCCAGGAAGCTCTCGAACTGCGCCCACGGCCCCTGATTGTTGTCGGCGGCCTGCGGAATGATGTTCGAGAAGTAGTAGGTGAGCGCGTTGTCGAGGCTGCCGCCGGTGCGGTCGGCCGAGCGGGCGAGGTGACCGCGGTCGATGCCGTAGCCGTGGTACGCGCCGGCGCCGGTGAAGTCGGCGGTGGTGTAGCGCGTGAACTGCGGCGGCAGCAGCGGGTCGTACGTGAAGCAGTCGCAGCGATCCTCGGCGCCGAAGTGCGACGCGTCGAGGTTGTAGCTCACCCAGTTCGGGATATTGCGCAGCGGGTTGAACGAGCTCGTGTACCCGGTGCGGCGCAGGATGAAGTCATCCGCCGGCGTGCCGTCGGCCGGCTCGCCGAACTCGGCGTGGTTGCCGTACACGGCCGTCGCGCTGGCGACTGGCACGCCCATCGCGAGCGGGTAGGTGCCCGTGGCGCCGCTGTTCACGCCGGTCGCGCGGAAGATCGCGGTGCCGGTCGCAAACGACGTCATCACGCCAGTCGCATCGATCGACGCGAGGGCCGGCGTGTCGGTGGTCCAGGTGATCTGGTCGACGATGACCGTGCCGACCGCATCGCGCACGGTGGCGAAGATCTGGTCCTGGAAGCCGATCGGCAGCGCGGGATCACTCGCCACGCGACCGGTGAAGGTGATCGAGCCGGGCTGCGGCGGCACCGGGCCGCCGCTGCTGCAGCCGCCGAACGTGCTGAGCGCGGGCGCGTTCCACGCCGTGCCCGCCGCGTTGCGCTGCAGCGAGAAGCCGTACGGCGTGCTGCTCACCTCGGCCACGCCAATGTCCGTGGAGGAGGTGCCGACGGCGGCGCCGCCGGTGGCGGTCATCGTGCCTTCGTACGACAGGAACTCCACGACGCTGTTGTCCGCCTGTACGAGCGCAAAGCCATCGGGCGCGCCGTTCTGGATGCCGTCCTGCGCGTAGTCCACGACGACCACGCCGCGGCCGCTGCACGTGTTGGGAATGAGGCCGCTGAGCGACTTCACGTCGTACGGCGCGCCACCATTCCCGTTGTACAGCACGACGCTCCAGCCGGTGAGGTCGGTGCCGGCCGGCCCTTCGATCTCGATCTTCTCGTTGACGTCGGTGCTGCTGTTGTCGTAGTGGATCTCGGTGAAGCGTACCGTGGGCACGCCCGGCGGCGCGTTCACGGTGAGCGTCGCGCTTCCGGTGACACCGTCGACGGTGGCGCGGATCTGCGTCGTACCGACCTGCTGACCGGTCGCCACACCCGACGCGTTCACGGTCGCGATGCTCGGATCAGCCGAGCTCCACGTGAACGACTTGCCCGGGATCACCACGTTGGACGCGTCGAGTGCCTCGGCCGTGAAGGCCGTGCTGCTGCCCGCGTTGACCTGCGCGCTGGTGGGCGTGACGCGCACCGACGTGACGACGGCGGGCGGCGTGACGACGCCGTTGTCGTTGCAGGCGCCGAACGTGTTCGCGGCGGGTGCGCTCCACACGCCGCTGCTGTTGCGCTGCAGCGAATGGCCGACGGGTGTCGACGCATTGGACTCCGTGACGCCGACGTCGACAGCGACCATGCCTGCACCGGGGGTCTGCCCCGCGGCCACGGTGAAGCTGCCTGCGTACGACCACAGCTCGACAATGGTGCCGGTGTTGTCGACGAGCGCGAAGCCGTCGGCGGTGCCGTTCTGCAGGCCGTTGGTGGGGTAGTTCACCACCACCGTGCCGCGTCCGCTGCACTGGTCGGCGACGATCGTGCCGGTGGGGAAGGGCTGCACGGTGGTCGGCGCCGGCGTCGTGTAGATCACCGCGGCGGTGGGTGTCGAGCCGTTGTAGCGGACGATGCGCCAGCCGGAGAGATCGGTGCCGGCCGGCGCCGAGATCTCGATGGCCTCGCCGACATCGGTGCTGACGTTGTCGTAGTGGAACTCGCTGATGCGCACCGGCGGCAACGACTGCGCGCTGCTGAACGCCGCTTGCGTCTCGGCGGCCGTGTGCGTGGGCGGCTCGGTGCAGGACGCGACGAGCGCGAGGAGGGCGGCCGCCGCGGCGGGCCGAGGGAAGCGCAGGGCTGTGCGAAGCATGAGAGCGCGGTGGGCAGGAATCCGTGGCAACCGGGTGGCTGCGTGCAGGAAATCTCCACCGCGACGCCGCGCGCGCTACCGTGCGCGGCGATGTACGCGTAACGCGGCTGCCACGAACGGCTGGCAACGCTCGAGCTCGCCGATGTCACACCATCGGCATCGTAGGCTTGCGCCTCAGGCGGGCGGTACGCGGCGGATGTACGTGATGCTCACCGCGGGTGTGAGCGTCTGTGCATTCGCCGGCTGACGTTGGATCGCGCGGACGATGTCCATGCCCTGTACGACCTGCCCGAAGGCGGCAAACCCCTGGCCGTCACGATTGCGCAGCCCGCCGAAGTCGAGCGACGGCTGGTCGCCCACACAGATGAAGAAATCCGATGTGGCGCTGTCGGGGCCGCCGCGCGCCATCGACAGGGTGCCATCACGGTGGCGCAGGCCGGTGTCGCGCGTGCGCTCGAGGGGGATGGCGGGCCAGCGGGCGCCGATGCGCTGCGGGTTGGGCCCTCCCTGGATGACTTCGATGCGGACGCTGTCGCGCGGCTGGTTGTCCGGCGTCACGGTTCGATGGAAGCGTCCGCCCTGATACGCCGCACTGTCGACGTAGCGCAGGAAGTTCGTCGCGGTGCCTGGCGCCCGCGCACTGTCGATGTCGGCGACAATGTCGCCGAGCGTCGTGGTGATGCGGACGCGCACCATGCCGGCCGCGGGGCGCGGCGCAGGTGAGACGGATTGCGCGGGCGCGGTGGACAGCGGCGCGAGGGTCAGCAGTGTTGCGACAGGGAGCGCGAGGAGCGCGCAGACGGGGAGGCGCATGCGTGCGGAGACGAGGTCAGTGACGGTGAGCAGGTGGCGTCGTCGGCGCGACGATCGCGGACGGTGGTGCGGTGGTATCGGCGACAGCAGACTGCGTGCTCTCGGGCGTGTCGGAGAGGTGCTCCTGCACGATACGCCAGTCGCCGCCGGCGCTGCGCCGCCACAACATGGTCCACGCGCCGCTCACCGTGTGCGGTGTACCCTGCGGCGTGGTGTGCGGAATGGCGTAGGTGAGCGTGAGGACGGCGGCGTCGCGCGTGATCACGTCCACGTACGTCGAGCCCACGACGAAGCGCGGCTGCTGCATGTTCTGCCCCACGCGCGCCCAGAAACCGCGAATCGCACTGGCCAGGGTGTCGCGCGTGGTCGTGGCGCGCCCGGCCACCGCCGAAATCACGCGTCCGCTGTCGGGGTAGAGCGAGAGCAGGCGCTCGGGGGCGCCAGGGGCGGCAAAGTCGTAGGCGGCCACGACGCGCGCCTCGAGTGAGTCGGCGATGGCGCGCCGCTCTTCAGCAGACAGCCGCAGCGGATCGGTACAGGCGCCCAGCCCAAGGGCCACGGCGAGCACGAGGGTGTGGCGCGGGCGGAGAAACCGGCGTCGGGACATCGAAAAATCTCCAAACGGGGACATCGGATGTCCTCTGCGGGGGACGACAGCATCCGGGCGATAGCGCGATCTCCTTGGGAGATCCTGCGTTCCGCGCTGGCCCGTCGCTTGCGGTATAGCAACTGGCGGACCGCGTTCAACAGTGTGCTCCGTCACCGCCGTCCGCACCCCCACCCCTGTTGTGCCAGGACCCTGCGAGGGTCCGGAGGATCTGGTGCTACCAGCTACGCTGCGCACGATGCCGAGAGCCGCGCACCACCGTTCCGCGCAGGGCGAGGGGCGTTTCCGCACGTGGGCCGCCGGGATCGTGACCGCGATGGCGCTCGGGTGTGGAGGCGCACCGGCCGGTGAGATGACGGCCGACCTGGAGCGCGATCTTGCCCTGGCCACCAATGCCAGCCGACCGAGCAATCAGGTGGTCTCGGCGCTCGAGGGCGGGCCCCGCAATGCGCCCAGCGGGACCGATCGCGGCCGCCGCGATGTGGTGAGCCGTCCGCAGCGCGCGCCGCGCCCGAAGCCGCAGGCGCCGGAGCAGGAGGTGCCCGCGTTGCCGACGCTCGAGATGGCGCCCACCCCGGCCGTCGTCACCACCACCACCGAGATCGCCCCGGCCCCGGTGCCGGAGCCGGCGCCCACGATCGCCAGCAATGAGCCGATCGGTGCGTCAGGGAGAGGGCCGAGTGCGGGTGGCGGTTGGGATGAAGGAATGGGGAACCGCGGACGCGGAGTCGGCGGGATCATCGGTGTGATCATTCGCGGCGGAGCGGCGGGTGAGGATCACTGCGAGATCCATGATCGACGGGGACGGAGGACCGGGCGCGGGCTGCCGCTGCCGATTCCGGGCGGGATTGGCGGAATGGGCGGTATCGGCGGCGTGATTCGGGGAGGAGGAATGGGGCTGCCGCGGCGGTGAACGACGGGCACCTTGCGGCTTTGCCGCTCGGCGTGGAGGTCAGACGTCAGACATCGGACAGAAGGGCGTGAGCTGGACGGCGTGAGCGGGGTGGGGCGACAGGCTGCACCGCGTACGCGGGAACGGCGACAGGCTCAGGGCGTAGGCGGCGGAACAACGGATGCCACGGCGTCAGCGGAGGGTGCGCTGGCGCCGTTTGTTGCGTCGGGTAGCCTGCCTCCCGCCCTTTCCGTCGTTTCCGTAGTCCCGCTTCTGGCGCTCCCGTGGTTAGGCTCCCGTTGTCCTGCTTCCGCCTTACGCCTTTCCCCTCGATGAACGCTTTCCATCCGCACTACCTCGCTCTGGGAGGAGCCGAGGGCGTCCGCGCCCTCGTCGACCGCTTCTACGACCTCATGGACACCGCGCCCGAGGCGGTGCATGTGCGTGCGCTCCACGCCACGAGCCTCAAGGTCAGCCGCGAAAAGCTCTTCCTGTTCATGAGCGGATGGACGGGGGGCCCTCCGCTCTACATCGAGCAGTACGGGCACCCGCGTCTGCGCATGCGGCACTTTCCGTTCACCATCGGGGTGCAGGAACGCGACGAGTGGGTCTGGTGCATGGACCGTGCGCTCGATGCGCACGAGGTACCGGCGGAGGTCAAGGACGACCTCCGCGCGAAGCTGCATGCACTCGCGGACCACATGGTCAACCAGCCGCCGGGCGCCTGACGCCTCCCGCGCCCGCGCGCCCCGCCCTCATACCCCGGTCATCGTGCCGACGTGGTGGCCGAACGCCGCGCGATCGGCGAGCTTAGCCCGGTTCGCGCCTTCCTCCCCTCTCCATCGCTCCCGATGCTGAGTCTCCCCTCGATGTTCTCGCGTCGCGCACACCGCCTGGCCGTGGCCGTGGCCCTGCTGGCGGCGGCGCCGAGCGTGCTGGCGGCCCAGCCGTCGCGCTGGGCCAAGCAGGCCCAGCGTGTCACCATCCATCGCGATCAGTGGGGCATCGCGCACGTCTACGGCCCCACCGACGCCGACGCCGTGTTCGGCATGATCTACGCCCAGGCCGAGGACGACTTCAATCGCGTCGAGATGAACTATGTCGACGCGCTCGGTCGCATGGCCGAGGTGCAGGGCGAGCGGGCGCTCTGGAGCGACCTGCGCATGCGCCTCTTCATCGACACGCTCGACCTCAAGGCGATGTACGCCAAGAGCCCGGTCTGGCTCAAGGCGCTGATGAACAGTTGGGCCGATGGACTCAACTACTACCTGTCCACGCACCCGACGGTGAAGCCGAAGCTGCTCACGAAGTTCGAGCCGTGGATGGCGCTCGCCTTCAGCGAAGGCTCGATCGGCGGCGACATCTCGAGCGTCAACCTGCGGGGCATCGAGGCGTTTTACGCGAAGCAGCTCCCTGGCGGCGCGTCGGGACGCTCCGGCGGCGACCTGTACGAAGGCGCGAACCCCTACGGCTGGGAGCCGAGCGGCTCGAACGGCATCGCGATCGCGCCCTCGAACACGACGGGCAAGCGGGCCATGCTGATGATCAACCCGCACACCAGCTTCTACTTCCGCCCCGAGATCCACATGGTGAGCGACGAGGGGCTCAACGCCTACGGCGCTGTCACGTGGGGGCAGTTCTTCATCTATCAGGGTTTCAACGAACGCCTCGGGTGGATGCACACGTCAGGCGGCGGCGACGTCATCGACGAGTATCTGGAGAAGGTCACGCCGAAGGGTGCGGGCTTCGCGTACCAGCACGGCGCCACCCAGCGTGACGTGATCGCGAAGCGCATCACGCTGCGTGTGAAGGAGGCGAACGGCGCGATGGGTACGCGCACGATCACGGCGTATTTCACGCACCACGGCCCGATCATCCGCGAGCAGAATGGGCAGTGGGTGGCCGTCGCCATGATGAACAAGCCGCTGGAGGCGATCCAGCAGAGCTACGGCCGCACCAAGGCGCGATCGCTGGCCGAGTTCAAGACGCAGATGGCCATTCGCACGAACTCGTCGAACAACACGGTCTACGCCGACGCCGATGGCAACATTGCCTACTTCCACGGCAACTTCGTGCCCAAGCGCGACCCGAAGTACGACTGGACGAAGCCGGTGGATGGCAGCGACCCGGGCACCGACTGGCAGGGGCTGCACACGCTGGCCGAGATGATCTACATCGAGAATCCCGCGAGCGGCTGGCTGTACAACGCCAACAACTGGCCCTTCACGGCGTCGGGCGAGAGCAGCCCGAAGATCAGCGACTACCCCGTCTACATGTCGGCGCAGCGCGAGAACTCGGCCCGCGGCATCCACGCGGAGCGCGTGTTCGGGGCGAAGAAGGACTTCACGCTCGATGGCATGATCGCGGGCGCCTACGACAGCTACCTGCCGGCGTTCGAGCAGTCGGTGCCGCCGGTGATCACGGCCTGGGACATGCTGCCGGCCCACGACTCGCTCAAGGTGAAGCTCGCCGAGCCGATCGCGGTGCTGCGCGCGTGGGACTACCGCTTCGGCGTCCAGTCGGTGGGGATGTCGCTCGGCCACTACTACGGTGAGGAGTTCGCCCGTGGGGGTCGCGCGGCGCGGCAGGGCGAGAACGCCGGGGTCGCGTATCTCGCGGCGCTCTCGCGCGCGGTCGATCGGCTGACGAGAGACTTCGGGACGTGGAAGACGCCGTGGGGGGAGATCAATCGCTACCAGCGCCTGTCCGGCGAGATCGGCGCGCCCTTCGACGACAGCAAGCCGAGCATCGCGGTGCCGTTCGCGTCCGCCAACTGGGGCTCGCTGGCGGCGTACAGCCAGAGCAGCGCCCGCACGACCAAGCGCATCTACGGCGATCGCGGCAACAGCTTCGTGGCCGGCGTCGAGTTCGGCCCGCGCGTCCGCGCGAAGAGTGTGCTGGCGGGTGGCGTGCATGGCGACCCGTCGTCGCCGTACTTCGCGAACCAGGCGGAGCGCTACGCGAAGGGCGACTTCAAGGACGTGAACTTCTATCGTGAGGACGTCGAGAAGCACGCGGTGCGCACCTATCACCCGGGCAAGTAGGTGACGGCACCGACGCGGGTCGCGGCGATCGATTTCGGCGCGAGCAACACCGACGTGGTCGTGCAGGAGGGCAACGCCCAGGGCACGGCCACGCAGCACTGGCGCCTACCCAGCGAGGGGCAGCCGAGCGACGCGCGGGTGCACGCGGTGCTGGCGCAGGGCGGGGTGGCCGTGCGCGACCTCGCGTGGATTGCCGTGACGGGCGGCAATCGCTCCGCCCTGTCGGCGACACTCGTGGACGGCGCGTCCACCGTGCCGTTGCATCGCGTCGATGAAGTGCAGGCGATCGGGCGCGGCGGGCTCGCGCTGTCGGGGCTGGCGCGCGCGCTGGTGACCAGCGCCGGCTCGGGAACGGCGGTGGTCGCCGCCACGGCCGAGGGCGCGCGGCACGTGAGTGGCACCGGTGTCGGCGGTGGCACACTGGTGGGGCTGTCGCGCCTGCTCATCGATGTCGTCGATCCGCAAGCGATCGACGCGCTCGCGCAGCAGGGGCGCGATACGGTGCACAACCTCACGATCGGCGAGATTCTCGGCACCGCCATCGGTTCGCTGCCGCCCGACACCACCGCCGTGAACTTCGGTCGTGCGGCGCGTCACGCGGTCGACGCGTCACCGGCCGACACGGCGGCGGCGCTGGTGAACATGGTGGGGCAGGTGATCGGCGTGGTGGCCGTCAACGCGGCGCGCGCGCAGCAGATGGAACAGGCGGTGATCGTCGGGCATCTCACCGACCTGCCCAGCATCCGGCGCACCCTCGAGACGGTGGCGCAGTTCTACCACGCGCAGATCGTCATCCCGGAGGAAGGCGGCCGCGCGACGGCGCTGGGCGCACTGCTGGAGACCCGCGCGCGGCTCGGCTAGCCGCGCTACTTCTTGCAGAGATGCGCGAGGGCGAGCGCCTGTGTGGAGCCGGGCACCGGCGCGGCGTAGCCGGGCTGCTTGATGATGCGTTCGTTCACGACGCGCTTGAAGGCGGCATCGCCGTAGTACCGGTTCTCGAGCACCGCGGCCGTGCCGTCAGCGCAGCGCACCGCCACCACGGTCCGCGCGCCGTACCAGTCCCCGCCGGGCGCTTTGGCCGGCTTGGTGAAGGTGGTGCGCACCACCGCCGTGACCTCGGCCCCCGCGCGCTTGACCGACCTGCTCTCGAGCGAGACGGGATGTCCGCCGGCGATGGTGCCGAGGGACAGGAGTTGGGCGAGAAATAGGAGCGGCATACGACGGGAGCGGAACGACTGGGGAGGGACCGCGGGAGCGGTACCGCGGGACGACGGCTACGACGGGCGGACGGCTCCCGCAGGGGGGCGGCTACCACGGGAGCATCCGAAAGCTAGCGTTCAGTGTCGAACACCGCGTCCGCCCGTGGTACCCGTCGTCACGTGGTTCGGCTTCCGTCGTTCCGCTCCCGTGGTCTCGCTTCCGTCCCTCCCATGCTCACGACCCTTCTCCTCTCCCTCGCTCTGATGCAGCCCCCCTCCGACGAGGCCGCCGTGATGGCGGTCGTGCGCAAGCTGTTCGACGGCATGCGGGCGGGCGACTCCACCGCGGTGCGGGCGGTATTCGATCCGCGCGTCCGCCTCATCTCCTCCGGCATGCGGCAGGGGAAGATCGTCACCACGATCGAACAGAATGCCGATGCCTTCGTGAAGGCCGTCGGCACGCCGCACGCCGACGTCTGGGATGAGCGCATTGCGAACGAGAAGGTCGCCGTCGATGGCGCGCTGGCGTCCGTGTGGGTCGACTACGGCTTCTTCGCCGGCAAGCGCTTCTCGCACTGCGGCGTCGATCACTTCCTGCTGGGGAAGGACGACAGCGGCACGTGGCGCATCCTCGAGCTGGCCGACACGCGTCGGCAGACCGGCTGCGAGCGCTGGACGAAGTGATCGCGCCACCGGCAGTCGCCTCCCTGCGCCGCTCCACGCGATGCGGATCCTGATCGCCGAGGACGATGCGCGCCTGCACGATCTGCTCGCTCGCGCGCTGCGCGAGCGCGCGTGGGCCGTCGATGTCGTCACGGATGGGGATGCGGCGCTGGTGGAGGCGGCCGTCAACGACTACGACGCCATTGTGCTCGATGTGATGCTGCCGCGTCGCACCGGCCTCGAGGTGTGCCGGGAACTGCGTCGCCGGGGTGCGCGCACGCCCATCCTGATGCTCACGGCGCGCGATGCGCTGCCGGATCGCGTCGCGGGGCTCGACAGCGGGGCCGATGACTACGTCGTGAAGCCGTTCGAGCTCGACGAACTGCTGGCGCGCCTGCGGGCGCTGATGCGCCGCGGCCCCACGCTGCAGGAGGAGCGGTTCGTGGTCGGCGACCTCGTGGTCGATTCGCGCGCGCAGCAGGTCGTGCGGGCCGGCCAGGCGGTGCTGCTGACCACCCGCGAATACGCGCTGCTGGAGTACCTCGCGCGACACGCGGGGCGCGTGGTGGGACGCGCCGAGCTGACCGAGCACGTGTGGGACGCCAACCACGATCCGGCGTCGAATGCGCTCGAGGTGTACGTGGGGCGCGTGCGCAAGAAGCTCGACGTCGCCGGTCGGACGCCGCTGCTGCACACGCGCCGCGGTGCCGGCTACCTGTTGTCAGCCGACGTCGTCGACTGATGCCGTGGCGCACGCGCGGCAACGGGGCGAAGCCGCCGTCGCCACTCGACCCCACCGCGCCGCACGCCGGCGACAGCGTGCCCAAGGAGTCGGCCGTCCTGTCCATCCGGGCGCGACTCACCCTGTGGTATGCGGCGACGTTCGGCGTGCTGCTCGGCGTGGTGGGCGTGGCGTCGTATCTCGCGCTGGCCGGCATCACTCAACGCGATGCGGACAGCTTCCTGAGCGGCACCGCGGAAGCGGTGGGCGCATCGCTGCAACTCGCGCTGTCGAGTGTGCCGCCGGCGCTCAGTGCCGACTCCACGGCCGTGCCCTGGGCCGTCGCGCGTACGCTCGACAACCATCGGCTGCGGGATATCGGGGTGGCCCTGTTCCGCGCGGCGTCACCGACGGGCGACGGCGCGCCGCAACTGCTCGCCGTGGACAGCACGTCGACAGCCACCCGGGACTTCGGGGGCGTGGTCGGCTGGCGCAGCGCGTCCGCCTCGGTGTCGCGCGCCCTCGCGCGCGGAGGCGTCGACCTCGTCACGCTGTTGCCGCAACGCGAGCGTGTCGTGACGCTGCCGGTGCGCACCCGACGCGGCACTTTCGTGGTGGCGGTGAGTCAGTCGCTCGAAGTGCATGACGCGGTGCTCCGCCGCGTGCGACAGGTCATGCTCGTGGGTATCCCGCTGTCGCTGCTGCTGGCTGTGCTGGGCGGCTACGCGCTCGCCGCGGCGAGCCTGCGCCCGGTCGAGGCGATGCGGGTGACTGCCGCGGGCATCACCGCCCGCAACCTGCACGAGCGGTTGCCCGTCTCGCGTCCGTCGGACGAGCTGGCGCGGCTGTCGCAGACGTTCAACGAGCTGCTCGACCGCGTCGAGGACGCGTTCGCTCAACGACGCCGTTTCACCGCCGACGCGTCGCACGAACTCCGCACGCCGGTCGCCATCGTGATCGGCGAGAGCGAGTTGGCCCTCTCTGCCGACCGCACCACCACCGAGTACCGTGCCGCGCTGCAGGTCATCCATGGTGAGGCGCGGCGACTCGCGCTCATCGTGGCCGACCTGTTCCTGCTCGCGCGCGCCGACGCCGCCGAGCAGACGCTCAACCCGGCGCCGCACTTCCTCGAGGAACTCGTCGGCGACTGCGTGGACGCCATGGGCACGATCGCACGGGCGCGCGACATCCGCCTGGCCTACACGCCCGAGAGCGAAGTGCCGTGGACCGGCGACGGCATGCTGCTGCGTCGCGTGGTGATGAACCTGCTCGACAACGCCATCAAGTACACGCCCAGGGGCGGCACGGTGCAGGCCAGCGTCGAGCCGCGCAGCGGTGGCGGGGCGATCGTGCGCGTGACGGACAGCGGGCCGGGCATCCCCGAGCCGCACCAGGCCCGCATCTTCGAGCGCTTCTATCGCGTGCAGCACAATGACGTCCGCTCGGACGTCGCCGACACGTCGGGCGCCGGACTCGGCCTGCCCATTGCCGCGTGGATCGTGCGGGCGCACGGCGGCACGCTGCGTCTCGCGCGCAGCGACGCGTCGGGGTCGACGTTCGAGATCGAGCTGCCGGGGTGAGCGGGGACACGTGTGGGGTGAGAAACAGGATCGGGGAGAAGGAGGAAGCGACAGGGGGAAGGGAGACGATGACTCGTCTTCCTTCCCCCTCTCACCTTCACCCTTCCTTCTGATCCTTACAACAACGACGCCCTCAGCCTATCCCACTATCGCCCGCACGTCGGCATGGTCGGATCCGGCCCCGCGATCGCGGGTTTGTTCGGCCGGTTCGCCACCGCCGTCATCACCGAGTAGATGAAGCGCCCCAGCCGCGCCGAGTGATCGTAGTCGATGTACTGCGGCTCGTCGCTGTGCTGGTGGTAGTCCACCGCGTAGCCGAGCGACATGTACACGACCGGGATGTCCTTGCGGACGTAGTTCACCTGGTCGCTGCGGCAGAAGCGGTTGAGCGGGTTCGCGGGCACGTCCCAGCTCTTGTCGATCGCCATCGGCTCAGGGATGTTCGCATTCACCGAGTCGATGATGTCGCCGAACTCGCGCGAGAGACGCCGCGCGCCGAGCATCTGCACGGAATTGGGGCCGCCGTACTTGACCTCCCAGTTCCGCCCCGCGCCCACCATGTCCATGTTGTGCGCGGCGACGATCTTGTCGAGCGGCACGGTGGGGTGGTCGGTGAACCAGCGCGAGCCGAGCAGCCCCGCCTCCTCGCCTTGGTGCGACATGAAGATGATCGAGCGCGCCGGCTTCTCCTTCGCGAAGCGCTCGGCGATCTCGAGCATCAGCATCGAGCCGGAGCCGTCGTCGTCGGCGCCGTTCATGATGCTGTCGCGGCGCGGCGCGCGGATGCTCCGCGCCCGGGCGATCAGTGAGTCGATCTTCTTCTGCTGCGCGGCCGTGGGCACGCACACCGGATCGTTCGCGCCCTGACGGCGCACGACCATGTTGTAGGCCCGCAGCGAGTCGTGGTCGACGACGGTCTGGTTGACGCCCACATGGTCGTTGTGCGCGCCCACCAGCACGTACTCGCTGGCGAGCGTCGGGTCGCTGCCGGGGAGCATCGCGATCACGTTGCGCGCCGGCGAGGGCGACACGCGCCACTGGTGAGTCCACGAGGCGCTCACCGGCTGTCCGGTGGCCCCCACCGTGAGCTGCGCGGCCGGCTTGCCGAAGAGCTGCTCGGCGGCCGCGCGCGAGATGGTGGCTGACGCAACGTTGCCGGCATTCACCTGCTGCGCCGGTCGCATCGACATGGGCTGCGCGAACGCCTGGTTGATGGCCGCCGGCTGCATGTCGTCGAGGCCCACGATGAGCACGAGCGCCGCGCCCGCCCGCTGCGCGCGGGTGTCACGCACCGCGGTGGTCGGAGCGCCGCCGCGGCCGCCGCCCGGTGCGCCACCACGACCACCGGCCGGTGTCGGGTTCGCGCGCTGGCGCGCTTCCTCGGCGATGGCCGCGTTGGCGCCGAATTTGTCGGGCACGTCGGCGCAGCTCACGAAGCTCACCGGCGCACCCTGACTCGCGGCCACGGCGCGCGTGGCGGGCGCGGCGAGGAACACCGCGACCTTGCCCTGGAGCGCCGCCGCGTCGAGCATCGCGGCCGTATCGCCCCACGTGCCCGCGAAGACGGTGGGGAGGTTACTCACGTTCACCGACGGGCCCGCGCCGTTGGCGGCGGTGGGGACCGTGGGAATCCAGTCGCGTCGCGCGGTGAGCGCGCGTCCACCTGCGCTCAGCCGCATCGTCGTCGTGTCGAAGCCGCTCGGCCCGAACGGCAACACCTGGAAGTAGCTGCCGCTGTCGCCGGCCGGCTTGAGGCCGAGGCGCTTGAACTCGCGCGCGATGTACTCGGTGCCCTTGAAGTTGCCCGGCTCGCCGATGCGGCGCCCGCGCATGGAGTCGTCGGCAAAGCCGTAGAGCCGCGTGCGCAGGTCGTTCGGCGTGATGTTCGATTCGGTGGGACGTGGCGCCCACTTGAAGGGACCCTCATCCTGCCACACCGGCTTCACGGCGGTGGCGTTGACGGCCTTGGCCGCAGGCGGCCGATTCTGGGCGGCCAGCGTGGCACCACACGGCGCCGCAAGTGTGGCGGCGGTGCACAGCAACGTGGCGTGGAGCACAGCAGGGCGCAGGCGCGCCGTGCGCCGCAACGCGTGGGCAGCGGGGAGGACGTTCACGTCGGACTCGGGTGTCGGAGATGGCGGGGCCGCGGTGTGGCGCACGATCTGCGCCCCGGCGGTCTCACAAGATACGCCCCATATTGGGCGCATGCTGACCCGCCTCGTCCCCTCGCCGATGCGTGCCGTCCGTGTGACGCACGTCCCCGCCCCCCGCCGGGCGTCATCCCGTGCCTCGCGCGCCCTCCTCGCGCTGGCCACCCTCCTCGCGCTCCCCGCGGCACGGCCGCTCCGGGCGCAGCCGGCCGTCACCTCCGCCGACCTCGACGGCCTTCGCCTGCGCAGCATCGGCCCCGCATCAATGAGCGGCCGGGTGGTGGACATGGACGTCGTCGAGTCCGACCCGTACACCATGTACGTGGCCGGTGCGACCGGCGGGTTGTGGCGTACGACCGACAACGGCGTCACGTGGAGCTCGATCTTCGACGCCCCCGTGCACTCCATCGGTGACGTGGCGGTGTTCCAGCCCAATCCGCAGATCCTCTGGGTGGGCACCGGCGAACGCGCCAACCGTCAGAGCGTGAGTTGGGGCGACGGGGTGTACAAGAGCACCGACGGCGGGAAGACGTGGAGCAACACCGGTCTGCGCACCTCCATGCACATCGGCCGCATCCAGCTGCATCCGTCCAACCCCGACATCGCCTTCGTGGCGGCGCAGGGTTCGGTGTGGGGCGCGGGGGGCGAGCGCGGTCTCTATCGCACGACCGACGGGGGACGTTCGTGGCAGCGCGTGCTGCACGTCGACGATGAGACGGGTGCCACCGATGTCGTGATGGATCCGACGAATCCGTCGGTGCTCTACGCGGCCACCTATCAGCGGCGGCGCAGCGCGTTCGGCTTCGACGGCGGCGGACCCGGCAGCGCGCTCTGGAAGAGCACCGACGCGGGCGCCACCTGGACGAAGCTCACCGGCAACGGCCTCCCCACCGGCGAGTACGGCCGCATCGGCATTGCGGTGTATCGCAAGAATCCGCGCATCGTGGTGGTGAGCATCGAACAGGGCCAGCGCTACAACGCCAGCACGGCCTACACCATGCGCAAGGCCGGGCTCTACCGCAGTGACGACGCCGGCGGGTCGTGGCGCTTCCTGAGCGACTGGAATCCGCGCCCGATGTACGCGAGCCAGCCCACGATCGACCCGAACGACGACCAGCGCGTGTACATGCTGAACGCCTACTCGTTCAGCAATGACGGCGGCAAGACCTTCACGGCGCCGCGCACCACCACGCACGGCGACGACCGCTTCGTGTGGGTGAATCCGCGCGACAGCCGGCACGTGGTCAAGCTCGACGATGGCGGTATCGGCATCAGCTACGACCGCGGCGTCAAGTTCCTCTACGTCACCTCGCTGCCGCTGTCGCAGTTCTATCGCGTCGCGGTGGACAACGCGGTGCCGTTCAATGTGTACGGTGGCCTGCAGGACAACGGCTGCTGGAAGGGGCCCAGCGCGAGCTGGAACACGACCGGCGTGCTCAACGAGCACTGGTCGCGCCTGTGTGGTGGTGACGGTTTCTGGGTCGTGCCCAACCCGAAGAACGCGCGCACGGTCTACTCGGCGTCACAGTTCCTCGGGCTGCAGAAGAACGACACGCTCACCTGGCAGGTGCAGGACATCCGTCCGGGCGATCCGGAGGGGCACATCGCGGGGCGGCGCAACTGGGAGACGTGGGGCAAGCCGGGCGCCACGCAGGTGCTCGGCAACCAGATGCACCCGGCCAACTGGGACGCGCCGTTCGTGGTGAGCGTGCACGACACGAATACCATCTACGCGGGCGCGCAGCATCTCTTCCGCTCGCGTGACGGCGGGCGCACATGGACCGACCTCGGCGACATGACCACCGGCGTCGACCGCAGCACGCTGCCGCTCATGGGACGCCAGCCGAGCGAGCACACGCTGTCCATCGACGACGGCGTGCCCTTCTTCCCCGGTGCCACGGCGCTGGCGGAGAGTCCGCGCGTGCCGGGGCTGCTGTACGTGGGCACCGACGATGGACGGTTGCGCGTGTCGCGCAACGCCGGCGCCACCTGGACCGACCTGCAGAAGAACCTGCCGGGGCTGCCCGCGGGAAGCTGGTTCGCCGGCGTCGAGCCGTCGCGTCACGCCGACGGCACCGTGTACGTGGTGGTCGACAACCATCGTAGCAACGACTTCGCCAACTACGTCTACAAGAGCACCGATTTCGGTCGGAGCTTCACGCGCATCGACGCGGGGCTGCCGGCCAATCGGGTGGCGCGCACCATCCGGCAGGATCCTCGCAACCCGGCCCTGCTGTACCTCGCGACGGAATTCGGCGTGTTCCTCTCGCCCGACGATGGTGGGCAGTGGCTGCCGCTGCGCGCCAACCTGCCGCTCATGCCGTTCAACGACTTGCTCGTGCATCCGCGCGACAACGCGCTCGTGCTGGCGTCGCATGCGCGCGGACTCTGGGTGCTCGACCAGGTGAACGCGCTGCAGGAGCTCACGCCGGCGGTGGCGGCGAGCGCCGCGCACCTGTTCACGCTGCAGCCGGCGCTGCAGGTGCGCACCACCAACCTGCGTCCGCACACCGGCGACATGCTCTTTCGCGGCGAGAACCCCGCGGTCGGGGCGCTCATCGATTACTGGGTGCGCGATGCCGGCACGCCGGTCACGCTCACCGTGCACGACAGCACCGGCCGTCTCGTGCAGACGCTGCGCGCGGCCACGCGCCGAGGCATCAACCGGGTGGTGTGGAACCTGCGCGAGGCCGACCTGCCCATTCGCAGCGGTGGCGGCGAGGACGACGAGGAGGGGCCGCGCGCGACGAGCCCCGGGCCGCTCGTCATGCCGGGGCGCTACACCGTGCGGCTCGAGGCGGCCGGTGTCCGGCGCGAGCAGCGTGTGGTGGTGCGCGATGATCCGCGTCTCACCGTGCCGCGCGCCGAACGTGCCGCGTGGACCGCGTTCCATCGCGAGGTGGCAGCGCTCATCACCCGCTTCGTGCCCACCGCGACGCGACTGCGTGAGGCGACCGGGACCGACGAGGCGACGCGCGACCGGCGCCGGCAGGCGCAGGAGCTGAGCGCGCGGCTCAGCGGTCTGTATGGTGAGGTGGCACGGTGGACGGGGGTGCCCACCGCCGACCAGCGCAGCCAACTGCGCGCCTACACGCGCCTCGCCGCCGATCTCGAGCGCGCGGCGCGCTGACGGGCGCGCCACCTCACGCGCTGCGACGTCGTTCGGCATGCCGCTGCACCTGTGGTCGTCGGCCCGGTACGCGATTCCGCTGCCCGACGGACATCGCTTCCCGATGGAGAAGTACGCGCTGCTCCGCGAGGGCGTGCTGACCGAAGGGCTCGTGTCGCCCGAGCGGCTGCACGAGCCAGCGCGGGTGGCGCGCGAGGAACTGCTGCGGGTGCACACGCCCGACTACGTGGCGCACATCGAGCAGGGAACGCTGCCGGCGGCCGAGCAGCGTCGCATCGGCCTGCCGTGGAGTGAGGCGTTTGTCGAGCGCGCCTTCCGCGTGGTGCAGGGCACCATCGAGGCCAGCGACGCCGCGCTGCAGCACGGTGTCGCCATGAACCTCGCCGGGGGCACACACCACGCGTTCCCCGAGCGTGGCGAGGGATTCTGCACCTTCAACGACGTCGCCGTGGCTGTTCGGCGCCTGCAGGCACTCGGCCGTGTGCGGCGCGTGGCCATCATCGATCTCGACGTGCATCAGGGGAACGGCACGCACGCCTGCTTTGCCGGTGACGCGCAGGTGTTCACCTTCAGCATGCACGGCGCCCGGAACTTCCCCTTCCACAAGGTGCCCGGCCAGCGTGATGTCGAGCTCGCCGACGGCACCGATGACGCGACCTACCTCGCGCTGCTGGCCGAGCACCTGCCGTCGGTGCTGCGCGCGTCGTCGCCCGACCTGGTCGTGTACCTGGCCGGCGCCGATCCGCACGAGGGTGACCGGCTGGGCCGCCTGGCGCTCACCTTCGACGGTCTCGCGCGGCGTGACGCGCTCGTACTCGAGGCCTGCCGCGAGGTGGGGTTGCCGGTATGCGTGACGCTGAGTGGGGGCTATGGGCGTGATGTGCGCGACACCGTGGCGGTGCATCTCAACACCGTGCGGGTGCTGCGCACCTTCGCGTAGCGTCGGGCGCCGCGTCTCGCTGCGCCTCGCATCGCGCGCGGGCGGCGAGGGGCGTTACCTTTCCGCGGTCACGTTGTACCCCCCGAGAGGAGAGCCCCGGATGTCCCGCCAGTCGCTGCGCCATGCCATCGCCCTCGTGTTGCCCCTGGCCCTGTGCGCCACGCGCGCGTCGGCGCAGGCGCCCACGACCTTCAAGTCGTCCGTGCAGGACTACCGCATTGTCACGGTGGCCGACGGCTTCGTGAATCCGTGGTCCATCGCGTTCCTGCCGAGTGGCGACCTGCTCGTGACGGAACGTCAGGGTCGCCTCCGCATCGTGCGGGGTGGCAAGCTCCTCCCCAACCCCGTGGCGGGTGTGCCCGCGGTGGCGGCGGCGGGGCAGGGTGGCCTGCTCGACGTGGTGCTGCACCCCAACTTCGCGCAGAACAAGTTCGTGTACCTCACGTACGCGAAGCCGCTGGCGAATGGCTCCACCACCGCGCTCTATCGCGCGCGCTTTGAGAACGATGCGCTGGTGGACGGCAAGGACATCTTCGTGGCCGAGACGCGCGGACGCCCGGGGCACTTCGGCTCGCGTGTGACGTTCGACAAGAGCGGCCACCTGTTCATGAGCATCGGCGATCGTCAGGCGCCGCCCGAGGGTGATCTCCCCAAGCACCCCGCGCAGGACCTCACGAACCATCACGGCAAGATCGTGCGGCTCATGGACGACGGCACGGTGCCGAAGGACAATCCGTTCGTGAACCAGAGCGGTGCCAAGCCGGAGATCTGGAGCTATGGGCACCGCAATCCACAGGGGCTGCAGATTCACCCGGTCACGGGTGACCTCTGGGAGATCGAGCACGGGCCGCAGGGTGGCGACGAGCTCAACCTCATCCTGCCCGGCAAGAACTACGGCTGGCCGGTGGTCGGCTTCGGCGTGAACTACGGCCCGGGCAAGGCGATTCACGCGAGCACGATGGCGCCGGGGATGGAGAACGCGAAGAACGTGTGGGTGCCGTCCATCGCGACGTCGGGGCTGCTCGTCTACACCGGCACCAAGTTCCCCGCGTGGACCGGCAGCGTGTTCGTGGGCGGTCTCGCCGGTGAGCGTGTGGCGCGCCTGACGCTCGACGGGCAGAAGGCCGAGGTGGCGGACAATCTCGTGCGTGGCCGCGGTCGGGTGCGCGACGTGCGACAGGGCCCCGACGGGTTCATCTACGTCGCGCTCGACGACCAGCAGGGGAAGCCGACGTCGATCGTGCGGCTGGAGCCGGTGGCTCGGCGCTGACCTTCGGCAACGTGAAACGCCGCCCGGATCGCTCCGGGCGGCGTTCGTGTATCGTGGCCTGGCGCGGCCGCGTGTCAGACCGGCGGCGGCTCCATCCCCATCTGCGCCCACTCTTCCATGGCCGGGCCGTACATGCCCGCGACGGGCAGTCCTGCCTGGCGCATGAGCACCGTGAGCTGTCCGCGGTGATGCGCCTGGTGCACGATGAGGATGCTGAGCGTCGTGCCACGGTTCCAGCGCATGCCGTACATGTCGTCTTCCTGCGTGAGCGTCGCATCGGTCCACTGCGACGAGAGGCGCGCGACCAGCGACGCCGACGCTGCGCGATAGGCCGCGGCGATCTCGGCCGCGCTCGCCGGAGCGGGCGCATGCTCGTCCACGCCCTCCACGCCAAGTCCGGTCTTGTTCATCATCTCGGGGATCGTCTGCGTGATGTGCCACGCAAGGCGCCCGAGCGTGCGGCCGCCGGGATACATCGGCTGGGCGAGCGACGCGTCGGTGAGCGTGTCCAGCAGCTTGAGCGTGTTTTCCGCTTCGTACTGCCACGACATGAGGAAGGGTGCGAGCGACTGATACATGGGGGGAGTGGGTGGTGGAGGCGGACGAACATTGGCGAGTGTGTGACCCGGCCCGTTACGCGTGCGCGGCCCAACTGGTTTCGCCTGCGGTGTACGGGACGCACGCCTGATACGGGCCGGGACTCTCGCGGTACCGCTGCGCCTGCGTGCAGCCGATCTCCGAGGTGAAGAAGCCGAGCAGGGCCAGCTCCTTCATCATGCGAAACCAGTGCGTCGGCTGGTCGGCCGACTTGCTGCGCATGTAATCGTACTGCTCCTGGTCGCAGGCGCGCAGCAGGGCCAGTCGTTGCTCGGTGGTGGCTTGCGCGAAATCCACCCCGTGCATGCGTTGACACCGATCGGCAAGTGTCGTCATGCCGTCGCGAAAGCGCTGCTGGTCGTCGGCGGTGTACGTGTCGGTGACCATGAGCGCCATGAACGGGCCCGTGTGCGCCGCCCGCGCTCCCGGCGAGCGCTCGGTGTCGGGGAGGATCGTGTCGGCCACGTCGTCGAGGAACGCGACGTCGTTCGGGCTGAACGTGCCGATGGGCGCCTCGCGTGCCGGCACCGAGGCGCGGTCGCCGGCGCAGGCCTCGAGCAGCGAGATGCCGCCCACGAAGGTTGCGCCGCCCAGCAGCACCCCCACGCGACGAATGGCCTCGCGCCGCGCGATGGCGGCGTCGGCGCCGGACCAGCGCAGAAAGTCGGTCATGGCACGGGCCTCACAGGTCGCGACGCGTGAGCGCGCTCACGGCGAAATCCGCCGCGCGTGCCGTGAGCGCCATGTAGGTGAGCGACGGATTCACCGCCGCGGCGGAGGTCATGCAGGCGCCGTCGGTGACGAACACATTGGGCGCGTCCCACACCTGATTGTTGGCGTTGAGCACGCTGGTCTTCGGGTCGCGCCCCATGCGCGCCGTGCCCATCTCATGGATGCCCATGCCCGGTGCGTAGCCGCGATCGAACACGGCGACATCCTTCACGCCGCTCGACTCCAGCATCTCGGCCATCTCACGCCCCATGTCCTTGCGCATCTGCACTTCGTTGTCGCGCAGGGCGCAGTCGATCGCGAGCACCGGCATGCCCCACTTGTCGCGCTTGGTTTCGTCGATCGTGACGCGATTGCGATGGTCGGGGAGCATCTCGCCAAAGGCGTTCGCACCGACGCTCCACTGTCCGGGTTGCGCCATGGCGTCCTTGAAGTCGCCGCCGATGCCCAACTCGGCCACCGCGCGCGACCACCCCGTGCGCGAGGCGCTGCCCTGGTAGCCGAAGCCGCGCAGGTACGGGCGGCGGTCGCCGGCGAGGTTCTGGAAGCGCGGGATGTAGAAGCCGGTGGGGCGTCGCCCGTAGTAGTACTGGTCCTCGAACCCCTCGAGCCGCCCTGATGCGCCGAGGCGGAAGTGATGGTCCATGAGGTTGTGTCCCAACTCGCCGCTGCTGCTGCCCAGCCCGCCGGGCCAGACGTCGCGTGCCGAGCGCATGAGCAGCCAGGTGCTGTTGAGCGTGGACGCGCAGAGGAAGATGATCTTCGCGCGGTACTCGGTGGCGGCGTTGGTGAGCGCATCGGTGACGCGCACGCCCGTGGCGCGCCGGCGGTCGCGGTCGTAGACCAGCTCGTGCACGATGGCGTGCGTGCGCAGCGTGAGGTTGCCGGTGGCGCGCGCGGCCGGCAGCGTGCTGCTCTGCGTGCTGAAGTACGCGCCGTAGATGCACCCGAGCCAGCAGGCGTCGCGGGTTTGGCAGGCCCCGCGGCCGGGCAGTGGTTGCGTGAGGTTCGCGCTGCGGCCGATGATGAGGTGTCGACGCGCCTTGTACGTCTTGGCGATCTGTGCGGCGATGTGGCGTTCACCGCAGTTGAGCGCGAAGCCCGGGAGGAACTCGCCGTCGGGCAGGTGTGGCAGGTTCTCGCGGGTGCCCTGGATGCCGGCGTGCCGTTCCACGTGGCTGTACCACGGGGCGATGTCGCGGTAGCGAATGGGCCAGTCGATGGCGATGCCCTCTCGCGCATTCGCCTCGAAGTCGAGGTCGCTCCAGCGATAGCTCTGCCGTCCCCACATGAGGGAGCGCCCGCCGAGCTGGTAGCCGCGATACCAGTCGAAGCGCTGGATTTCGGTGTAGGGCGAGTCCTTGTCGCTGGCCCAGAAATCGAGGTTCTTCTCGTTGAGCGGATAGTCGCGCTGCAGCACCGGATAGTCGCCGATCATCTGCTGCGTGCGTCCGCCGCGATGGGGATACTCCCAGGGACCCTTGGTCGCGTTGACGTAGTCCTTCACATGCTCGACCGGGCGACCGCGTTCGAGGAGCAGGACCTTGAGTCCCTTCTCGCACAGCTCCTTGGCGGCCCAGCCGCCGGCGATGCCGGAGCCGACGACGATGGCGTCGAAGGTGGTGGTGGGAGTCTGCACACGGGCCTCGGCGTGAAGGACGCGCGACGATGGCGGCGCGACACGCGGCGCGTTGCGCGGTGCGTTGCGCGGCGTGACCTGTGCAGTTTGCGTCGCGGGGGCGGGAGATGCCACCCGCGCGCCTGTCGTCCCGGGAGAACGCGTGGCGTTGTCTTGACGTGCGCGTGATGCGGCGCAGGTTGCAGGGATGCGTCCTGTCCCCAGCCTCCTCGTGCGTGCCGCGACCGTCGCGGTGCTGCTCCCACTCGTCGCCGGCGCCTGCAGCGCGCGCGGCGGTGCCCGCGCGTCGGCCGGTGCACCAGCCCCTGAGCCCGTCTACATCCAGCCCGACGGACCGCCGGCCAATCCGTTCTCACCGGCGGTGCGGGTGGGCGACCTCATCTTCGTGAGCGGTACGCTGGGGACGAAGGCCGACGGCACGCTGGTGCCCGGCGGCATCGAGGCCGAGACGCGGCAGGTGCTGGAGAACATCAAGCGCACGCTGGCGGCCGGCGGGGTGGGGATGGAGCGGGTCGTGAAGTGCACCGCGTTCCTCGCCGACCTCAAGGAGTGGCCGGCGATGAACGCGGTGTACAAGACCTACTGGCCGAGCGGAAAGTACCCCGCGCGCGCGGCGGTGCAGGCGACGCTGCTGTTCGGCGCGCGAGTGGAGCTGGAGTGTGCGGCGGTGGCGCGGTAGGGGTTACAGCTCGTCGGCCGTACAGCAGCCAACCCCGCAGCGAACCCAGACGGGAGCTTCCAGGGCTTCATCGCGAATGCGCTGAATTGTCTTCATGTCGTCCGCCGAAAGCAGTTCCCCAATAAGCGGTTCCTGCTGTGCGAAGACGCCGACAGTGCTCCTTGGAACGGGTCCCGGCTGAACGTTCAGAATCACTCCCAGGAGGGAGTACTGACGAATTGCGGCGACGAGCTGGGCATACTTCGGGTCACTCGCCGCCTTCTGGAGCAGTCGGTGCTCGATCTTCGACGCCTCCTCGGCGTTCTTGCACGTCGTGAATGTTGCCGGCTTGGTCGCCGACGTGGCCTCGTGCGTGTGTCGGCACCAGTGGAACGCGCCGCTCTTGAGCGAATCAAGCTGAACGCCGTTGCGGACTCCGTAGATCGTCCAGTGGGCGATCGGATAGCTGGTCCGGCCCGACGCCCATCGCCAGGCATAGCTCAGCTTGGACGGATCGAACGGACGGACGACGAAGTAGTAGGTCCGTCCCAGCGCCTCGGTGCCGGGCCTGCCGATGCCATAGCGCGGGTCTTCTCCTCCGGCCGGATCGCGCTCCAGCTTGGCGACCACCAGCCCACGTGAAGCCAGCAACTTTATGGGCGCCTTGTCCGTGGCGTCCAGTGCGGTCACCCGTGTCATAACGGGCGTCGGCCCACTCGTCTTCCGTGGCAGCTCGACGGACTCCGGCCTCCACGAGGAAAGTCCCGACAGCCATCGACGGAACTCCGGCGTGTCGGCGATGTCACTGGGCGGATATCCCGGACACGCGGGTCGACCTGCTGTAGAACCGGCGGCAGGGAGGCAGGCGTCCGGAGGCCCAGCGCCAAGCTTCCCGTAGGAGTACACGGATCGACCCACCGCACCGCCAAGTGCGGCGGCAGCGGCAAGGATGTACAACAGACGGTCATCGACACTACCCCATCGACGGATCGTACGCACCTGAGCCTCGTTGGTGAATGGAAATGGCGAACGACCAGGTCCGTGCGCCCGATCGCCAAGTGGGTCGTGCACGTACACTACGATTCCAACTGGTCCGTCGTGCAGCACCCGACCCCGCAGCGGACCCACACCGGATCGTCCTCCACATCGAAGGTGAGATCAGTGAAGAAGATCAGTTCGCGGTCATCGATTAGGTCCTGAAACTCGGCCTTGATCTGCGCCTGTCGTGCGGCCCGCGTGGTATCGGTGAAGGGGATGTCCCGTATGACGCGCACGATGGACAGCACCCGCAACCGTGCCGACAGGGAGTCGAAACGCGCCTCACGGATGCGAGGATCCCGCAGCAACCGCGCGTGAATCGTGGCCGCACGCTCGGCACTGTCACAGTCGATGAACTGTGCGGGATCCAGCGTGACGCTCCTGGTATGCGCGTGCGCACACCATCGCAAGGTTCCACGCTTCACTGCAACGAGTTGGCCAGCCGCAGTTTGTCCGTACAAGGTCCAGGCACCTATCGGATAGCTTGGAGCATTGCTGAGGAGCCTCCCAACAAAGGTCGGATACTTCAACCGGAACGGCTCGGCCACAAAGATGAATGCCCGCTGCAGCCCCCTCCCTTTGGTCTCCGCGCCGCCGATGCCGTAGCGCTGGTCTTCGTCGCTCTCCGGGTCCCCTTCGATTCGCGCGATCACCAAGCCACGGCTCTTCAGCTCACGCAGTTCTGCCATGTCTGTTCGACTGAGTGCCTGTAGCGTCATGGTCTTGAGCGGCCCGCCCTGCGTGACCGTCCGCCGGGTGGCGGTGATGCGCTCCGGCCGCCACGTCCGCGTGGACAGCCAGCGGATGATCTCCGGGGAGCTGGTGAGCTCCCCCGGTGGATAGCCCTCGCACACCGTTGCGGCAGACGCGTTGGTCTCGGAGGTGCAGCGATTGTCCGGGCCTCTGCCGACCCGCAAGTACTGGGCGTACGCGAAGAGCCCCGTTCCCGCGACGGCGACCGCGGAGATCGCGATGATGATCTCCACCAGCGTGAACGCGCTGCGCTTGACGTGCTGCATGTCTCCTCCCGCTGAGCGGTTGCGGTGTCGAACTACACTCCACGTGGGAACGCCGTGCGCACGCGCTGCAGCCACTCGTCCAGCCGAGCGCGCTCCTCGATCGAGAGCTGCTTCGTCGATGTCGTCTCCGTGGTCAGTGTGCGCAGCAGCTCCAGGCAGCGCCGGAGGCCCGACACCTGTTCCGGCATTTCGAGCGTGGACATGCTCATGCCGGAGAGGCCGTCCAAGGCATCGAGAAGGTGCCGCAGCGTGCCCACGGTGTCGCCGGCCTCGGCGGTGATCCACAGTTCGAGAAACTGAAAGTCCCATGTCACGGCCCCAATCACGGCTCCCCGACGCCGGCGCTGCAGTTCCCGAACCGTCTCCAGCGCCTCGGTCTTGCGACTGGCGCCCAGATGGCGAAGTGCCTCGTCGAGCTCATCCAGGCTGCGAAACTCTGCCATTGCGCCGACGCCGATGCACGGGACCGCCCGGCGCAACACCGGTGCAAACCAACGCTCCCGAAGGATCGTTCGCTCGGCGCGCGAGGCGCTGCGATCGAAGACCTCCTCGAGGCGCGCGCGCCGAGCACGAACGGTCTGACAGTCTCCGACGAGCAGCGCTTGTTCGAATCGATCCAGCGCACCTCGCAAGTCGGGGCTAAGTGCTGCCATGCGCAAGGAGTCGTCCGCCCACGCGCGCGCTACGATCGCGGAATCCCCCGTCAGCGTTGCGAGGGACAC
The DNA here is from genome assembly GCA_020161135.1 of Gemmatimonadota bacterium. Lineage (GTDB taxonomy): Bacteria > Gemmatimonadota > Gemmatimonadetes > Gemmatimonadales > Gemmatimonadaceae > Gemmatimonas. The sequence continues at coordinate 206,650 of JAIUOB010000001.1, read as the reverse complement.
CGTTGCGCGGCGCCCGATGTCGTGAGTCAGCACGCTGTCCTGGAGCGCCTGCGTGGCGCGCGATAGTCCCTCCGACAGCCGCCCCCGACGGAGCGCCACACGTATCGCTGCGAGTGCGAGCGCGCCCTGATGCCGGCCGGCCCGATCCAGCGTGGCAGAGCGCGCGAGCGCGGCATCCACACCTTGTGCGTCGCCTGGCGCGATCATGCCCGCGCTTTCCAACGCGACCGCGTGTGCGAAGTGCGCATCGAACGCCTGGGGGAAGCGGCGAGCCCACCGGGCGGTCAGCGCGACATCGACGCTTTGCCCACGGCGCAGCGAAGCCGCCCATGTCGGTGGCACCGTGCTCGGATCACCCCGTTCACTGAGGGCGGCGGCCAGGGGCAGGAACGCGAGCGTGTCAGACAGCAGCGCCGGCAACGCTACGAATCGTTCGCTTCCCGACCTCCCCGTGCGCACCTGTGCCCCCCCCGCATACGTCATCCGCCGCATTCGCGGCATGAGTGCCCCCAGCAACCCCGACGTCGGTGCCACGTCCACCGACCGCGTGAACGCCTGCAGCGCGCCCCAATGACTCGACCGGAAGCGCAGCCCCTGCGGCGTGCGTATCACCACGTCGTCCAGGCGCTGACATTCACCAAGCCCCACCAGCGCCTCGAAGCGCACGGCATCCACGCGCTCGGCCTCACGATACGTCGCGCACGCCTCGGGGAACGCCCGCCGCGCCATCTGCTCGAGGCCGTGCGCCAGCAGCGTGAGGTCGCTGTCGAGGGGACTCGGCGTCGGCGCACCACCGATGGTGCTCACGCGTCGCAGCGCCGCCTCCACGTCCGGCTGCCATGCGGTCACCTGCCGCGGCTGCGACCACGCCGCACTCTGCGCGGCCCACAGGTGCGCCGCCGCGAACCCCGGCGCCGCGTCGCGCGCCGCACGGAACGCCGCGGCCGCCGAGTCGAGCTGGCCGTCGAGCATCAGGTCGGTGCCCCGTACGAACGCGCGCAGCGCCGGCAGCGACCGCGTGGGAATGCTCTCGATGCCACGCAGCCCGTCCAGCGCGCGCCCGGCCAGCACCTCGCGCGCCAGCGACGCCGTGACGGGCGCGAGGCCGGTCGCCGCGCCGTCGAGCCAGCGCGCCGGCACGAGCCGCCGCACCTCGCGCGGCACCGCCCCCGCACTGTCGCGCACCGTGAGCCGCAGCTGCACACTGTCGCCCAGCTTCGTCATGCTGGTCGTCACCTGCACACCGCGTCGCACACTCCCGCCGCGCAGCGCGCCGTCCCGCGTCGCGACGCCGCTCCACGCCGAGAGCTCCGCGCGCAACCCCGCCTGCAGCGGCGCGGCCGGCGATGCGTCGCCGTCGGCCAGTGCCACCACGAGCGCGCCCGCCGGCACCTCGCCGCCATCGTCCGCGCTCGCGCGCGTGGCCCACCACACCGCCGCGCTCGCGACCACGGCGAGCACCGCACCCGCCGCCACCATCGCACCGCGCGACGTCGCGCGTGCGGGAGGAGGCGATGTCTCTATGGGCGTGCGCCTCCCGGTCGGCGTCATCGTGCCAACGCCGCCCTGCGGCCCCTCGGTCGTCCTCAGCACATCGAGCGCGATGAGGAACTCGTCCATCGACCGGAAGCGGTCGGCCGCCGCCACCGCCATCATGCGCGACAGGATCCCCTCGAGCGCTGGCGTGACCGCGGGCCGATACGTCGAGACCGGTGGCTGCTGGCCGGTGAGTCGTAGCGCGCGCAGCCCCTCGAGCGTTGCCGCCGCATGCGGACGCACGCCCGCCAGCATCTCGTACAGTACGCACCCCAGCGCGTACTGGTCGCTGCGCGCGTCCATGGGTTCGGCGCACAGCTGCTCGGGGCTCATGTAGGCGAGCGTACCTACCGCCTCGCCGGTGCTCGTGATGCGCGAGATGTCATGCTCGCCGGTGACACGCGCGATGCCGAAGTCCGCCAGCACCGCACCACCGGCGCCGAGCAGGATGTTCTCCGGCTTGACGTCCCGATGCAGGATGCTGCGGGCGTGCGCGTGGGCGAGCGCGCTGCCCACCTCGCGCGCGATCTGCACCGCGTCGGCGATGGGGAGCTGCGGCTCGCGCACGAGCCGATGCGCCAGCGTGGCCTGCGGCGCGAGCTCCATGACGACGAAGGGGCGGCCATCCACCGTGCCGCTGTCGTGCACATGCAGGATGTGCGCATGCTCGAGCCTGGCGAGGAGCTGGATCTCCTGCAGGAAGCGCCGCACCAGGTCGGGCGCGACCACGTCCTCGCGCAGCACCTTGATGGCGACATCGCGCGCCAGCAGGGAGTCGTGGGCGCGATAGACAAGCGCATGCCCGCCGCGGCCGATTTCCTCGACCACGTCGTAGCGTTCGAGCAATTGGAACGGCAGCGCTGGCAGCATCGCGGGCGGGGGGTGTTTCGCTGCCGGAAACTACGGTGCCGGGCCCCCGCGCGCTGCAGGGCGGGGCGATGTCACGTAATCGGGTGGGTGGGCGGATGCGACAGTCGCCCCCCGCCCCCCGCCTACTCCTCGCCCGCCACGCTGTCGATGTTGAACCCGAGCGCCCGCAGGCGGGCCCCCATGTCCTTGCGCTCCACGCTCCGCACGTAGGCCTCCTCGGGCTCCACCTGCTTCGTCTTCACGAGATGCAGCAGCGCGTCGTTCAGCGTCTCCATGCCCAGCTTGCGCTGCGTCTGGATGACGTTGTTGATCTGCACCGTCTTGTTCTCGCGGATGAGTGCGCTCACCGCCTTGTTCACGATGAGCACCTCGCGCGCCGCCACCCGCCCGCCGCCGATCTTCTTGCACAGCGTCTGCGACACCACGCCCTTGAGCGACTCGGCGAGCATGATGCGGATCTGCTCCTGCCGGTCGGCGGGGTACTGGTCGACGATACGGTTGATCGTCGACGCCGCCGTGCTCGTGTGCAGCGTGCCGAGCACGAGGTGCCCGGTCTCGGCGGTCTCGAGCGCAATGGCGATGGTCTCGAGGTCGCGCAGCTCGCCCACCAGCACGATGTCCGGGTCCTCGCGCAGCGCGGCACGCAGGGCGCTCTTGAAGCTCTGCGTGTGCACGCCCACCTGACGTTGCGTGATGAGGCACTTCTTGCTCTGGTGGACGAACTCGATCGGGTCTTCGATCGTGATGATGTGATCGGAGCGCGTGCGGTTCATGAGGTCGACGAGCGCACACAGCGTCGTCGATTTGCCGGAGCCGGTGGGGCCGGTGACCAGTACCAGCCCCTTCGTGAGGTAGCAGAGTTGCTGCACCTCCTGGCTGATCCCCATCTGTTCGACGGTCACCGTACCGCTCGCGATGGTACGCAGCACGGCTGCCACCCCCTGCCGATCACGCAGCACGTTGACGCGGAAGCGGCACAGGTCGGCGATCTCGTACGCGAAGTCGGTGTCCCAGTTCGCGTCGAATTCCGCCTTGTTCTTGTCGGGCATGATGGCCCACAGCATCCCCGACAACGCCGCATCGTCGAGCGTCGACTCGCCTTCGATGCGCACGAGGTCGCCACCGAGGCGGAGAATGGGCGGCTCGCCGACGCGGAGGTGGAGGTCGGCCGCCCCCTTGGCCACCTGCGTCCGCAGCAGCCGCTCGATGGCCCCGCGCGCGGCCGCCTCGTTCTCGAACGACCCGAACGGCCGGTCGCTCGCGCGACGCCGGAGGTGACGGGTGCCTTCGGGGACATTCGGATCGCTCGGCCCTGGCTTGTCCACCCACTGCCGGATCCGGAGGCGCAGGCGCGGCGCATCCGGTTCCTGCTGGATGAGCCACCGCTTGCCGTTCCACTCGTAGAGGAACCGGATGGCCGTCGCCGCCGCGACCGCCGGCTTGTCGTCGGCGCTGGCCACCTCGCCGACGAGGCCCAGCACCTGCGCGCGGGTCAGGACCTGCTGACTGAGCGGCTGTTCGCCGGCCGGCGTGACCGCACGGATGGGCGCATCGGCTTCGAGCAGGAGCGCCGACGCGGAACCGGAGTCGAGACGGGGAAGGACGCGATCGAGTTGGGGCACGACTGCAGGACGACGAAGGGCAGAGATCGTGACGAGGGGCGGATGCTCAACCCCGAACGTAGAACCCCGAAGGCAGAACCCCGAACGTAGAACCCCGAAGGCAGAACCCCGAACGTAGAACCCCGAAGGCAGAACCCCGAACGGCGTGAGCCGGCACTGCGGGAACGGCAGGGGCGACAGGCGTCACCGCGTGAGCGCGACCCGCGACAGGCACAGGGCGGGGGCGGTCATACCAGCCAACCGCGGTAGCCGGCACCCGCCAGCCTGCGAACGGCGGGAGCCGAAGGCGAACCGCCCGTTGTACCCGTCCCAGCGCCGCCCGCGCCCTGAGCCTGTCGTCCCTGCGCTCACGCGGTGACGCCTGTCGCCCCTTGTTGCTCCCGCCGTCAGGGCTCACGCAGTTCCCGCGTCACTCCGGGCGTCACCCTTTCCCCACGATCGCAACCAGCAAGGCGAGCCCCAGCATCGTGAGCGCGCCTCTCATCCTCGCATTCCACGCCGGCATCGATCCGTCGCGACTCGCCTGCCGGTCCCACAGCAACTGCGCGATGGCGGTGACGGTGAGCAGCGCGAGTGCGTGCCGGACCGCGAGGGTGGGGAGCAACGCGACGAGTCCGAGCACCGACGGCACCGCGGCCAGCGCGAGGCGCCACGCCACCGGCCGCTCCGGCGCCCGATGCAGTTCCGCGCCCCACCGCACCCCTCCCAGAAAACTCGAGGTCAGGGCGGCGTAGGTGAGAGCGAGCTGCAGCATCGCCGGCTGACGATCGGGGGCGCGCACCGCGACGAGCAGGAAGAGTAGGAAGGGGAGCAACCCGCTCGCGGAGAGGAGGAGAGTCGAACGTGGCGGCATGGGGTGAATACTTACTGCGTGAGCCGTAACGGCGGGGGCGGGACGACCACCAACTGCGTGAGCCGTAACGGCGGGAACCGCAGGGGCGACAGGCTGCACCACGTAAGCGCATGGGGCGACAGGCACAGGGCGCGTGCGGTCTTCCCGACGAACCGCGGTAGCCAAGGGGCGCAAACACGCTAGCCGTCAAGCCGCGGGAGCCGAAGGCGATCCGCACCGTGGTCTCCGTAGTACGACCGCCCCCGCCCTATGCCTGTCGCTTCACGTGCTCACGCGGTGACGCCTGTCGCTCCTGCTGTTCCCGCCGTCCCGGCTCACGCAGTTCGCAGGTTCAGCGCAAAGCGAATCTCTTCCGTACCTTCTCTCAACTCTCCCTTCCTCCTCCGCGATGCCGTCGACCGCCTCCCGCCTTTCCATCTTCACCGAATCCGTCATCCGCGGGACCACCCGTCTCGCGAATCAGTACGGGGCCATCAACCTGTCGCAGGGGTTCCCCGACTTCGATCCGCCGGAGGTGTTGCTCGAAGGGCTCGAGCGGGCGACGCGGGGGCCATTCCACCAGTACGCGGTTACCTGGGGCTCTCCCCGCTTCCGGCAGGCCCTCGCGGCCAAGATCACGCGGTGCTCGGGGCTCGCCGTCGATCCCGATCAGCATCTCGTGGTCACCTGCGGCAGCACCGAGGCGATGATGGTCGCGATGATGACCGCCTGCAATCCGGGCGACAAGGTCATCGTCTTCTCGCCGTACTACGAGAACTACGCCGCCGACGCGATCCTCTCGGGCGCGGAACCCATCTACGTCCCGCTGCATCCCCCCGACTTCGGCTTCGACGAGGACGACCTGCGCCGGGCCTTCGCGCAGGGCGCCAAGGCCATCGTGGTGTGCAATCCGTCGAACCCGTGCGGCAAGGTGTTCACGCCCGACGAACTGCGCACCATCCTGCGCCTCGCCGAGGAGCACGATGCGTGGATCATCACCGATGAGCCGTACGAGCACATCGTGTACGCGCCGCACGTGCACACCTACATGAACACGCTGCCGGGCGCATTCGAGCGCACGATCACCGTCAACTCGCTCTCGAAGACCTACAGCATCACCGGCTGGCGGCTGGGCTACGTGCACGCGCCCGCACACGTCATCGCGCAGGCCCGCAAGGTGCACGACTTCCTCACGGTGGGGGCTGCGGCGCCGCTCATGGAGGCGGCCGTCGGCGCGCTCGAGCTGCCGGCGAGCTACTACGACGGGCTCACGGCACTGTACACCGCCAAGCGCACGCTCTTCCTCGACATCCTGCGCACCACGGGGCTCTCGTACACCGAGCCACAGGGCGCCTACTACGTCCTGGTCGACATCAGCCCGCTGGGCTTCGCCACCGACACCGAGGCCAGCGAGTGGCTCATTCGCGAAATCGGTGTGGCAGGGGTGCCGGGCTCGAGCTTCTTCCGCGAGCCGGTCAACAACCTGATCCGCTTCCATTTCGCCAAGCGCGAAGAGACGCTGCAGGCGGCCGGCGAGCGGCTCGCCCAGCTCACGGTGCGGGTGAACGCGGGGCGGTAGCCGAGAGGTAGAGCAGGACGAGGACGAGGGCCATGAAGCCGACCGTGAGCCAGCGGGCGAGTCGCATGGCCCAACTTATCCCCGCACCGCGTCGCGCGCCGTGGTGAGGTGCGCCCGCACCGGCGCAGCAAGCGGCAGGGCGAGCGCCCGGTCGTAGGCCGCCCGCGCACCCGCGACATCGCCCACCCTGGTGCACAGCGTGGCCACCACCGCGTGCACCTCAGGCCACGCGCCCAGCTCGCGCTCGAGCGCCTGCGCGGCCGCCAGCGCCTCTGCCAGCGCTCCGGTATCGCGCGCGCCTTCGGCGAGTGCCACCACGCGCGCCAGCCGCGCGAGCGGGGAAGGCGCGACGACCAGCAACTGGTCGTACGCGAGCACGATCGCGTCCCAGTCGGTGCCGGCGTAGTCGGCGGCAGTGGTGTGCAGCAGCGCGATCTGTGCCTCGAGGTGGTAGCGGGTGAGCCGCTCACCCTCCGCCGCACGTGCGAACGCCTGCACGCCCCGCGCGATGAGCGCGCGATGCCATTGCGTGCGATCCTGTTCGGCCAGCGGCACCGCGACCCCGCCAGCCGCCCGCGCCGGCAGGCGCGCCGCGTGAAAGCAGAGCAGCGCCTGCAACGCGAACACCTCGGGCAGTGCGGTGTCGGGCCAGCGCGTGAGCTGCGTGACCGCGCGCAGCGCTTCGCCACACAGCTCCGGCCTGATGAGCGCATCGCCCTCGGTTGCGAGATGCCCCTCGGTGAACAGCGCGTAGCACACGGCGAGTACGTCGCGCAGGCGGGCCGGCAGCTCGGACGGGGGCGGCACCTCGAAGGTCGCGCGATGCTCACGCAGCGTGCGCTTGGCACGCACCAGGCGCTGCGCCACCGCCGATGCATCGGCCCGCAGCAGCCGTGCGATCTCCTCGACGCTGAGCTGCCCCACACACTTGAGCGTGAGCGCCACGCGCGACTCGGCGGTGAGCGCGGGGTGACAGCACATGAACAGCAGCCGCACCTGGTCGTCGGCCAGCGGCGCGATCTCGGCCGCCACCGCGTTCGCGTCATCCGGGCCGAGGTCGTCGCCTGCGGCCGCGTCGAGCGCGTCCGCGTCATCCACCAGCCGGCGCGCGGCCCGCGCGAGGTCGAGATAGCGGCGCCGCGCGACCTGGCTGAGCCACGCCATCGGATCGGCAGGGGTGCCGGCCACCGGCCAACTGCGCGCGGCCGCCACGAACGCCTCCTGCACCGCATCTTCCACCCGGTCCAACTGGTCGGCTCCCACGCGTCGCAGCAGGCGGGCGGTGAGCCGTGCGGCCGCCTCGCGGAAGCCGCGCGGGTCGGCCAGCAGCGCCGCGATGGCGTCCGATGTCGATTCCGCGGCCGACCCTGCGTCTACGGGATACGCGGGGGCGCGCTCGGCGGCCTCCACCTGGTCCTGATCCTTCATGCGTGTGTCACGCGAGGTGTCCGATGGCGACGTTCATGCTGCTGCTGTTCGATGATCCGACGGAATATGCCGACATGTCCCCCGACCAGCTCCAGGCGGTCGTGGAGAAGTACATGGCGTGGTCGGCGGAGATGGGCGCGGCCGGTCGCCTGCAGGGCGGCCACAAGTTGCGCGACGAAGGTGGGCGCATCGTGCGCAGCGAAGGGGGCGCCGTGGTCGTGCGCGACGGGCCGTACGCGGAAGTGCGCGAGGTGGTGAGCGGCTACTTCCTGATCGAGGCGGCCGACTACGCCGACGCGGTGGCCGTGGCCTCCACCTGCCCGCATGCCCACTCGCGCGGGTCGATGCACGTCCGCGAGATCGAGGTCATCGGCCCGTCGCAGTGACGGGCCCGGCACGGCCCGCGCGCTGCGCGCCGCTACCGCAGCGGCAACACCACGCCGTCCACCGCGCCGTCGGGCTTGATGCCGAGGAGCGCGGCCAGCGTGGGGGCGATATCGACGGTGCGGACGAAGCCGGTGTGCGTGCCCCGCGTGACACCGGCACCCGCGAAGATGAGCGGCACCTGCGAGTCGTAACCGTGTGGTGAGCCATGCGAGGCGACGTTGCCGCCCCACGTGCTGAAGGGGTGCAGCGTGACCACCAGCTCCACGTTGTTGACGGCGGGGAACTGGTGGGCCCAGCGTCGCGCGATCGGGTCGCGCGCGGAGTCGGCGAGAATCTGCGACCAGCGATCGGCGCGCAACACGCCCGGTTGCTGGCGCGCCGCCCGCGCGAAGGCCTCCACCGCGCTGTCGAGGTCGGCGGGGCGCTTGAACTTGCGCCGGTCGGAGAGGAGGATCTGCTGGTCGAGCTCGAGTGCGAACGTGTCGACGCCCATCGCACGCAGTTGCGCGCGCAGCGCCGGCATGAGCGGATAGAGGTTCGCGCGCACGGGCTTGGGCGTCACCGTGGCCGGCGCGAGCTCGGGAATGGGTGCGACGCCGTGGTCGGCCGTGAGCACCACCGTCACGCGCGCACGGTCGCGCAGGGTGGCCAGCGAGTCGAGGAAGCGCCCCAGCGCGCGATCGAGGCGCAGGATCTGGTCGTGCATCTCGCGCGAATCGGGACCGTAGTTGTGGCCGATCACGTCGGTGGCCGAGAGCGAGATCGCGAGCAGGTCGGCCTGCGGCCCCTTGCCGAGCTCCATTGCCGTGACGCCCTCGAGCGCGAGGTCGAGCACCACGTCGTCGATGAACGGCGTGATGCGGAGCTCGCTCTGGGCGTTGATCTCGTCGTCGGGCAACTGATGCGGAAACGTGAACCGGCGCCCGCCCATCTCGGCCGAGACGCTGTCGGGCTCGCGATAGGCACTGTCCGCCAGCAGGAGCGCCCACGTCTTCCCCGCGTAGCTGGCCGGCAGGCGTCGCTCGTTGAAGCGGCGGAGCCAGGCGGGCACGTCGCGCCGATACCAGGTGCTCGTGAGGAAGCGCCCGTCGAGCGAGTACCAGTACACGTCGGCCTTCGCGCGCCCCACCGGCAGGATCGCCGCGCGGTCCTTCATCGACACGGAGAGCACCTTCGTCCGGCCGTCTGCGGCCTTCATCCAGTCGTACAGTGTGGTGCCCTGGAATCGTCGCGGTGATGCGCCGGGCCCGTAGCCGTTGGCCACCAGCGGTGCCGCGTCGTCGTCCACGCCCTCGCGGTTGAGCATGATGCCGGTGCTGCGCGGATAGCGCCCGGCGAGGAGCGTGGCGTGTCCCGGCGCGGTCTCGGTGATCGCGTGGTCGTGGTGCGCATCGGTGAAGCGCGCGCCCTCGCGCATGAGTCGGGCGAGGCCGCCGGTGAGCTGGGGGGCGAAGCGGTCGAGGTAGTCCGCCCGCATCTGGTCGACGGCGATGAGCACCACGAGCGCCGGCCGATCCTGCGTGGTCGCCGTCGTGGTCGCCGTCGTGGTCGCCGTCGTGGTCGCCGTCGCGGTCGCCGTCGCGGTCGCCGTCGGGGGCGCCGGCCGCTCGACCGTCGCCGCCACGGGTGCGGGCGTCGGACGGACCAGCGTCAGCCCAAGGACAAGAGCCACCAGCGTCAGGGAGCGCAGCATTCCGCGAATGTGCCGGGCCGCCGTGCACGCGGCAAGCCTGCAGGGCCGCGGAGGCGGCAGCCGATCGGGCGGGTGCCGCTCGGCGCGTCGCATGGCGGTTCCGGCACCGTGGCACGATGTTTGGTGCGACTCGTCACCGGGTGGTGACGGGCGTGCCCCCTCCCACGGAGCTCCCGCGTGACGCAGTTGCTGCGCAATGCGCCCGGCACCCGCGTGGTGCTGCGCTGCCTTGCGTTCTACCTCATCCTGGTTCTCGTCGGCGTCATCGTCTGGGATCGCCTCCCGACGGGGCCGTCGATGGTGCCGACGTCGCTCGAGGCGCTCTTCGGCCGCGGGGACGCGATCGATCCGCGCACCAGCGTACCGCCCGACGAGGTGAGCCTGGCACTGGCCGTGGCGGTGGCCATGAGCGCGGCCGCGCTGCTCTCGCTGCCGGTGGCGTGGATCTACCAGCTCACGCGCGCCAAGCGCGGCTATCAGCAGTCGGTGGTGCAACTGCTCATCGTGCTCCCGACTGTCGTCGCGGGCATCGTGCTGCTGGTCAAGTACTCGCTGGCGCTGGCGTTCAGTCTTGCGGGCATCGTGGCTGCGGTGCGCTTCCGCAACTCGCTCGACGACAGCAAGGACGCGGTGTACGTCTTTCTCGCGACCGGCGTCGGCCTCGCGTCTGCGGTCAACCTGCCGGTCGCGATGGTGCTCTCCGCCACCTACAACTTCGTGGCGCTGGTGCTCTGGTACACCGACTTCGGCGCCTCGCCGGTCGAGCTCGACGGTCGCATGGCCGAACGGCGCCTCGCGAAGGCGCGACAGCTGGCGCGCACGGGCACCTTCGTGGCGCGCATGGACGACGAAGTGCTGCGCAACATGACGGCGGAACAGCTCGAGGGGCTGGCCGAGCGGGCGTGGCGTCGTGCGCGCGGCACCGAGAGCGGCGCCGAGAGCGGCGCGACGCCGGAGGAGCGGACCCTGCGCCTCGTCACCGGCGACCCCACCACGCTGCGTCGGGTCGTCGAGCCGCGACTCGCCGAGTTCACCAAGACGTGGCGCTTCCATGGCATGGAGACGCTCGAAGAGGGCGCGCGCCTCGAGTACCGCGTGCAGTTGCGCAAGAAGTCGACGCCCGAGGAGCTGCTCGCGCTCGTGCGCGCCGTCGGCGCTGCGCAGCTCTCCGACGCCACTCTCGACTGACCGTCTTTCCCGTTCACTGGAGCTGCATCATGCCCGTCCCGTCTGTCCGCGTGTCCCGATCGGTGCCAGCGCTCGTCGCGCGCACGTTGCTGGCGCTGGGTGTCGCCGTCTCGGTCACGCCGGAGCCCACGCAGGCCCAGGCGTCTGCAGCCAAGCCCAACGCGGACAAGCCGAAGGCCGACAAGGCCGAGAAGGCGGACAAGAGCCCCAATCCGCCGCTCTATCGCAGCGAGGCCCCGCTGGAGATGACGTTCACGGTCAACGTGCGCCAACTCAAGCGTGATCGCAGCGCCGACGCGCCCTGGCGCGCGGCCACGTTGAGCTACAAGGACAGCACCGGGCAGCAGGTCACCGTCCCAGTGCGCGCACGCACGCGCGGCATCTGGCGGCTCAAGCACTGCGATTTCCCACCGGTGCGCATCGACGTGAAGGACAGCGACGCGAAGAAGACGCTGCTCGCCAACGCCGAGGAGCCCAAACTGGTCACCTTCTGCCGCAATTCCGAGACGTATGAGAACTACGTGTTGCAGGAGCTGCAGCTCTATCGCGCCTATCGGTTGCTGACCGAGGCGTCGCACAAGGTGCGGCTGGTGAAGCTGACCTACGCGGACAGTGCCACGGGCAAGGCCGAGGCCACGCGCTGGTCCTTCTTCATCGAGGATCCGAAGCAGGTGGCCCAGCGCCTCGGCGGCGGCATCGTGAAGCAGAAGGGGGCGACCGCGGACGACCTCGAGCCCGCCACCTCCGCCATCGCGTACACCTTCCAGTACATGATCGGCAACACCGACTTCTCGTTCTACGGCCTGCACAACGGCGAGATCCTGCAGCTCGCCGACGGCCGTGTGCTCCCCATTCCGTACGACTTCGACTTCGCCGGGGCGATCAACGCGACATACGCCACGCCCGATCCCTCCCTGTCCATCAAGTCGGTGCGCGACCGGCTGTTCCGCGGCTACTGCGCACACGGCGACGCCTTCCCGGCGGTGTGGGAACAGTTCCGCAGCAAGCGCGCGGCCATCGAGGCGCTTTACGCCGATGCGATCGGCAAGCTGCTGCCGTCGGCGACCACCGCCAACACGCTGCGGTACTTCAACGAGTTCTTCGGCGACATCCGCACGCCGGAGCAGGGGAAGCGCAAGCTGCTCGCCGACTGCCTCAAGTAGCGTCGGGCAGCGGCAGGCCGGCGATGCGGGCGCGTTTCGGCAGGCGCAGCGCGAACTCGGCGCCGCCCCCGTCGCGCGGCCGATAGACCACGTCGCCGCGCTGCGCCCGGGCAAAGGTGCGCGCGATCGAGAGGCCCATGCCCATGCGCCGCTCTTCCGGCAGGTCGGCACTCTCGTCGGTCGGGCGACGGCGCAGCGGTGAGAAGGTGCGCTCGATCTCGGCTTCGTCGAGCCCGGGACCGCGGTCGGCCACGACGATCTCGAGCGCGTCGTTCGTGCTGTTCAGGTAGACGTCGATGGGTCGGTGCGGTGGCGTGTGCCGCGCCGCGTTCTGCAGCAGGTTGCCCAGCACCTGGACGGTGAGCGTGAGGTCGCACACCACGGTGGCGGGGGCGAGCATCGTGCGCACCTCACGACGCGCCAGCAGCGCGGTGGCCGAGCGCAACGCGGTCTGCACGATGTCCTCCACCTCGTGCACGCCCGTGCGCAGCTCGGTGCCGCCGTCGGCGCCCGCGAAGCGCTGCAACGTCGAGATGAACTCGCCGAGACGCCGCGCCTCGTCGCGCACCCGCGTCAATGCCGTCTCGTGCGGGAAGCCCGCGACCGGGTCGGCGAGCAGGGCCAGGGTCGCGACCGGCGAGCGCAGGTCGTGCGCGGTCGAGCCGAGCAGCGCGTTCTTGAGGCGATCGGCGTCGCGGAGCGCCTGAGCCGTGCGCGCTTCACGTTCGAGCTGCAGGCGCTCGCTGCTCAGGCGCTCCACCTCGAGGGTGCGCTCGCGCGCGAGGCGCACCGCCGCCTGCAATTGCGCGAAGAGCTGCGAGATGAGCAGCCCTGTGAGCACGAAGCCGATGAGGATCAGCCAGTTGAGCTGCGACGCGGCGCCGAACGCCAGCCGGGGCGGCACGAAGAACCAGTCGACCGCCAGGTAGCTGATGGCCACCATCGTCATCGACAGCGCGCGTCCACCCTGGCGACTCGCCCCGATGATGAGGATGAGGTACGTGAGCGCCCCGTGCGCGATGCGGACGTCCGGGTTGCGCGTCGCCTGGGCGAACAGCACCGTCGCGGCGCCCCAGAGGCCCAGGTACAGCAGCCAGATGCGCCAGCGGGTCACGCGGACGGGGTCACGCGCACCGCGTCACAGAGGCCGGTCACGTGGACCGCGCGGGCGGCGGCGCGGCGAAGCGATAGCCGACGCCGGGCTCGGTCACGATGAGGCGCGGCATGGAGGGGTCGGGCTCGATCTTGCGGCGCAGGTGCGTCATGTGCACGCGCACGTGGGTCGCGTAGTCGCCGAACTCGCGATTCCACACGAGGTCCCACAGTTGACGGGGCGAGAGCGGCCGGCCCGCGTGCAGGACCAGCGTGCGGAGCAGCGACCACTCCGTGGGCGTCAGGCGCTGCGGTTCCCCGTGACGCACCACGCGCTGCTCGAGCAGGTCGATCTCCACGCCGTCCAACTGCAGGCGCGTCCAACGCCGCGCCGCCTTCGACACGCCCGCGCGACGGATCTGTCCACGCACCCGTGCCAGCAGTTCGGCCGCGCCGCACGGTTTGACGAGGAAGTCGTCGGCGCCGGCGTCGAGCAGCGCGACCTTTTCTTCCTCGTCGTCGCGCCCGGTGAGCACGATGATCGGCACGTCGGTCGTGACCCGCAGCCGCCGCAGCAACTCGGCGCCGTCGCCATCGGGGAGGCCGAGGTCGAGCAGGAGCAGCTCCGGCGGATGCTGCGCCACCTCACGCATCGCTTCGTGCAGCGTGGAGGCGGCGCGCACCTGACGACAAAGGGTGCCCAGCATGTCGACCAGCGTCGTGCGCAGTGCGTCGTCGTCCTCGACGACGAGCAGGCGCTCGGGATCCGGCCACTCCGGATAGAACTGGTTCGACATCGGTGGGGATCGGCGGGCGTGATGCCAGCGAGAGGGCACTCGACCGCGTCGGACGGCGGACGGTGGTCATACGGCTACGGGAGCCAAGGTAGGGCCCGCGCGCGACCGATGGAATCCCGATCACCCCATGCCTATCGTCTCGCAGTCGATGACGAAACGATAGCGCACGTCGCCGCGCACCATGCGTTGCCAGGCAATGTTCACATCGTGGGCGGTGATGCGCTCGATCTCGGCTCCGAGCCCATGCGTGCCGCAGAAGTCGAGCATCGCCTGCGTCTCGGGGATCCCCCCGATCATCGAGCCGGCCAACGTGCGACGGCGTGAGGCGAGCGTGAACGTGCCGGGAAATGGCATCGGGTCGGGTGAAAGGCCGAGCATGACCATCGCGCCGTCGAGGCGCAGCGTCCGCAGCAGGCGGTCGACGTCGTGGGGGCCGCTCACCGTATCGAGGATGAGGTCCAGGCTGTTGCGGCGGCTGCGCCAGGCCGGCGCGTCGTCCGCCACCACCACCGACTGCGCCCCCAGCCGCCGGGCGTCGTCCGCCTTGGCCGGGCTGGTCGTGAACGCGGTCACCTCGGCCCCCAGGGCGGCGGCCAGCCTGATGGCCATGTGCCCGAGGCCACCCAGTCCGACCACCCCCACCCGTGTCCCCGGGCCGGCTTCCCAGTGGCGCAGCGGCGACCAGGTCGTGACGCCCGCGCAGAGCAGGGGCGCGGCGGCCGCCAGATCGAGCGAGGCCGGCACCTTCACCACGAACGCCTCGTCCACCACGATGCCGGTGCTGTAGCCGCCCTGCGTCGGCAGCCCGGTCTGCTGCTCGATGCCGGCGTACGTTCCCGTCGAGCCCCGTTCGCAGTAGTTCTCCAGTCCACGTCTGCAGGCGTCACAATCGCGACAGCTATCGACGATACAGCCGACACCGACGGCATCGCCAATGGCATGCCGGGTCACGTCACGCCCAACCGCGACCACCCGCCCGACGATCTCGTGCCCCGGCACCAGCGGGTAGCGCATCGCGCCCCACTCGCCCCGGGCGGTGTGCAGGTCGGAGTGGCACACCCCGCAGTGGTGGATCGCGATCTGCACGTCGCGCGGCCCCACCGTGCGGCGCTGGAACGCCCAGGGGGCCAGCGGGGAGGCGGCATCGCGGACGGCGAGTCCGGCAACGGGAATTCCAGCGGCAGCGGGCATCTCGCGGGTTGGCGAAGAGAAAGGGCGGACGGCACGTGACCGACGGAGACGTGGCCCGGCCACCCACTGTTGAACGTGTTCGCGCGCACGCACGTTCTCCATGCGGCTGTTCATCCGACATCTACCTCCCTCCACATGCCCACCTCCCCTCACGCGACCCGCACCGCGCCCCGTCGGTCGCGCCAGACGGCGCTCCCCTGGTCGCGCCGCGTGGCCCTCGCGCTCGCGGGCGGCCTGCTCGCGGCCGGTACGCTCCCGGCTCAACCGCTCGACTCGGCGTTCGTCGCCGGCCTCAAGTGGCGTACGGTCGGCCCCGCCAACTTCATGGGGCGCCTCTCCGACGTCGTCGGCCTGCCGAGCCCTTCCAAGACCATCTTCGTGGCAGCCGCCGCGGGTGGCATCTGGAAGAGCACCAACAACGGCACCACCTGGCGCCCCGTCTTCGACGACAAGCGCATCATCTCGATGGGCATGCTCGCCATCGCGCCGAGCGACACGCAGCAGGTGTGGGCCGGCACCGGTGAGCCCAACTCGCGCAACTCCATCGAGCCGGGCGGCGGCATCTTCAAGAGCACCGACGGCGGCATCACCTGGAAGGCTGCCGGTCTCGAGAAGACCGAGCACATCGGCCGCATTGCGGTGCACCCCACCAACCCCAACGTCGTCTTCGTGGCGGCGCTCGGCGCGGCGTGGCGCAGCAACCCCGACCGCGGGCTGTACAAGACCACCGACGGTGGCGCGACGTGGAAGCTGGTGAAGTTCGTGAGTGACAAGGCGGGCTTCGTCGATGTCGCCATTCACCCGCGCAACCCGAACATCGTCTTCGCGACGAGCTGGGAGCGGCGGCGCACGCCGTACTCACTCTTCAGCGGCGGCCCGGGCTCGGCGCTCTGGAAGAGCACCGACGGCGGCGAGACGTGGGCCGAGGTGAAGGGCGGCGGGTTCCCCGCCGGCTACAAGGGGCGCATGAGCCTCGACATCAACCTCGCGATGCCCGACATCATGTACATGATGATCGAGGCGGCCGAGAACAGCACCGGCCCCATCGTGGGCGAGCGCTCGCCGAAGAACAACGGCCTCTGGAAGAGCACCGACGGCGGCGCGACGTGGGCGCAGATGAACAACATCAACGTGCGCCCGTTCTACTACTCGCAGGTGCGCAGCGATCCGAAGAACCCGAATCGCGTGTACTTCTCGAGCACCGAGTTGCAGGTGTCGGATGACGGCGGCAAGACGTCGCGCAACGCGGCGCAGAGCGTGCACGTCGACGACCACGGCATCTGGATCGACCCGAACGATCCGCAGCGCTGGTTCCTGGCCAACGACGGCGGCATCGCGATCACCTACGATGCCGGCGGCAACTTCCAGCAGTTGCAGAACCTGCCCATCGCGCAGTTCTACGAGGTGGCCTACGACATGGCCGTGCCGTACAACGTCTGCGCCGGCGCGCAGGACAACGGCACGTGGTGCGGCCCCAGCAAGCGCCGCACGGCGCAGACAAGCCTCGGCGACTGGTTCACGATCGCCGGCGGGGACGGCTTCTACGCGGCCATGGACCCGACCGACCCGAACATCGTGTACGGCGAGTCGCAGGGCGGCAACGTGCAGCGCGTGAACCTCAAGACCGGCGAGCGCATGGCGTTCCGCAAGCCGTCGTGGCAGGAGGGCTATCGCCGCTGGGAGGATTCCATCGCGGTGGTGCGTGGCGACCCGCTGCAGCCGGCGTCGAAGGCGACGCTCGCCGCCATCGACGCCCTGCGCAAGCAGCAGAAGGCCGACTCGGTGGCGCTCTCGCTGCGCTTCAACTGGAACTCGCCGTTCTTCATCTCGCCGCACAACCCGGCGGTCATCTACTTCGGCGGCAACCGCGTGCTCAAGTCGAGCAAGCGCGGTGAGGACCTCCAGCTCATCTCCCCCGACCTGTCGCGCCAGCTCACGGCCAAGCTTGACACGGCGCTGCGGCTCACGGGCGGCATCACGCTCGACGCCACCGGCGCCGAGACGTACGGCACGGTGGTGGCGCTCGAGGAGAGCCCGGCGAAGCAGGGGCTGCTGTACGCCGGCACGGATGACGGCAACGTGTGGAAGTCGAGCAACGACGGCGGTAGCTGGGAGAATCTCGCCGGCCGCTTCCCGGGGCTGCCGAACGGTGGCGAAGTGTACGTCACGCGTATCGACGCGTCGAAGTTCGACACCAACGTCGTGTACGTCGCGTTCGACAACCACCGTAACGGTGATTTCAAGCCGTACCTCTACGCCTCGAAGGACGGCGGCAAGACGTTCCAGAGCATCGTGAACAACCTGCCCGCCGACGGCAACGCGGACTTCCTGCACGTCGTGCGCGAGGATCCCACCAACCGCGACGTGCTCTACGTGGGCAGCTCGCTCAGCGTGTATGCGTCCATCGATCGGGGCGCGACGTGGAGCAAGCTGGCGTCCAACCTGCCCAGCGTGCCGGTGTACGACCTGCAGATCCATCCGCGCGACCGCGAGCTCATCGCGGCGACGCACGGTCGTGGCATCTGGATGGTCGACGTGTCGCCGCTGCAGCAGATGACGCGCGCGATTGCCGCCAAGCCGGCGCACCTGTTCGACCCGCGCCCGGCGTTCCAGTGGGGCGAGGTGCCGCTGCGTGGCGCGAGCGGCAACGGCAACGGCCAGCACTTCTTCACCACGCAGAATCCGCCGTACGGCGCGACCATCACCTATCGCGTGACGACGCCGGGCAGCGCGGCCCGCATCAGCATCCTCGATGCGGCCGGCGATACCGTGTCGACGTTGCAGGGGCCGGCCAGCGCCGGTCTGCACACGGTGAACTGGAACTACGCGCTCGTCGGTCGTCCGGCGCCGCGCGCCGGGCTCTCGCCCAGCGAGAAGCGTGACAGCATCCTGCGCGCGGTGCGTGCGCCGGCGGTGCTCGACTCGCTGGCCAAGGCCAAGTACGACACGACGGCGCTGTCGCTCGCGCGCCGCCTGATCACGCCGACCGGTGGTGCCCCGCAGTTCGCCGGTCGTGGCGGCGGCGGTGGTGGTGGCGGCCGTGGCGCGGGCGGTGCCTGCGAGCGTCCGATGACGCAGTGGGAAGCTGCCAACTGGTGCGCCCGTCCGGCTGAAGCCGCGCCGGGTCGCGGTGGCCCGCCGGGTGGTGGCGAGCAGTTCGCGCAGTTGCAGGCGCAGGCGCAGCAGCTGCAGAACGCCGGCAACAACCCCGCCGTGCGCAAGGTGTTCGAGATCATCGGGCTGCCCGCGCCGGCGGGTGGCGGCGGCCGTGGTGGTGGCGGCTTCGGCGGATTCGGTGGCGGCGGCACCGCCAACACCGGCGAGTTCGGCGTCGTGCTGCAGATCGGCAACACCGTGCAGAAGACCAAGCTCCGCGTCGAGAACCTGAGCGGCGCGGCCGGTGGCAGCCCGTTCGGCTTCTTCGAGGACGAGGGGGATGCAGGCGATCGCGAGCGTCCGCGTGGGCGCACACGGTAAGTGAACCGCGGCGAGGTGCGCTGGCTGGTGCGCACCTCGCCACGGTCCCTTCGCCTCGCGGGGGCGGTGCCGACAGGCACCGCCCCCGCGTCGTCTGCATGAACCAGGCGGGCGGCGCCACAAGGCACCGCTCCCGCGTGGTCCGGATGAAGAACGGGGGCGGCGCCTATCGGCACCGCCCCCGCTTCGTGTCCTGCCGAACGCTCAGTTCAGCGCTGGTTCAGCGCCAGCTCAGCGCTGACGGCGACGACGCGCCACGCCGAACACGCCGGCCAGACCGGCCGCCATGAGGGCGTAGGTGCTGGGCTCGGGGACGACGTTGGAGTTACCACGCACGACCCAGGTCTCGGCATAGCCACTCTGCACACCGACGCCAGGGCCCGACATGACCCAGTTCGGGTCCTGCGAGCTGTTCACCGTGTTGTTGAAGAAGTCGCAGTGCGAGTAGCCGCTGCCGAACAGGTGTGCCGCGCACCGCATCTGGCCGCCGGTCCCGAAGTGGTTGCCCGACGGATCGAGAAAGTCTGAGGCCTGCGGACGACCAGTCCACTCCTGCTGCGTGGCGTAGCGCCAGCCGCCGAAGAAGACGATGTCGCTGCCGCAGCTGCCGGGAATGCCCGACGAGCACGGGCTGGCCCACGCCCAATCGAGACCGCCGAAGGTGATGAACTCGTTGGCGGCTTGCGCCGAGGCGGTGGTCGGTGCGGTCGCGAGCGAAACGCCGATGACGGCGGCAGCGACCAGGGAGGAGAGGCGCTTCATGATGAGAGCTCCATGGAGGGGGGACCAACCTATAGCGTGATTCACAGCACAGTTCGTGCCAGACGGAACACTGGCGATATCCGGACTTTGGAACGCCGCCGTCTGCGGGCTGCGCGCGTCACACCACTCGGCCGCGTGCGCGCAGTCGCAAACCGTCGCGCCGCGCTCACATCGCCGAGTGCTGCACGACTGTGACAGCAACTGTGGCACCAACGCCGCGCTCGCCGCGTAGGCTCACACTGTGACGCTCCGGCAAACAGGCACTGCAACCCTTTGCCGGAGCCTCGTGTCCCAGATACTGAAAGGCCAGTCGCCTCCCGCTGCATCCCCTCCCTCGTCTGCGCCACATGTCCCCCCACCCGATGGCCGCGCGTGCGCTGCGTGTTGCCGCGCTCATCTTGGCGAGCTCGCTGGCGTTGGCCGCCTGCGCGCGAGCCGCGCGCGTGACGGCGCCCGCACCGCGCGACCAGCTCTATACCACCCTCGTGGGGCGGTGGCAGGGGACACTCACCACCCCGCTCGACGCCGAGGGAAGCGTCCTCCAGACCCAGCCGGCCCGGCTCCAGGTGCTCCCCGCGCCGGACAGTGACGGCCTCGAGCTGCGCTACGCCACGCTCGACAACGCCCCCCTGCCCACCGTCGATCACCTGCACCTCGACCGCGCGATGCGTCTCGCCCGCGTCGGCACCTCGTCCGCGCCGCACGGCCCGGCGTTCGCCGTGCGTGAAGTGGCCGGCGGTACCGACGGCGCACCGCTGCGGCTCGTGCTCGAAGTCGACGGCACGGAGGACGATCAGCCCGTGCGCATTCGGGAGACGCTCGAGGTGGGAGCCGGCACCATGGCGCTGCGCACCGAAGCCCGTGAACCCGGCGGTCCGTGGCGGCTGCGCCGCGCGCACGCGTTTCGTCGCGCGGAGTAGCCTCTAGATTCCGCAGGGAACGTCACACGAGGACCCCCTGCGCGAATACCGATTCCAGGCCACGACCGAGACCACGGAAGCGCTGCGGCAGTTGCGCAGTGCGTGGCGCGGCATGGCCGTCGCCGACCACGAAGTCACGGTCATCCTGCGTGATGGCCGCGCCGTGCGCCTCGGCATCGACACGGCCGAAGTGGAGGCGCTCTTCGACGCCTATCGCATTCGCGCCGAGGTCGAGCCGTCACCCGGCATCCTCGGCGTGCCGGTCGAGGACTTCATCGAGGGTGGCAACGACGTCGTGCTCTTCACCGGCGTCACCTGGAGCGAGCCGCATGGCGCCATGACTGGCGAGGGGCTGCGTGAGGGGTCGTCGATGCACTTCTCCGGGCACCCCGCGCAACTCTCGCAGAGCGCCGAGGTGGTGTGCGTGACCACCGATGCCGTGGTGGTGGCGTCGGGCGCAGGGCGCGGCATCCTGTTCCGCACAGGGCTGCGCCCGGGCACCGTCGAAGTGGAGCGCAACCCGGAGAAGGTGCGCGCCTTCCTGCTCGAGCGCGGCTACGACGGCTAGGCGTTCGCCGGTGCTCAGCGGCGGCGGATCATCGCGGCCACGCTGTCCATCGCCGGGTCACGACCGGCCCGATACGCCTCGAACGTCCACGGTGCCGGCACGTCGGGCGCGAGCGTCGGCACGCGAATGGGATTCTGCACGACCGCGCGGTGGCAGTCCTTGAAGGTGGCGCATCCGCCGCGGTAGTCGTGACGCTCGGTGGCCAGCCCCACGACGATGCCGCTGTGGGGCAGCGTGGTGGGACGTCCCTCCGCGAAGAACTCGAGGCGATCGCCGAGCTCCTCGCCCACGATCACGACCTTGTCGGGCGCGGCCTGCTTGAGGTAGCTGACCGTGGAGATGGCGGCCGAAAACGTCCACGGGCTGGTGAGCACGAAGATGCGCCCGGGGGTGTTCGCGGCGAGGCGCTGCACGAAGCCCCGGGTGGTGTTGAGGTTGCCGCCGCCGTTGTGCCGCATGTCGAGGATGACGTGGCGCGGCTGCTGCTTCGCGATTTCGCGCTCCACCTCGCTCACGAAGAACAGGATGGGCCGCCCCGGCGCATCGACGTTCATGCGGAACTCGACCTGCAGTGCCTCGAGCTCCGGCACGGCCTGCCAGCGGAAGGGGTTGGGCGGCTCGCGCAGCGCCCACGAGGCCTGCGCCGGTGAGAGCAGCGTGTGCCACGCGGTGTCGGTCATGTTGCCGCGCTCAGGCATCAGCCAGCGGCGCGTGGACACCGGTTGCCGCGTGCTGTCCGGCGCCTCGGCCGCGAGCCGGCGCGACACGCGACGCCCGTCGGGCAGCACGAACTCGTAGGTGGCCGCGCCCGGCTCACGCGCGATGCGCGCCGCGTGCAGCAGTTCGGGACTCTCGAACAGGAACGGGGCAAAGCGATCACGAAACGCCGCTGTGCCGCCGCGCAAGGCGCGCGCGGCCGTGCGCAGCGCCGTGATGTCGTGACCGTCAATGGCGACCAGCCGACCGCCGAGCAGGTCTCGCGTGGCGTCGCGCGCCACGAGGACGTGGAACTCCTCGCCGAACGGGGTCAGCCCGATGCCCACGTGATTGAAGCGCGCCGGCCAGCGGCCCCCCGCCACCGCCGAGTGCCCATTGTCGGCCAGCGCCGCGATGCGTGCGAGTTCGATCTCGAGAAACGGCGCGTGCAGCGTGTCGGCCGCCGCTTCCAGTCGCGCCAGGCGCGACTCCGCCTCGGCGCGCGCCGGCGCGGCATAGGACTTGTCCACCCCGAGAAACTGCCTGCGGAACGCGGCGAGGTCTTCGCGAATGGCCGCAGGCGTGAGTGCGGGGCGCTGCGCGGGGAGCGGGCTGGCGAGGGTAGCGGCTAGCAGTGCGGCGAGGCGGCGCGAACGAAAGGCGGTCATCGGTGATGGGAAGGGATGACCGTTGGACACCGCCGTCGCCGCATAGGGATTGAACCCGTCACGTCGGGGCGGCGCAGCTCGGCGCGGCGCCGCCCCGGTGCCGTCCTTACTTCGGCGCGCGCGTGAAGATGAGGTAGTCGGCCTTCTTCGCGTGCTCGCCCGGAGCGGCCTTGGCGAGATCGGCCACCGGCACGCCCGTGATGATCACGCTCGACGCCCCCGGTGCCCGACGCCGCGCGCGCTCGGCGGTGCCGAGGCCGAAGTCGCTGTGGAACGCACCGTCCACCTGCAGCACGACGGTGCCCTTGGGCGCCTTGGCGAACGCGTCCGCGATGGCCTCACCCATGGCTTCATCCTTCACGCACTGCGCTTCGTAGAAGCGGTCGGTCATCTGCGCCATGGCGGCCGCATCGGCCGCCGTGGGCGGGCCACCGCCGGCGCCGTGCCCCTTCATGGTCTCGGCGAACTTCTCATAGTACGTGTCCTTCGGGCACTGGTGCTCGCGCGCCATGTACCGCTTGTCGGCGGCGTTGAGCGTGTCGAGGAGGGCGAGCCCGCGGCGGCTCACCGCGCTCGCGAGGCGGCGCGGCACGTTGCCCGCCACCACCGGCCAGCCACGCACGCGCGCCAGCTCCACCATGGGGCGGTAGTCGGTGGTGTAGCGATCCCACGGCCGCGCGCCGGCGAGGAAGTTGGCTTCGCTGATCGTGCCGGCGAGATACTGGTCGAGCAGCGGCTGCACGTCGCGCTCGAACATCTCGAGGGTGAGCACGACGTGCTCGCGACGCTCGCCGAGCGCCGCCAACACCGCGTGTTCCGCGGCGTGCGTGGCGGGGTCGTCGTGCTGCTCGCCGAAGAACACCAGGTCCTTCGTCGCGATCGCATCGGCGAACGTGCGCCACGGGACGAAGCGCTGGGCCTTGGTGTCGTACACGCGAACCGCGGCGACATCGGTGGTCGCGGCGGCAGCGGGGGCGCCGCGGCCGGATGCGCAGGCGGAGAGCAGCGTGGCCACGAGGGCCGGGAGGGCGAGTGCACGAAGGGTGGTCATGGTGTGCGAAAGGTACGCCCGCCGCCACCCGGGCGCGCGGGAGCGGCTAGCTTTCGCGTCGCTCATGGACCTGCATACCCCGCTTCTGCTCACGCTGGCCGGCGCCTTCGGTGTGGCGTTCATCTTCGGCTTCCTGGCCACGAAGGTGAAACTGCCGCCGCTGGTGGGCTATCTGCTGGCCGGCATCGCCATTGGTCCGCATTCGCCCGGTTTCGTCGCGAATGTCGAGCTCGCGCAGCAGCTCGCGGAAATTGGTGTGATCCTGCTCATGTTCGGCGTGGGGCTGCACTTCTCCCCCGGCGACCTCATGAAGGTGCGCCGTCTCGCGCTGCCGGGCGCCGTGCTGCAGATGCTCGTCGCGGTGGGCATCGGCTACGCGCTGGCCCGCTCGTGGGGGTGGGACGCGTCGGCGGCGCTCGTCTTCAGCCTGTCGCTGAGTGTGGCGTCGACGGTGGTGGTGCTGCGTGTGCTCGAGGATCGCGGGCTGCTCGACTCGTTCGACGGCCGCGTGGCGGTGGGGTGGCTGGTGGTCGAGGACCTTGGTGTGGTGCTGGCGCTCGTGCTGCTGCCGGCGGTGCTGGGGGCTCTCGACGGGGGCGCTGCCGCGACGGCGGCCGATGCCAAGGCCCTCGCCATGGTCGTGGGTCTCACCATCGTGAAGGTGGTGGCGTTCATCGGCCTCATGGCGGCGGTGGGGCGACGCGTCGTGCCATGGCTGCTCACGCACGTCGCGCGCACGGGCTCGCGCGAGCTGTTCACGCTGGCCGTGCTGGCGGTGTCGCTGGGCGTGGCGGTGGGGGCGGCGGCGCTGTTCGGCGTGAGCTTCGCGTTGGGCGCGTTCGTGGCCGGCGTGGTGATCAGCGAATCCGACCTGAGCTATCGCGCGGGCGCGGACGCCCTGCCGCTGCAGGACGCCTTCGCGGTGCTCTTCTTCGTGTCCGCGGGCATGCTCGTCGACCCGCTGGTGCTCATCAACGAGCCGCTGCGCGTCGCGGCCACGGTGGCGGTGGTCATCCTCGGCAACACGGTGGCCTCGACCGTGCTGCTGGTGCTGCTGCGCCACCCGCTGGGGGCGTCGCTGCGCCTGGGCGCGAGTCTCGGGCAGGTCGGCGAGTTCTCGTTCATCCTGGCCGGGCTCGGCGTGTCGCTGGGGGTGCTGCCCATCGAGGGGCGCAGCCTCATCCTGGCGGCGGCGCTGTGCACCATCGTGCTCAACCCGCTGCTCTTCGCACTGCTCGAGCGGCTGTCGATCTGGCTGTCGAACCATCCGCGGCTCCTCGACCGGCTGGAGCGGCAGAAGGCGCCGCGCATGACGCACACCGACCTCTGGATGGCAACGCCGGCGCACCACGCCATTCTCATTGGCTACGGTCGCGTGGGGCGCACCATCGGCGAGGCGT
Organism: Gemmatimonadota bacterium; assembly: GCA_020161135.1. Taxonomy (GTDB): domain Bacteria; phylum Gemmatimonadota; class Gemmatimonadetes; order Gemmatimonadales; family Gemmatimonadaceae; genus Gemmatimonas. The sequence continues at coordinate 181,730 of JAIUOB010000001.1, read as the reverse complement.
TCCAGCGCGTCGGCATCCCGTTCATCGCCATCGACCAGGATCGCCGTGTCGTGGATGCGATGCGCACACTGGGCGTGACCTCGGTGTACGGCGACGCCACGCGTCCGGGCATCCTCGAGCATGCGCGCCCCGAGTTCGCGCGATTGCTCGTCATCGCCAGCCCCGATCCGTACCACGCGCGCCACATCATCGAGCTCGCGCGCGCCAAGAACCCCGACATCGACATCATCGTGCGCACGCACGCCGACACCGAGCAGGAGCTGTTCGAACAGCTCGGGGTGAGCAAGGCGCTCATGGGCGAACGTGAGCTCGCCTTCGGCATGGCGTACCACAGCCTGCGTTCGGCGGGTTGTGACGACGACCGCGCCGACGATGTGATCCAGGCACTGCGTGGCGGCGGGCGGATGCCCACGCGCGAGTTCAGCGCGATCGTACCGGAGCGGGCGCGGACGTAGGGACGGCCCTACACCTTGGTGATGCCCGGCCGGCCGTGCTCGAGCCGCCAGCTCGAGGCCGTGACGATGGGCGCGTCGGGTTTCTCCACGAAGGGCACGCTGCGATAGTCGGTGGTCCACGTCTGCTCGTCGACGCGGCAGCGCACATAGCCGCGGCGATTCTGGAACCACCGCAGGTGCGGGTTCTCCTTGCGCATCGCGTCGAGCCGCGTCGCGGGGGTCTCGCCGCCGTCACCGCCCGATGAGAGGCTGGTGCCCACGAACTCGGCACCGATGACCGGACGATCGGGGCGCGCGAAGTCGCTGTGCAGCTCGTTCACCCAACTGCTGTGAATGTCGCCCGTGATCACCACCGTGCGATTGGGCGCACGCTTCGCGATCGCGCCCAGCAGGCGGTCGCGTGCGACGGGATAGCCGCTCCACTGGTCCATGGACACGCGCAGCTCGGCGCCTGCCGCACTGTCGTACGGTGCCATCATGACCTGGTTGGCGAGCACCTGCCAGCGACTGCGTGACGCGCCCAGTCCGTCGACGAGCCACTGCTCCTGTGCGGAGCCCAGCAGGCCACGCCGCGGGTCCGTCGCCTCGTCGCACAGCGCGGACGACGCACCACCGCACGCCTGCACGTCGCGATACTGCCGACTGTCCAGCATCCAGAGGCGCGCGAGTGCGCCCCACGACACCGACCGCGTGATGGTGAGATCGGCCCAGCTCTGCGCGCGCGGCACCCGCACCGGCTGGTGCTCCCACCACGCCTGATAGCCGGCGGCACGACGCGCCCGCATCTGCTCCACCGACTCCATGCCGTTCTCGCCGCGCGCGCCGGCGTAGTTGTTGTCGACCTCGTGGTCGTCCCACACCACGAGCCACGGGCAGCGCGCATGCGCGGCCTGCAGCAGCGGGTCGGTCTTGTATTGCGCGTAGCGGCGCCGGTAGTCGTCCACCGTGCGGATCTCGAGCCCCACATGCTTGCGCACGGCACTGGCCGGGCTGCCGCCTTCGTAGATGTAGTCGCCAAGATGGACGGCGAGGTCGAGCTGCTCCTCACGTGCGAGGTGCCCGAGCGCGGTGAAGAGTCCCTGATCCCACCGCTGGCACGACATGAAGGCCATGTGCAGCGGCACGCGCGCACCGTCGGCTGGTGCCGTGCGAAAGCGGCCGACAGGGCTGCTCGCACCGGCCGCGCGAAAGCGGTACACGTACCAGCGATCCGGCGCGAGACCGGTCACGTCGACGTGCACGCTGTAGGAGAGCTCCGGCACTGCGGCCGCACGCCCCTTCTGCACGATCTTCGTGAACGCGTCATCCTCGGCCACTTCCCAGTCGACGGCGGTGCGGCTCTCCATGCCGCCCTCGGGTTCGAGGGGCCGGGGCGCGAGCCGGGTCCAGAGCACGCCGCCGTTGGGCGTCGGATCACCCGAGGCGACACCGAGCGTGAAGGGGTCGTCGGCGAAGCGCGGTCGCGACGTGACGCGCCAGATGTTGGGGACGGTCGCGCAGAGCGCGGCGTACTTCGTGAGGTCGGCGAGGAAGAGGCGGCGGTCCATGCCCTACGCTACGCCTCCGGCGACGAAACGCGAGAGGTGGTGCGTCCGTCGCGTCGCGGCCGTTACCGATGCGGTACGACGCGAATGCCCACCCCGACGGCCGTCATGCCGAGTGACGCGCCCAGGTAGTCCGGGAGCCAGGCGCGCGACGCCGAGACGGTGACGCCGACGCGGCTGCGCGCCAGGAACGTCGCATCGAGGCGGAGCTGCGGTGCGGAGGTGCCGCCCTCGAACTCCCGGTCGTAGCGCGCGGCGCCGCCCTGCAGCCGCAGTACGAGGGGCCCGTCGCGGAACGCGACGCCGGTGAGCAGCGCGCCCCTGGGCATGACGTCCATCGAGCCGCGGCACTCGCCGCCTGGAAGGATGAGGCAGGTGGCGTCCTCACCGCCACGCTCCACGACCGACGCAAGCTGGCCGCTCGCCACCCACGCGAAGGCGCCGCGCTGCACGACGGGCACCGACACGGTTGCCGCCGCGTGCCACAGGCCACCGCGCGCGCGCCGCGAATCGACGCTGGTCCATTGCGCGAACAGCTCGGCGTCGAAACTGGGGCGGTGCTGCGCAGCGGCGTGTCCGGCTGCGCCGGCGAGGAGGCACAGCGCTGCTGTCAGGCAGCGCACTCCCAAGGAGGTCAGTGTGATTGGCATCATGCTCCAACGTACACAGCCTGCGCGTGGTTCGACTGGCTCATTCGTGACACGTGCTGCAAACTGCAGCGCATGTCGACACCGCCGCGCGATCTGGGGCCCGCCGTACCCTTCCCGCCGCCCATCCTGTTCGCAGGAGGCCTCGGCGTGGGCGCCGCGTTGCAGCGGTTCGTCCCCTTGCCACCGATGCCCGACGTGACGGCGGTGCGCGCCGTCGGCTTCGTGCTGGCGGTGCTCGGGCTCGGCCTGATGTACACCGGCATCCTGACGTTTCGGCGCTTCCGTACGGCGGTCTATCCCAACCGCCCTGCCAAGCTGGTGGTGGACACGGGCGTGTACGCCTACACGCGCAACCCGATGTATCTCGGGATGACGGTGTTCTACGTGGGCGCGTCGCTGCTCATGGGCACGTGGTGGGTGCCGTTGCTCCTGCCGGTCGTGCTGGTCACGCTGCGCACGCAGGTCATCGCGCGCGAGGAGCGGCATCTGCACGAGCGGTTCCCGGACGCGTATGCGGCGTATTGCGCGAGGGTGCGGCGGTGGGTGTGACGCTGGCAATCATGTTGGCGCTCGGTGTCGCGGCCGGATCGCCTGAGCGGATCAGGGAGAAGGCAGAAGGCCCTGCAGGGGGACGGGAGCGGGGGGCTCCGCCCAGCATGCAGCCGGTGGTGACGCCCCGCGTGGGGATGGTCATCACACGGTCGGTGAAGGTGCGCCCCGGTGTGTACCGCCTGCCGGCGCACGCCTCGCTCGACTCGGCCGTGCTGGTGGTGCGCGGCCGCGACATCACGGTGGACCTGCGCGGCGTCACGTTCATCGGCATGCCGGCGGACAGTGCGCCGGATGCCGCACGTGGGGTGGCGGTGCGCATCGACAGCGGCGCCGATGTGCGCGTGCGCGGTCTCACCGCGCGCGGCTACCGCTTTGGTGTGCTCGCGCGAGGCGTGCAGCGGCTGACGCTCGAGGACAACGACTTCAGTCACAGCTGGAAGCCCATGTTGTTCAGTCTCGTCGAGCACGAGAGCCTCAACGACTGGCTGTCGTTCCATCGCAACGAGGCGCGCGAGTGGATGCGCTTCGGGGCGGGCATCTATCTCGAGGGGGTGACCGGGGGCGTGCTGCACCGCAACACGGTGCGCCAGTCGATGAACGGCCTGCTCGTCACGCGCGGCGACTCGCTCGACATCCGCGACAACGACTTCTCGTTCAACTCGGGGCTCGGCATCGGGCTCTATCGCGCGCGCGACAATCGCATCATCCACAACCGGGTCGACTACGCGGTGCGCGGCTCCTCGCTCGGCTTCTTCCAGCGCGGGCAGGACTCGGCGGCGCTGCTCATGTTCGAGCAGTGCACCGGCAACCTGGTGGCGTACAACAGCATGACGCACGGCGGCGACGGCCTCTTCCTCTGGGCCGGGCAGCACACGATGGACACGGGGCAGGGTGGGTCGAACGACAACACGTTCGTCATGAACGACTTCTCCTACGCGCCCACCAACGGCATGGAGGCCACCTTCAGCCGCAATCAGTTCATCGGCAATCGCGTCGTGGGGAGCACGCACGGCCTCTGGGGCGGCTACAGCTTCGGGTCGCGCATCGTCGGCAACTGCTTCGCCGACAACCGCATCGCCATCGCCATCGAACACGGGCAGGACAACACCATCGGCGGCAACCGCTTTGCCGGTGACACGCTGGGCATCCGCCTCTGGGCCGACAGCATAGAGCCGAGCGACTGGGGGTATCCGAAGCATCGCGATACGCGGAGCCGTGACTGGCGCATTGTCGAGAACCGCTTCGCGCGCGTGCCGCAGCCGTGGCGCATCGCGAACACCTCCGCGCTCGACACCAGCCGCAACGAGTTCGCGGACACGACCAGCACGCCCTGCGACCCGGCGCGCAACGTGCCGACGACCGCGTGGTGGCGCGTCGGCCCCATCGCCAACGAACCGCGGCGCTGGCCCGCGAGCGCGGCGGCGTCGCGCGACCGCAGTGCGATCGTCGTGGACGCGTGGGGCCCGTACGACTGGCAGTCACCCAAGCTGTGGCCGCTCGACAGCACGCGCGCGGTGCCGCTGCGGCTCCGCGTGCTCGGGCCGGCCGGGCGATGGCAGGTGGCGCACCTGCGCGGCGTGCAGCGGCTGTCGGCACGTGCGGGGCGCGTGGGCGACACGTTGGTGGTCACGCCCCACGCAGACAGTGTGGGCGATTGGGAGGTGACGCTCACGTATCGCGGTGGTGCGACGACGTCGCCGCGTGGTGTGCGCACGGCCGCCGGCGTGCCCGTCCTGTTCCGCTATGGTCGCTTCGAGCCCGTGCAGCACTGGACGCAACGCGTGTTCGCCTACGCCGACAGCACTGACCCGTTCACCGCGCCCGACGCCTTCGCGCGCCTGCTGCGGGGCACGCCGCGCGCCGAGCGTACGGCGTCGCGTCTCGACTGGTTCTGGTCGCGTCCGCGCGACGCGGCGATGCCGGCCTCGCGGCTCGCGTTGGAGGCCGAGAGCGCGGTGACGCTGCCCGCCGGACGCTACACGCTGCGGGCGTTGAGCGACGACGCGGTGCGGGTGTGGGTGGACGATGTGCTCGTCATCGACGACTGGACGCCGCACGAGACCCGCCCCGCGTACGCCTCGCTGGCGGGGGGCGCGCATCGGCTGCGGGTGCAGTACGTCAATGTGGGTGGCTGGGCCGAACTCCGGCTCGACCTGCTCCGCGGCGCGGTGCGCCCGTCAGCGGGCTCGGCGGGCCCGCACTGAAACGTCGCGCGTCCGCACTGTGACGTGGAGCTGACGGCGAGACGCCGTCGCGCTAGGCCGCCTGGCCGGCTTCGGCGTCCGGTTGGGCGTCGAGATTCCGGGGTGGGTAGTCGTCGAACGGTCGCAGGCCGAGCGCCGAGCCGTCGGGGCGCGCGGTGAACACCCACAGGCTGTCGGTGCGGCCGGCAAAGTACATGCGGACGAGCACGCGCCGCGGCATGGCTCCGCAGGCGAAGGTGAAGGCGAAGGTCTCGTCGAAGCGCTCCTGCGCGAACGCCTGCAGGAAACGCCCATGGAACTCCGGCGTCCGCGCGCTGGGCGCCACGTCGGTGAAGAAGCGGCGACCCACGACCGGCTGCGGGTAGTTGGCGTTCAGCACTTCGGCACGGTTGCACGCCTGCACGACGCCGTCGGCGTCGAGTCGGATGATGCCGAAGGGGATGCGATCCAGCTCCTCGGGGCCGAAGCCGTCGAGGAAGGGGGCAAGCATCCGGGTTGTGGTGTCCAGCGACATGGTCGGACTCAAGCGGACATCGGCGGCCACCACCGGCTTCGGTGCTGGGCGCGCTCGTACGAAGGAGGGTCGGGCGCTGACGCGTATGGCTTGAGCGAGCCAGAGCGCCTGACCGGATTCTGGACATTCCACGGGGAGGGGCGCGTTGCCCCGGGGTGGCCCCGCCCCCACATTCCGCCCGCATACCCACCCCCGCGCGGCGCGCCCACCCCGGGCCGGCCGCGATCGTTTCCCCGCCGCGCCCTGCGGCCGCACCAGTGCCCGATGACGATCTCCTGGATCGACTGGCTCATCGCTGCCGCGTCCATTCTCGTCTGCTTCCTGCCGGCGCTGTTCCTCGCCCGCCGCTCGAGCGCCAACACCACCGAGTTCTTCGCCTCCGGCCGCTCGGTGCCGTGGTGGCTGGCGGGCCTGTCGATGGTGGCGACGACCTTCTCCTCGGACACGCCCAACTGGGTGACGGAGCAGGTGCGGCGATACGGCGTGGCCGGCAACTGGCAGTGGTGGGCGTTCGTGCTCACGGGCATTGCCACGGTGTTCTTCTTCGCGCGGCTGTGGCGCCGGTCGGGGGTGCTCACCGACCTCGAGTTCTACGAGCTGCGCTACTCCGGCCGCGAGGCCAGCCTCGTGCGCGGCTTCCGCGCCGTGTACCTGGGCCTGTTCTTCAACTGCTTCATCATGGGGATGGTGACGCTGGCGGCCTGCAAGATCGCCAACATCCTCTTCGGGCTCGCGCCGTGGCAGACGATCGTCATCACGGGGCTCCTCAACGTGGCGTTCGCCGCGCACTCGGGGCTGTGGGGCGTGCTCGTCATCGACATGATCCAGTTCTTCATCAAGATGACGGCGGTGTTCGCGGCCGCGTGGTTCTCGCTGGTGGAGGTGGGCCGGCGCCTCGCCGGTGAGGCCAGCGCCTCCCGCGGCCTCACGCTGCTCATCGAGAAGCTGGCGAACCAGCAGGTCGTGTCGAGCGGCAATGCACAGCCGGTCATGTCGGTCACCGACGGCTCGGGACAGCCGGTGCTCGACCTGCTCCCGAACTTCGGGATGTCCGAACTGGCGCTCATGATCTTCATCCTGCCGATCGCGGTGAGCTGGTGGGCGAACTGGTACCCGGGCGCCGAGCCCGGCGGCGGCTCCTACATCGCCCAGCGCATGCTGGCCTCGAAGTCGGAGAAGGATGCGCTGGGCGGCACGCTCTTCTTCAACCTCGCGCACTACGTGCTGCGCCCATGGCCGTGGATCATCACGGCCCTCTGCTCGATCATCGTCTATCCCGACCTCGCGTCGATCCAGGCGGCCTTCCCCAACGCCGACGCGACGCTCATCGGCCACGATTCGGCCTTCCCGGCCATGCTCAAGTTCCTGCCGGTGGGCTTCGTGGGGCTCATGATCGGCGGCCTGCTCGCGGCCAACTCCTCGACGATCCTCACCCACCTCAATTGGGGCTCGTCGTACCTGGTGCACGACTTCTACCGGCGCTTCATGAAGAAGGACGGCACCGAGGCGCACTACGTGATGGCGGGGCGGCTCTGCACGATACTGCTTTACGTCGTGGCGGCGCTGCTGAGCCTGACGATGAGCAGCGCGCAGCAGGCGTTCCAGGTGCTCCTCTCGATCGGCGCGGGCACGGGGCTGCTGTACATCGTGCGCTGGTTCTGGTGGCGCGTGTCGGCGTGGTGCGAGATCGTGGCAATGGTGGCGTCGCTCGTGACGTCGCTGCTGGTGCCCAAGCTGATGCCCGACGCGGGCTTCGCGGTGCAGACGATCGTGCAGGTGGGGATCACGACGGTGGCGTGGCTCATTGCCGCGTACGTCGCGCCGTCCACCGAGCGTGCCACGCTCGAGGCGTTCGTGCGCAAGGTGAAGCCGGCGGGACCGGGGTGGACCGCCGTGCGCGCGTCCGCGGGCGTGAGTGCGGCCGAGACGGCGCAGGAGAATCACCTCGGCGCGTCGTTCGTCGGGTGGATCGCGGGGTGTGTCGTGATCTGGGCGTCGCTCTTCGCGATCGGCAACGGCCTGTACGCGATGGGAGACCCGAGCCGCACGGGATTGGCGGTAGGGTTGACGGTGCTGTTCGTGTTGGCGGGACTGGTGTTGCTGGGAGTGACGAGACGACTGTGGAATAGTGCGGGGAACAGCTGACGGCGGCGACTGCGAACTGCGAACTGCGAACTGCGCAAGCCGTGACGGCGTGAGCGGAGAGGGGCGACAGGCGTCACGGCGTACGCACGAACAGCGACAGGCTCGACGGCGGTGGCAGTCGTACTACGGGTACTACGGGGCGCGGCGCTTCGCTGGCGCGGGGACTACGGGTACTACGGGTGAAACGGGGGTCACGCGGACTTCGAGTTGTGGGTGTGGGCGTCTGCTTCCTCCAGCGACCTGATGAGCTGGTACAACATCTTGCACACCGTCACACGCAGCCGTTCGGAGGCGTGATACTCGGGCGTGTCGAGCGCCTGCGCGTGCCACGCGATGCGCAGATGGGTGCCGGCTTCGTCGGCCGACCCGAGCGCGATGCGCAGGAACCGGGCGAAATCGCCACGCGATGCGCGGCGCGCGCCCTCAGCGACGTTGGCCGGCACGGAGTCGACCGCGCGTAGCAGTTGGTTGCGGAGTCCGGGCACCCGATCGACATCGAGGTGGTCGGCCGCGACATGGACCCGCGCGACGAGCTGGAACGCCGCGTCGAGTACGCGAAGGTTGCGGGAGTCTGCCATGCGCGACGATAGCACGCCCTCCGCGCACCGCCGTCATCATTTCCACGCACCCCACCCCACTCCGTTGCACCCCGTAGTACCCGTGGTACCCGTGGTACCCGTGGTCGGAACGACAAGGGCGCCGGCAAAGCCGGCGCCCACCGTCGTTCCCCGTAGTCAGCCCGCCCCGCAGTACCCGTCGTCCAACCGTCACCGCCGTCGAGCCTGTCGCTGTTCGCGCGTACGCCGTGACGCCTGTCGCTCCTCGACGCTCACGCCGTCACGGCTTGCGCAGTTCGCAGTGCGCGCCGTTCGCAGCGTGCGCCGTCAGCGGTTCTCCTTCCGACGCGCCAGCGATCGGTAGTACTCCTCTACCAACGCCCGATACTCGGCCGGCACCGTCGCGCGTGCCCCCGCTGCCGGTCGTCCATCCGTTCCCATCCCGGTCGCGCGCAGCGTCGCGAACTCGAAGTCCTTGAGGCGCTCGAGCATCTGCGCCTGCAGGGCATCCAGCGCGCGCGGATCGCCGAAGGCGCGTGTGTTCTCGAGCTGGCGCATCCCTTCGATCGCGCGATCCAGCTCCCGCGTGTCGAGCCCCTGCTGCGCCGCCTCGCGCCGCAGCTCTTCGGCGTTCTCACGACGCAGGCGGAACTCGCGCGCGAACTGCGCGGCGTCCTGCGTCGGGATGTAGCCGCGCGGCGCACCACCCGGCGTGTACTCGCCCGAGCGCATCTGGCCGCCCTGATACGGGCCGCCCATCCGCGCGGCGCCGTCCTGATTGCCGCCGCCCTGATTGCCGCCCGCCTGCCCACCCTGCTGGCCGCGCTGCCCCTGCTGCCCCTGCTGACCCTGCTGGCCCTGCTGGCCCTGCTGCCCCTGCTGGCCCTGCTGGCCCTGCTGCCCCTGCTGCCCCTGCTGGCCCTGCTGGCCCTGCTGGCCCTGCTGGCCCTGCTGGCCCTGCTGGCCCTGCTGGCCCTGCTGGCCGCGCTGGCCCTGTTGGCCCTGTTGGCCCTGCTGGCCCTGCTGGCCCTGCTGCCCCTGCTGCCCCTGCTGACCACGATCCGCGACGCGCTGACGGAGCTGCTCGAGCCCCTGCACCAGATCGCGCGTGCGGTCGAGCGTGCGGTCGGCGCGTCGCGTTTCCGACTCACCCTGCAGCGAGCCCTGTGCCGACCGCAGCCGATCCGCGACGTCGCGCAGGTTCTCGCCGATCTGCGCTTCGAACGCGCCGGCGTACTCCTGCGAGCCGCCGCGAGCGACCTGCTTGGAGAACTCCAGCTTGTCCGCGACGCGGGTGTCACGAATGGTCTCTGCCGCTTCGGCCACCTTGCCCGCCGCCTTGGGCTGCTCGCGGCGCGCGTCGCGCGCGAGTCGGTCGGCGTCGGCCTCGAGCTTCTTCACATCCGACACCATCTGGTCCTTCTGCTGCGTGAGCTGCCGCAACTGTTCGGCGCGGTCGCCGTTCCCCTGCTGCATCGACTTCACGCCGGACGCGATCTCCTGCTGTCGCGACTCGAGCTCGCGCGCGCGGTCGGCGAGCTGCTGGATCTGCCGCGTGGTCTCGGCCGAGCGTGAGCCCTCGAGATTGCGCGCGGCGCGATTGAGCTCCTCGAGCGCCTGGCTGCCCTGCGCGCCCGAGCCGCTGGCGGCGCGACGCATGGCGTCGGCAGCCTGCTGCATCTGCTGCGCGGCCCGCTGCAGCTCCGGATTGTTCTGCTCGCGCGACAGCCGCTCGAGTCGACGCGCCTCCTCTTCGGCCTGCCGTGCGAGGTCGCGCTGCGCGCCGCTGTTCGCGCCGGCCTGCTGCTGCCCACGCTGTTGCTGCCCCTGCTGCGCGCCGCGCGAGGCCGAGGCGCCCTGCGCGCCACCACCACCACCGCCGCTGCTCGCGCCGCCGTCCTGCTGCATGCGCTGACGCATGGCGTCGGCCATGCGCTGCATGCGCTCGTTCTCCTGCTGCTGACGCGCGGCCAGTTGGCGCAGGCGCTCGAGCGTCTCGTCGACCTCACGCTGCGCCTCGCCACCACCGCCCGACTGCTGCTGCTGCACCGTCTCGTACTGGTTGCGCTGGCGATCGGTCTGCAGCTCGAACAGGTCGGCGAGGTCCTCGGCGCGCTGCTGACCACCGCCGCCGCCGCCACCGCCACCGCCACCACCACCCTGCTGCACCTGTACGTCGCGGTACATCGCCTCGGCACGCTGCAGCCGCTGCAATGCGCGCTGCTCGGGGCCCAGCGCGTCACCACCGCGCACGCGCCCGAGCTGCTCCTCGGCGCCCTGCAACTCGGTCACGGCGCTGGCCAGTTCGTCGCGGATCTTCTTGAAGTTCGTGTCGCTCGACGCCACGCCGCGCTCGGTGAGGCGCTGGACGAGCTGCGCCACATCGGCCTTGAGACGCCCCTCGGCAATCGCGAGCGTCGTCATGTCCTCGCGCCGCCGCTTGTCGGCCGTCGAGGCACTGTCACGCAGCCAGTTGAAGGTGCCGGCGACCACCTCGCGCTGCCGCGCGGTGAAGCCCTCGGGCGAGTCCTGCTGCTGCCCGCCGCCGCCGCCACCGCCCTGCTGCTGACGCGTGTCACCCTGGCGATAGTCCTTGCCGAAGGGGCGCACCTCGAGGAAGTAGACGTCGCTCGAGCCCGTGTGCCCCGCGCCGTCCTTCGCCACGGCGTGATACGCGACGAGGTCGCCGGGCTGGAGCCCCAGCTCCTCGAGGAAGATCGTGTGCGCGCCCTGCGCATCGCGCGGACGCTGCGACGCGCTGTCGGTGATGGCGACGGTCTTCTCGGCGCCGCCATTCACGCGGTAGCGCAGCTCCATCGACACGACGCCGAGGTCATCCGAGGCCCGCACCGCGATCGTGACTTCGTCGGTGTTCGACACCTTGGTGTCACGCCCCGGCTCCTCGACCCGCACCATGGGCGCGCGGTCGGGAATGGCATCGACGACGTACTCCACGGCTCCGGCCACCGACGTCCCATCGGTGGTCTGCAGGTCGACGTGATAGAACCCACTCTTGCTCACGCGGAAGCGCCCCACCACCAGCGAGTCGCCCTGCGGTGTCATGGCGACCGTCGTGCCATCATCGAAGCGCAGCGTGCCGCCCTGCACGGCCTTGGTGACCTTGGCGCGCACGGTGACTGTCGTGCCGACGATCGCCGCCACGTCGCCGCCATCCTCGATGGTCTCGGCCGGGAGCCCGCTGTACGCCGGGAACGCCAGCTGCAGCGAGACGCGCGAGACCGCCGGCAGATCGTTCACCGTGAGTGTGAACACGCCGGAGCGGATCTCGGCCGCCTCGACGTAGTACTCGGTGCGCGTGGCGATGTCGAAGAGTCGCGAACGGAAGTGCGCGCTGTCCGCCTCGGGGGCCATCGGCATGCGCTGCCACTCGCCGCGCGTGCTCCCCGACGTGTCCGTGCGGAACACCAGCTCGGCGCCGTCGGCAGCAAAGCCCACGAGCCCGGCGCGAATCTCGATGGCACCGCCGCGGGGCACCACGGCATTGCCCGGCTCCACCGCGACACTGCGTACCGGCACGGCGGCCTGCGCGGTGCTGTACGGAACGAACAGGAAGCGTGCGCCCTCGCGCACCCACGCCGGACCGAAGGCGAAGAGCAGCGCGGCCACCGCGCCCGTACCCACCACCGCCTGCGCCGCGCGCAACATGCGCGGCCGCTCGAGCGTGGCGCCCTTCGGGAGCGGCGCGATCGCGTCGGCGGCGCGCTTCATCACCCGCGCCGACAGCGACGGCGACGGCCGCTCCGCGTCCGGGATGTGCGCCTCCTGCACAGCGGCGAGCAGCGACTGCCGCAGCGCGGGCGCGTGCTCCTCGACGTACAACGCGAAGCGCTCGTCGCCGGCACGCCGCAACAGCGGCAGCACGAGCCCCCACACGATGGCGAGTGCGATGCACGACCAGCCGGCCACCCGTGCGATGGTCGGCGCCACCTCAGAGCCTTCGAGCAGGCGCAGCACCAGCAGGGTGGCACCCACGGCGAGGACCGCCGAGGCGACGAGCCATACGAGCGACTCGAGGACGATGCGGAGGCGCCACTGCCGGCGCAGCAGGGCAAGGGTGGTGAGGAGCTGACGGTCGGGACTCATCGACGTTCCTCCGCGGTTGCGGTGACGTTCGGGGCCATCGGGGTGGCAACCACGCGTCGCGCCATGCCTCGGCGTCCACGCGTGCCCAGCAGGGTCTCGCCGACGAGCACCAGCGCGGCGGCGAGCAACAGCAGCCGCCAGGGATTCTGGCGGCGTTCAAGTTCGGTGGGCGACAACACCGCCGCGGCGGCCTTCGCCTCGGCGGTGGTCGCGGTGTCGGCGGCACTGCGCACGCCCAGCAGCAGCTCGGTCGTGTCCATCGGTGTGAGCTCCGATTCGGCCGGCGTCACGTTCACCGCCAACAGCGCGGCCGGTTCCCCCGACGCGCGCTCGCGATACGCGGTGTAGATGCCCGCATCGGGGAGCGGTACCGCGGCCAACCCGGAGTCGGCGCGCGGACGCACGAGCTGACCGCCCGGCGTGGTCACGACGGCGTCGGTCACCGTGGTGGGCACGAGCCAGCTTTCGCCGGTCGCGCGCCAGAGCGGCACGGCGTCGCGTCCCGACGTGTGCATGACGAGCTGACGGACGAACGGCAGGAACGCCGGCTGCAGCGGGAAGTCGCCGCCGGTGTTGTCGAGCGGCACCGTGAGCAGCAGCGTGCGCCCTTCGCCCGTGCGCGTCTCCAGCATGGCCGGCACGCCGTCGTCGAAGCGGGCGAGCACGTCGGCGTCCGGGCCGGCGTCGAGGCGCGGATAGCGCCACCACCGGACGCTGCGCAGCGCCTCCGGCACGTCGCGGAACGGCGTGAACAACGGGTGCTCGAGGCGCACGTCGCGCAGGGTGCCGCCGCGGTCGGCGGTGCGATCGGCCAAACCCACCATGCGCGCCGCCGGGAACGCGCCCAGCTCGCCCCGTCGTGCGGCCAGTCGGCGTCCCGCCACCACCACCACGCCTCCACCCTTGTTCACCCACTCGGTGAGCGCGGCCGACGGCGTCGGCGCGACGTCCCAGTACATCACGACGCCGAAGCGCGCGAGCGCGTCGGCCGAACCCGGCGCGCTGGTGAGCCGCACGAGCTCCACGGCCGGCGCGCGTCCGATGGCGAGGGCGCGATCGAGGAACAGCGTCTCGCCGCCATCGTCGGGCGCGACGAGGCCCACCCGCAGCGCATCGTCGCGCGGCACGACCGCGACCAGCGTGTCGTCGGCCGCCAGGGAGTCCGCCGGCAGGGAAATGCGCAGCGACACGGCCGCGTCGGGCGCCGGCACTGGCGCAAACGTGATGACGGTCTCGCCGTCCTTGTTGAGCGTGGCGTCCTGCGTGGTTGCATCGCGCCCATTCACCGACAATGCCGCCGTCACCACGCGCGGCGCGGCCAACGCGTGGCTCTGCACGCGCGCCTTGACCGCGAGCAGCGTGCGCGCCGACGCGCCGGTGCCGCTCTGCACGCGCTTGGCCTCGATGGAACGCACCGCGCTGTTGCTCCAGGTGGCGGGGCCCACCCCGATACCGCGCACCGAGACGCCTGCTGGCAACTCGACGCCGGCGATGCCGGCCGCGCTGGCGCGCTGCAGGTCGGAGATGACCACGACTTCGGCCGCCGCGAACGGCGCCTCGAGCAGGAGCTGTCGCGCGGAGCGCAGCGCCGGCGCCAGTCGCGTGCCGCGCCGTTGCGGCGTCAGCCGCAGCAGCGCGCCCTGCGCCGCGCCCTTGTCGGGCGTGAGGCGCTGCAGCACTTCCGCCGCGTCATCGTACGCCACCACCGCCACGCGGTCGCCCGCACCGAGCCGGCCGATGACGGCGCGCGCCGAGTCGAGCGCGTGCGTGAACGTCGCGCCGTAGCCCATGCTCATCGAGCGGTCGACAAGGAGCACCACGGCCTTCGTGCGGCCGTCGGCGCTGGCGCTGTCACGATTGGTGAGCACCGGCCGCGCGAAGGCGAGCGCCACCAGCGCGAGTGCGAGCAGGCGCAACAGCAGCAGCGGCCAGTCGGTGATGCGCTGCCGCCGCTCGGTGCGGATCGGCAGCTTCTCGAGGAACATGAGCGACGGGAAGCGCAGCGGCCGGTCGCGGTCGCGATGGCGCAGGTGCAGCAGCACCGGCACGATGAGCCCCGCCAGCCCCGCGAGGAACGCGGGAACGAGGAAGCCGAGTCCCATGCTAGCGCCTCCTCATCAGCGCACCCGACTGCGCGCGAGGCGCATGTCGAGGTAGGCATGCAGCGCGCGGTCGAGCGGCTCGCTGGTGTCGAGTCGCACATAGTCGGCGCCGGCGGCCACGAGACGTGACTGCAGGGCCTCATGATGCTCGCGCATGACCGCGCGGTACTTCGTGCGCAGCTCCCCCGGCTTGATGGGGAGCAGCGTGCCCGTCTCGGCATCCTCGAACGTGGTGTCCTCCTCGCCGGGCAGCTCGCGCTCGGCCGGGTCGACCACATGGAAGACGATCACGTCGTGGCCCTGCATGCGGAGCGCGTCGATGGCCCGCCCGATGCGCTGCGGCTCCTCGTAGCAGTCGGTGACCAGCACGACGATGCCGGCGCGCGACGACAGCACGCCGATCTTCTCGATGCTGGTCACGAGGCGGCTGTTGCCGCCGGCCCGCGTCGCCGCCAGTTGATGCAGCATGCGCTGCAGGTGTCGCACGCTGGGCGGGATCACGTCCACCAGGTCGACGGTGAACGTCGCGAGCCCCACCCGGTCTCCCTGGGACTGCGACAGCCACGCGAGGCTCGCGACGAGCATGCGCGCGTACACGAACTTGGTGACCGTGGCGCTGCCGTAGTCCATCGATCCCGAAGTATCTACCGCGAAGAGCACGCTCGCGTTGGTGTCGGCGTCGTACTCCTTGATGTAGAAGCGGTCGGTGCGGCCGTAGACGCGCCAGTCGATGCGCCGCAGGTCGTCGCCCGGCTGATACGAGCGGTGCTCGGCGAAGTCGAGCGATGAGCCCTTCCGCAGCGAGCGATGCTGGCCGTGCATGAAGCCGTCCACGACCGTGCGCGCCAGCAACGCGAGATCGGAGATCTTCGCGAGCAGCGCGGGGTCGAGGAAGGCGGCCGGGGCGACGGGCATCTTTGGGGAGTGACGGGAGCGGAACTACGGGAGCACTACGAGGGGAGCGGAACGGCGGGAGCGGGTGCCCTAGAGTGCCGAGCGTGGCACGCCGACCGTCTCGATGAGCCGGTTGACGAGGGCATCGGTGGTGACCTTCTCCGACTGCGCCTGGAAGTTGACCAGCACGCGGTGGCGCAGCACGGGGCGCGCGAGCGCCTTCACGTCGTCGAAGCTCGGGCTGGCGCGCCCCTGCAGCAACGCCCGGGCCTTGGCACCCAGCACGAGCGCCTGCGCCGCGCGCACCGAGGCGCCGTAGCTCACGAACTGCTTCACATAGTCGGGGGCGCCGTCGCCCGGGCGCGACGTGCGCACCAGCTTGACCGCGTAGCGCGTCACCGCGTCCGCGATGGGGAGACGCCGCACCACCCGCTGATAGGCGAGGATCTCGGCCTTGCTGACCACCGGCTGCACCGCGTCGGGCGGGAGCGCGGTGGTCGCCTTCACGACGGCCACCTCGTCCTCTTCCGGCAGGTAGTCGAGCATGACCTCGAGCATGAAGCGGTCGAGCTGCGCTTCCGGCAGCGGATACGTGCCTTCGAGTTCGATCGGGTTCTGCGTGGCGAAGACGAAGAACGGCTTGTCGAGTTCGTAGGTGCGCCCCTGCACGGTCACGCGCCGCTCCTGCATCGCCTCGAGCAGCGCCGCCTGCGTCTTGGGCGGCGTGCGGTTGATCTCGTCGGCCAGCAGCACGTTCGCGAACACGGGGCCGGGCATGAAGGCGAGGCGTCGCTGACCGGTGGCGGGATCGTCCTGGATGACGTCGGTGCCCGTGACGTCGCTCGGCATGAGGTCGGGCGTGAACTGGATGCGCGAGAACTTGAGGTCGAGGGCACGCGCCAGCGTGGAGATGAGCAGCGTCTTCGCGAGGCCCGGGACGCCCACCAGCAGGCAGTTGCCACCGGCGAAGAGCGCGATGAGCGCCTGCTCCACCACCGCATCCTGCCCGACGATCACCTTGCGGAGTTCGGCGGCAATGCGCTGGCCGGCTCCCTGCAGGCGGTCGGCCAGGGCGGCGTCGTCCAGATGATCCAGGTCGATGGCTGGGGCAGTCACGCGGGTCCTCGGTACGGGAAGGGGAACGAAGTGCGCGAAAACAGGGCAGGCAGCAGCGGGAGAGCGGACGGCAGGCGCGGTCAGCGGGTGAGCGCGTGAATCACGTAGTTCACGCCGATCTTGTACGCCTCGTTCGACATGTCGATGGGAAACATTCCCTCGTCGGAGAACTCCCAGTACTCGGACAGGTCGTTGTTGTAGTCGGCGATGGCGAGCAGCCGCTTCGTGGGGTCGTTGTCCTCGAAGTAGCCATACCACACCGACTTGAAGCCGCGATAGTACGGATGGTAGTACTCCAGCGACTTGATCTTGTAGAACGCGTCGAAGATCGGATGGTCGAGGGTCATCTCGACCGGGCGCAGGGCAGGGAACACGCGCCGCATCTGCGTCTCGAAGTTGGTCCAGTGCTCGCCGGCGAAGTCGTCGAAGATGATGAACCCACCCTTGAGCAGCCAGTTGCGCAGCCCGTTCACCTCCGCGTCCGACGGACGCCAGAAGCCGGGCTCCGCCATGAGCGCGATGGGATACCGCGAGAGCTGCGGGTCGTCGAGCGTCAGGATGTTGCTCTGCAGCGTCCGCGTGCGCGTCGTCGACAGTTCACTGATGATCTTCGTGAAGTGGCGCTCGCCACGCGGGTAGTCGTGGGCCCAGGGCTCACCGCCGCCACGCATGCCGCTGAAGTCGGGCAACTGGTAGCGGATGCGCACCCACGTGAGCCGCCCGTCGTACGGCACGTTGGGCTCGATGTAGGTGCCCCGCCCGCCGCCACCGCGCCGCTGCGCCATGGCCTCACCCGCCAGCAGCAGGGCGGCGGCCGCGAGCACGGGGCGCCACCGCGCGCCCCGCCAAGGGGCCGCCTGCCACCACCGCCGCGTCTGCTTCAGTCGTCGCGTCATCGTCCGCCTCCCCGCCGGAGTTCCAGCAGCAACGTCTGGGCCCGCTCGAAGCCGGGCGCCTCTTCCAGCACCGCGAGCAACTCACGGCGCGCCGCCGCCACATCGCCCGCGGCGGCCAGTGCGCGCGCGAGCTCGTAGCGCGCGTCGAGCAGGTCGGTGGGACGCAGCGCGATCACCGCCTGCCGCTCCCGCACCGCCAGCGCGCGATCGCCCTGCGCCGCGGCCAGCGTCGCGAGCCGCTTGTGCACCTCTTCATCGTACGGCCAGATCCACAGCAGCCGCTCGAGCGCCGCCATCGCGCCGGCACGGTCGCCCTTCGCTTCACGCAACGCCGCTTCGAGCCGATTGGCCTCCCACGCCGTCTCGTCGCGCCGGGTCACGATGCTCACCATGTCGAGCGCCGCGGCGGTATCACGCTGCGCGAGCGCGATGCGTGCGAGGTACCACGCTGGCCCGTCGTCGGCCGCGTACTCGGGCATCATGCCCCGCGCCTCCTCGAGCAGCCTGCGCGCCGAGTCGGGATGCGCGTCCACCAGCGCCACCGCAGCCCGCATGACACGCACGAAGCGATTGCCGGCCGAATCGGTGGGCGTCATCCCCTGGGCGCTCGCGAGGTCCTTCGCGAAACGCTGCCGCACCCACGCATCGAACTGCACGTCCACCTGCTGCGGCGTGAGCCCGAGCACCTTGCGAAAGGCTCCCGGCGTGTCGAGCCCATCGCGATACGCCACGAGCAGCGCCGGCAGGGCCTTCGCCCCCTTCGTGAGCTCCACCCACTCGCAGAACATCGACGCCTGGAAGTAGCTGTTCTGCGTCTCCATGGGCGACCGCGGCCGCAGGAAGCCTTCGCTCAGCTCGCTGATGCGACGCACCTGCCCGGTGTTCATCCCCACCAGCCACGGCAGCGATGCGCGCGCGCCCCACCCGGGAGCCGCGCGTCGCTCCTCGACCACGGAGAGTCCCTCGGAAATCCAGCGCGGAACGCGATGCGCACTCGCGCCCAGCGTGAACGCGTGCGTGAGCTCGTGCCACGCGGTGCTCCCCCAGTTGAACTCACCCTTGGTGCGCGCACCGGGCGCATCCATGGCCAGCAGCGAGCCGAAGCTCACGCCGAGTGCCCCCAGACCGTTGAGGCCGACGGTGCGCACCGAGAAGTCGGCATGGATGTCGTAGAACTCGATGCGGACCGGCGTAGGCGGCTTGTACCCGTAGCGCACCGACAGCGAGTCGAACGCCCGCTCGAGCAGCGGCAGCATGTACAGCGCCAGCAGGTCGACTTCCTTCTCCGGCGCGACTAGCGTGAACCGGCCGCGCGACACGGTGCGGAAGCCCCGCATCTTGTCGAGTAGGTCGAGCGTGTTCTTGTGCCACAGGTTGAACGGGTCGACCCGGAACGCCGTCTCCACCGACGCGCGCCCGGCGTCCATCGTGCCCACGCGAAGCTGCGTCGTGCCCAGCACGCCCCACGCGCGTGCGTCGAGCGAGTCGAGGGAGACCGCCCGCTGCGCGAGCTGCACGGCTTCGTCGTAGCGCCGCTGCCGCACCGCCGCATCGGCCAGCTCGGCGTAGAACCCCGACGGCGTGGGTGTCAGCGCGGTGGCGGCTGCGAGCGCCTGTCGATACCCGGCCGAGTCGCCGGTCACCCAGGCGGTCGCGGCGAGGATCGACCATCCCTCGAGGCGTGCGCTGTCGGCCTGCACTGCGCGCTGCGCGTAGGTGCGGGCGGAGTCGAAGGTCTCCGCCTCGAGCAACAGGCGTGCCGTGAACGCCAGCGCCTCGGCCGACTTGTCGTCGGCGGCGAGCGCACGCCGCGCCGCCAGCATTGTGGTGCCCTTGCCTTCGTACTCCTCGATGCGCGCGAGCCCCAGCAGCGCACCCGCATCCCCGGGGGCGCGCTTGAGGACCGCCTCGAACGTGGCCTTCGCGTCGAGATGTGCGTACGACGCGAAGAAGATCGCCCCGACCTGCCGCTGCGCCTCGAGGTTGCCGGAGTCCATGGCCACGGCGCGGTCGAAGAGCCGCAGCGCGGCGTGCATCGCCTCGGCGTTGCCGGCGCGCTGCAGCACATAGGCACGCCCGGCCGACACATACTCGCTGCCGGTGCGGGCGCCGCCCTGCTCGAAGGCCTGCGTGATAGCCCGCGCGCGGGCCGCCGCGCCCGCGCGATTGCCCCGCGCTGAGAGCGCCTCGGCGGCCGCGAGGTCCGCACGCCACCGGTCGGGTTCGGCGGCGCGCGCGGCCCTCGCCGGCTCCTGCGCGCACGCCGCCACCGGCGCGCACGCCAGCGTCGCGCACAGCCAGCCGAGCGTCTGCCACCGCGTCGCGGCGCGCATCACGAGCCCCCCGCCGCCTTGATGGCGGCCGTCTTCTCCGCGATGGCCAACAGCAGTCGCTCGAGCTCCGCCTCGTACGCGGTGGCGTCCATCGTCGCCTTCTTGCCGCGTAGCACCGCCACCTGCGATTCGAGCGCCTGACGTTCGGCCACCAGCGCCGCGACCCGCGGATTGGCGGCCGCAGCCTGGCCACCGAGGCGCACGCGCCCGGCGAACATCGAGTCGCTCACGATCGCGTGCTCCGTGAGCAGCCGCCCCGTGCGCTCGTAGCTCTTGGCCACTTCGGTGCGCGCGAAGCGGAACGCCTCGAGCACCGACAGGCGACCATCCTTGTCCGCATCGGCCTCGTCGCTGGCGAGTCCGCGCGCGAAGTGCTGCAGGAACTCGCTCTGGTTGCGCTCCATGGCGGTCTTCGTGGCCGTGAGCACTACGCGGCCGGGCCCGGCCAGCACCGGCACGAAGTCGCCACTGCCCGTCGCGGTGTTCACCACCACCACCTGCTGTGCGGCGAAGGGCGCAATCCACGCCGCATACTCCGTCGCGGTGGCATCCGGTCCCGGCAGGTTGACCTTGCTCTGCGGACCCTCGCCGCTGCCATGTCCCATGAGCAGCACGAACAGCACGTCGCCCGGCTGCACGCGCTTGGAGAGTCGCAGGAAGGCGGCGCTCACCTGCTCCTTGGTGCTGCGTCCGCTGTAGCGCGCGCTCGCGACCGAGTCTTCCCCCAGCACGATCAGGCTCGAATCGCTCACGCCCCACCGGGTGCGAGCGGCGGTGCGCACGACGTCCACGGCCCCGTTGAAGGTGGTGCGGAACGACGCGTCACCCGAGAGCCCCGCGATCACGAGCACATGCGTACGCTGTGCGGCCACCGCACGGGGCAGCAGGGCACAGGCAACGGCCAACAGCAGCGACGCGTACCTCATGCCAGCCCCCGCCACCGTCGATAGCCCCACTCCGCGCCCATCAGCACCGCGAGCAGCAGGAAGACGATCGGCATGTCCCACAGGTCCTTGGCCTCGCGCACGGTGACGCCGGCGTTCGTGTAGACCGCATCGTCCGCCAGCTTGGCCGCGTCGGCAATGGGGTAGTAGCGCCCACCGGTCTCGTCGGCGATGCGCTCGAGCAGCGGTCGGCGCAGCTCGGCCTGCGCCACATCGGCGCCGCGCTCGTCCACGAGGAGTGAGGTCACGGCCGTGCGCACGGAATCGGTGCCGCGCTGCGCCACGGCTTCGAGGGTCCACTTGCCCGTGTCGTCGGGGGTGAACTTCGCCGCGTAGCTGCCGTCGTCGCGGAGCGCCCACTCGAGCGGCAGCGTCTGCGTGCGGCCGTCCGGTGCGGTGACCGTCGTCGTGATGGTCGCGTCGTTGATGTCGGCAAAGAGCGGCGTGCTGAGTTGCGCGCGCACCGAGACCGGCTCGCCCGGCGCCACACGCCCCGGCTGTGCGGCCAGCTCGAAGGGCGCCGGCGCCCCATCGGCCAGCCACCGCACCATCTGCCGCCAGAACGTCTGGTGCGACTGATCGTCGACGGCCATCGACGCGTCCATGCGCCACAGCCACGAGTCCTGCACGCTGAACACCGCGCTCATGCCACGCCCGTAGCGCTGCCAGGCGAGCACGGGCACATCGCTCCGGCCGTCCTCGGTGCGGCCGGACAGCAGCAGCGTCGCCCCCGCGCGCAACGCACCCACGCGATTCACCATGGTGAGCGTCGGCATCGAATCCCACTTGGCGCGCGACGCAACGAGGTTGTCGCGCAACTGCAGCGCGGGGTGCACCTCGCCGGCACGCGTCGGCCGTACCTGCACCGGAATCGCCGGCCCCTCCTCATTCACCTTGCCGGCGCCCACGGTGAGTGGCAGCACATCGGCGAGCGGCGTGCCTTCGTAACCGCCCTCGGCCAGCGACGCGCGCCCGCCGAGCACGAGCAGGCCACCGCCGCGCACGCTCACGAAATCGGCCAGCATGCGCAGTTGGTCGACCGTGAAGAAGCTCGCCTCGACACTGCCCAGGATGAGCGCGCGATAGGAGAAGAGTTCCTCACGCGTGGTGGGGAAGCCGCCCAGCAGTTCGAGGCTGTCGCGCACGCCGAGGCGCAGGAACTTGCGTTCGGCGCTCCGCATGAGGCCAACGACGATGACGCCACTATCGGCCGCGACGGCGCGACGCAGGAACGGGAACTCCGGGCGCGGCTCGCCTTCGAGATACAGGATGCGATCGGGCCCGCTGCGCACCTCGAGGCTCGTTTGCCACTCGTTGTTCTCGGTGACGATCTCGTTGGCGAGCGGGCGCACGCGCACCGCGAGGCGGTGCATGCCGGCGGGCAGCGGCGGAATGCGCACGCGGGCCGTGACGAGGTCCCCCTGCGCGGCGGGGCGCACCGTTTCCGTGGCGACCACGCGGCCGTCGGCTTCGACGGTGAGCGTCACCGGGTCCTTGCCGGCACCACGAATGCGCACGTCGGCTTCGACGAGACTGTTCGCACCGGCGAGTGTGCGCCGCGGTGCCTGCACGCGTTCCACGGCCACGTCGCGCGCGAAACGCTCCTCACCCACGCCCACCGTGTAGACGGGCACGCGTCGTGCGCGCAGGGCCAGCAGCGCATCGTCGAGCGAACTGCTGCCGTTGTCGGCGCCATCGCTCACCACAACGACGCCGGCCAGGGGCAGGCCGTTCAGGTCCTCGCGCACCGTGGCGAGCGCCTGCGCGAGGTCGCTGCGGGTGCCGTCGGCGCGCAGCGCCCCGACGCCGGTAGTGGGCGCCGCGTCGGCGGCAAAGCGGAAGCGGCGCACGGCGAAGCGCGAGGCCAGCGACCGCATCAGTGCGGAGGTGTCGGCGAAGGTGTTCTGCAGCGACGCGAGCCGGCTGGCATCGCCCACGGCGGCCGCGTCGTGAATGCGCATGCTGCGCGAATCGTCGAAGAGCACCGCAAGCACGTTGCGCTGCGGCACCGCCGACGCGATGACCAGGCCGGGGCGCAGGAGGCACGCGAGCACGACCAGCACCGTCGCGGTGCGCAACACGGCGAGCACGGCGCGATCGCGCGGGCGCAGCGTGCGCAGGCGCGCGTGCAGCACGAGCACGAGCAGCACGATGAGCGCGGCGGCCACGAGCAGCGCCAGCAGCGGCACGACCGGTGCCACCACGAAGTCGCCACGCGCGAAGGCGCGCGGGGGATACTTGAAGAGCCAGGTGCCGAGGGCGTCGAGCCAGGATCCCACGAGGTCTCGGGGCGGGCGGTCGGGAAGGGTGCAGCGGAGGAGCAGGAACCCGGCACGGCAGGTCGACCCAGTGGTCGGCCTATGTGGACGCAGGACACCGCCGCAGTGTTGGACGGTTGCCGTTGGCGAACGTGAAGAGCCGCGCACGGTTCCTGCCCTGTATTAACACCGGGTGCAGGGGCGCGTCCAAACAGGTGACACGGGCGCTGTTCTGGCGACCGTTCCCTCATACCCGGAAGGTTCCGATGCGTCGCACATCCTTTGGTTTTGCGATCGGCGCGCTTGCCGCTGCCGTCTCCTTCTCGACCATCGCCGGTGCACAGGGGCAGGTGCGTGCGCGTCAGGCGCGTCCGGCGGCCCCGCCGCCGGGGGGCGCGGCCGCACCGGCGCAGCCGCCCGTTGCGGGACGCGGCGCCGCGCAGCCTCGGTTGCGCCAGGGCGCCGGTGATGGACGTGGTGGCAGTCCCGCCGCGATGATCCTGCGCATGCGGCAGCAGCTCGACCTCACCGACGAGCAGGTCAAGCGCCTGGAAGCGCTGGCCAGCGTCACGCCACAGCGTCCGAACCCTGCCGACGCGCTGCGGGCCCGCGCCGATCTCATGGACGCCACGCGTGGTGACGGCAACCTCGCCAACGCCCGCGCGGTGCTCGATCGCATGGCGAAGCAGCGCAACGATGTGGTCATTGCCCGCATGAAGGCGCAGCAGGATGCGCGGGCCGTGCTAACCGCGGCCCAGAAGACCAAGCTGGACAACGTGCGGGGCATGCTGCGTGCCCGGGTTGGCGCGCGCCGCGGTGGCGCTGGCGTCAACGGTCGCGGTCAGATGCGCCCCGGCGGCATGGGACGCGGACAGGGATTCCGTGGCGGACGCATGGACCGGGGCTTCGGCCCGCCGCGTCGCTACGACCCGAGCATGGGAGCTGGCTTCGGGGCGCAGCGGCGCCAGATGGGCCCTGGCTTCGGCCCGCAGGGGCCGCAGGGCCCGCAGGGCATGCGTCTCCGCGGTGGCCCGGGCATGGGTCAGGGCTTCGGCCCGCCGGGCCCGCAGGGACAGCCGCCGCGCATGCGCCGCTTCGAGGACCTGGGAGTGGATTCGGTAGCGGTGCCGCCCGCCACGCTGCCGCCGGCTACGCTGCCGCCGGCCTGAACGCCCGCGCAGGTCCGCAGGACAGAACGCCCCGCCCGGAGATCACTCCGGCGGGGCGTTCCCGTTGTGCGCGCGCCAGCGGGCTAGCGCGTCGGGCGTGTCGAGGTCATAATGGTACTCCCGAATAAATACCGAAATGACTCCATCCTCCCGCAGCAGGGTTCGTGCACCGGTCTCGCCGGTGAGCTGCGCGAGCTGGGGCCAGTCACCCCGCGGCAGCAGCGCCGGGACACCGATGATCACTTCTGCATCCTCCGCGCCCTCGCGCCAGGCGCTCGCCACTCGGCGGCGCCCTCCGTCGCTGGCAGCGACGAGCGCTGCCACATGCGGCGCCCCCGCCGCCGGCATGTCCACGGCGGCAATGACCAGCGCCGCCACGGCGTGCAGGGCGTCGTCGTGAAGCAGCGCCGTCATGCCGGCCGCGATGGACGTGCCCATGCCGCCTCGCCACCCCGCGTGCGGCAGCACGCGCCACGGGAGCGCCGGCGCCTGCTCGCGCAGCGCGCGCCCAATCGCCTCCGCCTCCTCCCCGGCCACCACCAGCACGGGATTGCACCCTCCGTCGGCCAGAGCGCGCACCGCGCGCGTCACCAGCGTCCGGCCGGCGGCATCGTGCAGGAGCGCCTTGGGCGCACCCATGCGCGTCGAGCCGCCGGCTGCCAGCACGAGACCTGCGACCGCGTGCGTCCCACCAGACTCTCCAGATGCGCCACTCATTCACGTCACCATCGGCACATCACGGGATCAGTCAAGCGGCAGATCGCAGCGGTCCGGCGCCATCGGCTCCGCGCTGTCGCGGAGGCGCGGGGTGTCCGTCCGGGTGTGAATCGGACTTTGCCGCTCGCGAAGAAAGCCGCCCGGGCGACCGTGCATCACGGCGGAGATCTCCCCGATGGCCGCCATGGCGATGGCGGCCGGATCCTCGCCACCCACGTCCAACCCGATGGGGGCGTGGACGACCTGGCGCATGCGTGGTGTCATGGTGACGCCATCAGTGGCGAGCCGACGCTCCACGTCGGCGAGCAGCTTGGCTCCGCGTTGCCGCGAACCCAGCACGCCGATGTAGCCGACCGGGCGCGTGAGCACCGCCTGCAGCCAGGCGGCGTCGACGTCGTAGGTGTGCGTCAGGAGGGCCACCGCCGTGCGGGCATCGGTCGGCAGCGCGTCGAGCAGCGCGGTCACTCCCTCGGTGTGCCGCACCGGGATGGCGCGCGCGCCTTCCGGCAGGACGAGGGCATCCAGCAGCGACGGCCGGTGATCGATGACCGTCACCTGCCACCCCATCGTGCCAGCGATTGTCGCGAACGCCTCGGCGCCGCGACTGGCGCCCACCACGTGCAGCGCGACGGGCGCGATGAGCGGGTCGGCGAAGATGGTCACATCGCTGTCCGGCACCGGGACCGCGTGGGCGGCTCCGGTGCGACGCGCCAGGGCGGCCGCGGCGTGCATCGCGCCCCGCATCGCGTCGTCGGCGCTCGCCTCCGCGCCGGGCACCGGCCGCCACCCGCCATCGCGCGCTTCGCCGCCGCCCGCGTCGCCATCGAGCAACGCCGCCGTGCGCCCGCCTCCAGGCGTCAGCACGGTCACCACGGCGCCCCCGGCGCGTCGCTGCCGAATCGCCTCGGCCTGCGCCAGCCACCGCCAGTCGGTGAGCGGCTCGAGCAGCAGGTGGGCCACCCCGTCGCACGCGGCGCCGAAGCCCCAGATGGTCTCGAGGTCGGCGCGCAGGTCATAGTGCAGTCGCACGGCCTGCCCGCTGGCGCACACGGCGGCCGCGCGGGCCGCGACGTCGCCTTCGAGGCACCCGCCGCTCACGGCCCCGGCCAGCACGCGCCCCTCGGCGTCCACCAGCAGACGGGCGCCGGGTTGGCGGTACGAGCTGCCGTCCACGTCCACCAGCGTGGCCAAGGCAAGGGGCACGTCGGGGCGCGTCTGGCGCGCGTCGGCGGCCGCACGAGCGAGGTCGGAGAAGCCGGTCACGTTCGGACGTTACCACACGCCGCCATGGGGCGCGACGGCGCCCACGCACCGGGGTCGAACGACCCTTCAGCGGCGCCGATGAATTCCGGATGTTGCCGTGGTCCAAGGCGTTCTCGGACTCTGGTGACGGACATGCGCCTGGCTGGGTACGGCCCTGTAATCTCGCATCAAGCAAGCACTCACTTGCGGCAAGCAACCGCTTGCATTAGCTACCTTGGCATGATAGACGACCACCGACATCGCATCCTGCACGCCGCGGCCCGGGTGTATGCCCAGCACGGCTGGCGTGGTGCGACCACGCGGCGCATCGCCGAGGAAGCCGGCGTCAATGAGGTCACGCTGTTCCGGCAGTTCGGGTCCAAGGACGCGCTCCTCGACCTGATGCTGCAGGAGGCGGGGCGCATCGACGCCGCGGCCACCCTGCCGCGTGACCCCGAGGATCCCGAGGCGGAGCTGCTGCGCTGGCTCTCCGCGCACCATCGCACGCTGCGCTCCATCCGCACGCTGATGCAGCAAATGATGAGTGACGCGCTCGAGCGCCCCGATGCGGCCATGTGCGCGTCGCAGGGGCCCAGCGTGGCCGCCGCGGCGTTGCGCGAGTACGTCGTGCAACTCCGGCGGCGCGGCTTGCTGCTGCAGCCGGAACTGGTGTCGCCCACCGAGGTCGGGGCGGCAGTGACCATGCTCATGGGCGCGCTCTTCTCCGACGCGATCCATCGCGACCTCATGCCCGACATGTTCGCGCAGTCCGTCGAGGACAGCCTGCGCGCGTACGTGCGAATCTTCCTGCGGGGACTCGGAGTGCCGCCGACGACGGTGGCCGCCGATGCGCAGGGTGACCGCCTTTCCACCTCCACGGCGTCGTCGACCCCGGTATCCGAATGACCGTCTCGTTCCGTGCGCGTGCGCTCGTGCGTGCACTGTGCCTCGTCGCTCCGCTCGCCGCGCCCACCGCGGCGACCGCGCAGTCGACGCCACGCCCACTTTCGCTGGCCGAGGCCATCCGCCTTGCGACCGGCACCTCCGAGCAGGTCGCCATCGCGCGCGCCGGCGCGCAGCGCGCGCAGGGGCAGGTGGGGCAGGCCCGCTCGGCGTTGCTGCCGCAGGTCGGCACGACGCTCAACTGGCAGAAGCAGCTGCAGAACCAGTTCGCCGCCATCGCCAGCCGCTCCAGCAACGACGACAACAACGGCGGCAACAACGGCGGCGGCAGTGACACCACCTCGGGGGGCGGTGGCACCGAGGCGTTCACGCGCATCTTCGCCAGCCAGTACAACCTCAACTTCGGCCTCACCGCGACGCAGCCGCTCTACTCCGGGGGGCGCATTCGCGCCAACCTGCGTGCCGCGCAGCTTCAGCGGGAATCGGCGGAGATGAGCATCAGCGCGGCCGAGGCGCAGACCACGCTCGACGTCACGCAGGCGTACTACGACGCGCTGCTCGCCGACCGACTCGCGGCCATTGCCGACTCCACCCTGGTGCAGGCGGAGCGCACGCTGCGTCAGGTGCAGCTCACGCGCAGCGTCGGCACCACGTCGGAGTTCGAGCTCATCCGCGCGCGCGTCACGCGTGACAACCAGCGTCCGGCCTCGCTGCAGGCGCGCACGCAGCGCGAATTGTCGCTGGCGCGGCTGCGAGACCTGCTCGACCTGCCGGGGAACACGCCGCTGGTGCTTACGGACAGCATCGCCGACGGGCCCACCGCCGTGGCCGCACCGGCCGCCGCGGCGCCCACGACGGTCAACGTGAACGCCGCGCAGGTGCTCGCCCTCGATCCGTCGATCGGCGCGAGTGTGGCGCGCGTGGTCTCGGCGAGCGACACCACCGCCGCCGGTCGGACAGCGGTCAAGCAGGCGGAGAAGGGCGTGGCCGTCGCGCAGCAGGCGCTCAAGGCCACGCGCGCACAGCGGCTGCCGCAGCTTTCGGCCACCACCAACTACCAGCGCCTCGCCTATCCCACGGGTGTGCTGCCGCGCAGCCTTGGCGACTTCTTCCCCAACTGGACGGTCGGTGTGGGGCTCTCGTATCCGCTGTTCACCGGCGGACGCGTGAAGGGCGAGATCACGGCCGCCGAGGCTGGCGTCGTGGAGGCGCAGCAGCGTCTCAAGCAGGTGAAGGAGGGTGCCTCGCTCGAGGCACGCCAGGCCGCGTTGCAGCTCACCGAAGCGGAGGCGACGTGGCAGGCGAGCGTCGGCACCGCCGAGCAGGCGCAGCGGGCGTACGACATCGCGGAAGTCCGTTTCCGCGAGGGGATCTCCACGCAACTCGAATTGTCCGAGACGCGTGTGCAGTTGCAGCAGGCGCTCGCGAACCGGGCGCGCGCTGCGCGTGACCTGCAGGTGGCGCGCAAGCGCCTCGAACTGTTGCCCTACCTGCCGCTGTCGGCGATGGCGGCCTCCACGAACACCGGAACCAGCCGATGACCTCCGCTACGCGCCGTTCGGCGCTTCTCCTCTCCCTCGTCGCGCTCGCCGCTTGCGGCAAGAAGTCCGAGGAGGCGGCTCCCGCCGCTCCGCCGGTGCAGTCCATCGGCCCCGACAACATCGCCGTGGCGCGGCTCGACACGCTGCGCAGTGGCCCGGCCATCTCCGGCACGCTCGTCGCCGACCGTGAGGCGCGCCTTCGCGCCGAGCTGTCCGCGTCGGTGCTGCAGGTCATGGTCGACGCCGGACAGCGTGTCTCGGCCGGCATGACGCTCGGCCGCCTCGACGATGCCGCCGTGCGCGACCTCGCCCTGTCGGCCAAGTCGGGCGTCGCCACTGCGAAGCTGGCCGCCGACCAGGCGGCCCGCGAATTCAAGCGTGCGCAGACGCTGCTTGCCGCCGGCGCCATCGCCGAGCGGGACGCCGAGGGCGCCGAGCGCGCGCACCTCGCGGCGCAGGCGCAGCTTGCCGACGCCGAGGCGCGCCTCGCGTCTGCCGACAAGGCGCAGCGCAGCACCATCATCAAGGCCCCGTTCGACGGCATCATCGCCGAGAAGAGCGTGAGCCCGGGTGATGTGGTGTCGCCGGGCACGCCGCTCTTCACCGTGATCGATCCGCGCAGCCTGCGGGTCGAAGCCTCGGTGCCGGCGACGGCGCTGGGCGATGTGAAGGTAGGCGCACCGGTGACGTTCACGGTGAACGGGGCATCGCGCGAGCTCGTCGGTCGCATCACGCGCGTGAATCCGATGGTCAATGCGCAGACGCGTCAGGTGGGCATCCTGGCGTCGGTGCCCAACACGGGTGGTTCGCTCGTGGCGGGGCTGTTCGTCGAAGGACGCATCGCGTCGCAGGCGCGCAGCGGGGTGCTCGTGCCGGAGCAGGCGGTCGACCAGACCGGCATCGTGCCGTTCGTGATGCGTCTGCGCGGCGGGAAGGTCGAGAAGGCCGAGGTGCAGGTGGGGCTGCGCGACGAGAAGGGTGAGTTGCTCGAGATCACCACCGGCCTGGCCGGCGGTGACACCGTGCTGCTCGGCGCCGCGCGCGGCATCTCGGTGGGTTCGTCTGTCAGCGTGTCCGCGCCGCGCGATGCCGCGGCGCCTGCGGCCCCCGCGGCCCCTGCGTCCACCAAGCACTGAGTTCGTTCCCGCGACGCCCCCCACGAGGGATCCATGTTCATTTCCGATTTTGCGATCAAGAAGCCGTTGCTCACCGTCGTCGCGATGCTGGCGCTGGTGGGCTTCGGTCTCGTGTCGCTCCTCAAGCTGCAGACCGACGAATTCCCCGAGGTCTCGCCGCCCATCGTGGTCACCACGATCGTCTACCCTGGCGCCTCGCCCGAGCAGGTCGAGCGCGAGGTGCTGGAGCCGATCGAGGAGGCCATCCAGTCGATTTCCGGCGTGAAGTCGATCAACGGTGAGGCGCGCGACGGCTTCGCCACGATCATCACGCAGTTCGTGTACTCCAAGCCGCTCAACGAAGCGACGCAGGAGATCCGCGACGCGATCAGCCTCAAGCGGCAGGACCTGCCGCAGGAAATGGAGGAGCCCATCCTGAAGCGGATGAGCCCCAACGATTTCCCGATCATGACGCTGTCGCTGTTCTCGACGACGCTGACGCCGGCGCAGTTGACGCTCATTGCCGACCCCGGTGTGACGCGCGAGCTGCGCTCGATTCCGGGTGTGGCGGACGTGACGGTGTCGGGGGGCGTGAAGCGCGAGCTCACGGTCAACCTCGACCCGCAGCGCCTCCAGGCGGCCGGGGTGAGCGTGCCGCAGGTGGTCGGCGCGCTCCAGGCCGGCAACCTCGCCGTGCCGGTGGGGCGCGTGACCAGCGCGCTCGATGAGCGCACGATCCGCCTGCGCGGCCGTCTCGACGGGCCGCAGGACTTCCTGCAGCTCGTGGTGGCCGAGCGTGGCGGCCGCATCGTGCGGCTGGGCGATGTGGCGACGGCAGTGGATGGCACCGAGGAGCAGCGCACGCTCGCGCTGTTCAACGGCAAGGACGCCGTGGGCATCGAGATCAAGAAGACCAACGGCTACTCCACCACGGCGGTGGCCGAGGCGGTGCTGGCCAAGGTCGTGCAACTGCGCACCACGCTGCCCAAGGGCGCGCAGCTCGACGTCGTGCGCAACAAGGGTGAGCGGGTCGAGAACTCGGTGGCCAACGTGCAGAGCGCGCTCATCGAGGGCGCGGTGCTGACGGTGCTCGTCGTGTTCCTCTTCCTCAACTCGTGGCGCAGCACGGTCATCACCGGCCTCGCGCTGCCGGTGTCGGTGCTCGCCAGCTTCATCGCGGTGTGGGCGTTCGGTTTCACGCTCAACACGATGTCGCTGCTGGGGCTGTCACTCGCCATCGGTATCCTCATCGACGACGCCATCGTCGTGCGCGAAAACATCGTGCGCCACGTGGAGATGGGGAAAGACCACTATACGGCGGCCCGTGAAGGCACGAGCGAGATCGGCCTCGCGGTCGCGGCGACGACCTTCTCGATCATCGCGGTGTTCATCCCGATCGCCTTCCTCGAAGGCGAGTCCGGTCAGTGGTTCAAGCCGTTTGCCCTCACCATCGCCTGCTCGGTGCTGGTGTCGCTGTTCGTGTCGTTCTCGCTCGACCCGATGCTGTCGGCCTACTGGCCCGATCCGCATCTCGAGGAGCACCAGAAGTCGTTCCTCACGAAGTGGCTCGACAAGTTCAACGTGTGGTTCAACGGCCTCGCCAACGGCTATCGCCGCGTGATCGGCTGGGCGCTCGACCACCCGAAGAGCATGGTGCTGCTCGCCGTCTCGTCGTTCGTGCTCGCGCTGGCGATGCCCGCGATGGGGCTGGTGGGTGGTGGCTTCTTCCCGCTCGAGGACAACGCCGAAGTGCAGATGGTGGTCGAGACCCCGCCGGGGGCCAACCTCGACTACCTGCGGCAGAAGGTGAACGAGACGCTGGCCGCGTCCACGAAGCATCAGGAGGTCACGTACACCTTCGTGACGGCTGGTGGCGCGAGCGGCGCGGTGGACAAGGCCAGTGTGTACCTCAAGCTCAAGCCGAAGGCCGAGCGACTGCGCACGGGCGAACTGGGCGCCGAGGAGCTGGCGGCCGCCCTGCGTGACGACGTGTCGCGCATCGGTGGCGCGCAGGTGTCGGTGTTCACCAACGACTTCGCGGGCCAGGAGAAGCAGATCTCGCTGCAGCTTCGTGGCACGGACAAGGCCGCGCTGCAGGCGGTCGCAGACCAGTACCTCGCGGCCATGAAGAGCACCCCGGGTGCAGTGGACGTGGGGCTCAGCACGAAGGGGCAGAAGCCCGAGCTCACGGTGCAGGTCGACCGCGGGCTGGCCGGTGCCCTGGGGCTGAGCGTGGGGCAGGTGGCGCAGGCCATCCGTCCGGCGTTCGCCGGGCTCGACGCCGGCGACTGGATCGATCCGTCGAACCAGACGCGCAAGGTCATGGTGCGCCTCGATCCGGCGTCGCGGTCACGCGGCACCGACCTCGCCCAGCTCCCCATTGCCGTGGGGCAGGGGCCCAACGCCGCGCTCATCCCGCTGCAGCAGGTCGCGCGCATCCGCAGCGAGCTGGGGCCGGCCATCGTCAACCACCTCGATCGCGCCAACGTGATCAAGGTGGAAGGCAACATCGCCGGGCGGTCGCTCTCGGAGGTCATGGCCGACATCACCGCCAAGACGGCCGGGATCACGCTGCCGCCGGGTGTGACGTTCTCGTCGGGTGGTCAGGTCGAGCAGCAGAACGAGGTGTTCACGAACGTCTTCATCGCGCTGGGCGTGGCGGTGGCGCTCATGTACCTCATCCTCGTGGTGCAGTTCGGCTCGTTCCTCGATCCCATCGCGATCCTCATCTCGCTGCCGCTGTCGCTCATCGGTGTCATGGGGGCGCTCGCGATCACGGGACACACGATCAACATCATGAGCCTGATCGGGGTGATCCTGCTGTGCGGTATCGTGGCCAAGAACGCGATCCTGCTCATCGACTTCGCCAAGTGGGCGCGCGAGCGGAACGGCATGTCGCTCCGTGAGGCGCTCATCGAGGCGGGCGCGATCCGTCTGCGCCCCATCCTCATGACGACATTCGCGCTCATCGCGGGCATGATCCCCGTGGCCCTCGGTCGCGGCGAAGGCGCGCAGTTCCGGGCGCCGCTCGGCGTCGCGGTCATCGGCGGCGTCATCACCAGCACGATCCTGACGCTGCTCGTCATTCCGACCTTCTACGAGATCTTCGACAGCATCCGTGGCTGGTTTGCGCGGCGCGTGGGGCTCACGCCGCCGCACACCGGGCAGTTCGCCACCTTCGAACTGCCCGTCCCGGAAT
Organism: Gemmatimonadota bacterium; assembly: GCA_020161135.1. Classification (GTDB taxonomy): domain Bacteria; phylum Gemmatimonadota; class Gemmatimonadetes; order Gemmatimonadales; family Gemmatimonadaceae; genus Gemmatimonas. Next base: position 148,576 of record JAIUOB010000001.1, on the reverse strand, counting down.
CGGGCGACTGAGCCCAAACGACGCGTTCTTAACGAGTTGAGGGGATGGACCGGGCGTATCACGCGGGGGTACCCTGCTGCTGATGCGCCCGGTTGCCATTTCGCTCGTCGCCGGGGCCGGCTGGTTGGCCGCCCTCACCGATGCGCCCACGACATACATCCTGCTCGGCGCCTCGGCCATCGTGCTCGAGGAGCTGGCGCCCATCTTCGGCGGCATTGCCGCGCACGAAGGTGAGCTGCAGCTCATGCGGGTGCTGGTCGCGATTTCCCTCGGCGGCTGGATCGCGACGCTGCTGCTGTATCTGATCGGGCGATTGAAGTGGGACGTCATCCGCAAACGGTTCCCGCGGGTGCGGGCGACCGGCACGGTGGCCCTCCGGGTGGTGGGGCGGAATCCGCTCATTGCCTCCTTCCTCGTCCGATTTGCCTTCGGCCTGCGCATCGTGCTGCCCATGGTGTGTGGCGCCGCCCGCGTGTCGCCCTGGGTGTTCGTGCCCGGGGCGCTGTTGGGTTCCATTTCGTGGACGGTGCTGTTCACCGCCGTCGGCTTTGCGGCTGGTGAAGCGGCGGTGCAGGCGATGGGGCATATTGGCCGAGTCGGCGAGGTCGCCGGCGCGGTGCTGCTCACCGTGATCATCCTCGCGCTCGTGCGATGGGATCGCGGGCGGCGTGCCCGCAAGCACGCGCGCCGCATGGCGGGCAAGCGCACGACCTGATCGCGCGTCGCGCGCGCGGGTGATCGCGCGGGCCTGCCGCACAGCGGTGCGCCCTTTGTGCCCCCGGAGTCGATCGCGTCGTGGAGTTGCGAGACAGCCCGCTGGACACCGACATCGAGCCGCACGGCGACGTGCGCGCGTTGCTCTCCGTCGTCGCCGACGCGACCTCGGTGGCTGATGCGCTCACGTCGATCTGCACGTGGGTGGAGCAGGCGGTCCCCACGGCGCACTGCTCGGTGCTGCTCTTCGATCGCGCCAGCGGGACGTTGAATCCGGCCGCGGCGCCGTCGTTGCCGGTGGACTTCGTGGCCCTCACCGAGCGCTTTCCCGTGGGGCCCGAGAACGCCTGCTGCGGCACCGCAGCGCACGAGCGGCGGACGGTGGTGTGTGCCGACATCACGACCGACTCGCGCTGGACGCGGTGGGTGCGCCTCACGCTGCCATTCGGGCTGCGCGCCTGCTGGTCGGTACCCATGATGGCGCTCGATGGGGCGGTGCTGGGCACCTTCGCGCTGTACTTCCGCCGTCCGGCGCCTGCGCGCGACACGGCGGTGCGCTGGCTCGAGGACGTGGCGCGCATCGCGGCCTTCGCCATCGATCGCGACCGGGCCTTCCACGACGCGGAGAAGAGCCGCCGCTTCGTCGATCGCATCGTGGAGGCGATCCCCGACGTGGTGTTCACCTTCGACCTCGTGGCGCAGCGATTCACGTGGGTGTCCCCCGCGTCGGAGCTCATCGGCGGCTATGCGCCGTCGGAGCTGGTGGCGTTCGGGCACGAGGTGATGCCGCGTCTCGTGCACCCTGACGATCTCCCGGCTTTCGTGGCGTTCCAGCGGGCGTGGGCCAGCGAGGCGGGTCGTGGCGTGCGCACGGTGGGCTATCGGGTGCGGCATCGCGACGGCACCTGGCGCGCGGTGGAGCACCGCTCCCTGCTGCTCGAACGCGACCCGGATGGGCGCCCCCGTGTCGCCCTCGGGCTCATTCGTGACGTGACCGAGGTGCGTGCCGTCGAGCAGCGCCTGCGCCAGTCGGAGCGCATGGAGTCGCTGGGGAAGCTGGCCGGCGGCATCGCGCACGACTTCAACAATGTGCTCACGGTCATCCTGAACGCCGTGGAGCAGGTCGCGCCCACGCTGCAGGACCCGCGGTTGCGCGAGGCCAACGCCGATGCGCTGGCGGCAGCCCGGCGCGCGCGCGACCTCATCACGCAGATCCTGGCCTTCAGTCGCCAGCAGGAGGTGTCGCGGCAGCCGTTCGCCCTGGCGATGCTGGTGCGCGAGGGGCTCCGCTTCTTCGAGGCGATGCGCGCCTCGACGATCGCGCTCACGGCGCACATCGACGAGCGCCCGGCGGTGGTGGACGGCGACATCGCGCAACTGCAGCAGGTGCTCCTCAACTTGTGTGGCAATGCGGCCTACGCGCTGCGCAGCGTGCCGTCGCCGCAGATGCACGTGTCACTCACCGTGTACCCCGACGGAGATGCGCGGGCGACCACGCTCGGTGTGGCGCACGGCGCGGTGGCGCGACTGCTCGTGCAGGACAATGGAGAGGGGATGACCGACGACGCGATCGCGCGGGCATTCGAGCCGTTCTTCAGCACCAAACCGCCGGGGGAGGGCACGGGGCTCGGGCTCGCCGTGGCGCATGGGATCGTGACGTCGCACGGCGGTGCGCTCGCGCTACGCAGCACGCCCGGGCATGGTACGGTGGCGGAGGTGTGGCTGCCCGTGTCGGTGGAATCCCCGGCGGCGTCCCGGTCCCTCACGCCCAGCGTCGCCGCGCTGTCGCCGCTGCCGACGACCCGTGCGCGGACCGTGCTGGTGGTTGACGATGAGCCGGCGGTGGCGCGGGCGATTGCGCGGGCGGTGGAGTCGCTCGGTCATGTGGTGAGCACCGAGGGCGATCCGCAGCGCGCGCTCGAGCGCCTGCGGCGCGATCCCGCGAGTGTCGATGTGCTGCTCACCGACCTCACCATGCCGGGCATGTCGGGCGATGTGCTGGCGCGCGAGGCACGGCGCATCGCACCGGCGCTGCACGTGGTGCTGGTGTCGGGGTACAGCGCCGGGTATCCGATCGATGACGCCGACCGTGACGGCATCGCCGCGGTGCTCGGCAAGCCGATCGATCGGCAGTCGCTGGCGGCCTTGCTGGATTCGCTCGGCTAGACCGGGCCCGCAACGGCTTCACGCGAAAGCGCGAAGTCGCGAAGAGAAATCAAAAGGCCCTTCGCGACTTCGTGGCTTCGCGTGCAGCAGGTCACACGCCCGCTGCCGCGACCCGCAGTTCCTCCCACGCCAACTGCACCCAGTGCGCGTCGGTGCGGATGTTGCCGATGGCGAGGCGCAGCATGTAGCGGCCATCGATCTTCGTGTGGGAGAGGTACACGCGGCCGTTGGCGTTGACGCGCTCGAGGAGGGCGGCGTTGTGCACCGCGAGCTGCTCTTCGCTCAGCCCGGGCGGCGCGTGGCGGAAGCACACGAGCGACAACGTGACCGGCGCCATGAGTTCCCAGCCGCCCTCGTAGTGCACCATGCCGGCGAAGTCGCGCGCCAGTTCGCAGTGTGCGCGCAGGCGGCTCGCGAGCCCTTCGGCGCCGTAGGCGCGCAGCACCATCCACAGCTTGAGGGCGCGGAAGCGACGGCCGAGCTGGAGGCCGTAGTCCATGAGATTGGTCGCGGCGCCCTGCGTCGTGGCCGTGATGAGATACTCGGGCAGCAACGCAAAGGCCTGCTTGAGCGCCGCCGGGTCCTTCGTGTACAGCACGCTGCAGTCCATCGGTGTGAAGAGCCACTTGTGCGGGTTCACCACGAGGCTGTCGGCGCCGTCGACCCCGTCCATGAGGTAGCGCAACTCGGGCACGATGGCGGCAGGTCCGGCGTATGCGGCATCGACATGCACCCACAGGTCGTGCGCGCGGGCAATGCGTACCACGGCGGGCACCGGGTCGATGCTGGTGACGCTGGTGGTGCCCACGCACGGCACCACCGCGATGGGGCGATAGCCGGCGGCGACGTCGGCGTCGATGGCGGCGGCCAGTGCGTCGGGGCGCATGCGGTACTGCGAGTCGCAGGCGATCTTGACGAGATTGTCGTGGCCGAGCCCGAGTGCGATGACCGCCTTGTCGATGGACGAGTGGGCGTGCTCGCTGCAGTAGACGCGAAGGCGCGGCAGGTCGGTGCGTCCGGCCATCCCCTGCGCGCGAATGTCGAGGCCGGCCCGTTCGCGCGCCGCAGCGAGGGCGTAGAAGGTGCTCACACTCGCGGTGTCGGTGATCTCGCCGAACCATCCCGCGCCAAGCCCCATGAGCTGACGGAGCCAGTCGAGCGTCGTCTCCTCGAGCTCGACCACGGTGGGGCTGGTGATCCAGAGCATGCCATTGGCATTGAGCCCGGCCGTCAGCAGTTCGCCCAGGATGCCCGGGTACGCGGCCGAGTTGGCGAAGTAGGCGAAGAACCCCGGGTGGTTCCAGTGGGTGATGCCGGGGAGCAGCGTGTCCTGCACGTCGCGCAGCATCGCGGCCAATGGTTCGCCCCCGATCGGTGGCGTGGCCGGCAGCGCCGCGCGGATGTCGCCCGGCGCCACACGGCTGCGGACGTGCTGGCGTTCGGGGTGCTCGAGGAGGTCGGCGATCCAGTCGACGGCGGCGTGGGCGGCGGCGCGGAACTCCTCGGGGGAGAGGTCGCCGGTGAGGGGCGTGGACATTGGGGAAAGATGCTTGCCCGGTGCCGCGGGCGCCCGTAGGCTCAGGCATGACCTCCCTCAACAGACGCGATTTCGTTCGCGATGCGGCGCTCGTGGGTGCGGCGGCGTTGGCGCAGCCGGGTGTGGCGTTGGCGGCAGGCGCCGGTGACGCCCCGCCGCAGCCTCCCGCGTTGCCCCCGGCGCTCAATGGCGCGGCGGAGCAGGTGGCGCGCGACGAGGCGTACTGGTCCAAGGTGGCGGCGCAGTATGCGGTGACCGACGAGGTGGTGAACCTCGAGAGCGGCTATTTCGGCATCATGGCCGCGCCCGTGCTGCAGGCCTATCACCGGCACCTCGACCGCGTGAACCGCGAGAGTTCGTACTATGCGCGCCGCGAGTATCCCAAGGCGCTCGAGGCCGCGCGGACTGCGGTGGCGGGGTTCGTGGGCGCCAAGCCCACCGAGCTGGTGCTGAGTCGCGGGGCGACGGAGGCGCTGCAGGCGCTCATCGTGCAATACAAGGGCGTCGGGGCCGGCGACACGGTGATGTACGCGGACCTCGACTACAACGCGATGCAGTGGGCCATGAACGCGCTCGCGCAGGCGCGCGGTGCGAAGGTGGCCACGTTCGACATCCCGGAGCCCGCCTCGCGCGCGGCGGTGCTGGCGGCGTACACGCGCGCGCTCGACGCGCATCCGCGCACCAAGCTGCTGCTGCTCACGCACTGCAACAACAAGACGGGGCTCATCATCCCCGTGAAGGAGATCGTGCAGCTCGCCAAGGCGCGCGGCGCCGATGTCGTGGTCGATGCGGCGCACTCGTTCGGGCAGGTGCCGCTCAGCATGGAGACGCTGGGCGCCGATTTCGTCGGGCTCAACCTGCACAAGTGGATCGGTGCGCCCGTGGGCGCCGGCGCCATGTACATCCGCGAGGGGCGGCTCGACGCCATCGACCGCATGCACGCCGACGAGAGCGCGCCGCTGTCGCGCATCGAGAGCCGCCTGCACACCGGCACGACCAACTTCGCGACGGTCATGGCGATTCCCGATGCGATCGCCTTCCAGGGGCGCATCGGCATGGTGCAGAAGGGCGCGCGCCTGCGCTACCTGCGTGACCGCTGGGTGCAGGCGGTGCGTGACGTGCCGGGCGTCCAGGTGCTCACGCCCGACGAAGCGGGCATGGTGGGCGCCATCACCAGCTTCCGCCTGCGCGGCAAGACCGATCGCGCGAGCAACGTGGCCATCGTGAACGCGCTGGTCGAGCAGCACAAGCTGTTCACCTACTGGCGCACCGGGCTCGCGTCGGGCGACTGCGTGCGCGTGACGCCGACGCTGTTCAACACGCCGGCGCAGGTGGACCGGCTGGCGGCGGCGGTCAGGGGGCTCGCGGCGGGCTGACCGGCGGCGTGACCGGCGCGTTGACCGGCGCCCGCTGCCAAGCCCGCCTCCACGCCCGCTCCTGCACCGTGGCCGATGCGAACAAGTCCACCATCGGGCGCGGATAGTCGGGGCCGCGCTCGCCGAGCCAGTGCCGCACGAAGTCGCCATCGGGGTCGTACATGGCGGCCTGCTTGTGCAGGTTGAAGAAACGGAAGCCGCGCGCGTCGTTGCCGACGCCGGCCGCGTACGCCCAGTTCCCCCAGTTGCTCGCCGGGTCGTAGTCGATGAGCTGTGCCTCGAACCACTCGGCGCCCGCGCGCCAGTCGATGCCAAGGTTCTTGGTGAGGAACGACGCGACGTTCTGCCGTGCGCGGTTGCTGGTGTAGCCGGTGGCCGTGAGCTCGCGCATGGCGGCGTCGACCAGCGGAAAGCCGGTGGTGCCGCTGGTCCACCGGGCGAGGTCGTCGGCGGCCTGCGCATCGCGGCGCGGATCGCGCCAGGGCACCGCGATGCCGGTGAGCCCGGACGCGCGGAAGAGCCGCCCGCCGGCCCGTCGCGCGACGAAGCGGAAGTAGTCGCGCCACAGGAGCTCGAACGTGAGCCAGTAGGTGTCCTCCGTGGCGCCACCGCGCTCGTGCTCGTAGCGCGTGATGGCCTCGTACGCGGTGCGCGGCGAAAGGCAGCCGAGGGCGAGCCAGGGCGACCAACGCGAACCATCGTCGGGGTGCAGCAGTCCGTCGCGCGTGCGCTTGTAACGCGCAAGACGGTCGCGGTCGAAAGTCCAGGCCTGTACACGGGCCAGGGCGGCGCGCTCGCCACCGGTGATGTGCAGCAGCGCGCGTGCATCGCGGATGGGGGGCGCCTCGTGGCCCAGCTCCGCCAGCGTGGGCAGGCTACCGGGGTCCATCGCCGTCGGCAGCGGTGGCAGCGTGTCGGGGGCGGGGAGCGCCGCGCGTGGTGCGCTGGCGGCGCGAAAGCGCGGCGGTGACGCGCGCGGCTCCTCGAGCGCGGTGCGGAATCGCGTGAAGACGTCGGGGAGCGCGTCGAGCGCGAAGGGCAGGTCGCCTGGATGGACGAGGGTGTGCGCCCACACCGACTCGGTGCGTACGCCGGCGTCAGTGAGCGCGCGCGAGACTCGCATCTCGGTCTCGCGCTCCTCGGGCGTGGCCTCCTCGTGGAACAGGCAGTGGGTGGTGCCGGTCGCGGTGGAGAGAGCGGGGAGCACGGTCTCCGGAGCGCCGCGCACGACCACGAGGTCGCTGCCGAGGGCCCGGAGCTGTGCGCGCAGGTCGCCCAGTGCCTCGAGGAGAAACTGTGCGCGGTGCACGCCAAGGCGGGGAAAGCCGAAGGGCGACGTGCCGAGGGTACGCGGGTCGAGGCACCAGACAGGGACGACGGCCGCGCCCGTGCGTCCGGCGTGCGCGATGGCGTGCGCGAGCGCGGGATGGTCGTGCAGGCGGAGATCGGTGCGAAACCACACGAGGACGGCAGACATGCGTAGGGCGGGATCGTCGGAGGACCATCGAGCGAGCGTGCGCCGGACGAAGCGGTGGAACGGGCGGTCGGTTCCGGGCGGGCGCGAAATGGCGGGCGAAAAGGGGTCAGAACAATTGTTCTGACCCCGTTGCGCGCGACAGATTCCGCCGATGCCTTGGTATCTCTACGCGAAGATCTTCCACCTCATCGGCATGGTGAGCTGGATGGCCGGCCTGTTCTACCTGCCGCGACTGTTCGTGTACCACGCCGAGGCGCGCGCGCTGCCTGAGGCGGCACGCGGGCCCGTGCAGACGCAGTTGGGCGTGATGATGGGGCGGCTGCTGCACATCATCACCGTGCCGGCGCTGGTCATGACGTGCCTCGGTGGCGTGGCGATGCTGCTGCTGGTGCCGGCGCTGCTCACGCAGCCGTGGCTGCAGGTGAAGCTGGCGCTCGTGCTGGCGCTGGTGGGCTACACCGTCTGGTGCGCGCGCGTGCGCGCGGCGCTGGCGCGTGGCGAGACGGTGGCGACGGCGGCGCGATTCCGCGTCGCCAACGAAGTGCCCACGGTCGCGCTGGTCCTCATCTGCACGTATGTGGTGCTCAAGGACGGCATCGGCCTGCTCGGTGGCGTGGGCGTGTCGCTGGTGATGATCGTGCTGCTGGGCGTGGGGATCCAGGCGTACGCGAAGGTGCGGGCGCGCGCGGGGTAGCGGTGCGCCCGCGGCACCTCGCCCATCGAGAAACTCGATGGCAGTGTTGGCAACAATCGATGCACGGGATGATTGCCCCACGATCGTGCGTGGGCTAGGCTCCGTCCATGGCGCCGTTGGCGCCTGAGGTCCTGGTTGGGGAGTAGCTGCCCGCGCCCGTCGCGGGAGCCGCCGATCGTCAACACGAGGCGCGCTCCGGCGTCGTCCTCCGGTCGATGGCGTGTCGCGCAGTCGGGCGGCATGGTGCGAGACCACCCATCACGCTGCGGTCGACGTGCGCCGAACCCTCGGCGGGCGCCGCATCGCAGCCCGGCCAGGGGGTGTGTTCATGTCTGCATCCGCCAATGAGGATCGCCCGCTCGGCCCGCCGAACCCGGCGGCGGACGACCCGGCATCGGACGTCTCCGACGCGCACGACGAACGCCCGGAGTCACTGTCGGAGGCGGAAGCCGAGGCGCTCGCCGGGTGGATTCCCGGCAACGCGCTCGCGCTGGCCCTCGTGCGGGGCAGGCCCGACGGCGACAGGTATCCCCTCTGGGTCGCCACACCGCAGGGCGTGCTCACGGCCGCGATTGCAGCCGGCGTGCGAGGGCAGCTGCGCGCACGCACCGACTGGGTGCCGCTGGACGTGATCCGTCGCGTGGTGGGCATTCGCAACGGCGCGGCGGTGTCCGTGCTGCTGCAGGCGCGCACACGCCTCTTCACGCTGCTCTCGGACGACGAGGCCGGCGCGCGCCTGTTTGTCGCGACAGTGCGGCGCGTGCTCGCGGCGTTGGGACACCGGCGACGCGCACGTCCGTCGGTGTCCCCGCAGCGTCCGCCGAGCCACGGGGAGGCCGCATGATGCCGGCACGCGTGTCACGATGGTGGTGGGCCATCGGGCTGCTGCTCCTGCCGCAGGTGGCCACCGCGCAGGCCGCACGCGCCGGCACGACCAACCGCCCGTTGCGCATCGCCGTGTTCCACGCCGCGGCCGTGCTCGATTCGATGCCGGAGCGCGCGGCCGTCGAGTCTGACTTTGCCCTGGAGCAGGCCAAGGCGCGCACGATGCTCACGGCCGCCACCGACTCCCTGCGGGCCGCGGTGGAGGAGTTCGCGCGCGTCGAGGCGAGCCTGACGCCGCGCCAGCGGGAAGCGACCACCATGCACCTGCGGGCGCGCGAGTTGCTGGTGGAAGAGATGGTGGCGAACCTGGATGCCGTGATCGGGCAGCGCCGGGAGGAGCTGCAGCATCCCCTGCGCACACGGCTGCGCGACGCGGTGCGGGCGCTGCGTCTTCGTGATGGCTACGATCTCGTGCTCGATGTCTCGGGCGACGCCGTGTTCATCGACGCCGACGTGCGCATCGATGTCACCTCGGCGTTGGTGCGCCTGCTGCGCGAGACGCCGCCAGCGAAGCGGGTGCCGGCCGGCAGGTAAGGGGCCTTCGGCGCGGACACGCCCAGTCAGCGCGGGTCGTGCACGACACCTCACAGTGCGTCGAGCAACTGCCCCCGCAGCACGCCCGCACGCTCACTCAGCGCCCGCTGTCGCCGCTGATACTCCTCCCGCCCCGCTGCCGTCTCGATGCACACCGGCTCGACGCCGAACGCGGCCAGGTCGTAGGGAGCGGCCTGCATGTCGAGCTCGCGCAGCGCGACGGCCAGCTCGAAGGCCGCCAGCAGCAGCGCGCTCCCGACCCACGGCATGTGCGTGTACGCCCAGCGATAGAGATCCATGTTGGCATGGATGCAGCCGGGCTGCTCACTGTCGTACCGGGTGGCCCACGCGATGGGGAGCCGGTTGAGCGGCTTCGCCGCCGGCGTGAAGAAGCGGAAGGCGTCGAAGTGGCTGCACACAATGGGACGGCTCTCGACGAACGCATCCACCTCGGCCTGCGGCAGGCGCAGCGGCGCCGTGCCCTCGTGCCGCACACACTGCCCGCGGTACACCATGGCCCATTCGTGCATGCCGAAGCATCCGAAATGCGCGGGACGTTCCGCGGTCGCGCGCAGGAGGGCCACCGTGTCGTTGCAACGCGCGCGGTCGGTGTCGCTCAGGCTGGCCACGTCGCGCCGGATGACGCCTGCGGTTGCCACGTACGTGGGCGCCGCGAAGGCCGCGCGTGCCGCAGCACTGTCCTCGAGCGTGTCAGACGGGTCGGGGTGCCACGTCTCGAGACGGCCCGGCGAATAGTGGTAGTACTGGAACAGGAAGTCGTACACCGGGTGCGTGGCGCCACGCGCACGGCGCTCTCGCCAGGGTTGCGTATACGGCGCCACGCGCGCGCGATGCGCCGCGGCACGCGCCTGCCACTCCGCCGTCGTGAGCACCTGCGAGGCGACCCCACGCATGGTCAGAATGGCGCGGGAGATGTCACCGCAACGTGCACACCCGTCACCGGATGCACGAACGCGATGCGCTCGGCGTGGAGGTGCAGGCGCGTGTCATCGTCGTCGAGCGTGCGGCCATAGAGTCGGTCGCCCACGATGGGCGCATCGAGACCGTCCGGGTGCGCGGCGTGGACGCGCAACTGGTGCGAACGTCCCGTGTGCGGCGTGAACTGCACCCGCGTGCGCCCACTCTCGTGCGCCAGCACGCGCCACTCGGTGTGGGCGGGCTTGCCGTGCACCGGGTCGTGGATGTTGCGCGGGCGGTCGTCGAGGTCGGGGCGCAGCGGCAGGTGAATGTGCCCGTGCGCACCGCGCACCATGCCCTCGAGCAGCGCGACATAGTGCTTCTCCACCTGCCTGAGCGAGAAGAGTCGCTGCAAGGCGGAGTGCACAGTGGGGTGCCTGGCGGCCACCAGGACGCCCGACGTGTCCATGTCGAGCCGATGCGCGATGAGCTGCCCCTCGGCCTCGGGATAGCGCGCACGCAGCCGAGCGACGACGCAGTCCTGCAGGTGCGCGCTGCGCCCGGGCACGGTGAGCAGGCCGGCGGGCTTGTCCACGATGACGAGATGTGCGTCCTCGTAGAGCGTGCGCGGCTCTGCAGCGTCGATGGCGGCCGAGCCGAAGAGTGGAGGCGGCGCGTGCGGCAGCCCACCGAGCATGTGCGAGAGAATGGGGAGGCACTTGCCGCGACAGGCCGCGTAGAACACGCCGGCGCGGCGATCACCCGTCGCCGGCGGTGCGCCCCACCAGAACTCGGCGAGGGCGAGCGGCGTGAGTCCCATGCGATACGCCTGCGCCAGCAGTTTGGGGCCCGCGCAATCTCCGGCGCCGGCCGGTGGCTCTGCGGGCGCAAAGAGCGCACGGAGCGGCTGCACCTGGCCGTGTGCGTCCGCGAAGGAGTAGCTCTCCTGGATGGCGCGCATCAGGGTGCGCGAGCGTGCCGTGCGCGCGGCGTCGAGCGTGCGGAGTTCGGCGGTGAGCCGCGTGACGTTCGCGCGGTCAGCGCTCGCGTCGATGCGCGCGACGAGGGCCTCGCGCTCGGTCGCGTAGGCGAGCATCTCCGCCTCGCCCGGCCCCCACACTGCATCGCGCGTGGCGCGGTCGAAGGTGGGTGGTGCCCAGCCGTCCACCTCCCAGGCGCCCGCGAGCATGCCGGAGAAGGCGCGCAGATACCCGACGGTGCCGTCCGGTGCCGCGGCGACGAGCACGCCGAACATCTTGCCCTGGCCGAGCGCATCGAGATGCCAGCCGCGCGCCGCATCGCCCCGCAGCACAGCCATGAGCTCCGCCGCGCCCCGGCGCGCCAGCGGATGTACCGCGCGGCGATCGAACGGGGTGGGGACGTGCGCCGGGAGGTCGTCGGGAGTCGGCTGCGGGGCGAACGGCGTGAACACGCGCGGAATCTATGGTCCCGTCGGCGTGCGGTCGTGATGCCGAGCAGGCACACGTCACCCCCCTAGATTTCCCGATCCCGCTCCGCACTCCCATCGCCCCCATGACGCTCCCTCCGTGCCCGGCCTGCTCGTCCACGTACACCTATGAGATGGGCGTCCTGCTCGTCTGCCCCGAATGCGCGCACGAGTGGACGGCCGGTGCGGCCGCGCCGATGGCCGAGGCCGCAAAGGTGGTGCGCGATGCCGTCGGCAACGTGCTGCAGGATGGCGACACCGTCACCCTCATCAAGGATCTCAAGCTGCGTGGGTCGTCGACCGTGGTGAAGGTGGGCACCAAGGTGAAGAACATCCGTCTCGTGGACGGTGATCACGACATCGACTGCAAGGTGGACGGGATCGGGTCGATGGGGCTCAAGTCGGAGTTCGTGAAGAAGGTGTGAGCGGGGGGGCATCGAGCACGTCCCGGACGCGCCGCGCGAGGGCGTGCGGTGGGTTGTTACGGCGCGTCTGGTACTATCCGGTGGTGCGCGAGTAGCTGCCCGAGCGCCTCACCGCCTCCGCAGCAGCGACACGCCCTCGAATTCCCGCGCTACGGCGGCCGGCGGCGTGATGCCGAGGTGCTGCAGGATGGACGGCGCGAGATCGACGACGGTCGCCTCGCCGCGCGTGAAGCGTTCGGTGAGCGGACCCTGGTTGGTCACGATCCATGTCGTGCGCTCGCGCTCGGTCTGTCCGCCGTGTCCCTTGCCGCTCACGGGGTCGCGGCCATGATCGGTGGTCACCACGATCATCCACGCCTCGCCTTGTGACGCGCGTTGCTGCACGGCTGCCCAGATGCGCCCCACGCGCGCATCCGCCTCGCGCACGGCCGTGGCATACGCCTCCCCGTCCGTACCCTGCGCGTGGCCGACATCGTCGGTGTGCTGCAGGTACACCCACGTGAGGTCCGGGCCGCGCTGCGCGATGAACTCGGCCGCACGGTTCGTCACGTGGTCATCGATGGCGCGGATGTGCTGGGATGCCTTGTCGTGTGGGAAGGCGATGGTGTCGAGCTCGAGTCCATCGACGGCATGATCGATGCGGAAGTCGCCGGCGCCGGGGCGCCCTTCGCCGACGAGTACCGTGCGGTTGTCGAGCCAGGTGGAGAAGATCGCCGTAACCCTGGACGCATCCGCCGCCTCGACGATGCGAAAGAGGTTCCAGTACGCGTAGTTGGGCGACTGCTTGCTGTTGTTCCAGACGTTGTGCTTGTTGGCCCACGTGCCCGTGAGGAGGCTCATGTACCCGGGGGCCGAGATCGTGGGCGTCTGTGTGGGGCCGCCCAGCGCGCCGCCCACGTGCGCCCGCGCGTAGCCACCACGGCGCGCGATGTCGTCGAGCGCGGGGGTCGCCACGCGCTCGATCACATCAGCAGGGATGCCGTCGAGGATGATGAACACCGCCTTGCGCGCGGGCGTCGTGCTCGCGGGCGTCGTGCTCGACGGCGCCTGCCTGGCAGGCCGTGCGCAGGCGCTGAGCATCGCCAGGGTCCACCACGTGACCACACGGGCCATCGGAAGACGTCGCATGATGCAGAGTATGGCGCGCATGCGAACGGCCCGGGAGGGATCCCGGGCCGTTCGTGACCGAGGCGCGACAGGCCGCACGTCGCGCGTCGCGGTCGCACCTCGTCAGAAGCGGATGCCGAAGCCCACGCTCGCGAGGATCGGATCGACCTTCACCGCCGAGACCTTCGTGCTGCCCAGCGTGACGTCGCTGCCGATCATGACCTTCTTGACGTCGAGGTTGAGGTACTTGCCCGGCGCGAGCCGGATGTCGACGCCCACCTGTCCCGCGGCCCCGACGGAGCTGCTCTCGAGGTCGAGCTTGCCCACGCCGGACACGGCGATGTCCACGTCGGAGATGAGCGTGAGGTTCACACCCACGCCCACGTATGGACGAATGACGCCTTCGGGGAGGAAGTGGTACTGCGCGAGCAGCGTCGGCGGCAGGTGCTTGAAGGTGCCGATCTTGTTGCCGTTCAGTTCCACGTCGTGCTGCTGCGGATAGGTGAGGACGAGCTCTGCGGCGATGTGCTTCGTGAAGAAGTAGCTGATGTCGAGGTCGGGGATGATCTTGTCGCTGACGGTGATCTTGTCGGCGGCGACGTTGAGCGACGGGATGGCGTCCGACTTGTTGGCCGGCGTGAGCGAGGCCGCGCGGAGGCGGATCATCCACGGGCCTTCGGCGGTCGTGGCCTGGGCACCGGCACTGTTGGAGAGCACGAGCGCCGCGCCAATCACGGTCGGCAGCAGCATCGCGGAGCGAAACACACGCATGCGGAAAACTCCCTGAGGGTGAGAGAACCTCATGTCGCACCGAACAGCCGTCGGGCGGCACGCGCGATAGATCGCGCGGGGGTCACGTAGTCACCGTCGGGGGAACGCCCGACAGGGCGTCAGGATTGTCCGCGCCACTCCCATGCGCAGGTGGCGCGCAGGACACGCCACAACACGAGCGCCCACAACGTCAACGGGGAGCCCATCTGCGGGCTCCCCGTTCCACATCGCGTCGCGCATGCCGGATCGCGTGCCGGCGGCTCCTGCTCAGCCCCGCCGACGCCGCGCCGCGACCGCACCCATCGTGAACACACCGATGCCCACCAGCAGCAACGTCGCGGGCTCCGGCACCACCTGCGCATTGAGCGTCACCGCCCCTGACCACGACGCAACGCTGCCGATGTCACTCTGCGTGTAGGTGAGCAGCGCCTGCAGGCCGTTGTAGAACGTCGGCGCATACGTGTTGAGCGTCGAACCGTGCGCGCAGGTCGTCGTGACGGTGAACGGCGCCCCCGTTGCGGTGCAGGCGGCCGTGCCGAGGTCGACACCCAGGTTCGTGGGCGACGCGCCCACCAGACCGTAGCCCGAGATGTAGGTCGGGTAGAAGCCGCTGGTCGTGACACTCGCCGAGCCGCGCGCGCCATTGGTGACGCTCACGCCACCGGTGCTGGTCGAGCTGGCGTAGAGCCCCGGCACCACCGGCGTGCTGAAGAGGAACGAGTAGCTGACCGGGCCGGCGGCGATGTTGGTGGTGGTGACCCCGAAGGTGATGAACGGATCGGCGTTGATGAGCGCACTCATCGAGAAGAGGCCGAAGCCGAGGTCGAGGTTCTTTGCGTCCATCGCCCGATCTTGCCCTTCTCGACGTCGGTGAGATACGACGACAGATCGAAGCACGACCCGTCGACGATGGCCCACACCGACGGACCGACGGCGACTTGCGCCGCCTGCGCCGATGGCGCCACCGCGGGTGCAATGGCGTTGGCGGCACAGCCTCGGGGCTGCGCCTGAACTGCGAGCGGTGCGCAGCAGATCGCTGCGGCGACGAACGCACGGACAATGACGGTAGATCTCATGCAACCTCCATGGGGAGTGGAGTCGACGTGCGCTCGCCGTGAGAGCGCGGGTCTCGAGCGGGAAACGATGCGGGCCCCGTAACCCGCTGTCAACGCAAGAGTTACGGTCGTGTTCGCTTGGGGACGCATCGGACTCGACCGTGCCGTTGCTGTGACGTGGCCCCAGAGCGCCCCGCGGCGGAGATTCCCGCCATGCCCTCACCGTCCCGCCTGCTGGATCGCGCGTTCGTCGCGCCCGTGATCATCGCTCTCGCCGCCGCGGTCGCGCCCGCGCAGAACGCACCGGCGCAGAACGCGCCAGCGCCGCCGCCGGCCACATCCCCCGTCCTCGCCACGCTCGACGCGCATCGCGTCGTGCCGTTGCCGGCCACGGTGACGCCGACCTCCGGCGCACCCTTCGTCTTCGGCGCGACGACGCATCTCCGGGCCGAAGGCCCGCCGGAGGTGGTGCGGACGGCCGAGTTCCTCGCGCGCATCCTGCGCAAGTCGGTGGCGCTGCCCCTGCCGGTGGTGCGTGCAGGGCGCTCGGCGCCGGCCCCCGGCAACGTGGTGGTGCTGCGGGTCGACTCATCGGCGGCGATGGGGCGCGAGGCGTACACGCTCGACATTGCGGCCGATACGCTGCGCATTCTCGCACGCACACCGGCGGGGCTGTTCTACGGCGTGGCGACCCTCCGGCAGTTGCTGCCGTACGGCATCGAAGCCGAACAGAGCGCGTTGCGCATCGCGCCCGTGGCGTCGGTGCCGGCGGGGCGCATCGTCGATGCCCCGCGCTTCGCCTGGCGCGGCTCCATGCTCGACGTGGCGCGTCATTTCTTCACGGTGGACGAGGTCAAGCAGCACATCGACTTGCTCGCGCTGTACAAGCTCAACACGCTGCACCTGCACCTGACCGACGATCAGGGGTGGCGCATCCAGATCGCGTCGTGGCCTCGGCTCACCACGGTGGGTGGCCGGAGTCAGGTGGGCGGCGGTGCGGGCGGCTTCTACACGAAGGCCGAGTATCGCGAGATCGTGCAGTACGCGGCGGCGCGGTACATCACCGTGGTGCCGGAGATCGACATGCCCGGCCACACCAATGCGGCCATCGCGGCGTATCCGCGACTCGGCTGCAGCCGCCCGACGCCGAGCCTGTTCGGTGCGGGCACGCAGCCCGCCGGCGAGTACACCGGCATTCGCGTGGGGTGGAGCGCGTTGTGCCCCGACAAGGCCATCACCTGGCGCTTCGTCGAGGATGTGATTCGTGAGCTG
The DNA here is from genome assembly GCA_020161135.1 of Gemmatimonadota bacterium. Lineage (GTDB taxonomy): Bacteria > Gemmatimonadota > Gemmatimonadetes > Gemmatimonadales > Gemmatimonadaceae > Gemmatimonas. The sequence continues at coordinate 132,198 of JAIUOB010000001.1, read as the reverse complement.
GCCGCCATCACGCCGGGCCCCTACCTCCACATCGGAGGTGACGAGGTGGAGGTGCTCAGCCACGCGCAGTACGCCCGCTTCGTCGAGCGCGCGCAGCGGCTCGTGCAGAAGTACGGCAAGACGATGGTCGGCTGGGAAGAGGTGGGCAAGGCGACGTTGCGTCGCGGATCCCTCGCGCAGCTTTGGCGGAGCGATACGGCGCTGCTGGCCGTGAAGCAGGGCAACCAGCTCATCATGTCGCCGGGGCCGCGCACCTATCTCGACATGAAGTACACGCCGCAGACGGAGGTGGGGCTGCGGTGGGCGGGCTATATCGAGCTGCGCACCACGTACGACTGGGACCCGGCCACGCACAGCGCGGGGCTCGCCGACAGCGTCATTGCCGGCATCGAGGCGCCGCTGTGGAGTGAGACGGTGCAGAATCTCAATGCCGCGCAGTACCTGCTCGTGCCGCGCCTGCCCGCGCTGGCCGAGGTGGGGTGGAGCGCGCAGGCACAGCGCACGTGGGACGGCTTCCGCACGCGCATCGCCGCGCACGCGCCGCGCTGGCGCCTGCTCGGCATCAACTTCTACGCGTCGCCGCAGGTGGACTGGCCGTAGGGGCGTCAGGCCTTCAACCCACGCCACCGACCGCCTCACCGCAACGCGTCGCTCACCGCGTTGAAGAAGGCCCAGTCATTCACCACCGCGCCGCCCGAGGGGCGCGTCTGGGCACCCCACACGACGATCACGACGCGCGTGACGGGATTGATGTAGAGGTGCTGGCCGAAGATGCCGTTGGCGCGGAATCCCCCGTCGCGCCGGTCGGCCTCGGTGGTGCCGGGCCACCAGAAGTAGCCGTACTGCAGCGGCGTGCCACCCTGCAGGGTCTTCGGCGTCGACGCCTCGCGCACCCAGCCTTCGGGGAGCACCGCGCGGTCGTCGATGACGCCGCCGTCGAGGATGAACTGGCCGAAGCGCGCGTAGTCGCGGAGGGTCGCACTGAAGCCGCTGCCGCCGATCTCGATGCCGTCGGGCGACTCGAGCCACCACGTCGCGTCGGCTTCCATGCCATAGGGCGTCCAGATCTTCGCGGACAGGTACGCCGACAGCGAGGTGCCGATGGCGGCGCGCAGCACTTCGCTGGCCACCTGGGTCTCGCCCGTGCTGTAGGTGTTGCGCGTGCCAAGTGCGCCCGCGCGCGGCAGGGCACGCATGACGCGCATCGCCGAGCCGGCCGTTTGCGACAGTTGCGCTTCGAGCAGGTGGCGACGGTCCGACGAGGAATCGGTGTACGTCTCGTTCCAGCGCACGCCGCTCGACATCATGAGGATGTCGCGCACGGTGACGCCGTCGTACGCGCTGCCGGCGAGCGCGGGCACCCAGCGCGTGACCTGGTCGCCCAGGGTGAGGCGTCCGTCGCGGATGGCCACACCGAACAGTGTCGAGGTGATCGACTTCGCCACCGACATCGACATCCAGCGCGTGCGCGCGGTGTTGCCGTAGCGATAGCGCTCGAGTGCGATGCGGCCGTCCTTGAGCACGAGCACGCCCGCGACGCGATTGGCGTCGAGGTAGCGCGCGAGCGTGTAGGTGGTGCCCCGGTCGACGAACGACACGTCACGCAGTGGCCTCGTCGCCGTCGGCAGCGGGCGGACGCGCGGCCCGTGGGTCACGACCCGCACCGGGAAGATGCGGTCGATGTTGCGAAACGTGTTGACGGCCAGCTCGGGGGAGAGCAGGCCGTCGTACATCTGTCGCACGGTGCCGATGGGCTCGGCCGCGTGCGGATTGGGCTGGGCGGCGAGGGGGTGGGCGGCCGTGACGGCGAGCATCCCGAGCGCGACAACGACGCTCGTGGCGGTGCGGCGGAGGCGGTGCATGGCGTCAACGTACGACCGGCCCGTCGGATGCGACACCCGCGCCCGGCGCGTTATACTCGAGGGGTCCTGTCGCCCCCTTCCTTCGCACTCCCCGTCGTGCCCCTGCGTACACTGCTGCTGGTGACCGTGCTGTCGGGCGGCGTGATGTCGTCGGTGCGCACCCTTCTCGACGTGGATGCCGATCGTCGCATCGTCGACACCGTCGTCGCCGGCGATGCCGAGAGCGAGGCCGCGCACGGCTACGCGGGGCATGACGACCTGGCCGGCGTGGTGCAGGACACGACCTTCCGCCGGGCCCGCGGCTGGATGCGCTACGCGATGACGGCATTCGACGACACCGAGGTGACGCTCGAGGGCGTCTTTGCCGGCGAGGCCGAGGCGCGGCAGGTCGACCTGCTGGTCGAAGACAGCCTGGTGGCGCGACGTACGGTGGCGCCGGCGTCGGGGCCGGTCACCATCGCGGTGCGTGTGCCGTTCGCGATCACCAGGGGGCGCGCCACCATCGCGGTGATGGTGCGCGGGCGCGAGGGGTGGACGCCCGCGCTGCGCCTGCTGCGCGTGGTGCAGGACCATCACGAACTCGCCGCGCTGCGCCCCGCGCACGGCGAGGCATCCCGTTTCGCGCTGCACGCCGGTGTGGCAGCGCCTGTTCACCCCTTGTCTGGAGTTGTCCGATGATGGTGTCACGCCTGCCACGCGTTGCAGGCTTCGCGTGGGCCCTGAGTGCCGCGCTGCTTGCCGGGACGGCGCACGACCTCGGCGCGCAGCCCGCGCGTGCCGCCGCACCCGCCGCCAGCGCGAAGTTTCCGCTCACGCGGCCGGAGCGCACGGACTACGCCGAGACGAGCCGCTACGACGAGGTCATCGCGTACATGAAGCTCATGGCCGCGGCGAATCCGCAGATCCATCTCAGCACCTACGGCTACACCACCGAAGGACGCCCACTGCCGCTGGCGGTCATCGGTGCGCCGGGCGCCACGGCGGCGCAGGTGCTCGCGACGGGCAAGACCCGCGTCTACATCCAGGGCAACATCCACGCCGGCGAAGTGGAGGGGAAGGAGGCGCTGCTCTGGTTGCTGCGCTCGATCGCGAAGGGCGAGCGCGCGGCGTGGTTCCGCAACACGGTGCTGCTCATCAACCCGATCTACAATGCCGATGGCAATGAGCGGGTGAACGTCACCAATCGCGGCACGCAGGCGGGGCCGGTGGGGGGCATGGGCACGCGCGAGAACGCGAACGGGCTCGACCTCAACCGCGACGGCACGAAGATGGAAACGGCCGAGGCACGGTCGATGGCGCGGCTGCTCACGGAGTACCAGCCGCACGTGGCCATGGACCTGCACACCACCGACGGCGCGTCGAACAACGGCTTCACGATGACGTACGAGACGTCGCTCAATCCCAACAACTCGAAGGCGGAGATGAGTCTGTTGCGCGATGAGCTGCTGCCGGAGATCACCAAGGCGGTGAAGCGCAAGTACGACGCCGACTGGTTCTACTACGGCGGCGTGTCGGGCACCGGCGCCGACCGGGCGTGGCGCTCCGACGCCGAACTCGCCAAGCCACGGTACACCTCCACGTACTACGGCGTCCGCAACATCCTCGGCCTGCTCACCGAGACGTACGCGTACGCCTCGTTCAAGACACGCATCGTCGAGACGTACCGCTTCCTCGAGGAGTCGCTCGACTTTGTCGCGAAGCATGGCCCGCGCATCCGGAGCGTGGTCGACGCGGCCAACACCGAGTCCATTGTGGGCAAGGCGCTCGCGGTGCGGCAGCAGTTGGTGAAGGCGCCGGCGCTGCAGGAGATCGTCTTCGTGCCCACCATCTCGGTGCGCAACCCGTACGTGGCCGATCGGCCGTATCGCCTGCGTCCCGAGGGCAACGCCACGCGTACGACCGAGATGCTGCCCTTCTTCGGGACGGCCGAGCCGACCGAGACGAGCACCGCGCCGCGCGTGTATGTCATTCCCAATGCGTCGCAGGAGGCGGCCGCGAGCACGGCGAACGCGGCGAACCCTGCTGGCGGCGCGCCGGGCGCTGGTGGCCCGCCGGGAGCCGGGCGTGGTGGGCGAGGTGGGTTCGGTGGGCCGGGCGCCGGCGGCACGCCCACGCAGCGCATGATCGCCAGCGTCATCGATCGCCTCGAGGCGCACGGCATCCGCTACACGGTGACGGACCGCGACATGGCGTTCACCGGCGAGCGGTTCCGCATTGCGAGCAACACGCTGGCCGAGCAGACGTATCAGGGCGCGCACCGCGCGCGCACGCTCACGGGGGCGTGGGAGGCCAACCAGCAGACACTGCCCGCGGGGTCGGTGCTGATCTCGATGGAGCAGCCGCTCGCGCGCCTCGCGTTCATCCTGTTCGATCCGCGCTCGGACGACGGCTTCATGTGGTGGAACATCCTCGACCCGGTGCTCGGCCTCACGCCAGCGCCGCAGTTCTATCCGGTGCTGCGCGCAATGACGCCGCCGGGGTGACACGCGAACGGCGAACGCCGAGCCACCCCGCACATCGCAGGGTCGCTCGGCGTTCGCCTCGCTTCGTCAGCCGTGCGGCATCAGCCGTTCGGCATCAGCCGTTCGGCATCAGCTGCGCCGAATCAGCTGCGCCGCCGCCGCGCCAGCGGCACGAGCGCGGCCATGCCGAGGCCCAGCAGGATGACGGTGGACGGCTCGGGGACGACCGCGAGGTTGCCGCGAATCTCGCCGCCCCCGTACACGTTCGTGTGGACGTTGAAGTACGCCCGACCGCTCTGGAGACCCTGGAAGAGCGCATCGCGGGCGCTGTTGACCGTACCGCCGTTCAGCGTGATGAAGCCCGCGCGAAAGCTGCTGGCCTGCGTCATGTCATACGTCTGATCCATCGAGCCGCCCGTCACGCCCAAGGGAAAGCCGATGAAGCTGGGCGTCTGGGTCGCCACGCCGACATTGCTGAACGGTGGCGTGCAGCAATGGATGTGCGCCGCCGTGGTGGTGCCCAGGAGGCCGCTGAAGCTGGCCTGGACACGCATCGTGAGGGCGTAGGCGTTCCACGTGACGAACACCGACCCCGTCGCGGGCGAGGGGCTCGCCGGGACCTCGTTCGAGCCGCTCAGCGTGGCGGAGAAGCCGAAGATCTGCGCGTGGGCGGACGACGAGGACACGGTGATGGCCGTGGCGATGGCGAGGGTAGACAGCGCCCTCCGATGACGGTGCAGCATGCGGGCTCCGAGGCGTTGAGGATGGGGAGCTGCGAACTTGCTGCATGCGCGGGGAACGGCAAGCGTCCTCGTCCGCGCAATCATGTCGATCGCGTCATGAACACGCGGGCACGCGCCTTGCGCTTGCTGAAAGCTACGCCTCGGCACCCCGCTCGGGCCGCAGCATCGTCACTGCGGCGTACACCACCACCGCGATCACCAGCCAGCGCAGCGCGCCCAGCGGCAGGGACGTGACCAGCAGCGCCGCCACCAGCACGCCGGGGATGCCGCCGAGCGCGAGGCCGATGGCCGGCTGGTTCACCTGGCTGCCGCGTTTCACGAACGCGAGGCACCCCAGCAGCGCGGCGAAGGCGCCACTGCCCATCATGATGGGAAAGGCAGCACGCGGGTCCATCCCCAACGCACTGAGGAGCACGAACGTCGGACCGTAGTTGCCGACGCCGAGCATGAGCAGGGCCCCCAGCACGAAGTTGATGCCGAGCGCGAGCCACAGCGCGCCGCCGTGCAGCGCGAGCGCCGTGCCGCCCACCGGCATCCGGTTGAGCTGTGCGATGGTCATGAAGAGGGCGGCGGCGAGCAGCGCCACACTCATGCCCACCTGGATCGGACGGCGCGGCAGGCGCGAGACCACCGCCGCGCCCAGCCAGCCCCCTGCGAGCGCGGTGCCGATCATCAGCAGCAGCAGCGTCTGATCGATCTCGATCTTCGCGATGAAGATGAGCGCCTGGACGACGACCGGGATGGTGAGCCCCACGATCATGGTGCCGGGGAGGCGTTCGTCGGGCACCATGCGGAGCGCGCGAAACGCGGTGGTGGTCGTCGCGAGCGACCCGATCCCCAGCGTGTCGAGGAAGTTGATGACGAACCCGAGCAGTAGCTGCAGCGCGGTGGGGCGCAGTCGCTCGGGCGCGGCGCCGTGCGCTGCCGCCCGCATCGACCGTACCCACTGCCACACGAAGAGCGCCGCCAGCAGCACGATGGCGGCGAGGAGGAGCGCGCGGATGTCGGTCATGGCGGCGGAAGCTATGCCGGATGATCGCGCGCGGCGACCGATCAGCGTCGCGCGCGCCCTCCGCCGCCCCCGCCCCCCGCGCCTGCCCGTCGCACCGCAGCGTCCCACGCGGACAGCGTGAACCGCCGGCTCACGATGTACGGAGGCTGCCCGGCTGCCCACGACCCGTATGTCGTGGCGACGAACGTGCCATCGCGCAGCACCTCGAGCCCCGGATAGCTCGAGTCCCACCGATCGGTGTTGTCGGCCAGTCGCACGCGGTACGCCCCGGGCGTGCCGCCCACGAGGTCGTCGTAGCGCCCCACCCAGGCGACCCAGTCGCCCTGCGTGGCGCTGCCCGCGGCCATGTCGCGGAAGGTGACCACGAGCCGTCCGTCCGGTGCGTACTGCGCCGTGTGCCGATCGCCCGTGAGCTCGCGAGCGAGCGGCTGCGGCGCACTCCACTGTTCTCCCTCGTCGCGCGTGAACATCACGTGCGACGAGGCGCGCCGGCGATTCTCGCGTAGCAGCAGCGCCAGCGTGCGTCCATCCGGTGAACGCACGGCCCCTGGTTCACACAGGTGGAGTGAGTCACCCGACCAGATCGCACGGGGGGATGCCCACGTGCGGCCACCGTCGCGCGATCGCGTCTGGAAGAGCGTGAAGGTGCCCGTGGCCTTGCCGGCACCGGCGAAGAAGCGGCCGTCATCGTGGAAGAAGGCGAGCAGGCCCCCGTCACGCATGACCACGACCGATCCCATGACGACGATGCCGCCCCAGTCGCCGATGGGGGCGAGGGGCGTCCAGTGTTGGCCCTCGTCGTCGCTCGACGCCATGCGCGCCGGATACAACCCCGAGAAGAGCAGCAGCCGATGCCCACCGCGCACGGGATCGGGGACGCGATGGATGGTCGGCACCTCCTGCGATGTCGCCCAATTGTCCGGCACCGGCAGCCGCGCACTCCACGTGCGGCCCGCGTCGGCGCTGCGCTTCATGACGATCGCGCCCTGCCCGTGCCCTTTGGGGTAGACGGCCAGGATCGTCCGGCCATCGCCCAGCAGCGCGGTGGTGACATGGCCCAGATACTGCCCGGGTTCGCGATCGACGACGACCAGGGAGGCGGAGTCGCGCGCGAGATCGAGCACGGGGACACGAAACGGCTCCTGCAGCACGGCGAGGAGCGGGAGGAGGAGGGCAGGCGTCATGCCGGGAGAATATCGGGCCCGCAGCCGGGCCTCGCTGCCGGAGCGCCCTGGTTGTCGCCGGCCGGCCTGCGCGGGCAGACTTCACCGCGTACGCGCCGGCCACGTGTCCTGTCGCCCCGTCTCTCCTCGCCGCCCATGTCCTCCGACGCCACCCCCGAAGACGCGTTCACCCTGTACGACCTCAAGGTCGAGGTCGTGGCCAACCGCGGACGCATGCTCTGCCGCGAGCGCGTCGGCGACTACTTCGAGGTGAAGTCGGGGACGATCACCTTCCCCGACGGGCAGGGCTTCCCGCTCTACGCAATGGCCGCGCTGCTGCCGCTGCTCCCCGCGAAGCAGCGGCCGACGCATCCGAACGACTGGATGACCACCGACGCCGACATCGCCTGCCCCGACATCCACTGCGGCGCGGTGTTCCGCATTTCGCGCACCGGGACGCGCACGCTGCGGCACAGCGACGAGAGTGGCGAGCCGCTGCCGTGAGCGACACGCCCACCCGCGCGCCCCGCGCGGTCGACCCTGCAGCGCGACGCAGTCTCCACGCTGACTACACGGTGCCGCCGGTCATCGCCGGCGCGTGGCAGCTCTCCGAGGGGCATTCGGCGCGCACGCTCGACCGCGACGCGCTGTTCGCCGCGTGGGACCTGCTGGCGGCACACGGCTGCGACACGCTCGACTGCGCCGACATTTACACCGGCGTCGAGGCGCTCATTGGTGAGTATCGCGCGGCCCGGCCCGGGCGGCACCTGCAGGTGCACACCAAGTGCGTCCCCGACCGCGATGCGCTCGCGCACGTCGATCGCGCCATGCTCACCGGGATCGTCGATCGCTCGCTCACGCGCCTGCGCACCGACGCGCTCGACCTCGTGCAGTTCCACTGGTGGCGCTACGATGTCCCGGGCATGCTCGACGCCCTCGGTGTGCTGGACGACCTGCGGCGCGCGGGCAAGATCCGCCACCTCGCGCTCACCAACACCGACACGGCGCACACCCAACGGGTGCTCGACGCCGGCATTCCGCTCGTGGCCACGCAGGTGCAGTACTCGGTGCTCGACCGACGCCCGGCGGCACAGCTCGCCCCGCTGGCCGCGGCGCGCGGCCTGTCGCTGCTGTGCTACGGTTCCGTGGCCGGTGGCTTCCTCGATGAGGCGTGGCGCGGGACCGCGGCCCCCGACGGCGCGCTCGAGAACCGATCGCTCGTGAAGTACCGCCTCATCGTCGAGGACTGCGGCGGCTGGTCTGCGCTGCAGCGCCTGCTCGAGGTGCTGGCCGACATCGCCGCGCGACATCGCGTCGGCATGGCGAACGTCGCGCAGCGGTGGGTGCTCGACCAGGCGGGCGTGGGGGCCGTCATCGTCGGCTTTCGCGGCGTCGCCAGCGCGCGGCGTACCCTCGCGACACTGGGGCTCACGCTCAGCGCGGACGATCACGCGCAGCTGCGTGAGGTGCTGCAGGTGCTCCCCATGCCCGCGGGCGACGTGTACGCGGCCGAGCGCGACCCGGCGTCGCCGCACGCCGGGGTGATTCGCTACAACCTCAACCGTGAGGCGGGCGGTTGACGGCCGGCGGCGTGCGAGGGTCTGGCGTGCGCGGTACGTCATCGTGACATGCAATCCCGCGGCTCACGTGGCAGCTTGCAGTATGCGACCTCTCTTCCTGGTGCGCGCCGCGATGGCCGCACTCCGACTCGCTCTCGTGGCCACGCCTGCGCCCCTGTTCGCACAGCCGGCCGCGGCGCCCGTGCCCATCATCTTCGTACACGGCAATGGCGACCACGCCGGGCTGTGGGACAACACCATCTGGCGCTTCGAGAGCAACGGCTATCCGCGCGAACGGCTGTTCGCGGTCGACCTGCCCCATCCGCTGGCGACGAGCACGGTGACCGCCCGCGAAGCGAATCGCAGCACGCCGGACGATCAGGCGGCGGCGCTGGCGGCGTTCGTCACGCGTGTGCTGCTGCGTACGGGGGCCACGAAGGTGGCCCTGGTGGGGAGTTCGCGCGGCGGGCTCACCATACGGCACTACGTGCGCTTCGGCGGTGGGGCGGCGCATGTGTCGCACGTCGTCACCTGCGGCACGCCGAACCATGGGGTGATGGCGCTGGCCACCATGCAGCCCGAGAGCGAGTTCAACGGCCTCTCGCCGTACCTCCGCAGGCTCAACGCCGGCAGCGAAGTGGTCGCGGGGGTACGCTTCCTCGCGCTCCGCTCCGATTCGCTCGACAAGTACGCGCAACCCACCGGCGCGGCGCTGGGTGCGCCCGCCATGTCGACCGGGGTCGACGCGCGCTCGCCGGTACTGGCCGGTGCGCAGAACCTCGTGCTCCCCGGCACCGATCACCGCGAAGTGGCCTTCGGCGCGGCGTCATTCGCGGCGCAATACCGCTTCATCACCGGGCGCGCGCCGCGCACCACCGACATCGTGCCGGAGAGCACCGTGGTGCTGGATGGCATGGTGAGTGCGAACGCGGCGGGCGCCCCCACCAACCTGCCGCTGGCGGGCGCGCAGGTCACCGTGCATGCCCTCGACCCACGCACCGCGCAGCGCACCACCGCCGCAGTGCATCGCGCCAGCACCCGGGACGACGGGCGCTGGGGGCCGTTCCGCGCGACGCCCGGCGCCTCGTACGAGTTCGAAGTGGTGGCCCCCGACAGCAGCGTCATCCTGCACGTGTATCGCACGGCGCTGCCGCGATCGAGCACGCTCGTCAACTTCCGCCTGCCGGCACCCGCGGTGCGCCGCGGCGACAGCGTGAGCGTGCTGGTCACCCGGCCGCGCGGCTACCTCGGCGTCGCGCGCGACACCGTCACCTTCGACGATGTGCCGGCGACGGGGATCACCCCGGGAGTGCCGTCGGTCGACCGCGCCCTGCGCTGGTTCCCAGCCGATGCCCCGCGCACCGTGCGCACGCGCCTCAACGGCGAGACCATCGTCGTGCGCACGCACCCCGCAGATCGCCGGCGGCTCGTGCTGGCGGAGTTCCAGCACGAGTGACGCACCGCGGGACGTGCGGGAGGCTGCTGGCGCGCTGTAGCTTTCCCGCATGTCCCGACCTCCCGTTGTCCGCCGACTGTTCCTGACGTGCACCCTCGCGGCCGGTGCGACGTTGCTTCCCGCGCAGCCCCGGCCGGCCCGTCCGTCTGCCACCGTGCAAGGTGTGGCGCGCCCCTACCGCGTCCCCCAGGCCGACTCGCTGCTCCCCTGGTCACAGCAGATCGCCGTGCGCGAGTCGTGGCTCGCGCAGCGGCACGCGCTGCTGCTGCCCATGATGCGTCGCCACAACATCGGCATGTGGATCGTGGTGAACGAGGAGTTCCACGACGATCCGGTGCTGCCGTTCGTGGCGCCGCCGCGGCCGTACACCGGCAACCGCGACATCTTCGTGTTCATCGATGCGGGCGCGGCGGGACTCAAGAAATTCGCCGTGACCGGGTACACCGAGGAGAACCTCGCGCGGTTCTTCGACGCACCCTTCACCGAGCCGCGACCGCCCGCCGCGACGCTGCGTGAGCTGTACGCGCAGTACAAGCCCGCCACCATCGGACTCGGCATCCGCGGCACGCGAGGCCAGACACGGTCCCTCGGCCACGACGCCTATCGGTTCCTGGCCGAGACGCTGGGCCCGGCGGCGGAATCGACCTTCGTGAGTGCGGCCGACCTCGTGCAGGAGTACCTCGACACGCGCCTCCCCGAGGAGATGCCGCACTACACCGCGGCGGTGGCGGTCACGGAGGCCATCGTGCGCCGCGCGCTGTCCAACGACGTCATCACGCCGGGCACCACCACCGTGGGCGACGTGCGCCGCGCGCTGTACGACATGTTGGGCGCAGCGGGCGTGCGCACCTGGTTCCAGCCCGACCTGCGCGTCCAGCGTGCGACCGGCGAGGTGGCCACCTCGCGCGGCTTCCTTGCGGTGGCCCCCGAAGGCACCGTGCTGCTGCCGGGCGATGTGGTGCACATCGACTTCGGCATCAGCTACATGGGCTTCGACACCGACTGGCAGAAGATGGCGTACCTGCTCAAGCCGGGCGAGCGCGACGCCCCGGCCGGGCTCAAGGCCGCCATGCGCAACGCCAACGCGCTGCAGGATGCGCTCATGCTGCGCCAGGCGCGCCCCGGTCGCACGGGTGGCGCGGTGTTCAACGGCACCATGGCCGAGATGAAGACGCAGAACATCGAAGCCATGATCTACTCCCATCCGCTTGGCAATCACGGGCACGGGCTGGGCACCAGCATCGACTTCCGGAGTCCGCTGCGCAGCGACACCACGGCGCTCAACGCGCGCCTGCGCCTCGGCTCCTACCAGAGCATCGAGCTCAACGCCGCAACCCCCATTCCCGAATGGGGCGGCAAGAAGCTGTTCATCATGTTCGAGGATTGCGCCTACCTGACGGAGAACGGCTACCGCTTCTTCCGGCCACGCCAGGAGCAGTTCTACCTCGTGCGTTCCACGACGCCCGCGTCGTGATCACGTCCCCTCGGCCCTTCATGTCTCGCATGTTCCCGATCCGTTTGCCGCGCACGTTGTGGTGGGCCTGTCTCGCCGCGCCGGCGGTGGCCGTGGCGCAGCCTGCGTCGGCGCCCGTAGGTGTCGTCGCGACCGCCGCACTCCGACCCTTCGCCTCGTCGGCACTCGACAGCAGCTTTGCCAGTCTCACGTGGCGCTCGATCGGCCCCTTCCGCGGCGGCCGGTCGGTGGCGGCGACCGGCGTTGTCGGCGACGCGAAGACGTACTACATGGGCACCACCGGCGGCGGTGTCTGGAAGACCGACAACATGGGCATCAGTTGGCGGAACATCTCCGACGGCTGGTTCACGACCGGCACGGTCGGTGCGATTGCGGTCGCGCCCAGTGACGCGAATGTCGTGTATGTGGGCATGGGTGAGCATGCGCCACGCGGGGTGATGACGCACTCCGGTGACGGGGTGTATCGCTCCACCGACGCCGGCAAGACGTGGAAGAAGCTGGGGCTCGACGAGACGCGACATGTGTCGCGCATCCTCGTGCATCCGAAGAACCCGGACGTCGTCTACGTCGCGGCACAGGGCGCGCTCTACGCCCCCAACGCCGATCGTGGCGTGTTCAAGTCCGTCGATGGCGGTGCGACGTGGAAGAAGGTGCTGTATGTCGACCCGAAGACCGGCGCCGCCGAGCTGTCGATGGACGCCACGAATCCGCGCATCCTGTACGCGGCCATGTGGGAGCACGGACGCCTGCCGTGGAAGGTCATCAGCGGCGGCCCGGGCAGCGGGCTGTACAAGTCGACGGATGCCGGCGAGACGTGGACGAAGATGACCGACGGGCTGCCCGAGAAGATGGGGAAGATGGCGGTCGCGGTGAGCCCGTCGAATCCCGAGAAGGTGTACGCGCTCATCGAGAGCGACTCGGAGGGTGAGGAGCGCGGCCTGTACGTGTCCACGAACGCCGGCAAGAGCTGGAGCCAGGTCAGCAGCAATCCGCGCCTCGTGCAGCGTGCCTGGTACTACATCGAGCTGTTCGTCGACCCGAAGAACGAGAACCGCCTCTATGTCCTGAGCGCGCCCGCGCTGCGCTCCGATGACGGTGGCAAGACGTGGAGCGACGTGGACGGCGTGCACGGCGACTACCACAACCTGTGGATCAACCAGGACAACGCCGACAACTTCATCATGTCCGACGACGGGGGGGCGGCCATCACCTTCGACGGCGGCCGGAGCTGGAGCACGCAGGCCAACCAGCCGACGGGGCAGTTCTACCGCATCAACGTCGACAACCGCTTCCCGTACCGCATCTACGCGGGACAGCAGGACAACACCTCGGTGGCCATCGCGAGCCGCGAGCTGTCGAGTGGTGGCATCACGCCGGCCAGTTGGCGTGCCTCCGCGGGTGGCGAGAGCGCGTTCCTCGCGTTCGATCCGAACAATCCGCGCTACGTGCTGGGCGGCAGCTATCAGGGCACCATCGAGGTCCTCGATACGCAGGCTGACGCCGGCACCAACATCATGGCCGCGCCCATCCAGTACCTCGGGCGCGACGCCAAGGACATGAAGTACCGGTACAACTGGAACGCGCCGATCATCTGGAGTGCGCACGAGCCCAACACGTTCTATCACGGCGCGCAGGTGCTGCTCAAGACGTCGGACATGGGGCGCACGTGGACCGCGGTGTCCCCTGACCTGACGCGCAACGAGAAGGAGAAGCAGGGCAAGCCCGGCGAGCCCTACACCAACGAGGCGGTGGGCGCGGAGAACTACGGGACGCTCGCGTACATCGCCGAGTCACCGCACGAGAAGGGCGTCATCTGGACCGGCAGTGACGACGGGCTCGTGCAGCTCACGCGTGACGGTGGCGCGACGTGGAAGAACGTCACGCCGAAGGGGCTGGCCGAATGCCTCATCAACGCCATCGAGGTCTCGCCGTTCGACAAGGGCACGGCGTACATCGCGACGACGCGCTACAAGTTCAACGACCACGCGCCGGGGCTGTACAAGACCACCGACTACGGGGCCACGTGGACCAAGATCGACAAGGGCATTCCGACCGGCGCGTTCACCCGCGTGGTGCGTGAGGACAGTGAACGGCGCGGACTGCTGTTCGCCGGCACCGAGCTCGGGCTGTACCTGTCGTGGAACGGCGGCCAGGACTGGGTCCCGTTCCAGCGCAACCTGCCGCGGGCACCCATCACCGACCTCAAGGTGCATCAGGGCAATCTCATCGCGGCCACGTCGGGGCGTGCGTTCTGGATTCTCGACGACCTCGCGGTGCTGCGGCAGCACAAGCCCGACCTGCCTGCGCTGCATGCCTACGCACCCACGCCGGCGTACCTGGTGAACGGGGGCAGTGAGCTGAACAGCACCGACGACGACTTCACCGGTGCCGACACCTTCCGCGGCGTGAATCCGGCGACGGGCGCCGTGTTCTACTACACGCTCCCCGAGGTGAAGAAGGGCGACACGGTCACGCTCACCATCGCCGACGCGGCCGGACGCGTGGTGCGCACGATCAGCTCGGCCAAGGACACGAGCTTCAGCAAGTGGGATGGCGGTCCGCCGGCGGCGCCGACACTCCCCAAGGCCAAGGGACTCAACCGCTTCGTGTGGGACCTGCGACACGCCACCATGTCGGGCGTGCCGGGCGTGTACATCGAGGCCAACTATCGCGGGCACAAGGTGTCGCCCGGACGCTATCGCCTCACGCTGGCCCACGGCGGCCGGACGGTGAGCACCGAAGTGGAGGTGCGCGCGAATCCGCTCGCCACGGTCGATGCGGCCACGTTCGCTGAGTACGACCGCTTCATGACGCGGGTCGAAGGCGAGGTGACGCAGATGCACGACGCGGTGAACGAACTCAAGGATGCGCAGGACCAGTTGGCGACGCTGCTCGCAGGCCTGCCTGCGGAGGCGGCGTACGCCGATGTCCGACGTGACGGCGAGGCGCTCTTGGCGCGTCTCAAGGCGTGGGACAGCGACATGGTGTCGCGCAAGTCACGCGCCTACGACGACGTCGAGAACTTCGCACAGAAGTTCACCGCCAACTGGCTGTTCCTGGTCAACGCCACGGAGAGCGACCTGCCGCGCGTGAACCAGCCGTCGCGCGACCGTCTCGCGGAACTCGAGCCGGAGTGGGCACAGCTCAAGTCGCGCGCCGACACGATGCGCACCACCGACATCCCGACGCTCAACAAGAAGCTCTTCGACCTCGGCATCGGCGCCATCAAGCAGAAGAAGCCCGCGGGGCCGAAGAAGATCGGGTAGTCGTGCAACCGGGGGCGCCGGACCGCGGTTCAGCGCGGCAGCGGCGCCCCCGCCCGCGCAAAGGCTGCCTCGAGCACCGGGTCGCGCCCGGCCGCCACGCGCGCGGGGTCCCAGTCGACGCGCACGGCCGGCGCGATGCCGTTCCACTCGATGAGCGCGCCGTCGGCCAGGCGCTCCTGCCACTGCGAGACGCTGTAGCGCCACCCGGTGTCGCGGCCGCCCACGACGAGATGCACCTCGCGGGGGTTGGCGGTGCCGCCTCCGGTCGTGTCCCCCAGGAGGGTGACGTTCGGCAGCTGCTTCATGGCGGCGATGAACGTCTCGTTGCTGCTCGCGCAGCGCGCCCCGATGAGCAGCAGCACCGGCTTCGTGAACTGCCAACTGCCGCGCGGGCCGAGTGTGCGCCCCTGCCACGCGCCGAAGTCATCGTGGCCGGGGCCATTGCGGTAGCGCACCGCGCCGAACTCGCGCGTCTGCGTGGTGAACCGCGCCGCGACCTGCAGGGCGAGCGCGTCGTTGCCGCCGCCATTGGCACGCACGTCGAGCACCAACATGCGCATGGCACGCAGCGAGTCCAACGCGGCATCGACATCGGCCAGGCGCACCTGCGCATCGTTCCACGCGCCGATGGTGAGGTAGCCCACGTCGCCGCGACGCCCCCACCCCCAGTTGCTCACGCCCTGATGCCAGTCGAGCAGCGGGATCGTGCCGCGCCAGGCATCGCTGCTCCAGTTGGCGACACGCGAGGGCGTCGTGCTCGCGACCTGTGAGCCGTCCGGACGCTTGAACCAGACGTGCATGTCGCGCAGCGGCGCCACCGCCTCGCGCATGAGCCACACGAGCGCCGAGTCGGTGGCGGCGCCGGCGGCGCGCTCACGCAGCGCGCGCGCGGCCTGCCAGTCGACCTGCTTGACGGTGAAGTACGGATAGGTGCGATCGAAGTCGGCCCAGAACGCGTCGTAGGCGGTGACCGTCGGGCGCGGATCGGCAGGGGTGGTGGTGCTGTGATGGCAGGCGCTCAGCGTTGCCAATGAGAGAGCCAACGGGAGCGCACGACGAACGAGCAGGCGCACGTGAAGATCGACGAGGGCGATGGATGGACGGCATGCGCGTCGGCATGACACGTCCCGTCATCGGGTATGACGCCGGCACCCCCCTCGAGGGATTCATCCGCCGTCGGTCGCGCGCTGGCCACGCACCGGAATGGCTTCCAGCGGCAGACTCATGCCCGGTACCTCGAACGAGATCGCGCCGACGAGGCCACTCTCGCGCGGCGTCAGCACCCAGGTGATGATCGCACGGATCCCCGCCGTGCGAGACTCGGCGGACACCGACCCCTCGGTCTCGTCCTGGAAGGTGGCGGTGTCGCCGCGGATCGCCCCCCGCATGGTCCGATTCGGCGACACTCGGCCGTCGGCACCCGGCGTCCACTCCACGTGCGCCTCGAGACTGTCACCGCGCGCGGTGATCGTGAGCCGGCCCCGCGTGCTGGGCGTGACGATCGGACCTGTGGGGGTGATTTCGATGTTCCACCGACCGGCGAAGGGCGACGTTGTACTCTGGGCGTGGGCCGACGTGCTGACGACGGCGAGGACGGTCAGGGCCGCGCGAAGCGAACGCATGGATGTGAGGAGCAGGGGGCGTGGGGCGCGCGGACGCGATGGTCCGCCAGATGCGCCAACGCTGCCGCGCGCACGGCGGGTCTCCCCGTGCGTCGGGGGCAACGGCGACGAGGCGGTGACGAACGGAGCACCTGCCGCCGCCCTGCCCGGCTGGCGACTCGGCGTGCCCGTCGAGGCCGCTCGGCGGCACCCTGACGGTCGGGCCGGGGCGCTCCCTTAGCGCCCTGCCGGTCCCGGCCGCATCGTATGGCGAGCCCCGGCCGCCGCCCGGCGTCCGGTTGCGCACCCACCAGGCGACTCTCCCCATGTCTTCACTGGTCAGCGGATCCTCCGCGCACGTCCCCGCCCCCGCCGGCACCCCGTCCTCCGGCGCGCCGCACACCGCTCCGCGCTACCCTGGCGTGCGTGTCACCTGCAGCGGCAACCAGCTCGTCGCGCAATACATCGAAACGCGCATCACCGAGGGCGGTGTCTTCTACCCCATCACGCCATCGACCGAGGGCGGCGAGATCTATCAGGCGTCGTTCGCGTCGGGCGAGCTGAACGTGTGGGGGCAGCAGAAGGTCGCGGTCGAGACGGAGGGTGAACATGCCGCGCAGGGCGGTGCGACGGCGTTCGCGGTGACCGGCAAGCGCACGGTGAACTTCACGTCGGGGCAGGGGATCGCCTACGCGATGGAGCAGTACTACCACGCGCCGGGCAAGCTGTCGACGATGGTGCTGCAGGTGGGCGCGCGCGCGCTCACGAAGCACGCGCTCAACGTGCACTGCGGGCACGACGACATCTACGCCGCGCTCGACACGGGCTGGATCATGCTCATGGCGCGCGACGCGCAGCAGGCCGCCGACCAGAGCATCATCCTGCGCAAGGTGTGCGAGCTGGCGCTCAACCCGGGGATGAACATCCAGGACGGCATGCTCACGACGCACAGTGAGCGCACGTACTTGGCGCCCGAGGCGGGGCTGCTGCGCGAGTTCCTCGGCGCCCCCGACGACCAGATCGCCTGCCCCACGCCAGCCCAGCGCACGCTGTTCGGCCCCACACGCCGGCGCGTGCCGGAGATGCTCGATCTCAAGAACCCGGTGCTGCTGGGCCCCGTGCAGAACCAGGAGCACCACATGAACGGGGTGGTGGCGCGTCGGAACAACTTCAGCGAGCCGATTCCCGCCATGCTGGAGGCCGCGTACGAGGAATTCGGCGCGCTTACCGGGAGGCGCTACGGCGTGCTCACGCAGTACCGCACCGACGACGCCGACACGGTCTTCGTCTCGCTGGGCTGCGCCGCCGAGAACATCGAGGCGGCCTGCGACTACCTGCGCGACCAGCGCAATGCGCGGGTGGGCTCGATCCATGTCAACGTGATCCGCCCGTTCCCCGAGGCGGCAATCATCGAGGCGCTGCGCGGCAAGAAGCAGGTCATCGTCATCGAGCGCACCGACGAAGGACTCGCCGGCGACAATCCGCTCGCGCGCGACATTCGCGTGGCGCTGGGCAAGGCCCACGAGGCCGCGCAGTTCGGGGGCACGCTGCCGCCGCTCACCGCCGAGGAGACGCCGCGCCTTTTCCGCGGCGCCTACGGCATCGGCTCGCGCGACTTCCGCCCCGAGCACAGCATCGGCGCGTACGAGTTCGCGACGGGGGTGGGGCACCGCACCGACGGACGCACCGCGGCCGATGGGGAGACGTATTTCGTACTCGGCGTCGACCACCCGTACGCGGTGATCAGCAAGGACACGCCGTCGTTGCTCCCCGAGGGCGCCATCGCCGTGCGCTTCCACTCCATCGGCGGGTGGGGGATGATCACGACCGGCAAGAACCTCGGCTCCATCATCGGCGATTTCGGCACGGTGATCTCGGAGGCGCACCCGACCTACGATATCGACGGAGTGCTCGAGCCCAAGCTGTTCGTGATGGCGAACCCGAAGTACGGCTCGGAGAAGAAGGGCGCGCCCACCAACTACTACCTCACCGTCGCGCCGTCGCCCATCAAGGTCAACTGCGAGCTCAACCACGTGGACGTGGTGCTCTGCTGCGACCCGAAGGCGTTCACGCACACCAATCCCCTGGCCGGACTCAAGCGGGGCGGCTCGCTCGTGTGGGAGTCGAGTGACACGCCGGAAACGGCGTGGGAGCGCATTCCCACCGAGCACCGGCAGTTCATCATCGACAACGACATCCGGGTGTTCATCCTGCCCGGTTTCGCGATCGCCCGCACCGCCACCACGCAGACCGAGCTGCAGCTCCGCATGCAGGGCAACGCGTTCCTCGGGGCCTTCTTCCGCGTCTCGCCGTTCCTGCGCACGTTCGGCCTGTCGGAGGACGAATTCCACGACGTGGTGCGCAAGCAGTATGTGAAGAAGTTCGCCCGCTTCGGCGACGCCGTGGTGGAGTCGAACATGCGCGTCATGGAGGACGGGTTCTCGCAGGTGCAGGAGATCGTGCGCGGCGGGACCGACGCGGCCGACCGTTCGTCGATGCGCAATCCGCTGCGCGCGCCGGTCGATGATCCTGCGTTTCCGCCGACGGCCGGCTGTGCATCGTGCGGGGCCGGCGGCCTCGCCATGCCGGTCACGCAGCTCGCCCGCGCGCCGCTGCAGACCCGGGCGGCCTTCGATGCGGAGTTCCGCGCGGGGCTGGGCTACCACCAGCCGTCGAGCGCGCTCGCCAGCGTCGGCATCGCCGCCGCGGCGACCGGCGCCACGCAGAGCAAGTACGTCGCGCGGCGCGAGACGCCGGTGTATGTGCCCGAGAACTGCACGCAGTGCATGGAGTGCATCTCGGTGTGCCCCGACACCGCCCTCCCCAACACGGCGCAGGAGGTGTCCACCGTGCTGCGCACGGCCGCCATGCACTATGTGCGCGACGGCGGCGACCGGCAGGTGCTCCTGGATGCCATCCCTGCGCTCGAGCAGCGCGTGCGCACGACCATGCTGGAATCGGTGAAGGCCAAGACGAAGGTGCCGTTCAAGGACATCGTGCGGGCCGAGGTGGCGGCCATCGACGGCCTCTCCGCCACGGCGGCGGCCGAGTTCACGGGCATCGTCGACAAGTTGCCGCTGGCCTACAGCGATGTCCCCGCCATCTTCCGCACCGTCGAGACGAAGAACCCGGGGCACGGCGGCCTGTTCTCGATCTTCGTCTCCGACCTGTGCAAGGGGTGTGGCGAGTGCGTGCAGGTGTGCGGCGATCATGATGCGCTGCGCATGACGCGCGAGACGGAGGAGCTCAACGCCGACCTCACCACGGCGCAGGTGTTCTCACGCCTGCTGCCGGACACGCCACAGACCTACCTCGGCCTGTACAACGACGGCGACATCGCGAGCTCCAAGGACGCCACGCTGCGCAACCACCTCATGGTGCGGCGCAACTACGAGGCGCTGGTCTCGGGCGACGGCGCCTGCGCCGGCTGCGGCGAGAAGAGCATCCTGCGTGCGGTGGCCAGCATCACGGAGGCGCTCATGCGCCCCATCTACCATCGCAAGGCCGACCGGTTGCTGAGCAAGGCCGATCGCCTCGAGCGCGACGGTGCCGCGCGCATCGCGGCGCTCGCCGCGGCCGACTCGGCAACGCATGCGCGCTTCCGCACGGCATTCGCGCACCTCGTCATGGGGTTGGGCGGCGAGAGCGACGCCGATACGGCCTCGCGCATCGCGGCGTACGAGGCCCAGCATGGCGCCATCACCGACGCGCAGGTGGTGGGCGGACTGGCCGCGGTGCTGCGGCAGGACGCGTTCAACCATCGCGACCTGCAGGCCATCGACGGGCGTCGCGCCGACGGCATGAGCGTCATGATGATGGGCGCGAGCACCGGCTGCAACACGGTGTACGGATCGACCCCGCCGGGCAATCCGCACGCCTATCCGTGGATGAACTCGCTGTTCCAGGACGGCGCCACCATCTCGTGGCTCATGGCCGAGTCGGTCATCGTGAATCATGCGCATCGCTCGGTTGCGCCCGAGCGCCTGGTCGACGCATTGCTCGACCGCGAGGGGGACGTGCTGTCCGAGCTCGACTACTTCCACCTCACGCGGCTCGACGACGCGCTCATGACCGAGCAGGAGGTGGCCGAGCTGCCCAAGCTGTGGGTCATCGGCGGCGATGGTGCCCTGGGCGACATCGGCTTCCAGAACGTGTCGAAGGTGGTGCTGCAGAACCGCCCGAACGTGAAGATCCTCATGCTCGACACCCAGGTGTATTCCAACACCGGCGGGCAGAACAGCGATTCGTCGACGATGCTGGGCGGCTACGACATGAACCAGTTCGGCGTCGCCTCGCAGGGGAAGCTCATCGAGAAGAAGAACGTGGCCGAGGCGTTCACGAGCGGACACGGCTCGCCGTTCGTGGCGCAGGTGTCCATCGCCAACGCGCCCAAGCTGTACAAGGCGATGCTCGACGGCCTGAGCTACCGCGGCACGGCGTTCTTCCAGTGCTACACCACCTGCCAGCCCGAGCACGGCGTGGGCGACAACATGAGCGCCGACCAGGCCACCAAGGTGCGCGACGCGCGTGGCATGCCGGAGTTCGTGTTCAATCCCCGGCGTGGCGAGCGCATGGAGGAGGCGTTCGACCTCAAGGGCAACCCGAGCCTCGACCGCGACTGGTGGCAGACGAAGTACGCCAGCACGGGCGCGGTGTACAGCTATGGCGTGGCCCACTGGGCGCTCAGCGAGGGGCGCTTCCGCAAGCACCTCAAGCGCATCGACGAGGCGGAGGCGGCCACGCTCGTGCCCCTGCACGACCTGCTCCACTTCGTCACGCAGGACGATGTCGTGCAGCGGCATGTCTTCGACGAGGGACACCGCAGCTTCATCCCCAACTTCGGCGCCTACATCACCGTCGAGACGCCCAAGGGTTTCGCGTACCATGCGGTGACGCGGCAGATGGTGCTGTTTGCGGTGGAACGTCGGAAGGCGTGGCGCATGCTGCAGAGCAAGGCCGGCATCGTGAACAAGGACTACCTCGCGCAGCGGGCGTTCCTGGCGAAGATCGACAGCGGCGCACTGCCGCTGTCCGAGGCGCGCGCGAATGTGCACGCGCTCGTGGAGGCGGAGCTGGCGGCGCTGCGGAGCTGAGGCGTCACGTCGCGTCCGGGTCGAGCCAGTGCCGGGTGGCCACGTAGAGGATGAGCGTGGCCACCTCGTTGATCGCGAACAGGTACGGAATGCCGAACATCGTATCGGCGAGCACATGGCGCTGCACGAGCAGGTACTCGAACAGCATGAAAAACGGGCCCCACAGCAGGTAGGGGAGCAGGAGGAAGTGCAGCAGGAACCACGCCGTGCGGCGCCGGTTGGCGATCGCATGCCACGCGCCGATGAGGGGCGGCACGGTGCACAGCAGGATCACCGCCAGGGTGCTCCAACGCACCAGCGGAGTGCGGCCGAAGAGGTGCCACGCCGCGTAGTACTCGTCGTTGTGCCCGAAGAGCGGTCCCGTGATGCGCTGGGCCGGCATTTGCGCGAAGATCAGCGCGAACCCGATGTGGCGCGAGAGCAACCGCGACGCGGGGCGGGCCAGCAGCCACCACCCGACCCACATCACCGCAAAGCTGAACGCCGGGCCCGCGAAGGTGGCCATCCACCCGCCGAGCGACCCCTCACACGCCGTGGCGAAGTAGTTGAAGGTCTTCACCCCCCACGCGCCGCACACCATGCGGCCAACGACGTGGTGCACCAGTTCGTGCAACGAGGAGTACAGCATCACCATGCAGTACAGCGCCACGCAGTAGCGCCAGGTGACGCGCAGCGTGATGCGCGGGCGTGCGGCGACGGTGTCGAGGGGGAGCGTCATGCGGCAGGGGGCAAGGGGAGGGGGAACGCGTCAGAACCGTGTGTCGAGCGAGAGCGTGAAGCGCCACGGACCGCGGGGATGCACGCCGCGCGCGAGATCCGCGTGCGCGAGGCCATCGAACAGCGACAGTCCCACGCCGGCGCCGGTGAGCGCCCGGCCGGGATGACGCCAGGCCGCACGCGCACCGGTCCAGCCGATGTCGGTAAAGACGGAGGGGCGCACGACGGGCAGCGTCCACCCGATCTCGCTGCGGGTCAGCCACAGCGCGTCGCCGCGCGCGGCGAGTGCGCGCAGACCACGCACACTCGGCACTCCGCCCAG
The DNA here is from genome assembly GCA_020161135.1 of Gemmatimonadota bacterium. GTDB lineage: Bacteria > Gemmatimonadota > Gemmatimonadetes > Gemmatimonadales > Gemmatimonadaceae > Gemmatimonas. The sequence continues at coordinate 109,468 of JAIUOB010000001.1, read as the reverse complement.
CATGAACAGGCGCTGCGGCGGCACGTCGCCGGCCGTGAGGCCCACCGAGGCCGCGACGGTCGCGTCGAGCGGTCCGACGAGTCCGTGCGACACCGTGGCATCGAGCAGGGCGCGCGCGTACGCCAGCCCACCGGAGTCGGTGCGCCCGGCGGCGGCTTCGAGTCGACCGAGTCCGCGAAGACGCCACGCTCGCGGTGCGCCGGTGTGCTCGCCCTGCAGGCGCAGCGACGCGCCCACGAACGTCGCGCGCGTCGCGGCGGGATTCGGCAGCGCGCCGCGGTCGGAGCCCAGCAGGCTCCATGTCGTGCGCACATCCGCCGCCGACTGCTGCTCGGCGAAGAGACGCCAGGCCCGCACGGTGCCGGAGGCGCGTTCGCCACTGGCGTCGACACCCACCGCGCGATGGTACACACCGTCGTCACGTCCGAACAGCAGGGCGTCGAGCGACGCCCCCACGCCGAGGGGCGCTCCCCAGTCGTTGCCTGCGACGAGTCGGCGGTACACACCGATCTGCTGCGCGTCTCGCCCGGTGCGGCGCGCCAGCGAGAGCTCGCCGTTCACCTGTCGGTCTGCGAAAGAACCGCGCACGTCGGCGGTCGTCCACCGCCCACCGCCCCACGGCATCGCGACGCGCAGGCCGGTCGAGAGGCCCTCGACGCGGTTCCACCGTGTCATCGGAACGCCCACGGTGTACGCGATGGGCCCGCGCGCCGCGGCCGGCTGCAGGCGCCAGTCGAGTGTGCGCAACAGGTCGGCCCGTGTCGGCGTGGTGAAGCGCGCCTCGCCCTCGTCGAACAGCGAGGCTGGCAGTTCCGGGGCGCGTGCGAGCAGCGCGCGATCGCTCGGGACCACTGTCCGCACCTCGACGGCGCCCCCGAACCGGCGACTGCGCACGACCCGTGACCCGCCGGTGCTGTCGGCCGCCACCAGCGCCCGCGTGTCCGCCATGCCGGTGACGGCATCGTAGCGGAAGTGCTGCGCGATGCGCATCGCGGCGCGCACGCCGCCTGCGCGCGCGACGCCCTCGAGCGTCTGCAGGCGCGGCAGCCAGAACCGGTCACCCACGAGCGCGAACTCTACCGCGACCGCCGTGATGTCAGTCTCCAGCGGCCCGATGAGCGCGCCCAGCCAGCGTGGCACCGCGCGACGCGATGCATGATCACGCGAGGCCGCGTACACGTCGGTCGGCATCGACAGCCGGTACGCGGCGCGGACCAGCCGGGCCGACGCATCGTCGAACCAGAACGCACCCACAATGCGATTCCAGCGCGGAGCCCGCGCCGTCACCCGCAGTTCGCGCAACGTGATGCGCCGGGCCGCGCCGTCCGGGCCGGGCATCGTGATGACCGCCGTGTCGCCGAGTGCGTACAGATAGTGCGCCTCGGCACCGGCCGCGAGCGGGTGCACCAGCGTGCGCTCGTCGATGCTGTCGCGCGTCGCGCGGGCCTGCCCGACGAAGTCGGTGACCATGCCATCGCCCGTCCACAACTGCTCACGGCCCGGGAAGTGCGGAATGGGCACGGCGTCGGCGAGATCCCGGTCGGTGGCGCTGCCGAAGTTGCCGCTCCACGCGCCGACGAACGTGCGCGCGCCGCGCAGGTGCACCTCCACCGGCGCGCCGCGTTGCCAGGACACCTGGGCAGCGGTTTCATGCCGAAAGGCGAGTCGTTCAGGGGCGAGCCGCAGCAACCCGATCGACAGCGACAGGCGCTGGGTGACCTGTGCGGTGTACGATGCTAGGAGCGAGTCCTGCTGCAGGCGCGCGGCGCGTGCGCGTGCCAGCAGCGTCAGCGCGTCTGCGGTGGTCGACTGTGTGGACAGCGACGGCGTGGCGCCGAGCAGGCACGACACGACGGCACACCACGTGACGTGCGCGACGGTCGCCACCGATCGAGGTCGGCGAGGTCCGGAGGAGGGCATGCCGCGCTGTACGGGCCCTCCTCCGACCGGATTCATCCGAGTTCGGGAATCGTGGCGGAGTGGACTGTCGCAGTGACCAACGGTGTTGGGAGCCACGCGGTCATCACGCGCCGACGCTGGAACCGAAGGCCGGAGCGTGCCGTAGGAGCTGCCATGCCTCTCCTCATGGCGCGACGTCGACTCCCGCTGGTGGTGCCGTGCTGGGTCCTCGGCGTTGCACTGCTCGCAGGGGCCGCACGGTCCCACGCCCAACGCGCGCCGATGTCTGCTGCAACCGGGTCCCGGGCGGATGTCGCCGCCGTTCGCAACTTCGCCGCGCAGGTCGACTCGCTGCGTCGCGCCCGCCACATCCCGGGCCTCGCCGTCGTCGTGCTGCGCGACACCACCGTGCTGCTCGCGCAGGGCCTCGGCATGGCCGACCTCGCCCGTGGCACGCCGGTGACACCGGAGACGCCCTTCAACATCGCGTCCGTCAGCAAGCCGGTGTCCGGCGTGGTGGCGATGCGCCTCGTGCAGGATGGCCTGCTCGATCTCGACCGCCCGATGCAGCGCTACGCGGGCTTCGCCGAGTTCTGCGCGGCCGCGCGCAGCGACGGGGGCATCTTCTTCGGCGACTACGGCTGCACCGACGCGCTCACCATGCGTCACGTGCTCACGATGACCGCCAATGGCGCGACCCCGGGCACGCGCTTCCTGTACAATCCTCCGTCGTTCTCATGGGCATCGCGGCCCATGGCCGAGGTGGCGGGGCGCGCCTTCTCGGATCTGGTCGATTCGCTCGTGTTCCGCCCGGCCGGCATGCGCAACGCGGCGCGCACGCATCGGCGCCTGCCCTTGCCACCGCGCATCGCTGAGGCGCTGGCGGTGCCGTACCATCGTGACTCGACGGGCGCGTTCGTGCGCTCCGATCCGCCGCCACCGCAGGGCGACGGCGCGGCGGGCGGCGTCACCGCGAGCGCGTTGGACCTGGCGCGCTTCGATGTGGCGCTGATGACCGACCGCCTCATCGCGCCGGCACTGCGCGCCGCGATGTGGGCCCCGACGCGCACACCGGACGGCGCGACGCTCCCCTACGGCATCGGTTGGTTCCTGGGTACGTTGCACGGCCGACGCGTCGTCTGGCACACCGGCCTGTGGGAGGGGCGCTACTCCGCGCTCTACCTCAAGGTGCTGAGCGACGTGCCGGCCGAGCGCCTGACGCTCATCCTGCTCGCGAACAGCGACGGCCTGCAGTGGGAGACGCGGCTCGACGAGGCGGCCATCGAGCGGTCGCCCTTCGCGCAGGCGTTCATGCGGGCGTTTGCCGCCACGACACCGGACCCGCGACGCCCTCGCTGAGAATCCTCACCGCGCATCGTTCACCGACCGCGCAACCACGCCAGCACCGCTTCCGCTCCGTACCCGCCCGGCCGTGTGGCGAACACGCGCAGGCTCGTGAGGTCGTCGCCACTGGTGACGAGCGGGGGCTCCACCTGCCGGTCTGCGCCGCGGCCGCGCACCTGCGCGAAGCCGACATCGGCCAGCAGACCATTGCACAGGCACTGGCGCCCAACGGTGTCGGCTGCGTCGCCGCCCTTGCTGACATACGCCTCCACCGGCTCCGCGGCGCAGCGATACACCGTGCGACCGTCCGGGCCGAGCGCGGCGACGCGCAGGTAGCCGAGATCGCAGACGCGCTCGCGCGCGCGCTCCGCGGCGCCGTCCACATGTACGACCTTGAACGGATAGCCCGTGGGCGATGCGAGCGGATCGGTGTGGACACGCAACGTACCGGCCACGACGCCGTCCAGCACTTCGCGCCGCAGTGCCTCGGCCAGCCCCGACTCGTTGCAAAAGGCGAATAGTGTGCCCACCTGCACCCCCTGCGCCCCGCACGCCTGCGCATCACGCAGCCCCTGCGGGGTGCCGGCGCCCCCCGCGATCCAGAACGGCAACCCCAGCTCGCGGATCTTGTCGAGATCGACGACATCGCGCTCGCCGTAGACGGGCTGCCCTGCCGCGTCGAGCTGGAGCTCGCCACGCGGGGGGGCATTGTGACCGCCCGCCGTCGGGCCCTCGACCACGAAGCCATCGACACGTCCGGTGCTCTTGCGAGCGAGCGTGGCGGCGAGCGACACGGCCGAGACGACCGGCAGGAACGCGGGACGCACCAGCGGTGTGCCGGGCACTCCATGCTCGCCCCACACGTCAGCCGGATCGAACGTCACCCACGTCGGCGCGGCATCGCGCGCGGCGCCTTCGAGGTCGAACTTCATCCGCGCCGGTGCGTGCTGCGCAAGCGCATCGAGCACGCCGGGCACTTCGCGCGGGATGCCGGCGCCCATGATCACGCAGGACACGCCGGCGAGCATCGCGCCGTAGAGCGTGGCGAGGTTCGGCAGCTGCACCTTGGTGAGCAGGTTCATGCCCACCGGTGCCGTGTGTCCCTCGCGTGCGAGCCACGTCTCCACGAACGCCGCAGCGACGGTCACGCGCTGCCGCGCCGCACTGACGGTCTGCTTGTACATCGGCAGCAGGCGGTACGGTGCGTCCGCGGCCCGCCCGCCCGCGATGTAGTAGCGCGCGAGGAGCTCGTCGGCCACACCGGGCAGCGGCAGCGCCGCGAGCGCACGACGCACATGGCCGCCCACGTCACCATCCTGCAGCCGACGGACGAAGAGCGTGTCCACCACGGTTCCCGATACCACCCCCAGCCCGCCGGCGCGCGCCACGGCATTCGCGAGCCGCCAGTTCGACACGCCGATGCCCATGCCCCCCTGGATGATCGCGGGAAACGTGCGGGCGTCGACCAATGGCGCGGTGGTGCGCGCGGTCTGCGGGGCGGGAGCAGTGGCTGCAGTCATGATGCGGGGTCGAGGAGGGCAACGCGGAACAACACTGCAATGTCCGGGACCGCGCGATGTGGAACCATTCGCAACTCCCCTGACAGGCGTGTCGGGCAATGCTTGACGCACGCGCTGGCGCCCGCCGCCGTCGCGGCTGCAACATTGGGGGCGCGCGGTGCCGCGGGAGGCCCTCGTGCGCGTTCCCCCACCGGAGGCCGCTGTGCGCCGTCATCTCTCCGCCTTGCTCGTCGCGTGCGCCGCCACGCCACTCCCCATCGCGCTGCTCGCCGCTCAAGCCGCGCCGTCGGTGCAGTCGTTCGTGCGCTACCGGGCCGGCACGACCGTCGCGTACGGGCGCCTCGACGGCGAGACGATCGTGCAACTGCGTGGCGCACCGTGGGTCGACGCGACGCCGACCGGGGTGCGCGTGGCGCGCCGCGCGGTGACGCTCCTCGCGCCCGCCACGCCGTCGAAGGTGATCGCGGTCGGCCTCAACTACCAGACGCACCTCGGCGAGCGATCGGCGGCCGCGTATCCCGGCCTGTTCGCCAAGCTGCCCACATCGATCATCGCCGATCGCGACACCGTGGTGTTGCCCGCCGATGCCACCAACGTGCACTACGAAGGCGAGATGGTGCTCGTGATCGGCAAGCGGGCGTCGAATGTGCCCGTGGCCCGCGCCAAGGAGTACGTGTTTGGCGTCACCACCGGCAACGATGTCTCCGAGCGCGACTGGCAGAAGGCCGACCTGCAGTGGTTCCGCGCCAAGGCCACCGACACGTTCGGACCGCTCGGCCCGGTCATCGTGCGCGGTGTGGACTACGACGACCTGCTGCTGCAGACGCGACTCAATGGCGAAGTGGTCCAGTCGCAGCGGACGAAGGACCTCATCTTCAACGTCGCCGAGATCGTGAGCTACATCAGCCGGTACGTCACGCTGGAACCGGGCGACGTGATCTACAGCGGCACGCCGGGCACCACGCGACAGATGAAGGGGGGCGACGTGGTTGAAGTCGAGCTGGAAAAGGTGGGCCTGCTCCGCAACCCGGTCGTGCAGCGCAAGCCGTGAGCGCTTGACGGCCGTGCGGCGTGCGCGCAGGATTCGCGCAGCGCGCCGCTGGGGCGCCTCCAGTCCGCGGCAAGGGAGCACGCTCCCACCCAGGTCGTTGCAGCATCGTCGAGCCCTTCTTCCTGGCCAGGCGTAAGCGGACCGGTGGCCGTCACGGAAGGAGTGTGCCCATGTCCCGCCAGCTGTCCCCCCGCAGTTCGCTCGCCGTCCTCAAGCAGGAGGCGAAGCGCTGGCTCGAGGCGCTCCGCGCCACCGATGCGTCGGCGCGCGAGCGCCTGCAGGCCGCCTGGCCCGCGGCCCCCGAGTTTCCCACGCTGCGCGATGTGCAGCATGCCCTCGCGCGTGAGCATGGGCTGCGCGACTGGATCGCGCTCACCGCCGCCCTCGACGACCTCGCACTTGACCGACAGAGTCACGTCGAGCGCGTGGCCGTGGTGCTGCGGCACGGCTGGGACGGCGACCGCGTGCTGGCGCGTCGCATCGTCGCGCGCGACGAGGCCGTGCGACACGACAGCATCCACACCGCCGCAGCCTGTGGAGACCTCGCATTCGTCCAGGCGCTGCTCGCGCGGCGCCCGCAACTCGTGACCGCTGCCGACCCGGTACGTGGATGGACGCCGTTGCTGCACGTCGCGTATGGCCGTCTCGACGACGCGCACGCAGTGGACATGGCTACCCTGCTGCTCGACGCCGGGGCGAGCGTCCACGACCGCTTCGACGATGGCTGGGGCAATCCCTTCACGCTCATCACGGGCGCCATCGGTCTCGGCGAAGGCGTGAAGCCGTCGCACGCGCAGGCCGCGGCGCTGGTGGAGCTCTTCCTTGCGCGCGGCGCCGAGCCGTTCGACACGCAGGCGCTGTACAACAGCTCCATCGCGCACGACGACATCACCTGGACCGCTCGGCTGTGGGATGCCTGTGCGCCGGACACGCGCCTGGCACGGTGGACCGCGGTCGAGGGCGGCCTGAATGGACGCCTCAAGGTCGGCACACTCGACTACCTGCTCGGCAATGCCGTCGAGAACCGGCACCAGCGGCGCGCCGAGTGGCTGCTGACGCACGGCGCGCGCGCCGACGCGCGCCACGCCTACTCCGGTGAACGTCTGCACACCCACGCGCGACTGGCCGGCGCACGCGACATGGTGGCGCTGCTCGAGCGGCACGGGGCCGTCCCCGAGGCCTTGTCGGGCGAACGCGCGCTGATGGCGGCGCTGCAGGCGGGCGACGATGCCGCCGTCGATGCGCTCGTGCGCGCGACACCGGCGCTGGTCGCCAGTCCCGTGCCACTCTTCGGCGCGGCGTCCGCCGGCAACGCGCGCGCCATCGAGCTGCTGGTGCGCATGGGCGCGCGTGTCGATGTCCTCGACCATGAGGGCGCGTCACCGTTGCACCGCGCAGCGTTCAGCGGGTCGGTCGCCGCTGTGGAGGCGCTGCTCGCCGCCGGTGCGGTGGTGGATCATCGCGATCCACGCTGGCATTCCACGCCGATGGGATGGGCGTCGCACCTCGGCCGCCGCGCGGTGGCCGAACGCCTCGCGTCGGTGACACGCGATGTGCGGGCCCTCGTGCGCAGCGCACGGCTTGAACGGTTGGCCGCCGTGCTGCGCGAGGACGCGACGGGTGCCACCGAGCGCGTTCCGGTTGCGGAGGCCCCGACCGCGCTCTTCTGCCTGCCCGACGACGGCGACGCGGCGACGGAGGCCGTGCAGTTGCTGCGCGCGCACGGCGCAGACGTGTCGGTGCGCGACGGGCAGGGGCGCACCGCAGCGCAGGTGGCGCGCCTGCGCGGACTGGATGACGCTGCGGAGGCGTTGGAACGCTGACGTCGCGCGGCCAGGCCGACCCGGCAGCGCGGTTACGCGCCGAGCTGCCGGGTCGCGTCGCTTCCCGCCAGGCGCGCATCGTCTGCGCCGGCCCCGAGTCGCTGGTGCGCGCGTCGCGCGAGCAGATAAGTGCCCGACGCCGACGCCGCGCTCAGGAGCGTGAGCGGGCCGAGCACGATGCCGGCACGCAGCAACGCGGACTCGATGCCGGGAAAGATCCCCGCGGCCAACGCGGCCGCGCCCAGCGCGGCGCCCGCGAGCGCACCGGTGCCGGCGAAGCGGGTGAGCGACAGCTCGTCGAAGCGACGGCGCGACTCGCGCGCCACCACGAGCCCCGAGAACACGACCCCCACCAGGAAGCCGGGCACGGCGAGCGTCTGCGGCCACATGTCGAGGATCTCGCCGCGCGGATCGACCACGCCCTCCATGATGCCGCCACCGATGACGGCCCAACCGATGGCCCAGACGATGCCCATACCGAGGGCGCCGCGGAGGCGCGTGAACCAGAGCGACATGGGGTGATGCGTGGGGCGGAGGGAGCCGTCAGGAAGTGTGCCGGGACCTGCTTTGCTGTGCAAAGTAGTCTGCGGGTCGCGGCTCGGCAAGCGGCAAGGGATCGATCGGCGGTTCGCGACCGTCCGCGCGCTGCGCCATCCACAGGGAGACCGCGGCCGACCCGGAGCTGAGCGCCGTGATGAGCGTCAGCACCGTCAGCAGCGATGGCAGCTCGCCCGCGTCGATGGGGGCGATGGTGGCGAGGCCAACCGCGCCCATCGCGAACGGCAGCGCCGACGTCAGCGCCCCGCCGAGGGCACCCCAGCCCGCCGCGTGAGACACGCGGAGGTCACGCAGCGGCCGACGGCGCGCCGCCACGCCAAGGACGAGCGCGAAGCACAGGCCGCCGACGAAACCCGGCACCGCCAGCATCGGTAGCGGCGCATCGAACGTCTCGAAGACGAGATGCCACGGCAGCGCGGGTGCGAGCACGGACAGCACGCCGATGCCGAGGCCGGCGCCGGCCCATCCGATGGCCCAAGTGAGTGCCGTGCCCACGGCACCGCGGAGTCGTGTCAGCCAACGAGGCATGCGAAGTGGAGACGGGGGAGGATGAACTTTGCACTGCAAAGTCGTGCGGTGGGACCGACGTCGCAAGGCACCCGCGCCGCACTCAGCCCTCGTACGACTCCTGCACGATCTCCCACCCGAGTGCGCCACAACGCCACTCGGCGGTGTACCGGCCGCGCTGCACGTGCGCGCGCCCCGCCACGTGCCAGGTACCGGTCCAGCGGCCGCGTTCGGTGGCACGCACGCCGCTCGCGTCCACCGTCACCTCGTCCGGCGTGCGCACATAGCCGCCGAACCCACGCTCGGCCATTTGCGAGGCGAACGCCGCGCGATTCGCGTCGCGCCCGCGCAGCACGGGGCCAGCCGCGACGGCGACGGTGATGTCGCGGGCCATGAACGACACCACCAGATCGGCATCACGCGCAGCGATGGCGTCGTTCGAACGCTGGCGGAGCGCAGCGATGTCCGCCGCCTGGTCCTTCACTTACGGCACACGCCCGGGCACGCCCTTCACCAGCAGCTCCATGGCCGCGTTCGCCATCGCGCGCACGCCCACCGGCATGGCCGCATCGTCCGCCTGGAAGAGCGGCGAGTGGTTGCCGGCGACGCCGAACAGGTCCACGCTCGGTGGTGTCACCGACAGGTTGAAGAAGAATCCCGGCACGACGTTGGCGAAGCGCGAGAAGTCCTCGCCGGCCATGCTCGGCGTCTTGCTCTCGAACGCCTTGCCGGCGCCGCCCACGCGCGACAGCACGGGCGCCAGACGCTGCACGAGCGCTGCGTCGTTCACGGTGCTGCCGTAGCCGAGCGTGACGTCCACCTGCGCGGTCGCGCCATGAGCCGCGGCGATGTTGGTGGCCAGCTCCTTCATGCGCTGCGCCACCTTGTCGCGCGCCTTCGCGTCGAACGTGCGGATCGTGCCGATCATCCACACCGAGTCGGGGATGATGTTCTCCCGCAAGCCGCCGTGGATGGCGCCCACCGTGAGCACCGCCGGGCCTGCGGTGAGGTCCAGCGAGCGTGACACGACCGTTTGCAGCGCCGACACAATCTCGGCGCTCACGACGATGGGATCGACACCGTTTGCCGGCATGGCGCCATGCGCCTGCTTGCCGCGCACGATGATCTTCCACGAGTCGCTGGCTGCGCTGATCGAGCCGGCACGCCAGCTCAACGTGCCGAGCGGGCCCGGTCCGACGTGCAGGCCAAGCACCGCGTCGACACCGCGCAGGACGCCCGCGTCGATCATCGGCTGCGCGCCGCCACGGGGCGGCACCTCCTCGGCCGGCTGGAAGAGGAACTTCACCGTGCCGGGCAGCTTGTCGCGCATGCCGGCAAACACTTCTGCCACTCCCATCAGCATGGCGGTGTGCAGGTCGTGTCCACAGGCGTGCATGACGCCCGTCTCGACGCCGTTGTACACCGTGCGCACCGTACTCTTGTACGGTACGTCGACGAGCTCCGTGACGGGGAGCGCGTCCATGTCGGCACGCATCGCGACTGTCGGACCCGGCCTCCCGCCCTTGAGCGTGGCGACGACGCCCGGAATGCCGCCGACGTTCTCCTGCACCTCGAGGCCCAGCGCCTTGAGGTGCGCCGCTACCAGCGCGGCGGTGCGCGTTTCCTGGTAGCCGAGCTCAGGGTGCTGATGAATGTCGTGGCGCCACGCTGTGAGCTTCGCCGCGATGGCCGCCGTGCGACGGTCGATCTCGGCGGAGAGGGCCGCGTCGGCGGGAGGCTGGGCGGTAGCCGAGCGTGCGGCGAGCGCAGCGCCGAGCAGGAGCGAAGCGAGTCGTGACAACTGATCAGTTGGCGGGTGGTGGGTCCGGGTGACGAGTGCTGGGTTGCATCAGCCCCGCGGCTTCACTTCCTGCGGCCGCACCGTCGGGTACTCGATGCCGAGCTGCTCGAGATACGTTTTGAACTTGGTCGGGTCGTAGTAGAACTTCTTCTGCTGCTCCCGGAAGCGCGCCATGATGTCGGCGTTGAGATACGTGGGCGGCTGGTCGAAGGGGCGAATGAAGGGCTGGTACTTCACCTCCTTCGTCTGCACGTTCCGGAAGTAGTCCCACGCGTCGCTCACCACCTTCGGCGTCATGAAGATGTCGAGCATGGTGAGCGCCTGGACCTTCGCGCCGGCCAGCGCACCCTTGTGCGCGATGGGCGTCGCCATCGCGATGGCGTTGGCCCAGTTGTGGCCCGGCAGCCCCGGAATGTTCGACGGGTAGCGCAGCGTGATGGTGGGCATGTTCCACGCCACGTCGCCGATGTCATCGCTGCCGCCGCCGGTCCAGTTCTGCGGCGTCTCGGCGCCGCGCAACTGCTGGTTGACCTGCATCTGCAGCCCGAAGTCGGGCGAGCCGAGCTCCTTCTGCAGCCCCTTCGCGAGCGCCTGGTCCTTGTCGTCCCACTTGGGCATGCCCACGGCCACCACGTTGCGATGCATCGCCTCGGCGATGGGCTTGCTGAAGTGTGCCGACCAGCCGCTGCCGAGAATGTTGACCGTGTCGAGCTTCGTGTCGGTCATCATCGCGGCGCCGGCCGCAATGCGCTTGCCGGTCTCGAACAGCTCCATCGTGCGCGGATAGTCCTGCTCGCGGAAGTAGAACCAGATGCTCGCCGTGCTCGGCACGACGTTGGGCTGGTCGCCGCCGTCGCGAATCACGTAGTGCGAACGCTGCTGCAGTCGCAGGTGCTCGCGCTTGTGCTCCCACCCCTGCGCCATCAGCATGACCGCGTCCAGCGCGCTCTTGCCGCGCCACGGCGCACCGGCCGCGTGCGCGCTCTCGCCCCGGAACTTGAACTCGGCCGAGATGAGCGCGCTCGAGCCACTCGCGCCCCACGACACACCGAGGTCGTTGCCCACGTGCGTGAACAGCGTGACGTCGGTGTTCTTGAAGATGCCGGCGCGCACGAGGAAGGCCTTGCCCGCCATCTGCTCCTCGGCGATGCCGGGCCACAGCAGGATCGTGCCGTTGATCTTGTCGCGCTGCATGAGCTGCTTGACCACGATCGCCGCGACGATGTTCACGGCCTGGCCACTGTTGTGTCCCTCGCCGTGACCCGGGCCGCCGGCGATCATCGGGTCGCGGAAGCCCACGCCCGGCTTGCTGCTCGCCTGCGGAATGCCGTCGACGTCGCTGCCGAGTGAGATCTCCGGCTTGCCGGTGCCATAGCTCCACTTCGCCGTCCACGCGCTGGGGATGCCCGCGGTCCCCTTCTCGACGGTGAAGCCCTCCTTCTGCAGGAGCGTCGTGAGGTACTTCTGCGTCTCGAACTCCTGGAAGCCGAGCTCCTGGAACGAGAACAGCATGTCGACGATCTCCTGCACCTGCTTCGCGCGCCCTTCCACGAGCTGCAACGCCTCCGCCTTCAGCTTCTCGATGCGGGGATCGGCGGGGGGCGCGAGTGGTGTGGCCGCCGCGCCGGCGGGCGGCTGGGCCGACAGCGGCGCGGGTGTCGCGCTCACCAGCGCGACGGCCGTGCTGGCAGCCAGCGCGGTGGTGGTGAGGAGGCGCAGGGCCGGGCGGGACCGGCGGGAGGGGAGGGGGACGCGGGGCACGGCGAATCTCCTGAAACGAAAGCGGCGGCCGGGGGTTCGACTGCGGAAGTTACGTTGCGACTGCGGAAACCGCTCCCGCGCGGGCCCCGTACTGTGACTGCGTTCTCACGTGCCATCACTCGACCTCCGTTCTGCATGCGCGCTTCGCGGCGGCCCTTCGCTCGTATTCTGCACCTTGCGGTCCCTCTCGTCGTGGCCGGCGCGCCGCTGCTGGCGTCCGCCCAGCCGTCACGCAATCCGCGCTCGGCGCGCGATACGGCGCGCGCCACCCGACAGCCGCCCCGCGACAGCATCTCTGCCGACGAGCGGCGCCAGATTCGCGAAGTGACCCGTGACGCCCGCAGCATGAACCGCCGGCGGCTGGGTGGGGATAGTGCCAGCCGCGCCGCCCTCACCGAGGCCGCCGCGACCACCGCCTTCGACACCCCCGAGGCACGCGCCATTCTCGCGCGGGCGCGCGAGGCCCGGGAACAGCAGGACAGTGCCCTGCGCGCTTACCGCGCCACCAGCACGCAGCGCATGTCCCTTGGCATGGGGGCGCGCCGCCTGGGCCTCGAGAAGCTGCTCTTCCAGGGCGACAATGTCGCGGAGATCGCGTGGCGCCGTGACATCGGCGTGCGCGTGCGCCCCGTGGGCTCGCGCATGACCGTCCCCATGGCGAAGGAGGTGCGCGGCGACATGGTCTCCGCCGTCTCCATCCCGTACTTCCCGGGACGCGAACAGCTGTGGTTCCCATCGTCCGACATGGGCATGGTGAAAACCGAGGTGGACGAGCGCGAGGTCATCCACCCGCTCGCCCGCGGTGCCGAGCGCTTCTACCGGTATGAACTGGGCGACTCCGCCGACATCACGCTCCCCGATGCGCGCGTCATCCGGCTCCGTGAGTTGCGCATCACCGCGCGCACGCCCAGCTGGCGCACCTTCGTCGGCTCGTTCTGGTTCGACCGGGATGGCGGCCAGCTCGTGCGCGCCGCATATCGCCTCTCGGCCGAGATCGACATCTGGACCACGGCGGTCGAGGAGACCGATCGCGAGAACGCCGAGAACGCGCAGATGCGTCCACTGCGGGATTCGCTGATGCGTGCCCGCCTGCCGCGCGACCTGTACGTGAAGGACAGCATCGAGCGCGCGCGGGTGGCGCGCCAGCAGGATGGACATCCCGAAGACGACGACAAGCCGCCCGCCTGGATCACCGCCACCATGCGGCCCATGCGCGCCAAGCTCGACGGCATCACGGTGGAGTACGCGCTGTACAAGGGGAAGTTCTGGCTGCCGCGCGCGCACAGCGCCACCGCGAGCGCCGACATCATGTTCATGCGCATCCCCTTCCGCATCGACGAGAAGTTCACGTACGAGGATGTCGACGGCGATTTCACGCTCGCGCCGTTGCCGCCCACGCGGAGTCGCTTTGCGGCGGGCGACAGCGCGCGCGCCGATTCGCTGGCCGTCGACCGCGGCGGCAGCAACATGACCGTGTCGATGGGCGTGGGGGGCGGGAAGACCGACTCGACGCGCCAGGCGCGCCGCGATTCGGTGCAGGCCGCCATCTACGGCCGCGCCAAGGTGCGGCAGTGCGCCACCGACAGCGTGTGGACGCGCGTCGAGGAGCGCTACGAAGGCGCGGTGAAGATCGCGTATGACCTGCCGTGCGACATGACCAAGCTCCAGTCGGCGCCGGAACTGCCGCCGGTCGAGGCGAGCGAGAAGGACATCTTCGACCTCGCGACGCAGCAGGAACTGCTCGATGCGCTCAGCATGTCGTTGCAGCCACCTTGGAGTCCCAAGCTGCCCACGCTGCGCACCGGCACGGACCTGATGCGCTACAACCGCGTGGAGGGGCTGTCCGTGGGGCTGAGCGCGACCAGTGAGCTGGGGGCCGGCTACACCCTGCGCGGCATCGGTCGCATCGGACACGCCGACCTGCACGCCAACGGCGAGCTCACACTCTCGCGCAGCGCCGGTCCACGCACCGTGCGGCTGGGAGCCTATCACCGGCTCGCGGCCACCAATCCCGAATGGGCGGGGGCGCTCACCTTCGGCGCCTCGCTGCCGGCGATTCTGTACGGCCGCGACGAGGGCTTCTATTACCGCACGATGGGAGTGGAGCTGGGAGAGGTGCGCGAGCAGCGTCGCGGCGCGCTCGACATGCGGCTTTTCCTCGAGCGGCAGTGGACCGCGGGCGACAGCGATGTCGTCAACACCTTCTCGCTCGCGCGGGCATTCAGCGATCGCCGGTTTGCGCCCAACTTCATCGCCGAGCCGTCGGCGCTGGCCGGCGCATCGGTGAGCTGGTCGCGCCTACTGGTCGAACGGCCACGCGGCCTGCGCCTCGAGAGCATCACGCGTCTGGAAGCGGCGACCGGTACGTACGAGTTCGCACGTGGGTCGATCGAGTCCACCGTGTCGCGTCCGATCGGTCGTGTGTCGACGGCACTCACGGGTGCCATCGGCAGCTCGGCGGGACGCGTGCCGGTGCAGCGTCACTGGTACGCTGGCGGCCTGCGCACGGTGCGCGGACAGTTCCCCGGGACGCAGTCCGGCGATGCCTTCTGGCTCGCGCGCGGCGAACTGGGTACGCGCAGCGGTTTTGCGCGTACGGTGCTCTTCTACGACATCGGGTGGGCAGGGAGTCGCAAGACGTTCGGGCAGGTGCAGCCACAGCGGGGCGCCGGCTTCGGCTTCGGTCTGCTGGATGGCCTGCTGCGCCTCGACTTCGCGCGCGGTCTGTATCCCTCCAAGGGCTGGCGCACCGACATCTACCTCGGCGCACCGCTCTGACGCGCGGCGCGTGCCCGTGAGGCAGTGACGAAAGGTCCTGCGCGCCCCTCTTGCCGAGTGATGCGCGGGACCGGATGTTCCGTCGTCCCTCACCCGGAGTCGGTCTGCCGCTCGAGTTGGTGTATGCCGCGGCGCTTGCGCTGCTCATCGAGCAGCTGCGCGCGAAGGCGCCGATGCCCGACATCCTCGCCAGCGTGGGGCGCCTGTGCGCCCTTGCCCGCGTCGGCTCGGTCACGATCGCCGCGTCGGCCCTCGATGTGCCTGACACCGACGCCGCCGGCGCAGGGGCACAGTTGCTGCGCGAACGAATGCTCGCGCACGGCATCGAGGCCATGGATATCGCGACCAGCATTTCTGACAGCGAGTTCATGAAGTTGGCTGGCATCCTCGCCGCGGAGCCGTCGGTGGTGGCCGGTGGCATCGTCGAGACGGCCGAGGCACTGTCGATTTTCCATGTGCGCCTGCACGCCTGGGGCGTCGCACTGCGTCCCACACCGCCGGGGATGCGGGCCGTCGAGGTGCAGGCCATCGTCGAACAGGTCACCAAGCGTCCGCGGGTCGAGCCCGTGGCGGCGGTGAGCGCGCCGAACGTACCGAACGCACCGCTCGACGATCAGCTCGCGGCTGCGGTGGCGCGTGGCGACGGACTTTCGGTCTGTCGCCTGTTGCTCTCGGCCGGCGATGACGCGCAGTTCATGCGCCTCGCGACGCCGTCAGCGTTGCAGCTCGCGGTCGAACAGCTCATGGAGGGTGGCGTCGGGTATGACGATGGCCTCGCGCTGCTCACGCGCGCGGGGCTGGCCGGTGCCGAGGCGACGTTCTCGCAGCTCGTCGCCGCCACCGAAGCCGCCGATCGGCGCTTCCTCTACGATCTTTGCGCCTCGCTGCCGACCATCGCCGAGGTGGCGCGTCGGCACATGGCCGACGATACGTGGTACGTGGTGCGCAATGCGGCCGGGCTGCTGGGCGAGACGCGTACCGTCAGCGCGATTCCCGAACTGAGCCGGCTGCTGCGGCATCCGGATGCGCGCGTGCGGCAGGCATCGGTGGTGGCCCTGGGGCAGATCGGTGGACCCAGTGCGTTGGCACGCCTCGAGTCGGTGCTGTTCGATCCGAGTGTCGAAGTGCGCAATCGCGCGCTGGCCATCGTGTTCGCGGCGCCCGACTCCGACCCGCTCCCCGATCGCGTCATGCTGGCGCTCGAGGAGGAGAATGCTCTCGAGACGCGTCTCGAGATGATCACGGCGCTCGCGCACGTGGTCACGCCGCGCGCACGCGCCAAGCTCGAGTCGCTGGCGCAGTCGCCGAGTCACAGCCTGGATGATGTGCAGGTGCGGCTCGCGGCCATGGGTGCCCTCGCCGCCGGCCACGGCGGCGCCGCTCGCGCGACGCTCACCGCGCTCCTCGACGATCCGAGCTCGATGGTGCGGGAGCGCGCGGCGGCCTTGCTCGGCCGTCGCTGACGCACACGCGCCGCCGCGTGCCCTTCGGCGCGCGCGTCAGCGTGCGCTGATCACCCCGCCCGACAACTCCTGCTCTTCGGCCAGCAGCGTCGCGAGGCGTGGCTGCCAGGCATCGCGAATGCGCGTGACGTGTTCCACCGCACCGCGTGGCTTCACCTTGCGCCAGCGCCCGTGCTGGTGCTCCCAGTCGTCCAGGATCCAGCGCGCCCGTGCGCTCCCGGTCCGCGCGATGTGCAGTCGCAGCAGCGCGTTCACCAGCACCGTGTCATCGGCGTCGAGATCGGCCAGCAGCACCATCTCGTGGTTGAGCCGTCCGGCGAACGTCTCCGACTCGTCGAAGACATACGCGACGCCGTTGGACATGCCAGCCCCGAAGTTGCGTCCGGCACGACCGAGCACCGTGACGATGCCCCCCGTCATGTACTCGCAGGCGTGGTTGCCGACGCCCTCGACCACGGCGCAGGCGCCGGAGTTGCGCACGGCGAAGCGATCGCCCGCCTGTCCGGCCGCCAGCAGCAGGCCGTCGGTCGCGCCGTACAGCACCGTGTTGCCGACGATCATGTTCAGGTGGCTCGCACCGCGATAGCGCGCGTTGCGGAACGGTCGCACCGTGATCTCGGCCCCGTCGAGTCCCTTGCCCACGTAGTCGTTGGCTTCGCCCTCGAGCGTGAGGCGCATGCCGCGCAGCGCGAACGCCCCGAAGCTCTGTCCCGCACTCCCGTTGAAGGTGAGGCGCACCGTGCCGGCCGGCAGCCCCGCTTCCCCGAAGCGATCGGCCAGTGCACCGGCGAGGCGCGCGCCCACGGTGAGGTGGTGGTTGCGCACCGCGTACGCGCCGGCGAACGGTGTGCCGTTCGCCACCGTGTGCGCGGCATCCCGCAGCAGCTCGGCGTCGAGGCTTTGCACGCCGTGACGTGTGTTGCGCTCGACCGTGCGGCGACGCGGCTCGTCGGTGCGTCGGGGGGCCGAGAGCACGAGCGACAGGTCGAGCATCGTCGAACGCGGCAGCTCGGGGCGCTCGGCCCGCTGGAGGCGCTCCACCGCGCCGGTGATCTCCTGCAGCGATCGCGCGCCGAGCAGGGCGAGTTCCGTGCGCACGTCCTCGGCCACGCGCGAGAAGTACGCGATGATCTGCTCGGGGGTGCCGCGGAACTTCGCGCGCAGCTCCTCGCGCTGCGTGGCGATGCCGGTGGGGCAGGTGTTGAGGTGGCACTGGCGCGCCATGTCGCACCCCATGGCCACCAGCGGTGCGGTGCCGAAGCCGAACGACTCCGCACCGAGGAGCGCGGCGATGACCACGTCACGCCCGGTGCGCAACCCACCGTCGACACGCACCTCGATGCGATGCCGCAGGCCGTTCTGCACCAGCACCTGCTGCGCCTCGGCCAACCCCAGCTCCCACGGCGAGCCCGCATGCTTGATGCTGGAGAGCGGGCTCGCGCCGGTGCCTCCGTTGTGGCCGGCGATGAGCACGTAGTCGGCAAAGGCCTTCGCCACGCCCGCCGCAACCGTGCCCACACCACTCTCGGCCACCAGCTTCACGCCGATGCGCGCCTGCGGGTTGACCGTCTTGAGGTCCTGCACCAGTTGGGCGAGATCTTCGATACTGTAGATGTCGTGATGCGGCGGCGGCGAGATGAGCCCGACGCCCGGCGTCGAGTGGCGGAGCCGCGCGATGAGCTCGGTGACCTTGTGCCCGGGCAGTTGGCCGCCTTCACCGGGCTTGGCCCCCTGGACGATCTTGATCTCGAGCTCCTCGGCGCGCACGAGGTACTCGGTGGTGACGCCGAACCGGGCTGACGCGACCTGCTTGATGCGGTTGTCGCGCCGATCACCGCCGGTGGCCGCGTAGAACGCCGGGTCTTCGCCGCCTTCGCCGGAGTTGGAGCGCGCCTGCATGCGGTTCATCGCGATCGACAGCGTCTCGTGCGCCTCCGGTGAGAGTGCGCCGAGCGACATGGCGCTCGAGATGAAACGGGCGCGAATCGCCTCCATCGGCTCGACCTCGTCGAGCGGGATGGGCGTCGCGGGGCGCAGCGAGAGCAGGTCGCGCACGGTGGCCGGTGCACCACCGGCGGCACGCTCGGCAAACGTGCGCCACGCGTCGTCGGCACTGGTGCCGGCACGCGTCGCGCGGGCACTCCCCACCGACTGCTGCAGCGCGAGCACGGTCTGCGGCGCCCACGCGTGCGATTCTCCGTCCTTGCGGAAGCGGACACGCCCGTGGTCGGGCAGGTGGCCCGCCGGCGCGCCGTCGGCCGTGAACGCGCGCCGATGCCGCTGCAACACGTCCTCGCTCAGCTCGCGCATGGACAGGCCACCCAGCGGCGAGCTGGTGCCCGCGAAGCAGCGGTCGATCACGTCGGCGCCGAGGCCCAACGCATCGAAGGTCTGCGCCCCGCAGTATGAGGCGAGGGTGGAGATGCCCATCTTGGCGAGCACCTTGAGCAAGCCCTTCTCGACCGCGGTGCGGTAGCGGGACTGCGCCGCGGCCGGCCCCGGGCGCTCGGTGTCAGCGTCGGCCTTGCCGTGCGCCTCGGCGAACAGTGTCGCCACGGTCTCCATGGCGAGCCACGGGTGCACCGCCTCCGCGCCGTAGCCGAACAGCGTGGCCATGTGATGCTGCTCGATGGCGTCGCCCACCTCGACCACGAGGCCCACGCGTGCGCGCAGCCCGGTGCGCACGAGGTGCTGGCGCACGGCGCCGAGCGCCAGCAGGGCCGGCATCGGCGCGCGATCGGCGCTTACGCGACGGTCGCTGAGCACGAGGATGCGGGCGCCCCTGCGGACGGCCACCTCGGCGCGGCGGCACAGGCTGTCGAGCGTGGCCTCGAGCGCCTCGCTGCGCGACCGGGCGTTGTATGTGGCGTCGAGCGTCGCGCAGGGAAACTGCGGGAAGCTGCGCAGCGCGGTCATTTCCTCCGGCAGCAGCACCGGATGTTCGATGCGCAGCATGCGCGCGTACCCGGGCTTCTCCACCAACGGCGAGCCGCGACGTCCGAGGTGCATGCGCAACGACATCACCATGCTCTCGCGGAGCGAGTCCATGGGCGGATTGGTGACCTGCGCGAAGCGCTGCCGGAAGAAGCTGTACAGCGGCGGCGCGCCCGTGGAGAGCACCGCGAGCGGCGTATCGTCGCCCATGCTCCACACGACTTCGGCCGCGGTGGTGGCCATGGGCTCGAGTACGAGGCGGAGATCCTCGTGCCCATAGCCGAAGGCCTGCTGCGTGGCGCGCAACTGGTCGCTCGAGCGCACCAGGGGCTCGGCGCCGTCGCTGGGCGGCAACGTCGCCATGCGCTGCGCGATCCACTTCGCATACGGACGCCGCGTGGCGACCTCGCGCTTGGCCGCCATGTTGCGCACGATGCGACGTCCCTCGGTGTCGACGAGGAACACGCCGCCAGGGCCGAGCTTCCCCGTTTCGACCACATCGCGCGGGTCGAAGTCGACGATGCCCACTTCGCTGCCGGCCACCACCATGCCGTCGGCGCGAATCTTGTAGCGGCACGGGCGCAGGCCATTGCGATCGAGCGAGACGGCCACCTGCACGCCGTCGCTGTAGGCGAGGGCGGCGGGCCCGTCCCACGGCTCGATGACGCACTGGTGGTACTCGTAGAACGCCTTCACCGCGGGCTCGACGTCGGGGAACTTCTCCCATGCCTGCGGCACCAGCATCATCGTCGCGTGCACGGGCGAGCGCCCCGCGCGCACGAGCAGCTCGAGCGCGTTGTCGAGGCTCGCCGAGTCGCTGCCGCGCGGCCGGATGGGGTCGCGCAGGCGCTCGGCCAGCGTGCCGAAGTCGGGCGCGTCCAACAACGTGCCGCGCATCGCCATGGCGTTGCGATTGCCCCACAGCGTGTTGATCTCGCCGTTGTGCGCGAGCATGCGGAACGGCTGTGCGAGCTCCCAGCGCGGCATGGTGTTGGTCGCATAGCGCTCGTGGAACACCGCGATGGCGCTTTCGAACGCGGGGTCGCGCAGGTCGGGGAAGAAGTCGCCCAACTGCCCACCGGTGAGCAGCCCCTTGTACACGACTGTGCGGCAGGAGAGCGAGCAGATGTAGAACGGCTCGAGGCCGCGCGCGAGCGCGCGATGCTCCATCTCGCGGCGCGCAAGATACAACTGCCGTTCCCACGTGGCATCGTCCGCGCCGGCCGGCCGCGCGATGAGCACCTGCCGAATGGCCGGCATGGCGGCCCGCGCCGACGCGCCCAGCAGCTCGGGATTGACCGGCACCTCGCGCCAGCCAAGCACCGGGAGTCCATCGCCGAGCAACACATCGCTCACCAACGACATGGCCTGCGCGCAGGCTTGCGGTTCGGGCGGCAGGAAGCACATGCCCACCGCGATGCCGGCGTCGGCGGGGAGGTTGATGCCCAGTCGCGAGGCGGCCAGCAGGAAGAGTCGCCGCGGGATCTGCGTGAGGAGCCCCGCGCCATCGGCGCTGCTGTCGGTGGCCGATGCCCCGCGGTGCGCGAGGCGCGCGGCCGCCTCCAACGCCAGCGCGATGACCTCGTGCGTCCGCTCGCCGCTCTGCCGGGCGATGAAGCCCACGCCGCAGGCGTCTCGCGGGGCGAACGGTGAGCCGACGTGGTCATCGTGCAGGGAGCCGCTGGCGAGATGCACCGACATGGCTGTGTGGGCTGGGGGTGAATGAGACGAACGGGGCGACGGGTCCGATCGGTTCCGTCCCTGCGAAACCCGGTGTGGGGGCGCGCCCGTACGGCCGGCACCTCCCCTTCAAACCCTCCCCCACCATGCGCTGTCTCAGTGGCAACCCGAGTTCCGGTTGCTCGCTTCGAGACCACGCGCCCAGGGGCCCGTTCATGCAACACGTCCGGCTCGCGCTGCGCATGCTGCGCAAGACCCCGTTCGTCACCGCCGTCGCCATCGCCTCCCTCGCGTTGGGCATCGGCGCCAACGCTGCCATCTACTCCCTCTTCGATCAGTTCCTCATTCGGCAACTGCCCGTGCGGGCGCCGGCGGAGCTGGTCAATCTCTCGGCGCCGGGCCCCAAGCCCGGGAGCACGAACTGCAGTCAGGCCGGGAGCTGCGAGGACGTCTTCAGCTACGCGATGTTCCGTGACCTCGAGCAGCAGCAGACGTCGCTCGCCGGCGTCGCAGGCCACGTGAGCTTCGGTGCCAACCTGTCAGTGCGCGAGGAAGCCTTCACCGGGCGCGGCATGTTCGTGAGTGGCGGCTACTTCGGCACGCTGGGCATCACGCCGGCGCTGGGGCGCCTGCTGCAGCCCGCCGACGATGCGGTCATCGGCGCGAACTACGTGACCGTGCTGGCCCACGAGTTCTGGCTCGAGCGCTTCGGTGGCGACCCGAAGGTGCTGGGCCAGACGATCATCGTGAACGGCAAGTCGCTCACCATCATCGGTGTCGCACCACAAGGGTTCCGCGGCACGACGCTGGGCGCCGAGCCGCTGCTATACGTGCCGCTGAGCATGCGTGCCGCCGTCTCCACGTGGCGCCCCGCCTTCGAGGATCGCCGCAACTACTGGGTGTACGTCTTCGGTCGTCTCAAGCCGGGCAGCAGCATCGAGCAGGCGTCCGCCGGCCTCAATACGCTCTACAAGAACATCCTCGTCGACGTCGAGGCGCCGCTGCAGCAGGGCATGAGCGACGCGACCATGCAGCGCTTCAAGACCAAGGCCATCGCCGTCTCGGCGGGCGCCCGCGGGCAGAGCAGCATCCACCGCGAGGCGAAGACGCCGCTCATCATGCTCTTCGCGATCACGGGCACGGTGCTGCTCATCGCCTGCGCGAACATCGCCAACCTGCTGCTGGCGCGCGGTGCGAGCCGCGCGACTGAAATGGGCGTACGCCTCGCGCTGGGCGCGACACGTGCGCAACTGCTGCGGCAGCTCCTCACGGAGTCGCTGGTGCTCGCCGTGCTGGGCGGGCTGGTGAGCCTGCTGGTGGCCATCTGGACACTGCAGGGGGTCGCCTCGTTCATGCCGCCGGAGGCGCTCGAGACCATGGACATCTCGCTGCGCCCGCAGATAATCGCCTTCGCCGGCCTGCTTGCCGTGGCCACCGGCATCGTGTTCGGGCTGTTTCCCGCCCTGCACAGCACGCGCTCCGACCTCATCTCGGTCATTCGCGCGGGCGCGGGGCAGATCACCGGCGGTGGACGCGCGGCGTCGCGCTTCCGCACCGCGCTCGTGACCGTGCAGATCGCGTTGTCGGTGGCGCTGCTCATCTCGGCGGGGCTCTTCCTCAAGAGCCTCGTGAACGTGAGCCGCACGGACCTGGGCCTCTCGGTCGACCAGGTCGCGACCTTCGCCATCTCGCCCATGCGCAGCGGCTATGACAGCACACGCGCCAAGGTGCTCTACGATCGCCTCGAGCAGGAGCTGCGTGGCCTCCCGGGCGTGACCGATGTGACGAGTGCGCGCGTGGCGGTGCTCGCCGGCAACAACTGGGGCAACGATGTGCGCGTGCAAGGCTTCACCTGCCTCCCGGACACCGACTGCAACGCGCGGTACAACGGCACCGGCAGCGACTACCTCAAGACGCTGGGCATGACGTTGCTGGCAGGACGCGACTTCACCGAGAGTGACCGTCTCGGCAGTGCGAAGGTGGCGCTGGTGAACGAGACCTTTGCCCGGAAGTTCAACCTCGGGCCCAACCCGGTCGGCAAGTTCATGGCACGCGCGGGCCCGTCAGGGCAGGACTCGCTCGACATGCAGATCGTCGGCCTCGTGAAGGACGCGAAGTACAGCGACGTGAAGGACAGCGTGCCGCCGCTCTTCTACACACCGTGGCGGCAGGACGGCAGTGTGAGCGCGCTCAACTTCTACGTACGCACCACGCTGCCGCCGGCCGAGATCCTGCGCGGCATCACCGCCACCATGCGCCGCCTGGATGCGACGGTGCCCGTCGAGGAGCTCAAGACCCTGCCGCAGCAGGTCAAGGAGAATGTCTTCCTCGACCGCATGATCAGCACGCTTGCGGCGTCGTTCGCGGTGCTGGCCACGCTGCTGGCGGCCGTCGGGTTGTACGGCATGCTGGCGTACACCGTCACGCAACGCACCCGCGAGATCGGCGTGCGCATGGCGCTGGGCGCCGATGCGGCGAAGGTCCGCGCCCTCGTCATGCGCCAGGTGGGCGGCATGACTGCACTGGGCACGGTCGTGGGTGTTGCGGCCGCGCTCGCACTCGGGCGCGCCGCGCGCTCCCAGCTCTACCAGCTCGAGGGGCACGACCCCGTGGTGTTCGTGCTCGCCGTCGTGCTGCTCGTGTCCGTCGCGCTGGCGGCCGGCTTCCTGCCCGCGCGCCGCGCGGCGCAGGTCGATCCGATGCAAGCGCTCCGCTACGACTGATTCCGTTCGCGCCGGTCGTCGCGCATCCGCGCACGCGCGCGCACCCCCACGTTCCCCGCAGATCCCCGCTGCATGGATATCGTCCGTACCCCCAAGAAGTCCGTCCGTCGCCCGCTGCTCATCGGCGGCGGCGTCGTTGCCCTCGTGGCCGTGACCGTCGCCCTCATGCGGCTCGACCCGGCGGTGCCCACCGTCGAGCGCGCGGCCGTCCTCGTCGACACCGTCGAGCGCGGTGATGTCGTGCGCGAGGTGCGCGGCCCCGGCACCCTCGTGCCCGAGCACATCCGCTTCATCACCGCGCAGGCATCGGCGCGTGTGGAGCGCCTCAACAGCGAAAGCGGCCGCGCCGTGTCCGGCGGCGACATCCTGCTGGAGCTCAGCAACCCCGACCTGCAGATCCAGACCATGCAGGCCGAGCAACAGGTCCGCCAGGCCGAGATCGACCTCATCAACCTGCGCACCAACCTGCGCACCGCCATCCTCACGCAGGAAGGCACGGTGGCGAGCACCCGCACGCAGTGGGTGTCCACCACGCAGGAGGCGCGCGCTGCGGACTCGCTCGTGCGGCTCGGGCTCGTGCCGCCCTTCGACGCCACCAATCGGCGTGCGGCAGCGGAGGAGTTCACCACGCGCCTGCGCGTCGAGCAGGAGCGCCTTGCGCTCATGAAGGCGGCCATCGACTCGCAGCTCGCGGTGCAGGCCTCGCGCGTGGTGCAGCTCCGCGCCATTGCCGACAACCAGCAGGCGCGCCTGCGTTCGCTCACGGTGCGCGCGCCCGACGCCGGCGTGCTGCAGGAGCTCACGCTGCAACTCGGGCAGTGGGTGCCCGAAGGCACCACGCTGGCCAAGGTCGTGCAACCGGGCCAGCTCAAGGCGGTGCTGCGCATCCCGGAGTCACAGGCCAAGGATGTGCAGCTCGGGCAGAAGGCCAGCATCGACACGCGCAACGGCCTCATCGCGGGGCATGTCGTGCGCAAGGATCCCTCGGCACAGCAGGGGAGTGTCACGGTCGATGTCGCGCTCGACGGCGCCTTGCCGGCCGGCGCGGTGCCCGATCTCTCCATCGACGGCACCATCGTCATCGACCGCCTCACCAACGTGCTGCACACCGGGCGCCCGGCGTCGAGCGCCGCCACCGGCAACACGTCCGTCTTCCGCCTCGAGGGCGACGGCGGCACCGCCGTGCGCGTCCCCGTCGTGCTGGGCCGCAGCTCCGTCAACACCATCGAGATCCTCTCCGGCCTCTCGGCCGGCGATCGCATCATCATCTCCGACCTGAGCAGCTATGCGACGGCGGAGAAGATCCGTATCCGCTGACCCACCACCCCACCGTCATGTCGACCACGCCGCTCATCCACATGCAGGGCATCCGCAAGGTCTTCCTCACCGACGAGGTGGAGACCCATGCACTCTCCGATGTGCACTTCAGCATCGGGCAGGGGGAGTACGTCGCGATCGCCGGCCCCTCCGGCTGCGGCAAGACGACGCTGCTCTCCATCCTCGGCCTGCTCGACGCGCCGTCCGACGGGGAGTACACGATTGCCGGCCAGTCCGTCGCGCGCCTTGCCCCGGCCGACCGCGCGCGTGTGCGCAACCGCGAGATCGGCTTCGTCTTCCAGGCGTTCAACCTCATCGGCGATCTCACGGTGGCCGAGAACGTCGAGCTGCCGCTCACCTATCGCGGCGACATGGGCGCGACCGAGCGCAAGGAACGCGTGCATCGCGCCCTCGACCGGGTAGGCATGACGCATCGCGCCAAGCACTATCCGCCGCAGCTCTCCGGCGGTCAGCAGCAGCGCGTGGCCGTGGCGCGGGCCGTGGCCGGCGACCCGAAGATCCTCCTCGCCGACGAACCCACCGGCAACCTCGATTCGCGGAACGGCGAGGCCGTCATGGAGCTGCTGCGCGAGCTGCACGCGGCAGGCTCGACCATCTGCATGGTGACGCATGACGCCCGCTACGCGCAGCATGCGCAGCGCACGGTGCACCTCTTCGACGGTCGCGTGGTGGATGCGGCGGTGGCGGCGGAGGCGATGGCGGTGGCGTAGTGGTTGGGGGGTCCGCCGCTGCGGAGAAGGCGCCCGCTGGCGGACCCGGCCGGCACGTTCACCGTTACCCGCGGCCCCGTTCGGGGGTATCGTAGCCACGATGCACCCCGAACGTCCCCGGTCCGACTTCGCCAATGCGGAGGTGCTCCTCTGGCAGACGGGGTACCGTCTGGGGCTCGCCGTCGCCGCCGGGCTCATCGCGGTGGGGCTGCGCGTGCTGGGCTCGCTGGAGCTGTCGCCCGTGGCCACCGCCGTCGTCGGCGCCCGCGCCGCCGACTGGCTGCCCGGACTCGTCACGGTCGGCTATGTGCTGCTGGTGGTGGGCATCCGGCAGTGGGTCGCGCGGACGCGCCGCGCCGGCCACACGCTCGCGACGCTCATGGTCGTCGCCGACCTCGCGATCGTCTTCTGGCTGGTGTTCCTGCTCGCGCCACCGCCCAACTACGACATCGGGCTGTTCGCGGCGCTCATCTCCCTGCAGCTCACGCACGTCTACTTCGGCCGTTCGCCGGCGCTCCTCATGCTGGGCGCGATGTCGGCCACGTACCTGCTGCTCAACGACATCGCGGCCGGTGCGGGTGGCGAGGTGGTGTGGGGGCGGGTCTGGGTCCGCCTCGTCGTGTTCGGCATCGGGGGGCTGCTGGTCACCCGCGTGCAGAGCAACCTGCACGAACGTCTTGGCCGCCTCGTGGGGATCTTCCAGCGGGCCGAGGAAGGCGACTTCTCCGAGAGCTACGATGTGGGCGCGGATGCGCGTCCCGACGCGATCACCAGCGTCGGGCGAGCGTACAATCGCATGCGCACGCAGCTCGCGACCATCGTGCTCACCGACCCGCTCTCGGGGTGCTTCAACCGCCGCGGGTTCGAGCAGCAGTACCGCCGCGAACTCGCGCGCGCGGCCCGTACGCACACCGACCTCGCGCTCATCGCCCTCGACCTCGATCACTTCAAGCGCATCAACGACAGTTACGGCCACCTCGTGGGCGACCAGGTGATCGCCGAGGCGGGCGAGCTGCTGCGCGCCAACGCGCGTGCCGAGGACGTCGTGGCCCGTACCGGCGGCGAGGAGTTCATGGTGCTCGCGCCCAACACCAACCAGGAGGGCGCACGCCTGCTTGCCACACGCATCGTGGAGGCGTTCCGCCGCCGCACCTTCGCCGAGCCGCGGGCGAAGGTATCGGTCACGGTGAGCGCCGGCATCGTGTCGGACAGCGTGCCCGACGACGGCATCGCCGAGGACCTGCGGGCCCGCGCCGACGAGGCGCTGTACGCCGCCAAGCGCGGCGGGCGTGACCGCGTGGTGGAATGGGCGACGATGCTGGGCGCGGGGCGCCGCGTCAAAGACGCAGCGTCCCCTCGCACATGACGATGCTCGCGCCACCCACGCGCACCGCACGCACCGCACCCTGCTGCACGTCGGCCTCGATGGAGAGGCGGCTCGGCCGTCCCATCTCGACGCCCTGTGCAACCTCCCAGCGCACGGTCCCGTCGCGGGGCGTGCGCGCAGCCAGGTAGCCCGCCAGACAGGCGTTGGCCGAGCCGGTGGCGGGATCCTCCGGCACGGTGCTCCCCGGCACGAAGGCCCGCGCGCGGATGTCGCAGCCGCGCACGTGCGGCGCCAGCGCCGCCTCGTCGTCCCCACGCGTCATGGCGAACACGAACGGCCACGCCGCCCACCGATCGCGCAACACCTCGGCCCACGCGACATGGTCGAGACGCGCCCGCGCCACGGCCTCCGCGCTCTTCACAGGCAGCATGAGCCAGGGCACGCCGCAATCCACGCCGGTCGGCGCGTGGGCGCCCCCCACGAAGTCGTCCGCCGACAGCGACAGCACCCGGGCCAGCGCGTCCAGGTCCGTCACCTCGACACGCTCCTCGGGGAGCTTGGCGGTCGTGAACTGGCCGTGAGTGGGCACGCCCCCATCGAGCTGCACGCGCACCGGCACCGGCCCCACGTTCTCGCCCAGCACCACGGAGATCGCGCCGCGCGCGAGGTCGTCGGCGGTCGGCGCCACCTCGCCTGTGGCCACGAGCACGTGGGCGGTGCCGAGGGTGGGATGCCCGGCGAAGGGCAGCTCGAGCTCGGGCGTGAAGATGCGCACGCGCCGCGTCGTGTCCGGCCGCTCGGGCGCGAACACGAACGTGCTCTCGGCGTAGTTGAACTCGCGCGTGATCGCCTGCAGCGTCTCCGTCGGCAACCCCTCGGCGCCAAAGACGACGGCGAGCTGGTTGCCGGTGAAGGGCACCGACGTGAACACGTCGGCGGTGACGTAGCGGAGCTGGCGCATGGCGTTACCCGAGGTACGGGTACTTCCACCCCAGCGGACTCGCGAACGTCTCCTTGATCGTGCGCGTGCTCACCCAGCGCATCAGGTTGAGCTTCGAGCCCGCCTTGTCGTTCGTGCCCGAGCCGCGCGCGCCGCCGAACGGCTGCTGCCCGACGACGGCGCCCGTGGGCTTGTCGTTGATGTAGAAGTTGCCCGCGCTCTGACGCAGCGCCGCGTTCGCTTCGCGCACCGCCTGCCGGTCCTGCGCGAACACCGCGCCGGTGAGTGCGTACGGCGACGTGCGGTCGACGATCTGCAGCGTCTCCGCCCACTCCGCGTCATCGTAGACGTACACCGTGAGGATGGGGCCGAAGAGCTCCTCGCACAGCGTGCGATAGTTCGGGTCCTTCGTCTCGATGATCGTGGGCTGGATGAACCACCCCTTCGACTTGTCATACCCGCCGCCCGCGACGATGGTGGCGTTGGCCTTGGCCTCGTCGATGGCCGCCGCGAGGCGCGTGAACGCCCGCTCATCGATGACCGCCGCGACGAAGTTGGTGAAGTCGCGCGTGTCGCCCTGCTTCATCTCGGCCATCATGGCCGTGCACTTCGCCTTCACCTCGGGCCACAGCGACGCCGGGATGTACGCGCGGCTCGCCGCCGAGCACTTCTGTCCCTGGTACTCGAACGCGCCGCGCACCATGCCTACCGCCAGCGCCTGCGCATCGGCGCTCGGATGCGCGACGATGAAGTCCTTGCCACCCGTCTCGCCCACGATGCGCGGGTACGAGCGGTAGCGGTTCATGTTCTTGCCGATCGTCTCCCACATGCTGTTGAAGACGCCCGTCGAGCCGGTGAAGTGCACGCCGGCGAGGTCCCGGTGCGTCAGCGCGATCTCGGAGATCATCGCGGCGTCGCCCGGCAGGAAGTTGATGACGCCCGGGGGCAGGCCCGCCGCCTCGAGCAACTGCATCGTGTACCAGCTCGACAGCGTGGCCGTCGCGCTGGGCTTCCAGAGCACCACGTTGCCCATGAGCGCGGGCGCGCCCGGCAGGTTGCCGCCGATGGCCGTGAAGTTGAACGGCGTCACCGCGTACACGAACCCTTCGAGCGGCCGGTAGTCGAGCTGGTTCCACATGGTGTGGTCGCTCAGCGGCTGCTCGGCGTACAGCTCCTGCGCGAACTGCACGTTGAAGCGGAAGAAATCGATGAGCTCGCAGGCCGCGTCGATCTCGGCCTGGTGCACGGTCTTGGCCTGTCCGAGTATCGTGGCGGCGTTCAGCGTGTCGCGCCACGTGGTGGTGAGCAGCTCGGCGGCCTTGAGGAACACCGCCGCGCGCTCCTCCCAGCGCCAGCTCGCCCACACCTTCGATGCGGCGGCCGACGCCTCGATGGCCTCGCGCACCAGCTCGGGCGTCGCCTTGTGGTACCGGGCCAGCACATGCCCGTGATCGCACGGCATGGTGACCGTGCCGACATCGCCCGTGTGAACGCGACGGCCGCCCACGACGACCGGAATCTCGACGACCTCGGCCGCCATCTGCTGCAGGCGCGCCTCCAGCGACGCGCGCTCGGGCGATCCCGGGGCGTAGCTGCGGACCGGCTCGTTGACGGCGGGCGGCACGCGACGCGTGCCGTCGAAGGCGGCAAGGGACATCGAAAGGCTCCGGAAGAACGGGGAAAAGTGATGCCGCGAAAGCTAGCGGCGCGGCGGACGGGCAGTACCCTTCGCGGATGACGCTTCGACGCACCCGCCTTGCCATGCCGCCGCGCCTGCGCTCGTACGCGGTGCTGCCCTGCACGGCCCTCGCACTCCTTGCCGCCTGCGACCGTCCCACGGTGGCGTGGGTGGACGCCACGCCGCGCCGCACGACCATGCCGTCCCCGCTCGCGGCCGAGCCGCGCGAGAGTGCCGCGGGCGCCGACTCCACGCTCGTGGCCGGATCGCCGCTCGCACGCTTCCTGCTCGAGCAGGACCTGCTGCGCGAGGCGGGCGCGCAGACACTGCTGACCGCGCCCGACGGGCTCCCCGCTGATGCATCGCTCGACGCGCTCGACGAGGCACGCGACCCGCTCACGATCACCAAGGCCACGCCGCTCGTCGCGTCGCCAGCGGGGCCTGCGGGAGGCGTGGCGGAGGGCGCGGCGCCCATGGCGGACATGGCGCACGCCGGACATACGATGACCCAGGCCGCCGCGCCGGCGGTCGCACTGGGCAACGGCAGCGCCCCCGAGGACGCGGGTCAGTGCGCGCGCACGCTGCGCATGGCGCGGATGCCTGGGCGCGGCACCGTCGCGGTGTGGTGGACCCGCGCCGCGCGCGGTCGCGTGCACCTGGTGGCGGCGTGGCGTGATGCGGTCGCAGGGGACAGCACCCCGGCGCCCTGGCGCGGCCCGCTGGCCATCGACACGCTCGACATGGGCGCGGGCGACGCGCAGGCGGCGGAGGCGGGCGTGTACGGGTGCCTTCGCCCCGCGCCGGGGCTCGCGGTGGACACGCGCACCGCGTTCGTGCACGTCGCCTACACGCTGCGCGGCCCGGAAGGGGTCGGCGTGTTCTATGCGCACCAGATGGATCCGCGCGCGGCCTTCGAACCGCCACAGGCGATCCTCTACGGTGAGCGGCTCGGGGTGGCGCGGGTGGCGGCCGACGGGGACGTGGTCGGCGTCGCGTACGAGGACCCCAACGTGCGCGGGCTGCGCCGCATCGGGCTGGCGGTGTCGCGCACGGCGGGACACACGTTCGAGGAGGTGCGTCTCGACACCGGGGCCGACGGCGCCGATGCGCGGGATCCGTATCTGCGCGTGACCGGCCGTGCGCTCCTGCTCGGGTGGAGCGAGGTGACCGCGCGCGATGTGCCCCCCGCCTTCGTCGTGCGACGCGCCGTCGTGCAGCGGCCGCCCACGGCGCGCTGAGCCACGCCGCACACCCCGTACACACCCTCTCCCTTCACGCGACAGTCCCCATGCTCCTGCTCGGCGCCCACTGCCTCGACACCGGCGGCATTCCCATGGCGGCGCGACGCGCCGGACGCGGCGGCATGCGCGCGCTGCAGATCTTCACGGCCATCCCCAAGTACTACAACGACAAGGTGGGGGTGAAGCCCGACCGCGTGACGCGCTTCCGCGAGGCGCTGGCGGCCGCGGAGATCGACCCCGCGCACGTCGTGGTGCATGCGGGCTACGTGCTCAACTGTGCCACGCCCGACGAGGAGAAGTGGGCGCGCGCGGCGGCGGGACTCGCCAAGGAGCTCGAACGCTCGACGGCGCTCGGGGTGGGGGGCGTCTGCTTCCATCCGGGGGCGGCGACCGACGGCGACCGTGACGCAGCGTGCGCGCGTGTGGCCGAGGCGATGCGCCGTGCGTTGCAGGCGGTTCCGGACGGGACCACGCGCCTGCTCATCGAGAACACGGCGGGGGCGGGCACCACGATCGGACGGACACCGGAGGAGATCGCGGCGATCCTCGGCGCGCTCCCGCCCGTGCTGCGCGCACGCGCCGGCTACGGTCTCGACACCTGCCACCTCTTCGCGTCCGGGTATGCCATTGCCGAGTCGCGCGAGGCACAGCGGGCGGTTCTGGACGCCTTCGAGCAGGCCATCGGCGCGCCGCCGGCGTTCTTCCACCTCAACGACAGCGAGGGCGCGCAGGGTTCGAACCGCGATCGCCACATGTGCATCGGCGAGGGGAAGATCGGGGCCGCCGCCTTCGGGTGGCTGCTGCAGGATGCACGGGCGCAGGGGGTGCCGCTCATCCTCGAGACGCCGCAGGAGCGTGAGGATGTGGGCGAGGACGATGACACCCCCGATCCGTGGGATGTGCGCGCGATCGCCCTGCTCACCTCGCTCGCGGCGGCCTGAGACTGACGGCTGAGGGCACACCGAGCGCGCGTAGGGCACGCGTGCCGCACGCGCGAAAGTGCGCGTCGCACGCGAAAAGCACGCGTGCAGAGGGAAAATGGGCGTCGTTCCGAGGGAAAATCGGGGCGTCGCCTATTGCGCGTCGTCACCGCGATTGTAGTTTGTGGCCGTCCGCGAGGTGATCCGAGCCTCGTGCGATTGGTCGATTGCTCAGGAGAGCACGACGCGACCCACCCGGTCACCACGCCAAGGAGACGACATGGCCGCTGCGAAGAAGTCCGCGAAGAAGGCTGCGAAGAAGGCCGCCCCGAAGAAGGCGGCGAAGAAGGCTGCCCCGAAGAAGGCTGCGAAGAAGGCGGCCCCGAAGAAGGCTGCCAAGAAGGCCCCCGCCGCCAAGAAGCCGGCGAAGAAGGCCGCCAAGCGCACCCCGAACCCGGCCTTCATGAAGGCGCTGACGCCGAGCGCTGACCTCGCGGCGATCGTCGGCGAGAAGGGGCTCCCGCGCACGGAAGTCGTGAAGAAGCTCTGGGCCTACATCAAGAAGAACAGCCTCCAGGACCAGAAGAACAAGCGCCAGATCAACGCCGACGACAAGCTCAAGAAGGTGTTCGGCGGCAAGAGCTCGGTCAGCATGTTCGAGATGACCAAGCTGGTCTCGAAGCACCTCAAGTAACTCCCCGCGGACAACCGCGTATGTTTGAAGGGGCGCGTCCCGCCGGGACGCGCCCCTTCCTTCACATCCGGCACCCCGCGGGGCAGCATGCCTCGCCCATGCCGGCGCCGCTCTGCCCTCTGTCTCGCTCCCTGTGGCCGCGAAGAAGTCCTCCTCCGATCGCTCCAGCGTCGCCGCGCTCCGCTCCGGCAAGGGCGCCGGCTCCTCGAAATCCGCGGCCTGGGAAAATCTCAAGGCGATCCTCGTCACGGTCGCCATCTTCCTCGCCATCCGCACGTTCCTCATCGAGGCGTACCGGATCCCGTCGGGGAGCATGATCCCCACGCTGCTCATCGGCGACTGGCTGTTCGTGAACAAGCTCGCCTACGGCCCGCACGTCCCCTTCACCGACATCAACCTCCCCGGCTACGCCGAGCCGGCGCGCGGCGACGTGGTCGTGTTCATGTCGCCCACGCAGGTCGACCAGCCGGACGATCCCAACCCCACGCTGGTGAAGCGCTGCGTGGCCGTGGCCGGCGACACCGTGGCCATGCGCGGCGGTGTCTTCCAGCTCAACGGCATGCCGCAGCGCCAGGGCTTCGCGGCGGCGCAGAATCCCACCGGCGACGGCGGCTTCTCGCACCCGCTCTTCCAGTGGCAGCATGAGTTCGAGCTGCGCGGCTCCCGCTTCGGCGAGCCGCCCGCCTCGCCCACGCTCGACGACTGGGGCCCGCTGGTCGTGCCCCCCGGGCACCTCTTCATGCTGGGCGACAACCGCTACGACTCGAAGGACGGCCGCTACTGGGGCATGGTGCCGCGCGAGAACGTGCGCGGTCGCCCGGTGTTCGTGTACTACTCGTTCAACCAGGACGACAGCGATCGCCCGCTCCCGTTCCTGACGGACATCCGGTGGGGCCGCATCGGGACGATCATCCGGTGACGAGGCGCGCATGGCGGCGACGTGGCCTCGCGGTCGCGCTCAGCGCGGCCAGCCTCAGCGCGGCCAGCCTCAGCGCGGCCAGCCTCAGCGTCGCGGGTCTCGGCATGGCCGGACTCGGCGTTGCGGTGTTCGCCCCTGTCGCGGCCGCGCAGGACGCCCCCGCCGCCGTGTCGCGCGGCACGGTGCGCACCGACACCATGTGGGCCAACGCGATCGGCGCCCACAAGGCGCTGCGCATCTACCTGCCGCCCTCCTACGGGAGCGGCACGCGCCGCTATCCCGTGTTGCTCTACCTGCACGGACTCGGCGGCAACGAACGCAACTGGGTCGACAACGGCCAGCTCGACCGCATGATGGATTCGCTGGTCGCGGCCGGTGCGCCGGAAGCGATCATCGCCATGCCGGACGGTGACGACAGCTGGTACACCACCTTCGGACAGCTCCCCGACGTGCCGGCCTGCCAGGCCGACACCACGCGCCGTGAGCCCGCCGCCACCTTCTGCGTCCCCTGGCCGCGCTACGACGACTACATCGTGCGCGATGTGGTGGCGTATCTCGACGGGCACTACCGCACCCGCGCCGACCGCGCCCACCGTGCCATCGCCGGCCTCAGCATGGGCGGCTATGGCGCGTTCACCCTCGCCTTCCGCCACCCAGAGGTGTTCGCCGCGGTGGCCAGCCACAGCGGGGTGCTCTCCACGCGCCTGCTCCCCGACGCGGCGCCTGGTGCACCCAATCGCTACGCGACCACCGCCGCCGACCTGCAGCGCGCCGCCCGCGGCCTCTGGAAGTCGCAGCGGCTCGCCTTCTGGACCGACACCATCGCCTGGAAGGCTCGCGATCCCGTCGTCATCGCGCAGCGCCTCGCCGCCCGCGTGAGCGCCGGCACGGCACAGTGGCCCGCCATCTACTTCGACGTGGGCGCCGATGACCCGTGGCTGGCCCACAACCGCGACTTCAATGCCACGCTGGCCGCCCTCGGCGTGCCGCGCCGCTACGGCGAGTTCGCCGGCGGGCACACCTGGACCTACTGGCGCACGCACGCCGAAGACAGCCTCGGGTTCCTGCTGGCCATCGTCGGGAAGTAGCGCGCCATGAGCCGGTTCTTCCCGCGCGATGTGATCCACTGGGGCGAGGAGCGGTTGCATCCGCTGCGCGCCTTCGCGATCCGCACCGTGGAGCCGGCCGGCATCACCGGGGTCGCCCTGCGGCTGTGGCGCGCGGTCGTCTTCGTCCCGGGGCAATGGTGGCTGACGCTGAGCGGCGTCCTGGTGGGCGTGCTGTTCCTGTGCGGCATGCTCACCTGGCATCTCGGCCACTTTCCCGTGCGGCGGTGGCCGCTGCGGGCGCTGGCGTTCCTCGTCATCGAGATCGCCGCGGAGATGGGCACGAGCACGCTGCTCATCGCCCTCGGGCGCGAGCGGGTGGGATCGCGCCCCGCCGTATGGCCCGACTGGTGGCCCATGGCGTGGCAGACGCTGTGGCAGCGCACGCTGCTCGTGGCGGTGTTCGCGTTGCTGCTGGCCGCGGTGGTGCAGGTGGTGCGCCGCACCCTCGACCGACGCGCCTCGGAGGCGCTGCATCGGCAGCTGCGGTAGCTTGGGGGCATGCGCCCCCGCCTCCGTCCCCTGCCCGCGCTCGTCCTTGCGACGACGCTCGTGGCGAGCACCACCGCTCGCCCCGCATACGCCCAGCCGGTTGTCACGCCCGTCACGCCCGGCGCGCGCGTCTCCGGCTCGCCCGCGGCCGACACACTCCGGCCCTTCGGCACGCTGCGTGAGCAGGCCGCGCGTGTGCAGCGCTGGTTCGAGCTGCGCATGGAGCGCACGCTGCCGGCACTCATGCGGCGCGAAGGGGTCGACATGTGGGTCGTCCCCATGCGCGAGTACAACGAGGACCCGCTCTTCAGGGCGATCACGTCGCCCACCACCTTCGCCGCGCGTCGTCGCACCATCTACGTCTTCTTCGACAAGGGCGGCGCGGCCGGCATCGAGCGCATCGCGCTGGGCGGCACGTCGCAGGGCAACGTGTACAAGGCCGTGCGCAGCATGAAGCCGGTCCCGGCGCCCGCGGCGGGCAGCCGTGGCAACGAGCGGCAGGCCGAATTGTGGGGTGACGAGCAGTGGAGTGTGCTCAAGCAGGTCATCGAGGAGCGCAACCCGAAGCGCATCGCGCTCAACACGTCGCGCACCTTCGCCTTTGCCGACGGCCTCTCGAGCGGTGAGAAGGAGGGCATGCTGCAGGCGCTGGGCCCCGCGTGGAGCGCGAAGGTGGTGAACGCCGAGGCGCTCGCCGTCGACCTCATCGCCGCGCGCCAGCCCGAGGAGGAGGCTGCGTTCCGCGACCTCAACCGCGTCGCGTGGGAGATCATCGCCGAGGCGTTCTCGAACAAGGTCATCACGCCGGGGGTCACCAAGGCCGACGACGTCGTGTGGTGGATGCGCCAGCGTCTCAATGACCTCGGCCTCGGCACCTGGTTCCAGCCCAGCGTCGAGATCCAGCGGCAGTTCGGCTCGCCCGAGCTGGTCGGCGTCAACCCGACCATCCTGCCGGGTGATGTGTTGCACTGCGACTTCGGTGTGACGGCCATGGGCCTCAACACCGACACGCAGCACATGGGCTATGTGCTCAAGCCCGGCGAGACCGAGGTGCCGGCCGGGCTCCGCAAGGCGCTGGCCAACTCGAATCGCCTGCAGGATCTGACCGTCGAGGAGCTGCGCCCCGGACGCACCGGCAACGAGGTGCTGGCGGCGGTGCTCACGCGCATGCGCAACGAGAAGATCGACGGCACGCTGTACTCCCACCCCATCGGGCTGCACGGGCACGGCGCGGGCGCGCTCATCGGGCTCTGGGACTATCAGGACGGGGTGCCGGGACGCGGCGACCACCGCATCATCCCCGGCATGTGGTACTCCATCGAGCTGCAGGCCACCACGCCGGTGCCGGAGTGGAACAACCAGCAGGTCCGATCGGCGCAGGAGGAGGACGTGATCATCGACGCCGCGGGCAAGGTGCGGTGGGCGTACGGCCGCCAGACGACCTTCCATCTCGTGCGTCCGGCCTCGCCGCGCCCCTGAGAAGCACACTTCCGGGTGCGTCTAGATTTCGCGCATGAGCAAGAAACGACTCCTCGTGGTGGGCGACCGCGTCCTCGTGAAGATCGAGGACGGTGAGCAGCGCTCGAAGGTCGGGTTGTACCTGCCGCCCACCGCCGTCGACAACCAGGCGGTGCAGGGGGGCGAGATCGTCTCCACCGGCCCCGGACTCGCGCTCCCCGACCTCGCCGACCAGGGCGACGAACCGTGGCGCATCGGCGGCGTGAGCCGCGAGGCGCGCTATGTGCCCATGCAGGCGCAGGTGGGCGACTACGCCCTGTTCTTCCGCAAGGCCGCCGTCGAGATCACCTTCGAGAACGAGCAGTTCCTCGTGGTGCCGCAGGCGGCCATCCTCGCCCTCGTGCGTGAGCCGCGCGAGGACATTCCGGACTACTGAGGCACCCTCGATGTCGCTGCCGATGATGTATCCCGAGCCGGTCCTCATTCCCATGCGTCAGGAGCTGACGCGCCTGGGCGTCGAGGAGCTGCGCACCGCCGCCGAGGTGGACGCGGCGCTCGAGCAGGCGACGGGCACCACGATGGTCGTGGTCAATTCCGTGTGCGGCTGCGCGGCGCGGTTTGCGCGCCCGGCGGTGGCCACGGCGCTCGCGCACGCGGTCACGCCCGATCGCAGCGTCACGGTGTTCGCGGGGCAGGACCGCGAGGCCACCGAGCGTGCCCGCGCCTACTTCACGGGCTATCCGCCCAGCTCGCCGAGCATCGCGCTGCTCAAGGACGGCGCGCTGGTGTTCATGCTGCAGCGCCGCGACATCGAGGGGCGCAACGCCGATGCGATCGCCGCCGACCTGATGCGCGCCTTCGACACGCACTGCACGCCGTAATGCAGCCGGACGACCCGACCACTGCGTTGCTGCTGCGGGCGGTGGCCGGGGAGTTCCGCCTCGTCCGTGAGATCGGACGTGGCGGCATGGGCGTGGTGTATCACGCCATCGACGAGCGCCTCGAGCGCGCGGTGGCCATCAAGACGCTGCCGCCGCACCTCGCCGCCGACGCGGCCGTGCGGCAGCGCTTCCTGCGTGAGGCGCGCACGGCCGGTGCGCTGTCGCACCCGAACATCGTGCACATCCACAGCGCCGCCGAGCGCGATGGGGCGGTGTACTTCGTCATGGCGCTCATCGAGGGCGAGTCGCTGGCCGAGCGCCTCGCGCGAGAAGGGCGCATGGCCGTGGCCGACCTGCTGCCCATCGTGCGACAGCTCGCCAGCGCGCTCGACTACGCGCACGGCCTGGGCGTGGTCCACCGCGATGTGAAGGCCGAGAACGTGCTGCTCGATGCGCACGGCCGCGCGCTGG
Source organism: Gemmatimonadota bacterium (assembly GCA_020161135.1). Lineage (GTDB taxonomy): Bacteria > Gemmatimonadota > Gemmatimonadetes > Gemmatimonadales > Gemmatimonadaceae > Gemmatimonas. The sequence continues at coordinate 71,451 of JAIUOB010000001.1, read as the reverse complement.
TCACCGACTTCGGCATCGCGCGCGTCACCGAGGCGCAGCCGCTCACCGCGACGGGCACGGTGCTGGGCACGGTGCACTACATGAGCCCCGAACAGGTCGCCGGCGAGCCGCTCGACGGACGCAGCGACCTGTACGCGATGGGCGTGCTCATGTTCCTGGCGCTCACCGGGCGTTTCCCGTTCGAGCGCACGACGGCCTCGGCGGTGCTGGTCGCCCACGTGAACGCCACGCCGCCGCGCGTGCGCGACTATGCGCCGGAGGTGTCGTCGCACCTCGACGACCTGGTCGCCAAGTTGCTCGCCAAGCGCGCCGACGACCGGCTCGCGAGTGCGCGCGACCTGCTGGCGGCGCTCAACTTCGTGAGTGCCACGCCGGCGCACATCGCCCAGCATGCACCGGTCACGGTGCCAGTGTCACCCCGGCTCAGCGCCGATGACGCCGGGGCGGTGTGGGCGCGCGCCGCCGAGTTGCAGGCGAACACCGGCGTGCAGGTGCCGCCCCCGCGCTTCGCGCCGCCTGCCGAGTTGCTGACGCAGGGGTATGCCGCGAGTGACGTGCGAGAAGCGGCGGCCAGTGCGGGCATTCCGGCGAGGTACGTCGATCGCGCGTTGCACGAGCGCGCGGTGCAGTTGGCGGTCGAGGTGCGGCCGGGGGTGTCGCTCGCCAAGGTCAACCCGATTCTGGGCTCCCCGACAAAGCTCGAGTTCGAGTCGGTGGTCGAGCGCGAAGTGACCCCCGAGGTGTTCGAGGACATCGCCGACATGGTGCGCTCGACCCTCGGGCAGATGGTCACGGTGAGCGCCGTGGGCCGCACGCTCACCATCAACACCGTGGTGGCTGGGAGCGGACAGGGCGGCATTCCCCGCTACCTCCAGATCACGGTGGCGTCGCGCAACGGGCGCACGCAGGTGCGCGCCTTCGAGGACCTGGGCCAACTCGCCGGCGGTCTGTTCGGCGGCGTGGGGCTGGGCGGCGGCGTGGGCGTCGGCGCGATCGTCGGGGCGCTACTCAGCCAGGGCACGCGCAACGGGTGGCTCGTACTGGCCGGGCTCCTGCCGGTCGCTGCCGCCGCCTACAGCCTGGCCCGCGTCTGGTTCGGTAGCTCCGCGCGCAAGAAGCGTGAGGAGCTCGAAGGGCTCGTGCGGCGCATCGCCGAGCGCGTGGCGGACGGGGCGTAGTCGCAAGGGCTGTGCGTCGGCTGGTCTCGGCGTATCGGCCGGACCGTAACCGCCTCACGCGAAGGCGCGAAGGCGCGAAGAATTCACCGCAGGTCCTTCGCGTCTTCGCGGCTTCGCGTGCAAGCCGTTGCGAACGCGCCGCCCGCCGAGTCGTCGCGGTTACCGCGAACGCACCCAGCGCATCACTTCCCGCACGGTCGGCCGCTTGCCGTACATGAGGAGCCCCACGCGGTAGATGCGGCCGGCGAGCCACACGGTGGCCACCGCCCCGAGGGCGACACTCGCCAGCGCGATACCGATCTGCAGCGGCGGCACCGGCGCCACCGTCATGCGCAGCGGCATGATGATGGGCGCACTCCACGGCATCATCGACAGGAAGCGCGAGAGGCCGCCGTCGGGCTGCAGCAGGATGTTCTGCACGAACATCACGCTCGTCACCAGCAGCAGCACCACCGGCATCTGCGCCTGCTGCGCCTCCTGCTCGCTGTTGATCGTCGCGCCCACTGCCGCGAACAGCCCGGCGTAGAAGGTGAAGCCCAGCACGAAGAAGGCCAGCAGCACCGCGCCCATGCCCAGGCCGATCTCGGGAATGTCAAGCGGCGCGCTGGCGGCGCCGAACTTGGCGAGGATCGGTTGGCGCACCTGGTACATCGTGAAGCTCATCGTGAGCCAGAGCACGAGCTGCGTGAGCCCGACGCCGCCCACGCCGATGACCTTGCCCGCCAGCAGCTTGGTGGCGGGCACGCTGGCGATGACGACTTCGGCCACGCGTGTCTGCTTCTCCTCGAGCACGCCACGCAGCACGTTCAGGCCGTAGACGAAGATCGTCATGTACAGCAGCATCGCGACGGCCAACCCGAAGAAGAAGTTGAGCTGGCCGGAGCCGCCGCGTCCCTGCTTGGTGAGCCGCTCGGTGACGACGTTCGCGTTGAGTGAGGTGAGCTGCCGCCCCACCTCCGGGTCGATCCCCGATGTCTCGAGACGCAGGTCGAGCACCGCGCGCTGCACGGCGCGCTCGAGCCGCGACATGTCGAACAGTGCGGTGATGTTGCTGCCGGCATAGCGGGCCTTGCCCGCGGCCAGCGTCCCCGCGTCGAGCACGAGGTACCCCTTCGCGCGCTCGGCCATCACCTCGGCCGTCGCCAGCGATTCGGCCGGCGCGATGCTGTCTGCCGGCACGACCGAAACGCGCGGCGCGGGGCCACTGGCCGCGCCCGTCAGTCCACCCGTGAGCTGCGATGCCACGCGCGACCCCAGCCCGGCCCCGCTGCCATCGACGATGACGATGTTGGTCGCCTCCGCCCCCTGCCGGTTCTTCGACGCGAGCAGCGCCGGCAGGAACATGAGCGCGCCGAAGAAGAGCGGCCCGAAGAGCGTCGCGATGAGGAACCAGCGGGAGCGCACGCGCTCGAGATACTCGCGGCGCACCACCGCCATCAGCTTGCCGTCAACCATGTCCGCTCATCCCCGCTTCGACGTGGGTGGCACCGACCTTCTCGAGGAAGATGCGGTGCAGGGAAGGACGCACGCGCTCGAACCGCTCGATGACCGCGCCGGCGGCCACGAGGGCGTGCAGCAGCGCCTGCGGGTCGGCGCCGGGCGCCAGTTCGAGCTCGAGGAAACGGTGCGAGTCGTCGATGCGCTGCACGAGCTGCGGGTTGCGCAGCACGGCGTCCACGGCCGTGGTGCGTGCGCCCTCGAGACCCAGGGCCACGAGCCGCGTGCCGCGCGCCTCGCGCACCGCGGCCACCTGCCCGTCGAGCACCTTCTCCCCGCTCGCGATGATGCACACCGCGTCGCACAGGCGCTCGGCGTTGTCCATGATGTGCGTGCTGAAGATCACCGTGCGCCCGCGCTGCCGCAGGTCGACGACGGTGTCCTTGAGCGCCTGCGCGTTGATCGGGTCGAGGCCGCTGAACGGTTCGTCGAGGATGACGAGCTCCGGGTCGTGCAGCAGCGCGCCGATGAACTGCACCTTCTGCTGCATGCCACGCGAGAGTTCGTCCACCTTGGCCGTGCCCCAGTCCTGGCCGCCGCTGCCGCGCAGTGCGAGCCGCTCCAGCCAGTGGTCGATGCGCGCGTCGAGGTCCTTGCCCCCCAGCCCCTTGAGCTCACCGAGGAACCGCAGCACGCGGCGCACTTCCATCTTGCGATAGAGCCCGCGCTCTTCGGGGAGGTAGCCGATGCGGTTGACGAGCGCCGGCGTGTCGTGCGGCACGCCCAGCACCGCGATGCGCCCCTCGTCGGGAGCGATGATGTTGAGCAACATGCGGATGGTGGTCGTCTTGCCGGCCCCGTTGGGACCGAGCAAGCCATACACCGTGCCGCGCGGAACCGCGAGCGAAAGCGTGCGGACGGCGACGTGATGCGCGTACCGCTTCGCGACGCCCGCCGCGTCGATGGCAAGGGTGGTCATGCGGGAAACTTACGGCCGGGGACCGCGGCAGTTGCAGCGCTTACACATTGCTGATGCACGCGCGTGCATATTCCGGCCATGTCGGAAACGGTGCCCACCGCCGCACGCGTCGTGTCCCCGCCGCTCTCCTTCTCCCGCCGTGAAATCGCGGGGGCGTTCGGCGATCTCGGCACCGACCTGCCGCTGCTGGTGGGCGTGGTGCTCGCCACCGGCATGGACGCGACCACGGCATTCGTGGTCTTCGGCGCGCTGCAGGTGGCGTCCGGACTCGTCTATCGCCTCCCGATGCCCGTGCAGCCCCTCAAGGCCATGGCGGCCATCGCCATTGCCGGCAAGCTGGCGCCCTCGCTGCTGGCCGCAGGGGGGCTCATCGTCGGTGTCACCATGCTGGTGCTCGCGGCGACCGGCGCCCTGAACTGGCTGGCCCGCGTGGTGCCCCGCATGGTGGTCCGCGGCATCCAGGTGGGGCTTGGCATCCAGTTGGCCACGCTGGCGTTCACGCGCTTCCTTCCCGCCGATGGCGCACGCGGCTGGCTGCTGGCCGCGGTCTCGCTGGCGCTGGTGCTGTGGCTGCGCGAGAACCGGCGCGTGCCGGCGGCGCTGGTGGTCCTCACGCTCGGCATGACGGTGGCCGCTCTCACCTGGCCGCCGACCGTGCCCGCGCCCTGGGGCGCACACCTGCCCGCGCTCCCCGCCCGCTGGCCCACCAGCGATGAGTTCGCGCGCGCCGCCGTGCTGCTCGCGCTGCCCCAGATTGCGCTCTCCCTCGGCAACTCCGTGTTGGCCACGCGTCAGGTGGTGGCCGACTTCTTCCCCGAGCGTCCCCCCCTCAGTGTGCGACGCATCGGCCTCACCTACGGGCTCATGAACCTCGTGGCCGCGCCGTTGGGCGGGCTACCGGTGTGTCATGGCAGCGGCGGCATCGCGGGGCACTACGCCTTCGGGGCGCGGACCGGTGGCAGCGCCGTGGTGTACGGCACCGTACTCATCGCTGCCGGACTGTTCCTCGTGGGCGACCCGGCGGCGTTCCAGCGCCTCGTGCCCGGCCCGGTGCTGGGCACGCTCCTGCTCGTCGAGGCGGTGGCTGTGCTGCTGCTCGTACGCGATCAGTGGAGCGAGAAGGCCGCGTTCGGCGTCGCGATCGCGTGCGGGCTCACGGCCGCATACGTGCCATACGGGTATGCGGTGGCGCTGATCGGCGGGACGGTGGTGAGTCTGATGCTGGCAAGCAAAGGCGGCGAGTAAGTGCAACAGCTCGAAACCTCGGCGGGCCGACACATGCGCACATGGTGGATCGATTGCGGCTCTCGGCAACGAATGTCTATGAGCTGCGTACCTCCTCGTGGAGAATTCCTCCTCATCGCGCACAATGGGAGGGGCCGTGAGCGAGGGGCTGCTTGAGGAAGTCTCTCATCACTTCCGCCCCGGAGTGCGCTGCGGAGAAATGGCTTTCCGCAACGCACTCAGGTCGGTCAGAAGAGCACGCTATCGCCTGCGACGTTGTCCTGCCTGCGAATCTGGCAGTTGCCCCACAGGCCATCGGGAGAGAAGCGGTGAAACGTTGTGCATGGCACCGCGGGTCGCGCGCTCTTCCGCTGCTCCCGCAGGAGCCTGTGCTCCCAGCGATGGCAAGAGGCGCCACTGTCGGAGCATCTCCGCCTCGGCACTCTCGGGTGCGGATTCGGCCAGCGAGCCTCGTATTGCCGCTGGACACTGCGAAATCAGCGGTGGCAGGCGATCGCTCAGACCGGAAACGCGCCAGTCTCCGAGCTTGCTGGCGCCGAGAAACTCACCAAAGGCGAGCAGGAAGCGTCGCGCCGACGCGAGCTGAACGGCAAAGGTCTTGATCGAGGTGTTGCTGCCGCGCTTCCACAGTGTGTTGAAGTTCGGACTGAGTTCGTCCCATGTCTCCGCAACAATGGTGCCTCCGTCGAGCGAGTACGCGACGGTTCCGTTCGCGGTAATGATGTGCGGTGTGCGAATCCAGACGAAGAAGTAGCCTGAGCTGCCGCAACTAATCACCAGCTCGGGATAGTTTGCCGTTCCGCTGCGGTTGGTCGCCGTGACGTCGGCTGCGAGCGTAAGGAAGCTGGTACCTCCGCTCGCCAATACCTCCCAGTCGTACGACGTGTAGTTCGCTGACCACTCAACCCCGTCGACCTCAGCCACCAGCGTAAAGTTGCCGCTGATGAGCGGTGTGACGAGCCCACTCTGGTTGACGCTCGCGCGCCCGGCCTCACGTATCTTCCACACAACGTTTCTGCTGACAATTGAGCCGTCCGCGACTCGCATCGTTACAGCCATCTGATAGGCATCGCCCACCTTCTGTCGGACCGAGCCGCTAAACGTCACGGCTGTCACGGCCTGCTGCACCGTCAGGCTTGCCTGCCCCGATCGCCCTTCGACCGTGGCAGAGATTATGCTGGTGCCAGAGCCGACGGCGGTCACGAGTCCCAATGCGTTCACGGTTGCAATGGCTGGTGAGGACGACGACCAAGTCACGGCACGCCCGGAGAGCGCGTTGCCGGATGCGTCTCTCGCGATTGCGGTGGCCTGCACGGTACCGCCGGGTGCCACGCTGTTCGACGAGAGAGTGACGAGAACCGTGGCGACCGGGACCGGCAGCACGGTAATCGAAGCCTGGCCGCTGCGCCCCTCGCTGGTGGCGATAATGTTGGCGGCGCCGACACCTACTGCGGTGATCAAGCCGGAACCGTCGACCGTCGCCACGGTTGGTGCGTTCGATGCCCACGCTACCGACCGTCCACTAAGAGTTTGGCCGCGGTCGTCTTGCAACGTCGCCGTCGCCGTCGCGGTCGTACCCTGAATCAGCGATGCGGAAGAGACGGCCACTGACACGGTTTGCACTGGCGCTGGTACCACCGATAGAGCGGACGTGCCGGCCTTGCCTTCGGACGTCGCCGTTATTGCAGCGGTGCCGACCGACACACCGGTCACCACGCCCGAAGGTCCCACGGTTGCCACTGATGGGTCGCTCGATGCCCACGTCACTGTTCGCCCTGCCAGCAGTGCACCAGTCGCCGACTTCAGATCTGCTGTCGCGGTGAGCGTTCCGCCTACCCGCAACGATGTCGACGAAAGCACAACGGTGACACTGGCGACTGACTGCGGGGGCGGACTCGTGACGCTCGGGTCTCCCCCTCCACCGCATGCAGCAAGTGCCGCGATGCCGATTGGACCAACAGGGCGAAGGCTACATGCGAAGCGACGCAACAGATGCACAATCATGTCTTCTCCTGCAAAGGGGTGTAAGTGTGCAAGGCGTAGTCGCACGAATATCACAGTCGCACGACGCGTCGCAACTTGATGCACGCGAAGCGAAATGCCTGCCAGTCGAACTATTGCCTAGCCCCCCGAATGATCAAGCGACGATGCAAGCGCATGCAAGCTCATGCGTGCAGCTGCGCAGGGTGGGTGCGAAGTCGGCGCGCACACACGGTTGCACTTTCGCTGACATCGCGGTCAGAAAAACCAGCGCCTGAGCCCCGTCCGCCCCTGCCGGTTCGCACCGGCCAAACGCCAGTACAGCGTGAACCCCGACACGGTGAGCGCCAGCAGTGCCAGCCCCCACCCCATGGCGAACACCAGGCCGCCGTCGCCGAAGGCTTCGCCCGAGTGCACACGGTTGATGAAGGGCTTGTCGGCGTAGTCGTCCACGCGGAGGAGCGCGCCTGTGCGCGCGTCGAACACCAGCCGCCGATCCTCGCCCCCGGTCGTCCGGCCGAGGTAGAAGGTGATGACCGGCGCGGTGCCCTTGAGCTCGATGGCCACCTTGTCGATGGGCGCGTCGGGCGCCTCCTTGGCGGCATTGGCCAGGGCCACGTCGAGCGCCCCACTCCAGGCGCCTGGCGGCGATGCGGTGGTGACGGCACTCACCAGCGCGCGATTCGCCTCGCGCGCGGCTTCGTCCTCGCCAAAGAACTCCACGCCGGCGACGATCACGCCGGTGGTGGCCGCGAAGGCCAGGAACAGGGCGGCCGGAGCACCGATCCAGCGGTGCCACTGGCGCCAGCGGGCAGGGGTTGGCATCCCCCAGTCTGGCGCCCGGCCCGGAATCCTTCAATCATTCGTCGTTCACGGCCGTCCTCCCCTTTGCCCTCCCCCCATGCTTCGTCGCCTTCTAGCTACCGGCGCCCTCGCCGCTGCGGCCGTTGTCAGCATCGCCGCCACCGCACCGCGCCTTCTCGCCGACCTCACCGGCAAGTGGAACGTCACGATCTCCGCCCCCGATCAGGCGCGTCAGGCGCTCATGACCGTCACGCAGAAGGGCGACTCCGTCTCCGGCACCATCGAGACCGAGCTCGGCTCGGCCCCGCTGGCCGGCGTCGTCAAGGGTGACTCCGTCTGGTTTTCCTTCACCCTCAACGCCGGCGGCCAGCAGCTCCCGCTCAACGCCGCGGCCGCGATGAAGGACAAGGACAACATGAACGGTGCGCTCGAGATCACCGGCATGGGCGCGTTTCCCTTCTCGGCGCAGCGCCAGCCGTAACACGCCTCGCGGGGACGTGCGCGCTCACTCCCGCGCACGCCCCAGCGATCGCCACCGCTCCACCAACGTGAGGAACGCGGCGCGATAGCCGCCTGCATCCTCCCCCAGCGCCGCGCGGGCCTGCTCCAGCACCTGCGCGGCGCTGCTCGTTCCGGCGTACTCCGAGTCGCGCAGCAGCATGCCGAACGACGCCACCGCCGCCGCGAAGCGTGCGTCCGCACTGCCACGCACCGTGCGCGCCGGCACCGCGTGCGACAGCAGGCGGCTCGTGTTTTCACCCGGGCGCTTGTAGCGCAGCTTCACGAAGGCCAGCTCGCCGTTGCCCGCCACACTCGGTGGCACCACGGCCGGCGTCGCGTAGCGCAGGCTATCGGCTGCGCGCAGCGTCACGGTGCCCGTGACACCCACCGGCACCACCTCGTAGAGTGCCGTCACCTGGTGTCCCGCACCCAGGTCGCCGGCGTCCTTGCGGTCGTCGTTGAAGTCCTCGGTGCGCAGCAGCCTGTCCTCGTAGCCGATGAGGCGATACGCCTGCACCCGCGTGGGGTTGAACTCCACCTGCAGCTTCACGTCGTTGGCCACGGTCACCAGCGTCGCGCCCAGCTCCTGCACGAACACCTTGCGCGCCTCGGCCAGCTCGTCGACGTAGGCGTAGTTGCCGTTCCCCACCTTGGCCAGCTTCGCCATCTTCGCGTCCTGCAGGTTGCCGGTGCCGAAGCCGAGCACGGTGAGGTAGGTACCCTCGGCGCGTTTGCGTTCGATGAGGCGTTCGAGTTCGCCATCGCTGCTCACGCCGACGTTGAAGTCGCCGTCGGTGGCCAGGATGACGCGGTTGTTGCCACGCTCGCGGAAGTGCTCGCGGGCCACGCGATACGCGAGCTCGATGCCGGCCCCTCCGGCCGTCGAACCGCCGGCCTCCAGGCGATCGATCGCGTCGATGATGCGCACCTTCTCGTCGCCCGAGGTGCTCGGCAGCACGAGCCCCGCCGCGCCGGCGTACGCCACGATGGCCACGTGGTCCTGCGGACGCAGTTGGTCGACGAGCAGCCGCAGCGACTGCTTCACCAGCGGCAGCTTGTCGTCGCTCTGCATCGACCCCGACACGTCGATGAGGAAGACGAGGTTGGACGGCGGCAGGTCGGCGGTGGCGATGCGCTCGGACTGCAGCGCGACCCGCACGAGCTGATGACGCGGCTGCCACGGGGCGGCCATGACCTCGGTGGTGATGGCCACCGGATCGCTGCCGCGCGGAGCGGGCAGGTCGTACGGGAACCAGTTGACCAGCTCCTCGATGCGCACCGCGTCCTTCGGCGGCCGCTGTCCCTGCGTGAGGAAGCGTCGCACGTTGCCGAACGCCGCGCGGTCGACGTCGATGGAGAAGGTGGAGAGCGGATTGTCGCGCGCGGCGAGGAACGGATTGTCGACGATGCGGTCGTACTGCTCGCGATCACCGCCGACGCCGGGAAACTGCCCGGGCACGGGGCGCACGACGCCGTTGCGGACGCTCGGCGAGGTCGTGGCTGCGGGCATCGCGTACTGCGGGCGCACCGCGCGCACCTCCACGCCGCGGGCGATGCCGCCGGCCACACCGCGACCCTGCGCGTCGTAGCTGACGCCCGACTTGGCGGCTTCGGTGGTCACGATACTGGAGAGCATGGTCACGGACGGAGTCAGGGTCACCTGCACGACCAGCGAGTCGCCCTGCACACGCAGTCGCAGGAGCGGCTGCTCGTAGCCGATGCGCCGCGCGCTCAGCACGAGCGAGTCGCCGTCGCTGACGTTCGCGAGCACCGCGCGGAAGCGTCCGTCGACGTCGGCCCGGACAATCGCGAGGGCATTCGCCCCCGCACGCGCCGCGCCGGTCAGGCTCGCACCCGATGCACGCGACACGGAGACCGTCGCCGCATCAACGGGACGCAGCGTACCCGCGTGCACCACCTGTCCACGCACGATGAAGGGGCGGAACGCCGGAGCGCTGCGCGCCAATGCGACGGCGGGCGCTGGCACGGGCGCGGCGCCAGACGCCGCCGACTGCGGCGCCGCGGGCGCTGGCTGGATCTGTGTTGCCCGCTCGGCGACGCGCTCCGCAGACTTCTCCGCCGACAGGTCGGCAGCGCGCGCGACGCGGTCCGCGGCGGGCGCCGCGTCCGCGATGGGGGAGGGCACCGCGACGCTGGACGCGATGCTCGACGCGACGTTGGACGTCGCCGAATCTGCACGCCGTGCACGCGCCTCCGCCGTGGACGTCGCGGCGACGCTCGGCGTGGCCGGCGCTGCTTCCGGCGCTGCAGACGGCGCGGGGAGCGGCACGGCGGGGGCGCCTGTGGTCGCCAACGGCTGGTTCGCCGCCGCCGCCTTCTCGGCCGAGTCGGCGACCGCGCCTGCCGCAACACGCTCGCGCTGCTGATACACCGCGCCGGCACCCGCCGCGACGAACAGCACGGCGGCAGCGCGCCACATGGGCCGCGCGAACCAGGGCACGCGGCGCGGTGGCGGCACCATCATGGCCGCGGCAGCACGACGCACGTCGTCGGCCGGCACGACGCCGCGCGACACATGGTCGAGGGTTCCCAGGATGCGCGCGCTCGCGGCCAGCAGCCCGCGCGCCTCGGCGAGCGACGCCGCGCAGGTCGCGCAGCCGGTCACGTGCGCCTCGATGCGCGCCGCCTCGCCGGTGTCGAACGCGCCGTCGAGGTACGCGTGCAGGCTCCCCTCGTCGGGGTGCCCGTCGGCATCCCATGTCGCGCGCAGCGGCGCCCCGTCGTGTGCGTCCTGCGCGAGGCGCGTCAGGTCGAGGGCGAACGTGTCGTCGCTGTCGTGCGCGGCGTCGCGCCGTGCGTGGTCGTTGGTGTTGGGCGTGTCAGGCGACATCCGAACCCTCCTGCGCTGCGCGCTCGCGCTGCAGCGACTCATAGGCGTCCACCAGCCGGCGGCGGGCACGCGACAGCGTGGTCCCGACGCTCCCCACGGACAGGCCGAGGGCGGCGGCGATTTCGTGGTAGTCGAGCCCTTCCTCCTTCATGAGCAGCGCCAGCCGATCGCGTTCGGCCAAGGCATCCACGGCGCGGCGTGCGAAAGCCTGCTCCTGCACGCGTTCGACGCCGAGCGGTTCGGGATCGACCGCGATATCGGTTTCGGCGCGCAGGCGCAGCAGACGCTGTCGGTCGCGGGATTCGCGGCGGGCCGTGTCGCGCACGAGGTTCGTGGCAACGGCGAAGAGCCAGGCGCGTTCGTTGGTGAGCGGTGCGTGTCGCAGCGCCCGCACGAACGTCTCCTGCGCCAGCTCCTCGGCCACATCACGATCCCCCATCCGGCGCGTCAGGTAGCGCACCAGCGGGGCGTGATAGGCGTGAAAGAGGCGCTCCAGGTCGTCCATGGCGTGGAAAGAGAGGGTCCGAGGCCCGCCGGGGTGGGGGCTGTCAGGGAGACGCTGGTGCCGGGAAATCTTGCACAGGGGGGACCGCGAACCACGGGAGCGGGGGGAGCGGAACGACGGGAGCACGCCCACGAGCCAACGGGAACCACGGAAGCCCGTCGTCACCGTACCCCGACCGCCCCCGCCCTGAGCCTGTCGCGGGTCCCGCGTACGCCGTGACGCCTGTCGCCCCACCGTTCCCGCAGTTTTCGTTCACGCAGTTCGCCGTTCGCAGTGCTCAGCCCGTCCCCGGCCCCCGCTCTCCCTTACGACTCATGCTGAAGGCCCTCGCCTTCTCGGTGCTCACCGCCGCCGCCCTCTGGCTCTCCCTCGTGGGCGCGGGTCCCATTCCGCCGCTCGGTCCGCTCCTCAACCCGCGCGTCGGGCTGTGGGCCAACGCCGCCGATGATGGCATGCGGCAGCGCGGGGTGTCGGGCGTGCTCACCACCGACAGCGTGGTCGTGCGCTTCGACCAGCGCGGTGTGCCGCACATCTTCGCACGTAACGAGCTCGACGCGTTCCGCGCGCTCGGCTTCGTCGTCGCGCGCGATCGGCTCTTCCAGCTCGAGCTGCAGGCGCGCGCCGGCGAAGGCACGCTCACCGAACTCGTGGGCGACGTCGCCCTCTCCGCCGATCAGGAGACGCGGCACCTCGGCATGCCCCATTCGGCCGAACAGCGGTGGGCGGCCATGGACACCACGTCGCGCATGGCGCGCGTGCTGCAGGCCTACGCCGACGGCATCAACGCCTATCGCGAGCTGCTCACGCCGGCCGACTACCCGGTGGAGTACAAGCTGCTGCGGGCAACGCCGCGCCCATGGGTGCCCATCCACTCGCTGCACCTGCTCAATCGCATGGGCTACACGCTCGCGCACGACCCCGTCGAGCTCAACCTGCTGCGCGCGCGTGCCCTGGTGGGCGACAGTGCGGCGCGCGTGCTCTTCGACAGCGACTCGCCGGTGCAGGATCCCATCCAGCCCGCTGCGCGCAACGCGCCACGCGAGGCGCTCGGCGCGATTCCCGCACCCGGCGCGCCCGACCCGGCCGCCACGAAGCTCGTCGCGCAGCTCACGCGCGGCGCGCGCACCGGTCCGCTCGCCTGGTCGCGTGATGCGCAGCTCCCCGCCGACGAGCGCGAGGCGCTGCAGCAGTTGCGCGCCTTCGCGAGCAACAACTGGGCGGTGGCGCCGTCGCGCAGTGCGTCAGGGCACGCGCTGCTGGCCGGCGACCCGCATCTCGAGCTCACGTTGCCGAGCATCTGGTACGAGGTGCATCTCGTGGTGCCGGGAGTGATGGACGTGGGCGGTGTGACCATCCCCGGCCTGCCGGGCGTGACCATCGGCTACACGCGCGCCTTTGCCTGGAGCTTCACGAACACCGGCGCCGACGTGATGGACTTCTGGCAGGAGACGGTCGACAACGCGGCCGCGCCCACGGCGTATGAGCTCGATGGCAGCCTGCAGAAGCTGGTCACGCGCGTCGAGACGTATCGCGATGCCCGCGGCCGCACGCTCGCCACCGACACGGTGTACTACACGCATCGCGGCCCGATGCGCCGACAGGGGAGCACGTGGCTCTCCATGCGCTGGACAGTGCTCGAAGCCGGCACCGAGCTGCAGGGCTTCTACGCCAGCATGCACGCCACCACGGCGCAGGCGTTCCTCGATTCGCTCGCGGCGTACTACACGGCGCCGGCGCAGAACATGATCGTCGCCGACACTGCGGGCACCATCGCCATCCGCTCGACCGGGCGCTTCCCCATCCGTGCCGATTCGGGACGCGGTACGGCCATCCTCGATGGGCGCACGCGTCGCAGCGACTGGATCGGCTTCCGGCCGGTGTCGCGCTATCCGCAGGCGCTGCGCCCGGCGCAGGGGTTCCTCGCGTCGGCCAACCAGCAGCCCATCGATCCGGAAAGCGATCCGCTCTACCTCGGTGTCGACAACCACTACGAGATCTGGCGCGCGCTGCAGGTCAATCGTCTGCTGCGCGCCGACAGCGCCGTGACCGTGGACAAGATGCGGCGCATGCACACCGATCCCGGCAGCGTGCGGGCCGAACGCCTCGTGCCGGCGCTGCTCGAGGCCGCGCGGGCGCGGGCAGGGCAGGGCACACCACCGGCATCACTGGGCAAGGCCATCGCACTGCTCGCCGCGTGGGACATGCGCTACACCCGCGAGAACACCGGCGCCCGGCTCTTCGAAACGGCGTTGGGTCGCGTCACCACGCAGCTCTACGACGAGTTCATCCCCACCGGCGATTCGACGCGCGCGGTGACCCCGAGCGAGTCGCGGCTGCTGCAGTTCTTCGCGCAGCCGGCGAACGCGTGGTGGGATGATCGTCGCACGGCGGAGGTGCGCGAGGATCGCGACCGCATCGTGGGCGATGCGCTGGCGTGGGCGTACGACACGCTCGTGGTGCAGTACGGCGACCCGGCGCAGACGCCGTGGACGTGGGGTCGCGTGTCGCCGGCGCGTCCGCAGCACCTGCTGCGGCTGGCCGGCTTCTCGGCGCCGGAGACCCCCATCGACGGTGGGCGCGGGACGCTCAACCCGTCGGTCGCATCGCGCCGCGCGAACTTCGGCGCGAGCTGGCGCATGGTCGTCGAGTTGGGGCCGCAGCCCATCGTGCGCGCGACCTATCCCGGCGGACAGAGCGGCAACCCCGCCAGCCCCTTCTACCTCGATCGCCTGCCGCTGTGGGCCAGCGGCACGCTCGACAGCGTACGCACCCCGCGCACCCCCGATGAGCTGGCGCCGGCCGACGTCCGCAACACCTTCACCTTCGCGCCGCGTCCGGCGGCCACGGGAGCCGCCAAGTGAGCCCTTTGTTCACGCTACGCAGCTTCGGGCTCGCGCTGCTGTTGCAGCTCATCGCGGGCATGACCGGCTTCGCCTGGGCGCCGGCGGTGGCCGCGCTTGTCTCCACCCTGCTCATGCTGCGCCGCGGCGTGCGCACGTCGTACTTCACCGAGGCGTTCGTCGCGGGCGCGCTCGCACCGGCCATTCAGCTTACGGGGCCGGCGCTCTTCGGTGCGCCCATCCGCGCCTTCGCCGACATGCTGGGCGGGGTGTTTCAGCTCCCCGGCTGGGGTGTGCTGGTGCTGGCGTGCCTGTTGCCGGCGCTGCAGGCGGGCGGTGCGGCGGGCGCACTCGCCGCGTTCGTCACTTCAAGGTCCCGTCCAACTCCGCCCACACGCGCCTGACGGCAATGGGGCCTTGCTGCGACGCGAGGAACCAGCCGCCCAGGTCACCCCAGTTCGCCTGCTTGATCGCATCGTCGACGGTGAGGCCCAACCCCTTGAGGCGCTTCACCTCGGCGATCACGCGCGTGATAGCGTCGCGGAAGGTCACCAGCTCCTCGCGCGACACCGCGGCCTCCTCGATGAAGCCGTGGCCGGGGATGTAGCGCGTCACGTTGGGCACCGCGAGCGCCGCGTCGATGGTCTTGGCCCATTCGCTGGGGTATGCCGAGCGCATGGCGGGGAAGACGCGATTGAGATAGGCCTCGCTCATGAACAGCAGGCGCTCGCGCGGGAGCTGCACCATGAGGTCACCCCCGGTGTGCGCGCGGCCCAGGAAGAGCACCTTCACCGTCGTCCCGCCGACGTCGATCGTCTCCTCGGTGCCGGTCATCGCCCTGGGCGGCACCACCACCACGCGTCCGCCCGTGGCCGCCGCCGAGTCGCGCTTGAGCTGCGCAAACGACGTGGGGTGCACGATGTAGGTGATGTCCTTGGGCAGCTCACTGTTGCCCGCGGTGTGGTCGCCGTGGTCGCTGCCCACGACGTACCACTTCACCGGCAGCGGCGTGAGCGTGCGGATGCGCTCGAGCATCGTGCGCGTCGCCTCCACGCTTCCCTGGGCGTCCGCCACCAGCACGCCATTGCGGCCGATCACGACGAGACTGACGGTGGTGAACCCCGGCTGCCGGATCTCCTCGTAGCCGTACACGTTGTCCGCGAGCTTCACGAAGCGTGGGAATGCGCTCAGCGGAATGCCCCGCGCGGCCGGGTCGGCCGTGCGCACCTGCGCGTGGGCCGGGGCGGATGGCACGAGGGTGGCGATGGCCACGAGGCCCAGGGTGGCGCTCGTGTGACGAAGGCGAGACGAAAGGCGCATGGCGCGAAGTTGCGCCCTGCTGCGCCGCGCCGCAAACTCGGGCATGACAACCCCCTTCCTCGGTGAGTTTCTGGGCACGCTCGTGCTCATCCTGCTCGGCAACGGCGTGGTCGCGAACGTGGTGCTCGACGACACCAAGGGGCACGGAAGCGGGTGGATCGTCATCACCACCGGCTGGGCGTTCGCCGTGCTGGCGGGTGTACTCGTGGCCGTGGCGCTCGGGGCGCCGGGCGAGCTCAACCCGGCGGTGACGCTGGCCAACATCGTGCTCGGGACGCGCACCGTGGGCGACGGCGTGGCTTATGTGACCGCGCAGATGGCGGGCGCGATGGTGGGGGCCACACTCGTGTGGGTGCAGTACCTGCCGCACTGGCGGGCGACGCGCGACCCCGGGCGCATTCTTGCCTGCTTCTGCACCGGGCCCGCCATTCGCGCGACCGGACCGAACGTGGTGAGTGAGGTCATTGCGACGGCGGCGTTGGTCCTGGTGGCCATGGCCATCGGCAGCAGCGGCGTGGCCGGGGCGACGCCGGCGACGAACCTCGGCCCGGCGTTCGTCGGCGCGCTGGTGTGGGGTATCGGCCTGTCGCTGGGTGGCAGCACCGGCTACGCCATCAACCCCGCGCGCGATCTCGGGCCGCGGCTCGCGCACGCCCTGCTCCCCGTCGCCGGCAAGGGCGGAAGCGACTGGGGGTACGCGTGGATCCCCGTCGTGGGCCCGCTGCTGGGGGGCGTGCTGGGAGCCCTCGTGTGGCGCACCGCGAGCGGCGGCTGAAGCGCGGGGTCAGGCCCGCTTCCGCGCGCGATAGCGCGCCAGCCACGCGGTGCTCCACCCGGCAAACGTTCCCGCCGCAATGTGCGTGCGCGCGTCCCGCAGCAGCGCCATGAGGAACGTCAAGTTGTGCAGCGCGAGCAGCCGCGGTCCCAGCGGCTCGTCCGTCATCATGAGGTGCCGCAGGTACGCGCGGTCGTAGTCCGTACACGCCGGACAGGCACACCCCTCCACCAGCAGGCGCCGGTCGGTGCGAAAGCTGCTCTTCTGCACCTGCACCGTGCCGTCCGGCGTGAACACCGTGCCGTGGCGCCCCATGCGCGTCGGCGCCACGCAATCGAACAGGTCCATGCCGCGCGCCACGGCTTCGAGCAGGTCGTCGGGAAATCCCACGCCCATGAGGTAGCGCGGCCGGTCGGTGGGCAACTGGGCGCTGCACACGTCGAAGGTCTCGTACATCAGCGGCTTGGCCTCGCCCACCGACAGGCCGCCCACGGCGATGCCCACCCAGTCACCCGTCTGCAGGATGCCCTCGATCGACGCGCGCCGGAGGTCGGCGTAGGTGCCCCCCTGCACGATGGGAAAGAGCGCTTGCGGTGGCGCCATCCGTTCGTCGTCGGCGTCTCCGGCAAGCGGCGGCGCACCCTCCGGCACCACGAACGGCGGCAGCGCCGCGCGCCCATCGCGCGTGAGCGCCTCGAAGGCCACCCGCGCGCGCGCCAGCCAGCGCAAGCTGCGTTCCATCGCCGCCTGCGACACCGCGTGCGACGATCCACCCTCCACCAGTTCGTCGAGTTGCATGATGACGTCGGCGCCAATGTTGCGCTCGATCGCCATCACCCCCTCCGGCGTGAAGTGGTGCAGCGCGCCGTCGGCCTTGCTGCGAAACGTCACCCCCTCTTCCGTCACCGTGCGATACCGCGACAGCGAAAACACCTGGTAGCCGCCCGAGTCGGTGAGCATCGGCCCACGCCACCGCGCGAACGCATGCACGCCGCCGAGGGCTCGCACCATCGCATCGCCGGGACGCAGGTAGAGGTGATACGCGTTGGCGAGGATCATCTGCGCCCCCGCCGCCCGCACCTCGGACATCGCCAGGCCGCGCACACTCGCATGCGTCCCCACCGGCATGAATGCCGGCGTCTCCACCACGCCATGGGGTGTGGTGAATGCCCCCGTGCGCGCCGCGCCCTCGGTGGCCGCGCGCGCGAACGCAAAGCCGGCACGCGTCCCGGTCACGATCCCTCCGCCTCGCGCGCCCGCTGCTCCGTCTCCGCGTCCAGCACCGCGCGCAACGCGCGCAGCACCGGGTCGCTGGCCGTGTACGCCGCGCCGTAGCGCAGGTTGAAGCGGAAGTCGAACCCCGGCGGCATCGCGCCCTGGTTGTGCTGCAGGATCGTCTCGAGCTTGTCGAGTCCCTTCGCCAGTTGGGCCTCGGGCGTCGCGGAACTCTCGTATTCGTCCCACAGCGCCACGAGGTCGTCGCGCACCGCCGCGGGCAGCGACGCCGTGAGCGTCAGCAGGTCGGCGCGCTCTTGCGCCGCCTTGCTCGGCACACCCTCCTGCAGCACCGCCGAGATGTCGCCGCCGATCGCTTCGCCCAGGTCGTGCACGAGACAGATGCGCAGCAGCTTGCCGACATCGATGCCCGGCACGTACGGCGCGACGACCAGCGCCATCAGGCAAAGCCGCCAACTGTGACTCGCCACCGTCTCCGGCTGGCCGTTCGACGTCCACGACGTGCGCGTGACCTGCTTGAGCGCTTCCGCCTGTCGCAGGAAGGCGAGCAGGCCATCGCGTGTCGCGTCGTCCATCATCGCGCCGGCTCCGCGGTGGCACCGTCGACACGCGCTGCCACCGACGCGCCCACCCACCGCGACACCGCCGCGGCGCCGCCGTGCCGCACGAGCCACGCCAGCGCCAGCACGCGCGTCAGGCGCCCGGCCGACAGTGCGAGCACGAACTCCGGGAACGGCACGCCCGCAATGCCCGACGCGATGCTCGTGAGCTTGGTGGAGAGTGGGCTCATCGTGCTCGCGAAAATCGCCCATCCACCCCACGACGCCAACGTGCCGCGATAGCGCGCAATGGTGGCCGGCGCGAGATCGAAGAACGACGCCAGAGGCCCCTGCAGCACCGCCAGCGCTTCGTGCCCCAGTGCATAGAGCACCACGCTCCCCGTGATCGTCCCGGCCGCCGCCACCAGCGCCAGCGCGTACGCGCGCGCCGGCCGCGCCAGCGCGAGCGGCAGGAAGAACAGGTCGGCGAGCCCCGGGAAGATGAACCCCTGCAGCAAGCCCCAACCCAGCACCACGCTGTTCGACCAGCCCGCGTCAGCCCACTGCTGCAGCCGCGCGTGCAGCCGCGCGATGGCGCTGGGCGGTCGTTCGGGGGCCGACGAGGACGGGGCAGGCATGCGGGAAAGCTAGTCGGCTGGCGCTCGCGGTACGCCCGTTCGATACTGCGACATGTCCTCCCCACGCTCGCTCTCCCCCGCCGCACGCGCGACACGCCGGCCCACCCTCGGCCTCCTCGTCAGCGCCACGTTGGTGACCGCATTCGCCGCGGGCTGTCGCGCACGCCCCGACATGGCGCCACGACCGCTGCGGCTTGCGCCGTCGGTCGCGGATACGGTGCGCACCGACCCCGTCGCACCGGGCGTGCAACTGCACACCCTCGTCAACACTGCCGCGCCCTGGCGCGCGTACGTGCTCGATGTCGACCTGCGCTGCAACACGCTGCAGGCGGTGAAGGGCGCGACGGTCGCACAGGGGCGCCTCACCACGTCGCAACTGCTCGCTACGCTGCCGCGTGCACCGCGCGCGATGCCGGTCGCTGCCGTCAACGCCGACTTCTTCCTCTTCGCGCCTCCCGGCGTGCCCACCAATGCGCACATCGAGCGCGGCACGCTCATCTCCGGCCCCGACGTGAAGCCCGTCTTCTGGCGGGGCGACAATGGTGCGTTGGGCTTCGACACGCTGCGGCTGGACGGCTCGCTGAAGACGCGTGGCACCACGGTGCCGCTGCAGGGCTGGAACCGCCCGGCCGCACGCACCACCGGCATCGTCGATCGGCACTGGGGCGTGCCGCTCGACACCGTCGTGCGACGGCAGGCCTTCCGCCTCGATCCCGCACCGGGCATCACGAACCGGATGGTGCACCCCGGCATCCATGGGCGCTTCGTGCTGCGCGCGGCACGCGCATCCGACACGCTCGCGCGCGGTGACACGTTGCTGCTGCACGCGCCGCGTGATGTCGCGTCGACGCTGCGCATCGGCGACACCGTGACCGTGCAGGCGCTCATCTGGGGCACCGGCCCAGGCCGCGCCGAGGCCGGGGTCACCGAAGCCGTTGGCGGCCGCCCCATCCTCGTGACCGACAGTCTCGTCGCGCGCGACGCGGACACCGAGGGGGCCGAGAGCTTCCGCAATCTCAATCCGCGCACCGTCATGGGACTCGATCGCGCCGGCACCCGCGCCTGGCTCGCGGTCATCGACGGACGGCAGGCGGGCGTCAGCATGGGCATGACCCTCCGCCAGAGCGCAGAACTCATGCGCGCGCTCGGCGCCACCCGCGCGCTCAACCTCGATGGCGGCGGCAGTTCAGCACTCGTGCTGGCGACAGCGTCGGGACAGACGCGGGTGGTGAACCGGCCCAGCGACAACGGCACCGAGCGTGCGGTCGCCAACGCGCTCGCCGTGTTGGGTACCTGCCGCCCCTGAACACAGCGCGTCGCAGACGCCTGCTACAGCCGATCGAGATCGTCCTTGCCGATCACGGGATGCCAGGGCCAGATCTCGTACAACGCCAGCCCCCGCGTCGTGAACGGGTCACCGTCGCGAATGCGATCGAGCGCGGCCTGCCCGTCCTCGTCGGGCACGCGCAGCAGCAGGCCGCCACCGAAGCGCGGCTCGAACGGCCCCGACGCGATGAGGGTGCCGGCGGCCTTGAGCGCCCGCAGATAGGCGCGATGTTCGTCGACGTGCGGGGCCACCTCCTCGAAGGGGCGGCGATAGCGGATGATGGCGAGTGCGTACATGGCAGGAATGGAACGCGGGGCGGCGACGTGGTCAACCAGCCCGTGGACCGCCGCCGCTCACCCCAGCGCGCCGCGCAGCGCCTGCCACGCCATGCGCACGCACCCGTGACGCGCGGGAAAGGGTGCCACGCTCCGCAGCGGGTCGAGTGCGGCTGGCAGCGACACCGACGCGTCACCCTCCAGCATGGCATCGACCGCGTCGGCCAGCGCGCGCGCGTCACGCACGGTCAGGCCCCGCACCGCCTCCGTGAGCAGCGAGGCACTCGCCGTCGCCAGCGAGCAGCCGCGCCCCTGGAAGGCAACCTCGGTGAGCAGGTCGCCGTCGCAGCGCACCGCCACCTCGAGATCATCGCCGCACAGCGGGTTGCGATGCGCGCCGCGGGCCGTCGCGTCCGCAAGCACCCGTCTGTTCTGCGGCGCGCGATAGTGCGCCAGCAACGTCTCCTGGTACATCGCCGCGAGCGACGCGGCTGGCGGCCCGCTCATCGCGGGCGCCTCTCGCGCCACGTCATGCCCCGTCACCCCGACGTCGCGAACAGCGCCTGCGCCGCCTCCAACGCCCCCACCAGCGCGTCGACGTCACGGTCATCGCTGTACACGTAGAAGCTCGCGCGCGCGGTCGCACTCACGCCCAGGCGCCGCATGAGCGGCTGCGCGCAGTGGTGTCCCGCGCGGATGCACACTCCATGCTGGTCGAGGATCGTGGCCAGGTCGTGCGGATGCACGTCCGCCACGGAAAAGCTCAGCACGCCGCTGCGCTCGGTGGGCGGTGGCCCGTACACCGTCACGCCCGGCAGGGCCCGCACCGCCGCCTCCGCACGGGCCAACAGCGCCACCTCGTGCGCACGCACGTTGGCCATCCCCAGCGCGGTGAGGTACCGCGTGGCCGCCGCGAGGCCCACCGCATCGGCCGCGTTGGGCGTGCCGGCCTCGAACTTGTGCGGCAGCACGTTCCACGTGCTGTCGAGGTCGTGCACCCATTCGATCATGTCGCCGCCGAACTGGTACGGCGGCATCGCCTCGAGCAGCGCGCGACGCCCCACCAGCACACCGATGCCCATCGGGCCCAGCAGCTTGTGGCCGCTGAAGGCATAGAAGTCCACGTCGAGCGCATCGAGGTCGACGGGGAGGTGCGGCACCGCCTGCGCGCCATCCACCACGATGATCGCGCGCGACCGCGCCCGCACCAGGCGCACCACGTCGTCGAGCGGGGTGATGGCGCCCACCGCGTTCGACACGTGCGTCACCGCCACCACGCGCGTGCGCGTGGTCACGAGGTCGCGCAGCTGGTCCAGGTCGATGGTCTGCTGCGCCGTCAGCTCGACGATGCGCAGCGTCGCACCCACCGCCTTCGCGAGCTGCTGCCACGGGACGAAGTTGGCGTGGTGCTCGAGCGCCGTCACCACGATCTCGTCACCGGCCCGCACGTTGGTGCGCCCCCAGCTCGTCGCCACGAGGTTCATCGCCTCGGTGGTGCCGCGCGTGAAGATGAGTCGATCGGCATCGGCCACCCCCACGAAGCGCGCGATCGTCGCCCGGGCCTCGTGATACCGATCGGTCGCCAGCGCCGACAGCGCATACGCACCGCGGTGCGGATTCGCGTTGGCCGTCTCGTAGAAGTCGCGCAGCGCATCCAGCACGAGCCGCGGCTTCTGCGCCGTGGCGGCGGAGTCGAGATAGTGCAGCCCCGGCTGTGCGGCGAGGAGCGGGAAATCGGCGCGGGGCGCCAGGGTGCCGGTCACGTCAGTCATGATGCCACATCCTTTGCGTCAGGATCCCCGGTGGGGCGGCCGACGAACACCATGCCGTCGGTGACCTGCACGGGATACACGGGCACGGCGTCGGTCGCGGGTCCCTGAAGCACGGCGCCGGTGCGCAGGTCGAAGCGCGCGCCATGCCACGGACACTCGATCACACAGGGCGCCACCACGTCGCCACCCGACAGGGCGAAGTCGCGGTGCGGACACCGGTCCTCCATCGCGTGCACGGTCGCGCCCTCGCGCACCAGGCACAGCCGGCGTCCGTCGTCGAGCACCACCGAGGTCGGCAGCGACTCGTCCAGCGCGTCCAGTGCCACGGCGGCCACCCAGGCCGCCGTCGCGTCGTGGCCGCCGCTCACTCCGTGCTGACGGCGTCGACGGCCGGCACACCACCGTCACGCTCGAGCGCCGCCTTGAGGGTGTGCCACGCCAGCGACGCGCACTTCACACGCACCGGGAAGCGCGACACGCCGGAGAACACCACGAGCTGGCCGAGGTCCTTGCCCCCCGCCTCGTCCTGCCCCAGCACGAGGGCATGGAAGCGCTGGAACAGCGCCTCCGCCTCCGCCCGCGACTTCCCCTTCACCGCGGCGGTCATGAGCGACGCCGACGCCTTCGAGATGGCGCACCCGTGCCCGCTGAACTTCACCTCGCGAATCACGTCGTCCTCCACCCGCAGGTCGACGTGCACCTCGTCACCGCACAACGGGTTGCGCCCGTCGGCGCCACGGTTCGCGCCCTCGAGCGGACCGAAGTTCCGTGGCTTGCGGTTGTGGTCGAGAATGACCGACTGGTAAAGCTCCTGGAGGTCGGACATGCGGGTTGCCTCAGGCCTCAGTGACTGGTGCTGCCGGTGAAGCGCTCGATGGTGAGCTGCTCGAGCGCCTCCACGATGGTCGGGTGCCCGATGGTCTCGAGCACGTCGGCGGCGAACGCGTACATGAGCAGCTGGCGCGCGAGCGCGCGGCTCACGCCACGGCTTTCGAGGTAGAAGCGCGCCGTCTCGTCGATGCGCCCCACGGTCGCGCCGTGCGTGCACTTCACGTCGTCGGCGAAGATCTCGAGCTGCGGCTTCGTGTCCACCTGCGCGGTCTCCGACAGCAGCAGCGTCTGGTTGGTCTGCTTCCCGTCGGTCTTCTGCGCGGCCGGGTGCACGTACACCTTGCCGTTGAACACCCCGTGCGACCGGTCGTCGAGCAGCCCCTTGTACACTTCGCGGCTGAAGCAGTTCTCCTCGACGTGCTCCACGCGCGTCTGGTGGTCGCCGTGCTGCGCGCCATCCAGCATGTACAGGCCGTTGAGCGTGCAGCCACACCCCGTCCCCGCCAGCACCGTGTACACGTTGCTGCGCGACAGGGCCGCGCCGGTCTGGAAGGTGAACGTCAGGAAGTGGCTGTCGCGCCCCTGCCGTGCCTCCACCGTGCTCACGTGATGCGCCTGGCGGGCTTCACGCTGGATGCGCACCAGCTGCAGCGTCGCGCCGTCCTCCACGGCGACCTCGACCACCGCGTTGGTGAAGTACGGCACGTCGGCCAGGTGCACGTGGCTCTCCAGCACGAAGGCCTTCGCATGCCGCTCGGCCACCAGCAGGTGCCGCGGATGGTGCATCATCCCCTCACCGCGCGCGTCGGTCACGTGCAGCAGGTGAATCGGCGTGTCGACCACCATCTCCTTCGCCACATGCACCACCGCGCCCGTGCCGGCAAAGGCGGCATTGAGCGCCGTGAAGCCATCACGCGTGGCCGGCGCCGCGTGCCCGAGGTACCGCGCGACGAACTCGGGGTCCTGCGCCGCGGCCGTCGCCAGGTCGAGCACCCGCACGCCGGACGGCATCGCGTCCGGTGTCGAAAGCGCCGGCGCATAGCGGCCGTTCACGAACACCAGGCGCGGCCACGAGGCGTCGATGAGGAACGGCGTGAGCGCGTCGGCATCGAGGGCATCGGCCGCGCCCTCACCCGCCGGGCGATACGTGGCCGACGAGATGGCCGACACGTTCGTGTAGTGCCAGTCCTCCTCACGCGTCGTTGGAAAGCCCAGCCGCTGGAAGGCCTCCGCGCCGGCGGCGCGGAATGCCTGCACGGGGGCCGGCGCCGTGGCCGCCGTGGCCTCGACCGCCAGCTCGGCGAATCGCAGCCCCTGCGTCACGCCACCGCCTCCAGCAGCCAGTCGTAGCCACGGCTCTCGAGCTCGAGCGCCAGCGACTTGTCGCCGCTCTTGATGATCCGGCCGCCCGCCAGCACATGCACCTGGTCCGGCACGATGTAGTTGAGCAGCCGCTGGTAGTGCGTCACCACGATGGTCGCCGTGTCCGGCCGCTTGAGCGCATTCACGCCCTGCGCCACGATGCGCAGCGCGTCGATGTCGAGCCCCGAGTCGGTCTCGTCGAGGATCGCCAGCGTCGGCTGCAGCACCGCCATCTGGAGAATTTCATTGCGCTTCTTCTCGCCACCCGAGAAGCCCGCGTTCACCGAGCGGTGCAGCATCGACGCATCCATGTCGACCAGCTTGAGCTTCTCCTCGACCAGGTCGAGGAACTCCATCGGATCGACTTCCTCCTCACCCTTCGCCTTGCGGATCTCGTTGTACGCGGCCCGCAGGAAGTACGCGTTGGTCACGCCGGGGATCTCGACGGGATACTGGAACGCGAGGAACACCCCCGACTGGGCCCGCACTTCGGGATCCATCTCGAGCAGGTTCTCACCCTTGTAGAGCACCTCGCCGCCCGTGATCTCGTAGGCCGGGTGGCCGGCGAGCACCTGGGCCAGCGTGCTCTTGCCCGAGCCGTTCGGCCCCATGACCGCGTGCACTTCGCCCGCGTTGACCGTGAGGGAGAGGCCCTTGAGGATCGGCTTGCCGTCGATGGCGGCGTGGAGGTCCGTGATCTGCAGCATATGATGGATCGCGTGGAGCGAGAGAGGGGAACTGATTGGTGTCGTGTGGTGGGTTCGCGTGCCGAGTCGGGAGTGCACCCCCCCAAAACCCAAACCCACAACCCAGGAACTGATCGGTTCAGCCGTCGGTCAGCCGACGGATCCTTCGAGCGTGATGCCCAGCAGCTGCTGCGCCTCCAGCGCGAACTCCATCGGCAGCTCCTTGAACACTTCCTTGCAGAAGCCGCTCACGATCATGCTCACGGCCTGCTCGGCATCGAGCCCGCGTGCCTTCAGGTAGAAGATCTGGTCTTCGCCGATCTTGCTGGTCGAGGCCTCGTGCTCGAGCGTGGCGCTGTTGTTGCCGACCTCGACGTACGGGAACGTGTGCGCGCCGCACTGGTTCCCCACCAGCATCGAGTCGCACTGCGTGTAGTTGCGTGCCCCGTGCGCCTTGGGCAGGATCTGCACCTTGCCGCGGTAGCTGTTCTGCCCCTGCATCGCGCTGATCCCCTTCGACACGATCGTGCTCTTCGTGTTGCGGCCGATGTGGATCATCTTCGTGCCCGTGTCGGCCTGCTGCTTCTTGCTGGCCACGGCCACCGAGTAGAACTCGCCGACGCTGTTGTCGCCCTGCAGGATCACGCTCGGGTACTTCCACGTGATCGCGGAGCCGGTCTCGACCTGGGTCCACGAGATCTTGGCGTTCGTCATCGCCTTGCCGCGCTTCGTGACGAAGTTGAAGATGCCGCCCACGCCGTGCTCGTCACCGGCATACCAGTTCTGCACGGTGCTGTACTTCACGGTGGCGTTGTCGAGCGCGACGATCTCCACGACGGCGGCATGCAGCTGGTTGGTGTCGCGCTTCGGCGCGGTGCACCCTTCCAGGTAGCTCACGTACGACCCTTCGTCGGCCACGATGAGCGTGCGCTCGAACTGGCCCGTCTCCGCCGCGTTGATGCGGAAGTACGTGCTCAGCTCCATCGGGCACCGCACCCCCTTCGGGATGTAGCAGAACGACCCGTCCGAGAACACCGCGCTGTTGAGCGCCGCGAAGAAGTTGTCGCTGTACGGCACCACCGAGCCGAGATACTGCTGCACCAGCTCGGGATGCTCGCGCACCGCCTCGCCGAACGACATGAAGATCACGCCGTGCTTGCCGAGCTCCTCCTTGAACGTCGTGCCCACCGACACGGAATCGAACACCGCGTCGACGGCCACGCCCGCCAGGCGCTTCTGCTCCGTGAGCGAGATGCCGAGCTTGCTGTACGTCTCGAGCAGCGCCGGATCGACCTCGTCGAGCGACGCCAGCGGCTTCACCGACTTGGGCGCGCTGTAGTAGCTCGCCGCCTGATAGTCGATGGGCGGATAGTGCAGGTTGGCCCAGTGCGGCTCGGTCATCGTCTGCCAGCGGCGGAACGCCTTGAGCCGCCACTCGAGCAGCCACTCGGGCTCCTGCTTCTTGGCCGAGATGAAGCGCACAGTGTCCTCGGTGAGCCCGGGCGGCAACGTGTCCGCCTCGATGTCCGTCGTGAAGCCGTACTGGTACTCGCGATTGACCAGTTGCTCGATGGTCGAACTCATGCCTGCTCCTGTAGCGCCGTCGAATGAGGATCTGCCACCACGTACTCACACCGCCCGCACCCTTCCCGCCGATGTGCGCGGCGCACCACCGGCGCCCCGAGCATCCGCTCCACGAAGCGCGCCTCGGCGGCGCACACTTCCGGCACGCGCTCGACGATGTCGCGCAGCGCGCAGTTGAACACCCGCAGCGTGCCACCCGCCGGCGCGCCTCCTGCCTCGGCTTCCGCCATGTAGCCCCGTGCGGTGAGCAACTCCGCCACCAGGGGCAAACGTTCCTCGGCCGGCACGCCGGCCAACACCGGCGCCGCTTCCGACGCCAACTGCTCCCACTGACCATCCAACAGCGCCTGCACCGCAGCCGTGCCCCCCTGCGCCCGCACCGCCTCGATGGCCGAGGCCAGGGCCGGCGCATACCGCCGCGGGAACAGTGCCTCCCCCGCCGGGGTCAGCGTGTACACGTACACGGGCGCGCCCACGCCGCGCACATCACGGCGGTAGCGCACCAGCCCATCATCCTCGAGTGCCTTGAGGTGCCGTCGCAGCGCGTTGGCCGTGACCCCGAACTGCTCAGCCAACTCATGGGCCGAGCAGTTCGGCGTCTTCTTGAGCGCCACCAGCAGGTCGGCCCGCATGCCGCGAAAGCCACTCAGCGCGCCGATCACATCATCCATGGGCGACAATCTAGCTCGGGTTTATGCGATACGTCAACAAAACCCTGCACGAATTAATGCGCGCCTGACAGACGAGCTCGCCTGTTTCGCTGCGGGCCCCCCGATGCTAGTCTATGAAAATTGCGGCGTTGCGATGTGTGTCACCTCCGCCGTTGATTCCCGCCTCGCGTCACTCTCCCCGCTCCGAGGACAATCCCAGCCGTGCGTCTGACCGTCGTCGTGGCTGTCGTGGTGCTGCTGGTCGGTGTCGTTGCGCTCGTGCGGGCGCAGCGCATGAACCGTGCGTCCATCGAGCGGGATGGCCTGTCGCGCTTCCGTGACGCGTTCCGGGGGCGGTATCCCGAGGTGCTGCTGTCCCAGGTCTATCACTATCTGGCCGAGCGCCACGGGGTGGTCGAGCCCCACTACATCGTCAACCCGTCGGACGACCTCGAACGCGTCTATGGCCTGGTCGATCTCGACCTCGAAGACGCGGTGCTCGTCATCGCCGACCGGGCCGGCGCCCGCCTGCCGCGTGCGACCGAGCTGGACACGCTCAAGGCCAATGTCCGCTCCGTGGACGACCTGCTGCGCTACCTCGAGCCATTCTTCCGGCCCGAGGTGGTGAAGGGCTGAGTGCGGGGCCGCGCGGCGCGCCGCGTCGCGTTGTGTCGGGCCGCGTTGCGTCGGGCCGCGTCGTGCGGCCTTCTGCTCGTCGTGGCCGCCTGCGGACGGCCCCTCACGCCACTCGCACCGGCGCCGCTGCCGGCGGCGGCACCCTCCGCACCGTCTCCCGCCGGTGTGAACTCGCGCCGCGTCCCGACGCATGCGGGCCCGCGTAGTGACGGCGTCTCCGACGACGACCTGGCCGCGCTGTGGGCGCGTCAGCTACGGGTGCCCGTCGATGGCCTCAGGCGCGACCAGGTCCGTGACAGCTACACCGCGCGCCGCGACGGCGGCATCCACGCCGCGCTCGACCTGCTCGCGCCGCGCGGCACCCCCGTGCGGGCCGCCGACGACGGGACGATCGGACGACTCGCCGATGGGCCTGTCGGCGGTATCGCGATCTACGCGTCCGACCCCGAAGCACGGTTCGTGTACTACTACGCCCACCTCGATCGTCTCGCGGTCGGCGTGGCGGTGGGGCGGCGCATCGCCAAGGGCGACGTCATCGGCTACGTTGGCACCACGGGGAACGCACCGCGCGACACACCGCATCTGCACTTCCAGGTGATGAAGCGCGCCGCGGGCCGCGCCTGGTGGAGTGGACCGCCCATCAACCCGATGACTTTCTTCGCATCCGACGGTGCGGACGCGCCGGCGCCTGCGCCACGCATCCCCCGCTCGGTCCCCGACTGGAGCTGGCCATGAGCATGACCGGAAAAGACCGCGCGGCCCTGCGCGCCGAGGCCCACCATCTCAGCGTGCAGGTGCACGTCGGGCACGCCGGGCTCACGCCGGCGCTGCTCAAGAGCCTCGATGACGTGCTGCGCACGCACGAACTGGTGAAGGTGCAGGTGGCCAAGGGCGGCGAGTTGTCGGCCAAGGAGGCTGCGAACGCCGTCGCGAACGAACTGGGCACCGAGGTCGTTCAGGTCATCGGTCGCACCTTCACGGTGTACCGCCACAACCCCGCCCTGCCGCGCAGCGAGACGCCCGCCTGGCGGCGCTGAGACTGCGCTGGCACCGCGCTTGTCGAGCCCGGTCGTACCACTATCTTCCCCCTCAGCCGCTCATTCCAGCCGGCCGCGTCGACCCGAGACCC
The DNA here is from genome assembly GCA_020161135.1 of Gemmatimonadota bacterium. GTDB lineage: Bacteria > Gemmatimonadota > Gemmatimonadetes > Gemmatimonadales > Gemmatimonadaceae > Gemmatimonas. Next base: position 42,371 of record JAIUOB010000001.1, on the reverse strand, counting down.
GCACATGCCCTACGTCATCACCGAAGCCTGCATCTCCGTCAAGGACAAGTCCTGCGTCGACGTCTGCCCGGTCGATTGCATCTACGAGGGCGCCGATCAGCTCTACATCCACCCCGACGAGTGCATCGACTGCGGGGCCTGTGAGCCGGAGTGCCCGGTGACGGCGATCTTCCCCGAGGAGGACGTGCCGACGCCGCTCAAGAGCTACGTCGCGAAGAACCGCGAGGTCTTCACCAGCGACACCCCGCCCGGGCGCCCCACGCGCTGAGGTGGGCAGCGGCGCGTCCACGGGGACGCGCCGCTGCCGGCTGGGCGCTCGTCAGATCGTCCAGCCGCGCGCCTTCCACCAGAAGAGCGCACCCAGCACGACGTACTGCCCGATGGTCGAGCGCTCGCTCCAGATGGCTTCACGCCAGTCGTGCGGGCCCTGCGTGGCGCCGGCCGGCGGCCGCCCAAACCACCTCGGTGTGCGGGCCTTGTACTCGAGATACTCGCGCCCGAAGATCGACTCGAGCACGCCTTCCTCGTACCGCACGATCAGCGTGTACTCGATGGCGAAGACCAGCGTGGCCACCGGCAGGAACCAGAACACGCCGGACACCACCGTGAAGCCCATCCACGCCAGGTAGTTGCCCACATAAAGCGGATTGCGGCACCAGGCGAACGCGCCGTAGGTGACGAGACGCTGCACCTCACGCGAGCGTCGGCGCGTCACGGTGCCGGCCGCCGCGACACCGGCCGTGCGGACCAGCTCTCCCAGCAGCACGAGCGACAGCCCCACCGCCCACGTGGTGACGCTCTGCGTGCCCGGCACCAGCAGCGGCACCAGCAGGAAGGGCACCGGTAGCCAGCCGCGGTTCTTGAAGAGCACCTGCCCGATGCGGGCAGCGGGCGAGCGTTCGGCTTCGGAGATCGTAGAGGTCATGCCAGCGTGCGCAGGAAGTCGGCGAGGGCGTGCGTCGTGGCGGATGGGCGCTCGACACACGGCACATGGCCCGCGCCGGCGATGATCTCGAGGCGGACCCGCGCTGCGGGGGGCAACGCCTCCGCAATGGCGCGCGCCTCCGATGTCGGCGTGAGCGTATCCTCGTCGCCGACCACCACGAGCGTGGGAACGCTAATCGTGCCGAGCGTTCTCCGTGAGTCCGGCCGGTCCCGCAGCGCCTGCAGCGCGCCCACGATGCCCGCTGTAGGCTGGCGGCTCATCATGGCGCGCAGCCCCGCGACGACGTCACCGCGGCGCGCCCGCGTCTCGGCGCCCACCATCCCCGGCAGCATCGCTTCGGCAATCGCGCCCGCGCCCTCGCGTCGCGCCTGCGCGATCATCGTGTCGCGGCGCGCGCGCGCCTCGTCGCTGTCGGCGCCGGCGCGCGTGTCGCACAACACCAGCGCCCGCACCCGCGCCTCGTGGCGACGCCAGAACGCCATGGCCACGTAGCCGCCCATCGACAACCCGCACACCACCGCCTGGGCGATGCCCAGGTGATCGAGCAGCGCGGCCGCGTCGTCGGCGTACTGGTCGACACTGAACGGGCCATGCGTCGACGACTGCCCGAAACCGCGCAGGTCGGGCACGATGCAGCGTGCCTCGCTGGCGAGCGACAATCGCTGCGCGTTCCACAGCCCCCGGTCGTGCGGGAAGCCGTGCAGGAACAGCACCGGCACGCCGTCCCCCTGGTCGTCGTAGCCCAGCTGCACATCGGGGAGATGGGCGATCATGCGACGGGACCCTTCTCGGCGTTCGCCTCGTCCTCCTCCATCTGCTGCCGCTTCTCCTCACGCACCAGCACCTTCTCCCGCACGTTCTCCCGCTCGGCCACCATGCGCAGCGGCACGAGCACGGCCGCCGTGAGCGGCACCGCGACCATGAGGCCGAGGAAGCCGAAGACGAGCGTCATCAAGGTCTGGGCAAGCAGCGTGATCGCCGGTGGCAGGTCCATCCCGCCCCGCATGAGGTACGGGATGAGCAGGTTGTTCTCGAGGAACTGAATGCCCCAGTACAGGGCGGCCACGGCGAGCGCCTTTTCCGGCGAGTCAACGAACCCCATGAGCACCGCCGGGACGGCACTCAGCACCGGCCCCACGGTGGGGATGAATTCCATCAGGCCGGCGATGAAGCCCAGGGCAAACGCCGCTTTCACGTCGAGCAGCAGCAACGCGACGGTGCACACCGAGCCGATCACCACCATGGCGATCAACTGCGTCACCAGCCATTTGCGCAGCACCGTGGCCACCTCGGCCATGATGAGGCGCGCCTGTGCACGCGACGACGCCGGCACGGCCGCCAGCAACCATCCGCGATAGACGTGCGGCTCGGCGCCGATGTAGATGGCGAGGAAGACCAGCAGTACGAAGGCCGTGATGACGGCGAGCGTGTTGGTGACGAAGGAGAACAGGTATTTCGCGGCCGTCGAGGTGATCGTGGACCAGCGATCCTTCACGGCCTGCGAGGCTGCCTGCGACGGCGACACCGCGTCGGGTGGCGCGACCGCCTGCGACGGGGGGGCCTGCGCACTGTCGGCGGCTGGGGTGGTGGGCAGGATCGCCTTCATCCAGCCGCCGCCGCGGGAGTCGAGCCACTGCTGCACCTTGCCGATCGCCGCCGGGAACTCCTGCCGCAGGACCGCCCCCTGCTCGATGAGCGTGGGCGCGGTCCAGGCCAGCACCCCGCCGATGCTTCCGAGCGTACCGAAGACGATGAGTGCGGCGCCCACGCCGCGGCGGATGCGCCAGCGCTCCAGATAGTCCACCCCACGCCCCACCGCGAGCCCGAAGAGCGTCGCCAGGAAGACGAGGAACACCAGCGAACTGACCGACCAGAGGAGCTGCATGCCGAACCACACGGCGAGTGCAACCAGCGCCGCGCGCGCGATGTCGGCACTCCGCCAGCCGCGACGCATGGGAGTGAGAGGGTCGGGAAGCAGCGTCGGGTCGGTGGCCATGTCCTCGAAACTAGTGGTCCGGTGTACTATTCAGGCACCCATGCCTGCTCCTGCACCACAGTACCTCGACACCGTCGAATCGGTCGATCGGTTCCTCGCCTCGCTCAGCGGTGAGCGGGCCATCGCCCTCGATACCGAGGGCGCCAGCTTTCATCGCTTCGTCGACCGCATCTACCTGCTGCAGCTGTCGACGGCGCGCCATGAAGCCGTCATCGACCCACTCCCCATCGGGACACCGGCGCGGCTCGGCGCGTTCCTCGAGGACCCGCAGGTCGAGGTGGTCCTGCACGACGCCGACTACGACTTGCGTCTGCTGCATCAGGATTATGGGTGGCGCGTCACCAACCTGTTCGACACGCGCGTCGCGGCCCAACTGCTCGGCATCAAGGCGTTTGGGCTGGCCGCACTCCTCGAGCAGTTCTTCGGCCTCAAGCTCGACAAGAAGCATCAGCGGGCGGACTGGAGCATGCGTCCGCTCACGGCCGACATGCTCGACTACGCCGCGCAGGATACGCGGCACCTGCTGGGGCTGCGCGACCGTCTGCACGCCGAACTCGACCGCAAAGGGCGGCTGCATTGGGCCCGCGAGGAGTTCTTGCGTGCGGAGGATACGCGCTGGGAGAACGACGGCAGCGACGACGGCTTCCTGCGTCTCAAGGGCGCGCGCGATCTCAACCGCCGGGAGCTCGCGCGCCTGCGGGAGCTGGTGCGGTGGCGCGATGCCATCGCTGCGGAGCTCGATCGCGCGACGTTCCGCGTGGCCGGCAACGAGGTGCTGCTCGATCTCGCACGCAGCGCCCCGGGCAGTCGCGAGGCGCTCTTCGCGGTGAAGGGCTTCCCGCGCGGCATGAACGACGCTCGCGCACAGGAGGCGCTGCAGGCCATCGTCCGCGGCAACGCCGTGCCCGACAGCGAACTGCCGCGCTTTCCCAAGGCGCCGCGGTGGGACCGTGACCCGGACTTCGACGAGCGTGTCGCGCGTCTCAAGTCCGTCCGCGACGCGGTCGCCGCCGATCTCGATCTCGACCCCGGCGTCCTCTGCTCGCGGGACCGCATGGAGGCGGTGGCGCGCCGCAATCCGCGGCACGTCGAGGAACTCGAAGGCATCCCCGAACTGCGACGCTGGCAGGCCGAAGTCCTGGGCAAGGGGTTCGTGAAGGCCCTCGCCGGCATGCCGGAGCCGTCGCCCTACAGGCCCGGCTGATTCGACAGCGTTGCGTGGCCGCAACGCTGCAGGCACCCCCGAGGCGCATACGCCACACATGGCGAGCTGATCCATTGCGGCCGCTGCGCCGTGAGTTCGCGTAAACTATTGCCGGTCAATTGTTTAGAATGCGTGCTACGGCAACCAAGGTGCGGCAGGCTCGGCGGCACGTCCGCTGCGATTGAAGGTGGGCAAGTCAGGCAGCGCCAACCGAACGCTCACGCCGCCCTCCGTATGCCGACGCTCAACGCCTTCATCAGCCGCACCCTCGGGCGCCTCGCGCCCCACGATGCCACCCTGCGTCTCTACACGCAGATCGCGCTCGTCGGGTGCGCCGTCGACCTGCTCACCAAGGAGCTCGCCGAGCGCATGCTCGCCGACCACTCCGTGGCGCTGGGCAAGCACATGGCGCTCATGCTGGTGTGGAACCTCGGCGCGGCCGGCGGCGTGCAGCTCGGTCCCTTCACGGCGACGCTCAACGTCCTGGTCACCGTGCTGGCGATCGGCATGGTCATGGTGGTCGTGCGTCCCATCGCCGCCATCGACCGACGCGCGCCGCTGCCCCTCGGACTGGTCACGGGTGGGGCACTCGGCAATCTGCTCAGCATCGTCGTGGGCCCCGAGGGCGTGGCGGATTTCCTGGCGGTGCCGGTGAGCGCGGACACGACCATCGTGGTGAACGTGGCCGACCTGCTGCTCTGGAGCGGTTCTCTCCTGCTGGTGCCCGTGGTGGTGCGCCTGCTGGCGGCCCACCGGGCGGAGCGGGCGGCGAAGATGGCGCCGCTCGCGCCCATCCCCGCCGCTGTGGTCCTTCAGAAGCCCATGTAAGCGCGCACGCGGGGCTCGATGCGCTCAGGGCTCCAGGGCGGCGACCAGATGAGGTTCATCACCACGTCGGTCACGCCAGGCAGGCCGCGCAACTGCTGCTCCGCCTCACCCATGATTTCGGGTCCTGAGGGACACCCGGGCGACGTGAGGCTCATGTCCACGCGCACCGTGCCGTCCTCGACCTGCACGTCGTAGATCAGGCCGAGATCGACGATGTTGAGGTTGAGCTCGGGGTCCTTCACGCGACGGAGCGCCAGCCGTGCCTGATCGGCCGAGATGCCGGCAGGCGGACCATCGGCGACGGGTTCGTCGCCGGACTGACGCGGCTCGGTCTCGCTGAGCGCGTCGGCGTCGCCGGGAAGGGGAGTGGATTCGTCGGACATGCCCGAAAGCTAGCGGGCGCCCTTTCTCGCCGTCGAGCCCTTGGCTGCCGCCGATTTGGCGGGTGGCTTCTTGGCGGTCGACTTCTTCGCGGTCGGCTTCTTTGCCGTGGACTTGGCTTTCGAGGCGGTGTTGCCCGTCGGGGTGGACTTGGCCGTCGAGGTCGTCTTGGCCGTCACCTTGCCCGACGAGCTCGACTTTCTGGCGGCCGCCGCCTTCCGTGCTGCGGCCGCGCGGGCGGCAGCGCGTCGCCGCGCCGCGCTCGACGCGCGACTCGAACGCAGTGGCCGATTCCAGTCGGTGGCCACATCGGCCCGGAAGCTGGCCGGGAAGGCCCGCACCCCGGTGGGGTCGTCCATGACGGCCAGCGCCGCCGCGTCGGCCAGGTCGTTGCGCACATCGGCGATGACCTTGGACGGCCGCCGGGCCTTGGCGGCATGCACGCGGTTCGTCAGCAGGATCACGAACATCTGCCGATCGGGGTCGATCCAGAGCGAGGTACCGGTGAAGCCCGTGTGTCCGAAGGCGCGCTCGGACATCACCGACCCGCAGCCAGCGCCCCCGTCGCAGGTGTCCCAGCCGAGCGCGCGATGTCCTGCCGCGCGGCGCGTGAACAGCGCCACGGTGCTGTCGGCAAGGATGCGCACGCCGTTGTACGTGCCGCCGTCGAGCAGCATCTGGGCGAAGACGGACAGATCGGCGGCGCTGCTGAACAGCCCCGCATGACCGGCCACGCCGCCCAGCGCGAAGGCGTTCTCGTCGTGCACTTCCCCCCGCAGGGCGTAGCCGCGCGGCGGCGCGATTTCTGTGGGGGCCGTCCGCGCGACGTCGTCGCCTTGCACGCCGAAGCGCGTGTCGTTCATGCCCAGGCGGCGGAACACCTGCTCGTCGAGGAAGCGATCGAGCCGCGTGCCGCTCACCTCTTCCACGATGAAGCCGAGCAAGTCGGCCCCGAGGTCGGAGTACTCGTAGCAATTGCCCGGCTTGCACTGCACCGGCGAGGCCAGGACGGCCGTGCGCGCCTCGGACGGCGACGACGTCGTGCGCCAGAGTTCGCGCCCGGCGGGCAGTCCGCCCCGGTGCGTGAGCAGGTGCCGCACGGTGACCTCGTCGCGCAGGCCCCCCGTGAAGGTGGGCAGGTACCGGCGCACGGGCGCATCGAGATCGATGGCGCCCCGGTCGTACAGCAGCATGACGGCCGTGGTGGTGGCCACGACCTTGGTGAGCGAGGCGAGGTCGAACAGGCTCTCCTGCGCCGACACCCGGGTGCGGCGTGTCCAGTCGAGCGTGCCGATGCCGCGGGACCAGACGGCGTAGCCCTTGCGGCCCACCACGAGCGACGCGCCAGGGAAACCACCCGCATCGACCCCGCGCTGCACCACCCGATCGATCGTGGCCAGGCGTTCGGCCGACATGCCCACGGCGGCCGGCTCGCGCTCGGGCAAACCTCCGCCTCGCCATGCCGCAGCCGCACCCACGCGCGTGGCGTCGGCGGCAGCAAGCAGGAGGGAGGCGAGGAGGATCACGGGCGCACCAAGGCCGAGGGAGAAACGGCAGCTTACGCCAATTAGGGGCATCGCCCCCCGGCGTCAAGCACTCCGAGAGGAACGATTCGCCCGCGGGCGAGGCAACGCCGGGGCCGACGTCGGCCGTGCGACGGGTCACGCGGCCCGATGCGGTACCCCGCAGGGACCCGGTAGGTCACCGGTCCACGCCCGGCAACCCTCGCGGGGCGGCGCGTGACAGATTGTGTGGACCCATGGAGACCGATGCCGCCATCGTTCGGCGGGCGATCGAGGGTGACGAGCGCGCGATGCGCCTGCTGTGGAACCAGCATGCGCCCCACGTCGATGCCGTCGTCCGTCGCCTCGCCGGTGATCCCGACCTCGCCGAGGATATCGCGCAGGAGGTCTGGATCCAGATCTTCCGTGCCCTCCCGTCGTGGCGGGGGGACGCGAAGTTCAGCACGTGGATCCATCGGGTGGCCATCAACCGCACGCTGAACGCGATGCGACGGGTGAAGCGACTCGCCGCCGCGGAGACGGCCATCGAGGAGGATTCGGCCGCCGTGGAACAGGACGCGGAGCGCAGCATGCTCGCGCAGACCATCGAGGAGGCGACCCGCAAGTTGTCCCCGGGGGCGCGCACGGTGTTCCTGCTGCACGACGTCGAAGGCTACACGCATGAGGAGATCGCGGCCGAGCTGGGGATCACGGCCGGCGGCTCCAAGTCCCAGTTGTTCAAGGCGCGGGCGAAGCTGCGCCGGTTGCTCGCCCCGCTTGTCGACACGTTCTCTTCCGGCATGGATCGCAGCTATGCAGCACCTTGATACCGGGCGGCTCGCCGCCTTCGACCACGAGCCGTTCAGCGACGACGAGCGCGCGCATCTCGCGAGTTGCGCCGTGTGTCGCGCCGAACGCGACGCCCACGTGCAGTTGGTGACGCTGGCCGCCGGCGTGCGCGAAGCTGACGCGCACACCGACGCGCGGTTGTTGCCGTGGGAGCGTATCGCGGACGGGTTGCGTCGTGAGGGGTATCCCACGGTGCACGGCGAGGCGGAGGCAGCGTTCGCGTCCGCGATCACGCAGACGCCCGTCGGTGGTGACATCGGCGATGGTCCGATGCGGGGAGCCGCGCCGGCCATGCGCTCGTTCGGCGCCAGGTGGATGGCGCCTGCGCGTCGGCTGGCGGCAGCGGTGGCGCTCGTCGTTGGCGGCGCGTGGCTCGGACGAGTCGCGCCGGGTGCCGGCGTCGCGGTCGCCACCTCCGACAGCAGCGCGACCCTCATGCCTGCCGTCGCGCGTGGTGATGCGGGGTTCGGCTCCATCGACGAGGCCACCGGGGCACTCAGTCGGGCGCAGCGGGAGTACGAACGCGCCTCGCTGTGGCTGGCTGCGAATGACACCGCCGCCCGCGACTCGGAAGTGTATCGCGCGCGCCTCGCGGCGCTCGACCAGATGATGGCGGCGTCGCGTGCGGCGCTGCGTGATGCGCCGCAGGACCCGATTCTCAACCACTACTACCTGGCCGCGTACAACGCGCGCGAAGCGACGCTGCAGCAGCTCGTGAGCACGCTGCCGGCGGACAAGGTGATCGAGCGGTACTGATGATGCCCATGTCTCCCCGATCTTTCCGGCGCACGGGGCTGGTGGCGCCAGTCGCGCGACACGTCGTCGCCTCGCTCGCGGTGGCGTCGGTGGCCGGCGCGCAGGTGCGCGGCACGATCGCGCGCACGCCGATGTCCGGCGTCCGCATCAACGCCTGCGCCGAACTGGAATCGGCGCCCACCCCGCTTGCCAACGTGCCCGAAGGACTCGCGCTGCTGCGTCTCAAGCGGGAGCTCGAAGGCGCGATGGTGACGATGGAGAAACAGCGGCAGTTGCAGGGCGAGCAGGTGCTGCGCGTGTCGGAGCTGCAGCGCGGCGTCGATTCGGCCATGCGGATCATCGTGCGCGCCATCGGGCCCGACGGCCCCGTGGCGAATGGTCTCGCGGGCGCGGGCAGCGGGACGGTCACGCTGCGACGTGGTGATTCGACGCGCGTGCTCATGAACGGCCGCGTGCTCGAGGGTCGCCCGCTGTTCACGTTCACCGACAGTGTGCTGCGGGTGCACGAGGCGCTGCCCGCCGCCATCGTGCGCGCGCTGCAGCCGCGGGTCGCGGCATTTGCCATCGAGGCGGAGGCGGCGCTCATGCCGCGCGCCGCGTCGATGAACGGCTATGTGGGCTTCACGCTCTCCGGCGCGCAAATGCGCGTGGTGTCGCCGCAGGGTGTCATCACGAGCCACTGCGAGTATCCGCTGGTGGAGTCGGTCGACGCCGGCTCGCCGGCCGAGCGCGCGGGGATCGTCTCGGGCGACACGCTCGTGGCGTACAACGGGCGCGACGTGACGCAGCAGGCCGTGAACTATCCCGAGTTGCTCGTGCCCGGCAGCACGGTGCGGGTGCGCCTGCGCCGCGGCGCGCGCAGCCGCGAGGTGCCGGTCACGGTCGCGCCGCGCACCGAGGAGCGGACGCAGGGGCAGCTCCGCCCGGCCCTGCCACGTGGCGGTGGGGCGATGGGCCCGATGGGCGACGTGCTGGTCGAGCTGCGCGCGACGCGCCCCTCGGAATTGTCGCCGGGGAGCATGAACATCATGCTGTCGCCCAGGAGCAGCGGCCTGGCAGTGCTGGCGGGCGCGCAGTTCGCCACGATCGACGAGCAACTGGCCGAAAGCCTCACCCTCGACGCCGGCCTGCTCGTGCTGCAGGTCGCGCCCGGAACGCCGGCGGCCGACGCCGGTTTGCGTGCCGGCGATGTCGTCACCGCTGCCAACGGCACCCGCATTCGCGAGGTCGGTGCGCTGCGCACCCTGCTGTCGGGGAATACGCGGGAGCTGCGCCTCGCGGTGCACTCGCGCGCCACCGGCGAGCGCGTGGTGGTGCTCAAGCTGCGCTGAGTGCGCTGACGCGTCGCGTCAGCGCGCGTCGCGTCAGCGCGCGTCGCGTCAGCGCAGCGAGCCGGCGGGTACGGAGTAGACGAGGCGAATGGTCGCCTTGTCCGCCTCGCTCAGCTCTCGCACCCGCACGCGCGGCGCCATGATGTCGTCGGCGTTCGGGGAATGATCGAGGCCCAGCAGATGGCCCACCTCGTGCAGGGCAATCGCGCGCATCTGTGACGGCGAGACCGCACCGCCCGCCGGATGCTGCACGGCGAGCTGGATGTCGCTGCGCACCAGCCACCAGCGCGCGTCTCGGCTCCACACGGTCTTGCCGCTGATGCCGCTCGCGAACCGCTCGACGAAGCGCACGCGAATGTCGGCCAGCGCACTGTCGGCGGTGAAGGTGAAACGCACCGGCAACCCGGCCTGCGTCCACGTCGCGAAGGCATCGCGCACCACGGGTAGGAAGTCCGCGGTCCACCCTTCGAGACGCGGAGCGTCGATGACCTGCACGCGCAGCGGGCGCGCGATGTGGTCCGGCCAGCGCGCCAGCGCCGAATCCCGCGCCAGCAGCAAGGCCTCGAGATACGTGCCGGCCGTGTGGGGCGCGAGCCGTCGACGCATGGACTCTGCGTCGAAGGTCATGCGCTCTCCCTCGGTGAGCGGATCGGCCACGACGCGTTCCTCGACATGGCCGGACGCGGCGCGCTCGGCCGAAGCAGCACCGGTCGCGTGGTCGATCGCGCCGTCCGCGGCACCGGCTGCCGTGCTGTCACTGGGACGCACGCGTGCGGCGTCGAGGCGCCGTGTGCCGACGGTCTGCCCCCCGATGAAGCAGGCGAGGCCGAGGACGCAACTGACGAGCAGGTGTTCGGCCTTCATCGTGGACGCGGCAGGTCAGGGGGCGCCGCGCCCCTCCAGCAGAAAGGCGTCGACGGCCGTGAAAAAGGCGTCGGGTGCTTCCCAGAACGGGTTGTGCCCGGCGTCAGCGAGTGGAGCGAGACGGGCTCGCCCCAGCACGGCCGCGGTCTGCTCCGCCACGGCGAGAGGAAGCACGTCGGCCACGCCGTGGACGACGAGTGCAGGAACGGGCAGGTCACGCAGGCGCGCGCTCCAGTCGTAGCCCTCACGGCGCAGTCGCGCGGCCAGCACGGCGCCGGTCAGGCTGTCGCCGCGCGGTGGGGCGACCTGGGCGGCGAACGCCGCGTCGGCAAACCACGCCGGGAAGAACGCTTGGGCGTACTCAGCGTGGGCGGGGAGGTCGGGGGTCTCGAGCGGGGCCACGGAGAGCGCGGCGAGCCGGGCACGAGCATCGCCCGTGAGACGGGCCAGCGCGGCGTCGTTCAGCGCCGGCAACCAGGCCCCGGTCACGCCGACCGCGTTGACCAGCACCAGACGCGCGACCGCCGCCGGGTCGGCGGCGGCGGCGAGCATGGCGATGCCGCCGCCCCAGGAGTGCCCGAGAAGATCCCACTGCTCGAGCCCCATTGCGGAGCGCAGGGCGACGAGGTCGTCGCCGTCGAATTCGATGCGCGATGCCCGCACGCCGGGCGGTGCGGCGCTCTCGCCGCGCCCGCGCTGGTCGTACAGCACGAGTTGCCGCCGTTGGGCGAGCGGCGCCAGCGCCGGCCAGAGGAGCCGGTGGCCAAAGAGGAGTCCGCCATTCACGCAGCAGAGCGGCGGGCCCGAGGGCGCCTCGGGTGCGGGCGTGCGCCAGACCGCAAAGTCGAGCCCACGGACGCGCACCGTGAGTCGTTCGAGCGGCGGCCGAGGGGGCTGTCGGCGTCGGAACTCGAGCCAGCGGGCGCGGGCGTCAATCGGCATGCGCGAAAGATGACCAGCGGGGGAAGGATAATCCGATTGACTTTGTCGGATTATGAGATCATCATCGGTTTTCGTTTGATGAAACCTGTTCTCAACTAGCGTTTCCCCACCCGCACTCCCCATGCAGACGCTCCGCCGCGCCCTCTTCTGGCTCCACCTTGCCGCCGGCGTGATCGCCGGGATTGTCATTCTGATGATGTCGGTCACCGGGGTCGCACTGACCTACCAGCGGCAGATGCAACGCTGGGCCGACCTGCGGGGCGTCCACGATGCGCCGCCCTCGGCCGGCGCGCGGCCGCTCTCGGCCGATTCGCTGCTGGCCGTCGTCACGGCGCGGACGGGGCAGGCCCCCACGCAGGTGGTGTGGCGCGCCGACGCCGCGGCCCCGGTGGAGGTGGTCACGGGCCGCGAACGGGCCTACGTGAGCCGCTACACGGGGGCGGTCCTGAGCACCGGAAGTGCGGCCATGCGCACGTTCATGAGCCGCATGACGTCGTGGCATCGCTGGTTCGCCCTCGAGGGACCGCAACGCGTCTGGGGGCGGCAGGCGACCGGTGTCGCGAACCTGCTGTTCCTGGGCATCCTGCTGAGCGGACTGTGGCTCTGGTGGCCGCGTCGGCTCACGTGGCGGCTACTGCGCAACAACCTGTGGTTCCAGCGCGGTCTGTCGCCCAAGGCGCGCGACTTCAACTGGCATCATGTGCTCGGCTTCTGGAGCGCCTTGCCGCTCATCGTCATTGTCGCGTCCGGCGCGGTCATCTCGTATCCGTGGGCCAGCGCGCTGGTCTATCGCGCGGTGGGTGAGGCGCCGCCCGCACCGAGCGGTGGTGCGAGCAGTGGTGCGAGCAGTGGCGCGAGCAGTGGCGCGAGCGGTGGTGGCGGCGGCGGCGGCGCGGAGCGCGTATCGGACGCGGAGCGCACGTCGCGCGACGTGATTGTCCCGGAGGTCGGTGACGTCGCGGCGCTGGCCGGCCGCTATGAGCCCGCGTGGCGGAGTGCGTCGCTGGCGTGGCCACGCGGTCCACAGGCGCCGCTCGTCTTCACGCTCGACGCGGGTACTGGTGGAGAACCGCAGAAGCGCGGCACCCTCACCGTGCCGCGCGATGGCGAGCCGGTGAGCTGGAAGCCGTTTGCCGCACAACCCACCGGTCGACGCGCCCGCTCGTGGATGCGGTTCCTGCACACGGGCGAGGCGCTCGGCCTGGTCGGACAGACGGTGGCCGGAGTGGTGTCGGCCGCGGCCGCGCTGCTCGTGTACACCGGGCTCGCCCTCACCTGGCGCCGCTGGCGTGCGTGGCGTCGCCGCCCGTCCCCGCGCGCCTTGCGGGGGTGACCGGCCGGCGGCATGATGGCGCATGGCGTCCGCCCCGCCTGCCATCGAACGTCGGATGCGTCCGCGCGACGACGAACTCGACCTGTTCGGCCTCACGCATCCGGGACGCGAGCGCACCGTCAACCAGGACCAGTTCCTGCTGTGCACGGTGCACCCGCAGATCGTCGTGCGCGGCACCAGCCTCGAGCGCATCGAAGCCATCACGCTGCGCGGCGAGCGCATGGCCACCATCATGCTTGTGGCCGACGGGGTGGGCGGCAGTGCCGACGGCACCGAGGCAAGCCGACTCGCCACCATTGCCATCACCGAATACTTCGCCTCCGCCATGCGGTGCTGGCATGCGGCGGGCAGCGCGAGCGAAGCGGAGTTCATGGACGAGCTTCGCGACGCCGCGCACGAAGCCCATCGGCGCGTGCGCGAGCAGTCAGAGGCACTCGACGGCCGTCGGATGGCGACGACCCTCAGCGTCGGCATCGTGGTGTGGCCGTGGCTGTACGTGGTGCAGGTCGGCGACAGTCGCTGCTACCACTATCAGGACGGTGCGTTGCAGCAGCTCACGCGCGACCAGACGCTGGCGCAGGACATGATCGACCGCGGGGCGCTCACCCCCGAGCGGGCACAGCACTCTCCCCTGCAGCATGTGCTCTCGAGCGCGATCGGTGCCGAGGAAGCCCTGCCGGAAGTCACGCGCCTCGACATCGGGCGTCGAGGCAGCATCACGCTGGTGTGCAGCGACGGCCTCACCAAGCACCTGTCGGACGACGACATCGCGCGGGCCTGCGCGACGATGACGTCGTCGGAGCAGCTCTGCCGCGACCTGCTGGAGACGGCGCTCGAGCGTGGCGGGACCGACAACATCACCGTCGTCGTCGGTCGCGTTCGTCCACTCAGGTGATGACGGTCGGGGCGTCGCGCCCGGTGCGGGCCGCGATCTCGCCCAATGCGAGCGCGATGTCCACGAGTGGTTGCAGCGCCGCCGCCGTGTCGAGCCCGAGGCGGGCCGGGTCTGTCTCGCGCGCCTCGATGTAGATGCGGATCGTCGCGCCCTCGGTGCCTGTTCCCGACAGCCGATACACGATGCGGGCGCCGTCGGTGAAGTGCACGCGCACGCCCTGGTGTTCACTCACGCTCCCGTCGACGGGATCGACGTAGCGGAAGTCGTCGGCCGACGCGACCTCGCGACCGTGCAGCGCGCGGCCGGCGAGTGTCGGCGCCGCGGCGCGGAGCTGCGCCATGACGCCCTGCGCTGCCTCGCTCGCGACTCCCTCGTAGTCGTAGCGGGTGTAGTAGTGCCGCCCGAACTGCGCCCAGTGGGCGCGCACGATGGCCTCGACGCTCTCCCCACGCGCCGCGATCACATTGAGCCAGAAGAGCACGGCCCAGAGGCCGTCCTTCTCGCGCACGTGGTCGCTGCCGGTGCCGAAGCTCTCCTCGCCGCACAGCGTGATGCGGCCGGCATCGAGCAACGTGCCGAAGAACTTCCAGCCGGTCGGCGTCTCGAAGCAGGGGATGCCCAGGGCGGCGGCCACCACATCGACCGCCGCGCTGGTGGGCATGGAGCGCGCGACACCGGTCAGTCCGCGCGCGTAGCCCGGCACGCGCGTGGCATTCGCGGCCAGTACCGCGAGACTGTCGCTGGGGGTGACGAAGAAGTGGCGGCCGAGGATCATGTTGCGATCGCCGTCGCCATCGGAGGCGGCCCCGAAGTCCGGCGCCGCACTCCCGAACAGTTCCTCGACGAGGTCGTGCGCGTACGTGAGGTTGGGGTCGGGGTGTCCACCGCCGAAGTCGGGAAGCGGCGTCGCGTTGATGACGGTGCCCGCCGGCGCGCCGAGCCGCTGCTCGAGAATCTCCCGGGCGTAGGGGCCGGTGATGGCGTGCATGGCATCGAAGCGCATGCGAAAGCCGCTCGCGAAGAGCGCCCGGATGGCACCGAAGTCGAAGAGCGACGCCATGAGGTCGGCGTACGCCGCCACGGGATCGACGACGTCGACCACGATGCCACCAGCGTGCGTACCCAGTCGCTGCGTTCCGACGACGTCGAGATCGAGCGGCGGCAACTGCGCGATGTGATAGCGTGTGAGCTTCGCCGCGCGCGCGGCCACCGCGTTGGTGAACGCTTCGGGGGCGGGTCCGCCATTTGAAGCGTTGTACTTGATGCCGAAGTCACCGTCGGCGCCACCGGGGTTGTGGCTGGCGGAGAGGATGATGCCGCCGGCTGCACCCTGCCGGATGAGGTGCGACGCGGCCGGTGTGGACAGCAGTCCGCCGCGACCGACCACCACGCGCGTGATGCCGTTCGCCGCGGCCATGCGCACGATGGTCGCGATGGCCTCGCGGTTGAGAAAGCGGCCGTCCCCGCCGACGACGAGCGCGCCGTCGCGCGGAATCGCGGCTTCCTCGAGCAGCGCCTGCACGAAGTTCTCGAGGTAATGCGGCTGCTGGAAGACCGTGGTGCGCTTCCGCAAACCGGACGTCCCCGGTCGCTGGTCGGCGAACGGGGACGTCGGGATGGTGTCGATGATCACGGGCAGTGCGGTGCGGGGAAACGCCTCACGTCCACTTGAGGTCGACCTTGGTGAGCGGAATCTGCCGCACCCGCTTTCCGGTGGCCTGGTAGATGGCACCGCACAGCGCCGGGATGAATGGCGGCATGGCCGGCTCACCAATGCCCGTGGGTGCGAACTCGGTCTTCTTCCAGTGCACCTCGACCACCGGCGGCGCCTGCTTGAGGCGGAGCAGCGGGAAGGTGGAGGCGCTGGGGCCGGTCACCGGGGAGAAATTCTGCTGCACCGCCGCGCCACCGACGAAGGTGATTTCCTGGCCGAGCGCCTGCCCCAACGCATCGAGCGCGGCACCTTGCGACTGCTGCTCGGCGTGGTTGGGGTTGATGATGTCGCTGCCGACATCGCCGACCACCCAGACCTTGTCGACCTTGAGTTCACCCGCCTTGCTCACCGTGGCCTGCACGACCTCGGCGAAGTAACCGCGGTGCGAGTAGTAGAAGGCGACGCCCATGCCGGTGCCCTTCGGGAGCGACGTCTTGCCCCACCCGGACACCTCACGCACCATCTCGAGCACGCCGATGACGCGCTTGGCGTCCATGAAGCCGGCCTGCTGTTGCGGCGTGGCCGGCTGCAACTGCGCATCGGGGATCTGCGCCTTGAGCATGTCGATGCGGTACTGCAGCGGGTCCTTGCCGGCCGCCTCCGCGCATTCGTCGATGAAGCCTTGGAACACGAACGACAGCGCGTTGGAGCGCGGGGCACGCAGCGCGCCGGTGGGCACGCCGAGCGGCATGACCGACGCATCGATGCGCAGGTTGGGCACGAAGCGCGCGGGGTACTCGCCGGGACCGATGTCGGCGCTGGGGGCAAAGCGCTCCCCCTCGCCGAACGTCACGCAATGGTTGCGGAACGCCACGAGCTTGCCGCTCGCGTCGAGACCGGCGGTGAACTGGTGGAAGCCGCCCGGACGGAAGAAGTCGTGCTGGAGGTCGTCCTCGCGCGTCCACAGCAGCTTGACCGGCACCTTCGCCTCGCGGGCGATGAACGCGGCTTCCACCATGTAGTCGTTGTTGAGGCGGCGTCCGAAGCCGCCACCGGCGCGCGTCATGTGCAGCGTGACCTGCTCGGGCTTGATGCCGAGCGTGTTGGCCACGAGCTGCACGCCAGACTGCGGCGTCTGCGAGTTCGACCAGATCTCGATGCGGTCGCCCACGACCTGCGCGGTGCAGTTCTGCGGCTCGAGGGGTGCGTGGGCGATGAACGGATAGCTGTACTCGGCCTTGAGGACCTTGGCCGCCGATGCGATGGCGGTGTCAAAGTCGCCATCCTTGCGAATCACGCGGTGTGCCGGCTGTGTGAACAGCTCCTTGGCCTTGGCGGCGAACGCGGCGCTCGACTGCTGGGCCGTGGGATGCTCGGCCCACGACACCACCAGCTTGCGGCGCGCCTGCTGCACCAGCCACCAGTTCTTGCCGATGATGGCGACGCCGGGCATGAGCCCCTGCAGGTTGGTGGTGCCGTCGACGACAAACGCGTGGGTGATGCCGGGCTGCGCCTTCACCACGTCGAGATTGGCCGACGCGACCTTCGCGCCGTACACCGGGGCCTTCACGAACGTCCCGTAGTGCATGTTGGGCACGACGACGTCGATGCCGAACATGGGCTTGCCCGTGAGGATGTCCTTCAGCCCGACCGTCTTGCGACGCGTGCCGATGATGCGGTACGCGCTCGGCGCCTTGAGCGGCACGGTGGCGAGATCGGGGGCCGGCATCGTGGCGGCCGCTGCGGCGAGGCTGCCGTACGTGGCGCGACGGTTGGATGCCTTGTGCACCACGACGCCTGGCTCGGTGACGAGCTCCGCCGCGGGGACGTTCCACTGCTGCGCGGCCGCCGCGACGAGCATCGCGCGGCCCGCGGCACCGGCACGGCGCATCGGGAGCCAGTTGGTGGGCGTGGCGGTGCTACCGCCTGCGATCTGCGCCTGGTACTTGACCGGGTCAAAGTCCGCCTGCTCGACGCGCACGTTCGCCCAGTCGACGTCGAGTTCCTCGGCGATCAGCATCGGGAGCATCGTCTTGATGCCCTGGCCGATCTCGGGGTTCTTGGCGGTGATGGTGACGACGTTGTCGGGCGTGATGCGGATGTATGCGTTGAGCACCGGATCGGCGGCGACACCGTCGGCCCCCATGCGCGCGAGGGCATCGAGCGGTTCGGCATAGCTCGCGAGGAGGATGCCGCCACCAGCAAGTGCGGTGACCTTGAGGAAGTCACGCCGCGTGGTGGGGGAAGTCGAGGTGGGGGTGGTCATCGCTCAGTCCTCCCCGCCGGAGCCCGGGCGCGCGCCGGCCGGCACGGCGGCACCGCCCGCCTTGATCTGCGCAGCGCGCTTCACGGCGGCACGGATGCGCAGGTACGTGGCGCAGCGGCACAGGTTGATGTTGAGCGCCTCGTCGATCTGCGCGTCGGTGGGGTTCGGGGTGCGGGCGATGAGCGATGCGGCACCCATCATCTGGCCCGCCTGGCAGTAGCCGCACTGCGGCACGTCCAGCTCCTCCCACGCCTGCTGCACCGCGTGCATGCCATCGGGCGAGAGCCCTTCGATGGTGGTGACCTCGGCGCCGGCGGCGCGCGAGACCGGCATGGTGCAGGTGCGCTGTGCGACGCCGTTCACATGCACGGTGCAGGCGCCGCAGCGCGACACGCCACAGCCGAACTTGGTGCCCTTGAGGTCGAGTTCATCGCGCAGGACCCACAGCAGGGGCATCTCGGGGGGGACGTCGACAGTGCGCGACGTGCCGTTGACCTTGAGCGTGATCGGCATGGCAGGAAGAAACGGGAGGAAGGGGGCCGGACGTGTCGGCGCCCGTGAGCGCCTGCATTCGTCGACCTGCGTAAGTTGCGGGCGCCGTCGAGCGGACGCCAGTTGACTAGCGCACCGCGAACCACCAGCCCGCGACTGCCACGGCGATGACGGCCACGCCGAGGATGGCCACCGGGCTCAGGCGGGGTGAGGTGCTCGCTCCGGCGGATGCCGCTGCGGCGGATGCCGCGCTAGTGGATGCCGCTGTGGCGGCCGCAGGCGCGGCCATCGTGGCGGCCGCAGCCGGCGCCCCTGGCAGCGTCGGGACGCGTTCGGTCCCCGTCGTCGACATCGTGCTCCCGCGCGGCACGGCGGCGAAGGTCCCGCTCGTGTGCACCGCCTGGGTGAGCTCGTCGAGCGCGCGGACGATGCGCGACGCCGAATCGAGTCGATGCGCGGGGCGCTTGTCGAGGCACTGCATGATGAGGTCGGCCAGCACCGGTGGCACGTCCGAGCGTCGCTGCGACACGGGCTCGGGCGTCTCCGACACCTGCGCCGCCAGCGTGGCCTGAAGGGACGCGCGCAGCAGCGGCGGCTCGCCGGTGAGCAACTCGTACGCCACGCACCCGAACGCATAAAGGTCGGCGCGGTGATCGACCACGCGCGCCGACTCGATCTGTTCAGGCGCCATGTACGCCGGTGTGCCGAGCATCGCGCCGACCGCCGTGACGCGCTTGCCGTCCGGGCTGGTCGCGACGGCGTTGTCGAGCGCCTTGGCCACGCCGAAATCGGCGATCATCGACACGCCTTCGGAGAGCAGGATGTTCTCCGGCTTGATGTCGCGATGCACGATGCCGCGGGCCTGCGCATACGAGAGCGCCGACGCGAGTTCGCGCAACAGTCGCAACACCTCGGTGAGCGACAGGGCGCCGCGCTGCATGAGCAGTTCACGCAGCGACAAGCCCTCGACATAGGGCATGGTGAACCACCGCAGCCCCGCTCCACCGCCATCCGGCACGACCGTGCCGGCGTTGAGCAGCGGCACGAGGTGCGGATGCTGCAGGCGCGCGATGAACAGGATCTCCCGCCGGAATCGCTCGGCGTCGCTCGAGGCGGACACATCCGGCGGGAGCACCTTGAGCACCACGCGGCGCTGCAGCGCAATCTCGGTCGCGAGGAACACGCGCGACGAACCGCCACCGCCGAGCTCGCGTTCGACGACGTAGGTCTCGCCCAGATGGCGCTGCAGTTGCTCGCGAAGGTCGAGCGAGCGGGATGGCAAGCTCACCCGTGGAAGCTACCGCCCGGGTGGAGGGACAACCAGACGGCGCGCGTCCCACTGCAGCAGCACGATGCGAAACCCGGCGTCGGTGCGCTGCATCACCAGCAACGACGGACAGACGGGCGTCGCGGCGTCCGTATCAGCGACGCCTGGTGGTCACGCGAATGACGCCGTTGCCGCCGCGCAACCCATACTCGGCCGTGGATGCGGCATCCTTGAGTACCTCGATGCGTGCCACGTCGCGCGGATTGATGGCGAGCAACCCGCCGGTGCCTGCAGCGAGCGGGATGTCATCGACGACGTAGAGTGGTTCGCTGTTGCCCAGCACGGAGCTGGCACCGCGAATCCGCACCTGCATGCCTCCCGGTGCACTGAAGACTTCGACACCCGGGAATCGACCGACGAAGAGCTCCTCGACGCGCTGCACGGTCTGTGCGCCGAATTCCTCGCTGCTGAGCGCCTGCGACGACCCGGCAGCGCCCACCGGTCGGCGCCTCCGGGCGGTCCCCTGACGTGACGCTTAGTTGGTGTCTTGCTAATCAATGTTACAACAGACAGTATTCCTGATACTATGACCACTCGATCCGACGACCTCTTCGGCGCCGATCGCCCGGACGCCGCGCCACCCGGGAGCTACGGGCGTCGTCCTGCCCAGGGTCGTCTCCCCGACGCGCTTCGACTCGGACCCGTGCACCTGCAGGTCTCCGATCTCGACCGAACACTGGCGTGGTACAGTGAAACGCTCGGACTGGCCGAGATCAGTCGCGATGGTGGCGTTGTGGAGCTGTCCCCGCCCGGCACTCGCGACGTGCTGGTGCGCGTGGAAGCGCGCCCCGGCACCCGACCGGTTCAACCCGGCAGCCGTCTCGGCCTCTACCACTTCGCGATCCTCCTCCCCAGTCGAACGGACCTTGGACGCTTCGTGCGGCACCTCGGCGCCATCGGGGCGCGGGCTGGCGCCAGCGACCACCTCGTGAGCGAGGCACTCTACCTCACTGACCCGGATGGCCTGGGCATCGAGGTGTATGCCGACCGCCCACGCAGCACGTGGCGGCGGGACGGCGACGAGCTGATGATGGCCTCCGACCCCCTCGATGTCCCCGACCTGCTTCGCGCCGCCGGCGAGGAGCCGTGGCGGGGAATGCCCGCCGGAACCGTCATGGGGCACCTACACCTGCACGTGGGTGACATCGCTCGCGCGGGCCAGTTCTACAGCGACCAACTCGGTTTCGACCGCATCGTCTGGCGATACCCCGGGGCCCTGTTCATGTCCGCCGGGGGCTATCACCACCACCTCGGCACCAACATCTGGGCCCGCGGCGCCACGCGCCCCGGCGAGCAGGACGCACGCCTCGACCACTGGACCATCGTGCTGCCAAGCGAAGAGGAGCTGGCGCAGGTGGCCGCGCGGTTCGAGGGGCAGCGGTTGATCGAGGATCCGTGGGGGACGAGAGTGAAGCTGTCTTCCCTGCGTACCACGGAAGCGGAGGGACGGGAGCGATAGGGGCGGGAGCGTGACGGCGAGACCACGGGGACCACGGGGACCACGGAAGCGTGGGAGCCGTAGTCCCGCCCCTCCGCTCCCGTCGTTGCACTCCCGCAGTTGCCGCTCCCGCAGGTTGCAGTTATCATACCCCTATCCCCTATCGGAGAAAGGTATGGAGAAGCTGACTCTCGAGATCACCGGCATGTCGTGCGGACACTGTGTCGCCGCCGTGAAGAAGGCGCTGTCGGTGGATGGCGTTGTCGTCGATGAAGTGGTGGTGGGGCGCGCGGATGTGCGCGTCGATCCGGCGATGGCGACGGCGGCGTCGCTGGCGGAGCGGGTGGCGGACGCGGGCTTCGCGGTCACCGGGACGCACTGAGCGGGGGCAACCCCGCAGGAGGCCACATGGCCACACTGCGCATTCCAGTGACCGGCATGACATGCGCCGCCTGTTCGGCGCGCGTCCAGCGGTCGCTGGCCAAACAGCCCGGGGTGCAGGATGCCTCGGTCAACCTGCTCATGAAGAGCGCCACGGTCACCTACGACCCGTCGGCCATCTCGGCCGATGGGCTTGTGCAGGTCATCGAGGACACCGGCTACGGGGCGACGATCACGACCGGCCCCGACGACGCGTTCGCCGAACAGGCGTCGCGCGACCGGGCGGACGCGGCCGAGTATCGCGACCTGCGCACGAAGGCGGTGGTGAGCGGCGTCATCGGCGCGCTGGCGATGGCGGCGATGCCACTGCTCGGTCATGGCGCCGCCATGCGGGCGAACTGGGTCTGGCTGGTCGCGAGTGTTGTGGTGATGACGTGGGCCGGGCGGCACTTCTACACGCGGGCGTGGGCGGCGCTCCGGCACGGCACGTCGGACATGAACACGCTCGTGGCGGTCGGAACGCTCAGCGCGTTCGCCTGGTCGGTGGTCGCGACCGTGGCACCGGAGTTGTTCACCGAGCGCGGTCTCGCGCCCGACGTCTACTACGAAGCGGTGATCCTCATCCTCGCGTTCGTCCTCACCGGACGGATGTTCGAGGCGCGCGCGACCCATCGCACCGCCCAGGCGCTGCGCGCGCTCGTGGCGCTGCAGCCGAGAAGTGCGCGCGTGTTCCGCTTCGGCGAGGAGGTGGACGCGCCCATCGACACGATCGAGCCCGGCGAGGAGATCCTCGTGCGTCCCGGTGAGCGCATCCCGGTCGACGGCACACTCCTCGATGGCGAGAGTGCGGTCGACGAGAGCATGCTGACCGGGGAGTCGATGCCCGTCACGAAGCGTGCGGGCGATCGCGTGATTGGCGGGACGATCAATCGCACGGGGGCATTTCGCTACGCGGCCACGACGCTCGGCGCGGACAGCGTGCTGAGCCAGATCGTGCAGCTCATGCGCGACGCGCAGGGCGGTCGCGCACCGATCCAGCATCTCGCCGATCGTATCAGCGCGGTGTTCGTGCCCACGGTGTTTGTGCTCGCGCTGGTCACGTTCGGTGTGTGGTATCTCGCGGCGGAAGACGCACCGCTCGCGCGCGCGTTTGCGGCGGCGGTGGCCGTGCTGATCATCGCCTGCCCGTGCGCGATGGGACTCGCCGTGCCCACGGCGGTGATGGTCGCGAGCGGCAAGGGGGCGGAGCTGGGCGTGCTCATCAAGGGTGGCGAGGCGCTGCAGCGCGCCGCCGACATCGACACGGTGGTGCTGGACAAGACGGGAACGGTGACCGAGGGAGCGCCCGCGCTCACCGACGTGCTGGTCGCGCCCGGAGCCCCGTGGTCTGCGGACACGCTGCTCCAGCGCGTCGCGTCTGTCGAGGCGCGCAGCGAGCATCCCCTGGCCGAGGCCATCGTGCGTGAGGCCCGGGCGCGTACGCTCGTACTCGGCGATGTCGAGTCCTTCTCCTCGGTCACTGGACGCGGTGCGCAGGGTATCGTCGAGGGGCAGGCCGTGCTCGTGGGCAACGCCGCGCTCCTCGCCGACTGGAGCGTCTCCGCGCAGCCCCTCGAGGCCGATGCAGCGCGCCTCTCCGCGGAGGGGAAGACGGCCGTGTTCGTCGCGGTCGATGGCGCACTGGCGGGGCTGCTGGCGGTGGCCGATCCGCTGCGCGCGACGTCCCGCGACGCCATCGCGCAGCTGGAGGCGCTGGGCCTCACGGTCGTGATGCTCACCGGGGACACCGAGCGCACCGCGCAGGCGATTGCCCGCACGGCCGGCATCGGTCGCGTGGTCGCCGGTGTGCTGCCCGCCGGCAAGGTGGCCGAGGTGCAACGCCTGCAGCAGGAGGGACGCGTGGTGGCGATGGTGGGCGATGGCATCAACGATGCGCCGGCGCTCGCGCAGGCCGACGTCGGGATGGCCATCGGCAGCGGCACCGACATCGCGCGTGAGGCGGGAGACGTCGTGTTGCTGCGCGGTGACCTGCAGGGGGTGGTGCGTGCGGTGACGCTTGCGCGTCGCACGATGCGCACCATGCGCCAGAACCTCTTCTGGGCGTTCATCTACAACATCATCGGCATTCCGATCGCGGCTGGTGTGCTGTATCCGGCCTTCGGTGTGCAGCTCAGCCCCGTGCTCGCGAGCGCCGCGATGGCGTTCAGCAGCGTGAGCGTGGTGGCCAACTCCCTGCGGCTCCGCCGCGCGACCATTCGATGAGGCACCCCGACATGACATCGCCGGCAAGTCCGCAGTCCATCGACCACGAGGACGGCAGCACGTTGTCGCACGTCGGGTGCGGCTGCGCGCGCACGGCCGAGGATGGCCCACGGAAGGCGGTGGCCGTGGATGCGGACATCAAGGCCCGCAACACCCGTCGCTTGCGTCGCATCGAGGGGCAGGTGCGCGGCCTGCAGAAGATGGTGGCCGAGGATCGCTACTGTGCCGACATCCTCACGCAGATTGCGTCGGTACAGGAGGCGCTGCGCGGGGTGAGCAAGGCGCTCATGCGCAACCACCTGCAGCACTGCGCCACCGACGCGATCCGCCGTGGCCCCGACGAGGCGGCGGAGATGTACGACGAGCTGATCGACCTGCTGTATCGCGGCCAGCGCTGACTGCGGCTGGCTCAGCCCCTCGCGCTGAACAGGTCGATCTGCGGGGGCTGGGTGGGAAGGCCGAGCGCGGTGAGTGCGTGCAGCGTCCAACCGTCGCGATCGCCGGCGTCGAGGTGGTGCACGGCGACCCCGAAGTCGGCGATCAGTCCGTCGATGATCTGGTCGATCTCCTGCTGGAAACCGACGCTGACGGCGCGCTTGCCGTCGAAGGTGGGCGCGCCGGTCACGGGCACCTTGAACAGCGCCTGGTAGCCGGTGACCCATCTCGCCACGAGGGCGTCCAGCTCGGCCCGACGTCCGATGCGCGCGACGAGATAGGCGTAGTTGTCGAGCACGGAGCGATCGCACACGACGACCTCGTACTGCGCGCAGGCGGCAATCTCCTCGGCGATCTGCGTGTGCAGGATCCACGCCTGCGCGTCGAGCGTGGTGTCCTCATTGATGGGAAGCGGACAGCGGCGCGCCACCTCCTTCACGATGTCGACGCCGAGGTCGAGGCGCTTGAGCTGCGCGGCGAGGTCGAAGCAGAGGGTGGTCTTGCCGACCCCGTGCGTGCCGACGAAGGCCACCTTGAGTCGGCGGCGCCCGGCCGCGTCGAGCGGCAGCAGTTCTGAGGTGGCGGAAGTCACACCGGATGCTAACGCGTGGACGCGCGGGGCGCACAACCGCGGCGCCGCGCGCAAATTGCAGGCATGAGCGACTTCCATGATGACTTGGCGCTGCTCCCCGGGCGGGGCGCGCAGACGTGGATCGGCGGTGCCTGGCGCGCCGCGCACAGCGGGCGGACGTTTGCGGTGCATCGGCCGGCGACGGGCGCGCACCTGGCCGATGTGGCGGACTGTACGCCGCACGATGTCGACGAAGCGGTGACGGCGGCGCAGCAGGCGTGGCCGGCGTGGCGCGCCCGCACGGCGGCGCAGCGCGCACAGGCGTTGCACGACTGGCATGCGGCCATCGTCGCACACACGGAGCCACTGGCGCGACTCATGACGCACGAGTCGGGCAAGGTGATCGCCGAGAGTCGCGGCGAGGTAGCGTACGGTGCGGCGTTCGTCGCGTGGTTCGCCGAGGAGGCGCGGCGCGCGTACGGCGACACGATCCCGGCGCCGTCGGCCGACCGTCGCATCGTGGTGATCCGGCAGCCCGTGGGCGTGTCCGCGGCCATCACCCCGTGGAACTTCCCGTTGGCCATGGTCACGCGAAAGGTGGCGCCGGCACTCGCGGCCGGATGCACCGTGGTGCTCAAGCCGGCCGCCGAAACGCCCCTCACGGCGCTCGCACTGGCGGTGCTGGCCGAGCGGGCCGGGGTACCGGCAGGTGTGCTGAATGTCGTGCCATCGTCCGACGCGGCGGGGATCGGCGAGGCGTTGTGCGCCGATGTGCGCGTGCGCAAGCTGTCCTTCACCGGATCCACCGCGGTGGGGAAGCGGCTCATGGCGCAGTGCGCGCCCAACCTCACGCGCTTGTCACTCGAGCTGGGCGGCAACGCGCCGTTCCTGGTCTTCGACGATGCCGATCTCGACCCCGCAGTCGATGGGGCGATCGCATCGAAGTTCCGCAACACGGGGCAGACGTGCGTCTGCGTGAACCGCATCTATGTGCAGGCGGCGGTGCACGACGCGTTCGTGGAGCGACTCGCCGCGCGGGTGGCCGCGCTGCGCAGCGGCGACGGGCTGGACGAGCGCGCGCAGGTCGGGCCGCTCATTCATGCGCGTGCCCTCGAAAAGGTGCAGACGCTGGTGGCCGACGCCGTGTCGCAGGGCGCGTCGGTGGTCACGGGCGGCGAGGCGCGGGGTGGCCTGTTCTACGCGCCCACCGTGCTGCGTGACGCCACGCCGGCCATGCGGCTCGCGAAAGAAGAGGTGTTCGGACCAGTGGCCCCGGTGTTCCGCTTTCACACCGAGGCGGAGGCCGTCGCGATGGCGAATGCCACCGAGTACGGTCTGGCCGCCTATCTCTACAGCCGCGACATCGGACGCTGCTGGCGCGTGGCGGAGGCGCTCGAGAGCGGCATGGTGGGCATCAACGACGTGCGCCTGGGAACCGAGGTGGCACCGTTCGGCGGCGTGAAGCACTCGGGCTTTGGCCGCGAGGGCTCGCGGCACGGCATGGAGGCGTACGAGGAGCTCAAGTACCTCAACTTCGGCGGGATCTGAGCGCGGGCGCTCAGCGGGTCACGCCACCACGAGGATGCCGGCCACGCCCACGAGCGCGACGAGCAGGACGCCGGGTACGACAAAGCGCAGCCACCGTCCGTAGTCGACGCCGGCGAGGCCGAGCATGGCGAGCAGGGCGCCATTGGTGGGCACGAGATGATCGGTGAGACCCGCGCCCACCTGGAAGGCGATGACCGCAGCATCCCGCCCGATGTGCAGCAGGTCGCAGAGCGGTGCCATGATCGGCATGGTGAGCACTGCCTGGCCGCTCACCGAGGAGACGGGCAGGTGCAGCACCGCCTGCACCGGGATCATGAGGAGCGCCGCCGCCACGGGGGGCGCGTCGCGCAGCGGCGTCGCAAGCCCGTTGACGATGGTGTCGATGACCTGCCCCTCGGTGAGCACGAGACTGATGCCGCGTGCGACACCGATGTAGAGGGCCGGCGCGAGCATGGGCTCCATGCTCGCGAGATACTCGCGTGCGGCGTCGGAGGGTGCGCGCCCCGAGAGCGCTGCCACCAGCAGCCCCGCGACGAGGAAGAGGGCCGACAGTTCGTGGAAGCCCCAGTCGAGCCGCAGCACGCCATACACGTACGGGCCGAACGGTGCGAGCGTGACGGCGAGCAGCAACAGGTCACGGCGCAGCGAGCCTGTCGGCGTCATGGCGTCCTCGATCGTCGACGGCGTTGTCGTGGACGCGGACGACGCGGCGGCCGCGCGATCGGTGCGCGTGGCGACCAGCAACGTGTACGCCACCCAGAGGGCCGTCGCCGCCACCAGCATGCCCACGCGGAGTGCCGGGTGGCTCATGGGCGGCAGTTCGGCGAAACGCAGTGCGATGCCACTCTGGAACGGATTGGTGGGGCCGAACGCCGATCCCACGACCGCAGCGCCGAGACTCATCGACAGTGCGGTGAACGGTCCATAGCCGACACGACGCGCGAGCAGGAGCAACACCGGCACGAGGGCAATGATCTCCTCATGCAGATTCTCGAGGGCGCCCAGCGCGGTGAAGGCGATGGTCACGCCGGCCAGTACCAGTCGCGGATGGCGCGCGCGATCTCCCAGGACACCCACGAGCCGCCGCAGGGCACCGGTGCGATCGAGCAGGCCGAAGGCACCGCCGGCGATGAGCACGACGAGCACGACATCGACGCCGCTGGCGATGCCGCGGGGGATTGCCAGCACCGCCGCGACGGGACCGACGGGCGTGGCCGCGACCTGGTGGTAGCTCCCCGGCACGACCACGTCGCGGCCGGACGCGGTGTCGGGATGTCGCGTGAAGACGCCCGCGGGGAGCAGCCAGGTGAGGAGGGCCGCGACCGCGACGCCGCCCATGAGCAGCAGGAACGGATGCGGCAGTGTCAGGCGTCGTCGCGCGGTCGTCATGCTCGAATATGCGGTGCAGCCGGTAGGGCTGCGCGGCGGGCAGGCCCGGGCTGTCGCGGCCGACCGAGCGCGCCGCCATACTTGGCATCGCGGGTGCTGCCTCCTGGCCCGCGTCGCGCACGCTGCGCGCGGTCCGTTCTGCCCCTCCGGAGTCCTGTATGCTCTCCCGCCTGATGGTTCACCGTGTGCCGCCGCGTGCGTGGGTGGCCGGCGCGACGCTCATCGTCGCGCTGCCGGCGCATCTTGCCGCGCAGGATCGCTCGCAATCGCGCTCGATGGTGCAGTCCACGCTCGGCATCGTCGCGAGCGAGAGTGTGCTGGCGTCTCAGGTGGGCGCGCGCATTCTCGAGGCAGGCGGGAGTGCGGTGGACGCTGCGATCGCCACGAACGCGATGATGGGGCTCGTGGCGCCGATGAACGACGGCATCGGTGGCGACCTGTTTGCCATCGTCTACGAAGCGAAGACGGGAAAGCTGTACGGGCTCAACGCGTCGGGATGGGCACCCCGGGGGCTCACGGCCGAGGCGCTGCGCGCGAAGGGGATCACCACCATGCCGTCGCGCGGGATCAACACCGTCACGGTGCCCGGCGCGGTGAAGGGCTGGGGGGCGCTGCATGCGCGCTTCGGCACGCTGCCCCTGTCGCGGGTGCTCGCGCCGGTCATCCAGCACGCCGAGCAGGGCTTTCCGGTGGGCGAGGTGGTGAGCGTGTACTGGAAAGACAGCGAGCGCATTCTCCGGGAGGACGCCCTCACGGCGCGCACCTTCCTGCCCGGTGACAAGGCGCCGGCGGTGGGCGACATCTTCCGCAACCCCGAGCTCGCGTGGAGCTATCGGCAGATCGCGACGCGCGGCGCGCAGGACTTCTACACGGGCGCCATCGCGAGGAAGCTGCTGGCGAGCAGTGCGCGGTACGGCGGCACGATGACCGCAGCCGACCTGGCCGAGTACGACGTCGAGTGGGTGACGCCGCTGTCGACAACGTATCGCGGCTGGACGGTGTACGAGCTGCCGCCGAACGGGCAGGGCATCGCGGCGCTGGAGATGCTCAACATCATGGAGACGTTCCCGATGGGTGCGCTCGGGCACAACTCGGTGGCGGCGCTGCATCGCATGATCGAGGCGAAGAAGCTCGCCTACGCGGACATGCAGCGCTACGACGGCGATCCACGCTTCGCCAGCATTCCGGTCGCGGCGATGGGCTCGAAGGCGTACGCCGCGCAGCGGGCCGCGCTCATCAAGCCGGATCGCGCCACCTGTGATGTGCCGGCCGGGAAGCCCACGGCGACGGACAACGGCACGACGTATCTCAGCGTGGTCGATCGGGCGGGGAACATCGTCTCGCTCATCCAGAGCAACTACAGCACGGTGGGATTCGGGGCCGGCCTCGTGGCCGACGGCACCGGTTTCGTGTGGCACAATCGCGGCGGCGGGTTCACGCTCGATGCGGCGAGTCCGAACGTGCTGGCGGGGCGCAAGCGGCCGCTGCACACGATCATCCCGGCGTTCATGGAGCAGGGCGACCTCAAGATCGCGTTCGGCATCATGGGCGGTTGGAACCAGGCGCAGGCGCATGCGCAGTTCGTGTCGAACATCGTCGACCACGGCATGAACATCCAGGGTGCCCTCGACGTGCCGCGCTTCTCGAAGGAGACCTTCCCGGGGTGCGACGTGAACTTCGAAGCGCGCATCGCGAAGGCCGTGCGGGACTCGCTGGCCGCCATGGGGCACGTGCCGGTCATGCGTGGCGACTTCTCGAGCACGCGCATGGGGGCGGGGCAGGCGGTGCAGCGCAACCTGCGCACGAGGCTCAACGCGGGGGCGAGCGATCCGCGCAAGGACGGGGCCGCGATCGCCGAGTTGCCACCGGCCGCACCCGCGAGGGCACGCCGATGAGCGCCGTGCGTGTGGCGGTGGTGCAGGACGCGCCGGTGGCGTTCGATCGCGAGGCGACCGTGGCGAAGGTCGCGTCGCGCACGGCGGAGGCGGCGGCGCAGGGGGCGCAGTTGGTGGTGTTCCCCGAGGCGTTCCTGTCGGCGTATCCCAAGGGGATCACGTTCGGGGCGCATGTGGGGAGCCGCACGCCCGAGGGACGCCAGTGGTTCCAGCGCTACCATGACAGCAGCGTCGACGTGCCGGGGCCGACCTGCGATGCGCTGGGCGCGATCGCGCGCGCTCATGCGGTGCATCTCGTCATCGGCGTCATCGAACGCGACGGGGGCACGCTGTACTGCACGGTGCTGTTCTTCGGCCCGGACGGCGCGCTCCTCGGCACGCACCGCAAGCTCATGCCCACCGCGATGGAGCGCATCGTGTGGGGCTTCGGCGACGGCTCGACGATGCCGGTGCTGTCGACGTCGCTCGGGAAGCTCGGGGCGGTGATCTGCTGGGAGAACTACATGCCGCAGTTGCGGCTCGCGATGTACGGCAAGGGAATCGAACTCTACTGCGCGCCCACCGTGGACGACCGCGACGTGTGGCACGCGACCATGCGGCACATCGCCGTGGAGGGGCGCTGCATCGTGCTCTGCGCCTGCCAGCACGCGGTGCGCGGCGACTATCCGGCCGACTACCACCCCATGCAGGGCGAGGCGCCCGACACGGTGCTCATCCGCGGCGGCAGTTGCATCGTGTCACCGCTGGGCGAGGTGCTGGCGGGCCCGTTGTACCACGCGTCAGGGGTGCTCGTGGCCGACGTCGACGTGGGTGCACTGTCGCAGGGGAAGTACGATCTCGACGTGGTGGGGCACTATGCGCGTCCCGATGTCTTCTCGCTGCACGTCAACGAGCAGCCGATGCGCGCGGTGCGGTACGACGGGACCTCGTCCGCACCGGGCGCCCAGCCGCCGAGAGACGGCTAGAACTCGAGGTTGAGGCCGATCGAGGGGAGGAGGCCGATGCTCGTCTCGCGCCGCACGCGGAGGGCGCGCAGGTCCCAACTGGGCGGCGCCTCGTTCTCCCGGTTGGTGGCGTTCTGCAGGTCGATGAAGCCAATGAGCTGACGCCCCCGCAGCAGCCATCGCCGGTCGATGCGCACGTCGGCGGCAAAGAACGGCGCAAGCCGTTCACCGTTGGCGCGCGTGAAATCGAGGGTGCCGGCCGACGCGCCCGCTTCGACGAACGGCGTGTACGGCGCACCGCTACCGGCGCGGATGCGCGTGGCGAGCTCCCACCGCGCGTTGGGCCGCCAGCCGAGCACGAGGTTGCCGAGCCATGGCGTGTCGAAGGCGCCACGACGTGCGATGCCGTCGAGCGCCGTGGTGCGTGTGCGGTTCCAGCTCACGGCGAGCTGTCCGTACCACGGCGTCGCGCCCAGCTTCTTCTGCGCGAACAGCTCGACACCCCGGGCGTCGCCCGTGCCCGTCGAGGCAAGCGGTTCGAGGCCGAAGGGGATGTCGGTCGTGACGTCGTCGAAGCCGCTCGGGCTGAACACCGCCTGCGGCCGCCACGGGCGCACGGGATAGTCACCGTAGCGCTTGGCGTACACCTCGAGCTGGACCTTGAGCTCGGGGGCGATGACGCGCGAGACGCCCGCGACGAGATGGTCGGCGCGGAATGGGCGCAGCGTGGCGGCGTTCTGGGGCGCGCCGATGAGCCAGATGTAGCTGGGTGGCTGCCAGTACCGCCCGCCGGCCACGCTGAGCGTCGTGCGCGCGTCGAGTTGCAGGGCGACGCTGCCGCGTGGCGTGAACCGCGTCGCGCCGCCAAGGAAGTCGTACCAGTCGTGGCGCAGGCCGCCCGTGACCCGCAGCGCCGGGTGGACCCGCCAGGCCAGTTGCGCGTACGTGCCGTTGCGCAGCGCGCGGAACGTCGTGTCGACGCGCAAGGGGCGCGGTGCGCCGAGGTTATCGCGCCGTGCGATACCGGCGAGCGTCGCGTCGAAGCGGAGCGCGTCCGCGTACTTCCACACCGTGCCGGCCTCGAGCTCCAGTGCGGGCGTGAGCGCCCACGTCGCATCGGTGCGCAGCGTGCTCTCGCCTTCGCGCGAGCGGCTCTCGAACACCGGCATCAGCAGCGAGTCGCGCTGCGCGCTGCGGTAGCGCGTCTCGGTGCGGGCCAGGGTGGTGGTGAGCACGCCGCGCGTCACGAGGCGCTTCCAGGTCAGGCCGCTGAAGTACTGGGTCTGCGTGGGGGCCAGGACCTGCGCGTTGTTCACGCGGGCGGAGTCGGTGTCGTTGTCGAAGGTGACCGTGCCGCGCGCGCCGATGACGAGGAAGGAGAGTGCATCGCGCGCGGTGGGGCGCCACGCGAGCTTCGCGGTGGCATCGGTGTAGCTGGGAATGAAGCTGAGGCCGATGGCCTTGAAGAGCAGGTCGAGGTAACTCTGCCGCACGTTCGCGAGGAAGGTGGCGTTGCGGCTGATGGGCCCCTCGATGACGGCGCCCACCTGCGTGGCGGCCACGTTCACCTCGCCGGCGACGCGCTCGCGATTGCCCTCGCGCAGCGTGATGGTGGTGGCCGACGAGGTGCGGTCGCCCAGGCGCACGCCGTATCCGCCGGCGCTGATGGCGGCATTCTCCACGAAGCGCACGTTAATGAGTGAGATGGGACCGCCCGTGGAGCCTTGCGAGCCGAAGTGATTGATGTTCGGCACTTCGATGTTGTCGATGACGAACAGGTTCTCGGCCGGCGCGCCGCCGCGCACGACGAGATCGTTGCGTGCTGGGCTCGTGACGCCGACACCGGGCGCGATGGAGATGGCGCGGAGCACGTCCTCCTGCGCGCCAGGCTGGCGCCGCACCTCCTCGGCGTCGTAGCGCTGGGTGGAGACCGGTGTCGACGCGGCCGGAACCGCGGGGAAGGCATCCGGGCGCACGGTCACCTGCTCGAGCTGCACGCGCGCCGGCTCGAGCGTGATGGTCACTTCGGCGGGCTTGAATGGCGAAATGGCGATGTCGCCGCGAATGGCCGCGGTGTAGCCCACCAGGCGCACGGTGAGGCGCGCGATGCCGACGGGGACGTCGCGCAGCGTGAAGCGCCCGGACGAGTCGGTGCGGGTGGTGGTGGCCCCGGTGCCGGCGGCCGCGGCGGCCGGGTCGGCCAGGGTCACGATGGCGCCGGCGAGCGGCGCCTCGGTGACGGCGGCCACGACGCGGCCGGTGATGACGCCGGTAGGCGCGGTCTGCGCGTGCAGTGCGAGAACGGGGACGACAGCGAACAGGAGTGCGGACAGCAGAGTGCGGAGCATGACGGACCGGGGGCGGGAGAACGTACGGACGGTGGATCAACGCATGGCGCATCGCCACGGTTCTCGGACGCCCGCACGCCAGGCGATCGCGTCGGCGTCAGCCGTCGCTGTCCACCACGAGCCGATAGCCGACGCCGGGCTCGGTGCGAAGCAGGCGCGGGCGTGCAGGCTCGGCCTCGAGCTTCTCGCGCAGCTGCTGCATGTACACCCGCAGGTAGTGGGTCTGGTCGGCTCGCCCGGGCCCCCATACCTCGCGCAGCAGAAAGCGGTGCGTGAGGACGCGTCCGGCATGCTGCACCAGCAGCGCGAGCAGGCGGTACTCGGTGGGGGTGAGGTGCACCTCGGTGTCGCCCACGAACACCTGCCGGCGCGCACGATCGACGCGCAGTGTGCCGGCCGTGAAGAGGGCGGGCGCGTCGGCGCCGCGCCCCTCCTGGCGTCGCAAGGCGACGCGCATGCGGGCGAGCAGCTCACCGGTGCTGAACGGTTTGGTGAGATAGTCGTCGGCGCCGGCGTCGAGGGCGGCGATCTTGTCGCCATCCTGCCCGCGCGCACTGAACACGATGATGGGGCGATCGGACCAGCTGCGGATCTGGCGCGTGACGTCGATGCCGTCGCCGTCGGGGAGCCCGAGGTCGAGCAGGACGAGGTCGGGGTTGTGCCCCGCCATGTGCCGGATGCCCTCGGCGGCGCTCACCGCATCGACCACGCGATAGTGCTCAGCCTCGAGCGCGACGCGCAGGAAGCGGCGCATCTGCGGCTCGTCCTCGATGAGGAGCACGAGCGGCTGCGGTGCGCTCACGCGATGTCGTCCTCGCGCTCGATGACCGGGGGGGGCGTGTGCATGGGCAGCGTGAAACGAAACACGGCACCGCCCCCCTCGCGAGCCTCCACCCAGATGCGGCCGCCGTGTGCGCGCACGATGCCGTCGCAGATGGACAGGCCGAGCCCGATGCCGCCCGCGCCCTCGGCGAGGCGCTGGAACTTGCCGAAGATGCGCGTCGCCGCGTCGGGAGGCACACCGGGCCCGCGGTCGGCCACCGAGACCAGCAGCTCGCGTCCCCGTACGTCAGCGCGCACGTCGATGGGCGTCCCGGCGGGGGTGTGTCGCGCCGCATTCTCGAGCAGGTTGACGAGCACCTGCTGCACGAGCACGTCGTCCATGGCGACGAGCGGCAGCGTCGTCGGCACGTGCACGGAGACGACGCGGTCTGCGAGGCGCGGTTCGACGCGCAGCACGGCCCCACCCACGACCTCCTCCACGACGTGCCACTGCTGTTGCACGTGCAGGGCGCCGGTCTCGACGCGCACCATGTCGAGCAGGTTGCCGACGAGGCGCGTCATGCGCTGCGACTCCTCGACGATGGTGGCGGCGAGCTCGCGACGCTGCGGTTCCGGCAGCGTCGCGTCACGCAGCAGCGTGCTCGCGGCGCCCTCCACGCTGCCGAGTGGTGTGCGCAGGTCGTGCGAGAGCGAACTGAGCAGCGCGTTGCGCAGCTTCTCCGCCTCGGCCTCGAGGTGTGCGGCGCGCGCCCGGTCGGCGAGGACGGTGCGGTCGAGTGCCACGGACACCTGGTCGAGCATGGCGTCGAGTAGCTGTCGCGTGCCGAGGTCGGCGAGGCGGGTGGCAGGCGCCGCGAGACCGAACACGGCGCGCGGCTGGCCTTCGCTCGCGAGCGGCAGGTAGAGGGCGCCCGCGGCTGGCAGCGTGGCCGTGCCGCGGCCCGCCGGCTGCTGTCGGTCGAGGCACCAACGGGCAACGGCGAGCTCACTCTCCGGCCACGACGCGGTGGGCAGTGCGGCCGTGAGCTGCATGTGTCCGCCGGCGTCGGGCTCGAGGAGCGCGACCGGGCTGGCCGTGACGTCGTGCAGGTGCCGCAGCGCGATGCGCGCGACGTCGGCGTCGGTGCGCGCGGCGGCCAGCTCCCGGCTGAGTGCGTAGAGCGTGGCGGTGCGCGCCTCGCGTTCGCGCGCGGCGTGCGCCTGTTCGCGCACGCGGCGGGTGAGCCCGGCCATGACCATGCCGACGGTGAACATGACCACGAACGTGAGCACGTAGCGCACGTCGCTCACCGCGAACGTGCCGTAGGGCGGCACGAAGAGCAGGTCGAAGGCGACGACGGCCAGCGTGGTGGCGGCGAGCGCCGGCCCGCGTCCGTAGCGCGTGGCGGTGATGACCACGGCGAGGAGGAACGCCATGACCACGTCGATATCGGCGATGCGGCTGCGGAGCGGCAGCGCGACGACGATGACGGCGCCGACCCAGGCGAGCGCGGCGGCGTACTCGCGCAGGCTGCCCGCGCCGCCGACGGGAGTGACCGCGCGCGGTGCGAAGGGCGCCCGCTCGGGCGCGCCGGGATCGCGCGTGCCGACGATCACCACATCGACCTGCGGCGCGCGCCGCGCGAGGCGGGCCGCCGTGCCGAGCCACGGCAGGAGTCGCGGCAGCACGCGGTGCGTGCGGCCCACGAGCAGGCGCGTGGCGTTGAGTCGCCCGGCCACGGCAATGGCCTCGTCTGCCACATCGTGGCCCGCGACGGTGAGCGCCTGCCCGCCCAGCTCCTGCGCGAGTTGCAACGCATCCTGCGCGGCCTCCCGATCGGCGGCGGGAAGGGTCGCGTCTCCGGGACGCTCGACGTAGAGCGCTGTCCACGGCGCCTTGAGCTGGCCGGCGAGCCGCCGCGCCGTGCGCACCAGGCGCGTCGCCGATGCCGACGGGCCGACGCACACGAGCACCGCCTCCGACACGGCCCACGCGTCGGCAATGCCGGACGACGCGCGCCAGCCGTGCATTTGCGCGTCCACACGTTCGGCGGTGCGGCGGAGGGCGAGTTCGCGCAGCGCGATGAGGTTGCCGCGCCGGAAGAAGTGGTCGAGCGCGCGTGCGGCCTGCGGCGACGCATACACCTTGCCGTCGCGGAGACGCTGCTCGAGTACCTCGGGGCTCACGTCGACCAGCTCGACTTCGTCGGCGTCGTCGAGCACCGCGTCGGGCACCGTCTCGCGCACGGACACCCCGGTGATACCGGCGACGATGTCGTTCAGGCTCTCGAGGTGCTGCACGTTGAGCGTGCTGTACACATCGATGCCGGCGGTGCGTAGTGCCTCGACGTCCTGCCAGCGCTTCTCGTGCGCGGCGCCGGGCGCGTTCGTGTGCGCGAGTTCGTCGACGAGAATGAGGGCCGGGCGTCGCGCGAGCGCCGCTTCGAGGTCGAACTCCTCGAGGGTGGTGCCGCGGTGTGTGTACGGGCGACGCGGCAGCTGGGGCAGCCCCTCGAGCATCGCCGCCGTCTCGGCGCGGCCGTGCGTCTCCACCACACCCACCAGCACGTCCACACCGTCACGCTGCCGCAGCCGGGCCGACTCGAGCATCGTGAACGTCTTGCCCACGCCCGGTGCCGCCCCGACGAACAGCTTGAGTCGTCCGCGGGGCACGACCGGCGATTCCTGCGTGACGCGCGCCAGCAGGGCGTCGGGATCGGGGCGGCGGGTGTCACCGTTCACGGTCGGGCGGCCCTCACAGCGTGAGCGCCAGCGAGGTCACGGCCAGCCAGTTGCTGCGCGCGCCGCGTGGCGCACCGTCGCGCGGCCAGATGGCGTCGCGCGAACGCAGCGCGCGCACCTCGCTCCGCCACAGCAGCCGCGGTTGCGGGCGCACATCGAGCCCCATCGAGCCGCCGCTGGTGCGGAAGCCACCCGGGGCGTCGGTGCGCACGAGCACCTGCCCGCGGTCGAACAGGTGCTCGAGCCGCGCCGAGGCGTGGACCGTGGGGCGCAGGGCGCGACGCGCGATGACGGTGCTGCCCGTCCACCAGTCGGCGCCACGATCGACGCGTGCCTGACGCCCACCGTCGAACACGGCCGACAGCTCCCACGGGCCGCGACGCCAGCGGCCCAGCACCTGGTTGAGCACACGCAGCTGCGCCGGCGCCGAGTCGGGCTGTTCGTTGCCCACGAACATGCCCCAGCCGACGAGCACGTCGTCGCGCGGTTGCCAGTCGAGGCGCGTCCCTACGGCCTTGTCACGGTTGGTCTCGGAGATGTTCTGCCACCCGTTGATGACATGCACCTGCGCCGTGACGGTGCGCGTGGCCTGCCAGGTGACCTTCGCACCCGAGAGGTAGTACGGTGTGTAGTCGGCGATGAGCGACCGGGTATATGTAGGGTTGTCGCGCGAGATCCACCCCTCGAGCCCGATGTACGAAAAGTACACGCCGCCGTCGATCCACACGCGCGGGTGCACCGCCACGCCGATGGTGGCCTCCTGGAGGGTGCGCGCGAGGTCACCACCACTGATGGCGCCCACACGCGGCTCGGCGGCGTAGTTGGACTGCACCGACGTACCGGCCTGCAGTGCCAGCCGCCCTCGCAGACGTGGCCCCTGCAGGGTGGCCTCCACGAAGGCGAGGTTGACGTTGAACTCGGCGTGTCGCGCCGGCTGCGTCGTGTAGTTGCGGTCGAGGGTGCGCGGCCGGCCGTCATCCCAGGCGATGTAGCTGTCGACGTACGCGCCCACCGAGACGCGGACGGAGTCGGCGCGGCTGCTGTCCGGCTGCGCGGCCAGCAGCGTCGGCGACACGAGCAGCAACCCTGCGGCGCGCAGACCCTTCGGCATGACGATCATGGATGCCCCAACGACGACGCCCACGCGCCGTCGAGCAGGAGGTTGGTGTGCAGCACGTTGACCCGCGGTTCGCCGAACACCCCCCACAGGCGACCCGTCGTGGCACGCTGGATGATGGCGCGAACGCTGTCCACCGGAAGGGCACGCACCCGCGCGATGCGCGTGACCTGCAGCGCCGCAGCGGCCGGGGAGATGTGCGGATCGAGCCCGCTGGCCGACGCGGTGAGGAGGTCGACGGGGATGCGCACCGTATCGGCGAGCCCTTCGCGCGCGCGAACCGCCGCGGCGCGCGCGTGCACGAGCGAGTCGAGCAGGGGGTGCGTGGGCCCGAGGTTCGAGCCCGATGAGGCGGCGCTGTTGTACGGCGTGGGGCCCGTGGCCGACGGACGCCCGATGAGCCAGCCGTCACCGGTGAAGGGCTGGCCGATGAGGCGGGAGCCCACGGCGCGATCGCGCACCGTGAGCACGCTACCCGTGGCGGCGTCGGCGAACAGCAGTGCGGCCATACCGCGCACGACCAGCGGATAGAGCACGCCCGTGCACAGCGTGGCGAGGAGCAGGAACCCGGCGGACGGGCGGAGGAGCGCACGCATCGGGTGCCTCAGACGAGATGGAGGGCGACGAGCACGAGGTCGATGACCTTGATGCCGATGAACGGGGTCACTAGGCCCCCGAGGCCATACACGAGCAGGTTGCGCCGCAGCAGCGCGGCCGCGCCGAGTGGTCGGAACGCCACGCCGCGCAGCGCGAGCGGCACCAGCGCCACGATGACGAGCGCGTTGAAGATGACGGCCGAGAGCACGGCACTCATGGGCGTCGCGAGGTGCATGATGTCGAGCGCGCCGAGGACGGGATAGGTGCCCACGAAGGCGGCCGGGATGATCGCGAAGTACTTCGCGACGTCGTTCGCCGTGCTGAAGGTGGTGAGTGCCCCGCGCGTCATGAGCATCTGCTTCCCGGTCTCGACGATCTCGATGAGCTTGGTGGGATTGCTGTCGAGGTCGACCATGTTGCCGGCTTCCTTCGCCGCCTGCGTGCCCGAGTTCATCGCCACCGCGACGTCGGCCTGCGCCAGCGCCGGTGCGTCGTTGGTGCCGTCGCCGGTCATCGCCACGAGATGCCCCTCGGCCTGGTAGCGCCGGATCAGCGTGAGCTTGTCCTCCGGCGTGGCCTGCGCGAGGAAATCATCGACGCCTGCCTCCGCCGCGATGGCGGCGGCGGTGAGCGGATTGTCGCCCGTGATCATGACCGTGCGGATGCCCATGCCGCGCAGCTCGGCAAAGCGCTCGCGGATGCCGCCCTTCACGATGTCCTTGAGCTCCACCACACCGAGCACGCGCGCATCGTCGAGCACGAGCAGCGGTGTACCACCGGCGCTCGCCACGCGACGCACGTCGGCGTCCACCTCGACCGGCAACGCACCGCCCGCCGCGCGGGTGATCGCGTCGACGGCGCCCTTGCGGATGCGCCGCCCCTCCATGTCCACGCCGCTCATGCGCGTGTCCGCGGCGAATGGCACAAACGTCGCCTGCGACGGCGCGAGCTCGCGCGCGCGCAGTCCGTGTTGCTCCTTCGCGAGCACGACGATGCTGCGCCCCTCGGGGGTCTCGTCGGCCAGCGACGCCAACTGCGCCGACTCGGCCAACTGCGCGGCGGTGACCCCCGGTGCCGGCAGGAACGCCACCGCGTGGCGATTGCCAAGGGTGATGGTGCCGGTCTTGTCGAGCAACAGCACGTCGACGTCGCCCGCCGCTTCGACCGCGCGCCCGCTCGTGGCAATCACGTTGCGGCGGATCATGCGATCCATGCCCGCGATGCCGATGGCCGAGAGCAGTCCGCCGATGGTGGTGGGGATGAGGCACACCAGCAGGGCGACCAACACGGTGACCGTGACCGGCGTGCCGCGCCCCGCCGCCTCGACGCTCCACAGGGAGAACGGCAGGAGTGTCGCGACGGCCAGCAGGAACACCAGGCTGAGCGCAGCCAGCAGGATCTCGAGGGCGACTTCGTTGGGCGTCTTGCGGCGCCGACCGGCTTCGATGAGGCCGATCATCCGATCGAGGAAGCTCTCTCCCGGATTTGCGGTCACGCGCACGATGAGCCAGTCGGAGAGGACGCGCGTGCCGCCGGTCACGGCCGAGCGATCGCCGCCGCTCTCGCGGATCACGGGAGCGCTCTCGCCGGTCACCGCACTCTCGTCCACCGACGCGATGCCCTCGACGATCTCGCCGTCGGCGGCGATGACTTCACCCGCCGCCACGTGGAAGACATCGCCGCGGGCGAGCGACGACGCCGGCACCACGGAGTACTCGATGATCGCCGGCGGCGCGAGCAGTTTGCGCGCGACGAGCGAGACGCGACTGGCGCGGAGTGCATCGGCCTGTGCGCGACCACGTCCTTCGGCCAGCGCCTCGGCCAGGTTGCCGAACAGCACGGTGAGCCACAGCCACGCCGACACGGCGGCGGCGAAGCTGGCTTCGCCCTCAGCATCCGTCACGGCCAGCAGTGTGGTGAGCAGCGCGCCCACCCACACCACGAACATGACCGGATTGCGGCGCATCACGCGCGGATGGAGCTTCCGCAGCGCGTCGCGCAGGGCTCGCAGCAGGTCGCCGCGCGTGAGCGCGGTCGTCCCACGAACGGTGGTCGTCATGTCATCGCCCTCCGCCCATCAGCTGCAGGTGCTCGACGATGGGGCCCAATGCGAGCGCAGGGAGAAAGGTGAGCGCACCGACCAGCACCACCGTGCCCACGAGCAGCACGACGAAGATAGGTCCCGTCGTGGGGAGCGTCCCGGGGCCGGGCGGAACGGCCTGCTTCTGTGCCAACGCACCGGCCAATGCGAGGACCGGCACGATGATCCAGAATCGCCCGATCCACATGGCCACCGCGGTGAGCGCGTTGTACCAGGCGCTGTTCGCGCCCAATCCGCCGAACGCGCTGCCGTTGTTGTTGGCCGCGCTGCTGAGGGCATACAGCACTTCGGAGAAGCCATGGGCGCCGGGGTTGAAGATGCCGGCGCGTCCACCGGCGGTGAGCAGCGACGCCGCGGTGCCGACGAGCACGAAGGCGCTCGGCACCAGCACCACGAGTGCCGCGAGCTTGATCTCGCGCGCCTCGAGCTTCTTGCCCAGGTACTCCGGGGTGCGCCCCACCATGAGACCGGCCAGGAACACGGCCAGCACCGCGAAGACGAGCATGCCGTACAGCCCCGACCCCACGCCGCCAAACACCACCTCGCCGAGCTGCATGAGCCACATCGGGAGGAGCCCGCCCAGCGGCGTGAACGAATCGTGCATCGCATTCACCGAGCCGTTGCTCGCGGCGGTCGTCGCCGTGGCCCAGATGGCCGACGACACGATGCCGAAGCGCACCTCCTTGCCTTCCATGTTGCCGCCCGCCTGCGTGGCGTCGGCCGACAGCGAGGCGCCGGCGGACGCGAGTGCGGGGGTGCCCGCCTGTTCGCTCGCGATGGTGGGCAGCGTGGTGGCCACCAGCAGCACGGTCATGGCGGCAAGGATCGCCCATCCCTGGCGTCGATCGCCGACCAGCGCGCCGAAGGTGATACAGAGCGCGGCCGGGATGAGCAGGATCGACACCACCTCGACGAGATTGGTGAGCGGGGTCGGGTTCTCGAAGGGGTGCGCCGAATTGACGTTGTAGACGCCGCCGCCGTTGGTGCCGAGTTGTTTGATGGCCACCTGCGACGCGACGGCGCCGAGGGGCAGCCGCTGGTCGCGGGGGGCCGCGCTGTCGGCAGCCGGCGCGAGCAGCGACACCGTGCGAGTGGCGTCGAGTGTCTGCGGCACCCCGTCGGCCGCGAGCACCACGGCCACGAGCAGCGCGAGCGGCAGCAGCACGTAGAGCATGCCGCGCGTGAGGTCGACCCACAGGTTGCCCACGCCCTTCGCCTGACGCCGCGTGAAGCCGCGCACCAATGCCGCCAGCACCGCGAGTCCGACCGCGGCGGAGACGAAGTTCTGCACGGTGAGCCCGATCATCTGCGTCAGGAGGCTCAGCGTCGTCTCGCCGCCGTAGGCCTGCCAGTTGGTGTTGGTCACGAAGCTGACCGCCGTGTTGAAGGCGAGGAGCGGCGGCACGGCGGGCAGTACAGCGTCGTTGAGCGGCAGCACGCCCTGCACACGCTGCAGGGCATACAGTACGACGACCCCGACGGCACTGAGTGCGACCACGCCGGTCGCGTAGCGCGTCCACGGCATGTCCTCGGCGGGGTCGACTCCGAGCACGCGGTACACCGCGCGCTCGATGATGGCGAGCGGCTGGCGGCGTGTGCCCGGTTCCAGCACGCGGGCGATGTACGCGCCCAGGGGGACGGCGCACCCCAGGACGAGCGCGAGCACCGCGAACAGCTCGAGGGCGGCGTGGCTGGTCATTCGAGCACCTCCGGGCGGAGGAGGGCCACGACGAGATAGACGAACAGGGCGAGCGCGATGAGCGCGGCCGCAAGGTGGACGCGGGTCATGAGGCGCTCAGAGGCGGGCGACGACGCGGGCGAGCAGGCGTGTCGCCGCGACCAGGGCAGCGACCAGCACCAGCACGACGCCATCGAGAGTGTACGACATACGACTCCGGACAAGGGACACTCCAAGAGTCGGCCAATCGGCCTCAATGCGGGGTCAAGCTGCCGCACGGGGACATCAGGAAAACCTCAACACGCCCTCCGTCACGCACGACGGGGCGGTGCGCTGTCGCGCACCGCCCCGTCGCCACCGCATCCGCTGCGGGCCGGCCGTGTTACATGGCCAGCGCGCGCAGGTCCTGCAGCGACTTCTTCAGCATGTCGACCTTCGCGCCATCGCAGCTACGCGCGCCCTCGGCCGCCGTCACGGCGGCGTCGAGCGCGGCGTTGCGCGCCGCTCCGGTGGCCTTCTCGGCGTTCGCGATCTGCGAGCGCAGCGCGTTCACCGCGCCCGACGCGCAGCCCTTGCGCTCGAGCTGGTCGGTGAAGG